>CAWJFW010000001.1:0-129322 GCA_963842305.1 uncultured Actinomycetes bacterium
CCGTACTGCAGCACGCCATCTATATGCGGTCGTTGAGTCTCCAGGAAGGCCTCGTCCACAAGGCGCGCGTCTACGTTCCAAACAGAAGCTTTTCTCTGGCTGACCATCTTCTAAATACTCATCACGTCTGCATCATTGCCGGCGTGCCTGGTATCGGGAAAAGTATGCTGGCTGAGATGCTCCTGGTGGCCTACCTTCATCGCGGCTACGAACCGGTGCTCATCTCGGAAGATATTTCGGAGGGCTCGGCAGTGTTCTCTTCGGGGCCTCAGATCTTCTACTACGATGATTTTCTTGGGCAGACAAGCTCATCAGAAAAGCTCGCCAAGAATGAGGATGCTCGCCTGCTTGCGTTCATGAATCAAATCGCTAGCTCGTCGAATAAGCGGTTGTATCTTAACAACTCGTGAGTATATCCTTAGCCAAGCAGCTCAACGTTACGAGCGCCTCGACCGTGTAAGTTCCAGCTTTCATCGCGTGGTAATTAATCTTGAGGATGATACGCGACTGGAGCGCGCTCAAATTCTATATAATCATCTGTATTTCTCATCGCTTCCAGACGAAGCTCTCCATGGAATAGTGGATGGACAGTTCTACAAGACTATCATTCGCCATCCGAACTATAACCCGCGCCTCATTGAAGCTATGACTGCACTTGCCGGGGAGGAAACTCGGAGCGGGCATCGATTTGCTGAGTTCTTTCTTCAAACTCTCGAAAATCCGGAACTTGTTTGGAGCCATGCGTTTGAGAATCAGCTTCCATCAGAAGCCCAGACCGTAGTGTTCTTGCTTGCGACGATGCCGGCTGATGTGCTCGTAGAGAGCATATGGGCAGCGTTCAGGGAATTTCACCCAGCCCGAACGGGCGGCGCAGCTCGGCGAAACTCGTATCGCCAGGCGCTTAAGACGCTGGAGGGGAACTTCATCACGATTGAGCGGATCGGAGGGCAGCATGCGCTTAGATTTCATAACCCGTCGATTCGTGACTTCATGCTCGGCAAGCTGGATGCCGACATCGAAGAGTTCGAAACACTGCTAAGAGTTGCACTCTATTCCACTCATGTGCTCCGCCTCGCGCGTTACGCAGGTGAGCGCTCTGCCAGCGAACGAGAGCGGAGTGCCAGGGATGCTTTTAGTCAAGCCGCGCCTCTCGAGTTTGTGCGCCAGCATCCCGACTTGGTCGTTGTCGCTCTCGATCGGACGTTTGATAGCGAGCCTTGCGGGATCGTGATTCACGAATCACAGGCAGCGTCGCGTAAGCAGCGTGTGCTACTGGCGGCCGCCATCCCAGCGGAGACTCGAGCCTCCTCCCTTCTGGAGTTCGGAGAATCTGCGGATGGTCCTGAGGCCATTGCAACCGTTGAGAAACGCCTGTCTCAAATCTTAGAAGCCTGGAGTCACGGGAAAGGTGACAAGGAAGCGTCAGCAGACTTGTTGCAAGGTCTTGAACGATCGTCACGGTGGCATGCGTTGGTGAATGAACACCGCAGCCTGCTGCGGGCTTGGTTTGGTACAGACCTGACGCACAGCGAAGACTACGAAGCCGTCAAGCGAGTCGCCGGCCTCGAGACGGGCCTCTTCGGCGATGAAGAGATGGACAAGATTACCGACGACTTTACCTCGTGGCTCCAGATCGAGGTGGCGGATGAAATCGATTATGCCGAAAGCATCACGGGTTTGGACTCGGGATTAGATCACCTCCATACCCTTGCCGATCTCTATGACGTGAACATCGAGGACCTGATCGATTGGAACGATGTCGAGAAGAAGCGCGCCGATCTCGAAGCTCAGGAATATGAACCCGCTTTCGATGAAGATGAGTTTCGCGAACGTCGAGGGTTCAGCGCTGACTCGGAAGAAGCCGCTATCGACGCGATGTTCGACTCATTGGGTGAACGTGAGCAGAGGTGATCCGCTCCGTTTGTGCATGGAGAGAACCCGATCGGAGCTGAGAATTGACTGATCTGTACGAACGATGGCTGCCCAAGGCGAGAGAGCCAGGGCGGTCGGAGATCGCTAAGGATCGCGATCGAATCGTTCATTCGGCGCGTTCCGTCGGCTCCAGGGCAAGAGTCAAGTCTTCGGGGCTGGGATGACCGACTATTTCCGCAACCGTCTGACTCATTCCTTGGAGTGTGCGCAGATTGGCGGAGCAATTGCTTCGAGATCGCTTGAGTCGGACTGGAGGTCGTGCACAGAGACGTTCACTGATTTCCAAACGCTCGTGGAAGCAGCGTGCCTTGTTCACGATATCGGTCATCCACCTTTTGGTCACAACGGCGAGGAAGAGCTCTCACGCTTAATGCAGCGGTACGCTGGCAAGCGATTTGAAGGGAATGCCCAGAGTTTCCGCATCGTGACTCTCATTGAGCCTAAGGAGATCGGCGAGGTGTCATCGCGCCGTGAGCGTGACTTGGTCTAAACCTGACACGCACAACGTTGAAAGCACTGTGCAAATACCCGTGGTCTGAAGCTGATCCACAGGCTGAGGAGCACGAATGGAATTTAGCGTGTATGACGAGAGCTCGGATCGAGAGTATTTCAAGTGGATCTGGGAAACAGATGGCGAGCCTAAGAAGACACTCGCGACAGCCGTCATGGATACTGCTGACGATATTGCTTACGCGACGCACGATTTCGAGGATGGCGTTTGGTCGGGGATGATTCCGCTGTATGACTTGATCGCGGTTGATGAGGCAGCCGTGCTCGATCTTCATAGCAAGGTGTCCGAAAAGAACCCCGAGCTGGCGCGGGTGGACGTGGAGGACGCTCTGACTGCGCTCTGGGAGGACGCTTTCAGGGCGGGCAAGTTCAAAGAGAGCGAGCTTGTTTGGACGAGGCGGCCCTTCGAGCGATCGCCGCAGAACTTGGCTTACCTCAAGCGACTAAGCGCAGGCATGGTTGGGATGTTGATTGATGCCGTCACGCCTGATGGCCATTTCAAAGTACCCGAGGGTAAAACAAAGAGATTCATTCAAGTGCTGACCGGCATCGCATGGGTTTGGATGATCGAGCGCTCGGATCTTGCGACAAGAAGACTTGGACAACGGAGAATCATCCGGGAGCTCTTTCAGGGCTACGTTCGCGATATCCCAACTCTTCCGCGGCAGAAGGAGCTTCAAGAGATTCGTGATGATGCATGTGATCGGCGTGACGAGCATCTTCGGATCATGAGACTCGTCTGTGATCACATTGCAGGGATGACTGACCAGTATGCCCTTCGGGCTCACGAAGAGATGTATCAAGGCAAGTCACCTTTCGAAATCCGCTACTTGTACTAGACGTTGTCCGATGTTTTCGGTAGGGTAAGAACGCGTGTTCGTGACGAGGAGGAGGAACAAGTTGGCGGGACGCGTCATTCAGAGGCTCGACGATGGCCGTTGGGAGGTCCGGCGCGAAGAGGGCGCCATGCCTGCACTGTCGCGCCACGAGCGCCGATCTGATGCTCTTGCGCGCGCTACGACCGTTCTCGGGCAAGCGGGCGGTGGCAAGTGGATGATCCTGGACGACTCGGGCGACGTAATCGATCAGGGAGTCGTTGACTCTATGGAGCCGCGCCACTGCTGACGACGTCCTCGCGGCCGAGGCCGGCGAGGTAGGCGGCGAGGCAGCCGCGGTCGACTAGCGGCGGGCGCACATCTGCATTTCTCGGGCAGTCGCGCGAAAAGCGAACGGCGATGGCAGGCATGGGCTCGGGTGCCCACCCGATTCTCCACGCGCTTGCGCGGCGCCCCCGACCAACTGGGCTACCGCAGGACCGCGAACCTCATCGCACCGCAAGCAATCGGCTTCGATCCCAGCCTTGGGCTCATGCGGAGAAGGTAAGGACGAGCTCGTCGGCAACGGGCGAACCGGCTCAGAACCCGCGAGCTTCAACCCGGTGATGTCGTCGAGGCGAAACGAGGCATGCCGACGTGCGATACCGATCAAGTTTCGCAGCTGACTTGATGGACGCGCTCCTGAACTTCGTGTATGCGATGCTCGAAACCGAGGGGGCCGTCGCGTCTGCTGCCTTGGCCCGCCCTTGGTTCACGAGCTCGCCGGAACTCCGGGCGCTTCCGATCGGAACTCGGGCCGCATGCAGAACAGCTGGCTCGCGATCTACTCGGATCAGCGGTTCCCACTCCGCTCACACGCGAACGCCATCGCAATCGCCCGCCCGCCGCCATCAGCGGGCTGTGAGCAATCGATGTCGTGTTGGACGCTGAGGCGCCTTGGCACGTTGTCACACACATCAGACGCGTGGCCTTGGGCTGCTCCGACGAGTACGCGATCGCTTCGGCGAGGACCGCGCCTACGCGCTCACGCAGAAGCTCGGGGCGTAGCGGATCCGCGGTCAGCGCCTCAATGCCCGGTGGATAGCGCACTTCTGGCCCGGGATAGAGGATCGCCGCGTAGCTCACGAGCGTTCGCTGTTCTGAGTGCGGATCGCGTCTCGGTAGGCGTGCATCGTGTCGATGTCGATCTTCTTCGGCTGACCGGAGGGGACGCCTATTTCTCCTCAGTCGTTCCGGGTCAGCTCCTCGCTTTGCAGCTTGTACTTGGGATCGAACAGGATGAGAGCGTCGGTCGTCCTTCGCGGAGACCTCGATGACGACGTCTGGCCGCTGCGAGAAGCTCATGCTGCGAAGGTCGGGTGAGGTTCGGCCGAACGTTCGTTGTGGGATGAGGCGCACCATGCGCCCGTCGCGCTTCGCCGCAGAGTCACTGCTGGCGAGCCGTCCGGAAGAACCTTGACGTAGACGCCACGACCGATCTGCCGGGCCAACCGATGTTCCACCGAGTCGTAATCATGTGTTCCGGCTTGCTCAAGCAAGACGTCGATCACCTGCAGGGTCCCCCAAAGCTCGTAGAGATGGGGGAGATTGTCGAGCGGGAGGTTCAGCCCCGGGTCGTCGAGCTCGACAAACGCCTCCCGGCGAAACTCCAGGTATCGCTCGAGTACGGCGCGGTAGGGCTCTCGGCGAAGTAGAACCATCGTGACGCGGGACGGGGGATGGGTCGGGAGAGTGACCTCGTCGAGAAACGACGCCTGACGCCGCACGCGGTCCAGCCTCGCTATCAACGCCTCCGTCTGCGCGACGCCGGCGAGCTGGCTGCTGGTGCAGAAGAAGGCGTGCAGGCGCCGCAACCGTGTGCTCACCTGATCGCTGAAGAGCTTGACCAACCGGTTCTCGTAGACGTCCACGCTGTGCTCGACTCGCACGTCGGGAACGCGGCGAGGCAGCCGGCTCTCTCGATCTGAATTGTCGGACTCCCGCAGGGCTCGCAGCATGCCAACCGGCTCCAGGCGCCTGGCACGCGCCGCGCGAACCCACTGCTCGGTCTTGATGAGCTGGCGGTGCGGATCCGGGGCGATCGCGGTCAAAGCAACCGCAAGCCCAGTCTTTCCTTCGTAGCCTTCGATCGCGTGCCGCAAGCGTATCAGCTCTCCAGCCGGCGTCGTGTCTCGCAGCGCCCGGAGGTCGAGTCCAGTCAGGCCCCCGAGCCGTTCAAGACTGATCGCGATTGAAGCCGGTAGGTGGCCGCTTTGAAGGTCGTCGATGAGAACCTGATACGAGGACGACTGATCTTCGTTGGCGCCACCTCGTGCACTAACTCTTCGACGAGCTGGCCGTCGACTTCGAGCCGCAGGCGATAGCGACCGGCGCCCGCGCGCGGCCAATGCGCCAGCACGCGTACTGATTCTCCGAGCTCCTGGATGAAAAGCGGCAGCTTCTCGCTCTGACGAAAGAGAGTGGCTCGCGTAAGAAGATCGCGATCGAGGTCGACCTGAACCAGCTCAGGCGTCCATTCGCGTGGCCCTGACAGAGCCTCCCCAGTCGCGCCGAGGAACGTGAGCCTAGAAGAAAGAAGTGAAGCCATGCTCGGTGAACGCCGCGAGCATCAGCTCCGCCTTGGCAGTGCTCAGCGGGAATCGGTCTGCAGCAACCTGGATGAATCGCTCAAGAGCGCCACGCACACGCAGGTCGGTGCCCTTGATCTTCGGAAGCACCTTCTGCAGCAGCTGCTCATCGAGCGCAGACTCCCAGCCAACACCCATCTCCTCGGCGCCTGCGACATACTCGTTGATCTCGTCGACGACTCGATATGCGAAAGGAGCAACGACATGAAGCTCGTCCCATAGGGCGAGAACCACTTCGCGATACGGCCTCCCTTGGAGCTGTTGCTCGAGGTACGCGCGCGAGACCGGTAGCTCAATCAGCTGGGCACGGTCGTACACCTTGTCGGCAAAGGAGTGGGTCGTCTCGTCGACGTTCACCGTCCCGGTGACGTAAAGGTTTGATGGCAAAGCGACGGTGTCTCCAGGCGCGAGCTCAATACGCGCATCGTCGTCGCGGGCGCGCTGTTCCATCGCCGAGAGAAACTTCGCGAAGTAGTACTCGACGCGAGCCAGGTTCATTTCGTCGAGGATTACGTGGTACCGACGGGGACCCTCCGGATGCTCCTCGTACTCAGACGCCGCGTCCCGCAGGAAACGACTGAAGTCGGTGTCGTAGTACTGCTGATCCAGCGGATTGCGATAGCCAAGGAGGTCTTCATTCGTTGTCCAGTTAGGTGCTACTGGGACGACGAGCACTCGCGCACCCGCGGCCCGCGCGTATGCCTCCCCAAGCCAGGTTTTCCCCGTCCCGCTAACCCCGGCGAGAATTACGAATCCGCGCCGTGTGTTCAGGCTCAGGTGATAGCGACGAAGGGTCGCGTCGTCGATCTCGAGACCTTCGGCCCGGACTCTGCTACCGATCTCCTCAAGGTCAAGAGGCTTCGCTTGTCGTGTCGGCGCCTCGATGTCTCCTCCACCTATCTGAAGCTCGGGAAAAGCAGCGCCGAGCTGCGAAGCGAAGTTGTCGGAGACGGGAAACAGATAGCCCTGCTTCACCGCCCCATCCTTCGTGAATGGGCCAATCTCGACTCGGCGCCACTCGTTGGGTATCGACTCGAGGGCGACCTGGTCTGCTAGATCGCGGTACTGGATCTCGACCCGCAGCCCTTCATCTTCCCAAGCTTGATCCGCATCCGGCTCCGGCCGCGGCGACTCTGCTGCTTCGCCCGTAACCACGCTCCGCGCTCGCAGCTTCGTGTTCGCGTAGTTCAGGACGATGTCACCGACCCGCAGGTGGCGCATCGTCTGCCAGTGATCCTTCGGGTTGCCGATCTTGTCGCGAACTGGCGCCCACAGATAGCCGCCTGCGCGAGCGCGGCTATAGCTCTCGCCCTGATTGACCCACCAAACTCGGGGTGACCTTCGAAAGTGCACGAAGAGTGGATTCGTTTGGTTGCCAAGCGCTAGGGGCCTTCCGCGGCTTGTCGGTCGATCAGGATCCAGGGTTCGGAGGAGCCAGTCGCGATCCCGTGGTTGGAAGTTGGTGATCTTGACCCAGAGGGGGTGAGTGTCCGAGGCCTCGGAATAGGACGGGATGAGGTCGCCTTCATTGGCCGGTTCGTCGTATTCGACGGCCAGAAGGTCGGTCTGCCAGCACTCCTCGATCCCCTTCGTCCCCGAGATGAAGACGTAGGTCGGCGTGTCCGAGGCGATCTGAGCGCGGATCTCGTCGACGCGCTGCTGAGAGATGCGATAACTCGGGTCGCCCGTAGTCGCAAGCCCCCACCAGACGGCGCCTCGCTCGTCCACAACCTCGCGATGCTGCTCCACTGTGTCTCTGCGACGGCCCGGCGACCACTTGACTACAAGGTGGAGTTGCCCCTCGACATCGATCCCGACATCGTCCAGTCGAGATGTCTCCTCCGCTCTCGGAAGGTCGAGACTAGTCAGATATAGGAAGTAATCGAGTTCGAGAAAATCCTCCGCGCCCAGCTCGTCCCTCAAGGCTGCGGCTGATCGCTCGAAATCCTCGACCGTCGAGACGGGGTAACCAGCGGCTTCGAGCACCCCGTGGGAAACGCTGTTGTACGTGCAGAACTCACTTGGATGAAACACCATCGTGAGGCCGGTGGCACTGTTGCGGCCGAAGCCTGGGATGCCTTGGACCGCATTGGCCTTGTCGATTGGACTTTCTTCGCTGTTGAGCACCGTTGCCGCCTCGCGGATGTTGGCGAGCTTTTGCTCATCCGAGACGCGGAGCGATGCGCCATAAACACGGGTTGCGCTCCCCCACATGGTGTTCCCATGCATCTCGAGGCGACCCTGCTCTAGGGCAGACTCAAGCCTGTCAAAGAGAGCCTGATCGATTTCTGCAGCACTCCAGACGTTTTGACCGAGCGCCTCGCCGTCGAGGGTCGTGCCTCCGTCGAGGCGCCATACCTCGCGGTTGAAGATTTCGAGGGTTACCGACTCTGGGTCACCGAGAAGAGTCCGGAGCTCACCGGCGCGGCGTCTCCTGGCGCTGACGATGAACCGCGCGAGACGTGACTCCCTAAAGGCACCGAAGCGCTCTGTCAGCTCACCACTCGAGAGTTCAGCCACCCGAGAAACCTATTACGCCCACCAGTGGGCGACTAGAGCAGATCGGCATCCTGACCGCCGAGCGCAGTGCGCGTTCGTGCACGTCACGGTGGGTGATAGAAGCGGTCGTGTTCATCGTCCAGTCCGCGGACATGGCTGGGGTTCTTGACGGGATCGTTTGCCAGCAACCCCCTGGGCGGTGCGAAACGCGGTCGCGCTGCTTTTCGCACCGGCGGACTGATCGCTAGAAGCGCGACGTGCCCGTGCCAAACCGTGGCCTTGCCTTGCCGGTCCGCCTCCAAGCTTGACGAAACCACCGCTGTGCCTAATGGTTCACGTGTCGCATGTCACTTAAAGCGGCTTCCATCTTTGAGAACAGCAACCTTGGCTGAGTCGTTTCTCATCAGCTCGCGCCCGAGTTAGGCCGTGTGGGGAGCACTGGACATCGATGTGACTTGGACACTCGCGCTGATAGTCGCTCTGTCGGTTCTCGTCGCAGCGTTTACGGTCGCGGCCTTCTTTACCCCGTGGCACCGCAGCCCTAATGGCTGGGCGGCGCTGACCTTCTTATTCGTGCTCACGTTTGGTCTCTTCGTCGCGATCTTCCCTGCCATCGACAGCACGCTCGACGCAGTCGCGGAGCCTGCGAACGCCACGGAGACAACCACAAAGGAGACAATCAAGCCTCCTTCGTCGACGACGAAGACCACCATCGCCCCTTCGGGAACGACGACCGAACGTACCGAGGTAACCGGTGGAGAGGCGCCAGGGATAACGGAAAAGACCACTGTCTCTCCGGGCGGAACGAACACCGAGATCACATCCTCGGGTGGCGGAGAGGGAAGCTCCACCGAAGTCACGACCAGTCCGAAGAGTCTAATTGACCGGGTGGTTACGCCAGGAGGTCTGCTGCTCTTGCAGCTTGGAGTAGTGATCTTCGCAGCTTTCATTTCCGCAGCAGCAGTTCAGCGCGCTTTGTCCGGCCAGTTTCAGTTCAAGATCGGCGTTCTCGAGATTCCGGAGATCACTGTCGCTCAAATCTCCCCTACGAAGGCCGTGCTGGATAAGAATATTGAAGCCCTGCAGGAGGAAGGTTTTACTACGGAGCCTGTGCAGGATCGACCAGCGCCAGCTCCCAGGTTTGTCTATATCAGCGACCCGCGCCTGGCCTTTATTGAGTTTCGCGTCGAGCTACAGGAGCGCCTACGGAATCTAGCCGAGAAGGTTGGACTGGATGGCGACCGTCCGCCTTCATACCTCGTTCGCTTGCTGACTGAACTTGGCGTCTTCAAGGCCTCGGGCGCCGCTGCGCTGTTGCAGCTCTTGCGGCTCGGAGACCAGGTAGCCAAGGGCGCCGATGTTACCCCAGAAACGATGACATGGCTTTCGAAACATGATGGTGGATTGTGGGTTCTAGAGCGCTTTCTAATATCGGGCTGACCAAGATATCTCTCTCAACCTTCGGGCCAGGCACGGCATGTCCCGGAGAAACTGTCATTGTGACTTTAGGAGTAAAGAATACTGGCTTGACCCGCATTCGAGTGTTGGTAATAAACGCTACAGGCATAACGACACCAGTGCCGTTCGAAGGATTACGGATGGATCCAGGGAAGAGAATAGAAGAGAGCTTTGAATATACGATTCCTACCTCTCCGAGCGAAGGGTTCACAGTTCGCTTTGATGTCATCGCGGAAGGCGGGAGATACGTCGACGAAATCGCCAGGGAAACCAAGGAGTTTTCGCTCAACGTCTCGCAGCCTGAGGCCGCGGAACCTGTCGCGGCGTGAGGTTGATAGCTGTTTGCGGCGTTCCACGGACCGCTACCTCCTATCCTTCCAAACGTATGAGGGGGTAGGAGGGAGAGGCCGCGGAATGCCGCGGGCACTGCTTCGAGGCCATGTGGCGTTAAGGTTTAGGGCCGTGGCTCCTTCCTCGTACATTCCTGGACAGTGGTCGGATTGGGTACGACCGTAAGTACGAACCCTTTATGCCGGGCAATCGAGCTAAGCGGCGTAGCGCCGAACCGAGCAGACGATTTCTGGACCTCAGCGGGTTGGTGATGCCGCGGAGCGCCACGGTTCTCTTCGGTCCAAGGCTGTTTTCTCCCTGAGCCTTGTGTAGCGACGGACGAGATGTTCGTCCTCGCTCCGGTTCGCAGCTGCCGGCTGGAAAGAGCTTCCGACCGGGTCTAGCCTGTCCTTGACTGAGTTCGACCAGAGGGTGGAGGCAATGGCATTCCGGATGCGGAAGTCGATCAAGGTCGCGCCAGGCGTGCGGCTCAACGTCTCCAAGAGCGGCGTCGGCGCGTCAGTCGGCGGGAAGGGCGCTCGCTACTCGGCGCACTCGTCCGGCCGGCGCACGACGACGTTGGGGTCGGGCGTCGTTCCGGGCGTCTACTACCAGAAGAGCTCCAGCGGCGGTGGTTCCCGCTCGGGCGCGACCTCGCAACCGGGCGCAGCCTCCGTCTGCCGAAGAAGCCGGGTCTCTTCGCGCCGAAAGGCGAAAAGCAGCTCTACAAGGCGATCAAGGCTCAGGACGTCCAGGCGATCAAGCGCGTGGGAGACGAGCACGGCGGCTTTCGGCTGCCCTCGTACAGCCTCGCCGGGTTGATGATGCTCGGGAGCGATACCCGAGAGGCTGAGCGCCTCCTCGAGGAAGCGTTCGCAACCGGCAGAGACCCGGCGACGGACAAGTTCATCTCGACGTACCTGCAGACGAGGCTCGAACTGCCGATCGCCAAGGGCGTCACCGCCGAGCTACCGGTCAACCGCGACGCCGTCGGCCTGGCGCTGGCCGAGCTCAAGCAGGAACACGATGACCTCGCCGGCGCGATCGACGTTGTCGAGCAGCTCGAGCCGAACACCTACACCGCCATCTCTCTCGCCGAGCTCTACGCCGAGACCGGCCGCTGGGACGAGGTGATCGAACTGACCGAGGGGATGAAGAACGAGGACGACGCCTCCGCGCTCCTGTGCGTCTTCCGCGGCCAAGCCTTTCGTGAGCAAGGCTTCCACGATGCCGCCCACGAGGCTTTCAAGGAGGCTCTGCGCTCGCGGTCGCGGGCGGCGCCGATCCGTCACCTCGCTCTCGCCGAGCGAGCCAAGAACTACCTCGCGCAGGGCAAGAAGGGCATGGCTCGCAAGGATCTGGAGCGGATCCTCGCCGAAGACTCAGGCTACGAAGGCGTGCGCGAGCAGCTAGCCGAGCTCGGGTAGTCGGTCACGAAACGTCGCTGTAAAGCCACCGGGGCAGCCGCAGCGCGGCCGCCCCGGATAGTCCACTCTTGGGCAAGTGAGTCTCGGGGCGCTTAGAGCGCCGTCTACGTTTCGCAGCCGACGCCGTCGCCGTCGCCGTCAAAGCCGTGCGGGTCGGGCGGGCGAACGGCGAAGTCGGTGAAGGGGACCTGGTCGCAGTCGAGATCGGGCGGTGGCGGCGGGATGCACACACCGGGATACGAGGGATCGCAGCCGCTTCCACCTCCGCCTCCCCCGCCAGAGGGCGCGGGCGCCTTAATGTCGATCCCGGCGCAATCCTGACGGGCATTGCCAGCCGGATCCAAAGCCTTCACGCAAAACATGTAGTGACCGGCTGACTTCGGCGTCCAGTCGACGTCCTGGGTCATCCCGAATCCGGCATTTCCTATCGCCTTCGACCAGCGCTCGACGACGGATCCGCCCTTCGAAAGTGTTAGCTTCTCGCGCGTGCGGTCATTGTTGTCGGCCGTCCGATAGCGAAGGCGCATCTTCTTGCCCGCCTTGCCCGAGTCCGAGAGAGCGCGGACGCGAGGCTTCGTGGATCGATCAGGTACGGGCCATGGTGGACCGTCGACGTCCAGTGGCCGACGTTGTCGCGGGTCTTCAGGTGGAAGAACCAGCGGCCGTTCCCGAGCCGCGAGCTCGTCGCTTGCCGAGCGCCCTGCTCAAGATCCTTCGCATTGTCGGGCTCCGAGCCGGCCGAGTTCGTCCACGAGCGCGAGAAGCCGTCGACGCCGCTCCCGCCGTCCGAGGCGGCGTTGAACGTCACCGTGATCGTGCGGTCGCGCGACCACTTGCCGACCCGATGGTCTGTGCTCCGCACTTTCGTCGGGTCATTGGGCGCCCGGCGGTCGATCTTGATTCCGCTGATCGGGCCGGCCTGGGTACAGAGAGGGACGGAATTGCAGACGTTGCGGGAGTCGGTGGTCGCGTTACTGGACGCCTGACCATCGGGGACGGTCGTCGTGAGATCGAATGCCTGATCTGCTGGATTCGGGATCCCGGTCTCGGGATCGGTCGCCGTGCAGGCGATCGTGGTGTTGCCTGCGTGCCAGGCGGCGCCTGCGGTGGCGCAGGTGAAGTCCGGCGGTGTCGTGTCAGGAACCTGGGCTCCCGCTGGAAGCGCCACGAGCCCCATGAGAACAAAAATCGCTAGCAGTGCGTGCCGCACTAAGACCCCTTCCTCTCTAATCGCGTCAAAACGAAAGCGCCACGTGCGAGCAGCTCCAGGCCGCAGAGCAACCGGCGCGTCGTCAGTGTGTCGCTGGCCGGTCGCGGTTACACCGGCGCTGCAAGGATAGCCGCTCTCGGACGCAACTGCAAGTAGCACTTGCACAGCAAGCGAAAGTTGCCCTTGCTCTATGATACGGGCATGGCTCACAACACTGAAGTCAAGGCCGTGCTGCGCGCCTACAAGAAGGCACTCGACACGCTTCAGCGCCTCGATCGGGACCGGCGAAACTTCCGCAGCGCCCTCCTTACCGCGCACGAGGCGGGCGCGAGCAAGGCCGAGCTTGCCCGTGCGCTCGGAGTCTCCCGTCAGCGCGTGGACGAGGTGCTCGGCCGTGCCCGTCACGAACGTGCCGCAGGCGTCGGGGACGTGACCGACTAGAGCCGGTGCCCCTCAAAGAGATCCGGGTCGCGGCGGTCAGCTGGCCCTCGGCGCCCTGCCGGCGGCGAGGAACGGGCAATCGTGCGCGGGCAGGGTAGTTCTAGGATCACCTTTCGGCTCCGCGTCCCGGCTGTTTTTTTGGGAGGTTCGACAACCCGCGTGGCGAAACCGTGCGGGGATGTGGAAGCAGGACGAGTCCGGACGCGTCCATACACCGCTAGAGCCCGTCGTCCTCGCAGCGACCCTGGCCCTTATTCCGGTCCTCATCATCGAGGCGGATGCGACCTCGCACCGGTGGCAGCAGTTCGCGACCACCGCGAACTGGATCATCTGGGCGGTCTTCGCGGTCGAGTTGGCTGCCGTGCTCGTCTTTGCCTCTCGGAAATGGGCTGCCTTGCGTGTGCACTGGCTCGACGTGGCGATCGTCGTTCTCACGATCCCGCTCTTGGGGAAGGCTCTTGCCTGGCTGCGACTCGCACGTCTTCTGCGCCTCGCCCGCTTCGTGGTGATCGTGGCTCGCGCGCTTCAGGCCGAGCGCCGCCTGACGTCGGGAGACTCACTTCGTGTTGCCTCGATCCTGACCGTGACCGCAATCGTCGTCGCGGGGGCCGCGCAGAGCGCAGTCTCAGCGGGCGATTTCGAGAGCCTCTGGGACGGGGTCTGGTGGTCGGTCGAGACGGTGACGACGGTCGGGTACGGCGACCTCTACCCAACGACTGTTCAGGGCAGGCTGATCGGGTTGTGTCTGATGTTTGTGGGCATTGGCTTCCTCTCCCTCCTAACCGCTGCAGTTGCGTCTCGATTCGTGAAAGAAGAGAGAGGGGAGGAGCACGTCGAAGTGATGGAGACGCTCCGCCAGATTCAGGCTGATGTGGCGGAGTTGAAGTCCCGCACGAGATGACCGGGAAGACTGCCGCTTCTAGCAGCGAGATGCCGCACGCTCGCCCAAGTGACCAGCCTGGACGACGTGCTCAGGCGAATCTCCGCGATCATCCGCCAGGAAGCGCCAGAGGGAGAGCCGCCGCCTCCTGTATGCCCGTCTCGCCGTGTGATCCCCCGGCCGCAGTTGTCGCCGATTGAATGCGCCCCCGAGACCGGCGGCGAGCCCTCCTCGGCCCAGGAAACGCGAGCGGCCCGTTGCCATGCCGCCGTCGGATCCTGATTCAAGTTGCGGAGCCACGCGGCTGACTCCGAGGCCTTGGCGGCGAACCTTATGGCCACGGCCTCGGCCGTAAGCTTCACACAAGCACGTCGCGAGCCCGAGCTCACCAGCCGCGGGGCCGCTCCTCAGCTGCGGAAGACCATCAGTCCTCGGAGGGCCTCCGGCTCCGTCTGTCTCGACCTGGCATTGAGGCCCCAAGCCGAATTGCTGTTCCATCCGCCATCGTCGATGCAAGGGTGAGGATCCAGGATCGCTCGAGCCGTCCCGATCTCGGGACGGGCGTTCCATAGAAAAGTCTGCGTGCGCCGCGAGGCGCAGCCACCCGGGTACCTGCGAAGGCGCGCCGGCCCCCCTTCCGACTGCTTTGAGAATCGGACGCAACGAGTTACCTTGTACTAGCGTCATGCGACGAGTGGCCTTGCTGGTGGTGGCGGTCGTCCTCGCATTCGATGTCGGGTGCTCGGCGGAGGAGGGGTCGGAGCGGCCAAACGACTCGACGTCCGAGGATTCAAGCGAATCGGGGTCGGAAACTGTCGATCCCGAAGTACTTGGTGACCGGATCCTGACAACCCAAGCTCGGGTGCTTGCGTTCGCAAAGCGCGCGGGTCAATACCAAGACCTTCCGCAGCCGGTTAAGAACGCGTACAACCGGCTCGACCAAGTCATCAAGAATGGCGAAGTCGCGCCGAAGGAGTACGAGGTCGCGACGGCCAATCTGCTCGTGCTCCAGCAAGCAATTAGGTCGGGGCAGCTGCAGAGGATGGTCGCCCGCGAGAAGGCGAAGACGAAGCGCCAGGAGAAAAAGGGCGGTTCCTCGGGCGGAGGTTCCGACTGTATGAGCGGCTACAGCCCGTGCCTCCCCGTGAGAAGCGACCTCGACTGCGACGACGTCGTGGCCATGGGGAAGGCGCCTGTCGGCGTCAGGGGCAGCGATCCATATGGCCTCGACGGGGACAACGACGGCGTCGGCTGCGAGTGAGCTGGCGGTTCCAGCGACGCAAAAAGATCCTCCCGGGCGTCACGCTTAACGTCGGGAAGACCGGGGCCGGGGGAAGCGCCGGAAGGAAGGGTGCTCGTGTGGCCGCGAGCCGTCGAGGACTAACGCTGACCCCGGACTCGTAGGAAACTGGAGTCGCCTACAGGTTCCGGCGCGGGTGGCGGAAGCGCTGAAACTAGTGCAGCTCGCCGTCCAGCGGATTGAGTGACGGCAGGCATTTTCATGGACCCGCGCTTCTTCGTGGAGATCGCGGAGCGGCAGGCGCCCGCGTCCGGCTAGCGCTCCTCTTGCTGTCGGCGCGGGAAGACAACGCTTGTCCCGCCCGTCACGAAATCAGAATGAGTACTCGATCGCCCACCACCTGGTCGGCTCCGGTAGGCCGGTACTCGTTCGAGGTCAGTGTCTACAGCGGGTCGTACGCGCAGTTCGCGTCCGCGTCCTCGAAGACCGACAAGGCGCAGGCGCGCAAGAACGCGACAGCCTTGCGCACGGCGCTCGCGGAAGAAGATGCAGGCCGGCAGCCGGCGCCACTGGTCGAGGCGGTCGAGAAGCTGGAGCACTCCGCCGACGCGGTCACCGATCGGGTCGAGCACGCCGACAAGTTGTTCAAGGCCGGTGGCCGAGGGTCGGCTCCTCGACCCTCGCCTCCTGACGGATGAGATCGGGTCGCTCCTCGGCCTGCTCGACCGACTCGATCGCGAAAAGCGGTACGAGGAGGAGATCCGCGTCGCGAAGGCCCTGCACGGCCTCTGCGTGCTGGCCTTTCGCTGGATCGATCTCGTTCGGTCACTCCGCCGTGCACTCGCCGCGGCGGAGCAGATCGGCGACGAGGCCGGTCAGGCATGGGCGTTGAACGAACTCGGAGCGCTGCACCTTTGTGCCGGCGATGCGAAGAGGGCCAGCGAGCAGCTCGGGCGTGCGTCCGAGCTCTACGAGAAGCTCGGCGATCCAGCAGGTCGCTGCGCGACGCGTCACAACTTCGACAGTGCCCGCCGCGACGTCGCGCGCCCCGTCCAGCTCAGGGCACCACGGCGGCTGCTCACGGCCAGCGGCTCTGTCCGTCCACTCCTCGCCGGCGTCGTGGGCGCCACCATGCTCGCCGTGCTCGGACTCGCGTTCGCTCCTTTCGGTCCGGTGGCCAAGAAGGACGACAAGGGCGCAGGCGAGCTCGTCGCAACCATCGGCGCCAGGCCATCGAACCCGAGTGCGAGCGCGGATGCCGACGTTCTCCTTCTCGGCGGAAGGTGCGCGAGGGTTCGAGTGCAAGCTGGACGACGGGCGCTTCGAGCGCTGTCGCAGCCCGATGACATACGGGCCCCTGAGACGAGGGCGAGCACATCTTTCGCGTGCGGGCGACTGCGAAGGGAGAGCACGGCCCCGCAGCCAAGTACGTCTGGCGAATCGATCTCACGGCGCCGACGACGACGATCACGGATCAACCTCCTGATCCCACCGCCGAGGCGAGCGCGGACTTCTCCTTTACGGCAGGCGAAGAGGTGGAGGGCTTCGAGTGCGGGCTCGACGACGGTCCCTTCACCGAGTGCACGAGCCCCACGAGCTTCCCCGGCCCGCTCGAAGACGGGAAGCACGAGTTCGCCGTGCGCGCCGTCGATCTCGCCGGCAACGTCGGGGCCGCGGCGACGTATCGGTGGAGCGTCTCCGACGACCGCACGACCCGCGTCCCGCGCCTTGTCGACCGCCCCCTTGCCCACGGCATCGAGAAGCTCGTGGAGGCGGACCTGACGTGGGAAGTGGAGGAGACCGAGTCGCCCGGGGAGCCTGGTCAGATTGTCGGCCAGGACCCCGGGGCGGACGCTGAGGTTCTCGTCGGCTCGACCGTCACGGTCGAGGTTCCTAAAGGGACCGAAATCGCGGTTGTCCCTAGCGTTGTCGGCCTGAGCGAGGACGAGGCGGTTGCACAGGTCGAGCGAGCTGGGCTGAATGCGAGCATCCGCACGGCTGAATCGACCTTGGTGCCTACAGGATTTGTCTCCGCGCAGGACCCGGCGGCCGGAACCGAGGTTGGCCCCGGAGAGACGGTCCGAATCACTGTCTCCCTTGGCTCCGCGCGCATCGAGCCCCCCGACCTGACGGTTCGGATCCCCGACGACGGTGTCGACCCCTCCTGTCAAGACGACGGAACTTGTCTTACGACGGTGACCTTTACCGTGATCAACCAGAGCAAGGTCGACGTGAAGGAGCCCTTCGACGTGTTGGTTTCCGCTGACTCCGGCGACCAGCAACGGGTGGAGTTTCCGGACGGCCTGGCGGCCGGCGACCGCAAGCCGGGCACGACACAGCTCAAGACGACCCCTGAGAGCAAGTTCACAGTCGAGGTCGACCCTGACCGAAGAATCCTCGAGCTGGACGAGCAGAACAACGTCGCGACCTGGCCCCAGGCCGGTATCGACGTCGTGATATCGAGCCACGTCCCCTAGATCGGCGCCGGCCGGCCTGGGTGGGTTCGCGCCGGCGAGACGGCGACTCGCACGAAGGACGTTTAGGATCGCAGGGCCCTACCGACTACCGAAGGAGGCGCTGTGGCGACCCAGACGACGCCGCTGACGAGGGAGCAGCTTGCCGCGCTGCCCGACAGCTACTTCAAGGCCGTCGACGCGATGGACGTCGACGCGATCCTCGAGCACTTCGCCGACGACGCGACGCTGACGGTGCAGACCGACCACGCCGTCTTCGCAGGGGCCGAGGAGATTCGCCGGATGTTCACGGACTTCTGCGGGAGCTCGAAGTCGATCTTCCACGAGATCAAGAACATCGTCGTCGAGCCTGCGACCGGCAAGGTCGCCACCGAGCAGAGCTACATCGGCGAGCTCGTGGACGGCACGAAGAACGACATGCACAACTGCAACTTCTTCGACGTCGACGCTGAGGGCAAGTTCTCCCGGGTCATCATCTGGATGGCCGGCACGAACCCGCTCAAGTAGCTCGGCGTTCGGCCCGCTCCTTGCACGAAGCGCCCCGCGGCCAGCTGCTCGGCATACCGGGGGCGTTGACCCGCTGTCCGCGCAGCTGGTAGACCCGCAGCACTCCCGAGACAAGGAGGCTCTCATGAGATGGATCGCGCGCGTCTTCGTACTCACGTCGGTGGCGGCGGTCGCGGCCGGGGCGGGGTTCGCGCTCGCCGGCGACGACTCGCAGTCGGCGGCGGCCCACCGCAACCCCGCGAAAGGGCCGTTCGGGTTCAGCAAGGTCGTCTTCCTGAGCCACGTGAACACGGTCGGGATGCCGATCTTCCCCGGCGACCCCGACTTCGAGCTGGAGACGCTCTTCACCGTCGAGAACGACGGCTTCAAGCTCAACAAGATGACGATCGGCGAGCACTCGGGCACGCACTGGGGGGCGCCGTGCCACTTCAACGCGGGCGAGCGCTGCGCGGAGGACATGGCCGCCGAGGACTTCTTCCACCCGGCAGCGATCGTCGACGCGCGGAAGCAGTCGGCGAAGGATCCCGACTACTCGCTCACGGTCGCCGACCTGAAGCGGTTCGAGCGGAAGCACGGGCGCATCCCGGCGAACGCGATCGTCGTCATGTGGACGGGGTGGCAGGAGCGCTGGGACGATCCGGCCGCCTACCTCAACGAAGGCGCGGACGGCCTCCTCCACTTCCCGGGGATCTCGGTCGAGGCGACGCAGTGGCTGATCGACCACCGCGCGGCTCGGCGGTCTCGGGATCGACACGCTCGGCGTCGACCCCGGCATCGACGAGGAGTTCAAGACGAACACGCTCCTCCTGCAGGGGCACCGCATCCACATCGAGAACATGGGCGGCCTCGAGCAGATGCCCGCGAACGGCGGCTGGATCGTCGTCGGCGGCGTGCGAAACGAGGGCGGCTCGGGCTCGCCCGCGACCGTGTTCGGGCTCGTCCCGTGAGGAGGTGAACGATGGCGACTGACGCCTCAGAGAACCAACGCCTGGCGGTCGTCGCCAGGCTCGTGCCCGGCTCCCGCGAGCGGGCGCAGGAGATCATCGCCGCCGGGCCTCCCTACGAGCTGGGCGAGACAGGCCTCGTGGCGCATCAGATCTTTCTCGGCGAGGAGACGGCCGTCTTCGTCTTCGAGGGGCCCGGCGTCGAGGCCCTGGTGAGCAGGCTGATCGGCGATCCCGCCGCCTCGGGCTCGTTCAGCGTATGGGGGCCGCTGCTCGCGGGCACGCCGATGCTGGCGCGCGAGGAGTTCTCCTGGGAGGCTTAGAACTCGTCTCAAAATGAAGCGCTGTGCCGTAGGGCTGCGCTGCTCGCCCCGAGGACGGCGTCCTCGGTCGTGCCCGTAGCCTCCGACTACGACCACTCCCTGCGTCCTTGTCTCGGAACGACCATCGCACCCCAACGACGAGGCGTCATTCTGAAACGAGTTCTTAGTAGCCGCTGAAGCGCTCGGGGCGGACCTGCTCCTCGGGGACGCCCTGGGCGCTCAGCAGCTCCTCCATCGCCTCGACCATCTTCGGCGGTCCGGCGACGAGGTAGGTGAAGGAGCCGAGGTCGGCGTCGAGGTGGTCGCGGAGCATCGCCGCGTCGATTCGGCGCGTCTCGCCGTCCCAGCGTGAGTCGTCGGTCATCGTGAAGACGACTCGAAGGCCCGGGATCGCGCGCTCGAGCTCGATGAGCTCGTCGAGGAAGGCCGTGGATTCCCGGTCGCGATTCGAGTAGACGAGCGTCACGCGGTACGGCAGGTCGTCCTCGGCGATGGTGCGGAGCATGGAGCGGAAGACGGTGATGCCGATGCCGCCGGCGACGAAGACGTACTGCTGCTCGGTGTCCTCGGGGAGGACGAAGTTGCCCTTCGGCTGCTCGACGTCCACCTCCGCGCCCACGGGCAGCTCTGCGAGCGAGCGCTTGAACGCCGAGTCGCGGATGCGCGTGGCCAGGCCGAGGACGCCGCGGTCGTTCGGCGACGTGACCACTGTGATGTGCCGGCGCGGCCCCTTGTCGTCGTCGTAGGGCGGATCGAGGAGCGTCACCCAGAAGTACTGGCCGGCCGAGAACTCGACCTCCTCGCCGAGCAGATCGAACACGACCATGAGCGTGCCCTTCGCGACCTCGCGCTTCTCCTTGATCTGCGCCCGCATGCTTCCTACTAGCCCAGCGTGACTGGAACGGATTCCGGTTCGTCGGGCCCGGGCCGTGATCGTCCATGTGTCAATCGAGGCCGCCGCGGATATAACCCGAAGGCCGGCAGGCCTTGACTGGAGGTGCTCATGTCCCACGGTCACGCCAGGCTCGGAGAGTCCACTCCTCTATCCGTCTTCTACGACCAGGGTCGGTTCGGCCGGCTGTTCCCGACTCTTCCGGTTTTCGCCGAGGACACGAAGCTGGTGCGGGACGGGCTCGCCGAGCTCGGAGCCAAGAACGGTCCGATGGACGCTGCCGACGATCTGTCCGACCCGATCACCCTGATCACCGACCCCGCGAAGAGCGTCAACAACCCGGACAACCCTGCGATCACCGCGGGCTTCACCTTCCTCGGCCAGTTCCTCGATCACGACATGACCTTCGACCCGACGTCGAGCCTGGCTCGCCAGCAAGATCCGGAGTCCATCCGCAACTTCCGGATCCCCGCGCTCGACCTCGACAGCGTGTACGGAAGCGGGCCAGGCGGATCGCCTCATCTCTACGACTCCACGATCGACGGGGGACGGACGACGTTTCTCCTGGAGGAGATACCGGGTTCCGGAGCGGTGTCGGTCGACGGCGAGACTCGGCTCGACGTGCCCCGCAACAGTCAGAACACCGCGCTCACCGGCGATCCCCGCAACGACGAGAACCTGATCGTCTCCCAGTTTCACCGCGCGCTGCTCGGCTTTCACAACAGGGTGATCGACGACGTCAAGGCCGAGCTCGGCCCGGGCCACACCGATGGTGAGATCTTCAGGGAGGCACAACGGGTCGTCCGCTGGCACTACCAGTGGCTCGTCGTCCACGAGTTCCTGGTGAAGACGGTCGGAAGCGAGCTGGTCGACGACGTTCTGAACAACGGCCCGAAGCACTTCAGGTGGCGAAACAATCCCTTCATCCCCGTCGAGTTCTCCGTCGCCGCCTACCGTTTCGGGCACTCGCAGGTGCGGCCGAGCTACAGGGGCAACTTCGGAACGAGCGCGAGCGACCCGGCCCAGCAGTTCTTCGCCTTCATCTTCGACCCGGCAGCCGCAGACCCGACCGACCCGGCCGACCTGCGAGGAGGGAGACGAGCGCCGCGCCGGTTCATCGACTGGCAGACGTTCTTCGACTTCGGCGACGGCAGGGTGCGACAGAACAAGAAGATCGACACCACGCTCTCGACTCCCTTGTTCGATCTCATGGGCCAGGCGCCGGGCGAGCCGGTATCGCTGGCGACCCGAAACCTGCTGCGCAGTCTCACGATGAAGGTGCCCTCGGGTCAGCGAGTCGCCAAGGCCATGAAGCTACCCGTACTGGCTCCGGCCGACCTCGACGACCTGAAGCCCTTCCACCTCGAGCGCCGCGCGCCGCTCTGGTTCTACGTCCTGCGGGAGGCACAGGTGACGTCCGGCGGCGAGCAGCTCGGCCCCGTCGGCGGCCGGATCGTCGCCGAGGTGATCATCGGGCTCATCAGGGGGGACCCGCAGTCCTATCTGCGCCAGGAGCCCGACTGGACGCCGACGTACGGCTCGAACAAGCCGTTCACCACCGTGGACCTGCTGCAAGCCGCCGGAGTCGTCGCGACCCTCTGAGGACGCCGCTAGCCCTGCGGGTCGGCGACGGCCGAGAGCACGCCGTCCGCGTATCGCTCCAGCTTCGTCGGGCCGACTCCCGAGATCGCGCTCAGCTCCTCCCGCGTCTGCGGGCGGATCGCGGCGATCTCGTGCAGCGTCGCGTCGTGGAAGACGACGTACGCGGGCACCTGGTCCACCTTTGCGCGCTCGGCTCGCCAGCGGCGTAGCGCTTCGAACTCCGGGGTGGCCGCAGGTTTCTCGGCCTGCGGGCGTGACGCTCCGACGACGCCGAGCTCCTGGAGGAAGCGGCTCGGCTTCGCGCCCGCGGTCCACGTGATCGTCAGCCACCGCTTCGCGCGCGTGATGCCGACGTAGAAGAGGCGACGCTCCTCGGCGAGGCGCTCCGGGCTCCGGGCCTTGCCGTACGGGAGCTCCTTCTCCTCCAGCCGCGGGAGGAAGACAGCCTCCCACTCGAGGCCCTTCGCGCGGTGGTACGTGAGGAGATGGACGCCCCGGCCCTGGCTCTCGGCGCCGAAGCGCTGCTCCAGGTCGCGGAGGAAGTCTCCGACCGACGAGCCCGCCGAGAGCTGCTCGGCGAGCGCGAGCAGCCGGCCGAGGTCGGCCTGGCGCGTCAGCTCCTCCTCGCCGAGGCCAGCCGGCGGGTTGGCCACCCAGCCCTGGCGGCGCACGACCTCGGTGACCGCGCCGACTGCCGACGCATCCCGCCGGTCCCTGAGCAGCCGCAGCGTCCGCTGGGCTGCCGGCCGCCGGATGAATGCCGGCGCCGCGCACCTGGAAGGGGATCCCGGCAAGCGCGAAGGCCTCCTCGTAGTCCTCCGAGCGCGCGTTCAGGCGGTAGAGGACCGCCATTTCCTCGTACGGGACGCCCTCGCCGGCGAGGCGCCGCACCTGACCGACGATGAACTCGGCCTCCGTCAGGCGGTCGGGCTGGACGACCGCGAGGGGCTCGTCGCCGCGTGGGAGCTGAGCGCGCAGGACCTTCTCCGACCCGCCGAGCTCGGGGACGAGCCGGTTCGCCACCGAGAGGATCTCCGGCGTCGAGCGGTAGTTCTCCTCCAGACGTACGACGAGCGCGCCCGGAAATCGCGCCGGCATCCCGAGCAGGTACTCCGGCGTCGCGCCCGTGAAGGAGTAGATCGACTGGTAGTCGTCGCCGACGCCGCAGAGGTCGTCGCGGTCGCCAAGCCAGCGCTCCAGCAGCGTCTGCTGGAGCAGGTTGACGTCCTGGTACTCGTCGACGGTGAACGCCAGGTAGCGCTCGCGGAAGGCCGCGCAGGCGGCGGGATCCTCGTCGTAGAGTCGGATCGCCAGCTCGAGCAGGTCCTCGAAGTCGACGAGCCCTCGGTCGGCCTTGCGCTCTTCGTAGGTGCGGAAGACCCGCTCCATCAGGTCGGCTGGAATCGGCGGCTCGTGGTCGCCCAGCAAGCTGCCGTAGGTCGCAGGCGTCAGCCGCCGGTTCTTGGCATGTTCGATCTCCGTCGCCAGGTCGGCCAGGGGCCGAAAGCGGAACGCGCCGGGGAGCGAGCGAGCGATCGGCAGCAGCACCGGCGCCTTCGAGGGAAGGAGCTCGCCGAGCTCATCGCCGCGGAAGTGGCGGAGCTGGGCGAGCGCCGCCGCGTGGAAGGTTCGGGCGGGAACGCCGGTGACGCCGAGGCGGGCCAGCCGCTCGCGCATCTCGGTCGCCGCCTTGTCGGTGAAGGTGACGGCGAGGATCTCGCCGGCCGCGAACGCACCGGACGCGACCTGGTGCGCCACTCGCCGCGTGATCGTCGTCGTCTTACCGGAGCCCGCGCCCGCGAGGATGCAGACCGGCCCGCGCACGGCCTCGACCGCGCGGCGCTGCTCGGGGTTCAGCCCCGCGAAGACGTCCTCCGCCGCCATCGGGCCGAGACTAGCGGGCGCAGAGGAAGGCACCTGCAAGGAAACCGTGTCGCGAGCGTGAAAACCCAGGGATGCCCACCGACCTGACGGTTCGCATGGCCGACCGGCCCGGAGCGATGGCCGGCGCCTGCGAGGCGCTCGGCGCCGCCGGGATCAACATCGACGGCTGCTGCGCCTATCCGGCGGGCACGGCAGGGCAGGTCCATCTGCTCGTGGAGGACGCCGCGGCCGCCCGCCAGGCGCTGACCGCGGCCGGGTACGAGATGGTCCAGGACCGGCAGGTGATCGTCCACGAGCTCGCGGACGTCCCGGGCTCCGCCGGCGCCTGTCTCCGCAAGATCGCGAACGCGGATCTCAACCTCGAGCTGGTCTACCTGGCGACGGCGACCCGGCTCGTCATCGGGGTCGACGACCTCGCGGCCGCCCAGGCGGCCCTGCAGGGTTAGGGCTAGGCGGCCGTCTCCGAGAGCCCGTCCGCGCGGCTTGCGTGGTAGAGCGCGGGGACCTGGTCGGCCGGGACCGGGCGGCTGAAGTAGAAGCCCTGCCCGAGGTCGCAGCCGTGGGCGAGGAGGAAGCGGCGCTGCTCCTCGGTCTCGATGCCCTCGGCGAGCGGCTCGAGCCCGAGGTTCCGCGCCAGCTGGACGATCGAGGCGGTGAGCACGGCCGTGCCGGACTCGTCCTCGAGCCCGCCGATGAACTGGCGGTCGATCTTGAGCATGCTCACCCGCATCTGGTTGAGGCGGCTGAGCGATGAATGGCCGGCGCCGAAGTCGTCGATCGCCAGGCGAAGGCCGCGGTCGTGCAGCTCGTCGAGGACGAACTCCATGCTGCGTCGTCCGTCGAGCGCGAAGGCCGTCTCGGTGAACTCGATCATCAGGCGGTTGGGGCTCAAGCCGAAGGTCTCGATCTTCGCCAGCACGTGGCGCATGGCGGTCGGCTGCCAGAAGGAGGGGGGAAGGTTGATCGAGACGTAGAGGTCGAGGCCTTCGTCCTTCCATGTCTTGGCCTGCCGGCAGGCTTCGCCGAGCACCCAGTCGCTGAGCTTGCCCATGAGGCCGGTCCTCTCGGCCAGCGGCAGGAACTCTCCCGGCGGGACGAGCCGGTCGCCGTCCCCCCAGCGGATCAGCGCCTCGACGCCGACGATCTCCTCCGTCTCGAGTCGGACGAGCGGCTGGTAGTGGAGGACGAGCTCCTCCTCGCGCTCGAGGGCGCCGCGAAGCCGGCCGGCCATCGAGATCTGTGCGAGCGGGTTGCCGCCGTCGACGGCGTAGACGAGGTAGCGGTCGCGGCCGTCGTCCTTGGCCTTGTACATGGCCGCGTCCGCGTGCTTGAGCAGAGTCTCGGGGTCCTGGGCGTCCTGCGGGAAGAGGCTGATGCCGACGCTCGCGCTGACGTAGATCTCGACGCCGGAGACGACGAAGGGGTCGCGGAGGGCGCGGCGGATCCGCCGGGCGACCGCCTCGGCCGCGTAGCGGACGCCGTGGAGCTCCGGCTCTCCGTTGTCGGCCGCGTAGACGCCGGACACGAGGAGAAGGAACTCGTCGCCGCCGTGACGGGCGACCATCTCGCCGCCGCGCGTCGCGGTGCGCAGGCGTCCGGCGACCGCGGCGAGGAGCTCGTCCCCGGCGGGGTGGCCGAAGCTGTCGTTGATGAGCTTGAAGTCGTCGAGGTCGACGAAGAGGACGGCGAGCGCAGGTACGCGCGGCGTCTCGCCGCCGATGGCCGCCTCGAGGCGCTGCTGGAAGCCGATTCGGTTGGGGAGGCCGGTCAGCGAGTCGTGGTAGGCGATGTGCCGGAGCTGGCGCTGTGCGTCGGCGAGCGCCTCGGTCGCCTGCTTTCGCTCGGTGACGTCGACGACGACGCCATCGACGAGCACGCGCCCGTCCTCCGTCTCGCGTGGGTGCATGCGGTCCCACACCCAGCGCGTTCGCCCGTCATAGCCGACGAGGCGGTACTCGATCTCGCAGGCCTCGCCGCGGTCGATCGCCTCGTACGCGGTGTCGTATCCGGTGCGGTCGTCGGCGTGAACAGCGTCCTCCCACGCCTGCTCGGGAGTCCGCCCGCCGGGGACGGGGCCAAGGAGGCTCTCGAGCCCCGCGCCGATGAATGAGTTGCACACGTAGGTGCCGTCCGGCTGCATCTCCATCTCGTAGACGTGCATTGCGACGGTTCCCGCCACCCGGCGCAGGACGTCGCTCGAGGCGAGCGCCTCGGCGAATGGGTGACGGGTGTCGTCGTGAGAGATCTCGGACACGGGGCGGCAGGGTCGCGGCAGCCCTGCTCTCATCGGCAGGACGGCCGAGAAAGTGAAGCCCCCCGGGAAGAACTAGCATCGGCGGGTGCGCAAGAGGCCCGATCGCATCGAGCGTCTTCCCGACCAGTACTTCGCGGGACTGCTGGCCCGCGTCGCGGCCGCGGCGGCGCAAGAGGGCGACGAAGTGATCGACCTGGGGAGGGGGAATCCCGACATCGGGCCGCCCCAGCATGTGATCGAGGCGCTCGCCCGCGCGGCGAACGACTCGAGTGCGCACGGGTATCCGCCGTTCCGGGGCATCCCGGAGCTGAAGGAGGCCGTCGCGGGGCGCTACAGGGAGGTCTACGGGGTCGAGCTCGACCCCGAGCGGGAGGTGGCCGTCGTCCCGGGCACGAAGACCGCGATCGTCGAGGTGGCGCTCTGCCTCGCCGAGCGCGGCGACACGATCCTGCTCCCCGATCCCGGCTATCCGGACTACACCTCCGGGGTGGCACTCGCGGGCGCGCGCGAGGGGAGGGTGCGGCTCGACCCGGCGGCCGGCTTCGCTCCCGACCTCGACGCCGCGCCACGCGAGGGCGTGGCCGCGCTCTACCTCAACTACCCGTCGAACCCGTGCTCGGCCTCGGCGCCTCCAGGGGTCTTCGCGGATGCCGTGCGCTGGGCGGAGGGGACAGGCGCCGCCGTGCTCCACGACTTCGCCTACGGCGACCTCATGTTCGACGGACTTCGGCCCGCGAGCTTCCTGGCCGAGCCGGGTGCGAAGGAGATCGGCGCCGAGCTCTTCTCCATGTCCAAGACGTACGGCATGGCCGGTTGGCGGCTCGGCTTCGTCGTCGGGAATGCGGAGCTCGTCGAGCGCGTGAACCTGCTGCAGGACCACGTGCGGGCGGGCGTCTTCCGCCCGGTACAGGAGGCGGGCGTCGCCGCGCTCACCGGGCCGCAGGCGTCTGTCGAGGAGCGCCGCTCGATCTACGAACGACGCCGCGACCAGGTGGTCGCCGCGATCCCGGGCTCGCGCTCGGACTCGACCTTCTACGTCTGGTGGCGCCTGCCCGACGGGTTGACCGCGGACCGGATCCTGACGGAAGCCCGCATCGCGGTCGCCCCGGGGGAGGGGTTCGGGCCGAGTGGGGCGGGCTGGGCGCGCATCTCCCTCGCGACGCCGGACGAGCGCCTGACCCCGGGTCTTGCGCGGCTCCAGGCCCTGCTCGCCGGCCTTGACCAGGATCCCTTGCAGGTGTAGACCAGCCCAGCGTGAGCACACCGGGCGACAGCGGAAAGCCTCCGGCCGGCCTGAAGGTCAACTTCGAGCCGCGGGAGCCGGTCAGGGACCCGACGCTCGGCGTCCAGGTCGACGTGGACCGGACCGGGAGCCCGACGAACCGGCTCGTCACGATCGGGGATTCGGTCACGCACGGCTTCATGAGCGGCGCGATCTTCCGCACCGATCTGTCCTGGCCGGCCATCGTCGCGTACGAGCTGGGGATGCTCAAGACGTTCAGGTACCCGGTCTACGAGCCGCCTGGCGGGCCCGGCGGAATCCCAAACGCGCCCGGCGGGATCCCGATCGACATCGAGCGCGCCCTGCGGGCGTTCGAGTCGCGCTTCGGCTCGAAGCTCGATTGGTACGAGATCGTGAGCGCGCTGAGCTGGCTCCAGGGGTACCTCGACGAGATCGAGGACTACTGGGAGCGAGGCGACGGCGCCAAGGTTCCGGCCCGCAAGGAGATCCTCCACAACCTCGCCATCTACGGGTGGGATCTCCGCGACACGCTCAGCCTGAACGCGACGAAGGTGCGGGCGCGGATGGGCCAGCCACGGGACGACGTCTGGCTCCCGCAGCAGAGAGTCCAGGACGACAACGACCGGGCCGCGCTCTACGTGCTCGAGTCGGCGCGCGGGGCGCGGAACCGCGCTCTCACCCCGCTCGAGGCCGCGCAGGAGCTGGGCAAACAGGGCACGGACGGAGAGCGGGGACGGGCACGGGATCGAGACCCTCGTCGTGATCCTCGGCTCCAACAATGCCCTCCAGGCGATGACCAAGCTCGACGTCATCTGGAGCGGGACCGGCTACGACGACGTCGCAAAGAAGGGCGCGTACACGGTCTGGCAGCCCGCTCATTTCGCGAAGGATTGGAAGCTGGTCGTCGAGCAGCTGCGCAAGGTCAGCGCGCGCCACGTGATCGTCGGAACCGTCCCCGCCGTCACGATCGCGCCGATCACCAGGGGAATCGGGGGCAAGATCTCCGCCGAGTCACGGTACTTCGAGCACTACACGCGGCCCTGGATCTCCGAGGCCGACTTCGAGCCCGAGAGGGACCCGCACCTCACCTCGACCGAGGCACGGTGGGTCGACTCGGCCATCGACGCGTTCAACGGCGCCATCATCGACTCGGTCGAGCAGGCGCGGCGACGACGGCCTCGACTGGTACGTGTTCGAGCTCGGCGGCCTTCTCGACAGCCTGGCGACGAAGCGCTACATCACCTACCCGGCCGCGCAACCGACCTGGTGGAAGCCATATCCGCTCCCGCCCGAGCTGACGAGCCTCAAACCCGTTCCGAACACGCGGTTCTTCGCGGCGGGCCCCGATGGCCGCACGGACGGCGGACTCTTCTCGCTCGACGGCATCCATCCGACCACGATCAGTTCCGGCGTGATCGCACACGAGGTCATGGCGGTCATGAACCGCGCCCAGGTGGAGTTCAGGACGCCGACCGGCGAGGTCAGGCCCTCGCCGGCGAGGGTCGACTTCGCCCGCGTCCTCGCGGCGGACACCCTGATCAACGCGCCGCCCAAATCGCTCTCGAGCAACCTGGCGACGCTCGGGTGGCTCGACGACAGGCTCGACTGGGTGAAGGGGATCTTCTGACGCCCAGCCTGCGCCGTCGCTAGCCCAGGGGCAGAGGCCGCGGCCCGACGGGCGCCGAGTGGATGATCGACGTCGTCGTCTGCCCGTAGAGGACGAAGCGGTCGAGGATCCCCTCGAGGTCCTCCATGGCGCGGAGGTGCAGCTTCACGAAGAAGCAGTCCTCACCGGTGATCCGGTAGCACTCCACGACCTCGGGGATCTCGCCGGCGACCTCCGGGATCTTGTAGAGCTGGCGCGAGGCCGGGCGGATCCGGACGACCGCCGCAAGTGGATAGCCGATCGCCTTCGGGTCGATCGTCGCGTGGTAGCCGGTGATGACGCCTTCCCGTTCGAGTCGCTGGACGCGGTCGGCGACCGCCGGGGCGGACAGGTTCACGCGGCGCCCGAGCTCTGCCATCGAGAGTCGCGCCTCCGTCCGGAGCTCGTCGACGATCCGACGGTTGGTCTCGTCCAGGAGCTGCGTTTCGTAGGCCACTGACTTCAGAACGCCTTCTGTGCGTAGGCGTTCCGGCGCGAATGCCTTCGGACGACCATTTCGAAATTCTAGCGCTGTGGGGAGACTTTCTCCATGGAGACCGCCCACGCCGTTCGACGAGCCGAGCGCGTCCCGCCGGCGACGTACTTCGTCGGGAGCGCGGTCTTCCACTACCTCGGGCCGGCCTTCGCGGTGCTCCTCTTCGCGCTCGTTCCGCCGCTCGGGGTCGCGTGGCTCCGGATCGCCGGCGCCGCGCTGATCTTCGCCGCGTGGCGGCGGCCGTGGCGGACGTTCGCGGAGCTCGACTTCCGCGGCCGGCGGCTCGTGGTCGCGATGGGGACGGTGCTCGCCGTCATGAACGTCTGCTTCTATCTCGCCATCGACCGGTTGCCGCTGGGGACGGTGGCGGCGATCGAGTTCCTGCCGGTGATCGGACTCGCGGCGCTCGGCGCGCGGACGATCCGAAACGCAGCGGCACTCATGCTCGCCGTTCTCGGCGTCTACCTGTTGACGAACGTTCAGCTCGCCGTCGAGCCCATCGGGCTCGCCTTGGCCTTCGCCAACGCGGCACTCTTCGCCCTTTACATCGTCCTCGCCCATCGCGTGGCGCAACACGGGGCGATGGCCGGGATCGACGGTCTTGCCGCCGCGATGCTCGTCGCCTGGGTCGTCGCGACGCCCCTCGGCGGCTGGGCGGCCGTTCCGGCGCTCACGAGCCCGGTCGCCCTGCTCGCGGGGCTCGGCGTTGCGGTCTCGTCGTCGGTGATCCCGTACGTTTGCGACCAGCTCGCGATGGCGCGGATGCCGCGGGCGACGTACGCGCTCCTCGTCTCGCTCCTACCGGCGACGGCGACGGTGATCGGAATCGTGGTGCTCGGCCAGATTCCGTCGGCGGTCGAGGTCGCCGGGGTCGCGCTCGTCGTCGGCGGGGTTGCAGTCCACCGCGACCCGGTCTAGGGACTCGGTCCAGCCGAACCCGGTCCTACCATCCGTCCATGGAGCCCGCACTTGGCCGGCGGCTCTCCCGGTTGACGATCACGCTCTGGATCGCAGTGGCGACACTCGGAGCGGTCCTGCTCTGGGCGGAGCCCGCCGCCGCCCGGACCTACTCGACGTTCGTCGCCGTCACGTGCACGGCGCTCGTCGCATCGGCAGCCCGGAAGCCGAGGGTCTGAAAAACTCGAGACCGTGCCCCTGCGTGTCGCCGCCGTCTGCGGGCTGCTCGCGCCGGTGACCTTCGTCGTCGGGCTCGTCGTGGGTGACCTCCGCCAGCCCGAGGCGTTCAGCCCGGCCGACGACAACATCAGCGATCTCGGCGCGATCACGGCCGAGAGCCCCTGGCTCTACAACCAGGTCGCCGCGAACCTGACCGGTCTGCTCGTTTTCGTCTTCGCGCTCGGGCTGTGGGGCGCCCTGGGAGGCGGCTTGCCCGCCCGGCTCGGAGTACTCCTTCTCGGCCTCGTCGGGGTCGGGATGTTCTTCGACGGCCTCTTCCGGCTGGACTGCCGCGGGATCGATGCCGACTGTGACAACACGTCGTGGCACGCGAGCCGTGCACGGGAAGGAATCGGTGGTCACCGTGACGTGCCTGTACCTCGCGCCGGTCGTGCTCGCGTTCGCGTTCAGGCGCCTCCTTGTCTGGCACGGCATCTGGCTGCCGACGCTCCTCGCGACGCCCCTCGTGCTCGCGGTCAGCGCCGCGTTCAGCATCCTCGGGCCCGGCGCGGCCTCGCGTGCGGGGAGCATCACCTGGTTCCTCTGGCTCGGCTTCGTCGCGCTCCACGGTCTCCGGCTCGCGCGAGGTGATCGCGTCAGGACCGCTGCCTAAGATGCCCTTTCGCGCATGGCCGAGTTCGTCCACCTCCACGTCCACTCCGAGTATTCGATCCTCGACGGGGCCTGCCGCATCCCGGAGCTCGCGGAGCGGGCGGCCGAGCTGGAGATGCCGGCGGTCGCGCTCACCGACCACGGGAGCCTGGCCGGGGCCGTCGAGCTCTACCGCGAGGCCGGGAAGCACGGGGTCAAGCCACTGCTCGGCTGCGAGGTCTACGTCGCCGACGACCGGCTCGCGCAGAAGAAGGGCTACGCGCACCTCACGCTCCTCGCCGAGTCGAACGAGGGCTATGCGAACCTGATCAAGCTCGCGTCGGCGGGCTTCCTCGAGGGCTACTACTACAAGCCGCGGGTCGACTGGGATCTCCTCGCCGCCCACGGCAAGGGGATCGTCGCGCTCTCAGGCTGCCTCTCCGGGAGAGTCGCGAAGGCGCTCGAGAATGGCAACCGCGCCGAGGCCGAGGCCGAGGTGTCGCGCCTCGTCGACATCTTCGGACGCGAGTCCGTGTACCTCGAGATCCAGGACGCCGGGCTCGAGGTGCAGAAGGGGATCAACGCCACGCTCGCGGAGATCGCCGGGTCGACAGGGCTCCCGCTCATCGCGACCGGCGACGTCCACTACCTCCGCCACGAAGACGCGCGCGCGCACGAGGCGCTCCTCTGCATCCAGTCCGGGGACACGCTCGCCAACCCGAACCACTGGCGCTTCGACACCGACCAGTTCTACTTGAAGACGCCGGAGGAGATGGCGCAGGACTTCGCGGACTATCCGGAGGCGGTCCGGCGGACGCTCGAGCTCGCCGAGCGCTGCTCCGTCTCGATCGAGCTCGGGGTCATCCGCCTGCCGAGCTTCCCGACCCCGGACGGGCGCGACGCGTTCGACTACCTGGTCGAGCTCTGCGAAAAAGGCCTGCAAAAGCGCTACGGAACGGTGACGCCGGAGCTCCAGGAGCGCCTCAAGTTCGAGCTGAAGACGATCCGGGAGATGGGCTTTGCCGACTACTTCCTGATCGTCTGGGACTTCATCCGCTTCGCGAAGACGAACGGGATCGGGGTCGGCCCCGGGCGCGGGTCGGCGGCCGGCTCGATCGTCGCCTACGCGCTCGAGATCACCGACATCGACCCGATCAAGTACGACCTGCTCTTCGAGCGCTTCCTCAACCCGGGCCGAAAGACGATGCCGGACATCGACATCGACTTCTCGGTCTACGGACGCGACCAGGTCATCAACTACGTCGCCGAGAAATACGGCCGCGACAAGGTCGCGCAGATCATCACCTTCGGGACGATGATGGCGCGCGCCGCGGTGCGCGACGCCGGCCGCGTCCTCGACATCCCCTACGGGACGGTGGACAAGGTCGCCAAGCTGATCCCCGAAGGCCCGAAGGTCTACCTGGACGACTGCCTGAAGCCGAGCGCCGAGCTGAAGCAGGCCTACGACGCCGACGAGATCGTGCGCCAGATCGTCGACCTGGCGAAACCGCTCGAGGGGCTCGTCCGCCAGGACTCGATCCACGCCGCGGGCGTCGTGATCGGCGACCGGGCGCTGACCGAGTACCTGCCTCTGCAGCAGAAGGGCGCCGACCAGGAGGTCGTGACCCAGTTCGCGATGGAGGACGTCGAGGCGCTCGGGCTCCTGAAGATGGACTTCCTCGGCCTCCGCAACCTCGACGTGATCGACAAGGCGGTCGGGCTCGTCGGCGGGATCGACATCACGGCAATTCCGCTCGACGACGGCAAGACGTACGAGATGCTCGCGCGCGGGGAATCGACCGGCGTCTTCCAGTTCGAATCGTCGGGCATGCGCGAGGCGCTGCGGCTCGTGCGGCCGACCGAGTTCGAGGACCTGATCGCGCTCGTCGCGCTCTACCGGCCGGGACCGATGGCCTACATCCCGGTCTACGGGAAGCGCAAGCACGGGCAGGAGCAGGTGTCGTTCCTCGACGATCGCCTCCGCCCGATCACGGAGCCGACGCTCGGTCTCTGCATCTACCAGGAGCAGTACATGGAGATCGCCAAGCAGCTCGCCGGCTTCTCGCCCGCCGAGGCCGACGATCTGCGCAAGGCGATCGGCAAGAAGATCCACAAGCTGATGGCCTCCCTCAAGGACAAGTTCCTCGAGGGGTGCGCGGCCAACGGCGTGACGCCCGCGGTGGCCAACCAGCTCTGGAAGGACATGGAGCAGGCGCAGGACTACTCCTTCAACAAGTCGCACGCCGCCTGCTACGGGCTGATCGCCTACCGCACCGCCTACCTGAAGGCGAACTGGCCGGCCGAGTACATGGCCGCGCTCATCTCCTCGGTCATGAGCACGAAGGACCGGGTGCCCTTCTACGTGGCCGCCTGCGAGGAGATGGGGATCGAGGTCGAGCCGCCGGATGTGAACGTCTCCGCCGAGGACTTCCGCGTGGTCGAGGGCAAGATCCGCTTCGGCATGAACGCCGTAAAGAACGTTGGGGAGAGCGCGGTCCGCTCGATCCTCGCCGCGCGCGAGGAGGGCGGGCCGTTCTCGTCGATCTGGGACTTCTGCGAGCGCGTCGACCCCCAGCAGGTGAACAAGCGGGCGCTCGAGAGCCTCGTCAAGTCGGGCGCGCTCGACTCGACGGGCGCGACGCGCCGCGGGATGCTCGAAGTGCTCGAGGACGCGCTCGTCTCCGGCGGCCGGCTGATCGCGGACCGGCTGGCCGGCCAGAGCTCCATCTTCGACCTCGGCGGCGAGGAGGCCCCGAGTGATCAGCGGGCACACCACCGCGCGATTCCCGCCGAGGAGTTCGAGAAGCGGGAGCTGCTCGCGCTCGAAAAGGAGAGCCTCGGCCTCTACGTCTCCGAGCATCCGCTCGACGCCGTGCGCGACCAGCTCCGCCGGAAGACCGACTGCCGCATGGCCGACGTCGAGCGCCGGCGCGACGGGGAGATCGTCACCGTCGGCGGCATCGTCAGCGCGCTCAAGCAGCTGACGACGAAGAAGGGCGAGCCGATGGTCTTCCTCCGGCTCGACGACCTCTCGGGGTCGCTCGAAACCGTGGTCTTCAACTCGGTCTACGCGGCCACACGAGAGCTGCTCGAGGCAGACCGCGTCCTCGTCGTGAAGGGCCGGGTCGACCACAAGGAAGGCGAGACGAAGCTGATCGCCCTCGAGATCGTCCCCTTCGAGGTCTCCGCGGACAAGGGCGAGGTGCGGCTGCGCCTCGATGCGCGGCGCGCGCCGGCGGGCACGATCCGGGAGCTCGCCGAGGTCGTGCGCCGGTTCCCCGGCGACGCGGAGGTGCTGCTGGAGCTCGAGACGTCGGGCGGGCCGCAGACCTATGCGTTCGGCCCGGAGTTCCGGGTTCGCCCCGAGCCGGACTTCCACGCCGAGGTCAAGGCGCTCCTCGGCGAGGCTGCGATCAGCTAGGAGGAGCTACGCGCGGCCGGTCTCGGTGCGCGCGGCGGATCCGCGGCGGCGGTACGAGGCGAGCAGGCGCCGGTGGAGGCGCTCGCGCGGCTCCCAGGTCTCCGGCTCGGCGTCGTGGGCCGCGGGGCCGTGCGGGCTGCGGGCGGCGCCCATCAGCGATCCGACCACCGAGGCCGGATGCAGATCCATGAAGTCGTTTCTCTTCTCCCTCATGTCCACAAGACGGCCGAGCCTTCATGGATCTTCCGTGCGTAGGAAATCGGTATTTGGGCGTATCCGAGCGACGTACTTCCCCCAGGAGGGGGACAACCGGAGACGCGTTCTTACCGAAGGTGAAGGTAGATCAGCGGAACGAAATGAGACCAACGATGCCTGCGGTAGAACTCGAACTCGAATTTGACGCCGAAACGGAGCTCGTCAGGATCTGGCGTACGGAGGAGCTCGAGCGGGCCGGCTATTCAGCCTCCGAGGCGAGCCGGCTGGCCGATCTCACCTACGTCGACCTGCACCTGGCGACCGGTCTGGTGCGTCGGGGCTGCTCCCCCGAGCTGGCGCTCAAGATCCTCGTCTAGCACCCTCGCTAGCGGGTAGGCTCTCCGCCGTGCCGGAGCTGGGAGCTCTGTTGGCGTCACTCCCGAGTCCGTCCAGCGGCGAGATCGACGTCGGACCCGTTCAGATCCACGCCTACGGGCTGATGCTTCTGCTCGGGATTGTCGCTGCGACCTGGGTGACGGGGCGGCGCTGGACAGGCCGGTGGGCGTTCTGGCGCGACCCGCGCGGGGATCTCGTCTTCCGCGTTGCCATGTGGGGCGTCCTCGCGGGCATCGTGGGCGCGCGGCTCTACCACGTCGTCACGAGCTGGAACACGGTCAACGACGAGTGGTGGGAGCCATTCGCCGTCTGGGAGGGCGGCCTGGGGGTCTGGGGCGGCATCGCCGCCGGAGTGCTCGTCGGCGCCTGGGTGGTGCACCGCGCCGGCGAGAGCGTCTACGCCTTCATGGACGCGGTCGCTCCCGGGCTCCTGCTCGCGCAGGCGATCGGCCGCTGGGGCAACTACTTCAACCAGGAGCTCTTCGGGAAGCCGAGCGACCTGCCCTGGGCGATCGAGATCTCGCCCGAGAACCGGCCGCCCGACTTCGCGCTCTCCGAGACCTTCCACCCGACGTTCCTCTACGAGTCGCTCTGGTGCCTGCTCGGGGTCGTCGTCCTTCTCCTCATCGACAAGCGCTTCAACGTGAAGGCGCCCGGACTCTTCTGCCTCTACGTGCTCTGGTACTGCGTCGGGCGCTTCGGGATGGAGCTCCTGCGCATCGACGAAGCGCACGAGTACCTCGGACTGCGCCTGAACGCCTGGGTGTCGATCGGCGTCTTCGTGCTCGCGCTCATCGGGTTCATCTGGTCGCAACGGCGGAAGGGACACGAAGGCCGGCCCGCCGCGCCGCCGCCGTCACCGCCCTCCGGGCCGACGATGGCCGTGCCGAAGGGCCGCGTCCGGTAGCACCACTAGCATCGCGGCCATGGCGGTCGCGGTGCGCGAGCTCCCCCTCGACCTCGACGCGTTCGAGGGACCCTTCGACCTGCTCCTCACCCTCGTCCTGCGCGAAGAGCTCGAGCTTCGGGACGTCGACGTGGTCGAGATCGTCGTCACGTTCGTGGAGTCGCGGGTGGAGCGCGGCGAGCTCGACCTGGAGGCGTGCGGCGAGTTCCTCGTGCTCGTCGCCGCGCTGCTCGAGCTGAAGGCACGCGGCCTCTTCCCCGGCGAGGAGCTCGACCTCGAGGGCCTCGATCCCGAGGAGGCCGCCGAGGAGCTGGCCGAGCGCCTGGCCGCCTACCGGCGCTTCCGTGCCGCGGCGGGCTGGCTCGATGAGCGGCTCGCCGCCGAGTCCGATCGCTACTTCCGCGTTGGGCTCGGCGCCGCTCGCGCCCGTTCCGGCGCGCGTGGTGAGCTAACCAGGACCCGGCCCAGCTCGTCGTCGCCCTTCGCGCTCTCGCGGCTGTGCCGCCGGAGCCCTCGCTCGGGCACCTCGTCCTCTCGTATCCGCCGCTCTCGCGCTTCGTAGAGCGCTTCCGCTCGCTCCTTTCCTCGCGCGGGCGATTCGCCTTCGACAAGGAGGTCGACCGCCTCTCGCGTGTCGAGCAGATCGTCGCCTTCCTCGCGCTTCTCGAGCTGCGGAAGCGCGACGAGGCGCGGATCGCGCAGGCCGGGCCCTTCGAGCCGATCACGGTATGGAACGCCTCCGCCTCGTAGAGAACCCGGTCGATCGGCTCGCGCGCACGCTCGAGGCGCTGCTCGTGATCGCCTCGAAGCCGCTCTCGATCGGCGAGCTGGCGACGGTGACGGAGGAGGAAGAAGAGCGCGTCGAGACGGCGCTCGGGCTGATCGCCGGCCGCTTCCGCGAAGGCCGGAGCGGTGTCGTACTGGAGCGCGTCGCCGGCGGATATGCCTTCCGCGCGGCGCGTGAGGCGGCTGACGCCTGTGCGCGGCTCGTCGAGCGCCCCGTCCAGCGCGGCCTGACGCAAGCGTCGCTCGAGACGCTCGCCGTCGTCGCCTACCTGGGGCCGGTTTCGCGGCCCGAGATAGCACGCATCCGCGGGGTGGCCGCCGACTCCGCGGTCGCCGGCCTCGTCGAGCGCGGGCTGATCGCCGAAGCCGGGCGGGAACGCGAGGGAGGCGCCGTCCGCTACGAGACGACGGTGCTCTTCGAGCGGATCTTCGGCCTCACCGACCGCTCGGAGCTGCCCGAGCTGGAGGAGCTCGGCGGCGACGTCGAGGAGCTCCGCACCCGCCTCGAGGACGTCGCAGGCCGCCGCCCGGCCTGATGGCCTACCTGTGGGACGTCCCGGAGGACGAGGCGCGACCGCTAGCTCTCTCTTGACGATCCGTTCGGCCTCCTCGCGCGTGAACGCGCGCAGGGTCTCCGTCGTCACCTGCCCGTGCTTCGCGAGCTCGATGAGGATCTGGTAGGCGGTCTCGTCGTCGGGAGCGTCGAAGATCTCGACGACGTCGTAGCGGCCCAACGTCACATAGGCGTCCAAGAGCTGTCCGCCGCGCTCGTCGATGGCCTGCTCCGCCTCCTCGACCCGGTCGCGCCAGGCCGGGATGCCGGTGATCCCCTGCGTCGTGAACTTCATCAGGGTGATGTAGACCGGCACGCCGGGATCATGACAGCACGAGAGCGACGGGAGCGGGAAGGGCCGGGACAAGCCCGGCCCTTCCCTCGCGTCTATCCGGTGACGTGGAAGACGAAGTCGAACTCGGTCTCGCTCCGGGCGTGGAGATCCATCGTGCCCCGGGCGTTTCGGTACGCGCCCGTGCCCCCGGTGATCGCGAGCGTCGAGTCGGCAGCGTCGTAGAACGGACCCTCGACGGTGATCTGGCCGCGGGGCAGGAACGTCGTCCAGTAGCACTCGAACGCCTCCCCGACGACCGTCCGGACACATTGGCCCTGATCCGTGCCGACCTTCTTGCCCGAGCGCGCGTCGAAGACCTCGTTCGCGAACGTGAGCGTGTCGCCGAGCGAGTCGCCCGACGGATGGAAGGTCGACGAAAGTATCGGTCGTGGCGCGCTCGAAGACGTGAATCCGCTTCCCTCCCCCCGACGAGGCGATCCCGGTGCCACCCGCGGCGAGCACGACGACGAGGACGGCCGCCGCGGCGAGGGCGATGAGGGTGAGCAGGCGCTTCATGGCCCCTCCTCTCGTGGTGGATCGGCCCACCCTACGCCTGCCCCAGGGAGGGCACAATCAACCGCATGCGCCTGAACGCCTACCTGGCCCGCGCGGGAGTTTCCTCTCGGCGGGGCGCGGAGGAGCTGATCCGGGACGGCCGCGTGCGAGTCAACGGCGAGGTCGCCGAGTTGAGCACGTTCATCGAGCGGCGGCGACACGGTCGAGCTCGACGGCAGGCCGCTCGAGCTCGAGCAGCTCGCCTACGTGCTTCTGCACAAGCCTTCCGGCGTAGTGACGACGGCGAGCGACCCGCACGGGCGACGGACGGTGGTGGATCTGGTCGCTGTCTCCCAGCGGGTCGTCCCGGTGGGCCGCCTCGACGCGGATACCACCGGCGTGCTTCTCCTGACGAATGACGGCCCGCTCGCGCACAGGCTGATGCACCCGCGCTACGAGGTGGACAAGGTCTACGAAGCGGAGGTGGAGGGCGAGCCCGACGACGAGGCGATCCGCCGCCTCGCCGAGGGCGTCGAGCTCGACGACGGGCCGACGGCCCCGGCCGGCGTCCAGCGGCTCGGACCGTCTCGCCTCGAGCTGACGCTCCACGAGGGGCGGAAGCACCAGGTCAAACGGATGTGCGAGGCCGTCGGCCATCCGGTGCGACGCCTGCACCGGAGCGAATACGCAGGACTGACGCTCGCAGGCGTCGAGCCGGGCGCCTGGCGCGAGCTGACCCAGGACGAGCTTGCGGCGCTGCGGACGGTGACCGCCTAGCGCGTGTCCTCGGCCCAGGGCGAGCGGCGCGCGTTACTGAACACGATCTCGTCGAGATAGACGAGCCCGAAGAGCCGGTCGAAGGCCGAGCGACGGCGACCGTCGACCAGCATCCAGACCTTCGCCGCGATTCCCACCGCTGCGACGGCGATCGAGGCGGCGATCAGCGCCCGCTCGTAGGCGTTGAACGGGTTGTCCTCGGAGCGTCCCGAGGAGGCGAAGTAGACGTTCAGGACTGCGAGTGCGATGAGCCACGAGACGATCCCACGGAGGACCGTCCGCCTCCAGCCCGGTGGGCGCCCGGTGGTCTCGCGGACGAGCTCGCTGCCCACCGCGCGCATCCCGAGCGTCGAGCCCTGGACCCAGTAGTAGGCGAAGTAGGAGACGATCGACGCCGCGACGAACACCTGGGAGAGGACGATCAGCACGAGGCCTGGGATCCCGCCGAGGTCGCCGGCGTCATAGCTCGTCTTCCCGAGCGCCCTGCACGATCCCGCCCACGATCGAGGCGATGAGGAAGACGATCCAGCAGAGCACCCAGTCGATCGCGCCTCCCCCGAGGCGCCGCAGCCTGCTCGGATATGTCGCCGAGAAGGATCCGTCCGGGGCGACGTACACGGCTCAGGGAGGGACGAAGCCGACGCGCTCGTACGCGCGCTTCAGCGTCGCGGCTGCGATCGCGTGCGCCTTCTCGGCGCCCTGCGCGAGAATGGCGGCGAGCTCTCGGGGATCGCCGCGCAGCTCGCCGTACCGGAGGCGGATCGGGTCGAGGAGCTGGACGACCGCCTCCGCCACCTCCTCCTTGAACCTCCCGTAGCCGGCGCCGTCGTAGCGCGCCTCGATCGCCTCGGGGGAATCGCCGGTCGCGACCGCCATGATCTCGATCAAATTCGTCACGCCGGGCTTGTCGTCGGCTCGCACCACGTCGCGTCCCGAGTCGGTGACGGCCGAGCGGACCTTGCGGCGGATCGTGTCCGGCGGGTCGAGCACCCTCACGAGGCCGAAGTCGGACGAGAGCGACGTGGACATGCGGCTCTCCGGGCTCTGGAGATCCATGATCTTGGCGCCCACTTCGCCGTACGTCCCCTCGGGCACGACGAAGGTCTCGCCGAAGCGCTGGTTGAACCGCTGCGCGAGGTCACGCGCAAGCTCGAGGTGCTGGCGCTGGTCCTCGCCGACGGGGACGACGTCGGCGTCGTAGAGGAGGATGTCGGCCGCCTGCAGCACCGGATAGGTCAGGAGCCCGACCGAGAAACTCTCCTGGGCGGCCGACTTCTCCCGAAACTGCGGCATCCGCCGGGCCTCGCCGTACGGCGTCATGCATTCGAGCACCCAGGAGAGGCGTGGATGCTCGGGCACGTGGCTCTGCACGAAGAGCGTGCACACGTCGGGATCGAGGCCGCAGGCGATCAGGAGCGCCGCGAGGTCGAGCGTCGACTCGCGGAGCTCGTCGGGCTCCTGCGGGACCGTGATCGCGTGCAGATCGACGATCGGATGGAAGGCATCCACCTCGTGCTGCTCGGCCACCCAGCGGCGGATTGCCCCGACGTAGTTGCCGAGATGCTTCTCGCCGGTCGGCTGGATTCCCGAGAGAACGCGCACGTCCCGGCGATTATCGCTCACCATCAGGAGGGCTCGGCGCAACGCAGTCTGTGCCGCCGGGCGACGAGCGGCGTTGCGCCAATCCCTCACTACACTGACAGCCGATGGCCGTGACGAAGCCCGTCTGGACGCCGTCCTCGTGGCGGTCGAAGCCGGCCCTCCACCAGCCGGAGTGGCCGAGCGAGGAGCGGACCGAGATCGCGCGCGCCCGGCTCGCCGTCGTGCCGCCGCTCGTCTTTGCGGGCGAGGCCCGCCAGCTGCGGGCCGCACTCGCCGAGGCGGCCGCCGGCCGCGCATTCCTCCTTCAGGCCGGCGAGTGCGCGGAGTCGTTCCACGACCTGTCCGCGGTCCACATCCGCGAGAAGCTGAAGATCCTGCTGCAGATGGCGGCGGTCCTGACGTACGGGGCGACGCTCCCGGTGGTAAAGGTCGGCCGGATCGCGGGCCAGCTCGCCAAGGCGCGGTCTTCGCCCACCGAGAAGGTCGGCGGCGTCGAGATCCCGTCCTTCCGCGGTCACATGGTGCACGACGACGCCCCGACGGCCGAAGCGCGCATCCCGGATCCCGACCGCATGGTCCAGGCCTACAACCACGCGACCGCGACGCTCAACCTCGTTCGGGCCTTCACGAAGGGCGGCTACGCCGACCTCATGCGCGTGCACGAATGGAACCAGGAGTTCGTTGCCTCCTCGCCGGAGGGCCGCCGCTACGAGCAGGTCGCCTCCGAGATCGAGCGCGCGCTCCGCTTCATGGCCGCGTGCGGGATCGACCTCTCGGCGGAGTCGCAGCTGCACCAGGTGGACGTCTGGACGAGTCACGAGGGCCTCGTCCTCGACTACGAGGAGGCGCTCACGCGGCGCGACTCGACGACGGGGGACTGGTACGACTGCTCGGCGCACATGCTCTGGATCGGGGAGCGGACGCGCCAGCCGGACGGCGCGCACGTCGAGTTCTTCTCGGGCGTGAACAACCCGCTCGGGCTCAAGGTCGGGCCGACCGCGACGCCCGACGAGATCCTCGAGCTCTGCGAGCGCCTCAATCCCGACCGCGTCCCCGGGCGGCTGACCCTGGTCGCCCGCATGGGCGCCGACAACGTCTACGAGCTCCTGCCGCCCATCCTGCGGGCGGTGCGGGACTCCGGCCAGCCAGTCCTCTGGGCGTCCGACCCCATGCACGCGAACGTCTTCACCACCGAGTCCGGGTTCAAGACGCGCCGCTTCGACGTGATCATGGCCGAGATCGAGGGCTTCTTCGCCGCGTGCCGGAAGGAACGCATCTGGCCGGGCGGCATCCACCTGGAGTTCACGGGAGAGGACGTCACGGAGTGCCTGGGCGGCGCGGAGGCGGTACTCGAGGAGCAGCTGAACACGCGCTACATGACGCTCTGCGACCCGCGCCTGAACGCCCGCCAGTCGCTCGACCTCGCGTTCCGGCTCGCCGAGCTCCAGCGTGTGAGCTAAGTGGCTCGCCGGGCGCTCAACCCGACGCAGCTGCCGGGGACCCGCTAGTGCCGGTCGAGCGGCTCGGCATCGTCGGCACCGGCCTGATCGGCGCCTCGGTGGGACTGGCTGCCAAGCGGGCCGGCGTGAGCCACGTCGCGGGGTACGACGCCGACCCCGAGTTTCTCGCGGTCGCGGCAGAGCGCGGCGCGCTGGACGCGCCGGTCGAGAGTCTCGTCGCGGCGGTGGAGGAGGCGGACCTGGTCGTCGTCGCCACGCCGGTCGCGAACCTCGAGCAGCGGGTCGAAGAGGTCCTCGCCGCAGCGGATTCGGGCGCGACGGTCACGGACGTCGGCTCGACGAAGTCCGCCATCTGCGCCGCCGTCCCGGACCGCGTCCGCTTCATCGGCGGGCATCCCGTGTGCGGCTCGGAGGCACGAGGACCGACGAGCGGGAGCGAGCAGCTGTTCGAGGGTGCGACGTGGTTTCTGACGCCGGTCGCGGAGACCGAGCCGGAGCGCTATCGGCTCCTGCACGGCTTCGTGGCCTCGCTGGGAGCGGTTCCGGTCGCGATCGACCCGAGCGCGCACGACCGCTTGCTCGCGCTCACGAGCCATCTCCCGCACGCGCTTGCCAACGTCGTCCTGAACCACGCGGGCTCGGTGAAGGTGGACGGGCACGAGCCGCTCGCCGGCGCGGGCGGATCCCTGCGCGACATGACCCGGGTGGCCGGCGCGAACCCGCGCATCTGGATCGACATCTTCCTCGACAACGCCGAGGAGCTCCGCGCGTCGCTCGTCGAGCATCGCCGGCGCGTCGAGGAGCTCGAGCGGGCGCTCGAGACCCGGGACGCCGGGTGGCTTGCGCGCTGGATCGGCGAAGCCGGCGGCAACCGGCGACGGCTTCTGGCCGAGGCCTACGAAGATCCCGGCGCCATGCAGCGCGTCCGGGTGCACGTGCCCGACCGGCCAGGCGTGCTCTCCGGGATCACGCAGGCACTCGGCGCCGAGCAGATCAACATCGAGGACTTCGAGCTCGACCACTTCTCGCCGGAGCGAGGCGGCACCCTGAACGTGCTCGTGGCGGGCGAGGAGTCCGCCCGCCGGGCCGCCGACCTCCTGGAGGCGCAGGGCTACTCGGTCATCGTCTCGCCCGCATTCGAGGACTAAGTGCCCCTCCAGGCGACACACGCCGCGCTTCTGCGGCAGCGCCACCTGAAGGGGCGTTGATGCGCGTCGAGCCCGCGACGTCGCTTCACGGCGATCTCGCAGTCCCCGGCGACAAGTCGATCTCCCACCGCGCGCTCCTGTTCGGAGCGATTGCCGACGGCGAGAGCGACGTGGACGGGTTCGGGGCCTCCAAGGACACGCTCTCGACGGCTGCCGCCGTACGCGCGCTCGGAGGTGGGGTGGAGGTGGACGGCGACCGGGTTCGCATCCAGGGCGTCGGCCCGCGTGGAATCGCAGAGCCCGCAGGCCCGCTCGACTGCGGCAACGCGGGCACGCTGATGCGGCTCCTCCCCGGAATCCTGGCCGGGCAGGAGGGCCGCTTCGAGCTCGTCGGCGACGAATCGCTCAGCTCGCGGCCGATGGAGCGGATCGCCGAGCCGCTCCGGGCGATGGGCGCGGAGGTCGAGACGACGGATGGTCACGCACCGGTCGTGGTCGAGGGCGGCGACTTACGGGCGGTGCGCTGGGCGCTCCCCGTCGCGAGCGCCCAGGTGAAGTCGTGTGTCCTCCTCGCCGGGCTGTACGCGCAGGAGGGGCCGACGGTCGCCGTCGAGCCCCACGCGAGCCGCGACCACACCGAGCGGATGCTGGAGGCGATGGGCGCCCGTGTGCGCCGCAGTCCGGGCGAGGCGGCGGTGTGGCCGGTCGAGCGCCTCGAGCCGCTGAGGACCACGATCCCGGGCGATATCTCTTCAGCGGCGCCGTTCATCGTCGCAGCCACCCTCCTGGCCGGCTCCAAGCTGCGTCTGCACGGGGTCGGCCTGAATCCGACGCGCACGGGGCTCCTCAGCCGTCCTCGAACGCATGGGCGCCCGGGTCGCCGTCTTCAACCGCCGTTCCGCGGCGGGCGAGCCGGTCGGCGATCTCGAGGTCGAATCAGCCGAGCTCGTCGCGACGTCGATCGGCCCGGAGGAGGTTCCGGTGCTCGTGGACGAGCTGCCGCTCTTTGCGCTGGCCGCGGGCATGGCGCACGGCAACAGCGTCGTCACGGGCGCGCAGGAACTGCGCGTCAAGGAGTCGGACCGTCTCGAAAGCGTCAAGGATGCGCTTCGGCCACTAGGCATCCACATCGAAACGCATCAGGATGGCTTCCGGGTTCGTGGGGTCCCCTCCCGCCCTCAGGGTGGGGGCGTGGTCGACGCCCGCGGCGACCACCGCATCGCCATGCTGGGCGCGGTCGCGGGGCTCGTCTCGCGCGGCGGCGTCCAGCTCGAGGGCGCCGAGACCGTCGCGGTAAGCTTCCCCGACTTCTTTTCCATGCTCGACTCGGTCGCCCTCCGATGAGACACCGGGAGCACGTGTGATCGTCGCCATCGACGGCCCGGCCGGGTCCGGGAAGAGCACCGTCGCGCGCGGCCTCGCCGAGCGCCTGGGTTTCCGCTACCTCGACACCGGCGCCATGTACCGGGCGCTCACGTGGCTGGCGCTCGAAGACGGGATCGACCTCGACGACGGGCCGGCGCTCGGTGAGCTCGCGCTCGGCAACCCGGTGATCTTCGAGGGCGATCGGGTGGTCGTCCGGGAGGGCGATGTAACCGAGCTCATCCGCGAGCCCCGGATCGACCGACTCGTCTCGACGGTGGCGCGGCACCCCGACGTCCGGTCGGTCATGAAGGAGCGGCAGCGCGAGCTCGCCGAAGGCGGCGACGCGGTGATCGAAGGGCGTGACATCGGCACGGTCGTCTGTCCGGAGGCCGAGGTGAAGGTCTACCTCGTCGCCGACCCGGGCGAGCGGGCGCGCCGCCGCCAGGCCGACCATCCCGATATCGGCGCCGAGGCCCTCGCCACCGACCTACGGCTCCGCGACGAGCGCGACGCCGCCCAGATGCAGGCCGCAGACGACGCCGAGCAGATCGACACGACGGAGCTCAAGATCGACGAGGTCCTCGACCGGATCGAGCGGCTCGTCGAGGCCCGCGCGAGCGCATGAAGCCGGTCGACCTCGTCTACTGGACGGTCGGCAAGGGCTTCCTCGGGAGCCTGACGCGCGCCGCGACCTCGATCCGGGTCTACGGGAGGGAGCGCGTGCCGCGCGAGGGCGGCGCCGTGCTTGCCGTGAACCACTTCAACTTCATCGACGTCCCCGTCATCGGAACCATGTGCCCACGCCGGCTGGTCTTCGTGGCGAAGAGCGAGCTGTTCGACGTCCCTGGGCTCTCGCAGCTCATCGCTGCGCACGGGACGCTCGCAATCCGGCGTGGGGAGTCGGATCGCGAGGCGCTCCGGCGCATGCGCGAGGCGGTAAGGCAGAACGAAATGCTGGGGCTCTTCGTGGAGGGCACGCGCCAGAAGAGCGGCGTGCCGGGCAAGGCCATGCCGGGCGCGGCGATGATCGCCATCTCGGAGGGGGTGCCGGTCGTCCCTGCCGCGATCCACGGCTCCCAGACCTGGAAGTTCGGAAACCGGGCCGCCGTCTCGGTCGCGTTCGGGGAGCCCATGCGCTTCGCGGAGCATCCGCGCAACTCCAAGGGCTACGCGGCGGCCTCCGAGGAGCTCATGGCCGAAATCAAACATCTGTGGGAGTGGCTCGTGCGGATCCACGAGCTCGAGCGGCCGCGAGACGCGACGCCCCCGCGCCGCGAGAACGTTCCCGCGAAGATCGCCTAGTGCCCCGCCCGGAGCGGCACCGATGACCGAGCCGCCGCTTCTCGGCGGCGTCGCCGTCGTCGGCTTCCCCAACGTCGGCAAGTCGACGCTCGTCAACCGCCTCACGGCCACTCGCGAGGCGGTCGTCTTCGAGACGCCCGGGGTGACGCGCGATCGCAAGGACGTGGTCTGCGAGTGGGCGGGCAGCCGTTTCGTCCTCGTCGACACGGGCGGCGTCGACGTCGCCGATCCCTCACCGTTGATCCAGCAGGTCGCCGAGCAGGCGCGAAGGGCGGTGGAGGCGGCCGACCTCGTCGTCTTCGTCGTCGATGCGAAGGCCGGCGTCACGCCGGGCGACGAGGAGATTGCCGACATCCTGCGCCGTTCCGGCAAGCCCGTGCTCGTCGTCGCGAACAAGGTGGACGACCCCAATCGAGACGATGAGGCCCTCGAGTTCCATCGGCTGGGTCTCGGCGACCCGCTCCCGATTTCGGCGCTGCATGGGCTCGGGACCGGCGACCTACTCGACCGGATCGTCTCGCTCCTCCCAGGCGAGGGGCCGCCAGAGAGCGGCGAGGAGGCGATTCGCGTCGCGGTGCTCGGCCGGCCGAACGTGGGCAAGTCGAGCCTCGTCAACGCGCTCGTGGGCCATGATCGGGTCATCGTCTCCGACCAGCCTGGCACGACCCGGGACTCGATCGACACGGTCCTCCGGCGCGGGGACACGACCTATGTGCTCGTCGACACGGCCGGCCTTCGCCGCAAGCGCCGCCACCGCCAGGGCGTCGAGTACTACTCCGAGCTTCGGGCGATCAAGGCCGCGGAGCGGGCCGACGTCGCACTCGTGCTCGTCGACTCCACGGAGGGCCTCGTCGACCAGGACCTCGCAGTTGCGGACGTCGCCCGAACGGCCGGCGACTCGACGCTCGTCGTCCTCTCGAAGTGGGACGCTGCCGAGGTGGGGATCGAGGACGTGCGCCCGCGTATCCAGAGCCGGCTGCGCCAGCGCCCGCCCGTCGTCGCGGTCTCGGCGAAGACCAACAGAGGCGTCGGGAAGCTTCTCGACCGGGTGGAAGAGCTCTTTGCCAAGCACACCGCCCGGGTGCCCACGGCCGGCCTCAACCGGATCCTGCAGGAGCTTCGCGATGCGCGGCCCGGCCCGAGCAGGAACGGCAGGCGCCTCAACCTCCTCTACGGCACCCAGGTCTCGACCCGGCCGCCCCGTTTCCGCATCCACGTGAACGACCCGGGGCTCATCACACGTGACTACGGCTACTGGATCGAGAACCAGCTGCGCGACCGTCTTGGTCTGCAGGGTGTGCCGCTGATCATCGACTTCGTCAGGCGCTCGTGAGGGTTGTCGTCGTCGGAGGCGGCTCCTGGGGGTCGGTATTCGCCGCCCTCCTTGCCGAGCGCGGCCACGGCGTGACGCTTGCCTGCCGCGACCCCGAGCACGCAGCGGCGATCGCCGAGACGGGTCGCAACCCCCGCTACCTCCCCGATGTCGATCTCTCGGAGCTGACCGCCACAACACTCGAGGCGGCGCCCGTCGCCGAGGCCGAGCTCGTCTGCATGGCGGTCCCGAGCCGGGCATTCCATGGGGTCGCGGACAGCCTCCCCGGCGACGCGCCGGTCCTGAGCCTGACGAAGGGGCTCGACCCCGAGAACGGCTCACGGCTCTCGACCGTCTTCCGCGACCGGCCGGTCGCCGTCCTCTCGGGCCCGAACCATGCGGAGGAGATCGCGCAGGGCCTGCCCGCAGCAGCGGTGATCTCGAGCGAGGACGCCGCCCTTGCGGTCGAGCTGCAGCACGCCATCACCTCGACGCGCTTCCGCGTCTACCTCAACTCGGACCTCGTGGGCGTCGAGCTCTGCGCCGCGGCGAAGAACGTCATGGCGCTCGCCGCCGGCGGTGTCGACGGCTTCGGGTTCGGCGACAACGCGAAGGCCGCCCTCATCACGCGCGGCCTCGCCGAGATGACGCGCCTGGGCGATGCTTGCGGCGCCCGGGCGGAGACGTTTTCCGGCCTGGCCGGCATGGGCGACCTCATCGTCACGTGCTTCTCGCGCTACAGCCGCAACCGACGGGCAGGCGAGCTGATCGCACAAGGCCGCTCGCAGGACGAGGCGAGGGAGGAGATCGGCATGGTCGTCGAGGGGCTGACGACCGCTCCCGTCCTCCGCGACCTCTCGCGCCGGCTCGGCGTGGAGCTCCCCATCACCGAGGCGATCTGCGAGGTACTGAACGGGACGAGTGCCCTCGACCTGGTCTCAGGGTTGATGAACAGAACGCCGACAGATGAGTAACGTGAAGCGGATGCGTCTGATCCTGGCTCTTCTCGTCGCCGCGCTCGTGCCGGTGCTCGCCGGCTGCGGAGACGGCAGCAACGCCGGCGGTTCGGCCTCCGTGGTGCCCGAGGACGCCGCGGTCTACGTCACGGTCGACACGTCGTTCGAAGGCGATCAGTGGCGCGCCGTGGCCGGGCTCCTGGCGCAGTTCCCCGACGGGGAGGGCAAGCTGGAGAAGCTCCTGGACGAGGCCGCCGAGGAGGCGGGCCTGGACGGAGACGCCGATCTGCAGGACGCGCTCGGACCCGAGGTCGCCTTCGTGGTCCTCTCCGAGCCGGTGCGGCCCGGTGAGGAGCCGCCGATGGTCATCCTCACGCAGCCCGGCGACCAGGACGCGTTCGAGCAGCTCTTCGAGGAGGGCGAGGGCGTCCACGCCGAGGTGAACGGCTGGCAGGTCGCGGCCGAGAGCGAGGCGGTGCTCGAGCAGTACCGCGACGCGCTGGACGGGCCCTCGCTCGAGGACTCCGAAGCGTTCGTCGAGGCGATGGACGATCTTCCGGGAGACGCGTTGGCTCGCGTGTACGCGAACGGCGGGGCGCTCGCGGGCGCGTTGCCGGAGATGTCCGGCGGTCTGCAGCAGCTTCCGTTCGGGGCCGCCGCGGGAGCCGACGCCTCGATTGGCGCGGCACTACGCGCGGAAGGCGGCGGCGTCCGCGTCGAGGGCCAGGTTCTTGCCGCGGACGAGAGCGCCGTTCCCGAGACCGAGGCGTACGCGTCCGAGCTCGTCGAGGAGGTGCCGGCCGGTGCTGTGGCGTTCCTCTCCTTCAACGATCTCGGCGCGGCCCTCGACCGGTACGCCGACATGCTCGGTGGCGGCACGGAGGGAGCCTTCATGCCGTTCGACCTGGACGAGGTCGGGGCACTCCTCTCGGGAGAGACCGCCGTCTACGTGAGCCCAGAACCGGCCGTGACACTCGTCACCCAGGTCGACGACGAGGCGGCCGCGCTGCGAACGGTCGATGCGCTCGTCGGGCTCGCGGGCAAGAAGACGCAGATCGTCTACGACGCCTTCGACGGTCTCCTGGCCGTCTCCACTTCGCAGAGGGCACTGGATGCACTCCGCGGGGAGGGCCCTCGCCTCGACCAGGACGACCGCTTCGAAGCGGCTCTCGACGATGCCGGGATGCCGGACGAGACCACCGGCTTCGGCTACGTCGATGTACAGGCCGCCGCGCCGCTCGTCCTGGGGCTCGTCGCGCCGCACGATGCCGAGGCGAGCGAGCTGAACGAATACCTGGAGCCGCTCGGCGGCGCGGTCTTCTGGGGCTCGGGCTCGGGCGACGTCCAGCACTTCTCGCTCTTCCTGAGCATCGGTTAGGGCGCGTCGGTAGCCTTCTCTTCGCGCATGCCTGCGCGCGACTTCCTCTTCACCTCCGAATCGGTCACCGAGGGTCATCCCGACAAGGTGGCCGACCAGGTCTCGGACACGATCCTCGACCAGGTGCTCGCCGACGACCCGCAGGGGCGCGTCGCCTGCGAGACCCTGGTGACGACGGGGCTGATCGTCGTCGCGGGCGAGATCACGACCGAGACCTACGTCGACATTCCCCGGGTCGTCAGGAGCAAGGTCCGGGAGATCGGCTACGACCGCGCCAAGTACGGATTCGACGCAGAGACGTGCGGCGTCATCGTCGCCCTCGACGAACAGTCGCCGGACATCGCGCTCGGCGTCGACAGCTCCTACGAGATGCAGCACGGCGACGACGATCCGGTCGACCAGATCGGCGCCGGCGACCAGGGGATGATGTTCGGCTACGCGTGTACCGAGACCGAGGAGCTCATGCCGCTCCCGATCACGCTCGCGCACAAGATCGCCAAGCGGCTCTCGGAAGTACGGAAGGCGCAGATCCTGCCCTACCTGCGCCCCGACGGGAAGACGCAGGTCACGATCCGCTACGAGGTGGACGAGCACGGGCGCCAGCGGCCGGTCGAGGTCGTGCGCGTCCTGGTCTCGACGCAGCATCGGGACGGGCTCGACGCCGAGTCGCTGATCAAGCCGGATCTGATCGAACACGTGCTCCACCCGATCCTCCCGCGCGACCTCTATGACGAGCGCCGCTTCGAGGAGCGCGACTTCGTCCTCGTCAACCCGACCGGCAAGTTCGTCCTGGGCGGGCCCATGGGGGACACGGGCGTGACCGGTCGCAAGATCATCGTCGACACGTACGGCGGTTCAGCCCGCCACGGCGGCGGCGCCTTCTCCGGAAAGGATCCGACCAAGGTCGACCGCTCGGCCGCCTACGCCGCCCGCCACGTGGCCAAGAACATCGTGGCCGCGGGCCTCGCCGAGCGCTGCGAGCTGCAGGTCGCGTATGCGATCGGCGTCGCGCACCCCGTTTCGATCCAGGTCGAGTCCTTCGGCACCGAGCGAATCCCGCTGGCAGCCATCGAGGGCCTCGTTCGCGAGCACTTCGACCTGCGGCCGGGCGCCATCCTTCGCGATCTCGACCTGAGACGGCCCATCTACGCGAAGACGGCGGCATACGGGCACTTCGGCCGCGCCGACCACGACTTCACGTGGGAGCGGACGGAGAAGGCCGAGGCCCTCCGCGCCGCCGCCGGTCTCGCGGCCGAAGTCGCCGGCTAGACGGCGGCCGCCGGCCTGACGAAGAGGCCCGCGGCGGCTCTCTCGCCGATCGCCCGCTCGTCGCCGTCCACGGTGAGGGCGAACTGCCCTGCTGCCGGCTCGGCACGGCGGAGCTCGATCTGCGTCCCGGGGACGAGCCCCTCGTCGTAGTACCAGTGCAGGAGCTCGCCGTCGTGCTCGGCGAGGCGGACGATCTCGGCACTCTCGCCCTCGGTGAGCTCGTTCAACGGCTTCAGCTCGCGGTTCTCCGCCTGCTCGAAATTGACGTCGACCGGCCAGCCGTGCGGGCAGCGCTCGGGCATGCCGAGCTGCTTGGCGATCCGCTCGACCATGTCGTCGGTGAACGTGTTGCCGAGCATGTCGGCCTGTACGTGCGCCTCGGCCGCGGTATAGCCCATGAAGTCCGTGAGGAGGCGCTCGATGATGCGGTGCTTGCGCACGACGCGCTCGGCGACCTCGCGGCCCTGCGCCGTCAGGATCGCCTCCTTGTGCTCGCCCCGCTCGACGAGGCCCTCGGCCTCGAGTCGCTTCAGCATCTCGCCGGCGGAGGCACGGGAGACGCCGAGCATGTCGGCGACGCGCACTGCGAGCGTGGGAGCACCCTTCGTATCCGGCTTGTACTCCCCGATGGGAAAAGCCAGGAAGTAGATCGTCTCGAGATAGTCGTCCACGGAGTGGCCAGCCGCCATGTCAGGGATGATTTTATCGTGGCCCGCTTTGCCTCCGTCGTGCCGCTCGTCTCGGGACGCGCCGTCGCGCGGCCGTTTACGTACCTCGCCGGCGGCCTGGAGAAGGGCGCCGTCGTCTCCGTGCGCTTCGGGCGGGCGAAGCGCCGCGGGGTGGTCGTCGGGCTCGAGGACGCCGCGCCGGCGGATGTCGAGCCGGTCGCCGTCGACGACGTGCTCGGCGCAGTGCCCGCGCCCCTCGTCGACCTCGCGCTCTGGGTGGCCGAGTACTACGGGTCGACTCCGGCGCGGGCGCTCAGCCTCGTCGCTCCCGCGGCGCGTGCGCGCCGCAACGGAGCCAGGCGTCGGAAGCGTGCGGACGATCTTCCAGGGGAGGACGCCCCCGCCGAGCCGAGCGAGACCCAGGCGGTCGCGCTCGAGCGGATCGGTGAAGCGCTGGACGCGAGTGGGGGAGGCTCCTTCCTGCTCTTCGGCGCTACTGGGAGCGGCAAGACCGAGGTCTACCTCCGGAGCTGCGAGCACGCGCTCGCGCGCGGGCGCGGGGCAATCGTCCTCGTTCCCGAGATCGCGCTCACCCCGCAGGCGCTCGGCCGCTTCCGCGCCCGCTTCGGCGAGCGAGTGGCCGTTCTGCACTCGGCCCTGACCGAGGCCGAGCGGCGCGACGAGCGCGAGCGAATCGCCTCCGGGGAGGCGCCGATCGTCGTCGGGGCGCGCTCCGCGGTCTTCGCTCCGGTCCCCGCGCTCGGCCTGATCTGCATCGACGAGGAACACGACGCCTCCTACAAGCAGGAGTCGGACCCGCGCTACGACGCCCGCACGGTCGCCGCGAAGCGCGCCGCGCTGGAAGGGGCCGTCGCGGTCTTCGGGAGCGCCACGCCCCGGCCGGAGAGCTGGCAGTCGCTCGAGCGCCTCGAGCTGGGCGGACGCCTCGCGGGCCCGCTCCCGTCCGTGAAGATCGTCGATCTCCGGCGGGAAGCGGGCTACCCGCTCTCCGCGCCTCTCCTCGCGGAGCTCGGGAGGCTCGCGGACGGGGGCGGCAAGGCGATCCTGCTGCTGAACCGACGCGGGGTCTCGCCGGCGCTCCACTGCCGTGCGTGCGGGCTGACCCTCCGGTGCCCCGATTGCGACGTCGCGCTCGCCCTCCACGCCGACGATCGTCTGCACTGCCACCACTGCGGGCGCCGCGCGCCCGCGCCCACCTTGTGCCCGGCCTGTGGGGCCGCCGAGATCGCGCGACTCGGTGCCGGAACGGAGAAGCTCGAAGCGGAGCTCGCCGCCCGGCTCCCGGAGCTGGAGCTGTTCCGGCTCGACGCGGACGTGGCCGGCCGGCCCGGGAAGCTGGGCGAGACGCTGACCGGTTTCGCCGCCTGCGAGCGGGGCGTCCTTCTCGGGACGCAGATGGTGGCGAAGGGACACCACTTCCGAGGCGTCGCGCTCGCCGCCGTCGTCGATGCCGACACAGGGTTGGGGCTTCCCGACTTCCGGGCGGAGGAGCGCACGTTTCAGCTCGTGACGCAGCTCGCCGGGAGAAGCGGCCGCGACGCGCCGGGGCGGGTGCTCGTCCAGACCTTCCAGCCGGACGCGCGCCCGATCGTGCTCGCTGCCCGACACGACGTGGAGGAGTTCCTCGCGGGCGAGCTCGAGCGCAGGCGCGAGCTCGGCTATCCGCCGTTTCGCCATCTTGTCCGCGTCACGGTGAGCGGCCCCGGCGCGGTCGGCCCGACAAGGGTGCTCGCGGAGCTTCGCGGCGAGCTCGGCCGCTCCCTCCCGGCGTCCGACTTGCTCGGCCCGGCGCCGCTTCTGCGCTTGCGCGGACGTCATCGCGCGCAGCTCCTCGTCAAGACGGAGGCGCCCCGCCGCGTGGCCTCACGGGTGGCCGATCTCCTCGGCGCCGCCGCCCCGGCGATGCGGCGGGACGCGCTCGCGGTCTCCGTGGATGTGGATCCGCAAGGCCTGTCCTGAAGCCGGTTTCCGCCTTCCGCCGACGGGAAGGACCGGGCCTCGATCTAGCTTAAGGACGCTCGCGGCTTCTAGACTTTCCGCCTCGTGGGTGAGGTCGAAGGTCAGGTTCGGAGCGAGGAGCTCGACGGCGAGCGGGAAGCGCGGCGTCGCGCTGCGCTCATCCAGATCCGCCAGTACCCGGATCCCGCGCTTCGAATTCGCACGAACGAGGTCGAAGACGTGGGCGACGCCGTCGCCGAGCTCGTCCTGCGCATGACGACGCTGATGCAGGAGGCTCGAGGCGTCGGGCTGGCTGCCCCGCAAGTGGGTGTGCTCAGGCGCGTGCTCGTCTACCAGACGTCCGACGAGGAGCCCGTGGTGGCGCTCGTCAACCCGCGCCTCACCGGCAGCTCGGACGAGGCCGAGACGGTCGACGAGGGGTGCCTCTCCCTCGGGGCTGCCTCGGTGGTCGTGCCCGTTTCGCGGCCGGTGTCGATCACCGTCGAAGCTCTGACCCCCGACGGGGAGCAGGTGACGGTCGAGGCAGAAGGCCTCGAGGCCAGGGTGATCCAGCACGAGCTCGACCATCTCGACGGGGTGCTCATCCTCGACCGGACGGGTCCGGACGAGAGGCGCCAGGCGCTCGCCGCGCTCCGCCCGCAGCCCATCCTCGGACCCCTCGTGTGAGCGTCCTGTGAGCATTGCGGTCGCGGCGACCGGGACGTTCGGCGCGGGGATTCTCGACGGCCTCGCCGCCCGCCGCGAGATCGAGCTCCTGCTCACGAGGCCGGACAGCTCCCAGGGCCGCGGGCGCAAGAAGCTGCCTCCGCCCGCCAAAGAGGTCGCGCTCGCGCACGGCCTGGACGTCGAGCAGCCGGACCGCCTCTCCGAGTTTCCCGGGAGCGCCCGCATCGTCATCGTCGCGGACTACGGCGTCCTCGTCCCCGAGAAGCTGCTCGCGGATCGTCTGTGGCTGAACGTCCACCCGTCGCTGCTGCCGCGCTGGCGCGGGCCCGCGCCTGTCGAGCGCGCGCTCATGGAGGGCGACCGCGAGACCGGCGTGACCATCCACCGGACGACCGCCGAGCTCGATGCCGGCCCGATCGCCGCCCAGCGGCGCTTCCCGATCGGGCCGCAAGACGACGCGGGTGTCGTCTTCGAGCGGGCCACTCGCGTGGCGCTGGAGCTCCTCGACGAGGTCTTTGCTGAGCCGACGTTCGTTCCGCAGCCGGAGGTGGGTGTCACCTACGCGGAGAAGATCGCCGCCGCCGACCGTGACCTTGACTGGTCGCTCTCGCCCGAGGAGAACCTGAACCGGATCCGCGCGCTCTCGCCGCACATCGGCGCCCGCGGGCTCGTCGAGGGCCGGCGGCTGATCATCTGGCGCGCCCGTCCCGCCCCGCCCGAGGCGACCTTCGTGGCGGGCGGCATCGAGCCGCTGGAGGTGCAGCGGGAGGGAGGGCGCCGCATGCCCGTGGAGGAGTACCTCCGCGGCCTCAAGAAGTGAGCTCGCGCCGGGTCGCGGCCGGGGTCGTCCAGCGGGTCTTCGAGGAGGGCGCGTACGCCGACCGGGCGTTCCGAGCGGCTGCCGAGCGGCTTGACGCGCGAGACCGGGCATTCGCCCAGCAAATCGCCTACGGCACCGTCCAGCGCGTGCGGACGCTCGACCATGCGATCGAGGCGCTCGGCCGCCGTCCGGTGCGAAAGCTCGATCCGCCCGTCCGGGCAGCGCTCCGCGTCGGCGCCTACCAGCTCGGGTTCATGGACGGCGTGCCGGCGCATGCGGCCGTGCACGAGTCCGTCGAGCTCGTCCGGGCCGCGCGGCTCGAGCGGGCCGTGCCCTTCACGAATGCTGTCTTGCGGCGGCTCTCCGAAGGTCTTTCGGGCTTGCTCGCAGGGCTGAACGACGAGTCCCCGGACGCTGCCGCGCTCAAGCACTCCTACCCGGACTGGATCGCGGAGGCCTGGTGGCGGGAGCTCGGGCCGGACGATGCGCGGGCGCTCATGCGCACGGAGAACGAGCCACCGGAGACGGCGGTGCGCACGCCGGACGGCCCACGGGTCGTGGACGTCGTTCCGCCGGAGTGGCTCGAGAGCGGCTATGCATGGCCGCAGAGCCGTGGCTCGCAGCTCGCCGGAGCCGCCGTGGGCGCCCGTGCCGGGGAACGGATCCTCGACCTCTGCGCGGCGCCGGGCGGCAAGGCGACCCAGCTCGCCGCGGCCGGCGCGGAGGTGGTCGCGGTCGACAAGCACCCCGGCCGCGCCCGCGAGCTGGAAGGGAACGCACGCCGGCTCCGCGTCGAGCTCGAGGTCGTGAACGCCGACGCGCTCGAGCTGCCGCAGGACCTCGCCGGCTTCGACCGCGTGCTCGTGGACGCACCGTGCTCCGGGCTCGGCGTCCTCAACTCCCGTCCGGACCTGCGCTGGCGGGCCCGGCCGCTCCCGGAGCTCCAACTCGACCTGCTCCGTGTGGCGGTGGAACGCGTGCGGCCGGGCGGGACGATCACGTTCGCCGTCTGCACGATCCATCGCCCCGAGAACGAGGACGTCGTCGAGACGTTGGGCCTGGCCGTCGAGGACCTCGGTGCCGAGTGGCCCGAGTACCGCCATCCGCGACGACCCGAGTTTCTGCTCACGCTCCCCCACGTGCACGGAACTGCGGGGTTCTTCGTCGCTCGGGTCCGCGCTTAGACTCAGCCTGTGCCCTGGCGGGAGTGGATCCGGACGGTCGAGATCGAGCCGTCGCTCTACGCGGCCGATTTCACGCGCCTGGGCGACCAGGTGCGCCACCTCCTGAACGCAGGCGCGCGGGTCTTCCACTTCGACGTCGGCGACGGCCATTTCGTCGAGCCGATCACGATCGGGCCGATCGTCCTGCGCGCGATCGCTCCGATGATCCACGCATCCGACGGCGTCATCGACGTCCACCTCATGGTCACCAACCCGGAGCACCACTTCCCGCAGGTCAAGGAGGCCGGAGGCGACAGCGTCACCTTCCACGTCGAGGCATCCGAGGAGCCGTGGAACGCGATCGCCCTCGCACGGTCCCACGACCTCGCGGTGGGGGTGGCCTTCAACCCCGAGACGGACGTCGGAGACGCGGTCGCCGCCTCGCTCGGTGCCGACCTCGTGCTCTGCATGAGCATTCATCCCGGGTACTCGGGCCAGGAGTTCATGCCAGAGTCGCTCGACCGGATCCGCGAGCTCCGCTCCGAGCTCCACGAACGCGTCGTCGTGCAGGTCGACGGCGGTATCACGCACGAGAACGTTCACAAGGTCTACGAGGCCGGGGCCGAGGCGATCGTGGCGGGAACGGCCGTGTTCGGGTTCGAGGACATCAATCGGGCCTACCATCGGCTCGTCCGCAAGCTCGCGCCGGATGAGTGAGGCCGCATGGCTCGAGCGCGCGCTCGAGCTGGCTGAGCGAGGGCGTGGAACGACCGCGCCGAACCCTGTCGTGGGAGCCGTGCTCGTACGGGACGGCGAGATCGTCGGGGAGGGCTGGCACGAGCGGGCGGGCGGCCCGCACGCCGAGATCGTCGCGCTGCAGGCGGCAGGCGCGCGCGCGCGCGGCGCGACGCTCTTCGTCACGCTCGAGCCCTGCGCCCACCACGGCCGCACGCCGCCCTGCGCGGACGCGCTCGTCGAGGCGGGTGTGAGCCGGGTCGTCGCGGCCGTCGGTGACCCCAATCCCGAGACCGACGGCGCGGGCTTCGAGCGCCTCCGCGCCGCCGGGATCGAGGTGGACCTTCCGGGCGGGGAGCTCGAATGGCGGGCGCGGGCGCAGAATGAGGGCTTCCGCGTCTGGGTGGCGGAAGGACGTCCGTTCGTCGTCTACAAGGCCGCGGTCACGCTCGACGGCCGCGTCACGGTGCCCGGAGCGCGCTGGGTGACCGGCGAGGAGAGCCGGCGGCGTGTGCACGAGCTGCGCGCGCAGGTGGACGCGGTCGCGGTGGGAATGGGCACGGTGCGTGCCGACGAGCCCCACCTGACCGCACGCGACGTCGGCGCCGAGCGACAGCCGCGGCGACTCGCATTCGGCAGCGGGCCGCTGCCGGAGGGCTCCGAGCTCGAGCTCCTCGGCGGCCCGCTCGGGCAGGAGCTGGAACGGCTTGCGCGGGAGGGCGTGCAGTCGCTCCTCCTCGAAGGGGGCCCGACGCTTGCGACCGCGTTCGTCGCGGACGGTCTCGTGGACAAGGTCATGCTCTTCGTCGCCCCGACGCTTGCCGGAGCGGGTCCGCAGTGGCTCGGGGGCTTGCGCGGAGCCCCGGACGCTCGTGCGCCCGACCGTCGAGCAGATCGGCGCCGACGTCCTCGTCACCGCCTACTTGCGCGAGCCCTAAGAGCTCCCAACAGGATGAGCGGCTGCCGCCTGACCGCGCTGCGCGGCCCGAGGCGGCGTCCTCGGTCGCGCCTGTACCGCCGCGGGTACAGGCGCTCCCTGCGTCCTGGCCTCGGACCACCCAGCGCACTCAGTCAGCGGGCCATCACCCTGTTGAGAACTCTGACTATCCTCGGCTCATGTTCACGGGGATCGTCCGCGAGCTCGGCACCGTCGAGACGGTGCTCGAGGACGGCGGCGCGGTGCGCCTCGTCGTCCGAGCGCCACAAACGGCGGAGGGCACGGCCGCCGGCGACTCCGTGAGCGTCAACGGCGTCTGTCTCACCGCGGTCGGCTCGGCGGACGGTGCGCTCGATTTCGACGTCGTTCCGGAGACGCTCCGCCGCAGCTCACTCGGGCGCCTGACACCCGGCGCGGCCGTCAACGTCGAGCCTGCGCTGCGGGCCGGAGACCCGCTCGGCGGCCACATCGTCCAAGGGCACGTCGACGCGGTGGGGCGGGTCGTGCGGGCAGACGAGGAGGGTGTCGAGATCGCCGCCTCGCCCGAGATCCTCCGCTACTGCGTCGAGAAGGGGTCGATCACGGTCGAGGGCGTGAGCCTCACGATTGCGAGCCTCGGCGACGAGGGCTTCGGTGTCGCGCTCATTCCGCACACGCGCGCGGTGACCACGCTCGGCGACCTCGCGGAGGGCGACGAGGTGAATCTCGAGGTGGACGTGATCGCCAAGCATGTCGAACGGCTTGTCCAGCCTGGATACGATCCCAGGGAGTCATGAGCGTGCAGCTGGAGACGACGATGCCCTTCGCCACGATCGACGAGGCGATCGAGGACATCCGCCAGGGGAAGCTCGTGGTCGTCGTCGACGCGGCCGACCGCGAGAACGAAGGCGACCTCACGATCGCGGCGCAGTTCGCCACGCCGGAGGCGATCAACTTCATGGCCACCCACGGCCGGGGGCTCATCTGTCTCTGTCTGACCGAGGAGCGCTGCGACGAGCTCGACCTCAAACCGATGACGTACAACAACGAGGCGCCCAACGAGACCGCGTTCACGATCGCGATCGAGGCGCGCGAGGGCGTGACGACCGGGATCTCGGCCGCCGACCGCGCGCACACCATCCAGGTCGCGATCGATCCGACGAAGGGCCCTGGCGAACTCGTCCAGCCCGGCCACGTGTTCCCGCTTCGCGCCAGCCCCGGCGGCGTTCTTCAGCGGGCCGGCCAGACCGAAGCAGCCGTCGATCTCGCGCGTCTCGCCGGGCTCAACCCCGCCGGGGTCGTTTGCGAGATCATGAACGAGGACGGAACGATGGCCCGGGTGCCAGACCTGGTTCCGTACTGCGCCGCGCACGGGATCAAGATGATCACGGTCGAGGATCTGATCGAGTATCGGCGCCGGACCGAGAAGCTGGTCGAGCGGGTCACCTCGGTGCGGCTCCCGACGGTCCACGGCGAGTTCACTGCGGTCGCGTTCCGCGAGATCCTGAGCGGCAAGAACCACGTCGCGCTGGTGAAGGGGGACGTCGACGGCGAGGAGGACGTGCTCGTCCGCGTCCACTCGGAGTGTCTCACCGGCGACGTCTTCCATTCCCTCCGCTGCGACTGCGGCGAGCAGCTCGAGCTCGCGCTCCGACGGATCTCCGGCGAGGAGCGGGGCGTGCTCCTCTACATGTCGCAGGAAGGCCGAGGCATCGGCCTCCTGGCGAAGCTTCGCGCGTACGAGCTCCAGGAGAACGGCTTCGACACCGTCGAGGCGAACGTCGAGCTCGGCTTCCCGCCCGACGCGCGCGAGTACGGCATCGGCTCGCAGATCCTCTCCGACCTCGGGCTCTCCACGATCCGCATCCTCACGAACAACCCGCGCAAGATCACGGGCATCGAGGGCTTCGGCCTGAAAGTGGTCGAGCAGGTGCCGATCGAGGTGCCGCCCAACATGGAGAACCGCCAGTACCTGGAGACGAAGCGGGACAAGCTCGGCCACCGGCTCCACCACCAGGAGCAGCGGTTCGACACGTCCGGAGACGAGCAGTGAGCGACGGCCTCAGCAGCCCTGACCATGCGATCGGGAGCCTGCGGCTCCCCGAGGGCGTCGCTGTGATCGAAGGCTCGGCGAACGGTGCCCGCCGCGCGGTCGGCATCGTCGTCGGCCGCTTCAACGGCGAGATCACGTCCAAGCTGCTCGACGGCGCGATCGCGGCTCTCGAGGAGGCCGGAGTCGAGCGCGACCGCATCGAGATCGTCCCGGTCCCCGGCGCCTTCGAGCTGCCGCTCGGTGCGATGGCGCTCGCACGGACGCGCCAGTACTCCTGCGTCGTCGCGATCGGCTGCGTCATCCGCGGACAGACGCCGCATTTCGACTTCGTCGCAGGTGAGGCGGCGAGCGGGCTTCAGCTCGTGGCGCTCGAGACCGGGATCCCGGTCGCCTTCGGCGTGCTGACGTGCGACAACCGGGAGCAGGCCGAGGCGCGGGCCGGTGGCGCCTACGGGAACAAGGGCACCGAGGCGGCCCGCTCGGCGCTCGAGATGGCCGACGTGTTCGGCCTTCTGCGAGCGCGGGTCGAGCAATAGCGCGAACAGTCGGGCCGTGGGCGGCAGCTATACTCCCCCGCCGATGTCCAAGGTCTGCGCAGTCTGTGGGAAGGGCCCTTCTTTCGGCCACAGCCGAAGCCATTCGATGGTGGCCACGAAGCGCCGCTTCAACCCCAACCTCCAGCGGGTTCGCATCCTCGTGAATGGAACGGCCCGCAGGGCTTACGTCTGCGCCCGGTGTCTGAAGTCGGGCCGCGTCCAGAAGGCCGTCTAGCGACGGCACGCGCGGCGCTGGCCGCGCTCGAGGCGAGCCGCGCACGGATCGACGACCTGAACGTCTACCCGGTTCCCGACGGGGACACGGGCACGAACATGACCCTGACCGTCCGCGCGGTCGTGGACGCCCTCGAGCGCGACCCCGAGGCCGACATCGGCCGGGCAAGCCTCATGGGTGCCCGAGGGAACTCGGGAGTGATCCTGTCGCAGCTCGTGGCGGGAGCCCTCCGAGAGCTGTCGGCCGACGGGTCGATCGACTCCGCGACTGTCGCCCGCATGCTGCGCGGGGCGTGCGACGCAGGCTACGCGGCCGTGCGGAATCCCCAGGAGGGGACGATCCTCACGGTGTCTCGCGCGCTCGCGGAGCGGGCAGAGGAGGTCGCTCCGGGCGCAGCGGTTGAGGATCTGCTGACCGAGGTGCTCGCCGCCGGCGAGGTCGCCCTCGCGCGGACGACGGAGCAGCTCGAGGTACTCAGGCAGGCGGGCGTCGTCGACGCTGGAGCCGCGGGCCTGGTCGAGATCGTCCGCGGCGTGACCTCGTGCGTGCGCGGCGAGGAGCTCCCCGAGCCGGCTCCGCTGCTCGAGCCGATCCCGCTCGAGGCGGTGCACCAGGAGCTGTCGAAGTTCCGCTACTGCACCTCGTTCTTCGTCGAAGGCGACCGCGTCGATCCGAAGGAGCTCGAGCCGGAGCTCTTGAAGCTCGGGGACTCGCTCCTCGTCGTCGGCGGCCGCGGGGCAGTGAAGGTGCATGTCCACACGGACGAGCCCGGGGCGGCGCTCGCGCTGGCCACCGCTGTCGGCGTGATCGAGGAGGTCGACATCAAGAACATGCACATGCAGACGTTCGAGCGCGAGGAGCGGATCCTTGCGGCGGAGCCGACAGTGTGCGGCGTGGTCTCGGTCTGCGCCGGTGACGGCAACCGGAGGCTCTTCGAGAGCCTCGGCGCAGCCTGCGTGGAGGGTGGTCAGTCGATGAATCCGTCCACCGCGGACATCGTCGGCGCGATCGAGGCGCTGGCGGCCGCCGAGGCGATCGTCCTCCCGAACAACAAGAACGTGATCCTCGCCGCGGAGCAAGCGGTGGTGGCGACGTCCAGGCCGACGCGGGTCGTCGCGACGCGCTCCGTGCAGGCGGGCCTGGGGGCGATGGTCGCCTTCGACTCGAGCCTGTCGGCGGACGAGAACGTTGCCGGAATGGAGGAGGCCGCGGCCGGCGTCCGCACGGGGGCGGTGACGCGGGCCTCGCGCGACGCCGTCGTGGGAGAGCTCGCCGTCCAGGAAGGGCAGTTCCTCGGCCTGCTCGACGGAGAGCCGGTCACTGTGGGCCCGGTACTGCAGCCCGTGGCGCGCGAAGTGCTCGAGCAGCTGCTGGAGGACGACGCCGACGTCCTCACGATCCTCGCCGGTGAACGCGCGGAAGGGCTGGACGACCTCGTCGCGTTCATCCGCGAGCAGCACCCGGAGCTCGAAGTCGAGGTACACGACGGCGGCCAGCCGCACTACCCGCTCCTGTTCGGCGCGGAGTAAGAAACTCGAATCAGAACGAAGCCTTGTGCCGGAGCGAAGCCTCATTCAGCTTCGAGTTCCGAGGCCGTTATCCTGAACCTCCGTGGCGGACGATCCGATCACCGTCGTCCTCGTGGAGGACAACGACGTCTTCCGTGAGTCTCTCGAGCTCCTGCTCGGAACCGTGCCGGACCTGCGGGTCGTCGCCGCCGTGCCCGACGGTCGCAGGGCCCTGGAGGTGTGCGCTCAGTTCAAGCCCGACGTCGTCCTCATGGACTACCGCCTGCCGGAGCTCGACGGAGTCGAGACGACCGCCGCGATCAGGAAGGCGTGTCCGACGTCGGCGGTCGTGGTCCTCACAGCCACCGCGGAGACCGAGGAGATCGACGCGCTCTACACCGCGGGCGCGGTCGCCTGCCTCACGAAGGATCGGGAGCTGGACGACATCGTCGGCGCCGTGAGGGACGCCGCGGAGCGCGGTGCAGCTTTCCGCTGAGAACACCGCGATCGTCCTCGACTCGACGGCAGACTGCCCGGATCCCCGGAGCCGTCACGTCAACTGGCGCATGGTTCCGCTCTACGTCCGCTTCGGCGACGAGACGTTCCGTGAGTACGTCGACATCGAGCCCGAGGAGTTCTACCGCCGCCTGAGGGAGGCATCCGACCCGCCGAGCAGCTCCCAGCCGACTCCCGCCGACTTCGCCGCGGTCTACGAGGAGCTCGCGGGCTACGAAAAGGTGCTTGCAGTGCTGCTCTCCGCGCGGCTCTCGGGCACGTTCGAGAGCGCGCGGCTGGGCGCCGAGTCGAGTGGCGACGGGCGGGTGACGCTCGTGGACTCGGGCGTGATCTGCGGCGGTGCGGTCATCCTCGCCGACGCGCTGCAGCGGCGGCTCGACCGAGGAGCCACGGAGGAGGAGCTCCTGGGCGTCGTCGAGCGTTTCAAGCAGACCCGGGGCCTGCTCTTCACGGTCGAGACTCTCGAGTACCTGATTCGCGGCGGGCGCGTCGGAAAGGCTTCGGGGCTGGCGGGGCAGCTCCTGAGCGTGAAGCCGATCCTCCACTTCGACGACGGTGAGGTCGCGCCGCTCAAGCGCGTCCGCGGCCGGGCGAAGGCGCTTGCCGAGTTCGAGGAGATGTTCCTGGCGGACACGGAGGACTCGCCGGATCTCCACGTGGGGGTCGGCCACGCCGACGCCCCGGAGGACGCCGCCAAGCTCGTGGAGCGGATCAGGGCCGCACGCCCACAGGCGTCGCTCGACATCGTCACGACCCTCGGTCCGGTCATCGGCACGCACGGGGGTCCGGGCACCCTCGGGCTCTTCTGGTTCCAGGACGAGCCGGTCTGACCTGGAAGGGGCCGCCGCATCCGCGATGGCCTCGGCCGGGCCGGGCGGCGGTATCGTAGGCGACCGTGGAGCACGTATCCCACTGGGACGAGGTCGACGGGATCTACCGGGACGTCGGGCACCTCGGCGCCACGTGGCGCAACCTGGGCCGTGCGGTGGGCACGGAGGGCGTCGGCGTGAGCCGGATCGACGTGGAGCCGGGCCGCTGGTCGACGCCCGCCCACGTCGAGGGGGCCTCCGAGGAGATCTTCTACGTCCTCGAAGGCTCCGGCCTCTCCTGGCAGGATGGAGCCGTCCACGAGATCGGCCCCGGTGACTGCCTCGTCCACCACCCGCACGAGGAGGCGCACACCCTGCGTGCCGGGAGCGACGGCCTCAGCGTTCTCGCCTACGGGCATCGCGCACCGCACGGGAACACGGTGCTCCCGCGCGCCGGCATCGCATGGATGTATCCGGCCTACCTGGATGTGACCACGATCGGCGGCCAACACCATCCGTACAACCGAGAGGCCGATGTCGGCGCGCCCGAGGTGGGGGAGTTCCAGCCGCGCCCGCGCACGATCGTCAACGTGGCGGATGTGGAGCCGTACGTTGACGAGCACGGCGACTCGCTGATCAGCGACCGCGACCTCGGCACGGCCGTGGGCTCGTCCCGGACCGGCCTCTCGCTCATGACGCTCGTCGCCGGACGGTCCGGCTATCCGCCGCACTGTCACTCTGCGGAGGAGGAGATCTTCGTCGTCCTCGAGGGCGACGGGACGCTCCTTCTCGGGGACGCGTCGCATCCGATGCGGCCGGGGAGCCTCGTCGGGCGCCCCCCGGGCACGCGGGTCCCGCACTCGTTCCGCGCCGGTGACTCCGGCCTCGTCTACCTCGCGTACGGCACCCGGGAACCGAACGACATCGCCTACTACCCGCGGTCGGGCAAGGTCAACCTGCGCGGGATCGGCGTCGTCGGGCGCATCGAGCCCCTGGGCTACTGGGACGGGGAGCCGTAGCCGGCCCGTCGACCGGGTTCGCGGGCGCGGACACCGGCCCGCCGAAGCCCACGCGCAGGCGTATCGACACGGACGCCTCGGTCGAGACGCTGGCCGGCGTCGGGCCGAAGGTCGCTGAGCGGCTCGAGCGGCTCGGCCTCCGCACCGTGCGCGAGCTCGCGGAGCACGTCCCGCGCGCCTACCTCGACTGGGAACAGGTCGCAAGCTTCGGCGATCTCTCGGCGGGGGAGGAGGGGACCGTGCGCTGCACCCTGGAGCGGATCCGGGTGCGGCCGACGCGCCGCCGCAACTTGAAGATCGTCGAGGGGGTCGTCGTGGACGGCGCCGGGGTGCGCGAGACGGCGATCTGGTTCAACCAGGCCTACCTGGCCAAGCTCAACCCGGGAACCGAGCTGCTCCTGCACGGGACCCGCGAGCTGGCCGGCGGCTTCCGCGTCGCGCGGACGGAGGTGCGCGGCACCGGCCTCCACACCGTCGGGCTCGTCCCCGAATACCGGGCGAGCGAGGAGGTCCCCTCGTACCGCCTGCGCGCCTACGTCGACGCCGCGCTACCGAGCGTTCGCTGGTTTCCCGATCCGCTCCCGGCCCGCGTCCGCGACCGGGAGAGGCTTCCGCTCCGGGCCGACGCGCTCGTCGCTGCGCACCGTCCGCGTGACCTCCGCGAGGCGGAGACCGCCCGGGAGCGTCTGGCCCTCGAGGAGCTGCTCGCGCTCCAGCTCGGATTCCAGGAGCGGCGCCGCGCGCTCGAGGAGCAGGAGAGCGCGCCCGCTCTTCCCCCGGAGGGCGCCCTGATCAAGGGCTACCGGAACGTCCTTCCGTTCGTTCTCACGCCGGAGCAGGAGGCTGCGATCCGCGAGATCGGCGGCGATCTCGCCGAACAGAAGCCGATGCAGCGGCTTCTGCAGGGCGATGTCGGCTCGGGGAAGACGGTCGTCGCGCTCTACGCGCTCCTGCGGGCGGTCGAGGCAGGCCAGCAGGCCGCGTTGATGGCGCCGACGGAGACGCTGGCCGAGCAGCACTTCCTCACGATCGAGGGAATCTGCAACGACCTCGGAGTCCGCTGTGAGCTGGTTACGAGCTCCGTGCCGGCCGCCCAGCGCCGGGTCGTCCGCGACCGCCTGGCGAGCGGCGAGACCGATCTCGCGGTCGGCACTCATGCGCTGATCCAGGAGGAGGTCGAGTTCCGGTCCCTCGCGGTCGCCGTCGTGGACGAGCAGCACCGCTTCGGTGTCGAGCAACGGCGCGCGCTCGGACGGACGACGCCGCACGTATTGCATATGACTGCGACGCCGATCCCGCGCACGCTCGCGCAGACGGTTTTCGGCGATCTCGACGTGACGGAGATCGCAAGGCCGCCCGCGAACCGCAAGCCGGTCATCACCCGGTGGGTGGGACACGAACGGAGCAGCACCGCCTACACGCGGCTCCGAAAGCATCTCGAGGTCGGCCGCCAGGCCTACGTCGTCTGCCCGCTCGTCTCGGAGTCCGAGACGGTCGAGGCGCGGGCGGCCGAGCAGGAGGCCGAGCGCCTGCGCACGGCCGAGCTCCAGGGTCTTCGGGTCGGCGTTCTGCACGGAAAGCTGAAAACGCCGGAGCGCCGGGAGGTGATGGACGCGTTCAAGCGCGGCGAGATCGACGTTCTCGTCGCCACGACCGTGATCGAGGTCGGAGTCGACGTCCCGAACGCGACGATCATGATCGTGCAGGAAGCAGACCGCTTCGGGCTCGCCCAGCTCCACCAGCTTCGCGGCCGGGTCGGCCGTGGCGCCGAGCAGTCCTACTGCCTCCTCGTCTCCCGGCCGAAAGAGGAGCTCACGGACGACGCCGTCCGCCGGCTGGAGGCACTCGTCGAGACCTCGGACGGCTTCCGGCTCGCCGAGGTCGACCTCGAGTTGCGCGGCGAGGGTCAGCTCCTCGGCGTGCGCCAGTCGGGCTACTCCGACCTGAAGTTCGCGCGGCTGGCCCGGGACCGCCGCTTGATCGCCAAGGCCCGAGGCTGGGCCGAAGAACTCGTGGACGCGGACGACTCGATCGTCGAGCCCCTGCGCCGGGAGGGTGGGAGGCTCGATGAGGATCATCGCGGGTTCGCGTAGGGGCGCGCGTATCCTCGCGCCAAAAGGCCTGGACACCCGCCCGACCGGCGATCGCGTGCGCGAGGCGGTCTTCAATCTGGTCGGGCCGGTCGAGGGCGCGGAGGTGCTCGACCTCTATGCGGGCTCGGGCGCAATGGGCCTGGAGGCCCTGTCCCGCGGTGCGCGACTGGTGGTCTTCGTCGAGTCCGACCGCGCCGCCGCCGAGACGATCGTTCGAAACCTCGACAAGCTCGGGCTCGAGGGCGCCGTCGTCCTCCGCGAGGATGCCGGGCGCAAGCTGGCCGCCGACGCCGCCGGAGGCAAACGTTACGATCTCGTGCTGGTCGATCCGCCGTACGCGATGCTCGCACGCACTCTGCCCACTCTCGCCGCACACCTGCCGTCCGTCGTGGCTCCGAACGGGGTGGCGATCGTCGAGTCGAGCGCTCGCGAGGAGCCCGACCTGCCGCTACCCAAGCGAACGAGCCGCCGCTACGGCGCGGCGCGGGTGACCGTGTTCGAGGCGCCCCGATGAGCGCCTCGCAGCCGGTCACGTGCATCTGCCCGGGCAGCTACGACCCGGTCACGAACGGGCACCTGGACATCATCCGGCGCACGGCGGGCATCTTTGACCGTGTCGTCGTCGGCGTCGTCCGGGACCCTCAGCACAAGGCGACCATGTTCTCGGTGGACGAGCGCGTCGGTTTCCTGCGCGAGGCCCTCTCCGACGTGACGAACGTCGAGGTGGAGGTGTTCTCGGACCTCGTCGTCGAGTTCGCCCGCCGCTTCGATGCGCGCACGATGGTGAAGGGCCTCCGCGCCATCTCCGACTTCGAGTGGGAGTTCCAGATGCACCACCTGAACCGGAACCTCGCTCCCGAAGTCGAGACGATGTACCTGATGTCGAGCCCGCAGTACAGCTTCCTTTCCTCGAGCGGCGTCAAGGAGGTGGCCTCGTTCGGAGGCAACGTCGACGATCTGGTGCCGGAGCCCGTGGCGCGCCGATTCCGCGAGCTCTTCCCGCAGGGCCGGCCTGGCGCGCCTGTCAGCCCGCAAGAGTAGACTGGATCGCATGGACGTTCTCGTGCTCATCGACAAGCTCGACGACCTCGTGCACAACGCGAAGGCCGTTCCGCTGACGGATCAGGTGCGTATCGACCGCGAGGAGATCTACGACATCCTCGACCAGATGCGTGCCACGATCCCCGAGGAGATCAAGCAGGCCCGCTGGATCGTGAAGGAGCGCCAGGAGATGCTGGCCGAGGCCAAGCGCGAGGCCGACCGCATCCTCGGCGAGGCCCGTGAGCAGGCGGTGCGAGAAGCCTCGCAGACGGAGATCGCCAAGCTGGCCGAGCGCCAGGCGCAGGAGATCGTCGAGGAGGCACGCCGACAGGCCCGCGAGACACGCCTCGAGATGGAGGACTGGGCCGACTCGATTCTGTCCACGCTCGAGGTCAACCTGGACAAGTTCCTCGGCGCCGTCCGCCGGGGCCGAGAGCGCCTGCACGAGCGCTCGCAGGAGACGGTCGTCGCCGACATGGTCGACGACCAACAGCCCGTCTAGGAGGGCTTGCCCGAAACGGACGGCTGTGCCGCCGGGCCGCGCTGCTCGCCCCCGAGGACGGCGTCCTCGGTCGCGCCCGTAGCCTCCGGCTACGAACGCTCCCTGCGTCCTTGCCTCGGAACGACCATCGCACCCCGGCGACGAGCCACCCTTCGGCAAGCCCTCCTAGCCGTTCTCTGGCCTCATACGAGCGGGCCGCGCTTCGCTACGGTGACGGGGTGACCACGTTCAGCCTTCGTACCGTCAAGCTGCGCCCCGGCGAGCAGTTCCGCGACGTCGTCGAGGTGACGCTGCAGCCGCTCGAGCTGGGCGGCCAGCGCTACGTTCCGCTGCCGGAGAGCCCGGAGGCGGTGTTGACGCTGACGCAGACGAGCTCGGGTCTCGTGCTCGACCTCGAGCTGGACGCGCGCGTGCTCGGTCCCTGCGTGCGCTGCCTGGCCGACGCCGGACTGGACGTGCACGTCGAAAGCAGGGAATACCAGGCTACGAGCCCCGGCGAGTCGGAGGAGCTGACGACGCCGTACATCGCAGACGGGAAGCTCGACCTCTCCGCGTGGGCGCACGACGCCGTCGCGCTAACGCTCCCGGACAAGATCCTGTGCCGCGGCGACTGCGCCGGCCTGTGCCCCGTCTGCGGCCGGGATCTCAACCGCGAGCCGCACGAGCACGTGGGCGAGGAAGCCGACCCGCGCTGGGCCGCGCTCTCGGAGCTCCGCGACCGCCTGTAGTCTCTCGCTCGCGGTTGCGGGGTGCGCTGAGGACCGGGGCGCACTCGCTATACTCAGCCGCCGCGATGGCCGTCCCGAAGCGAAAGACCTCCAAGTCGCGCCGTGACAAGCGCCGGGCGACGCACAAGGCGTCGATTCCCGCGCTCGTCGAGTGCCAGCAGTGCCACCAGCCCAAGCGGCCGCATCACGTGTGCCCGACCTGCGGCACCTATCGCGGTCGCGAGGTCGAGCCGCTCCGGACGACCGCTCCCTAGCTCTGTGACCGGATGACGCCGGTTCGGGTCGCCGTCGACGCCATGGGCGGCGATCGGGCGCCGGAGGAGATCGTCGCGGGCGCACGCGCCGCCGCTGCCGTCGACGTGGCCCCCGTCCTCTTCGGGCCGCGGGACGTCCTCGAGCCGCTGGCCGGCGAGCTCGAGATCGTCCACGCCGAGCAGGTCGTGGCCATGGACGAGAAGCCCTCGGACGCCGTCCGCGAGAAGCGCGAGAGCTCGCTCTTCCTCGCCTGCCGCGCGGTGCACGAGGGGAAAGCCGACGCGGTCGTCGGAGCCGGGAACACCGGTGCCATGCTCGCGGCCGGGCTCCTGGAGATCCGCCGCCTCCCGGACGTCCATCGACCGGCGATCGCCGTTCCCATACCGGCGCTAGGCGGCCCCTCGATCCTCATCGACGCCGGTGCGAATGCCGACGCGCGCCCGGAACATCTTGTGCAGTTCGCGCACATGGGCGCGGTCTTCGCGGAGGACATCGCCGGCCTGGCGAACCCGACCGTCGCCCTCCTCTCCATCGGCGAGGAGCCCGAGAAAGGGAACAAACTCGTCCGCGAGGCCCATGCCGAGCTGGCCGGGACCCCCGGTCTCCACTTCGTCGGCAACGTCGAGGGGCGCGACCTCCTGCGGAAGGCGGCCGACGTGGTGGTCTGCGACGGCTTCACCGGGAACATGGCCCTGAAGCTCCTCGAGGGCACGATCCAGACGGCCTTGCAGGCGTTCAGAGACGAGGTCACGGAGTCCGCCCGCGGCAAGCTCGGCGGTCTGCTCATCCGGCCGGCCGCGCGCGCCCTGCGGACGCGCCTCGATCCCGACACGTACGGCGGGGCCTACCTGCTCGGTCTTCGAGGCCTCGTCGTCATCGCGCACGGCAACTCCTCGGCCATGGCTATCGCCAACGCGGTGCGCTACGCGGCCCGCGGCGTCACCGGGGGCGTCGTCGACCAGGTGGCCGGACGCCTGGCGGCGCGGGCGCAGGAGACGGCCGCCCACGTGAACTGAGGGACCGAGGCGTGGTAGCATCCGGCGCCGTTCACGCTGGGTGTCCGAATCACAGAAAGGCAGGAGAAAACCGAGATGGCAGCATCCCGCGAAGAGATCGCCGAGCGAGTGAAAAACGTCCTTGTCGAGCAACTCGGGATCGAGGAGAGCGAGCTCACTGAGGAAGCTTCGTTCCAGGAAGATCTCGACGCCGATTCGCTCGACCTCGTCGAGCTCATCATGGAGCTCGAGGATCAGTTCGGCATCAAGATCTCGGACGAGGACGCCCAGCAGATCCAGACCGTCGGGCAGGCAGTCGACTACATCAGTTCCCACCAATAGCCACGAGACGGGGAGCGAGCTCCTCGCTCTGATCCGGGCGCTTCCGGCCGAGCGTCTTCATCACGCTTTCACGCATTCCTCCTGGGCTCCGAGCCGCGCGGATTCGTACGAGCGTCTGGAGTTCCTGGGGGACAGCGTGCTCGGGCTGGCGATCGCGGAGGAGCTGTACGCCCGCTTCCCGAACGAAGCGGAGGGCCGTCTCGCCAAGATCCGCGCGCACGTCGTCTCGCGCCAGAGCTGCGCCATCGTCGGCAAGCGGCTAGGTCTCGGGGAGCTTTTCGCAAGCCACGCCGGCTCGGTCGATCCCGACGAGCTCCGGCGGCTGGCCGCCAATCGCAACGTGCTTGCGGCGCTCGTCGAGGCTTGCCTCGGCGCGCTCTACATCGAGCACGGCTTCGAAGCCATCCGGGGGCCGATCGTCGCGGCGTTCCACGAGCGGATCGACTACGCGCTCGAGGGGCACGTCGACTACAAGACCGAGCTCCAGGAGGAGCTCGCCCGGCGCGGGCTGGCGGTCTCCTACTCGGTCGTCACCGTCGACGGGCCGCCGCACGACCGCAGCTTCACCTGCGCCGCCACCATCGAGGGCGAGGTCGTCGGCACGGGGAAGGGCCCCTCGAAGAAGGCGGCCGAGCAGTTCGCCGCCCGCGAGGCGCTGGAGAAGCTCGAGGCCGGCTAGCCCTCGACGAGCAGGGATGCTCCGATCGCGCCGCCGAGGTCGCCGAGCGCCGCGGTCAGCATCGCCGGCGGGCGGTCGTCGACGAAGAGGTGAGGCTGCATCGCCTCGGCGATCTTCTCCACATACGGCTCGCCGAGCCGGGTTCCGAGCCCCCCTCCGATGATGACCGCCTCCACGTCGAGGAGGTTCACGGCGGACGCGATGCCGGCGCCGAGCGCGGCGACGGCGCGGTCGATGAGCGCCTTCGCCACGTGGTCGTCGTGGTCGAGCGCCGCAGCCCAGACGCCGCTCGTAAGCCGGGTGCGGCCGCGCTTCTTCATCAGGTGGAAGAGGTCGGTCTTGTGGCCGCGGTCGTGGAGCTCGCGGGCGCGCGCCTCCATGGCCCCGCGGCCCGCGTAAGCCTCGAGGCAGCCGCGGCGGCCGCAGGGGCAGTGGGCGCCTCCGCGCTTCACGACCATGTGCCCGATCTCTCCGGCCGCACCGCGTCCAAGCCAGAGCTTGCGGTCGATCACGACGCCGCCGCCGACGCCGGTACCCCACCAGACGCCGATGAACGAGGAGAACGGCCGTCCGGCGCCCAGCTCCAGCTCGCCGAGCACGGCCACCTGGACGTCGTTATCGAGCCGGACGGGCGCGTCGATGGCATCCGCGAGCGTCGCAGCGAGCGGGAACGGCTCCTCCCAGTCGGGGAGGTTCCGGGCGTGGGCGACCGTCCCGGCCTCCTGGTCGACCGCTCCGGGCGATCCCACCCCGGCGCCGGCGAGTTCCTCAACCGCCACGCCGGCGGACTCAGCCGCTGCCTTGACCGCCGCTGCGATCGCGGCCGCGACGTCGGGGGGCCCGCCCTCGGTGGGCGTCGGATGGCGAGCCTGGCCGACCACGGTGTGGTCGGGGCCAACCACCAAGGCCTGGATCTTCGTGGCTCCGAGGTCGACGCCGGCCCTGAACGTAGCCATCTGTCGCCCTTCTAGCGCCTGAGGCGGATGGCGTTCAGGTCCTCGGCGACGATCTCCTCGGCGCGGGCGACGACGTCGTCGATGTCGTCGTGCTCGGCGTGGAGGTAGCGGCCCGAAAGCGCATCAAGCCTGCCGGAGGCGAGGGCGTGGACGAGCCGAGGGGCCAGCTCGGGGGGCGTCCACGGCGCGTCGTCGCCGAAGCTGTCGCCGATCATGTCCGTGCGCACGAGGCCGGGGGCGAGGGAGAAGACAGGAATGCCGTAGGGCTCGAGCTGCTTGGCCAGGGTCTCGCTGAAGCGGTGCACGGCCGCCTTGCTGGCGCTGTAGGCCGTCGATGTGCTGCCCGGCAGGTAGGCGGCGCCGCTCGCGACGTTGACGATGCGCCCGCTGCGGCGTTCGATCATGCCCGGGATCACGGCGCGGCAGCACAGGTAGACGCCGAGGACGTTGACCTCGAGGACGTGCCACCACTCGTCCGGCTCGAGCTCCCAGCCGGCGTCCTCCCAGATCGCGATCCCTGCGTTGTTGACGAGGAGGTCGATCGGGCCGAGCTCCTCTTCGGTCCGCGCCACCATCCGCTCGACGTCCGCGCGGACTGAGACGTCGGCCTGGATTGCGAGAGCGCCGGCCTCCGCGGCGGTCGCTTCCACCTGATCCTGCGTTCGCGCCGCCACGGCGACACGCGCCCCGGCGCCCGCGAGCTCGAGCGCGATCCCGCGTCCGATCCCGCGCCCACCGCCGGTGATGAGGGCGACCCTGCCTTCGAGGTCGGCGTCCGAGGACATCCTGCGGGGATCCTACGCTGACTGGCGTGAGCTTTGAGGACGAGAAGCGCGTCGCGGGCGAGGCCGCTGCCGAGCTCGTGGAGGACGGCATGACCGTCGGGCTCGGAACGGGCTCGACGGTTGCATTCTTTCTCGCCGCGCTCGGGCGGCGGCAGCTGAGCCTCCGGTGTGTCGCGACCTCTCTCCAGACCGAGACGGCCGCGCGCGGACTGGGGATCTCGGTGGAGGCGTTCGACGAGCTGGAGCACCTCGACCTCGCCGTGGACGGCGCCGACCAGGTTGCCCCGGACGGCTGGCTCGTCAAGGGTGGGGGCGCCGCGCTCACGCGGGAGAAGATCGCCGCCGCGGCGGCCGATCGCTTCGTGGTCATCGTCTCCTCCGACAAGCTGGTCGAGTCCATCGGCCCGCCCATCCCGTTGGAGATCCTGTCGTACGGAGCGCGGTCGACCCTCGCGCGCATCGGCTCCGCCGAGCTCCGCGAGGTTCCCCCGAGCCCGGACGGCGGGTTGATCGCCGACTACCGCGGCGCCGTCGACGACCCGGCGGCTCTCGCCGCCCGCCTTTCCTCGGCGCCCGGGCTCGTCGAGCACGGCCTCTTTCCGCCCGAGCTCGTCTCCGAGGTCATCGTGGGGCGCGGCGACCGGGCCGAGCACCTGAAGCCCTAGCGACGATACGGTTCCGAGCATGTCGTTCATCACGCGTGGCTTCCGCGGCCGCGGCGAGACGGACCAGAGCGGGCGCATCCCGCCCGGACAGTACGAGACCCGCGACTTTCCGGTCCTTTCCGCGGGGCCGACCCCGCACACGCCGCTCGACCAGTGGAGCTTCACGATCTCGGAGGGTGGCGAGGAGCTCGCCCGCTGGAGTTGGGAAGAGCTCGGTGCACTGCCAAGCGAGACGATCACGAAGGACATCCACTGCGTCACCAAGTGGTCGAAGCTCGACACCGCGTGGGAGGGGGTCTCGGTCGACACGCTCCTGGAGGGCATCGAGACCGACGGCGGCTACGTGATGGCCTGGAGCGACGGCGGCTACACGACGAACCTCCCGCTCGAGGACGTGACCGACGGCAAGGCCTGGGTCGCCTACGGCTACGACGGCGAGCCGCTCGATCCCGAGCACGGCGGCCCGGCGCGACTACTCGTCCCTCACCTGTACTTCTGGAAGAGCGCGAAGTGGGTGCGCGGGCTGCGGCTCATGGACGACGACGAGCCCGGCTTCTGGGAGTCCCTCGGCTACCACCTCTACGGAGACCCGTGGCGGGAACAGCGGTACTGGGGCGACTGACACCCCTTCGGTGGCTGCTCGCCGAGCTCGTCGAGCTGCAGCCCGAGACTCCCCGCGTCTCGAGCCTCGTCCTCGACGTCCCTGGCTGGGTGGGTCACCGCCCCGGTCAGCACGTCGACGTCCGCCTGACCGCGGAGGACGGCTACCAGGCGCAGCGCAGCTACTCGATTGCCGCTCCGGCCGACGGCGAGCGCATCGTCCTCACCGTCGAGGAGCTCGAGGACGGGGAGGTTTCCCCCTTCCTCACCGAGGAGCTGCGTCCGGGAGACCGCTTCGAGCTGCGCGGGCCGATCGGCGGCTACTTCGTCTGGGACGGTTCCTCGGATGGCCCGCTTCATCTCGTAGCGGGGGGATCGGGCGTCGTTCCGCTGATGGCGATGCTCCGCTACCGGGCAACCCTGGCCGGTGCGCCACCGGCGACGCTCCTGTATTCCGCCCGCTCCCTCGAGGAAGTCATCTACCGCGACGAGCTCGACCGGCTCGCTGCCGGCGATGCCGGGCCGGCGGTCCACGTCACCCTCACGCGCGACCAGCCTGATGGCTGGGCGGGTTACGCTCGCCGCATCGACGGCGAGATGCTGAGCGACGTCTTCGGCATGCCCGGCGGCGGCGACGCGACCGCGTTCGTCTGCGGCCCGACGCGCTTCGTCGAGGTGGCCGCGGACGGGCTGGTCGGCTTAGGCTATGACGCGGGCCGCGTGCGCACGGAGCGCTTCGGCCCGAGCGGACCATGAGCATGGAAGGCGCCGACCTGAAGCTCGACGGCAACGCCATCGGCGGACTGCTCGGCGAGATCTTCGTCGGCGAGCTGACCGTCGCCCGCTCCACATGCGCGTCCTGCGGGGCCGTGAGGGAGATCGGCGCGCTGGCCGTCTACGCGCACGCGCCCGGCTCGGTCGTACGCTGCCCGAGCTGCGAGGCAGTCCTCCTGCGCGTCGCGCGCGACGAGGGCCGCATCTGGCTCGACCTCCGGGGCTGCACCTGCCTGGAGCTGCGCGCCCCCGAGGCGTGAGGACACCCCGTCCGTCCGCATCGTCAGACTTCGCAGCCTGTATCTGCGAGCAGTCAAGATCCGCGGCTTCAAGTCGTTCCCGGATCCGGTCGAGGTGCGCCTGGAGCCGGGGGTCGCCGTCGTCGTCGGCCCGAACGGCTCCGGGAAGTCGAACATCGCCGACGCCATCGTCTGGGCCGCCGGCAGCCTGAGCCCGACCGAGCTCCGGGCCGAGAAGCCCGACGACGTCCTCTACGCGGGCTCGAAGGACCGGCCGGCCGCCGACTGGTGCGAGGTCGAGCTCCTCTTCGACAACGAGGCAGGGGACGGGCCCCTCGACGTCGCCGAGCTCTCGATCGTCCGCCGGGCGCGCCGCGAAGGGGACGGCGAGTACCTCGTCAACCGGGCGCGCGTTCGCCGCACCGACATCGTCGAGCTCCTCGCCGACATCGGCCTGGCAGGTGAGCGGCATTCGATCATCTCCCAAGGCCGGGTCGAGGAGATCCTGGTCTCCAAGCCGGAGGAGCGGCGGGCGCTGGTCGAGGAGGCCGCCGGCCTCGGGAAGTTCAAGCGGCGGCGCCATCGAGCCGAGCTGAAGCTCGCACGCGTCCAGGTTCAGGTCGAGCGCGCGCGCGATCTCGAGGACGAGGTGCGCAAGCGCCTGCGGCCCCTGGCCCTACAAGCGAGCGCGGCGGAGCGGGCGGAGAAGCTGGGGGTCGAGATCGACCACCTGAAGACGCGGCTGGCCGCAGCGGAGCTCGAGGCGATCGAGGGGCGGCTCGCCGAGGTCGACGAGCGGCTGACCGAAGCCGGCCACGAGCGTCGGCGGCGCGACGAGCGCCTGGAAGGAGTGCTCGCGGAACGGCGTCAGGCGGAGGATGGGCTTGCCGAGGCGGCCGGCCGCCACGAGCAGGCGACCGCGGCGCTCTACCGCCTGCGAAGCGCGGTCGAGCGGCTCGAGCTGCGCGGCGAGCGGGCACAGGAAACGACCGCAAGCCTCCGCATTGACGCGGATCGACCGCGCCTCGCGTCCCCACGGAAGCCGCCGAGCTACGAGCGGGCGCTCGCCTCCGCAGGCGCGTGGGCTCCCGAGCAGGTCGAGCTCCGGGACGCCGTCACACGGTTGGAGCGCGCACACGCCGAGGGGCGTGACGCGCTGGTCGCCCTGTCGGGTGGAAAGAGCTGGTTCGCGGTCGACTCGGCGGCGGCAGTGGCCGAGCCTGCGCCGTCGAGCCGTGAGGACAGGCTGCGCGAGCTGGCCGACGTTGCCGAGCGCGTCGCCACGCTCCTCGGCGCCGCGGCCGAGCGGGCGGCCCTGCTCGAGCCTGCGCTCAGGGCGCGCGTGGACGCGGGCGGCAGCCGAGCGGGCGAGCTCGGCGAGGAGCTGCGCCGTCTCGGCGGGGTCGAGGCCGAGCTTCGACGCGCTGCGACCGAGGCCGCGGAGAGGTTGTCCGCTGTCGGGATCGAGCGAGCCCGTCTCGACGCCGAGCGCGAGGAGGTACTGCGTCGGCTGCCCGAGGACGCGGAAGCCGAGGCGCTCTCGGAGGAGGAGGCGGTCGAGCTCGGGGCGCAGCTGGAACGACTCGAGCGGCGGCGTGAGGCGCTCGGACAGGTGAACCCGCTCGCGGCGGAGGAGCACGCCCGTGAGAGGGCCCGCCTCGAGGAGCTGACCGTCCAGCGGGAGGACCTCGAGCGGTCGCTCTCCGAGCTGGAGGCGTTGCGCGACGAGCTGGCGGACACGGTCGAGCGGCGGTTCGAGGAGACGCTGAGCGAGGTCGAGCGCCACTTCGAGGAGGTCGCAGCGACTCTCTTTCCCGGGGGCAGCGGCCGGATCGTGCGCGTTGCCGACGAGGAGGGTGGCGAGCCGGGCATCGAGATCGAGCTCCAACCGGCGGGCAAGCGCGTCACGCGGCTCTCACTCCTGTCCGGCGGCGAGAAGGCGCTTGGCGCCATCTCCTTCCTCTTTGCGCTCTTCCTCGCGCGGCCGTGCCCCTTCTACCTTCTCGACGAGGTCGAAGCGGCGCTCGACGACGCCAACATCGGGCGCTTCACCGAGCTTCTGAGGCGGTTCGCCGATCGTGCTCAGTTCATCGTGGTCACCCACCAGAAGAGGACGATCGAGGCCGCGGATATCCTGTACGGCGTGACCATGGGGGCCGACGGGATCTCGCAGGTCGTCTCCAAGCGGCTGCAGGCGGCGCCGCAGGCCGAGGCGCTCAGCGCGTGACGGTCAGAGCGTCGTCACCGCGCCCGTGAGCCGCAGCTGGGCCGAGTTCCTCGGTGACCGCGAGGAGGCTCCGGCCGAGGACGAGGAGCGCCGCGGCTGGTTCGGCCGCCTGCGCGAATCGCTCAGCGCGAGCCGGCAGGCGCTCACGCGCGAGCTCCTCTTCGATCCGGGTGACGAGGAGGCGTGGGAGCGGATCGAGGAGGCGCTGATCGCGGCGGACTGCGGCGTTCCGGCGACGGTCGAGATCGTGCGTCGGCTCGAGGAGCGCGAGCCTGCGAGCCAGGCGGAGCTTGTCGACGGCCTGGAGGCGATCGTCGCGGAGCTCGTCACGGTCGAGGGCCAGGAGCGGCTCGGTCTCGACGGGCGGCCGACGGTCGTCCTGGTCGTGGGCGTCAACGGCACGGGAAAGACGACCACCATCGGCAAGCTCGCCTCACGGCTTCAGGAGTCGGGCCGGTCAGTGGTGCTGGCCGCCGCGGACACGTTCCGCGCCGCGGCCGAGGAGCAGCTCGAGATCTGGGCCAAGCGCGCAGGCGCCGACTTCGTCGGCTCGCAGCGTGGGGCGGACCCTGCCTCGGTCGCCTTCGACGCGATCTCGGCGGCCGAAGCGCGCGGGCGCGACGTGGTCGTCGTCGACACGGCCGGCCGTCTCCACACCCAGACGAACCTCATGGAGGAGCTGGCAAAGGTGCGGCGGGTCATCGCCGGGCGCCTGGACGGGGCGCCGCACGAGACGCTGCTCGTCCTGGACGCGACCACCGGCCAGAACGGCGTGCGCCAGGCGAAGCTCTTCGACGAGGCGGTCGGCGTCACCGGGGTCGCGCTGACCAAGCTGGACGGCACTGCGAAGGGAGGCGTCGCGGTCGCGGTCACGCACGAACTGGGCTTGCCGGTGAAGCTCGTGGGCGTCGGAGAGAGCCTGGAGGACCTGCAGCCGTTCGATCCGCAGGACTTCGCGCGCGCGATCGTCGGCGGCGACTGAGCCGCCGCCGCCCGCGCTCCCGGATCGTGGGCGGAAAACCCGCGGCTACACTTCCCGCCGGCCATGTTCGACACGCTTTCCGACAAGCTCCAGGGCGCGCTCGGCGACCTCCGCAGCCGCGGCGTCCTCACCGAGGAGGACCTCTCCCGCGCGATGCGCGAGATCCGCCTCGCGCTGCTCGAGGCCGACGTCAACTTCAAGGTCGTCAAGGACTTCGTCGCCCGCGTGCGCGAGCGCGCCTCTGGCGCCGCTGTAACCAAGAGCCTCTCGCCGGGCCAGGAGGTCGTGCGGATCGTCCACGAGGAGCTGACCGAGCTCATGGGATCGGGGAGCTCCAGACTTGCCTTCTCGGGCCGGCCGCCGACGGTGATCCTGCTCGCCGGGCTCCAGGGCGCGGGCAAGACGACCGCGGCGGCGAAGCTGGCGCTGCTCCTCCGCAAGCAGGAGGACAAGTCGCCCGCTCTGGTTGCGGCCGACCTCCAGCGTCCGGCGGCAATCGACCAGCTCGAGCAGCTCGGCAAGCAGATCCAGATCCCGGTCTACCTCGACCGCTCGACGAAGGACGCGGTCGCGGTTGCGAGGCACGGAATCGAGCAGGCCCAGGCACAGGGCCGGGACGTGGTCGTCGTCGACACCGCGGGCCGCCTTCAGATCGACGAGCCGCTGATGCAGGAGCTGGCCGCGGTCCGCAAGGAGGTCAAGCCCCACAACGTCCTCCTGGTGCTGGACGCGATGACTGGCCAGGAGGCCGTCGCCGTCGCGGAGGCCTTCTCCGACCGGATCGACTTCGACGGGGTCGTCCTGACGAAGCTCGACGGCGACGCGCGCGGCGGCGCCGCACTCTCCGTGAAGGCGGTGACCGGCAAGCCGATCAAGCTCGCCTCGACCGGGGAGAAGCTCGACCAGCTCGAGTACTTCCACCCCGACCGGATGGCCTCCCGCATCCTCGGCATGGGCGACGTGCTCACGCTCATCGAGCGGGCGGAGGAGGCGGCCGAGGCGGACGAGCAGGAGGAGATGGAGCGCCGCCTCCGCGCCGGCCAGTTCACGTTCGAGGACTTCCTCCAGAGCTACCGCATGATGCGTCGGATGGGCCCGTTGAAGTCGATCGCCGGGATGATCCCCGGGCTCGGCAAGCAGCTGCAGGGCGCCAACGTCGACGAGCGCGAGCTGAGCAGGGTCGAGGCGATCGTTCTCTCGATGACGGTGGAGGAGCGCCGGCGGCCCGAGCTCATCAACGGGTCTCGGAGGGCGCGGATCGCGCGGGGGAGCGGCACGACCGTCCAGCAGGTCAACCAGCTCCTGACGGCGCGCAAGCAGATGGCGAAGATGGTCAAGCAGATGGGTAAGGGGAAGATGCCCAACGTGCAGTCGATCGCGGCGGCGCAGAGGCGCCGCTGACGAGGAGAGAAAGGACCGAATGGCAACTCGCATCAGACTGGCCCGCGTGGGCTCGAAGAAGAACCCGATCTACCGTGTCGTCGTCGCGGACGCGCGTTCGCCTCGCGACGGACGGTTCATCGAGATCGTCGGGCGCTACAACCCCCAGACGGACCCCTCGACGATCTCGCTCGATGCCGAGAAGATCCAGGAGTGGATCGGGAAGGGCGCCCAGCCGAGCGACTCGGTGAAGCGCCTGATGAAAGCGCAGGGGATCTAGGTCGTGCCCCGCCGAGCGAGGCAGCAGCACTCGGAGGGACACTAGACGTGGAGGAGATGCTCGCCTACCTCGCACGGAACCTCGTCGAAAAGCCCGAGGAGGTGCGCGTCGAGCGCACGGAGCGAGACGGAGCAGTCGTCCTCAAGCTGTACGTGGCCGACGAGGACATCGGCAAGGTGATCGGGCGCCAGGGCCGCATTGCCAGGGCGCTCAGGACGCTCGTTCGGGCAAGCGGCGGCCGCCAGCACGAGCGCGCGCTGCTCGAGATCGTTGACAGCCGCTGACGCCGGTCGCTGGGTCGCGGTCGGGCGGGTCGGTCGTCCGCACGGGCTCGCCGGGGCGTTCGTCGTCGAGCACGCGAGCGACGACCCCGAGCGTTTCGCCGCCGGCGCGAAGGTCTTCGTCGATCGTGAGCCCGCGGTCGTCGTCGAGAGCAAGCGCTCCGGCGGCCGGCTGGTCGTCCGGCTCGACCGCGACGTCACGCGTGGAACCATCCTCGAGCTCCCCGCCTCGCAGCTCCCCCGGGCGGGCGCCGACAGCTACTACGTCTTCGAGCTGGTGGGCCTGACGGTGGTCGAGGAGGGCGGCCGGGTCCTCGGTCGGGTGCAGGACGTCATGCCCGGCGTGGCGAACGACGTCCTCGAGCTGGACGGAGGAATCGCCCTTCCGATGGTCGAGGAGTGCGTGCGCGCAGTCGATCTGGAACAGGGGCGGATCCTGATTGCGCCGGGATTCGTGCCCGAAAGCTAATCTCGCAACCGATGCAGATCGACGTCTTCACCTTGCTTCCGCACGCCTTCGCGTGGCTGACCGAGCAGCGACCCGTGGCGACCGTGCTCGGCTCCGAGCTCGATCTGCGCTTCCTCAACTACCGCGACTACACGCCGCTCACGGGCGGTCAGGTGGACGACGAACCGTACGGCGGCGGGGCCGGGATGGTGCTGCGGGTGGACGTCGTCTGGGCGGCGCTCGAGGCCGTGTACGGCGAAACGGGAAACCGGCGCGTGATCGCCTTCTCCCCGCAAGGGCGCCCGCTCGACCAGGCGCTCGTGGACGAGCTCGCCGAGGAAGACGAGCTGACGCTGCTCTCCGCTCGCTTCGAGGGCTTCGACGAGCGCATCATCGAACACGTCGCCACCGACACGGTCTCGATCGGGCCGTACGTCCTCTCGGGCGGTGAGCTGCCGGCCATGGTTCTTCTCGACGCCGTCGCCCGGCGGCTTCCCGGCGCGATCCGAGAAGAAAGCGGCGCCGTCGAGAGCTTCTCGGCCGCGCTCGAGGGCGGCCTCGAGTTTCCGCACTACACGAGGCCCGCCGAGTTTCGGGGCTGGCGCGTGCCGGAGGTTCTCCTCTCTGGTAACCACGCCCTCATCGAGAGCTGGCGCCAGGAGCAGAGCAAGGCACGGACGCCCTCGTGAGCGTCGCCCGCCTTCGGCTCGCGCCAGGGGCTGGCGCGTGAGCGGCCCGCTCGACCGCATGACGTCGTCGATCCCGCCGCCGTGGGACACGGTCGTCGACTGGGCGGTGACGATCACGATCGCCGTCGCGGCGGTCCTCGCAATCAAGACCTGGGTCATCAACCCGTACCGGATCCCCTCGTCCTCCATGGAGCCGACGCTCCACTGCGCGCAGCCCGAGGTCGGCTGCCGGGCGGGCTCGTCCGACCGCGTGCTCGCCAACCGCTTCATCTACCACTTCCGCGATCCACATCACGGCGACATCGTCGTCTTCACCCCGCCCGAGCGCGCCGCCGCGGTCTGCGGGGCCGCGGGCACGTTCGTGAAGCGCCTGGTCGGGCTGCCCGGCGATCGCATCTCGATGTCGGACGGAGTCCTCTCCATCGACGGGCAGCCGGTCGACGAGCCCTATCTGGACGGGCGCCCGGGCCGGTCGAGCTTCCCGGAGCAGACGCTCGGGGCCGACGAGTACTTCATGATGGGCGACAACCGTGGGCAGTCGTGCGACAGTCGGAAGTGGGGCCCCGTCACGAGGGACGACCTGATCGGGCCCGTGTTCGCCGTGTACTGGCCGCTCATGCGCATCGGGCTTCGGTAGGAGGCCGTCTTCTTCCGCTCGAAGCTCGAATCGCTCCCCGCGCCGTGGCCGACGATCATCGACTGGACAGTGACGATCGTGGTCGCCGTCGCGGCCGTGCTCGCGATCAAGGCGTGGGTCATCAACCCGTATCGGATCCCCTCGTCCTCGATGGAGCCAACGCTCCACTGCGCCGTGCCCGAGCCGGAATGCCAGGCCTCGAGGTCAGACCGCGTGCTCGCGAACCGGTTCGCCTACCGCTTCATCGACCCGAAGCGTGGCGACATCGTCGTCTTCCGCCCGCCGCCCAACGCAGCGAACTCGTGCCCGACCACTGACGTCTTCGTCAAGCGGCTGGTGGGCGTGCCCGGCGACACGATCGAGATCCGAGACGGGCAGCTCTACATCAACGAGGAGCCCGTGCCGGAGCCGTATGTCTTCGGGGGCGAGGTCGGCAGGAACTTCGGGCCGGTCACGGTTGGCGACGACCAGTACTTCATGATGGGCGACAACCGCCTCAGCTCCTGCGACAGCCGGGACTGGGGGACGGTTCCCCGTGAGAACCTGATCGGGCCGGTCTTCGCCCGCTACTGGCCGATCAGCCGGATCGGGTTCCAGTGAGCCGTTGCCGGCCGAGGTTCTGGAGCATCCGCTAGCATTCCCGACGCGGCCTCCGGCCGCCCTTTTCATGACTACGCCGATCGACATCCTCGAGCGCAAGCAGCTGCGGGACGACATTCCGCAGTTCAAGGCGGGCGACACCGTGCGCGTCCACTTTCAGGTGATCGAGGGACAGCGCCGCCGCGTTCAGGTCTTCGAAGGCATCGTGATCAAGCGCCAGGGCGCCGGCGTGCGCGAGACGTTCACGGTCCGCAAGAACTCGTTCGGCGTCGGCGTCGAGCGGACGTTCCCGCTCCACTCCCCGAAGATCGACAAGATCGAGGTCGCCGCCATCGGCGACGTCAACCGCGCCAAGCTCTACTACCTCCGCTCGAAGGTGGGCAAGAAGGCGCGCGTCCGCGAGAAGCAGCGGACCTAGGCGCTATCCTCGCGCCCGTGGCGACCAACCGCCGTCCGGGCCGCAAGCTCCTCGCCTTCGACCGCCGCTTCGGCGGCGCGCTTCGTCGCCGGTGCGGACGAGGCCGGCCGCGGCAGCCTTGCAGGACCGCTCGTCACGGCAGGCGTTCTCCTGGACTACGAGCGCCTGCACGATCACGCTGTCCGGCCGCTCGGCTTCCTCAACGACTCGAAGCAGGTCGACCCGGCCCTGCGCGAGGAACTCTTCCGCGCGGTCGCGCGGTGTGCCACCCGCATCGCCGTCCGCGTGATCCCACCCGGGGCCATCGACCGCGACGGCCTGCACCGGTCGAACCTCCGCGGCCTGCGCGAGGCGCTCGCCGCGCTCGCGCCGCCGGCCGAGGTGTGCCTGGTGGACGGGTTTCGCCTCGGCCCGCTCGCGCCCGAGCACCGAGCCGTGGTCGACGGAGACACGAAGAGCGCCGCGATCGCCGCGGCCTCGATCGTCGCGAAGGTGGTGCGGGACCGCGCGATGCACCGGCTCGACGCTCTCTACCCGAACTACGACTTCGTCTCGCACGTCGGCTACATCACGCCGGGCCACTCCGCGATCGTGCGTCGCCTGGGCCCGAGCTCGATCCACCGCCGGTCGTTCGACGCACGCTGCTATGCAGATCTCGAGGACGAGGTCGAGGCCGAGCTCATCCCAGCGGCTCGGGCCTGAGTCCGAGCGGCGCGTCCGCCGTTACTACCGGCTCCGCGGCTACCGCGTTCTCGCCGCGAACGCGCGCGTGGGCGGCTACGAGCTCGACCTCGTCGTACGTCGTGGCCGGACGGTCGTCATCTGTGAGGTGAAGGCGCGGAGCGGCCCCGGCTACGGCGATCCCCTCGAGGCGGTCGACGCGGAGAAGGCCCGCCGGGTTCGCCGCGCCGCGGAGGCCTGGCTTGCCTTCCGGCCCGAGCTGGCCAGCCTCAATGTCCGCCTCGAGGCGGTGGCGGTGAGCGGCCGGCGCATCCAACGCGCCCCGTTCGACTAGGAGGCCTGCAGAACTTCGACGAGCCCTGAACACAGAGTTGCCGCGAAGCCGTGTGCCACCGGCGCGCTTCCCCCTCCTACCCTCGGAGAGGTGCTCGCGCGCGCCGTCACCCACGCCCTCGTCGGCCTCGAGGCGCGGCGCGTCGAGGTCGAGGCCCACCTGCAGCGGGGCGTGCCTGCGTTTGCCATCGTCGGACTGCCGGACAAGGCATGCCAGGAGGCGAAGGAACGCGTCCGATCCGGGATAACCAGTGCCGAGCTCGAGTGGCCCCTGCGCCGGATCACGGTCAACCTCGCGCCGGCTGGGTTGCGCAAGGAAGGCTCGGGCTATGACCTTCCGATCGCCCTTGCAGTGCTCGCGGCTTCGCACCAGATCCCCTCGGCGAGCTTGGCAGAACACGCGGCCGTCGGCGAGCTCGCGCTCGACGGGCGGCTGCGGCCGGTCCCGGGCGCCGTCGTCGCCGCCGAGGCAGCGAGGCGCGCCGGACTCTCGCGCCTGCTCTGCCCGTACGAATCGGCCTCCGAGGCGGCGCTGGCCGGGATCGAGCCGGTGCCGCTGCGGCATCTCGCCGAGGCTGGGGCGTATCTTCAGGGCCGGTTTCGCCCCGAGCGGGTCGAGCCGGCGCCGCCTCCGGTCAACGGATCCGGACCAGATCTGGCAGACGTGCGGGGGCAAGCGCGAGGCAGGCGCGCGCTCGAGCTCGCCGCTGCGGGTCGCCACAACCTCCTGCTCGCGGGTCCGCCCGGGACCGGCAAGACGATGCTGGCGCGCCGCCTGACCGGCCTTCTCCCGCCCCTGACATCCGACGAGGCTCTCGAGGTCACCCGAATCCACTCGGTCGCAGGCGTCCTGGCGGAGGGCCGTGCCTTCGTCGATCGGCCGCCCTTCCGCGCGCCGCATCACACCGCGTCGTCCGCCGCGGTGGTCGGGGGTGGGCCGGGGCCGCGTCCGGGCGAGGTCAGCCTTGCTCATCACGGCGTGCTCCTGCTCGACGAGCTCCCCGAGTTCCACCGTCCGGTGCTCGAGGCCCTGCGCCAGCCGCTCGAAGACGGCGTGATCGCCGTCGCACGAGTCGCCGGGCAGGCCGTTTTTCCGGCCCGGTTCGTCCTCGTCGGCACGATGAACCTGTGTCCTTGCGGTGCCCGAGGCGATCCGGCCGTGGAGTGCACCTGCCCACCGCAGAGGCTCGCCGCCTACGGCACGAAGCTCTCGCGCGCCCTCCTCGACCGCTTCGATCTCGTCATCCACATGCCCCGTCCGCGTGGGCTGGAGCTGGACGCATCGCAACAGGAGCCGTCTGCCGACGTACGGGTACGCGTCGAACGGGCGAGGGAGCATCTGCGCGGGGAACGACCGCATCTCCGGGCGGAAACGCGCGGACTCCTCGCGCAGGCCGTGGACACGCTGCCACTTTCTGCGCGCGGGCGAGCCCGCGTCCTGCGGGTCGCCGCGACCGTCGCGGCGCTCGCCGGGAACGACTCGGTCGAGCCACAGCATCTGGCGGAGGCGCTGTCGTACCGGACGCCTCGCGAGCTCTCGCCGTGATCTACTCGACCGTCGCGCGGGGCGCGGCGGAGTATCCGCCGCTCCTCGGCGAGCTCCATGATCCTCCGACGCGGCTCTATCTGCGGGGAGGCCCGGTCGAGATCCTGTCGCGCCCCGCCGTGGCCGTCGTCGGAGCCCGCAGCTGCTCGGCGTACGGAGCTCAGGTGGCGCGTGATCTCGCCCGGGCGCTCGCAGCCTCAGGCGCAGTCGTCGTCAGCGGGATGGCACGCGGGATCGACGGCGAGGCGCATCGCGGAGCGCTCGCGGCCGGAGGAGCGACGGTCGCGGTGCTCGGCTGCGGGATCGACCGCGACTACCCGAGCGCGCACGCCATGCTCGCGAGCAGGATCACCGAGGGCGGGGCCGTGGTCTCGGAGTATCCGCCCGGCGTCGAGCCGGCACCCTGGCGCTTTCCGGCGAGGAATCGCATCGTCGCCGGACTTGCGGCCGCGACCGTCGTCGTCGAGGCGCGTGAGCGGTCGGGCGCGCTGATCACTGCCGACTTCGCGCTCGAGCTCGGACGGGAGGTCTTCGCCGTCCCTGGCGAGATCACGTCGGGTCTCTCGAAAGGCACCAACGACCTCATTCGCCAGGGAGCGACGCCCATGCTCGCCGCCCAGGACGTCCTCGAGGTGCTCGGCCTCGAGCCTCGCGCCAGCCGCTCCCCATCCGAACCTGTCGCCCGAGGCCGGCGCGGTCCTGTCTGTCCTGGCCGACGGTGCGGCAGCCCTGGACGAACTCTCATTGGCAACCGGGCTCGGCGCACCCGAGGTCGCGGTCGCGCTGACTGAGCTCGAGCTCGCGGGCCTCGTCGAGGGCGGTGATGGCCTCTACCGGGGCAAGGGCGCGTAGTCAGTCAGGGAACGTCTCGGGGCGCGCGACCGCGCGCTCGTACAGCTCGTCGTCGATGTTGCGGCCGGTGACGATGAGGACCACGCCCCCGTCGACGTCTCCGAGCTGCGGAAGGGCGGCCAGCGCCGCGCCGGCGGCTCCCTCGACGCGGAGGCCCACTGCGGCGAACGCGCCGACCGCCTCCGCCAGCTCCCGCTCCGACACGACCACCATGCGGCTCGCCACGTCCCCGAGGACGTCGACCGCGAACGGGATCGCGACACGGACGGCGAGGCCGTCGGCGAAGGTCGATGACCTGTCGCTCGTGACGACCGCGCCGGCTTGCCAGGACTCGGCCATGACCGGCGCCTCCTTCGCCGCGACCCCGACCCTGAGAGTTGCCGGTGCCCGCGTGACGATCGCCATGCCGATGCCGCCGAGAAGCGCTCCGTTTCCGACCGGAACGACGACGGCTGCCGGCGGCTCCTCGAGCTGGTCGAAGAGCTCGTCGGCGATCGCGCCATAGCCCTCGTACTGCGCCGGCTCGGCGCCGTCCTCGAAGAAGGGAAGCCCCGCCTCCCGGGCATGGCGACGCGCCTCGTCCTTGGCCTCGTCGAGGTCGGCCCCGACGAGCCGGATCTCGGCCCCGAGCCCGTCGACGAGCGCAAGCTTCGCCTGGGTCGCCCCCTCCGGCGCGTAGACGACGGCATCGAGGCCGACCCGCTCGGCCGCCCACGCAGTCGCGGCTCCGTGGTTTCCCGTGGAGGCGGTGACGACGGCCTCGGCACCGGCCTCGCGGTAGGCGCTCAGCACCGGGAGCGCACCGCGCCACTTGAAGGCCCCGAGCTCATGGACGTCCTCCCGCTTGAGGAAGACGTGGCGATTGCCGGCGAGCGAGCTCGGGGCGGGCTCGAGCGGGGTCGGCGTCATGCGGCTCAGCCTACGCTGTAGCGCTCGAGGGCATCCTCGTCCAGCTCGATGCCGAGGCCCGGGCGATCGGGCACGGACAGGAGCCCGTCGGCATCCGGCCAAACCGGCTCCGCGAGCATGAAGTCGCGGCGCTCGGGCGTCCACCCCGGCGGGTCGTAGGGAAACTCGAGGAAGGGCCCGCCTCCGACGCCGGCGGCGAGGTGGAGATTGGCGAGCAGCCCGATCCCGTTCGTCCACGTGTGCGGCGTGAACCGGAGCCCCCTTGCGTGAACCCGCTCGGCAAGCTCGCGTGCGCGGAGGATGCCGACTGCGAGCACCGCGTCGGGCTGGTAAACGTCGAGGGCATCGGCGGCGAGGTAGGCGTCGAGCTCGGCCGGAGTCCGCGCAAGCTCGCCGCCAGCCAGGGGGAGACCGCTCTCGGCCCGTAGCCGGACGAGCCCGGCGACGTCCTCGCGGGCGAGCGGCTCCTCGAGCCAGGTGACGTCGAGCTCCGCCAGAGCCGAAGCCAGGTGACTCACTTCGTCGTAGCCGAGCAGGGGCCGGTCGTCTCCAGGCATCCTCCACGCCTGATTCAGGTCGACCATGATCCCGACATCGGACCCGACGGCATTCCGCACCGCCGCGACCGTTGCGAGCCCCTCCTCGACTCGGTCCGCTGCGATGCGGAGCTTCACCGCTTGAAAGGCCTGCTCTCGAAGGCCGAGCGCGAACTCGGCCCGCTGATCGGGCGGGAGGAGCATCCCGGTGGACGCGTAGGCGGGCAGGCGCTCCTGCGCTCCACCGAGCAGGTGTGCGACGGGTTCGCCGACGGCCTTGCCGGCAAGATCCCACAGGGCGGCCTCGAAGGGCCAATAGCGGCCCGCGTGGAACGTGATCGTCTCGAGGAGGCACACGTTCCGCTCGATCTCGAGCGGGTCCCGGCCGACGAAGAGGTCCGCGAAACGCTCGAACCCGTCCATCGTGTCACCGGAGCCGATTCCCGTCAGGCCTTCGTCCGTCTCGACGAGGACGAGCGTCGCCTCGGCGACGCGTCGTGGTTCGGGATCCCAGGCGGCCGAAAACGGTGGGTCGAGCCCGCAGCGGAGGCGGCGCAGGCGGATGCCGGTGATCCGCATGCCTACCGCCGGAAGAACGGGTTCTCGGGCTCGCTCCTGAGCCCGAGGAGGTCGTCGAGCGCCGGTGTACCCGCCACCGAGCTCGCGAGCGCAGCGCGCGTCGCCTCGACATTCGCCGCGTAGACCGCCTCTTCGTCCGCGGCCGCCCAGTCGACCCAGGCTGCCGCGATCAGGAGCACGTCGTCCACCTCTCCGGGCGGAATCGTGCCCTCGGCGACGGACTCGAGGACGCCGCGGGCGACGCCGGCCTGGGCCGCTCCCCAGGTCAGTGCCGCATGACGCTCGTCGCGCACGTCAGCCTTGTTGACGAAGAGTGTGAGCGGCTTGACCGGGTAGTTCGGCCGCACGACGACGACGAAGGGGATATGCCCCTGCCGCGGCGTGGCCAGCGCCGTCGCCCATGCGGCCTCCACGGGCCCGCCCTTTCGCCCGAGAACGGTGTTCAGGTGCGCGGCGTCGGGCCCGCTTCCGGCAAACCCCTCACCGATCAGCGTCCGTGTGGCAAAGCTCAGAAGCGGATCACTCCCCGCGCCACTTCTCCGGCGTTCATGGCCGCGAAGCCCTCGTTGATCTCTTCCAGCGCGAACGTTCGCGTGATGAGCGCATCGAGGTCGAGTCTCTTCTCCATGTACAGGTCGAGGACGAGCGGCATGTCCTGGTGCGGGCGGCACGAGCCGTAGAAGCTGCCGGTGACGATCTTCTCCTCACGCGGGAGGGAGGGGGCGGGGATGTCCGCGGTGGCGTCGACCGGGGGAATCCCGACGGCGACGACGGTGCCCCCGCGGCGGACCGCCTCGTAGGCCTGCGCGACGACCCCGGGGGCGCCCGCCGTGTCGAAGGCGTAGTCGGCGCCGCGCCCGTCGGTCAGCCCGCGGACGAGCTCGGCCACGTCGTCGCTTGCCGGGTCGACGGCGTGGGTCGCGCCGAGCGCGAGGGCGGTCTCGCGCTTGAAGGCGACGGGATCGGCGGCCACGATCGCCCGCGCGCCGGCCAACCCGCAGCCGAGGATGGCGGATAGCCCGACTCCTCCTGCTCCGTAAACGACGGCAACACTTCCGGGCTCGACCTTCGCCCGCAGCACCGCGGCGCCGAACCCCGTCATCACGGCGCAGCCGACGAGTGCTGCGACCTCGAGCGGCACATCCTCTCGGATCTTCACGCAGCAGCTCTCGGGCACGACACAGCGCTCGGCGAACGTGGAGAGGAAGGAATAGTGGTAGAGCGGCGTGCCGTCCTGGGAGAGCGCAACCGACCCCCCGGGCAGCGTTCCTTCGAACATGTCCGCCATCGCCGCGTCACAGAGCACCCCACGGCCGCGCGTGCAGTAGAAGCACCGACCGCACGAGGGAAGCCAGGAGAGGACGACGTGGTCGCCCGGCGCCACCTCGTTCACACCCTCCCCGATTGCCTCGACGACTCCCGCTCCCTCGTGGCCGAGGACGACGGGCATCGGGTTCGGTGTGCTGCCCGTGATCACGTTCCAGTCGCTGTGACAGATGCCGCTCGCCGCGAGGCGAACCGCCACCTCGCCGGGGCTCGGCTCGGCGAGCTCGACCTCCTCGACGCGGAGCGGCGCGTTGACCTCGCGGAGTACTGCGGCGCGCACGGCGCGATTCTACGGGCCGGGAGCGGTACGCTCGCCTCCGTGCGGGCACAAGCAGCCGTCCTCCGAGAGCCCGGCCTGCCGGTCGAGATCCTCGACGTCGAGCTGGGGTCGCCGCACGATGGCGAGATCCTCGTCCGCATTGCAGCCTGCGGTGTCTGTGCCAGCGACCTGCACGTGGTCGACGGTGACATTCCGGAGCCTCTCCCGCTCGTTCTCGGCCACGAGGCGTCCGGGGTCGTCGCCGAGACGGGAGGGGGCGTCGTGCGGGCGAAACCCGGCGACCACGTCGTACTCGCGCTGGTTCCGTCCTGCGGCGAATGCGAGGCGTGCCGAGCCGGTCGGCCGAACTTCTGCGAGCAGGGCGAGCGAATGGCGGCCACGGGAACCCTGGCCGACGGAACGTCGCGGCTCTCCTCGCGAGGCGAGACACTCCATCACTTCAACTCGGTGTCCGCGTTCGCCGAGTACGCGGTCGTACCTGAGTCGGTCGCCGTGCCGATCCGCGACGACGTACCGCTCGATGTCGCGGCCCTGGTCGGCTGCGCCGCGCTCACGGGCTGGGGGGCCGTGACGAGGACGGCCGCCGTCGAGCCGGGGTCGAGCGTTGCCGTTTGGGGCTGCGGCGGCGTCGGGCTCGCGGTCGTCCAGGCGGCCCGTCTCGCCGGTGCGGCTCCCATCGTCGCGATCGACGTCCGTGCGGAGAAGCTCGAGCTCGCGGAACGCCTCGGCGCCACCGCAACCGTGACGGCGCGGGCGTCCGCAGACACCGCCCGGCGTGTGCGCCACGCGACGGGCGGCGGGGTGGACTACGCGTTCGAGGCGATCGGTCGCGAGGAGACGATCCGCGAGGCGTGGGAGGCGGTGCGCCCCGGGGGAACCGCCGTGGTCGTCGGACTGCCCCCCAAGGGCTCGACAGTCACGATCGACACCTGGGGCTTCATCAACGAGAAGACGATCAAGGGATGCTTCCTGGGCTCCGCCCGGATCGAGGAAGACATCCCTCGGCTCGTCGACCTCTATGCGGAGGGCAAGCTGCTTCTCGACGAGCTCGTTACGGCCCGAATCTCGCTCTCCGACCTCCCGGCGGCGTTCGAGCGCCTTCGGTCGGGAGACGTCGTTCGCGAGCTCGTCGTCTTCTGAGCGATCGGGCACGATTCCGGCACGATCCGGCACACACGCGTGCTCACTTCGGCGTTACGCTGGAAAGCGGGTGGTGGGAGAGGGGTGCCCCTCGACCCTAGGGCTTTGGCCGGGGTGGCGTCGTCTGTAGCTGGCGCAGCTCCTCCAGCGGGATGTGGCAGCTCATCGTGTGCCCCGGCTCGACCTCGAGCAGCGGAGGCTCCTCGCGCTCGCAGATCTCCCCGACCTTCCTCGGGCACCGCGTGTGGAACACGCAGCCGCTCGGCGGATCGGCCGCGCTCGGGATCTCGCCATCCAGGCGGATGCGCATGCGTTCTTCGCCCTCGAGCGCGGGCACGGCGGAGAGCAGGGCCTCGGTGTACGGATGATGTGGTGCCTCGAAGACGGTGGCTGCGTCGCCTACTTCCATCAGTCGGCCGAGGTAGAGGACCGCGATGCGGTCGGCCAGGTAGCGGACGACGCCGAGGTCGTGAGAGATGAAGAGGTAGGAGACGCCCTGCTCGCTCTGGAGCTCGACGAGCAGGTTCAGGATGGCGGCCTGCACGGAGACGTCGAGGGCGGAGGTCGGCTCGTCGCACACGACGACGCGCGGCTCGCCGGCGAAGGCGCGCGCGATTGCCACCCTCTGCTTGAGGCCGCCCGAGAGCTGGGCCGGACGGGCGCCGAGCAGCCGACCGTCGAAGCGGACGGACTGCGCGAGCTCGCGCACCCGCTCGTCGCGCTTCTCGCCGCGCAAGCCGCGGAGCTTCGTCAGCGCGCGGCCGAGGATGCGGCGCGCTGAGAAGCGTCGGTTCAGAGCCGAGTCGGGATTCTGGAACACGATCTGGACGGCGCGGACCTCTTCGCGTTCGCGCCGCGCGAGCCTTGGCGCCAGGCGCTCGCCGTCCAGCTCGACGGTTGTGCGGGCATCGGGAACCGTGAGCCCGAGGAGGATGCGCGCGAGGGTCGTCTTGCCGCTTCCTGACTCGCCGACCAGGCCGAGCGTTTCTCCGGGGGCGACGGCCAAGGTCACGCCCACGAGTGCCTGCACGTCCTGGCCGTCTTGGTGAAAGGTCTTGGCAGCGTCGGCGATCGCCAGCAGCGGATCACCACTTTGACGCGGCGACGCCGCGCCGGGGGGCGGCATTCCGACGGTGTGGGGGAGCTCGTGGGCGTCCTGCCAGAAGTGGCATCTGCTCGTTCGGCCGGGCGCTGCGGGATGGAGAGGCGGTTCCTCCTCGCGACAGATATCCCGCGCAAGACCGCAACGGTCCGCGAAGACGCAGCCCACGAGCTCGGCGCCCAGTTGGGGGAGCAGTCCAGGGATCGTGTCGAGCGGGCGCTCGTCCTTACTGATCCCGCCGCGGGGAAGGCAGCGCAGGAGCCCGACCGTGTAGGGGTGGCGCGGGTCCCGAAACACCTCCTCGGCCGGGCCTTCCTCCACGAGGCGACCCGCATAGAGGACGCCGACGCGGTCGCACATCCGCCTGACGACGGCGAGGTTGTGGCTGATGAAGAGGATGCTCGTGCCCAGCTCCTGGCGCAGCCCCTTGACGAGATCCAGCACCTCGGCCTCGACGGTCGCGTCGAGGCCCGTGGTCGGCTCGTCGAGGACGAGGAGCGCCGGGTCGGAGGCAAGGGCCATGGCGATGACTGCCCGTTGCTGCATCCCTCCCGAGAGCTGGTGCGGGTAGCGGCGCATGACCCGCGCGGGGTCCGAGATCTGGACGCGTGACAGCATCTCCCGAGCGCGCTCGCCGGCCTCAGCGGGTCGAACGCCGGCGATCGTGAAGGCCTCCACTACCTGGTCGCCGACCCGAAGCGACGGGTTCAGGGCCGCTCCGGGGTTCTGGTAGACCATCGACACCGTCTGGGAGCGGTAGCGGCGCACCTCCCCCTCCGACATGGCCGCGAGGTCGGCGCCGTCGACGCGGATCGACCCTCCGGTGACGCGGCCGTTCCGCGGCAGGTAGCGCATGATCGCGAGGGCCGTCGTGGACTTGCCGCAACCGGACTCGCCGACCAGGCCGTAGGAGCCGCCGGCCGGGATCGTGAGCGACACGCCCCGCAGAACCCGAAGCCACCGCCCCCGCACGTCGAAGGCGACCTGGAGGTCGTCGAGCTCGAGCGCCGGAGGCGTGACGGTGACGGGAACGGCGCTCATCGCTCGAAGGCCTGCGTCAGGCCGTCGGCTATCAGGTTCACGCCGACCACGAGGGCTGCGATGGCGAGGGCCGGGAAGAAGGTCGGCCACCAGTAGCCGCCGTTCAGGATGACGTAGTTCTCCTTGATCTGGAGACCCCAGTCCGGGGACGGCGGCTGGACCCCGAAGCCGAGGAACGTGAGCGTGGCGATCGCGAAGATCGCGTAGCCGAGGCGCACCGTGAACTCGACGATGATCGGCCCGGTGACGTTGGGAAGGATCTCGGCGAACATGATGTAGGGTGCGCCCTCGTTCCGGAGCCTGGCCGCCTCGACGTACTCGAGCTCGCGCTCGGAGAGCACCGCCGCCCGCACGCTCCGGGCGATGATCGGCGCGAAGACGATGCCGATGACGACGATCAGAGTGCCCTTGGACGGGCCGAGCGCGACGAGTGCGACGGTCGCGAGGATGACGAGCGGGATCGCGAGGAATGCGTCCACGATCCGCATGAGGACCTCGTCGACGAGGCCCCGGAAGTATCCCGTCACGAGCCCGAAGACTGTGCCGAGGACGGCGCCGAGGAGCGTGGCCGCAACGGAGACGACAAGGATGTCGCGGGCTCCGACGACAACGCGCGAGAAGACGTCGCGGCCGAGCTGGTCGGTGCCGAAGAGGTGCGCGCTCGAGGGAGGTTGAAGCTTGGCCAGGAGATCGGCTGGAGCGCCGAAGGGATCGTAGGGCACGACGGCCGGGCCGAGGATCGCGCAGAAGACGAAGACGCCGACGAGGAACCCGCCCGCCAGGAACGTCTTCGAGCGGACGAGGAGCCGGAGCCGCTCACGATGGGCCAGTCGCGCCTCGTCGCGGTCTTCCGGCGGCGCCTCCGGGACCGGATGCTCTGCGAGGACGAGCCGCTCTTCGGGCCTGCTCATGACTCGGACGAGGCGAGGCGGATGCGGGGGTTCAGGAGCGAGTAGAGCACGTCGGCGATGAGCGTCGCGACGAGGTAGACGACGCCGACGACAAGGGACGCGCTCAAAAGGAGGGGGAAGTCCTGCCGCTGGGCAGCGCGGAAGATGAGCTGCCCGATGCCGTTGTAGTTGAAGATGAGCTCGATCGCGACGAGGCCGCCGAAGAGGTAGCCGATCTGGGTCGCGACGACCGCGATCGTAGGCAGGAGGGAGTTCCGGAGGACATGGCGGCGAATGACGGTGCGCCGAGGCAAACCCTTGAGGACAGCGGTGCGCGTGTAGTCGGCGTCGAGGGCCTCGATCGTCCCGGCCCGCGCCATGCGCGCGATGTAGCCGAAGAGGACGAAGACCAGGCAAAGCGCCGGGAGGAGCAGGTACTTCACCTGGGTGAGGAAGTCGGAGCCCGGCGGGGCCTGAGCCGTCACCGGGAGGACGTCGAGCCAGAGGCCGAAGACCATGATCCCGAGCACGGCCCAGACGAACTCGGGGATGGCCGTCGCGGAGAGGCCGCCGAGGGAGATGATGCGATCCCGCGCGCGCCCCGCCTTGAGCGCCGCGGCAACGCCGCCGAGCACCGCGACCGGGACGACGATCAGGAGGGCGAGGAGGGCGAGCTTGGCCGAGTTTCGGAGCGCTGGCCAGAGGAGGTCTCCGACGGGCCGGTTGAACGCGTACGAGTCGCCGAGATCGCCCTGGAGGACGCCGCCGATCCAGTCCCCGTACTGGACGATGATCGAGCGGTTCGTGCCGAGCTCCTCGTTGAGCTGGTCGACCGCCTCCTGATCCGCGAAAGGCCCGAGGATCGCGCGGCCGACGTCGCCGGGAAGAAGCTGCGCTGCGGCAAAGAGAATCACGCTCAGGAGGAAGAGCGTGACGAGCGCCAGCCCGAGTCGCCTGAGGAGGAATCGTGCGATCGCAGGCTCCTTCCGGGCGGGCCGCGGACGGCGTTTCGCGGGCCGCCTGCTCCTAGCTGGTGAATCCCGCCTTCGTCAGGTCGATGTGGCCCATTCCGGTCGGGTCGATGCCGGTGACGTTCCGTTCTGCGGAGAGGTGGTAGTAGAAGTACGGGAAGATGACAGGGGTTTCCTCGAGGAGGTACTCCTCGAGGGTCTTGGCGGCCGCCTTTTGCGCGTCCAGATCGAGCGCAGACACGAAGTCGACGATGTAGCCGTCGAGCGTCTTGTCCTTGAAATGAGCGGCGTTCCAGGTGCCCTTGCTCCCGAGCGCGGCCGTGAGAAAGACCGTCGGGACTCCGCGGTGGCCGTAGTCCGTGATCCCGAGCGGCGAGTCGAGCCAGAAGTCCGAGTAGTAGGTTCCGGCGTCGGTGATGTTCAGCGTGATCGTGATTCCGACCTCCTTCGCCGCGCCCTGGAGGAGCTGGGCGAGCTGGGGGATCTCGTAGTTGTCCCAGGTCGAGAGCTCGACCTTGAAGCCGTCGCTCTTACCCGCGTCAGCGAGGAGTTGCTTCGCCTGCTCGACGTTCACCTCGCGCTGCGGCACGCTGGTGTCCGTGTACGGGTAGACGGGAGCGAACGGATTGTCGTTGCCGATGTCCGCCTTGCCCTGGAAGAACCCCTCGATGATCGTCGGCCGGTCGAGCAGGAGGGCCATGGCCTGGCGAACCCGCTTGTCCTGGAACGGCTCCTGGTCCGTCCTCATGTGGATCTGGCGGTGCTGCGCGGCCTGCACCTCCGTGACGACGATGCTCGGGTCGTTCAGGAGCGCCTCGCCGCCGGCGACGACCTGGAACTGGCTGAGGATGTCGACCTCGCCGCCCTGGATCGCGAGGATCCGGGCCTGGTCCTCAGCGTAGAAGCGGAGCTCGCTCGCGTCCGCGAGCGGCTGGCGCTGGGTGTCCCAGTAGTTGGGATTCTTCGTGTACGTCACGCCCTGCTGAGGCGTAAACGTGTCGAGGACCCACGGGCCCGTTCCCATGAACGACTTCTCCCACGTCGCGGGGTCGAAGCCGTCAGGGACGACGATGACGTTGTAGTTGTCCGAGCTGACGAGGTAGGGGAAGCTTCCGTTCGGGCCGTTGAGCGTGACCACGAGCGTGGCGTCGTCGATCGCCTCCGCACCTCCGGCCGAGAGGCCGCCCGGATCCCCGAATGCCGAGAGCGCGTTCCCCTCGTTCTTCGGATCCGCGTTGAGGTTGAGGGTATAGGCGACGTCCGTGGCGGTGAGCGGTGCGCCGTCGTGGAACGTGACCCCCTGGCGGATCTTGAACGTCCAGATCGAGCCGTCTTCGTTGGGCGTCCAACTCTCGGCGAGACGCGGCTCGAGCTCGAGCTGATCGTTCGACCACGCCAGGTACTCCCCGGACTGGCCGAGAACCGCCAGCCCACCCTCGTCGTAGACCACGAGCGGGTTGAGCTCGATCGCGGGCGCGATGATGCCGGTGCGAAGAGTCCCGCCGGGGTTTGCCTGCCCCTCGGTCGCGCCGGTTGCGCCGGTCGCCGAGCCGTCGTCATCGTCTCCGCCGCAGGCGGACGCGATGAAGGAGAGCGCCGACAGCGACAGGCCCAGCACCGTTCCTCTCCGAATGAACTCCTTCCGGCTGATCCTGCCGGCCGAGAGCGCGTCGATCAGGTGGTTCTCGACCTCGCTGCTACCCTTGCGAATCTCGTCGACCCGGTGCATCGCATCCATGGGAGTCTCCTTCTCCGGTGCTGGTCCGGCGGGGTGAGCGCCGCTTATAGCTGATCGCCGTGACACGGTCAATTGCGTGCGCGAGGACGCCCGCTCGTGCACCTCCGCACGTCCTCAGGATCGGTGGTATAGACGGCCTCTCCCGTCGGAAGTTTGAACCTAGGCGAACCGGCGGACGGCGCGCCAGACTTCCGGCCCGCTGTAGTCGATGTAGCGCGTCCTCGTAACCTGCAGCTCACCTTCTTCGAGCAGCCCCCCGGGCAGAGTCCCCTGGTGGAGCCGGATCTCGTGGTAGTTGCGCGGGGAGATCTCGACGGCTTCCTTGTGGACGGGATTCTCGCCCCACTTCGCCGGCCCGTCAGGATCCGAGAAGAGGATCAGGTTTCCGTACGCGCCCTTGACGAGCTCGAGGTCGTAGTAGCTCAGGAGCCCGCGCTCGGCATAGTCGCTCATGCCGGCGACGAGCCGTTCCTCGAGCTCGAAGAGGAGCTCCGTCTGGGCGTCCTCGCGCGGCCGGCCGAAGAAGCCGACGACACGGAGGTCCCGAGCCTGGATGAGGGCGTGCGTCTCGGGCACGACGAGCAGGTGCCTGAGGCCTGTCGCGTCCGTCTCCATGATGACGACGTCACTGCGGCTCTCGAACGGCTCGTCGCACCAGGCCCGCGCGCGCTCGCGCTCGTGCGCCAGCAGCATACGAAGGGCCTCTTCCTCCCGGTGTGTGTGGCTCGGGTCGGCGAACGGCCTGCCGGGAACCACCTCGTCCGGGCCGAGCTCGATCTCGACGGCCATGCCTGGAACCTAGCGCACCCGCGCCGAACGAGTCCGCCGTCGGGCCCACCGCCCGGCCGTCAGGCGAAAAGCGTCCGCGTCCGAATGAGCTCGCGCACGGGTTCGAGGTCGGGCAGGAGGGTGTCGCCTTCGGCGAGGAACGGGACGACCTCCCGCACCCGCGCGTGCGCCGCCCCCGTGCCGGTCCCGAGGCGTGCGGGCCGGCGGAGGTCGACCGCCTGGGCGGCGATGACGAGCTCGATCGCCACGACCGATTCCCCGAGGGAGACCATCTCGGCCAGGCGGCGCGCGGCGAGCGGCGCCATCGTCATCCGGTCCTCGATGCCTTCCGCGTGCGTCGTCGTTACCAGCTCGAACGAGACGGGCTGCGCGAGGAGCCGCGCCTCGGCGGTCAGCCCTTGCGCGGTGACCCCGTGCTCGCCCAGCGAGTTCTCGGCCAGCCCCTGCCGCGGCGCGAGGCCGTCCGGAAGCCCGGTGAGCGGGCCCTGCAGGAGCTTCAGGATCCGCTCCGCGGAGGTCGTCAGCGCGGGGGCGAGGGCGATGCGGAGGAAGTCGAGGGCGGCGGCCAGGGGGAGGATCTCGAAGTTGGCGACCGAGACGATGCGATCCTCGTCCGGAACGATCAGCGGGTTTTCCTGCGACGCGTTGAGCTCGATCTCGAGCTGGCCCCGCGCGAACGAGAGCGCGTCCCGCAGCGCTCCGTGGAGCTGCGGAAGGCCGCGAAAGGAGAGGGGGTCCTGGAGGTTCCGCGCCATCCTCGCCTCCCAGAGCGAGCTTCCCTCCAGCAGCCCGCGCAGGCGGGCCAGCGACTCGGCGAGGCCTGGATACGGCCGCACCTCGGCGATGGCCGGATGGAGCAGCGTCAGGTTGGCGGCGAAGGCCTCCAGGTCGAGCGCCCCGGCGACGTCCATGGCTTCGAGCAGGCGGTCCGTGTCGTCGATCGCCAGCGTCGCCGTCCCGGTCGAGAACGCGTTCGAGTTGAGGAGCGCGAGCGCCTCCTTCGCCTCGAGCGCGACCTGGCCAAAGAGGCCGTGAGCGAGATCGGCCATTGCCGGAAGGTCGGCCTGGCCGAGCGAGCCCAGCACCCGGACGCGGGGGTGCTCGCCGCCGTTCAGGGCGGAGGCCAGACGCTCGGCGATCTCGGGGCGGACACCGGGCGTGCCGCCGGCAAGGGCGTTGGCGAGCCTGACCATCGTCGCCCGCACGACCTCCGTCGGCGCGTCGGGCCCGGCTCCGACAAGGTGGTTGGCGATGAGGGCGCGGTTGAAGTCCCGCGCCTCCTCGGCGGAGACGGAGATCTTCTTCCGCGCGCCCACTCCGGTCGTCATCCCGTAGACGGCATCGCCTCGCTCCAGCACGCGCACGACGAACGCCCTGGTCTCGCGCATGCGCGCGACGGCGTCGGGCGCGAGCTCGACCTGCGCACCGTCGCGCGCCACCGCGACGACCTCGGCGATCGTGAGGCTGCGGCCGTCGAGCGAAACCGTCACGCCCAGACCTCGGCCGCCGTCTCGGCGATCGTCGTGAGCTTCGCCCGCTCGTCCTCGACCGAGAGGGAGTTGCCCATCACCGAGGTCGAGAAGCCGCACTGGGGCGAGAGAGCGAGCCGTTCCAGAGGGATCACGTTTGCGGCCTCCCGGATCCGGCCCGCCAGCTCGGCGACCGTCTCCCGCCTGGGCGTCTTCGTCGTCACGAGCCCGAGCACGCAGACCGCATCCTCGGCGGCGTGTGCCAGCGGCTCGAAGCCCCCGGAGCGCGCGTCGTCGTACTCGAGCAGGAGTCGCTGCGCCTTGATTCGGCCGAAGAGCCGCTCTGCGAGCCAGTCGTAGCCGCCTTCGACGAGCCAGCGGCTCGCCTGGTTCCCACGGCAGAGGTGGAAGCCGAAGGTCACGCCGGGATGATCGCCCATCACGAGGTTGTCGAGCTCGCTGCCCAGATCGAGCCAGCGCTCCGCCGGCCAGCCTCTGCTCTCGTAGAACGCCCGGTACGCCTCGTCAAGCAGCAGGGGATAGTGAGGCGCGTCGAGCTGGATGTAGGTCGCCCCGAGCCCGACGAGCTCCTCGACCTCCTCCCTGAGGATCTCGGCCACGTCCCCGAGGAACGCCTCGAGCGTCGGATAGGCGTCGCGCGAGCGCTCCGGGTCGTAGAAGTTCGCGAAGAGGCTCGGGCTCGGCAGCGTGACCTTGAGCACGCGATCGGTACGTCCGCGGGCATACGCGAACTCCTCGCCGGAAAGGGACCGACGCCGTCGGAGCGGCGCGACGGCCGCGATGGGCGGGCGCTCGACCGTGAGATCTCCGAGCTCGTCGGAGTGCCACTCGCCCCAGAGGAACGCGTCGAGATCCCACTCGCCGAAGCCGTCCACCGCCGCGGGCACCTGACTCTGGAACGAGAGCCGCCGCATCTCGCCGTCCGTGACGACATCGATCCCCGCCTTCTCTTGCAGCGCAAGCGCGTCGTCGACTGCCCGGTCCTCGACCTGCTTGAACGCGGCGGTCGAAAGCTCGCCGGCTTCGAGCCGGCGCCTGGCTTCGAGCAGTTCGGGCGGGCGGAGGAGGCTCCCGACGACGTCGGTGCGGGCGTCGAGCACGGCGACAGCGTAGATGGAGCCCAGACCGCTAGCATTTCGGCGCGCGGGGGCGCCCATCCCATGAAAGACATCCTCGTCCTGTGCCCGCAGGAGCGGGACCTGAAGGCGATTCGCGCCGCCGGGCTGGAAGACCGCTACCGCGTCCACTTCGCCGGCTCCGACCTGGACCAGCTCGAAGCGTTCGATCCTGCAGTGCTCCTGGCGGAGGCCGAGCGGCTTCCGGCGGAGGGCGTTCTCGCGACGAAGGACGCCTCCGCCCTTCTGGCCGCGGTGCTCGCGGGCCGCCTAGGGCTCGCGGGGCCAACGCCGGAATCGGTCCTCCGCATCCAGCACAAGCCCAGCGCGCGGGCCGTGCAGCATCAGATCGTGCCCGAGGCGACGCCGCGCTTTGCACTCCTCGACTCGCGAGCGCCGCTGCCGTTTCCGTTCTTCGTCAAGCCCGTCGTCGGCCGGCTCTCCGAGAACGCCTACCGAATCGACGGTGAACAGGACCTCGTGCAGGTCCACGAGGCCCGGGCCGACGGCAGCCGGTATGCGGGCATCGTCGCGCTCGCAGGCGGCGATCCTTCGGCGTCCGACGGGTTCCTTGCCGAGGAGCTCCTGGCAGGCATCGAGGTCACGCTCGAGGGGTACGCGTTCGAGGGCCGGGTGACGATCGTCGGCATCACCGACTCGGTCAAGTACCCGGGCACGCTCAGCTTCGAGCGGTTCGAGTACCCGACCTCCCTGCCGGAGGAACGGCGGGTCGAGCTCGCCGACGTGGCCGCTCGGGTCATTCCGGCACTCGGCTTCGACGACGGCTTTTTCAACGTCGAGTTCATCGTCCCGGAGACTGGGCCCGCCCAGATCGTCGAGGTCAACGCGCGCATCGCCTCGCAGTTCGCCCCGCTCCTCCTGGGGCTGCACGGGCGCTCGAGCTACGACGCGCTCTTCAAGCTCGCGCTCGGCGAGGATCCCGACTGGCAGAGCGGCCAGCCCGACGGCGTGGCAGTCAGCTACGCGCTCCGGACCTTCGAGGACGCGGTCGTCGAGGCGGTGCCCGAGCCCGAACTCGACCTCGAGATCCTCGTCAGGCCCGGGCTGCGACTCTCAGCGCAGGGCGTGAACGACGCCCAGAGCTACCGGCTTGCGATCTTCACGGGGTTTGGCGAGACGCGCGAGGAAGCGGTGGCGCGGGTACGCGAGCGGGCGGCGACGCTCAGCTTCCGGCTGGCGCCGCTTCCGGTTCGCTGACGTCGTCGCCCTCGCCGAGGGCCTCGCGGTTCGAGATCCAGGTCGCCCCGATCGCGGCGCCCGCGAAGGCGAGCGCGGCTGCGAGGACCATGCCCGCCCGGAACCCGGCAATGGAGGCGTCCCTGAGCTCGACCTCGATCTGGTTCTTCGCGAGCGGTACGGCGTCAGCGGCGTCCGTTCGGGCCTCGAAGACGAGCGTGATGATCAGCCCGATGAGCGCGACGGCGACGAGGCTTCCGAGGCGCGACACCGTCGAGTTCACCCCCGAGGCAATCCCGGCATAGCGCTCGGGCGCCGACTTGAGTGCGGTCGAGGTAATCGGCGCCACCATCATCGCGAGGCCGAGCGAGAAGAGGAGGAGCCCGAGGATGCCCCACGTCCAGAACTGGTCTTTGTCCTCGACGAGGCAAAAGACCAGCGTCCCCGTTCCGATCAGGGCCGGCCCGACCGTGAGGTAGAGCCGCGGTCCGTGCAGGTCGGCGAGCCGCCCGAAGCGGGAAGCCAGGACGATCAGGACGATGCTCGACGGAATGTTGAGGAGACCTGCCTCGAAGGGCGTGAAGCCGATGAACTGGAGGTAGATCGTGAAGAAGACGAAGAACCCGTACAGGCCGGCGTAGACGAGGAACGTCTCGACGTTGGCCGCGGCGAAGTTGCGCGCGCGGAAGAGCGCGAACGGGAGCATGGGGTGCGCGACGCGCTGCTCGACGACCACGAACGCGGCGAGCGCGGCGATGGCGACGACGAAGGCCCACCAGACGGTTCCGAAACCACGGTCGGCGCCCTCGACGAGGCCGTAGGTGAGAAACCCGAAGCCCGTGGCCGCGAGCGCGGCACCTGGGAGGTCGAGGCGGCCCGTGCGCTCCGGGGCGGCGTCATCCCCGCGGCCGGCGAGCGCGAGGAAGACCGCGGCGGCGGCAAGCGGCAGGTTCAGCAGGAAGATCCAACGCCATGAGACCCACTCGACGAGCGCCCCGCCGGCCGGCGGGCCGAGGATCGTTGCGACGCTTGTGAGCGAGGTCCAGAGCCCGATCGCGTGCCCCGCGTCCTTGCCGTAGGCGGCCCGGAGGAGCGCGAGCGAGTTCGTGGTCAGGAACGCGCCCGCGACGCCCTGCAGCGTCCGGGCGAGGATGAGGACGGCCTCGTTCGGCGCCGCCCCGGCGAGGAGCGAGGCGAGCGCGAAGCCGCCCGCGCCAGCGATGAAGACGCGCCGTCGACCGTAGCGGTCGCCGATCGCGCCGCCGACGAGGTAGAGGGACGCCAGGGCGAGCGAGTAGGAGAGGAAGATCCACTGCTGCCCGGTCAGACCGAGGCCGAGGTCCTCCTCGATCGTCGGAAGGGCGACGATGACGACGGTCGCGTCGATGAACGCGAGCGACGAGCCGAGGATCGTCGCCGCCAGCGTGAGCCGTCGCTGCGCGTCGAGCCCGAGCGTGTCCACGGGCGGAGGATACGCTCCGGCCATGATCCGCGGAGCGCTGGCAGGGGCTGCAGCCGCGGCCGTGTGGGCGGCTGTCGAGCCGGCCGCCGCCCGCGTCTTCTGCACACCTGCCGGGTATTCGGACGTGCGTCTGCTTGGCGCCCTCGTCACTCGAGGCGGGGTCCGCTGGCGAAGCGCCGGGCTCGCCCTCCACCTGCTGAACGGCGCCGCATTCGGTGCAACGTTTGCTGCGGTCGGGGGCAGCGGTGCAAGACGCGGTGTGGCCGCGGCCCAGGTCGAGAATCTCGCGCTCTGGCCAGCCATGGCTGTCGTCGACCGGCTGCACCCGGACAGAAGGAGCGGCGCGTGGCCGCCGCTTGCAACGAACGGCCGCGTATTCGCTTACGAGGCGGTCGTGCACGCCCTCTTCGGGCTCATGCTCGGCGTGCTCACGCGGTCGGACTAGACTCCGGGGCATGGAGCTGCGGCTCGGGATCGCCTCCCGGCGCGAGGTCCGGCGTTACGCCGACCGTCCGGTTCCCGACGATGTCCAGCTCCAGATCCTCGACGCGGGCCGCCTTGCGGGGAACGCGAACAACCGCCAGCCGTGGCGCTTCGTCCTCGTCGAGAGCCCCGAGCGGCGGGAAGGGCTGGCGGAGCTCGTGTATGCGCCCGGCAACGTCCGCGGCGCGCAGCTGGTTGTCGTCATCGCGGTCAGCGGTAAGGGGCCCGTCACGTTCGACGCCGGCCGCTGCGCGCAGAACATGCTGCTGGCCGCGTGGGACCTCGGCGTCGGTGGCTGCCCCAACGGAATGCCCGATCGGAAGCCGGTGATCGAGCTTCTCGGCCTGCGCGAGGGAGAGGAGCCGGCCATCGTGCTCACGTTCGGCTATCCGGTGAAGCCGCCGGATCCGTCCTCGAGGCCGGCCGACGAGTGGAGCGCCCGCGCCCGTCGTAAGCCGCTCGACGAGCTCGTCGAGCGCGTGTGACGACGCCGGACGAGGCCGCCGCCGCGGTCGGGGACGCGATGTGGAGGCGCGACCGAGCGTCGCAGACGCTTGGAATGTCGCTCGACGAGGTTCGGCCCGGGTATGCGCGTATTCGCATGACCGTGCGCCCGGAGATGCTCAACGGGCATGGCACGGCTCACGGGGGCCTCGTCTTCGCGCTCGCCGACTCGGCCTTCGCCTTCGCGTGCAACTCGCGCGGCGTGACCACCGTTGCCTCCGGCTGCTCGATCGAGTTCCTCGCTCCGGCGCGCGAGGGCGAAGAGCTCGTCGCGGAAGCCAATGAGCGCGAGCTCGACGGCCGAAACGGCGTCTACGACGTGGACGTCAGGAATGCCGATGGGAAGCTCGTGGCGACGTTCCGGGGGCGCTCGGCGGCGACCCGTGACCGCGCTCCCTAGGCGGCATCCGCCGGGCTGTCAATACTTTGCCCCGGCGACCAGTCTTCCTCGTCCCTGGAGGTTCGCATGGACACCTGGCAGAAATACGCAGCAGAGCTGCTTGGCACGTTCGTCCTCGTCTTTGGCGGCACGACGGCAATCGTGGCCGTGACCGGGTCGGGGCTCAATCTCATCGTTATCCCGTTCGCCTTTGGCCTCGCGCTGCTGGCCGGCCTGTACGCCTTCGGCGAGGTCTCGGGCGGCCATTACAACCCGGCCGTCTCGCTCGCCATGTTCCTGGACGGGCGCCTGTCGAGCGCCGACCTCGTCCGCTACTGGGGGGCGCAGTTCCTCGGAGGGATCGCCGCCGCGCTGGTTCTCGCAATCGCCACCAGCCGCCTCGCCGTGAAGGGGACCGCGACCGTGCCTGGGGTCACGGGCAGCGGGACAGCCTTCCTCATGGAGTTCATCTTCACGGCCATCTTCGTCCTGGTCATCCTGCAGGCCAGCGTCAGCGGCCAGTACGGTGGGAGCGCGCTTCTGGCCATCCCGCTGACGCTCGTCGCGGTGCACCTGGCGGCCATCCCGTTCAGCGGTGCGTCGGTGAACCCGGCGCGGACCTTCGGGCCCGATCTGGTCGGCAATGTCTGGACCGGGATCTGGATCTACCTGATCGCGCCGCCGCTCGGAGCCGTCGTCGCGGTCGCCGTGCACAAGTACGTGCGCGGAGGGATCGCGACGCAGCCGGAGGCGCCCGTCGCGGAGGTCCTGCAGGAGCGGGGATAGACGCCTGGGGCGGGCTCAGGTCGCGCCGCGCCGCTTCACCGTCACGAAGATCAGGAAGAGCATCAGCGCCGCCCCGCCGGCGAGGGGCAGGACGTCATCGAGCCCGGTCGAGCCGTCGTCGCCGCCGATATTGGAGCCGACGGCGGGGCTGTCCGCGGTGAGGTCGTTCTCGGTTTCGATCGCGGGTGCGGCCTCGGCCGTGGCTGTCTCGGTGTCCCCGGTCGGGGCCGGCGTCTGGGAGACCTCGGCGGCGACCACCTCGCGCGGCCCCTCCGCGGCGCGCGGAATGTATCTCCGCACCAGCCGCACGAGGCCGACCGCACCGGCCGAGGTCAAGTGGATGCCTTCGGCATCCCAGTCGGCGAACCAGCCTGGATGGCCCTTCTGGTGCTTGTTCCAGTTGGCGACGTAGAGCTCCGGCCACCGCTGGCGGGCGCGGTTGATGATCGAGTTGATGCGCGAGTAGTCGCTGCGGACGGCTTTCAGGTTCACCCACACGACGCCCTGCACGTCCCGGGCGAGAGCCGCGCGCATCACCGTGTTGAGCTGCGAGCGGTACGTGGCCGAGGAGTCGTTGTAGCCGACGTCGATCACGAGCACCCGGCCGAGGTCGGTGTCGTAGTGCCGGATCGCCTCCAACGCGGTGCGCGGTGTGACGTTCGTGGTATTCACAACTCGGCGCGACGAGGCGGCGGCAGACCTTGAGGTCGCGGCGCACGTCGTTCCCGCGGGCGAGCAATCGCTTCGCCTTCCGGCTGAACTCGATGCCCGCGGCCTTCGAGTCGCCGATGAAGGTGAGTTTCACGGCGCCGGCCGACTCGGCCGCCGGCCCGAGCGCGATCAGCGACGCGAGCAGGGCAACGAGAACGAGCGAGCCTGCGGCCCCGAAGCGCATGCGCATGCGAACAGGATAGCCCGGCTTCTGGCGAGCGCTGCCGACCCGGAATGCCAGCCTGGCAAGTCGTTACGCTTGGCGCAGTCGCGCCTTCGCGGCTCGATCTGAGGCCGGGCGCCGTATCACCACCCGTGCTCTTCCCGACCGCCACCTTCGCGATCTTCTTCATCATCGTCCTGCCGCTTTCGTGGCTGCTCATGCCCACGGTCCACCGGTGGCGGCCGTTCATCATCGGGGCGAGCTTCGTCTTCTACAGCTGGTGGGACTGGCGCTTCATCCTCCTCCTCGCGGGCTCGATCCTCTGGAACCAGCTCATGGCCGTCCGGATTCACCGGGCGGCGGAGTTCCCGAGCCGGAAGAAAGCGCTCCTCTGGCTCGCGGTCGGCGGGAATCTCGCGGTTCTCGGCTACTTCAAGTACTACGACTTCTTCGTCAGCTCGACCGAGAACCTGGCGAACCTGGTCGGGCTCGACATCCCCCTGGACGTGCGCACCGTGATCCTGCCGGTGGGGATCTCCTTCTACACCTTCATGGGGATCAGCTACATCGTCGACGTCTACCGCGGCGACACCGAGCCGACCACCCTCGAGAAGTTCGCCGCCTACCTCTCGTTCTTTCCGCACCTGGTCGCTGGGCCGATCGTCCGTCCGAACGAGCTCATTCCGCAGCTCGACACGCCCCGCTCGGCGCGTCGCGTAGACACGAGCCGGGCCTTCTACCTGATCGCCACCGGGCTCTTCAAGAAGGTGGTGATCTCGAGCTACCTGGCATCGAACATCGTCGACGAGGTCTTCGCCAACCCCGGCCAGTACTCGTCACTCGAGATCCTGATCGCGGTCTATGCCTACGCCGTGCAGATCTACGCCGACTTCTCCGGCTACACGGACATCGCCATCGGCATCGCCCTGCTGCTGGGCTTCAAGTTCCCGCAGAACTTCGACTCGCCGTACGCGGCCACCTCCCTGCAGGACTTCTGGCGGCGCTGGCACATGACCCTGTCGCGCTGGCTGCGCGACTACCTGTACATCCCGCTCGGCGGGAGCAGGCACGGGGCTGCGATCACCTATCGAAATCTGCTCCTCACGATGCTGCTCGGCGGCTTATGGCACGGCGCGGGGTGGACCTTCGTGGCGTGGGGGCTGATCCACGGCATCGGCCTGTGCGCAGAGCGCTTCTGGCGTGGGCGGCACGTGGTGAAGCCGGAGGAGGATTACACCTGGCATGACTACCTCTGGCGGCGGCTGGTGACCTTCCACGTGGTCTGCTTCGCCTGGATCTTCTTTCGCTCGGACACGTTCGCCGTCGCCTGGGACATGATCACCGGACTCTTCACGAACTGGGGCGCGCCCTCCCCGCTGGTCACCGGTCCGGTGCTGCTCGCGATCGCAGTTGGGATCGGCTCCCAGTACCTGCCGTCCCAGGTTCCGCGCACGATCATCGCCGGGTTCTCGCGCCTGAACCTGGTGGGTCAGGCTGCCGTACTCGCGCTCGCCCTCATGGTGACGGAGGCCCTCGGTCCCCAGGACGTGGCACCCTTTATCTACTTCCAGTTCTGATGGCGGTTGAGACGGAGAGAGCGCAGCAGGCGACGCGGGCGCGGACGGGGACGCCGGCTCCGCCGACGGAGGACGGGCGCCGCCTCGCGACCGCCGGCCGTGCGCTTGCCGTGATGGCGCTCGCCCTGCTCCTCGCTGCGCTTCTGAACGCTCAAAGCATCCACAAGTCGGTCTTCAACCAGCCGGAGGGGACCCAGCGGGACGTGGCGCTCGCCTTCGCCGGGCCGCTGCGGCAGGTGAGCATGGCGCTTCGCCTGGACCGTCCGCGCGCCTGGTTCGAGGACGCGATCGGCCGGGAGCACGCGACGATCGACACGGCGATCGTCCTGCCGCCGCCCCCGCCGACCGCCACGACTCCCGGCGCCGGCCCGGTGACGCCAACGTCCCCGAACGGCAAGAGCTCGCCGCCCCGCGCCGGGCCCGAGAAGCCGGAGCGGGTCGTGTTCACGCCAACCAACAAGATGCGGCTCTGGATCGCGGGCGACTCGCTGGTCATCACCCCGGGGTATTCGATCTATCGGGCCCTCGGCCTGAACGAGGCGGTGGAGAAGCTCGGCGACGTCGAGGGGCGGGTCGCCACCGGATTGACCCGTCCGGACGTCTTCAACTGGTTCCGCGAAGTCTCCGAGCAGGTTCAGAGGCGCCGGATCGACACGGTGGTTTTCTGCTTCGGCGGAAACGACGATCACGACCTCATGACGGGTGTCCCCAAGGGGGTCTCGCTGGACGGGTTCGGCGGGCCGAAGTGGACGAAGGAGTACCAGCGTCGCGTCGGCGGGCTCATGGACATCGTCAACCGCGCAGGCGGGTTCGTCGTCTGGCTCGGACTGCCGGTGACGGACGACTCCGCCCGGTCGCATCGCTGGAGGCTCCTCAACCAGATGACGCTCGCCGAGGCGCAGAAGCGACCGGGCAAGGTCGCGTTCGTCGACATGTGGGGCTTGCTCGCCAACGACGACGGTGAGTTCGCGTCGTATCGCCGCTCCGACGACGGCGAGCTCGAGAAGATCCGGGCGCCCGACGGCATCCACCTCGAGCGCGACGGCGGGGACATCGTCGCGAAGGAGGTCGTGAGGCAACTGCGCCAGGTGTACGACGTCTGGAGCTGGAAGAAGGAGGGCTAGGTCCGGCCGGTCCGGGGAACACGGCCGGCGGGGCTCCGAAGGCTTCGTCATAGTTTCGCGATGCGCGCCGTCGCCGCGATCGTCCTCCTAGGCGCGGCGCTCGCACTCCCGGGCATCGCACGAGCGGATGCCGAGCAAGACCTCGCCGAGCGCTACGCCCCGGTGGTGCGGCTCGTCGACCAGGAGGAGGAGTGCGGGCCCGGCGAGCCGTACGAGCCGATCGACATCGACGCCGTCCTCGACGAGGACACCGTCTCGCTCCGCGGCCCCTGGAAGAGCAACGACCTCGTCACCATCGCCCCCTCTGCGGACGAGCTCGGGCGGGGGCTCTACGAGTACAACCTCGACTTCCCCGGAAATGCGCTTCGCCCCGGGTGCGACTACGAGCGGTGGGCACGGCGGATCACCGCCGACACCGAGCCGACCGTATACGCACACGTCGCGACCGAGCCTCCGTACCCGGATCGGCTGTCGCTCCAGTACTGGCTCTACTACCCGTTCAACGACTGGAACAACTTGCACGAGGGCGACTGGGAGATGATCCAGCTCGTCTTCCCGGCTTCGAGCGCGGAGGAGGCGCTCGAAACCGAGCCGCTCGAGGTCGGGTACAGCCAGCACGAGGGCGCCGAGCGGGCGGAGTGGGGGGACGAGAAGCTCGAGATCGTCGACGGGACGCATCCGGTCGTCTACCCGGCCGCTGGCTCGCATGCAAACTTTTTTGCTGAGGGGCTCCACCTGGGGCGCTCGGCCGAGCAGGGGGTGGGCTGCGACGATACGACTGGGCCGAGCGTCGGCCTCCGGCCCGCGGTGGGCACGATCCCGAGCGATCCGGAGGCGGCACACGCGGCGTTTCCGTGGATTGCGTTCGAGGGCCGCTGGGGCGAACGCCAGCAAGCGTTCTACAACGGCCCCACGGGGCCGAACCTGAAGACGCAGTGGACCGAGCCCATCACCTGGGCCGAGGACTGGCGCGACCGCAGCTACGCGGTGCCCGCGGGCGGCGCCTTCGGTACGAATGCGACCGACTTCTTCTGCGGCGCGGTCGAGGCCGGGTCGAACTTCGTGCTCCGCGTCGTCGACAACGGAGCGCAAATCGCCCTCGTCCTTGGCGTCCTTGCCGGCCTCATCGTCTTCCTCCTGACGCGGACATCGTGGCGGCCCTCGACTCCGCTCCGGATGCGCCGCCGCCGCTCGTGGGGCCAGACCTTCACGGCCTCCTGGCGCATGTACCGGCTCCGGCCGCGGCTCTTCCTCGGGATCGGTCTGGTCGTGATCCCGATCTCGCTCGTCATCACCGGTCTCCAGATTCTGCTCTTCTCGGCGACCTCGCTCGTCGGAGTCGACCCGAACGGGGAGGGCGGCGGCTTCCGCGTCGGCCTCGGCGTGTGGCTCGGAACCGTGCTGACGCTGCTCGCCCTCGCCCTCGTGCAGGCGGCCTGCGCTCGGGCGATGGTCGAGATCGACGCGGGGCGCAGAGTCGGCCTCCGCGCCTTGTACCGCCTGGCGTTCGACAGCAGTTGGGAGCTGCTCGGCGCCCTGGCGGTCGCCGTGGGTGTCGTGACGGTGCTCAGCGTGTCGGTCTTCCTCCTGCCGATCGCGATCTGGCTCGCCGTCCGCTGGGCCCTGCTCGTGCCCGCCGTGGAGCTCGAGGAGCAGTCCGCACTGGGCGCGTTGCGGCGGAGCGGGCGACTCGTCCGCCTGCAGTGGCTGAAGGTAGGCACACTCGTCGTGGTTGCGGGCGCGCTGGCGATCGTGGCCGGCCCACTCCTCGGGGCCCTGCTGATCCTCCTCATCGACGCACCGTTCGGATTCGTCAACGTGCTCGCCGGGCTCGTCTACGCGGTGGCCATGCCGTTCGTGGGCATCGCGACGACCTACGTCTACTACGACACGCTCGTCCGCGAGCACCTTGACGAGCGCGAGCCGGCGCCGAAAGAGCTTCCGGCTGAAATCTAGTCCGGCCCGAGCTTCACCACGGGATCTCCGACCCGAACAGTGCCCGGCTTGACGACGCGGGCGTTCAGCCCTCGGAGCCGCAGCGCGCGGCCCTGGCCCTTGTTGACGAGCTTAACGGCGTCGGACCCGAACCGTGCGGTGAACTTGGCACAGCCGGTGTGCGGCGCGGGGCTCACCTCGACCACCGCCTCGCCGACGGCGAGCTGCGTGCCCGCCGGGAGGTTCTCGACGCTGAGGTCGAAGTCGACGTAGAGCTGGTCGCCCGCCAGCGCCCAGCGCTCGCGGGTGCCTGCGACGAGCTGGGCAAGCCGCGAGTTGATCACCGTCAGCTGCGAGTCGTTCGTCGGCGACGAGCCGAGGTGCCACCGGTCGCCCACCAGCCCTACCTCGGCGTCGAGCTTTCCCTCGTCGAGCACCTCCCGCTCGTTCTCCGCGGGGCGGCGGACGATGAGCTCGAGGGTGCCGCGATCCGCGGGAGACGAGCGGACATGATCGATGCCGGCGAGGAACTCCTCGGTGGTCGCGTGCTCCACGCACGAAGCCTAGAGGGCTGACCGGTGGAACGGAGGAACGACGCCCCGCCACCCCGCACGAATGACGTGGACGAGCGAAGGAGGCGTGACGAGCGCGACCCGCCCGCGCCGGGGACGTCGGCTCCGCTCGAGGTAGCCCCCGGGAGACCAGGCCAGGAGCTGCGTTCCGAGCACGAGGCGGGGCTCGCCCTTCCAAAGGACGAACGCGCCGTCCGGAAGGTCCTCGAGGAGCGCCTCGTGAAGGCGGTGTGCCCTCGTCCCCGGCTCGACCCGCTCAGCGTGGAGCTGCTCGTCCATCGCGTCGGCGCCGACCTGGCCGGGGTGCAGGTCGCGCCAGCTCGCCGAGAAGCGTACGAAGTCCTCGCGCCGGCAGAGCGCGCAGGGGCGGTGCCCGGCGGCGAACGCCGTCATCTCGTCGAGGAAGAAGAGCTCGGTGAAGCGGCCCGGTTGGAGCAGCGGCCACTGATGCCAGTCCTTGAACTTCAGCCTGCACGCGATCCAGCGCTTACCGTTGTAGCGGCGACGGATTCGTCCGGACTCGTCGTGGAGGCAGCCCTTGTTGCCGTAGACGAGGCCGCGCCCGGGATCGGCGACGAGCTCGCCGAGGGGCGTCACGCGGTTTTGGAGCGGCATCGCCGAGCAGCGTAGGGGAGAGCAGCGGCTAGCTCGTCGCCCGGACGCGGACCGGCGCACGCTCCCGCCTGGAGCGCAGGCGGAGGAACACGCCTGTCAGGCGCCCGAGGCCGTACTCGTAGACGGCGGCGCCGAGGTTCGCCCCGGCCAGGAAGACGATCGCCGCGTTCGACGAGACCGAGTCCGTCGCGACCGCCGCCCCGAAAGCGCCCGCATAGTACGGCACCTCCTTGGCAATCTCGGTGCTCACGTATCCGGCCGCCGCCGCGAGCTTTCCAAAGCGGGGGCTCCGAGTCTGCCCGCCGACGATGTCGTAGGCAGCCTTGGAGAGTGCGTTTGTGCTCGTGCCCGTTTCCTCGAGGAGCGACCAGTTCGCCTTCAGGCTGACCCGGAGCCCGACGCCCCAGAGAAGATACGAGCCCGCAAGCACGGCGAGGAGGTGTGTGTGCTCGAGGCCGCGCAAGAGGCCGGACGCCGCGAGCAGGACGCCCGCAGCGGTGGCGAACGCATCGAGCGCGTACGCCGAAACTGCCGTTGCGGCGAGCGTGATCGCCCACCGGCGGGTCCTGGGCTTAGGTTCGTTCGCACAATCCATACGTACGGTATGTACGCAGTTATGTACCGTACGTCTAGGCCCGGACGAAGTCAAGACACTTGAGCCCGCGCGGGGCACCCCAACTTCCGAGAGTCGATCCCAGCGTGCCACGTCGATCTGCCCCGATGACCCACCGGCTCGGGCGAATGCCGGAGAAACTGGGCCCCATCCGCGCGGCGCAGCTCCGCGATCGGCTGCATTGCAGGACACCCCAGAACGTCGCAGGCGTACGCTTCGACGGTGAGAGCGTCGATCTCGTGGCGGCGGATCCCGAGATGGGGCATGCCTCTCGACTGGCGGCCGCCGCGAGGACCCCGTAGTAGCCCGACGGAATCGACCCAGCGACCGTGATCGAATACTGTCCCGTAGACGGCACCGTCATCGAGCGCGAAGGCGCTCGAAGCCGAATGCCGGCCAGGTAGCGTAGGTCTGGGCCCCTCCTTTCATCGCACGGCGATCGGCGGCAGCTGATGACATCGACTGGGCCATGTGACGCCGGACGCCGTGCTCGAGAAACCCAGGTCGGCGCTGAAGCCGGTCGCGATAGCCGACGCCGAGTGGAGGCTCGGGTCCAGCCGGTCGCGGTAGGCGAGAAGTTATTCGAGCGGTACGCCGAGTGCAGATCATGGTCACGTCGCGCGCCTCGAGGTGCGAGAGCAGGCCGTCGAAACTGTCGGCAATGGAAGAGTTGGTGGGGCAGCCGGCCTCGTAGCTCGGCCCGAACATGAAGTGGTAGACCACGAGCTGTGACCGGCCGTCGAACAGGTCGGCCAGGGTCTGTTGCCCGTCGGCGGTCTGCAGCGTGTACTCCTTCTCCACACGGACCCACGGCAGCTCTCGCCGCCGGCGCGCGAGCTCGTCGCCGGATCGGGTGTGCTGCTTCTCGTGGGCAAGAAGCTCCTCGCGGGCGGTCGCCCACTCCTCGCGGCTCACAACCCTTCGATCGGTCAGTGTCCTCTCGAGCATGCCGGCCTCCCTTGCCGTTTTCGATGTAGATCCAGGGAGCCGGGCAGATCCATCGCAGGGCCATCGCACGCTCGACCAACGAGGGATAACTCCGTCGGGAATGCGTCCGTCTAGAGCCCTCTACGAGACGCCGTCTTCTCCCAAACGGAGATGTGTTTCGTGCTCTCACTGGTGAACGGCTCGCGCTGCCAGTTGCTCCAGCGTTCACGCAGCGTCATTCCCGCGAGCCGCGCCATCAGGTCGAGCTCCGAGGGCCAGACGTACCGAAAGGGGATCGAGCGCCGCTTGAAGGTTCTGCCGACGGCTGTGTAGTGGTGCGAGACGAGCCGCTGGTTCGCAACGTCGTACTCGTTGATGCCGACGTAGGTCTCGCTCAGATGGAACGCGTTGAACGTCTCGCCGTACGGCAGCCGCCGCAGCGACGGAACACCCACCTCGATCACGAAGCTGCCGCCGGGCTCGAGGTGGGCTGCGACATTCTGGAAGCACGCGACTTGGGCGTCCTGCGACGTCAGGTTGTTGATCGTGTTGAAGACGAGGAAGGCGACCGAGAACGTCCTATCGACCGTGGTCGTTGCGAAGTCGCCGATCGTGACGTCGATGCCGTCTGCGTTCGGCTTCGCGCGCATCTGCTCGACCATGGTCTCGGAGAGCTCAATGCCGTGCACGCTGACTCCGCGGTTGGCAAGCGGCAGGGCGATCCGGCCGGTGCCGATACCGAGCTCGAGCGCGGCTCCGTCGCCCGCCAGGACGGCGAGGAAGTCGACGGCCGGTTCGACCACGTCCCGGTCGAACATCTCCGCGTGCTCGTCGTCGTAGCGCTCCGCGACACCCTCGCCGAAGTAGTTCTCCACTGTCGATGGACTGTCGGCCTTCATGCTGTTTCTTCCCTGCGTCCGCCTGGTTTTTACGGCGCCCTACGTCGCTTGATCGACGTGGACGGCGGTGCCGCCGGCGAGAATCACGCGTCGGCCCACCCCAGGCGATGATGTCCCCTCCAGGCTTTCGTTCGAAACCGGCGATCTCGTCGGCGACGTCGCCTCGCGCCCCAGCAGCCGACCTCCCCGCGCAGTCGTTACGCCGAGATCTTCTCCAGCAAGGCGTCGATGCGCGCGAACCCTGCCTTTGCCCCCTCCTCGACGCCGTACTGCATGGTGGTATCCCGCTGTTCGGTCGTCTCGAAGCTCATCGTCTGAGTCAGTTTCGTTTGCTCACCGAGATCCTCGAACTCGAGCGTTTGCAGGTGATTCTGGAACGTCTGCACGAGGCGTGCGGGTGGCTCGACCTCGCGGAACTCACCCTCGACGACGCCGAATGTGGTTCGGAACCGGTAGGTGCCGCCGGGACGGACGTCCATCTCCTCGACGACGGTGCCGTCGCCCCACCATTCGGGGATCAGCTCCGGATCCGTCCAGACGGAGTAGACGTGCGTCCGTGGTGCGTCGAAGATCCGCTCGACACGGATCTCGAGCTCGGTCGGGGTGGTGACGGTGGTGCTCATCGTGCTCCTTTCGTCCGTTCGACAACCTGCGCGAAGCGGTCGAGCCGCTGCAGCCACGTGCTGATGCCCTCGAAGGCATAGGGCACGAGGGTGCACCTGCGGGCACGGCCGACCTTCTCCGTGGCCACGAGGTTCGCCTCCTCGAGCAGCCGGACGTGCTTCTTCATCCCGGTCAGCGACATGCCGAAGGGCTCGGCGAGCTCGCTGATCGTCGCGTTGCCGGCGCCGAGCCGTTCGAGCACGGCGCGCCGGGTCGGGTCGGCGAGGGCCGCAAACGCGCGGTCGACGGTCGTCGAATACTGAACCATCAAGTTCAGTATTGCGGACCTGCCCAGAAAGGGCAAACGGGGTCCGGATCGTGCGCTTGCTCGTCGCCCACTGGGGGTCCGGTTAGACGGGCTGGGCCGCGCCGCTGCGCTCGCCCTGATCCGCGAATAGCAAGCCACGTGACGGGGGCAACTGGGAGGCTGAGGTGCTGCGGCGTAGGGGTGACGGAACCCTTCTGCCGCGACGTATCGTCAGAGGAGAGTCATGAAGCTTGCCCTCTTCTTCATGGGCATCGTCTCAGCCCTGGCGCTCTCGTCCGCCTGCACCACCACTGAGCGATTGGGCATGGACGATGGAAAGAGCGCGAACGTAGTGGAGTCTCTCGCCGCACCAAAGGGGTACCGAGCAGAGCTTCACCGAACGCCTTGGGCATTGGAAGGCGTCTCGAAGGACGGTACGGTCATCTGGATCAGAACCGCCGAGAGTGGCTGCAACCGGTTCCATCACGTCAGCGTTCGGCAGGTTCCGAGTGGGCTCACGGCTCGACGCCTTCGATGTCGTCTACGTCCCAGACAAGAGGCACGGGTGCCTGACGTATCTCTTCCGGCCTCGCCATCGCGTCGAGCTTCCGCGTCCTCTTGGTGGCGACGAGATCTTGGGTGAGTGCGTGCCGCGCGATCCGCGAGAAATGTGCGCCTTGCTACACGCCGTAGTGGGTCTGCGGAAGGGCGAACCGGAGCGAGATCCCTGGCTGGGGTAGGGGCTTTGGCGGCCGGGCACGCTCGATTTCTGAGTGCTTACGTCCCGAGCGAAATGGAACCGTTTGGGCACGGAGTGGACACCGCGGTTCCAACCCGCTGACGGGAGACGCGCCGCAATCCCCGTGCCCAAACGAAGCCCTCTGTCGGACTCGAACCGACGACCCCCTCCTTACCATGGAGGTGCTCTACCAACTGAGCTAAGAGGGCACTCGGGGCCATCGTAGCGCTGGATTCTCCGCCCGGGGTAAGCTGCCCGGCGTGAGCGTCGATGCCACCGAGCCGCGTGGGATCCGTGCCTCGGCCAGGAGTGCGATCGCCCACGCCAAATCGCTGGGCCGACTGCAGAAGGAGCTCGCGACCGTCGAGCTCCAGCAGAAGGCCCAGAAGCTCGGCACCGGCGCGGGCCTGGGAATCGCCGCGGCGGTCATCGGCCTCTACGCGTTTGGGTTCGCTCTTGCCACGGCCGCGGCCGCGCTCGCACTCGTCTTCGACTGGTGGCTCGCGCTCCTCATCGTGTTCGCCGTGCTCGCGCTGATCACGGTGATCCTCGGTCTCGCCGCCAAGAGCCAGGTGCAGAAGGGAACGCCACTCAAGCCGGAGCAGGCGATGGAGGAGGCGCAGCTGACGAAGCAGGCGCTGCGGGGTGTCCGTGGCGGATAAGGGACCGACTGTCGAGGAGCTCCGCGCACAGCTCTCGATCGAGCGGAAGCAACTGACCGATGCGTTGGAGGACCTGCGCGAGGGTGTCCACAGCGCCCGGCGCATCCCGATCATCATCGGCGGCGCTCTCCTGGCCGGGCTCGCAGCGGTAGTCGCAGTCAAAGTCGTCCGCAGCCGCGGCGACTAGTCCTACCCCGAAGGCGGGATGGTCCTAGCCCTGTGGCGGGATCGTGCGCTCGTCCGGGGAGTCCGATGGCAAAGGGTGCTCTCGCCCGACCCGAAAGGACTCACCCGCATGTCGCAGCTCCGCGTTGTCTCGCTTCGCATCGGCGTCACTGCCGCCCTCGTGCTTGCCGCGCTTCCGGCCGCCGGCTGGAAGTGGGGCGGCTAGCGCTTCGCTCTGTTTGAACCTGACTAGCGCCCGGCCCCCCGGGCGCTAGTCGTCTTTCAGGGCCAGGACCTCGGCACGCTTCACGCCTTTCACGAACACCGCGACGACCTGCGGGTCGAACTGCGTGCCCGCGCAGCGCTCGAGCTCTGCGATCGCCTCGTCGTGCGCAATGTGTTCCTGGTAGATGCGGTCGCTCGTCATCGCGTCGTAGGCGTCGGCCACGAAGAGGATGCGCGAGCCGAGCGGGATCTCTTCGCCGCCGAGCCCGTGCGGGTAGCCGCGCCCGTCCCAGCGCTCGTGATGGTGGAGCACCCAGGTCGAGACCGGCTCGACGCCGAGGGAGCGGAGCATCCGAAACCCGATCTGCGGGTGGCGGCGCAGAACGAGCTGCTCTGACTCGCTGAGCGCGCCGGGCTTGCGGAGGATCTCCTCGGGGATCGCGAGCTTCCCGAGGTCGTGGAGGCTCCCTGCGAGACGCACGAGCTCGACGTCCTCCGCGCCGAGCCCGAGCAAGTCCGCCACCCTGGCGGAGAGCTGCGCGACGACGTAGGAGTGCCGGCCGGTGTAGGCATCCCGGTCATCGACGGCATAGGCGAGGCTCGCGGCGGCCCTGAGGCGCGCTTCGCGGTCCGGCGCATCGCCCAGGCCCGTGAAGGGCGGGAGCTCGGCGAGGTCGGGGTGGTATGCGCGGACCCGGCCCTTCCCGTGCTCCTTGGCCAGATACATCGCCTGATCGGCGACGGCGACGATCTCGGACCGGTCGAGCCCGAGCTGAGGATAGGTGACGACACCGGCCGAGAGGCGCACGGCGAGCCCCGGCACTGCTTCGAGCAGGCTGACCCGCCGGATGACTCCGTCGGCGATCGAGAGGGCCTCGCGCTCGTCGCGACCGGGGAGGAGGAGCGCGAACTCGTCGCCGCCGATCCGGAAGGCCTCGCCGTCCTGGCGTAGCCGACCCGCGACCTGCGAGAGAACAAGGTCGCCCTTTGGATGGCCGAGCGTGTCGTTCAGCTCCTTGAAGTTGTCGATGTCGAGGATGCAGAGGCTCACCGGCAGGCCCTTCTCCTCGGCCTCGTCGAGGTCGTGGTCGAGGCGCTCGTGGAAGTGGCGGTGATTGCCGAGCCCGGTGAGCGGGTCGGTGAGCGCGAGCCGCATCGCGGCGAGCTCGCGGAACACCGACCGCTGGTAGAGAGCGATCGCGGCGAGCGGGCCGACGAGCGCGGCCGACAGGAACGGCGAGCGCTGCCAGAGCACGGCGAGCATCAACGTGAGCGAGGCCATGATCGCGAAGGCGATGAACGTCGAGGCGATCGCGCGGCGGAAGAGCGACAGGAACGGCTGGCGCGCCCAGCGTGAGACCACGGCAGCGACCAGCGGGATATTGACCGCGTAGAAGGCGGTCGAGGCGAGTCCGACCTGGAGGGCGAGCCAGCCGAAGCCCTCATCGGGGAGCGCGGTGCAGACCCCGCCCGCAGCGGCTGCGCCAAGCGCGTAGACCGATGAGTTGAAGAGGACGCGCACGGCCGGCTGGCGCCGGATCACCTCGACGAGGAGCTGCGTTACGACGCCCACGATGACCGCCGGCGCCCATCCGTAGATCGAGGCCGTCCCGACGATGAACACCGTGGCGAGCGACGTGCCTCCGACCGGCACGTTCTCGATGGGGACCGGGAAGGCCTCGACGAACGCGGCGGCGACCAGGAGCGCCGTCATCCCGGCGAGCGTCGCGGAGGACGGCGCGGCAGCTGCCAGCGCCGAGATGGCGAGGATCGTGACGAGCGTGCCGCCGAAGATGACCGGGGCGACGATCGGGAGGAGCCGGGCCGTTTCTCTGGACACGCGAATCTGCCGCGCGTCCTCGGCGTGGGACTGGGCGATCGTCTGCGTGCCGGCCAATTGCGCCCCTTCTCTTACCGACCCCGGGCTCGAGCCGGTCTGGGTGGCGCCGCAGAACTGCCTTCTCCTCTTCGATTAAGCCACGGTTTCTCCTCGTGTCAAAAGCGACCAAAGTGACGCGCTGGTGATCCGGGCGATGGTGCCCCTCGGTTCCATTCGGGCGGCCGCGGGCGCACGTTCGATCCTCCAGGCGGTTTTGTAGGCTCCGCGCAAACCACGCACGCGCAGGAGGGCACTGGGGCGCACCTGTCGCTTCTGTTCGCCGCATTCGTCGCCGGAGTCATGAAGCGCGGCGAAGCTCCCGCCGCGTAGGGCTTGAAAATTTGGGTCCGGCTGGCCGATGAGAAATGCCGCCATGCCGGGTCTAGAGGAAGGTGAAACCAGCTTCATCCAAGACCACACGGTCCACAACGAAGGGAGATCCGAGATGGGCAGGATCGTCGTGACCGAGTACGTCTCTGTCGATGGCGTCGTGGAGGCGCCGAGCGGAACCGAGAGCTTCGAGCGCGTCGGCTGGACGGACGCCTTCACGCGAGGGCCGGAAGGCGAGCAGTTCAAGCTGGACGAGACGAGGGCATCCGACGCGCTGCTGCTCGGCCGCGTCACGTATGAAGGCTTCGCCCCCGTCTGGCCGCACTACGAGGGTGAGTTCGCCGACATGTTCAACTCGATGCCGAAGTACGTGATCTCCTCCACCCTGGAGAACCCAGAGTGGAACAACACCACCGTGCTTCGAGGTGACGTGGTCGAAGAGGTGAAAAAGCTCAAGGAGAAGCACGAGGGAGACATCGTCGTGCACGGCAGCCCGCAGCTCGCGCAGACCCTGATCGAGCACGACCTCGTCGACGCAATCCACCTGCAGGTCTACCCGGTGATCGTCGGTGCCGGGAAGCGGCTCTTCGCCGAAACGAGCGTCACGAAGAGCCTGCGCCTCGCCGAGGCGAAGACGGTCGGCGACGGCGTCCAGATCCTCATCTACGAAAAGGCCGCGTGACGGAGATCGGCGTCATCTTCACCGCCGATTTCGCCACCCGAACCGCTGGCTGCGTTCGCCACCGCGGCCGAGGGGCCCGGCCTGGACGAGTCTCTGGCTGGGACTGCTTCCTCAAGCCCAAGGGCACGGATGCGATGTTCAGCCGGGTGCCGGGCTCGCAGCAGTGACGAAGGGGGTTGCCCGCCTAGCCTTCCGGGCGGTGGCAGACGGCCTCAACGTTGTGGCCGTCGGGGTCGAGGACGTATGCGCCGTAGTAGTCGGCGTGGTATCGCGGGCGTAGACCGGGCGCACCGTTGTCGCGGCCGCCCGCGGCCAGGGCCGCGACATGGAACGCATCGACGGTCGCCCGGTCCGGCGCGATGAACGCAATGTGCATCGGTGCCGCTGGCTTACCTTCTCTGATGAAGAAGTCAACGCTCCCCGGCGGGCCGAAGCCGACCCCCTCAAGCTCGGCAATCTCGATTCCGAACGGTGCGAGCGCGGCCTCGTAGAAGCGCGTGCTCGCGGCCATGTCTCGGACGGGGATGCTGAGATGGTCGATGAAAGGCAGGGCCTTGACTTTACTAACGCGCTCGATCAGGACGGGGAACAACGTCGAGGCGGTCTTTCACGGGCCCGCGAGGCGCTCGTCGGCGTCCGTCGTGATCGAGCCCGCCTGACACAAGTGCTAAGACTGTTGGGCCACGCCCAGCGTCACCGATCCACTTCCGACTCCGCTGGCCGAGCAGTTCCTCGCGCTCCGTGCCGCGCTCGACGTTGCGATACCGGCCAAGCAGCTCGACCGGAATCTTCTCGTGGGCACCTGGAATCTCCGCGCGCTCGGTGGGCTCACCGAGAAGTGGCGGTCCGAGGAGGACGACGAGCCGATCCGCGATCTGTTCGACGTGCGCTGCATCGCGGAGATCGTCTCGCGCTTCGACGTCGTCGCGATCCAGGAGGTGCGCGGCAACCTGACGGCGTTGCAGACGCTGCTCGGCGCGCTCGGCCCCAACTGGGCCACGATCATGACCGACGTCACCCGCGGCAAGGCGGGGAACAACGAGCGCATGGCCTTCGCCTTCGACCTGCGCCGCGTTCGGCCCTCCGGGCTCGCCGGTGAGCTGGTCGTCGCCATCGAGACCGGAACGAGCGTCACCGCGAGCGGGCTCGATCGCCAGTTTGCGCGCACGCCGTACGCGGCCAGCTTCGCCGTCGACCGCCTCCAGCTGACGCTCATCACGCTGCACGTGCTCTACGGCGAAGAGACCGCGCGTGCCGGCGAGCTGCGCGAGATCGCCGCCTGGCTCTCAGGCTGGGCGCGCGAGGAACAGCACTGGAACCAGAACCTGATCGCACTCGGCGACTTCAACATCGACCGCCGGGGCGACCCGCTGTTCGACGCGTTCACGTCCACGGGGATCGAGCCGGCTCCACAACTGAACGACGTGCCGCGCACGATCTTCGGCGATCCCGGCGAAAGCAAGTTCTACGACCAGATCGCGTGGTTCACCGACGAGGAGCGCGGCCCGATGCTCACGCTGCAGGCGTCGGCGGCCGGCAGCTTCGACTTCGTGCCCATCCTCCAGGGCGAATTCTCGAAGACGACGCTCTCGTGGAAGGTCTCCGACCACTATCCCCTCTGGGTGGAGTTCTCGACGCGGTGAGCCACGCCATGGCGCACGAGGGAAAGTCCGTCAACCGCCTCGCGGCGAGCGCGACGACTCACTGCCTCACGGGCTGTGCCATCGGCGAGGTGCTCGGGTTTGTGATCGGGACTGCCCTCGGGTGGGGCAACCTGGCGACGATTGTCGTCGCGATCGTCCTCGCCTTCTTCTTCGGCTACCTCCTGACGAGTCTCCCGCTGCTCCGCTCGGGCCTCGGTCTGCGGGAAGTGGTTCCGATCGCGCTCGCCGCCGACACGGCGTCGATCGCGATCATGGAGATCGTCGACAACGCCGTCCTCCTCGTCTACCCCGGCGCCATGGAGGCGGGGCTGTCCGACGGACTGTTCTGGTGGAGCCTTGCGTTCGCGCTCGCCGTCGCGTGGCTGGCGACGTTTCCGGTGAACCGCTGGTTGATCTCCCGCGGGCGCGGCCATGCGGTCGCGCATCATCACTCGGGCTGATCGCGGCGTCGGGCGGCTCTACCCGGCCGTCACTCCTCGATCCCGTGCCACGGCGCGACGAGGACCGTTCGGTGCCCCTTGCGACCGCCGAGGAAAACCAAGCGTTCCTCGACGTTGTTCGACAGGTCGGTCTCGAAGAGGCTCCCGAGCGGGTTGACCTGGATCCGGGTCGTGTACCAGCCGTTGGGGAGATTCGTGATGTTGAACGACTGCCCGGGAAGGAACTGGAAGTACGTGTCGCCCCAGCCGGTCTGGAGCACCTCGCGGACCCAGAGCGCATCGCGCTCGCCGCACGCCGTGAACAGGGTCTCTCCCGCGCCCCACCACGCCCGGTCGACCGTGAGGTCGATCGCGTCCGTCGGAGCGAGGCAGTAGGACTGCTTCCGGCTGCGCACGAGCTCCTCGTCCGCGACGTCGCGCAGCGTGAAGAGCGCGAACTGGAGGAAGTGCCAGTGGTTGTGGCCGGGATGGGCGTGGAAGCGCATCTCGCCCACCGGCGCCCGCCCGACGACGTCGCCGTCCTCGTCGCGGAAGTACTGGAAGGCGTCCATGACCTCCTCGCCGGGGCGGCGGAAGCCCTCGACCACGAGCGGTGCCGGGCCCGCGTTCCATGGCGTGGCGGCGAACGCGAGGACGTCCTTGTTCTGGCGGTGGAAGGTCTCCATGCTCCAGAGCGGGAGTGCAACGAGATCGGGCATCGTGCTGGGGTCGGGGTCGGTGACGGTCGGGACGGGGGCGCTCTGGACGGCTCGCGCCGCCCGCTCCACAGGAACGGGGATGCCGGGCGCCCGCCGCGGGACGTTCTTGATCGTCACGGGAACGGTGACCTCGCCGTCCGAGCCCGAGACCTCGAGCAGGTCCTGGTAGCGATCCGCGATGCGAACGGTCAGCATGAACTCGCCCGCGCGCGGGACGTGGAGCCTCGGCGTGCCGAAATCTCCCTCACCGAGCGCCCGCGTCGCCCAGCCTTCTTCGATCCCCCAGACCATCCCCTTCGTGAAGGGGGAGAACGAGTAGCAGAACGTCGGGTAGCGCTCGACCTCCGGGCCCGAGTCGTCGACTCGCTGATGCTGGAAGCTGTTCGGGCAGAACGTGAACGAGCCCCGAGCCACTTCCTGGCCGGTGGAGTCCGTGACCACGACCTCGATGAAGTGGGAGAAGCCGAACCAGCTGTCGAGAGTGTCGTCCGGAAGGTCGCGGAGAACAGCCCCGGTCACCGAGTCGACCTGGACGATGCCCGCCGGACTGTCGTAGTCGGGCCGCGCGACGCGGACCTCGAAGTCACCGCCGGTCGAGGCCACCCATGTACGGACGTTGAGCGGCACCTTTCCCTTGACGCGGGGCAGCGTGAGCTCGCGCGATGGTCCGATGAGTCGCAGGCTCGGATCCGCCGGCTGTGCGGCGGCCGCGGACGACCACACGAGCGTCGCGAGCACGACCAGGGCGAGGGTGTATACGAGGATCGGACGGTGTCGGCTGGGCGCGCTCATCGTTTCCTCCTGGCTGACGGGGGCTTCAACAGTACGCCGTTGGTCTACGGAAGAGAACCCTGGAAGGTCCTACAGCTTGGACGTCGCTCCGGACTGAGAAGTTCATGGCGGCGCGAGGACCGGAGGGCGCGGAGAACGGCAGGCGGACCTTACGAATCGCTCATAACCGGTCCCTACGGTGCCCGGAGCCTGTTCGTTCGATCACCGAGAGGAGCCCGCTGCCCATGCGCTTCCGTCGCCTGCTGCCCGTGCTCGTTCTGATCTTCCTTGCCGCCTCCGCCACCGCCTCGGCCGCGCTTTCCGAGGATGCTGTCGAATCCGAGACGGACAGCGCGCGCTCGGAGGCCGCGTCCTCATCGAGGGCCGCGCTCGCCCCGGGCAGGGTGATCCGGACGCGCCGGAGCTGGGAGTGCACGGGCCGGCTTCGCCGCTACGGCCGGCTCCCGATCAAGGTGATCTCGAACATGCCGAATCCTGGGAACGGCGACGCGATCCGTCTGATCGGCTGCCGCGGCGACGGGAACCGTCATACGGTCGACCTGATCCTGGACGTCAACGGGAACGGCCGCGGCCGTGGTACGGCTTTCGACGCCGTCCGGATCGGCTACGACACCCGCGACCTGGTTGTCACCGGCGACGTCGAGTGCGGGAGAAGGCACTCGAACCCGAGCATCCACCAGGACATCGTCCAGGCGCTCTCGGGGAGGAGAGTCGTGTTCCGGAACTTCACTTCGGGGAATCCGCGGACCGGACGCTGGACGTGCTGGGGCGCCGGCGGCGGGTGGTACGTCACGTGGGCGAACGGCAGGATCCCACGCAACCTGATCTGCAGCCATTGCCGGCTGGCGACCTATAACCAGAATCTGCGCATCGACCGGTCGATCCACTCGGGCGCGAAGCACTCGCTGTTCGGCTACCACCGCTCGTACGGCATCTTCATCGGCTCGGGTGCCAGGCGGCCGGTGAACCGGCACAACCGCGTACGGCACTACTAGTTACCGGTCTAGTTTCTTCGTCAAGTCCGCGCACGAAGACATCCCCGAGGATCGAACGTGTCGTATTCGACGATGGTGGGTACGCGGTAGTCGAGACGTTCATCGGCCGGGAAGTCGCAAGAGGACGGATTCCCGGTCCGACTCCCAAGCTACCCAGGCGGCGGCCGTGAATCCGAGCGCCCACACCAGCCAGGAGCGGGACGAAGCACTGAGGATGCTCTACCGCCTGCGTGACACATGGGCCGGCGTGCGCGATGCCCCTCCTTCCGCCGTGAAGGCGATCGAGAGGCTCATCGGTGAGTACGAGCGAGAGCGGGAAACCACGTCGCAACGGTGATCGCACATGACCCGGCCGGTCCGGAATCGTCGGTCGTATACGCTCCCGAGGCGCTGACCCATGGGATCGAAGCTCGCCTACAAGCCTTTCGGAATGCTCCTCGGCTTCGCGAGCAGCATGCTCGCGGGAGCCCTCTTCAAACAGGTGTGGAAGCAGGTTTCCGACAAGGAGGGGCCCGCGAAGGCCAACGAGCGCGAGTACGGCTGGAAGGAGATCGTGGCGTACGCGGCCGTCCATGGCGCGGTGTTCGGGATCGTGAAGGCCGTCGTCGACCGAAGCGGCGCGCGCGCTTTCGAGAAGGTCACCGGCACCTGGCCCGGGAAACTAGCGCCCTGCGGGACGGCGCGAGGACGGCGCTCTCGCTCTTAGCCGCTCCGTGCCTTGACAGCCCTCGCCGTTCTGCGCCAGCATGACGGATAACACGGGAGGCCTGATATGGCGGGACGGCGCTCTGTGTGGTCGGCGTTCGTAGCTGCGAACGTCCTATTGGCTTTCGCCGGTGCTGGCAGCACGTCTGTCGGCGTGGGCTGCGACGGCTCCGGCGGTCACGCCGTGAACGTGGGAGACGGCGCAAACTATTTGAACGGGGTATCGGTGCAGTCGGCATGCGATGCCTGGGCTGTCGGCGGCTTTGAACGAGGTCAGAAGTCGCAAACGCTGGTCGAGCACTGGGATGGCACGAGGTGGCGGCATGTCGAGAGTCCGAATCCGGGGGGCCGCTCACGGAACGACGACCTAGCGGGCGTCACAGCGCTGTCGGCTCAGAACGCCTGGGCCGTCGGCTCGTTCTCGAACGGCGAGGCTCGGCAGACGCTCGTGGAGCACTGGAACGGGTCAGACTGGAAGGTGCTGACGAGCCCGAATCCAGGTGGTCCTCACCGCACCGATCGACTGCTGGCGGTGGATGCGAGCTCTCGCTCGAACGTCTGGGCAGTGGGCTTCTACGGGGCGCGCTCGGGGGTTGCTCTCCGGTCGCTCGTCTTGCGCTGGAATGGGTCCGCCTGGAGACGGGTGCGAAATCCGAACCCTGGCCACAACAGCGAGAACGTGCTCAACGGCGTTGCCGTGCTCTCGCCGACCGACGTTTGGGCCGTGGGCTACCACTCGACAGGCGATCGGGAGGCATTGATCCTGCACTGGGACGGCTCGGACTGGTCGCGCTTCACCATCCCTGACCCTCCGGACGCCCGAGGCGGACCCACGTTGACCGCGGTCTCCGCTTCTTCGGCGTCGAACGCATGGGCAGTCGGTTTCTACTACGACGGCACCGCCCAGCGGCCACTGGCTCTCCACTGGGATGGAGCCGAGTGGTCACCGGACAACGGCCCGACCGCGGACGAGGGCGTCGTTCTCTTCGGTGTCGTGACGACATCGGACGCCAACGCCTGGACAGTCGGCTACACGGGCTGCTGTCGCTACAGCTCGTTGATCGCCCGATGGGACAGCCCTGGTTGGCAGGTCGTCCCGAGTCCGAACCCGGGCGAGCCCGACGGTGACACCGTTCTCCGCGGTGTCGACGCTGAGCCCTCCGGATACGGCTGGGCGGTCGGCTACTACCTGCACGAGGGCAGCACAGCCCGCGCGCTCATCACCCAATGCTGTGCGGACGGGGGCCCGTAGCGAAAGCTCGACTCTCCTGACGAGGTTTTTCTTCGACAGGGCCGCCAGGACTCACGTAGCGGCGCATATGAGCCGATGTTCTCGCGATGCCTGCCCCTCGCACAACCACATCTCTGCGGAAGTCAATCGCCCTTGCCCTGATCGCCGTCGCGTCGTTCGTCGCGCTCGGCGGCGCTGAGCTCGCCTCGGCCGCTCCGCCTCCGGCACCGTCCGGTCTTCACCTCGTCTCCGTGACGCAGACGACGGCCACGATCGCCTGGGATCGCTCCGGCTATCCGAACTTCATTGTCTCCAAGGGCGCCAGCGACCTCGCCACGATCGCCGACACGACCTATACCTACACGGGGCTTGGCTGTAACGCTCGCTTCAACGCGAGCCTCGCAGGCAGTACCTCGGCCGGACAGCGCTCGAGCTCGACCACCATCTCGGTTCGCACGGCCGCCTGCGGGCCGAATCCCCCTCCGCCTCCGCCTCCGCCTCCGCCGCCGGCCCCGGTAGCGCCCGCGAACATGGCCGTTCCGACGCTCAGTGGAGAAGCCGCTGTCAACGGCACGCTCAGCGGCTCAGCCGGCTCCTGGAGCGGCACAGCGCCTCTGACCTACACCTACGCGTGGGAACGATGCGACGCGGCCGGCGCTGGCTGCGCCTCGGTTCCGGCCGCGGTCGCTGCGAGCTATGCCGTTACCTTCATGGACGTCGGCTCGCGACTACGCGTGCGCGTGACAGCGACGAACGCCAACGGCTTGGCTTCGGCCTACTCGGCCCTGACGGATGTCGTCGCTGACTCGACGCCCCCTCCTCCGCCCCCTCCGCCGCCGCCAGGCGGGCGTACCTGCACGGGCACGGACATCACGTACCGCTCGTCGGTCTCGAGCGCCGAGATCGTCTTCGACCTCGGCGCGAACGTCTACCCCTGCGGTCAGTTTGCGAACGGCGACTGGTTCGTCGTCGGCCCGGCCGTCGTCAGCCAGATTACGCCGGCGATCATCGGCTCGGGCGCAAGTCTGCGTCACGGAGTTGACGTCAACCCGTCCGTCACCTCTGGCAATAACCAGCGCTGGGACGGGCGCCTGGCAGGCATCCAGCCGACTCTCGTCACCTTCCCCTACACGGCTCAGCCTGGGCAGTCGATCGTCAAGTACGTCTCGAACGCGCCTGGCGGGTCGTGCCCCGACAAGCGCTGCGGTCGCTTCGCGGCCGTGCTCACGGTCCTCGCCTCCGCCCCCGCGAGCCCTGCGACGACGTTCCGCCCGCCCTACTGGGGCACGTACAAGCCGCTCATCTCGACGAACGACCTCGACACGAGCCTCCTCTCACGGCTTTCCTCGAGCGCCGTTCCGGCGAAGATCAGCCGGGCGGAGGTGCTTGCACGCACGCGGCACCTGCGTCTCGACACAAGTCCGAGCTCGGTCGCCGGTGGCGGTGGGCTCGAGCCGGTGGATGCCTTCCACGAGGGCAACGCCTGGGGCGCGAATGTGCTTCGGGCCGACACGGAGGTCGCGCTCTGGCTCCTGCTCGACAACGCCTGCACAGCCCCGCCTTGCTCGGCCGAGGCGGACCTGGCGGCGAAGATGCCGGTGCTCATCGGCTTCGTCCAAAACGGACTTGACCTCTGGGCAGGCACGCGCGCCGGGCTCAACCTCAACCGCGGTGGTGGTGGCAACGGAGCCGGGAAGCTCTTCCTCGAGGTTTTCGCCGCGACGCTGCTTCGCAGCTCGCCGATGTCCGCGGAGATCGCCGCCGCTAACGACCGCCTCTTCTGGGAGACGTTCAGTCTCTATCGTGGCGTAAACGGCACGGCGCTCTGGGGCCAGATGTGGCCGAACGCGGACCGCGCGGCCTGGGAGAGCTCGTACTGGCAGAATCTGAGCGCCTGCTCGAACTGCAGTACGCGCGATCCCTACGGGCTCGTCGACGGCGGCGCCCGCCCCGGCACCGCCTACCAGCGCTCGACGATGCTGCCGACGAAGTACATGGCCCTGGTCCTGCATCGCATCCCCGCGATGGCCGACTACTGGCCCGATCTCCACGAGGAGGTCGTCATGGAGTACGCCGACCGGGTCGTCAGCTCCGGCGCGCTCTCGCTCCCGGATGAGTGCGCGCCGAAGGGCGGCACCTACGGCGTCGACTACGGCCCCGACGGCCAGGGCGGCTGCATCAAGGGAAGCGGCCGAGTTCCCGCCGACCACGGGACGACGGTCGACGGTGTGGGTCCCGGCCAGCGTCGCAGCGTCTTCGGCGACCAGATGTGGGTCGCCTACCGCTAGACCCCGATTCGAGCTGCGAGCCGACCGATTGGTGGCCTCAGCTTGCATCCTCGAGTCGAATGCCGTAGAAGGGCCAGGACTTTCGCTGACGCTTCACCCAGGCCCGGTCAAGCTTGCGAGGGTCTGTGGGAGGCCTGGCGTTCTGGCCGCAAGACGTCGGGCCTCCCTTTTTGAACTGAAGAGGGGAGGCGCGGACCGGGCCGCCGCTCCTCACCCCCCGAGGGAGCCTACCCTCCCGCGGATCTGGGCAGAAACCCGAGTTAGCCGCCCGCCATCGACTGCGGCTCCGCTTTGGCCTTCCGGAAGGTGGGCTCTGAACGACAAAAGCCCCTGTTTCCAGAGGCTTTCTGCCTAC
>CAWJFW010000002.1:0-1258433 GCA_963842305.1 uncultured Actinomycetes bacterium
CCGAAGAAGCCGAACTCCGCGCTGCGCAAGGTCGCGCGCGTCCGGCTGACGAACCAGATGGAAGTCGGCGCGTACATTCCGGGCGAGGGCCACAACCTCCAGGAGCACTCGGTCGTTCTCATCCGCGGCGGCCGCGTCAAGGACCTCCCGGGCTTCCGCTACAAGGTGATCCGCGCCGCTCTCGATGCCGGTGGTGTCGCCGACCGGCGCCAGGGGCGCTCCAAGTACGGCGCGAAGCGGGGCACGTAACCATGCCGCGTCGCGCAGAGATCCCCGTCCGCGAGCTCGAGCCGGATCCGCTGTACGGGTCGAAGCTCGTGTCCCAGGTGGTCAACAAGGTCATGCTCGAGGGCAAGAAGTCGACGGCCGAGCACATCGTCTACTCGGCGATGGAGAAGGTCGGCGAGCGGACCGGCAAGGCGCCGGTCGAGGTGCTCGAGCAGGCCGTCAAGACGGTGACGCCCGTCCTCGAAGTTCGCTCCCGCCGCGTCGGCGGCGCCAACTACCAGGTGCCCGTCGAGGTGCCGCAGCGCCGCGCGCGAACGCTCGCGGTGCGCTGGCTAGTCGGATTCGCTCGGGACCGCCGCGAGAAGTCGATGGACGAGAAGCTCGCCAACGAGATCATGGACGCGCTCAACCAGCAGGGCGGCGCGTACAAGCGTAAGGACGACCTCTACCGGATGGCGCAGGCGAACAAGGCCTTCGCGCACTACAGGTGGTAACCGTGACGGCCGTGCAGACAGGCGGGAAGGTCGGTCTCGACCGCGTCCGCAACATCGGGATCATGGCGCACATCGACGCGGGCAAGACGACGACGACCGAGCGCATCCTCTACTACACCGGTCGCACCCACAAGATGGGCGAGGTGCACGAGGGTGCCGCGGTCATGGACTGGATGGCGCAGGAGCAGGAGCGCGGGATCACGATCACGTCCGCTGCCACGACGGCGTTCTGGGGCGATTTTCGCATCAACATCATCGATACGCCCGGGCACGTGGACTTTACGGTCGAGGTCGAGCGCAGCCTTCGCGTCCTCGACGGGGCGATCGCAGTCTTCGACTCGGTGGCGGGCGTCGAGCCGCAGTCCGAGACGGTCTGGCGCCAGGCCGACCGCTACGGCGTTCCGCGCATCGCCTTCATCAACAAGATGGACCGCACCGGCGCTGACTTCTTCGCCGCCGTGCAGTCGATGATCGACCGCCTGGGCGCCAATCCGGTTCCCGTCCAGCTGCCGATCGGCCAGGAGGAGCACTTCCGCGGCGTCGTCGACGTCATCGAGATGCAGGGCACCGTCTGGGACGACGACCTCGGCACGAAGGTGTCGACGATCGAGGTTCCCGAGGAGCTGTCCGAGCAGGCCGCCGAGTACCACCACCAGCTGATCGACACGGTCGCCGAGCACGACGAGGAGTTGCTCGAGACGTATCTGACGGACGAGTCGGCCGTGACGCCGGCGATGATCCGGCGCGCGCTTCGCAAGGCGACGCTCGCGATCACGGTCACCCCGGTCTTCCTCGGCTCTGCCTTCAAGAACAAGGGCGTGCAGCCGCTGCTCGACGCGGTCGTCGAGTACCTGCCGAGCCCGCTCGATGTTCCCCCGATCCACGGGGTCGACCCGCGCACTGGCCACGAGCTCTCACGTCGGCCGTCCGAGGACGAGCCGTTCTCGGCGCTCGCCTTCAAGGTGATGAGCGATCCGTACGTCGGCAAGCTGACCTACTTCCGGGTCTACTCCGGGAAGGTCAAAGCCGGCGAGCGTGTCATGAACGTCACCACCGGCAAGACCGAGCGCGTCGGCCGCCTGCTCCAGATGCACGCCAACCACCGCGAGGAGCGGGACGAGATCGGCGCCGGCGAGATCGTCGCCGCCGTCGGCCTGAAGGCGACGACGACCGGGGACACGCTCGCCATCGACTCGGCGCCGATCAGGCTCGAGTCCATGGAGTTCCCCGATCCGGTCATCTCGGTGGCGATCGAGCCGAAGACGAAGGCCGACCAGGACAAGCTCGGCCAAGGCCTCGCACGCCTGGCGGAAGAGGATCCGACGTTCCGCGTCCGCACGGACGAGGAGACCGGCCAGACCCTCATCGCGGGCATGGGCGAGCTCCACCTCGAGATCATCGTCGACCGCCTGATGCGCGAGTTCTCGGTCGACGCCAACGTCGGCCGTCCACAGGTCGCATACCGCGAGACGATCGGCCGGGCAGTCGAGAAGATCAACGGCAGGTTCGTCCGCCAGACCGGCGGTCGCGGCCAGTACGGCCACGCTGTCATCAACCTGGAGCCGTCCGAGCCGGGAGAGGGGTACGAGTTCCTCGACCGGATCGTCGGCGGCAAGATCCCCAAGGAGTACATCCCGTCCGTCGACCTCGGCATCCAGCAGGCCATGGAGGCAGGCGTTCTCGCCGGCTATCCCGTGGTCGACGTGCGAGTCGAGCTGGTGGACGGGTCGTACCACGATGTCGACTCGAGCGAGATGGCGTTCAAGATCGCCGGCTCCATGGCGTTCAAGGAGGCCATGCAGCGGGCGAAGCCGAAGCTGCTCGAGCCGGTTATGTCGGTCGAGGTCGTGACGCCCGAGGACTATCTCGGCGACGTCATGGGCGACCTCAACTCGCGCAGAGGCCGAGTCGAGGGCCTCGAACCGCGAGGCAATGCACAGGCGGTGCGCGCCCGCGTGCCCCTGGCAACGATGTTCGGGTACGCGACGGATCTGCGGTCGATGACCCAGGGCCGCGCGACCTTCACGATGCAGTTCGACCGTTACGAGGATGCGCCGCAGTCGATCGCGGGCGAGATCGTCTCCGCGGCGCAAGGCACATAGGAAAGACCACCGGAGGAGCTGATGGGAAAGCAGAAGTTCGAGCGCACGAAGCCGCATGTCAACGTCGGGACGATCGGTCACATCGACCACGGCAAGACGACCCTCACCGCGGCGATCACGAAGGTCCTTGCCGAGCAGGGCACGAACACCGAGGAGCGGGACTTCGCGTCGATCGACAACGCGCCTGAGGAGAAGCAGCGGGGGATCACGATCAACACCGCTCACGTGGAGTACGAGACGGCCAACCGTCACTACGCGCACGTGGACTGCCCCGGGCATGCCGACTACATCAAGAACATGATCACGGGCGCCGCCCAGATGGACGGCGCGATCCTCGTGGTCTCGGCCGCCGACGGCCCGATGCCGCAAACGCGGGAGCACATCCTGCTCGCGCGCCAGGTGGAGGTGCCGTCGATCGTCGTCGCGCTCAACAAGGCCGACATGGTCGACGACCCCGAGCTGCTCGAGCTCGTCGAGATGGAGGTGCGCGAGCTCCTCTCCAAGTACGAGTTCCCCGGCGACGACATCCCCGTCGTGGCGGTCTCGGCGCTCAAGGCGCTGGAGGGCGACGCGGAGTGGACGCCCAAGATCCTCGAGCTCATGGAGGCTGTCGACTCCTACATCCCGGAGCCCGAGCGCGACATCGACAAGCCGTTCCTCATGCCGATCGAGGACGTCATGACGATCCAGGGCCGCGGCACCGTGGTGACCGGCCGGATCGAGCAGGGCAAGATCGAGTCCGGCAACGAGGTCGAGATCGTCGGCATCCACCCCAAGATCGAAAAGACCGTCGTGACGAGCCTCGAGATGTTCCACAAGACGCTCGACTATGCGCAGGCCGGCGACAACGCCGGCGCCCTGCTCCGCGGGACGAAGCGCGAGGAGATCGAGCGCGGCCAGGTGCTCGCCAAGCCCGGCTCGATCACTCCGCACACGGAGTTCAAGGCCGAGGTCTACGTCCTCTCGAAGGACGAGGGCGGCCGCCACACGCCGTTCTTCAACGGCTACAGGCCGCAGTTCTACTTCCGGACGACGGACGTGACCGGCTCCATCACGCTCCCCGAGGGCCAGGAGATGGTCATGCCCGGCGACAACACGAACATGGCGATCGACCTCGGTCAGCCGATCGCGATGGACCAGGGCCTCCGCTTCGCGATCCGCGAGGGCGGCCGCACGGTCGGCGCCGGCGTCGTCACCGAGATCGTCAAGTAGGAAGCAACCCAGTTGCCGCAGCAGAAGATCCGCATCCGCCTCAAGGGGTACGACCACTCGCAGCTCGACCGGTCGGCTCTGTCGATCGTCGAGACGGCGCAGCGCACCGGCGCGACGGTGACCGGGCCGGTGCCGCTGCCCACCGAGAAGAACGTGTACACGGTGATCCGAAGCCCGTTCAAGGACAAGGACTCCCGTGAGCACTTCGAGGTGCGCACGCACAAGCGCCTGATCGACATCCACTCGCCGACCCCGAAGACGGTCGACTCCTTGATGCGGCTCGATCTCCCTGCCGGCGTCGACATCGAGATCAAGCTGTAGGCGGGAAGAGACCCCGGATGGCAAAAGGCATCGTCGGCAGGAAGCTCGGCATGACGCAGGTCTTCGACGAGGAGACCGGCGTCCTCACGCCCGTGACGGTTATCGAGGCGGGGCCATGCCCCGTCGTCGCCGTGCGGACCACCGAGGTCGACGGGTACGACGCCGTCCAGCTCGCCTTCGACCAGGTGCCCGAGCGCAAGCTGACGAAGCCCGAGCTCGGGCATCTCGCGAAGAGCAAGGTCGAGCCGCACCGGCGGCTGGTCGAGGTTCGCGGCCCGAGCGAACTCGCACCCGGCGAGACCGTCACCGTCGAGGCCTTCGAGCCCGGCGAGAAGGTGAAGGTCACGGGCATCTCGATCGGGAAGGGCTTCCAGGGCACGATCAAGCGGCACCGCTTCCATCGCGGCCCGGTCACGCACGGCTCGCACAACATCCGCAAGCCGGGCTCGATCGGCGCCTCCGCCACGCCCTCGCGCGTCTTCAAGGGCATGAAGATGGCCGGTCACATGGGGGCGAAGAGGGTGACCCAGGTCGGGCTCACCGTCGTCGACCGCGACGTCGAGCAGAACCTGCTCCTCGTCAAGGGCGCCGTTCCGGGTCACAAGAACGGCTACGTCGTCGTTCGAGAGGACAGCCGGTAGTGGCGGCGCCGAAGGCACCCGTGCTGGACTCGTCCGGCAAGAAGGCCAAGGACGTGACGCTCGCCGAGGCGGTGTTCGCCGCCGAGGTGAAGCCGCATCTCGTCCACGAGGCGGTCCGCGCCGAGGCTGCCGCGGCCCGCTCGGGGACGCGGGCCGCGAAGAGCCGCGGCCTCGTCTCGGGAGGGCGCTCGAAGCCCTGGCGGCAGAAGGGCACCGGCCGTGCGCGTGCGGGGACGACCCGCGCTCCGCAGTGGACCGGCGGCGGCATGGCGTTCGCGACGCAGCCGCGGACCTTCGATCTCAAGGTGAACCGAAAGGCCCACCGCGCCGCGTTCAGGGCCGCGCTTTCCGACCACGCGCAGCGCGGGACGCTGGCCGTGGTCGACGGCGGGATCTTTACGGAGCCGTCCACGCGGGAGGCAGCCGCGATGCTCGCCTCCTGGGGTGCCGACTTGCCGCTCCTCATCATCGCTCAGCCCGAGGAGGAGGCGCTCGTCAAGAGCTTCCGCAACCTGGAGCAGGCGCTGGTCGTCGAGCCGTCTGAGCTCGAGGTCGGCGCGATCGTCTGGGCCCGCTCGGTGCTCGCCACCGAGGGAGCGCTCGAGCGAGTCACGGAGGTCGTGTCGAAATGAGCCTCGATCCGCGCCAGGTCATCATCACCCCGGTCGTCTCGGAGAAGAGCTACAGCCTGATCGAGGACAACAAGTACTCGTTCCGGGTCCATCCCAAGGCGCATAAGACCCAGATCCGCCAGGCCGTCGAGGAGCTCTTCGACGTCAAGGTCGTCGCCGTGAACGTCCTCAAGGTGCAGCCCAAGCCGAAGCGCCGCGGCTGGTCGCGCGGGACGAAGCCGGGCTGGAAGAAGGCGATCGTCCAGCTGCGCGACGGCGACAAGATCGAGATCTTCGAAGGGGCTGCCGTCTAGTGGCCCTCCGCAAGTACAAGCCGACGTCTCCCGGCCGGCGCTTCCGGTCGGTTTCGGCATTCGACGAGATCACGAAGACCGAGCCGGAGAAGAGCCTGCTCGAGCCCGTGAAGCGCAAGGGCGGCCGCAACAACCAAGGCCGCATCACGACGCGCCACCAGGGCGGTGGGCACAAGCGCCGCTACCGGGTGATCGACTTCAAGCGACGCAAGGACGGCGTTCCCGCCAAGGTGGCCGCGATCGAGTACGACCCCAATCGGTCGGCGCGCATCGCGCTGCTCCACTACGCCGACGGCGCGAAGGCCTACATCATCGCGCCTGCCGGACTCAGTGTCGGCGCGCGCGTCGAGTCCGGCCCGGAGGCCGACATCAAGCCGGGGAACGCCCTCCCGCTCGTCAACATCCCGACCGGCACACTCGTGCACAACGTCGAGCTGAAGCCGGGGCGCGGGGGGCAGCTCGCCCGGAGCGCCGGCTCGGGCGTCCAGCTGGTCGCCAAGGACGACGGCTACGGCGTCCTGCGCCTCCCGTCGGGCGAGATGCGCCGCGTGCCGCTCGCCTGTCGCGCCACGGTCGGCCAGGTCGGGAACACCGACCACGAGAACATTTCCAGCGGAAAGGCAGGGCGCAGCCGCTGGCTCGGAAAGCGCCCGACGGTCCGCGGCTCGGCCATGAACCCCGTCGACCATCCGCACGGAGGCGGCGAGGGCAAGTCGAAAGGCGGCCGCCATCCGGTCACGCCCTGGGGCGTGCCGACCCTCGGCAAGCGCACGCGCCGCAAGCACAAGGAATCCGACAAGCTCATCGTCCGCGGCCGCCGCCGCGGGAAGGAGAGACGCTAGGTGTCTAGGTCGTCCAAGAAGGGGCCGTTCGTCGAGGCGAGCCTCATGAAGCGCATCGAGACGATGAACGAGACCGGTGAGAAGCGACCCCTGCGCACGTGGTCGCGCACCTCGACGGTCTTCCCGGAGATGGTCGGGCACACGATCGCCGTGCACAACGGCAAGAGCCACCTGCCCGTCTTCGTCACGGAGGCGATGGTCGGCCACAAGCTCGGCGAGTTCGCGCCCACGCGGCTCTTCCGCGGCCACTCAGGCGACCGCAAGACCGAGGTGAAGCGCAAGTAATGGCCGCTGTCGAGACACGCTCCGAAGTCCGCGCGGAGGCGCGCTTTGTCCGCGCAGCCCCGCGCAAGGCCCAGCTCATCGTCGACGAGATCCGCGGACGCCCGGTTCCCGAGGCGCGCACGATTCTCGCGTTCATGACGCGGGACGCTGCACGCGACGTGCGCAAGGTGCTCGACTCGGCCGCGGCCAACGCCGAGGCGAACCACGGACTCGACTCCGATGAGCTCTACGTGGTCTCTGCGTATGTGGGCGCCGGCCCGACCTTGAAGCGCTGGCGCGCCCGTGCGCGCGGCCGGGTGGGCCGGATCAAGAAGCGAACCTGCCACATCACGATCGCCCTGGCGCAGTCGAGCGGCGAGGCCATCCCGGAGCCGATCGAGCGCCCCGCGCCCGTGACGCTGACCGAGGAGCCCGAGCCGATCGTCGTCGACGAGACCGTCGCCGAGGAGGAGGCCGTCGAGGAGCCGGCCGCCGAGCCCGCCGAGGAGAAGCCTGCTGAGGAGAAGCCTGCTGAGGAGAAGCCAAAGCGCGCCCGCAAGCCGCGCCAGAAGGTGGAAGAGGCGCCCGCGGGCGAGGCCGAGGAGGCTCCGAAGCCAAAGCGCGCGCGCGCGGCGAAGCCGAAGGGCGAGGCCGCCGAGGAGCCGAAGACTCCGGCCAAGCCGAAGACCACCCGGAAGAAGAAGGCCGACACGACCGAAACCGACGAGGGGAGCGAGTCCTAGTGGGTCAGAAGATTCATCCCGGCGGGTTGCGCGTCGGCGTCATCCACGACTGGAAGTCGAACTGGTACACGGGCGCGAAGGAGTTCCCCGCGTACATCATCGAGGACGTGAAGATCCGCGATCACATCTACGGCAAGCTCGGGCACGCGGGCCTCTCGGACATCCTGATCCGCAAGGACAAGCAGCGGATCACGATCGACATCTACACGGCCCGTCCCGGGATCGTGATCGGCAAGTCCGGCGCCGAGGTGGACGCGCTCAGGCGCGAGGTCCACGGCATGACGCACAAGAACGTGCAGATCAACATCAACGAGATCAAGCGCCCCGAGCTGGATGCAAAGCTCGTTGCCCAGTCCATCGCCGAGCAGCTCCAGAACCGGGTCAGCTTCCGCCGGGCGATGAAGCGCTCACTCGCCTCGGCCATCCGCTCGGGTGCCAAGGGCGTGAAGATCACCTGCGGCGGCCGTCTGGGCGGAGCCGAGATGTCGCGCTCGGAGACCTACTCCGAGGGCCGCGTTCCGCTGCACACCCTGCGTGCCGACATCGACTACGGTTTTGCCGAGGCGAAGACGACCTTCGGCCGCATCGGCGTCAAGGTCTGGATCAACAAGGGCGAGATCATGCCGGAGGGCTTCGACTCCGGCGAGAGCTCTGCCGCAGGTCGGCTGGGCGAGCAGGATCAGGCCCGCCGCCGTGGCGGTCGCCGCGACGGTCTGGGCCCAGTCGGCCAGGGCGGCCGGCGCGGAGGCGGCGACCGCGAGGGCCTCGGCCCGGTCGGGCGTCCGCGCCGCGGCCAGCGTCGCCGGCCGGGCGGCCAGGATCAGCGCGAGCAGCAGTCTGCGCCCGAGCAGGAGGCTCCGCAGCAGCCCGAGGCGGCGGAAGCACCCCAGGACGTCGCGGAGCCCAAGGCTCCAGAGGCCGCGGAGCCGGAGGCTCCGGAGGCCGCGGCTCCGGAGGCACCCCCAGCCGAGGACAGAGGCGGTGAGTCGTAGTGCTGATGCCGCGCAAGACCAAGTTCCGCAAGCAGCAGCGCGGGCGCAGGCGTGGAGTGTCGAAGGGCCAGCAGCAGGTGCACTTCGGCGACTTCGGTCTCAAGTCGCTCGACACCGCCTGGGTCACGAACCGCCAGATCGAGGCAGCTCGTATCGCCATGACCCGCCACATCAAGCGCGGCGGCAAGGTCTGGATCAACGTCTTCCCCGACAAGCCGGTGACCCAGAAGCCCGCCGAGACTCGCATGGGCTCCGGGAAGGGCTCGCCCGAGCACTGGGTGGCGGTCGTCAAGCCCGGCCGCGTCATGTTCGAGCTCTCAGGCGTGTCGGAGCCGCTCGCTCGGGAGGCCATGCGCCTTGCCGGCATGAAGCTGCCCGTCAAGACCAAGTTCGTGAAGCGGGAGGCTGATCTCTTTGAGGGCTAGGGAGCTGAGGGACTTGTCGGACGAGGAGCTCGTGAAGCGCCTCGCCGAAAGCCGCGAGAACCTGTTCAACCTCCGCTTCCAGATGGCGACCGGGGCGCTCGACGCGACCTCGCGCCTGTCGCTTGCCAAGCGCGACATCGCCCGGATCCTGACGATCCAGGCGGAGCGGAAGAACTCGTTGGAGAGAAGGTAAATGGCAAGACCACGGAAGACAGAGAAAGAGACTCCCGAACAGGTCGAGGAGACTCCGGCCGCGGAGCCGGAGGCCGAGGCCCCGATCGAGGACGCCTCTGCCGAGAAAGCTCCGGCGGAGGAGCCCGAAGCGGAAGAAGCTCCGGTCGCCGAGGAAGCGCCCGCGGAGGAGCCGGCCGAGGAGTCGGCCCCCGAGCCCGTGGCCGAGGAAGAGCCCGCGCCGGAGGCGGAAGCTCTCGCCGAGGAAGAAGCTGCTCCTGCGGACGAGCCTGCCGCCGAGGCCGAGGCTGCCGTCGAGGAAGCGCCCGCCCCGGAGGAGGAGGAGCCAGTCGCCGAGGAGGAGCCTGCTCCCGAGGCCGAGCCGGAGGAGGCAGCCGCCGAGGCGAAAGCTTCCGACGTGGCCGAGGCCCCGGCCGCTCCTGTCGCGGAGCCGAAGTCGAAGCGCAAGCGGATTCCCCGCGGCGAGCGCCGGCAGCGATCGAAGCCCAAGCGAGAGAAGCCGGCGAAGCGCAAGCCGATCTCGCGCGGTCCTGAGCCGGAGCATGCCCGCGGCAGGCGAAAGGAACGCCGCGGCGTCGTCGTCTCGGCCGCGATGGACAAGACCATCGTCGTCCGCGTGGACACCGTGAAGCCGCACCCGGTCTACAAGAAGATCGTCCGCCGCTCGACCAGGCTCCACGCGCACGACGAGGCCAACGTCGCGAAGATCGGCGACCTCGTCAGGATCGTGGAGACGCGCCCGCTCTCGAAGACGAAGCACTGGCGGCTCGCCGAAGTGCTCGAGGAAGCGAAGTAGTCGCGATCCGATGATCCAGCAGGAATCCCGCCTTCGCGTCGCCGACAACACGGGAGCCAGAGAGCTCCTCTGCATCCGCGTGCTCGGCGGCTCGCACCGCCGTTACGCGCGGGTGGGCGACGTGATTGTGGGCACGGTCAAGACGGCGACCCCGCATGCGCCGATCAAGAAGGGCGAGGTTGTAAAGGCCGTCGTTGTCCGGACGAAGAAGCCGTTCGGGCGAAACGACGGCACGTCGATCGCCTTCGACGAGAACGCTGCCGTGATCATCGACGCGCAGGACAACCCGCGCGGCACGCGCATCTTCGGGCCTGTCGCCCGCGAGCTGCGCGAGAAGAACTTCATGAAAATCGTCTCGCTCGCGCCGGAGGTGTTGTGACATGGCGCAAACCATGAAAGTGCGAAAGGGCGACATCGTCCAGATCCTCTCGGGCAAGGACCGGGGGAAGCAGGGCCGCATCATCGAGGCGGACCCCCGCAAGCGCCGCGTCCTCGTCGAGAACCTGAACACGGTGCACCGCCACCGCCGCCCGCGGCCGATGAAGGACGCGAGCCGGATGGGCCAGACCCAGATCCAGCCCGGCGGCATCTTCGAGCTCTCGGCTCCGGTCGACGTGTCGAACGTGATGGTTGTCTGCCCCACCTGCAACCGCGCGACGCGCGTCGGCTACGAATTCCGCGACTCGAAGGACGGGCGCGTCAAGGTGCGCGTCTGCAAGCGCGCCGACTGCGGAGAGGTGCTCGATCGCTGATGGCTGCGAAGACGAAGACAGACAACGGCTATGTCGCGCGGCTCAAGCGCCAATACGAGACGGATGTCCGGCCTGCGCTCAAGGACCAGTTCGACTTCAGCTCGATCATGGAGACGCCGCGCATCGAGAAGATCACCGTGAACATGGGCGTCGGCGAGGCGAAGACCAACGCCAAGGCGCTCGACAGCGCCGTCGAGGAGCTGACGACGATCACCGGCCAGCGCGCTCAGATCACGCGCGCGAAGAAGTCGATCGCCGGCTTCAAGATCCGCGAGGGCATGCCCATCGGCACGAAGGCGACGCTGCGCGGGGTGCGCATGTACGAGTTCCTCGACCGGCTCGTCTCGATCGCGCTTCCGCGCATCCGCGACTTCCGCGGTCTCTCACCGCGAAGCTTCGACGGACGTGGCAACTACTCGATCGGGATCCGCGAGCAGATCATCTTCCCGGAGATCAACTACGACGACGTCCAGGAGGTTCGCGGTCTCGACGTCGTCATCACAACCTCGGCGAAGACGGACGAGGAGGGACTCGCGCTCCTGCGCAGCCTGGGCCTTCCGTTCCGCACCGACGAACAGTAGGAGGAGCATGGCCAAGAAGAGCCTGATCGCGAAGGCAGCCCGCCCGCCGAAGTACAAGACGCGGGCTTACAGCCGGTGCAACCGGTGCGGGCGCCCGCGAGCGGTGTATCGCAAGTTCGGTCTGTGCCGGATCTGCCTGCGCAACCTCGCGCACGAGGGCTTCATCCCCGGCATGACCAAGTCGAGCTGGTAAGGGAAGAGGTAGCGATGCTGAACGACCCGATCTCCGACATGCTGACCCGGATCCGGAACGCGAATCGAGCGCTCCACGAGTCGACCACGATGCCGGCCTCCCGGACGAAGGTCGAGATCGCTCGCGTGCTGAAGGACGAGGGCTACATCAGGGACTACCGCGTCGAGACCGGTGAGGCCTTCGATACCCTGGTCGTCGAGCTCAAATACGGGCGGAGCCGCGAGCGCGTCATCACCGACCTGCGCCGCGTGTCCAAGCCCGGACGCCGCGTCTACGCCCGCAAGGACCGCCTCCCGCGCGTCCTCGGCGGGATGGGCACGGCGATCATGTCCACGTCCAGGGGTCTCGTCACCAGCCGGACGGCGCAGGAGCTCGGCGTCGGCGGCGAGGTGCTCTGCTTCGTCTGGTAGCAGCATGTCTCGTATCGGAAACTCGCCAATCGACCTCCCCGCCGGCGTCTCGGTGTCGCTCTCCCCTGGCCGTGTCATGGTGAACGGCCCCCTGGGTGAGCTTTCCCAGCAGGTGCCTCAGCGGATCTCGATCGAGCAGCGCGACGGCGAGCTCGTCGTCACGCGCCCGACCGAACGCGGCGAGGACCGGGCGCTCCACGGGCTCACCCGAACGCTCGTCGCCAACATGGTCGAGGGCGTAACGAAGGGGTTCGCGAAGAACCTGGAGATCCAGGGCGTCGGCTACCGAGCCGGCCTCCGCGGCGCCGACCTGGAGCTCAACGTCGGCTACTCGCATGCGGTCGTGAAGAAGGCGCCGCAGGGGATCACGTTCGAGGTGCCCCAGCCCACCCAGGTCATCGTCAAGGGAATCGACAAGCAGCAGGTCGGACAGGTCGCCGCCGAGGTGCGCGCGGTCCGGCCACCCGAGCCCTACAAGGGCAAGGGGATCCGCTACGAGGGCGAGTACGTCCGCCGCAAGGTCGGGAAGAGGGCCTAGTCCGTGCCGACGCTCACCGTCCGCCAGGCCCGCGACCGTCGTCACCGGCGCGTCCGCCGCAAGATCAGCGGGACCGCCGATCGGCCCCGCCTGACCGTGCACCGCTCCAACCGCGGCATCGAGGCCCAACTCATCGACGACGTCGACGGCAAGACGCTCGCCTACGCGAACCATCTCGGGCTGAGAAAGGGCTTCAAGGGCTCGAAGACCGATCAGGCGGCCGAGGTGGGCAAGCTGCTCGCCGCGGCTGGGACGAAGGCCGGCATCGAGACGGTTGTCTTCGACCGGGGCGGCTACCTGTACCACGGGCGCGTGAAGGCGCTCGCCGAAGGCGCGCGAGAGGGAGGGCTCAGCTTTTGAACGCGACCCCCTTCCCCCCAGCTCGCACGCTCGGAGCTGCTGCAAAGCGTCGCCTCGCGGCGTCCTCGGTCGCACCCGTAGCCTCCGGCTACGCGAACTCCCTGCGTCCTTGCGATGCTCGCTTTTCGCAGCCCGAGAGCACGATCTATTCGAAAGGTGATCGCTAGATGGCAATCAACGTCCGGCAGGTTCGGGACCGCGAGATCGACGCACGCGAGCTCAAGGAGCGCGTCGTCGAGATCAACCGGGTCGCCAAGGTCGTCAAGGGCGGTCGGCGCTTCTCGTTCACGGCACTCGTCGTGATCGGCGATGAGGTCGATCGAGTCGGCGTCGGCTACGGGAAGGCGCGGGAAGTCCCGCTCGCCATCTCGAAGGCCGTCGACGACGCGAAGAAGAACCTCTTCCAGGTGCCGAAGCACGGCACGACCATCACGCACGAGGTGCTGGGTCGCTCGGACGCCGCCCGCGTGCTCCTGCGCCCGGCGAGCGAGGGAACCGGCGTCATCGCCGGCGGCGGCGTCCGCGCCGTCCTCGAGCTCGCGGGAATCCGCGACATCCTGGCCAAGAGCCTCGGGAATCCGAACCCCATCAACCTCCTCAAGGCGACCGTGAACGGGCTCAAGAGCCTGCGCCGTCCCGAGGAGGTCGCACGCATCCGCGGCAAGGCCGTGGAGGACATCCTCTTCCCCGCCAAGAAGAAGGACGAGGAGCCCGTAGCCGAGGCTGCGCCCGAGTCCGCGAAGGAGACCGATGACGGTGGCGACGCTGCGGATAACCCAGACGCGTAGCCAGATCGGCCAGTCGGAGCGCCACCGCGGCACGCTGCGGGCCCTCGGTCTCGGCAAGATCGGAAGGTCGACCGAGCGCGAGGACAGCCCGGAGACGCTCGGGATGATCCGCAAGGTCAGGCATCTCGTGAAGGTGGAGGACGCTTAGTGCCGCCAGAAGACGCGAAGCAGCCGGAGGAGCAGGAGGGGCTGAGCCTCTCGAACCTGAAGCCTGCGCAGGCCCAGCGCGCGCGCAAGCGGGTTGGCCGCGGCTTGGGCTCGGGCAAGGGGCGCTACTCGGGGCGCGGGATCAAGGGCCAGAAGTCCCGCTCCGGCTCGCACACGATGCGGGCGGGCTTCGAGGGCGGCCAGATGCCGATCTACATGCGGCTTCCCAAGCAGCGGGGCGCGCACTCGAAGGACGCGATGCCGATGGGACCGCATCGCACGCACACGGTCCCGGTCAACCTGCGCGACCTGGAGCGCGTCTTCGACGACGGCGCCGAGGCCACCCTCGAGGCAATGGTCGAGAAGGGCCTGATCAAGAACACCCGCATCGACGTGAAAATCCTCGGCCAAGGTGAGCTGACCAAGAAGCTCGCCGTGACCGCCCACTCGTTCTCGGCGAGCGCGCGCGAGAAGATCGAGCAGGCCGGCGGCTCGGCGATGGCGCTGCGGCCGCCCAGAAAGGCGAAGAGGCGCCGCCGCAAGGCGAGCGTGGCCGGCCCCGCCGACGAGCCCGAGGGCGAGGTGCAGGAGCAGCCCGAGGCGCAGACCGCGCCCGAGGACTCGCAGGAGCAGCCCGCCGAGCCCGACGGGGAGTCGACCGAGTAGATGTTCTCCTGGCTGACGAACGCCTGGCGCGTCCCGGAGCTTCGCCGTCGCCTCCTCTTCACGGCGATGATCCTGGCCCTCTACCGCTTGGGCAGCTGGATCCCGGTCCCCGGCGTCGACTCCGCCCAGATCGAGCAGTACTTCTCGGGGCAGAGCGGGACGATCCTCGGCCTCCTGAACATCTTCTCGGGCGGCGCGCTCTCGCAGTTCGCGGTCTTCGCGCTCGGGATCATGCCGTACATCACAGCGTCGATCATCCTCCAGCTGATGACCGTGGTGATCCCGCGGCTCGAGCAGCTGCAGAAGGAGGGTGAGGCCGGCTACGCCAAGATCAACCAGTACACGCGCTACCTGACCGTCGTCCTGGCTGCGCTCCAGGCCGCCGGCTATTCGTACCTGTTCAGCCGCCAGGGGGCGCTCGACCTGACACCCGGCCGCTTCGTGCTGATCGTCACCTCGTTGACTGCGGGCACGACCCTCCTCATGTGGATGGGCGAGCTGATCACAAAGCGCGGGGTCGGCAACGGCATCTCCCTGCTCATCTTCGCCTCGATCCTCTCCGGGCTCCCCGGCGGCCTGCGCGCCTGGTGGTCCGGCGACTCCTTCGAGCGGCTCATGTTCCCGCTGATCGCGCTGGCCATCATCGTCGCTGTGGTCTTCGTGCAGGAGGGCCAGCGCCGGATCCCGATCCAGTACGCCAAGCGCATGGTCGGCCGGCGGATGACCGCGGGCGGTTCCACCTACATGCCTCTGCGTGTGAACATGGCCGGCGTCATCCCGATCATCTTCGCGGCCGCGATCATGGCCTTCCCGCCGACGGTCGCACAGTTCTTCCCGCAGACGCAGACGTTCATCAACGAAAACTTCTCGCCGACCGCGCTGCCCTACCTGCTCCTGCAGGGCTTTCTGATCGTGATCTTCACCTACTTCTACACCGCGGTGCAGTTCAACCCGATCGACCAGGCGGACAACCTGCGCAAGCACGGCGGCTACATCCCGGGTATCAGGCCCGGGCCCCCGACCGCGCAGTACCTGGACCGCGTTCTCACCCGCCTCACGCTCCCCGGGGCGCTCTACCTCGCGCTCGTAGCGACGCTGCCGACGCTCTTCATCCGCTACGGCGGTTTCTCCCAGGCGACCACCGCCGCGCTCGGCGGGACGTCGATCCTCATCGTGGTGGGCGTCGCGCTCGACACCATGCGCCAGATGGAGTCGCAGATGATGATGCGCCACTACGAGGGCTTCCTCAGGTAACGCCGTGGCTCTCGACATCGTCATCCTCGGTCCCCCGGGGGCCGGTAAGGGCACCCAGGGCAGGCTCATCGCAGCCGACGCGGGGATTCCGCACATCAACACCGGCGACATGTTCCGCGCCGAGTGCGCCGCCGGCACCGAGCTGGGCGAGCGGGTCAAGGCGATCCTCGACGCCGGCGACCTCGTTCCCGACGAGCTGACCATCGAGGTCGTGCGCGCGCGGCTCGACCAAGACGACACCGCGAACGGCTTCATCCTGGACGGGTTTCCCCGGACGCTCGCGCAGGCCGAGGCGCTCGGCCGCGTCCTCGAGGAGATCGACCGGGGCGTCCTCTCGGCCGTCCTCGACTTCGAGGTCCCCGACGAGCTCGCCAAGCAGCGCCTCCTCGGCCGGTCGGCGGTCGAGGGCCGGAGCGACGACCTCCCGGACAAGATCCAGCACCGGCTCGACGTCTATCACGAGAAGACCGAGCCGCTCATCGAATACTTCCGGACGCGGGGGCTCCTCGTCCGCATCCACGCCGACCGCTCCGTCGAGGAGGTCTTCTCCGAGGTTCAGCAAGCGCTCGAGGCGGCCTCGACGCGATGATCATCAGGAAGTCCAAGGACGAGATCGACGCGATGAGCCGAGCCGGCGCGATCGTCGCGAGCACGCTCGCCCTACTCGGCGAGCTCGCCAAGCCCGGCGTCACCACCGCCGAGCTGGACGAAGCCGCCGAGGCTCACATCCGCTCCGAGGGCGGCGTGCCGACCTTCAAGGGCTACCGGGGCTTTCCCGCCGCGATCTGCACGTCCCCGAATTCGATGGTCGTCCACGGCATTCCGGGCTCCTACACGCTTCAGGAAGGCGACCTTCTCTCGGTCGACGTCGGTGTCACGCTCGACGGCTTCGTGGCCGACTCCGCCTATACGTTCGCCGTGGGGAGCGTCGACGGCGAAGCCGAACGGCTGCTCGAGGTCGCTCAGGCGGCGCTCACAGCTGGGATCGAACAGGCGCGGGCGGGGAACCACGTCCAGGACATCTCTGCCGCTGTCCAGCGCACGACGGAGGCTGCCGGCTTCTCGGTCGTCCGCTCGCTGGTCGGGCACGGGATCGGGCGCTCGATGCACGAGGAGCCCCAGGTTCCGAACTTCGGCGAGCCTGGGCACGGCCCGCTGCTCCAGCCCGGCATGACCCTGGCGATCGAGCCGATGATCAACGCCGGAGGCCCCGACGTCTGGATGGCTGAAGATCGCTGGTCGATCTCCACCGACGACAATTCGCTCTCCGCGCACTTCGAGCACACGGTCGCGATCACCGACAATGGGCCGTTCGTGCTCACGACGCCGAGGCGGGAGCCTTGAAACCCTTTGCTACCATGCACGGTCGCGGCTCGTCCGCGCTTTTGCGTGGATGGGGCCTCGACCCCGATCTCCCATGAAGGTACGTCCATCCGTTAAGCCGATGTGTGACCGCTGCCGCGTGATCAAGCGGCACGGCACGGTGCTGGTCATCTGCTCGAACCCGCGGCATAAGCAGCGGCAGGGCTAGGAGCGAAGGAGAAGAGTTGGCCCGAATCGCCGGAGTGAACCTCCCCCGTGAGAAGCGCCTCGAGATCGCGCTCACGTACATCTATGGAATCGGCCAGTCGACGGCGCAGCGCATCTGCAACGACCTCGACCTCTCCTACGAGGAGAAGGTCCGTGACCTGACGGACGAGGAGATCACCAAGCTCCGAACGTACATCGACACGAACCTCGAGGTCGAAGGTGAGCTGCGGCGTGAGCGCTCCCAGGCCATCAAGCGCCTGCAGGAGATCGGCGCCTACCGCGGCATGAGGCACCGCCGGGGGCTCCCGGTGCGCGGTCAGCGGACGAAGACCAACGCGCGCACGCGCAAGGGCCCGAAGAAGACCGTCGGACGCGGGAAGAAGGCCAAGGTCTGATGGCACCCCCTCGCCGACAATCCAAGGGGCGCGCCCGCCGACGGGTCAAGAAGAACATCGCAATCGGCCAGGCGCACATCAAGACGTCCTTCAACAACACGATCGTGAGCCTCACCGACAAGGAGGGGAACGTCATCGCGTGGGAGAGCGCCGGCTCCGCCGGTTTCAAGGGCTCCCGCAAGTCGACGCCGTTCGCCGCCCAGGTGACCGCCGACTCGTGCGCTCGCAAGGGCATGGAGCACGGGCTGCAGAAGGTGGAGGTCTTCGTCAAGGGCCCCGGCTCTGGGCGTGAGACCGCCATCCGGTCGCTCCAGGCCGCGGGGCTCGAGATCCTCGGCGTCAAGGACGTCTCCCCGCAGGCTCACAACGGCGTCCGGCCGAAGAAGCGGAGGCGGGTCTGATGGCACGCCCCCTGGGCCCCAAGTGCAAGCTCTGCCGCCGCGAGGGCATGAAGCTCTTCCTCAAGGGCGAGCGCTGCCTGACGGAGAAGTGCGCCGTCGAGCGCCGCAGCTACCCGCCGGGAGAGCACGGGCGCGGCCGCATCAAGCAGTCGGAGTACCTGCTCCAGCTGCGTGAGAAGCAGAAGGCGCGCCGCTACTACGGCCTGCTCGAGAAGCAGTTCCGCAACTACTACAACAAGGCCGCGAAGCGCTCCGGGATCACCGGCGAGGAGCTCCTCCGCATGCTGGAGACGCGCCTCGACAACGTGGTCTACCGGCTGGGCTTCGCCGCCTCGCGCGCCCAGTCGCGCCAGCTCATCCGCCACGGCCACTTCCAGGTGAACGGCCGGCGGGTGAACATCCCGAGCTTCCAGGTGAAGCCGGACGACGTCGTGGCGCTCAAGCCCGGGAGCGCCGTTGAGCAGGTCGTTCGCGACGCGACGGACCTGACGGCGTCGGTGTCGCCCTGGCTGCAGGCGGACCACGACAATCTCACGGGCAAGGTCTTGAAGCTTCCCGACCGGTCGGACATCGACACGCCGGTCCAGGAGCAGCTCATCGTCGAGCTCTACTCGAAGTAGAAAGGAAGCATGGCCACCAGAACGTCGCTCATGGAATTCCAGGTGCCCCGGATCACCCACGAGGAGGTGACCGAGGAGCGCGGCATCTTCGTGATCGAGCCGCTCGATCGCGGCTTTGGCTACACGTTCGGCAACTCGCTCCGCCGCGTGCTCCTCTCGTCGCTCGAGGGCGCCGCCGTCACCTCGGTCAAGATCGAAGGCGTCGCGCACGAGTTCACGACCCTGAAGGGCGTGCGCGAGGACGTCACCGACGTCATCCTCAACCTCAAGAGCCTGGTCTGCCTCCTGCATGGCGAGTCGCCGGAGGTGGAGGTGCGGCTGGAGAAGAAGGGGCCCGGGGCCGTGAAGGCATCGGACATCGAGGCGCCGGCCGACCTCGAGATCCTCAACCCGGACCTCGAGATCGCGAATCTCTCCGACAAGGGCCGCCTCGAGGTCACGCTGACGATCGGACGGGGTCGCGGGTACGTCCCCGCCGAGATGAACCGCGGGCCGGAGCACACGATCGGCGTCATTCCGGTCGACTCCATCTTCTCGCCCGTGCGGCGTGTCTCCTACGAGGTCGAGGCCGCGCGCGTCGGGCAGCGCACCGACTACGACAAGCTGACCCTCGACGTGACAACGGACGGCTCCGTCGCCCCGCGCGACGCCATCGCCGAGGCCGCCGAGATCCTCATCCGCCAGCTGGCGATCTTCACGGACATCGACAAGATCGAGGGCTTCCGCGAGGATGCCGAGGCCGAAGCGGAGGCGCCGCAGGCGCACGGGATGGAGAACTTCCCGATCGAGGAGCTCGAGCTCGGTGTTCGGAGCTACAACTGCCTCAAGCGCGTCGGCATCGAGACGATCGGCGATCTGGTCTCCAAGACCGAGAGCGAGCTTGCCGCGATCCCGAACTTCGGCAAGAAGTCGATCGAGGAGGTCAGCGAGACTCTCCAGGCCCACGGGCTCACGCTCAGGGAAGAATGAGGCACCGCAAGGCAGGCAGGAAGCTGGGTCGAGACTCGGCTCATCGTAAGGCGCTCTACGCGAACCTCGCGTGCGCGCTGATCGAAAACGGTCGCATCAAGACCACCGAGGCCAAGGCCAAGGAGGTGCGGCCGATCGTCGAGCAGATGATCACGCTGGGAAAGCGGGGCGACCTGGCCGCTCATCGACAGGCGGTCGCATTCCTGCGCTCCAAAGGAGCGGCCCACGTCCTCTTCGCCGAGATCGCTCCGCGCTTCGGCGATCGCCCGGGTGGGTACACGCGGGTCGTCAAGCTCGGCCCGCGCCAGGGAGACGCCGCCCCGATGGCATACCTCGAGCTCGTGGACTACGTGCCGGTGCGAGCGCCGGTCGGCGCCCCCGCGTAGTAGCCGCGGCGGAGGTCTACCTGCCGGTCGGCGGCGAGCAGCCGGGCGACGTCCTGGTTCATTTCAGTTCTCCGATCCGGCGGCCGCCGCGAAGTCGGCCAGGACGGAGCCCCACCCCTCGTTGTAGCCGGCCATGCGCTCGCGGAAGTCGGGACCGACCCGCTCCCAGCCCGAGTGAACGACCTCGACCCGCGTGCCGCTTCCCTCGGCAGTGAAGCGTATGTTGAGCTCCTGCGAGGTCTCCTCGCCCCGTGCGGGGTGCCAGGTCATCGTGAGCTCGTTGGGCGGGTCCCAGACGATGATCGTCCCCCACACGCCCTTCTCATCCTTCGACGAGAGCTCGTAGACGTGTCCGCCGACCTCACCCTCCCAAACGACCGTGCTCTGCGGGTCATCGAAGATCGAGTGACCCTCGATCGGGTACCAGTCGCTCATACGGTCCGTGTAGACGTGGAAGGCGTGCTCGGGCGTGCAGCGCACGAACACCGACTTCCTAATGGCGAGCTCATCAGTCATCTGGTTCATCCTCTTCTCCTCCTTCGCGTTCCGCCGCGGCCTTGAACGCCGACAGCGCCTCGTCCCAGAACCCTTCCAAGTACTCGCGCAGATCTGCCAGGCCGTCGCCGTCGACGCTGTAGAAGTTCCGCGTCCCCTCGCGTCGTGCCGCGACGAGCCCGGCTTGCTCGAGCACCCGGAGGTGCTGCGAGACGGCCGGCCGGCTCACCGGCAGGCCGCTCGCGAGGTCGCCCACGGAGCGCGGGCCCTCGCGGAGGGTCTCGAAGACGGAGCGCCGCGTAGGATCGGCTAGTGCTGTCAGAGCGTCTGCGTAAGCCACAACTTACCGTAAGTTAGGGCTTACCATGGAGGTTGTCAAGCTCACGCTGGAATACGTCGGCACGGGTTTCTCCGGTTGGGCCGCCCAGCCCGGGCTGCGCACGGTGGAAGGTGAGCTAGGGGCGGCTCTGGACGAGATCTACGCAGGCTGGGACCGGCTCGCCGTCGCCGGGCGGACGGACGCCGGCGTGCATGCCCTGGGGCAGGTGGCGAGCTTCGAGGCCGAGGGCGGGCCGCCGCCCGAGCGCGCCGCTCAGGCGCTGAACGGCGTTCTTCCTGACGACGTTGCCGCGCTTCGGAGCGAAGCTGTGCCCGAGGGCTTCAGCGCCCGGTTCTCGGCGACGGCGCGTACCTACCGCTACCGCATCTGGCGCCGCCCCGTCCACTCGCCGCTCGAGCGGCGGCGTTCGTTCTGGCTGCCGCGCCCGCTGGACGAGGACGCGCTGGCCGCGTCGGCCGCGCTCCTGCCCGGCCAGCACGATTTCCGGGCGTTCACGCCGACCGAGACCGAACACGAGTCGTTCGAGCGCGTCGTCAGCGAGGCGTCCTGGCAGCGCGACGGCGATCTCCTCAGCCTTGCGATCACGGCAGACAGCTTTCTGCGCCACATGGTGCGCACCCTCGTCGGGACGATGCTCGAGCAGACCCCCGGCGAGATCGAGCGCCTCCTCGAGGGCCGACCGCGCACCGAGGCGGGCTCGACGGCGCCCCCGTGGGGGCTCTACCTCGAACGGGTCGAGTACTAGCCGCTCGCTTGCGGGTGTTGCGGGTGTCGTGAGCGCCCGTGGAGTCCTTTCTGGACTCCGACCAGGTGCGCGCACACGGCGTGGATACGATCAGGCCATGCGCTATCCGTACGTCCTCTTCGACCTCGACGGCACCCTGATCGACTCGGGGGCGATCATCCTCGCCTCCTTTAAGCACGCGACGCGCACCGTGCTCAGGCGGGAGATCCCCGACGCCGAGCTCGCCTCGCTCGTCGGCGGCTCGAACATCTACGACCAGATGCGCGCCATCGACCACGCGCAGGCCGACGAACTCGTTCGCGTCTACCGGGAGCACAACGGTCCACTGCATGACCAGCTCGAGGCGTTCGAGGGCGTGGAGCACGTGCTGGCGGAGCTCACGCGGCAGGGACGTCGCCTCGCGATCGTGACGGCGAAACGGCGGCAGACCGTCGAGCTGGCGTTCGCGGTCCTGCCGCTCGAGCACTACTTCGACGCCGTCGTCACCTCCGACATGACCGAGCGGCACAAGCCCGACCCGGCGCCGGTGCTCGCCGCGCTCGAGTTGCTCGGGGCGGAGCCCGCCGAGGCGGCCTTCGTCGGCGACTCGCCCTTCGACGTCGGCGCCGGGAACGCGGCCGGCGTCTACACGGTCGCCGTCGCCTGGGGCAACATCCACCCGATCGACGCCCTGGCCGAGGCGGACGCGCTCGTCCACCGGCCCACGCAACTCCTCGATGTCCTCTAAGGCGGCCCAGAAACGCGCCGCCGAGCTGCGCGAGCTCGTCGCGCACCACCTCTATCGCTACCACGTCCTCGACGACCCGGAGATCTCGGACGTGGAGTTCGACCGCCTGTTCGACGAGCTGAGGCAGCTCGAGGACGAGAATCCGGACCTCGCCGTGCCCGAGTCGCCGACGCAGCGGGTCGGGGCGCCGCCGTCCGAGAGGTTCCACAAGGTCGAGCACCTGACGCCGATGGGCTCGCTGGAGAAGGTCACGACCGAGGAGACCTTGACCAAGTGGGCAGAGGACGTTCGCAAGCGGCTCGACTCCGACGAGCCGGTCGCGTACGTCACGGAGCCGAAGATCGACGGCTCCGCGATCTCGCTCGTCTACGAGGACGGCCTGCTCGTTCGCGGGGCGACGCGCGGGGACGGGGAGCGCGGCGAGGACGTCACGCCGAACCTGAAGACGATCAAGGCGATCCCGCTCAGCATGCGCGGGGTGAAAGAGAGCCCTTCTCCCCCCGTGCTCGAGGTGCGCGGTGAGGTCTACTTCCCGCTCTCGGCGTTCGTCAGGCTGAACGAGCGCCTGGCGGCGGAAGGGAAGAAGTCGGCCCCCAATCCGCGCAACGCCGCCGCCGGGTCGCTTCGGCAACTGAACTCACAGGTCACCGCGGAGCGCGATCTCTCCATCTGGGTGTACGGGACTGGACGCGGCGACGGCCTCGAGCTGGGCACCCACTGGGAGACGCTCGAGTGGCTGCGTGAGCGCGGCTTCCGCACGAACCCGCACGCGAAGCGCCACGACTCGCTCGAGTCGGTAGCCCGCGAGTGCGTCGAGTGGGAGGAGAAACGCCTCGAATTGGACTACGAGATCGACGGCATCGTGATCAAGGTCGACTCCCTGGACCAGCAGCAGCGCCTGGGCGCCCTTCACGGCCGGCCGCGCTGGGCGCGCGCCTTCAAGTGGGCCCCGATGACGGCGCAGACGAAACTGGTGAAGATCCACGTGCGGGTCGGGCGCACCGGCGCGCTCAACCCCTGGGCGCGGCTCGAGCCGGTCGAAGTGGGCGGCGTGACGGTCTCCCAGGCGACGCTCCACAACGAGGAGGACATCAACCGCAAGGACATCCGCGCGGGCGACCTGGTGATCGTTCAGCGCGCGGGTGACGTCATCCCCCAGGTCGTCGGGCCGGTGCTGCCGCACGCCAAGGGATCGAGGCGCTTCCGGATGCCGAAGAAATGCCCGCTCTGCGGAACAGACATCGTCAAGCCCGAGGGCGAGGTCATGCACCGCTGCCCCAACAACGACTGCCCCTCGCGCGGGCTCGAGTCGCTGAACAACTGGGTGATGGGCGCGGCCGACATCGAGGGAGTCGGCGAGCAGTTCGTGCGCCGCCTCTGGGACCTCGGCCTGCTCCGCTCGATCCCCGACCTCTACCGCCTGACCGCGGAGCAGCTGGCCGAGCTCGACGGCTACGCAGAGGTCTCGGCCCGGAACGCCGTCGACGCGATCGCCGCCTCCAAGGACATCTCGTTCTCCCGCGTGCTCGCGGGCCTCAACGTTCCCGACATGGGCTGGGTGACCGCGCAGAACCTCGCGAGGCATTTCGGGTCGATCGACCGCCTCCTCGCCGCGCGGCAGGAGGACATCGAGGAGGTTGACGGCATCGGTCCCGACCGGGCCGAGTCGATCGCGACCTGGTTTGCGGACGAGAAGAACCGCACCCTCGTCGAGGAACTCCGGGAGCTCGGCATCCGGCTCGAGCTCGGAGATGCGGAGAAGCCTGTCGAGGGTCCGCTCAGCGGTCAGGCCTACGTGATCACGGGCACGCTCGAGCGATGGTCGCGGGACCAGGCGCGAGAGGCTCTCATCGCGAAGGGCGCCAGAGTCACCGACTCGGTTTCGAAGAAGACCACGGCGGTCGTCGTCGGCGAGAATCCGGGCTCGAAGATCGACAAGGCGCGCAAGGCCGGCGTGGAGATCCTCGACGAGGCGGCCTTCGAGAACCTCGTCGGCTAGAACCTCGTAAACGCTCCTAAAGCGTCTTCCCGCCGCGCGTCAGAGGGCCCGCGCGAGCGCCTGCGCGAAGCGGTCCTGGGAGCGCCGGGCGTTCGTCCAGGCGATCGGGCTGCCGTTCTGGAGAACGGCGAATACGTAACGGGTGCCCACGTAGCCCGACAGGGCGGAGGAGGAGTTCGTCGTCCCGGTCTTCGCGTGCACGCGACCCCGGGCCGGGCCGGTGCGCATTCGGTCTTTCAAGGTGCCGTCGACGCCGGCGACGGCCAGCGAGTCGAAGAAGGGGGTTCGGACGCCCGTGTCCCGCCAGGCGGAGACGAGAAGCTGCGCGAGCGAAGCAGCCGTGGCGCGATCGTACTTCGAGAGGCCGGAGCCGTCCACGATCCGGACGCCGGCGAGCGGCACGTTGCGCTCCTCGAGCACACGGCGTATCACTGCGCAGCCGGCACTCGTCGTCCCCGCACCTCGCATCTTCGCGCCGAGCTGCTTGACGAGCATCTCTGCATAGAAGTTGTCGCTGTCTTTGTTCATCCGTCGCACGATTGCCGCCGTGGTCCGCGAGCGGACGACCGCGAGCGTGGTCGAGCCGGGTGGACCGGACCCGCGCGTGGCCTTGCCTCCGACCGAGATCCCGGCCGCGAGGAGGGCGTTCTTGAAAGCTCTCGCGGCCGAGAGGGCGGGATTGCCGTGCGTGTGTCCGTTGACCTTGGCTCGATCGACGACGAGGGCGGACAGCGGCGGCGATTCGTTCTTGTAGTAGGAGGGTCGCCAGCCGTCCGCCGTGCGGCGCTTGTCGAAGTACGTCTCGTCTCCCCAGATTCGGCCCGTGACCCGGCGGATGCCCCGAGCGCGGAGCTTCGAGGCGAACTTGCGCAGGTCGCCTCTCGTGAGCGTCGGGTCGCCATTGCCCTTCAGCACGAGCGCGCCCCGCCAGGTCGACCCGCTCCGCGAGCCCGCACCGAGCACCTCGGTGCGAATGCGGTAGGCGGGCCCGAGCCGGTCGAGGGCCGCGAGGGCGACGCCGAGCTTCTCGTTGGACGCGGGGCGAAGCGAGCGGTCGCGGTGCCAGCCGTAGATCACCCCTCCCGTTCGGAGGTTGAGAGCAAGCGCGCTCGTCCGGTCCCGCGAGACGCCTCCGATCGTCAGAGCACGGTCGAGCTTGTCCCGTAGCGACTGGGCTCCCGTGGGCGCGGCAAGGATCGCCGCAAGCACGAGCGTCGCGGTAGCGACGAGCATTCGCCTTCCGATGACCCCGTTTCTCCTCATAGCGCTAGGTCCGGCCGCCCGGCAGGATAGGCCTTGCGGTCCTTGGACGCGCCGGTCGGGCCGATTACGTTCAGTTCGAGTATGGCCGACGACCTCTCGATCCTCTTCGACCGGATCCGCATCCTGGTGGACGACGCCCAGTCGCCGCGGGCCACCGATGCGGACGTGTCCGAGGTTACGCTCACGGACGGATATGCGCACGCCCTCGCGCTCGACGGCGAGCGCCTCCGCACGGAGGAGCGAATCCGCGAGCTGGCCGGAAGCGACGTCCACGTGGGGGAGGTCCGCATTCTCAAGGCGCGCCTGACGCTCGTCGAAGAGGAGCTGGCCCAGCTGCGGGGCCTCCTGAGAAGGCTCTCGCAGACCCGTTAGGAGGGTTTGGCGAAATCGGCGGCTCTGCCAAGCGACATTCCGCCAGACCCTCCTAGACGATTCCGCTCCGCACGGCGTACACCGCCGCCTGGATGCGGTTCTCGATCTGGAGCTTCATGAGGATGTTCGAGATGTGGTTCTTGACCGTCTTCGGACTGATGAAGAGCTCGCGCGCGATCTCGGCGTTGTCCTTGCCGATCGCGATGAGCCGCAGGACCTCGACCTCACGGTCTGACAGCTCGGTTCGAATCGTCTGCGCGGCCGCGGTGTCCGCCGACTGGGAGCGCAGGCGCTGGAGAACCTTCGCGGCGATCTGGGGCGAGATCAGTGACTCACCGCTTGCGGCGGCGCGGATGCCCGCGATCAGCTGGTCGATGGAGGAGTCCTTCAGCAGGTAGCCGCAGGCGCCGGCCATCACGGCGGCCATCACGTCCTCGTCGTCCACGGAGATCGTGAGGACGACGACGCGCGTCCTCGGAGCGATGCTCGACATTTGCAGCGTCGTCTCGACCCCCGTGAGGCCGGGCATCTTCAGATCCATGACGGCGACATCGGGCGCGAGCTCGCCGACGAGCCGCAGGGCGTCACGGCCGTTGTCGGCCTCACCCACCACCTGGAGGCCCTGCTCCTCGAGCAGGCTCCTTAGGCCGCTTCGGAACAGGTCGTGGTCGTCGACGAGCAGGACGCGCAGCTCATCGAGCTGCTTCCCCGGGGGCCGATCCTCCGCGACTGACGTCGCTCCCTCCTCTGCTCGCCGGTGACGAGAGGAGATTCTAGCGGCGTTGCCTTACCAGTAGACCGTGATCGTCAGCGTCTGCCGGCCCCACGCTCGCGCCTGGTCGCACGTGGGGAACCAGATGTCGATGATCCTGCCGATGATCGCCGACCCCACGTCGGCGGCGACCCCGTCGCCGTAGCCGGGGATGTACATCTTCGTCCCGAACGGGAACACGCGGGTGTCGACGGCAACCGTGCCCCAACCGAGCGGGAGGCCGCTTGCGGTGCCCACGCCGCCGCAGTACGCGACGACGTCCACGACCATCTGCGAGCCGCCCGGCTTGGGCCCGGAGGGCTCGGGCGGCGGTTCGGGCGACCGGGAGCCCGGGTTGGGCGGCTGGGCCGTCGTCTCGGCCGCCTGTGCGCTCAGGTGGGCGATCTGCGCGGCATTGAGCTTCCGCTGTCCGGCCAGGTCGGCGATGTACGCCTCCCGCTCGGCACGGGCGGATGCGAGCGCGGCCTGCTCCGCCTCGACGTGGGCCGAAACCTGGCGGAGTTCGGCGCTGCGCTCGCCGAGGGTGCGGAGCGATCGCTGCAGGCGCAGCCGGGCGTTGCGGAGCTCCTCGAGGATCGAGCGGTCCTGGTCGGCAAGGCGGGTGAGGCCGTCGAAAGCCGAGAGGGCGTCGTCGAGCGATTCCGCTGCGAGGATGACGGCCAGCGGATCGACCTCACCCTGGATGTAGAGCTGGTTGAGACGGATGCCGAGCCGCCGCTGGGCCTCTGCCACATCCGCCTTCGCGAGGTCGAGACTGTGCCGGGCCTCGGCCTCCTCGCGCTCGAGCGCCGTACGCCGGGCGCTCAGCTCGGCAAGGCGGCTCTCGGCTCGCGTGAGCCGGGTCTCCAGCGAGTAGAGATCCAGGAGAGCAGCCTGCGACCGTGCGGCAATGCCGTCGTTTTCCGCGCGCAGGCGCTCGACCTCGCTCCGGAGGGTGGAAGGGTCGTCAGCGCGCGCCGCTGAGGAGGAGAGGAGGGCGGCGAGGACGAGCGCGCCCACAGCCGCGAACCGGATCCAGGGTCTTCGGACACCCGCGTCCACGAACGGAGCAGCGTACCAGTGACCGCGGGCTCGCCGGGGCGACAGTTCGGTTTGCGGCTCGTCCAGAGGCCCTGTTACCATGCGCGACTTGTGCAGGCGCCGGGCACAGGCGTAGCGCGCGTTTCCCCTGGCAGGGGGTAAGCATCCGACTAACCATTCGACACGCCCTCCTTTTCGCGCTTCTCGCGCTGGTGGTTCTCCCGCTGGCGGGGCCGGCGACCCCGGCTCCCGAGATCGAGTCGAAGGAGAGCGAAGCCAGGCAGGTTCTCGCTCAGATCCAGGAGCTCGATTCGAACCTCGAGCTCGTGATCGAGTCCTACAACAGCGCGCAGGTCGAGCTCGACAAGATCGTCGCCGAGCAGAAGCTGAACGAGAAGCGGCTGAACATCGCGCGCTCCAACCTCGGTTCAGCGCAGGGCACGCTCGAGGCCCGCCTCGTTCAGCTGTACCAGAACGGGAGCCCGGATCTCGTCGAGGTGCTGCTCGGCTCGTCCAGCCTGGACGAGATCCTCGACGGGCTCGACACCGCCGCCCGCGTCAGCGACCAGGACGCCCAGATCCTGAGCGAAGTCCAGAAGTTCCGAGCCGAGGTCAAGCAGCGCGAGGCCGAGCTCGAGAAGGCCCGAGACCACCAGGAGCAGGTTGTCGCCGAGCGCGCCGCAAGACGCCAGCAGATCGAATCGACCCTGGCGCAGCGCCAGCAGCTGCTCGCCTCGATCAAGGATCAGATCGCGCAGCTCAAAGAAGAGGAGCGCCGCCGCCAGGCGCGCCTCGAGGCGGCCGCGCAGACTCGGCTGAACTCGACGTCGACCAGCGGCACCCAGGCGCCGACGGGTGCGCCGTCCTCGCAGTACGGCGGCGTCGTCGGCATCGCCATGCAGTACCTCGGCACCCCGTACGTGTGGGGCGGCGCGTCGCCGAGCGGCTTCGACTGCTCCGGCTTCGTCTACTACGTGTTCTCGCGGGTCGGCGTCTCGCTCCCGCGGGTCGTTTCGGGGCAGTATGGGGCCGGCGTCGCCGTCGCCCGATCCGAGATGCAGCCCGGCGATCTCGTCTTCTTCAACAGCCTCGGGCACGTCGGCATCTACATCGGCGGCAACCAGTTCATCCACTCGCCGCACACCGGCGATGTGGTCTCGATCGACTCGATCACCGGTTACTACTCGTCGGGATTCGTCGGCGCCCGGCGGATCCTCTAGGCCGCCCGCTCCCAGGACACACCGGCGGGGCGTCTGTTAGCGTCTCGCCCTTCGTCGCTCGTCGACCGGGAAAGGGGCCTCTGCCATGACCGCGACGCTGGATCGGGTACGGCGCGATCTCGGAGAGAACGAGCTCTGGGAGCGGTCCCTCGAGCGGTCCCGGCATCGGCGGGTCGGCCGGGATCCCGACGGGACGGTCCCCCGGAGCCTCGTCTCGGTGGCACTCCTCGACCTCGACGGCCCTGCACTCCGCAGCGTCGGCGGGGTGGCTTCCGACCGGGATCTCACGGATCCCGAGGTCTGGGACATTTCCCAGACGCGCGCGCGGGCGAAGCGACTTGCCGCCGAGCCCGGGACGCTCCCGCAAGCGCGGGTCGCCGGTGCCGCGCTGGTCGTCGCGGCCGTGGCGGCCGCACTCCCGGCTCCCGGCGGAGCCCACGGTCGCGCGCGAGGATCGGGAGCCGCCGAGGTTCGCGTCGAGTTCCTGCGCATTGGGAGCCGCGGGCCGGCGGTAGTGAGGCTGCAGCAGAGGTTGGGAGTCACCGCCGATGGAATCTTCGGGCCGCACACGCTTGCGGCCGTCCGTTCCTTCCAGAAACGCCACGGCCTGCTCGTCGACGGGATAGTCGGCCCCCAGACCCGGGCAGCGCTCGGCGGAAGAACTTCGACGCCGAAGATCATCCGCGCATGGTGGGTCGTTCCTGTCCAGCGCGCGCTCGGGGTGCCCGCGGACGGGCTGTACGGGCCCGTCAGTAGGGCCGCCGTGCGCGCGTTTCAGAAGCGGCGTGGGCTGCTCGTCGACGGCATCGTCGGGCCGCAGACCCTCGGCGCTCTCGGAATCCGGCACGAGGCCAAGGCGTCAAAGTCCGGCCCCTCGAAGCAACCGGCAAAGCCGGACAAGCCGGACAAGCCGTCGAGTCGCGGCGCGCGAGCGGTCGCGATCGCCCAGCGCTACCTGGGCACGCCGTACCAGTGGGGCGGCGAGTCGCCGAGCACGGGGTTCGACTGCTCCGGGTTCGTGTACTACGTGTTCTCGCGCCTCGGCGTCTCGCTGCCGCGGGTTGTCTCGGCCCAGTACCGTGCCGGCAAGCCGGTGCCGCGGAGTGCGCTCCGGCCGGGCGACATCGTCTTCTTCGACGGCCTCGGACACGACGGAATCTACGTGGGCGGCGGAAGGTTCATCCACTCGCCGCACACCGGCGACGTGGTGAAGATCTCGAGCCTTCGCGACTCCTGGTACCGCTCGCGCTGGGTGGGCGCCCGGCGCGTGACGTAGGGAGGGATCGACCGCTCGAGGGAGAAAATCCCTGGTCCCGCTAGGCTTTCTCACGCTCATGCGAACGATCTGGAACGGCTCCATCAACTTCGGCCTGGTCAACATCCCGATCGGCCTTGCCGTGGCGCAACAGCGAAAGGACGTGTCCTTCCGGACACTGCACCGCGAGTGCGGCACGCCCATCAAGCAGAAGCGCTGGTGCCCCTTCCACGAGCGGGACGTCGAGGCGGACGAGCTCGTCAAGGGCTGGGAGTTCGCCAAGGGACAGTTCGTCATGGTCGAGGAATCCGACCTCGAGGCGGTTGCCCTGACCCGCTCACAGTCGATCGACATCGACCGGTTCGTCGACCTCGAGCAGGTCGACCCGATCTACTTCGACCGCGCGTACTACCTCGCCCCCGCCGACGTGCCCGCGCAGCGGCGCCCGTACGTCCTGCTTCTCCGCGCCATGCAGGAGGCGAACGTCGCGGCAATCGGGAAGTTCGTCCTCTGGGGCAAGGAGAACCTCTGCCTGATCCGCCCGCTCGGCGAGTCGCTGGCGCTCGAGACCCTCTACTACGCCGAGGACATCCGCGCCCGCGAGGAGATCGACCAGGCGGTGGAGGAAACCGAGGTCCAGGAGGCCGAGCTCGAGATGGCGCGCCAGCTGGTCGCGAGCCTCGTCGGTGAGTTCGAGCCCGAGGCCTTCGAGAACGAGTACCGCGGCGTTCTGAAGGCGATGCTCGAGGCGAAGGTCGCCGGCGAAGAGATCGTCGCTCCCGAGCAGCCCGCCCCGGCCCCGGTCGTCGACCTGATGGAGGCGCTCAAGGAGAGCGTCGCCCAGGCCCGGAAGGACAAGCCTGCGGCGAAGAAGCCCGCTGCGCGCAAGAAGCGCGCTGCGTCCGGCTCCCGCTAGGCCAACAAAGGGCCGCGGCTACGCGGCCGGCGTCGTCGCGATCCCCGCCGCCTCGAGATGTGCCTGGAACAGGGTCTTGTCGATTTTGCCCTGGTAGATCGGGATCGACTCCTCGACGCACAAGCGGATGACCGTGTCCCGCTCGATACCCAGCTCCTTCGACAGCTCCTCGGGCGTCAGGTGATTCGCCAACGTTGCCTCCTTCGACTCAGCGCATGAAAAAGCCCGCCGGCAGGGCACGGGCGGGCAGCGTGCGCAAACTCTCGTGTGCGGTCACGAAGCTCAACGGCCTCGTGCTCCTTCTCCGATCATGACCACAGAATACGGTGTCCGAGGTGACTAGGGCAACGCTCCTTCGGGGGTTTGAGCCGCACGTTGCGGACATCGCGGGAATCCGCACCCGGTACTGGCTCGGCGGCGAGGGCCGGCCGCTCGTCCTGGTGCACGGGCTGGCCGGAGCCGCCTGGAACTTCACCGAGCTGGCACCGCTCCTGGCAGCTCGACGCCGCGTGCTGATCCCGGACTTGCCGGGACACGGCGGGACGGCGCCACTGCAGGTACCGGGGGGCCTCGGGGACCTGGCTGCGCACGTCGCTCGCCTCACCGAGCACGAAGGGATGGCGCCTGCGCCCGTGCTCGGCTACTCGATGGGAGGGGTCGTCGCGCTCCGTCTGGCGACGGAACGGCCGAACGGAGTCACGGCCGTCCTGCTCCTGGCCTCCGCCGGCATCGTCTCGACCACCCGCCGCGCAGAGATTTGGCTCAGAGTGACGGCCGCGTTGCGACCGGCCCGCCTCGTAGCGCGGGCGAGAAGGGCGATTGCGCGCCGTCCAGTCCTTCGCGCCGCAGCCTTCGGTTACTGGGGCGCCGAGGACGCCTGGGCCCTTTCTCCAGAGGCCGTGATCGGGTTCCTGGAGGCGCAGCCGGAGCACACGGACGTCGGAACCTCGTCCCGGGCGCTCGTTCGCGACGACCCGCGCGCCTATCTCGACCGCGTTCGCTGTCCGGCGCTCGTCGTCTGGGGCGCGCGGGACCGACTCGTTCCACTCGAGGACGGCTTCGAATTCGCGCGGCTGCTGGACGCTCCGGTCCGCGTTCTACCGGCCGTGGGGCACCTCCTCGTGGGCGAATGCCCCGAGGAGTGCGCTGCCGTCCTCCTCGACTTCCTCGAAACCTCTGGCGCCTGAGCGGTGTACCAGTGGTGTGAGACCTCGGCGGCCTGTTCCTCCTGCTCGATCTGGCCGGGTGCGGAGGCGCGAAGCATCCACCGAGGCCTACCCCGCGGCCGCCTGACCCATCGACGATGCTGTCCTCTCTCCGGGCAGGCGGCCGCGGCCCAGCGCCCTCCGACGGCGACGTCCAGCCTGTAGAAGCCCTTCTAGACCGGGTTCGGCAGATCGACGAAGTCCCAGGCGACGTCGAAGCGCTCGCCGATGCGTGCGGCGAGCGCGCGGACGCCGAGGGTCTCGGTCGCATAGTGGCCGCCGGCGATGAAATGAACGCCCGCCTCCTTCGCTGCGTGCTTCGTCGGCTCGTCGGCCTCCCCGGTCAGAAAGCAGTCGTAGCCCGCCACCGCCGCCTCGGCGACGTAGTGGGCCGCGCCACCTGAGCAAACGGCCACGCGTTCGACGAGTTCCGGCCCGTACGAGAAGACGAGCGGCATGCGACCGAGGCGCTCCTGGACGCGCTCGGAGAGATCGCTGACCGGAACCGGGTCGAGGAGCCGCCCGCCGAACCCGAGGCCGTCGGCGAAGCGACCTTCGCGCTCGACCCCGAGCTCGTCACAGAGGAGCGCGTTGTTCCCGACCTCCGGGTGCGCGTCGAGGGCGAGGTGGTAGGCGACGAGGCTCAGGTCGGCGTCGAAGAGGGCGCGCAGCCGCTCCCGCAGCACCGGCCCGATCCGCCGGGAATCCTTGTCCCAGAAGAGCCCGTGGTGCACCAGCACCATCTGCGCATCGCCGCCCGCGGCGCGCTCGAAGAGCTCGCGAGAGGCCGAGACTCCGCAGACCACCTTCCGGACCTCCGATGCCCCAACGACCTGGAGCCCCATCGGGCCGTAGTCCGGATAGGAGGCCAGGTCGAGGTACTCGTCGGCCCAGGCGGCGATTTCATCACGCTTCGCCATTCCCGCTACCCTATTCACGCTTCGGGGTGTAGCGCAGCCTGGTAGCGCGCGCCGTTCGGGTCGGCGAGGTCCCCGGTTCGAATCCGGGCACCCCGATTTCGCGTCTACCCGATCTGCCGGTGGACGATCGCCGTGCAGTGGTCCTCGACGTAGTCCAGGCCCGCGGCCTCGGCGATCGCACGGGCCTCGGCCGAGACGATGCCCAGCTGGAGCCAGAGCGCGCCGGCCCGGGCCTCGACCGCCTGGCGGGCAACGTCCGGGCAGAACTCGGAGCGGCGGAACACGTCCACGATGTCGATCGGCTCATCGACCTCGGCCAGGGAGACGACTCGCCGTTGTCCGAGGATCTCGGCGGGTCCGACCGGGCGGACGGGAATCACGTGATACCCCTCCCCGAGCAGGTAGCCCATGACGGAGTTGCTCGGGCGCCCGGGCCGCGGCGACGCTCCGACGAGCGCAATCGTCCGGGCATCGGCGAGGATCTCGACGGGAGTGCGCGCCACGGTCGAAGGCTATCCTTCGATCGATGACCGACCGCCTCCGCGTCGCCTGCGCGCAGATCAACTCCTCGCCCTCCAAGTCCGACAACATGGAGCGCATGGAGCGCCTGGTCGCGCGGGCGGCCGCGACCGGGGCCGACCTCGTCCTCCTGCCTGAGAAGTGGAACGGCCTCGGGAACCACGAGATCCTGCTCGATGTCGCCGAGTCGCTCGAGGGCGGCGAGACCGTCGACGCGATGAGCAGCTGGGCGCGGACGCACGGGATCACACTGGTCGGGGGCTCGATCGCCGAGCGCCGTGACGGTCGCCAGAAGCTGTCGAACACGTGCGTCGTGTTCGACCCGGAGGGCGAGATCGCGGCCGTCTATCGGAAGATCCACATGTTCGACGTGGAGGTCGGCGGGGTCGTCTACCGCGAGTCCGACAGCGAAGAGCCGGGTGACCGGCCGGTGAGCTGCGAGGTGGAGGGATGGCGCCTCGGGCTGAGCGTCTGCTACGACCTCCGCTATCCGGAGCTGTACCGGATCCTGGCGGTCGAGGGCGCCGAATTGGTCACCGTTCCGGCCGCGTTCACCCTCTTCACCGGCAAGGACCACTGGGAGCTGCTGCTCCGCGCCCGTGCCGTCGAGAACCAGTGCTACGTCGTGGCCGCGAACCAGTGGGGACTCGTCGAGGGCAAGGCCTCCTACGGCCGCAGCTCGATCGTCGACCCGTGGGGAGTGGTGCTCGCGCAGGCGCCTGATGAGGACGCCGTCATCACAGCCGAGCTCGACCGCGCGCACATGGATCGGATCCGCATCAGCCTGCCATCGCTCGCGAACCGCCAGCCCGCCGCCTACACGTGGCCGGCGGAGGTCTAGGGCCGGCGCGCGCCGTCGAAGCGGTCCTCTTCGACGTCGACTTCACGCTCGCCAAGCCGGGACCCCTCCTCGGGCCCGAGGGCTATCGGACGGCGGGAGCCCGCCACGGGCTCACACTCCTTCCCGAGCGCTATCCCGATGCCCGGGCGGCTGCAGTCGAAGACCTCGAGCACCATCCGGAGCTCGAGCACGACGAGGAGATCTGGATCCGCTTCACGGAGGCGATCGTGCGTGGGATGGGGGGTGAGGGCGCCCGGGTCCGCGAGGTCGCCGAGGCGATCACCGCGGGGTGGCTCCATTCGGCCAACTTCGAGCTGTACGACGACGTGCTCCCGGTGCTGGCCGAGCTGCGCGAGTCGGGGCTCAGGATCGGCCTCGTGTCCAACACGAGCCGCGATCTGACCACCTTCGTCGGCCACTTTGCCCTGGACGTCGACGCCTGGATCTCATCGGGCGTGCACGGCAAGGTGAAGCCGAGCCCGACGATCTTCCTGGCCGCGCTCGAGCTGCTCGGAGTCGATGCAGACGCGGCCGTTATGGTGGGCGACTCGCTGCTCGACGACATCGAGGGGGCCCGGGCGCTCGGCATGAGGGCCTATCTCATCGACCGCGAAGGACGCTTTCCGGAAAGAGACGACGCCCTTCCGACTCTGCTGGCCCTGCCGGCTCTGCTCGCCTCGGCCGAGAACTAGAGGCAGGGCGAGCGACCGCGTTCGAGGAGGCCGAAGCCCCAGACCTCGTCCTGGTAGACGTAGTAGGCGCTCGTCGCACCGGGGGCATTGTCCACGAGCGCGAGATAGTCGCCGCAGTCGATCTCGGCGAGCTCTCCGTACGTGGCGCCGATGTCGCCCGCGGGCGCCCCGAGTTCGAGCCCCTCCGGGGTCGACCAACCGTCCGGTTGCCAGACGGTGAAGGCGTGCACGACCCGTCCGCCCTCGAAGACGACGCCCATCCCCTCCGGACGGAACGGCTCCTCGTTGACGTACCAGGTCTGCTCCTCGCAGTCCCGGCAGACCCCGTGACGCTCGCCCCAGGCCTCGAGCACCGCCGAGCGGGTCAATCCGAGCTCGACGCCGGCAAGCGAGACGCCCGGCATGAACGTCCCTCCGGTCGGCGGCTCGGCGGCCGCGGGAACGACGAGGGCCAGGGCCGCTAACGCGACCGTGCAAGCAATGCGGGAGCCCACGATGCGATGGGGGAGACGTCGCCGTTAGGCCCGTTCAGGTTGCGCCAGCCGAGCGCGTGCTCGGCCTGCATCATCTTGTGAATCTGGGTCGTGCCCTCGTAGATGATGGGCGCGCGGGCGTTGCGAAAGTACCGCTCGATCCCGTACTCGGCGGAGTAGCCGTAGGCGCCGTGCACCTGGATGGCGTTGTGCGCCGCCTTGAAAGCGGACTCGGTTGCGTGCCACTTGGCGAGGCTCGTCTCGCGCGTGTTGCGGACGCCCTTGTCCTTGAGCCAGGCCGCCTGCATGACGAGGAGCTTCGAGGTCTCGTAGTCGAGCACCATCTGGGCGATCAGATCCTGCACGAACTGGTTCTTGCCGATCGGCTGGCCGAACGTCTCGCGCTCGCGCGCGTACTCGACGGAGCGCTCGAGGCATGCGCGGATGACGCCGAGGGCACCCGCCGCGACCGTGAACCGCCCCTGGTCGAGGCTGTACATGGCGATCTCGAAGCCCTGGCCCTCCTCGCCGACGAGGTTCTCGGCCGGTACCTCGACGTTCTCGAAGAACAGCTCGCCGGTCGATCCCGCCCAGATTCCCAGCTTGTGCTCGGTGTCCTGCGCGGTGACGCCCGGCCACCCGCGCTCGAGGATGAAGGCCGAGATCCCCTTGTGCTTCGCCGAGGGATCCGTCTTCGCGAACACGAGCGCGTGCTCTGCGACGGACGCGTACGAGATCCAGTTCTTCTGCCCGTTCAGGATGTAGTTGTCACCGTCGCGCCTCGCGTTGGTCAGCATGGATGCGACATCCGAGCCGGCGGCCGGCTCGGTCAGCCCGAAGCACGCGAGCTTCTCCCCGCGCGCCTGCGGAGCGAGATAGCGCCGCTTCTGCTCTTCGCTCCCGTAGCGGAGGAGGCTCAGCGAGTTGAGCCCGACGTGGACTGAGATGAGCGTCCGGAAGGCGGCCTCGCCACGCTCGATCTCCTCGCACGAGAGGGCCTCCGAGACGAAGTCCAGGCCGGCGCCGCCGTACTCCTCGGGAATGACGATCCCCAGCAGCCCGAGCTCGGCCATGCCTTCGATCACGGACATGTCCAGGTGGTGGTTGATGTCGTTCTCGATCGCGTTCGGGAGCACGCGTTCGTCCACGAACTGGCGGACGGTCGCCTGCACTTCACGCTGCTCGGGCGTGAGCTCGAAATCCACGGCACAAGTCTACGTGCGGGCAGGGCTGAATCGAGCTTGCAACCGAGCCGCGAAGGTGGTTTTCTGGCTGCTGTGAGGAAAGGGTTCCTCGCCCTGCTCGTGGCTCTGGCCGCCGCCGCTGCCCTTCCGGCGCACGCCTCCGCGGCCCTAACCGCGACCGACCTTCGGATCGGCCCACATCCGGCGTTCGTCAGGGTCGTCGTCGACTTTACGGGCGGCAGGCTCAAGAGCAATCAAACGCTCGCCCTGGATCCCAATCCATTTGGTGGTCGCTCGGCGATCGAGGTGAGCAAGCCCGGAATCGACACCGACGCAGCGCCCGAGTCTGGGTTCGGCGTCGAGGCGCGCATCGACCAATACGCCGGCCGGATCGTCCTGCGGCTGCACTCGGAGCGTCGTCACTTCAAGTATCTCGAGTACGAGGAGCTTTCGTCTCCAACCCGTCTCGTCGTTCTGCTCTGGAAGGCGAAGCCGCCGAGCGCCGACGCGGAGTTCCCGACTGCGCCCCAGCGAGCACCGCTGCGAGGCTGCCTCAGGATCGAGACGTTCTCGGTCGATCGCGGGAGCGCAACCGCAGAGGGCAGCGAGCGCCGCCTCTTCGAGCATTCGTTCGTGCTCACGCTTCGCAACCGGCGAGGCGAGCACGTGCGCAGGGTTCCGGTGACCGCCTCCGGAAGACACTGGGACGAGACGTTCTCCTACACGGTTGGCGCGCGCCAGCCGGGCACGCTCGAGGCGGTCAGCTTTTCGGCCAAGGACGGCGCCGTGGACTGCATCGCCCAGGTACGCGTGACCCTGAAGCCCGCCTAGGCGCGAGCCCTCCACCGACCCGTTGCTAGACTCGGACGCCTTGCGCGCGGAGGCTGGTGCCCGGCCTGTCCGGAGGGAGCGTCCTGCCCGCACTCGCGGCGGGCGCGTGCGCCTGGTCCGTGCCGGACGGATTGCCCTGGGCGCGCTGGCCGTGCTCGTCGTGCTCGCCGTCGCGGTCGGAATCGCCTTCGGCGGCTCGCCCACCCACGTGGCCGCGGGGGTCTCTGTCAGCGGCGTCGGCGTCGGCGGCCTGACCGCGGAGGAGGCTCAGACGAAGCTCGAGGCCGTCGCCGCGCGCTACGCGTCGCGGCCGGTCGTCTTCACCGCCGCCGAGCAGCGGTACAGGATCAAGCCTGCGGCGCTCGAGGTCGAGGGCAACTGGGCGGGAGCCGCTGAGGAGGCAGTCGAACGCGGCGACGCGCCCTTCCCGGTCCGGGGTCTCCAGCGAGTGTGGCTGAAGCTCTTCGGCGCCGAGGTGGAGCCGACGGCTGACGTCGCCGACGCAGCGCTGAACGAGAGGCTCGCGCGGATCGCGGCCGACGTGAACCAGCCGGCTGTCGAGGCTTCGCTCGCCCTGAACGGCTTCGAGCCCGAGATCCGTCCGGCTCAGGCTGGGCGTGCGCTGGACCGGGACGCCGCCGCCGGCGTCATGGTCGCGGCCCTGGCCGGCCTCGAGCGAGAGGAGACGCCGCTTCCGGTCACCGTCGACTCGCCCGAGGTCACGAGCGCCACCCTGGCGCCCGTCGCCCGGCAGCTTCGCACCGTTCTCTCGGCGCCCGTGCAGCTCATCCACGAGGGCGCCGTCTTCACCATCGAGCCGAGCGACATGCTTCAACTACTGCAACTTCCGTCCGACGGGGCGTCGAGCCTCCGCATCAGGCAAGAGGTCGCGGCCCGCCACTTCGAGAACCTGGCCCGCGGCCTCGCCCGTGCCCCGCGCAACGCCGACTTCGCCGTCAGGGGGAACGGGCAGGCGCGGGTGGTGCCCTCCCGGCCCGGCCGCGAGCTGAACGTGGCCGCGACGTCGGCGGCGCTGCTCCGGGCCGCCTCTCGCCCGACCGACCGCACAGCGACGGTGGTCGTCGCCGAGTTCGAGCCGAGAATGACGACCGCGGACGCGAGGGCCCTTCGGGTGGAGCGACAGCTCGGGTCCTACTCGACGCTCTACGCCGGGACCGCGGACCGCATCAACAACCTCCAGCTTGCGATCGAGATCCTCGACGGCGCCCGCATCGCTCCGGGCGCCACGTGGTCGTTCAACGAGTTCGTCGGCCCGCGCACAGAGGAGCGCGGCTTCCGCGTCGCTCCCGTGATCATGGACGGAAAGTACGACGAAGGGGTCGGCGGCGGCGTCTCGCAGGTGGCGACGACCGTCTTCAACGCCGCCTGGGAGGCGGGGATCAAGCTTGCGGAGCGCCACGCGCACGCGCTCTACATCAGCCGCTATCCCGACGGTCGCGACGCCACGGTGAACTACCCGGACGTCGACCTGAAGCTCGTGAACGACACGCCGCGCTGGATCGTGATCGAGGGGTCCTACGACGAGAGCGGCATCCTCGTGCGCCTCCTCGGCGCCGGCCCCGAGCGGAGAGTCGAGAGCATCCCCGGCGAGCTCAAGGTGACCGGACCGCCGAAGACCGAGCGGAAGCCGGACCCGAGCCTCTACGTTGGCGACCAATTCGTCGAGTTCGCGGGAGAGCCCTCGCGGGAGATCACGGTCGAGCGCATCATCTACCAGGACGGCAAGGTGCTTCGCCACGAGACCTGGTACACGCACTACCTGTACGAGGCCAAGATCCTTCGTGTGGGGACGAAGCCGCGACCCGAGCCCGTCACGCCTCCTCAGAAGGACGAGCAGCCGAAGGACGAGGAGCCGACGACGACCACCGGTCCCGGCGGCGGGCGCTAGCCGGGCTCGGAGACCGGCGACTCCGAGCTCGCGATCGCGTCGGCGAGCCAGGCGGGAATGCGCGTCGGCCGCTGCGTCTCGGCGTTGATGCAGGCGTGCCCGGTCCACCCGTCGGCCACGATCCCGGGTGGATCGCTCGTCCTCTCGATCACGTACTCGAACCGAAAGCGCGCTCCGCGCACATCGGTCGCGCGGACGTGAATCCGCAGCTCGTCGTCGAACTGGGTCCCGTTCAGATAACGGACGCAGGCCTCGGTCGTCGTGGCGTCGATCCCCTGCTCGACGAGCCCCTTGTAGCCGCCCGGGAACTGCCCGAGGTACGCGATTCGGCCGATCTCGAACCACACCAGGTAGACAGCGTTGTGGACGACCGCCTGGGCATCGGTCTCGCTGAAGCGCACGGTGAGGTCGGTTGAGAAGCGGAATCCGTCCATCGACGGGGGAACTTTCGCAGTGCGACTCCTGTCCAAGCAACCACGAACCCGAAGGAGGACAGGATGCGGAAGGTGATCATCATCGCGCTCGTTGCGGCACTTGCTCTCGTTGCGGCGGCGTGTTCGTCGGGCGGCGACGATGACGAGGCCGCGCCTCCGGCCGCGGAGGACGTATCTGCGGGCGGGGGGGCCGAGCTGGAAGGAGCGGACGACGCGGTGGCTGTCTCCCAGCCGGCCCGGGCCGGCGGCTCGCTGCCCTCCGTCGGGCCCAGCATCGTTCAGACGGCGTCGCTCGCGCTCACCGTCCCCCGTGGCGAGTTTGACGCCACCATCCAGCAGGCCCGCTCGATCGCGGCGGGCTTCGGCGGTTTCGTGGTCAGCTCGACCGCGTCGCAGGGAGACGAGCAGCGTCTCGTGCGGGGCTCGCTCGTCGTCCGCGTCCCCGAGCGCGTCTACGCGCGCGCGATGGACCAGCTCTCGGGACTCGGGACCGTCCAGGCGCGGGAGGAAACCGGCCAGGACGTCTCCCAGGAGCTCGTCGACCTCGAAGCGCGCATCCGCCATCTCGAGGCGGTCGAGGCTCGTCTGCTCAACTTCCTCGACCAGGCCGAGACCGTCAATTCGGCGCTGAGCGTGCAGTCCGAGCTCAACCGGGTTCAGCTCGAGCTCGAGCAGGCGCGCGGCCGTCTGGACTACCTCGACGACCAGGTCGCCTACGCAACCATCTCGCTCGAGGTCAGCGAGCGTGGGGCCGAGGCAGCCGAGGGAGGCGGCGGTGGGCCCTGGGGCATCGTCGATGCCTGGCGCGCGGCGGGAACCGGGTTCGTCACCGTGGTCGGCTGGATCTTCGTTGTCTTCGCGACGATCGCGCCAATCCTCTTCCTTCTCGCTCTCGCGTTTGTCGCCGCCCGGCTGGCAGGCTTGCGGCTGCCGGGTCTCAGGCGGCCCCCGGCGTAGAGTGCGCGCACTGTCCGGCGGCCCGCCCGGGTATCGTCCCGGCGACGAACCGACTGGGAGGGCCGCATGGCCAAGAAGAAGAAGGCGAAGGAAACGGACGCCGGGACGCTGGGCCGACTGTCGAAGGCCGGCGAGGACGTTTTTACACGCTTGGTCGACGAGCTCGCGAAGAACGAGCGGGTGACGGATGCGCTCGGCAAGGCGTTGTCGGCGAAAGGGAAGGTGGACGAGGGCGCGAAGCGCGCGCTCGGCCAGGTCGGCGTGGCCGCCGCCGATGAGCTGAAGGACCTCCGCACCCACATCGAGCGGCTCGAGAAGCGTCTGGCCAAGCTCGAGGCGGACGCCAAGCCGAAGCCCAGAAGAACCTCAAAGCCGAAGACGTCGACGACGAGCAGGGCGACGCCTCCCTCGGCGCCCAAACCGCCGGCTTCCGGCGACGGGACCCCGGCCGACGCCGCCTAGTCCGGCACGCGGAGCCGTAGCGCCTGCGCCACGACCTCGAAGCTCGCGGGTGTTGTTCCCGGTTGCTCGCCGTCCAGCGCGATCGGAAGCGGCAGGGCTGTGCGGATCTCGACGCGCGTTCCGCGCATGACCTCGGCCCGCGGGTGGGGGAGGTACGTGCCCCGGTAAATCTTCGGCAGCGTGCGCACGAAGTCGGCCTTCGTCGCATCGCCGATGAGGACGACATCGAAAAGCCCGTCTGCCGGGTCGGCGTCCGGGGTCAGGCGCATGCCGCCCGCCAGCTGGTCGCCGATCGCCGCGATCACCTCGAGCATGAGCCCGCTCCGCTGTTCGCCGTCGATCGAGACTTCGTACTCGGAATTCTTCCAGCGGAGGAAGACCGCTGACGTCGCCCAGAAGAACGACGCCTTGCCCCCGAGCGCCTTCGAGCTGGTGTTCGCCCGCGCGGCGACGGCCCCGCTGATGCCGGCGCCCGCGAAGTTCGCGAAGTAGGACTCCGCGGCCGACCCGTCCCACGCCGTGAAGCTTGCGCGGCCGACGTCGACCGTTCGCGTCTCGCCCGCGCGCGCGACCGCGAGCGCCTCGTCGACCTTGTGCGGGATCCGGAAGCTACGTGCGAAGTCCTTGCCTGTCCCGCGCGGGATCGTCGCGAGCTCCGGCCTGCGGTCGGGCTCTACCCGCATGAGGCCGTTGACGACCTCGTTCACGGTTCCGTCTCCGCCCACTGCGACGACGAGCCGCGCTCCCCCCTCGGCCGCGCGCCGGGCCAGTTCGACGGCATGACCGGGCCGCTCGCTGAGCAGCGAGTCCCCGGTCAGTCCGAGCTCCGCGGCCCGGTGGGCGATCTCCGGCCAGCGCTTCCCCGTCGACCCGTTCGCCGAGGCCGGGTTGACGACGAAGGCGACGCCGGAGGCCACGCTCAGTGGTCGTCCGTGGCCACGGCCAGCGCCAGCTCGGTCATCTGGTCGACCGCCGCCTTCATCTCCTCGTCGGTGATGCGGACGAACTCACCCTCGACGACCACGTCGCTGACCGTGAGCAGGCAGCCCGCTTGCACCTTGCGGAGCGCGCCGAGGGTGAAGAGGACGGCGGCCTCCATCTCGACCGCGAGGACGCCGCGGTCCGACCAGCGCTGATACTGCCCGTCGTCCGAGTTGTAGAAGACATCGCTCGAGACGACGGGGCCTACCCGCACGGCCTTGCCCAGCTCCTTCGCGGTGTGAACCGCCGAGTGAACGAGGCCCCAGTCGGCCGTGGGCGCGTGGATCTCGCCGGCGATGTGCAGTGCCGTCGAGTCCGCGGGTACCGCCGAGATCGCAACGATGAGGTCGCCGAGCCCGAGGTCGGGCTGGAGGCCGCCGCAGGTGCCGATGCGGAGCAACCGTTTGACGCCGAGCATGACCAGCTCCTCGATGACGATGGCCGCCGAGGGACAGCCCATGCCGGTTGCCTGCACGGAGACGGGCCGGCCGCGGAACGTACCGGTAAAGCCGAGCATCCCGCGCTCCCAGTTTCGCTGCTGGACATCCTCGAGGAACGTTTCCGCTACGTATTTGGCGCGCAGCGGGTCGCCGGGGAGGAGACATGCCTCGGCGTAGTCGCCTTGCTCTGCACGAACGTGAATAGGCATGGGGGTATCGTCCCCGGGCATGGCGCGCCTGGTCAAGCGCCCTCGGCTTTCCCATGTCCTCGCCTTCTGCGCGGGCGACCCCATCGAGCGGGTCTTCCTCGAGGACGTCGCGCGGCGTGGCTTCGGCCGCTTCGCCGGCCTCCGCGAGGGCAGGCGCCTCACCGCCCTTCTCCATCTCGGCGCCAACCTCGTTCCCTCGGGCCCCGGCTGCGCGGCCTTCGCCGAGCTGGCCGCAAAGGGATCGCCCCGCATGGTCGTGGGCGAAGAGGGTGCCGTGACCGAGCTCTGGGACGTCGTGGGCGATGCCTTCCCGGAGCCCCTCGACGACCGGCCGGGACAGCCCGTCTACGTGCTCGAGCGGCCGCCGCCCGGCGGAGGGAGCGGCCTTCGCAGCGCCGTGCTCGACGACCTCGACATGCTCGTCGTCGCCGCGGCGGCCGCCTATCGCGAGGAAGCAGGCGTCGACGCCTACGCGAGAGACCCGGCCCTGTTCGAGTGGCGCACCCGCGCGCAGATCGAGGACGGTCGAAGCTGGCTCTGGACCGAGGACGGTCGCATCCTCTTCAAGGCGGAGGCCTCCGCTTGGACACCGGACGCCGTCCAGCTCCAGCAGGTCTGGGTCGAGCCCGAGCTCCGCGGGCAGGGCTACGGCAGCCGCGGCCTGGCCGATCTCTGCCGGCTGCTGCTCGAGACCACGCCCTCGGTCTGCCTCTTCGTCCGCCCCGACAACGCCCGCGCAATCGCACTCTACGAGGGGCTCGGCATGCACAGGACGATCACCTACAGATCGTTGATCTTCGGCTGATCTGCCCCCCAAGGAGACCTTCGAAGCCCCTAAGGCCTCCTTGATCGAGTGATAGCGCCGCCCGGACGCGGTGCCGATGATATGTGCGAGTTGCTGAGGGTCACCCTCACTGCGGCAGCGCTCACCCGAGCGGCATGCTCCGGCGACTGGACCGGCCCCCGATGAGGAAGCCGGGGTCGACGTGCAGCCGTGCTCGGCTCCGGACCGCGCCGCGCCGCCGTCGGTGGAAGCGCCTCCGGCCATGTGCCGGCAGGAGTGCGGTACCGCGCCCGTCCTGCCGTGCGCAGGCGGGCTAGCATCCTCGTGTGGATGCCGCTGCCCTGCGCACGCGGATCGAGGAGCACGTCCGCCGGCAGGATCTGATTCCGCCCGGCGGCGAGGTCGTCTGCTTCGTCTCGGGTGGTGCCGACTCGACGTGCCTCTGGCATGCGCTCGGGGTGCTCGGCTACCGGGTCTCCGCGCTCCACGTGAACCACAAGCTGCGCGGAGCGGAGTCGGAGGCCGACGCCCGTTTCTGCGCCGAGCGGCTCGGCGCAGAGGTTGTCGAGGCGACGGCGGAGGGCCGCGCAAGCGAGGCGGAGCTTCGCGACCTGCGCTATGCGGTCGCCCCTCGCCGGCTCAGGGCGACCGGGCACACCGCCTCCGACCAGGTCGAGACGATCCTCTACCGCCTCGCCGCGAGCGGGACGACGACCGGCATCCGCGTGCGCCGCGACGACGGCGTCGTGCGTCCGCTTCTGACGATCTGGCGCGAGGAGACCGAGGCGTACTGCCGCGACGAAGGCCTGCCGGTGCGCGTCGATTCCTCCAACCCGGAGACGGCGCGCGGGCTCATCCGCGCGGAGATCCTGCCCGCCCTGCGACGGCTCCACCCGGCCGCGGAGCGGAACGTCCTGGCCGCCCTCGAGGACGGCGATCGGCTGCCCCGACCGGCTGAGAAAGCGCTGTTAGAGTTGCTCGCCTCTCGTGAAGGATCGAAGCGTCTCGACCTGGGCGACGGCCGCGTGGCGGTGAGGGAATACGAGGGCGTCTGGCTGGAGCGCGGCCCCGTGCCGCTCGAGGGCCGGGTGCGCTGGGGGCGGTGGACACTCGAGTCGACGCGCCCGGGTCTGCACGTCCGCGGATGGCGCGCCGGCGACCGCCTCGCCGGGCAGGGCAAGAAGGTGCAGGACGTCTTCGTCGACGCGAAGGTGCCCCGCTCGGAGCGCGAGGCGTGGCCGCTCGTCGTTCGCGGGGACGAGGTCGTCGTCGTGCCGGGCATCGCCGAGGCGCGCGGATACGAAGGCGCGGTCAGCGGGGAGCGCGAATGAGCTCGGTCAACGAGCTCACCGCGGCCGTCTCGGAGATCCTCATCGACGAGGAGACCCTCCAGAACCGGATCACCGAGCTCGGCGCTGAGATCGGCGAGGACTACCGTGGCCGCGACCTCCTGCTCGTCGGCGTGCTCAAGGGCGCCGTCTTCTTCATGGCCGACCTCATGCGCCGGATCGACATCCCGTGCGAGGTCGACTTCATGGCCATCTCGAGCTACGGCGCCGGAATCGACTCCTCGGGCGTCGTGCGCATCCTGAAGGACCTCGACATGTCGATCGAGGGGCGCAACGTGCTCGTGGTCGAGGACATCATCGACTCCGGGCTCACGCTCTCCTATCTCCTCCGGAACCTGGAAGCCAGGGAGCCCGCCTCGCTCGAGATCTGCGCTCTCCTGACGAAGCCGTCGCGGCGCGAGATCGACATCCACTGCCGGTACACGGGCTTCGAGATTCCGAACCGGTTCGTGATCGGCTACGGCCTCGACTTCGCCGAGCGGTACCGAAACCTGCCGTTCGTAGGCGTTTTGCGGGACGAGCTGGCCGCCCAGGCAGAGGAAATCGGGTAGCGGGCGGCAACGAAACCCTCATCCGCAGGCCCTCTGGAGCCGAATAGGAGGATGCTACGCTTCGAATCAGCCTGAGGTTCTGTCTTTGAGCCGTTTTTTCCGCAGCGCACTTTTCCCGCTCATCATCATCGTCCTGCTCGTCTACCTGGCGTCGCAGACCCTGCTTCCGCGGTCCGACGAGCCGGACAAGTGGACGTACAGCCAGCTGATCGACCAGATCGAGACGAACCCCGAGAACTTCGACTCCGAGCCCGTCATCTTCAATCCGAAAGGCCGCTCGATCGAAGCGGTGCAGACTGCGACCGACGGCAGCGAGACCAAGATCAAGGTCAACTATCCGAGCGACCAGGCGCAGATCGAGTTCCAGAACCTCCTCCAGGAGAAGGGGGTTCCGTTCGACTCCAAGGGCACGGGGCAAAACGCCTGGTGGTCGATCCTCACCTACCTGCTCCCGTTCGTCCTCTTCTTCGGCTTCTGGATCTTCCTGATGAACCAGGTGCAGGGCGGCGGCTCGAAGGTCATGAGCTTCGGGAAGAGCCGCGCGAAGCGGATGGCGCCCGACTCGCCGAAGATCACGTTCAAGGACGTCGCCGGCGTGGACGAGGCGGTCGAGGAGCTGCACGAGATCAAGGAGTTCCTCGAGAACCCGAAGAAGTTCCAGGCGCTCGGCGCGCGCATCCCGAAGGGCGTCCTCCTCTACGGGCCGCCCGGCACGGGGAAGACGCTGCTCGCGCGCTCGGTAGCCGGCGAGGCAGGCGTCCCGTTCTTCTCCATCTCGGGCTCCGACTTCGTCGAGATGTTCGTCGGTGTCGGCGCCTCGCGCGTGCGCGACCTCTTCGAGCAGGCGAAGCAGGCAAGCCCTTGCATCATCTTCATGGACGAGATCGATGCAGTCGGCCGCCATCGCGGCGCCGGCCTCGGCGGCGGCCACGACGAGCGCGAGCAGACGCTGAACCAGCTCCTCGTCGAGATGGACGGCTTCGAGATGAAGGACAACATCATCCTCATCGCCGCCACGAACCGGCCCGACATCCTCGACCCGGCGCTTCTGCGGCCGGGCCGCTTCGACCGCCAGATCGTCGTCGACCGGCCCGATCGGAACGGCCGCCGCAAGATCCTCGAGGTGCACACGAAGGGCAAGCCGATCGACAACTCGATCGACCTCGACACGCTCGCGGCCGGAACGCCGGGCTTCACGGGCGCCGACCTCGCCAACCTCGTCAACGAGGCAGCGCTGCTCGCAGCGCGCCGGGGGCGCAAGACGATCGGCGAGCTCGAGCTCGAGGAAGGGATCATGCGCGTCATCGCCGGCCCGGAGAAGAAGACGCGGCTCCTCTCCGAGCACGAGCGCAAGGTGACGGCCTACCACGAGATGGGCCATGCCCTCGTCGGCCACCACCTGCCGAACTGCGACGCCGTGCACAAGATCTCGATCATCAGCCGCGGCCAGGCGCTCGGTTACACGATCTCGCTCCCGGCCGAGGACAAGTTCCTGACGACGAAGTCCGCGCTGATGGATCAGATGGCGATGACTTTGGGCGGCCGCGCCGCCGAGGAGCTCGTCTTCCACGAGGTGACGACCGGCGCCGCCAACGACATCGAGAAGGTGACGGCCACCTCGAAGCACATGGTCATGCGCTACGGCATGAGCGAGAAGCTCGGACCGCGGCTGCTCGGCCGCACCCACGACATGCCGTTCCTCGGTCGTGAGATGGGCTCCGAGCCGGACTACTCCGAGGAGATCGCGCGCGAGATCGACGACGAGATCCGCCGCGTGATCGAGGAGGCGCACGACCGGGCCCGCAAGGTGCTCGCCGAGCACATGGAGGAGCTTCACAACCTCTCCGAGCTCCTGATCGAGCGCGAGACGATCGACAAGGATCAGTTCGAGCGGCTGCTCGCGGGCGAGTCGCCCGACTCGGTCTTCCCCGAGCCCGACGCCGAGCCGGCGGCGGAGGACGAGGCCGAGAAGAAGCCGCGTTCGGATCCCAAGCCGCGCCCCTTCCCGCTTCCGGGCGCGACCATGCAGCCTCCGCCCGAGCCCGAAGGCGCGAACTAGCTCCAGCAGGCAGTTCCGCCGGCGAGGCGGTACGGTTTCGCCGTGAGACCCCCGCTGGAGCAGGCCTTTCCGCGGCCGGCAGTGGTCGGGGTCGTCAACGTGACGCCCGACTCGTTCTCCGACGGAGGTAAGTACCTGCGGCCCGACCCAGCGGTCGCGCTCGCCGTGGCCTACGCCGAGGAGGGCGCGGCGGTCGTCGACCTGGGCGGGGAATCGACGCGCCCCGGCTCCGAGGGTGTCTCGGCCGAGGACGAGCTTCGCCGGATCGAGCCCGTCCTGCGGCGGCTCGAGGGCGTCCCGGTTTCCGTGGATACCTCGAAAGCCGTCGTGGCCCGGCGCGCGCTCGAGCTTGGCGCGGTGATGGTCAACGACGTCACTGCCCTTCGCGGCGATCCGGAGCTGGCCGGCGTCGTGGCCGACGCGGATGCCTACCTCTGCCTCATGCACATGCTCGGCGAGCCGCGGACGATGCAGGACGATCCGCGCTACGACGACGTCGTTTCGGAGGTGAAGGCCTTTCTGGAGGAACGGCTTTCGGCCGCCGTCGACGCCGGCATCCCCGAGGAGCACGTGTGTCTGGATCCCGGCATCGGCTTCGGCAAGACCGTCGAGCACAACCTCGAGCTCCTCGCGCGGCTCGAAGAACTCGTCGCCCTCGGCCGGCCGGTCCTCATCGGAGCGTCACGAAAGCGCTTCCTCGGTCGTCTCCTCGGAGACCCTGACGCGCTCACGGGCCCGGTTTCCGCCGGGGTCGCCGTCGCCGTGCTCGCGTTCGAGCGCGGCGCCTCCCTCTTCCGGGTCCACGACGTCCGTCAGCACGTCGAGGCGCTGACAGCCGCCCGGGCGGTGGTCGCTGAATGAGCGAGGTCGTGATCGAGGTCCGCGGCCTCGAGCTGCTCGGCTTCCACGGTGCGCTCGAGGAGGAGCAGCGTACGGGGCAGCAGTTCGTCTTCGACGTCAGGCTGATCGCGCACGATGCGGGCGTCCGCAGCGACATGCTCGGCGACACCGTCGACTACACGGCGGTCGTCCGCAGGATCCGAGACATCAACGACGGCCGGCGTTTCAACCTGATCGAGGCACTCGCGGCCGCGGTCGCCGACGACCTGATGGAGCACTTTCCCGTCTCGCGGGTGCGCGTGCGCGTGCGGAAGCCGGAGGTTCAGCTCGGGCTTCCGGTCGAGTACACGGCCGCGACCGTGGATCGCACGAGCCGTTGACCCGGGCGTACGTCGGGCTCGGGGCAAACCTCGGCGACCGGCGGGGAACGATCCGCCGCGCCGTCGAGCGCCTCGATGAGGAGCCGGGGATCGAGGTCGTCGCCGTCTCGACGCTCCGTGAGACCGATCCGGTCGGCAACGAGGACCAGCCGCGCTTCCTCAACGGAGCGGTCGCCGTCGAGACCGACCTCGAGCCGGTCGACCTGCTCGGCCGCCTCCTCGCCCTCGAACGGGAGCTGGGGCGCGTCCGCGAGCCGGGCGTGCGCGACGCGCCGCGCACGATCGACCTCGACCTCCTTCTCTTCGGCGACCGCATCGAGGAGGAGCCGGGGCTCACCGTCCCTCACCCCCGTCTGGCCGCGCGGCGTTTCGCCCTCGAGCCCCTCCACGAGCTGGATCCGGGGCTCCGCCTGCCCGACGGGCGCGCGGTGCGAGACCTGCTCGATGCGCAGTTACAATGAGGCGCATGTCCCACCTCGACGAGCTCGACGAGTACGAGGCAGAGCTCGAGCTTCGGCTGAAGAGGGAGTACTCGGCCGTCTTCAGCCTCTTCCGGTACTGCGTCGTCACGCAGGATTCAACCTATCTTTGCAACAAGCACGAGCTGAAGGTCCTGCCGCAGACGACGTATCCGTTCTTCCACCTGACAATGGAAGACGTCTGGGTCTGGGACAAGAACCGGCCGTCCCGGATCATCCCGCGCGCCGAGGTCTACACGTCGAGCGACGTCACGATCGAGGAGCTGCGCGGCGAGGGCGACGGCCCCGCGCTCACGCCGGAGGCGCTCGCGCAGAAGCTCGGCGAGACCCTCGGCGGCGACGAAGAGTCCCTCTAGACGGGGAGCGACATGCTCCTCGCGGTCGACGTCGGCAACACGCAGACGGTGTTCGGCCTCTACGACGGCGATCGCCTGGCCGAGCATTGGCGGGTTGCCACCGAGGCGGAGCGCACCGGCGACGAAATCGGCGTGGTCGTCGCGCAGCTGCTCGACCTGCGCGACCTCGGCTTCGAGGACATCGGCGGGGTCTGCCTCTCCTCGACCGTCCCGCCGCTCGTTCGCGCGTACGAGGAGTTCGCGCGCGACTACGCGGAGGCGCCGCTACTCGCGCTCGGGCCGGGGACGAAGACCGGCATCCCGATCGTCTACGACGATCCCCGAGAGGTCGGGCCGGACCGGATCGCCAACGCCGTCGCCGCGCGCGAACGCTACGGCTCGCCGTGCATCGTCGTCGACTTCGGGACGTCGACGAACTTCGACATCGTGTCGGCCGACGGAGAGTATGTCGGCGGGGTCCTGGCGCCGGGGATCGAGGTCTCGATGGAAGCCCTCTTCGCGCGGGCCGCGCGGCTCGTGAAGGTGGATTTCTCCCCGCCGGCGTCCGTGATCGGAAAGACGACCGTCGCCGGGCTCCAGTCCGGAATGGTCTACGGCTTCGCCGGCCAGGTGGACGGGATCGTAAGGCGGATCCGCGCCGAGATCGGAGAGACAGCGCCCGTCGTTGCCACGGGCGGCCTCGCTGAGCTGATCGCGCCGCATGCGGAGACGATCGACGAGGTCGATCCACTCCTGACGCTCGAGGGTCTGCGTCTCGTCTGGGACCGGAACGCCTGAGCCGGCCGCCTACGGCCGCGTGCGCTGTGCTCGCACCGCGGCTCGGAGTGCCTCCGGGTCGGCTCCAAGCTCTCGAACGATCGCGACTGCTCCCGCGCGCTCGTCGGAGAGGAGACCGAGGAGGATGTGCTCCGCGCCGATGTAGTTTTCGCCGAGCTCCTTGGCCCTGAGGGCGCTCCGCTCGAGAACCCGTTTCGCGGCGCGCGTGAAGCTTCGTCGCCCGCGCGGCGGTCCGGACGGCTCGAGCGCGGCTACGCGCTCGCGGATCGCCTCCGCGGTCAGTGCTGACTCCGAGAGCACCCTAGCCGTCGACTCGTCCTCCGCCAGGGCGAGGCCGAGGAGTAGGTGCTCTGAGCCCACGCGCGGATGCCCGAGCGCCGCGGCCTCCTCTTGTGCGAGGACGACCACCTGCCGCGCCCGGCGCGTGAAGCGCGCGAACGGCCAGTCGAAGCGCCGGCGCGGGCTCTTCCGTACCGTCTTGCCTTCGTCGCCCTCGACCAGCTGATGCACCCGTTGATGGCTCAGGCCGAGGCTTTCTGCGATCTCGCGCAGCGAGCCGCCCTCGGCATGGAGGCGCCGGATCGCGTGTCCGTAGTCGGCCCGGGAACGCTCAAGCTCGTGTTGCGCCTCGAGCATGCGGTCTCGTGAGTCGCGCGCTTCGCGAAGGGCGGTTGGATCGAGTGGCGTCATGGTGTCTACCTTAGTAGACAGTGATGGTGCTGTCAAGGGGGCTAGACAGGAGCTGGAGCTGTGCTACGCCTCGTCCGGGACCGGAACGACCACGTTCGTGGCCGGAGCTCCCGAATCGGAGCGCTCTCCGACGACGACGGCGTCCAGATGGGCGCGTGAGAGCGGGCTCGCCCACAGGCCCTCCACCCATGGACGCCGGAGGAGGATCGAGCGCGGATAGGCGATGGGGAGGACTGCCCCATGCTCGCCCACCCACTGGTGGTCGACCTCGTGGTAGACGCGCAGGCGCTCGCCCTGGTCGCGAAGCGACCGGCCACGCTCGAGGAGCTCGAGGATGTCGTCGTCCTTGTAGAAGGGCCAGTCGCCGAGCGTGAGAAGGCCGCGGAAGAAGCCGTCCGGGTCGGGGTAGTCGGCCGTCCAGCCCGACCACCACATATGTGCCCCGGAGAGGAACCCGGAGTCGACGTGCCCCTTCTTCGGCACGACCTTGACGTGCGCCCCGATCGGCTTCCACAGCTCGACGAGCGGCTCTACGGGGTGTAGCCAGTGCGGCACGACGAGGGTGAGCTCGGGCAGCCCTTTCCCACCCGGATAGCCGGCGTCGTCGAGGAGGGCGCGAGCCTTCTCGAGGTCGTACTCGAGCCCGACACGGTGGGAGTGCGCCGGCATCGCGGGCGGGATCGCCCCGCCGCGGCTCGCGGCGCGGTAGAGGCCCGAGCGCGGGTAATGGGCGACGAGGAAATCGCGGTCGACCGCGTGCGCGAAGGCCTTGCGCACGAGCTCGTGCGAGAAGGGGGGCCGGTCCGCGCAGAACCCGATGTACTGGAGGCCGAGCTCGGGCACGACGTCGCTGAGGGTAAGCGGCTCGTCCTCGGAGACGGGGTCGTAGACGTGGAGGAGGTCGAAACGACCCTCGTGCCATTCCTCGACCATCCTCGAGCCCTTCGTGTAGAAGGAGAAGCGGATCTCACCGACGTTGCCGCGGGCGCCCGTCCAGTACGGATTCGCGCGGAGGATCGCGTGATCGTCGTCGTACTCGACGAGAACGAAGGGCCCGTTGCCGACGAGGTTCTCCGGCCTGGCCCAGTCGTCGCCGAGCTTCTCGCAGAGATGGCGCGGCCAGGGGAACGCCCAGGCCGAGCAGAGGACATACGGGAAGTAGCTCCGCGGCTCGCGCAGCCGAACCTCCAGGGTACGGGCGTCGAGCGGCTCGGCGGTCTCGACGTCCTCCATGAGGACCGCCGTCCGGGTCCCCTGTTCGCGCATCCGCCGCCATGCGTACGCGTAGTCGTCGGCGGTGAGCGGCTCGCCGTCGCTCCAGCGCGCGTCTTCCTTGATGCGGAAGAGGTAGGTGAGGCCGTCCGAGGAGACGCGGAAGTTGTCGGCCATCGCGGGCACGACGTTCAGCTCCGAGTCGACCATGAGGAGGCCACGGAAGAGAAGCTCGGCGAAGTAGCCGGCCTCGGTCGTGTAGACCTCGCCTGGAGCCAGCACCTCGGGGCGGCCCGAGGCCGTCTCGAGGTGTTCCGTCGTCGGTAGCCGCGGGTCATCGGGCACGCGGCAGCTGAAGGCCTCGTCGTACATCTCCTCGGCGCTCTCGAAGTCGAAGGCGAGGTGATAGGCGAGTGCCATCTTGAAAAGCGTGTCGCGGGCGCGCCGCTCGTCGCCGACTCGGGCGAGGAAGGTGCGGGCCTTGCGGTAGAAGTCGAGCGCCTCGCGGTCGGCGTAGACGGCACGTGCGGCGTCGCCCGCCTTCAGGAGGTAGTCGACCGCCTTTTCGGGCTCGTCGGCCTCCGTGAAGTGCCGGGCGAGAAGGCCATAGGCCTCCTCCGGGGACTCCTTGTAGATCTCCTCGAGAGCTTCGCCGACGCGCTTGTGAAGCTTCCGTCGCATCGAGTCCACGAGGCTCGCGTAGGCCACCTCCTGGACCAGGCCGTGGCGGAACCGGTACTCGGGATTCGGGCGGCTGCGCTTCTCGACGATCAGGTCGAGCCGCTGCAGCTCCGTGAGCGCCGGCATGAGCTCGTCTCGGGGGACGAGCCGCTCGAGCAGCGGCAGGCCGAACGTACGCCCGATTACGGCCGCGAGCGAGAGCACCTCGCGCGTCTGCCGGTCGAGGCGGTCGAGCCGCGCCTGCAGCGTTCCCTGCACCGCGGCCGGGATTGCCAGCTCGTCGACGTCCACGGCCAGCTGCCAGCCACCGTTCTGCCGTAGCAGGGCACCCCGCTCGATCAGGTCGCGGATCGCTTCCTCCAGGAAGAAGGGGTTTCCGCCCGAGCGCTCCGCCAGGAGCTCGGCGACCGACTCAGGCAGATCGCCCTCCGCGGCGTGCGAGACGAGGACGCGGGAGGAGTCCGCCGGAAGCGGGCGGACCTCGATCTCCCGGTAGCGGTGCGGGTAGCTCTGGCGCGCGCGCTCGCCGAGCCGCCACGATCCGTGGTCACGCTCGGGCCGGTAGAGGAAGAAGAGCGCCACCGCCGTCTGGTCGGTGATGCCGAGGATCGACTCGATCAGCTCGAGCGTCGCCTCGTCGGCCCAGTGCAGGTCCTCGAAGACGAGGCAGAGCGGCTCCTCGTCGGCGAGCTTGCAGACGAGTTCGTAGAAGACCTCGAACGTCCGCGACTGGATGCTCTCCCGGTTGAGCTCGCGGATCGCGCCCTGGGCCTCGGGCTCGAGGGTGAGCCCGATGAGGTTGGCGAGGAACGGGTAGAGCTCCTCGGAGTCGTCCTTGCTGAAGAGGTGGGCGAGCTCGGCCTTCAGCTCCAGGCGGACACGGGCCTCCGGGGTGGAGGCGCCCACCCCGAGCCACTCGCGCAGCAGGTCTCGGATCGGCCAGTAGGGGAAGGTCTGCGCGTAGGAGACCCCGCGCGCCTCGATGAAGCGGATGCGGTCGCGGTAGCGGTCGCGCACTTCCCAGACCAGCCGGGTCTTGCCGATCCCCGGCTCGCCCATGATCGAGACGATCGCGCCGCGCCCGTCGACGAGTGCGTCCATCGTTCGCTCGAGCACCGTCAGCTCGAAGTCGCGCCCGACGAGGGGCAGGCTGGGCGGCGCGGGCTCCGACTCGAGCACGCGCGTCACCCGGAACGTCTCGAGTGGCCGGGCGACGCCCTTGAGATCCTGCGAGCCCATCTCCTCGAGCTCGAAGCAGGCCTCGACCTGGCGCTTCGTCGTCGGGCCGATGACGACGCCGCCGCGGCCCGCGATCTCCTGGAAGCGGGAAGCGACGTTGACGGTGTCGCCGAGCGCGTTGAAGGGGTCGTAGCCGTCCTCGCCGTTCCCGTCGAGGCCGACGACCACCGGGCCCGTGTTCACGCCGATCCGGACGGCGAGCTGGACACCGTAGGCAGTCTCGACCTCCTGCGCGTACTGGGCCAGCGCCCGCTGGATGGCAAGCGCCGCCCGGAGGGCGCGCTCGGCGTCGTCCTCGTACGAGACGGGCACCCCGAAGAGCGCGAGCAGCTCGTCTCCGGTCAGCTGCGCCACCGTTCCGTCGAAGCGTCGTACCTGCTCGGTCATGATCCGCATGACCTCGTCGATCAGGAACTTCGACCGCTCCGGGCCGAGCTTCTCTCCGATCGCGGTCGACCCGACGACATCGGCCACGAGGACCGAGACGATTCGCCGCTCTCCCGTCGCAACCGCCATACCGGAGTTATAGCGGTGTGACGAGTGGCGCTATCCGCCGCCGTAGATGGAGATCGGGAGGTCGAGAAGGACGTCCTCGTCAGCTGGAAGCTCGCCTTCCAGCCTGGCGAGAACGTCCGCGGCGCCGGGAACGGCGGCGAACAGCCTGTCCTCGACCTCTGCACGATTCCCGAGCTGCACCAGCTCCTGCTTGAAGGGCTTCGGGAAACGGCCCCTGCCCAGATACCAGCCGTAGAACTTCTTGAGAAAGCCTGTCGCGCGCTGCTCTCCGAGCTCCGCCGCGGACGCGCGCATGAAGAGGACAAGCTCCGCCACGACCTCCTCCCGGCTCGGCTCGCTCTGGCCGGAGCCGGTGATCTCGCCGACGGCCCAGGGGTTGCCCTGGGCCGCGCGGCCGACCATCACCGCCGTGCACCCGGTCTCGTCGAGCAGCTCCTGCGCCCGCGCGCGGGAGCTGACATCGCCCGACGCGATCACCGGCACGTCGACGCGCTCCACCAGCTCGGCGGTCAGCGAGTGGTCGGCCACGCCCGTATACATCTGCTTGGCAGAGCGCGGATGGAGCGTGAGCGCGGACGCGCCCGCCTCGACCAGGCGCGGGCCCACGTCGAGCGCGTCGCGCGAGCCGTCGGCCAGCCCGCGGCGCATCTTGACCGTGACCGGCACGGACACTGCGCCGGCCACAGTGCCGACGATCTCGCACGCCCGTTCCGGATCCTCGAGCAGCGTGGCGCCGGCGCCGGTCTTGGTGACCTTCCGCACGGGGCAGCCGAAGTTGATGTCGACGATGTCCGCGCCCGCGTCCTCGACCATCCGGGCCGCCTCAGCCATGACGGCGGGTTCCGAGCCGAAGATCTGCACCGCCAGGGGGCTCTCGTCGCGCGCGATCCGGAGGTAACCGAGCGTGCGTTCGTTGCCGTGGCTCAGGCCTGCGCAGCTCACCATCTCCGAGCAGACGAGCCCGGCTCCGAAGCGCCTGCCCTGGCGCCGGAAGGCCTGCACGCTGACGCCGGCCATGGGCGCGAGGACGATCCTCGTCGCGATCTCGACCGCACCGATGCGCCAGGGAGACCGGATGTCCACCGCCATGGCACGAAATCGTAGCTCTGCCGTGGTTTCGGACTTGACGAAGCGGCTACAATGCCGCGCACGGCGGCGCACGGTAGCGCCGCATTTCCCTGTGTTGGGGCCTATGGAGGGTTGGTCGTGAAGGAAGTGATTCTCACTCCCGAGGGTCATGAGAAGCTAAAGGAAGAGATCGAGCATCTCGCCACCGTCAAGCGCCGTGAGGTTGCGGAGCGGATCAAGCAGGCGCGCGAGTTCGGCGACATCGCGGAGAATTCCGAGTACGACGACGCCAAGAACGAGCAGGCCCTGCTCGAGCACCGCATCGCCACGCTCGAGGAGCGGCTGAAGAGCGCGCGGGTGATCGAGAAGCGAGACATCACCACCGATGTCGTGAGTGTGGGCACGATCGTCCGGCTGCGGGACGTGGACGCCAAGGAGACGATCGAATACGCGATCGTCGGCTCGGCCGAGGCGAATCCCGCCGAGAACAAGCTCTCGAACGAGTCGCCCGTCGGCAAGGCGATTCTCGGCCGCAAGAAGGGCGAGACCGTCGACGTCACGGCGCCCCGTGGCTCCCTGAAGTACAAGATCATGGACATCAAGGCCGCCTAGCGAACGCCGGGCCGCGGGCTTCCGCCCGGGCCGAACCGGGCCTTGTCCCTGGCGCGGACTAGACTCGCGGCCTGATGGCCCTGCCCAAGCGCTTTCCCGACCGCGCCGAGATCGCAGCGGTGCGTGCCGAAGCCGAGCCGCTCGCACCCGGCGAGGACGGCGTGGAGACGCGCCGGCTCGCCGGGCGGGTGATGGGGCGCCGCGGGCACGGAAAGCTCGTCTTCCTCGATCTCGCCGACCGCTCGGGCCGGATCCAACTCCTCTGTTCGGCCGACCGGGCCGGCCCGATCGACCTCGACCTCGGCGACATCGTCGGCGTCGTCGGCAGGCCGACCAGGACCAAGCGCGGCGAGCCCTCCCTCGCCGTCGACGAGCTCGTTCTCCTCGCCAAGACCGCCAGGCCGCTTCCGGATACCTTCCACGGGCTCGTGGACGCCGAGACGCGCTATCGCAAGCGCCACCTCGACCTGCTCGTCAACGAGGATGCCCGCCGGGACTTCGTCCTGCGCAGCGGGATCGTCGCCTCGATCCGCCGGAACCTGGACGCCGCAGGCTTCGTCGAGGTGGAGACGCCTGCCCTGCAGCCTCGCTACGGCGGCGCCTTCGCGGAGCCGTTCGTCACGCATTCGAACGAGCTCGACGCAGACCTCTATCTCCGCATCGCAACCGAGCTCTACCTGAAGCGCCTCATCGTCGGTGGTTTGGAGAAGGTCTACGAGCTCGGCAAGGACTTCCGCAACGAGGGCGTCTCGTACAAGCACCAGCCGGAGTTCACCATGCTGGAGTGGTACGAGGCGTACGCCGACTACACCGACACGATGGAGCGCATAGAGGGCCTCCTCGCCGCCGTCGCCCAGGAGGCCACCGGCACCACGAAGGCCACCTTCCGCGGGTACGAGGTCGAGCTCGCCCCTCCCTGGCAGCGGCTGAAGCTCGTCGATGCTCTGGAGGAGCTCGGCCTCTGGACGCGGGACGAGTCCGATTTGCGGTACCGGATGGAGGAGCGTGGGGTCGACACGGCCGCCGACCGCTCGTGGAGCCAGCTGGTCGACCACGCGCTCAGCCATTTCATCGAGCCGGAGCTGATCCAGCCGACGATTCTCTACGACTACCCCGTCGAGCTGTCGCCGTTCGCACGGCGGACGGACGACGATCCGGCGTTTACCGAGCGGTTCGAGTACTTCGCCGCCGGCATGGAGCTGGGAAACGCCTACTCGGAGCTGAACGATCCGGAGGAGCAGGCGGCGCGCTTCGCGGAGCAGGCTGCCGAGATCGGCGGTGTCCAGGGCGATCCCGACTACGTCGAGGCGCTTGCCTACGGGATGCCGCCGACGGGCGGGCTCGGACTCGGCATCGACCGGTTCACCATGCTCCTGACCGGGCGCGAGACGATCCGGGACGTGATCCTCTTCCCGGCCCTTCGCGAGCGGGTCGAACCCTCCTAGCGGAGGAGGACGAACGCGTCGACGGTGGTTCCGGGCCTCGCCCCCAGCGGGTGGACGGCGACCGAGTGCTTCCCGTCCCTGCGCCAGCTCCGCGCGAAGACGACTGTCCGTCGCGCCGTGTTGGACGAATAGAGGCTCACGGTTCCGGCGGGCCGGCCGTCGACGAAGACCCGTGCGCGCCCGCCTCCCGGTCCCGTGCGCGAGACCCAGGCGACTCCGCGGCCCGTGAACGTCAACCGCGCGACCGCCTTGCCGCCCTTGGGCTTTCCGAGGCTTGATGCAGCGCCCCGACGACCGTGTTGCCAGCGGCCCCAATAGGTGATTCGCGGGCTTCTGTCCTCGAGCACGCTGACAGAGAACGACGGCCCGAGCGCAGCCGGGCTCGCGTTCCCGGCCGCGTCATACGCGTGGACGAGGAAGCGGTACGTATGCCCTTTCTGCAGCCCGAGGACGGTCTGCGGCGCCGACGGGTTGGGAACGGGCACGAACTTCCACCTGTGGCCGTCGACGCTCTTCCAGAGCCAGTAGCCGACCACGTCGGCATCCCGTGAGGACCAGCGCAACCTCACCGGCACGCGGCCGCCGCCGATCGCGCCGACGACCATCGGCTTCGGCGCGGTCGGATGTGGAGCCCGGACGTCCCGAACCGCAGCCGGGCCCTCGGCCGTCAGGAAGCTGCTCGTCGCGATGTTCCAGTGATCTGCCAGATAGCTTCCGGCGGGCGGGTGCGTGTGGAAGTAGTCGTCGTGCCCGCAGTCGAGGAGCCTCTCGTGCGCAGCGCGGCACACCGACCTGAGGCGAACCTGGCGGCCGTGGGCCCAGACGAGCCCGTCGAGCACTCCGTCATCGTCGTAGCAGAGGACCTCGGCGTCGTCCGTGCAGTGGAAGTTGTCGTTCGCATTCGGAGCGCTCGGCTGCGCGCCGCCGAGGAGATGGACGAGCTCGTGCGCCTCGGTCGAGGGGTTGACGCCGCCCCAGCAGCCGCGATCGACCCGCGCCACCATGCCCGGCTGGCCGTCCCCGTTGTTCGCGTTGTCCGGAGAAGGCCTGTCGTCCGGCTTCACCGTGGCCACCCCGCAGAAGACATAGGCGTCGACCCAGACGAGGTACTTGCGGTCGGGGCGGTCGAAGCCCTGGGCCGCCAGGTCGGCGGCGGTGCCCGCGAGGCTGGAGACCCCGGCCGGCGAGAGCTCGACCTTCGCGACCTCGAGCGCGCAATCCCGGTCGGTCACGAACCGGACGTGGCGGACTCCGCCGGTTTCGGCCGCGCTGTCGTTGAAGGTCTCGTCGACGACCCCGGCCCAGAGCCTGATGAAGGGTGCGATCTCGTCGTAGTTGTCGCTTCTGCCCGGCTGATAGGCGTAGACAGCCTGGACGCGCTTGCCCGTGACCCCGTCACCGACGCAGGGGACGCCCCCCGCGAGCCCCGTAGCGTCGCCGCCTGCGGCGGTCGTCGACGCCGCGAGGTCCGCGAGCGAGCGCTCGCGGAGAACGTTGCGGCCGGGAGGCGAGGCGTCTGGGCCGTGCGTGCAGCCGAGCCGAGCTCCAGGGAGGAGGAGCTCGAAGCCTGTCTTGCACGGGCCGTCCTGCGCGCGCTGCAACCCGTTGTAGACCAGTCCGCGGGCCGGGTCCGCGGCGGGACGGCCGGGCGGCTGTGCCGCCGCGGAGCCCGCGAATATCAAGGTGACGAGAAAGAGGGCTGTGCTGACCTTCATCGCTTGCCCGGGAGCGGATTGGCGTCCAGGGAGTCGGCGCACCGGCTTTCATCCGGGATCCCTCGTTCGAGGACGAGGCGGGCTCATGGCCGAGGGCCGCAGCCGGTTCTCCCGCACTTTGCGGGGTTCGTCCGCCGACCCTGCTTGTATTCGGCGGGCGACACGTGTAAAAAGGCGGCGGGAGGCTCTCTTCCGCCTGCGGCAATTGGTGGAGAGGGAGACATCCAGCAGTCGAAAGGGAGAAGAGGCGCATGAAGCGAATTTTCGCCGCCGTCACGGCGGCTCTAGCGGCGCTCGTTATCGCAGCCCCCGCGAGCGCGCACCGCGCCGAGGTCCAGATCACCTGCGACTCGGTGACGTACATCTACTCCAATTTCCCGGCGGGAGTGACGGCGAGTTCCCAGGAGACTGTCACCGTGAACGGCTCGACGGTTCACAGCGGCACCTTCACCATCACGCCCCCGGGCGGCACGCACGTCATCCCCCTGACGATCGTCGGGGATGCCACGGTCGATGCCGACTGGACGTGGACATCCTCCGACCGGCCGCAGCCGGCTAGCGGCGGCGGCTCGGCGGACGTGAGCTGCGGCGGAAGCACCACGGGCGGTACGACCGGCGGGGACACCACCGGCGGCGACACCACCGGCGGCGATACGACCGGCGGCGACACTACCGGTGGTCAGATACGACCGGTGGCACGGGTACGGGTGGAACCGCCGGCACGGGTGGAACCGGCGGCACGACCGGAACCGGCACGACCGGGAGCGGTGGCGTCATCGGCAGCACGACCGGCGGATCGGGGAACACGAGCGGCGAGCTTCCGTTCACGGGCCTTCCGATCTGGGTCCCGATGCTCCTCGCGCTCGTCCTCCTCACGAGCGGCGGGTTCCTGCTTCGCCGCAAGCGCGACGATGTCTCCTAGCACGCGCTGATCGCGATTGAACCCGGGGCGGCCTCAGGGCCGCCCCGGGTCGTGCTCGAGGCAAGGCATCCCTCGATCGAGGGATGCCCGGCTATCCCATGGGATGGTCCCGGTTGCCGTCGGCGGGGGTTCCGCGCGCCAGAGCTTGTATTTGTCCTGGCGCGTGCTACAGAGCGCTTAGGGAGGCTCCCTTCGGCTGCTGCGGCAACTCGGCGGATAGGGAGACCAATACGAAGTCGAAGGGGATGAGGGATGAAGCGACTACTTGTTCTCGTCGCGGCTGCGCTGGCGATGCTGGCCCTGTCTGCGACGCCGGCTCTGTCGCACGGCGGTGGAGGCGAGCGATCAGTGTTCCGATCCGCAGGCGAGCTGGGGCGGCGGAGATCAGTGTGACGGTGACGACCAGTGTCCCGAGCTCAGCTGGGGCGGCGGCGGAGATCAGTGCGACGGTGACGACCAGTGTCCCGAGCTCAGCTGGGGCGGCGGCGGAGATCAGTGCGACGACGACTGCCCGAAGCTCAGCTGGGGCGGTGGCGGGCCTGACGACTGCGACCCGGGAACGACAACCGGCGGTGACACCACCGGAGGCGACACGACGGGCGGCGAAACCACCGGCGGTGACACCACGGGCGGCGACACGACCGGCGGCGATACCACCACCGGCGGTGAGACGACCACGGGTGGCGACACAACCACCGGAGGGGGTACGACCGGCGGTGGCGGCGGCACGCGGTGGCGGAGGCGTCATCGGCAGCACGACGGGCGGCTCCCCCGGCGCCAATACGGGCGGCGAACTTCCGTTCACGGGCCTCCCGATCTGGTTCCCGATGCTTCTGTCAGCAGCGCTCCTCGTGAGCGGCGGATTCCTCCTGCGCCGCAGGCGCGGCGAGGCTTCCTAGCCGGCGAAGCTCGGCCACGATCAAAAACGGGGCGGCCGCGCGGCCGCCCCGTTCACGAGGGCTTCGGGCGGCGAGTGTATAAGGAGACTGGAGTGCAACAACGGCTCGAGTCGAGCCGCGCGGGACGCGCGGCAATCAGCGTCTTCATCGTCGTCACGCTCGTGAGCGTCGTCGTCTGGAACCTTCCTCCGTCCGAGATCAAGAATGAGGCGCTCGCGTTCACCGGGCCGTACATCCGGGCGACGGGCCTGAATCAGAACTGGGGCGTGTTCGCCCCTGACCCGCGGCGCCATACCCTCGAGCTCTACGCGCGCGTGCGCTACGCGGACGGGAGCGAAGAGGACATCTCTCTTCCCCGCGGCGGTCGCCTGGTCGGCGGCTACTGGGACTATCGGTGGCGGAAATGGGCGGAGTGGACGAGCGCCGACGACCACAGCGGGCTGTGGGAGCCCGCGGCCGACTGGTTCGCGCGGCGCGCCCGCGCCCAGGGGCGCAACCCCGTCAGCGTTTCGCTCGTTCGCCGCTGGCGCGAGCTGCTCCCACCCGGCCCGGGTCCGAGCGCGGGCGCGTTGCAGGAGTACGCGTTCTACACGTACCAGGTGCCGGCGGACGCGGGGGCACCGTGACGAAGGCCGCCGAGACCTGGGAGCGCTTCTGGTTCAGGGAGACCGAGACGTCGACGCTCGCCCTGTTCAGGATCGCCTTCGGCATCGTTGTGCTCGCCTGGACGATCTCGCTCGCGCCTGCGCTCTACTCGTTCTACGACGACCGGGGGATCCTCCCGGCCTACCCCGACGGTGGCACCGGAGCCTGGGGTCTTCTCCAGCTCAACTCGAGCGCCGCCGCGGTCACGATTCTCTATCTGCTCCTCCTCGTCGCCGCGCTATGCCTCGTCGTCGGTTTCAAGACCCGTCTCGCGGCCATCGTGGCCTTCGTATGCCTCATCTCGTTCGGTCGCCGGAACCCATGGGTGCTGAACTCCGGCGACCTGCTGGTCTTCGTGCTCGCCTTCTACCTGATGCTCGCGCCGTCGGGCGCGGCGCTGTCCGTCGACCGCTGGCTCCAGGCGAGGTCACGCTTCTGGGAGTTTCCCCAGCGCTCGCTCTGGCCGCTTCGGCTCATCCAGGTCCAGGTGAGCCTCCTCTACTTCTTCGCCGTTTGGGAGAAGCTCCGCGGTGAGACGTGGAACGATGGGACGGCCGTCTCGTACGCCTTCCGCATCGAAGATCTCGAGCGGTTTCCGGTTCCGGGCTTCGTCACCGACTCGCTTCTGCTCGCGAACCTCCTGACCTACGGCACGCTGGCGATCGAGCTGTCGCTTGCGATCCTGGTCTGGAACCGAAGACTCCGCCCTTGGGTGCTTCTCCTCGGCGTGCTGCTGCACCTCGGCATCGCCTATGCGGTCCGGGTCGGCTTCTTCAGCGCGGCCGCCATCGTTGCGTACATCGCCTTCCTCCCGCCCGAGACGGTCAGCGAGTGGGTGTACCGCTTGCGGGACCGGACGGCGAAGAGCCGGCTCGCGTGGCTCGTCCCCCGTGTCGAGCCGGTCGAGCCCGGAGGTGGGTCGTGAGCGAGGCGGTCCTCCTCTACGACGCGGATTGCGGCTTCTGTCGTTGGGCGGTCGATAAGCTTCTGGCTTGGGACCGGGCGGGCAGGCTGCGCCCAGCAGCCCTGCAGAGCCCGCAGGCCGACCAGCTGCTGCCCGGCCTGAGCGAGGAGACGAAGATGGCATCCTGGCACCTCGTGATCGACGGAAACGTCTATTCCGGCGGCGCCGCTGCGGCACCGCTCCTCCGGCTTCTTCCGGGCGGACGGCCCCTCGCACCGGTCGTCGCCGCGTTTCCCGGCGTGACCGATCACGCGTACCGGCTGGTGTCGCGTAACCGCGACCTCTTCGGGCGCCTCGCCGGAGCCCGGTGCGAGGTCGATCCGACCCGGCGTCGCGCGGCCGCCGTCGCCGATCCCGACGACAGCGCAAAGGTTGAGCGGTGACGAGACGTCGCATCGGTGTCGTTCTCGCGGTGCTCGGCGTCCTGGTCGCTGCCTACGCGGTCACGGTGGTGCTGTGGCGAGATCCCGCGACGGATCTGTACGCACGCTGGAAGCAGCACGAGCTCAGCGAGGATCTCGACGAGGCGTTCGCGGAGCAAGAGCCGATCATCGCTTCCGCGAGCCTCGACGACGACTCCGGGGCCGGGAAGCTCACCAAGGCGGAGCGGGTCGAGGTCGAGAAACTCGCGGTCGCCCGCGCCGCGAACCAGCTGCATACAAAGCTCAGGCTCGGGAAGGCTCTCGGCCGGCTGACGGTCCCTCGGCTGGGGTTGAAGACCGTGTTCGTGCAAGGGACCCGCTGGGGGCCCGATCTCTCGCAAGGCCCCGGGCACTACCCGCAAACCTCGCTCCCGGGCGTCGGGAGGACGATGGCGCTCGCCGGGCACCGGACGACCTTCGGGGCTCCGTTCCGGCACATCGACTCGCTTCAGCGGGGAGACCCGATCACCGTCGCACTCCCGTACGCGACGTTCCACTACCGGGTGTTCGAGCACGAGATCGTCGACAACGACGACTGGAGCATCATCCGCGACCGCGGCTTCGACACGCTCGTTCTCTCCGCCTGTCATCCGCTCTACAGCGCGAAACAGCGGTGGATCGTCTACGCGAAGCTCTTCCAGGTCGACCCGGCCGGCGGTCCGCCCTACGCGGCCTGATCGAGACTACTCCTTCGGCCAGTACCCGAAAGGGGTACGCCGCGCTTTCCTCAGATGACGACCTGCGGCAACGGGGGAGGCATGAGGGGACTCGCTCGAATAGCGGTGCTGACCGCGACGCGCGACATAGCCGAGGCACCGGACTCGCCGGTGCCGCCCCGCGCGCAGGGAGTGTGGCCCGCGAAGCCTTCCTCGCGGTGCTCACGAGCTCGTCCGTCTAGCTGGGGACGGATGAGAACCGGACCGGGGACGGCGCTTACGGCTCGAGCGACGTCCCCGGCCCAAGCTTCCTGGGCCTGACGTCGGCCTATCAGGTGGGCCTGGCGAGCATGTACACGCTTGCCAGGCCCGCCCACTCGCCGTACGGCTCGAGCAGCCGGCGCGTGTCCTCCGGCTCGGCGCTCCGGCCAAGCAGGGCGGCGCAGATCTTCACGAGCCCGAGGTCACCGACCAGGCCCTGCTCATAGCGGCCGAGGCCGTAGAGGCAGACGACGCCTGCCGACCACGGCCCGAGACCGCGTTCGCGCTCGATGCGGGCCGCGGCGGCTGGCGTCTCGACCGCCAGCAGCCGCTCGACATCCCACTCGCGCGACAGCCGGACGAGTGCGTTCGCTTTCCGGGAGACGAGCCCGTCACGGGCGAGCTGCGCCGGTGCGAGCCCTCCGAAGGTTGCCCTGGTCGGCGGCAGGAAGAGCCCGTCGATCGGCGTTCCCAGCCTCCGGATGAGGCGCGCCTCGAGGACGCGCGCGGCGCTCGCCTGGATCAGCTGGCCGCAGACTGCTTTGAGAAGCGAGTGGGTCACGGTGGCGGTCCGAAGTGGACGCAGCCCTCGCAGGCTCCTCACGGCCCGACCGATGACCGGGTCGTCGGCGAAGCGGTGAAGGAACGAGGAATGATCGTCGTCGGCCGCGAGCACGAAGCGCAGCCGCTCGAGCGCCTCCTCCGGGTCGGCGCTCTGCAGCGCAACGGCCAGGCGCCCGTCGGGGCGCTGACTGACCCGGGCGAGCGACGGCCGGTTGCAGGCCTCGAGCGCGACCGTCAGGATGCCGTCGCGGAAGTGGCGTGTCGCATCGGTCCGGAACCGCGCCGAGAGCGCCAGCGAGTAGGGCCCGCGCGGGGCGATCGTCGTCTCGAGCACCACGGCGCGAGCCTACCGCGCCCGATGGGTCAGCTAGTGACGCGCGCCGAACTCGGCGGCGACGATGGTCACGTCGTCCCAGGTCGAGTAGTAGCCGCGCGGGTCGTCGACGTGGACGGCGCTGACGCCGATGTTGCGCCAGGCGGGATTGAGGATGTTCGCGCGATGGCCGGGGCTCGCCATCCATCGGCTGACGGTTCCCGAGGCCGTGATGTCCGGTGCGCCCCAGGCGAGGTTTTCTCCTGCGCTCCAGGACGAGTAGCCAGGGCCGGGCCAATACCAGCGGATCCAGATGCTGAAGGGCGTCCAGCTGACCGCGCTCGTCGGCGTGTGGAACTCGTGACGGAAGTAGCTCGCGGCAGCCATCGAAGACGCGTGCCGGTCGGCGGCCGTGTCGAGGCGCGAAACGACGTTGAGCGTCCGGAGGCCGTGGCTCGCGCGGACGGTGTTGATCCGGTCGACGACGTTGGCCTCGAGGAAATCGCGGTCGCTCACGGTGAGCGCGCCCGCGGAGGTCGGTGCGACCAGCGCCATGAGCGTCAACGTCAAGCCGACCAGGGAGACGACCCTCGTCCTCATCCTCCAACGATCGGTGGATCCCCTGGCTCACGCGTCCCCCGAAGGGGGCACCCCGAACGAGTCATCGGCGGCTTTCGAAATTGACTCTCTAAAGCCTTCGTCGCAGAGCCGATACGGACTTCATGGCGTGCTCGGGCATTCCGGACTGGTTCGGTACCATAGGTCCGGCTGTCGACTGGAAAGGACCCTGAAGCTTGTTCGAGCGCTTCACCGAGAGAGCCAGGCAGGTCGTCGTTCTCGCCCAGGACGAGGCCCGCGCCCTCAAGCACAACTACATCGGCACCGAGCACATCCTGCTCGGGCTCCTTCGCGAGGAGGAGGGACTCGCCGCGCGGGTGCTCGAGAGCCTGGACATCACGGTGGAGGAGGTGCGCGCGCAGGTCGCCCGCATCGTCGGCCAGGGCGACGAGGTGACCACCGGCCAGATTCCCTTCACGCCGCGCGCGAAGAAGGTGCTGGAGCTCGCGCTCCGCGAGGCGCTCTCACTCGGCCACAACTACATCGGCACCGAGCACATCCTGCTCGGGCTCGTGCGTGAGAACGAAGGCGTCGCCGCGCGCATCCTGCTCGACTTCGACGCCGACGCCGAGAAGATCCGGAACGAGATCATCCGCATGCTCTCGGGCCCCGGTCGGCGGCAGCAGGGCGGCGCGGCGTCGACGGGCGAAAAGGCCAAGAGCTCGAAGCTCCTCGACCAGTTCGGTCGCAACCTGACGAAGCTCGCCGCCGAGGGCAAGCTCGACCCCGTGGTCGGCCGGCAGACCGAGATCGAGCGTGTCATGCAGATCCTGTCGCGCCGGACGAAGAACAATCCGGTGTTGATCGGCGAGCCGGGCGTCGGAAAAACGGCGGTCGTCGAGGGCCTTGCGGCCCGCATCTCCTCGAACCAGGTCCCCGAGCTCCTGAAGAACAAGCAGATCTACACGCTCGACCTGGCCGCGCTCGTGGCGGGGTCGAAGTACCGCGGCGAGTTCGAGGAGCGCCTGAAGAAGGTGATGAAGGAGATCACCCAGCGCGGAGACATCATTCTCTTCATCGACGAGCTCCACAACCTCGTCGGTGCAGGCGCCGCGGAGGGCGCGATCGACGCGGCGTCGATCCTCAAGCCGGCGCTGGCTCGGGGCGAGCTGCAGACGATCGGCGCGACGACGCTCGACGAGTACCGCAAGTACCTCGAGCGCGACGCCGCCCTCGAGCGCCGCTTCCAGCAGATCAGGGTCGACGAGCCCTCGGTGGACGACACCGTTCAGATCCTGCGCGGCCTCCGCGACCGCTACGAGGCACACCATCGCTGCACGATCACCGACGACGCGCTGCGCGCCTCTGCCGTGCTCGCCGACCGCTACATCCAGGACCGCCATCTGCCGGACAAGGCCATCGATCTGATCGACGAGGCCGCCTCCCGCATGCGCATCAAGACGATGACCGCCCCGCCTCGCTACCGCGAGCTGGAGGACGAGATCGAGAAGGTGCGCGAGGACAAGGAAGCTGCGATCGAGGCCCAGGAGTTCGAGAAGGCGGCGAACCTGCGCGACAAGGAGCGCAAGCTCACGCAGAAGAAGCGGGAGCTCGAGGACAAGTGGCGCTCCTCGGAGCAGGTCGAGCAGCCCGAGATCGGCGAAGAGGAGATCGCCGACATCGTCTCGATGTGGACGGGCATCCCCGTCTTCAAGCTGACCGAGGCCGAGTCGCAGAAGCTCATCCGCATGGAGGACGAGCTCCACAAGCGCGTGATCGGCCAGAACGAGGCGATCGTCGCCGTCTCCAAGTCGATCCGCAGGGCGCGTGCCGGCATCAAGGACCCGAAGCGCCCGACCGGGTCGTTCATCTTCCTCGGGCCCTCGGGCGTGGGGAAGACGGAGCTCGCTCGCACTCTGGCCGAGTTCCTCTTCGGCGACGAGGACGCGATGATCCAGGTCGACATGTCGGAGTACATGGAGAAGCACTCCGTGTCCCGGCTCGTCGGCTCGCCCCCGGGCTACATCGGCTACGACGAAGGCGGCCAGCTCACCGAGGCCGTGCGCCGCAAGCCGTACTCGGTCGTCCTTCTCGACGAGATCGAGAAGGCCCACCCGGACGTCTTCAACATCCTCCTCCAGATCCTCGAGGACGGGAAGCTGACCGACGCCCAGGGCCGCAAGGTCGACTTCCGGAACACGATCGTGATCATGACGTCGAACATCGGCGCGGCCACGATCTCCAAGAACCAGTCCCTCGGCTTCTCGGTGGGTGACGACACAGGTCTCTCCTACGACGAGATGAAGGACAGGATCATGGGCGAGCTCAAGAAGGTCTTCCGGCCCGAGCTTCTCAACCGCATCGACGAGGTCATCGTCTTCCACAAGCTGACGAAGGACGAGATCAAGACGATCGTCGACCTGATGATGAAGCGGCTGAAGGAGCAGATGGTCGAGCATGAAGCGGCCATCGAGCTCACCGAGGAGGCGAAGGAGCTGCTGGTCGACAAGGGCTACGACCCGGCCATGGGCGCCCGGCCGCTGCGACGCGCGATTCAGCGGTTCATCGAGGATCCGCTCGCCGACTTCGTCCTCGGCCGCTCGATCAAGCCCGGCTCGACGATCGTGGTCGGCCGCAAGTCCGATGAGGACGAGGTCGACATCAAGATCATCGAGGGCGAGGCTCCGCCGCCGGAGCCCGAGAAGGTCACGGTTCCCGCCGAAGAGCCCACGGCGGAAACCGACGGCGACGAGCCGTCCGACGGCGACTAGCAACTCGATGCCCCTGGTCGAGTACGACGACGCCTCGCCCGAGGTGCGCGCCGTCTACGACGACATCATGGAGATCCGGCAAACGGACTGGATCAACAACTTCTGGAAGGCGCTCGCCGTCGATCCGGTCGCGCTCCGGCGGACCTGGGAGTCCGCCAAGGAGGTTATGGCGCCCGGGAAGCTCGACTCGCTGACGAAGGAGCTCCTGTACGTCGCGGTGTCGGTCACGAACGGCTGTGAGTACTGCATCGCGTCGCACTCGGCATCCGCCCGGAAGAAGGGCATGAGCGACGAGCAGCTCGCCGAGCTGCTCGCGGTCGTCGGCATGGCGAACGAGACGAACGCCCTCGCCACCGGGTACGGCGTTCCCGTCGACGCCGCGTTTCGCCGCTAGCTCCGCGCGTCCGGCCCGTTCAGTTGCTCGAGGAGGCGCTCGACCACGATCGGAGGTCGAGCGGTCGCGAGCTCAGGGCCTGAGCCGGCGGAACCGCCGGAAGCAGGCTGGAAGCCGGTGGCGCCCGACGAGGTCGAGGACCTCCTGTCGAGCTAGTCGGCTCCCTCTTTCGCGCTTCCCTTGAGAACGGTGGTGGCGACCCTGAGCCCGAGACGACCGGGGAAGAGGACGACGTCGATTACCTGACCGACGGCACCGCCCCCGGGCACTTGCTCCTCGATCGTCTCGACGAACTCTTCCGACGCCTCCATCAGGTCCTCGCCCAGGCCGGCGGCCTCGTCAGCCAGCGACCCAACGGCGCCGGCGACCTGACCCGCGACCGCCAGGGCGAGCGCGCCCGAGAGGCGTTCGATCGTCTCTCGCAGCGCCTGCTCCGCCTCGTCACGCGACGCCTGCAGCATGCTGACTGCCTCGCCTCGGTCGGCGCCGATCATCCGCCACCACTCGATCCCGGACGCATGGCCGGCCCGGTGGAGCAGCACGCCGAGGAGCACCATGCCGACGGCGAGCCATGCGACCGCGAGGACAAGGGCCGCGAGCCAGGTCGGGAGCACCGACGAAAGCGCGCTGACTGCCGCCCAGTTCGCGAGCGCGAACGCCGCTCCGATGGCCAGTGCTGCCACGATCGCAGCCGAAACGGTGAACACGGCCCGGCGCAGCTCCGGAACCCGCTGCGACGCGCTGAGTGCAGCCTCGTGGAGCGCCAGCCGACTCGCGTCGCGCCCGAGCTGCTCGACGAGCTCGGAAACCGAACCGTCGTCGCTCGAGTGCTCGAGCTCCTCCGACATGCGCACGAACCCTAGCGCCCGGCCTGCTGGGACGGTCGGCTCGTGTCCTTGCGCGGCCGGCGGTCCCGCCGACAGGTTTTCCAGCGCGGCAAGCGTGCACCTATCCCCGGTAGGGCATGCCATGAGCAAGCGGCCGTCCCGGTCGGCCCCGTTGTGACAGACTCCGCGGCTATTGAGTGGATCCCTGAGGAGGCACGCCAATGAGCGTCGGTCCGATCGAGTATCTCGTCGTAGCGTTTCCAGGCAACAAGTTCAAGGGCGAGATCGTCCCGGCGCTGGCCGAGCTCGTCGAGAACGAGACCATCCGCATCCTCGATCTCGTTTTCATCCTGAAGGACGAGGAGGGCAACGTCGCGGCCGTCGAGCTCAGCGAGCTCGATGCCGACGACGAGGCGGCGGCCATGTCCGACATCGCTGACGTCGACTCAGCCCTTCTGAACGAGGAGGACATCGCGCTCGCGGCCGACGCCCTCGAGCCGAACTCGTCCGCGGGCCTGCTCGTCTTCGAGAACGTCTGGGCGACCCGCTTCGCCGAGTCCGTGCGTAATGCCGACGGCGTGCTCGTTGCGAACGAGCGCATCCCCTACGACGTCGTTCAGGCGGCCCTCGCCTACGCGGCCGCCGATTCCGGAGAGGAGAGCTGAGATGTTCAGGCGACGAGGACCGGGCCTGGTTCGCGCAGCTGCTACGACCGCGGTCGTAGCAGGCACCGCCGGCGCCGTGCGCCACCGCCAGGATCAGAAGTACTCGCAGCAGGACCAGGCGGCCTACGACGAGCAGATGGCCCAGCAGGAGGCGGCCGCGCCTCCTCCGGCAGCCGCCCCGCCCGAGGAGGACAAGTTCGCCAAGCTCGCAGAAGCTGGCGGAACTTCAGAAGCAAGGCGTCCTCACGGACGAGGAGTTCGCGGCCGAGAAGGCCAAGATTCTCGCCTCGTAGCTGGCACGTAAGCGACGCGAAGCCGCGAGGCTTTGGCGTCGGACCGCCTGCCTAGACTGGACCGCCCATGGCGAAGGTGGCCCTCCAACACGCCTGCTCCGAGTGCGGGTACACGACCGGCAAGTGGCTCGGCCGCTGCCCGTCCTGCGGCGAGTGGGGGACCCTGGTGGAGGAGCGCGCGCTGGCGCCGGCTCCGGGTGTCCGCGGCGCCTCGGCGCAGGGCAAGCCGCTGCTCCGCCTCGTCGAGGTCGAGGCCGCGGATGCGGAGCGGATTCCGACCGGGGTCGCCGAGCTCGACCGAGTGCTGGGCGGCGGCCTCGTGCCGGCGAGCCTCGTGCTCGTCTCCGGCGACCCGGGCATCGGGAAGTCGACCCTTCTTCTCATGGCGCTCGTAGCCATGTCCGACCACCGCCCGGTCGTTCTCGTCACCGGCGAGGAGTCTGCAGCGCAGGTCAAGCTCCGCGCCGACCGCCTCGGCGGCGCCGCCGACGTCCGCATCCTCGCAGAGACGAATCTGGACGAGGTGTGCGCCACCCTGGAGCGTGAGCGGCCCGAGGTTTGCGTGGTCGACTCGGTGCAGACGGTCTACGCCCCAGAGCTCGGCTCGGCTCCCGGCTCGGTGGCCCAGGTACGAGAGGCTGCGGGCCGGTTCCTGCGGATCGCCAAGGAGCAGGGGATCGCGACTCTCCTCGTCGGGCACGTGACCAAGGAAGGCGCCGTGGCCGGCCCGCGCGCCCTCGAGCATCTCGTCGACTGCGTGCTCCAATTCGAGGGCGATCGCTACCGCTCGCATCGCGTGCTCAGGGCGGTGAAGAACCGATTCGGCTCGATCAACGAGCTCGGCGTCTTCGAGATGACCTCCGCCGGCCTCCAGGCGGTGGACGATCCCTCCGAGCTCTTCGGCCGGCCCGACGAGGAGCAGCCCGGCTCCGCGGTCGTCTGCACGATCGAGGGCACGCGACCCCTTCTCCTCGAGATTCAGGCCTTGGTCTCGCCGACCGACCTCGCGATGCCTCGACGCGTCGGCACGGGGGTCGACCCCAAGCGCCTGTCGATGATCGTCGCCGTGCTGAGTCGGCACGCGGGGTTGACGCTCGGTCAGGCGGACGTCTTCGTCAACGTGGCCGGAGGAGTCCGCATCGACGAGCCTGGCGCCGACCTCGGGATCGCGCTCGCCATCGCGTCGGCCGCCCGCGGAACGCCGGTCAGGCATGGGCTCTCGTGCTTCGGCGAGGTCGGCCTCACGGGCCGCCTTCGCCCCGTGAGTCAGGCCGACCGGCGCCTCACGGAGTGCGCGAAGCTCGGCTTCTCGGAGGTACTCGTGCCTGACGGCACCCAGTCCCGTGGCAGAATGCGTCTAACGGCAGCGGGAACGCTGCGGACGGCGATCACTGCGGGGCTCGATGCGAGCGGATCCTCGGAAGGATAAGACCCTCCTCTCGGCGCTCAAGCAGGTCGCGCCCGGCTCGACTCTGCGCTCAGGGATCGACGACATCATCCGTGCCGAGCTCGGCGCGCTCATCGTCATCGGCGATCCCAACGAGCTTGCCTTCCTCTTCTCGGGCGGGATGCGGCTCGACCTGCCGCTCACGTCGCAGCTCCTGTACGAGCTGGCGAAGATGGACGGTGCGATCGTCATCAACGCCGACGGGCAGAAGCTCGTCTACGCCAACGTCCAGCTCATGCCGGACGCCTCGATTCCTTCGAGCGAGACCGGGACGCGACACCGCACCGCCGAGCGTGTTGCCAGGCAGACCGACGCGCTCGTCGTCTCGATCTCGCAGCAGCGCGAGACCGTGACCCTGTTCATCGGCGACTTGCGCTACCAGCTGGGTGAGATCTCGGACACCCTCGCTCGGACGAACCAGGCGCTTGGCACGCTCGAGACATATCGCAGCCGGCTCGACCAGGGGTTGACGCGGCTGACCGCGCTCGAGTTCCAGAGCGCGGTCGTCCTCGACGACGTGCTCGTCGTCCTCCAGCGGGCCGAGATGACAACGCGGATGGCCGCGGAGATCGAGCGCAACTGCGTCGAGCTCGGGGACGAGAGCCGTCTGATCCGCATGCAGCTCGATGAGCTCATGGAGGACGTGCCCCGGGAAAAAGCGGCGGTGGTCTACGACTACGAGCGCTCCGGCGATGCCGCGTCGTCGGCGAGAGCGCTCGATGGCCTCGCTCAGCTCGACTACACGCACCTGCTCGAGTTCGAGCAGCTGGCGGAGCTTCTCGGCTACCGCGACACGAACCCCCTCGACCACACGGTGCAGCCGCGCGGGTTCCGCGTGCTGTCCCGTATTCCGCGGCTTCCCGACTCGGTGATCCGCCACGTGGTGCGCGACTTCGAGAGCCTCGACGCCGTCGTCCGGGCAAGCCATCGCGACCTCGAAGCCGTGGACGGTGTCGGCTCGGTCAGGGCCCGCGAGATCCGCGAAGGCCTGCGGCGGCTCCAGGAACACAATCTGGTCGACCGCTATCTCCAGCTCTAACGGTCGGAAAAATGCCCGGAAGCTCGCTTCCCAAGCGGGTTTCCGGTAGAATGGCGACATTCCGCAGGCGTCTGGGCGCATTTCTCTCTGCGCCCGCGTGTCACATAGAGGAGGAGAGGCTTGTACAAGGTCGGCGATAAGGTCGTCTACCCCCACCACGGCGCGGGGACCGTGGTCAAGAAGGAAACGAGGACGATCCTGGGGCAGGAGCGCGAGTACCTCACGATCAAGATCCTCCACAACGACATGACTGTGAACGTCCCGACCGAGAACGCCGATCGCGTCGGCTTGCGCAAGGTGATCGACGAAGAGATGGTCGTGCGCGTGGTCAAGGTGCTCCACGGCAACGGGACGAAGATGCCCAAGAACTGGAATCGCCGCTTCAAGTACAACCGCGACAAGATGAAGACCGGCGACATCTTCGAGCTCGCCGAGGTCGTGAGGAACCTCTCCCTGCGCGACCAGGAGAAGGGTCTTTCGACCGGCGAGAAGCAGATGTTCGTGAAGGCGAAGAAGATCCTCGCCTCCGAGCTGATGTACGCCAAGGGCATGGACGAGGAGGACGCCGCAGTCTGGCTCGACGAGGAGCTGGACTCGGTCGGCGCCAAGGTCGCCGGCTAGCTGCGCCCGAGCCGCTCGTCCGCAGGCATCCTTTCCGGGTGCCTCGGTTTCTGCTTTTCCTTGCCTGCGTGCTCGCGCTGGCTGCCGCGGGGTGCGCGGGCGGCGATGACGACGGGTCCGACGACACGGTTGCGGCCTCCTCCTTCCAGGAGAACGTGGTCGCAGGGATGATGCTTGCCGATCTCGTGGCCGAGGCGGGCTCGGAAATGACCGTCACCGCGTCCGACGGACCCAACAGCGTCGACGTGGTGCTCGACGATGCCTATGCCTCCTACGAGGCGGCCCCGGAGCGCAAGGACGAAATCATCGCCGGGCTCGTGAACGATGCGAAAGGGCGGCTCGAGGCCGGCATCGGCGACGTTGCCCTTGAGGAAGCCGGCAAGGATCTGATGCCCCTCCTACAGGCCAACTTCGATCTTCGCGGCTACGGCTTCGAGCCCGCGGCGACCGAGGTTCCGGGAGGCCTCAGCCTCGTTTTCGTGGTCGACAGCGACGACTCGTACACGGTCGTCACGCCCGAGGACGTCGAGCGCTGGGGAACGACCGTCGAGGAGGTCGAAGAGCGCGCCCTCGACAACCTCCTGAAGCAGACGAACGAGGAGGCGAAGCTTCTCTGCGAGCCGTCCGGGAATCAGGAGCTCTGCGGCTGGGCGACGTCAGACGGCTACGACGCGACGCGCATGGTCGTGCCCGGGCTGCGGCAGCAGATCGTGCGAGAGTACGGGGGGCCTGCCGTGTACGCCGTGCCGATGAACGACGTCTTCGTCGCGCTCCCGCTCGAGATCGTGGAGCGGGGGAAGACCGAGGAGCTCCTCCGCATCAAGGCGCAGCGGGACTTCCAGACGTCCGACAATCCCGTGAGCCCCGAGCTGTTCGTCGATCGCAACGGCCAGCTCGCCCTCTTGAAGTGACCGCGGTCGGCGCCGGTTCCGGCGTGTGGGCCGTGCTCGTCGCGGCGGGGCGTGGGGAGCGGTTCGGAGGTGAGCGCCCGAAGGCGTTCGCCAACCTCGCGGGCCGGCCTCTTCTGGCCGAGAGTCTCGAACGTCTCGAGAGTTCCGACTGGGTCGAAGGTCTCGTCGTGGTTGCGCCTCCGGGATGGGAGGAGCCGAGCATCCTGCTCGCCGAGGAGATCGGCGCGGGCAAGGTGCACGCGGCTGTTCCGGGCGGGGAGACCCGGGCCGACTCGGTGCGCGCGGGAGTCGCCGAAGTGCCGGAGGAGGGAGCGGTGCTGCTCGTCCACGATGCAGCACGGCCGCTTCTTCAGGAAGAGGTCGTGGAGCGCGTCGTGACCGCGGTCGGAGACGGTTGGGACGGCGCGATACCGGCGCTTCCGCTGGCCGACACGGTAAAGCTGGTCAAGGGCGAGACGGTGGTGGAGACCGTTGACCGCAGGGGGCTCTTCGCTGCGCAGACGCCCCAAGCCTTTCTCGCCGGCTCGCTGCGAGGCGCCCTCGCGCGCCCCGACGATGCAACCGACTGCGCCGGCCTCGTCGAGGCTGCCGGCGGTCGCGTCCGGCTCGTCGAGGGCGATCGCCGGCTCGTCAAGGTGACGACGCCGGCGGATTTGGACCTCGTGGAGCTCCTGCTCGGGGCCGAAGCGTGATCGTCGACTACCACATGCACCTGCGAGGCCCCGCAAACGGCCACGAAGGGGCCGTCGAGCTGACCGTCGAGGCGGTCGAGCGGTTCGTCGAGCGAGCCGCGTCGCGCAACGTCGACGAGATCGCCTTTACGGAGCACATGTACTACTTCCGTCAGGCAGAGCCGCTGCTCGGGCATCCGTACCATCGCTCGCGCGTTGCCCACGATCTCGACGACTACTGCGACGTTGTCCTCGAAGCCAAGGGCCGGGGGCTGCCCGTGAAGCTGGCGCTCGAGCTGGAGTGGCTTCCCGAGAGCCACGAGAGGCTGGCCGAGATCCTCAGTCCCTACCCGTGGGACTTCCTGCTCGGGTCCGTGCACCTGATCGACGGCGTGGCCGTCGACATGGAATCCGACGCCGGCCTCTGGGACCGGCTGCCTGTCGAGGACGTATGGCGCCGCTACTTCGCGGAGCTCGGCGCGCTCGCACGCAGCGGGATCGCCGACGTGCTGGCGCATCCCGACCTCGTCAAGATCTTCGGACGGCGACCCCACGGCGAGCTCGTCGAGACGTGTCACGAGCAGGCGGCGGCGGCCATCGGCGAGAGCGGCGTCGCCGTCGAGGTCTCCACCGCAGGGCTCCGCAAGCCGGTCGGTGAGCTCTACCCGGACCCAGGCTTTCTCGGGCGCTGTCACGATCATGGTGTGGGTGCGACGCTCGCCTCGGACGCGCACGTCGCCCGCGATGTCGGGCGCGACTTCGACGCGGGGCTCGAGCTTCTTCGGTGGGCCGGCTACGAGACGGTCACCGTCTTCGTCGAGCGCGAGGCGCGTCAGGAGCCGCTGGGATGAGCGGGCTCCGGGTAGGGATCGGCGTCGACGCACACGCATTCTCGGCGGACGAGGCACTCCTTCTCGGGGGGGTCGAGTTCCCCGGCGAGCACGGCCTTGCCGGCCATTCCGACGGTGACGTCGTCGCCCACGCCCTGGTCGACGCGGTGCTGGGGGCGGCCGGGCTTGGCGACATCGGCAGCTTCTTCCCGTCGGACGAGGCCGAGTGGGAGGGCGCCTCGTCGTTGCTCTTCCTGCAGCGTGCGATGGCGGTCGTCCGGGAGGCGGGCTTCGAGCTCCTGAACGCGGACTGCGTGCTGGTCGGCGAGCGGCCGAGGATCGCCGGCGTCCGCGCCGAGATGGAGGCCCGCCTCGCGGAGGCGCTCGGCGTCGAGCCGGGTTCCGTCTCCGTGCGCGCGACGACGACCGACGGCCTCGGTTTCACGGGCCGTGGCGAGGGCCTCGCCGCGCACGCGGTGGCCCTTCTCCGGTCAGACACCTAGCAGGTGAGGTGGAGCGCGGCCGCGGTCGCGGCCGGATCGAGCTGCTGGTATCGGCGCACGGCCGAGTCGGTGGGCAGCACCTCGACCTCGATCCCTTGCCGGCGCAAGAGCTCGAGGGTCACCGGGTCCGGGTGGAGCCGGCCGTTCGCGCCCGTGCCGATGAGCAACCGGTCCGGAAGCTCGTCCAGGACGCTGTCCAGGTCGGAGAGGGCGAGGCCGTGGCCGTCGAGCCGCCGCCAGTTCCTGACGACCCGATCCGGAAGCACGATCACGTCCGCCGTCTCCTCCCGGCCGTCGACGACGACTCGTCCGAACCTGTACCCCTCGATGCGGGACACGGCCTGTCCAGGCTAGCGCCTAGGGAAGGCGCACGTACCCGTCGGCTACCGCGACGAGCCCATCGCGCTCCAGCGCGACGACAGCCTCCTTGTCGAGGCCGGAGGTGGGCCTGGGCGCCTCGGCGACCTCTCGCAGGACGCGAGCGCGACGCTGCCGGAACGAGCCCTCGAAACGGCCCTGGCGCCGGAGAGGTGCGTAGCGCCTTCCTCGCGACGGACACCGCAAGGCAAGAGGGCACGCTCCGCAGCGTGGAACCCGGGCAAGGCAGACCGTGGCTCCGAGGTCCATCAACGCCTGCCCACACTCGCTGCCGAAGCGAAACCCGGTCCGCTCCTGCACGCGGCGCACGTTCGTGTCCTCCGGCAGCACGGATCGGCCGAGTGCGAACGCGGCCACGGCATCCGCCGTGTACCGGCCGACGCCGGGGAGCTCCGTCAGGTCCGCCGGCCACCCGCTCGCTGCGATCTGCCGAGCGGCGCGGTGGAGATTGACGGCCCGGCGGTTGTACCCGAGCCCCTGCCACTGGCGGATCGCGTCCGCGACGGGGGCCGCCGCGAGGGCCGCCGCGGTCGGCCACCGCTCGAGCCAGGCGAGGTAGCGCGGCACGACTCGCTCGACCTGCGTCTGCTGGAGCATGACCTCGCTGACGAGGATCGCGTAGGGATCGCGGGTGCTTCGCCACGGAAGGTCGCGCCCGTGCTCGCGAAACCAGGCGAGGAGCAGCTCGTCCACGGCGCCGAGCGTAAAGGAACGACCGGCGGCTAGGACAGCTTCGGCGAAACAGGCGGCTGTGCCGAGCGACATTCCGCCAAACCGTCCTAGTTCCAGCGCAGCCCGCGGAGCTGGGCGAGGTCGAGGTTCCCTCCCGAGAGCACGCAGACGACCCTCGTGCCCACGGGCGCCCGTACCAGGCCGCCGCGAAGCGCGGCGACCGTTGCGGCAGCTGCGCCCTCGGCGACGAGCTTGCAGCGCTCCATCACCCACAGCACGTTCTCGAAGATCGCATCGTCCGGAACGGCCACGAGCTCGTCCACGAAGCGGCTGACCAGCTCGAACGTGTGCTCGCCAACCCGCTTGACCCGCAACCCGTCGACGATCGTGTCGCACCGTTCGAGCGTCACGAGCTCGCCGGCCTCGACGCTCCGCTTCATCGCCGGACCATCCGCCGACTCGACGCCGACGATCCTGATCTCGGGCCGCTCCCGCTTGAGGGCCGTGGCGACGCCCGAGATGAGGCCGCCGCCGCCGATCGGGACGACGACGACGTCCACCTCGGGCCAGTCGTCGTGGATCTCGAGGCCGACCGTCCCCTGGCCGGAGATCAGGTCGAGGTCGTCGAACGGGTGGACGTAGCTCAGGCCCTGGGACGCGACGAGCTCGCGAGCCTTCTCGTCGGCCTCGTCCCAGATCGAGCCGTGCAGGACGACCTCGGCGCCATATGCGCGCGTCGCGGCGATCTTCGACGGCGTCGCGTTCTCGGCCATGCACACGACGGCACGGACGCCGAGCCGGGCCGCCGCCAGCGCGACACCCTGCGCGTGATTCCCGGCGGAGGAGCAGACGACTCCACGGTCGCGCTCAGCCTGGGAGAGCCTGGTCAGCTTCACCAGCGGCCCCCGGATCTTGTAGGAGCCGGTCCGCTGGAAGAGCTCCGCCTTCAATCGCACTTCGAACCCCGTCTCTTCGCTCAGCGAGCGTGACCCGAGGAGCGGCGTTCGATGAACGTGCGGGGCAACGAGTGCCATGGCCGCTCGCGAATCGGGCAGGGCGGTAACGCTCATCGGGCGTTACAGTAGCCCGGCGAGTGGTCGACTACTTCCTCAAGGTGGACGGCATCCCAGGCGAGAGCGTCGATGCCAAGCACAAGGACGAGATCGACGTCCTCGCCTTCAGCTGGGGAGTCTCCCAGACCGGCGCCTCGGCGACCGGCGGCGGCGGCGCTTCCGGCAAGGCCGTATTCGACGATCTGATCGTCGTCGCGCGCACGAGCAAGGCCTCGCCGCAGCTGTGGCTCGCGTGTGCGAGCGGGAAGCACATCAAGTCGGCAATCCTCACCTGCCGTAGGCGCGGCAAGGCCGTGGTCGAGTTCCTGACGATCGAGCTGACGGACGTTGTCATTGCTTCGTACGAGATCGACGGCTCCGAGGAAGAGCCGCCGGTCGACCAGCTCTCGCTCTCCTACGGAAAGATCGAGACGACGTACACGCCGATCGACAAGACCGGCAAGCCGCAGTCGCCGATCCGCACCGGCTGGGATGTGAAAGTCGGCAAAGAGGCCTAGCCCCGTGGTCCGGGTGCGCTTCGCGCCGAGCCCGACGGGGTCGCTGCACCTCGGCGGAGCTCTCACAGCGGTCGTCAACCGGCGCTTCGCCGACGAGCACGAGGGCGCGTTCGTCCTGCGGATCGACGACACGGACGTTGCGCGGTCGGAGGCCGGTTCGGAGGAAGAGATCCTGCGCGAGCTGGAATGGCTCGGGGTCGCGTGGGACGAGGGCCCACTGCGGCAGAGCGAGCGCGTGGAGAGGCACCGAGAAGCTGCTCGCGAGATCGCGGAGCCCGACCCGGAGGGAGCCCTGCGCTTCGAGCACGCCACGCTCGTTCGTGCCGACGGCCGTCCGACATACCACCTCGCGTCGGTCGTCGACGACCTCGACTTCGGGATCACGCACGTCATCCGCGGTAAGGACCTCCTGCCGAGCACGCGACTCCACGAAGCGATCGCCCGGGCGCTCGATGCCGAGCCTCCGGAGTACATCCATCACGGCCTGCTCGTCGGCGACGACGGGCGCAAGCTCTCGAAGCGGGAGCGGGCGGCCTCGCTCGGCGGCCTCCGCGAGCTGGGCATCCCACCCGAGGCCGTCCGTGCGTACCTCGAGGAGCTCGATCTTCCGCGCGGCGACGTCCACTACGACGAGGCTCGGCTTCGCCGGCTGGCGGTCGACGCGCTCGGAGGGCTCTCGGACGAGGAGCTCGCTTCCCGCGCCGGAGCCGAGCCGAGGATGGGCCCGGCCCTTCGCGGTGCTCGCGACCTCGTCGAGGCGCGTGCGATCGCGTCTCAGCTGGCGAGCCCAGCGCAGACGCCGCCTACCAGCTCCCCCGAGACACTCCGCCGCTTCCGCGAGCTCCGAGAGGCCAGCCCGGACGACCTCGACAAGGACGCGGCGAAGGCGATCGTTCGGGAGGTCAAGGCGGTCGGGGGCGATCTTCGCGCCCTCCGCCTGGCCCTCACCGGAGCCGAGCGCGGCCCGGAGCTCTGGGCGGTGCTCGTCGCCCTTCCGCGCCGAGAAGCCTTGGCTAGGACCGGCTGAGCTCCGGCTGCATCTCCCGGAGCGTGGCGAGGAACGACTCGGCGGCGCCGCCGGCGGCGCTACGGTCGCGCCGGCGGACGGCGACGATCTGGCGCCGGAGCGGCTCGGCGTCCTCGATCGTCACGCGACAGAGAAGACCCGCTTCGAGCTCGTCCGCGACCGCCGTGAGCGGGATGAGCGCCACTCCGAAGCCCTCCTGGACCATCTTCTTGGCGGCGTCGATGTTGTCGAGCTCCATCACGCCCTCGGGACGGACGCCGGCTTCCCGAAAGACGGCGTTCGTCAGCTCCGAGTAGCTGGACGTCCGGTCGAAGAGCACGAGCTGCTCACGCGAGATCTCGTCGAGGCGGATCCGTTCGCGGGAAGCGAAGCGGTGACCGGCTTCGACGACCAGGATGACCCGGTCTTCGTACAGCGGCGTGCTGACGATGTCGGGGTGGCGCAGCTCGCGGACGAGCCCGAGTTCGACCTGCTCGCGCAGCACCAGCTCGAGCACCTCCTCGGAGTGGCCGGTGCGCACGCTCACGCCGACCCGCGGATGGCTGACCGAGAACCGCTTCAGGATGCGCGGCAGGACGTACGTCGAGACCGCCGGCGCCGCGCCGATCGTCAGCCGCCCCGCGCCGCCCCGCTCGAACGCGTTCACGATTCGCCTTCCGTCCGCGAGGCTGTCGAGCGCCTTCACCGCGTGTGGCAGGAACACCTCGCCGGACTCGGTGAGCTTCATTCCGCGAGGGGTGCGCACGAAGAGCTTCGTATCCAGCTCCTCCTCCAGGCGCTGCAAGCGGGCAGTGAGCGCGGGTTGGGTGATGAAGAGGGTGTCGGCGGCGCGGCTTACCGTCCGCGACCTTGCAACCTCGATGAAAGCCTCGATCTGCGACAGAAGCATAGAAGATATTTATATCAAAGATCGAAAAAAACAATTTGGTCGATACCGGGTCCGTACGTACCATGGATACACGGGTTATGGAAGCAGCCACGGTCGACACCGCCAGGAACGAGGTCGCGCTTCGTGACGTTCCGCGCAAGGAAGCAAGCGTGACCGTGCTCAGCTCGGCCGAGCTGGTCGATTGCACCTGCCCGGATCTCTGCGACCGCGACCACGACCGAGACTAGGGGCGCCTCGTGAGCGGTACGGAGGTCGCCGGCGGGGTTGAGCTTCGCGCGCCCCTCGAGGGCCGCGACGAGGAGCTTCTGAGCGCGGATGCGCTGGCGTTCGTGGCCGAGCTGCACCGTCGCTTCGACGCCACTCGACGCGAGCTTCTGGCCGCGCGCGCCGAGCGCCAGTCCCGGATCGACGAGGGCGAGCTGCCCGACTTCCTCCCGGAGACGCGCGACGTCCGCGAGGGCGAGTGGCGCATCGCGCCGGTACCGGCCGACCTCCAGGACCGCCGCGTGGAGATCACCGGCCCAGTTGATCGCAAGATGGTCATCAATGCCCTCAACTCCGGCGCGCGCTGCTTCATGGCCGACTTCGAAGATGCGAACGCCCCGACCTGGCGGAACAACCTCGACGGGCAGGCGAACCTGATCGATGCGATCGAGCGGACGATCGAGCTCGACACCGGCGAGAAGACGTACCGGCTGGGCGAGAGCCCGGCGGTGCTCCTCGTTCGTCCGCGCGGCTGGCACCTGCCCGAGCGGCACGTGCTGGTCGACGGCGACCAGGTCTCGGGCGGACTCTTCGACTTTGGCCTCTACCTCTTCCACAACGGACGCCGGCTCCTCGACAAGGGCAGCGGCCCGTACCTCTACCTTCCGAAGCTCGAGAACCACCTCGAAGCGCGGCTCTGGAACGACGTCTTTTCCTTTGCGGAGGACGAGCTCGACCTCCCGCAGGGCTCGATCAAGGCGACGGTCCTCATCGAGACGGTCCTGGCCGCCTTCGAGATGGACGAGATCCTCTTCGAACTGCGCGACCACGCGGCCGGGCTCAACGCCGGCCGCTGGGATTACATCTTCAGCATCATCAAGAAGTTCCGGGCGAGGCCGGAGTTCGTGCTTCCCGATCGCGCGCAGGTGACCATGACGGTCCCCTTCATGCGCGCGTACACGGAGCTCCTCGTCAAGACGTGCCATCGCCGCGGCGCCCATGCAATGGGGGGCATGGCGGCGTTCGTCCCGAGCCGGCGCGACCCAGAGGTGAACGAGGTTGCGCTGCGCAAGGTTCGGGACGACAAGCGACGCGAGGCCGGCGACGGCTTCGACGGCACATGGGTCGCGCATCCGGACCTGGTTCCGGCGGCGCTCGAGGAGTTCGACGAGGTGCTCGGCCGGCGGCCGAATCAGGTCGAGCGCCTCCGCGAGGAGGTCGAGGTCGCGGCAGCCGACCTCCTCGATGTGCGCGTTCCCGAGGGCGAGATCACCGATGAGGGCGTGCGCATGAACGTGAGCGTCGGCCTCCGCTACCTGGAATCCTGGCTCCGGGGAACGGGGGCCGTCGCCATCTACAACCTCATGGAGGACGCCGCGACGGCCGAGATCTCGCGCTCGCAGATCTGGCAGTGGGTTCGACACGGACGAATCGAGCGTGACCAGGTGATTGCGTTCGAGGACGCGGAGCTCGCCGAAGCCGGCGAGGGCCGCTGGGACGACGCCCGGGCGCTCTTCGACGAGGTGGCGCTCTCGGAGGAGCTCGACGAGTTCCTGACGCTTCCGGCATACACGCTCATCGACTAGGAGGACATGCGGCATGGACAGGTGGGAAGAAATCGAACGGCCCTACACCCATCACGACGTGGAGCGCCTGCGCGGCTCCGTACGCGTGGAGCACACTCTGGCGCGGCTGGGCTCTGAACGCCTCTGGCGGCTTCTGAACGACGAGCCGTACGTCGCCGCGCTGGGTGCAATGACGGGCGGCCAGGCCGTCCAGATGGTCAAGGCGGGGCTGCAGGCCATCTATCTCTCGGGGTGGCAGGTCGCGGCCGACGCGAACCTCGCCGGCCAGACCTACCCCGACCAGAGCCTCTATCCGTCGAACAGCGCGCCGGCCCTCGTGCGCCGGCTGAACCAGGCCCTCATGCGGGCCGACCAGATCGAGCATGCCGAGGGCAACGGCACGGGACGCCACTGGCTCGCGCCGATCGTCGCCGATGCCGAGGCGGGCTTCGGCGGCCCGTTGAACGCATTCGAGCTCATGCGGGCGATGATCGAGGCGGGCGCCGCCGGCGTCCACTTCGAGGATCAGCTCGCCTCGGAGAAGAAGTGCGGGCACCTCGGCGGCAAGGTTCTCGTCCCGACGGGGCAGTTCGTCCGCACCCTTGCGGCCGCTCGTCTCGCGGCGGACGTCTGCGACGTCCCGACGGTGATCGTGGCCCGCACGGACGCGCTCAGCGCGACGCTGCTCACGAGCGACGTCGACGACCGAGATCACGAGTTCATCGCGGGCGAGCGCACTCCCGAGGGCTACTTCCGCGTCGAGGGAGGGATCGAGTCCGCCATCGCGCGCGGCCTCGCCTACGCGCCGTACGCGGATCTGATCTGGTGCGAGACGTCGACGCCCGATCTGGGCGAGGCACGGGAGTTCGCCGAGGCGATCCGCTCCCGCTTCCCCGGCAAGCTGCTCGCGTACAACTGCTCGCCGTCGTTCAACTGGAAACGGCACCTGGACGACGGAGAGATCGCCCGCTTCCAAAACGAGCTCGGCGAGCTGGGCTACGCCTTCCAGTTCATCACGCTGGCGGGGTTCCACGCCCTCAACGAGTCGATGTTCGAGCTCGCCCGCGGCTATCGCACTCGCGGGATGAGCGCGTACGTCGAGCTCCAGCAGCGCGAGTTCGAGCTCGAGGAGGTCGGCTACACGGCAACCCGCCACCAGCGTGAGGTTGGCGCCGGCTGGTTCGACCTCGTCGCCGAGGCGGTCAGCGGGGGCGAGAGCTCGACGCTCGCGCTCAAGGGCTCCACCGAGGAAGCGCAGTTCCACGCGTGACGAGCGGATTCTGACGTCGAGGAGCGCCGAGCGGCTATAAACCGCGGGTGCTCCTCTACGACTCGCTGACCCGCACGAAGCACGAGCTGCCGCCCGCGCCGGGCCCGATCCGCATGTACGTCTGCGGCCCGACGGTCTACCAGCGGATCCACGTGGGGAATGCTCGACCCTACGTGGTCTTCCTGTGGCTGAAGCGCTGGCTCGAGCAGGCCGGCTACGACGTGACGCTCGTCGAAAACGTCACCGACGTGAACGACAAGATCTACGAGGCCGCCGGGAAGCAGGGAATCGCCAGCGCGGAGCTCGCTGCCGCGGCGACGCAGTGGTACTTCGAGGACACGGACGCGCTCGGCCTCGGCCGCCCCGACCACGAGCCGCTCGCCAGCGAGACGATTCCCGAGATCGTCGGCTTGATCGAGGAGCTGGTGGGCGTCGGGCTCGCGTACGAATCGCAGGGCGACGTGTACTTCCGGGTCGCGAGTTATCCCGATTACGGTCAGCTCTCAGGCGCGAAGCTCGAGGACATGGTCGCCCAGGAGCCCAGCGACCTGAAGGAAGACCAGCGCGACTTCGCCCTCTGGAAGGCGACGAAGCCGCACGAGGACACGGCCTGGCCCTCGCCCTGGGGCGCCGGGCGGCCGGGCTGGCATATCGAGTGCTCCGCCATGGCGGAGAAGCTCCTCGGGCCCGTCTTCGAGATTCACGGCGGTGGCATCGACCTTCGCTTCCCGCACCACGAGAACGAGCTCGCCCAGTCCCGCGGCGCCGGACGTGAGTTCGCGCACCTGTGGGCCCACAACGGCATGCTCGAGCTGGCTCAGGAGAAGATGTCGAAGTCGCTCGGAAACATCGTCTCGCTGCGCGAGGCGCTCGACGCTTACGGTCGAGAGGCGATCCTCCTCCTCTTCCTCGGCGCCCACTACCGCGGCCCGGTCGAGTACTCGGACGCCGCCATGGAGGCGGGGCTCCGTCAGGCAGAGGACTTCCGGACTGCCTTCCGGGTGGTCGAGCGAACCGGCGACGCGCCCTCCTGGGACGAGTTCGCGGCTGCCCTGGACGACGACTTCAACACGCCGCTCGCCCTCGCGATCCTCCACGCCTGGCGTTCGGCCGGTGAGCTCGAGCTGCTCGAACGCGGGCTCGGGATCTTCGGCCTCGCGGTCGAATCTGCGGACGAGGCGCCGGGCGAGATCGTCGAGCTCGCCGAGGAGCGAGATCGCGCACGCGCCGCGCGCGACTTCGCTCGGGCCGACGAGCTTCGAGCGAAGATCGAGCGCGGCGGCTGGGAGGTCCAGGACGTCCCCGACGGCTTTCGCCTGATTCCGAGGACGTGACGCGCGAGCTCGTCTACGGCAGGCGGCCCGTGCGAGAGGTCGTCCGGGCGGGAAGGCGTCAGATCCTCGAGCTCCTGGTCACGGAGCGCGCCCTCGCGGCCGAAGCGTGGCTCCGCGAGATCCCTGGTCTTCGGCTCCAGGTCGCGCCCGAGCGGCGGCTGAACGAAGCGGCGGGGACGTCCGAGCACCAGGGGGTCGTCGCATTCTGCGAGCCCTACCGCTACGCCGATTCCCACGAGCTCGCCGCGGGCGAGATCCCACTCCTCGTCTGTCTGGACCAGGTGACTGACCCGCACAACCTCGGCGCGGTCATACGCAGTGCCGAGGGCGTTGGCGCAAGCGGGATCGTGATCACCGAGCGAAACGCGGCCCGTGTGACGGCCGCGGTGTGCAAGGCGTCGGCCGGCGCGGTCGAGCACCTGCCCGTCGCCGTCGTGGTCAACCTCGCCCTCTACCTCGAGCAGATCAAGGGGCCGCAGCTCTGGGTCTTGGCTGCCGACGGTGACGCCGAGACCACGGTGTGGCAGGCGGACTTCACGACAGGAGTCGCGCTGGTCTTCGGGGCCGAGGGGAGGGGCCTGCGGCCGGGAGTTCGCCGGGCATGCGACGGCGCCTTCAGCGTTCCTCTGACCGGGCATGTCGACTCGCTGAACGTGAGCGTCGCGGCGGGCGTGGCCCTCTTCGAGGTCGCCCGTCAGCGCAGGCATCCTTAGAGGGTGCTCTACCTCTTCGACGGCTACAACATTCTGCACGCCGGGGACTTCGCCGACCGGCGCGAGCTCGTCGATGCGCTCGCGAGCTTCGTCGCCGTCCGGGGCGCGCGCGGCATCGTCGTCTTCGACGGCGTCGGCGAGGACGCCGCGTACGGCGCGCTCGAGGTCCGCTTCGCATCGCCCGCCGACCCGCTACTCGAGCGACTGGCGGCCGAGCACCGCCTGAACGAGGAGGTCTGGGTCGTCTCGTCCGATCGGGCCGTCCGCGGCACGGCCGGGCAGGAGACTCGTCGGGTCTCGTCGAACACGTTCGTGCGCGAGCTCGCCGCCGACCGGGAGATCGGGACGGCGCCGACCTCCGGCTCGGGGCGCTCACAGATCGAAGGTGCCCTGGACGACGAGACGCGAGAGCGGCTCGAGCGGTTTCGCCGGAGTCGTTGAAGTTTCCAGGGCTCCCTGCTACGATCGAGACCTCAACTTGAGGGTTAGGGTTTACGGAGAGACTCCCCCGAGCTCTCCGAATACCGATCCCAGGAGGAACGACGTGGCCCGCCGCCAGCCCGCAACCGCTCGAACCGCTCAGGAGCGGACCCAGCGAGAGCTCGCCGACCTGCAGCTTGTCGTGCGGGCCCGCAACGGCGACTCCGCCGCAATGGATGCGCTCATCCGCCGCTACACGGGCTTCGTCCGCCTGAAGGCGAGCTCCTACTTCCTCGCGGGCGGTGAGTCCGACGATCTGAACCAGGAAGGGCTCATCGGCCTGTACAAGGCCGTCCGCGACTTCCGCCCCGACAAGGAGACGTCGTTCCGAAGCTTCGCCGAGCTCTGTATCACGCGCCAGATCATCACGGCCATCAAGACCGCAACGCGCTTCAAGCACGCGCCGCTCAACACCTACGTCTCGTTCAGCCAGACTCCGGCGGGACAGGACGACGGCGAATGCACCCTCGGCGATGCGCTCCCCGGCCCCGGTGTCGACGACCCGGCCGTCTGCGTCATCTCGACGCAGGAGCTCCAGAGCCTCGTCTTCTGCCTGGGCACGGGCCTCTCGCCGCTCGAGTCCGACGCGCTCCGCCTCTACCTCGAGGGCAACTCCTACGAGGAGATGGCCGAAGATCTGGGCTGCGACACGAAGACGATCGACAACGCGCTCCAGCGCGTGAAGCGCAAGGTGCTTCAGCACCAGAGCAGCCGCCAGGTGCTGGACGACTAGACGCCCCGCCCGGCTACGATTCGAGGGCCCGGCCGGAGTAGCTCAGCTGGTAGAGCAACCGCCTTGTAAGCGGTAGGTCGTGGGTTCGAGTCCCTCCTCCGGCTCTAACGTCCGGCAACCTCGACCGGCTGCACGGCGCATGCCCATGTCGGCCGGCGGATCGTCTCAGACCGCATAAACGCAGGAATTCGCGCCTTCGCAGCCTCGTTTAAGAGGGTGTGATGCGAACGATCAATGACATCCGGGACGAGCTCGAGCGAGCCGTCGCACGTCGCGCCGAGCTCTGGCACGAGCTCAACGACGGCGTCGACCCGGCCAAGTCGGCCGAGGCCGCCGAGCTCTCGAGGCAGATCGACGAGCTGTGGGCGGAGTCGCGCGCACTGCGTGCGTACGACCGCTTCGGCCCGTCGGATGCCATCCGTGCCCGCGCGCGAGCCGAAGAGCGGCTCGAGCGTGATTCGCGACTCAAGGCCGCCTGACGGGCGGCACCGAGAAGGCGGCTTAGGCCGCCTTCTCCTCTTGGGGGGAGACGCGGTCGGCCGCGAGCGGCATCAGGTAGCCGCAGCGGGTGCACACGACGACGATAACCGGGATCGAGTCCTTGCCGCCGTTGGACGACGCAAGATCGCAGGGCTCCTGCCCGACGCCGAGCTGGTCCACCGCCTTGCACAGCGGGCAGGAGACCGCGTAGCGAGCCAGGTGTTCCTCGACGACGGCGACGTCGACGCCGGCGGCCGCAGGTTTCGCCATGCTCCGGACCGTAGCGGCGTCCCTGCACGCGGTCATTCCCCCGTTCGGGGAGCGATGACAAGAGTCAACAGTCGAGGACGAGCAACAATACGAACGATGCACAGCCACCCCGACCACACCGCCGTGAGCGAAACCGCCGACCGGAGGCTGCTCGCGCTCTCGCTGGCCCTCCTCCTCGGCTTCATGGTGGCCGAGGTCGTCTTCGGCATCGTCGCGCGCTCGCTGGCCCTGCTTGCCGACGCCGGCCACATGCTGACCGATGCGGCCGCGCTCGGCCTGGCGCTGGTCGCGGCATCGCTGGCCGCGCGGCCGGCCGGCGGGCGCTGGACGTTCGGCTTCGGCCGGGTCGAGATCCTCGCGGCGCAGATCAATGGGCTCACCCTCCTCCTCTTCGGGGTCTGGATCGTCTACGAGGCCATCCGAAGGCTTCTGGAGCCGCCCGAGGTCGACGCCGGAGTCGTCGCCGTGGTCGCGGTGGTAGGGATCCTGGTGAACCTGGCGGTGGTCGCGCTGCTCTCCCGAGCGCGGAGGCAGAGCCTCAACGTCCGCGGTGCCTATCTCCATATCGCCACCGACCTTGCCGCCTTCGTCGGGACCGGGGTCGCGGCCGTACTGATCCTTCTCACGGGTTGGAATCGCCTCGACCCGATCGCCTCGCTCCTGGTTGCCGGCCTGATGTTCGCCGCCGCGTGGACGCTCCTGCGCGAGTCGGGGCGCATCTTCCTTGAAGGGGCTCCGGCATCCGCTGCTCCGGCCGACGTCGGGCCGGCGATCGTGGGCCATCAGGGAGTCGTGGAGACCCACGACCTGCACGTCTGGACGGTCACCGACGGCTTTCCGGCCCTCTCCGCGCACGTCCTGGTCCAGCCCGGCGCCGACTGCCATCGGATCCGCCTCGAGCTCGAAGCCCTCCTCCACGAGCGGTTCGGAATCGACCACACCACGCTGCAGGTGGAGCACGTCGGCACGGACCGCGGGCTCGAGATCACCCGCTCGGGCTCCCGGGGCGACTTGCTAGCCTGATCGCGTGCTCGGGCTCTTCGCAGTCATCCAGGTTCTGCTCTCAGTCGCCCTCATCGGCCTCGTGCTCATGCACTCGGGGCGCGACACCGGTTTCGGGGGCATGGGCTTCACACCCGCTTCGCAGGGCGGACAGCACATCGTCGAGCGAAACCTGACCCGCCTGACCGTTCTCGTGGCGCTTCTGTTCGCCGCGAACACGGTCGTGCTCTTCTACCAGTTCGACTAGCTGCCGCCGCCGGCGATCGCGGCTACGAGCCTGACCTCCTCGTTGCCGACAAGCCTCGTGGCCAGCCCGTCGCGGTCTCGCATGTCGACTCCGTCAACGTAGACGTTCACCAGCGCGCGGAGCTCCCCGTGCTCGTCGAAGACCAGATTCGACACCGGAAGCGCACGCAGTGCCTCGCCAACGGACTCGGCCTCCGACTCGAAGCGGCTTCGGCCCCCGGCCTCGGATGCGAGGAGCGATGGGAGGAGAACTACGGCCACTCGCCGGCTTCCACCGAGAGGATCGGCGGGAGCTGGGCGACGGCTTCATGCCACGTCTCCCCGGCATCCGGGGAGACGAAGAGCGATCCGCTCTGCGTTCCGAGGTAGATGCCGGGCGGGTCCAGGCGATCGGAGGAGAACCCTTCGCGCATCACCGCTCCCCAGGCACGTTGCGGCAGCCCCTCGCTGAGGAGATCCCAGGACACGCCCTTGTTTCGCGTCCGGTAGACGCCGAGGCGCCCGTCCGGCGTCACGCGGTTTTCGGAGCTCTCCTCCGGGACGACGAACGCAGTGTCCGGATCCCGGTGGTCGAGTGCCAGCGGGAAGCCAAAACCGCTCGGAAGCCCGTTGTTCTCGAGCCGCTCCCAGGACTCGCCGCGGTCGTCTGATCGGTAGACGCCGCAGTGGTTCTGCTGCCAGAGCCGCTCCGGCCGGCTCGGGTGGACGAGCACCTTGTGTACGCACTGGCCCAAATCGGGGAAGGGATCGGGGAGGAATTCAGCTGCGGTTCCGCGGTTCGCCGGCGCGAACGTCTCTCCGCCGTCGTCGCTGCGGAAGACGCCGGCTGCCGAGATGCCGACGTACATGCGCTCGGGCTCGTCGGGATCCAGCGCGATCGAGTGGCAGCACATGCCGCCGGCTCCCGGGTTCCACCGATCGCGGGTCTCGTGACGGACGATCCCGTCCACGGCCTGCCAGCTGTCGCCTGCGTCGTCCGTGCGGAAGAGAACCCCCGGGGCGGCGCCCAGCCAGAGCCGACCATCTTCGCCCGGCCGTCCCGGCTCGACGTGCCAGGTCTTCTCCAGGGTGAGGCCGGTGTCCTCGGGGAGGCCCAACTCCTCCGCCCGCGTCCAACTCTCGCCGCGGTCGAGCGAGCGGTGGACGGTCGCTCCGTAGACGTCGCTGTTCGTCGCCGCGTAGATCGTCCCGTCGCGCGGGTCGACGACGGCGTGGAAGATCGACCACCCGGTGAGAAAAGGGCCGGAGAGCTCCCACCTGTCCCGGCCCTCGTCGCTCTCCAGGAGGAAGAGCCCCTTGCGCGTACCGGCGAGGACAAAGGCGCCCACGGTGCGATTATCCCAGGCTTCGCCGCGGGCGAGTCGCCGCCGCGGCGCCTCAGAGCCCCGGCCCGGACCCCGTGCCGACGATCGTGAACGCCTCGGTCGCCACCGCGGGCACGAGTGTGGCGTACGGGTAGCGCTCGTCGTAGAAGTCGCTGCGGTTCACCAGCGTCACGTCCTCGGTCAGGCCCAGGAGCCCGGCAACCAGGGCCGGGAACGAGGTCGTGAAGCGGAGATTGACCACCGGCGTCGTCACCTTCCCTCCCTCGACGCGGAACGTACCGTCGCGGGTCATGCCGGTGATGATTCCCTCCCGCGGATCGACCACACCCAGGTAGTGAAGGCGCGTGACGTAGATGCCGTCGCCGACGCGCTCGGCAAGCTCGTCCATCGAGGCAGCGTCTCCGCCGGCCATCGAAAGGTTGAACGGGATCGGCCCGAACGCTTGATCCGGAGGCGCGAGCGCGTGTCCGGTGGAGACCTTCGCGTCGCCCGCCTGCTTGGCGGTGCGGCGATCCCAGACGACGTCGCGAGCGACGCCTTCCTCGACCATCAAAACGCGCTGCTTGGGAACGCCCTCGAGGTCGAATGCCTTGGGGTAGGTGTGAGGGTCGAGGCCCTCGTCCGAGAGGGTGAAGCGTTCGTCGAAGAGCTTCTCCCCGAGCCTCCCGGACAGATAGCTGCGTCCCTCGAGGAGCGCGAGCGCGTTGAGCGAGGTAAACGCGAAGTAGAAGAGGAGCTCCGAGATCGCGTACGGCTCGAGCACCGCGCGGAAGGTCTGCGGCTCGATCGGCGTCGCGCCGTGGGTCCGCGCGGCCTTCTCGGCTGCCTCGCGCGCGACTGCGGCCGGATCGAGGTCCGACGCGCGCCACGACGTCGCTTCCGCGTATCCCGAAGCCTCGTCCGAGGCGGCGAGCGCGAGCACGCTTGCATCGGTCATGGCCTGCGAGACGGCGAGGCCGGTCGTCGACGCGACCGCAACTTCGGTGGCTCCGCTCGTGTAGTAGCCGAAGAGCCCGAGGTCCGGCGCGGCGGCGATCGCCGCCGCGGCCGCCTCCGCCTGGTCCTCCGGGGACAACGCGGCCGTGGACTCGTCGTACCCCCCGACCTCGGGAACGGGCGCCGGCTCCTGGAGGCCCGCGAAGCCCGGGTCGGCGGGCGAGCTGTCGGCTGCGTCGGCCGCGTGGCGCGCGACCTCCGCAAGCCCCTCGTCGTCGGTCCGGTTCGTCCGCGCGCACCCGACGCGTCCGTCGCGGACGACCCGAAGCGTGACGGTCTCGTCGCGGATCAGCGTGGGCTGGTGAACGGCGGACGCGGCGTAGCGGGCGAAGCCCGAGCTCTCGACGTGGACGGAGGCGTCCGCCTCGTCGCCCTCGACGGCTCGGACGGCGCGTTCGGCGAGCTCGAGCGCCCGGCTCACGATCGAACTCCCACCTGGACGTCGCGAAAGCGCGCGGGCGAGGTGCCGTGCGAGACGTGCGCGTGCTGGCCGGGCTGGCCCTTCCCGCAGTTGGTCAGGCCGAACATCGTCCACTCCTCCGGGCCCGCGACGGCGTCGAGCCTCCCCCAGAACTCCGGCGTGACGCCCATGTACGTCGGGTCGCGCAGCATCCGGCCGAGCTTGCCCTTCTTGATCTCCCAGGCGACCTGCGTTCCGAACTGGAAGTTGAGCCGCTTGTCGTCGATCGACCAGCTCTTGTTCGTGCACAGATAGAGGCCGTCGTCCACGTCGGCGAGCAGGTCCTCCAGGCTCCCGGAACCCGGCTCCAGATGCAGATTCGTCATGCGGACGAGTGGCATGCGGCTCCAGTTGTCGGCCCGCATCGACCCGCCGAGGTCGCGCCCGATCAGCGCCGCCGTCTCCCGCGAGGCGAGGAAGCCGGTGAGCAGCCCGCCCTCGACGACCGGCTGCCGGCGGGCGGGCGAGCCTTCGTCGTCCCAGCCGAAGGTCCCCAGGCCGAGTGGCGTCGTGGGATCGGCCGTGATGTTCATGTGCTCGGAGCCGTAGCGCAGGCTCCCGAGGTCGCCGGCCTTGATGAAGCTCGTGCCCGCGTACGCAGCCTCGGTGCCGTAGACACGATCGAGCTCGGTCGGGTGACCCACCGACTCGTGCACCTGCAGGACCATCTGTTCGGGATCGACGACGATTGTCGTGACGCCGGACGGGCAGACGGGGGCCGTCAGGAGCGCCGCTGCCTCCTCGCCGACCCGCGGCGCCTGGCGGTCGAGGCCGAGGTCCTCGACGAACGCCCAGCCGGCCTGGCCGCTCGAGCCGCCGTGCGCGCTCGGATAGCTCCGGTTCTGAACGCGGCCGTCGTCCGACACCGCGAGCGCGTCGATCCCGCCGCCGCACTCCACGAAACGCTGGGTGACGTCGGCGCCCTCCGAGGAGCGGAACACGCGAAGCTCGCGCATCGCCCGCACCGACGCCTCGGTGATCTTCACCTCGGGACGTCGCATGCCCTCCTCGGCGCGCAGGCAGAGCGCGATCTTCTCGTCCAGCGGAACCTCCACGGGGTCGCGCTCCGTCGAGGCCGAGTAGTCGCCGGAAGCGACTGGGAGGGGGGTCAGCTCGACGCGCGCACGCGCACGCGAGGCGCTCGCCCGGGCGAAGGCCACGGCTCGAGCGGCGGCGTCGCGAGCCCCGTCCTGAGACAGCCGCGGGTCACCGGCGAAGCCCCAGGCGCCGTCGACGAGCACGCGCACGCCGACTCCCTCGCTCTCGGAGTCCGAGACGGAGTCGACCTCGCCGTTCTTCGTCGCGACGAGCTGCGCCCGGCGCTGGACCACCCGCGAATCTGCATAGTCGGCCCCGGCGGTGACCGCTGCGTCGATGGCGTGTCCTGCAATGTCCTGCACGGCCGCCGTACATTACTGACGTCGAAGCGGGGTGGGGCGAGGCCTAGCGCCAGGCCAGGCCCTCGGTCGAGGCCCGGAGGCTGAACCGGGTCGTCCAGTCCGAGGTGCGGACGAAGTAGACGTTCCGGTCGTGCCCGGCATAGGCAAGCCAGTCGCCGTCGGGCGACCAGTCGAAGTCGGCCGTTTCGATCGACGATGCCCAGACTCGAAAGGCATCGCGATCGTAGACCTCGAGGTAGCCGGCGGGGGTGAGCGCGACGTAGTCGCCGGTCGGGTCGGCGAGCGCCGCCGTCCTGCTGTGTGACACGAGTCCGTTCGCGTAGCCGAGCGAGCGACCGGCCTCGTACGGGGCGATCCATGACGCTCCGCCGGCCTGCAGGACGGCAAGCAGCCGGGACCGACCCAGCCAGGCGAGCGAGTCGACCGACTCGAGCCGGCGGCCACTCGGTAGAGCTCGCGTGAGCTCGCGCCGCGGGATGTCCGTCTTGAGGCAGTAGGCGCCAGTCCCTCCGTTTCCGAGCTCAACGGGTGGACTGATGACCACATCCTCGTCGACGCAGCTGCCGCTCCATTCGATCACGCTCTTCGAAAGCGCGAGGCTCAGCGTGCCGTCAGGCTTGAACGCGGCGGCCGAGCCGGAGAGGAGGAGTCGGCCGGGACTCTTCAGGTCGACGACCTCGAGCAGGCCGTCGTCCGTCCGGCCGGTGTACACGGAAAGCGATGGGCTCCAGACAACCTCCCGGCGGGCCGCGCCGTCCCCCTCGGCGGAGACGGTGAACCGGCAGTACGGGGTGCTGGGTCCTTGACCGAGCTCGAGCTCGGGTAGGTGAAGGGCTCGTAACGGGCGCGCCCTCCCGTCGGAGCAGTCGGGGGCACTGAGATAGAGCGTGCCGCGAACTCCGTTCCGCCTTAGGCGGTCGGCGAGGCCGGCCCGATCCTCGACCCAAGGGGGCGTTGCCTCTACCAGGTCGACGTCGATCTCGACCCCCGGCGAGGCTTCCGAATCTGGCGCCGTGGTCCCGGACTGAGACTCGCGTATGGGCCCGCCTCGCAGCGCGTCCACCAGGCCGACCGCGATCAGCGTCGAAAGTCCCAGGACGAGCGCCGGCGTCAGGAAGCGCCGCATCTCCCTGACGATACGCGTGGACGAGAAAGGGCGCCCGCGGGCGCCCTCGCATGCGCTGGAGAGGACTTGAACCTCCACGGCCCGTTCGGGCCACAAGGCCCTCAACCTTGCGCGTCTACCAATTCCGCCACCAGCGCGTGACCGGGAAAGTGTAGCGACTGGAATCGAGTTGACTCTGTCCGAGCCGCGCGCTACCTTGTACGAACAGATGTTCGACCAGCGAGGGAGGCAGATGCTCACGCAGCGACAGCGCGAGGTCTACGAGTTCGTCGTCAGCTCCACGGATTCACACGGATATCCGCCGACCGTGCGCGAGATCGGGGAGGCTGTGGGGCTTGCTTCTCCGTCGACGGTCCACGCCCATCTGGCCAACCTCGAGCGTGCCGGATACCTGCGCCGCGACCCGACCAAGCCGCGCGCGCTCGAGCTCACGAGGCGCGAGAAGTCGGCCGCCGGAGCGTCCGTCTCGGTGCCGGACGTCGGCGAGGTGCGGGTGCTTCCGCTCGTCGGCGAGATCGCGGCTGGCGGGCCGCTTCTCGCGGAGGAGAACATCGAGGATCGCCTGGCCGTTCCAGACACGCTCTCGCGCGGCGGCGAAGAGTTTCTCCTGAAGGTGAAGGGGGAGAGCATGGTCGAGGCCGGGATCCTCGACGGCGACTATGTCGTCGTCCAGCGGCAGCAGACCGCGCGGGATGGGGACATCATCGTTGCGCTGGCCGGTCAGGACGAAGCCGCCGACGAGGCGACCGTGAAGCGCTTCTTCCGCGAAAAGGGCCGAGTGCGCCTTCAGCCCGAGAACTCGACGATGGAGCCGCTCTACCCGGAGCACGTGAGCGTTCTCGGCAAGGTCGTCGGTGTGTTCCGGAGGGTGGACTGACGCGATGGACGTGGTCACGCTCAACCGCACGCTCGACCAGGAGCTGATGGCGCTCATGCGCGGCGCGAGCCTCGAGTGCCCTGCGTGCGGCGAGTTCGTCCTCCATGACGCCGGCGAGATCGCGTGCCCGGAGTGCGGCTCCGGGTTCAGAAGGGCTGGCGCGGCAACGCTACACTTGGGAGCGCAGGCCGGGTGATCGCGGGCCGCGAGAGCGGCTCGAGGAAAGTCCGGACACCGAAGGGCAGGACGCTGGGGAAACCCCAGGCGGCGAAAGCCGACGGAAAGTGGCACAGAAAGGAGACCGCCACCGGCGAACCTCAATCTCCGGAGACGCCGGCGGTAAGGGTGAAAAGGTGGGGTAAGAGCCCACCAGCGTCGTGGTGACACGGCGGCTGCCAAACCCCGTCCGGTGCAAGGCGAACAGGCTCCGCCAGAGGTGGCCCGCCGAGGAGCCGGGTGCGCCGCACGAGCCTCCGGGGAACCGGAGGCCGAGATAGATGATCACCCCCGACAGAATCCGGCTTACAGGCCTGCTACGGAAAGAGCCCTGGGAACAGGGCTCTTTCTATGCCTGCGATCCGCCGGCGACTCGTCCGCGAATGGGAGCCCCAGTTACTGCTACTTGGCCCGCTCGTAGATGAGGACCAGCACGCCGTCCGGCCCGACGGGTGTCGCCTCGGTGAGCCGCCAGTCGGACTTCTCGCTGGTCTCGCCGAACAGGCGCCGCCCGGTGCCGAGGATGACTGGGAAGACCATCAGGTGCAGTTCGTCGACGAGGTCAGCCTCGATCAGCGCCTGCACGAGGCGGAGGCTTCCGGGCACCTGAATGATCCCGTCGAGATCCTCCTTGAGCTTCGACGCCGCCTGCACGGCGTCTTCCTTGAGGACCGTGGTGTTGTTCCACTCCGGCTGCTCGAGGGTCGAGGAGACGACGTACTTGGGCATGCTGTTGAACTTGTCTGCGAACTCGCCGTCCCGCGACGGCCATGCGCCGGCGAAACTCTCGTACGTGACCCGCCCGATCAAGAGCGCTTCACTTTCGAGCGACTCCTCGAGCTTGAACTGGTTCCCGTCCTCGCCGCGATCGAATTCAAAGCTCCAACCGGGGTATTTGAAGTCTTCGCCGCCCGGCGCCTGCATGACGCCGTCAAGCGACACGAACTCGGTAACGACCAACTTGCCCATCTGGTGCTCCTTCTCCGTTGCTGTTACGTCTGGGACCGCCTTGCAGTCCGGAACTCATCGCTCGTGATGACTCAGCAGCGGGCCGCGGGTCTTGCCGGTCGGTCCAGTTCCTCATGCGACGCCTGCGACCGCGTGCGACTCGGCGTCTGGTTCCATGAAACGGACGAGGCGCTCCGCCTCGCCACGAAGCTCGCGGCGCGCGTGGACGGGCAAGCGTCCGAACGGCCGGAGCGTGATCGTCGCCTTCCTCTTGCTTCGATCGACCTCCCACTTGCCGGCCACGGCGCCGTCGACGAGGAACGTCGGGGTCGAGTGCGGAGTCTTCGTGTCGAAGACGAGCGGCCGGTAGTCCTCCGGCAGGATCTGCGTCCCGCGCGCGTGGACGAGGAGCGTCGCGTCCCAGGTCGGAAGGAAGCGGGGAGGAACCTTGGTCGATCCGTCCGGGCGAGGGAGCCGTGGCAGGTCGATCAACTCCCGGTCCTCCTCGTCGCGAAAGCGGCGTAAGGTCAGGCGCTCGGCGGCGGGCTCCAGGTCGGCGGTCGGGAGCCCGGCCCAGTTGGCCGCGTCGGCAAGCCGTGCCGGGCCGAAGCCCCGCAGGTAGCGGCTCAAGAGGGTCTCAACGGCCTCCTCCGGCGTGACGTCGGGCGGGCCGATCCACTCGTCTGCGAGCGCATAAAGATCGGCGCGACGGCGCTCCCACGTGCCCGACGGTGGGGCGCGCACCAGGTCGACCCAGGCGCTGAGGCCGTTCCAGAGGTGCGTGGGGCGCTCCGGGTCGCGTTTGCGGGCAAGCGCGAGCATCTCGCCGCGTTCGCCGACGCCACCAGCGAGTTCCTTCCGCACCTCCTTGGCGGCGGCCTTCAGATCGGAGCTCGACAGCCGCTTCCTGTCGAAGCGCAGCCAGGCGGCCTGGCGGGCCGACCGGCTGCCGAGTGCAAAGGCCCAGTAGTCGCCGGCCGAGACGAGATGGATCGTCGAGCGCAGGAGGGTTCCCTGCACCACTCGACGCTGCTCCAGAGCTCGGGTGAGATGGTTCAGGCCGAATCGCTCGAGCCTGCTCCAGAGTCCGATGTACGAGCTGGGCGCGTACTGGGCCTGGATGCCGGCGACGCGTTCTACCGCCCGGACGAGCGGCAGCCTCGAGCGTTCGAGCAGGAGCTGCCGCGCGAGCAGCGCACGATTGCGGTCGAGCGTCGTCAGCACCTTCCCGGCCATGGTCGGGAAGCTACCGAGAGCGTGCGTGTCAGGCGCGCGCGTCCTGCCAGGGCTTGAAGGCGTTGTCGTGCCTGATGACCGATGCAAGCTCCGGATAGTGGCGCACGATCACCTTCGACATCGACGCGTCGTCGATCCACTCGAGCCCGGTCGGCGTGTACACCTCTGGACGGTAGTCGGTCGTGAAGAAGCGGTCGCTCTTCAGCCGCCGCGACGCCATCAGGAGGAACACGCGGAACGCCGTGTCGCAGAAGGCGAAGCCCAGGGGGCGCCGCTCCGCGAACAGCCCCACCATGGTGTCAACCCGGTCGACGTGCCCGTAGACGTCCCGTAGCTGCGCCGCCACCTCCGGGTCGCCCGCCAGTTCCTCGAACGACGCGACCGGCTTTCGGTGCATGAGGGTGCGGAACTCGTTGTAGCGCGGAACGCCGCGCTCGCGGTCCCGAAGGATGTCCACAGTCGCGAGGTCGACCGGCGGGCCGTCCGGGTCCGGCCGGAAGTCGCGGATGAAGGAGGTGGGGTAGTTGTGGAGGACGAGCGCGCCCGGATGGCTGATCGCGAAGGAGTAGAAGGCGTCGGCGACTCCGACCTCGCCGAGCGGCTTTCGCCACTTTCCTGGCCCGATCTCTGCGAACTCGACGCGGGTGGCGGCCGCACGGTCGAGCGGGGTGAACTCGAATTCGTCGGGAATGAGCGGGTGCATGCGGTAGACCGAGACGAACTCCTCCGTCAGCGAGTAGGGAGCGCCGTGGTGATTGGTCGGCGAGCCGGGGATGCCACTCAGGACGTCGTTTTGCCCGAGGCGTCCGAACTTCCTGCGGACGCGCTCGCCCGCGATGCCGTACCAGTTGGCGTGCATGCCGCGTTCGGTCGTCGGGTGGGCGATGATCGCCGGCGTCCACTCGACCGTGTGGATCTTCGCCATCACGGCCGCGGTGATCAGCCGGGCCTTGTCGAAGAGCTCCTCGTCGGTCAACCCCCCATGTTCCCGACGCAGCGCGTCGCAGATCGCGTTGTGCTCGCGGATGAAGAGCGCATGGAGGATGCCGAGCCCGATCCAGAAATTGCCGCGGGGGCCCACCGGGTCGAGGAGCGGATCGAGCGTCGCGGGGTGCAGCCCGTCGTCGCCGATGTGGAGCTTGCCGTCCGTCCCCGTGCGTGCGAGGTCCTGGAAGGCCTGGTCGTTGCCGTAGATCTGCGAGCCGTCCCACCAGTGGGTGTCCTTCGTGGGGTAGACCGGGGGCATTCCGTCGACGGCCGCTTCGGGGTCTGCCACGCTGCTCGGGACCTTCATCGTTCGCTCGGGCCAGTCGGCGTCGTCCTTCTCGAGCTCGATGGAGATCGGCTTGGACGGATCCGTCTCGTGGCTCATCCAGTCGTGCACCTCGAACTGGATCCACGCCGCGGCCAGGAGATTGATCGACTCGGCCGGGATGAAGCGCTCCCTGGCCAGGAGCTTGCGGCTGATCAGGCGCGGGCTCGGCTCCAGGAGGTCCCTCTCTGCCTCCGGGAAGGCGCGGTCGAGCGGGACATTGCGGCCGAAGCGAGTGCCCATGCTCCCCATCGAGGGATGGCGCAGGTCGTTCCAGCGGCCGTCCAGCGTCCGTGCCTTCAGGTCGGCGGGTCTCGGCGGAGGCGGCTTGACCAACCCGGTGTCCGTGAGGTTGCTCTCACGGAGCTGCTCGCGGAGCCCGATCAGCGTGACGATGCCAAGGGGCCGCGGGAGCCGATCCCACCCGATCTTCGTGTCGAGGAACGAGGAAAGCGGGGTGAGAAGGCGCGCAAAGCCCATGAGATCCTGGCTAGCGGCCGATAAAACACCCTTCCCAGACAGGCGTCAAGCTGGAAGACTGCCGCCCGTGGAGCTCGCGCCAGGAATCGTGGCCGTGGGAGACGAGACGCGGGGCTGGGTCCGCGCCTTCCTCGTGGCCGACGGGAAGGACCTCACGCTCGTGGACTCCCTCGCGGACGCCCACCCCTTTCAGATCCTGGCTGCGATCCGACGGATGGGCCGCTCGGTGACGGACGTGAAGCGGATCTGGGTCACGCATGCGCACTTCTCCCACCTGTGCGGCCTGGCCGCCATGAAGCAATTGAGCGGCGCGACGGTGTCTTCCCACTCGTTCGAGGCCGACATCGTCTCGGGCGACCGCAAGGCACAGCGGGTGTCCCCGTTCCCGAAGCGCCCGTACCGCGCCTACATCCCGTTCCAGCTCGGCCTCGCGCTCGGGCTCGGAGATCACCCGCCGTGCCCGGTCGACGACGGCCTCGTCGATGAGCACGAGGAGGGTGGCCTGGTCGTGCTCCACACGCCCGGACACACGCCCGGCCATCTCGCGTTCTGGTCCGAGAAGCACAAGGTCCTGCTCTCCGGCGACGCGATCGTGACCTGGCCCGAACTCGCCCCCGGTTGGGATTCGTTCACGCTCAACGAGCGCCAGCGTCGCTCGTCGCTCGAGCGCATGGCGGTCCTGGCTCCGAGCAAGGTCGGGGTCGGGCACGGCGATCCGATCGTCGAACGCTCGGAAGAGCGCGTGAGCTCTCTTCTCTGACGCCGCGCGGGCGCCCGCCGTAAACTCGCCTGGAAACCTGTCCCAACTGCGGTGGGCGGGGCCGGAGAGGCCGGCCTTGCGCCGCGCGGAGAGCCGCATGACGCTAGCGAGGTCCCCTTCCCGGGCACGCAAGACGGTCACGGTCGTCTTCTCCGACGTCGCGGAGTCGACGAGGCTCGGCTCGGAGCTGGATCCCGAGGCCGTCCGCAGCATCATGTCGCGCTACTTCGAGGCTGCGTCTCGGGCGGTCGAGCGCCATGGCGGCACCGTCGAGAAGTTCATCGGGGATGCCGTCATGGCCGTCTTCGGGATCCCGGCGGTCCACGAGGACGACGCGCTCCGCGCCGTCCGAGCCGTGGTCGAGATGCACGAAGCCGTCGATGAGCTCAACCGAGAGCTCGAGCAGGAGCAGGGCATCGAGCTGCAACTCCGCACCGGCGTGAACACGGGCGAAGTGGTCGTCGGCGATCCTGCCGACGGTCAGACCCTCGTCACCGGCGACACGGTGAACGTCGCGGCCCGCCTCGAGCAGTCTGCCGGGCCGGGAGAGATCCTGATCGGCGAGGCGACGCACCGGCTCGTGCGGGACGCCGTCAGGCTGGAGCCGACGGGGCCGCTCACGCTCAAGGGCAAGGACGAAGGCGTCCACTCCTGGCGGGTGCTCGAGATCGTCGATGGGAACGCCGGGCTGGAGCGCAGTCCGGACTCGCCGTTCGTGGGGCGCCGAGCCGAGCTCGCGCGACTGCGCGATGCCTTCGAAGAGGTCGTCCGCGATTCGAATGTCTCTCTCTTCACCGTCCTGGGCGGCGCAGGCATCGGGAAGTCGCGGCTGGCGCGGGAGTTGGAGACCTCCGTTTCCGATGCGGCCAGGGTCTTGACCGGCCGTTGTCTGCCGTACGGCGACGGGATCACCTACTGGCCGCTCTTCGAGATCGTGCGCGACCTCGTGAGCGGGGACGAGGAGCCCTCGCCGGCGATCGCGCGTCTCCTGACGGGTCGCGAGGGCGCCGACGCAATTGCCGAGCGCATCGCCGGAGCGCTCGGGCACTCGACCCAGGCGGCGTCGGCGGAGGAGACGTCCTGGGCCGTTCGGAAGCTCTTCGAGGCGCTTGCCGAGAAGCGTCCGTTGGTCGTCGTGTTCGAGGATCTGCACTGGGCGGAGCCGACGCTGCTCGACATGGTCGAGTACATCGCCGACTGGTCGCGCGGGGCGCCGATCTTCCTCGTTTGCCTCGCGCGGCCGGAGCTGCTCGAGAAGCGGCCGCGGTGGGGCGGCGGCGAGCCCACGACCACGATGCTGCTCGAGCCGCTCACGGCTGCCGAATCGGGAGCCCTGATCGACTGCCTGCAAGGCGACGCAGCCCTCCAGCCCGAGACCCGCACGCGCATCGCCGAGACGGCCGAGGGTAACCCGCTCTACGTCGAGCAGATGGTGGCCATGCTCGCCGAGGGCGATCCGGGCGAGGGGCCGCTCGAGATCCCGCCCACGATTCAGGGTCTGCTCGCCGCCCGTCTCGACCGACTGGGCGACGGGGAGCGCGCCGTGATCGAGCGGGCGTGCATCGTCGGGAAGCGCTTCTGGACCGCGGCCGTCGCCGGGCTCTCAGCAGAGAGCGATCACGACTCGGTCGAGGCGAATCTCGAACTTCTCGTCCGTAAGGACTTCATCGTTCCGGACCGGTCCGTCGTGCCCGGGGAGGAGGGTTACCGGTTTCGCCACCAGCTCATCCGCGACGCGGCGTACAACGGCGTTCCGAAGAGTGAGCGAGCGTTCCTCCACGAGCGTTTCGCGCGCCTGATCGAGGAGCGGGCGGGTGCGAACATCGTCGAAGTCGAGGAGATCCTCGGCTATCACCTCGAACAGGCGGTCGAGTACCGGAAACAGCTCGGCCGTCCCGACGAGCACAGCGCCGCGCTCGGCCGCGAGGCGGCCGAGCGGCTGGCACGAGCGGGGAGCCGTGCCCACGCCCGGGGCGACGCCGCCGCCGCCGCAAACTTGCTCGGCCGCGCCGCGGACCTTCTCCCGGAGGAGGCTCCAGAGCGGACCGACCTGCTGCTGGAGCTGGGGTCGGCCCTCGTGGTCGCCGGGAGGCTCGCCGAGGCCGACGCGCCCCTCACGGAAGCGATCGCCGCCGGCGCGGCTTCCGGCGACCGGCGGCTGGAGCTCCACGCCGTCCTCGAGCGCGGGTTTCTTCGCGCCCTGACCGATCCGGAGGGGGTCGAGGAACTCCGTCGCGTTGCCGAGCAGGCCCTCCCGGAGCTCGAGGCTCTCGGAGACGAGCTCGGCCTCGCCAAGGCCTGGCGCCGCGTTGCGGACGTCCAGTGGATGGTCAACCACTGGAGCGAGCAGGCTCGGGCGCTCGAACAGGCGCTCGTGCACGCGCAGCGCGCCGGCGACCAGCGCGAGGCCGCCGGGGCTCTGATGCGCCTGCCGATGTCGCTGTACTACGGGCCCCTGCCCGTGGCCGAGGCGACTGCGCGGGCAGAGGCGGTCCTGCAACGAGCCCAGGGCGCGCGGGTGGTCGAGTCGACCGCACTCGTCTGCCTCGCCGGCCTCCATGCGCAGTCCGGTCGTTTCGACGAGGCGCGCCGGCTCCTCGCGCAGGGCCGCGCCATCTCGGACGAGCTCGGCTTCCGCGTGTGGGTCGCCGGGTTCTCGCTGGCGGCGGGTGACATCGAGATGCTGGCGGGTGACCCGGGCGCCGCCGAGCGGGAGCTGCGACGCGGCTACGAGGCGCTCGACGCAATGGGCGAGCGCGGGCTGCTCGCGACGGTGGCCGCCGAGCTGGCGCGCGCCGTTTGCGCGCAGGAGCGGTTCGAGGAGGCCGAGCAGCTCACCCGGGTGAGCGAGGAGCTGGCGCGGCCGCTCGACGTCGCAGCGCAGATCTCGTGGCGGACCGTGCGCGCGACGTGCTTCGCCGGTGGAGAGGAGTTGGGGGCGGCCGAGGACCTGGCGCGCGAGGCGCTCGAGGCGGTCGAGCAGACGGACGACCTGAATCGCCAGGCCCGCGTCCTCGCCGATCTGGCGGACGTCGTTCGGCAGGCCGGGCGCGAGGCCGAGGCGACTTCGCTCCAGGAACGGGCGCTCGCCCTTTTCGAGCGCCGGGGCAACGTCGTCTCCGCCGGACGGCTTCGGACCGAGCTCGCAAACCGTGCGCGATCGCCACAATAAGTAGATGGGAAAAACGCTCTTCGAGCGTGTTTGGGAGGCCCACCTCGTCGCCGAGCCCGAGGGCGAAGCGCCGCTGCTCTACGTCGACCTCCACCTCGTCCACGAGGTCACGTCGGCGCAGGCGTTCGAAGCCCTGCGGCTGGCCGGTCGGAAGGTGCGTCGCCCCGAGCTGACGCTGGCGACGATGGACCACAACGTCCCGACCGACGATCGTCCCGCGGACGAGCTCGCCGCGGCTCAGCTCGAGGCCCTGCGCCGAAACTGCGAAGAGTTCGGCGTTCCCCTGTACGCGACCGGGAGCGGGCGCGAGGGCATCGTGCACGTGATCGGGCCGGAGCTCGGGCTTTCCCAGCCGGGAACGACGATCGTCTGCGGCGACAGTCACACGGCGACGCACGGCGCCGTCGGCGCGCTCGCATTCGGCATCGGCACGTCCGAGGTCGAGCACGTGCTCGCGACGCAGACCCTGCCTCAGCGAAGGCCGAAGACCATGCTCCTCGACTTCGTGGGGTCGCTGCCGCTCGGCGTCACCGCCAAGGACGTCATCCTCGGCGCGATCGGAAGGATCGGCGTCGCGGGCGGGGCCGGATACGTCCTCGAGTACGCGGGCGACGTGATCCGAAGTCTCCCCATGTCCGGCCGCATGACCATCTGCAACATGTCGATCGAGGCCGGCGCGCGTGCGGGGATGATCGCCCCCGACGAAACGACCTTCGCCTACCTCGAGGGTCGCCCCGCCGCTCCAAAGGGGGCCGAATGGGAGCGCGCGCTCGACCGCTGGCGCGCGCTGCTGTCGGATCCAGACGCCGCGTACGACCGCGTGCTGGAGCTCGACGTCGGAGAGCTTGCGCCGCAGGTCAGCTGGGGAACCAACCCGGGTATGGTCGTCCCGGTCGACGGCGTCGTCCCCGACCCCTCCGACTTCGAGGACCCGGGGGAGCGCGATGCCGCCGAGCGCGCTCTCGCCTACATGGCGCTCGATCCGGGGACACCGATCCGGGACATCGAGGTCGACCGCGTGTTCATCGGCTCCTGCACGAATGCGCGCATCGAGGACCTCCGCGAGGCGGCCGGCGTCGTCGCGGGGAAGAGCGTGCATCCGCGTGTGCGCGCGCTGGTCGTTCCGGGGTCTGCCGGCGTCAAGCGCCAGGCCGAGGACGAGGGGCTCGACCGCATCTTCGAATCCGCCGGATTCGAATGGCGCCGGGCGGGCTGCTCGATGTGCCTGGGCATGAACCCCGACATCCTGCAGCCTGGAGAGCGCTGCGCGTCCACGTCCAACCGGAACTTCGAGGGACGCCAGGGCAGCGGCGGGCGCACCCACCTCGTGAGCCCGGCGATGGCCGCTGCGACCGCTCTCGCGGGGCACTTCGTCGACGTCCGCGAGCTCTCGCTGGAGCCCGTGGCGTGAAGCCCTTCACGCGGACGACCGGACGCGTTGCCGTGCTCGACCGCGGAGACGTCGACACCGATCAGATCGTGCCGAAGCAGTTTCTGAAGCGGATCGAGCGAACTGGATTCGGTGAGTTCCTCTTCTTCGACTGGGCGAAGGAGCCGGACTTCGAGCTCAACCAGCCCTCCGCCGAAGGAGCCTGCATCCTCGTCACCGGACGGAACTTCGGCATGGGGTCCTCCCGCGAGCACGCCGTCTGGGCGCTCCAGGACTACGGCTTCGAGGTCGTCGTGGCGCCCTCGTTCGGCGACATCTTCCGGACAAACTCGTTGAAGTCGGGCCTGCTCACGGTGGTCCTGCCCGACGATCAGGTGCGCGCGCTCATGGACGCGGGCTCCGGCGGCGAGCTGACCGTCGACCTCGAGGAGCAGACGGTCGGCCCCTACCGCTTCGAGTTCGACGCGTTCGAGCGGCGACGCCTGCTCGAGGGCCTCGACGACATCGGGCTCACGCTCGAGCACGAAGACCGCATCGCGGCCTTCGAGGCGTCGAACCCCTCGCCTATCTCGACGGTAGCTCTCTGAGAACGGCGTCTGCGAACTCGGCGGTCGTCGCCTGGCCGCCGAGGTCACGCGTCGGCGTGGAGGCCAGCGCCGCGTCCACGGCCGCTTCGAGCCGCGCCGCCTCCGCAGGCTGGTCGAGCCCGTGCGCCAGCATCAACGCGACCGAGCGCAGCATCGCGGCCGGGTTCGCGACCCCGCTGCCGGCGATGTCCGGCGCCGAGCCGTGCACGGGCTCGAAGATCCCGGGTCGTCCGACGCCGAGGCTCGCCGAGGCGGCCAGGCCGAGGCCCCCGGTGACGCCCGCAGCGACGTCGGACAGGATGTCGCCGAACGTGTTCTCCGTCAGGAGGACGTCGAACCGAGCCGGTGCGAGCACGAGTTGCATGCCGCAGTTGTCTACGAGCATGTGCTCGAGGCGGACGTCCGCGTAGTCCGCGCCGACGCGCTCCACGACCTCGCGCCAGAGCCTTGATGTGTCGAGGATGTTGGCCTTGTCGACCGACGTGACGTGTGCGCGGCGGGTCCGCGCCAGCTCGAAGCCGCGCCGTGCGATGCGCTCGACCTGGTCGGGCCGGTACTCCATCGTGTCGAAAACGGTGCCGTCGTCGCGAACGCCGCGGGCGCCGTAGTAGAGACCTCCGACCAGCTCTCGGACGACGAGCAGGTCGACGTCGTCGCTGCGTGCCGGGCGCAGGTTTGTGTACACGTCGAGCTCTGCTCGCAGGCGGATCAGTCCCTGCTCGGGGCGTACATCGGCTCCGTCAAACTCGGGCGCACCGACCGCGGCCAGCAGGACGGCGTCAGCCGCCTTGGCCGCAGCGAGCGTCTCGGCGGGTAGCGGGTCTCCCGTCGCGTGGATTGCAGCTCCGCCGAAGAGGTGTTCCTCCACCGTCAGCTCGACGGGCAGCTCGGCGAGGACCCGGGTCGCCGCCGCCGCGACCTCCGGCCCGATGCCGTCGCCCGGTAGAAGGACGACCTTCACAGCCGCGAGCCGGTGACGGCCCCTTCGGAGGCGGAGGACACGAGCGCCGCGTACTTGGCGAAGACCCCGGTCGTATAGCGCGGCTCCGGCGGACTCCAGTCGGCGAGCCGGGCCGCGAGCTCGTCCCCGGAGAGCTCGGTGCGAAGCTCGCGGGCCTCCACGTCGACGACGACGACGTCCCCGTCCTGGAGGGCGGCGAGCGGACCACCGCGGGCGGCTTCGGGCGAGACGTGGCCGACCATGAGGCCGTGAGTCGCGCCCGAGAAGCGCCCGTCCGTCACGAGTGCGACCTCGTCGCCGAGGCCCTCGCCGACGATGGCGGCCGTGACGTGGAGCATCTCCCGCATTCCGGGCCCGCCGGCCGGGCCTTCGTAGCGGATGACGACGACGTCTCCCGCCTCGATCTGGCGCGCCTTTACGGCCCGGAAGCAGACTTCCTCGGAGTCGAAGATCCGGGCCGGGCCGCGATGGAGCAGGCGCTCGTGCCCGGCGAGCTTCACGACGCACCCTTCCGGGGCGAGGTTCCCGTAGAGGATCGCAAGGCCGCCCGTCGGCTTGAGCGGCGTCTCGATCGGGACGACGACCTCCTGCCCGGGGCTCTCTTCGACAGCCGCCGCGATCTCGCCCAGCGAGCGGCCGTCGACGTTCGGGGCGCCCGCGTGCACGAGCTCTCGCTTGAGGAGCTCGCGCGCGACCAGCGCAACGCCGCCGGCCTCGTAGACGTCCGTCGCGACGAACCGGCCGCCGGGCTTCAAGCTGGCCACGACGGGCGTCCGCGCGGCGATGCGGTCGAAGTCGTCGATCGAGAGCTCGATGTCGAGCTCGCTCGCGATCGCGAGCAGGTGGAGAACGCCGTTCGTCGAGCCGCCCGTCGCCGCGATCGAGGCGATGGCGTTCTCGAGCGCGTCGCGCGTGATCACCTGGGACGGCCGCACGTCGCGGCGCAGCAGATCCATGACCAGGCGTCCTGCCTCCTCGGCCGCCCCGGACTTCGCCGGGGACAGGGCCGGAATCCCGTTCAGCCCCGCCGGGCTGATGCCCAGGAAATCGAGCGCGGTCGACATCGTGTTCGCGGTGAACTGGCCGCCGCAGGCGCCGGCGCCGGGGCACGCGACCCCCTCGAGCTCGTGCAGCTCCTCGCCGGTCATCTTCCCGACCGCGTGCGCACCGACCGCCTCAAAGACGTCCTGGATCGTCACGTCTCGCCCGCGGAAGCGGCCGGGGGCGATCGAGCCGTTGTAGAGGACGAGACCGGGGATGTCGAGCCGGGCGAGTGCCATCACCGCCGCCGGAATGGTCTTGTCGCAGCCCACCAGGCAAACGAGACCGTCGAGGAGGTGGCCGCGGGCTACGAGCTCGATCGAGTCAGCGATCACCTCGCGCGAGACGAGCGAGGCGCGCATTCCCTCGGTCCCCATGGAGACGCCGTCCGAGACCGAGATCGTGTTGAACTCCATCGGCGTCCCGCCGGCCGCGCGAACGCCGGCCTTCACGTGCTGCGCCAACTCGCGCTGGTTGAAGTTGCACGGCATCGTCTCGATCCAGGTCGTTGCGATGCCGACCAGCGGTCGCGCGAGATCGTCGTCGGTGAGCCCGATCCCCTTGAGCATTGCGCGCGCCGGGGCGCGCTCCGGGCCGTCGGTGAGGGCAGCGCTGCGCCGCTTGGCGGGGTCGGACGGGCGATCGTACGGGTCGCTCATGTGACGAGCTCAGCTCCCTTCGGGGTGGTCGAGAGCCATAGCACCTCGACGTCGGGGAAACGGTTGGAGAGCTCGACCGAGCACTCCTGCGCCTGATGCGGATCCGCCCAGACAATGACGGTCGGGCCCGAGCCCGAGATGGTCGCGCCGAGCGCACCCGACGGGGGCTCGGTTCGCACCTCGCCGAGGAGCGGCGCATTCGCCGCCCGGTACGGCTCGTGGAGGCGGTCGTCGAGAGCCGCCGCGAAGACGTCCTCGGAGCCTGACGCGAGGCCGGCCCCCAGGAGCGCTGCGTGTCCAACCGAGACGACTGCGTCCGCGAGCGGAATCTGCTCGGGGAGGGCGGCGCGCGCCTCGGCCGTCGAGACGGCGGTCTCGGGCACGAGCGCGATCGGGACTGCCGGGACCCCGTCGGCGAGACGGTGGATGCGGCCGTTCGAGGTCAGGCAGGCACCCCCCGACAGAGCGGCGGCCAGGTTGTCGGCATGGCCTTCGAGCACGACTCCCTCGTGGAGGAGCCACTCCGGGTCCGGCTCGCGATCGGCGACGTGCGCCGCGGCGACGAGGCCGAGCGCGATCACCGCCGCGCTCGATCCGAGCCCGCGTTCGCGTGGGATGCGGTCGAAGAACTCGAAGTGGAGGCCGTCGGCCGGGTCGATCCGCTCGAACGCCTGGACGCCGAGATGCTCGCGGTCCGGTGTTCCTCCGTCGGAGATCACGACCTCGTTCCAGAGGTCGAGAGCGACGGCCGCACAGTCGAACCCCGCCCCGAGGTTCGCCGTGGTGGCGGGGGCGCGCACGGAGATCCTCACGCCGCCGCCTCCGCGATGGCGTCCGGGTCCGGCGGCACCTGGATCGGGGGGCTCGAGAGGCGCGCGGCGGCCTCCGGATCCTTGAGGCCGTGGCCCGTGATGACGCAGACGACGCGGGCCCCGGGTTTCGGCCGCTCGCGGACCAGCGCAGCGAGGCCGGCTGCCGACGAGGGCTCGCTGAAGACGGCCTCCAGCCGGGCGAGATCCTGCCAGGCGGCGAGGATCCTGTCGTCGGCGAGCGAGACGACCGAGCCTCCCGAGCGCGCAACAGCCTCGTCGGCCTCCGCGCGATGCGCGGGCGCGGCGATCCGTATTGCGGTCGCCATCGTGAAGGCGCGCTCCGAGGCCTCACCGGCCAGGATCGGCGGCAGGCCCGAGTCGGCTTCCTCGAAGCCGAGCGCATACGCGCGTATGTTCCCGCCGCCTCCGTAGGGAAGTGCCAGGACGTCGGGCGCGCCTCCGAGCTCCTCGACGATCTCGAACGCTGCGGTCTTCTGCCCCTCGAGACGATGCGGGTTGAGGGAGTTGACGAGGGCGTGCGTTCCGCGGCGCCCGAGCTCACGGGCCGCGTCGAGCGCCGCCTCAAACGGTCCCTGTACCTCCAGCAGCCTGGCTCCCACGGCCTGGGCCTGGGCGATCTTCCCTCGTGCGACCGCACCTGCAGGCTGGAGGATGACGGCCGGAATGCCTGCCCGCGCTGCGTACGCGGCGGCCGAGGCGGCGGTGTTTCCGGTCGACGCGCAGACGACAGCGGCGGCACCGTCCTCGAGCGCCTTCGACACCGCCACGGTCATGCCGCGGTCCTTGAAGCTGCCCGTCGGATTTGCACCCTCGCACTTCAGCCAGAGCTCGATCCCGAGCCGCTCGGAGAGGCGGGGAGCCGCGAGCAGCGGCGTCGAGCCCTCGCCGAGCGAGACGATCGGCGTCGATTCGGTGATCGGAAGGCGACCGCGATAGCGCTCGGCGAGCGGGAGCTCCACGCTCTGGACCCTACTCGGGGCCATCGACTAGGCCCAGCCGAGGCCCGGGACGCCACGGTCGGAGATGACGGGCAGGGCCGACGGCGGAGCCTTCGTCTCCGGGAGCGCCTCAATCTCCTGCAACGGCGCTCTGCAGGTCTCCTTCGGCGCCCTCGTGCGTGACGACATGGAGCGTTGCCGAGCCGTTCTGCTGGTGCTGGATCAGCCGGGCGATCGAGACGCGATGCGCGGCCAGTCGTAAGGCGACCTGTGCGAGGACGCCGGCCACGTCGTCCACCTCGACCCGCAGGTAGTACGGGGAGCGCATCTCGGCGCTCGGCAGCCGCTCGAGCTCGCGCCAGCAGGCGTCGTTCTGGAGGAAGCCGGTGCCGGTCGTCCCGATCACGCTCACCATGTCGGCCACGACGGCGGACGCAGTCTCCATGCCTCCCGCGCCGGGGCCTTCGAGCGTGATCTCGCGGATGGCGTCACCCTGGAGCATGATCGCGTTGAAAGCACCCTCGATGGCGGCAAGGGGATGGTGGCGGTCGACGAGGGCCGGACCGACCCGCACGTCGAGCTTGTCGTCGCGGAGGGTCGCCGCTCCGATCAGGCGCACGACCATCTCCATCTCCCGAGCTGCCCGCACGTGCTCGCTCGTCACGTGCTCGATTCCGTCGTAGGAGACCTCGTCGAGCGTCACGCGCGATCCGAAAGCAATCGTCGCGAGGATCGCCATCTTCGCAGCGGCGTCGGCGCCGTTGACGTCTTCGCTCGGGTCGGCCTCCGCATAGCCGAGCTCCTGGGCCTCCGCGAGCGCCTCGGCGTACTCGGCGCCCTCCTCCATCCTCGTGAGGATGAAGTTCGTCGTCCCGTTGACGATCCCGAGGACGCGATGGACGTTGGTGGCGATGAGCGCCTCGCGCAGGATCTTGATCACCGGGATCGCCGCGCACACGCTCGCTTCGAAGCGGAGCTGGACGCCAGCGTCCGATGCCGTGGAGAAGAGCTCTGCGCCGCGCCTCGCGATCAGCTGCTTGTTTGCGGAGACGACCGGTTTGCCGGCGCGCAGGAGCTCGAGGACGTACTCGCCGGTCGGGTCGAGCCCGCCCATGACCTCAGCGACGATCGCGATGGACGTGTCGTCGCGGATCTCGGCGAAGTCGGCGGTGAGGATTCCGTCCGCGGGCGGGAGCGGGCGCTCCTTGGCCGGGTCGCGCACGAGGGCGCGTACGACGCGAAGGCGGTGCCCCGTCGCGCGCTCGATGTCCTCTGCGTTCTCGGCAAGCAGCCGGTCGACGGCCGAGCCGACGGTCCCGTAGCCCAGGAGGGCTACGGGGACGTCAACTGCCGACGACACGTGCCTCCGCGCCGAGGAGCCCCTCGCGGCCTGCGAGCTCGCGGAGCTCGCCGCCGACGGCCTCCACCGGATGGCGCGCGGCCATGCGCCGGAGAGCGGTCATGCGCGGTCGCCCCGCCTCTTCCTCGGCGATGAGCTCCCGGGCGAAGGAGCCGTTGCGGATGTCCTCGAGCAGCTGCCTCATGTTCGTCCTCACGTGATCGTCGATGACGAGCTGCCCGCGTGTCAGGTCGCCGTACTCCGCGACGTCGGAGATCGAGTTGCGCATGTACCCGAAGCCGCCCTCGTAGATGAGGTCGACGATCAGCTTCATCTCGTTGATGCACTCGTAGTACGCGATCTCGGGCTGGTAGCCGGCGTCGACGAGGATCTCGAAGCCCGCCTGCATGAGCGCGCAGACGCCGCCGCAGAGGACGGCCTGCTCGCCGAAGAGGTCGCTCTCGGTCTCCTCGGCGAACGTCGTCTCGATCATCCCCGCCCGGCCGCACCCGATCGCCGTTCCGTACGCGAGCGCGACGTCGAGCGCGCTGCCGCTCGCGTCCTGGGCGACGGCGACGAGCCCCGGAACGCCTCCGCCGGCCTCGAAGAGCTCGCGGACCCGGTGGCCCGGCCCTTTCGGGGCGACCATGATCACGTCGTGGCCCGGCTCGGGCGTGATCTGGTCGAAGTGGACGTTGAAGCCGTGGGCGAAGAGCACAGCTGCGTCGGGCTCGAGGTTCGGCGCCACGTCCCGTTCGTAGACGCCTTTCTGCACGTGGTCGGGGAGCAGGATGGAGACGAGCTGGGCGCCGCGCACGGCCTCGGCGAACGTCCGCACGGTCAGGCCCGCTTCCTCGGCAGCCGCCCAGGACGAGCTCCCCTCGCGCAGCCCGACCTCGACGTCGACGCCTGTGTCGCGCAGGTTGAGCGCGTGCGCGTGCCCCTGGCTTCCGTAGCCGAGGACGGCCAGCTTGCCCGAGAGGAGGTCGACGTTGCCTTCGCGATGGACGGTTGCTGCCATGAGGGATTCCTTTCTAGACGGCGTTCATCTTCATCGAAGTACGTGCTGAGGGCGGGGGTTGCGGTTGGCCGAGGCCCGCGCGAGCCCGATCCGCCCGGTACGTGCGAGCTCGATCAGGCCATGCGGCCGCAGGAGCTCCTCGAAGGACTCGAGCTGCTCCGGCGTCCCCACGACCTCGAAAACCATCGAGTCGGGGCCGAGGTCGGCCACGCGGGCGTCGAAGACGTCGGCGAGGGCGATCAGCTCCGCTCGTCGACTGGGGTCGGCGGAGACCCTGACGAGCGCCAGCTCGCGCTCGACGGCCTCGCCGGCCTCCAGCGTCGAGACGCGCAGGACGTTCACGAGCTTGTGCATCTGCTTCTCGATCTGCTCGAGGAGCGCCGCGGGACAGTCGACCGTGAGCACGATGCGCGAGACGTCATGGCGTTCCGTCGGCCCGACGGCGAGGCTCTCGATGTTGAAGCCCCGCCGCGCGAACATGTTGGAAACCCTCGCAAGGGCCCCTGGCCGGTTCTCGACGAGGACGGAGACGGTGTGGGTCACGAGCCGCCTTTCGCGAGGGTCATGCTTCGACCGTCTCCTCTTCCGAGAACTCGATCACGTCGGTCGCGGCCGCCCCTGCCGGGATCATCGGGAAGCACTTCTCCTCGGGGTCGCAGCGCGCGTCGACGACCGCGGTACGGCCGCAGCTGATCGCTTCGGCGAGAACGCTTTCGAGGTCGTCCTCGGACTCGACCGTGAACCCGGCCGCGCCGTAGGCCTCGGCGAGCAGGGCGTAGTCGGGCACCTGGTGCGTCAGATGGGTCTCGGAGAAGCGGTTTGCATAGAACATCTCCTGCCACTGGCGCACCATCCCGAGCCAGCCGTTGTTGACGATCACGACGACGATCGGGAGGCCCTCGAGCACTGAGGTGGCCAGCTCCTGCGACGTCATCTGGAAGCAGCCGTCTCCGTCGATGCAAACGACGGTCGACTCCGGACACGCCGCCTTCGCGCCGATCGCCGCGGGGAGGCCGTAGCCCATCGTCCCGAGACCACCCGAGGTGATGAACGTACGGGGACGATCGCAGACGAGGTACTGCATCGCCCACATCTGATGCTGCCCGACGCCCGTCGTCCAGATCACGTCCCGGCCGGCCATCATGTCGCGGAGCGCCTCGATGACCGCCTGGGGCTTCACGTAGTCGCCCTCGCGCACGTAGCGGTAGGGGAACTCCTCGCGCCACTCGTCGAGCTGACGGCGCCAGACACCCGGCCCTTCGCGTCCGGGCTCGGCTTCCGCGCGCAGGGCCTTTGCGAGCTCGGCGAGCGCGAGCTTGAGCGGGCCCGTGACCGGGATGTCGGCGTGGCGGAGCTTCCCGATTTCCGCCGCGTCGATGTCGAAGTGGATCACCTTGGCGCCCGGCGCGAAGGCGGAGAGCTTGCCGGTGACCCGGTCGTCGAAGCGCGCGCCCACGGCGACGATGAGGTCGGCCTTGTTGAGGCCCCAGTTCGCCCACTTCGATCCGTGCATCCCCGGCGGGCCGTAGGAAAGCGGGTGGGACTCGGGGAACGCGCTCTTTGCCATCAGGGTCGTGATCACCGGAATGCCGCCGGTCTCGGCGAGCGCGAGCAGCTCGTCCGTCGCCTCTCCGTTGATCACGCCCCCGCCCACGTAGAGCACAGGCCGTGAGGCGGCGAGCAGGGCTCTCGCCGCCTCCCGAACCTGTCGAGGGTGGACACTGGCAGGTGGTCTCCACCCTGGGAGATCGACTTGATGGGGGTACGTGAAGTCGATCTCCGCCTCCTGCACATCCTTGGCAACGTCCACGAGGACCGGGCCTGAGCGCCCGGTTCGGGCGACGTGGAAGGCCGCCTTGAGGACCTGCGGGAGTTCTTCGACGTCCTGAACCAGCCATGAGTGCTTGACGATCGGAAGCGTGATGCCGGTCGCGTCCGTCTCCTGGAAGGCGTCGGTGCCGATCAGGTTCGTCCGCACCTGCCCCGTGATGCAGACGAGCGGCGTCGAGTCCATCCAAGCGTCGGCGATCGGGGTGACGAGGTTGGTCACCCCGGGACCGGACGTCGCGAGGGCGACGCCGACCCTGCCCGATGCGCGCGCATAGCCCTCCGCCATGTGGCCCGCGCCCTGCTCGTGGCGGGCGAGGACGTGGCGGACAGTCGTTCCACGGGCGAATGCGTCGTACAGCGGCAGAATGGCGCCGCCCGGAATGCCGAAGGCGATGTCGACGCCCTCCGCTTCGAGCGAGCGCAGGATGGCGTCGGAGCCCAGCATCTTCATGCCGCCGCGCCCGCGAACTCGGTGTCTCTGCGTGCTGCCGGGAGCGACGCGAGCAGCGCGTCCATGAACTCCCGCGTCGTCGCGCCCGCGCCCGAGGAGAGCATGTCCGGCGTGCGCACGCCGGTCTCGAGCGCTTCGAGGACGCCTCGCTCGAGCGTGCGTGCCGCACTCCGCTCGCCGAGGCCCTCGCCCAGCATGAGCGCAGCCGCCAGCAACATCGCGCTCGGGTTGGCGACGCCCTGCCCGGCGATCTCCAGCGCCGAGCCGTGCGTGGGGCCGAACATCCCTTTGCCGTCCGGGCCAACGCGGCCCGAAGCGACCATGCGGGTGCCCTCGTGGGCGAAGGCAGCGGTACTCGCGAGAGCCTCGGCGAAGGGTTGCTCGCTGGCGATCACGTCGAAGTCGGACGGGTCACGCATGAGTCCCGTGACTGCGGCCTCGAAGGGGAGGTGCTCGACGAGCACGCCCTCCCAGCGCTCGGCGGTTGTGTCGAGCGCGGCGAGCCACGGGGGGCGTGTGCCGACCGAGGTCAGGCGTGCGCGGCGGCTGAACGCCAGCCGAAACGCGCTGTCGACCGCGACCTCGACGGAGTCGTCGAGCAGCGGACTGACGACTGCGAGCTCGCTGCCGCGGGCGCAGACCCTGGTGATCCGCCACCGGAGGTCGAGCTCGGCCTTGAGGACCTCGAGCGCAGGCTCGCGGGTAGCGGCGACCAGCATGGCGTCGGCCTCGGCGCAGGCTGTCCTGGTCACGGACGGAAGCGGATGGCCGAAGCGGCGCACCGCATCTCCGCCGAAGGGAACGTGCACCTCGTCGACCTGGAAGCCGTGCATGCCCGAGACGACCGCGAGCGCGCGGCTCGCCTCGGCCGTGACCTCCGGGCCGATGCCGTCACCCGAGAGGCACGCGACGGTGTAGCGCTTCTTCCTCACGGCACGCTCACCTCCTCGAACACGTCCCCGAGGGTCACGTGCTTGCGCGAGTCCGCGAGCTGCTTGAAGCGTGCGAACGCGTCGTTGAGCGCCGGTCGGTCGAGCTCGATCCCCGCCTCGCTGCAGGCCCGCGCGAAGGCGTGCCGGCCAGAGTGCTTGCCGAGCGGCAGCGACATGACGAGGCCGAGCTCGGTCGGATCCATGATCTGGTAGGTCTGCGCGTCCTTGAGCATCCCGTCCTGGTGGATGCCGGCTTCGTGCGCGAACGCGCTCGCACCGACGATCGCCTTGTTGCGCTGGACGCGGTAGCCGGTCCGCTCCTCGACGAGGCGCGAAGTCCGGCCGATCTCGCCGACGTTCACGCCGGTGTCGGCATCGAATGCGGCCCGGCGGACGCGCAGGGCCATGACGACCTCCTCCAGCGCGGCGTTTCCGGCGCGCTCGCCGAGGCCGTTGATGGTCGCCTCGACCTGAGTGGCGCCGGCGTGGACACCGGCCAGCGTGTTCGCGACCGCGAGGCCGAGGTCGTCGTGGCAGTGGACCGAGAGCTGAGCGTGCTCCAGCTCCGGACAGAGCCGCACGATGTCACGGAGGAAGTCCGCGTACTCCTGCGGGAGGCAGTAGCCGACCGTGTCCGGGAGGTTGATCGTCGTCGCTCCGGCGCGAACCGCTTCGCCGCAGACGCGGGCTGCGAACTCGGGCTCCGAACGGGTTGCGTCCTCGCAGGAGAACTCGACCTCGTCGGCGAGGCTGCGCGCGTAGCCGCAGGCCCAGCGCGTCTGCTCGACGACCTCTTCGGGCTCGAGGCGGAGCTTGCGCTCCATGTGAATGGGGCTTGTGGCGATGAAGACGTGGATGCGCGACCTGCGTGCGTCCGCAAGGGATTCTGCGGCGGCGTCGATGTCCTCCTTGCGCGTGCGCGCAAGCGAAGCGACGGTGGGGCGCTCGACTGCGGCGGCGACTGCTCTGACGCCTTCGAAGTCTCCTGGCGACGAAACCGAGAATCCTGCCTCGACGATGTCGACTCCGAGCCGCTCGAGCTGGGTCGCGATCTCCACCTTCTCGTCCGGCGACAATGCGATGCCCGGCGACTGCTCGCCGTCGCGCAGCGTCGTGTCGAAGATCGTGATTCTGCGGCTCACTGCTCATCCTCTCTGCCTCGATGTCGAGGCGTAGTACTCCTGTGATTAGGTCGGCGTGTGCGCCTGCTCGGCGCGTGAGTCGCGTACTCCCCCTAGAGGGGGAGGATGCCGATGAGGAGGATGACGAGGGCGAGCGCGAGCGTCCGGGCGGGGCCGGGAACGCGGAGCGATGTGGGGTCGTGCCTCGTCAAGCTGCGTTGAAGTGTGGTGATAGCGGTGGGCAGTTGTCAAGCCCCATCGGTGTGACCGGTCTGCCGCCGGTTGCATACGGGCCCGCTCGGGCTTAGCCTCGCCGACGACGTGCAGGTCTCCGAGACGCACTTCGACGCCGTCGTGGTGGGCTCCGGCTTCGGGGGCTCGGTCCTCGCCTACAGGCTGGCCGAGGCAGGCAGGTCGGTTTGCGTCCTCGAGCGCGGCAAGCCCTATCCGCCCGGCTCGTTCCCCCGCGGTCCCAGCCAGCTCTCCAAGGCCTTCTGGGATCCGAGCGAGGGCCTCTACGGGATGTTCAACGTCTGGTCGTTCACGGGCCTCGGCGCGGTCGTCTCGAGCGGGCTGGGCGGCGGCTCGCTCATCTACGCGAATGTCCTCCTGCGAAAGCCCGAGCGCTGGTTCGTCCAGGAGGACCTGGCCGGCGGCGGCTACGAGAGCTGGCCCGTGACGCGGAGCGACCTCGAGCCGCACTACGACCGGGCCGAGGAGATGCTGAACGGCCAGCGTTATCCGTTCGCCGACACGACGCCCAAGACCGCGGCCCTCCGCGCCGTGGGGGAGAAGCTGGGGCGGGAGTTCATCCTCCCGAAGCTGGCGGTCACCTTCGCGAACGACGGGGAGGACCCCGCCGTCGGCGTCCCGATCCACGAGGAGCACCCCAACCTCCACGGCAAGCCGCGCTACACCTGCCGTCTCGTGGGCGAATGCGACATCGGCTGCAACTTCGGGTCGAAGAACACACTCGACCTGAACTACCTCTCCGAGGCAAAGCGCCACGGGGCCGAGATCTGGACGCGAAGCGAGGTCCGTTCCTTCGCCCCGAGAGAGGAGGGCGGCTATGTCGTTCGTTACGTCGAGCACGACGCCGCCGACGAGGGCCGCAGCATCGACACGCGAGACGAGCGGGTACGCCCGGTGCGCGAGCTCACCTGCGACCGGCTCGTGCTCGCGGCGGGCACGCTGGGCTCCACGTACCTGCTCCTGAAGAATCGGACCAGTTTTCCCGGGCTCGGCGCGAGGCTCGGCACGCGCTTCGGGGGCAACGGCGACCTGCTGACCTTCGCCGTGGGCGCGACCTCCCCGCTCGAGCCGACCCGCGGCCCCGTGATTACGAGCGCGCTCCACGTTCCCGACGAGCTCGACGGCGGTGAGGGCCGCGGCTTCTACGTCGAGGACGCTGGTTTCCCCGAGTTCGCCGCGTGGCTCGTCCAGGCGACCCAGGGCCCCGGAGCGCTCTGGCGGTTCCGCCAGGTTGCCGGGCGGCTGATTCTCGGCCTGCTTCGGCAGAGGCCCGAGGTCGATCTCTCGGCCGAGATCTCCCAGCTGCTCTCGAACACCCGGGTCGCGGCCGGGTCGCTTCCCCTGCTCGGCATGGGGCGGGACATCCCCGACGGAAGGATGTGGCTGACGGACGAAGGCTCGCTTCAGGTCGACTGGGTCAAGGGGAAGTCGGGGCCGTTCTTCGACCGGCTCGGCGACTTCGCGAGGGACATCGCCGAGGGACTCGGAGCCAAGTTCGAGCGGAATCCCACCTGGTACCTCGGCCGCCTCGTCACCGTGCACCCGCTCGGCGGCTGCCCCATGGGGCGGTCGGCTGCTGAAGGCGTCGTGGACCCGTACGGCGAGGTCTTCGGCTTCCCGGGGTTCACGATCGCCGACGGCTCGGTCATGCCGGGTCCGGTCGGGCCGAACCCGTCGCTCACGATCGCCGCGCTGGCCGACCGCTTCGCCGACCGGGCGACGGGCGAGGCCTAGAGGTAATGCCTGACGAGCGCGCGAGCACCGGCTGCGAGGATGAACGCCCCGAACGCGAGCGCCATGAGGTCGCCGATGGCGTGCGCTGCGTCGGGAGACTCGGTGCGGTCGAAGATCCCGCTCGCGATGATCGCCCCTCCCCAGAGGACCCCGACCGTGCCGAGGATCGTCGCGCGCACGGTCCACTCATCGGCTCTTCCCGGCCTCGCCTTGAGATCGGATTCCGCATACTGATCGCGTGGTGGAGGAGACCGGGAAAGACGGCAAGCCGATCCTTACTCTCGGCTCGCAGGCGGGCTGGGAGGCGTGGCTCGACGCCGAGCATGCGTCCTCCGACGGCGTCTGGGTGAAGTTCGCCAAGAAGGGCTCGGGCGTCGAGACGGTCGTCTACGACGAGGCCCTCGACGTCGCCCTTTGCTACGGCTGGATCGACAGCCAGGTGCTGCGCTACGACGAACGCTTCTATCTGCAGAAGTTCACGCCACGCCGGTCGAGGAGCAAGTGGTCGCAGATCAACCGAGAAAAGATCGAGCAGCTGACGAAGCAGGGCCGGATGAAGCCGGCCGGGGTCGAGCAGGTCGAGCTGGCGAAGGCCGACGGCCGCTGGGAAACGGCCTACGCCTCGCCGGCCAACATCGAGGTCCCCGACGATCTGAGGGCGGCGCTCGAAGCGAGCCCCAAGGCCGCCGAGTTCTGGGCCGGGCTCAACAAGTCGAACCGCTACGCGATCGTCTTCCGACTCGAGGACGCCAAGAAGCCGGAGACCCGCGCCCGCCGTCTCGAGAAGTTCGTGGGAATGCTCGAGCGCGGCGAGAGGTTGCACTAGCTTGCATGTCGCGCGGCGCCTAAGGTTGTGCGGTCTGGCATAAGGAGGAAGAAGATGTCCGCGATCACCGAGCAGGAACTGGCTGGCTTGGAGGCGTTCTCCGGGGACGCCCTACGACCCGACGACGGCGGCTACGACGACGCGCGACGCGCCTACAACGGCCTGATCGACAAGCGGCCGGCGCTGATCGCGCGTTGCCTCGGAGAGGCCGACATCGCAGACGCGATCGCGCTTGCGCGCGGCTCCGGCCTCGAGGTCTCGGTCCGCGGCGGCGGTCACAGCGTGGCCGGGCGATCGAGCACCGACGGGGGTGTGATGATCGACCTCTCGCGGATGAGGGGCATCCACGTCGACCCGAAGGCCGGGACGGCCCGCGTGCAGCCGGGAGTCAGCTGGGGCGAGCTCAACCGTGAGACCCAGCTCCACGGACTCGCAGTCACCGGCGGCGTCATCTCGACGACCGGAGTCGCCGGGCTCACCCTCGGCGGCGGCCTCGGCTGGCTCATGCCGAAGTTCGGCCTTGCCCTCGACAACCTTCTTTCCGCCCGGGTGGTCACCGCCGACGGGCAGATCCTGACGGCGAGCGAGGACGAGAACGCCGACCTCTTCTGGGGACTCCGTGGGGCCGGAGGCAACTTCGGCGTTGTCTCGTCCTTCGAGTTCCAGCTGCACCCGGTCGGGCCCACCGTCACGGGCGGGCTGGTCGCTCATCCGTTCGACGCCGCCTCGGACCTGCTCCACTTCTACCGCGACTTCGTCGCCGACGCGCCGGACGAGCTCATGACCTTCGCCGGCGTGGGCCATGCACCTGACGGCTCGGGTGCGAAGCTCGCACTGGTGGTCGCCTGCCACATCGGCGACCCCGAGGAGGCGGAGGAAGCGCTGCGCCCGCTCGGGGAGTTCGGATCCCCTGTCCTGGCCCAGCTCGGGCCGTTGCCCTACACGGTGATGAACTCGCTGCTCGACGGCGGTTATCCGACGGGAAGCCTGAACTACTGGAAGTCGGCCTTCCTGAACGAGCTGTCGGACGACGCCATCGACGAGCTGCTCGCGCGCTTCGCGGTCTGCCCGTCGCCGATGACGGCGGCGCTCCTCGAGCACTTCCACGGGGCCGTGACGCGGGTGCCGGTGGATGCCACGGCCGTCCCTCACCGCGAGCCCGGCTTCAACTTCGCCGTTACCTCGGTCTGGACGGAGCCCGGCGCGACCGACGAGAACATCGCCTGGACGAAGGAGATCTTCGCGGGGATGGAGCCGTTCCTCGCGGACCGTCGGTACTCGAACTACTTCTCGGAAGACGACATCGGCGACGGTCCGGTTCGGGCTGCTTACGGGCCGAACTACGAGCGGCTGATCGCGCTCAAGACGGCTTACGACCCCACGAATCTGTTCCGCCTGAACACGAACATCCCGCCGGCGGGCTGAGTCCTACGGGTTGACCCGAGGCCGGAAGAAGATCCGGGTCTTCCCGCTCTCCCGCAAGGCGTTCGCGGCTCGTGCCTCATCCCGCCAGACGGGGTGAGGCACGGCCGCGCCCGGCCACTTTCCCTTGACGAGATCTACCCCGTGCTTGCGGAGCGCGATGTCGGCCATGAGATAGCCGTGGTTTTCGAGCACGCCGATCTCGCCGGGGGTGAAGACGTCGAGGTCGATGCGGACCGGCGCGATGAAGTCGCGGATGAGCTGGTACGCGTAGGCGTCCGGCTCCGGCTCGAGCTCGTAGTTCGCGGGCCGCGACGCGATCCCCCAGTACGCGCCCTGGAGCTCCTTCGAGAGGAAGTTCGACACGAGCCACCGCTTGCGGACATCCGTCGCCTGCTCGAGGAGGATGACGCCCTGCCGGAGCGCACCCCACAACCAACCGACGTCCGGATCCGGCTTGAAGGACGGCGCTGCGTCCGAGACGAGGACGGTCGCGTGATCCCGCCAGACCGGCTCGAGCCCGAGGTTGTCGAACATGCCGCCGTCCGAGAGGTCGATCTCACGGACGAGCCGGTCCCGATCGGGCTCCTGGTACGAGCCGCCCGTGAGCGTGGCCGGCTCGTGCTTCGTGTGCACGACACCGAAGGCCCCTGGCACGCACGACGACGCCGCCACGGCCTGGGCCAACGTCCAGCCGCCCAGCGGCGCATAGCCCGCCGCCGAGCTGCCGACCTGCCGCTTCCCGGTATCGAACACCCACTGGTCGCGGAAGCGCATGTCGCTGGAGAGAAAGACGAAGCGCGGGCTCTCGGGGAGGTCCTCGAGCCTTCCCGGGGCCGGGCCCTGGGCGTACGCCTCGGCGAGCGCCTCGCTCTGGGCGCCCGGAACCAGCCAATTGCGGGGATGGAGGCGGGCCAGAGCGGCACCGGTGCGCACATCCCGGGCGGCGAACGCGCGCATGGGCTCGGCGACGCCGAGGTCGAAGCCTTCCACCGGCTTTCCCGGCTCACGGGTGGCGCGGGCCAGGAACGTCGCCAGCTGTGCAGCGATGATGCTGCCACCCGAGACCGAGGTGAAGGTGTCGACCTTCGACAGGATGCCGAGCTCGTTCAGCCTGCGAAGCGCCCCAAGGTGGAAGAGCGCCGCCCGGTAGCCGCCGCCCGACATGCAAAACGCGGTTCCCTGCCGTGTCTTCTCCGGCAGGTAGGTCGAGATGCCGTGCTGGGTCGCGTCACTCATGTGGCGTGCTCGTAGACTGACATCACCTGCTCGATCATCGCCTGGCGCGACGGAAAGCGCCGCTCGTCATAGCAGCCGATCGGATGCTCCAGCACGTTGTACAGGCATTTGTTGCAGTAGGTGCAGGGCTTCGGGGGCAGATCGTGGCCCGCGCGGAAGAGCTCGACGAGGTCGTTGTTCGCCACGAGGCCGCGTGCGATCGAGACGGCGTCGCAGTCGCCGCGCGCCAGCGCGCCCGCGATCAGCGATGCCTGCTGGAAGCCACCCGTGACGATCACGGGGATCCCCACCGCCGCCTTGACGGCTCGGGCGTCGGCCAGCAGTCGCCCGGGCACGTCCGCGGGATCCCGCTCCCACCGGGCCTGCATCACCCGGTTCGCCGGCCAGAGCCGGAAGAGCAGGTAGTTGCGAAACGTGCTCTTCCCGCTCGAGAGCATGACGTCGTAGGTACGGACCATGTCCTCCAGCGAGAACTCGCCCGCCGGGTTCTCGGGGTGCGGGAACGTGCTGCCCGTCGAGACGTGGATCGCGTCGGCGCCCGCCTGCTCGAGCCAGCGGCAGACCTGCAGGGAGTCCTCGATCGTGTTGCCTTGTCCCGAGCCACGGGAGGAATGCATTCGCGTGCTCGGTCGTCGAGATCTTCACCTGGAGGTGGAAGTCGTGGCCGATCTCGCCGCGAACCGCCTCGACCGTCTCGAGGAGAAGGCGGGCCCGGTTCTCGAGCGACCCTCCGTACTCGTCCTCGCGGTCGTTGATCGCCGAGGACAGGAACTGCGTGAAGAGGTAGCCGTTGGCGCCGTGGATCTCGATGCCGTCGAGAGCTGCTTCGCGGGCCCGCCGGGCCGCGGCTGCGAACGAGCGCTTGATCGCCTCCAGGTCGGCGCGCGTCGCGCGCTCTGCCTGGAAGCCGTGCAGCGGATCCGGCTTGGCCGTCGAGGACAGCCCCGTGCCGAAGGTGAGGCTCGGCACGTCGCGCTGCCGGCCCGCGTGTGCGAGCTGGATGATGTAGCGGCAGTCGTGCTCGTGCACACGCTTCCCGAGCTCGCGCCAGAAGGGGATGCGTTCGTCCGTCTCGATGCCGGCGAATCCCGGGACGATCTTCCCGCGCTCGTCGACCGCGGTCCACGAAGAGACGATCGCGCCGACGCCGCCGCGGGCGAATTTGAGCTCCCAGTTGATCCGCGCGGGGGTGCCGCCGCCGTCGTAGTCGTCGAGCCGTCCCGCGATGCTCGAGCGGAAGATCCGGTTCTTGACGTCGAGGCTCCGGAAGCGCAGCAGCTCGAAGATCGCGTCGGAGCTCACCGTGCGCCCGCCGTCTCGAAGATCAGCTCGGTGCCCAGCTCACTTCACCTCGGCGGGGAGCGGAGCCCCCTCGTACACCGACATGATGTGGCGGATCATCTCGTCGCGGGAGCGGTAGCGGCTTTCCTCGTAGCAGCCGAGCGGGTTCTCGACGAAATTGATCAAGCACTTGTTGCAGTAGGTGCAGGGCTGCGGCGCGCGGTCGAGGCCCTCTGCGAACAGGTTCGGGAGATCCGGGTTGGCAATCAGCGGGCGCCCCACCGTCACCCCGTCCACCGAGCCGTCCTCGATCGCTCGCGAGATCACCGAGGCCGTTTGAAAGCCCCCCGCGCACAGGACGGGCACGTCCACCACGTTCTTGATCGCTCGGGCCAGCGAGAGGTTGATGCCCTCGACGCCGAGCTGGCGGGCACGCCGCTCCCACGCCCACGCGAACGCCTTGTTGATGGGCGGCGTGCGGAACATGAGGTAGTTCCTGAAGGTGTTCGTTCCGCTCGAGAGCATGGTGTCGAACGAGCGGATGACGTCCGCGATCGGGAACTTCCCGGCCGGGTTTCGCGGGTGCGGGAAAACGTAGCCGGACGAGATGTGGAGCGCATCCACGCCTTCGTCGATGAGCCACTTGCACACCTGGATCGACTCCTCGAGGGTCGTCCCTTCGTTCGCCCACGGAAAGAGCGCCTTGCCGTCGTCGACGGCGCTGATCTTGAACTGGAGGTGGAAGTTGTCGCCGATCTGCTTCCGGATCGCGCGGACGACCTCGAGCGGGAAGCGGGCACGGTTCTCCAGCGAGCCGCCGTACTCATCGTCCCGGTCGTTTATCGCCGGCGAGAGAAACTGCGTGATGAGGTAGCCGTTGCAGCCGTGGACCTCGATTCCGTCGAGCTCCGCCTCGCGCGCGCGGCGGGCGGCCTGCCCGAAGGAGTCGACGATCTCGTCGATCTGCTTCTTCGTCATCCGCTCGCACTGAAACCCGTGGAGCGGGTCGGGCTTGTCCGTCGAGGAGAGCCCCTTGTCGTAGAGGACGCTCGGGATGTCCCGCTGCCTCCCCGAGAAGGCGAGCTGGACGATGTACTTCGCGCCCGCGTCGCGCACGCGCTTCCCCAGCTCCGAGTAGAACGGCACCCTCTCGTCGGAGTCGAGATGGGAGTAGTTGGGGACGATCAGTCCACGCGGGTGAACCGGGGTGTTCGAGGAAATGATCGCCCCGATGCCGCCGCGCGCGAACTTGACGTCCCAGTCGATTCGGGTCTGCGTGCCGGAGCCGTCGTAGTTGTCGAACCGTCCCGAGATGCTCGACCGGAAGAGCCGGTTTTTCACCTCGAGGTTGCGAAAGCGGAGCGGCTGGAAGATGGCCGGCCATGCCTCGTCAGTCAAGGAGCACCTCCCATGTCCAGGCTCCGTCGCCTCCGCGCGTGCCCTTGATCCAGTCCTCGAGCGGCGGATCGTCGGCGTGCTCCTCGCAGCCGGTCGCCCCGAAGCAGCGGAGCTCGACCTCGCCGGGTCGTGTGTCGACGCGGAGAAAGCTCTTGAAGAGCGGCGGGTCGGGGTCGTTCCAGTCGAGGAACTCGGAGAAGTTCTTGTTGAACGGCCCCATGATCCCGGCGTCCGAGAAGGGGAACACCATCCTTGCCTTGCGCCAGACGTCGGGCGGAACCTGCCTCCCTCGATCCTCGACGCGAGTCGGGTCGACGACGCGATCGAGCCGAAGGCTCATCACCGTCGGCGCCACGTCGTAGGGGATGGCGAGGTCGAGCGGGAGCTTGCGGTCGAGCAGGATCGAGTACGCGGCCAGTGAGTCGCCCCGTCGCGGGTAGCACCGGAAATCGTCCTCGTCGCAGCCGCAGCTCTCGACGGTGGCCTTGGGAATCTTGTGTGTCGCCTTCGTGTACGCGCCTCCGGCCCCGCTGACGATGTGTTGCACCACGTGCCGATCCGCGTGCCGCACCGGGTAGCGCTGGAAGTTGTGGATGTCGCCACCGATGACGGCGATGTAGCGATGGGCGGGGTTCTCGACGATCCCGTTCACGGTGTCGGCGGAGCCGGCGATCGGGCACCGTTTGCGCGCGGCGTCGACGACGAGCGGCTTCCCCGTCAGGAGGATCTTGTCCTTCGGCAGCTTGGAGATCTTCCGGAACCAATCGCCCTGCTCGTCGTCGATCCCCGATTGGATGCCCGTGTCGAGGCCGACGAGGACGAGCTCCTTGAGATCGATTGCGAAGTAGGGGGCAGGTTGTCCGGACGGTTCCGGCCGGTGCTGCTGCATCGCCTCGATCTCCTGCTGCAGCGCCTCCGTCGGCTCCCGCCAGGTGAGATCGAGGAACGCGCGCCTCCAGCGACTCTTGCTCGCGTGCACCGGCGGGCGGAGGTCGGGATCCGCACCGCAGAGGAGCGTCATGAAACCGTGCAGGCCGTCGTACCAGTCGTGGTTCCCCGGGATCGCGTAGATCGGCCCGGGTAGCCCGCGATACGGCCAGTAGAACTTGTCGTAGTAGTCCTGCACGTCGCCGGCCGGGTAGATGACGTCGCTGACGATGAAGGTGAAGTCGGTGTCCTTCGAGGTTGCTCGGAGCGGGCGCAGCACCTGGTATTGGGAGTCGTCGCCCTCGCCCGGGTCGCCGAGCACCATGAACGAGACCTCGTCCTTGTCGGCGTAGCGGGAGATCGTGAATCTCGGATCGACGCCCTTGCGCCGCTGCGCCTCGACCCAGCGCTTGCGCTCGTCGCCGGTCGAGTCGCCGATCCAGCGGGCGATCTTGTCGTTGCGCGACTCCCAGAGCGGACGCGGGCTGATCCACGAGAACTGCTTGGTTTGCCTGCGCTCCGGCCTGTAGAGGCCGCTCGGATCCGCCTTCGTCGTGCAGAGCCAGCCCGCGGCCTCCCGCGACGTTCGGGACGAGAGGATCTCGGTGGTCTGTCGAGAAGCGCTGGACGGCAAGAGCCCACCTCTCGGAGGAATGGCCACGCTACGACGCGGCCTGCCCCCCGTCAAGCCGCGGTGCAGCCGGTGCTACTCGGCCGTGACGTAGGCGGCGGTGAGGCCGCCGTCGACGAGGAACGTCGCCCCGTTCACGTACGAGGACTCGTCGCTCGCCAGGAAGAGCGCGCCTTGGGCGACCTCCTTCGCCTGCGCGAGCCGACCCATCGGCAGATGCTGGAGCCGGCGCTCGAGCGCTCCGGGCGCCTCCTCGAACAGCCGCATGAGGAGCGGCGTCTCGACCGGCCCCGGGCAGAGCGCGTTCACCCGGACGCCGCGGCGGGCGAACTCGACTGCGAGCTCTCGGCTCAGCGAGAGCACCGCGCCCTTCGACGCCGTGTAGGAGATCTGCGAGGTGGCCGCCCCCACCAGCGCCACGAAGGAGGCGACGTTGATGACGGAGCCACCTCCGCGTTCGAGCAAATGCGGGATCCCGTACTTGCAGCAGAGGTAGACGCCCTTCGTGTTGACGTCCTGAACCCGCTGCCAGGCGTCCACGTCGGTGTCGAGGATGGAGGCGTCGTCGGCGGGCATGATCCCCGCGTTGTTGTAGAGGACGTCGATGCCGCCGTAGCGCTCGGCCGTCGCCGCGTACATCGCCTGGACGCTCTCCGGGTCGGCGACGTCGACCTCATGGAAGAACGCCTCACGCGCCTCCGACGCCGTCTTCTCGCCGGCCTGCCGGCTCATGTCGGCGACGCAGACGCTGGCGCCCTCGTCGGAGAACAGCAGCGTCGCCTCCCGGCCGATGCCGCTCCCGGCGCCGGTGATGACGACGACCTTTCCGTCGAGCCGCCCCATGGCGGCGGAGCTTAGAGCACGTTTCGAGGTGGCGCCTCGTCGCCGGGGTGCGATGGTCGTTCCGAGACAAGGACGCAGGGAGCGTTCGTAGCCGGAGGCTACGGGCGCGACTGAGGACGCAGCTTCGGGGCGAGCAGCGCAGTCCGGCGGCATACGGCCGCATCTCGAGACGTGCTCTATTCAGCCGCTCGCGAGCCCTTGCAGGACCCCGTCGAGCCTGTCCCAGCGTTCGTCGGTGCTCTTCTTCTGATGCTCGTTCCACCAGGCGAGGACGACGTTCGAGCCGTAGCGCTTCTGCGCGACATAGGAGTTCGACAACTCGTCGAAGTCCCAGTAGACCCCGTCGGCGTCGGCCTGGAGCGGCTCCCCGGTGTCCTTGTCGGCGAGGAGCGAGCGCACCGCCTCTGGATCGTCCGGATCGACGACGTAGATCGTGAAGGTGCCGTACTCCTTCTGAGTGGCGGGCGGAATGTCCAGGCCCGGGCCGAGCTGCTCCCAGGACGGATCGGGCGGGGCGCTCTGGAGCGCCGGCATCCCCGGCACCTCGCTGAACTCCTGCACCACGGCCTGGGCCGCGATCGCCCCGTCCTGATCGTCGTCGCCGGAGGAGCTGCATCCCACTGCGACGAGCGCCAGGACGGCGGCGGCTACCAGGGAGATGAGGGCTGGGCGTCTCATCGCTTCCAAGGGTACGTGCCCGTTCCGACGCGATCAGTATCGCGTGCGCATGTAAGCGTTGTTTTGGTCGCTACTCCGTTGCGAAGTAGACGTTCTTGACCTCGGAGTAGCCCTCGAGGCCGTGCATGCCCAGCTCGCGCCCGAAACCCGACTGCTTGAAGCCGCCGAACGGGGTCGAGACCCGCACCGAGCTGTTGGAGTTGACCGAGAGGACGCCAGCGTCGATGTCGCGCGCCATCCGAAGCGCCCGTGCGCCGTCGCGCGTCCAGATCGAGCCCGAAAGCCCATACGGGGTTTCGTTCGCCAGGCGGAGCCCGTCCGCCTCGTCGTCGAACGGGATGACGGCGGCCACCGGCCCGAAGACCTCCTCGCGCGCGACGCGATCGTCGTTTTCCGCCTCGACGAGCGTGCACGGGAACCAGAACCCCGGGCCCGAGGGAGCGTCTCCACGGAACACGACCCGGTCGTCTTCGACGAACGAGGTGACCGTCTCGCGGTGCTGCGCCGAGATCAGCGGGCCCATCTCCGTGTCCTCGGCCGAAGGGTCGCCGACCTTCACGCCGCTGGTCGAGGCGATCAGGAGCTCGAGGAAGCGGTCGTAGGCCGAGCGCTCGACGAAGATCCGCGAGCGCGCGCAGCAGTCCTGGCCGGCGTTGTCGAAGACCGCGTACGGGGCGGCCGCGGCCGCCTTCTCGAGATCGGCGTCCGCGAAGATGACGTTGGCCGACTTGCCGCCCAGCTCGAGCGTCACGCGCTTGATCGTGCCGGCGGCCCCCTGCATCACGCCGCGGCCGACCTCCGTCGAGCCCGTAAAGCCGATCTTCGCGACGTCCGGGTGCTCGACGAGCCGCTGTCCGACGACCGAGCCCTTGCCGGCGATGACGTTGACGACCCCTTCGGGAATCCCCGCCTCGAGGACGAGCTCGCCCAAACGCAGAGCCGAGAGCGGCGTCAGCTCGGCGGGCTTCAGCACGACCGTGTTCCCGCAGGCGAGCGCGGGGCCGAGCTTCCAGCTCGCGATGTTGAGCGGGAAGTTCCAGGGGACGATCATGCCGACCACGCCGAGCGGCTCGCGGAAAGTCAGGTCGACGCCCCCGGCGACCGGGATCGTCTCGCCATGGTGCTTGTCGACCGCCCCCGCGTAGAAGTGGAAGACCTCGGCCACCATTCCGACCTCTGCGCGCGCGCCGCCGATTGGCTTGCCGACATTCGACGACTCGATCCGTGCGAGCTCCTCGGTGTGCTCCTCGACAAGCGCGGCCACGCGCCTGAGCAGGCGGGCGCGGTCGGCCGGCGCGATCCTTCGCCAGTCGGGGAACGCGGCCTTCGCGGCCGCGACTGCGGCGTCCGCCTCCTCGACGCCCGGCGACGGCAGCTCGGCGATCGTCTCTTCGGTAGCGGGGTTACCAAACACCGTGGTCACGAGCGCTCCTCCCGGTACCGCTTCGCCTCGTCCACGAGCCGGGTGAAGAGGGCCGCGTCCTCGCCCTCCTCCGGGTGCCAGAGAACGCCGAGCGCGAAGCGACGGGACGGGTCCTCGATCGCCTCGACCGTGCCGTCCTCGGCTCGGGCGGCCGCCTGGAGGCCGTCGCCGAGGCGCCCGTAGCCCTGGTGGTGGTGGCTCTTGACCGGCGAGTGATCGCCAACGAGCTCCTGGAGCTTCGTGCCGGGGAGGACGTCGACCTCGTGGTCGGCGAAGACCCCGGGAACTTGCTTGTGGCCTTCGTGGCCCACGACTTCGGGGAGGTGCTGGACGAGGTCGCCACCCAGCGCGACGTTCAGCACCTGGCTTCCCCGGCACACGGCCAGCACTGGCATGTCCCGCGCGAGGGCGGCCTCGAGGAGCGCGACCTCGGCCTCGTCCCGGTCGGGCCGGATGCCGTTCGTCTCCGGGTGCGCCTCGGCGCCGTAGGCGGCCGGGTCGATGTCGGCGCCGCCGGAGAGCAGAAGCCCGTCCAGTGCGTCGAGGGTCTCCTCGACCCCGTCCATGCTCGGGGGGACGAGGAGCGCTCGGCCTCCGGCCGCCTGGATGGCGTCGACGTAGGCGAGCGGGATGAGCGCGGCAGGAACGTCCCACACGCCCCAGCGGGCGTTCTCCGCATAGCTCGTGATGCCGACGATCGGGCGCATCAGCACGAGTCTACGTATCGCACGACGACCCGCCAGCCGTCAGGATCCTCGTAGGTCAGATCGTCGGACCAGTACGGATTCTCGGGCTCGACCGGCTCGTGGCCGAGCGTGTCCATCCGCTGCTCGATGCCCGCGACCGTGCTCCGGTCGGTCAGGTAGAGGACGAGCAGGTTGTCGCGGGTCGGCGCGGGGCCCGGGCTGCCCTCGGCGTGAGCCGTGAGCTCCAGGTGCACCTCCTCGCCGGGGAGCCCGAGCATGACGCCCGAGTAGCCCGCGTGATCCTCGAACGAATCGATGCGCGGAAGGCCGAGGCCCTCCTCGTAGAAGCGCAGCACCTCGGTGAGCCGGTCGGTCGGGCGGGCGAAGCGGACTGCCGCCAGGTCACCCGCGTTCATAGAGGCGCTCGCGCTCGTAGCAGGTCACGACCTCGTCGAAGAGGCGCTGCTCCGTGCGCGCGTAGTTCAGATAGTGGTCGACCACGTCGTCGCCGAGGGCGCCGCGGGCCATGCTCCCCTCCTCCAGTGCGGTGATTGCCTCCCGCAGCGAATGGGGGAAGCGCTCGGCGTCGGACTCGTAGGCGTTGCCCTCCAGCGGCGCCGGCAGCTCGAGCTCGTTCTCGATCCCGTGCAGGCCGGCCGCGAGGAGGGCCGCGAAGCCCAGGTAGGGGTTCATGTCCCCGCCCGGGATACGCGTCTCGGTGCGCAGGCCGGCTCCGTGGCCGACGATGCGGAAGCCGCACGTGCGGTTGTCGTGGCCCCACGCGAGCGTCGTCGGCGCCCAACTCCCGGCGGCGAAGCGCTTGTACGAGTTGATCGTGGGCGCGATGAAGACCGCCAGCTCCTTCAAGCATGCGATCTGGCCGGCGAGGTAGTGCTTGAAGACGTCCGACTCCCCGGCGCAGGCGTTCTCGCCGTCGCGCCAGAGGCTCGAATGAACGTGGCACGAGCTCCCGATCCACGTGTGGTCGGGCTTCGCCATGAACGTGATCGAGCAGCCGTTCAGGTGTGCGATCTCCTTGGCGCCGTTCTTGTAGATCGTGTGGTTGTCCGCCATCGTGACCGCGTCCGAGTAGCGGAAGTTGATCTCCTGCTGGCCCGGCCAGGCCTCGCCTTTGGAGGTCTCGACCTTGATCCCGGCGCCCTGCATGGCGTTTCGCATCTGGCGGATCAGCGGCTCGTCGTAGGTGGTCGCGAGGATGTGGTAGTCGAGGATGTAGGGCACCGACGGCGTCAGCTCGCGATAGTGCTTGGCGTTCGCCTCCTCGTACGTCTCGCGGAGGAGATAGAACTCGAGCTCGGAGCTGAACATCGGGTTGAAGCCGTGCTCGGTCGCACGCTCCACCTGGCGCTTGAGAATCTGGCGCGGCGAGGGCGCCACCGGCTTGCCGTCGTGCCATTCGACGTCGCAGAGGACGAGCGCGGTCGCCTCGAGCCAGGGGATCCGGCGCAGCGTGGCGAGATCGGGTCGCAGCACGAAGTCGCCGTAGCCCTGCTCCCAGCTGGCGATCCCGTAGCCCGGGACCGGCTCCATCTCCATGTCGTTGGCGAGCAGGTAGTTGCAGCCCTCGACGCCGTGCTCGCCGACGTGCTCCTCGACGAAGAACTCCCCGTGCAGGCGCTTGCCCATCATTCTGCCCTGCATGTCGGTGAACGCGACGATCACCGTGTCGATGGAGCCGTCGCCGATCGCCTTGGTCAATTCGTCCAGCGTCAGCATGGATCGTGAGTCTACGCGGCTGTCCTCGGCTTGACAGGAACTCCCTGCACCGCGTAGAAACCAGCGCCTAAGGCCGCCGAACGGAGGAGGAGCACATGAGTCAAGGGCCCGAGACGACCCACCACCATGCGTCCGACGACGAGAGGATTCTCCACGGGCTCGGCTACGCGCAGGAGCTCTTCCGCGGGATGGGAGGGTTCCGGAACTTCGCCATCAGCTTCACGATCATCTCGATCCTCGCGGGGTGCTTGACCTCGTACAACATCGGCTTCGAGCACGGCGGCCCGATGTGGGTGGTCTTCGGCTGGCTGCTCGTCGGGCTCATGTCGACGATCATCGCCCTCTCGATGGCCGAGATCGCCTCCGCGTACCCGACGGCGGGCGGGCTCTACTACTGGGCCTCCAAGCTCGGGAGCCCCGGCTGGGGCTGGGCCACCGGCTGGTTCAACCTCATCGGCCAGGTCGCCGTCACGGCGGCGATCGGCTACGGGCTCGCGCTCTTCGGGCAGGCGCTCCTCGACTTCTGGTTCTCGTACACGGTGCACATGGACGACTGGTTCGGCGCGTCGTTCGATGCCTCGACGTACATCCTGTACGCGATCTTTCTGTCCGCTGCGGCGCTGATCAACCTGCTGAACATCCGCCTGACGTCCGGGCTGAACATGATCTCGGCGTGGTGGCACATGGTGGGCGTGGTCGTGATCGTCGCGATCCTGATCATCGTCCCGAACGACCACCAATCGGTCTCGTACGTGTTCACGCAGACCATCAACAACTCGGGCTTCGGCGACGGCACGACCCAGTTCGGGCTTGCGTTCCTGCTCGTGCTCGGGCTGGGGATGCTGCTCCCGCAGTACACGATCACCGGGTTCGACGCGTCGGCGCACACTGCCGAGGAGACCAACAACGCGTCCCGGATGGCGGCGATGGGGATGTGGACCTCCGTTGTCGTCTCGGTGATCTTCGGCTGGATCCTCCTCGTGGCGGTGACGTTCGCGATCCCAAGTAACCAGGGGGCGCTCGACACCGTCAACGCCCTTGGGCTGCTCGTGCCGTGGATCTGGGCCGAGTCGATGGGCCAGAACTGGGCGGAGGCGCTGCTCTTCATCTGCGTTGTCGCACAGTTCTTCTGCGTCACTGCGTCCGTGACGTCGGCGTCGCGGATGATGTTCGCGTTCTCGCGCGACGGCGCCGTGCCGGGCCATCAGCTCTGGCGGCGCGTTGGGAAGAACCGCGTGCCGCACTGGTCGGTCTTCGGCATCTGGCTCTTCGCGGGCATCCTGATGATCCCCGCGGTCTGGAACTACTTCGTCGGCTACGCGGTCGGCACCGCGATCGCGGTCATCGGCCTGTACATCGCCTTCGTGATCCCCGTCTACCTGCGCTGGCGCAAGGGCGACAGCTGGGACGAGCCGAGGGCATGGAGCCTCGGCAAGAACTACAAGTGGATCGATCCGCTGGCGATCGCCTGGGTCGCGTTGATCACGATCATCTTCGTGATCCCGCTCTACAAGGTCGGCCTCCCGTGGGAGGAAGACTTCGACTGGCGGTTCACCAACTACACGATCCTCTGGTTCGCCGGCATCGGTCTCATCTTCGGCGGCTGGTGGTTTCTCTCGGCGAAGAACTGGTTCAAGGGCCCGGTCCGCATGGGCACCGAGGAGGAGCTCGAGCGCTACGAGGAAGAGTTGAAGGCGCGAACGGGGTCGGCCCCCGCTCACGGGAGCTAGGGCCCGAGCGCCCGCCGCACGGCTTCGACGTCAAGCGCCGGAGCGAGCTCGTCCGCGAGGGCGAGCCGCTCCGGCGCATGCGTTCCGGGAACCGCCACACAGCGCATCCCGGCCGCTTTCACGGCGGCGACGCCGGCCTCCGTGTCCTCGAAGACGGTGACCTCCTCAGGTCGGGTGTCCCCGTCGAGGAGCTCGAGGGCGAGAACGTAGCCCGACGGGTCGGGCTTGCCGCGCTCGACGTCCTCGATCGTCACCACGACACTGACCGCGCCCGCGAGGCCGGCAGCCTCCAGCGCTGGCACGACCTCGTCCCGGTGCGCGCCGGAGACGACGGCGACCGGAACGCGGCCGGCCGCGTGCAGGACCGCCTCCCTGGCCTCCGGCGAGATCGTCGAGCCGTCCCGGACGAGCGAGCGGTAGCGGGCGACCCGTTCTGCGAGCACGGCGTCGACCGCGGGATGATCTGTGCCGAGCCACGTCCGTACGATCTCCGGATCCGAGAGGCCTGCCAACCGCTCGTAGTAGACGTCTTCCGCGAGCGGCTTGCCCTGCTCGGCGAAGAGGTCGCTGAAGATGGAGAAGAGCAAGGGCTCGTCGTCGGAGACCGTCCCGTTGAAGTCGAACATGAGGGTGCGTGCGGCCACCGCCTCCAGTCTAGGATCGCGGGGTGCATCCGGAGCAGATTGCCAAGCGCATCTGGCCGGGCCGCGAGCTCGCCCTCGAGCGCCTCGGCGGCGGCCTGACCAACCAAAACTTCAAGGTTGCGGTCGACGGCGTGGTCTGCGTCCTCCGGATCGGCGGCAAGGACTCGGAGCTGCTCGCCATCGACCGCGTCGTCGAGCACGGCGCCTCGCTCGTTGCCTCCAAGCTGGGAATCGGGCCGAGGTCGTCGGCTTCATCGAGCCCGAGGGCTACCTTCTCACGCGCTTCATCGAGGGGCGGCCGATTCCGCCCGAGGAGATGCGCAGGCCGGAGACGATCGTCCGAGCTGCCGGGGTCCTTCGCCGGCTCCACGACGGGCCTCCGATTCCCGGCCGCTTCGACTCGTTTCGGGTGGTCGAGGCCTACGCTGGGACCGCAAGCGCGCACGGCGTCACGGTGCCGAACGTCTTCGAGTGGGCGCACGGCGTGGCCCTTCGCATCGAGGCAGCCCGCCGCGGGTCCGTCGCGGTCGCTTGCCACAACGACTACCAGAACCTGAACTTCATCGACGCCGACGGCGACATCCGCATCGTCGACTGGGAGTACGCCGGGATGGGCGACCGCTTCTTCGACCTCGCCAACTTCTCCATCAACCACGAGTTCGACGACGAAGCCAACGCCGTCCTCCTCGAGGCCTACTTCGGCGTGCTACGGGACGAGGACGCGCGGGCCCTCCGGCTCATGCGCTTCATGTCCGACTTTCGTGAGGCCATGTGGGGCGTCGTCCAGCAAGGCGTCTCCGACCTCGACGTCGACTATGTCGGCTGGGCCTCCCAGCATTGCGACCGGATGCTCCGAACGGGGGCGGAGGAGGCGTTTCAGGAGACGCTGGACACCGAGGAGAACTAGAGCGGCCAAAAGGATGCCGCCGACGAGGCCGAGCCACGAGCTGCCGCCATCGTCGGGCGTCGCCGCGCTCCGCGATGGTGCCTCGGGAACTGCCGGCTCGGTGACCTCGTCCGTCCTCGTGTCGATCAGGAACAGCGCGCTCGTTCCCGTCGGGGGCATGACCGAGAGCGTCCCTCCGCCCGGGGAGACGTCGAGCTGGACCTCGGACAGGAACTCGTAGCCCGTCAGGCGGTGTAGATCGATGCAGCGTGCAGTCCTCCCCGCGGTGTCGAGAGCGTGGACGAACGGGTGCTTGCCGGCGCCGTCGTAGAGCGTGTAGGCGAAGCGCCCGTCGGGGCTCGAGGCGCGTGTGACGGGCATGCCGCGCATGACGTCGCCGACTTCCCGCGGGTCGATGATCGGCTTCGGCAGCAGGCGACCGCGCTCGAGGTCGTAGAGCCTGACGAGGTAGTGGGTCGGATCGCGCCGCGAGAGGTATTCGACGAGATAGAGCCAGCGCCCGTCGGGCGAGAGCGCATCGAAGCTGTAGTCGTCGTCGAGCGTGAAGATCTTGCGCGGCCGCAGGCTCTGCGCTGCGACGACGGCAAAGGTCGTCGTCCTCCGCGGGAAGGCGATGCGGGGGCGGATGAGGACGAGCGTGCGTCCGTCGGCCGAGAGGCCCGACGCAGAGCCGTCGTACGCCACCACGGGAACAGTGAAGCGGCCGGGGAGAAACCGCGACCGCAGGACCCGGCCGCCCACTGCGTCGACCGCGGCCACGACCGTACCCTTCTCGGCGGGCAGCGTGACGTATCGCGGCTCGCCCGGGTCTGTGCCGGAGACGCCCGAAAGGCTCGCGTCGACACCTTCGACCGGAAGCCCGTCGGCCCGCGCGTCGGCGGCCACCACGGCGCCGAGGACGAACACCAGAGCGAAGACAACGCCGGCGAGTCGTGTCTTCATGCCCCCGACTACGGCCGCGGGCGGCCGCGAGGTCCGCTCAGATGATCCAGACGCAGCCGTTCCAGTAACCCTGGACGTGGCGGCGCGGAAAACGGCGCAGCGCGAGCTCGAGCTCCTCGGGCTCGCGCATGTGCCGGGGAACGTAGAGCTCGAAGCCCGGCGTCGGCACGCGGCGGAACTCGCGGTCGGTTCGCTCGTCGGTCGACGACTCGAGCCGCAGCTCGATGCCGCAGCAGAAGCGTCTGCACTGCGGCCAGATGAAGAGTCTGCCGCCGCGCTCTCGGACGAACGCGACGGCCTCCTCGGAGGCAACGACGCGCATGCCGTTAGGGTAGCTCGGTGAGCAACCGGCGGCTTGCCAGCTGAGCATGCGGGAGCGGGCGCGAGCTGTCGTGATCGGGGGAGGCGTCGGAGGCGCCTCGATTCTCTACTGGCTGGCGCGACTCGGCTGGGAGGACGTTCTGCTCGTCGAACGGGCCGACCTGACGAGCGGGTCCACCTTCCACTCCGCCGGCCTGGTCGGCCAGCTGCGCGGCTCGCTCAGCCTGACGCGGATGATGATGAACTCGGTCGAGCTCTACCGAGCCCTCGCCGACGAGGTCGGGCTCGAGACGGGGTGGCACGAGGTCGGCTCGCTGCGGCTCGCCTCGAGCGAGGAGCGAATGGAGGAGCTGGCCCGTCAGGCCGGCTGGGCGAAAACCTTCGGCTTGCCCCTGGATCTCGTCTCGGCCGACGAGGCGCAGCGGCTCTTTCCGCCCATGTCGACCGACGGGGTGCTCGGCGCCGCCTACCTGCCCACGGACGGCTACATCGACCCGAGCCAGCTGACCTTCGCACTCGCCGAGGGGGCGCGCCGTCGCGGTGCCGAGATCCAGACGCACACGCGCGTCACGGGGATCGGCGTGGAGCGCGGGCGCGTCACCGGCGTCGAGACCGACAAGGGCTCGCTCGAGACGGAGATCGTCGTCAATGCGGGAGGCATGTTCGCCGGTGAGTTGGGCCGCCTCGTGGGCGTGAACGTCCCCGTGATCCCGATGGCCCACGAGTACCTGATCACGAAGCCGGGCGGCGTTCCGCTCGACGTGCCGACGATGCGCGACCCTTCGCTGCTCGTCTACTTCCGCGGCGAGTCGGGCGGGCTCGTCATGGGCGGCTACGAGCGCCACCCGGCGCCGTGGGGCCTCGACGGCATTCCCTCCGACTTCAACGGTCGGCTGCTCCCGGAGGACTGGGAGCGCTTCGAGGAGCTGATGACGAACGCCGTCGTCCGCGTTCCCGAGCTCGAGGAGGCCGAGGTCGTCAAGCTCGTCAACGGCCCGGAGGCCTTCACGCCGGACGGTGAATTCATCCTCGGCGAGTCCGACGTCCGCGGCTTCTGGGTGGCCGCCGGCTTCTGCGCACACGGCCTTGCCGGGGCCGGCGGCATGGGGCAGCTCGTCGCGGAGTGGATCGTCGAGGGCATTCCGAGCCTCGACGTCTGGGAGATGGACTCCCGCCGCTTCGGCGCCGCGTACCGCAGCGAGGCCTACACGCTCGCGCGCACGCTCGAGATCTACTCGACCTACTACGACGTCAAGTACCCCGGCCACGAGCGGGAGGCAAGTCGCCCGCTGCGCGTCTCGGCGGCCTACGAGCAGCTGAGGGAGCTCGGCGCTTCCTTCGGCGAGAAATCAGGTTGGGAGCGGGCGAACTGGTTCGAGCCCAACGCGGAGCGGGGGGACGAGTCGTTGCGGCCGCGCGGGTGGGCCGGGCGCCTGTGGTCGCCCGCGATCGGCGCCGAGCACCGCGCGTGCCGCGAGACGGCTGCGCTCTTCGACGAGAGCTCGTTCGCCAAGCTCGATGTGCTCGGACCGGGTGCAGCCGCCTTCCTCGAGTCTCTCTGCGACAACCGCGTCGCGCGCGAGGTCGGCGCGGTCACCTACACGCAGATGCTCAATGCGCGCGGAGGCATCGAATGCGACTTCACCGTGACGCGCCTCGCGGAGGATCGCTTTCGGATCGTGACCGGCACCGCCTTCGGCCAGCACGACTCCGCCTGGATCCGCTCGCACGCTCCCGACGAGGGATCGGTTGTCGTCGAGGACGTCACGGCCCGCTTCGCGTGTCTGGGGGTCTGGGGCCCTGCGGCGCGTGATCTCCTCCAGCCGCTCACGGACGCCGATCTCGGGAACGACGCCTTCCCCTACATGCGCGCGCAGGAGCTCACCATCGGCTTCGTCCCCTGCCTGGCCGCGCGGGTGACCTACGTCGGCGAGCTGGGCTGGGAGCTCTACTGCCCGACCGAGTTCGGCCGGCGCCTCTGGGACACGCTTTGGGAGTCGGGAGCCGGTCACGGCCTGCTGGCGGGCGGCTACAAGGCGATCGACTCGCTGCGGCTCGAGAAGGGCTACAGGGTCTGGGGAGCCGACATCACGCCCGACGAGACGCCCTATGAGGCGGGCCTCGGCTTCGCGGTCAAGCTCGACAAGGGCGACTTCCTCGGCCGTGACGCGCTCGTCGCTGCGCAGGACCGCTCTCCGGAACGAAGGCTCGCCTGCCTCGTCCTCGACGATCCACGTGCGGTCGCTCTGGGCTCCGAGCCGGTCCGTATGGACGGCGATGTCCTGGGACGGGTGACGAGCGGGGGCTACGGCTACTCGGTCGAGCGCTCGATCGCATACGCCTACGTGCCCGCCGCCGCGGCAGAGGCCGGCCGACGCGTGGAGGTCGAGATCTTCGGCGACTGGGTACCGGCGCAGATCGCTGACGAGCCGCTCTGGGATCCGGCGGGCGAGCGGATTCGCGCCTAGTGAAGGGCTTGGCGATCGAAATTCCGCCAAACGCTCCTAGTCCTCGGCGAGCGCCTGAGCGAGGATGCCCGCGGCAAACGCGCGCCACGCGACGTCGGGCGCGTCGATCAGTCCGTGCAGTGCCTCGCTGACGTGGGGGAATCCCTCGGACTCGAGGCGCAGCTGCTTCAGCCCGCCTTCGAGCGCGATCTGCCCGTCGACCGAGCGGAGGTCGTCGGCGAACGCGCTTACTGCGCGTCCGTGGAGGTCGAGGCCGCGGTCGGGATCGCCTCCGGTGCCGAGTAGCAGGAGGGCGCGCCGCGCGGCGGCCCGCGCCTCGTCGGGGTCGACGTGCACCTCCCGCCCGGCGACGGTCGCCAGGACGACGAGCCCGGTCGCGAGCGCCTCGGTGCCCTCGTCCTCGGCCAGCGAGCCCTCGAGGCCCTCGAGCCAGGAGCCCGCGCTCACGGCCTCAGAGCTCGAGCTCGGTGCCGGCCCCGGCGCTGCGGGCCCGTTCGAGGATGACGTTGGCGAAGGCCGCATCGAGCACGCCGATGCCGAGGTTGCAGCAGAAAACCTTGTCGGGAGAGCCCTCGCCACCTAGCCCTTCGCCGACGCTTCCCTCCGGGGCGGGCCAGCCTTGGAAGTGGCCGAGGTCGCGGTAGTACTCGAACTGTCCGACGTCGTCGGCAAGGAACAGGTCGGCAGCCGCGACTGCCTGCGGCCCGAAGTAGAAGTCGAAGTCGATTGGGAGGGCCAGCCAGTGGTCGCCCAGGTGCTCCGGCCGGATGGGCGGCACGGGATCCTCGATGATCGGACCCGCGGTCACGACCACCTCGGCCCCGGACAGCGCGTCCTCCCAGCCGTCGGCCGCCTGTGCAAGGTCACCGAGACGCTCGATGCGCTCGGGGTGAGGGTCCCACGCCCGGACGGAGACGTTCGGGTTGAGCGCGTGCAGGAGCCGGGCGTGGAAGAGCCCCTGCTCGCCGCAGCCCAGGATCGCTGCGCGGCTCCAGCCGGCCGGAGCGAAGCGGCGGACGCAGACGCCGCTTGCTGCCGCGGTGCGGACTGCGGTGATCTCAGCACCGTCCATGATTGCCACTGGTAGGCCCGTCTCGGCGTCGTTGACGACGATCAGCCCCGTGATGTAGGGGAGCCCGCGCTTCTTGTTCGCCGGGTAGCCGGCGACCCACTTCAGCGTGACCACGTCCTCGTCGCGCAGGTAGGCGGGCATGGCATGCAGGAAGGAGTCCTTCCGCGGGTGGACGCCCGGCTTCGGCGGGAGCTCGACGCGGCCCGCGGCCAGCGCTCGGTAGGCGTGCTCGACTAGGTCGAGCTGCTCCCGTGCCTCGGGCAGTAGCCGGCCGACCTCGGCGCGGCTGAGGAAGAGCAGCTCGCTCAAGACACGGACACCAGCTCGATCACGACCTTGACGCGCGACTCGTCCGGTCTGTGTCCCTGGTATTCGTCGTTGCCCGTGTACTTCTTCGAGAGCCGGTCGATCTGCCGGTCGGCCTCCTCGCCCTCGATGATCTCGACGACGCGGCCGCGGACGGCGACACTCGCGTAGTCGTCCTCCCGGTCGACGACGGAGAGGGCGATCCTCGGGTCGCGGCGCATGTTCCGCTCCTTGACGCGGCCCGTCGCAGTGTTGAAGGTGATCGTGTCGTCCAACCGTTCGATCCAGACGGGCGTCACCTGCGGCGACCCGTCGGCCATCACGGTGGCGACGAACGCCAGGTTGGGCTTGTCGATGATGGCCTTTGCCTTGTTGTTCAGCGCTGCCATTGCGGCTCCTCGCGGTTCGTGAGTGTACGCAGCAGTGTTCCGGCGAATACGGTACGCGCGTGCCGCTCCTCACGGGCACCCGCGTCCTCGCCTTCGAGAACGGCCTCGCCGGGCCGCTCGCAAGTCGATTGCTCGCCGACCTCGGCGCCGACGTCATCAAGGTGGAGCGGCCCGAGGGCGGTGACGTCACGCGGTCGTGGGACACCGTCGCCGCCGGTCTCTCGAGCGGCTTCGTCTGGGTCAACCGCGGGAAGCGGAGCGTTGCTCTCGACGTGAAGGATCCGGCCAGCCGTGCGGCGATCGAGCGGTTGATCGAACGGAGTGACGTCTTCCTCCAGAACTACACGCCGGGCTGGGCCGACCGCGTGGGGCTCGGGGAGGAGCCCGTGCGCGCGCTCCGGCCGGACATCGTCTACGTCGACATCTCGGGCTACGGCCCGGACGGCCCGTACGCCCACAAGAACGCCTACGACCTCGTCATGCAGGGCGAGGCAGGGTTGATCGCGGTGACCGGGACGCCGGCGGAACCCGCCCGCGTGGGGGTCTCGGTCTGCGACGTCGGCGCCGCGAGCTACGCGGCGGTGGCGACGCTGGGAGCCCTCGCCCGGCGAGCCGAGACCGGCAAGGGAGCCCGCGTTTCCGTCTCCCTCTTTGACACGATGGTCGACTGGCTCGGCTATTTCCCTCACCTCTGGTGGCAGCGTCGCGAGATGCCCGGGCGGACGGGGATGCACCATCCGCTCTTCTGTCCGTACGGCCCCTATCCGGCCGGCGACGGGAAGCTCTTCGGCCTCGCCGTCCTGTCGCCCGAGCACTGGCGCGCGCTCTGCGTGGACGTTATCGAGCGGCCTGAGCTCCTCGACGACCAGCGCCTAGCCACGAACGAGGGCAGGGTCGAGCACCGCAGCCTGCTGGAGCCGATCCTCGAGGAGGCTTTCGCGGCACGGGCCTCGCACGAGTGGCTCGGCCGGCTGGAGGCCGCGCGGATTCCCTGCGGGGCCGTGAACGACGTCTCGGAGGTCGCGGAGCACCCGCAGCTGGCCCACAACGGGCTCGTCGTCGAGGTCGGCTCGCCCGCCGGTCCCATCCCAGTGATCGGCAGTCCGTTCCTCGTCGACGGCGAGCGGCCCCCGTCGGGCCCGGTTCCGGCGCTCGGCGAGCACACCGAGGAGATCCTCAGAGAGATCGGCCTCGCGGGCCCATAGCGAGCTCTTCGACGAGCCGGCGCTCGTCGGGTCCGAACCACGGCGCTGAGCCTGCCTCGGCGTTCTCGCGGGCGTGAGCCGGACTCCTCGTTGCCGGAATTACCGCGGTCACGCGCGGATCCGAAAGAGTCCATTTCAGCAGCGCCTGTGCCCACGACGTCACGCCGAGCGGCTCGAGCGCGAGCGGATCGGGTCCCGAGATGAGGCTTCCGGCGCCGCCGAGCGGGCGCATGACGATGACCCCGATGCCGAGCTCCTCGGCGAGCGGAAGGATCACCGATTCGACCTCGCGCTCGCGCGGGTTGAGCGGAACCTGAACGGCGTCGATTCGCCCGGTTTGCATGACCTGCGCGAGGTCGTCGAATGCCGAGGAGGCGTAGTGCGTCGCTCCGAGGAAGCGGATGCGGCCGCTATCCCGCTCGCGCTCGAGCCAGTCCAGGTGGTCGCGCCACGCGACGAGGTTGTGCACCTGCTCGAGGTCGACGTGCCCGTGGAAGTCGCGGAGCTGGGCCTCGAACTGCGCGCGCCCCTGCGAGACGGATGGAGTCCAGATCTTCGTAGCGACGAAGCTCACCTCCCGCCGTCCGTCGAGCGCACGACCCAGGATGCGCTCGGCTCGCCCATACATCGGAGAGGAGTCGACCAGCGTCGTCCCCGCCGCGAAAGCCGCCTCGACGACGGCATTGCCGACGTGCTGATCGGCGTCGGCGAGGTCGAACGTCTCCCATGTCCCGAGGCCGACGACCGGGAGGTCGACTCCGGTGCGCCCGAGAGTACGCCGCTCCATACTGTCTCCCACCATGCCCCCGGCGAGCCTACTCGATGCCCCCGAGCTCGCCGCCGCTCGCATCGACGCGCGGGCCTCCGGGGAGAACTTCCCGGTCGCATCGTTCCTCGCGCCGCGCTCTGCCCGTGCCCATCTCCGCGCCGTCTACGGATTCGCGCGGCTCGTGGACAACCTCGGCGACGAGGCCCCGGGCGATCGAGACGCCCTTCTCGACGAGCTCGAGCGCGAGCTCGACGGGTCGCCTCGCACCGAAATCATGCTCCGGCTGCACGAGACGATCGCCGACCGCACGCTGCCGCTCGAGCCCTTTCACCGCCTCATCCAGGCGAACCGCATCGACCAGGTCCGGCGCCGCTACGAAACGTGGGACGACGTGCGCGAGTACTGCACCTACTCGGCGGATCCGGTCGGTCGCCTCGTCCTCGGAATCTACGGCCGGGCGGGAGAGCCGGAGCTCGTCGGCATGAGCGACGCCGTCTGCACGGGGCTCCAGCTCGTGAACTTCGTCCAGGATCCACCGCGCGACCTGTCCCTCGGCCGCGTCTATTTGCCCCAGGAGGACCTGCGTCGGTTCGGTGTCGAGGACTACGACCTCGCCGGCCCGTTGAGCGCCCCGGTCGCCGAGCTACTCCGCTTCGAGGCAGCCCGGGCGCGCTCGCTCCTCCAAGAGGGTCTACCGCTCCGCAGCGAGCTGGGTGGGAGAGCTGGGCTCTCGGTGGCGCTCTATGCACGGGGTGGCCTGGCCGCTCTCGACGCGCTGAAGCAGGCAGGCTGGGATGTGTTCACGGGCCGTCCGGCGCCGACCCGCTCGAATTTCGCCCGTCTGGCCCTCTCCGAGCTCCTGCGCCGATGAGCGTCGAGGACGCCTACGCTGAAGTTGCTCGCATCACCCGGCGCGAGGCGCGAAATTTCGCCTGGGGGATCGCGGTTCTGCCGCGGCCGAAGCGGCTGGCCGTCGCGGCCCTGTACGCGTTCGCGCGCCGGGTCGATGACATCGCCGACGATCCGGAACTGCCCGTGCAGGAGCGACGGCGCGGCCTCGAGGATTGCCGTCATGCGGTCGAGGCGCTTCCGGCGGCGCCTGTCGACGATGCCGTTCTGGTCGCTCTTGCGGATGCCACCTCGCGCTATCCGGTGCCGCGGAGCGCACTCGCCGACCTCGTCGCAGGCGGGCTGATGGACGCCGAACGGTCTCGTTACGCAAGCTGGGAGGAGCTACGCGAGTACTGCCGCTGCGTCGCGGGCGCGGTCGGACTCGCCTGCGTAGCCGTCTACGGGCCGAGCGACCCGGTCGCGGCCGAGCCGCGCGCGGAGGTCCTCGGCCTCGCGCTCCAGCAGATCAACATCATGCGAGACGTCGCCGAGGACTGGCGGCTCGGACGCGTCTACCTGCCCCAGGACGAGCTCGATCGGTTCGGCGTCAGCGAGACCGACCTCGCAGCGGGCCGTGTCACCGCCGCCTGGCAGGCCCTCATGGAGCACCAGGGAGCGCGCGCTGAGTCGCTCATGCGTGACGGTCTCGGGCTCCTTCCGTTGCTCGACCGGCGCAGCGCACTGTGCGTTCGGTCGTTCGCGGGCATCTACAAGGGCCTCCTGGCGCAGATGCGAACTCGGGGCTACGACGTGTTCTCGCGGCGGCCGCAGCTCTCGGCGGTCGGCAAGCTGCGGGCGGTCGCCGCGCTGTGAGGGCCGTGGTCCTGGGCGGGGGCCTCGCCGGCCTCGCCGCAGCCTTCGAGCTGGCCGACGCGGGTTGCGCGGTGACCGTCTTCGAGGCCCGGCCCACGCTTGGAGGTGCGGTGCAGACGCTGCCCGAGCGCGAGGGCGATCCACCTCCGCCTCCCGACAACGGCCAGCACATCGCGCTGGGGTGCTGCACCGAGTACCTGGCCTTCCTGGCGCGGGTCGGAGAGGCCGGGTCGGTGCGCCGGGAGCCACTCGCCCTGCCGGTCATCGCCGAGGACGGAAGCGTCGCCCGCATCGCGCCGGGAGCGCTCGGGCTCCTGCGCTACAAGCACCTCTCGCTGCGCGATCGGCTTGCGGTCGCTCGAGTGGCACGTCGTCTCGGCCGACTGGATCCTGCGGGCCACGACGACGAGACGTTCGCCGACCTCCTGCTGCGGCTCGGCCAGACGCAAGCCGCCATCGATCGCTTCTGGGACGTCTTCATCCGACCTGCGCTCAACCTTCGCTGCGAGGAGGTGAGCGCCGCGCCGGCGCTCTTCACCGTGCAGACAGCCCTCTTGGCCGATCGCGAGGCGAGCGACGTGATCTTCCCCGTTCGGCCCCTCGGCGAGATCCACGGGGACGCGGCGGGGGCCCGTCTCCACGAGCTGGGGGTCGTCATTCGCACCGGCGAGCGCGTGGCGGCCATCGAGGAAAGCGGTGTGGTGCTCGGCGACGGAGCGCGAACCGAGGCCGAACTGATCGTCGTCGCCCTGCCGCCCCAGGAGAGTGCCCGCCTGCTGGGCGAGCCCGAGGCGGGCCTCGAGGACTCGCCGATCGTCTCCGTCCACCTGCTCTTCGACCGTCCGATCCTCGGCTTTGAGGTGGCCGCATTGCTGCGGAGCCCGGCGCACTGGGTCTTCGACCGCGGGGCGCTGACGGGGCAGCCTCCGGAGAGTGGTCAATACCTCACGGTCGTCTCGAGTGGAGCGCCCGAGCTCCTCGAAGTCCGGGGGCGAGAGCTCGTCGATCTGCTCGCCGCGGAGCTGACCGCAAGACTCGAGCCGGCCGAGCTCCTCTGGTCGCGAGTGAGCCGCGAGCCGGCGGCCACGTTCGCCGCCCGGCCCGGGACTGCGGCGCGGCGGCCCGGGGCAGAGACGGGCAAGCCGGGCATCGCGCGAGCCGGCGCCTGGACGGACACTGGGTGGCCGGCCACCATGGAGGGCGCGATCAGAAGCGGCAGGACTGCAGCGCGAGCCCTGCTGTCGTCGCGGCCAAGTGAAGCGCCCGTCTGAAAAACTTAGGCGCATGGGGCACCCCAGCCCACCACCCGCTTTCGAGCGTACCGGTGAGAAGCGCACGCATGGCGCGCGGGCGGTGACGAGAAGGTGACGATCTGAGCGCGACCACGCACCGAGGGAAGAAAGCGCCACGGCCCGTCGCGTCCGAGCTCGAGCGGACTCTGAACCGCGCGGTCCGACGGCTGCTCTCGCTCCAGAAGCCCGACGGCTGGTGGGTCGGAGAGCTCGAGTCCAACGTGACCATGACGGCGCAGCACCTGCTGCTGCTCGAGTTCCTTCGACTGCGCGACGAGGAGACGACGCGTCGCTGCGCGAACGAGCTGCTGGCCCGGCAGCGTCCCGACGGGCTCTGGGCGATCTACTGGGGCGGCGAGCCCGACCTTGCCGCCACGCTGGAGTCCTACGCGGCGCTCCGCCTCGCGGGGCTCTCGGCGGACGACGAGCGGCTGGCGCCGGCGCGGCGGTTCTGCGAGGAGCGAGGCGGGATCGGCGGGGCGCGCGTCTTCACCCGCATCTGGCTCGCCCTCTTCGGGCTGTGGCCGTGGGACGAGATTCCGCAGCTTCCACCGGAGGTGGTCCTGCTCAAGCCTTCGCTTCCGTTCTCCGTGTACGACTTCGCGTGCTGGGCTCGCCAGACCGTGGTCCCGCTCACGGTCGTCCTGCACTACCGCCCGGTCCGCCGGCTCCCGCCCGAGCGCGCCTGCCACGAGCTGAACCTCGGGCCGGCCCCGCGAAAGGCAACGGCGGGCCTCCTGAGCGACAGGACACTTGCCTGGTACTCGGGCCGAGGCTTTCAACCTGGCCGCGAGCGCGCACTGGCCACCGCGGAGCGCTGGATCATCGATCGTCAGGAGCTCGACGGCTCGTGGGGCGGAATCCAGCCGCCGTGGGTCTGGTCGCTGATCGCCCTCGCGTGCCGCGGCCACGGCCCGGAGTCTCCATATTTCAGCCGCGGGCTCGCCGGCTGGAAGAGGTTCATGGTCGAGGAGGGCGACCGCCTGCGGCCGGAAGCCTGCCAGTCGCCCGTCTGGGACACGGGGCTCGCGCTCCTCGCGCTCCGGGCCGCCGACGTGCCCGCCGACGAATTGGCGCTCCGGCGAGCCGGAGAGTGGCTGGTCGCCGAGGAGATCCGGCAGCGCGGCGACTGGGCCGTCCGCCGCCCCGGTGTCGAGCCGGGCGGCTGGGCGTTCGAGTACGACAACGACCTCTACCCGGACATCGACGACGCAGCAATCGTGGCCATGGCTCTCGAGGACGTCGGAGGGGCGCGCGGAGCCATCGACCGGGCGAGCGACTGGATGGCGGCGATGCAGAGCGAGAACGGCGGCTGGGGAGCCTTCGACGCCGACAACGACGCCGACTGGCTCTACAAGATCCCCTTCTGCGACTTCGGCGCCGTCACGGATCCGCCGTCCGCCGACGTCACCGCCCACGTCGTCGAGTTCCTGGCCCGGGCCGGGGGCCACGAGGAGGCAGTGCAGCGAGGCATCGAGTACCTGCTCCGCGAGCAGGAGGAGGACGGCTCGTGGTTCGGGCGTTGGGGCGTCAATTACGTCTACGGCGTCGGCGCGGTTCTGCCCGCGCTCGAGGCGGCAGGATTCCCGCCCGAACACCAAGCGATGCGCCGTGCGGTGGCATGGCTCGTGGCTCGTCAAAACGAGGACGGCGGCTTCGGCGAGGACTGCCGCTCGTACGACCGCGGCGAGGCGGGGATCGCCTGGCGCGGCCGCGGTGAGTCGACGCCGTCGCAGACCGCCTGGGCGCTGCTGGGCCTTGTCGCGGCCGGAGAGACGGCTTCCGACTGCGCCTCCCGCGCCGTCGCCTGGCTCTGCAACGCACAGAAGCGAAACGGCGGCTGGGACGAGGATTACTTCACGGGCACCGGGTTCCCGCGCGACTTCCTCATCAACTACCACCTCTACCGGGAGGTCTGGCCGGTCCTGGCGCTGGGGCGCGTGCGCCGCGCCCTCGCGGCGTGAAGGTCTACGTCACGGGTGCGACGGGCTTCGTCGGGAGCCACGTCGCCCGCGAGTTGCGCGAGCGCGGCGCCGAGGTCCGGGACGAGCGGGTCGACCTCCTCGATCATGAGGGCCTGGAGCGCGTGATCGCCGGGTGCGATGCGGTCGTCCACGTGGCAGCGCTCTACAGCTTCGACGACCCGGTGTCCGATTTCGAACGGGTCAACGTCGAGGGAACTCGCACGGTGCTCGCCGTCGCCGCCGCCGCGCGCGTCAGGCGGTTCGTCCACTGCTCGACAGCCGGAACCTGCGGTCCCGTCTCCGGGCGGCCGGCGACCGAGGACGACGAGCCCCCCGCCTGGGAGCTCGACGTGCCCTACAAGCGCACCAAGTTCGCGGCGGAGAAGCTCGCGCTCGCGGGTGGCGCCGTCGTCGTCAACCCGACGACGCCGGTGGGAGACGGCGACCGGAAGCCGACCCCGACCGGTCGGATGATCGCAGGCATTGCCCGGGGCCGCCTCCGCGGCTACGTGGCCACGACCGGGCTCAACGTGGTCGACGTTCGCGACGTCGCCCGCGGGCATGCGCTCGCGCTCGAACATGGGGCGCCGGGGGAGCGATACCTGCTTGGCGGCGTCGATCTCAGCCTCCAGGATCTGTTCGCTGCAGTTGCCCGCCTGGCCGAACGTCCGCGGCCCCGCGTCAGGGTTCCGTATGCTGTCGCAGAGATGGCTGCCGCGGCCGGAATCGCCAACCGGGACGAGGTTCGCCTGGCCAGGCTGCCCATGTACTTCTCATCGGCGAAGGCCCGCCGTACACTCGGCTACGAGCCTGGCCCTGTGGAGCCGGCGCTCGCCCGTGCCGTCGGCGAGGCGCTCTCGGAGGGAGGAGCATGAAGTTTCCACTTCGCAGCACCGTCCAGATCGGACGCTACGTCGCCTCGCAGAAGGGGAAAGACCGTTACCCGCTCGTGATCATGCTCGAGCCCACGCTGGGCTGCAACATCGCCTGCATCGGCTGCGGCAAGATCCGTGAATACGAGTCCAACAAGGCCCGCCTGACCGTCGAGGAGTGCCTGCACTCCGCGGTCGAGTGCCCGGCTCCGGTCATCTCCATCTGCGGCGGAGAGCCGCTGATCTTCAAGGGCATCGAGGAGGTTGTTGCCGGCTTTCTCGAGATGAAGCGGAACATCCAGCTCTGCACGAACGCGCTCCGGCTCGTCGACATGCTCGACCGTTTCGAGCCGAACCCGCGCCTCACGTTCGTCGTCCACCTGGACGGCATGCAGGAGATCCACGACTACATCTGCGATTACCCGGGCCTGTGGGACGTGGCCGTCGAAGCGATCAGGACGGCCCGGGACAACGGGTTCCGCGTCACGACGAACACCACGATCTTCAAGGAGACCGAGGTCGACGACGTCATCGCGATGATGGAGTACCTCACGAACGAGCTTGGCATCGACGGAATGCTTGTCGCGCCCGGCTACCAGTACTCCCAGATCGACCCGAACCTGACCATGACGCGCGACGAGCACGAGGCCAAGTTCAGGCTCATCCGCGACTCCGTGCGACGCCACGGGTATCGCTGGCTCGCGAGCCCGGTCTATCAGGACTTTCTCACCGGCGACCGTCAGCTCCCGTGCGCGCCTTGGGGCTCGGTCACCCGAAACCCGTACGGCTGGAAGGGGCCATGCTACCTGCTGACAGACGGCATCTTCCCCACGTACGACGCGCTGGTCAACGGGATCGAGTGGGAGCGCTACGGGCCCGGCAACGACCATCGCTGCGAGCACTGCGGGATCCATTCCGGCTTCGAGCCCGCCGCGACGATCGCGACGACCTCGAGCGTGAAGGAGACCGTCAGGAGCCTCGCGTGGACGCTGCGCTGAAGGAGGCCGTAGGGCCGCTCACGCTCGCCTGCGCCCTCGCGGTCGAAGAAGGCGCCGCGCGAAGCGGCGGTGCGAGGGCCGCCCGCGTCGGCCTCCAGGCAGGCCTGCCCCTGCCGGAAGGGCAGCTCGTGTCCTTCGGCCTTGCGGGAGCGCTCGTGTCGGGCCTCGCGCCGGGGACGCTCGTCACGGCGAGGCGCGTCGTCGATGCCGACGGAACCGTGCTTTGGGAGAGCGAGCCCCTTGCCGTTCCGGGCGCGCTGACCGGAGTCGTCTGCGACGCCGGGTACGTGGTCGACGACGCGGGCGACCGCCGCGAGCTCGCCCGCGAGACCGGCGCGACCGTGGCCGACACCGAAAGCGCGGCGCTCGCCGCGACGGGACGGTTGGCCGGCGTCGTGCGCGCGGTTTCCGACACTCCCGAGCATCCGGTCGGCCTGCTCGCGCATGCCGCGGTGCCGGACGGTCGCACCGATTGGCGGGTCGTGCTCCGCGCGCTTCTCGCCGAGCCGCGCACGACCGTCGAGACGGCGCTGGGAGCGAGGCGCGGACTTGCGTCCCTCCGCGTCGCGGCGGCCGGGCTTGCGCCGAGGGCGATGCCGTGACCAAGCGCGTTCTCGTCGCCAGCCCGCGAAGCTTCTGCGCCGGCGTCGTCCGTGCGATCGACATCGTCGAGAAGCTCCTGGAGCGTCACGGCCCGCCCGTCTACGTGCGCCACGAGATCGTGCACAACGTCCACGTGGTGGAGGATCTCGAGTCGCGAGGAGCGGTCTTCGTCGAGTCGGAAGAGGACGTGCCCGCGGGCGCGCTCGTCGTCCTGTCGGCTCACGGGGTCGCACCGCAGGTCTACCAACGGTGTGCGGAGCGTGGCCTCCAGGTCGTCGACGCCGTCTGCCCGCTCGTCTCGAAGGTCCACGCCGAGGCGCGCCGGTACGCGGCTCGGGGGCACAAGATCGCCCTTGTCGGCCATGCCGGCCATGTCGAGGTGGAGGGCACGATGGGGGAGGCGCCCGACTCGATCGTCCTCGTCGAGACGCCCGAGGACGTCGAGGCGCTGGAGCTGGACGAGGGCCAGAGCCTCGCGTACCTGACCCAAACGACGCTCTCGCTGGACGACACGGCCGACGTCGTCGATGCGCTCAGGGAGCGGGTGCCGGACCTCGTCGGCCCGCCCTCGGCCGACATCTGCTACGCGACGCAGAACCGGCAGGACGCCGTGAAGCGGATCTGCGAAGAGGCGACGCTCGTCCTCGTCGTCGGATCGAAGACGAGCTCGAACGCGAACCGCCTCGTCGAGGTCGCACGCAGCTGCGGCGCCGACGCTCACCTGATCGACGACGAGCGCGACCTCGACGTCGCCTGGCTCGATGGTCACGAGTCCGTCGGGCTGACGGCCGGGGCCTCGTCGCCGGAGAGCCTGGTCGAGCGGGTGGTCGCCCGGCTCGACGAGCTCGGCTTCCACGATCGCGAGAACGTCGAGATCGCCCGCGAGGACGTCTTCTTCCGCCTGCCCGCCGGGCTCCGGTAACGTCTCGCGATGAAGTCGAGCGTTGCCTACCCTGGCCGCGACGGCGCGCACAGCGCCGCCGCCTGCGACAGCCTCTTCCCGAGCGGTGCCGACCTCGTCTCGCTGCCGAGTTTCACAGCGGTCGTCGAGGCGACGGCGGAGCGGGACGTCGCGTTCGGGGTGCTTCCGATCGAAAGCTCGCTCTCCGGTCCCGTGAACGAGACGCACGACCTCCTTTACGACTCGCCGCTCTCGATCACCGGAGAGACCATCCTGCCGATCCGCCATTGCCTCGTGGGCCCGGCGAGCGTGCCGCTCGAGGAGGTTCGAGTCGTCCGCTCGCACCCGGCCGCGCTCGACCAGTGCCGGCGCCTCCTCGCCGCCATGCCCTGGGCGACCGCGATCGCCGCCGCGACGACCGCCGACGCCGCGCACGAGGTGGCCGAGGGGAAGGATCCTTCCGAGGCGGCGATCGCGAGTGAGCGGGCGGCCGCCATGTACGGCCTCACCGTGATCGCCGGCGACGTCGGCGATCATCCCGAGGCGTACACGCGCTTCGTCTCCGTCGCGCCGTACACGCGGCTCGACCGCGAGCGCGAAGGCTGGCGAACGGCGTTCTCCTTCGTCACAGACCATCAGCCGGGCGCGTTGCACCGAGCAATCGAGCCGTTCGGGCGCCACCGGCTCGACATGGTCCAGCTCGTCTCAAGGCCCATCCCGCGGACGCCCTGGCGCTACCGCTTCGACGCGGTGCTGGCCGGGCACCCGCTCGACCAGGTCGTGAGCGAGACGCTCACCGAGGTCCAAGGCCTGACGCGGGAGCTCCGCGTCTTCGGCTCCTACCCTTCGTACGTCTAGAGGCCTACGTCACCGGGGCGCCGTCGGCGAGCGTCTTCTCGAAGCGCACGTGCTCGCGGGCGACGGTCATGCCCGCCCGCTCGTAGAGCTCCTTCGCACCGGTCCGGTTCCAGGAGTCGACGACGAGCCCCATCTCCCTACGGCCGCGACGGCTGAACTCGGACATGGCCTGGCGGAAGAGCGCGGTGCCCAGGCCCCGGCGGCGCCAATCCCGCGACACTGCGAGCTGCCGGATCCAGCCCTCCTCCTCGTAGTTGGGGCAGAGGACGCAGCCGACGATCTCGCCCTTCGTCTCGGCGATGAACCAGAGACCCGGCTCGAACGCCTCCCGGTCGATCATGAACGCCTGCCATTCCTCGAAGGACTCTGCGGTATGGCGCTCGTTGTCGCCGAATGCGTCCTGGACGAGGGCGTAGACGGCGCGTGAGTCCCGCTCCTGGTCGAACGTGCGCACGAGGATCCCCTCTGGCCAGGCGGGCGGCGGCGGGCTTGCCTCGAGCGGCATGGACATGCGCCAGTACGTGCGAACCGGCGCGTACCCGCGGCTCTCGAGGAAGCGGCGGGCGTTCGCATGGGTCGAGGTGACGACCTGTCCGAGCCGGATCTCCTCGCCGGGCGGCGTCCGTTCGCGCGCGCGCCGCTCGGACCACTCGAGCAGCCGTGCGCCGATTCCCCGCTGTCGCCGCTCCGGGTGGACGTAGACGTCGACGTAGTCGTTCCGGATGAAGGCCGCGTAGCCGATGAGGCCGCCGTCCTCTTCGACGACGACGGCGTCCAGCTCGATGTCGAACCCGGGCATGTTCCAGTCCGTCAGCAGGTCGTCGAGCTCGAAGTCGGGCGCGCCGAGCTCGTAGATATCGCACGCAATGACCAGGTCTGTGACAGCCTGAGCCTCGTCGGCCCGGGGGGCTCGCATCGTCTCCACGCCCGGAATTAGTAGAGGGTCGCGGCTAGCCTGCGTCGGTAGCTCATCGTCAGCGGATCCTCGGGCCCGAGCTGGCCGAAGAGGGCGACCATGATCTCCCGGATGCGCTCGCGGCGGTCGGGATCCGCGTTCTCGAGGTCGCCGAGCAGCCATTCGAGGACGCGCTCGTAGTCCTGCTCCGCCAACGGGCCGAGAATCTCGGGAAACTCCCCCGACTCGGAGAGCTCCGAAAGCAGGAGCTCGGACGCCGGCGGGCCGGTCAGCTTCTCGAGGAACTCCTCGACCGTCGCTGCGGGCACGGCGCCCGTGAACTCGTCAACGACCTGGCCATTCCGGAAGGCCTTCACGTTCGGAATCCCGCGCACGCTGAAGCGCTCGGCGAGCTCCTGGTTGGCGTCGGTGTCCACCTTGGCGAGGACGACCGCCCCGTCGCGCTTTTCGACCGCGTCCTCGAGGATCGGCGTCAGCATCTTGCACGGGCCGCACCAGTCGGCCCAGAAGTCGACGACGACCGGGACGGCCGCGGAGCGCTCGATCACGTCCTGCTCGAAGGTGTCTGTGGTGACGTCCATCTCAGGTTGCGGCGAGCACGGAGCCGACAAGCCCGGGGAGAGCCTCGACGTCGTAGCCGCCTTCGAGTACGAACGCTACCCGCTCGGCGACGGCGACCGCGCGGGTCGCGAGCGCTCCGAAGCCCGCCTCGGTCAGCTCGAGCCCGCCGATCGGATCCGTGGCGGCGGCGTCGAAGCCCGCCGAGACGAGCAGCAGGTCGGGGTCGAAGGCCTCGAGCTCGGGCAGCACCAGCCGGTCGAGTGCCTCCACCACCGCGTCGTCGCCGGTACCGGCCGGCAGCGGGACGTTCAGCGTGGCCGCGTTTCCCTCGCCGGGGCCGCCCGAGCCCGGGTAGAAGGGCCACTGGTGCAGCGATGCGAAGAAGACAGTCTCGTCGTCCCAGAACGCATCCTGCGTCCCGTTGCCGTGGTGGACGTCCCAGTCGAGGACGGCGACCCGTCCGAGCCCGAGCTCCCGTTGGGCGAAGCGGGCCGCGACCGCCACGTTGTTGAAGAGGCAGAAGCCCATGGCCCGGTCGGAGAGCGCGTGGTGACCCGGGGGTCGGGCGAGCGCGAAGCCGCCCAGCTCGACCGCCTGGATAGCCGCGCCGGCGGCGAGGAGCGCGACGTCGTAGCTCGACGCCGTGCAGACCGTGTCCGGGTCGAGGAGCGTCGGATTCCCGCTCGCGGAAACGAGCCGGATCGCCTCGATGTAGTCGAGGCGATGGACGAGGGCGAGCTCGCCGACTGTCGCCGGACGCGCCTCCACGAAGTCCGGAAAGGCTTCCTGGAGCGCACGGAGGCGCTCCTGCCGTTCCGGGTGGTTCCCGGTCGGGTGCAGCTCGGCGAAGGCTCGGTGGCTGACGAGTGGGATCAAGCCCGTCTGCCGACGTGCTGGGGGCCCACATCGGCCGGCGTCGGACAGCCGAGGAGGAGCAGCGCGAGCTCGATCTCGGCCTGGAAGATTCCGAGGACCCGGCGGGCGCCTTCCTCGCCTCCCGCAGCAAGGCCCCAGAGAGCTGGCCGGCCCACGAACACGGAGCGCGCTCCGAGCGCGAGGGCCTTCGCGACATCGGTTCCCCGGCGGACGCCTCCGTCGAGGTAGATCTCGGAGCGTCCGTCGACCACCTCGACGACCTCGGGAAGCGCGTCCACGGTCGCCGACACGCCGTCGAGCTGGCGTCCGCCGTGGTTGGAGACGACCATCCCGGCGCAGCCGTGCTCGCAGGCCAGCGCGGCGTCCTCCGCGGTCAGGATCCCCTTGACGACGAGAGGCAGCGAGCACTGAGATCGAAGCCACTCGAGGTCGCGCCAAGAGAGGCTGCGATCCGCGATCTCGTCCAGCGTGTCGTGAAAGTAGCCGGCGCCGACGAGCGTCTGGGGCAGGTTGGGCATGGGCAGGTCCGACGGCAGGCTGAAGCCGCTGCGATGGTCCCGTTCGCGCGGTCCGGCTTTCGGCAGGTCGACCGTGAGGACGAGCGCCGAGAAGCCCGCGTCCTCGGCCTCCGCGACGAGCTCGGACGTGAAGCCGCGATCGCGGGACCAGTAGAGCTGAAACCAGCGCGGTCCCTGGCCGCCGACCGTTTCGGCAAGCTCGCGCGGGCGAACGCTCCCCAGGCTGGAGAGTGTGTAGACGGTTCCGACCGCGGCCGCAGCGCGTGCAAGCGCCGGTTCGCCGTCCGCGTGGGCCACACGCTGGAGGGACGTCGGAGCGACCATGAGCGGCATGGCGATGTCCGTTCCGAGGACCGATGTGCGCGTGCTCACGTCGCTGACGTCGACGAGCATGCGCGGCCGCAGGATGAATCGGCGGAACGCCGCGACGTTGTCTTGAAGCGTGAGCTCGTCTCCTGCCCCGCCGACGACATAGCCCCAGTACCCGGGCTCGCAGCGGGCCTCGGCGAGGCGCTCGAAGTCGGCGACGGAGATCGGCCGCGGCTCGCTCACGCGGAGGATCGTAGTCGGTTCAGGCTGCGCGCTCGCGGAAGCGCCGCGCCACTCCGGCGAGGCCCCAGCCATCGGCGAGGTCGGCGCCCGCGCCCCAGTCGGGCTCGACGTCCGGAAGGTCCGGAATCGGCGCGTCGGCCTGCAGCGTCGCCATGCGCAGGTAGTCGCGGAGCGTCTCGGCTTGATCGGGGAAGCCGCCGGCGGCGAGGCAGGCTTCGAGCGAGCCGTGCTTGGCCAGGATGCTCGCCGCACGGCCGGGCCCGATGCCCTTCGCACCGGGAATCCTGTCCGAAGGGTCGCCGCGGAGCGCGACGAAGTCCGGGACGAGCTCCGGCGGGACGCCGTAGATCTCGTTCACCTGGGCCGGCCCGATCCTGACGAGCTCCCGCTGGCCGGGCTTCGGCCGGAGGATCGTCGTCTTCGCGCTCGCGAGCTGGAAGAGGTCCCGGTCGTTCGTGAGGACGAGCGCCTCGCCTCCGCGGGCCTCCTCCGCGGCGACGACCGCGCCGAGGAAGTCGTCCGCCTCGTAGCCGTCCGCCTTCGCCCACTGGAACCCGAGTGTTCCGACGAGCTCGGGAAGCCGGTCGAGCTGGGAGGTCAGGACCGGCGGGAAGTCGCGCCCTGACTGGTATTCGGGCAGAAGCTCGCTGCGATAGGTGGGGATGCCGACCGAGTCGAAGCCGACGAAGACGGTCCGCGGCTCCTCGTCCTCCCAGGAGCGAGCGAGCATGTTCGCGAAACCGACGATCATGTTGGCCTGGTTTCCGGCCCCGTCCTTGATCGAGGAGGGCAGCGCATGGAACGCCCGATGGGCCAGATTGTCGCCGTCGATCGCCAGAAGGGGTTTCTGAACCCGTTTCAAGACGAAGCCCTATCCCGCCGGGTCGCGCTGGACGGCGCGATGCGGCGTCCTCGGTTGCGCCCGTAGCCTCCGGCTACGAACGCGTCCCGTGTCCTTGCCTCGCGTTCGCCCAGCACTCCCTGGCGGGGAGGCGTCATTTCGAAAAAGGTTCTCAAGTTGTCGTCAATTGTTGCCGTTTAGCGCGTTGCTAACGTTCTCAACCGTGTCGAAGACCCTCGTCATCGCCGAAAAGCCCTCTGTGGGCCGCGATCTCGCGGCCACGCTGCCGGGCACCTTCAAGCAGAGCCAGGACAAGACGCACCTGGTCGAGGGCGACTACGTGATCACGTGGGCGGTCGGCCACCTGGTCGGCCTCGCCGAGCCGGATCAGTACGACGACAAGCTGAAGAAGTGGCGGTTCGCCGACCTGCCGATCGTGCCCACGAAGTTCAAGCTCATCCCCAACGACGACAAGGCCAAGAAGCAGCTCAGCGCCGTCCACAAGCTGATGAAGGACAAGGACGTCGAGGTGATCGTCAACGCCTGCGACGCTGGACGCGAGGGTGAGCTGATCTTCGCCTACCTCTACGAGACGTCGGGGGTCAAGAAGCCGGTCAAGCGCCTGTGGCTGAACTCGATGACGAAGACCGCGATTCGCGATGCGTTCGAGGATCTCCGGGACGGGCAGGAGATGCGGCTGCTCGAGGAGGCCGCCCGCTCCCGCTCCGAGGCGGACTGGCTCGTCGGCATGAACGCGACCCGCGCGGCCTCGATCCGCCTCCGCGCCGCATTCGATGGCGCCGTCTCGCTCGGCCGGGTCCAGACTCCGACCCTGGCGCTCGTCGCCCGCCGGGAACTCGAGATTCGCGCCTTCGTCCCCGAGCCATACTGGTTGGTCGAGGCGCGCTTCGCCGCCACTGGGGAGCGTCTCTACAGCGGCCGCTATCTCGGCGGCAAGCGCATCAAGGAGGACGAGGCCACCGCGATCGTCGCGGACGTTTCCGGCCGGCCGGGCACGATCACCAAACTCGAGAAGAAGGAGGAGCGCGAGGCGCCGCAGCTCCTCTACGACCTCACGTCGCTGCAGCGCCACGCGAACACCCTCTTCGGCTTCTCGGCGAGGCGAACGCTCGCCGCGGCCCAAAGGCTCTACGAGGAGCACAAGGCAATCACGTACCCGCGGACGAACTCGCGGTTCTTGACCTCGGACATGATCGGAGAGATCAAGCCGACTGCCGCGCATGTCGGCCGGCACGAGCGCTACGCGCAGGCGGCGTCGTACGTCACCCGCCTCGAGAAGCTCCCGCTCGGGCGCGTCGTCAACGATAAGCGCGTCGAGGACCACCACGCGGTCATCCCGACCCGCTCCGACCACGACCTGACGAAGATGGGGCCGGACGAGAGCCGGATCTACGACCTCGTCGCCAAGCGCTTCCTGGCCGTCTTCCACCCGGACGCCGTCTACGAGCGGACGCGGGTCGAGACGACGGTCACCGAGCACGTCTTCCGCACGTCGGGCCGCGTCCTCGTCGAGGCGGGCTGGAAGGGCGTCTACGGAGAGGAAGCGCAGAAGCCGGGGGACGAGGACGACTCGGGCGGCGACCAGTTGCTCCCGCGGCTCGAGCAGGGCGAGGAGGTCGAGACCCGCTCGGTCGAGTCGCTTCGAAAGGAGACCCAGCCGCCGCGCCGCTTCACGGAGGCATCGCTCCTCGGCGCGATGGAGACTGCCGGCAAGGACATCCAGGACGCGGAGCTCCGCGAGGCGATGAAGGATTCGGGCATCGGCACGCCGGCGACGCGGGCGTCGATCATCGAGCGGCTGATCCAGGTCGGCTATCTCGAGCGCGAGGGGCGCGCCCTGCACGCGACCGAGAAGGGCGTCCAGGTGATCTCGCTCCTCGGCGAGCACCCGTTGACCTCACCGGAGCTGACAGGGAGCTGGGAGCATCGCCTGGCTCTCATCGAGCAGGGCGAGGACACGCGGCCTGCCTTCATGTCCGACATCGTCAAGTTCACGACCGACACGGTCGCCGAGCTCGACAAGCTCAAGGGCGTCAAGATCGAGCGGGCCAACCTCGGGCCGTGCCCGATCTGCGGCCGCGACGTGATCGAGAACCGCAAGGGCTACTCGTGCTGGTCGAAGGACGATCCGGGGTGCGGCTTCGTCATCTGGAAGAAGAAGGCGAACAAGATCCTCCCGGTCTCGGTTGTCAAGGAGCTCATGGAGACCCGCAAGACCGCGAAGGCGGTCGGCGGCTTTCGCGGCCGCTCGGGTCGGACGTTCAGCGCCAAACTCGCTCTGGAACAGGGCGAGGACGGCAAGTGGCGGGTCGAGTTCGACGAGGAATGGGCAAGAACGCCTCGTGCCCAGCCGGAGTCGGATTCGGCCGACGAAAACGGCGACCGTCAGTCCGAAACCGCCAACACTTCGGCCCGAGCGGCGTCTTAGAAAGAGCAGGACCAGCACGACTGGCGGCAAAGCCTTGCGTTAACCCGTGGTTAAGACACCCACCCGCGGGTATTCCGGCAAGGGAATGCGTCATAGAGTGAGAACGTTTCTGAGGGTGAGCCGCAATCCAACCTGCCGTAATTCGGCGAAAGGATCTAGAGAGCCAACGTGAGTCAGAACTCCGTGCACGAAGTGTTTGACACGCAGGCGGGCCGTCATCTCCTCGAGAACGCCGAGGAGCGCGGCTACGTCGAACCCGCCGAGCTCGAAGCGCTCGCTCTCGAGCTGGACCTGGGCGACGAGGAGATGGCCGAGCTGATGCGCGAGCTCGAGACCGTCGGGCTCGAGGTCGGCGCCCCCGCCGAGGACACGGCGCCGGTCGTGGCCGCAGCCGCCGTCCAGGGGGCGGGCGACAGCCTGCAGCTCTTCCTGGCCGACGTCGGCCGGCACAAGCTTCTCACCGCCGCCGAGGAAGTCGCGCTCGCAAAGCGCCTCGAGAAGGGCGACCTGCTCGCGAAGCGGCGGATGATCGAGTCGAACCTGCGACTCGTCGTCTCCATCGCCAAGGGCTACCGCGGCCTCGGCGTCCCGTTCCTGGACCTCATCCAGGAGGGCACGCTCGGCCTCAACCGCGCCGTCGAGAAGTTCGACTGGCGCCGGGGCTTCAAGTTCTCTACGTACGCGACCTGGTGGATTCGCCAGTCCGTCCAGCGCGCGGTCGCCAACAACGCGCGCACGATTCGCGTGCCCGTCCACGTCGTCGAGCGGCAGCAGAAGCTCGGCCGGGCCGCACGCCGGCTCGAGGTCGAGCTGGGCCGCGACGCCACGCGCGAGGAGCTGGCGGAGGCGACCGGGCTTCCCGTTCAGCACGTCGAGGAGGCCCTCTCGGCCGCTCAGGCGTCGGTTTCCCTGAACCAGAGCGTCGGCTCTGACGACGAAGGGGAGCTCGGCGATCTCTTCGCGGACCGCGAGGCTGCGGATCCGTTCGAGGAGGCCGAGGAGTCGCTGCGAAAGCAGGGCGTGCGCAAGGCGCTCGAGGCGCTTCCCGAGCGCGAGCGGCGGATCCTCCAGCTGCGCTTCGGCTTCGAGGGCGACCCGTGGACGCTCGAGGCGATCGGCTCCGAGCTCGGTCTCACCCGCGAGCGGGTGCGCCAGCTCGAGGGCCAGGCGCTTCAGCGGCTTGCCGCTCTCCGCGAGCTCGCTGGCGTCGCCGCCTAGCGGCTCGGGGCGCGCGCGCCCCGGCGGTACAGCGCGTGTTTCGCGGAACCCTCCTCGGCCCCGCGCCGCAAGGAGTGGCGGGGCGGGAACCCACCGCATGGGGTCCCCACCCCGGCTTTCGTCAGCCAATGCCTCCGCCGCATCGAGGCCGGCCGACAAAGTCGCTTCTTTGAGTATGTGGAGCGCGGGCCTGGTTCATCTATCCCCCTGCGGATGGTTCACAGGGCAGGTTGACCCTGGTCAAACGGGGGGTTGCGGGTCGCATTCGGGCTAACCGCAGGTCTATCCTCGTCGTCCAAACAACCTGAGTACTGCTGGCCCGCGATGACGCGGCCGAAACAAAGGAGAGGACGTGAGGGCAAAGTCATTCAGGCTCTTCCTGCTGCTCGTCACACTGCTGCTCGCAGTCGGCCTGGCCGGCTGCGGCGGCGATGACGACGACGAGGGGCAGGCGACACAGGCCGCCGACACGGGCGAGGGCGAAGGCGCTTCGGGCGGTACGCTCGTCTTCGGTTCCTCAGCGGATCCTGTCGTGCTCGATTTCGCACTCATCTCGGACGGTGAGTCGTATCGAACCAACCTGCAGATCTACGAGACGCTGATCCGGCAGACGCCCGGAACGACCGAGCTCGAGCCCAGTCTGGCAACGGACTGGGAGTCGAACGCGGCCGGGACGTCGTGGACGTTCAACCTCCAGGATGGAGTGACATTCCACGACGGCACGCCGTTCAACGCCGAAGCAGTCTGCGCCAACTTCGAGCGGTGGTTCAACTTCACGGGCTCGTTCCAGAATGCGAGCGCGACGTACTACTGGCAGTACGGCTTCGGCGGCGGCTTCGCCAAGCCGGAGGAAGGCGTGGCCGGCCCCGAGGAGAGCCTCTACAAGAGCTGTGACGTCGTCGACGACCTCACGGTCAAGCTCAACCTCACGCGGCCGTCCGCGACCATCCTGCAGGCGCTGACGCTCGGGCCGCTCTCGATCCAGAGCCCGACCGCGATGGAGAAGTACGGTGCGAACGAGGGCGAGGTGGATGCGGACGGCGTCTTCCACCCGACCGGCACCTACGGAACCGAGCACCCGACGGGCACCGGCCCCTTCAAGTTCGAGTCCTGGACTCCCGAGGACAAGCTCGTCCTCGTCCGGAACGACGACTACTGGGGCGAGAAGGCCAAGCTCGACGAGCTGATCTTCCGGCCGATCGCGGACAACGCCGCGCGTCTCCAGGCGCTCCAGACCGGCGAGATCAACGGCTACGACCTCGTCGAGCCGCAGGACGTCCCGACGATCGAGTCGGACTCGAACCTGCAGATCCTCGACCGTCCGGCGTTCAACGTCGGCTACGTCGGGTTCAACATCTCAACGCCGCCGCTGGACGACATCGAGGTGCGAAAGGCGATCGCCTATGGCCTCGACCGCCAGTCGGTGGTCGACAACTTCTACGGCGGCCGCGGCACTGTCGCGACGCAGTTCATGCCGCCCGGCCTCGAGGGCTATGCGGACGACGTCATGCAGTACGAATACGACCCCGAGAAGGCCAAGCAGATCCTGACCGACGCGGGCTACACGCTGCCGGTCGAGATCGAGTTCTGGTATCCGTCGGACGTCACGCGTCCGTACATGCCGGATCCGAAGCGGAACTTCGAGGCCTTCAGGGCGAGCCTCGAGGAGTCAGGCTTCAAGGTGACTCCGAAGAGCGCCCCGTGGGATCCCGACTACCTCGGGCTCAACAACGAGGGCAAGCAGCCTGTGCACCTGATCGGGTGGACTGGCGACTACGGCGATCCCGACAACTTCATCGGGACGTTCTTCCAGAGCGACAACCCGCAGTTCGGGCTCGACAAGAGTCACGAGCTCGACGACGTCCAGAAGCTCCTGGACCAGGCGGAGGTCGAGACCGACGAGACCAAGCGCATCGAGATGTACGAGGAGGCGAACCGGCAGATCATGCTGCTCCTCCCCGGCGTCCCGTACGCGAACAACGAGCCTGCCGTCGCCTTCCAGGCGAACGTCGCCGGCTACGTTCCGAGTCCGGTCGACAACCAGTCGTTCGCGACCGTCTACTTCACAGGAGGCTAAGAGCTAGACGCTGAGAGGGATAGGCTGGCGGGCGGGGACTAGATGCTTCGGTACACCGTCCGCCGGCTTCTCCTTCTCATCCCGATTCTGCTCGGTCTTTCGCTCCTGGTCTTCTTCTGGGTCAGGAACCTTCCGGGCGGGCCCGCAGAGGCGCTCCTCGGCGAGCGCGCGACGCCGGAGACAGTGGCCCAGATCGAGCGCCAGTACGGGCTCGACCAGCCGCTGCCGGTCCAGTACTGGCGCTACCTCAAGAACATCGTCCACGGTGAGTTCGGCGATTCGACGAAGACACGTCGGCCGGTGCTCGAGGAGTTCAGGCAGCGGTTCCCCGCGACGGTCGAGCTCGCGCTCACCGCGGGGTTCTTCGCGCTCATCTTCGGTGTCCCCTTAGGCTTCATTGCGGCGAAGCACTACCAGGGACCCGCCGACCACGCCAGTCTCGTCGTAACCCTGATCGGCATCTCGACGCCGATCTTCTTCCTGGCGCTGATCCTCAAGTACGTCTTCGCGGTGCGGCTGGGTTGGCTTCCCAGCGTGGGCCGCATCTCGGTCCTGATCGACCTGGACCACCCGACGAACTTCTACGTCCTCGACGCGATCATCGCCGGGAACTGGAACGCCTTCGTCGACACGATCAAGCACCTCATCCTGCCCGCGATCGCCCTGGCTTCGATCCCGCTCGCGATCATCGCGCGCGTCACGCGGGCGTCCGTCTTGGACGTGCAGAACGAGGACTACGTTCGGACCGCGCGCGCGAAGGGCGTCTCGCCGATGACCGTCAACCAGCGGCACGTCCTTCGGAACGCGATGCTCCCGATCGCGACGATCATCGGCCTCCAGGTCGGCCTCCTCCTCTCGGGCGCCGTGCTCACGGAGACCGTCTTCGCGTTCCCCGGCATCGGATCCTGGCTCGTCGAGGCGATCAAGTCGCGCGACTACCCCGTCATCCAGGGAGGCCTCCTCTTCGTCGCCGTGATCGTCGTCTTCGTCAATCTCTTCGTGGATCTCTCCTACGGCGTCCTCAACCCGCGGATCCGGCTGAGCAAGTGAGATCGGGCTGATGTCGGTCGCCGAGCTGGAAGCACGCGAGGTCGCCATCGATGCTCCGACCGGAGGGCTCTGGCGCGAGGCCTTCTACCGGGTCAGGCACAACCCCGGCGCCCTCGTCGGAGTGATCATCCTCGCGCTCATCGTCATCATGGCGATCTTCGCTCCACTCATCGCGCCCTACAGCCCGAGCGAGCAGAACCTCGCAGCGCTCGGCGGTCTGTGCTGCCCGGGCCCCTCGGCCGAGCACTGGTTCGGACTCGACGAGCTCGGCCGCGACGAGCTCTCCCGGATCGTCTACGGGGCGCGCTATTCGCTCCTGATCGGCATCGTGTCGGTCACTGTCGGCTTCGTCTTCGGGAGCATCCTCGGCGCGATCGCCGGGTTCGTCGGCGGCGCCGTCGACTCGATCATCATGCGGATCGTCGACATCTGGCTCGCGATCCCCGGGTTCCTGATGGCGGTCGGCATCGTCGCGCTGCTCGGCCCGGGCCTCAACCAGATCATGATCGCCATCGGGATCATCAACGTCCCGGTCTTCGCGCGGCTCTTGCGCGGCTCCGTGCTCGGCCAGCGTGAGAACGACTTCATCCTCGCAGCCCGGTCCGTCGGCGTGCGGAAACGGGCGATCCTCACCTCGCACATTCTCCCGAACGCGATGTCGCCGGTAATCGTCACCGCCACGCTCGCGCTCGCCACCGCGATCATCGACGCGGCCGGGCTCGGCTTCCTCGGCCTCGGGCCTCAGGACCCGGCAACTCCGGAGTGGGGGACGATGCTGACCAACACGGTCCGCTTCCTCCAGACCGCGCCGCATCTGGCGATCATCCCAGGGCTCGCGATCGTGATCACCGCCATCAGCATCAACCTGATCGGCGACGGTCTGCGCGAGGCCATGGATCCGAAGATGCGGAGCCGATGACCAATCAGCGCGAGCCGCTCCTCTCGGTCGAGGACATGAAGGTCGAGTTCTGGACTCGACGCGGCACCGTGCACGCCGTGAACGGGATCTCCTTCGAGATCGCGCCCGGCGAGACGCTGGGCATCGTGGGCGAGTCCGGCTGCGGCAAGAGCGTGACGTCGCTGGCGCTGCTCGGCATCCTCCCACGCGCCGGCGCCGTGACCGGAGGAAGCGCGACGTTCGAGGGACGTGACCTCCTGAAGCTCTCCGACCGCGAGCTCCGGAAGATCCGCGGGCGCGAGGTCGCGATGATCTTCCAGGACCCGATGACCAGCCTCAATCCCGTCCTGACGATCGGGCGGCAGATCCGGGAGGCGCTCGAGGCCCACTTCGACCTGGACAAGGGCGAGGCCAACCGCCGCGTCGCCGAGCTTCTCGACCAGGTCGGCATCCCCAGCCCCGAGGCCCGGCTGAAGGACTACCCACATCAGTTCTCGGGCGGCATGCGCCAGCGCGCGATGATCGCCATGGCGCTCGCCTGCGAGCCGAAGCTCCTCATCGCAGACGAGCCGACGACCGCGCTCGACGTCACGATCCAGGCGCAGATCCTCGACCTCCTGCGGAAGCTCGTCGCGGAGCGCGACACCGCGCTCATCCTCATCACGCACGACCTGGGCGTCGTCGCCGGGATGTGCGAGCGCGTCAACGTGATGTACGCGGGCATGTTCGTCGAAACGGGGAGCGCCGAGCAGCTCTTCGCCCGGCCCCGGCACCCGTACACGCTGGGGCTTCTCCAGTCGATCCCGCGACTGGACGCGACGCGCAAGGAGGCCCTCAAGCCGATCAAGGGCTCACCGCGCGACATGCTCCAGCCGCCGAGCGCGTGTCCCTTCCAGCCGCGCTGCCTCTACGCGGTCGAGGAGTCGAGCCGAGAGGTGCCCCAGCTCCGTCAGGTCGAGCCCGGGCACGCCGTCGCCTGCTTCAACCCGGTTGCGGCCGAGGAGTGGCAGAAGGCGAAGGAGGCGGCGCTTGGCTGAGGTGGCCGGAGTCGGACCTCTCGTCACCGTCGAAGACCTGCGAATGTGGTTCCCGGTCAAGAGCGGGATCCTCCTCGATCGCCACGTCGGCGACATCAAGGCGGTCGACGGCGTCTCGCTCGGGATCGAGCGCGGCGAGACGGTCGGGCTCGTCGGCGAGTCGGGCTGCGGCAAGTCGACTCTTGGACGCGCGATCCTGCGGCTGTACGAACCGACCGGCGGCCGCATCCTCTTCGACGGCCAGGACATCACGCATCTCGGCGAGTCGGCGCTCCGGCCGCTCCGGCGCCGGATGCAGATGATCTTCCAGGATCCCTTCGCGTCCCTGAACCCGCGCCACAGCGTCGGCCGGATCGTCAGCGAGCCCCTGCGCGTCCACGGGATCGCGGGCCGACGCGAGTCCGGCAGGCGCGTCCGGGAGCTGCTCGAGATCGTCGGCCTGCCCGCCGACGCCGCTTCGCGGTATCCGCACGAGTTCTCCGGCGGTCAGCGACAGCGGGTCGGCCTCGCCCGCTCGCTGGCGCTGAACCCCGACTTCATCGTCTGCGACGAGCCCGTCTCCGCCCTCGACGTCTCGATTCAGGCGCAGATCGTGAACCTGCTCGAGTCCCTCCAGCGCGACTTCGACCTCACGTACCTCTTCATCGCCCACGACCTGGCCGTCGTCAGGCACATCTCGGACCGGATCGTCGTCATGTACCTAGGGAAGGTCGTCGAGGTCTCCCCGGCTGAGGAGCTGTACGACAACCCGCTCCACCCATACTCGATCTCGCTTCTCTCGGCCGTGCCGATTCCAGACCCCGAAGTCGAGCGCGCGCGCAAGACGATCCTCGTGCCCGGCGATCTCCCCAGTCCTGCGAACCCGCCGCCGGCATGCCGCTTCCACACGCGCTGCCCGTTCGTCCAGCCGACTCGCTGCCGCGACCAGGAGCCGCCGCTGCGCAAGCTCGAAGGCAGCCACTGGGTCTCGTGCCACTGGGCCGAGGAGATCAAGGCAGGCGTGATCGGCGCCCACGAGGTCGAGCCGGTGTTCGAGCAGCAGCCGGCGGTCGCGGCCTACGAGCCGCCGCCGGACTAGGAGGTCCGGCGAAACAACGGCTGTGCGGAGCGACAGCCCAGCGTGGCCTTCTACGGGCTCCTCCTCGTCTCCCGCGGTCTTTTCCCGCAGATCGCCGCATTCGGCTCTGCGTGGTCTCGCTCCTCGTGATCATCCTGCCGGCGCGCGCACACCGGCTTCGCGAGGCCCGATCCGCTCTGTTCGAGGGATGGCTCGCTCCCTCGTTTTGGGGTTTTTTCCACAAGCTGGGGTGCCGATCACCGGTGCGTGGACGCTGCAGAGCGCAAAAACATCCTGAGCAGATATCTCGACCACTCCCGTCGCTTCGACGAGGTGGCCGCCCGGCGGAACGGCAGCAACCCGGGCGCGGACGTGATTCCGATCAGCCCGCCCCTCCGCGAGCTCGAGCAGGAGCCGACCATGCGTGAGATCGAAGTTCTGCAGCTGATCTCAGACGGACTGGTGAACCGAGAAATCGGGCAGCGACTCTTCCTCTCCGAGGAGACAGTCAAGTCGCATGTGCGGCACCTTCTGGCCAAGCTCCAGGCCCGCAGCAGGGCCCATGCGGTCGCCATTGGCTTCCGCCGCAGCCTGATCTCCTAACCCGGCATCAGGCCACTCACAAACGCGGGCTCCTTCGCTGGTGAAGCAGCCCGCGTCATCCACAGCTTCCACAGCCCTGTTGACAAGATCCCTCGTCGGAGGGATGTCGCCTGCTGTGGAAATACTAAGACTTCGGGAGGTTTGCTGCTACCAGGCCCTCACTGTGCCAGCGAGTGCCGCGATCGATGCAAACGTTGCGAGAACGGCCAGCAGGCGGGTTTGCCAGTGCAACATGGGGAGACTCCTCTCTCCGAAGGGGACAACGGCTCGCACGAGTTTATCCCCCTTTTGGGTGACAGGCAAGAGTTTTGACCAGCTTTCTTCAGAATCCACCTGTGACCCGGGACGATTCGTTCCGTGCCATGCTGCAGCCGATCCACCTCTACGCGACCGGCCTTCTGCTCGTCACCGTTGGGTTCGCGGTGGCCCTTGGATTCCTAGGAACGCCTGTTGGACCTCTTTGGGCCATCGTTGCGCTAGGAACGTTCTCGATGCTCGCGGAGCGTCAGCCGGTTCGCGTCAGCGCCAATCTCGAGATCACTGTGTCGGTACTTCCCGTTGTCTTTGCTGCTGTCGCTTTTGGGCCACTTGCGGCCATGTTCATCGGGGCGTTGGGACTGGTGGTGACCTTCGAGCCTCCGTACGTGCGTTGGCTCATCTGGACTTGCAGCCGGGCACTGGCGGCGGGGCTTGCCGGAGTTGCTGCTCTTGCAGTGTCTTCCATGGCCTCGTCGGGACAACTTTTCGCTGCCGTCCTAATTGCAGTCGTAGTTCTTGAAGCTGCCGATGCGGCACTTGCCGCGTGTGTCGTCGCCGTTCGAAAGAGCGGCGACTACGTTGGCTTTCTGAGGCTGCTGAAGCCGATTCTGATGGGCGCGGTGCCGCTCTACGTTCCTCTCATCCTTCTGCTTGTTTACGCGTTCGAGCAGATCTCCGCGTGGAGCTTGATTCTTTTTCTGGTACCTGCGCTCGCCGCTCACCGACTCCACGGGCTCTACCGTCAACAGCAGGACACAACCGAACAACTTCGGCTTGCCAACGATCGTCTTGAGCGGGCGAGCCTGTCATTCGCAACGGCGCTCGTAGCGGCGCTCGACGCTCGAGACCAGTACACGGCCGGCCATTCTGCCGTGGTCGCTGTTTACGCGAGAGATATCGCTGCTCGGCTTGGTCTCTCTGAGTACGACCAGCAGCTCGCCCACCTCTGCGGGCTCGTACATGACATTGGCAAAGTGGGTCTTCCGGCGGGGCTACTTGAGAAGCCAGGTGCACTGACACTCGAGGAGCGTCGTCGCATGGAGGAACATTCGGCTATTGGTGAACGGATTCTTGCGAAGGTCGACGACTACGCCGAAATCGCCAAAGTCGTGCGGCATCACCACGAGAGGATGGACGGCAACGGCTATCCGGACAGGCTTCGCGGCTCCCAGATCCCGCTTGTCTCCCGCATCATCGCTGTCGCCGATGCTTATAACGCCATGACTTCGGGACGCCCATACCGCGATGCGATGCCCAGTCGGGTCGCGCGGTTTCGTCTGGCTCAGGCGTCAGGGACTCAATTCGATACGACGGTGGTGGCAGCATTCGAGGCGATTCTTGCCAGCGAGTGCGAGACGTACGTTTCAGGAGCTCGCTCGGACTTCACCGTAGAGGCGCAGCGACAAGCAGTCCCCATCGCAAGCGTCGCCTAGGCTGCTAGTCACGTTCCAGCACATCCTGAGCTCTCAGCCCTGCCTGGAGCCTCGTGCGTACACCGAGCTTCGCAAAGATATGGCGGACGTGGGCCTTCGCGGTGCTGGCAGTGATGAAAAGACGCGCCGCTATCTCAGCGTTGCTCATTCCTTCTGCGAGCAGCTCAAGAACCTCACGTTCTCGGGGGGTTAGGCTGCTCGAGGCACTGTCACGGTCATCGAACTTGAGGTCGATTCCGACGGCTCGGGCGAGTTCGTGATCGTGACTCTTCGCGACAAGTCTCGCGAGGATGCCCGCCGCCTCGGGATTGCTCGCGGCCGCGCTCAGCAGACGTGGATACACGCGGTAGGCAAAGACAAGCCCTTCAAAATATGCGGCCTGATTGCACTCGATCACGAGTTCCGCCGCCCTGTTCGCAAATTGTTTGGACTCACCGTCCACATCGCCCGCGATCGCGCACCCAAGCGCAGCGAAGTAGATCATCTCGATGTTCGAACCGTGTTGGCGGGCTTCATCAGCCATCATTCGAGCCTGCTTGGCGTATCCGCTTGCGGCAAGCACAATCGAATGCGCAGCCAGATGGCTCCCGAGCGCTCGCGGCGGAGCCGTGATCCCCGCAAGCTCGTCATGAGTGGCAAGCGCTTCCTGAAGGTTGCCGCGAGACGCATGGAGTCGGGCTTTCACCGTGAGGCCTTCGACCCGATAGAAGGGGTCTTCCCAAGAGATAAGCGTTTGCCTGAAGGCCGCAAGACTTCGTTGCGCTCGTCCAAATGCCCGCAAGCCGACCTCGGCAGCGGCTCGGTGGAGTAGCGATGCGCCAAGTCCGAGATCAAAACGAAGCTCCCTGCACATTCGCACTGCTCTCTCGGCGAGATCGTGGCTAAGGGCGTAGTTCGCGCTGTATCGGGCCGCCGCGGACGCCATCGCGAGAAAGCTGGTCGCTGCCAATGGATCTGTTGAATGTTCGATTGAGTTCATGAGCACGGCGAACCGGTTCCACTCACCCGCGACCGAGGGTGTCTGTTCAGCCGTTCCGTATCGTCCCACCGCAAGTCGCAGGCGAACGTCAAGATCATCCGCGTACCGCGCTTCCAGCTCATTCAAGTAGTCCTGCATTTCCCAAGGGGCGATCTCGGTAATGGCGAGGAACTGACCCCAGAGAGCCTCTTTAAGATCTTCGTCCGTCTTGGCGGCGCCGCGAGCCGCCTGGAAGCTGTCGAACGCCCGCTCCTCCTGGGACGTGAAGTGGAGGGCTCGTCCGGCCACGTTGCAACCCCATGCGTAGTCCGGATGGTCGTCGGGCAGCCTGTCCACCGTGTCCTGGGCGAGGGCTGATGCCGCCGACATCTCGCCCTTGCGGATCAGGAGCTCGGCGCGGGCCAGGGCGGCTCCGGACACCGTCACACCCGCTGCTCCGCAGGCTCCGAGCCAGTTTTCCAGCGTCTCGCCCTGCCCCCGTGCGAGCAGATCCCGCGCCGCGCATCCCACGATCTCGGCCGCGTCGGTGGTACGACCCGCCTGCTGCGAGAGATCGAACGCCTCCTCCCAGCGGGCGCGCTGTCGCGCATCGTCGATGACCCTCCGTCTCAAGGCGTCGAGTCTGGCTGGGTCGTCTGCCTCGAGGCGCCTGCGGAGGAAATCGTGGATAAGCGGATGGAAGACCAGTTCGCCGCTCGGGATCTCGTGGAGGAGATCCTCGTTGCGCAGCCTGATGAGCACCGGCTCCGGGTTCGGCAGGCCGAGGACCTCCTCGACCAGGCGAACGGTGATTGCCGAAGGCACGGCGGCAGTCAGCATCAGGCGCTGTACCTCCGGCGGCTCGGCTCGCAGGACCTCCTCCGCGAAGTAGCGATACAGGGACTCGGAGGCCTGCTCTTCAGGGAAGGCGAGATCGGCTGATAGAGCCGCGAGGCCGATGACCGCAGGCCAGCCCTCGGCGTGGCGCACGAGGGCTCGAACCGCATCGGTCGATCGACCCTCCAGCACGCGAGCCGCTTCTTCAGCTGTCATCGCCAGCTGGTCGCGGGCAATCTCGAACGCCTCTCCGTAGAGGAAGCGGCGCGCCGTCGCCCAACCCGGTCCGCGGCGCGTCGTGACGAGGACACGGATCGGCGCCAGCATGAGCAGCCAGTCGAGGAAGTCCTCGACGGGCGCCGACTCGGCAAGGAGGTGGTAGTCGTCGAGGACGACGATGCCGCCAGCCGGCCAGGCCTCGAGATCCTCTGCGAGGAGCTCGGCGAGAGGTCGTGCGAGCCGGTCCGTCGCATCTCCGACGCGCAGGCGTTGCTGGACTCGGTCGCCGGCCCCGGGCACGATCGAGTCGACGGCATCGGCGAGGCCGGCCGAGAACGCCCCGACGTCGGCCGAGGCCGGAGTGGCGCGATACCACGCGGTGTCCTCGCGGCCCTGCAGCCACTCGCGGGCGAGGGTGGTCTTCCCGTACCCGGCCGGTGCCGTCAACATGATCGCCTGCGCCGTCGCACCGTCGAGAAGCGCGGTCAGTCGGGGCCGCCGTGTGTGCCGACGAAAGAGCGGAGGTGGAGCGTTGTCCCGCGCGTTCCCCACGACTGAGCTCCAGGATCGAGAGGGCAGGAGCCTACCGCGTGTCCTCGCCTCCGACTAGAGGCTCTTGGGGACGACCCGCGCCCGCGGCAGGGGCCACGGGCGCGGTGCCGTCATCCCCGAGCGGTCAGCACAGCGTGCGGGAGTCGTCGCGCTCGCCTGCCACCGGCTCGAGGCTTTCGAGAGGGTCTTCGCCGGTGGCTTCGCGAAAGGCGGCGGGGATCTGCCGCCTGCGACTCACGCCGAGCTTCGTCCTGAGGACGTCCGAATGGGCCTTCGCCGTTCGGGGTGCGACGCCGAGTCGCTCGGCGATCTCGACGTTGGAGCACCCCGCCGCGATCAGCCGGACGACCTGGCGCTGACGCTCTGTGAACCGGATTTCGCCGTAGACGCTCAGCATGCCGGCGATCTTGGCAGCGACCCGCCCGCCTGGCTATTGGCCTAGCGGGCGATCTTGCCGGCTACGCCTTCGGGCGTACGAAAGCCGCCGTGTGACCGCGCGCATTCACGGCGACCGCTTCGTCCCGCTCGAGCGCGCCGATCCGAAGCAGGAGCGCGAGCTCGTCGCGGAGGTGCGTCTGCATCATCTCGGGGCCGTCGGTCGCGATCGTGAACGGGACGCCGCGATCCGCGAAGGTGCGCACCGTCTCCTTGAGCTCGTCCTCGTCCGCGAGCGCGCCCGTCAGGAGGTTCGAGCTGGGGCAGATCTCGAGCACGACGTCGGACTCGCGCAGCGCGAGCATGGTCGACTCGTCCTGCGCGGCGAGGATGCCGTGCCCGATGCGGTCGGGACGAAGGTGCTCGACGACCTCGCCGATCTCCTCGATGCCGTGTCGGCCGCCCTCCTCGCCGACGTGGATCGTCACGCCGAGGCCGCCGGCCCTCGCCTCTGCGACCAGCGGCGCCAGCTCGCGGTAGGGGTACCGCCCGCCGTCCGGGCGGGGGCCGGCGATGTCGACGCCGACGACCCCGCGGTCGGAGTAGCGGATCGCCTTCTCGACGATCACCCCGTTCTGGTCGGAGGTGAAGGTGCGGTCCATCATCAGGATCAGCCCCGCGCGCACCTTCGGGTACTCGAGCCTCGCGCGGTCGAGCCCGCGCGAGGCGGCCATGATGATGTGGTCGAGGTCGCGCTCGCCGCCTCGGTTTCGCTTCATCGGGTTGAAGCGAAGCTCGAGCGTCGTGATGTTCTGGGTCCGGTAGGCACCGCCGATGGCGCCGTGCACGGAGCGCTCCACGGCGAGCGGGCTCGACTGGATCAGCTCGGTCCACTTGTAGATCGCGTCCAACTCGGGAAGGCCCTTGACCCCCCGCGGATCGACGGTAACGAGCTCGACGAAGTCCCAGTAGTCCTTCACCGGCAGGGCGATGCCCTGCTCGTGGGCGAGCGTCCACATGACCGCCGGGTCGACCGACCCGCCGAGATGTGTGTGCAGCTCGGCCAGGCCCTCGCGGCGGAGCTCGTCTACGAGGGCGTGGCTCTCGCTCACCGCGAGCCTCGCTCCGCCACGGCTGCCGCGAGCGTTCCGCGCGCGAGGCGGTCGGGAATCGACTCGATTCGCTCCAGGGGCTCCGCGCTGAAGACGAAGCGAACGTGCCGGTCGGCCACCGGCCCTCCCCAGCCGACCATCGCCGTTGCGGCGATCGCGCTCTCCTCGAGGAGGAGGCGGGAGGCGGTCGGGGCGTCCAGCCCCAGCTCGGCGACGTCGAGGAGGAGAGACCAGCCGCCTCCCGGACGGATGACGGGCCAGCCGGGGAGCGCGGCGAGGATTGCGTCCCGCCGCCGCTCGAGCTCAGCCACGCACTCGGCGACGTGCTCCTGCTGTCCGCGCAGGACCGCCGCCGCCGCGGCGCGCGCGATCGAGACCGGGGCGGTGGTGTTGTAGACGTGCGCCCAGCCTGCATCCTCGACCGTCTCGGCCGGCCCGGCGACCCAGCCCACGCGCCAGCCGATCATGCGGTGCTCCTTCGAGAGGGAGCCGGCGATCACGGTCCGCTCGGCCATCCCCTCGAAGTGGAGCGGGTGGATCAGCGGACGGCCGTCGAAGAGGATCCGTTCCATTGCCGAGTCGTAGACGAGGAAGAGCCCTCGGTCACGGCAGAGGTCGCAGACGAGCTGCCAGTCCTCCTCGTCGAGCGTCGCGCCCGACGGCATCGAGGGGCTCATGAGCAGCATGCTCGTCGTCCGCTCGCCGACGGCGTCGGCGAGAGCGTCTCCGTCGAGCCGCCACTCGCCGTCGACCACCCGGTACGGCACGGCCTTCGGTATCCCGCCGGCGAGGTGGACGCGGTTGACCATGCCTGCGTACGTCGGGTCGGTGACGATCACCTCGTCGCCGGGGTCGACAGTGACCAGCAGGGTGTCGAGCATCCCCTCGAGGCCGCCGCAGGTGATGACGATCTCGCGCGCGGGATCGTACGGATGGCCGGTACGGGCGGCCAGGAACGCCGCGATCGCTTCGCGCAGGCTCATGTCCCCGGTGAACGGAAGCCAACTGTTCGCCTCAGCGGTGTCCAGGCTCCTGGCGGTCACGCCGACCGCCTCCGGGGGCAAAGGTAGGTCCGTGTCGAGGTTTTCCATGCGGAGCACCGGCCATCTCGAGCTCGCGCGCGCCGGCTGCTCCACCGCCGCAGCGACCCGGTCGATCCCGAATCCACGGATCGGGTCGAGCCGCTTCGCCCTCTTGATCACGGGACGAGTCTAATCAGGCAATGTGGGTAGGGTTGCACCCGTGAAGATCGGGATCGTCGTCCCGTACTCGTGGTCCTTCTGGGGCGGAGTCCAGGAGCATGCCGACCACCAGGCGCGCGCCCTCCGCAGACTCGGGCACGACGCGCGGATCGTCATGGGCCACGACCCGCCCGGGCGGCTCACGTGGCTGCTCCATCCGAAGCAAGGGCGCCACACGCGACCGCCCGACTACGTGATCCCCGTTGGGCGTTCGGTGATCGTCCCCGCCAACGCGTCGCTCCCCAACATCATCCTGAGCCCGCAGTCGATGATCCGCATGCGCCGGATCTGGGAGCGCGAGCGCTTCGACGTCGTCCACGTGCACGAGCCGCTGGCGCCCGTACTCTCCGCTTTCGCGCTTGCCTCGGCGCCGTGCCCGCTCGTCGCAACCTGCCATTCGGCCGGCGAGCGGCTCGGCTGGTATCCGATCGGCGGGGCGTTCTGGGGCGTCCTGACCAGAAGGATCGACAGGCGCATCGCCGTCTCCGAGTCGGCCCGGCGCGCCGCCGAGCCACACATCGGAGGGCCGTTCGACATCATCCCCAACGGCATCGAGCTCCCGCCCGAGGCCGACCCGGGCGGGCGCAACGGGAACGTCGTCTTCATCGGCCGGAACGAGCCGCGGAAGGGGCTCCCGGTGCTCCTCAAGGCCTGGCCGCAGGTGCACGCGCGTACGGGTTCCCGCCTGCGGCTCATCGGGGCCGATCCGCTCTCCATCCGCTGGCTCGCGCGGCGGAGGGGGTTCTCGCTCGACGGAGTCGACCTGCTCGGAGGCGTGCACGACGAGGAACTGACCGCCGAGCTCCAGGCCGCCAGCCTGCTGGTCGCGCCGTCACTCGGCGGCGAGAGCTTCGGCATGGTCCTCACCCGCGCCTTCTCGTGCGCCACCCCGGTCGTCGCGTCGGACATCGAGGGCTACGCGCAGGTCGCTGACCATGACGAGACCGGCATCCTCGTCCCGCCGGGCGACTCCTCGGCCCTCGAGCGGGCGCTCATCGACCTTCTCGAGGACGAGGGCCGGCGCCGCGCGCTCGGCGCCGCTGCCAGGAAGGCGGCCGAGCCGTACTCCTGGGATCGCATCGGTGCTCGGCTCGTCGAGATCTACGAGCGGCTCGTGGTGCCGGCGGAGGCGGTCAAGGCGGCGGCATGATGCGCGTCAGACCGCCGCGAAGCCGCGCCGGGCGCCTGCTCGTCGTGCTCGTCCCGATTGCGGCCCTCGTGACGCTCGCCGTGTGGCGCGGCCCGGATCCAGGACCGGTCGAGCGGGCGTTCCGCTCCGTCGAATGGGAATGGGTCGCGGCGGCCGTCCTGATCAACCTCTTCTCCGTGGTCGTCCGCGCGCAGGCCTGGAACATCGTCATCAAGCAGGCGATCCCGCCGCCCTGGCCGCGGCGCCGGAACGTCTTCTCGGCCTTCAGCATCGGACTGCTCGGGAACGCCGCACTGCCCGGTCGCGTCGGGGAGCTCGCCCGCGTCGCCGTGGTCACGCGGCACGTGCGCCGTCGGCCGGGCACGTGGGCGACGATCGTCGGCACGGTCTTCGCGCACCGCCTCTTCGACGTGGTCGCTTCGGTCATCCTCGTCCTCGTCACGCTCTACGTCGCGCCGATTCCCGAGTGGGCGTCGCCCGTGCTGGCAGTCGCCGTCGGCGTGGGGCTCGGCCTCCTCATCGCTGGCTTTCTCCTCGCGCGCAAGCACCACCGCCCGCTTTCCGAGGAGCTCGGCGCCATCCGCCGTGTCCTGCACATGGCGCGCCGCGGGCTCGCGATCCTCCGGCGACCGGGTCCGGCCGTGGAGGCGCTCTTCTTCCAGCTCGTCGGCTGGGCCGCGCAGCTCGCGGCCGTCTACATGACGCTCCTGGCGTTCGGGATCGAGCCGTCGCTGGGAGGCTGCGGCGGTCGTCCTCGTGGTCATGAACGTGGTGATGATCTTCCCGTTCTGGCCCGGAAACATCGGGCTCGTGCAGGCGGCCGTCGCCGCCGCGCTACTCCCGTACGGGGTCAGCTACGGGCACGGAATCGTCTTTGGAATCGGCCTCCAGGCGATCGAGGCATCCGTCGGCATCGGCCTGGGCTTCCTCTTCCTGGCCCGGGAAGGGTTCACGTTCGCGATGCTCAGGCGCATGCCCGAGGTCACCGACGTAGACGTCGACGAGGACGAGCGGGTCGAGCGGATCGCCTAGGGCGTCCGCCCTTCGTCTTTGTTCACCTGGTCGCGGACGTTGTCGAGCCGCTCCTCAGACTGCGAGGTGTCCGACTCGCCCGAGACGTTCGACTTGGCGTCTTCGTACACATCCTGCGCCTTGCCGCCGGCGTCCTTCGCCATGTCCCCACCCTTGTCGCCTGCGTCCTTTGCCATGTCGCCGGCGTCCTGTGTGACGTCCTTACTGCGGCCCAGCAATTTGTCGAGAAATCCCATGTCAAACCTCCTTTGTCGGCGCCAGCATAAACGGCTTCGCTAGAAGCTGGACCGGGCGAGGAAATCGAGCAGCACCCGGCTGAGCTCCTCCGGGCGCTCCACGCCCGGCAGGTGTGCCGTCGTTATGTCGACGCGCTCGACCCTCGGGATCCCCTCTGCCAGCATCCCGGCGATCAGACGGAAGTCGGGCTGGTCGTGCGTGCAGGCGACGACGAGCGTCGGAGCGGCAATCTCATGGAGGCGCGTGGCCGCAGGAGGCTCGGACCAGGCCACCGGGCCGGGAGGAGGCGTGCGCTCGTAGGCGGCGATGACGATCTCGAACGACCCGCGCTGCATCTTCTCGACGCGCCCGCGCTCCTCCGCGGAGACCGGCGCGGCGTCGCGTCCCAGGCCGTCGAGCCAGGTGCGGAGATTCAGCGCGACTGCTTCCTCGATCTCTCCGGCGTCGAGCAGCGCGTCCTCCTCCTCGTCGAACGCGTCGAGCTCCTCGGAGCCGATGTACCCGGTCAGCGCGGGCGCGATCAGACACAGGGCAGCCACCCGTTCCCGGTGGCCGAGCGCAAGGTCGATCGCAACCCTGCCGCCGAAGGAGTTTCCGACCAGTGCCGCCTGCTCGATCTCCAGATGGTCGAGGAGTGCACGAACGTCCTCGACGTGGGAGAACGGCCCGCCGGGTAGCGGTGACTCTCCCCAGCCGCGCAGGTCCGGACGAACGACGCGGTGGCGCTCGGCGAGGGCGGCCATCTGCCCGTCCCACAGCCGGCGGTCACCCACCCCGGCGTGGAGCAGAACGACGACGGGCCCGTCCCCGGCGTCGTCGTACGCGATCTCTGTGCCGTTGAGGGTGGCCGAGCTCAGCGGTCGGGCGCCTGCGCCTCGCGGGATCGACGGGCGAGCGCCTGCAGGAGCGCCCAGGCCACCTGCGGGTGCTCCTCGACGAACGGCCGGAACTCCCACGGTGTGAGCCCGTAGCAGAGAAGGTCGGTCGCGGCGACGATCGAGGCCGAGCGGACGCCGTCGTCGATGAGCGCGATCTCACCGAAATGGTCGCCGGAGCCGAGCGTGGCGCGGTGCTCTCCGGCGACGGTGACCTCGGCGTTGCCCTCCGCGATCACGAAGAACCCGGCTCCGGTCGAGCCCTCGGTCGTAACCTCGGTTCCCTCGGCGAAACGGCGTTCGTGCATCTGCCGCGCGAGCTGCTCGAGGTCGCGCGCCTCGAGCCCGCTGAAGAGGGGGACGTTCTGGAGAGCTTCGATCGGGGCACTCATCGCGGCGATCATAGACGCAGGGCAGGTTCGCGGTGTGCGGCGGCGAAGTGACAACCTCGTGCGCACCCAGGCCGCTCTCTACGACGAGATCGACCTCGAGCTGTCGTGGTCCGAGGCGGAGCTTCCCGAGAGGGAGCGGACGAAGCACGTTCACCGGCTCCATCCGTACCTGGGGAAGTACGTGCCCCAGCTCGTCGAGGTCTTTCTCCAGCGCTACGGGCGGCCGGGACGCCTCGTGTGGGATCCCTTCGCCGGCTCGGGCACGACGCTGGTCGAGGCGAACGCCTTCGGCGCGTCGGCGGCAGGCTGCGACATCTCGGCGTTCAACTGCCTCCTCACGCGGGTGAAGACGGCCGTCTACGAGCGCGAGCCTCTGCTCGCGGATGCGGCGCGGCTCGCGGATGCCGGCGCGCGGGCTCCGGCGCCGGGTGAGGTCTCGCCGTATCTGCGCAGCTGGTTCGCGCCGCGCGCGCTCGCGGAGCTGCTCGCGTTCCGCGATGCGCTCGAACGAACCACGTATCCGGATCTCTGGCGGGTCGTCCTGTCCCGCGCGTCGCGCTCGGCCAGGCTCGCCCGCCACTTCGATCTCGACTTCCCGACGGAGCCGGTGCAGGGGGAGTACTTCTGTCACAAGCACCGGCGCACGTGTCGCCCCGTAGAGGAGGCCGACAAGTTCCTGCGCCGGTACGTGCGTGACGCCGTGACGCGGGTGCTGGCCTTCGACGAGGTGCGGGGCTCCACCCAGGCGGCGGTTCTCCACGGCGACGCCCGTGTGCTCGACCCCCCGGGCGGGATCGAGCTCGTCGTCACGTCACCGCCGTACCCCGGCCTGATCGACTACCACGAGCAGCACGTTTACGCCTTCGAGCTGCTCGGGCTGGAGCGCCGGGACGCCGAGGAGATCGGACGGGGAATCGCCGGCTACTGCGACGGGGTAGCCGAGATCCTCGGTCGGGCGCGGGGTGCCCTTGCGCCCGAAGGCAAGGTCGTCGTCGTCGTCAACGACCGCCGCGGCCTCTACGAGGGGATCCTGGGCGCGGCCGGGCTGCGACTGGAGGAGCGGAGCGTCCGGCATGTCAACCGGCGAACGGGAAGGCGAAACGGCGAGTACTTCGAGGACGTCCTGGTTGCCGTCCCGGCGCGACGCCGCGTCAGGCCTCGGGCCCGGGCTTGACGCCCTCGGCCCGGCGGCCGAGCTCTTCGATCTGCCCCTCGGCTGCGTCGAGCTTCGCGACGCAGACGCGGTAGAGCTCCTCGCCGCGCGCCCAGAGGCGAACCGCTTCCTCCAGGTCGGCGCGGCCGCTCTCGAGCTCGGCGACGATCCGTTCGAGCTCGGCTCGGGCCTCCTCGAAGGACGGTTCGGAGCTCACTCGCGGATGTCCTCGACCCGCGCGCCGAGCGCGCCCCGGGCGAGCTCGACGTCGACGCGGCTTCCGACGGTGACGCCTTCGGCGGAGCGCACGATTCCGGCCTCGGTCCGGACGATGGCGTAGCCGCGCTCGAGCGTGGCTCGGGGCGACAGCGCCTGCAGCCTCCCCGCGAGCCCGTCCAGCCGCGCTCGCTTGCGCTCGAGGAAAAGAACGGGGCCACGCGTCAGGCGCTGGGCGTCCGCGGCCAGGGACTGCCGGCCGCGTTCCAAGATCCGCCGGGCGTCCCGGCCGAGCGCCGCCCGGAGTCGGTCGAGATCGGTGCGAAGCTGGCGCTCGTCGGGTACGACGAGGCGGGCCGCGGCGGTCGGCGTCGACGCGCGGGCGTCGGCGGCGAGATCGCAGAGCGGCGTGTCCTGCTCGTGGCCGACCGCCGAGACCACCGGCACCGGGCACGCTGCCACGGCGCGTACGACTCGTTCGTCGCTGAACGGGAGCAGATCCTCGAAGCTGCCGCCGCCTCGGGCGACCACGAGGACGTCGACCTCCGGCTCGCGGCCCAGCGCTTCGAGCGTGGCGGCGATGGCGGCCGGGGCCTTCACGCCCTGGACGAGCGTCTCGGCCACGACGACGCGGGCTGCGGGAAACCGGGCGGAGACGGCCGTCAGGAAGTCGCGTTTCGCGGCGGCGTCGTTGCCGGTCAGGAGGCCGATCCGACGAGGGAGCAGGGGCAGCCGCCGCTTGCGCTCCGAAGCAAAGAGCCCTTCTGCCGTCAGGGTCTTCTTCAGCCGCTCGATGCGGGCGAGCGCCGCGCCGAGCCCGAGGGGCTCGAGCGAGAGCGCCCGCAGCTGGAACACGCCGCGCGCCTCGTAAAGCTCCGGCCTGCCGTAGACGTGGACCCGATCTCCGTCGGCGATCTCGAGCCGCAGTGCGTCGAACGTCGTCCGCGGCATGGAGACCGGCAGGCACGACCCGTCCTCGAGGTCCTTCAGCGTGAGGAAGACGCTTTGCCAGCCGTCTTGTCGCCGGAGCTCCGTCACCTCGCCCTCGACCCAGAGCGTCGGCAGACGGGCGAGCCATGAGCCGATCCCCCGGTTGAATGCAGCGACGGAGTAGACCTTCCGGTCGCCGTGCAGCGTCGCCTCGACCTTCACGGCCCGACTGTAGCTCACGGCCCTCGCCGGACTAGAGAAGGATTTCGGCGGCGACCTCGGGCGCGCACCCGCGCCGACCGACCAGGTCGACCGCGAGGTGGAGGTCGGCGTGGCTCGACGCCAGGCGCTCGGCGAGAGGCAGTGGATAGCCGGCTTCCATCAGCACGTGCAGCCGCCAGCTCTCTACCTTGCCCCGTTCGTCCAGGCCCGGTTCGTCGAGAAGCGTCAACTGATCCATCGCCGCATCGTTTCTCTCTTCTGGAGACGTTTCCTGCGGCGATGAGTTTGTTTCGATCCGGACGAGGGGAAGCGCCTACTCGCGCTCGACGGTCCTGACGGCCCGCTCGACGTCCCCGAGCTTCGTCTCGAGGCGGAGGTCGACCTCGTCCTCGTAGGCGGAGATACGCTGCTCGGCCTTCGCCAGGGCGGCATCGAGCCGTTCCGAGACGTGGCGCAGTCGTTCGGATGCAACCTCGCCCTGGGCCTCGGCAGCGCGGGCAACGTCCCGCAAGCGGCGTTCCATCCGATCGGCCGTGTGCCGCGCGAGCTGGGCGATCCGGTCCGAGACCTCCGACTCGGCCTGGCGGACGAACTGCTCGATCGACTTCTCGAGCTCCCGCGAGAGGCGCTCCGCCGATTTCTCCCGCGACTCCTTGATCTGCCCGTCGAATCGCCGCTCGGCGTCCTCCGAGAGGCGGGAGACGGCCCGGTCGAGGGCCTTCTCGAGCTGGGCGAGCTGCCGGCGTTCGGCCTCCAACTGCCCTGCTGCGACGCGTGAGCGCGACTCGGCCTCCTCGCGGTCGATCTGCTCTCTGAGCTCGCGCTCGCGGCTGATGAGGCGCTGGCTGACCTCCTGCAGGGCGCGGCGCCGCTCCGCGGCGTGGGTCTCGACCTCGGTCTTGCCCTCCTCGACGAACTCGGTGATCAAGCGCTCGAACTCCGTGCGCAGCTGCGCCAGTGCCTTCCGCTGCTCCTCGCTCGCGGCCGCAAGACGTTCCGCGTCGGCGTGCAGACGCGCGTCGTACGCGTCCAGAGCCTCCTGCTGGCGCTGGCTCAGCTTGGCCAGCTGCGCCTCGAGCTCGCGCTGGCCGCGGTCGAGGTCGGCCGCCCAGGCCATCAGGCGGGTCTCGAGCCGTCCCTGCGCGCCGGAGACGGCTTCGGTCAGCTGCGAGCTTGCCTGCTCGGTCTGCCGCGCGACGGCGTCCCGGCGCTCCTCCGCGAGTTGACGCTCCTGCTCGCCGAGCGCGTGGCTCGCCTCGGCGCGTTCGCGCGCGAGCATGCGGTCGAGCTCGGCCGTGCGCTCCCGGGCGTGCTCGTCGAGGTACAAGTCGATCTTCGCCCGAGCGTCCTCGCCTATCTGCTCGAGGTCGCCTATCCGGCGGAGGCCGCGCGTCAGGACGTAGAGGGCCGTCTCGCAGAGGGCCGCGACGACGAGCCCACCGACCGTGACGAGAAGAAGCTCGGTGTCGTCGGTCCCGTCGGCGATCTCGAGGCCCGCGACGATCGCGCCGGCGAGGGCCACGAGGGTGAGGCCGACCGCGACAACGAGCAGCAGGCGCTCGGGCACGCGGGCAAACGCCACGAAGACGAGCGATAGCGCGACGACCGCGAGCGCCGCGACGAAGGCGATCTCGAACGCCAAGGTCATCCTTCAATCCTAGGGCGGGCTCAGAGGGTTCGCATCAGGACGAGCCCAACGGCCAGCGCGACGACCCCGGCGGCGAGCGCGCGGAGCGCGCTCTCGTTTGCCCGAATCAGGAGCGCGGTGGTGACCGGCTCCGATGTACCGTCGACACGGTCTATGTGCCCTTCGACATGGACGACGCGACGGCGAAGGTCGCGAACGGGCGTCGAGAGCGTTCTTTGCGCCCGGCTCGAGAAATACGCGAAGACGGCGGCCGAGATTGCGACCAAATCGAGCTTTCCCGCGGCGGCGAAGTACGCCGTGAGGAGCGGGAAAGCGCCCCAGGAAAGCGCGAACCAGGCATCGCTGTGGAACCGTCCGCGGGCCAGCTCGAGGTTGTACGCGACCACGATGAATCCTCCGATCAGAACGAAAAGGCCGATCCATGGATCGAACGTGATCGCCCCGGCGACGCCGATCGCGACGGCACCCGCAATCGATGCGATCGCGAGAGCCACGAGCATCGAGCCCGGGATCCGCGTCTGCAGAGGCCTCCCGTTGAGCTCGTCCAGCGCGTGCGCGCCGATCCCCACGGCCAGGAAGAACGCGGCGACGGTGGGGAGGAAGCGGTCCCATGCGAAGGCGGAGGTCAGCGCCGCACCGATGGCGACGTAGCTCAGGTGCCAGGCCGTGTACGGCAGGTGGAGCAGCGTGACGTAGTCCCGCCAGCCCCCAGGAGCGAGAGCGTAGAACGAGGGACGGCTTGCCTCAGTCTGCACGGACGCCCCACATCACGATCCCGCCACCGAGGCTGAGGAGGCGCGCCTGGACATCGGTGATCCCGGCGCCTTCCCAGACCCCGCGCAGACGCTCCGGCGGCCACCGCTCCCAGAAGCTGCGAATGCTCGGTCCCAGGAAGTCGCCGACGTTCGACCAGCCCGGGGAGACCGCTCGTCCGGCGAGCGGAAGCCCGAAGCGGACGTAGGACTCCCACGCCGCACGGGGGAGCGGCCGCGGCGGCACCGCGAACTCGAGCATCGCGATTCGCCCTCCCGGCCGGACGACGCGGGCGAGCTCCCGCATGGTCGCCGCCGGTTCATCGACGTACCGGAGGAGATAGGTGAACGTCAGACCCTCGAACCTCGAGTCCTCGTACGGCAGCGACTCCGCGCGGCCCTCCTGCAGCTCGATCCGTCCGGCCAGGCCGGCTGCCTCGACGCGGCGCCTGCCCTCCGCGAGCATCTCCGGGCTCTGGTCGATCCCGACGACCCGGCAGCCGTGCCGGCGGGCGACCTCGACGGCGACCGCCGCCGTTCCGGACGCGACATCGAGCACGGTGTCCCCGGGTTCGACGGCGAGACGCGAGGCGAGAAACGAGCGCCAGCGCGGATCCTGGCCGAAGCTGAGCAGGCGTGCGTATCGGTCGTAGGTCTTGGCCAGCGGCGCGAACAGCTCGCGTGCGGCGCGGCTCCGCTCGGATGCTGGCGCGGTCACGGGGATATTGTTGCGCCCCGTGACTCTCGAGGAGGAGTTGAGCGCCGCCGGGGAGGCCGCCGGCGAGTGGGCGAACGTCGGGGAGGAGGTTGTCGCGGTGATCCCGACCGAGCCCGGAGCGGGCGTCCGCGTCTACCTGTGTGCCTACGAGAAGGACGGCGAACGTACCTGGCTCGCGCTGGATGCCCAGGGGACGCCGATTGCCGACCGGGTGCTGGTCCGCGACGCCGTTTCGATCGCGGCGATGTGCGAGCTGGCCGAGGAGAGCGCCGGAGGGGGAGATCTCGGCGAGCTGCAGGCGCAGCTCGTCGAGCTCCGGCTGACCGACAATCCGGATGGGATCGAGGAGGCCGAGGTGGCCGTCTCGGAGCTCAAGGAGACGATCGAGCCGCCGCCTCGTGTTGCGAGCGTCGGCTACCTCGACGAGATCGGCCTCGCGGCCGCGAAGCTCGAGCAGGCGCTGGGCCAGCCCGGCGGCTCTCCCTTCGCCGAGGCGATGAAGACCGGGGTCGCGGCCGCGGACGAGCTTGCCGACGAAGTCGAGGCCCACTACAGGGGCCCGCTCGGCTGACCGCTAGAGAGCGCCGCCCGCTGCGGCGGGCGCGGAGGGATCGGCGCCATCGTCGCCGATCGAGGTGCGCGCGAGGTACTCCTCGGCGAGCAGCAGATTCGATTCGGCGGCCCTGGTCACGATCGACAGCAGGTCGGACATGCTCGCCACCTCCTCACGCTGCTCCTTGAGGAACCAGTCGAGGAACTGGGCGCCGACGAGCTCGTTCTCCTCGCGTGCCAGCGACGCGAGCCGGCTGATCTGCTCCGTCACCTGCTTCTCCTGATCGAGTGCGAGGCGCACCGGCGCGACCCCATCCTTGAAGGTCGTCTTCGGCTCGATGACGGCGGGCACCGTAACGGGCAGGTCGGCGTCGAGCAGGTACTGCACGATCATGTGCGCGTGGTTTCGCTCCTCCACGGCCTGTCGATAGAAGTGCGCCGCGAGGTTGGGAAGCGTCTCCTGGTCGTAGTACACAGCGATCGCCACGTACTGCTGCGAGGCCGCGTACTCGTTGCCGATGTGGGCATTCAGCTCCTCCGCGAAGCTCATGCGTGCGTACATTACGTGGAGCGAGCGACGAAAGGACGCAATGGAAGGCGGATTCGGCTTCCCCTTGGGCGGCGACCCGGAAGATCTGATGCGCGGCTTGCGCGAGTTCGCGGAGCGGCAGACCGAGGCGATGCAGGAGTCGCAGCGCGAGCAGTTCGCGACGCTCACGCTCAACACCGCGGTCGAGTTGACCGGTGCGGCGCTCAAGCAGATGCACGTCGACGGCTCCCCCGACGAGCAGGCGATCGCGCTTCGGGACGGGATGCGCGTGCTCTTCCCCGAGGCGGTCGCGCTGGTCTCGGCCGCCCGTCAGGGCTTCATGCGGGAGCGCTAGTGCCGCTTCGGCCAGTCGCGCCTGGCCGGTGCGGGGCAGAAGCAGGCATGCATTGCCTGGAGGGGTACTAAGTGCCGCTTCCCGATCCCGGCACGCTCGCGGTTTTTGCCGCGGCGGCTCTCGCGCTGCTCGTGATCCCCGGCCCGGCGGTGCTCTACATCGTCACGCAGTCGATGCAGCACGGCCGCAAAGCGGGCCTCGTGTCCATGCTCGGAGTGCAGACCGGCGGGCTCGTGCACGTGATGGCCGCGGCGCTCGGGCTCTCGGCGCTGCTCGTCTCTTCCGCCGTTGCCTTCAACATCGTCAAGTTCGCCGGGGCCGCCTACCTGATCTTCCTCGGCCTCCGGAAGCTCTTATCGCGGGAGCGGTTCGAGACGACCTCCGAGCGGCCGCCGCACCGCCTCGACCGGCTCTACCGCCAGGGCATCGTCGTGAACGTGCTCAACCCCAAGACGGCCCTCTTCTTCTTTGCCTTCTTGCCGCAGTTCGTCGACGTCAGCGAGGGCTCGGTCGGCCTCCAGATCGCGATTCTCGGCCTGTTCTTCCTTCTCCTCGCCGCGATGAGCGACGGGGCGTACGCGATCGCCGCCGGAACGGCCTCGGACTGGCTTCGCGAGAATCCGCGGTTCCTGCGGGCAGAGCGCTGGATCTCGGGAACGGTGCTTGTCGGTCTCGGAGTGACGGCGGCGCTCTCGGGGTCTCACCGCAAGTAGCCGCATCTCCCGGGGCACCCCGGCCCACCACCCACTTCCGAGTCTAGTGCTGAATTCCGGACGCGTGGCGCTCGGCTCCGTGCCAAGCGCGTAACACAGAAGTTCAGCCGATCCGGACGCGGCGGGCCATGCGAAAGAACGTCTCGCGGAAGCCTCGTCGCGGCCAGAAGCGCGACGACTCGAGGTTGGCGACACGCCAGTCCGTCTGCACCGAGGAGTAGCCGGCCTCACGGGCCCAGGCGAGCGCGCGCTCCGTGAGCGCGGTTCCGGCGCCGCTGCGGCGCGCCTCCGGCAGGGTGGCAGCAACGGAGAGGTAGACAGACCCGGGCGGTCGCGCCAGGTCCGGCTGCTCGAGCTCCATCACGAGGTGCCCGACGATCTGCCCGCCGATCTCGGCGACGAAGTAGCCGACCTCCGGATCCTCGAGGGCGGCCTTCCAGTCGTTCAGGAACACTTCGACCGGTGGCACGACCAGCCCGCTGAACGTCGGCGCGCTCGCGTGCGCCTGCCAGATCTGGGTGGCGAGCTCCGGAGCGGCGCGCAGGTCGTCGAACGTTCCCTGCCGGACGACCAGGCCCGCCGGGAGCGGCCGAGGGTCGGCACCGCTTTCCCGGATCCCGTGCGCCTGCATGTGCCCGAAGGCGACCCGGAACCAGGGCGCGGTCAGCTCGGGCACAGCCGGGACGAGCGCAAGGTGGAGCAGCGCGTCGTCGGCAACCCAGCGCACCGCGGCCAGGCGATAGAGATCTCTGACAACCTCCGGCTCGCTCGCGGCATGTCCGGCGAGGCCGATCCACACATGCCGCTTCCACCACTGGCTCTCGTTCACCGACCCGAGGAGGTACCCCACGACCTCGCCCCCGTCCACCGCGACGGTCCCGCTGGCCGCCTCCTTCTCCCACGCGCGCCGGACGAGGGCGACTGCGTCCCCCACGGGAGCGAGCAGCGGCTCGGCTGCACGGTGCCGCTCGTGCCGCTCGGCGAGAAGGGCGGCCGCCGCCTCGACGTCCCGGGCGGCGAACGACCGCACCTCGAGCACTAGGCCTCCTGCGAGGCCTCGGCGACAGCACGCTCTTTGATCTCCTCGACGACCGTCGGGTCGGCGAGCGTGGTCGTGTCACCGAGGGTGCGGTTTTCAGAGACGTCCGTGAGCAGCCGCCGCATGATCTTGCCGGAGCGTGTCTTCGGAAGCTCGGGCGTGAAGACGATGTTCGCCGGCCGCGCGATCTTCCCGATCTTCGTGGCCACGTGGTCGCGGAGCTCGGCCATCATCTCGGGCGAGCCTTCCTCGCCGTCCTTGAGGCTGACGAAGGCGACGATGGCCTGGCCCGTCGTCGCGTCGCTGCGCCCGCACACGGCTGCCTCCGCGACCTTCTGGTGATCGACGAGCGCGCTCTCGACCTCGATCGTGGAGATGCGATGTCCGGAGACGTTCATGACGTCGTCCACCCGCCCCATGAGCCAGAAGTCGCCGTCCTCGTCGACCCGCGCGCCGTCTCCCGCGAAGTACATGCCGGGGAAGCGGCTCCAGTAGGTCTCCACGAAGCGGTCGTGATCCTTGTAGATGCCGCGGAGCATCGCCGGCCACGGCCGGCGCAGCACCAGGTAACCACCTCCGCCCGGCGGGACCTCCTCTCCCTTGTCGTTCACGACGGCGGCGTCGATCCCGGGAAACGGGTGCGTCGCCGATCCGGGCTTCGTCGTCGTGACGCCGGGAAGGGGCGTGAGCATGGCCATCCCCGTCTCGGTCTGCCACCACGTGTCGACGATGGGGCAGCGCCCGCCGCCGATGTGCTCGCGGTACCAGATCCACGCTTCCGGATTGATCGGCTCGCCGACCGAGCCGAGCAAGCGCAGAGAGGAGAGGTCGTGCTTCTCGGCGTACTGAGGGCCCCACTTCATGTGGGCGCGGATTGCGGTCGGTGCCGTGTAGAGGATGTCGACCCCGTATCGCTCGACGATCGCCCACCAGCGGTCACATTCGGGAAAGTCGGGCACGCCCTCGTACAGGACTCCGGTCGTCGCGTTCGCGAGCGGCCCGTAGACGATGTAGCTGTGGCCTGTCACCCAACCGATGTCCGCCGCACACCAGTAGACGGAGTCGGGCTTGATATCGAAGATGTAGTGGTGCGTGGCGGCGACGCCGGCGAGGTAGCCGCCGGTCGTGTGCACGATTCCCTTCGGCTTCGCCGTCGTGCCGCTCGTGTACAGGAGGTAGAGGAGATCCTCCGAGTCCATCGGCTCGCACGGGCACGAGGAGGGGTCGTCGCTCTTTCCCTCGATCACATCCTGCGCCCAGACGTCGCGGCCGTCCTTCATCTCGACGTCGCCCTCCACGCGGCGCCAGACGACCGAGGTCCTAACTCCGGGAGAGCGGTCGAGCGCCTCGTCGGCGTTCCGCTTCAGCGCCACCTCGCCGCCCTTGCGCCAGCCGGCGTCCTGCGTGATCAGGACCTCGCACTCCATGTCGTTGAGGCGGTCGGAGAGCGAGTCGGCGCTGAAGCCGCCGAAGACGACCGTGTGCGGCGCGCCCAGACGCGCGCACGCGAGCATCGAGACCGGTAGCTCCGGGATCATTCCCATGTAGATGCCGACCGGCGTGCCCTTGCCGACGCCGAGATCCTTGAGCGCGTTCGCGAAGCGCACGACCTCGCGCTGGAGGTCGGCGAACGTGATCGTGCGCCGCTCGTCCTCCGGCTCACCCTCCCAGTGATAGGCGACCTTCTCGCCGAGTCCCGACTCGACGTGGCGGTCGACGCAGTTGAAGCAGACGTTGAGGGTCCCGCCGACATACCACTTGGCGTAGGGAAGATCCCACTCGTAGAGCTGCGTGAAGGGCTCGAACCACGTGATTCGCTCGCGCCCCTCCGTCTCCCAGAACTCCTCGAAGTCGCGCTCGTAGATGGCAGGCGTCGCGTTGGCCTGCGCGGCGAATTCCGGCGGCGGGGGATAGCGACGCTCCTCGAGCAAGAGGGCATCGATTGCAGAGGCGCCTTCGGTCACAGTTCCCTCCCGGACTGGTGGTGCGCGAAGGATAGTGCCCCGGTGGCCCGGGTCAGGAAACGTCGAAGAACGGCCAGAGGAGGATCGCGGCGATCCCGCCGATCACGAGCCCGATCGCCGCGGCCTTGAACGCGTAGTCCTCGACGCGGCGCACGGCGAGGGAGCCGCACGTGATCGCCGCCACGACGACGATCACCGGCCCCGCCGGGTTCACCTCGAAGGAGAGGACTGCGGCGATGCAGATGCCGGCGGCAAAGAGCACCGCGACCACGACACCGAGGGCGATCTCCCGGCCGGTCGGCTTCGGCCTCGGCTCGGGGGTCGCGCCGGTGTGGCCGCTGAGTGGTCGAACTGATTCTCCACCCGGCCATTGTGCGTGTAGGGAAGGCCGACTCGCAAGAACTAGAATCGCGCCTTGCCTCTCCTCGACCGCGCCATCGTCAGGGTGCTTCCCGCCGTCCCGAGGCGGGTCGTCGGAAGGCTCTCCGACCGGTACATCGCCGGGGCAGAGCTGGCCGACGCGCTCTCCGCCGTCCGGGCTCTCAACCAGGTGGGGAAGAAGGCGACGCTCGATGTCCTCGGCGAAGAGGTGGCGACCGAGGACGAGGCGAACGCGATCCGGGACGAGTACGAGCGGGCCATGGGTGCGATCGAAGCCGAGGGACTCGATGCGAATGTCAGCGTGAAGCTCACCGGGCTGGGGCTCGGTGTCGATCCGGAGCTCTGCGCCCGGAGCGTACGGGCGCTCGCCGAGTTGGCAGGCGGCCACGGCAGGTTCGTCCGCATCGACATGGAGGACTCCTCGACCACCTCGGCCACGCTCGAGCTCTACCGCACGCTTCGCGATGACGGGTTCGAGAACGTCGGGATCGTTCTCCAGGCGATGCTGCGGCGCACGCTGGACGACGTCACCTCGCTTGCCGGGCTCCGACCAAATGTCAGGGTGTGCAAGGGCATCTACCTCGAGCCGGCCGCTGTCGCCTATCAGGGCGACGAGGCGATCCGGCTCAACTTCGTCGAGACGATCGCCGCCCTCTGGGAGGACGGAGCCAAGGTCGCAGTCGCGACGCACGACGACGCGCTCGTTGCCAAGGCGCTCTCGCTGATCGAGGAGCGCGGCCTCGGTCACGAGCGCTACGAATTCCAGCTTCTGCTCGGCGTCCGCGAGGAACTCGCTCACGAGCTGGTTCGCGACGGGCACACGGTGCGCATCTACGTGCCCTACGGACGCAAGTGGTACGAGTACTCGCTCCGCCGCCTGCAGGAGAATCCGAAGATCGCCGGATACGTCGCGCGCGACCTCGTCTCCCGCGTGCGGCCGTGACGTCGTCCGGTCGTGTCCGCTGGCTCGGGCACTCCACTGTCCTGCTCGAGGTGGACGGCGTGCGGCTCCTCACCGACCCGGTGCTCCGTTCGCGGGTTCTCCACCTGCGCCGCGCGGCGCCGCTCGTCGCCGAAGACCTGGTCGAGCTCGACGCGGTCCTGATCTCCCATCTTCATTACGACCACCTGGACCTGCCGTCGCTCCAGCGGCTCGAGCGCGGGATCCCCGTCGTCGTGCCCAAGGGCGCGGGTTCACTCGTACGAAGCCGCGGCTTTCGCTCGGTCGACGAGCTCGAGGCCGGCGAGTTCAAGCAGGTCGGCGGCGCCGTGGTCCGCGCGGTCCGGGCCGAGCACGGCTCGAGCCGAGTGCTCGGGGCGAAGTCGGACGCGCTCGGATATGTCGTGGAGGGCTCCAGGCGCACCTACTTCCCCGGCGATACCGATCTCTTTCCCGAGATGGCGAGCCTCGCGCCCGGGCTCGACCTCGCGCTCATGCCCATCTGGGGCTGGGGGCCGTCACTCGGCCCCGGGCACCTCGACCCGCGCCGTGCGGGGGAAGCGCTGGCTCTTCTGCGGCCGCGGATCGCCGTGCCCATCCACTGGGGGACGTATTACCCGGTGCAGTCCACGCGCTGGAAGACGCCGGCGTTCCTCAGCGCGCCGGTGCAGGAATTCGAGCGTTCGGCCGCCGAGCTCGCTCCCGAGGTCGAGATCCGAGTCCTCCAGGTCGGCGAGGAGCTGGCCTTCTAGGAGGGCCGAGCCCTCCCGGTCAGGGGTAGCGGTAGCGAAAGAGCGCCCAGCCTCCGCCGCCAACCGGGATCGGAAGCCAGAAGGAGACAAGGCGATAGGCAAGGGTCGCGACCGCGGCATCGGTGCCTCCGACGCCGGCCAGGATCAGCAACCCGACCAGCCCCGCCTCGACGAATCCGAGCCCGCCGGGGGTGAACGGGAGCATGCCGAGGAGGGAAGCGGCGACGTAGGCGAGGAGGACGAGCGAAGGATTTGGCTCCGCGCCGACCGCGCGCAGGCATGCGATCAAAGCCAGATAGTCGAAGATCCACTTTCCTGCGGCGGCCAGGACGGCCGCTTGCCAGCGGCGACCGAACGCCGTCCGGAGGGTGTCGCGCTCGACGATCAGGCGCTCCGCAAGCTCGGTCACCGGCCGGTCTCTCCGAAACGTGGCGTTGGCCAGCCGCTCGAACGTCCTCCCGACGGCGGCGAGGGGTCGATCCCAGACGAAGACCGCTGCGCCCCCGATCAGCATGAGCACGAACACGGCGGCGCCCAGGTACGCCGCATGCGCGAGGCCGGACGCGACGGGCGTGCCGCCGAGGATCGCAGGCAGGCTCAGGAGCGGGAGCGCGAGCACCGCCCCGAAGAGGAGCGCCGAGACCGCAGTGAGCGAGGAGGCGATGCGCGCGCCCGGCAGGCCCGCGCGGACGAGCATGCGGTACTGAAGGGCGCCCGAGGCAGCCATGCCGCCGGGGATGACCCGCCCGAACGCGTTGCCGGCGAGCTGGGACGTCGCCACAGGAAACCAGCGCTTCGTCTGGAGTGCGATGCGCTGGAGCTCCCAGACGGCGACGAAGGAGAGCGCCTCCACGCCGAGCGCGACGAACACCCACTGCGGCTCGAGCGTGGTGAGCGACCGCCACTGGTCGAAGACCTCGCCCACGCTCGGCCAGAGGAAATAGAGCGAGACGAAGGCGACGATGAGGAAGAGCCCGCGTCCGGCGATCTGCCCGAGCCCCCAGCGGCGCTTCGTTTCCACTTCGGTCCCGCTCACACGGAAGAGCCTACGGTGCGACCGCCGGTGCGGGCGGGGCGCGGCGACCTTCTGTCGGCCGCGAGTGCGCGCCGCCTGCTCGGCAGGGCGGCAGGAAGGCCGCCGTCACGGCTCATCGGCCCGAGTTCTGCCCGCCGGCGCGGTACTCCGCGCCGGCTACGACGCTGCCGGAGTGAGCTCCTTCTTGAGGTGGCGTAGCCTGAACGCCATCACGATCTCGGTGATCCCGCGCAGGAGCGTCAGGGCTGCGACCCACGCGACGAGGATGATCGCGCTGCCCCGGAAGTATCCGGCGGCCCAGAAGGCAAGGAGGATCTCGACGACGCCGACGATGAGGCCGACCCACCAGAGGTGCGCGGGGTGCGTAACGAGCGCGAGGACGATGTCGAAGATCCCCTTGAAGAGGAGCACCCACGCGACGATCGCCGCCAGGGCCACGAATGTGCCTTGAGGTCGGAAGAACGCGACGATCCCGGCGGCGACGAACAACACGCCGAGGATTCCGTGTGCGATCTTCCACCCGGTCGTCGAGGCGCTCATGGCGAAGAACTCGTTGATTCCAGCGCCGATCGCCACGAATCCGAAGAGGATCGCGATCGCATAGACCGAGTCGATGTCCAGGCTCAGGATGATCAGCGTGACCCAGAGCCAGAGGACTCCGGTGATGAGGTAGAGCCACCAGAGCCGCGACGCGGACTCGGCGAGCTCGGTCTCCTCGGTGCTCATGAACGACACGACGCCTCCTTCTGTGCCGGGAACGGTGGAGACAAGTACTACGCGGACGCCTCGATGCCTCCTAGGATTTGACGATCCGAGAGCCTGGAACCCCTGTCAGTCCGCGCATGGCTGCGCTGATGCAGCGCGCGGACGAGCTGACGGCGACGGCCCGGCAGCGCATGCCCGGCGCGGATGCCGGGTTCGAGGCGTTCCAGCGTGAGCTGACCTACGGCGGAGGGCTGATCGCCGGCGGGCTTGCCTACCGGCTCTTCCTCTGGCTTCTTCCGATCGGGCTCGTGGGCGCTCAGTCCTTCGGCATCTGGGTCGACGCGAGCGACGACGGCGTCGAGGACGCGGCGAAGGAGTTCGGCATCGGAGCGGCGGCCGTCTCGAGCGCGGCGAAGGCGGTCGAAGCGAGCCAGTCCAACCGGATCCTGCTCTTCGCAACGGGGGTCGTGCTGCTCGCCTGGTTCTCTCTCGGCTTCGTGCGGGCCCTCCAACTCGCGTATTCGCTCGCCTGGGGCCTGCCGCGACAGAAGCTGCGGAAGCCGCTCTACGCGGTCGTCCTCTTCAACGGGTTGTTCCTCATGCTGGCGGCCACGGGAGCAGGGCTCGCATGGCTCCGGGAGCACCTGGGGCTGTTCGGCGTCGTCGGCGTCCTCGTGACGGTGGCCTTTCAAACGGCCGTCGGGCTCCTCGTCATGTGGCTGCTTCCACGACGGGCGGAGCGCTGGCAGGAGCTTCTGCCTGGCGCGGTGCTCGTCGCGGTCGGCGCGCAGCTCGTCAACGTCGCGGTCGTCTACTACTTCGTTCCGAAGATCGGGCGCTCCACCGAGCTCTACGGGACGCTGGGAACGGCAGCCGTCCTGCTCGTGTGGCTGTACATCCTCGCGCGGCTGATCACGAGCGGCGCCTTCCTGAACGCGACGCTGTGGGAGCGGCGCTACGGAGTCCCGCCCCAGAACGCCGCTCGGAGCGCGGGCGGCCCGGCTCCGTGAGCCGTGACGCCGGGATCCTGACCGACGAAAGCGACGCTTTCGGTCACCTCCTCCTCGACCACATGGACGGTTGCGCGGGCGAGGTCGTTTCTCGACCGCGACGACGGCTACACCGGGCCCGCGTTGGGGCCGGAGTGGTTCTTCGCCGAGCCGGAAGACGTGGGTGGATGCCGAGCGGGCCGTCTTCGAATCCGTCCGCGGCCGCGTGCTGGACGTGGGCGCCGGTGCCGGCCGGCACAGCCTGGAGTCGCAACGTCGCGGGCTCGCCGCCGTGGCGATCGACGTCTCCCCGGGGGCGGCCGAGGTCTGTCGCCGCCGCGGGGTCGAGGATGTTCGGGTTCTTCCGCTGGGCGCCGTCGACGAACGGCTCGGTGTCTTCGACACGGTCCTCATGATGTGCGGGAACTTCGGTCTCGTGGGCAGCGCCGAGGAGGCAGCAACAACCCTCCGCCGCCTTCATGCGACGACCTCTCCAGAGGCGCGCATCGTCCTCGACTCGGTCGACCCGTACGTCGATCCGGACGCGTCCGAGATCGCCTACATGGAGCGCAACCGAGAACGCGGGCTCATGCCGGGTCAGGTCAGGATCCGGATTCGTTACGGTAGGCGCGCGACCCCGTGGTTCGACCTTCTGAACGTGTCGTCCGCCGAGCTCGATGGACTCACGGCGGGCACGGGCTGGAGGCTGGCTCGGGTCGTCGAAGGAGAGCCGCCCGACTTCTACGCGGTCATGGAGAAGGCGTAGCCCCCGTTCCGCCGGCGCCCCCGGCTCAGGCGACGACCGAGTACCCGCCGTCGACGACGACGGTCTGGCCGCGGATCATCCCTGCGGCGGGCGAGGCGAGAAAGCAGACGACCTCGGCGACGTCGCGCGGCTCGACGAGCCGGCCGGCCGGCGTCCGCTCCCTGTACCGGTCGAGCATCTCGTCGCGGTTCGGGAAGTACTCGAGGGCTCCCGTCTCGACGAGGCCGGCGGAGACGGCGTTTACGTGGATGCCTTTCGGAGAGAGCTCGACCGCGAGATAGCGGACGAGCGCCTCGAGGGCGGCCTTCGACGCTCCGACGAGCACGTAGTTGTCGAGCACGCGGCGCGAGCCGAGGCTGGAGATGGCCACGATCGAGCTTCCCGGCTGCATGCGCGGTGCAGCGTGCCGGGACAGCGTGAGGAACGCGCGCGCGTTGGCGTTCATCGTCCAGTCCCAGTGGCGTTCCTCCAGCTCGAGCGCCGGGCGGATAACCCCAGTCGCAGCATTGGAGACGAGCACGTCGAGGGCTCCCAGTTCTTCGATGAAGGAGGCAGCCTTCTCGGCATCGCCGACGTTGCCGCGTAGAAGCAGCGCCTCCGCGCCGCGCTCGCGGATCTCGCCGGCCGTCTCCTCCGCTGCGGTGTCGTTTCGGAGGTAGCTCAGAGCCACGCGCGTGGCGCCGAGGTCGGCGAACCGGAGCGCGATCTCCCTCCCGATCCCGCGCGAGCCTCCGGTCACGAAGACCGACTTGCCGGCGAAAACGGCCATCAGCCCTGCTGTGGGTCGGCGACCCGCGCGTGACTGGGAATCTCGTCCCAGCCGAGCCGGTTCCTCGACTCGATCGGGCCCTCCTCCGCCTTGGAGGTGGCGAAGGCGAGCCGCTCGAGCAACTCGATCTTCGCCTCAGCGTGCTTCCTGACCGGGTGGTCCGCCGGCAGGTCGCGGACGAGATCTCTGACCCGGGCCCGGATCTGCATCGCGAAGTGCGGCGTAGCCGGGCCGACGAGCTCGTCGACGTCGTCGATCGTCGGCTCGATCCGCAGCTCTGCGTCCGCGGGCTCGGTCATCGCGGCGACTTTATCGGTCGGCGGAGCATCTAGCCTTCCGCCTCGTGCGGCACAGGCTTCCGGCAGACGTTCTGCTCCTCGTCACGGTCCTCTTTTGGTCCTTCAACTTCACCGTCGTGAAGTACGCGCTCACGCACGGCTGGGAGCCGCTCGCCTACTCGTCGATCCGGTTCGCCGTCGGGGCCGTGATCTTCTCGGCATTCACCTACGGCCGGGAAGGGACGCTGCGCGTCGCGCGCGTCGACGTTCGCCTCATGATCGTCGCAGCCGCCCTCGGCATCTGGCTGAACCAGCTCACCTTCACCTACGCCGTTCGGCTGACGACCGCCGCCACCGTCGCTCTGATGTTCGGAACGCTGCCGATTTTCGTCGCTCTGGTCGCCCAGGCCTTCGGGCTCGAGCGGCTGCACTCGCGTCACTGGATCGCGACAGTCGTCTCCTTCTTCGGGGTCGCCCTGGTGGCTGCGGGGGCGTCGAGCGGGCTGAGCGGCGACTTGGGCGGAATCCTGCTCGGCCTCGGTGCCGCGATCACGTGGGCCGCCTACTCGGTCGCAATGGAGCCGCTGATGCAGCGCTACTCGCCCTACAGGATCAGCGCGTTCATGCTGGTCGCCGGGTCGATACCGCTGTTGATCTCCGCCCTGCGCCAGCTTGCCTACCAGGACTGGGCCGCGCTCAGCGGACTGGCGTGGGCGTGCTGGGTCTACAGCCTCTTCTTCTCGCTTGTCTTCACGAACATCATGTGGTTCACGGCGATCGACCGGGTCGGGGCGGCGCGCGCATCGCTCTATGCCAACCTGCAGCCGTTCCTCGGTGCGTTCTTCGCCCTCGTCGTGCTCTCGGAGTCGATGGGCCTCCTGCAGGTCGTCGGCGGCATCGTCATCGCGGCGGGCATCCTGCTCGCGCGCCAGGCTCGCCCACCTGCGCCGTCGCCCGACTAGCTGTCCTACAATCTCCGCCGTGATCAGGGACATCGAGCCGGGGCTTCGGGGGATCCTCTAGGTCGGAGCTACACTGCCCGGAGCACGAGCGAGGTCCGGCATGGCGCCACGGCGCCTTCCAACCCGTTCGAGTACGTGGGAAGGGAGGTGTTGAAATATGGCGACAGGAACCGTGAAGTGGTTCAACGACGCGAAGGGCTACGGCTTCATCGCGCCGGATGAAGGATCGAAGGATCTCTTCGTCCACTTCTCCAACATCGCAGGTGAGGGCTTCAAGTCCCTTAGTGAGGGTTCCCGGGTCGAGTACGAGGCCCGTGAGGGCACGAAAGGCCCCGAGGCGACCAACGTCATCCCGATCGAGGGCTGACCCCTGAGGCTCTGCACGTTTCAGGTCGGGGACCGTGAGGCCCCCGGGCGAGTGGAGGGGGATCGCGTCGTCGAGATCGATGCCCCCTCACTCGCAGCCTGGCTGGAGCTGGGAGGCGAGGACGCCGGCGAGCACGAGCTCGCCGGCGTGCGTCTCGTCGCACCGATCCCGCATCCGCCCTCGGTGCGCGACTTCTACGCGTTCGAGCGACACGTGCAGAGCGCTCGCGCCCAGCGCGGGCTCGAGATGGCGCCGGAGTGGTACCAGCTGCCGGTCTTCTACTTCGCGAACCCGGCTGCCATGCGCGGGCCCGACGATGAGATCTCGTTCCCGCCGGAGAGCTCCGCTTGGGACTACGAGCTCGAGGCGGCGGCCGTCGTCGGTGCCGAAGGAAGGATCGCGGGCTTCACGATCATGAACGACTGGTCGGCACGCGACCTCCAGAAGATGGAGATGGTGGTCGGCCTCGGCCCGGCCAAAGGCAAGGACTTCGCCACGAGCCTTGGCCCGCTGCTCGTGACCCCCGACGAACTGGGCGACCTGGGTCTCGAGATGGTCGCCCGGGTCAACGGCGAGGAGCGCTCACGGGGAAACCTCGGGGACATCCACTGGCCCTGGGACGAGCTCGCCGCCCACGCCGCTCGGAACACTCGACTCGTTCCGGGGGACGTACTCGGCTCGGGCACGGTGGGGACAGGGTGCATCCTCGAGCACGGCGACGGCCGTTGGCTCCGACCGGGTGACGTGGTCGAGCTCGAGATCGAGGGGATTGGCGTCCTTCGGAACGTCATCGGCCACGGCAGCTAGGTCGGGGCAGGATCGGGACGGTTCCGACGCGGTCCGCGCGAAACTCGTGCGCCCGAGGGCGATAGCGTGATCTCAGGGGGCCCCGCGACCCCCTAGGGGGCGTCCGAGCGTAGCGGGCGCTCGAAGAGCGTCGAGAGAACGATCTGGGTCTGTGTGCGCAGCACGCCCCGGTGCTCACGGAGGCGTTCGAGAAGCTGCTCGAGATGGCGCGTGTCCGACGCGCGCACGACCAGTACCGCGCTCGCCTCGCCCGCGACCGTGTACGCGGCTGCGACCTCCGGATGGCTCTCGACTGCCTCCCGCACCTCGGCCGCTGCCATCGTCCCCTCGCAGTAGAGGAAGACCACGGCCTGCATCGACCAGCCGAACTTCTCCGGGTCGAGCACCGCCGTGTAGCCGGTGATGATGCCGGCCGCCTCGAGCCGATTGACGCGCCGCTTGACGGCCGGCGCGGAGAGGCCGACCGCCTGGCCCACGTCGCGAAACGACCGGCGAGCCCCTGCTCGCATCAGCGAAACGATTCGCCGGTCGGTTTCGTCAAGGATGGGGGTTTTCGGGCTCAAAGCGCAACGAAGAGAGATTGTCTCCGGCAGATCACCGCGACATTATTTCACCAACGCCGGAACAAGGAGACGATCATGGCCGCCCAGCTGGATTCCAAGCTCGCGAGAGAGGCCAACGACCCGATGCCGCTGCTCGGGCTCGACCACATCGAGCTGTGGGTCGGGAACGCGACCCAGGCTGCCCACTACTTCGTGACGGCGTACGGGTTTCGCGAGGTCGCCGTGGCGGGTCTCGAGACCGGTGTCCGCGACCGTGCGTCCCGTGTGGTTCAGCACGGGAACGTGCGCCTCGTCCTCACCGCGCCGCTCGTCTCGACAAGCCCGGTGGCCGCACATGTGGCCGCCCACGGCGACGGCGTCCGCTCCCTCTCCATCGCGGTGCCCGACACGGCGGCTGCGTACCGAACCGCACTCGACCGCGGTGCTGCCGGGGTGGGCGAGCCGTTCGAGCTCGCCGATGAGCATGGGGTGGTGTGCCTCGCCTCCATCGCGACCTACGGCGAGACCATTCACACGTTCGTCGAGCGCGGCGCCTACGACGGCCCCTTCCTTCCCGGCTTTGCGGCGGTCGACACCGGGCCGGATCTCGGGCTTTTCACGGAGTTCGACCATGCCGTGGGGAACGTCGAGCTCGGCCGGATGAACGAGTGGGTCGCGTTCTACGAGCGCGTGCTCGGGTTCACGGAGCTTCTCCACTTCTCCGACGAGGAGATCTCGACCGAGTACTCGGCGCTCATGTCCAAGGTCGTCGCAGACGGCGACGGACGGATCAAGTTCCCGATCAACGAGCCGGCCGAAGGGAAGCGGAAGTCGCAGGTGGACGAATATCTCGAGTTCTACGGCGGCCCCGGCGTTCAGCACATTGCCGTGGAGACGCCGGACATCGTGGACGCGGTTCACGCGCTCAGGGAGCGCGGGGTTCGCTTCCTCGCAACGCCCACCGCGTACTACGACGACATCGCGGAGCGGGTCGGGGAGATCCACGCCGAGTACGACGATCTCTCCCGGTTGGGTATCCTCGTCGATCGGGACGACGAGGGCTATTTGCTGCAGATCTTCACCAAGCCGATCGGAGACAGGCCCACGGTGTTCTTCGAGCTGATCGAGCGCCACGGCTCCCGTGGCTTCGGCGCCGGCAACTTCAAGGCGCTCTTCGAGGCGCTCGAGCGAGAGCAAGAGCTGCGCGGCAACCTGTAACCCGTGCCCTCCTACGTCAGCCTCGGCCGTCTTCCGCGCAAGCGGCACATCCAATTCCGGGAGAACGGGACCCTCCTGACCGAGGAGGTCATGGGGCTCGAGGGCTTCTCCGGGAACGAGTCGATCCTCTACCACCTCCATTCGCCCTGCCGCGTGCAGGACGTCGCGACCTTCGAGCCGATCGTGCGCGAGGAATGGGTGCCGGACGGCCATGCTCATCGCCATCTGCGCACCCACGAGGTCCAGCCCGGGGGCGACGCGATCGGCGGGCGCCGCCTGCTCATGTGGAACGACGACGTCGAGATCGCGCTCTGCCGCCCGACCGAGTCGATGGACTTCTTCTACCGAAACGGCGAGGGCGACGAGGTCGTTTTCGTGCACGATGGAGCCGGAACGCTCGAGACGATCTTCGGCGACCTGCCGTACAGGGAGGGCGACTACGTCGTCATTCCGCGCGGCACGACATACCGCTTCGCGCCGGAGGGCGAGCAGCGCCACGTCGTCTTCACGTCTCCGGGACTGATCGAGATCCCGCGCCGCTACCGGAACGAGTACGGGCAGCTCCTCGAGCACGCGCCCTACTACCACCGTGATCTCCACTCTCCGGTCGAGCTGAAGACGCACACCGACCGCGGCGCGCACGTCGTCAAGCTTCGGATCAAGGACGGCATTCAGACGTACGTCCTCGACTACCACCCCTTCGACGTCGTCGGGTGGGACGGCTACGTCTACCCGTGGACGTTCAACATCCGCGACTTCGAGCCGATTACCGGCCGCATCCACATGCCGCCGCCTTCGCACCAGACGTTCCAGGGCCGGAACTTCGTGATCTGCTCGTTCTGCCCACGTAAGCTGGACTTCGATCCCGAGGCGATCCCGATTCCCTACCACCACTCGAACCTGAACAGCGAGGAGATGATCTATTACGTGGACGGGAACTTCTCCTCGCGAAAGGGCATCGAGATCGGGTCGGTCACGCTCCATCCGTCGGGGATCCCGCACGGGCCGCACCCCGGCCTGGCAGAGAAGTCGATCGGGTTGACGGAGACGCACGAGTACGCGGTCATGTGCGACACGTTCCACCCGCTCCGGCTGAGCGCGCTCGCGCGCGAGCTCGACGATCCGTCCTACGCGTACTCGTGGTTCGAAGCCGGCGACGGCCGGAGCGCGCACGAGGATCCCGCAGGAGTGACGTCGCACCTTTGAGCGCGCGTACCCTCGTCGTCGACTTCGACGGCACGATCACGGAGCAGGACCTCCTCGACGAGATCGCGCTGACCTTCGGCGACGAGGAGGTCTACCGCGAGGTCGATGAGGGCCTCGACGACCGTTCCCTCACTCTGAACGAGGTCATCCGCCGAGAGTTCGAGCCGGTCCGGGCGCCGCTCGACGAGGTGCGGACATGGGTGCTGGAGAACGTCCGCGTGCGGCCCGGCTTCCGCGAGCTCGTCCAGCTCGCCCGAGACCGCGGCTGGCGTTTCGTCATCGTCTCGTCCGGCTTCCGCGAGCTGATCGAGCCGGTGCTCGAGCGTGAGGACTTGTCGGACGTCGAGCTGCTCTCGAACACGGTGGACGCCGATCCGGACGGGTGGAAGGTGCAGTTCAGGGTTGCGGAGATTTGCGAGACGTGCGGGCAGCCGTGCAAGCGCTCGACGGCGGCCTCGCTGGCGAACGGGACGGAGCTCGTTTACGTCGGTGACGGCTACTCGGATCGCTGTGCCGCGGAGTCGGCCGACCTCGTCTTCGCCCGGCGCGGCTTGGCGAGTTATCTCGAGGAGCAGGGCGTGCCGTTCGAGCGATTCGAGGACTTCCATTCCATCGCTCGCCGTCTCGCTACCTGAGCCGTTCGACTTCACGCTCACGACCGAGCGGTACCGGGCGTTCGGGCCCGACCTCGCGAACCTCTGGCACGAGAACGGGCTCCACCGCGTGCTCGACGGTCGTGAGGTTCGAATCGAACCGGAGCCGGGCGGGGTTCGAGTCACACCCGGCGGCAACGAGCTGGCCGGTCCTGTGCGCCGCTATCTGGGCGAGCCGTTCGATCTCGACGCCTTCGCCGCCTTCTCCGCAAGCGAGCCGGGGCTCGCGGAGATCGTTCCGGCCCTGCGCGGGTTTCGGCCGCCTCTCGTCCCCGATCCGTTCGAGACCCTCGTCACCTCCATCACCGCCCAGCAGATCTCCCTCCGTGCTGCGGCCAGCATCCGCAATCGGCTGATCGAGTCATTCGGCGAGCGTCACGAGGTCGCGTTCTCATTTCCGACCCGAGAACGCCTGGCGCTCGCCGCGCCCGAGGAGATCGTGCCGGTCGGATTCTCGCGGAGGAAGGCGGAGTACGTCGTCGGGCTCGCACGGTCGGACGTCGACCTCCAGGCACTTGCCGTCGTTCCGAACGACGAGGTGAGGTCGACGCTCGTGGCGCTTCCGGGAATCGGGGAGTGGACCGCCGCCTGGTTCCTGGCGCGTCATCTCGGCCGGCCCGAAGCCTGGCCGCACGGCGACCTCGCCCTCCGGAAGGCGGTGCAGCACTTCTACTGGAGCGGAGAGGACGTGGTCGCGCTCGGCGCGCGTTTTTCGCGCTTTGCCAACCTGGCGGCGCACTATCTCCTCGTCGGCCATAGGGTTTACGGCTGATGGCGCACGAAGCGCACGTCGAGGGAGCGCCCACCGAGGAGGTGGTGCGCCGACTCATCGGGGAGGCTCGGGCCGCGGGTGCCGGCGTCGTCAAGATCGAGACCACCCACGAGGACGGAGAAGCCTGGATCCGCGCCGGCTTCACGGAGACGTCCCGGACGCTCGAGGCGCCGATCGCAGCACTCGAGGACCGTCTCGGCGGCATCGAGGAGCTCTCCTGGGGATCCCTCCACGTCCAGAGCGACGACGTCGACAGCGTCGTCAGGGCGGTACGCCAGTTCGTCCCTCGCCTTCCCGGCGGATCCCAGGGAAGCGTGGTGCTGCCGCCGCGCGATGGCTGGACGTCGGCCTACGACGAGCTGACCGACCGCGAGCCGGAGATGCTGCGCCGGCTCGCCCGTGAGATCTCGGATCGCATGGGCGCGTTCGTCCTAACGACAGGCCTCGAGGAGGGACGAGTCGTCCGCTATGTCGCCTTCGAACGCGGACGCGTGGTCGACGAGTATCTCTCCGTTCCCGAGTACTACGGGCCGCTGCCGCCGGGCGAGGTGATCGCGCTCGGCGCCAACCCACGTCTGATGTCCCGGCTCACGGGCGCGGACGCGGACGCCGTTCGCGTCACGGCCCGCACGGCGGCGACGCCCGCCGAACTGCCCCCGGCGCGTGAGCTGCTCGCCGAGCTAGCTCGCCTTTTTGGCATCCCGCAGGCTTCGCACGGCTACCCCGAGGCGCTCGAGCAGGCAGACGCGATCGTCGTTCCCCGGGCGTAGGCGCCCTCGCCCGGTCGCACCGGTTCCTAGAAGCCGGCGGCGTGGCCGTCCTTGCGCCGGTCCGAGCCGCCCACGAGTCCTCGGTCGTTGCGAAGGATCGCCTGACCACCCCCGAAGCGCCCGTGGTCGCGGCTTCGGATCGGCGTGAGGCCGAGGGCCTCGACCTCGGGGCCATGCCCCCAAAGACCCCGCTCGAGCAGGACGCGGTCACCCTCCACGCGAAAGCGTGGCCGGTCAAGGGCGGCCTGCGGGTCGAGACCGTCGTCGACGAGCGCCGACACAAGCTGCACGTGTGCCTGCGCCTGGATGAACCCTCCCATCACCCCGAACGGTCCGAGCAGCCGGCCCTCGCGCAGGAGCATGCCGGGAATGATCGTGTGGTAGGGGCGTCGGCCCGGCTCGACCCGTCCCGAGACGGCGAAGCAGGCGCCGCGGTTTTGGAGAGCGACCCCGGTCCCCGGCGCGACGACGCCGCTTCCGAACGAGTCGTAGAGGCTCTGGATGAAGGAGACCGCCATTCCCTCGCCGTCGACCGCGCACAGGTAGACCGTTCCGCCCTGAGGCTCCGACGCCGTCGTGCCGCGGTCGTTCCGTCTCCGCCTGAGAAAGTCTCGATCGATCAGGCCTCGGACGTCGGCGCCGTCGCGCACGTGCTCGAGCGCATCCTCGAGCGCCAGGCGCACGCACTCGACCCGCTCCGCGAAGGTCGGATCGCCGAGGGCGAGGAGCCCGAGACCCTCGAGCGCCGCGACACCTTGAGTGGGCGGCGGCAGTTCGCAGACGGTGACGCCGCGGTAGTCGAGCGCGAGCGACTCGACCCACCGGGGCTCGAACGCGGCGAGGTCGTCCTCGTCGAGCCAACTGCAGGACGCGATCGCACGCGCGACGTCCCCGCGGTAGAGAGCGGTCGGCCCCTCCTGGGCGACGCGCCGGAGCGTGGCCGCGAGATCGGGCAGCTGGACGAGCGACCCTGAGCTCGGAGCCGGCCCGAGCGCGGCGGGCACATCCATCCAGGCGGCGGCCGTGATCGGAGCGACGGGAAAGCCGGCCTCACCGGCCTCGATTGCCGCCTCGAGGAGCGTGTCGAGGCCGAAGCGGGCAAACCGATCCGTCAGCGCAGCCCAGCCGGCGACCGCGCCGGGCACCGTGACCGACGTCGGCCCCGCCTCCGCCACGGGCTGGACCGGATCCGCTGCCCGGGGCGCTGGGCCGGCCGCGTCGAGCCCGTACAGCCTCTTGCCGTCCCAGACGAGTGCGAAGGCATCGCCACCGATTCCGGTCGACATCGGCTCCGTCACACAGAGCATCGCCGCTGCGGCGAGGGCGGCGTCAGCAGCGTTCCCTCCGCGCTCGAGCATCCGCAGGCCGGCGCGGGTCGCGCGCGGCTGGCTGGTCGCGACCATCGCCTCGGCGGCGACCATCGGCGGGCGGGCCGGAGCGAGCTCGAGGAGCATGCGGCCGCTAGCATCGCAGCCGTGGGGCGTCCGACGGTTCTCCTCCTGCACGCGTTCCCGTTCGATTCGCGCATGTGGGACGGGGTTCGTCCTGCGTTGGAGGATGCCGGCTACGACATCGTCGCGCCGGATCTCCCCGGGGCCGATCTGGAGCTGGGCTTCGGCGCCTGGGCACGCCAGGTCCTCGCCCTGGTCGAGCGCCCGTTCGTCGCGGTCGGGTCTTCGATGGGCGGCTACCTTGCGTTCGAGCTGTGGCGGCAAGCCTCCGAGCGGATCCAGGCGCTGGTACTCGTCGGCTCGCGCGCGACGCCCGACTCGGACGAGCAGCGGCTGGCGCGGGACGATTCGATCCGCCTTCTCGGGGAGGCGGGCAAGCAGCCGTTCTGGGAGGAACTTGCCCCGCGTCTCTTCGCCTCCGACGTCGACCTGGACGTCGTCGCGCACGCGCGCATGCACGCGCTCGAGCAGCCCATCACCGGCCTCGTTGCCGCCCAGGAGACGATCCGTGACCGCGTTGACTCGCGCCCGACGCTCCGCACGATCGACGTGCCTGTTCTGGTCGTCGCTGGAGACGAGGATCGGCTCACGCCGCCGGCCGACTCCGAGGCGATGCTCGCCGCGTTGCCGAATGCGCGCTTTTCGCGCATCGCCGGTGCAGGCCACCTGGTGCCCTTGGAGCGGCCTGACGTCGTGGCCCGGGTCCTGGTCGACTTTCTCGAGGAGGCCGTATGACCGGCGACGAGCTGGCGAGGCTCATGGAGACGGGCGAGGTCGCCGTGGTCGACGTCCGGTCGTTCGAGGAGTTCGAGGGCCTCGGCGGCTATCCGTGCGATCCCTACCAGGGTCACATCCCGGGCGCCGTGCACCTCGAGCTGAACGAGCTCTACGCCATCGGCGGCGACCAGGCCCTCGTGCGCCGCGTGCTCGCCGAGCGCGGAGTCGACGAAGACGCGCGCGTCGTCGTGTACTGCCACTCGGGGCAGCGCTCCGAGATTGCCGCCGCGCTCCTACGCGCCGCCGCCGTCGACGCCGTCAACTATGCGGGGTCATGGCACGAGTGGTCGCGTCGCGGTCAGACGCGCTAGCCGGAGCCCCGGCCTCCGCGACGGCGAGGAAGCGGCCGCAGAGCTCCCGTCCGAACGCGTTCCACCCGCCGATCAGCTCGTTGGTTTCCTCGGTCAGGCGCTCGACGTCGACTTGGCCGTCCTCCTCTGGGTCGAACTTGTCGAGCCAGTCGAGGAGGCTTGCGTGCGTCGCCTCGGCGTGAAATTGAACTCCCCAGGCCGCGGGGCCGGCCCGGAAGGCCTGGAGGCAGCGTTCGTTCCGCGCGAGCGGGACTGCCCCGGGTGGGAGTTCGAAGTGGTAGAGGTGCCACTCGAACGCGGGGAAACGCTCGGGTAGCCCCGCGAAGACCGGATCCGCGGCGGCCTCGGGCGTGAGCTCGACGGTCGGCCAGCCGATCTCGGGGCTCGGCATGCGCCGGACGTGAGCCTGGACGGCCTTCGCGATCATCTGGCCGCCGAGGCAGACGCCCATGAGGGGCACCTCGGCCGCCACGAGCTCCTGCAGGAGCAGGCGCTCCGAGCGCAGCCAGTCGTGCCGGTCTTCCTGGTCGACGTGCATCACGCCGCCGAAGACCAGCACGGCGTCGTAGCTCTCGATCGGCGCAGGCGGCTCCGGCTCGCGTGAGATCAGCCATTCGCCGAGCGTGTGCCCGCGCTCGGCCACCGCGTCCGCGAACACGCCCGCGCGGGCGCCGGTGCTGTGGATGATGGAGAGAACCTGCACGCAATCAGCCTACGCGGTGGCGAACCCAAACGTTGGGCTCCCAGTAGTCGCCGAGGTCGGCCTCGCGGTCGACCTGAAGAGGGGCCAGGCCGTGCGGAAAGACGTAGGCGCCGGTCTCGGGAAACGCCGTCTCCGTCCACTCTTCCCACTCGGCCGCGCTTCCCGTGATGTGGAGCGATCTTTCGACCGGCCTCAGGATCTCGGCGCCGAGGCGAACGTGAAGGCGGATCCACGGGTCGAAGGGGAGCCCATCCTCGCGCGTCCAGGCCGCGTACCGGTCGATCGACGTGAGCGGGTAGCGCTCCTTCCACGTCGGCCGGAGCGGCGCGATCAGGTTTGGATAGCCGTGCGCAGCGGCGATCTCCCGCATCGCCCCGATCATCGTCCGCGAGAGACCCCCGCCCTGGTGGCTCAGGGGGATCTCGATCGCAAGGGCCGAGAGCGTGTTGGGCTCGCCGCCCTCGTCGAAGAGACGCATGGCGCGTTCGAGCATGTCGTCGATCCCGGCCGGCAGGCCGGCAACCATCCCGTCCCACCAGCAGGGGATCGAGTGGCCGTGTGCCAGGAGGAGGTCCCGCTCCTCGTCGTAGAGGACGAACTGGAAGTCGCGGAAGTCCTCGTCGAGCCGACTCCAGAGTCGGCCGGTCACGTCGCCCTGCTCGTTGTACGTCGGCCAGACGCCGTCCAGCTCGTCTGGCGCCCGCTCCCAGAGATCGGGCCGAGCGGCGCATGTGTGGATCTGAGTGCTCACGCAGCCGCAGCCTTGCGAAGCGCCGACTGGAGCTCCACGGCTGCCTGCCCAGGTCGGCCGTCACCGACCTGTTCCCCGTCCAGCACGACTGCAGGCATGACCTCCCGCACCGAGGAAGACGTGAACACCTCCTCCGCGTCGGCGAGATCGTTCACCTGGTACGCGCCCTCGTGCGTCCGGTAGCCGAGCCCTGCTGCGCCTTCGAGCAGCGTGGCCCGTGTCACGCCCGCCAGGATTCCGAGCTCCAGCCCCGGCGTGAAGAGGTCGCGGCCACTGCGCCACCAGACGTTGGTGACGGGGCCCTCGAGGACGATTCGGCCGTTTGCGAGGAAGATGGCGTCGTCGGCGCCACGCCGCCGCGCCTCGGACTCGGCCGCCATGTTGACTGCGTAGCTGGTCGACTTGACCCCGCCGAGAAGCCAGGGTGCGCCGGCGCGCACGCCCGGCTCGATCCCGAGCTGGACGGTGATCATGCGCTGGCCCCGCGACCGACGCTCCTCGAGATCGGCCGGCAGGGTGGAGACCATCGCGAGCGCGGTCGGGGACGAGCCGCCCTCCCGCCCCGGCGTGACGTACAGGCGCAGCACGGCCGCCGGCTCACCCGAGGCACCAAGCGCTTCGCGGATGATCCCCTGGAAGCCGGCCACGTCGACCGGCGGGAGCCCCAGTCGCTCGGCGGAGTCGGACAGGCGTCCGAGATGCTCCTCGAGCCGGAACGGCCGACCGTCGTAGACGCGGATCGTCTCGAACGCCGCGCGACCGCGCAGGAACGCCTCGTCGTCGGCGTGGAGGACCGGCTCGCGGGGGTCGACGAGGCCGCGGCCGCCGACGGCCAGTGCGAGGACGGTCACGTGGCCACCACTTCGGGAACCGGGCTTCCCGACGCGGCCAGGAGTGGGCGCGCCTTCACCCAGGACTCCTCGATCTCCGCGCGCGGGTCGGAGTCCCAGACGATGCCTCCGCCCACCCATAGGTGAATCTCACCGTCGGCGACCGCGAAAGTGCGGATCGTCAGCGCCAGGTCGAGGTCCCCGTTCGGATAGATCCGTCCGAGCGCCCCCATGGACGCACCGCGACCAACCGGTTCGAGCGCGGCGATGTGGTCGAGCGCCGAGATCTTGGGCGCCCCCGTGACCGAGCCGCCCGGGAAGACGGCACCGAGCAGGTCGGCGAGGCTCACGCCGGCTCGGAGTCGGCCCTCGACAGTTGTGACCATGTGGGTCACGCCCGCAAGCTCGTGCTCGGCCATCAGGTCCGGCCAGCGCACCGAGCCCGGCTCGCAGACGCGTGAGAGGTCGTTGCGCTCCAGGTCGACGATCATCACGTGCTCTGCGGCGTCCTTCTCCGACTCCCTCAACTCGCCGCGCGCTCCGGCCGGCCGGGTGCCCTTGATCGGCTTCGTCCAGACCCGGTCTCCTCGTCGGGCGAGGAAGAGCTCGGGCGAGCCGGAGACGATCGCCCAGCCATTCCCCTTAAAGGGATGCCGAACGAGTGGGCGGAGGCATGCGAGGCGTTCGGCCAGCCCGGCTACGTCGCCCCAGAACGGTGCCTGCATGTGCTGGACGAGGTTGACCTGGTAGACGTCGCCGCGCCCGATCGCGGCCTGGACGGACTCGATCGCCGCCGTGTAGGCCTCGTCGTCCCAGGAGCGCTGCCACTCGCCTATCGCGAAGCGGCCGGGAGGCGGAAGCTCCCCGACGCTGTGGACCCGCGCGGCGAGGAGCGGCAGACGACACGGCTCTGGAGGGTCGGGCCAAGGCTCTCGGCGGAGGGCGTGCGACAGCCGATAGCCCAGAAACACGTCGGCGACCAAGCCGTCGCCGCCTGCGGCGAAGCCAGCTTCCTCGAGGTAGGCCTCGAGCTCGGCGAACGGGTCGTCTCCGCTCCAGACCTCGAGCACGGTGTAACGCTAGCGTCTGTCGAGTGAGCGCCGGGGCGCGCTGCGCGATCCTCGCCGCGGCCCGTCAGGCGGCTGGTGCTGCCCGGCGCTGTGCCTAGAATCGAGCCGGTGGACGAGCGGCCGATCGGGATCTTCGACTCGGGGGCAGGCGGGCTCACCGTTCTGCACGAGTGCCTCGTCAGCATGCCGAACGAAGACTTCCTCTACCTCGGCGACGGGGCGCGCTGCCCCTACGGGCCGCTGCCTCCCGCCCAGATCCGCCGTTTCGCCCACGAGATCGCCGCATATCTCGAGCGGGAGGACGTGAAGCTCATCGTCGCGGCCTGCAACGCAGCGACCTCGGCTGCCCTGCCGGCTCTCCAGGAGTCGCTCCGCGTCCCGATCGTGGGCGTGCTCGTTCCGGAGGCGCACGCCGCGGTGCAGGCGACGCGGAACCGGCGCATCGGCCTCCTTGCCACCGAGGCGACGGTGGCGAGCGGACGGTACGAGGAGATCATTCACGCGCTCGACGCGGGCGCGCAGGTGATCTCGGTCGCTTGCCCGAAGCTTGTGCCGCTCATCGAGGCGGGCGACGTCGGCGAGCAGCTCGACGCCGCCGTCCGCGAGTACGCCGCGCCCTTGAAGGCAGGTGAGGTCGACACGGTCATCCTGGGCTGCACGCACTACCCGATGATCCGACGCGTCTTCGAGCGGGTGTTCGGGCGGGGGACGACGCTCATCTTCTCCGCGGACGAGACCGCGCGGGAGGTGGCGCAGACGTTGACGCGCAAGGACGTCGGGAACGACCCTGACCGCACCGGCCGGGCCCGGTTCCTCACGACTGGCTCGCCCGAGGAGTTCCGGACGCTCGGCGAGCGCTTCCTGCAGCTTCCGATCCCGTTAGTGGAGCAGGTCACCGTCCGCGAGCTCGAGCTCGCAACCGCGTGAGCGTCGGCTGCGCCCACGATCTCCGCGGGGCACCCCAGCCCACCACCCGCTTTCGAGCGTACAGCCCAAATCCGCGCGCTTGGTACGCGAAACGCACCAAGGCTGCGTCGGGGAGTTCTGGAAGTGTGACCGGGTGAGTCGCGAGGGACGCCGGCCCGACGAGCTGCGCCCGGTCGAGATCGTCACCGGGTTCGTCGAGCAGGCGACCGGCTCCGCGCTCATCTCCTTCGGCGCCACGCGCGTGCTCTGCACCGCAAGCGTCGAAGAGGGCGTTCCGCGCTGGCTCGCCGGCAGCGGCCGGGGCTGGCTGACGGCGGAGTACGGGATGCTCCCCGCCTCGACCGGACAGCGCACCCAGCGCGAGGCGAGCGCCGGCAAGCAGAAGGGCCGCACGGTCGAGATCCAGCGGCTCCTCGGCAGGTCCCTCCGCGCCGTGTACGACCTCGAGACGTTGGGCGAACACACCGTCTGGATCGACTGCGACGTGCTCCAGGCCGACGGCGGGACCCGGACGGCCGCGATCTCGGGAGCCTGGGTCGCCCTGACGCTGGCTGCCCGCCGCGCCGGGCTGCCCGAGCCTGCCGACCTCGTCGGGGCGGTCTCCGTGGGCATCGTCGGGGGCGAGGCGCTGCTCGACCTCGACTACGCGGAGGACTCCGCGGCCGACGTGGACATGAACGTCGTCCTGACCGGCGACGGCCGTCTCATCGAGGTGCAGGCGACGGCCGAGCGGGTGCCGTTCACCAGGGACGAGCTCGATGCGCTCGTCGATCTGGCCACCGGTGGCATCCGCTCGATCGGGGCGAAACAGAGGGCGGCGGTCGCTTGATCCCGGAGCTCGAATGGTGGGACGTCCTGATCCGGCTCGCTGTCGCGGCCGGGCTCACAGGCGCGATCGGCCTGGAGCGGGAGCTGAGGGATCGGGCGGCCGGTTTGCGCACGCACATGCTCGTCGGCGTCGGTGCGGCGCTCTTCACGCTCGTCTCGGCCTACGGCTGGAGCGACTTCGAGTTTTCGAACCGCTCGGGTGTCGTCTTCGACCCGACTCGCATCGCAGCCCAGATCGTGACAGGCATCGGCTTTCTGGGCGCGGGCGCGATCATCCGCCAGGGGGCGGCCGTGCGGGGCCTCACGACCGCGGCCAGCCTCTGGATCGTGGCCGCGATCGGGATGGCCGTCGGAGCCGGCTACTACTCGGCGGCCCTGATCGCGACCGGCATCGTCCTCGTCGGGCTCGGCCCGTTCCGCTGGCTGGAAGGAGGGACGATGCTGCGTCGCTTCCGCCGGGCGGGGCGCGAGTTGGAAATCGACCTCACCCGGGAGCATTCCATCGCCGAGCCGCTCGCTGTGATCGACGAGCGCCGCGTCCGCGTGAGTCGGGTGCAGTTCGAGGACGACCGCGACCACCGCATGCTCCGAGTCGAGCTCGACCTGCCGCTCGGGCCCGCCGAGGAACGGCTCGTGGAAGACCTCGCCTCACTCGAGGGCGTGCTCGCCGTTCGTTGGGTCTGAGCGGTCGAGTGCGGGCCATCCTCGTCTCGAAGAACCGCCACAAAGCCCGAGAGCTCACCGCCTTGCTGTCCGGGTGGGAGATCGAGCCGACCGAGGCCGAAGAGCTCCCCGAAGAGATCGGCGAGACGTTCTACGCAAACGCCCGCGCGAAGGCGCGCTTCGGCCGTAGCGTGGGCCCGGCCGGCCTCTGGATGATCGGAGAGGACTCCGGGCTCGAGGTCGACGGGCTCGGTGGACGGCCGGGCATCTACTCTGCGCGCTTCGCCGGTTCCCGCGCAACCGACGAGGAGAACGTGTCCCGGCTGCTCGGTGAGCTGGCCGGGATGACCGGGGCGAAGCGCCGCGGGCGGTACGTCTGCGAGCTTGTCGCGGTCTCCCCCGATCTGGATGAGATCCGGGGCTCCGGGACGCTCGAGGGGACGATCGCGAACGAGTCTCGTGGCTCGGGCGGATTCGGCTACGACCCGGTGTTCATCCCGGATGGGGAGCAGCAGACGGTGGCCGAGCTCGGTGACGAATGGAAGACGGCCCACAGCCACCGAGCCGTCGCCGCGGGGCACCTGCTGGAAGCAGTAGGCAGCGGCGCTCCGGGATTGTAGGGTCCGCGCATGCAGCTCTTTTCGCACGACGACAAGGCGACGGCGCTCGCCCGAGCGCCGCTCTTCAGCAACCTTTCGCGCGCCGAGCTGGTCGAGCTGGCGAAGGTGACGGAAGACCTCGACGTCAGCGAGGGCAAGGTGCTCGCGCGGGAAGGTGATATCGGTCGCGAGTTCTTCGTCATCGTCGAGGGTGAGGTCGCGGTCAGCAAGGGCGGCCAGGAGATTCGCAGGCTTTCCCCGGGCGAGTTCTTCGGCGAGATCGCGCTGATCTACGAGTCGCCTCGGCGCACCGCGACCGTGACGGCGGTCACGCCCCTCCGCTTCTTCGTCCTGACGCGGCAGTCGTTCCGCAGCCTCATCGTTCACCACCCAGACATCGAGACGAAGGTGCTCGAGGCTTTGGAGGAGCGCGTGCAGACGACCGAGGCCGACGGAATCTAGACCGGCGATCTCCCGGTCGGTCCGGCACGCCCCCGGCTGAGCCACCAGTTCACTTCGGCGCCGAGCACCAGGATGTTCGCCATCACGTAGAGCCAGACGAGCAGGAGCACGAGGCCTCCGTACGCCTGCAGGGCGATCAGCTCGTTCGAGAGGCGAACGAAGATCGGCAGGATCTGGAAGCTGGCCTGGAGGAGCACGGACGCGACGAGCGCACCTGGCAGTGTCTCGCGCCAGGTCAGCGGCATGTTCGTCAGCAACCGGTAGAGGCTCCAGGTCATGCCGATCAGAAGCGCGGTCGAGACGAGGAGGGCGTAGACGTAGGAGAGCGTGCCCTCCGCGACTCCCGAACGGTTGGCGAGCTCGACGCCGAGCGAAGAGGTGACGAGCGCGAGGAAGAGCACGACCAGCGACGCCGCCGTCAGCAGGAGCACGAGCGTCTTCTGGCGGATGAACGGGCGATTGGGGAGCCCGTAGACGATGTTGAACGCCGACTCGAGGACGCTGAAGAAGCCGAGCGCCGCCCAGATGAGGCCGATGCCGCCGATCACGGACAGCTCCGGTGCCTGCTCCTGGATCTCCGTGACGGCGTCGAGGATGTTCTCGACCGAGTTCTTGGGAAACGCCCGCTGGAGCTCCTCGATCAAATAGCTCGACTCGTCCTGCTCGCCCAGCAATGCAAGCAAGGAGAGCGCCAGAAATAGAAGCGGGACGAAGGCGAGGATCGCGAAATAGGCGATCATCGCGGCGAGGTGGGTGCCCCGGTCGGCGAGGTACTTTCGGACGATCGGGTGCACTGCGAAGGAGTCTACGGTCGTGTGTTAGGTTTGCCGCCGTGGATGCCGCGCAGGCGCTCGCCGACCTCGTCGAGATCTCCTCGCAGATCGAGTTCGCGGTGCTCGCCGACGGCGACGGCACGGTGCTGGCCTCGACCCTCGGCAACGACGCCCGAGCCGGCGCGATCGCCGAGGAGGCCCGAGAACTCCTGCAGGGCGCGGCCGGGCCCGCCGGCGAGCCGACCCAGGTCGAGGTTGCCTTCCACGAGGGCTGCGTCTTCGTCGTCACGGACGGTGACCGGCTCGTTGCCGCGGTCACCGGCCGCGATCCAACATCCGGCCTGGTCTTCTACGACCTGAAGACGTGCCTCCGGCTGAGCGGTGAGAGCCCGTCGGCGAAGAAGGCGACGGCAGGCGCCCGCCGCAAGCGCAAGAAGGAGGAGCAGGAGGTGGTCGATGAAGCGTAAGCTGGCCGCCGTCCTCGTCGCGATCGGCTCGCTCCTCGGCGCGGCCGCCGTGTGGCGACGTCGCTCGGGCGCCAAGGATCACCTCGACGTCTACTACGCCGACGGCTCGATGGTGAGCTTCGCCGAGGGGAGCGACGAGGCGAACCGGCTCTTCCCGGTCGCGCGCCGAATCCTCGCGCAGGCCCGAAGCTGACGGCGCCGATGACCGACGCGGAGCTCGCCCGGGCGATCCGCGAGCATGCCTACCTGGAGGGCGACTTCGTGCTTCGCTCGGGCAAGCGCTCCCGCTACTACCTGGACAAGTACCGCTTCGAAACGCGGCCCGACATCCTCGGGGCGCTCGGCGAGCGGATCGCCGGGCGGGTCTCGGAGATCGCGCCGGGGGCGGCGCGGATCGCCGGCCCCGAGCTTGGTGCCGTCGCGTTGGCCGCGGCGGCCTCGCTTGCGTCGGGCCTCCCCTTCCTCCTCGTTCGCAAGGAGGCGAAAGGCTACGGCACCGAGAACCGGCTCGAAGGCGACTTTGCCGCGGACGAAGAGGTCTGTCTCGTGGAGGACGTCGTCACCTCGGGTGGGGCGGCGGTCGACGCAATCGACGCGGTGCGCGAGGCCGGTCTTCGATGCAGCGCCGCGATCTGCGTGGTCGACCGCGAGGAGGGCGGCGCCGACGCGCTCGCACGCAAAGCGGTCAGGTTGTACCCGCTCTTCTGCGCGCGCGACATCGTCCAAAGCTGAAAAAACCCCGGAAACCCGCATGGTTGCTTGCTATCGGGGGGCTCTGTTAGGGTGTCGCCGGTTCCCCTAGTCAGGTACAAGGACGGAAGGAGAGGTCAGTGACGAAGGCCGAGTTCATCGACAAGGTGGCCGACAAGAGCGGGCTCACCAAGCGGGATGCGAGCGCGGCGGTCGACGCGTTCCTCGACTCGATCACCGAGGCGCTCAAGGGGGGCGACGCGGTGTCGTTCACCGGCTTCGGCAAGTTCTCTCCACAGCAGCGCGCTGCGCGGCAGGGCGTCAACCCGCGCACCGGCGAGCGTGTGCAGATTCCGGCGGCCACGGTGCCCAAGTTCTCCGCCGGCAGCCAGCTCAAGCAGGCCCTCCGCTAAGTCCTCTCCCTTCAGCGGATGCGTACCCGAAGGCCGCAGACGCGGCCTTCGGCATTGGTGGAGGCTTGGATACGAACACATGTTCGTCTATCGTGTTCCGGGTGCAGCTCGCTTTCGATGCCGCCGACCGACTCGTGGAGCTCGTCGAGGAGCGGCGAGGTCCGGTGCCCGCGGGCGAGGCGGCCCGGGCTCTCTTCGCACTCGCGCGTGCTCCGGAAGACTTCGCCCGGAGCCTGCTCGAGGACGTCGTCGAGGGCGACGCTCGCCTGGCCTGGCGCGGGGCGTCTGTCGGGCTCGCAGCTCCGCCGGGCCAAGATCTGCTGCTCGAGGCGGCGCGGTTCGTCGTCGTGGACCTCGAGACGACTGGCCTCCGTCCGGGCCGGTCGGCGATCTGCGAGATCGGCGCTGTTCGGGTCGAGGCGCTGCTGCCCGCCGGAACGTTCCAGACGTTGGTCGACCCGGGCGTGCCGATTCCTCCGGTCGTCGCCGGGATCACCGGGCTCGAGGACCGCGACCTGCGCGGCGCCCCTCGGCCTGCGGCAGCGGTCAGTGACTTCCTCGCCTTTGCGGGAGACCGCGCGGTCATCGTTGCGCACAACGCCCGCTTCGATCTCGCGTTTCTCGACCGCGAGGTGGAGCACATCACCGGCCGCAGACTTGCGGCGCCTGTCGTTGACACGGTAGGCCTGGCACGGAAGCTGCTCACGGGCCGCACTCCCCGCGTCGGTCTCGCGTCGCTCGCCCACTTCTTTGGAACCTCCGTGCGACCGTGCCACCGTGCGCTTCCCGACGCTCAGGCAACCGCCGAGATCCTGGTCGCGCTCGTCGGACTGGCGCAGGAGCGAGGAGCCCGGTCGGTCGCCGACCTCGTCGAGCTCGCCGCGCCCCGACGGCGCCGTGTGTACGAGAAGCGCTCGCTCGTCTTCGGCGCGCCGACGCGGCCCGGCGTCTACATCTTTCGCGACCGGCACGGGCAGGCGCTCTACGTCGGGCGAGCGCGGGACCTGCGTGCGCGCCTGCGCGCGTACTTCCGGTCCGAGCGGCAACGGCCGGCGGTCGAGGCGGCACTGGCGGCGGTCGATCAGATCGAGTGGAAGGTGCTCGGCTCCGAGCTCGAGGCCGCACTCGAGGAGGTGCGGCTGATCCGGGAGCTCCGCCCTCCGGCCAACGCGCGAGGCAAGCGCGGTAGCCGGGGTGCGTATCTGCGGCGGCGGGGAGAACAGATGGTGGTCTCCTCACAGCCAGGCCCGCTCGGACCGATTGGGAGCAGGCGCCGGGCGGACCGCGCCGCCCGGGCGCTTTCGGATGCGACGGAGGAGGAGCTGGCGGCGCTGCTCACCGGAGGCCCGCTGCCGCGCCTCCGGGTACGCCTGCGGGATCTCTCGGACTGCCTGCGCTACGAGGATGCGGCGCGGCTTCGCGACCGCATCACGGCGCTCGAGCAGGTGATCCGCGAGCTGGCGGCCCTCAAGCGGCTCCGAGCGCTCGAGGCTTGCCTGCTGACCACCGCGTCCGCGGACGGCTTCGCGCGGGCGGTCTTCGTCGCGGGAGGCCGCGTCGTCGACGTACGGGCGCTTCCGCCGGGAGCCGGTGCCGTCGTCGAGGTTCGCGCAGGCCTCGCGGCCGCGAAGTCGGCCGAGACGTCATACGCTCCGGAGGATGCCGAGGAGCTCGTCTTGCTCGGGACCTTCATCCGCAGCCCGGCCCCCGAGCTCGAGGTCTTGCCGCTCGACGAGCATGCGATCCTGACGGCTCTGCAGGGCCCATCCGCGGCCGTTGCCTGAAGCCTGAGCGGAGCGAGCGTGGGAGAGGCGTCACTCCGAAACGCGCTCTAAGCTCCGTACATGGCTCAGGAGCTGGAGGCCCAAGCGCGCCCTACGGTCGCTGCGGTGACGTTCGGCGACCGCTTGGCCGCGGCGGTCGACGAGAAAAGGAGCCAGCTCCTCGTCGGCCTCGACCCGCGGCCGGAGCTCCTGCCGGTCGAGCTGCGCGGCGACATTCACCACGGGCGCGCCTCGGCGGCCGATGCGGTCGGCCGCTTCTGCCGTGGACTGATCGACGCGGTTTCCCCGTACGTCGTCGGGGTGAAGCCGCAGCTCGCCTACTTCGAGACGCTCGGCGCCGACGGCATGCGCGCCTTCGAGGACACCTGCGACTATGCGCGCGCGGCCAACCTGCTCGTCCTCGCAGACGCCAAGCGCGGGGACATCGGCTCGACCGCGCGTGCCTACGCCGACGCATACCTCGAGGAGCTCGAGGACCGGTCGCCCCCGGTGGACGCACTCACGGTCAACCCCTATCTGGGCGGCGACTCGATCGAGCCGTTCGTTGCCGCTTGCCGCCGCACCGGGAACGGCATCTTCTGTCTCGTCAAGACGTCGAACTCGGGCAGCACGGACATCCAGGACGCCGCGCTCTCCGACGGGCGGCGAGTCTGGCAGCACGTCGCAGAGCTCGTGGACGGATGGGGTCAGGACCTGGTCGGAGAACGCGGCCTCTCGAGCGTCGGGGCGGTGGTCGGCGCGACCTATCCGCGAGCCGTCGGCGAGGCCAGGAGATTGATGCCGCGGGCGATCCTGCTCCTCCCGGGCGTCGGTGCGCAGGGAGGCACGCCCGCGGACGTCGCCCGCGCCTTTACGAGCGGACCCGCGAGCGCGCTCGTACCCGTCTCGCGTGCCGTCATCTATGCCTTCCGCGTGGACGGCGCAGACTGGCGCAAGGCGGCCGCCGCCGAGGCGGCGCGCCTTCGCGGGGAGGTCTGGGCGGTGTCGGGCTGGTGAACGCCGACCAGATTCGTATCTGGATCGCGCGTCTTGCCGCGCCTCTCGCGTTCTTCTTCGCCGCGACCGTGCTGATCATCCTCGTGCAACGCGCGCTCGAATCCGACGCGGGCGAGGCCGGGACGAACACGCCGTCTACACCCACGGTCGACACCGACCAGTCGACGACGACGACGCCCGACACGACGACGACGCCCGCGCGCGGTTGTCAGAGGATCCGGTACAAGGTCAAGTCCGGCGATACTCTGGAGTCGATCGCCGAGAAGTGCGACGTGTCGCTCACGGAGCTGCTGGAGCTCAACCCCCAGGTCGACCCGCTGACGCTGAACCCGGGCGACCGCGTGCGCATCCGCGCGGCCCAGGACGAGGACGAGCCGACCTAGGTCGCCGCGCGCCGGCGCAGTGCGCGGGCGACGTGAACGCCTGCCAGCGCAAGCGTCATCACCGGATTGCCGAGGGTCGTGAGCTCGACCGATCCGGCCCGCCGCTCGCGCGGTCGCCGCGGGATGGTGAGGTTGCGGGGGGCGCTTCCGAGCGGAAGGATGCGCTCGGTCGCAGAGCGTTCCTCGCCTCCCCAGAGGAAGACGCGCGTCGGCCGAAGCTCGAACCCGCCCAGGCCCCGGACCTTCAGCTGGAGGGACCGCTCGACGCCGCGGATCCGGTCCGGCTTCGTCTCTTGCTGCTCCTGGGCCATTCCTCCGAGGATAGCCTGAGCGACGTGCGAAAGCGCTTCCTCGCCATCCTCCCCGCGATCCTCGCCACGCTGCTCCTCGGGAGCGCGGCTGCGACGGCGTCCAATCCTCCGCCGGTCGACGCCCGGGCGGTGCTTGTCGCGGACGGCCGCACCGGCGACATCCTCTACGAGCGAAACGCCGATGCGAGCATGCCGATGGCGAGCATCACGAAGCTGATGACGGCGCTCGTCACCCTCGAGCATGCCCGCCCCGGTCAGACGGTCGTGGTCGCTCCTCAGGCCATCGGCCGCGGCGGATCGTCCATCTTCCTCAGCGCGGGCGAGCAGCTGCGGGTGCGTGACCTCCTCGCGGCCGCGTTGATCCAGAGCGCGAACGACTCGGCCTTCGCCCTGGCAGCCGAGGTCGGCGACGGAAACATCAAGCGCTTCGTCGGGATGATGAACGCCAAGGCCACCGAGCTCGGTCTCGACGGGACGCACTACGTGCGCCCGGACGGCCTCGACGCGCCCGGCCACGTCTCGACGGCGCGGGACACGTTCGAGCTGGCCCGGCTCGCCATGCAGCAACCGCTCATCCGTCAGCTCGTGCGGAAGCGAACGGCCGAGATCCCACCCGGTCGCAAGCTGAAGAGCTGGAACGACCTCCTGTGGACCTATCGGGGCCTGATCGGCGTAAAGACGGGCCACACCGATCGCGCCGGCTGGGCCGAGGTCGCTGCAGCGAACCGTGGGCCGGCGACCGTGTACGCGATCGTCCTCGGCAGTCCTACCCGCGCCCGCCGAAACGACGACCTCACGAAGCTGCTGGACTGGGGCTTCGATCAGTGGGCGCGCTTCCCGGTGGTCCGCCAGGGTGAGCAGTACGCGACCGCGGCCGTTCCGTTCGACGAAGACGAGTCGCTCGAGCTCGTTGCCGCCGCCGGAGCCTCCAAGCTCGTCCGCCTCGGAGACGGAACGCGGTTCGTCCAGCGGGTCATTGCGCCCGAGATGGTCGACCTGCCGGTCAGCAAGGGGCAGAAGGTCGGTGAGATCGTGGTGACCGACGGAGACGCCGAGGTGGCACGGGTCGACCTCGTCGCGGCGCGCGACATCCCGGAGCCGTCGCTCCAGGAGCGGGTTGGCTGGTATGCGGACAGGGCGCTCGACGAGGCCGGTGACATGGTCGCCTCGGTGCTCCCGGGTCTCTAGGCTACGATCGCCCCGGTGTTCGCCCCGGACCGAGTCGGATGATCGTCACCGTCACGCTGAACGCAGCGATCGACCGGACGCTCGTCGTACCCAACTTCCAGCCGGGCCACCGGCACCGTGCCAGCGTCGGCTTTCCGAGCGCCGGTGGGAAGGGAATCAACGTCGCCCGCGCTCTCAAGCTCCTCGGGGCACCGGTCGTCTGCACCGGCCTCGCCGGCGGTCGCACCGGCACGCTGCTCGTCGAGGAGCTGACACACGAGGGGATCCTCAACGACTTCGTGCGCATCGGCGAGGAGTCGCGGACGTCGATCGCCGTGCTCGACCCGACCTCGAACGCGTACACGGAGATCAACGAGTGGGGGCCCGAGGTGACGGACGAAGAGCTCGAGATGCTGCGCGACAAGATCGCCTATCTCGCGCAGCGGGCCGAGTTCGTCGTACTGGCCGGATCGCTTCCCCGCGCGGTTGACCCGGGCTTCTATGGTGAGCTCGTCCGCGAGCTGAACCGCCGCCAGCTCCTGGCGGTCGTCGACTCCGAGGGAGAACCGCTTCGCCTCGCAGTCGAGGCCGAGCCTTATCTCGTCTCGCCGAACCAGCGCGAGGCCGAGGCCCTCGTCGGCCATGAGTTCGTGGACGATGAGGATCTTGCGGCGGGGCTCGACGAGATCGCCGACCTCGGCGCACGCAACGTCCTCATCACCCTCGACACGGGCTGCTACGCGCTCCTCCGGGAGGATCGGACGGAGTTCCGTGTTCGTGCGGAGGCACCCCGGGTCGAGGCCACCTCCGAGGTCGGCGCAGGTGACACGTTGCTGGCCGGGTTCCTCGCGGCGCGAGTCGCCGGAAAGCCGTTCGACGATGCGGTGCGCTCGGCCGTCGCTGCGGGCGCCGCGTCGGTCCTCGAGGCCGGCGCGGGCCGCTTCGACCCGCGGGAGGCCGGCCGCCTGGCCTCGCTCGTGCAGCTCGAGCACATCGAGCGCGTGCCGCACGAGCAGTAGGAGGGCACGGCTCCGCTCACGCGGGGTCGGGCAGCAGCCTTGGTTGGTACGATCGCTCCAAGGTGAGCGTCGAGCTGCGTCAGGACGAGATCGAGCGCCTCCTCGCCCTGGAGCGCAAGTTCGCCAAGGAGGGACTGACCTTCGAGGACGTGCTGCTCGTGCCGTCCGAGTCCGACGTTCTTCCGGGCGACGTGTCGACCCGCACGCGCCTCACGCGCACGATCGAGCTCGAGATCCCGATCGTCTCGGCCGCGATGGACACGGTCACCGAGGCACGGGCGGCGATCGCCCTCGCGCGCGAGGGAGGCATCGGCGTCATCCACCGCAATCTCTCCGTCGCGGAGCAGGCCTCGGAGGTGGACAAGGTGAAGCGCTCCGAGGCGGGGATGATCGTCGAGCCTGTGACGTTGCCTCCGGAGGCGGAGGTCGCGACCGCGCTCGAGCTCATGCAGACGTACCGGATCTCGGGCGTGCCGATCACGGACGAGGACGGCCGCCTCGTGGGCATCCTGACCAATCGCGACCTTCGCTTCGAGGACGACACTGCACGTCCGGTATCGGACCTGATGACCGCGGCCGACCTCGTGACGGTGCCGGTCGGTACGACGCTCGAGGAGGCGCGCGCGGTGCTCCACGCGCACAAGATCGAGAAGCTTCCCGTCGTCGATCCTGACGGCCGTCTCAAGGGTCTGATCACGGTCAAGGACATCTCGAAGCGGATCCAGCACCCGCTGGCGACGAAGGACGAGCAAGGCCGGCTCCGCGCCGCCGCAGCCGTCGGCACCGGCCCCGAAGGGCTGGAGCGCGCCGCGGCGCTGGTCGACGAGGACGTCGACGTGCTCGTCGTGGACACGTCGCACGGCCATTCGATCGGCGTGCTCGAGGCGGTTCGGGAGCTGAAGCGGCGGTACGACGTTCCCATCATCGCCGGCAACGTCGCGACGCCCGAGGCCGCCTCCGCGCTGATCGACGCGGGCGCCGACGCCGTCAAGGTCGGCATGGGCCCGGGCGCGATCTGCACCACGCGGGTCGTCGCGGGCATCGGCGTCCCCCAGGTCACGGCCGTCTACGACTGCGCTCAAGCCGCGGCCCGGGACGGGATCCCGGTGATCGCGGACGGCGGCATCCAGTTCTCGGGCGACCTTGCCAAGGCGATCGCCGCCGGCGCGGACACGGTCATGCTCGGCGGCCTGCTCGCCGGAACCGACGAAAGCCCGGGTGAGGTCGTCTTCCACCAGGGCGAGCAGTTCAAGGAATATCGCGGGATGGGCTCGCTGGGAGCCATGCGGGCGCGCCACTCGAGCGACCGCTACTTCCAGCAGGACGTCGAAGAGGTCGGCAAGCTCGTCCCCGAAGGGATTGAAGGGCGCGTTGCCTACAAGGGTCCGCTGCGAAACGTCGTCCACCAGCTGGTCGGCGGGCTTCGACAGGCGATGGGCTATTGCGGGGCCGCCACCATCGACGAGCTGAAGGAGGCGCGCTTCGTCCGCGTCACTTCGGCTGGACAGCGCGAGAGCCATCCGCACGACGTCGCGATCGTCAAGGAAGCGCCCAACTACAGGCCGGGCCGCTAGTGCCCCTTCGGAGAACAACGGCCGGGCATCGCCTGGAGGGAGACTGAATGGGAGAGGTTGTTCCTCTCCCAGCCCAGGAGGCCCAACCCGAGGAACGCCCGGTGCTCGTCGTCGACTTCGGCGGCCAGTACTCGCAGCTGATCGCGCGCCGCGTGCGTGAGTGTCGCGTCTACTCCGAGCTCGTCCATCACACGACGCCTCCGGCCGATCTCGCTGCGAGGCGGCCACTCGCCCTGATCCTGTCCGGGGGGCCTGCGTCCGTCTATGCGGACGGGGCGCCCCAGGCCGAGCCCGGCATCTTCGAGCTCGGCGTTCCCGTGCTGGGCATCTGCTACGGGATGCAGCTCATGGCCAGGGACCTCGGCGGGAGCGTCGAGCGCACCGGCGGCGCGGAATTCGGCCGCGCGAGGGTCACGGTGAAGCCCGACAGCGAGCTCTTCGGGGGCCTGCCGGCCGAACAGGTGGGCTGGATGAGCCACGGCGACTCAGTGACGGCGCCGCCGCAGGGCGCCCGGGTCACCGCTGGGTCGACCACGACCCCGATTGCCGGCTTCGAAGACACCGAGCGCGGCCTGTATGGCATCCAGTTCCACCCCGAGGTGCTCCACACGGAGCACGGCACCGAGATCCTGAAGAACTTCCTCTATCGAGTTGCGGACGCGCCGCCCGCATGGACGTCCGCGGCCGTGATCGAGGAGGAAACGGCACATATCCGCGCGCAGGTCGGAAACCGGCGAGTGTTGTGCGGCCTGTCCGGCGGCGTCGATTCGGCCGTTGCGGCCCTCCTCGTGCACAAGGCAGTGGGCGACCAGCTGACCTGCGTCTTCGTCGACCACGGGCTGCTGCGGAAGGACGAGGCCACGCAAGTTGTGGAGACTTTCGGCCGCCACTTCCACGTCCCGCTGATCCACGTCGATGCGCGTGAGCGCTTCCTGGCCCGCCTCGCCGGCGTCACCGATCCGGAGGAGAAGCGGAAGGCGATCGGCGAGGAGTTCATCCGCGTCTTCGAGGAGGAGGCCCGCTCGCTCGGCGACGTCCGCTATCTCGTCCAGGGGACGCTCTACTCGGATGTGATCGAGTCGGGCGGCGCGGCCGACGGCGTCGCAGCGACCATCAAGTCCCATCACAATGTCGGCGGGCTCCCCGACGTGATGGACCTCGAGCTGGTGGAGCCGCTGCGGATGCTCTTCAAGGACGAGGTCCGCCGGGTTGGCGAGGAGCTCGGGCTGCCCGAGGAGATGGTGTGGCGCCATCCCTTCCCTGGTCCGGGGCTCGCGATCCGGATCATCGGCGAGGTCACCGAGGAGCGGCTCGAGACGCTGCGCGAGGCGGACGCGATCCTGCTCGAAGAGGTGCGCCGGGCGGGTCTCTACCGCGAGCTCTGGCAGTGCTTCGCGGTGCTGCCCGCCATTCGCTCCGTCGGCGTCCAGGGCGATGAGCGGACGTACGCCTACCCCATCGTCATCCGAGCGGTGACCTCCGAGGACGCCATGACCGCGGACTGGGCGCGCCTGCCGTATGACTTGCTGGAGACGATCTCGAGCCGGATCATCAACGAGATCCCGGAGGTGAACCGCGTGGCGCTCGATCTCTCGTCCAAGCCCCCCGCGACGATCGAGTGGGAGTGAGGGCGGAGCACGAGCCGGCGGCCTGCCGCTTGCCGGCCGACGAGGCGGAGGCCGACGCGACGTGCCCGCGCTGCGGCGCGGAGATGACCTGGACGAAGGCGAGCTGGCACTGTCTGACGTGCCGGTACAAGGAGGGCTGCTGCGGCTAGAGGGCCGCGGGGCCACCCCGGACCACCACCCGCTTCGAGCGTAACGAGCCGGAGCGCACGCGTGTGTGCCGCGATGTGCCGGGGGTGGGTCAGCGGCTTCCCGAGCGACCCGGCGGATAGCCTCGCTGCGTGAGCAGCTACCGCTGGACGATCCTCGCCCTCGGCACGGTCGCCCAGGCGAGCTACTCCGCCGTCTTCCTCGGCATCCCGGTCCTCGCGCCGCAGTTTCGCGACGAGTACGGCCTCTCGCTCACAGAGATCGGCGTCGTGCTGGCGGCGTTCAGCATCGGCTCCATCGTCACCCTGCTCCCCTGGGGACTGCTCACCGACCGGGTCGGCGAGCGGAGCGTCCTCTCGGCCGGTCTCGCCGCCGCGAGCCTCGCGATCGGCTTCGCCGCCTTCACGACCGGCTATCTGCCGCTCGTGCTCCTCCTCGTCGTCGCAGGCGGGGCCGGAGCAAGCGTGAACGCGGCGAGCGGTCGCGCAGTCATGGGCTGGTTCGAGCCCTCCCAGCGGGGATTCGCGCTCGGGATCAGACAGACGGCCCTGCCGCTCGGCGGCGCCGCAGCGGCGCTGACGCTGCCTCCGATCGCCGGTGCAGGGGGAACCCAGGCGGGCCTCCTCGTCCTTGCCGCGGCCTGCCTGTCCACCGCGATCGCGGGAGCAGTGGGGCTGAGGGAGGCGCCTCCCGAGAGCGACCCGCCGCTCGGGGACGTCCTGAACCCCCTGCGGGACGCGCGGATGTGGCGCCTGGCGGTCGGAAGCGGGTTCATCGTGACCGCCCAGATCAGCATCATGGCCTTCACCGTCCTCTTCCTTCACGGCGAGCGTGGCCTCTCGCCGGCGGCGGCGGCAGGCATCTTCGCGACGATGCAGCTGATCGGCGCCGCGTTGCGGATCGGTGTGGGTCGCTGGTCTGATCGGGTCGGAACGCGCATCGCGCCGCTGCTCAAGCTCGCGTTCGGTCTCTCGGTGACGCTCGCGGTCAGCGCGGCTCTGACCTCCGCCTCGCTCGCCGTCTTCATCCCAGCCTTCCTCCTGGCCGGCGCGCTCTCCCAGTCGTGGAACGGGCTCGCCTTCACGGCGACGGCCGAGCTCGCCGGCCGGAGCCGAGCGGGGGCGGCGCTCGGCTTTCAGCAGACGGCTCTCGCCGTCGCCTCCGGCTTCGCGCCGCCCCTCTTCGCCTTGCTCGTCGAGTCGACCTCTTGGGGCGTCGCATTCGCGCTGGCGGCGATCTTCCCGCTCGCCGGCGCAGGCCTCATGCGACGGATTCCCGCCTAGGCCTCCATCGCAGAAGCACGATCGAGAGTGCGAGCGCGGCGATCACTCCGATGACGACGGGCCAGACCGGGAAGCCGTCGCCGTCGCCCGTGGATGCGACCGGCTCGGGAGCCGCCGAGCTCGGTCCGGAAGGAGTGCTTCCGCCTGCAGGCCCGCCGATCGCGAGGGCCGCGAAGGAGTGCGTCTGGGCGCACGGGACCGGATGGCCGCCCTCGCTCGAGAAGTCGTCGTAGACGACGTAGCTCCAGGTTCCTGCGGTCGGGAACACCACCTTGGCGACGAAGACCTCTGGATTCTGCGTTGCCCGGGCGGCAAACGTCTTCTCCACCCCCGTCTCCGAGTTCACGATCGTCAGCGTGGGGCGGGCCGTGTCCGCGTTGGGCAGGGCGTTCAGCCCGTGCTGAAGGATCGTCATCTCGGCCGTCCAGGTCGTCCCCGGCGCGATTCCGCCCGGGGGCGGCGCCAATCCGACCGTGGCCATGCAGCCCGCACTCGCGGCGCCCGCCTGAACGAGCGCACCGACGAGGACTACGGCGATCAGGATTCGTTTCATGCAGATTCCTCCTTTCACCGCTTCTACGCCTGTCGGGCCGCGGAGGTTCCGAGTCGCTCAGCGGATCGAGAAGCCCGTAAGGCCTTCCTCGTCCTCGTCGAAGACGTCGACGCGCTCGACGCGCGCGCCTCTCGGTCCGTGACGGACGAACTCGACGACCTGCTCGACGGCCTGCTGCCGGCCCTCGAAGACGGCCTCGACGGTTCCTTCCAAGGTGTTCCGCGCCCAGCCGGTCACGCCGAGCTCGAGCGCGAGCCGACGCGTCGAGTCGCGAAAGAACACCCCCTGCACGCGGCCGTGGACGACGACGCGGCGTCTCATCGGTAGCGGGTGAACCACGGGGCGATCGAGACGGCGAGGAGCGCCGAGAACCCGGCGGCGAGCAGGAACGGGAGGCGCGTGTCGACGTTGAAGAGCGGAACGTAGACGAGCGGAGCGATCGCCACTCCCGCGAACTTGAAGGCGCTGTAGGCGGAGGTCGCTCCCGCACGGTTCTCCGGGAACGACTCGACGGCGATCGTGTTCAGTCCTGCCCAGACGAATGCCGATGCACAGCCGACGCCGAAGAAAACGAACGCGAGCGTCCAGGGGCTCGGTGCGAAGACGAGGCCCAGGACGCCTGCCGTGCAGCCGATCGTTCCGGCGAGCGCCGTTGCCGGGCGACCGGCACGATCGACGACGGTGCCCGCATAGCGCCCGAGCAGGATGCCGCCGATGCCGTACCCGGCGATGAGCAGGCCGCGGGCTCCGGAGCCGAGATCGAACTCCTCGGCTCCGACCAGGACAAGCACGAAGCCGATCGCCGTAAAGCCCAGATAGCCGAGCGCGGCCTGCGCGGCCAGGAGCGCGATCCAGCGGTTGAGGAGCGCGCCGAGCGACGCGCGCACACCCGTCCCCGCCTGCCGCTGGGCGGCTCCGAACGTCTGGCGAGGAATGGCGAGGACGGTCGCGACAACGGCGACCAGGACAAAGGCGAGCCGCCACGAGATCTCTCCGAGCAGCCCGCCGAGGATCGGCGCAAACATCAGGCCCGCAGTTTGAGCGGCTGCGAACGTCCCCACCGTCCGGCCGAGCACGCCGGGCGCCACGACCTCGGAGAGCGCCGCCAGCAGGATGGGGGAGAGGAACGCATTTGCGCTGCCCATTGCCGCGCGGGCTACGAAGAACGTCCAGATGTCAGGCGCAAGAGCGCAGCCGACGGCGGCGACGCCGAACGCGAGGTAGGCGCCCCGCACGACCCGCGGCGGCCCCAGCCGCTCGGCGAGGGTGCCCGAGACCAGCTGGAGCAAGGCGAACGGAACCATGTACGCGGTGATCGCCGCGGCGACCTGTGCCACCGAGGCATCGAGCCCTGCGGCGACGTTGGGAATGAGCGCCACGAGCATCGCACCGCCGAAGGGTCCCAGGAATCCGCCGACGTAGAGGGGGAACGTGATCCGGCGCACGCGGCGGAAGGCTAGTCCGTCATGCGCGCGTTATCGGCCCCAGTACTCTTAGCCCGCATGTCCGGTTCGCCCGAGAACCTCCCGATCAAGCGGAACACCGCGCTCCTCTCCGCTGCGCTGGCGGCCAACTCCGGGATGCTCCAGCTCTCGGCGGCTGTCGCCTCGCTCACGTTCGTGCTCGTCACCGGAGTCAAGGGCCTGCTCGGGCTCGGCCCGGCGATCGTGCTCGCCTCGGGAGCACTCGCCGCGCTTCCGGCGGGGCGCGCGATGGATCGCTTCGGCCGCGTGCCCGTTCTCGCGACGGGCTTCGTCGTCGGCGCGCTCGGCGGCGTGCTGGCCGCGTTCGGATGCGCCGTCGACTCCGCATTTCCCGTCTTCCTCGGCCTGGTGTTCGTGGGCACGGCGGGAGGTACGTCGCTCCTGGCGCGCGCGGCTGCGGGAGATATGTATCCCCCCGAGCGGAGGGCGAGAGGGATCGCCCTCGTTCTCGCCGGTGCCGTGTTCGGCGCGATCCTGGGGCCGGCGGTGTTCAGCCCGCTGCTCTCGGGTCGCGATCTGGACGGCGACTCCCTGGCTCTTCTGTGGCTCGCGGGCTCGTGCTTCATGCTCGTGGGCCTGGCGCTCGTCGTGTTCGTGCGGCCCGACCCGAAGCGCATCGCGGAAGTGCTCGCCGTGGGGACCCCAGCAGCCGAGCCGCGGCCGCCCGCCCCCTTGCGGGAGATCCTGAGGCGCCGAGGCGTGATTCCGTCGATCCTCGCCGCCCAGGCGAGCTTCGGGGTGATGGTGGCTGTGATGACGCTCACCGGTGCGGTCGTCGTCGACCACCACAACCACTCCGGCGAAGCGGTCTTCCCGATCATCGGCGCACACGTGCTCGGGATGTACGCGCTCGTGCTCGTCGTCGGGGACGTGGTCGACAGAATCGGTCGGCCCCCCGCGCTCGTGGGCGGCCTCCTGCTCATGGCCCTCTCCACGGTCAACCTTCTCTGGATCACGAGCGTGCCCGCGGCCGCGCTCGCGCTCTTCGGGCTCGGTCTTGGATGGAATCTTTCGTTCGTGGCCGCCACGGCCCAGCTGGCGGACTGCTCGCTCCCGTGGGAGCGCGGGAAGCTGCTCGGTTTCAACGACCTGCTCTCCGGGATGACGGGCGCAGGGCTCGCGCTGCTCGGCGGCTACGCGCTGACCGCCATCGGCGTGGCCGCCCTCGCGATCGGCGCGACGGCACTGGTCGTCGTTCCCGCTGTCTGGATCGCCCGTCGAGGCTTCGGCCGGCCGGTCGAGGCGAGCCCGACCACCGCCGATTGACGGCTGCTAGAATCCGCGCTCGGCGGACGCCTTGTCCGCCGCTTTTCTGTGTGATGAAGACCTACTCCGCCAAACCCAAGGAGATCGAGCAGCGCTGGTACGTCGTTGACGCCGAGGGCCAGACCCTGGGGCGTCTCGCGACGCGCATCGCAGACACCCTGCGGGGAAAGCGGAAGCCGCAGTACACGCCTCACATCGACACCGGCGACTTCGTCGTCGTCGTCAACGCCGAGAAGATCGCGGTGACCGGCAACAAGCTTCAGCAGAAGCGGTACTACCGGCATTCGGGCTATCCGGGCGGCTTGCGCTCGCGAACGCTGGCCGAGCAGCTCGAACGGCGCCCGACCGAGGTCATCCGCAAAGCGGTCAAGGGAATGCTCCCGCGCAACCGGCTCGCGCGGCGACAGATTACGAAGCTCAAGGTCTATGCGGGCCCGACGCATCCGCACGAGGCCCAGAACCCCGAACCGCTCCCGCTCGATGGCTGAGATCGCGCAGTATCAGGGGACGGGCAAGCGCAAGACGTCCGTCGCACGCGTGATCCTGCGGCCCGGCGACGGGGTGACCTGGATCAACGGCCGCTCGCTCGAGACGTACTTTCCGCGCGAGGCGCTCCGCACGACGGCAACCGCCCCGCTTCGGGTCGCGGGCGTCGAAGGGCGCTTCGACATCCGCGCGAGGATCCGTGGCGGCGGCCCCTCGGGCCAGGCCGGAGCGCTGCGCCACGGCATCGCCCGCGCGCTCGTCGAGGCCGACCCGGAGCTCCGCGGCGTCCTGAAGCGTGAGGGCTTCCTGACGCGCGACGCGCGCATTGTCGAGCGCAAGAAGGCCGGTCTCCACAAGGCCCGCAAAGCGCCGCAGTTCTCCAAGAGGTAGCCATGCCTCTTCGGGTGGTGCTCCTCCCGGCGAGGCACTAGTGGCCCGACGGCTGTTCGGGACGGATGGGGTCCGGGGCGTCGTCGGCGAGGACCTGACTCGCGAGCTCGTCGAAGGGCTGGGGTCCGCGTTCGCCCGCTGGACCGAGGGCGCGGATGTCCTCGTCGGGCGTGACACGCGCGCCTCGGGGCCCGACCTGGAAACGGCCCTCGTCGCCGGGCTCATGGGCGGCGGGTCGAGCGTGGTTCGCGGAGGCGTGCTCCCCACGCCCGCGGTCGCGCTTCTCGCCGAGCACGGCGGCGCAGTCATCTCTGCCTCGCACAATCCGGCGGAGTACAACGGGGTCAAGCTCTTCCGCGCCGGCTGGAAGCTCGACGACGGCGAGGAGGAGGCGATCGAGGCACTTGTCGAAGCCGAGGGCCAGCCAACGTCGCCCTCCGGCGCGAGCCGCGAGGAAGCCGGGCTCGGCGAGCGGTACGTCGAGCTGGTGTGCGAGCGCTTCGGCGCGCCTCTGCAGGGACTGCGCGTCGTGCTGGACTGCGCGAACGGCGCCATGCATCGGGTCGGGCCGACCGCGTTCGAGCGGCTCGGAGCGGACGTCTCGGTCGTCGGTGACCGCCCCGACGGCAGGAACATCAACGACGGGTGCGGTGCCACCGACCTCCGACTCCTCTCGCGGGTGGTGCCGCAGGAGGGCGCCGATCTCGGCGTGGCCTTCGACGGGGACGGCGATCGCATGCTCGCCGTCGACGGGGACGGGAACGAGATCGACGGCGACCAGATCATCGCCGTCCTCGCTCTCCATCTCGGCGTCGACCTCGTTGCGGTGACCCAGATGACGAACCTCGGCTTCCACCGCCTGATGGCCGAGAACGGCGTCCGCGTGCTCACGACCGACGTCGGCGACCGGTACGTGCTCGAGGCGCTGCGAGCGGAGGGCGGTGTGCTCGGGGGCGAGCAGTCTGGGCATGTGCTCTACCTCGACGGCCACGTGACCGGAGACGGGCTCGTGGCCGGCCTGCTGCTCTGCCGGGCGGTCGTGGAGCAGGGCGTGCCGCTCGCCGACCTCGCGGCGGTGATGCCCCGCTTCCCGCAGGTGAAGGAGAACGTCAAGGTCCGGAACAAGAACCTGCCCGAGGCGGTGCTCGTCGAGGCCGCACGGATGGCCGATGCGCTCGAGGGGCGCGGCCGTGTGCTCGTGCGAGCGTCGGGAACGGAGCCGGTCGTACGGGTGCTCGCCGAGGCCGAAACGGAGGAGGAAGCGCGCCGCCTCTGTGGTACGATCCGGACTCTCGTTCAGAGAGAGCTCGGCTAGACGTCAGCCGGGCTCGCGTTTTTTCGTCTCGTTTTTCCGGAAACAACCGTACGGCAGGGCAGGTCGAAGCGAGGAACGTCCAATTCGGACAGCGGCAAGCGGCTTGAGGGGGTTCGAGTGTGCGGGATCATTGGATACGTGGGCTCGAGAACTGCGAAGGACCTTCTGCTGCAGGGGCTCGAGCGACTCGAGTACCGCGGCTATGACTCTGCCGGGCTCTGTCTCGTCGAAGACGAGGGTCTCGAGTACGTTCGCGCCGTCGGAAACCTCGACCAGCTGAAGGAAGCCGCCGGGTCGAACGGATCCCAGTCGACCACCGGTGTCGGCCACACGCGCTGGGCGACCCACGGGAAGGTCTCATACGAAAACGCGCACCCGCTCACCGGCTGCGCCGACGACGAGGTCGCCGTCGTCCTCAACGGGATCGTCGAGAACTTCCGAGAGCTCCGGGATTCGCTCGCTGCCGACGGCCACACGTTCTGCTCCGAGACCGACGCCGAGGTCGTCGCTCACCTCGTCGAGCGCCACTACCGGGGCGACCTTGCCGAGGCGGTGCGCGCGACCTACGCCGAGCTCGAGGGCCACTTCGCCTTCGTCGTCATCCACCGCGACCATCCCGACTTGCTCGTCGGCGCCCGCCTGCAATGCCCCCTCGTTGTGGGCACGGGCGACGGTGAGATGTTCCTCGCCTCCTCGATCGCCGCGTTCCTGCGCGAAACGCGACGCGTCAAGCTGATCGAAGACGGCGAGATCGTGGCGATCACGCCCGACGGCGTCCGCTTTCTGCCGGTCGACGGCGGCCGCGCCCGGGACCGCGAGTACATGGAGGTCGACTGGGACGACGAGGCTGCCGAGAAGCAGGGCTACGAGACGTTCATGCTCAAGGAGATCTACGAGCAGCCTCAGGCGGTGGCCGACACGATCGGCGAGCGCATCCGGGGCGGGCGGCTCGAGCTCGAGGACATCGGGCTCACCGAGTTGGAGCTCCAGAACCTGCGGCGCATGGTCATCCTCGCCTGTGGGACGGCGTACCACGCCGGGGTCATCGGCCGGTACGTGATCGAGGAGTGGGCACGGATTCCGTGCGAGCCCGACATCGCGAGCGAGTGGATCTACCGCAACCCGGTGCTGGCCAGAGACACCCTCGTCGTCGGCATCTCCCAGTCCGGCGAGACTCGTGACACCGTGCAGGCCGTCCGGCTCGCGAGCGAGCACGGCGCGCGCACGCTCGCGATCACGAACCTCATGGGTACCCAGATCACGCGCGAGGTCGACCGCGTCCTCTACACCCGCGCCGGGATGGAGACGGGCGTTGCCGCTACGAAGACCTTCACGTCGCAGGTGACGCTGCTCTACCTGCTCGCCCTGAAGCTTGCCGAGGTGCGACGGACGTTGCCGCAGGAGGAGATCGAGCGCCTGCTCGTCGAGATCCAGGCTCTTCCGGCGAAGATCGCGGACTATCTCGACGCGGACCATCCGATCGAGGAGATCGCGCAGCGGCACTACCAGAAGCCCTTCTTCCTCTACCTCGGGCGACACATCGGCCTGCCGGTGTGCCTCGAGGGCGCGCTCAAGCTGAAGGAGATCTCGTACATCCCGACCGAGGCCTACTCGGCCGGCGAGATGAAGCACGGCCCGATCGCGCTCCTGGACGAGGAGACGCCGGTCGTCGTCGTGGCGACGGATTCGCACGTCTACGACAAGGTCGTCTCGAACATCCAGGAGGTCAGGGCACGGGGAGCCGAGGTCGTCGCCATTGCGACCGACGGCAACGAGGACATCCAGCACCACGCCGACGACGTCGTCTACGTGCCGCGGACGCACCCGTTCCTCCAGGCCGCGCTGGCGGTCATCCCGTTGCAGCTGATCGCCTACCGGATCGCGAGGCTCCGCGGGATGAACGTCGACCAGCCTCGGAACCTCGCCAAGACCGTCACGGTCGAGTAGCCCTCTCCGTGTCCGGGCTCGGGCCGAAGAGCGCGGGATCGCGCTCGATCAGCCCTCCTTGATCGGGACGACAATCGACTCCGTCAGGAGGTTGGACTCGCCCACCAGCGCCTCGATGCGGAGATCCCAGTCGCCGGCGATGGCAAGCGACGCGTCCTCGATCACGAAGGTGCCCGGCCTCGAGGGATCGGGTTTCGCGTTGAACTCGAGCGGCCCGATCCCCTCGCTCGGGAGCGATGCTGCGACCTTCACCTCGGACGGCACCTCGCGAGAGCCGGTGAAGGTGAGCGTGATGGTCGTGTCGCCCGGCGTCGAAGGATCGACGGTGATCGCCGCTTGCATGTCTCCTAGCGGCACCGTCCCGACGAAGGATGGCCGCACCGGCCCGGTCGCCGTCCCCTCGGCCCCGGTCACGTGCGTACCCACGGCAGCGATGCCCAGTTCTGCCGCCGCAGGACGCGTGTTGATGAGGACGGCGGTGACGGCGACGATCGTGCCCATGAATGCGAGCTCGACCGCGGTCACGCGCAGAAACCGCCGCCGCTCGAGCGCGGACGCGATTCCCGCCCGGAGTCGCGGCACCGCGTAGCGGTTGTTGTAGGCCCCGAGCGCCAGGAGCGGGAGGGCAAGGATGATCTTTGCGAGAAGGAGCAGGCCGTACTCGGTCTCCCAGAGCCCGCGCCAGGTCCGGACCTGGAGATAGGCGGAGACAAGCCCGGCGACGATCAGGACCGCGACGGAGACCACGGCCATCGCCGAGAAGCGAGGCACGGCGCGCGTCGCCAACGGCCAGCGGTCGTCTCCGGCGAGGCGGAGCGCGAGCACGAGAAAGGCGAGACCGCCGGTCCACACGGCCGCGGCGACCACGTGCAGGATGTCGGAGGCCAGCCCGAGCCCTCCGAGCGTGCTCGCGTGGCCCGAGTAGGACGGAGTCAGCGAGAGCCCCGCGCTGAGCACGAGCGTCAGGACGATGAGCGGCCGGCGCTCACGGCCTTCCGAATGCCGAAGTGCCAGTGCGGTCAGCGCGAGTGTCGTTGCCAACGCCGCCTGGATGAAGATGATCTCGCCGTAGCGGGTCTCGAGGACCGCGCTGAAGAGATTCCACGAGAGAGCGTCGACCAGGGTGGACCCCGAGGCGGATGCCCCCTGCAGCAGGATGTCGAGGAGCGCGACGAGCGCCAGGCCACCGGCTGCGCCCGCCAGGATGCCGTACAGCCGCCGGCGCAGAGCCCATCCGGCGGACGGAAGCGCCACGGCGAGGGACGCCGAGCCGCCCACGACGAGTAGGAGGAGGGCGAGGTCGAGGAACCGCCCCTCGGCGAAGACGATGCTCACCGACTCCGGCGTGCCGGTGAGCTCGTCGAGGGAGACGCTCGCGCCCGCTCCGCGCTCGACGACGTGGAACACGAACGCGCCCGAGATGGGATCCGAATCCGCAGAGACGACCCGCCAGCCGACCGTGTAGGTTCCGGGCGCGAGGTCAGGGGCGAGCCCGACCGCGACCTCGCCGTCGAGAGGCTGGGAGACGTTGCCGTCGTCGACCTGCTTCCCGTCGCCGTCGAACACGCGCAGCGAGCCGAGCGAGACGTCGACCGGCTCGTCGAACTCGAGGGTCACCTGGGCGGGTGACTTCGGCACGACCACGTCGTTCCCGGGCTGCGTCGCGATGAGGACCGCATGCGCGAGGGCACTCGGTGAGAACGCAGCCGCCAGGGCCATCGTGAGGAGGAGCGTCGCGACCAGGCGGCCGTGGCGTGCTCGCTCCCGCCCTCGCCGAACCGGGGCCGAGGTGGAGTCGGATCCGCTTCGCTCGACGCTCGTCGGGACGATGCTCACGCGACAACTTGTACCCAAGCGGTGGGGAGCGTGAGGCAGGAGCCGGCGCCGCCGCGGAGGTGTCAGGCAACGGCGGCGCCGGCTGGTAGAGGCCCTCTCCGACGGCCGGCCGGGTGGCGCCGGGCTTTGGGGGTAGCCGGACGCCGGGTCGGGTGCCGGACGCGAGAGCCTCTCCGGAGCTCCGCAGGGCGTCGAGCGGCTCGTTTGACCTTGCGGGTGGTGGGGCGCAAGGTCGCGCCTCTCGACGCCGGTCGCCCCGGAATCTACGAAGCGAGCTCGAGAGGCGGCGCCCGCGAGCGCCAGTACCCGGTCGGCAGCAGGCCGTGGCCGTCGATCGACCGGGACCAGGCGGGCCCGGCGGCCGCGGGCGGCCGGACGAGGACGCCCGCCTTCCGGAGTCGCCAGGCCAGCTGCTCGACCAGCCAGAGGATCGTGCCGGCGAGCCCGACTGCGACGAGGGCGAACGGCACCTGGATGAGCAGGCCGATCAGGAACACCGGAACCAGCTCGGTGATTGCCGACGCCGTTGAGCCGTTGATGCCGGCTTCGGTGAGCGTGTCTGCGGCGAAGCCCAGCACAGGGGCGACGCCGAAGAGCCAGATCGACCTTCCCGACTTCCCGGCCCATCGCTTCCCGAAGGCGGCTCCCGTCGCAATCGCCGTCGCCAGCGTCAGGCAGAGGGCCAGCGACGTCGGGAGGTAGGCGAGGTACGCGGTGGCGCCGGCTTCGTGGGCGTCGCCCCGGGCTCCTCCAGCCTGCGCGACGGTGTCGTGCGCGACTGCGTGTGCGGCGGCCCAGATCAGCCCGAGCACGCCCAGGAGGGCCGGCAAGGCCAGGCGACGCCACCCCACGATGCGCCGATCGTAGACCTGGGCGGTCGTGCTGACAACCGGTGAACGAAAGGGCGGCTAGTCGTCGCCCGGCGGCTTCCGCAGCTTCTTCGTTCGGCTGCGAACGCGCTTCTCGTCCAGGCGGCGGTTCTTCGAGGCTTGCGTCGGCGAGGTGGGACGGCGCCGGCGTTCGACGCGGAGGCCGTCGCCGAGCGCGGCCGCCAGGCGCTCGAGCGCGAGCTCCCGGTTGCGCCACTGGCTCCGCTCGTCCTGGGCGACCGTGCGGACAACCGGCCCGAGCTTGGCTCGAAGACGCGACTTCTGCTCATCGCTCAAGGTCGCCGAGGCGTCGACGTCGAAGATCGCCTCGACCCTGCTTTCGGTCTTCTGGGCATGCTGCCCTCCCGGGCCGCTCGAGCGCGACGTTCGCAGCCTGATCTCGTCCAGCGGAATCGCAAGCCCGCGGTGCACGCGAATAGACTCGGGGCGCATGGCGGCGATTCTGCTCGACATCGACGGCGTCCTGCACGTGTCGGGCGAGCCTGTGGCGGGTGGTGGGGATGCCGTCCGGGCCCTCAGAGCCGATGGACACAGCCTTCGCTTCGTCACCAACAACACGACGAGGGCGCGTGATCAGCTCGCCGAGGAGCTCCGCGGCCTCGGCGTCGAACTGGACGACGCCGAGCTGACGACGACTCCGGTCGTGGCCGCGCGACTCCTCGCGGGCAAGCGGGTTCTCGCGCTGACGATGGAGGCTGCGAGGCAGGATCTGGCCGCCCAGGTCGAGCTCGTCGATCGGGATGCCGAGGTCGTGCTCGTCGGCGGCGCCGACGAGTCGGATGAAACCGGCCGCGTGTTCAGCTATTCGAACCTGAACGGCGCCTTCGCCGAGCTCGACCGCGGCGCGCGCCTGGTCTGCCTTCATCGCAACCGCTGGTGGCTGACGTCGCGCGGCCCGTTTCTCGACGCCGGCGCTTTCGTCGCCGGTCTCGAGTACGCCTCGGGCGTCGAGGCCGAGGTGATCGGAAAGCCGAACCGCGCGTATTTCGATGCAGCGCTCGCGGAGCTCGGTGCGGCGCCGGAAGAGGCCGTGATGGTCGGGGACGACATCGAATCGGACATCGCCGGTGCAAAGGGCGCAGGACTGCGGGCCGTCCTCGTGCGCACCGGGAAGTTCCGTGCGGAGACCCTGGCCGCCGCTCACGTTCAGCCGGACGGGGTCGTCGAGTCGATCGCCCAGGTGCCGGCCTATCTCCGGGAGTCTGAGTGAAGGTGGGCCTCGACCTGATCGAGATCGATCGCATCCGCGATGCGCTCGAGCGCTATCCGCGCTTCCGTGAACGGTGCTTCACGGGGGCCGAGCGCGAGTATTGCGACTCCCGCGCCAACCCCGCGCAGCACTATGCCGCGCGCTTCGCGGGCAAGGAGGCGGTCGGAAAGGCGCTCGGGTTCGGCGTCGCGCGCGCATTCGCCTGGCTGGACATCGAGATCGACGGCCGTCCGAAGCCCTCGGTCCGCCTGTCCGGGAGGATGGAGGCGTGGTCCGAGCGGGTCGGCGCTGCCGACATCGACCTCTCGATGACGCACTCGAAGGGTATGGCCGCCGCCGTGGCGGTCGTGACCACACCCTGATGTCCTTCGAGCCGCTTTACACGGCGGAGGAGATGCGCGCTGCCGAGGCGGCGTATCCCGGACCGACTCTCGAGCTGATGGAACGCGCGGGCAAGAGCGTCGCCGACGAGATCCACGCCCGCTTCCCGTCGGCGCGACGCGTCGCCGTCTGGTGCGGCACGGGGGCGAACGGCGGCGACGGACTCCTCGCCGCGGCAGAGCTCACGCGTGCCGGCGTTGAGACGGCGGTGCGCCTGCTCGGCCCCGAGGAGAAGGTCACCGGCGACTCGGCCGTCATGCTCGGCCGGGCGAAGGACGCCGGGGTGGCCTTCGTGGACGAGCACGGCGACGCAGACGTCGCGGTCGACGCCCTCTTCGGCACCGGCTTCAGCGGCAAGCCGCGGCCCGAGGCCGAACGCGCGATCGGTGAGCTGAACGGCGGCCGCGTCCCGGTCCTTGCGGTCGACGTGCCCTCCGGAGTCGACGCGTCGACGGGCACAGTGTCCGGAGCGGCGGTCCAGGCGTCCGTGACGCTGACCTTCCACGCCCCGAAGGTCGGCATTGCGATCGCACCCGGACGGTTCCACGCCGGCGAGCTCGTGGTCGCCGACATCGGGCTCGCCGGGATCGAGACCAGGCTCAAGCGGGCAACGGCCGACATCCTGGAGCTCGTGCCACGCCGTACGGCGGGCGACAACAAGTACTCGGCCGGATCGGTGCTGGTCGTCGGTGGCTCGCGGGGGCTGACCGGGGCTCCGTCGCTCACGTCCGAGGCTGCGCTCCGCGCCGGGGCCGGCATCGTCAGCGCCTGTGTCCCCGCATCCCTGAACATCATCTTCGAGCAGCGACTCGTCGAGGTGATGACGAGGCCGTGCGCGGACGATGACGGCGCCCTGACGCTCGACGCGGCAGACGACATCCTGGCGGCCGCGGAGCGTGCCGGCGCCATCGCGCTCGGCCCTGGTCTCGGCCGAAGGGACGGCACGCGTGCGCTGGTCGGCTACCTCCTCGACCGACTCGACAAGCCGGTCGTCCTCGACGCCGACGGCCTCTGGGCGCTGGCAGGGCACCTGGACTGGGTCTTCTCGCGCGACGCTCCGACGGTGCTGACACCGCACGCCGGCGAGCTCGGCCGGCTGCTCGGGCGGCCGTCGGCCTGGGTGAGCGCCAACCGGCTCGATGCGGTTCAGGCGGGCGCCGACGACACCGGCACCGTCGTTCTTCTCAAGGGAGTGGACACGCTGATCGCCGGGCCGGGACGAAGCCCCTTGGTCGTCGATCTCGGAAACCCGGGTCTTGCGACTGCCGGGAGCGGCGACGTCCTGACCGGCGTGGTTGCGGCGTTTCTCTCCAAGGGGATGGAGGCCGGCGCCGCGGCCGCGGGCGCCGCCGCCGCCTGCGGGGTCGCCTCCGAGATCGCCGCCGAGCGCCACGGCCAGGCGGGCATGATCGCCCGCGACGTCATCGAGTCGCTGTCGCCCGCTCTCTCGCGGTGAGGCGCTCCGAGATCACCGTCGACCTGGCAGCGATCCGCCGGAACGCCGCCCGGCTCCGGGACGCCGCGGCGCCGGCGGAGTTGTGGGCCGTCGTGAAGGCGGATGCCTACGGCCACGGGGCGGTCGGCGCCGCCCGGGCCGCGCTCGAAGGAGGTGCGTCCGCCCTCTGCGTGGCGACCGCGCGGGAGGGCGAGGAACTGCGCGAGTCATTCCCATCGGCGCGCATCCTCGTCATGAGCCCCTTGGCTCCGGGCGAGGAGGATGCCGCGCGGGATGCCCGCCTCGAGCTCGCGCTTTCCTCGCCGGAGGTTCCCGACGGGGTGGACGTCCACCTGAAGGTCGACACCGGCATGGGACGCTGGGGAATGACGCTCGACCAGGCGCTGACCGTGCCGCGCGGGAGGGTGGTCGGGGTCATGAGTCACCTCGCCACCGCCGACGAGCCCGATGAGTCGTTCGCCCGCCGCCAGATCGGGCGCTTCGAGGAGGTCTGCGCCGCATTCCCCGGACTCACCGCCCACCTGGCAAACAGCGCCGGGGCGCTCCGCTTCCCCGAGGCGCGTTTCGACGCCGTCCGCTGCGGCATCGCCCTCTACGGGCTCTCGCCGTTCGGCGACGACCCTGCCGCTCATGGATTTGAGCCTGCGCTCTCGTGGCGGAGCTATGTCGCGCTCGCGAAGGAGCTGGCTCCGGGCGCGAGCACCGGCTACGGGCGCCGGTTCGTCGCCGAGGAGCCTCGGCGCATCGGCGTCGTCCCGGTCGGCTATGCGGACGGCTTCCGGCGCGGCCTCACCGATACCCAGGTGCTCGTTGCAGGAACGAGGCGTCGGGTCGTCGGCACGATCTCCATGGACTCGCTCGCGGTCGAGCTCGGAGACGAGCCGGTCGGGGCCGGGGTCACGTTGATCGGCGACGGAATCCTGGCCGAGGAGCATGCGCGCGTCCTCGGCACGATCAACTACGAGATCACCTGCGGCGTAAATGGCGATTCCAGCCGGGCCGAGCGAAGGATCGTCGATGGATGAGCGGATTCGCCAGGCCGTCGGCGATGCTCCGGCGTGGGTGGTCGGGGGCGCGCTGCGCGACGAGCTCATCGGCCGCGAGATCGTGGACGTCGACGTCGCGTGCCCTGACCCCGAGCCGCCCGCGCGTCGCTACTCGAGCCTGGCGCACGGCGCGGTCTTCCCTCTCTCCGAGCGCCACGGCGCCTGGCGGGTCGCGTTCCGCGACGGAAACACCGTCGACTTCACCCCGCTGCACGGGGCGAGCATCGAGGAAGACCTCGCCACGCGCGACTTCACGGTGAATGCGCTCGCGCGCCCTCTCGACGGCGGGCCTCTCGTCGATCCCTTCGACGGGGCGGCCGACCTGAGGGCACGCCGGCTCCGGGCCGTCGGGCCGTCGGTGTTCACCGACGACCCGCTTCGCCTCCTGCGCGCAGTCCGCCTCGAGGACGAGCTCGACTTCCGGCTCGACGAGCCGACCGAGGAGCTCGTGCGCGCATCTGCGGCCCGGGTGGGCGAGCCGGCCGGCGAGCGGATCCTCGGCGAGCTCGAGCGCCTGTCGCCGGACGGCTTCCGCCGTGCCGACGAGCTCGGCCTGCTCGGGCCGTTGGGCGGCTCGGTGGCCGGTCTCGAGCGGACCGATCCGGCGGACACGACCGGCTACGTCCTGGTCGCCGTCTTCCGCGATCGGCTCCGAAACCTCCCGATCTCCAATGAGGTGCGCAAGCTCGCGCGGACGTTGCTGGCCGCGGAACGGCCGGCCGACGACTCGCCGCGGGAGATCCATCGCTTTCGCCGCCGGACGGAGCCATGGGCGCTCTCCGCCCTCGCTTTCATCGGGGCGACCGATCTCTACGACGCGGTCCTGGCCGCACGCGTCGCCGACCAGCCCGAGCCGCTCCTGCGCGGCGGCGACGTGCTCGCACTCGGCGTGGAGCCCGGTCCGGAGGTCGGCCGTCTGCTCGAGCTCGTCGCCGAGGAGCGCGCGGCCGGCGCGGTCTCGACCCGTGACGAGGCGCTCGAGCTTGTGCGCGGCCGGCTGGCCGGCTAGCGGTCGGCTACGCCGGCGTCGCTAGCGCCACTTGATGGTGCAGCCGACGGCCGGCGTCTCCTGCACCCGAGGCTGCGTTCCAGCGAGGGCCGCGTCGAGGGCGGGGCGCAGGTACGGCTCGGCGCCGTCCGGATCCGTGTGGTCCGAGTCCGGGGCGCCGTGGTAGACCAGCCTGTGGTCGGCGTCGAAGACGAAGACCTCGGGCGTGCGGGCGGCACCGTACGCGGTCGCCGTCTGCTGGGACTCGTCGTAGAGGAACGGAAAGACGAATCCTTTCTCCTGCGTGCGCCGGCGCATGTCGTCCGGCGAGTCGCCGAGGTAGCCGGCGTTCGCGTTGATCGCGACGAGGCCGGCCTGCCCGTCAAGGTCGCGTGCCACGTCGTTCAGACGGTCTTCCCAGGCGACGACGTAGGGGCAGTGGCAGCAGGAGAAGACGACCGCGACCGGCTTTCCCTCGTAGTCGGAGAGGCTGTGCGTCGTCCCGTCCGTGTCCGAGAGCGAGAACGCGGGCGCCTGATCTCCGAGCCGAAGCGTGGCCATGCCGCCAGGTTCTATCAAGACCGTGACGGCCCGTGACGGCCCGTCGCGTCGTGTGCCTCGTTTGCAGGGATTTCCGTCGTCTCAGCCCGTCTCTCGTGACGGCCCGTATCGGCCCGTGCTAACGCTCCCGTTAGCAAACCGTTAGCAGCGGCCGCGTCGAGCTCTGCTGGGAGACCAAGTGAAGCGTCACGGATGTGTCGTCCAGGATTTGATAATCTATACGACAAGAGCACAGATGTCTCCATCTGTCACGCCACCGAAGCTCCTAACCATCCGTGAAGTGGCCGGCGAGCTCAAGCTGTCGGTGCGGCAGGTACGCCGGCTCATCGACCGCGGCGCGATCCCCGCCGTCCGCCTGGGCGACAAGGGCTCCTCCATCCGCGTCGACCGCGCCGAGCTCGAGCAGTGGTTGTACGCCAACCCGGAGCAGGCCGCATGACCCCGCGAGTCGTTCCCCGGCCGACCCGTCGTCCGGCGATGCCGAGCTTCCGCCGGCACCGGCCGCCGCCGCTCGAAAACCTCCCCACGGAGTTCGAGCAGCGCCCCCTGCTCGCCGACGCAGCCCGCATCCTCGCCCACTCCGCCGCCTAGGCTGAGCACGATGTTTCCGGCGGCAATCGACCGCAGCTGCAAGGTTCGGATCGCCGTCTGTGCATGGAATCCATTCTCCGGGGAACGATCTCTCGGACGGGCGTCGACTTTGCGCCGGGACCTGACGGCAGTCCCTTGGCGTCCTCCGGCCCTGAACCCCAGGGCAGGTGGGGACTTACAGCATGAATCGGCGCCCGTCGGCGTTTTTGGCTCTTGAGAGACGTGGCCACGGTCGGGCGCTACGCGACGATAGGGGGTTGCCGAGCGCCCCGACACCCCTTTCGACCGCAACGGAAGAGCCAGGAAGGGTCAACGGGGCACCTCGCATCGCCCCTAACGGCCGCAACCAACCCGGCACTACCCTCCCGCCGGTAGCCGTGCCCTCCAAACCTTCCCCAGCATGATCAGCAAAACGTGTGCGGCCTGCAGCCGGATCATCCCCCTTGACAGCAAGAGAGGCCGATGCGACAACTGCTACCGCGCCTACGAGCGGCAGCGGAAGGCGTGGAAGGAGCGGAGGAAAATCGCGAGCGGCTGGACGTGGGGCAGGCTGCGCGAGCAGGTACACCGCCGCGACCGGGCGTGTGTCGTCTGCGGTGGCAACGACCGGCTGCAAGTTCACCACCGGGTTCCGCTCAGCGGCGGCGGAACAAACCAGCTCTCGAACCTCGAGCTCCGCTGCCAGGCCCACCACACGCATGCCTCGGTGCGCTCATGGGAGCCGTTCTAACGCGGCAGGCCGTTTTTTGGTACCGCGCCCGGGCACCCGCCCCCCAGGTTTGCGGGAGAAGAACCGAGAAAACCGCCGTGAAGAAAAAGACCTGCACCAAGTGCGGTGAGGCGAAGGAGCCGGCCGCGTTTCCGCGCAACAAGCGGACGCGCTCCGGGTTGAGCTCGTGGTGTCGGTCTTGCCATAACGAGGCTCGACGGGTCGTCCCCCGATACGTCCACCTGGACGGGGCGACGGTGCCGAACCCGGACCCACGGCCGAAGTCGAGGGTACGGTGACCTCCTCTCAATCGCCGAGGTGACGCAGACGGGGTGGAAACGCCGATGACCGCGGACGGCGGGTGGCCCCTTGCCTCGTTCGTAGTCGGCAATTCAGCGTCTCAAGCACCATCAGCGTGGCGGTAGAGCAGTCCTCTCGTTCGTACAGGTCGGCGCGCAGGCAATGGAGGGTCTTGAGCGCCCTCCTCACGCCTGCGGATCCCACTTCGGCTCGTTTGCCGCCGTGCTCGGCGCGCAGCTAGCGATCGTCCACGACGTAGGCCTCGACTCCAGCGTGGCTCGTCTGCCAGACCGCCACATAGACTTCGACTTCCCGCCGCGCCTGTCGGTTGTTTGGCGCAGACGGGACGTAGACCTCCAACTCGTGGGCCCGAGCTTGTTCGGCGACACAGTCCGCCCGCCGCAGGTGTTCCTGCAGACTTCGCAAGGCGGAATGGTCGCTAATAAAGACGTACAAGCCGCAGTGCGCCTCTCCCGAGCCTTGCCGTGACGAGACGCTTCTTCTCAGTGTCACGATCGGTTAGAAGGCGTCAAAGCGTCGTCCAACCTAGCCGGCCCCCAATTGTTGCCGGACGCGCTAAACATCTCGGCTAAAGGTCAGACAGTGGGTTGGAGGGCGAAGGCTCGACGAGTCAACCACTCTCCGATGGCGCCTCACGCGTCACCCTTGCATCTGCTTGCAAAGCGCGGCGGATGTCTGCCGCCCGCTCGCGAAGATCATCAAGGACGGAGTCGAGATTTTCAGCGCTGGGTACGTCCGTCTGGTCCGATTGCACCAGCGTGACGATCCAGAATCGACCGTTTCGCTGACTCACGTCCGCACCGGAGCCGTGCCCTGGTGCAACGACCTTCAATCCAGGCTTATCGGAGATCACGTCGTATTCGTCGACGGTCAGCTCGATCGTTTCGACGCAGGCGGGATCGGCGCACTCGCAGAGGTACCTCGTGTGCTCGTTCGAGCTCACCTCCAGTTTGTGCACCGCGAGATCGCGGATCTGATCGTTAGCCTTCCGAAAGCTGTTTTCCTCGATGATCGCCATCTCGGATCTCTCCTTCCGCGCGTGGGCTCCCCGCCGATGCTATGATTTCGGCGACGGAGAAGACCGGAAATCACATGGACGACTTGAAAAATAGGACAAGCATGTCCTCTTTGTCAAATCGCTCAGCCAGGAAGCCCTGGACGTTCGTCACTAACCACACGCAGGTGCTGCTGGCAATCTCGCGAGACGGCGATATGAGGCTCCGAGACATCGCCCTCGTTGTCGGCATCACTGAGCGGGCTACCCAACGAATCGTGTCCGATCTCATCGAGGGCGGGTACGTCAAGCGCGATCGCGTGGGTCGGCGCAACCACTACGTCGTAAACCCGGAAATCAAGATGCGGCACCCGGCCCAGCGAGAACAAGGCGTCGGGACCCTGCTTGCGGTACTCGAGCAGGTGACTGACGAGCGAGCGCAGGTGACTGACGAGCGAGCTTTAGCGTGAGCACAAGCGTCGCATCGTCGGCGCTATCGGCGGAGCCAACATCGTCCGAACCGGCGTGCGTTCAAAGCGCTGATCGGCCGGTCGAAGGTTTGCGAAGGAAACCACGGCGGGCATTCACCTTGGATGGAAACCGCAGCACCTTCGGCACGCAGGGCGGCGCAGAGCCGGTGGACCGAGCGATTCGGCCGTCTCGGGTTCGTGGCAAAGGGTGCGCTCTACGCCATCATCGGCGTGATCGCGATCAAGGTCGCGGCGGGGCAGGGCGGAAACGCCGAGGACCAGAAGGGGGCACTCGCCACTCTCGCGGATGAGCCGTTCGGGATGGTGCTGCTCGTCGTCCTTGCGTTTGGCCTGAGCGGCTATGCGCTCTGGCAGGTCATCGAGGTCGTGAATGGCCGGCGGGACAAGGACGGGGTCGAGGACTACGCTGAGCGGGCAGCCTCAGTCGGACGGGCCATTATCTACGGCGCTCTTGCGGCCTTCGCGTGGGCGATCGTCGCCGGTAGTGGCGGAGCGGCGAGCTCGAGCGGTTCCGAGAAGGAGCGAACGGCCATGGTCCTCGACTGGCCCGGCGGCGTCGCGCTCGTCACGATCGTCGGCCTCATTGTGATCGGGATCGCCGCATATCAGGGGTACACGGCCGCAACGCAGGGGTTCCTCGACGACCTCGAGCTTGCCCGCATGAGCGAGAACGAGAGGCGCACTGTCACCTCTCTCGGCACCGCGGGGCACGCCGCCCGCGGCGTCGTCTTCGCTCTCATCGGTGTCTTCCTCGTGAAGGCTGCGCTCGAGTACGACCCCCGCGAAGCGATCGGACTCGACGGCGCACTCAAGGAACTCGCCGTACAGCCCTACGGCTCGGTGCTTCTCGGCCTCGTTGCCACCGGGCTCCTTCTCTACGGGCTCTACTGCCTCGTCGAGGCCCGCTACCGAAAACTCTGAGCACGCGGCGCTCCGATCAACCTCGACAGAACAACCATGTGTGCGAGGGAGTCCGACAATGGCGGGACGAGATCGCGCGACCGGGATGGCCCGTTTCGGACCCGTCTTGAGAGGTAGACCCTAGGCGGGAAGAATGACCGAGCCCACCGGCACACCCCCGGAGCTCCCGTGGCGTTACCGATGCTGGTGGAGGCTGACCAGCTGGTGGTGGCGTTCGCGCTATCGCAGCGCCGCGACTGACGGCGACGAGGATTAGCCGGGCACGGGCCGCAAGATCTACCTAGGACTACCCTTCCCGCGCCCCGGCGATAGTGCCATCGGCTCGCCTTGCCTGGTGAGGGCTAGGCGGCGGCGTTGGTCACGAGTTCGAAGGTCTCAAGAACATCGAACCAACGGCCGAGCTCGTCTCGCCTGCCCAGAGGGCGAGCAACGGGCAGCGTGGCGTCGGTGGGCGGACGACCTACGCGGGGCGCGGGGTCGATGCGGTCATCCCTCGCCGAGGAGCGGCCCGGGAGGTCGCGGCTGAGCTGCGGGCGTTCCTCGTGGCGGAGTCGGTGCAAGCGGCTGCTTACCGATCCGCCTCGACGGGTACCCGAGGGTTCCGACCCAATCGAAAGGACACAATGCCTGAGCTCACAACACCCCGTGACCTCTTCCTCCACGAACTCGGCGACATCCTGTATGTCGAGCGCGCGCTTGCAAAGGAGACGCTCCCGAAGCTGATCGGCGAGGTCTCCGACAAGGAGTTCAAGTCCGGGCTCGAGAGCCACCTCGAGCAGACCCGGCAGCACGTCGCCAACGTGGAGAAGGTCTTCGAGCTGCTCGGCGAGGAGCCCGAGGTCGAGAAGTGCGTCGGCTTCAAGGGCCTCAAGAAGGAGCACGACCAGCTGATCGAGGAGAGCGCCTCCTCGCTCGTCGACATCGTCGACGTCGGCGCCGCTGCGCGGACCGAGAATTACGAGATCGCCGCCTACGAGGGCCTGCGCCGCATGGCCAAGGCGATGGGCGAGGACAAGGCCGTCGACCTCCTCGACGAGAACCTCAAGCAGGAAAAAGAGACATTTCGCGAGGTCGAGAAGATCGCGACGCGCCTGAGCAACGAAAGCGCCAAGGAGACCTCGGCCGCCTAGCGACGGTCACGCACGAGGCGCCCGCCCCGCGGGCAGGGGCGGGCGCCGCCCGATTGCAAGGAGGGCCCTTATGGTCGACCACCCCGTCGACTACCACCTGCTCCTCAAGTACCCGGACCGTGACGAGCCGGAGAACTCAGACTTCACGAGCTTCACCGGCGAGATCACAGAAGGTGACGTCCTTTCACTCCCCGAGAAGGGCGAGTGGCGAGTCGAGGAGGTCAGGGATGCGACCGACCTCCCGAATCCACAGCTGGTCTGCGTCCCGGCGTAGCGCCAACGGCCTGCTTGAAGAGCGCCCTGGCCAGCAGCCCGCTTACGGCGCCGAGCAGCAGTCCAAACGGCCGGTACACAAGCTTCGCTCCCATGCGTGAATCCAGGTACGCGCGGGCCGGCACCAAACGCGCCGATCAGGTTTCCGGCCGGCGAGCAGCGGGTACCTACAGGTTCCACCAGTGGATGGAAAGGGGTCAACATGGGCGACAAGACCGAAGGCATGCGGGACAAGGTTGAAGGCAAGCTCAAGGAAGGTGAGGGCAAGCTCACCGACGACGAGATGCGCGAGAAAGAGGGACAGGCGCAGCAGAAAGTCGGCGAGGGTAAGGACCGCCTCGAAGATGCGAAGGACGAGCTTCGCGAGCGAATCTGAGTCGTCGCAGCAACCGGCATCAGAAGGGGCGCTCGCGGAGCGCCCCTTCTTCGTTGGGTTCGAGCTGACGAAGGTTCGCGGCATCCGCTTGCGGATCGCGGGGGCAGGCCCGCCGCTCCTGCTCCTGCACGGTCATCCCCAGACCCATGCCATGTGGCACGCAGTCGCCGAGCAGCTGTCCGGAGAGTTCACGATCGTGGCGTCCGATCTTCCGGGCTACGGCGGAAGTGCTCCGACCGCATCCGGCTCGAAGCGCGAGATGGCCGCCGCGCTCGTCGAGGTCATGGCCGACCTGGGCTTCGAGCGGTTTTCGATTGCGGGCCACGACCGCGGTGGCCGCTGTGCCTACCGCCTCGCCTTCGACTTCCCTGCACGCGTGGAGCGACTTGCCGTCCTCGACATCGTTCCGACGGCGGAGATGTGGCGGCGAGCCGACAAGGAGTTCGGGCTTGTCGACTGGCACTGGTTCTTCCTCGCTCAGCCCGAGCCGTTCCCTGAGCAGGTGATTGCGGCCTCCCCAGACACGTACTACTTCCGCGGCGACAGGTCCCGCTTCCATCCACGGGCGCTGGCCGACTACCTCGCGGCGGTGCGCGACCCGGCGGTGATCCGGGGGATGTGCCAGGACTACCGAGCGGGCGCGAAGATCGACCACGAGCTCGACGAGGCCGACCTCGCTGCGGGCCGTCGAATCGCCTGCCCGGTTCTCGTGCTCTGGGCCGGGCAAGACGAGCTGGGCCGCTGGTTCGACGTCCTCGAGACCTGGCGGCGCTGGGCGGACGACGTCCGCGGGCGCGCCGTCGACGCCGGCCACTTCCTCGCCGAGGAGCGACCGGACGAAGTGGCCGAGGAGCTACGCGCGTTCTTCTCCGGCTGACGGACTCACGAAGCCTCTGCCTGAGCCTTCTCTTCGCCTCCGAGCGATGGCCCGGACGGCGGGCTCCTCAGCGAGGCTGAGAACTCGCATGCGTGAACGAAGACGATCGAGCCGCCGCTCGAGGCGCCGACCGCAAAGCGTGCCGAAGCCGAGCAGCGGCTCTTAGGGGCGGACGCGCACGGACGTTTCCGTGCCGCCACGACGGGATACGACCACCTCGTGGCCGCCGCACTTCACATCTACCTGCAGGATCATCTCGCGGGAGCAACGTTCGGCCTCGAGCTCGTTCAGCGCTGTCATCGGAACAATAAAGGCACAGAATTCGCCGAGCCCTTAGCTGAGCTCACCGTCGAGATCGCGGAGGATCGACAGGCTCTGCGACGGGTCATGCGTGACGTCGGCGCCGACGTCTCTCGCACCAAAGTGGCGGCCGGGTGGACGCTGGAGAAGGTTCGACGGCTGAAGCCGAACGGCGCCCTCTTCGAGTACACACCACTCGCGCGCGTCGTGGAGCTCGAGAGCCTGGCGATCGGCATCGCGGGCAAGAGGGCGATGTGGCAGGCGCTCGACGATGTAGCTTCAAGTGAGGACCGCATTGGCCGCCATGACTTCTGGCGGCTCGCCGAGCGGGCTGACGACCAACTCTCAAGGGTCGAAGCCCTCCGGCTCGACGCCGCACGGACGGCGTTCCTACGGCCGTCGCCTGAGCGCACGTCGCCTCGGGCGTAGAACTGCGAGGCGCTTCGCAACGCCCGAGAGAGACACGACCTCTCGACGACCCGGACCCGTGCGCCCCACGTCCTCGTGGTGGTCGGTGATCGTTTTAGTGGGCCGCAAGAACGCGCCGGCGGCGGTTCCGTGGGTGTTATCGGTGCTGTTCAATCAAGAGGCTGCCGAGCGCCTGCGCGCGTTTCGCCGCGTCGCGGTCACCCTCGGCAGCCTGCACGATCGAACCCTTCATCAGGATGTGCCAGGAGAGGGCGAAGGCGTCGGGGTCGCGCAGTCCGGCCTCGAGCGCGAGGCTGCGAACGACCGAGCGGATGTTCTCGAGGTAGTCGGCGCTTGCGCGGCCGACGGGGTGGTCGAGGTCGCGGAACTCGAGGAGGGTGTTGACGAAGGAGCAGCCTTCGAAGTCCTCGCCCTGGAACCACTCGTCGAACAGGTCGAAGATCGCGAGCAGCTGCTCCTCCGGTGTTGCCCCGCGCCGTCGTGCCTCCCTCTCGACCCAGCCATAGGTCCAGATCTGCTCGCGCTGCTCCAGGAAGGCGAGCACAAGTTCGTCCTTGGAGGAAAAGTGGTTGTAGAGCGTCGCCTTGGCGACGCCGGCGCGCTCGACCAGCTCGTCGATACCGACATCGTGAATGCCGCGATGGGAAAAGAGCTCGTAGGCGGTGCCGAGGATGCGTTCGCGAGCACCCTGCCTAGACTCCGCACGAGTGGCGGGGGTGGCGACCATCTGGAAAAGACTAGCAGTGGACAGAACTGTCTGTTTTCCGATGAGGCGCCTTCTCAATCTGAGGCACGCGTGTTTTAGGGACGGCCCCTCGCCAAGCGCGCCCGATGTTTAGGCATGTCTACAAGTGGACAGAACGGTCTTACTACTCGGATCTGGTCGGAGGGGCTTTCAGGGGTCTGCCTCTATCGGGTCACGGTGGTGCGAGGAAGGGTCAGTTCCTCACTGATAGTTACTCACAAGGAGGCAGGGCATGGCAGCAACAGAAACCGCCGAACGGCACCGCACGGCAAAGTCGTACGGCCAGACTCGTCTCGCGCATGGCGACGAGACCAAGAATGCGTTCAAGACCACGGAGTTCTTCGCGATGGTCGCCGTCAACGCGGCGATCTTGATCGCCGCCTGGGTATCCGACTCGCTCGGCGACGTGCGCGCCTGGACGCTCGTCGCCGCAGTCTCGATCGGCTACATCATCAGCCGCGGGCTGGCCAAGTCGGGCAGCAAATACGTCGGCGGCGAAGACCCGCTCAACCGCGACGATCGCTAGGAACGCGACTTCAAGGCTGTGCCGGGGCGTTTGCTCCGGCACAGCATCGTTCATCAACCCGAAGGAGAGTTCATGCCGAAGATCGAGGACACGATTGAGGTTCAGGTTCCCGTACAGCAGGCCTACAACCAGTGGACGCAGTTCGAGGATTTCCCGAAGTTCATGGAGGGCATTCAGTCGGTGCAGCAGCTCGACGACACACACGTTCAGTGGGTCGCGGAGATCCGCGGCGAGAGTCGTCAGTGGACGACCGAGATCACCGAGCAGCGGCCCGACGAGAAGGTTGCCTGGAAGACGATCGAGGGCGAGGTCAAGAACGACGGCGTCGTCACCTTCGAGCCGATGGGCGACGCTCAGACACGCGTCAACGTGCAGATGGATGTCGAAAGTGATTCGACGGCAGAGAACGTCGCCGGCGATCTCCTGGGCGTCGTCAAGAGTCAGGTGCGCGGCGATCTCGAGCGGTTCAAGCAGCTGATCGAGAACCGCGACGAAGAAACAGGCGCCTGGCGCGGCGACGTGCGGGAGGGCGAAACGGCGTAGGGGTTACAGGTGCGCGCCGGCCTCCTCTCATTGGGTGCCGGCTGCCGCGTTCGCACCGTTTAGGTAGCGCACATCCGACCAAGACGTCAGTCGCCACTCCGACTGACGCGGGTCGAGCAATTAGTCCCGAAGGCCTTGGCGGCCCGGGACTGGTTCCAACCGTGAGAGGAGCACCATGAATCAATTCGAAGACGGCGGCAACTCTGTGGCCGAGCAGGCAAGAGGCCTCAAAGAGGAAGCCAAAGACCGCGCGTCGAGCACTGTCAAGGAGCAGATGGACACCCGTTCAACACAGGCGGGGGAGCAGATGCAGAAGGTTGCCGGGGCGATGCGCCAGTCGAGCGATCAGCTTCGGGAGCAGGCGGGAGAAACCCCTGCGAAAGTGAACGACGCGGTCGCCGAGAAGGTCGAGCAGCTTTCCACCTATCTCACGAACGCGAACGCGGACACGATGCTCTCCGATCTGGAGAACGTCGCACGGCGGCGGCCGTGGCTGGTGGCCGGGGCTGCGACCGTGGTGGGGTTCGCTCTTTCCCGCTTCCTGAAGGCGTCGGGCCGCACTCGCTACGAGCAGGCGTCTGGCTCCTCACAGCAGCGCCGCGAGCTGCCTTCCACTCCTCCGTCGTCCTCTCAGTCCACCGCTCGCGCCGCTGAAGCGAGAGCGATCGCTGGGCCAGTTCCGAGCGCACGGTAGGTCGGCGGCATGCAGAACCGAAGCGAGCCACCGCAGGCAGCGGATCACAGTACGCCCGAGCTCGTCAAACAGCTCGCCGACGACTCGGCGACGCTCGTGCGCCAGGAAATCGAGCTGGCCAAGTCCGAGATGAGCGAGAAGATCGATGAGCTGAAAGCGGAGATCCGTTGGTCGCTCGAAGAGGGGCGGGCGGTCACCTCCGAGAACCTCAATGCAGTCAAGGGCGAGGCGAGCACCAAGGCGAAGATCATGGGCGCCGCCGCAGGACTCTACGGTGCGGGTGGTGCGATCGCATTGCTCGGCCTCGGTGCCCTGACCGGCGCGTTGATCCTCGCACTCGACGGCGTCATGCCGAACTGGGCAGCGGCCCTGCTCGTCGGAGCCGTCTACCTCCTGATCGCGTACCTCCTGTACCGGTCGGGCAAGGGCCGGATGAGCAAAGCAACGCCGTTTCTCTCACCGAGCACGATCGACCGCGTCAAGTCGAGCTACGGAGAGCTGGCCGAACGGCGCAAGGCACGCGTCGTCGAGGCTCTACCGGTTCCAGAACAGACCATCGAAACGCTGAAGGAGGACAAGGAATGGCTCAAGAACCCGACGCTATCCGGGAGGAGATAGAGGACACCCGCGAGCGCATGAGCGAGACGGTGGACGCCCTCAGTTACAAGACGGACGTCAAAAGCCGGATGAAGAACGCTGTCTCGTCGCAGAAGGACAAGCTGATGGGAACCGTTTCGGACAACACCCCGGATCCAGGTCAGGTGAAGGAAAAGGCGAAGCAGGGAGTTGGGATCGCAAAGGAGAACCCGGTCGCACTTGCCGTCGGTGGCCTCGCGCTCGGCTTCCTCGGCGGTCTACTTGCACCCTCCACGCGCATGGAGGACGAGAAGATCGGCGACGTTTCCGACAAGGTGACCGACACGATCAAAGAGACGGGTCAGGAGGCGATGGAGCGCGGCAAGTCGGTCGCCCAGGAGGCGGTAGGAGCCGCCGAAGAGTCCGGCAAGCAGGAGGCGCAGAAGCTGGGCGAGGGTCTGAAAGAGCGCGTCCAGGAGACTCAGGCCGAAACCGTGCACCAGCAGTAACCCACAGAGAGCGCGAGATCGCGCACGAAAGGATCTCGCGCTCTCTGGAGTGCTGGAGGGGCCGGTGACTACCCGGTCCCTCCAGCTCCGACTCCTCCCGGAAACCCATGCAGCGTTTCAACCTTGTTCACGACTGAAGCGACCATTCTCGGACTGGATCTCGGCGTTCGCGCGCCGACTGTTCCTGTTCGAAACCGCCCCGTTCCAAGCTCTGTTCCGGACCTGGAGCGGGATACCGACCGACGACAATCCACTTCACTGGAGGTCCGATGATCCTGCGTCTTGACCGTATCGCCACCGAACTGCCACCGCCCTCCGATCCGGATCCCGCCGGCGCCGCCGCAGTCCAGGAGCTCATGGGCGGACGCTTCGGTGAGATGTCCACCTTCATGAACTACACGTTCCAGTCCTTCAACTTCCGCAACCGGCAAGGCGCGAGGCCGTTCTACGACCTGATCGCCAACATCGCCGGCGAGGAGTTCGGCCACATCGAGCTCGTCGCCGCGACGATCAACACGATGCTCACGGGCGCGACCCCCACCAACGACGGCAAGGCGCCGAGCGATTCGCTTGCCAAGTTGAAGGACGTCGGCAACCCGCACCATTTCCTCGCCGGCGGGCAGGGCGCGCTTCCGCAGAACTCGCAGGGACGTCCCTGGAACGGTGACTACGTCTTCTCCTCCGGCGATCTCGTCGAGGATCTGACGCACAACTTCTTCCTCGAGACCGGCGCGCGCAACAACAAGCTGAAGGTCTACGAGATGGTCGACCATCCTGCCGCCCGTGCTTTGACCGGCTACCTGCTCGTGCGCGGCGGCGTCCATCAGGTCGCCTACGCGCGCGCGCTCGAGAACCTCACGGGCGCCGACATGATGAAGCTCTTCCCGTCTCCTAGGATCCCGACGGACAAGATCCCCGAGTGTAGGCCGCACATCAAGCGCGGCGACCACCTGCGCCTCTATCGGTTCTCTCCTGAGGACTACAAGGAGCTCGCCGCCGTTTTCAACGGCCCGCATCCTGAGACTGGCGAGGAGCTGGCAGTCGTCGACGAGGCACCCGAGGGAGCCGCTTCCGAACGATCTGCCCTCCCAGCCGGCCGTCTTTGCTCCCGACTACGCCCCCGAGGAGATCGCCGAGATCGCCAGGAAGCTGCGCGAAGCCGCGGGGCTGCCCAAGGAACCGACGGGTGCTGTTGCGAACGGCAAGGCCCAGACGCGCCGCGCCACCTCGGGGTCCCGCAGGCGCACCACCAAGGCGTCGAGCTCGAGGTCGCAAACGAAGGGAACGACCAAGCCCAAGGCAAGGGCGGGTAAGTGACGCCCGTGCAGCAGCAGGCCGAGTGGACCTACGAGGTGCCCAAAGCGGGAGCGGGTTCGGCTGGGCTCGAGGAGTACCAGGTCGAGACGAGCTCAGGCGAACACACGGGGAAGGTGATGACGGTGCTCAGGAAGGAAGAGAGCATCTACCTCGCCGTCGAGACTGGGACCCCTCCAATCAAGCGCGATCTTCGAGCCATTCCGTGGGGCGACGTTGCGGAGGTTGATCACGCTGCTCTGACCATCCGGCTTCGACCATCGGTCGACGTCGATCAGGCTCTGATGCTCGACCCCGGCAAGGCGGTGGAAGATGGGCCGGCGGATGCGACCCTCGCCGAGCCTCCGGAGGAAGGCCCAGGGCCCTTCGATCCTGACGCATCCGGGCCGGTGGATCGCACTCTGCCCTATGCGGCGACCTTTGCTCTAGCAGCCTTCGGCCTGCTCGCACTCTTGGCTATCGTCGCGCTCGCCTCAGCCGTCGACGCCGGCTGGATCTGGGTGCTGCTTGCAGTTCCCGCCGCGCTCCTGTTGGGAGCCCTTGTGAGTGGTTACAAGCTTTTCCGCCGACCGTTCGAAAGCAGCTGAACTCTGTCATGCTGAGCGAAGACCAAGCTTCGAGAGGCGATCGGGTGGGCATCTACGGATGCTCACCAGGCTGCCTCGGTCTTTCTCTGTTCGTCTCGTTGGTTCTAACGATCCTTATCAACGTGCTGATCCGCCTGTTCTAGGGACGAGCGACAAGACCTGATGCGGCGAACGAAGCTTCTCATTCACCTCAAGTCGAGCCTGTGGTTCGTGCCGGTGCTTTGCGTGCTGGCCGGGGCGGCTCTCTCGTTCGGGACGATCGCTCTCGACCGCTACTTCGATTACGAGGCGCTTCCGACCCGCCTTGTCGGCGGCCCGGATGCCGCGGCATACATCCTTTCGACCGTCGCCGCCTCGATGGTGAGCCTGACTGCGCTGGTTCTCACGATCACGATGGTGGTCGTCCAGCTCGCGATGGGTCAGTTTTCTCCCCGCATCGTGCAGCGCATCCTGCGGGATAAGCCGAGCCAGCTTGCGATCGGCCTTTTCGTCGCGACTTTCGTCCACGCCATCCTCGCGCTCCGCGAGGTGACCATCAACGGAGACGGCACGGGCAACGTGCCAGGCATCGCGGTCGTAACGGCGTTCGTACTCGTTCTCGTCAGCATCGCAGTTCTCGTCGTGTATGTGCACCACATCGGACAGGCACTCCGCGTCTCGGCGCTCATCGAACTCGTCGGCGACGAGACGCGCACGCTTCTCGACCGGCGATATCCGGACAAGGGGCCGGCTCTCGACCATCAGCAGGACTCTCTTCCTGTCGTGAGCGCGAGGGAGTCCGGAGTGATCACGGGGATCGGCTACGAGCAGCTCGTCGAGGAAGGGCGGCGTGCGGACTGCCTGCTGGAGCTTGTCCCTGCCCTCGGCGAGTTCGTTCCCGCGGGCGGCCCCCTCTTCCGCGTGCACGGGGAGTCCACTGCTGTGGACGAGGATCGATTGCACGGAGCTCTGATCCTCAGCCTGGAGCCGACGCTCGATGAGGACGTCGCCTACGGCGTTCGACTCCTCGTCGACATCGCGGAACGCTCGCTCGCTGACTCGCCTTTTCAAGACCCCACCACCGCTGTGCAAGCGATCGACCGACTGCACGACATCCTGAGGCAGCTCGCCCGCAGGCCCTTTCCTGACGGTCGGCATCTCGACGAGGCGGGACAGGTCAGACTCACCGTGCGGCACATGAGCTGGGAGGCATACGTCCATCTCGCCTTCGACGAGATCCGCCTAGCGGGGGCAGGTTCGCCGCAGGTGGCACGTCGATTGAAGGCGGCTCTCACAGATCTCAGGTCGATCGCGCTTCCTGAGCGAGTCGGGATCATCGACCTCGAGCTCGACCTGCTGTCGACGACTACGGAGGCGTCCCTCAGCGACGAGCGAGACGTTGAGCTTGCGCTTCACGAAGATCGAGAAGGAATCGGCGCCGCGGCCAACTCGATCGACGGTACGGACGCTTCTCTCGTCATCTAGAGAACCTCCTCGGCACGGGTAGTGCCCTCCGGCAGGAAGGTCAAGACCACGCCTTCCCAAAGCTCTGACGTCGCGGAGTAGGAGAGTCGGATCACGACCTTCCCCAGACGAACGGGATATTTCCCGAGCCGACTGGAACGCCGTTGTCGAGAAGCTCATCGACGAGCACATGAGGCGACAGATTCCGGCTCAGATGGCTCCAACGGATCAAAACCCGGACGTTCGCAAGGAGGCGCTCAAAACCCTGTGTAGGGCTTCAGGCTCGTCGAGCAGATGGTCGCCGTCGAGGAGGTCATCGAGGCGGACCCGCGGTCGGACGAGCCCGGCGCAGCCTGATCCGGCGACTGGTCGCTCGTTGGTGACGATTGAACTCGCGTCCTTGGAATACCACATGGAGGTGGTGGGTCCGGTCTTTTCGCCAGTTCGTCGAACTCGTCTCGCTCTCCGCGATCTACGGCGAGCCGAGCGAGAAGGTGCTGAGTCAGCCGCAAGAAGCGGGCCCGCCCAGGCCATCCGCTACCGCAGTCTTCCTAGCTCAGTCGCGCGTCTCGTCTCGCGAGAAGCCAGCCGCCGACGATCAACGCGACGCCGGACACAAGGAACGCAATGTCCCAAGCAAGCTCGTTAGTGCCTTCGTGAACGTTGTGAAGGCCGAGGAGCTGATGGTCAATGACGCCTTCGACGAGGTTGAAGATGCCCCAGCCCGCGAGCATCCAGCCGAGGAGCACGCGGCCAGAGCCGACGGCCCCGTCTCGCAGCGCGTTCCAGAGCATCCACAGGCCGATGACGGTGAGAAGCCATGTGGCGGCGTGGAAGAGGCCGTCCGCACGCATGTTGGCTTCCATGCCTTTCAGAGTGGTTGCGGGCCAGCGGTCCGTGCTGGAGAGCATGTTGTGCCATTGAACGATCTGGTGGAGAACGATGCCGTCCACGAATCCTCCGAGGCCGAGTCCGAGCAAGATGCCGGGCCCGGTTAGGCTGGGTCGTTGAGCTCCAACTTCCGCGTGCGTGTTGGTTGCCATACCCGCGGTTTCGCCCGAGGAGGGCGGCGACAAACGTCGGCGGTGTGCGAGATCCACTGCACCCGACCGAGGTTCAGTTTCGGGGGGAGGCGTTGCCGGGTATTTAGATCATGAAAGGAGCTCGATGGCCACCAAAGAAGACTTCAGCGATGAGGAGTGGACGGCGATGCAGAAAGGCGTGACCGGCGCCGGCGCGCTCGTGTCTCTGGGTGACCGCGACTTCACCGACAGCTTCGGCGAAGCAAGTGCGCTCGCGAAGTATCTCGCCTCTCAGCGCGAAGCGAACGAGGGTTCGTTTATCCGAGAGCTCGCCAACACGCATCGGACTGGCTTCGGACTGACCGACTCGCCGGAGGAGGTCGAGGCGGGGACACAGGAGGCATTGCGCTCAACGTTGGAAACGCTCGCTGCACGGGCACCGGAGGAGGTGGACGCCTACGTCAGCTCGTCGTGGGCGTCATGGATGCCGTCGCCAAGGCGAAGGGCGGCGTTAGCCCGGCAGAGTCTGCCGTGATTGACAGGATTAAGAAACTCTAAGCGGAGCTTGACGTCGGTCAGCATCTTCGATAGCAGCATCCGAACTGCGAGGCAAGTCAGACCCACTAGACGGAGCGACGTGGGCGGCGCTTAGAGGCGCTTGCCGACTTTGCGGGCCCGGCCTGTATCCCTGTACCCATCACTACAAGCGTGTGAGCATCGGAGGATCGAACATGGTAGAACGAACGCCGAATCCCGAACGTAAGGAGACGCCGGACAGCAAACCCGAATCCGGCGACCCCGCAGCAGGCTCGGTAGCAGAGCAGGCCAAGGAGCGGGAACGCGACATGGAAGAGAGCGGCGAGGAGAACGCCGCATAGTCAACGCAAGCCCTTGCGCTCCGTCCGGCATTGAGCGGCGCGGAGGCCTGGTCGCAGCGGGCGAACAGTTCAGCTAGAACGGCCGGGCCTGCGGCTGAAGGTGACCAAACGCTCGTTCGGGCTCAGCGCAGGAAGACGGGGCGCATGGGTTAGTGCGCAAACCCGGGTTCGGAAGTCGGCGGTTAGTGGCTCAGCTTGAGACGGCTTCAAGCGATGACAGCGGGCGCAGCCGGGGCGTGGAAGGTGCCTAGCGACTAGAGAGGAGAATCTCATGGCCACGTGCGAGGTGTGCGGCAACGACTACGACAAGAGCTTCGAGGTCGTGATGGCGGGCGAGCATCACACCTTCGATAGCTTCGAATGCGCCATACAGGGACTGGCTCCCGTTTGTGCCCACTGCGGCTGCAAGGTGATCGGCCACGGCCTCGAGCAGGACGGGACGATCTTCTGTTGCGCCCACTGCGCCGCAGCCGAGGACGTTCGCGGCCTCACCGACCGGATCAGCGCCGGCTGACCCGCGGTCCGAGCCGCCTCCGACCCACTGTGTTACCGAATCGTAGGGAGTGAAGTTCCACGTCCTCACCCTAGCCCGCCGCCGCCCTTCCTCCAGCCTTCCGGCTTCCTTACCGTTTGGAGTCGGATCTCCGAGTTGACAACCCACCGATCTAGTCGCCGATGGCTTCGACGAGAGCGTCGCGCACCGTCCTCAGCCCAATCGCGCGTTCGCCGCATCGTCTACGACCCGGAGAGCAAGACGTACGCGCCGGACCCCGATCCTCGGCCGAAGTCGAGGATGCGGTGAGGTGGCCTTTGGGTGCGCGACGGTGGGTGCGCGATCAGCCCGGACCGATCTGGGCGAAGAAGATGTCTGTCGGTCCGTTCTGGGCTTGCGGGGATGCCAGCGTGAAGGCGGCGGCGGGCGTGGGCAGGGTATTCCTAGGGAAACCAAGCGCTCGAGTCCACGCCGATGAACGAGCTCCGCCCAGGGCCCAATCCGTGCCCAAACGCTCGGAGGACCGGCGTTACCCGTTCTCGTGTCCCCTACCGCGCCCGATGGGTTCGAAACCTTCCTCTGCGGTTTTGCGTCCTTCGGGAGCGGGGAACGAATGCCCTGATGGACGCACCGGTAGGGGACGCGTTTCGCGACGGCGTCGGACAACGGGAAGCTAAGCGCCGAGCTCGGAATGTCGCGAAGAGTCAGAGGTTGGGTCCTTGACGGCGGGACCCTTGGGAGCTCTTAGCTGCCGGCTTGCGTGCACATGGGCAAACTCGACTACTCATGCGGCCTGATTACGAGCAGGGTCTTTCGCACCGCAAACCCCGAGAGGCTCACCGTCGAGTCAGCTAGGGCCGGAACTAGCTCCGGCCCTAGCCCACTTCTCGCTAATCCTCATACGACCAGAGGGTGGCGGGCGATCATTGGCGAAGGACCGGCTGCATGCTTCGTAGTCCTCGATCAGCGACTCGATCGCGTTGAGTAAAGTTTCGCCCAGATTTCTCCAGGTTTGTGTTTCAGCAGAACGGCAATTCCCTCGGCGTGACGGGAAGACGGCAGACGCCTTTTGGGACGATCTCGAGAGCCAGGACGCTGAGCGCACTGCGGCAGAGCGGCGTCAGGAGCTTCGCGATCGCCTCTCTCATGGCCCACGTTTCAAAGCTCGGCTGCTGCGGCGGGAAAGTCCCGTTCCCCCTGCCATGGATCCTCGCACCCCTCACGCCGAGGTTCCCAGCCGAGAAGCTAGGCCCGGTCAGGGCGGCCGGGCCTAGCACTTATCTCTGACCGGAGCGCAAGTGACTTTGCACGAGAGTCTCCCTGGCGACAGCCTCCGCAGCCCAAGGGATCGCTTGGCAGGTTTCCGCGAAGCCAACGACAGGATCGCCGGGTCCGCCAAGGAAGGATTCGCGATCTTCGTCTGCGAGTGCGGCTTGGCGGACTGCTTGAGCACACTCGCGCTCAACGTTGCCGTGTACGAGAGGATCCGCTCCAATCCCGCCTGGGCGCTGTTCGTTCCGGGCCACGAGCTAGAGGATGGCGAACGGGTGGTCGCAGAAGGAGCCAGTTTCCTCGTCGTGGAGCGACCCCCTCTCAGCGAACCCCAATGAGCCCGAAGAGAACCAACACGAGGAGCACGATCAACAGCGGCGGTGTCAAGGGGGCTTGGGGTCGGTGTCAACACCCAAGGCCGGAAGTCGAGATCTCTCGGTGGAAGGGGTTCTTCTGGCGCAGGTAGGTCCGGCCTGAGGCGCTATCGGACCGATTGGTGGCCTCACCTTGCACCTTCGAGTCGAATGCCGTAGAAGACCTAGGACCTTCGCTGACGCTTCTCTCAGGCCCGGTCAAGGTTGCGAGGGTCTGTGGGAGGCCTGGCGTTTTGGCCGCAAGGCGTCGGGCCTCCCTCTTGGATGCGTGGCTCAAACTGACTGGCGGCTTGCCCCACAATTGACGGCCTCGCTCGCCCGCTCGAGCCCGCGCCGACGGGCGGGAGTCGTCGACTGGGTTTGAAGTTGGCAGGGCGCGGACATCTTCTCGGCCTTGACTCATTCACCCACAGGGGACGAACAGGAGGATGTTGTGGGAATCATCGGTTGGATCATCTTGGGTCTGCTTGCCGGCCTGATCGCCAAGGCGATTCTGCCCGGAGAGCAGCCGGGCGGGATCATCGTGGCAGCCCTCGTCGGCATAGCAGGAGCTCTGATCGCCGGCTTCATCGCGCAGGCGGTTGGGTTCGGCGACCCGATCGACGAGTTCTTTGACTGGAGCACGTGGATCGCCGCGATCGTCGGCGCCTTCGTCCTCCTCTTCATCTGGCAGGCGATCGCAGGGAGGAATCGGCAGAGGGTCGTTTAGCTTGAGGCCAAACAGTGGAGCGGGCCCGCGACGAACTCGTGGGCTCGCTCTTCCATTCTTTTGACAATCGGGACTAGGCGGCGATCTTTCATGCGGGCCTGCTCGACCTAGGGTCACCTTGCGGCCGGGCCGGCCACCGTTGCCGGCGGACAGGAAAACGCAGTGGACTCTGGAAAAACGGTAGATGCTCACGGGGTTCGTGTTCGACGCGCAACAGTCCGAACAGGTCGAGGATTGGGGACACGCGCTTGGCCGGCTCGACCAGGGACAACTGCTGTGGCTCGCAATGCACGAGCCGACGGAGGAGGAAGTGGCGGCGCTGCGGGAGGCGCTCGAACTCAGCGACACGAACGCGCAGCGGCTGCGCGACCCACCGAGAAGCGCCTCCGTGGTGGACGAGGGCGAGCGCATGCACGTGACGCTGTACGCGGCGAGCGGCAACGGAAATGCGCCTGCGCTCATTCCAGTCGAATGTGTTCTCGGCCCGAACTGGATCGTCAGCTCTTACGGTCAGAAGATCGAGGTGCTCGACGAGTTCTTCGAGCGCGCCCAAGGGGGAGGTCAAGTCGGCGCGCTCGACGCACTCTCGTTCGTCGCAACGATTCTCGACTGGATCGTCGCCAGCTACCTCCGCGCCTTGGATGCTGTCGAGAGCGAGTTGGAGGAACTGGACGCGAAGGTCATGTCCAATACCCCCAAGGAGGCCGCTGACGACCTGACCCGGCTAGTCGAGCTCCGCCGCACAATTGGGACACTGCGACGGGCACTCTCCCCGCACCGCGAAGTGGTTGTTTCTCTGTCCCACCCCGAACTCGATTCGCTCTCGAGCGAGGAATCAGCGCAGCGTTTCGCCGCGCTCGAGCGCCGCGTGACCCACGCGCTGGACGCCGCGCGCGAGGCGAAGGAGTCGACCTTCGGCTCATTTGATCTCCTCGTCACTCGAATCGGACAACGGACAAACGACATCATGAAGGTGCTCACGCTGGTCACCGTGATCCTCCTGCCCGCAACCGTGCTCGGCGGCATCATGGGCATGAACTTCCAGGTCGGCCTCTTCGACTTAGCGTGGGTGTTCTGGGTTGTGATCGCCGCGATGCTCGGCATCGCTGTGGTCGTGCTGGCGATCGCACGCTCCCGCACCTGGATCTAACGCGCAGACTGGCAGCCGGCCCCGGGGCCTGTGCGCCCGGCACCATATAGGCGGGTAGCCTCCCGGCTGTTTCGAGGTGCCAGCAGCCGTGTAGGGGGCAGGAGCGCGGCCAGTAGCAGTCGCCGGGGCAGCGGTGTTGCTCTCGTTGCGAGTCGGCGAGGAGTTGCCAGGCAGTCGCTTTCGTCATTGCGCCTAGGTCGGAGCGCGTGAGTGCGGTGCGTAGGAGGCCGCGTGTGTTCAGCGCCCACAGCTGTTTGCCGGTGGCGAGCTCGAGGGCGCTATGCTCGGTCATTTCCGAGGGGCGGCAGCGACCTTATCCGAAACCCTGGGTAGGACGAATGCCTTTATTTAACCCAAAATCCATGTAAGTAAGTATTTCGGAGAAGGTCACCGCGCATGGTGTTCGCGGAGCCAGTCGGATGCACCCCACAGGTCTGCTTTTCCTTTCCCTTGCGGGTAGCGGACGGCGACGCCGTGGGCGGCTAGATCCTCGAGCACGCGCCGGATGGTAATTGTCGGGTGGAGCACCGTCTCGGCGATGGCTGTGGTGGTGGTCGGCGCGGCGCGCTCGACGAGCGTGTCGATAGCCGCGCGTCGGAGCGCGGGCATCGAGTCGAGCGCCGTCTTGCGGACGACTTCCCAGAGGGTCGTCTTGTCGGTGCCGAGCGCGAGCAGCCCGGCGCGCAGCCGCTCGAGCGACTTCACGAGCCGTGCCGGTGCCTCGGGCTCGGGGACGAGCTCGATTTCGCGTGTGTGGTGGCTGTCCCGCTCGACGGCGCTGCGGCAGCGTGCGACCAGAACGGCGAGGCGGATTAGCTCGTCCCGCTCGTCCTCGTCGAGCTCGTGCTCGCTGCGGTCGAGGCGCGAGAAGAGGCCGGCGGCGGCGGCGCCCAGCTCGCGGCGCATCGCGGTTTCGCGGTCGCCGCCGTGGTTGAGCGCGGTCGCGGCCTGTTGCCCGGCGTCGGTGCGCGGCATGCGGAAGAGGAGGAAGCGGTCGCCCATTGTGGCAACGACGGCGTAGTGGCGGTCGATTGTGGGCGTGCAGCCGCCCATGAACCCGGCTTTTCCCTGCCAGGAGAGCGAGCGCCCGCCCTCGGAGCCGACGTGCCGCGTCCAGCTTCCGTCGTAGACCTCGCGCAGCGCCGCGAGAACGGGCGTGCGCGCGTCGTGGCGCATGCTCAGGAGCGAGCCGAAGTCTTTGCAGAGGATGAGCCCGAACTCGCCTAGCTCGCGGAGGAGGCCGCCCTTCGCCTCCCTCGCGTGCTCCTTGCGGGGCGTGCCGCTGAGGAGTGCCGGCTCGGAGAGAACGGCGGTCGCGTAGACATCGGGGAGAGCGAGGAGCGAGCCGAGGGTTTCCGTCTTGCCGCTTCCGGGCGGGCCGACGAGTAGGAGCCAGACAGGCGCTCCGTCGAGGTAGTTCGCTGCGGCTGCGCCGAGAGTCGCGTACACGGCCGAGGTATCGGGAAGCCAGAGCCAGCGTTGGAAGACTGCGACGGCTTCCTCGATCGCGCACGGCTCGGTGGCCGGCGTGGTGCGGATTGCGGTGTCCGGGTTGGCCGCGATGGTGCTTTTGAGCGCGACGCTCTCGAGCTCGCTCTCCTCGAGCGGCGGCTTACAGCGTTTGTTGAGCTCGCGGAGCGTCGGGAGGATCTCCTCGCCCGCGAGCCCGGCTCGCTTGAGCTTGCCTGCCACCGTCAGCATCGCGGCCCGGCGCTGCCCCTCGGGGATGGTGTCGCCCACCTTGGCGGCAGGGCCGTTCCGCCGTTTCTCCGCTTCCTCGAACAGCCATGCCGGAGGCTCGGCCGGCTCGACGTTCTCGGGCCCTCGCGTGAAGCGGTAGGCGCGTCCGTTCTCCCCGACGGAAGGGGGAACGACGACGTAACCGCCCTCGCCGCGAGTATCGAGCCCGGGCCCAAGCGCCGCTGCGCTCGACTTCAGCTCGCGGCCGTGCTTGAACCAGTAGTGGCGCCCGCCGCCGGGGGTGAGGACCTCGACGGTGGCCGGCAGCTTGCCCCGCTCGCGCTCGCGGCCGGCGAGAGTTCGAGCGCCGCCGTGTTGGACGTCGACGTCGAGAACGTCGATGCCGCTCGCCGCGCCCGTGGGGATGCCGATGCTGGCGGTCGGCCAACGTTGCCACCACGCCAGCACCGTCGCGGTGTCGGTGCTCGCGTCGTGGAAGCCATGCGCGGTGTGCGGCCTCTTGCCGTTGCAGGGGAAGACGGGGAGGCCGCGCCCGGCGTATTCGAGCGCGGCCTCCACTAGTTCGGCTTGGAGCCCTGGGTCTGGCATCCGTCAGAAGCCGAACTCATCTTCGGGGCTCGGCTCGGCGGCCTTCTCGAGCGCGACGTTGTACCGCGCAACCGTCTCGCCGCTGCCGTCGGCCTTGTCTTGCTTGCCGCGGAAGTTGACGGCCACCCAGTCGCCCGGCTGGGCGGCGTGGGTTGTGTAGTCGCCGTCTGGCTTCCGGTCAGCGTCGCCGACGAGGGCGAGGCGCAGCTTGTAGTGCCACAGCCAAACGGCCCACTCCTTCTTCTCCTCGTCGCGGATGACGCAGACGTCGCATTCCCGCGAGAGGTTGTTCAGCTCGTTCGGCTCGACGAGCTCCCAGCGCACGATCTCGCCGACGAGCGTGTCGCCTGGCTCGGGCCTCCATGGTTCGGGGTGCTCGACCTGGGCGGCGAGTCGTGCGTACAGCTCTGTATTCTCCATGTCGTTACCTTTCGAGTTAGGGGCGGCCCGGCGGCTACGGCACCGGGCCGCCGGCGTTTACGGGCTGTATCGCGCCGCCCGTAGCACGGCGCTCGCTCATCTCATGACTCACCCCCTCGCCGTTGGTGGCGCCGAGCAGCTCGAGCAGGCGCGCCCGGGGGATAAGCCAGCGGCGCCCGACGCGGAGAGCAGGTATGTCGCCGCTCCTGACACCCTCATAGGCGGCGCCACGGGAAAGGCCCAAAAGTTCGGCCGTTTCCTCGACGGTCAGCACGAGCCGCTCGCTCATGCGGTTGTGTCGCCTAGACGCCGGAGCTCGTCGAGTAGGCGCCCGTAGGCGTGTACGTGGGCGGGGTCGTGGGGTTGTGCCCCTTTCTCCCAGCGGTCGACGGCCATGTGGCTGACGCCGTGCGGTGGGATCGCCGCGGCCAACTGCCGGAGGGAGACGCCGGCCGCCTCGCGGATGCGTCGTCGTTCGGCCGGTGCGGGTAGCCGCCGTCGAGCGCGGAGTCGCTCGAGGAGGGCTTCGGCTCGGTCTGGCGTCTCGGTTTGTACGGGCATGACGCAAAGTCTACGTTCCTGCGCCACGGTTATCAACATCCTGGACTTGATCGACCATGACGATACCGATACAGTGGTAATTCCGCTAGCGAGAGGAGCGCAATGCAGAGAACAGAACTCGAGCTCCAGGCCCGCCCCGGCGGCTGGGTCGACGTGACCATCAGCCAGGACGGCGAGTTCTGGGATGTTCACCTGCGCTTGCGGCGCACCGACGACGGCTGGGAACCCCAGGGCACCCTCTACGCTCGGCGACTGTCCCCCCAGACGTTGAAGGCGATCCCTCTGCGCCGCATCCTTGCCGCCGTCGCAGCGAGCGACGCGCTCCGCAACGACCTGGAAAAGCAGTTCGAGGAGCCCGCCCCTGAGCCCGGCTCAGACGAGTTTAAGAAAATGGCCGAGACCGCAGCCTGGTCTCACCCTGAGCCGCTGCCCGCCCTCAAGCGGCCGCGGGGGCGCCGGCTCCCGGACGACTTCTACGCCGCCGTCGCAAATCTGTACCGCGAGGCCACCACACGTGGGCTGAATCCACGCACGGCTGTCGCCGAGCAGGCCGGAACGTCGACCGAAGTCGCAGGCCGCTGGGTACGCGAAGCCCGCAAACGCGGCCAGCTGCCGCCCACCGCGCCAGGAAAGGCAAAAGCATGAGAGGCCACGTTCGCAGGCGCGGCAACACGTGGGCGATCGTCTACGACGAGGGCCACGACGAGAACGGCCGCCGCCTGCAGCGGTGGAAGTCGGGGTTCGCCACCCGCCGGGAGGCGCAGGCGTTCCTGACGGACGTCCTCAGCCGGCTCGGTGACGGCAGCTACGCGCAGCCGTCGAAGACGACGCTGGCCGAGTTCCTGAACGGCGAGTGGCTCCCCGCGATCGAGGGGACGGTGCGGCCGCTCACGTATGCGCAGCACGTCTCGACCGTTCGGGCCCGCATTGTTCCGCGCCTCGGCCACCTGCGCTTGCAGGCGGTCACGGGCGGGCATCTGAACGGCCTCTACCGAGAGCTCGAGCAGGCGGGACTCTCCGTGGCGACCCGGCGGCAGGTGCACGCCTGCCTGCACCGGGCGTTTAGAGACGCAGTGCGCTGGGGGCGGCTCGTCCGCAACCCGGTCGACGCCGCGAACCCGCCCCGGGCCGAGCGTTCGCGGGCACAGGCGTGGACGGCTAAGGAACTGGGCCGCTTCCTCGAGCACGTCCGAGGTGACAGGCTGTTCCCGCTCTGGCGTCTCGCCGCCACGACGGGAATGCGCCGGGGCGAGCTTCTCGGGCTCACCTGGCGCTGCCTCGACCTCGACGGCGCCCGCCTCTCCGTGGAGCAGCAATTGCTCCCGACTAGCGGCGGCTGCACGTTCGGGCCGCCCAAGTCGGCACGCTCGCGGCGCACGATCGCGCTTGACACCGAGACGGTGGCCGCCCTGAGCGAGCACCGCGAGGCGCAACTGCTTGAACGCGCCTTCGCCGGGGCCGCCTACGTCGACGCAGACTTAGTGTTCTGCGACGAGCTCGGCGGCTCGATTCACCCGAAGCGGCTGACGGAGTGGTTCGGGAAGCATCGGAAGGCAGCCGGCATCCCCACCGGGACGCTGCACATCCTCCGGCACACCGCCGCGACGCTCGCGCTCACGGAAGGCGTCCCCGTCCACATCGTCGCAGCCCGCCTCGGTGACGACCCGAATACCGTGCTCTCGACGTATGCGCACCTGCTCCCGCAGTCGGACGAGTTGGCGGCGGAGCGGGTGGCCGCGCTACTCGCCGGTTAGCGTCCGGTTAGCATCGGGGCCGCAAACACGCATGGTTACGCGAGAACCCCATATCGCCAGGATATAGGCGTGCCCGATCTCTACGATGCCGTCGGCCACGGGATGTGGGCCTACTCGAACGCGGCTTTCCACGTCGCCGCGCTCGACCGGGAGCGATTCGCTCCGGACCCTGGGACGCTCATCGCGGTCACGCATCGGCGGGAGACCGACGTGCCGGTGATCTGCCCGCCGCTCTACTTCGCGATGGGCGGACGGCGAAACTCCACCGGGCGGCTGTACTTCGCCGCCCGGGACGACATGTTCCTCCCTGGGTTCTTCGCGGGCTTCCCGCCGGACCTTCCGCCCCGGGCGCGTCGGCTCCTCTATCGGGTGGGCGTCGCGCGCTGGCTTCCGCTCGTCAACGTGTACCCGATCCGGAGCGCACAGGTCGCGCGGGTCGGAGAAGTACTCGCAGCCCAGTCCGACAAGCCACTCCGTGAACTGCTGTCGGAGGAAGACTTGGCCGTCCTTGCCGAACGGGCGGCCGAGCGCGGGCTCGAAGCACCGTTGCGTCCTGCCGATGCGCTTCGCGGCGAGTACGCGGATCTCCTCTGGAAGCCGTTCACGCCGGGGGACGGCCAGGGCCTCGACGAGTTCTGGAGCGCGAGGGCGGCCCAGGCGGCGGGAGACTTTCGAACTCTGGTCGAGATCGTTCGCGACGGCAACGTGCTCATAGTCTTCCCGGAGGGACGTCCCTCGCCGGATGGCGAGATCGGCCCTATCCGGCCGGGGATCGGCGCGCTCGTACGCCGCGGCAAGCCCGCAGTCGTGCGCCCTTTGGCGGTCGCCTACGACCCGCTCGTTCGCGGGAGGACCCGGGTACACCTCGCCCACGGCGCACCCGTGGAGTTGGCGAGGGACGACGTCGAGGGAACGCTTCTCGCCGCGCTCCGCGCGACGATGCCGCTGACGTGCGGCCAGGTCGTCGCGTCGCTCCTCGAGGCCGGAGCCGAGGCGGACGTCCCGGCGCTCGAGCGGAAGCTCGCGGACGCGGTCGCCGTGGCGCGCGAAGGAGGGCGTCCTGTCGAGCCCGACCTGCTGCGCCCCGAGATCCGCCGGCGCCGCCTGGTCGAGGCGCTCGCTGCAGCGCCCGTCCGTGCACGCGAGCTTCCGTATCTCGCCCGCGAGTACGCGAGCGCTCGCAAATCCTCCTAGGAGGGTTCCCGCGCAGGCTCCCGGCGCCGTCCCAGCAGGCGCGGGAACGCCGGGCTGACGAGCGCGGCTCCCAGGAGTGTGACGGGGAGGACGGCGAGCGCGTGCATCGTCAGCACGTACGCAGTCGCCTTGTCCGGATTGACGTCGATGCCCTTCGCGGCGACGAGGGTGAGGTAGTCGAAGGTGCCGATGCCCGCCGCGGTGGCCGGGACCGCGAGCGCGAGGTTCCCGATCCCCTCGAGCAGGAAGTAGGCCCCGAGCGGAAGGTCGAGCCCGAATCCAAACTCGCCCACGACCCAGTACATCGTGACATCGGCCAGCCACATCCCCGCCGAGGTCCCGAAGATCGCCACCAGGCGGGTCCGTCCGCGGAACGCGCCGAGGCCGTCCACGAAATGCGCGGCCGCACGCGTGAAGCGGGTGTGCCAGCGCGGAGGAAGCCTGCGCGTTGCTTTCCAGGCGAAGCGCTCGGCCCGGTCGGGGTCGCGGGCCGCCCAGGCAACCAGGACGACTCCGAGCGCCGCGCCGGCAGACAGCGCGATCCCCGTCAGGAGCATTGGCCCCCCCTGGCCGATGGCCAGAGCGCCGAAGAGGATCCAGGTCGAGAGCACGACGCCGTCGAGGAGGCGTTCTGCGAAGAGCGTTCCCGCGCTTACGAACACGGGCACCCGGCGCTCGCGCATCGACTCGATGCGGAGGAGGTCGCCGCCTCGCGCCGGAAGGACGTTATTGGCGCCGCGACCAACCGCCACCGTGGAGAAGAGCTTCCAGAGTCCGATCTGGTAGCCGGCACCTCCCAGCAGGTAGCCCCACCGAATCGACATGATCAGCACGTTCGCGAGGACGAGGGCGAGGGCCACGATCAGGGTCCAGCCGGGCAGCGCGGTCATCTCACTCCACGCCAGGCCGACGTCGATATCGCGCAGGAAGAGCCACAGAAACGCGGCGGTCGCGGCCGTGCCGATGCCGATCCGGACGAGGTTTCGGCGCCACTTGTGCATTCAGGACGTCTCCATGCGATCCATGCCCGGTTCGCGGCGATTGCAAAGCTGGTCTGGCGCACGATGGATGCGCCGGGCGCGGGGGAGCAGTACGTGAACGGGCACTTACAGGTAAGTATGCGCGCTGGAGTGCGACGGCGGACGCGGCAGGAACGGCCATTTTCCGGCAGGCGCGAGGTGGCGATCGGCCTGGGCGTCTACGCCCTCTACCTGTTGGCGAGCCGCCGGAAGCGCGGCGAGGCAGGACGGCTGCAGGCGACGCGAAACGCCGAGCGGGTCGTGGACGTCGAGCGGCGGCTGGGCATCCATGTCGAGCCGAGGCTGCAGAGGCTGCTCCTGCCGCACCGGCGCGTGCTCGGCGTTCTGAACGTGGCCTACGTCGTCTCGAACGCGGCGCTGACCGTCGGCTTCCTGATGCATCTCTACGCCCGCCGCCACCGCGAGTTCCATCGCTTTCGTCGTGCTGCGGTACTGACAACGCTCGGTTGCCAGCCGATCTTCACCTTCTTCCCGTGCGCGCCCCCGCGGTCGCTCGACCACTTCGTGGACACGATCGCCGACGTGAGCGGCTTCGACCTCGACTCGGGCGCCGTCGCACAGGTCTACGACCCGCTGGCGGCGATGCCGAGCATCCACGTCGCGTACGCGGTCGTCACGGCCGCGGGCATCGTGGCCACCTCCGAGAGCGCGACGCTTCGCATGCTCGCTCCCGCGTACCCGCCGCTGGTCGCGTCGGTCGTCTTCGTCACGGCCAATCACTACATTCTCGACGCCGTCGCCGGCGCCGCGGTCGCGACCATCGGGCTCCGCGTCGCCCGCGCGCTGGGCTAGTGGAGTCCTACTCCAACTGCAACGGCGCCGCTCGCGACCATGACCTAGCGGGCGAAGAGCTCGTCCCGTCACCGTCTCGGCTGTCGACGTGCGGTCAGCCGCGCGAGCGTTCCCGGGACGGCGGCCTGAAGGAGCCCCGCGAACCTGTAGGCGCCGTGAACGAAGGTCTCCGGCTTTCCGCGCTCCACGGCACGGAGGATCGACTCCGCAACGGCCTCCGGCCGCAGGACGAAGCGTTCGAACCGTGTCCCCTTCAGCCGGTTCTGCGGAAAGCCCGCCGTCCACACAGGCCCGGGATTGACCGTGTGCACGCGGATTCCCCGCGGTGCCAGCTCGGCCGCCACGCCTCGCGAGAACGCGAGCTGCGCGTGCTTGGAGGCGGAGTACGGTCCGGCCGAGCCCCCGACGGAATAGACGCCGGCGACCGAAGCGACGTTGACGACGCTCGAAGGGGCGCCGGCCTCCAGGAGCGGCAGGAACGCCCGCAGCACCCAGACGGAGCCGAGGTAGTTGGTCTCGATAACCTGCTCGATCCGCTCCGGTGGCAGGTCGAGGAAGCCCCCGCCGCCCGGGATGCCGGCGTTGGAGACGAGCAGGTGGACGGCGGGATGGCGCTCGCCGACCCGCGCCGCCGCCGCGTCGACCTGGGCGCGGTCGGAGACGTCGCACGTCTCCGCCTCGGCGCCGATTTCGGCCGCCACCTGATTCAGGCGCTCGGCGCCGCGCGCCAGCAGGATGCACCGCCAGCCGCGGTCGGCCAGGAGCCGCGCCGTGGCCGCTCCGATCCCGCTCGATCCACCGGTGACGACGGCGACGCGAATAGGCGCAACAGTAGACTCCCCGCGCCGTGAGCGAGCGCTTTGCCGGGAAGAAGGGGCTGGTGCTTGGCGTCGCCAACCGACGCTCGATCGCCTGGGCCATCGCCCAGCGACTGGCGGAAGGAGGCGCCGAGCTCGCGTTCACCTTCCAGGGGGAGCGAATCGAGAAGAACGTCCGAGACCTGGCCGAATCGGTCGCCTCGCCACTGATGACGTCCTGCGACGTCCGCTCCGACGATGACCTCGAGCGCGTGTTCGCCGAGGTCGCCGACGCCTTCGGCGGGAAGCTCGACCTCCTCGTCCACTCCGTCGCCTTCGCCGATGCCCGCGACCTCGAGGGCCGATTCACCGATACCCCCCGCGACCGCTTCTGGCTCGCGCTCGACGTCTCCGCCTACTCTCTCGTCGCCTGCGCGCGGCTCGCCGAGCCGCTGATGGAGGCCGCCGGCGGCGGGTCGATCATGACCATGACCTATCTCGGCGGTGAGCGGGCCGTACCGCACTACAACGTGATGGGCGTGGCCAAGGCGACCCTCGACTCCTCCGTGCGCTACCTCGCCTGGGATCTGGGGCAGAAGAACATCCGTGTCAACGCGGTCTCGGCGGGTCCGGTGCGGACACTCGCGGCGCGCTCGATCGCCGGCTTTCCGACGATGGAGGCGATCGTCGAGGAGCGGGCTCCGCTCCACCGCCCCATCGACGCCGACGACGTCGGCGCCGCCGCGGCCTTTCTCCTCTCCGACGAGGCGCAGAACGTCACCGGCACGACGTTCTACGTGGACTCCGGCTACCACGCAATGGGGATGTAGCGGGGCGTTTCCGCCGGCCGCGTCGGTCGCTTACGCCTCCTCGGCGCCCATGGCTGCGTAGACGATCTCGTACGCGCGAACGGCATCCTTGGCCATCTGCGCCTCGCGGAGGGCGGCGTCGTCGATTCGGGCGGCGATCCCGTCGATGAAGCGCCACTGGAGAACGCTTCGCCGCACCGCGGCGACCGCGTCCTCCGTGTACGGATAGAGGTCGAAGCCGAGCCTCTCCCCGTTGTCCCCGTAGCCGGCGCGCCGGAGCTCGAGCGCCAGCTCGAGCGTCTCCATGAACGCGGTCGCCCCGACCATGTTGTCGTCGTCGAAGTCCCCCCAGCCGGAGTTGGCGTGCTGGTGGCCGAGCAGATCCTCGGCCGCGAGGAGGGCCGCGTACTCCGCCAGGCTCTCCCGGTTCATGATCAGGTGCTGCCAGTCCATGTTGACCTTCACGTTCGTGATGCCCTCCGCGCGCAGCTTGTGGATGACGTGCAGGGTCATGCCGAGGTTGCGCATGAGGATCTTCATTGCCGGCTCGGAGTTCTTGTGCTCGAGAAACAGGAGGATTCCTCGGTCGGCGCAACGTTGCGCCGCCTGTCCGATCCCGTCGAGGAGCCAGTTCCAGCTCTCCCGGTACGCGCTCTGGAACGGGTAGTTGTAGCCCTCGATGCCGGGCCAGATGATGAAGTGGGCGCCGAGTTCACCCGAGAAGTCGATCGCGGCCATCGTGCGGCGAAGCGCCTCGGCGCGCGTCGCCTCGTCGGGTGAGACGAGGCCGCCTCGCCCGAAGCGAGGGTCGAGGTGGAGGCCCGTGGCCATGCAGTAGACGTCGTGGCCGTCGAGCGCGTCGGTGACCTCGTCGAGGTTGTCCTCGTTCAGCTCCTGCGGGTAGTGGAACTCGTACCCGTCGATGAGCTCGCCGAGCCCGTCGACGGCTCGGCGGACGCGCTCGGCGGTCGTCTCGCCCGCGTATTCGGGCTTGTAGCCGCCGGGCACGAAGCGGGTGACCATCGACCCGAGGGCCCAGATGCCGAGGCTGGTCTTCAGTCCGTTGCTCATGTGCGGTAGTCCCCCAGGATGGTGGTGAGCTCGATGAGGTTGCCGAAGGGATCGCGACAGAAGAAGCGCGGCCGGTTGGGGATCGGCTCCTGGTCGGTCGTGTCGACGCCGGCGTCCTCGAGCTTCCGCCGCCAGCCCGGAAGGTCCTCGACCTCGAGGCACAGGTGCCGTTGCGCGGCGGCGTCCGGCGGAGCCGTGTCGGGGAGGAAGTGAAGCTCGACCTCGTCGGGCCCCGCCTCGAACCACACCAACTCCTGGTCGGCGAGCGAGGCCGGCACGTCCTTTTCGACGAGGCCGAGGACACCCCCGTAGAACGCTCGAACCTCGTGCTGCTGCCCGCGCCGATACGGCGTCGAGACGTGCTGGAGGCGCCTGACCTCGGCTGTCACGCGGCGCAGTCTACGCCGTTGACTCTGTTTCTTCATCCTGTTACGTTCGCCCTTCAAAACCGTTCATGTTCCTTCAAAAGCGATCATCGGGCGAGGACGCGGTGGAGAGACTCACGTGAGCGGACAGACGGCAGCTGCCGTCGAAACGGGCGGGCGCTCGCGTCTGGCCACCCTCACGCCGGGCGCGCTCGCCGTTCGCGTCGCCGTCGCGCTCGCGCTCGTCTTCGTCGCCGTCTGGGTCGCCTACAAGGCGTACGGCGACCCGCGCACCTTCGTGATCGTGGGGCTGAACGGCCTCACGCTCGCCGGCCTCTACTTCGTCGTCGCGAGCGGCTTCACGCTCATCTTCGGGCTCATGCGCGTGGTGAACATGGCGCACGGCTCGCTGTACATGCTCGCCGGCTTCTTCGCGCTCGAGCTGCAGACGAGACTCACCGGCGGCGAGGCGACCTCGGCATTCGGCTCGTCCCAGGCGGGGCTCGGGGACTGGATCATCCCGCTGGTCGTGGCCTCGCTCGCCGTGGGGCTGATCGGGCTCGTCATGCAGCAGCTCTTCCTGCGCTGGAACCAGGGGCAGGACCTGCGACAGGCGCTGATCACGATCGCGATCGGGATCATCATCGCCGACCAGACGCTCTCCCACTTCGGCGGGATCGCCGAGTCGCTCGCGCCGCCCGACGTCTTCCCGGAGAGCGTCCAGCTGCCGTTGTCCGACCTCTCGTACCCCTTCTTCCGGATCTTCGTCCTGCTTGTTGCGATCGCCGTCGGGCTCGCTCTGTGGGCGATGATCCAGCGCACGCGATTCGGGATGATCGTGCGCGCCGGCGTCGACGACCGGCAGATGGTCTCGGCCCTCGGGATCAACATCCAGCTCGTCTTCGCGGGCGCCTTCTTCCTGGGAGCCATGCTCGCCGGCCTGGGGGGCGTGCTGGGCGGGACGATGATCTCGGTCGACAAGGCCAACGACACCCAGTACCTCCTCATCTCCCTGATCGTCGTGATCATCGGCGGCATGGGGAGCCTCGCCGGCGCGGCCATCGGCGCGCTCGCGCTGGGGCTCGTCGACTCCTTCGGCGACGTCTACCTGCCGTCGGGCTACACGAACTACTCGATCCTGCTCATCTTCGGGCTGCTCGTGCTCGTGCTGGCGATCCGGCCGCAGGGGATCTTCGGGAGGCCAGGATGAGACCGCGGACGATCACCCTGGAGAAGGCGCTCTGGTGGGGGCCCGGGCTCCTGCTCGTGCTGATCCTCGTGCTTGCCCCGCTCGTCTTCACCGACTTCTACCTGAGCCAGGTGCTCACGAAGGGGCTCTGGCTCGGCATCGCCGCGGCCAGCCTCATCTTCCTCGCCGCCTACGTCGGCATGATCTCGCTCGGGCAGGTCGCGCTCTACGGCATCGCCGGCTTCGCGATGGCGAACCTCGCCGAGGCCGACGGCGGCTCGCCGATCGCCCTGAACCCATGGGTCGCGACGCTGCTCGGAATCCTCGTCGCGGTCGCCGTGGGGCTCTTCTTCGGCGCGATCTCGAGCCGCAGCTACGGGATTTACTTCCTCATGATCACCCTGGCCATCGCGGTCCTGACCTACTACTTCTTCGCCCAGGTGACGCAGCTTTCCGGCTTTGGAGGCGTCAACAACGTCGCCCGCCCGGCCGTGGTCTCGAACCCGGTCACCGACCCGCAGAACCTCTTCTACATCGCGCTCCTGACGTCGGCCGCGGTCTACCTGTTCGTTCGCTATCTGGTGCGCACGCCATTTGGGCTTGCGCTGCAGGGCGTCAGGGACGACCCCTCGCGCATGCGCGCGCTCGGGTACAACGTTCCGCTGCTGAGGATGCTCGCGTTCGGGCTCGGAGCGCTGATCGCCTCGTTCGCGGGGATCCTCTCGGTCTGGTGGAACACCCGCATCTCACCGGGTTCGATCGACCTCTCGCGCACGATCGACGTGCTCGTGATCGCGGTGATCGGAGGTCTCTACCGGCTGGAAGGAGCCTGGGTGGGCGCGATCGTCTTCGTCGCCCTCGACAACTGGACCCGGGGTATCGACCTGATCGGCCAGCGCTTCAACACGGTGGTGGGGGCGGTTTTTCTCGCCATCGTCCTGGTCTCGCCGGGCGGGCTGATGGGGATCTGGCAGTCGATCGTCGATTTCCTCGGGCGCCAACTCTCGGGAAAGCCACCCGTACGGCCCTCACGGGGCCACGGGGACGAGGTCGGAGCGGCCTCGAACAGTCCACAGCCGTCATGACGGAGAAGGGAGGAGCAAGGCGCGCCAACCGCTGATGGGAACCCCCGGTCGGGAACCGGGCGTTCGGACAGACCCACAAGGAGGAGAAGGACGTATGCGAGTTTCCAGAAGGAGCGGCGGGGCCCGGCTCTGGGTCCTGCTCGCCGTGCTCGCGCTGATCGTCGGCACCACGGCCGCAGCCTGCGGCGGGGATGACGACGACGGCGAGGAGGCGGCCCCGACGACCGACACGGGTGGGGGGACGGACGGCGCCGCCACCGGCGAGCCGATCAAGATCGGCGTCTTCGCGAACAACGAGGGCCCGTTTGCGCCCTTCGAGGGCCAGACGTGGGGTGGGGCCACGCTCCCGCTCATCAACCGCGGAGCCACACCGGTCAGCGGCGATTCCACCGAAGGCGTCGAGAACGCCGTGATCGCCGGCCACCCGATCGAGCTCGTGTACGGCGGCTCGGACTCGACTCCCGACAAGGCGGTCGAGGAGGCCCGACGGCTCGTCGAGCAGGAGGGTGTGGACATCCTCGTCGGTCCGCTGTCGGGCAGCGAGGGGATCGCCGTCGCCGAGTACTCCAAGGAACAGCCGGGAGTCACGTTCGTGAATGGCATCTCGGGCGCGCAAGACACGACACTCAAGGTCCGCTCTCCGAACTTCTTCCGCTTCCACAACGACGGCACGCAGTGGACGGCCGGCCTCGGCAACTACGCCTACAACGAGCTCGGCTGGCGAAACGTCGTCACGATCGGCGACGACTACGACTTCCCGTACTCGCAGATCGCGGGATTCGTGGCCGAGTTCTGCTCGATCGGCGGGAACGTGACCGAGCGGCTCTGGCCGCCGCTGGGAGAGGAGGACTACTCCTCCTACATCACCCAGATCCCCGAGGACGTCGACGGCTTCTTCATGGGCGTCGGCGGCACCGGGACGGTCGCCTTCGTGAAGCAGTACGAGCAGCTTCGCGGCAACCTCGCCGACAAGATCATGGGCGGGATCTTCATGACCGATCCCGTGATCCTCAAGGAGCTCGGGGACCAGGTCGTCGGCGTCGTGACCGCCGGCATGACGGCAGGCGACTCGCAGGAGCCCGCCTACCTCGAGTACACGCAACAGATCGAGGATGCGTATCCGGATCTCGCCGGCACGGGTTCGAGCGTGTTCTTCTACGGTTACTACACGGCCATGGAGGCGATCGCGCAGGCGCTCGAGCAGGTCGAGGGTGACCTCTCGAACGACCACGCGGCGCTCAACGACGCGCTCGCGAACCTTCAACTCGAAGCCCCGCTGGGGACGATCGTGCTCGACGAGAACCGCCAGGCGATCATGGACAACTTCCTCCAGCAGATCGTCGAGGACAACACCGGCGACGATGTTCCCGACGTGAAGACGCTGGCCACCATCCCGGAGGTCGATCAGACGTTCGCGGGCGCGTTCAGCCCGGAGACGCCCTCGCCCGACCGGACGAACCCCAAGTGCGTGGAGGGAACGCCTCCTCCGTGGACGGATCAGGGCGGAGGGGGCTAGCACCCACGAGCCCGTGACCGTCGCAGCGACACAGCCCCAGAGCGCCGAGCCGATCGTCCGCCTTCGCGGCGTCGGCCGGCGCTTCGGGGGCGTCCACGCAGTCCGGGACGTCGACCTCGACGTCTATCCCGGCGAGCGCCGTGCCCTGCTGGGGCCGAACGGCGCCGGGAAGACGACGCTGTTCAACGTCATCTCCGGCGAGTTCCCGCCCACTGCGGGGACCGTCGAGCTGTTCGGACGCGATGTCACGGCCATGCCCGCTCGGACGCGGGCGAAGCTCGGTCTCACTCGCACCTTCCAGACGTCGCGACTCTTCCTCGGCCTGACGGTCGAGGACAACCTCTTCCTGGCCGCGGTGGGCGCACGGGGCGGACATCTCCGTCCTGTGCGCCTGCCCGGCCGAGACGGTCCCATCCGCGAGCGGGCGCGTGAGCTCGCCGAGCGGGTGGGGCTGGCTGACCAGCTCGGCTCGGTCGTCGGCTCGCTCTCGCATGGCGAGCAACGTCAGCTGGAGGTGGGGATGGCCCGCGTCGGCAACCCGCGGGTGATGATGCTCGACGAGCCGGCGGCCGGCCTCTCGCGCGGCGAGCGGGTCCTGCTCACCGATCTCCTGTTGACCCTCGACCCCGAGATCACGCTCATCCTCATCGAGCACGACATGGACGTCGCCCTGACCGTCGCCGAGAAGGTGACGATGATGCACGACGGCCACGTGATCGTTGAGGGCACGCCGGCCGAGATCCGCGCCAACCAGCTCGTCCACGACCTTTACCTGGGGAGCCACCACTACGGCGATGAGTGAGCCCGTCCTCACCGTCGAGAAGATCAACGCCTACTACGGGCGCGGTCAGGTCCTGCATAGCGTCGGCTTCGAGATGGGCCGCGAGCCGGTCGCCGTGATCGGCCGCAACGGCATGGGGAAGACCACGCTCTGTCTGACCATCATGGGCCTCATGGCCCGCGCGGAGGGCTCCATCCGCTTCGAGGGGAAGGAGCTCATGGGCCAGGCCCCCTACAAGATTTCCGGCGCCGGCATCGGATACGTGCCGCAGGGCCGGCGCCTCTTTCCCTCCCTTTCGACGGAGGAGCACCTCGACATGCTCGGCGGCGGCCGGGGCGGCCGCTGGACGAAGGACGCGATCTGGAAGCTCTTCCCGCGGCTCGCCGAGCGCCGCAAGGTCAGCGGCGCCCAGCTTTCAGGCGGCGAGCAGCAGATGCTGGCCATCGCACGTGCCCTCCTCGGCACCCCCAAGCTTCTGATCATGGACGAGCCGTCCGAGGGCCTGGCGCCGGCGATCATCGAGAACCTCGTCGCCACCTGCCTGAGCCTCGTCGAGGAGGGGGTCGGACTCCTCCTCGTCGAGCAGAACCTCGGCGTCGCCACGTCGCTTGCCCAGCGTCAGTTGGTCGTGGTCGCCGGGGAGATCGCGTGCGAGATGAGCGCCCAGGCTCTTCTCGACGACCCGGTCGCCCAGCAGCGCTATCTCGGCGTCGCCCGCGTCGAGGGAGCGGCCACCTAGGACGCCGTGGCTACCGTCGTCCTGCTCGGCACACTCGACACGAAGGGCGACGAGTACGCCTACCTGCGCTCACGCCTGGAGGCACACGGGGTCGAGACGATCCTCGTCGACGTCGGCGTCCTCGGCGAACCTCGCGTCACGCCCGACGTGACACGGGACGAGGTTGCACAGGCGGCGGGCGCGGACCTGCGCGCGCTCGCCGACGCCGACGATCGCGGCGCGGCGGTCGAGACCATGGCCCGCGGGGCCGCCCAGGTGGTGGCCGCGCTGCACGCGGACGGGCGCCTCGACGGCGTCCTGGCCCTCGGAGGATCGGGCGGGACGGCAGTCGCCACCGAGGCGATGCGGGCACTCCCCGTCGGCGTGCCGAAGCTGATGGTTTCGACGATGGCCTCGGGCGACACGCGTCCGTACGTAGGCGCGACGGACATCTCCATGACCTATTCCGTCGTCGACATCGCCGGGATCAATGCGGTTTCGGCCCGGATCCTCGCGAATGCTGCGGCGGCGATGGCCGGCATGGCCTCCGCGGAGCCGCCCGCGGTCGAAGGCGGCAAGCCGCTCGTCGGCGCCACGATGTTCGGCGTCACGACGCCCTGTGTGACCGCGGCGCGCGAGCGGCTCGAGGAGCTCGGGTACGAGGTACTCGTCTTCCACGCCACCGGCACGGGCGGACAGTCCATGGAGGCGCTCATGCGGAGCGGTTTCATCACGGCGTCACTGGACGTGACCACGACGGAGCTGGCCGACGACCTCGTCGGCGGCGTCCTCTCGGCGGGGCCGAACCGCCTCGAGGCTGCCGGCGAGCTCGGCATCCCGCAGGTCGTCTCGCTCGGTGCTCTCGACATGGTGAACTTCGGCGCCGCCGAGACGGTGCCGGTCGAGTTTCGCGAACGGCTCCTCTACAAGCACAACCCCACGGTCACGCTCATGCGCACGACGCCGGAGGAGTGCGCGGAGCTCGGCCGGCGCATCGGCCGGAAGCTCTCTGCTGCGACCGGTCCCGTGACGCTCTTCGTCCCGCTCCGCGGCGTGTCGCTCATCGCCGTCGAGGGACAGGTCTTCTTCGACCCGGAGGCCGACGAGGCGCTCGTCGGCGGGCTCCGCGAGACGCTCGCTGTCGGCGTGGACGTGCGGGAGCTGGATACCGACATCAACGACCCGGACTTCGCCCGCGCCATGGTGGACACGCTGCACGAGCACTACCGGGAGTGGGCGGCAGGCGAGGTGACCGTGTGACGCGCCAGGATGCACTCGCGCGCCTCCGCGCCCAGGTGCAGGAGGGACGGCCGATCGTCGGCGCCGGCGCCGGGACGGGCCTGTCGGCGAAGTGCGCGGAGGCCGGCGGCGCCGACCTCCTCATCATCTACAACTCGGGGCGCTACCGGATGGCGGGCAGGGGGTCGCTCGCGGGCTTGCTGCCCTACGGCGACGCGAACGCCATCGTGATGGAGATGGCCGGCGAGGTGCTCCCGGTCGCCCGGTCGACGCCCGTCCTCGCCGGCGTCTGCGGCACGGATCCGTTCCGGCTCATGCCGGTCTTCCTCCGTCAGGTCCAGGAGGTCGGGTTCACCGGTGTCCAGAACTTCCCGACGGTCGGTCTGATCGACGGCACCTTCCGCCAGAACCTCGAGGAGACGGGAATGAGCTACGCGCTCGAGGTCGACATGATCCGGGCCGCCCGGGAGCTCGACCTGCTGACGTGTCCGTACGTCTTCACGCCCGAGGACGCCCGCGCGATGGCGGAGGCGGGCGCCGATGTTCTCGTCCCGCACATGGGCCTGACGACGGGAGGCTCGATCGGCGCGGAGACGGCGAGAACGCTCGACGAGTGCGTCGAGCTCATCCAGGCGATGCACGACGCGGCCGTCGAGGTCGCGCCGGACGTCCTCGTCCTCTGCCACGGCGGGCCGATCGCCGAGCCGGAGGACGCGTCCTACGTGCTCGAGCGAACTCGCGGTGTCGTCGGGTTCTTCGGCGCCTCGAGCATGGAGCGGCTTCCGACCGAAGTCGCACTGACCGAGACCGTCGCGCGCTTCAAGGCGATCGCGACCACTCCCAGCGAAGGAGAACGCGTATGAACGGAAGGTTCGTCCAGGCAGCCGACATCGAGCGCGAGCAGCTCGACTGGGGAGGGCTCGGCTGGATCAGCCGGCCTCCGTCCACCGGTGCGCGACAGCTCACGGTGCTCGACGTGTCGCTCGATCCGGGGCACGGCCACGACTTCCACACGCACCCCGACCAGGAAGAGGTGATCGTCGTCCTCGCGGGGCAGATCGAGCAGTGGCTCGAGGATGAGAAGACGGTCCTCGGTCCGGGCGAAGCGGTTTTCATCGGCATGGGCACCGTCCATGCCTCCTTCAACACCGGAACGGAGACCGCCCGACTGGCGGTCTCCCTTGGCCCGTGCGCCGGCGAGGGTGGCTACGAGCTCGTGGACGTCTCCGCCGAGGAGCCCTGGAGGTCGTTGCGAGCGCCATGAGCACCCGAACGTCCAGGCCCGAGACTCTCGTGCCCGACCTCTGCAATCTCGTCGGCGAGGACGGAGTCGTCACGGACGCGGACCAGCTCGACGCGTACTCCGCCGACACGTACTGGAAGGCGCTCGCGGCGCGGGCGAGCGGGACACCGCTCGGGCTCCCCGACGTCGCGGTGCTCCCGTCCGACGAGGCGGGCGTGGCCGCCGTCCTCCGGTACGCGAACGAGCGCAGCCTCCCTGTCGTCCCCCGCGGCGGCGGCTCGGGCAGCCAGGGAGGTGCGGTCGCGACCGGGGGAGGCATCCTGCTCGACCTTACGCGCCTCGACCGGATCGTCGACGTGGACGAGCGGTCGCTGACGGTGACGGCCGAGGCGGGCGTGAACGGCGAGGCGCTCGAGCGGGCCCTGAACGAGCGCGGCCTCATGCTTCCGCACTACCCGGCCTCGGTCGACCTGGCAACCGTCGGCGGCTACGTCGCTGCCCGCGGCTCGGGGGTCCTCTCGACGCGGTACGGCAAGATCGAAGACCTCGTCCTCTCGCTCCGCGTCGCCCTCGCCGACGGCGAGGTGATCGAGACCGTCGCCGTGCCCAGGCATGCCGTGGGACCGGAGCTGACGCAGCTGTTCGTCGGCTCCGAAGGCACGCTCGGCGTCGTCACCCGCGTCACGCTCCAGCTCGCCCCTCTGCCGGCCACGCGCCGTTTCGAGGCGGTCTCGTTCGCGACGGTTCCGGACGGGATCGCCGCCGTGAGCTCGTGCATCGCGCGCGGCCTGCGACCTTCGGTCGTCCGCATGTACGACGAGGCGGCCACGCGCACCTCGCTGGCGCCGGTCGTCGAGCAGGACCTCGAGGGCGTCTGCACGGTGTTCTGCTTCGAGGGCGAGCCCGCCGTCGCGAACGCGGAGGCGGAGACGGTCCTCGCCGCGGCCCGCGGGCAGGGTGCGACCGTGCTCGACAGCGCGATCGGCGAGACGTGGTGGCGCCGCCGCTACGAGTTCTACAAGCCGCCGCACCATCCTCAGCTCCCGGCCATCTGGGGAACGCTGGAGGCTGTCGCGCCCTATTCGAGGATCTACGACGTCTACCGGGCGGTGAGGGCCGCGGTCGAGGAGCCCTACGCGGACCGCGGGCTCGCGCTCAAAGTCCACTTCAGCCATTGGTACCCCTGGGGGACGATGATGTACGGACGCTTCATCGTCCCGGACGGCGGGGAGAACGCGATCGACCTTCACGACCGCATCTGGGACGACGCGGTGCGCGCCATGCTCGGCGCCGGAGGCGTCATGAACGACCACCACGGCGTCGGGCTGAAGCTCGCCCCGTACATGCGCGACCAGCATGGAGACGCTTTCGATCTCATGCGGCGCATCAAGGAGGCGCTCGACCCCAACCGGATCCTGAACCCCGGAAAGCTCGACCTGTAACGCAGACGAACGCGAGGAGGATCGATGGAACTGAAGATGGCGATGCACAACTGGATGCGGCCCGAGCCGATCGAGACGACGATCCGGCGCCTGGCCCGCTGCGGCTACGACGGGATCGAGATCTCGGGCGAGCCGGCGCTCTACGACCCGAAGGAGGTGCGCGCCCTCCTCGACGAGAACGGCCTCGAGTGTTGGGGCTCCGTGACGCTCATGGTCGGCGGCCGCGATCTCCTCCACGAGGACAAGTACGTCCGCGTGGGGAGCGTCCAGTACGTGAAGGACACGATCGACCTGATCCAGGCGCTCGGCGGCTCGATCCTGACCGTCGTCCCCTCGACCGTGGGCAAGGTCACGCCTATGTCCACACCCGAGGAAGAGTGGCGATGGGCGGTCGAGAGCCTGAAGGAGTGCCAGGCGCATGCCGAGAAGTGCGGCGTGAGGCTCGCGCTCGAGCCCCTGAACCGCTTCGAGACCTACTTCCTGAACCGCTGCGACCAGGCGCTCGCCCTGGCGGAGGACGTCGGAGGCGACTGCGGCGTCTGCCTCGACATCTTCCACATGAACATCGAGGAGGCCGACTGGGCGGCGGCGATCAGGGCCGCGGGCGACCAGCTGGTCGACTTCCACATCGCCGACAACAACCGCATGCCGCCCGGCCAGGGCGCGATCGACTGGGAGCTCCTCGTGCGCACGCTCGCCGAGGTGGGCTACGACGGGTTCATCACCGTCGAGTTCGTCGCCACGGTCGACCGCAGCCGCATCTCCACGCGCACGGAGATCGGCGACGCGTCCGAGGCGGATGCGAGCGTCGGGCTCGAGCAGTTCCTGCGGGACCACGGCACCGGAGCCGTGCCCGAGGAGCTCTACGACCGGTACGTGCAGGAGTCCATCGACTGCCTCCGCCAGGCCATGGGCGCCGTCGCCCCGGCTTAGGGAGACCGATGGAGCTGCCCTCGTACAACATCGCTGACCTCGCCCCGCCGGACATCAAGGCATACCTCGCCGAGAAGGACATCGTCATGGTCCCCATCGCGAGCCTGGAGCAGCACGGTCCGCACCTGCCGCTCGCCACGGACACGATCCAGGCCGACGAGATCACGCGGCGGGCGGCCGAGCGGGCCCAGGTCCTCTACACGCCCTGCGTCTGGTTCGGGTACTCGCCCCAGCACATGTACGAGCCCGGCGAAGGGACGGGGACGATCACGATCCGGTCGCAGATCCTCCTCGAGATCTACCACGACGTCGCGCGGTCGCTGATCCACCACGGGTTCAGCCGGCTCGTCTTCGTCAACAACCACGGCTCGAACACGAAGATCATCGATCCGTTGCTCCGGCGGATCCGCTACGAGACCGGCGCCTTCGTCACGTTCTCCAAGCTCTACGCGGAGCGCTACCTCGGCCTGATCGACCCGATCATGGAGAACCCACCCGAGGAGACGCCCGGCTGGCACTCGAGCGAACTCGAGACCGCACAGGTGATGGCCTACGACGAGAGCCTCGTCCGCATGGATCGAGCCGTGAACCAGAAGGTGAAGCGGCCGGACTGGTTCCCGGAGGGCTTCGTCAAGCTTGACGGGGCGCCGGACGTCGAGTTCCAGGGCTACCAGTACTTCCTCTTCCCCACCGATCACAGCGATTTCACGCCGAGCGGCGTGATCGGCAACCCGTTCAGGGCGACGGCGGAGAAGGGCGAGAAGACCTACGAGCTCTACGCCGAGCACCTCGCGGCCGCGCTCGAGGAGTTCCAGAAGGTGCCGGTCGAGGTGCACACACGGGAGTGGCGCGATCGGGCGTGATCGGGAGCCTGTGAAAGCCGAGCCGCATATCGCGCTCATCGGCACGCTCGACACGAAGGGCGGGGAGATCGCCTACGTGCGCGAGCGGCTGGCGGGCCTCGGCGTCCGCCCGGTCGTGATCGACTCCGGCATCCTGGGCGAGCCCGGCGCTCCTGCGGATTTCACGCGGGAGGAGGTGGCGCGCGAGGCCGGCTACGAGCTCGTACGCATCCAGGCGGCGGGCAGCCGGGGCGCGGCGGTCGAGCTGATGCAGCAGGGCGTGCGTGCAGTCTGCCTCCGCCTCTGGCTCGAGGGCCGCCTCGACGGCGCCCTCTGCCTGGGAGGCGCGGAAGGCGCCCTGCTGGGCGCGGCGGCGATGCACGCGCTCCCGGTCGGTGTCCCGAAGGTGATCGTCACGCCGAGCGCCTCGGGCCGTCGCTCCTTCGGCCCCTTCGTGGGCGAGAGCGACGTGCTCGTCATGCACTCCGTCGTCGACATCCTGGGGCTCAACCCGATCGCGCGGGCGGTCTTCGACAATGCGGCGGCGGCCGTCGCCGGCATGGCCAGGGACGCCGGGCGTCCGCTCGAGAATCTGGCCGGTCGGAGCGTCGGCATCACCATGCTCGGCCACACGACCCCCGCGGTGATGCGGATCCGGAACTCGCTCGAGCAGGCCGGCCACGAGCCGGTCGTCTTCCATGCGAACGGCGTCGGCGGCCCGGCGATGGAGAAGCTCGTCGACGCGGGCGCGCTCGCGGGGGTGATCGACTACACGCTGTCCGAGCTCGCGAACTCGCTCCTCGACGGGCTCCACGCGACCGGGCCGGACCGGCTCCGCGTCGCCGGCGCCCGTGGCGTTCCGCAGGTGGTGGTCCCCGGCTGTGTCGACTTTTTCAACCAGGGTGCGCCGGACACCGTCCCGGACAAGTACCGCGGGCGCAAGAGCTACTACCACAATCCAGTGGCGACGCTCGTCCGAATCGAACCGGACGAGATGGCCGAACTCGGACGCCTCGTCGCCGGGCGGCTGAACGAGGCGAGGGGAACCGTCCGCGTGCTCGCCCCGACGCTCGGCTTCTCGCTCGCGGACGTCGAGGGTGGCGATCTCTGGCTCCCGGAGGCCGACGCCGCCTTCCTGGACGCGCTCGGCGAGGCGCTGCGGCCGGACATCCAGCTCGAGCTCGTGGAGACCCACGTCAACGATCCCGAGTTCGCCGACCTGGTCGCCGAGCGCTACCTCGCCCTGTCCTCGACCCCGTCCGCGACCTGATGGGTGCTGGGCTGATGCCGGCCGACCTGCGGAGGGCGAGCATGCTCGAGCGCATCCAGCGCGACGGGGGCGCCTCGGTCGCGGATCTCGCGCGCGACTACGGCGTCTCCCAGATCACGGTCCACCGCGACCTCGCGCGCCTCGGTGAGGACGGGCTCATCGAGCGGGTCCACGGCGGCGCGCGCCTGCCCGGTAGCGGCCTCACGGAGCTCCGTGTACCGACGGACTGGACGAAGCGGCTCCAGCACGCATTGGCGGAGAAAGAGGCGATCGCCGCGCGCGCAGCCGACTTCGTCGAGGACGGCTCCACGATCTTCGTCGACTCATCGACCACGTGCCTCGTTCTCGCGCGCCATCTCGAGCGCCATCCGCCGCGCGCCCTCACGCTCGTGACGAACTCGCCGGCCATCGCCGGCGAGCTCCACGCTCAGTCGATCCACGTCATCGTCACCCCGGGCGAGGTCGACCAGACGCTCCGCATGATCGGAGGGCGATGGGCTGCGGAGTTCCTGGTCGGGCTCAACATGGAGACCGCCTTCGTCTCGGCAGGGGGCGTGACGCTCGAGAACGGGCTAACCACGACGCGGCGAGGCCTTGCGGACACCCTCAAGGCCGCCTCGGCCTCCTCGGCGAAGACGATCGGACTGATCGACTCATCCAAGTTCGGACTATCCGCCCTGCTCGCCATCGCGCGCCCGGAGGAGCTCGACGCACTCGTCGTCGACGATGCCCTTCCGCGCACGACGATCGACGAATACCAGGCTGCGGGCGTCAACCTCGTCCTGGCCGAGCGTCAGCGCACCGCCGCTCCCACCACCGCCTAAGGAGGACAGCGAATGGCACGTCCTGTCACGCTCTTCACCGGCCAGTGGGCCGACCTGCCGCTCGAGGAGCTCGCCGACAAGGCTGGGAGCTGGGGCTTCGACGGCCTCGAGCTCGCCTGCTGGGGCGATCACTTCGACGTCGACGAGGCGCTCGCCGACCCGAGCTACGTCGACGGACGCCGGGAGATCCTCGACCGCCACGGCCTCCAATGCTTCGCGATCTCCACGCACCTGGTCGGCCAGGCGGTGTGCGACCGGATCGACGAGCGACACAAGGCGATCCTGCCCCCGGACGTCTGGGGGGACGGCGATCCCGGAGGGGGTGCGGAGCCGTGCGGCCGACAAGGTGAAGGACACGGCCAGGGCCGCGGCTCGCTTCGGCGTTCCGACCGTGAACGGGTTCACCGGCTCGAGCGTCTGGCACCTCCTCTATTCGTTCCCGCCCAACGACTTCGACGCGATCGAGGCCGGCTACCGGGACTTCGCGGAGCGGTGGGGCCCGATCGTCGACGTCTTCGAGGCCGAAGGCGTCCGCTTCGCCCTCGAGATTCACCCGACGGAGATCGCCTACGACTTCGTCACGACACGCAAGACGCTGGAGGCGATCGACCGGCGGGAGGGCTTCGGCATCAACTTCGACCCGAGTCATTTCGCCCACCAGTCGCTCGACTCGTCGGCTTTCGTCGCGGAGTTCGCGGACCGCATCTACCACGTCCACGTCAAGGACTCGAAGAAGACCTTGGACGGGCGCAGTTCGATCCTGGGCGGCCACCTCAACTTCGGCGAGCCCGGGCGCGGTTGGGACTTTGTCTCGCCGGGCCATGGGGACGTGGACTTCGAGTCGGTCTTCCGCGTCCTCAACCGGATCGGCTACGAGGGTCCGCTCTCGATCGAATGGGAGGACGCCGGGATGGACCGTGAATGGGGCGCCCGGGACGCGCTGGCATTCGTCCGGCGCAGCGACTTCACGCCGTCCGCCCTCGCCTTCGACGCGGCCTACGAGAGGAGCTGACGATGACGGACAAGAGCGATGTCGGCTTCCTGACGATGGGCCGCGCGGACGGCCAGGGCGAGGCGGGGTCGATCGGGATCGGGATGCTCGGCTACGCGTTCATGGGAAAGGCCCACTCGAACGCCTACCGCAAGATCGCCTACATGACGTGGCCGCCCCCGCTCGTGCCGCGGCTCGTCTCCATCGCGGGCAGGACCGAGGACGTCTTGGCGGACGCGGCGCGCCGCTACGGCTTCGAAGGCTACGTCACCGACTGGCGCGAGCTCGTCGGCAACGAGGAGATCCAACTCTTCGACAACAGCGGGCCGAACGACCTGCACGCCGAGCCCACCATCGCCGCGGCCGAGGCGGGAAAGCACGTCGTCTGCGAGAAGCCGCTCGCCCGAACCGCCGATGAGAGCTACGAGGTCTGGCAACGCGTCGCGGCAACAGGGGTCAAGCACATGTGCGCCTTCAACTATCGGTTCGTCCCGGCCGTCCGGCTCGCGCGCGAGATCCTCGAGGGCGGCGAACTGGGCGAGATCTACCACTTCAGGGGCCGCTATCTCCAGGAATGGGGCGACATCGACGACGAGGTCTGGCGGTTCGACAAGAGCGCCGCCGGGTCCGGGGCATTGGGCGATCTCGGCGCGCACGTGATCGACCTCGCGCGCTATCTCGTCGGGGAGATCGCGTCGGTCAGCGGGGCGACACGGACGTTCAAGGCGGGGCGTGACGTCGACGACGCCTTCGAGTCGGTGGTCGAATTCGAGAACGGCGCCGTCGGGACGATCGAGGCATCGCGCTTCTGCCCCGGCCGCAAGAACGCCTTCGCCTGGGAGATCAACGGCTCGAAGGGCTCGATCGTCTTCGACCTCGAGCGGCTGAACGAGCTTCAGGTGTACCTCAGAGACTCGACTCCGGGCGCGCGCGCCCAGGGTTTTCGCCGCGTGCTCGTCTCCGAGGCGGACCACCCGTTCTGGGAACATTGGTGGCCCCACGGGCACATCATCGGCTGGGAGCACTCGTTCGTGCACGAGCTGCACCATCTCCTGGCTGCCATCGCCGAAGACGGGGACATTGCGCCTCACGGGGCCACCTTCGAGGACGGCTATCGAGCCGCCGAGGTCTGCGACGCGGTCGTGCGCTCGAGCGAGTCCGGCCGGCGCGAGGAGGTCGCGTATCGCTGACGCGCGCCTGAACCGTCTCTTCGCCGCCGACGGGCGCTGCTTCGACGTCGCCGTCGATCACGGCTTCTTCGGGGAGCCGTCGTTCCTCGCCGGGATCGAGGACCTCGAGTCGGCCGTGCGCACGCTCGTCGGGGCGAGACCCGACGCGATCCAGCTCTCTCCGGGGGAGGCGCCGCTCCTCCAGACCTTGCCCGGCCGCGACAAGCCCGCCCTCGTGCTTCGAACCGACGTCGCGAACGTCTACGGGCCGAGCCCTCCTGCCACGCTCTGGAGCGAGCTCGTCGAGGACGCAGCGGGGCGTGCAGTCCGGCTGGACGCCGCCTGCGTCGTCGTCAACCTGCTCGCGCTGCCGGGAGAGCCGGAACTCTTTCGGCAGTGCGTCCGCAACGTCTCGGTCCTGCGTGCCGCGTGCGACCCGCTCGGGATGCCCTTGATGGTCGAGCCACTCGCGATGAAGCCGGGCGGCGAAGGCTACGGCGTCAACGGAGACGCGGACACGATCGTGACTCTCGTCCGCCAGGCAGTCGAGCTGGGCGCAGACGTGATCAAGGCCGACCCGACCGACGATCTCGACGAGTACGGCCGCGTCATCGAAGCGGCAGGGCGCGTGCCGGTGCTCGTTCGAGGCGGCGGGCGCGCTTCCGACGAGGAGATCCTCAGCCGGACGGAGGCCGTCCTCAGGCAGGGCGCCGCCGGGATCGTCTACGGCCGCAACGTCGTCCAGCACGCCGACCCGGTCGGGATGACGCGCGCGCTGATGTCGATCGTGCACGAGGCCGTGCCCGCCGAGCGGGCGCTCGCCGGCCTCGTCGGCCGTGTCTGAGCGGGTCGTCCGTTTCGGCCTCGTCGGCGGCGGCCTCATGGGCCGCGAGTTCGCGAGCGCGGCTGCGCGCTGGGCGCATCTCGACGTGCTGGGAGTGAGGCCGGAGCTCGCGGCCGTCTGCGACGTGAGCCCGGAGGTGCTCGGCTGGTACGAGCGGCTGGAGCCGGCTCCGCGGCTGGTCTCCGACTACCGGGAGCTCCTCGCGGACGACTCGGTCGAGGCCGTCTACTGCGCCGTCCCGCACCACCTCCACGAGGAGATCTACACGGCCTGCCTCCGGGCCGGGAAGCACCTGCTCGGCGAGAAGCCGTTCGGCATCGACCTGGCGGCGAACCGGGCGATCGGCGCGGAGATCGCGGCGCATCCCGAGCTCCTCGTCCGCTGCTCCTCGGAGCTTCCCTTCTACCCGGGAGGACAGCGCGTCTGGCGCTGGATCGCCGAGCGCCGCTACGGGCGCGTGCTCGAGGTGCGCTCGGCTTTCCTGCACTCGAGCGACCTCGATCCGGGGAAGCCGATCAACTGGAAGCGACGCGCGGCCGAGAACGGCGAGTACGGGGTCATGGGCGACCTCGGGATGCACGCGCTCCACCTGCCTCTTCGCGCGGGCTGGTACCCGAAGGACGTGCGCGCGATCCTCTCCGACATCATCCGGGAGCGACCCGACGGGCGCGGTGGATCGGCTCCCTGCGACACCTGGGACAACGCGCTTCTTCTTTGTGAGGCGGAGCAGGACGGCGAGGCCTTCCCGCTCAGGATCGAGACGAAGCGGATCGCGCCGGGCGAGACGAACACGTGGATCATCGAGGTGGACGGCACCGACGGATCGGTGGCGTTTTCGACCAAGCAGCCCAAGACGCTCCGCTGGCTCGCCTACGAGCCCGGCGCGCCGCAGGCCTGGAGCGTCCTCGACCTCGGTTCCGAGTCCGCCTATCCCTCCATCACCGGGCGCGATCTTCGAGTCCGGCTTTTCCGACGCCGTTCTCCAGATGTGGGCTGCCTTCCTCGACGAGCTCGCCCACGGCAGAGACGGCATGCGCCAGCCCTTCTATTGCGCCACGCCCGAGGAGGCGGCGATGACTCATCGCCTCTTCACCGCGGCGCTCGAGTCTCAGGCCTCGTCCTCGGTCGTCGCGCTCGGCGCGATGCCTGTCTGACGAGCGGTTCCGCTCTCGGCCTACGCCGAGCCCTGCGGCTCGATGTCGAGGCTGTCGAGGATCGCCCAGGCCTCCTCGCGGGTGGCGGGCGATGCGTCGTTCCCGAACGCGACGTACGCGTAGAAGCGCCGACCGGCGTCGCGGAAGGGGATGTAACGATCGAAGAACTCCTTCGGCCGGTCGAGGCAATCGACCGCCTCGCTGACGTATCCGTCGTCCGGGCCGAAGTGCGGGGGTCGCTGCGGATAGCCGGCCGATGGTGGGCCGTCACCGAACTCTCCCATTCGCTCCTCGATCACGACGAGGGCGTCCGTCGGTGCCAGCTCCTCGAGGGCGTTCTCCGGCACGTGGGCGCAGTTCTCTCCGCCGGGACGCAGCTCGGAGGTCCCGAGGGCGACGAGCTCCCGCGGATCCGCGAGCATGGGCATCAGCGTCGTGCTCGCCCGGGTCCATGTCGACGGGAAGGAAATGGCCAGGCCGGCGTCCGGAACCTTGAACGTCGTCGTATCGGCGGCCTCGACCACGGCAGCCTCCGCCGGAGCGGCGCGATTCTCGGACGGAGCCTCACCGCAAGCGGCGACCGCGAGGGTGAGCAGACAGATGCAGCCGAGGGCGGTCGGGATCTTCATATGTCGCTTGTACGTCCCGCGGGGCCGAACAGGTCCGCGCGCGGCCGGCGCCGGGATCGACCCGGCGCCGGCGTGCCTCAGAGCGACCTACTGGCCGTGCCTGACGCCCGGCTCGCCCAGTGGCCACTCGATCACGTGCATCGACTCGGCCCCGGGGACGTTGTCGATGCGTGAGTACGTGCCAAGCGGGAGGACGACCCGGCGGAAGCTGTCCGCCAGGAGCATCGCGGTCGCCTCGTACCAGGCGATTGCCGCCGAGACGATGAGGAAGTACCCCGCGATCTTGAGGGTCATGTCCGAGTTGGCCAGGTAAGCGGCTGCGGTAAGCGCCGACCCGGCGGTGAGGGACGACAGCAGTGCGAAGAGACCGAGGCCGCGGGCGAGCGCCGCGACTGCGCCCGACGCGGTGATGATCGCGAGCGCGACGAACCAGTAGCCGAGGCTGGAGAACGTGCCGATCGGCTCCGGCAGCCTCCCCGTTGCGAACAGAGCCCAGAGAACGCCCCAGCCGAGCCAGAACGCGCCCCAGGTTCCATGCATCGCCGTGGCGAGCACGTCACGCGCCCGGTACGACCACATTCCCGCCAGGAACTGTGCCAGACCGCCCACCAGAGCGGCGAACGGGAACAGGTAGTCCGGGCTGGCCGGCGAGCCGTACCAGCCGGCCATCCAGGCAGCGACGATGAATGTCGCCCCCGCGAACGCGAACCAGCCGAGTACGGACGGAGCCGCGATCGGCTGGAGGACGACCCGCGTAGGGAAGGCCGGCCCGTCACCGTTTTCGTGGGCCACGCCGCTCAAGGACGCTGCACCCGGCTCTCGTTGCTCCAGAACGCTCATGACTTTTCCTCCTTTCGTTGTCTCGAGGAAAGCGTGGCCCCTGGCCAGCCCAGGAACCATCGGCTGCCCGACCGATTCGCGAGGCGGCTCCGACCTGCCGCATCGTCAGATCCGATTCGGGCGTCCGGCCGAGGTCCGCATCCTGCGGATGTCCAGGCTCGCAGACGGCGGCATCCTGCAATCGCCGGATGCCCGAGGAGCATCGGGTCGACGAGTCTGCGCCCGTGCACTCGCTCTCAGTCGTCGACCACGACCCCGTGCAGACGAGCGCCGACGCGGCAGTGTTCGTCTCGGGGCTCAGGAAGGCATACGGCCCTCTGGAGGCCGTTGCCGGGGTCGACCTCGCGATTCTTCGCGGCGAGGTCTTCGGCCTGCTCGGCCCGAACGGGGCCGGCAAGACGACGATCGTCGAGATCCTCGAGGGACATCGCCGCCGGAGTGCCGGCGACGTTCGGGTGCTCGGCTTCGACCCGGAGCGGCGCGAGCGAGCCTTTCGCGAGCGTATCGGGATCGTTCCGCAGGAGGGTGGGGTGGACCCCGTTCTCACCGTTCGCGAGGTGATCGAGCTGTACAGCGCCGCCTACCCGGTCCCGAGGCCGGTGGACGAGGTCGTCGAGCTTGTCGGCCTCGAGGAGAAGCGAGACGCGCGTGTCGAGACGCTCTCGGGCGGACAACGGCGCCGGCTCGACTTTGCGGTCGGGATCGCGGGCGACCCCGACATCGTCTTTCTCGACGAGCCGACGACGGGCTTCGATCCGTCCGCGAGACGCCGCTCGTGGGATGCGATCCACCGGCTGCGCTCGCTCGGGAAGACGATTCTGCTGACGACGCACTACATGGAGGAGGCCCAGCAGCTCGCGGACCGCGTCGCTGTGATCGTCGGCGGGCGCATCGTCTCCGAGGGCGCACCGGAGAACCTCGCAGGACGCAATGCCGGGCCTGCGGTCGTGAGCTTCTCCGTCCCGCAGGGATTTGCTGCGGAGGAGCTGCCGTTCCCCGACGAGATCGAGCTCGAGCGAGCCAACGGCCATGTCAGCTTCAGGACCGCGGCCGCCGGCCGGGACCTGCTCCCCCTGCTTGCCTGGTCGTGGGAGCATTCGCAGGAGCTGGACGGACTGACGGTCACTCGTCCGTCGCTCGAGGACGTCTACCTCGAGCTCACCGAAGGAGGCCAACGGTGAGGGAGCGGCCGTTCCCGTCCCAACTCGCATTGCTCGGGCGGTGGACCGTCGCCCGCCTCAAGTCGATCCGCCGCAGCCCGAGGGCGGCTTTCTTCACCTTTGTCTTTCCGCTGCTCCTGCTCGTCCTCCTGAACGCCACGAGCAACTCCGCCCGCGTCAACGTCCCGGGCGGCGAGGTCGACTTCGACCAGTACTTCACGCCGTCGATGGCGATCTACGCCCTCACTGTCGCCTGCTACGCGCTGCCGATCTTCGGGATCTCGACGGCGCGGGACGCCGGGATCCTCAAGCGCGTGCGCGGGACGCCGCTGAGCCCGTGGATCTACCTGGTCTCCTGGGCGAGCGGAGCGATCCTCACCGGCCTGGCGGCCGTCGTCGCGATCTTCGTCGTCGGCGTTTCCGCCTTCGGCGTCACGCTGTACCCCGAGCTCCTGCCTGCCGCAATCGTCACCGTCCTCGTGGGAGCGCTCTCCCTGGCGGCGATCGGGCTCGCGGTCTCGACGTTCGTGCGTCGAGCCGAGACCGCGCCTGCGATCGCGAACCTGACCCTGTTTCCGCTGGCCTTTCTCTCCGGCCTTTTCTTCCCGATCGAGACGGCGCCTGAATGGGTCAAGACCATCGCGCACATCTTCCCGCTCAGCCACCTGGTCGAGGCCTTCGAGGGGTGCTTCAGCCCCTTCACCACGGGAACCGGCTTCGCGTTGCGGGACCTGGCGATCGTCGCAGCGTGGGGTGTAGGCGGGCTGCTCGTCGCAACCCGCCGGTTCCGCCGGGAAGACGAGGCGGACGAAGGGCCCGGGCGGCTCCGGGCGCTGACGAGGTCAAGTCCACTCGGCTAGCCGAGTCCGCTCGGCCAGCGCCGTTCCGCCGTGCGCGCCCGGAGCTGCCTTCGTGCGGCGGGCACGTTCTCCCGCGCCCGGCGGAACGCGCTGAGGACGTGCCGGCTCGTTCTCCATCGAGCCGAGTTCCACTCCTCCGGGCGGCCGCCGGTGGCGAGCGCGAGCGCAGCGTAGGCGGTCTCGAGGAGCTCGCCGCTCGGGCACCGAGCCTCGACCCAGACGCCGAGCAGCGCCCCGAGAAGCGACCAGCGACAAGCGCTCTCCGCCCAGGGCTCCACTTGCCGGCCTCGCACATCCTCGGCCAGGTTCGACTGGCACCAGCCGGCGGCGACGCGCGCGGCCGCCTGGGTGAGCAGCAGATCGGCGGTCAGTGGCTCGGCCGCGGGCGGCCGCACCGACTCGCTCTTCGTGCCTCTTGCCCCGGTTTTCGCAATCGCCTTCGACATCGCTTCCTCGGCTCAGCGGAGCGAGCGGAGCAGCTCGCCGATCCCGGCGAGCGAGTCGAGCTGGCCCTCGAGGCCGTCGAACTCGAGCAGGGCCGCCTCGAGAATCGCGATCTTCTGGATGTCCGTGAGCGGGATGCGGGCTTCCTCGCACACAGCGAACCCGACGACGATCGCTCTCGCAAAACGCTCCGCTGCGGCGACCGTCGCCGGAAACGAAGCGTGCTTGTCCGGATGCGAGCCGTTGCGAGAAGACATGGGCAGAGCGTGCAGTCGGCCCGCCGGGCTCGCCATCCGCCGAGCGGAGGAAGCCCGTGCCGAACACGGCTCCACCCGGCGCGCGGAGGAGCACTCCTCCGGTCGCAGCTCGAGGTCGGCCACGAAGACGACCGGACGGCTGATGGTCCGGAGCGCGTTTCCGGCTGAGCGTGATGGCTAGGCATGTGGGACGACCTCTTCAACCTTCAGGTCTCGGTCGGCGAGAAGGTGCTCCGCGCTCTCCTCGTCTATGCATTCCTGATCCTCGCGCTCCGGGTTGTGGGGAAGCGCGAGCTCGGACAGGCCAACACCCTCGATCTCGCCGTGCTCCTGCTCGTCGCAAACGCCGTGCAGAACGGGATCATCGGCAACGACGTCACGGTGACCGGGGCCGTGCTCGGCGCGGCGACGCTGTTCGCGGTCAACGAGCTCGTGTCGCGGACGAGCTACGCCTTTCCCTTCCTCTCGCGGCTGCTCGAGGGTGAGCCTTCGACTCTCATCGCCAGCGGGCGCCCGATCCGGAAGTCGCTCCGACGTGCGGGCATCTCCCTGTCGGAGCTGCGGGCAATCGCGCGCCGCCAGGGGTTCGCGGATCTTGGCGAAGTGCACACCGCGATCCTCGAGACGAACGGAGTCGTGTCGATGTTTCGGGAGGGCGAGCCCCACCTCTACGACCAGGCGGTGGCAGCCGGCACGCGCACGGGCAGTCAAGGGCGGGCTGCATGACTGGCCGCAGGAGGAGGACGCCTTCGCCCGATCGTCGGGCAGGAGAGTCGTCGCGATCGTCCGGGCGGACGATGGCCTGCCTGCGCGGCTCCGGCGAAAGTCGCATGGTGAGCTCGAGCTGCCGAACCACTCTCTTGCGCTCGAGCGAAATACGCGAGTTGCCCCCTCGCCCGCGTCGGCACCGGCCGGTTCGCCGGTGCCGACGCCTCCCCTCTCCGAGCGGTGGCGCGACCGGCTAGGTGATCGGCGGGCGTCGAACGGAGGATGGCCCCGGGCGCGACCGAGGCGATCGGCGGAATCGGGTCTGCGGGGACCTGGGCTCCGCAGGGCGACCTGGACATCCGATCCCGAACTCCCTGGCAGCTCTTCTGGGAGCGGTTTCATCCTCCGCCGCGCGGCAGGCATCTCGGTGCCTGCCATCACCCCTTACGTCGCGAGCCGCTAGGCGCGCGAGCGCCCGGCGAGCAGCGCATCCCAGTCGAACGAGCCCTCGCAGATGAAGCGCACCAACTCGATCTCGTTGCCGGTCAAGTCCGGTGAGCCTTCACCGGTCGCGATCGCCGACCGAAGGTGCTCCTTCACGGCCGACGCCGTGAAGTTCCGCAGGAACCACCTGATGCCCTTCATCTCGTCCTCCTTGCATCGCCGACCGGCCCATCGTCCGCAGAGGAAAGGAGGCCGAGCATCCGACAATCGCCCCATTCCCCGGTCCGTCCGGGTCGACCGTCGGTGGGAGGGCTGCCGTCCGGGAGATCGCCCGGCCGCCTGATGGTCCCTTCGTGACGCGGATAGCAGGCTCTCTCCAACCTGGAGAAAGGATCAGCGATGAGACGTCAAGTAGTCATCGGAGTCCTGGCGATACCGACGCTTGCAATCGCCTTCGCCGCCTGTGGAGGTAGCTCGAACGCATCGGGCGCCAGCAACGCGCCGACGACAACGGCCTCCTCCGGCTCGAGCGCGTCCTCGGGCAGAGGGCACCACACTTCAGCTCCAAGCCGATCCGAGCGGCGCGCTCACGTTCGACAAGACCACGCTCGAGGCGCCCGCCGGCAAGGTCACCATCGACATGACGAACCCGTCTTCCATGCCGCACGACATTGCCCTCGAAGGAAACGGCGTCGACGTCGTCGGCGAGGTCGTCACTGACGGCGGGGTCTCCACCGTCTCGGCGAATCTCCAGCCGGGCACCTACACGTTCTTCTGCAGCGTGGACAGCCATGCGGACGCCGGCATGAAGGGCACCCTCACGGTGAAATGATCACACGGCCCGGCAGGTCCCGCCTCGTCGCGGCGGCGGTCGTTGTCGCCTCCGGCGTGGCCGTCGCCCTCGGCTTCCTCGGCGCAGTCCAGCGCGGAGCCGCCAGCGGGTCCGCGCCCGCGCCGAGGGCGCCGGCCGGGCTCCCTGGAGAGCTCGACGGGCCTGCTCCGTGGTCGAGGAATGTCGCCGAGCTGAAGCAGAGGATCGCGGCACTCGGCCCGCCGGCGCTGGGACGCGAGAGAACCAGGCTGCACACGCACCAGCAACTCGACACCTTCGTGAAGGGCCGACGTGTCCCGGTTCCGGCGGGGATCGGGATCGCCGCGGCAGGAGCCCGTTTCTCACCGATCCACACGCTGGCGTGATGCCGACCCTCGATCCCTCGCACCTCGGCCTTCTCGTCGCACTCATGGCGGTTCTCTCCGGCCTCCTGATGCTGGCCCGCCGCTTCGACCTGCTCGATGAGCGCAGCCCGGAGCACTGTGCAGTCTGCGGGCGGCCGCTCGAGCCCGGACGCCGCTGCCCCTGTACCGACTAGCCGGTACCGACTAGCCGGAGCGCAGCCGGCATCCGGATCTCGACGCGCGTCCCTTGGCGTGGCTTCGAGGCTACGTCCATGCGGCCCCCCGCGGCCTCGACGCGGACGCGCTGGGAGGCGAGGCCGACGTGGCCGTCGGCGAGCTTCTCTGCGAGTTGGCCCGGCGGGAACCCACGGCCGTCGTCCTCGACAACCAGGACGAGCTCTTCGTTTGCCGCCGCAAGGCGGACGGCCACACTTCGTGCTTCCGAGTGTCGGACGACGTTCGAGAGCAGCTCCCGTGCGGCCGAGAAGAGCAGCGCGTCCTGAGGATGCCGCTTCGAGTAGTCGAGGTCCAGGTCGAGCGCGAAGCCGCCGTGACTCGCCGCGTGGTTGGCCACGGTCCGCAGCGCCGCTTCGAGGCCTGCCTCGTCGAGGACGTAGGGATGCAGCTCGAAGACGGCGGTGCGGAGCTCGCGGACCGTGGAGACCACGGCCGCGTCCGCGCGGTCCAGAGCCGGATGGGCGACGGTCTCCGCGGCCTCTTCGATCTCGTGGCGCGCCGAGAGCAGGTTCTGGATCGCCTCGTCGTGGAGGGCCTCTGCCAGCGCCTTGCGCTCCCGCTGCTCGGCTGACAGCGCGTCGGTCAAGAGTCGCGTCCGGCTCTCGGCCAGCTCGACGACGGCCTCGGTGCGGCGCGCGAGCAGGTCGGAAAGAAGGACGCACGCCAGCCCCACCCAGAGGAGGAATCCCGCCTGCGTGAGGATGAAGCGCGCCGCTTCCGGCTGGCCGACCGCCGGGTGGATAACCGCCTGCAGGATGTAAGCCCCGGTCGCGACGGCCGTGGCCAAGGCCGTCATCGCCGGGCGAAATCGAAAGGCGACGGTGACCGGCACGATGAAAAACCCGAGCCGCGCGTGCGAGAACGGACCGCCCGACAGCGCTGCGAGCAGGCTGATCGCTGCGATGTCCACGCCCGTGCAGACCAACGGAAAACGTGGCCCGACAGGCCGAAGGTAGACCCAGGCGAGCACGCCCGCGCTCCAGGCGGAGAACGCTGCGAGTGCGAGCAGGAACGCCGTGCTCTGGGGATTCGGGTGGGTGAGGCCCTGTGCGAGCGCGAGCAGGCCGATCGCCGGGAGTCGTAGCCAGGCGACGATCCGCTCGGCTTCGACGGCTTCGGTGCCCGCTTCCGGCGGCCCGCCCAGCCTGCGCACGAGTTACTCGATCAAGCCCCGGCGCATCGCGGTCGCGACAGCGGCCGCCCGGTCGGACACGCCGAGCTTCTCGTACAGATGCTGCACGTGCGTCTTGACGGTCGTAAGGCCGAGGTAGAGCTCCTTGGCGATCTCGGGCAGGCTCTTCCCCGCCGCGATCAGGTGCAGGATCTCCTGCTCCCGCGGAGACAGCGCGGGTGAGTCGTCCTGCTTGCGCAGCCGGATCTCGGAGACGAGGCCGGCGGCCACGTCCGGAGGGACGACGTTCTCCCCGCGGGCGCACGCAAGCACTGCGTCCACGATCTCCTCGCGGCGGGATTCCTTCGACACGAAGCCCGCCGCGCCGGTCTCGAGCGCCTTGTACACGACGCCGCTGTCCATGAACGCGGACACGAGCAGCACGCGCACCGGAAGCTGCTCGCGCACGACCGCGTGCGTCACCGCCACGCCGTCGAGCTCGGGAAGCTTGTAGTCGAGGAGCGCAACGTCGGGTGTGTGCTCCTGGATCATCGCGAGAGCGGAGCGTCCGTCCTCCGCCTCGGCGACGATCTCGACCTGTCCGCTGGCCGACAGGGCCCGTACGACTCCCTCGCGGTAGAGGGGGTGGTCGTCGGCGACGAGCACTCGAACCCGCTTTCGTCCGTGCTCCGGCATTGTCGCGTTGCTCATGCTACGTCCTAGCCGCTCGGAAGGGCGCCCAGGGTGACCTGGACGGTCCGGCTCGCTCCATCGCGGACGACACCGAGCGTCACGACGTCTCCCGGCTTGCCGAGAGCCACGGCGTCCGCCACCTCTGAGGAGCTGGAAACGCTCTTGCCGTCGAGGCTCACGATCGTGTCGCCGCCGACCGGCACGCCCACGCCATCCACGGTGACCTGGCGGGTGGCGGCGTGCAGGCCGGCCTTGGCGGCTGGACTCCCGGGAACCACTCGCGCGATCTCGGCGCCGTGCGATGGCAGATCAAGCCCTGTCACGCTCGGGTCGATCGTGGCGAGTTGGACGCCGAGCCAGGCGTGCTCGACGTGCCCGTTCGCCAGAAGGCCGTCGGCGACGGCCTTCACCGTGGCGCTGGGGACGGCAAAGCCGACTCCGACGTTCGCGTCCACAGTTCCGCCCTGGATCTGAGAGTTGATGCCGACGACGCGGCCGAGGCGATCCAGCAGCGGCCCGCCCGAGTTTCCATGGTTGATCGGCGCGTCGGTCTGGATCGCGTCCGGGATCGTGAGGCCGTTGGGCGCAGTGATGTCGCGTTCGACCGCGCTCACGATGCCGGCGGTCATCGTCCGGTCGAGCCCGAACGGGTTGCCGATCGCGTAGACCGGATCGCCGACCTCGACGGCGGCCGAGGACTCGAACGCGAGCGGATGCAGGGCGGACGCAGGTGCCTGCACGCGGACGACGGCGAGGTCCGTCGAGGGGTCCGTGCCGACGATCGTCGCAGGGTACGACGCACCGTCGCTGAACCCGACGCGAATCGCCGTCGCTGCCTGGACGACGTGGTCGTTTGTCACGATGTCGCCCTGCTTGTCGAGGACGAACCCCGATCCGAGCGCGCGGACCTGCGTCTTGCCGGACGGCGAGAACGGGGTCGCGGGAACGTTCTGGGTCAGGGTGTCCGTGATCACGACTACCCCGGGCGCGTCGCTCTTGTAGATCGCCTCCGGGGTCAGGCCGGCTTCCGTCTGTGCGGCGCTCGACGAGGTAGTGAGCGTGGCCGCCCGAGCGGGCTGACTGACGCTCGGGACGGCGTCGTTGCCGTCGAGCGCGAGCCCGATCAGGCCGCCGACGAGGCCGCCGGCGACGGCGGCTGCGAGAACGATGGGGAGGACGCGTTTCATGACTGCTCCTTCTGCAGGACGCACCCATCGTCGCGCGGCCCGGGGGCGGGAGGGATCACCCGCCTGCACGATCCCGCCGTCGCCCCGCCTCGCCGCCGGACGAGGCGGGACTCCTCCCGACGATCGACCGTTCGGCCGATGTGATCCGCGCCTCGGCCCCTGGGCCGAGGCGCGGGACGTCAGCGTCCTCTGGCGGGCTCCGCCTGGCGCTCGTCGATCCGGGGCGCCTCGCCGTCGTGGGGCGATTCGATCGTGATGTTCGGGAGCAGGCGGTCGAGCCAGCGCGGGATGTACCACGTCTTCTCCCCGAGCCAGGTGAAGAACGCCGGCACGAGCGTCATCTTCACGACCAGCGCGTCCGCCACGATCGCGACCGCCAGCACGAGCCCGAACTCCTTCGAGATGCGGTCGGACGTGAGGATGAACGCGGCGAAGACGGTGCCCATGATGATCGCCGCGGCAACGATGACCCGCCCGACGGCCGCGATGCCGTGCTCGACGGCGGCTCGCGTGTTCAGGCCGTGGACGTGCTCCTCCCGGATCCGGCTCATGAGGAAGACCATGTAGTCCATGAAGAGGCCGAACAGGATCGCGAAAGCGATCGGCGGCACGAACGTCTCGATCGGACCGGTGCGGTCGAGCCCCATGAGATCGAGCAGGTAGCCCTCCTGGAAGACGAGCGTAAGCACGCCGAAGCCGATGAACGCCGACAGGATCGTCGTCACCGCCGCGGTCAGCGAGACAACGATCGAGCGGAACGCCATCGCGAGCACGAAGAACGTCACGCCGATGATGTAGAGCAGGAACAGCGGCAGCCGCTCCATGATCCGGTCGCCGATGTCGATGAACGCCGCGTTCAGCCCCGAGACGTACACGGCAGCGTCGCTGCCCTCGGTCGCGGCGGGCACCACGTCGCCGCGCAGCCGATCGACGAGCTCCTCGGTCTGCTCGTCCTGGGGTGCCGAGTCGGGCGTCACGAAGACGATCGCGACGGTGTCCTGGTCGTTGAACTGCGGCTCGGCGGCAGATGCCACTCCCTCGAGGCCTTGAACACGGTCGTAGATCCGCTGCGCGGCGTCCGGATCGTCGTTGACGTCCACCACGATCGGGATCGGTCCATTGAAGCCGGGGCCGAAGCCCTCCGCGAGCAGGTCGTACGCCCGCCGCGCCGTCTGGTCGGTCGGCTGCGTGCCCTGGTCGGAGGCGCCGAGCCGGACGAGCGCCGAGCTCGTCGCGAGCAGGAGCCCGGCCACGAAGAGGACGACGAACACCGGCTTGTGGTTCCGTGTCACGAACCGTCCCCAGCGCGCAATGAGCGTCCGCTCGCGCGCGGCCTCCGAATCGTCGATCGGCTGGAGCGCCGCGGGCACGTCCAAGCGATCGAGGGCCCGGTAGATCTTCACGAACCAGACGATCGCGGGAACGATCAGCACTCCGAACGGGAAGAGCCAAAGCCCCGTCCGCCCGCTGACGGGCGCCTCCCGACCGGCCTTCTCGTACATCCGCCGAACCTCCGAGGGGATGACGAACGCGCTGACCGGCAAGAGGAGGATCCAGAGCAGCAGGCCGAGCACGCCTCCGAGCCCTTGACCGGTCTGGCGCCTGGCCTCGCGGTAGGTCCTGTAGACCCAGTACCAGCCGTAGAAGCCGAGCGTGATCACGAAGAGCACGACGTGGAACCCGGCACTCATGCGGTCGACCCGGTGTCCGAGCTTCGCCAACGCGGCGATGAGCAGCGAGTTCGCCATCAGCACCGTCGTCAGGACGCCGAGCGCGGAGCCGATGCCGAGCTTCGTCACGAAGTCGAGCCCGAAGAACGCGAGCCCGGTCACCGAGATGGCGACCGTGAGCCCGGCGAAAAGCGTCGCGCGTCCCGCGGTGGCGCCGGCCTCTGCGGCCGCATCCGCGGGCGAGAGCCCCTCGTGCAGGAACTGCCGGAACCGCGTGACGATGAAGAGCGAGTAGTCGATCCCGACGCCGAGCCCGATCATCGACACGAGGAGCGGCGTGATCGTGTTGACGTCGGTGAAGCCCGCGACGATGAAGAGCAGGATGAAGGCCGTCGCGACGGCCACTATCGCGAGCGCGATCGGAATAGCGGCCGATACGAGCGCTCGGAAGACGAGCAGCAGCACAACGAGCGCCATGAGCAGGCCAAGGACCTCCTGGATCCCCTGTTCGATCGGCGGGAACTCCGCGTCGCCGTTGAACTCGGCGGTGATTCCCGCCGGCTCGACGGTCTGGCGGACGGCGTCCTCGACGGCGACGACCTGGTCGCGATCCTCCGTCTCGATCGTCTCGTTGAACTGCGCCTCGGTGTAGGCGATGCGGCCGTCGTCGGAGATGGTGTCGTCGGCGAACGGATCGCCGACGCTCTCGATCCCTGCCTTGTCCTCGGTGGGGGCGAACTCCTTGGTCTGGAGCTTGGCGATGGCGTCCTCGATCGCCGCCCGCCGTTCGGGCGTATCCAGCGACTCGCCCGCGGGCGCTGCGAAGACGAGGTTGAGGACCGCGCCCTGCTCGGCCGCGAACTCGGACTCGATCAGGTCGACCGCCTTCTGCGTGTCGGAGCCCGGGATCTCGAACTCGTCCTTGAGGCTGCCGCCGACCCCGGCGACGATGACGACGAGCGCCACGATGATTCCGATCCAGGCGCCGATCACTCGCCAGGGATGCGTGGCGACCGCGCGCATCCAGCGCGCAAGCCCCCCGGTCGAAAGCCGCTCGTGCGCCGTTCGTCGTTCGTCCTTGGGTTCGTCAGCCATCGCCTGCGTGCCTCCTGGTCGGTCCGTCGTTTCCACTAAGACCCGCCGGCGTCCCGGAACTCATCGCTCGCCGAAGGAGGCGACGCGCCGAGGCAGTCGACGGGGCTCTGGGCGAGGTCCCCAGGCTATCGAGACTCAGGGGGACGTTGCGGCGCGGAATCTTGGCCGAGTTCGACGCCTAGACTCGTGTCGATGGCGAGCCGGCTTCCCGCGTTCCTCCGCCGCCGGCGCGTCGTCGTCGGGCTCCAGCTGGCGCTGCTCGCCACCGTCATCGCCTTCTTCGGCTACGCGCTCAGGGACGTCTGGGCCGACGCCGTCCCGCTCCTGGCCGACACGGATCCGGTCTACCTCACCGCCGCCCTCGCCGTCCTCGCCGCCTACTACCTGCTGTTCGCTGTGGGCTGGTGGTGGCTGCTCCGCGCGATCCGGATCCGGGTGTCGTACGGGATTGCCCTCCAGGCCGAGATGGCCTCGATGCTCGCGAAGTACATCCCCGGAGGGATCTGGACGCCGCTTGCCAGAATCGTCTGGCTGCGTCGAGCGGGTGGCGTCTCCGACACGTCGTTCGTCGTCAGCTCGATCCTGCTCGAGGCGGGGCTCTCGGCCGTTGCCGGCATCCTCGTCTTCACCGCCGGCCTGGTCGCCGTCGAGACCGTCGAGGCGGCACTCGTCCCGCTGTTCACCTTCGCGGTCGTCGTCGCGATCCTTCTGCACCCTCGGGTCTTCTCCGCGCTGACGCGGGCCGTCTTTCGCCGCTTCGACGCAGCCGAGCCGCCGCCGCTCCCGTACCGCGTCCTGGCCGGGCTCCTCGGCTACTACGCGTGCACGTGGCTCGTCGGTGGCACCGCCCTCTATCTCCTGCTGCGCTCGCTCGGCTCCGACCCGGGCATCGAGACGATCCCGTACCTCGGCGGTGCCGCCGCGGTGGGCGCGATCGTGGCGGTGTTGACGGTCTTCGCGCCGTCCGGCCTCGGCGTCCGCGAGGCCTCGATGTACGGGCTGCTCGTCGTCGTCGTGCCCGCGGGCGCGGCGCTCGGCGTCACCGTCCTCAACCGCCTCGCGATCACGCTGGTCGAAGCGGCGCTCCTCCTCGGAGGCCTCCTCGTGGCCCGCGTGCGCCGGGGCGGCGCGGGCTCACCAGTCGCGGCGGACGGTGAAGTAGACGAGCGATCCGAGGAGCGGGAAGAAGATGGTCGCAAAAACCCAGACGGCCTTCTCACCGCCGGAGATCCGCGGGTTCCGGAAGACGCTGACGAGCGTCACGACGATGAGCACGAGCGCGACCAGGCCGACGAGCGTCCAGACCCCGTTGATCACGCCTGACCCCCGTCGCCGTTCAGCTGCTTGCGCCAGTCGAGCAGGACCCCGTGGACGGCGGCCGCACCGACGATCTCGCCCTCCGGTACACGCAGCTCGACGGGGTGGAGGATGAACGGCCTCGTCTGCGGTCCCCCGAGGCCGCCGTGGAAGCAGATCAGCTCCTCGAACGCGCAGCCCTCCTCGAGCGCCGGGTCGTAGAAGCTGCCCACCATGATGTCCGCCACGTGGGCGAACCCGTCCGTCCGCAGCAGGTGGGCGGGAGCGTTCGGGGAGAACGGCGCAAGCGGGTCCTCCCCCTCGACCTTGCCCTCGGCGAGGTAGTGGGCGCCGTTGGCGCCGAGTGCAACGGCTCCGTGCTCGGCCGAGCGGACAAGCAGCCAGCCGACGTGGGGGTGCGCGCGCAGGCTGGGGATCAGCTCCGGGTGGCGCTCGTTGAGCTCCTCGAGCGTGAGGCGCCGCGGCTCCTCCATCAGGTAAACGAGCCCAAGATTCCCCGACCCGAGGACGACGGCGACCTGGCCGCTCACGTCTTTCTTGCCGCGCTTCTGCTTCTGCGTCCGTCCCGTGGCTTCGCCGAGCGCGAGGCCGACCATGTCGTTCTGCTCGTCGCCGCCGGCGATCTCCGCAACCTCCCCCATCGCGAGCGAGCGCTCCACGAGGTCGTCGAGGCCGTAGCCGTTGCGTTGCTTGAACGTCGCACCCTGGGTCTGCCCGTGGTCGGAAAGGACGACGATCTCGTACGGACGTGGTGCGTAGCGGCGAGCGCGGTCGATCCGCCCGAACTGGTCGTCGAGCTTCCGGAGCGCCTCGAGCGTGTCCGACCGCTCGAGGCCGGAGTGGTGCGCGACCTCGTCGTAGCTCGAGAACGTGGCGTAGACGGCTGGGCGCCCTTTCATCATGTCCGTGAGGACCCCGTACACGATCAGGTCGCGGACGACGACACACATTGCGGCGCGCATGAACGGATAGATCCCTCCGCGGTGACCCCGCGGGTGCACGTCCCGCCGGCGCTGCCGCGCCGCAGCGGTGATCTCGAGGATCACCTCCCAGAAGAAGAGGACGAGCGCGCGGGTGACGTTGAAGCCGTTGGCGAGGAAGGCGCGATAGCCGGGGTTCGCGCTCTTCTCGGCCTCGATCTTCGAGACGGTGAGAATCAGGTAGTCGGCCTCGCCAGAGAGGAGGTTCCCCCGGCTGGCGCCCCCGTCGGTGAGCAGCCCGATCCCGGTCGCGTGCCGGCGCTCGATCTCGGCGCAGTCGGGCGGGGCCGAGCAGGTCATCAGCGTCCCGGTCTCCTTCTCGACCCAGCGGAAGGCCGAGATGTCCTCGTTCGAGCCGAGGAGGATGCCGGCCTGGCTGGCGCCGGTCTGCGAGGAGAGATCCGTTTCCCACTCCGTGAAGGTGTGCGTGCCCTCGCCGAGCCATCGCCCCATGTTGGGGGCGTTGCCGTCGCGAATCGCGCGCTGGAGCACCGGGAGGGCGAGGCCGTCGATCTCGAGGAAGACGACCCCGGGGGCGGCCGTCTCCACGCGCTCGCCGGACCGCCGCGCCAGGCGCTGGATCACGCCGAGGGTGTACGTGTCGTCGTTGGCTCCGATCATCACGTCGAGGACGACGCTCGCCGCCGAGGCGACGAGCGCAACGAGCAGGGCGCTCCAGAACGAGTCGAGCTTGATCGCGCCCTCCGTGAGCGCGTCTGCCGCCACCAGCATGGCCGCGTCGGCGAAGAGGACGAGCAGGAACCCGAGGACGAGGGTGAACGGCAGTCGTAACGCCGCGATCAGGGGCGGGACGAGCGCGTTCAGGACGCCGACCACGGCGGCGACGAGAAGAGCGCCCCAGAAGCCTTCGACCGAGGCTCCCGGCAAGATCTCGGCCGCAACCAGCAGGGCGAGAGCCGAGACGATCCACGAGACGATGAGCCCGGCGGGCCGAAGGCGAGGCCGTTCGGGCTTCCAGGTCAGGCGGTCGCCGAACGCCGCGGGAGAGCCCTCAGTCTTCATGCTGGTACGTCCTTTCAGCTCAGAGCCGTTCTTGCCCCCGGGCTTGGGGCGAACCCGATCGAGCAGGCCGCCAGGCTCGGTCTTGCGCTCGGCGCGCTTCGCCTCCTTCTTCGCCGCGCGCTGCTCCTTCTGCTCGGCGACTTTGACCTTCGCGTCCTTGTACGACTGGCCGACGAGCAGCTTGCCGCCGGTCCAGCCGAAGACCCAGATGACGAGGACGATGGCGACGAGGACGTTCCAGGCTGTCGTGACCAGCTGCTGCGCCGTCGAGTAGTCCACCGCCTGCGACGGTCGGGACGTCGCAGCAGGCGTCGAGGGCGAGGGCGTTGGTCGCCTGCGTGATGCCGACCGCACCGGGGGTGACCGACACCACGTTTGCGAGCGAACCGGAGCCCGTTACCCACATGAGCGACTCGAACGTCACCGGGATCGCGAACGCGGCGAGGAAGATCCCGATCACCGCCAGCTTGCACAGCCACGACAGGAGCGAAGGGAAGAAGACGCGGGTGAAGTACCTCCGCGGCTGCGAGAGGATGACGCCGCCCTTCTTCGCCTGCGCCCAGAGCTTCTTTGACCTGTTTCCAGAAGATGCGGCCGAGGAGGACGAGCAGGAATACGATCCCGCCCGCGATCGCGATCGTGATCACGGGGTGGTCGGTCACGTTGCCGAGGCTCTCGTGGAAGGAGCCCGGGACCGACAGGAACAGGTAGAGGTAGACGAACGTCCCTGCGATCGTGAAGAAGATCTTCTGTACGAGGTAGGCGGCGATCGCCCCGGCGAACATGCAGGACGTGGATGATCGCGACGAACATGAGCAGCGTCACGAACGTGCCGATGTTCGCGGGCAGGAAGCCGTTCATGGCGACGCCGACCGCGTAGGCGGTCAGGATCGGCGGGAACGAGACCTCGCCCGGGTAGGCCGCTTTGAGGATGCCGTAGTACGAGATCGCTGCGAACGTCGTCACTCCGGTCTGGAAGGCGAGCCCGCCGACGATGTAGCCGACGGGGATCCCCTTGATCTCGTCCCAGAGATCCTGGAGCCAGCCGATGACGTCGATGCCCAGCAGGTTGAGGATGACGATCACCACGGCGGTCCCGAGGAGCCAAATGACGACCTTCTTCAGCCGCCGGCCTCGCGACGGATCTCCGAACGGGAGCAGGCGCCGCGGCTTGGTCTCGGCGACGGTTTCGGCGGTCATCGGCTGGTCTCGGCTCCGGTCAACATCGGCCGGAGACAATCGCAGGGGTGTTGGGCAGCATCATCGGCACGGCATGATCTCACGGTCCGACCACCCGTGGGCTGAGTCCGCCCTCTCGGCTGACGATCCTCTGAGGGCTTCATGAATCTGAAGGTCTGGCTGCGCCGGCTGGTCGGTCGGACACGCCGGGCCAGCTTGCCCGAACGGGCGATATTGTGCCGACGTGGCGATCCGCGTATCCCCGTCCAGGAGCGTCAACGAGCGCGACGCGGTCGGTTTCGCTGCTGCATCCTGGGAGGACTGACCGGTTCGAGTGGCTGAGGCAGGCGCAGCCCCGTCGTCGGCGGCTCCGAAGCAGGCGGGCCTCGTCCTCGTCTCGCTCATCCTGGCGACGGCGGTCGCCAACCTGAACCTGTCGGTCGCTAACTTCGATTACGCGGCCGACGTGACGGAGAGGTCTCGATGAAACCAACGATCGTGGTGGGCTACGACGACGAGGGCGCAGCCAAGCGTGCGCTCGACCGCGCGCTCGAGGAGGCGAAGGCGTCTGGCGCGCGGCTCGTGGTGGTATCCGTGGTGGAGCTGCCGCTCGATCCCGAAGGGCCGCAGAATTTCGGCACGTTGGACGACAGCCCGGCCAGGATGATCCCGCTCGTTGTGCCCGAGGAGCTCGAGCCCGTTCTCGCCCACGCCAGGCAGCGGGTCGCCGCTGAAGGCGTCTCCGCCGACTTCCTCTGGGCGGCCGGCGATCCGGCCAACGTTCTCGTCGACGTCGCGCGCGACCGTAGCGCGTCACTCGTGGTCGTCGGCTCCCATCATCACGGGTTTCTGGCGAAGCTCGTGGGGGCCGACGTGGCCGCCGAGGTCAAGCGGAGCGCGGGCGCCGACGTACTCGTCGTGGAGTAGCTTCGTGCAGTACTCGCGACCGACAGGAATCGGGTCTAGAGTCGCGTTTCCATGAGGACCCGCGAGTTCATGGCGGTGCCGATTGTCGCCGTCGTCCTCGGCGTCATCTTCCTATTGCTCGTGAGCGCCGAGGCCGGGCTCTGGGGCTGGATCCTCTTCGGGGTTGGCGCGTTTTTCGCCCTTGCGTTCGTCGTCCTGCTGATCGGCCGGCACCACCAGCATCCGTCCGACCTCGACGCTCCCATCACGCGCGCGCCGGGCCGCGGAGACGGGAGGTTCAGGGTCCTCGTCGTCAGCGACGGGAGCGCGACCTCACCTGCCTTCGTCGACGAGGTTGTCTCGCGTGCCTCCGGACGTCCGCTCGACGTGCTCGTGGTCGCCCCGGCGCTCGGGTCGCGGCTCTCGCACTGGACCGGTGACGACCAGGCAAGGCACGATGCGGAGGGGAGCCTGGAGCAGACCGTGTCGGCCCTCAACGCCGCGGGGGTGAACGCCAGGGGCGAGGTCGGCTCGGACGACCCGATCCAGGCAGCCGACGACGCCCTGCGCGAATTTCCCGCGAACGAGATCGTCTTCGCAACGAACCCCGAGCGGGAGGCGAACTGGAAGGAACGGGGCGTCGTCGAGATCGCGCGGAGCCGCTACGACCTGCCCGTCAGCCACGTCGCAGTCGACGCCGGCTGACCAGCGCTGCCAGCGATTGGGCGACACAGCAGCTCGGATCCTGCTCTATGCGATCATCGCGGCAGCCAGCCCGGTCGGGTTGCTCGCGACCCTCGCCGTTCTCACAAGCCGGCGGGGCCGGGGAAACGGAGTGGCGTTCGTCGCCGGGTTCGTACTGGGGCAGTCGGCGGCCTTCGTCGCGGCGTTCCTGGTCGGTTCGGCGGCGACCACGGATCGGGCCGAGGGTCACTCGACGCTCGCCGCGGCGCTCGAGCTGGCGTTCGGGGTCGGGCTGCTCCTGCTCGCCTGGCCCGAGCGGCGCCGCGAGGGACGTCCGAGGGACGGTCCATCGAGGACGAGCACGCTCCTCGAGCGTCTGAAGGGACTAAGGCCGGGGACAGCGTTCTCCGTCGGCGCACTCCTCGGCGTCGGCGGCATCAAGCGCCTCAGCATCACGGTCGTCGCCGGCGCGACCGTGGGCATCGCAGGCCTTGCTCCGGCTACCGACGCGCTCCTCGGCGTGCTGTATGTCCTCATCGCGTCCGTGCTCGTCTGGCTGCCGGTCGGCCTCTACGTCGTCGCAGGCGAGCGGGCGAGACGGTGGATGTCGAACGCCGACACGTGGGTTCTCGCGAACGCGCGCAGGCTGACGTTCTTCTCGACGATCCTGTTCGGCCTCCTGCTCACGAGCGACGCGCTATTCCGCCTGGTCTGACGCCGGGCCGTGCCGTATGGTTCTGCCGCCGTGGACGAGATAGCGGCCATCCTCGCGATCGTCGCCGCGATCTGCTTCGCGCTCGCTGCCACGCTCTGGCAGCGGGCTTCGGTCGCTCTGGGCGTCGAAGCTGGAGGGCCACAGTCGTTCCTTCGCCTGTTCGGGAGCGGCGTGTGGCTGCTCGGCCTCGGCGTGCAGATCCTCGGTGTGCTCTTGCAAGCGGCCGCACTCGATCGCGGGCGGGTCGCCATCATCCAGCCGCTGCTGGTGACCTCGATCGTCTGGGCCCTGCCGCTCGGCTACTTCCTTACCGCCCAGGTCGTGACCCGGCGACATGTCCTCGGCGCGGCGATCGTTGTCGGCGGGCTCGCGGTCTTTGCCAGTGTGGGTGACCCGGCCGGGGGGATCGACAACGCGCCGACCTCGGACTGGATCTCGGCGCTCCTTGTCGTCGGCGCGATCTGCGCCGGCCTCATGCTCTTCTCCGGGCACGGAGGCCCCGGCACGAGAGCGGCCATCCTCGGTGCGACCGCCGGAATCCTCTACGGGGTGTCGGCAACGCTCATGAAGCCCGTCGTGGAGGAGTTCCATGCGGACGGAGCCGCGCAGGTGCTGGAAGGCTGGCAGCTCTGGCTCATGGCCGGGGCGGGCATCATCGGCTTCTACCTGCAGCAGCTATCACTGGCGACGGGGCGGCTCGTGACCTCGGTGGCGACCGTCTCGGTGGCGAACCCCGTCGTGAGCGTGCTGCTCGGCGTGCTCGTCCTCCAGGAGCGGCTGGACCAGCCGCCGGCCTGGCACGCCGTGGTCGCGGTCGGCGCGCTCGCCGTCGCGCTTCTCGGGGCGATCGTCATCGTCTCGGCGTCGGAGCAGGCCTCGGAGAGTCAAGGGGCCGATCGTGCTTCCGATCCGGTCAACAAGGGAGCCGCAAACGGCGTAGAGTGCCCGTCGCCGGAGCAAGCCCTCCTGTCGGCAACCAGGGAACGCACGTGCCAGATGCCCCTAAGCCCAGCGAGAACGAGCAGCGCCCGCGTGTCCTTATCCTCGGAGGCGGCTTCGCCGGGATCGGGGCGGCGCGAGCGCTGAAGGGCGTCGAGGCTGACGTCGTGCTGGTGGACAAGCACGACTACCACACGTTCCAGCCGCTCCTCTACCAGCTCGCAACCGACCTGCTCGAGCCGAGCGCCGTCGGCCATGCGCTGCGCGACCTCTTCCATGAGCAGCCGAACGTCACCGTCCATCAGGACGCGGTCACCGCGATCGACCTGGAAAAGCGCGAGGCTCGATTCGCCGAGCTTGCGCCGATCACTTACGACTACCTGGTGCTCGGGCTCGGCGCCGAGGTCAACTTCTTCGGCACGGAGGGCGCCGCCGAGCATGCATTCCCGATGTACACGCTGGCCGATGCCGTTCGGCTCAAGGAGCACGTCCTGCAGAAATGGGAGGCGACCGACAGGAAACCGGAGCTCGCGAAGGACGGCGCGCTCAACATCGTGGTCGTCGGCGGCGGACCGACGGGCGTTGAAAGCGCCGGGGCCCTGATCGAGCTCTACCGCGGCGAATTCAGCAAGGACTACCCGAGCCTGCCGGAAGACCAGGCCCGCATCGTGCTGGTCGAGGCCGGAGACGAGCTCTTCGCGATGTTCAAGAAGAACCTTCGGACGTACACCGAGAAGGCACTCGAGGACCGCGGTGTCGAGGTGCAGGTCGGGGAGACGGTCGCCTCGGTGGCGCCCACCCGCGTCACGCTCAAGTCGGGCAAGGAGATCGAGGCTCACACACTGGTCTGGGGCGCGGGCCTCGTGGCGAATCCCATCGTCGAGTCCCTCGGGCTCGAACTCGAGCACGGGAAGCGCATTCCGACGGAGCCGGATCTCAGGGTGAAGGGACATCCCGAGGTGTTCGCGGTCGGCGACATAGCGTGGATCACCGATACGGGGACGAGCACGGTCCTTCCGCAGCTGGGCTCCGTCGCCCTGCAGGCCGGCGAGCGTGCCGGCGAGAACATTGCCCGGCGCATCGCGGGGAAGGAGACCGAGCCCTTCGTCTACCACGACAAGGGCACGATGGCGACGATCGGACGGGGGGCGGCAGTCGTCCAGTTCCGTCACGGTCGGACAATGAAGGGCAAGGCTGCATCGCTTGCCTGGGGCACGGTGCACCTCGCCCTGCTTTCCACGGGCGAGGACCGGGCCAAGGCGCTGGTGGACTGGACGTGGGCGGGCTTTTCGCACGAGCGCCCCGGACGGATCACCGTGCGGACGGAAGAGAAGTGAGCGTGTTTACCCCAGCATCTTTGGCGACGAGGCTCGTACCGCTGCGACGCGATAGCGTCTCCGCGAACCATGCCTAGGAGGAGCGGCTGATATGGCAAGGACATCGCAGGTCACTGACGGTCTGGAGAACGGAGACGTGCTGGTCATCTTCGGGATCACCGGCGACCTTGCGAAGGTGATGACCTTCCATTCGCTCTACCGGCTCGAGGCGCGCGGGTTGCTTACGGGCCCGATCGTCGGCGTCGCGGTCGACGACTGGACGGTCGACCAGCTCGTCGAGCGTGCCCGCGAGTCGATCGTCGGCACCGGCGAGAAGCTGAAGAAGAAGGTGTTCGACCGCTTGGCGGCGCGGTTCGACTACGTCTCCGGCGACTTCAACGACGCTGCGACGTACAAGCGCGTCGGCAAGGCGATCAAGGGCGCAAAGCGGCCAGTCTTCTACCTGGAGATCCCCCCCTTCCTCTTCGGCACGGTCGTCAAGGGGCTCTCGGAGGCCGGGCTCACGGAGAACGCGCGCGTCGTCGTGGAGAAGCCCTTCGGCCACGACCTCGAATCCGCCCGTGCGCTCGCCGACGAGTTGCATCAGTACGTCGACGAGTCGCAGATCTACCGGATCGACCACTTCCTCGGGAAGATGGGGCTCCAAGAGATCCTCTTCCTGCGGTTCGCGAACACGATGCTCGAGCCGGTCTGGAACCGGAACTACATCGAGTGCGTCGAGATCACGATGGCCGAGAACTTCGGCGTCGAGGATCGAGGCCACTTCTACGACCCGGTCGGCGCGCTGCGTGACGTCGTTGTGAACCACCTCATGCAGGTGGTCGCCGCCACGGCGATGGAGCCTCCGTCGGGTGGCGACACCGGGACGCTCAAGGACGGCATGGTTGCCCTGTTTCGCTCGGTCCGCACGGCCGACCCCGCCCATTACGTCCGCGGCCAGTACGACGGGTACCTCAAGATCGACGGCGTCGATCCGAAGTCGACGACGGAAACGTACGCCGCGCTGCGGCTCGAGATCGACAACTGGCGCTGGTCGGACGTCCCCTTCTTCATCCGGACGGGGAAGCGGTTGCCGGCGCTCCAGACCGAGGTCAGGCTCGTCTTCAAGCATCCGCCGCGCCTCGGCTTCGGGGTCATCGACAGCAGCACGGCACCGGACCAGTTCGTCATCAAGCTCGACCCCACGACCGGCGTTCGCACCATCCTCACGGCGCACCGGGCCGACGCGAAGAGGCCCGAGGCGGTCACGCTCGACATGGAGTTCGCCGAGGAAGGCGGCGAGGGCCCGACCCCCTACGAGGTGCTGCTCGATGCGGCCATGGTCGGACAGAGCGTTCGCTTCACGCGCCAGGACGGGGTCGAGGAGACCTGGCGGATCATGCAGCCCCTGCTGGATACCCGCCGCAGGTGCATCCGTACAAGCCGGGCACGTGGGGCCCGAAGGCCGCAGATAAGCTCGTCGCGGGCCACGGGAAGTGGCACGGGCCCTGGTTGGCGTCATGAGCGCCGAGCCCTCGCCCAAGGCAAACGGGCAGAGCGCGGCCGCACCGTCGCCGTTCCCGCCGATCGCGGACTACGCATTCCTCTCGAACTGCCACACCGGCGCCCTCGTCGCCCCGGACGGTGCCGTCGACTGGCTCTGCATCCCGTCCTTCGACTCGCCGAGCGTGTTCGGGAGCCTGCTCGACCGGGGCGCCGGCGCGTTCCGGCTCGGGCCTTTCGGCATCAACCATCCAACTGCGCAGGCCTACGAGCCCGGCACGAACGTCCTCGTCACCACATGGAAGACGCCGACCGGCTGGATCGTCGTCCGCGACGCTCTCACCATCGGGCCCTGGGGCCGCGAGGACACGGTCACGCCGCACACGCGCCCTCCTGCCGACGACGACGCCGACCACATGCTGGTCCGGACGGTCGAGTGCCTCGACGGGACCGTCGAGGTCGAGCTCGTGTGCGAGCCGGTGTTCGACTACGCACGCGTGCCGGCCGAGTGGACGCTCGTCGACGACGGCAGGCACGCCGCCGACGCGAGCGGGGGCGGCCTCACCTTCCGGCTGCAGACCGACATGGCGCTCGGTATCGAGGGCGACCGCGTCCGGGCACGGCATGCGCTCAACCGGGGCGAGCGGGTCTTCTCTTCCCTCTCCTGGGGGGAGGACCTCGTTTCGCCCGTCGACGTCGACGAGGCCGTGCAGCGACTCGACGCGACGGTTCAGTTCTGGCGCCGCTGGCTGGGGCGGGCCCGGCTGCCCGACCACCGCTGGCGCGACCCGATCCAGCGCTCGGCCCTCGCCATCAAGGGCCTGACCTACATGCCGACGGGATCGACGGTCGCCGCGCTCACCACGTCGCTGCCCGAGACGCCCGGCGGCGAGCGCAACTGGGACTACCGCTTCACCTGGATGCGCGACTCGACGTTCACGCTCCGGGCCCTGCACTTCCTGAATCTCGACTGGGAGGCCGACGAGTTCATCCAGTTCGTGGCCGATCTCGAGTCCAACGACGACGGCGCGCTGCAGATCATGTACGGGATCGACGGCCGGCGGGACCTGACGGAGTCGACCCTGGACGAGCTCTCCGGCTACGGGGGCGCCCAGCCGGTGCGCGTCGGCAACGGCGCGTTCGACCAGCGCCAGAACGACGTCTTCGGCGCAGTCCTCGACTCTTTCCTGCTCCACACTCGCAGGAGCCAGCGCCTGCCGCGACGCCTGTGGCCGATCATCCAGGCCCAGGCCGAGTGCGCGACGCAGGTCTGGCAGAATCCCGACCAGGGCATCTGGGAGGCGCGCGGCGCGCCGCAGCACTACGTCTCGTCGAAGCTCATGTGCTGGGTCGCTCTGGACCGCGCAGCCGATCTCGCGGGTATCCGCGGCGAGCCGGAGCTTCAGGCCACGTGGCGGGGCACCGCTGACGAGATCAAGGCGGACGTTCTGGAGCACGGCTTGAAAGACGGCGTGCTCCGCCAGCACTACGCGACCGACTCGCTCGACGCGTCCGTCCTCCTGGCCGCCATCCTCGGCTTCCTGCCGCCGACCGACGAGCGTCTGCGTGCCAGCGTCCTCGCCATCGACGAGCAGCTGACCGAGAACGGCTTCGTCCTTCGCTACCGCACCGACGAGACCGACGACGGTCTCTCCGGCAAGGAAGGCACGTTCCTCATCTGCTCGTTCTGGCTCGTCTCGGCACTGGCGGTCATCGGCGAGGAGCAGAAGGCGCGCGACCTGATGGAGCGCCTGCTCCGGATCGCCTCGCCGCTCGGCCTCTACGCCGAGGAGTTCGAGACGGGAACGGCGCGCCACCTCGGCAACTTCCCGCAGGCCTTCTCGCACCTCGCCCTGATCGAGGCGGCCGCCCGCATCATCCTCACCGAGCTCGTGGAGGAGGTCTCATGACCGAGAGCTACGACGTCATCATCATCGGGAGCGGCGCGGGCGGCGGCACGCTTGCGCACCGCCTCGCCCCCTCCGGAAAGCGCATCCTCCTGCTCGAGCGGGGCGGCTGGCTCCCGCGCGAGCCGGAGAACTGGCTCGCGCAGGACGTCTTCGTCGAGAACCGCTACGTCTCGCCCGAGACGTGGTACGACGCGAAGGGGAAGCCGTTCCAGCCCCAGATCCACTACTTCGTCGGCGGTGCGACCAAGCTCTACGGCGCCGCGCTCTATCGCCTTCGCCGGGAGGACTTCGGCGAGCTTCGCCACCACGACGGCATCTCGCCGGCCTGGCCGATCTCCTACGACGAGCTCGAGCCCTACTACACGCAGGCGGAGCAGCTCTACCAGGTGCACGGTGCGCGCGGCGAGGATCCGACAGAGCCCCCGTCGAGCGCGCCGTATCCCCACCCGGCCGTCTCGCACGAGCCCCGCATCCAGCAGCTCTCGGACGACCTGAGCTGCAGCCGGCTACCAGCCGTTCCACGCGCCGTGCGGGATCCTGCTCGACGAGTCGAACCCGCCCTACGCGACGCTGCGTGCGCTGCGCCAACTGCGACGGTTTCCCCTGCGTCCTCCACGCGAAGTCGGACGCCGAGGTCATCGCCGTCCGCCCGGCGCTCGAGCACCCAACATCACCCTGATGACGAACGCGCGCGCGGTGAAGCTGGAGACGAACGACGCCGGCACCGACGTGACCGGCGTCGTCGTCGAGCACGACGGTCAGGACGGAGACGTTCTACGGCCGACCTCGTCGTCGTCTCGTGCGGCGCGGCCAACTCGGCCAGGCTCCTGCTCGAGTCGGCGACGGACAAGCATCCGAACGGCCTCGCGAACGGCTCCGACCAGGTCGGGCGCAACTTCATGTTCCACGACAGCCCGGCGGTGCTTGCCCTCTCCCGCGAGGAGAACCCGACCATCTACCAGAAGACCCTCGGGCTGAACGACTTCTACTTCGGCGCGGACGACTTCGACTACCCGCTCGGGAACGTCCAGATGGTGGGGAAGTCCCAGGCGCCCATGTTCCGCGGGGAGAAGCCGGTCGAGACGAGGCTCGCGCCGCAGTGGTCCCTCGAGCGGATCGCGCGACACGCGATCGACTTCTGGCTCTCGACCGAGGACCTGCCCAGCGCCCGACAACCGCGTCACGGTGGACGGCGACGGCAAGGTGACGCTGAGCTACTCGGAGACGAACGCCGAGGCCAAGAAGCGGCTCTACGAGAAGGTGAAGTCGATCGTCGGGGAGCTCGACATGAACCCGGGCCATCTCATCCACCGGTTCGCCTACATGAAGAACGAGATCCCGGAGGCCGGGCTGCGCGCACCAAGCGGGCACATGCCGGTTCGGCGCCGACCCGGCCGACTCGGTGCTTGAACACCGACTGCCGTGCGCACGAGGTCGACAACCTCTACGTCGTCGACACGAGCTTCTTCCCGTCGATCGGCGCCGTGAATCCCGCGCTCACGGCGATGGCGAACGCGCTCCGCGTCGGGCGACCACCTGCTCGAGCGGATGACGTAAGTCCACAGGACGTCGGATGAGGACTGAGGCCGGCGGGCATTCGGGCGAGCAGTTCGAGATCGCGTTCGGCGACCAGCGCGCGACTGTCGCTGAGGTCGGCGGCGGACTGCGAACGTACTCGGCGGGCGGGCTGGAGCTGCTCGACGGCTATCCCGCCGACGAGCCGGCGACGTCCGGCCGCGGACAGGTGCTGATCCCGTGGCCGAACCGGCTGGAGGACGGGCGCCTACGACTTCGACGGTCATCGCCACCAGCTCCCGCTGACCGAGCCGGAGCGGGGGAACGCGATCCACGGCCTCGTGCGCGACGCGCTCTGGACGATCGGCGAACGGACGTCTGATCGCGTCGTCGTCGAGCATGACCTGCAACCGCAACCCGGGTATCCGTTCGAACTCTCCCTCCGCGTCGAGTACGCGCTCTCCGCGAGGCGGGCTGAGCGTCCGGACGACCGCGACCAACACCGGGCGGGAAGCCTGTCCATACGGGGCGGGCCAGCATCCGTACGTCACGGTCGGAGCGCCGACAGTCGACTCTGCGATCCTGCTCGCGCCCGGCCGAACGGTGCTGCACGTCGACGAGCGCGGCCTGCCGGTCGGCACCGGCCCAGTCGACGGGACCGAGTACGACTTCCGCCGTCCGCGGCCGATCGGAGCGACGAAGCTCGACCACGCGTTCACCGATCTCGAACGAGGGGCCGATGGGTGCGCGCGCGTCGAGCTGCGGGACCCGACGAGCCGGGCGGGCCTGACGCTCTGGGTCGACGAGAGCTACCGCTACGTGCAGCTCTTCACCGGCGATCCACTACCGGACGTCGCACGCCGGAGCCTCGCAGTCGAGCCGATGACCTGCCCGCCGAACGCCTTCCGGACCGGCGAGGATCTCATCCGCCTTGGAGCCCGGTGCCTCCGTCACGAGCGCCTGGGGCATCGTCCCCGGGTGATTACGGAGGAGTCGGCAGGAGGAGGACCAGCACGCCTCCAAAGATCAGGAGGCCGGTGCCCACCGCGAGCAGGCCGTAGCGGACGGCCCGCACCGGCATCTGCGTGCTGATCCCGACGAGGAAGAGCACGCTCGCGAGGATGACGGTGGTCCGAATGTAGTTGTCGGCAGTCTTCGCATCGTCCTCTCCCTCGGCGAGGAGCTCGTCCGCTTCCCGATCCAGCTCGCGTGACTCGGCCAGGCCCGTCGGCTTGTACTCAGGCATCACCTGCGGCCCTGCAGGAGCGTTCGGGTTCGTGAACGGGTTCGTTGCCAGCCACGCCTCGAATGCGACCCGGTACTCGGGTCTGAAGCGCCGCTCGGCGACCTCCATTGCGTTTTCGTCGCCGGCGATGTAGGCGGTGAACCACGCGTTGAACGACGCCGCGTCCGCTGCGCGGAAGGTGACGGATTCCTGGAAGGACCGGTTCGCCTTCGTCCGAGTCGTCGCGGCCTGCGCGAGCGCCAGAGACGATTCAGTCCCCCACTTGGCCGCCGAGAAGCCGGAGTACGCGGCGACGATCGTGACGATCGAGAGGAGGACCGCCTCCCCGATAGAGAGCGCGCGGTCGTGCCGGCTTTGCCCGACCGGATGCCTGGCGTGCTGGCCGATCTCCCTGCCGACGTCGGTCGGCGAAAGCGCTTCTGGCACGTTTGCGATTGTCGCAGGACGGTCCGACCGCGTGGTCGAGGCCGGGATGTAAGGATGCCGGACGGCGACGCCCATGAGCACGCTCGCGATCTCCACGGTCGACCTGGCCCGCGTCCAGTTCGCGACAACCTCGATCTACCACTTCTTCTTCGTGCCGCTGACGCTCGGGCTGGGGCCGCTCGTCGCGGTCATGCAGACGCATGTGGCACCGGACGCGGGACGAGCGCTGGCTTCGGCTGACGCACTTCTTCGGGACGCTGTTCCTGATCAACTTCGCGATCGGCGTCGCCACGGGCCTCGTCCAGGAGTTCGAGTTCGGGATGAACTGGTCGGTCTACTCGAAGTTCGTCGGCAACGTCTTCGGCGCACCGCTCGCCATGGAGGGGCTCGCAGCGTTCATGCTCGAGGCGACGTTCCTCGGCCTCTGGATCTTCGGCTGGAACCGCCTGTCGCCGCGCGTCCACCTGGCGACGTGTGGATGTCGTGGCCGGAGCTGGCTGTCGGCGTTCTTCATCCTCGTCGCGAACTCGTGGATGCAGCGGCCTGTCGGGTCAAGGTCACGGACGGCGAGCCGAGCTGACGAGCATCTGGGCGCTGCTGTCCAACGGTTTCGCCCTTGTCGCCTACCTGCGCACGTTATTCTCGTCGGCCTGACTTCGGCGCGATCCTCGTGCTGGGCATCTGCTGCTGGCACTTCCTGCGCGGCGCAACGTCGAGGTCTTCCTCAATGCGGCCAAGCTCGCGCTCATCGTCCGGTGCCGGTCTCCGCGTGAAGCTCTGGCTCGGCAGCCACCTCGGGACGTCGTCACGGACTGTCAGCCGATGAAGATCGCCGCGACCGAGGCGCAGTGGGACACGTGCCAGCCCTGCGCCTTCTCGCTCTTCCAGGTCGGCGGCTTCACCGTGGACGATCAGACCCCGTCCATCGACATCGAGATCCCCAGGATGCTCTCGTTCCTCGCCACCGGCTCGTTCGACGGCGAGGTGCAGGGCATGAACGCGGTCCAGTCGCAGTACGAGCAGCAGTACGGCTCCGGCGACTACATTCCGCCCGTTAGGGCGGCCTACTGGAGCATGCGGATCATGGCCTATCTGGGATCGCTCGTTTTCCTCGTGGCCGCGATCGGCGCGTTCTTGATGTGGCGAGGACGGCTCGAGCGAGGGCGCTGGTTCCTCTGGGTGAGCGTCGTCTCGATCGCGTTCCCGTACCTCGCCGCCCTCGCGGGCTGGGTGCTCTCCGAGGTGGGTCGACAACCCTGGATCGTCCAGGGCCTCCTGAAGACCGCGGACGCCAACTCCCCGAGCGTCGGGACGTCGACGATCGCGCTGAGCCTCGGCACCTTCGCCGGTCTCTACGTGCTGCTCGCCGTCGTCGACTTCATCCTGATGCGCCACTACGCGACCCTCGATCCGGCGCCCGCCGGTGGCGACGGGGACGAGGCCGCCCCGGCGCTGGGGTACTGATGGACCTCGAGCTCCTCTGGTTCTGCCTCGTCGCCTTCTTCTGGGCCGGCTATTTCCTGCTCGAGGGCTTCGACTTCGGGGTCGGCATGCTGCTGCCGTTCCTGCCCGAAGGACGAGCGCGAGCGCCGGGTCATGTTCGAGACGATCGGCCCCGTCTGGGACGGGAACGAGGTCTGGCTCGTCGTCGCCGGCGCCGCGACCTTCGCCGCCTTCCCGGCTGGTACGGGACGATGTTCTCGGGCCTCTACCTCGCGCTCCTGCTCGTGCTCGTCCTCCTGATCGTCCGCGTCGTCTCCTTCGAGTGGCGCGAGAAGCGCGACAGCCCTCGCTGGCGGGCGACCTGGATGTGGGCGAACACGATCGGGAGCATCGGAGCCCCACTCATCTGGGGCGTGGGCCTCTCGAACCTCGTCCACGGCCTCCCGATCGACTCGGACGGGCATTACGCCGGGAGCTTCTGGGATCTCTTCAGCGCGTACACCGTTTTCGCCGGGTTGGCGGCGGTGCTGCTCTTCGCCTTCCACGGGGCGATCTTCCTGACGTTGAAGACGACCGGCGACCTGCTCGAGCGGGCGCGACACGCCTCGCGCCGACTCGCGCTCCCGGCGGCGCTCGTCGCCGGCGCCTTCCTCGTCTGGACGGTCTGGGTGGCGGTCGACCGGAACGACAAGGACGTCTTCCCGCCCGTCCTCCCGGCCGCCGCCGCGATCGTCGTCCTCGTCCTCGCCGTCGCGTTCGCCTTCTCCGGCCGGAGCGGCTGGGCGTTCACGATGACCGGCGCCGGCGCGGTGCTGCTCGTCGCGACCCTCTTCACGAGTCTCTATCCGCGCGTCATGGTCTCGCAGCCGGAGTTCGCGCAACAGCCTCACGGTCGAAGGCACCGCCTCCTCGCACTACGCGCTGACGGTGATGAGCGTCGTCGCCCTGGTCGTCGCGCCGATCGTCGTCCTCTACCAGGCCTGGTCGTACCACGTCTTCCGCGGGCGCCTCGGCCTCGAGGAGCCGCCGGGGAGCCCGGTCGACCTGATCGCCCGGAAGACCGAAGGTTAGGCCGCCGTGGGGCCGCTCGACCCGCGCCTCGTCAATCGCGCGCGGGCGGTGCGCGTCATGCTCGCGGTCGACGCCGCGCTCGGGCTCGTGGCGGCGCTCCTGGTCCTCGCACAGGCGGTCTTGCTCGCGCGCGTGGCGGCACGCGGCTTTGCGGGCGCATCAGCCAGGGAGCTGCTGGCCCCGCTCGTCCTGCTCGCCGTCGTGGCGGCGTTCCGCGGAGCGGCCGCCTGGGGCTTCGAGGTGGCCGGCCGCCGGGCGGCCGCGAGCGCGCTCTCCGATCTGCGACTGGACGTGGTCGAGCGCCGACTCCACGACCGGCCGGCGGCGTTGGACGGCGCCGAGAGCGCCGAGGTGGCGACGCTCGCGGTCGGCGGCGTGGATGCGCTCGAGACCGCGTTCGCGCGCTACCTGCCGCAGCTCGTGCTCGCGCTCGTGGTCCCCGTCGCCGTCCTTGTGCTCGTCGCGTCGATCGACCTGCTCTCCGCAGGGATCATGCTGCTCACCCTCCCGCTCGTGCCGGTGTTCATGTGGCTCGTCGGTCGGTACACGGAGCGGCGCACGGCACAACGGCGCGAGGCGCTCCGGCTGCTCGCGACGCACTTCCTGGACGTCGTCCGCGGGCTGCCGACCCTGCGCGCGTTCAACCGAGGCCGCGCGCAGGCCGAGCGGATCGAGCAGGTCAGCGACGAGTACCGGCGCGCGACAATGGGGACGCTCCGCGTCGCCTTCCTCTCCGGCACGGTGCTCGAGCTCGCGGCCACGCTCGGGATCGCCCTCGTCGCCGTGACCGTCGGCGTCCGCCTCGCCGAGGGCGGGCTCGGCCTCGAGGCCGGCCTGACCGTGCTGGTGCTTGCGCCCGAGCTGTACCTGCCGCTCCGGAATCTGGCGGCGCAGTACCACGCGAGCGCGGACGGCCTCGCGGTCGGCGAGCGCCTCCTCGACCTCGCCGAGGAGGAAGGCGGCCGCCCCCGGGGCGGGACGGCGCCGCCGAGCCCGCGCGACACGCCGGTCCGGCTCGAGGGCGTCTCGTTCGCGTACCCCGCACGACCCACGCCGGTGCTCGCAGATCTCAACCTAGAGCTCGAGCCGGGCGAGACCGTCGCGCTCACGGGGCCGAGCGGGGCTGGGAAGAGCACGGTCGCCGCACTGCTCCTGCTCCTGGCCGACCCCACCGCCGGGCGCGTGACGGCCGGCGGCGTCGACCTTTCCGGCTGCGATTCGGCCGCCTGGCGGGCCCAGGTAGCGTGGGTGCCTCAGCGGCCGACCCTCTTCCGCGGGACGGTCGCAGACAACATCCGCCTGGGCGACCCCGCTGCCGCCGACGAAGCCGTTCGCCGCGCTGCCGGGCTCGCGGGCGCCGACGGCTTTGTGGGTGAACTGCCCGGTGGCTACGAGACCGTCGTCGGTGACGGCGGCCGGCCGCTCTCCGCGGGGCAGACTCGGCGGATCGCCCTCGCGCGGGCGTTCCTGCGCGACGCCCCGCTCGTCGTCCTGGACGAGCCGACCGCCGATCTCGACCCGGCGAGTGCCGACACGGTGGGCGAGGCCGTGGTGCGACTGCTGGACGGCCGGACCGTCCTGCTCGTCACCCACCGGCCAGAGCTCGAGGCGCGGGCCGATCGTGTCGTGCGGCTCGGTGCCGAGGAGGTGCCGGTCTGAGCACCGTGCGGCAGCTCGCGGCCTTCGCAGGCGTCCCGGCGCGGCGGGTCGCGCCCGCGATCCTGCTCGGGACGCTTGCGGTCTGCTTCGGTATCGGGCTGATGACCGCGGCCGGTTACCTCATCTCTCGCGCCGCCGAGCAGCCGCCGATCCTTGCCTTGACCGTGACGATCGTAGTCGTGCGCTTCTTCGGTCTGGCGCGGCCGTTGGCCCGCTACCTCGAGCGCATCTCCTCGCACGACGTCGCCCTCCGCTCGCTGGTCGGCATCCGCACACGCTTCTACGAGCGGATCGAGCCACTCGCCCCGACCCAGCTCGAGGGCTACCGCCGCGGGGAGCTGCTCAACCGCATGGTGGCGGACGTGGACGTGCTCCAGGGCCTCTACCCGCGCGGCGTCGGCCCGCCGCTGGTCGCCGCCGTCGCCGCCGGAGCTGCGGTCGTCGCGGCGGCGACGGTGCTCCCGGCCGCCGCGGTCATCCTTGCGGCTGGATTGCTCGTCGGCGGCGTCGTCGTGCCGCTTCTGGCCTGGACGCTCGCCCGCTCCTCCGGCCGCAGACAGGCCGCCGCCCGCGGGGAGCTGACGGCCGAGCTGGTGGAGCTCCTGCGCGGCGCCCCCGAGCTCGTCGCCTTTGGCCGAGAGGACGACGCGGTCGCACGCGTCCGCGCGGCCGACGCGGAGCTCGTGCGGCTCGGGCGGCGCGACGCCCTCGCCGCCGGGGCCGCGGACGCGCTCATGATCCTCGTCGCCGGGATGACCGTGGCCGGGGTGTTGGCCGTGGCGGTGGATGCCCACGCGGCCGGCGGCCTCGATCGCGTCCTCGTCGCGACACTCGCCCTGCTGGCGCTCGCCTCCTTCGACGCCGTCGTTCCGCTCCCCAGCGCGGCGCGGGAGCTTTCGGGCCTACTCCCTTCCGGTCGGCGCGTGCTCGAGACCGTGGAGCGCGAACCCCTTGTGCGCGATGCGGCGGAGCCGCGCCCCCGGCCCACCTTCCGGGCGCCCGTCGCCCTCGAAGGAGTCACCGCGCGCTACGCAGCCGAGGAGCCGGTCCTGCGCAGCTTCGACCTCCGCCTCGAGGCCGGTCGGCGCGTCGCCCTCGTCGGCCCGAGCGGTGCCGGAAAGACCACCGTCCTGAACCTCCTGCTTCGGTTCCTCGACCCCGCGGAGGGCCGGGTCACCATCGGAGGACACGACCTGCGCGAGTACCGCCAGGAGGATGTGCGCGCCACCTTCGCGCTGGCCGGCCAGGATGCCCACCTCTTCGACTCGACGATTCGAGAGAACCTCCGCCTCGCGCGCCCCGGGGCCGAGGACGCCGAGTTGTGGGCCGTGCTCCAGCGGGCACGGCTCGCCGAGTGGGCGGCCTCGCTTCCTGCGGGCCTGGACACGCCGGTGGGGGAGGAGGGGACCAAGCTCTCGGGCGGCCAGCGCCAGCGGCTGGTGCTGGCGCGCGCCCTCCTCGCCGGCGCGCCCATTCTCTTGCTCGACGAGCCGACGGCGCACCTCGACCCGGCGACCGCACGGGCGCTCATAGACGACGTCCTCGCCGCAGCGACCGGTAGAACCGTGCTCCTGATCACGCACCGGCCCGAGGGGCTCGAGCGCATGGACGAGATCGTGACGCTCGCAGGGGTCTGATCGGAAGATGATCCGTTCCTTGTGGTTTCGACCGTTGCAACAATCCAGGTCGTCGATGGGCAACGGACGAGGAGAGGAGAGTCGATGGCGACACGGGCAGATTTCACCGAGGACGAGTGGAAGACGATGCAGAAGGGAGTGACGGGTGCGGGGTTGCTCGTATCGGCAGGCGATCGCGACTTCACCGACAGTTTTGGCGAGGCTGGGGCGCTCGCAAAGTATCTCGGCGGTCAGCGGGAGAACAGCGAGAGCCCGTTCATCCGCGAACTCGCGACCATCCGTGGAAGCGGGTTCGGTCTGACCACGTCGCAGCAGGAGGTCGAGGCGGAGACGGTCGCGGCTCTCGAAGGGGCAACGGCAACTCTCGCTGCGAAAGCACCAGACGAAGTCGGCCTCTACCGAGAGCTCGTCTTGGGAGCGGCGGCCGCCGTCGCCGATGCCAAAGGTGGGATCAAGCCGGGTGAGACCGCCGCGATCGACACCGTCAGGGAAGCTTTGGGCTAGCTGTGCCCTGGCGGGCGTCGCGGAACGAACGCGCTCCGATTGAGCTCGTCCGATCCGGGTGAAGCAGGCCGCGCGCCGCCGATGGCGGCGCGCGGCTCGAAGTCGCGGGTGACCGCCTATGAGGCGACTTGCTACTCCGCGCTCCGCTCTGCCCAGATGTTGATGCCGCTCTCCGTCGCGTGCTTGTCGATCTCGGCGAGCTCGTCCGCCGTGAAATCGAGCCGCTCGAGCGCCGCTACGTTCTCCTCGAGCTGCGCGACGCTCGAGGCGCCGATCAGGGTCGAGGTGACGCGATTGTCCCGAAGCGTCCACGCGAGTGCCATCTGGGCGAGCGTTTGCCCGCGCAGCTTGGCGATCTCGTTCAGCGCTCGCACCTTCTCCAAGATCTCCTCGGCCAGGTGGTCTTCGGAGAGCGCGTAGTCTCGCGACGCCCGTGAGCCCTCCGGGATTCCGTCTAGGTACTTGTCCGTGAGCATGCCCTGCGCCAGCGGGGAGAACGTGATGCAGCCGACCTCCTCGTTCGCGAGGACGTCCAGGAGCTCGGGCTCGATCCAGCGGTTCAGGAGGGAGTACGAGGGCTGGTGGATCAGCAGCTCGACCCCCAGGTCACGTAGGACTGCCGCCGCCTCGGCGGTGCTGCCCGCCGAGTAGGAGGAGATGCCGGCGTAGAGCGCCTTGCCCTGGTGCACCGCGGTGGCGAGAGCGCCCATCGTCTCCTCGAGCGGCGTCGCGGGGTCGGGCCGATGCGAGTAGAAGATGTCGACGTAGTCGAGGCCCATTCGATCGAGGCTCTGGTCGAGGCTGGCGAGGAGGTACTTGCGCGACCCGCGGTCGCCGTAGGGCCCGGGCCACATCTCCCAGCCCGCCTTCGTCGAGATCACAAGCTCGTCCCGGTACGGCGCGAAGTCGGTAGCCAGCATCCGGCCGAAGTTCTCCTCGGCCGACCCGTACGGCGGTCCGTAGTTGTTCGCCAGGTCGAAATGGGTGATGCCGAGGTCGAAAGCACGGCGGAGGATCGCCCTCCCATTCTCGAACGGGCGGTCTTCGCCGAAGTTCCACCAGAGCCCGAGCGACACGGCGGGCAGGTCGAGCCCGCTCCGGCCGCAGCGGCGGAAGATCATGCGGTCATAGCGGTCTTCGGCGGCGATGTAGGTCACTGGCGGACCCCCGGTATATACGAAATTCGCTGGAAGATTGGACGGGTGCGGCCTATCATCGAACGGGCCGTATGGAAGTCAGGGCACCGGCTCCAACGCCCAGTCGAGTCGGGGCGGCTGCTGTCGTCCTCGCTGCGCTCGCGCTCGCGCTGCCTGCGCCGGCAACCGCCGACCCCCTTTCGACCGCGCCGGGCGCGAACCTTCGCCCGCGGACCGTAGACGCGGTCCAGCGGAAGCTCGTCGAGCTCGGATTCCTCGCTCGGAGCGGTCTCGACGGCGTCTTCGGCGCGCAGAGCCGCGGCGCCGTGATCGCATTTCAGAAGTGGGAGGGTCTCGTGCGCGATGGGATCCCGGGGCCGGTGACGCAGAAGGCGCTCGCCGCCGCGAAGCGCCCCAAGCCGTTGACAAGACGTCGAGGCACCCGGGTCGAGATCCTGCTCGATCGGCAGTTGCTGCTCCTCGTCCGGCACGGCCGGGTGGCCCGCGTCGTACACGCCTCCACGGGGAAGCGCGGCTTCGCCACACCGGCGGGGAAGTACACCGTCTTTCGCAAGAAGAGGCGTTCCTTCTCGATCCCATACAGGGTCTGGCTGCCCTACGCGAGCTACTTCGTCAGGGGCATCGCCATCCACCAGTCGTCGAACGTCCCCGTCTACCCTGCCTCGCACGGCTGCGTGCGCGTGACGCCCTACGACGCGAAATGGCTCTACCGCAGGATGCCGGTCGGGACCCGCGTCGTCGTGCTTGCGCACTCCAGATAGGGCGCGGGCCCAACTCACGGCGCGAGTGTGAGGCTCTCCAGCTCGAGCCCGCGTGGCGGCGCCGTTTCGAGGAGGAGCGGCACCTCGAGCACGATCGCATGCCAGCGATCTCCCGCAAGCTCGGCCTCGAAGACCGCCCGGCCGCTCACCTGGGCTCGGTCGACGACCTCGCCGTCCACCCAAAGAGCCGCGGGCGTGTCTTCGATCGCGGAGACGGCGAGGCGCAGCGTTCCCTGTCCGTAGACCCAAAACGGCGCCTGGCGCTCGTCCATGACGCGGCCCGTCCAGCCCTCGCAGAAGTGTGGCTCTCCCCGGAGAGGCTCGGGAACCGGAACGGTGAGATCGGATGCTCCGCTCCGAGAAAACAGGGTCACCCGTCCGCCGCGGGCGACGGGCGAGAAGCCGTGGTCGACGAGGCCCTGCCAGCCGAACCATCCACCGGGGACGGTGCCCTGCGCGTACATCCCCTGGTGGAAGGTCACGTGCTGGATGTCATAGTCCTCGAGCGTCTCCTCGTCTCCGGGAAGCCAGACGCCGCAGGAGAGGCGGTTGCGGAAGAAATAGAAGTCGAAGGCATCCTGCGGAACGAGCGTCGAGTAGCCGCCGGGCCGCTCCCTCGGCGCCTGCAGCTGGTAGTAGTCGTAGACGCTCCCGTAGTGAATCCCCGGTTCGAACATCGGGAGCTCGAGGATCCGCCCAGGCGACGCTGTGCGCAGGGCCGCATAGGCGTCGTTTCCTTCGTCCGCGCCCGAGGAGCCGAGGGGGAAGACGAGCAGGTCGGCGGCGACGAGTGCGATGAGCGCGGCGGTCGCGATTCCTGCCCGCCGGCCCGCTGCGGTGATCAGGCGTGCCGCCGTCACCGCAGCCAGGGCGGCGACTGCCAGGTCCGCGATCGGCATCAGGCGTCCGGGAACCCTGGGAAAGCGGAGCGGCGGGAAGGCGTTCCAGAGCACCTCGTAGAGAGGGACGTTCGTCCCGAGCGCAAGCAGCGGCGGCAGGAGCGCCGCCACACCCAGCACGATGGTCAGCGAGCGGCGCCCGCTCCGCCAGAGGAGGACGACGCCGGCGGCGGCGAGCACCGGGAGGAGCCAGCCGACGTAGACGAACCGCTCCGGCTGGTTCGGCATCCAGCGGCTGACGAGGTCCCAGAAGCTCGCCGAGAACTCTCCGACCTCCTGCAGCGACCGGCCGCCGCTCTCGGCGGACTCGCGGACGATCGCCAGGTGGATGGCGAGCCCGGCGGCGACTCCCGCGAGCACTCCTGCGGCGGCCCAGGCCGTCGCAACGCGCGCACGCCTGAACGCCACGTAGACCGCGAAGAACGGGATTGCCCCGAGCGCGAGGTGAACCTGGCCCGACAGCGGGATCGAGACGACAGCCACGGCCGCCAAGGCCCCCCAGAGGTGGGCACTCGTCCCTCGTTCGGCTCGGCGCGAGCGCTCGTAGGCGAAGAGTGCGAGCGGCAGGAGCGCCGCGATCCAGCCCAGGAGGTGGGTGCCGCTCTGGGCGAGGCGATAGGGAGCGAGTGCGAAGGCGAGGCCGCCGATGCACGCGGCGGCGGAGGGAAGCTGGAGCTCCCGCAGCCACCCGTAGGTCAGGAGCCCCGCGGCGACGATCGTCCCGAGGAGCAGCAGATTCCAGGCGACCACGGGCCCGAAGAGGGCTTCGAGTGGCCAGAACGCCAGCCCGAAGGGCCAGCCGGCCAGGACGATCTGTGGATCGACGAGCGGCTGGAAGCTGTAGGGGTCGATCCAGGGTGCCGCTCCCCGGGACAGCTGGTGCCCGACCAGCCAGAAGCGATAGACCGCCTGGAGGTGGTCGCCCGCGGCGGGCTCGCCGTACCCGTTTGCGCCGTCGGCGATGAACGCGCTCCCGAAGTCGCGACTCCCCGGGAGCGTCCCGACGACCGCGGCGACGACGTACAGCGCTACGAGAGCGAGTGCGCGGACTCGACCAGCATGTCGAAGTCCGAAACCTCGGATGCGCCGTACCGCCATGCGCCGCGGATGATGCCCGCTCCGTCGACGACGAAGGCGGCTCTTCGCGCCACGTCGGCGAGCCCGCGGAACTCCTGGACGATGTCGAGGGCCCGCACCGCCTCTCCCGACCAGTCGGACAAGAGCGGCACGCCGATGTCGAGGGCCTGCTGCCAGGCGACGTGCGACCAGGGGCTGTCGCGCGAGATTCCGTAGGGCGCAACGCCCGTCGCCAGCAGCTCATCGCGGCGTGCGTTCAGCTCGGAGAGCTCGTTCGTGCAGGTACTCGACCAGTCGAAGAGATAGGACAGGAGGAGGTACGGGGATTCCGAGGCGAGCGCGCGCAGCCCGACGGTCTCCGACGTCGACCGCCAGACCTGCACGTCGGGTATGGAGTCGCCGGGGCCGATCACGCCGTCGCGGCTGCCCGCTCCTCGGTGGCGTCCGAGATCTCCCGCGTCACCTCGACGATGTCGCGATTGGCGTTGAAGATCCGCAGCTGGCGGTCGGAGCCGTTGCCGCGGGCGAGGATGTCGCGGATGCCCTCGAGCTCCCGGTCGGATCCGAGCTCTCGCGCATGCGGCTCGATGTCGCGGAGAGCGCGGCGGATGAGCTGGGCGACCGGAACGCGGTTCCGTCGGCCGGTGACGAGGTCCATGACGGGCGCCTCGAGCCCGTAGCGGGCGGCGAGCCACTTGTTCTCGGTCACGAGGATGCGGTGGTACGTGGGGAGCTCCTTGCCGGCGTCATAGAGCTCGGAGTAGTACTTGACGAGCGCCTGGACGTAGGCGGTGATCGCCACCGTCTCCTCGACCCGCGTGATCGCGTCCATGACCCGGACCTCGATCGTCCCGAAGCGCGGGTGCGGCCTCACGTCCCACCAGATGTGCGTGTAGTCGGCAATACAGCCGGTCTTCTCCAACTGGCCGACCACCTCCGCGTAGTCCTCGTAGTCGCTGAAGCGGGGCGGCGGGCCGGAGCGCGGGAAGGCTGCGAAGACCATCTGCCGGCTCGAGGAGAGGCCGGTGGGCTCTCCGCGCCAGAACGGCGAGCTCGCCGAGAGGGCGAGGAGCTCGGTCAGGTGGACGAGCAGGGCACTGATGACGTGCACCGCCTTGTCGGGATCGTCCACGGCCACGTGGATGTGACAGCCGAAGATCAGCTCGCGCCGGGCGACGTACTGGAGCTGGTCGACGAGGTTCCGGTAGCGGTCGCGAGCGGTGATCCGCTGGCGCTCGAAGAGGCTGAAGGGGTGCGTCCCCGCGGAACCGACGCGCAGGTCGTGGCTGTTCGCGGCCTGCGTCACGTGCGCGCGGAGCTTCCGAAGCTCGCGCTCGATGTCCCCGGCGTTCCTGCAGACCGGCGTGGAGATCTCGAGGACGGACTGCATGAGCTCGGGACCGACATGCTCGTCGAACTCACCGTCCATCGCCGCCGTCAGCACCGTGTCTACATGCTGGACCAGGTCGAGCGTCTGCGGGTCGAGGAGCATGTACTCCTCTTCGACTCCGAGCGTGAACGGCTCGGAGGCGCCGAAGTGGTGATCGAGGACGCTGCCCCCCTCGGCGAAGCCCTTGCCGGTGATCGAAGCGGGATAGATCTGCTTCATGGGAGGCACGAACTCTACTGGCGGTCCGACGGAAGAAGAGCTGCCCTGCCGCCGTCTCGTGAGGGACGGCACGTTCGAAGACGGGTGGGATGGAAGGGAGGAAGGAAGATGCGGAATCGGAGAAAGAATCGACTCCTCAGGCGTCTGGCTCTCGGGCTCGCGGTGGCGGCGTTCGTGGCTCCGGCCGCCTCGGCGGCTCTGGACGAGGGTGGCACGGCTCAGTCCGGCGACGACAACAGCGCCCTGATCAAGGGCGATGACAAGGTGCTCGTCGGCGACGACAGCACCGGCATCGTTATCAGGGGCGACGACAAGGTCTTCGCAGCGGCTCCCCAGGGCGACGGCGTCCTCGTCAAGGGCGACGACAAGGTGATCCCGACTGCCGCCTGGCAGTACACGCAGATCGCCTACCGGCACGCGATGCCGCAGGACTACCGCGGCTTCGAGGCGCAGATTCGGACTGCCGAGCCGGTCCAGTTCACGGGTGGCAAGCCTGTAGGCCGCCAGGTCCCGATCGCGGCCACCGGCACCGGCAACGACTTCGACTGGGCCGACGGCCTCGTCGGTGCGGTCGTCGCGCTCGGTATCGCCGGCATGGCATACGCCGCGGTGCGCTCCACGCGGGGCATGGGCCGCCCGGCCACGACCTAGGCACGGTTTCACGGGTACGAGCGGGTCCTTCCGGGCCCGCTCGTCCTGTGCTGGCAGGATGAGGGTCGTGCGTCTGCTCACGACACTCGTCTGTCTGGCCTCGCTGCTCGCCACCTCGGCGTGCGGGGACGAGGAGTCGAGCTCGCCGACCACAACCGTCTCGGGCTCTGCGGGAATCTCGAGCGCTCCGGAGGCCACGACGACGACCGAGCCCGAAGAGACCGGGCCCGCCGTCACGATCGAGACGGCCGCGGGCGACCAGGTCGTCGTGCCGGTCGAGGTCGCGGACAGTCCGGAGGAGCGCGAGGTCGGCCTGATGAACCGCACCTCGCTTCCCGAGGATTCCGGGATGATCTTCCTCTTCGACGAGGACTCGAGCGGGGGCTTCTGGATGAAGGACACGCTGATCCCGCTCTCGATCGCCTTCGCCGCCGCCGACGGGACCATCGTCAGCATCCTCGACATGGAGCCGTGCGAGGCCGACCCGTGTGAGATCTACGACCCGGGCGTGACCTACCGAAGCGCGCTCGAGGTGAACAAGGGTGCCTTCTCGCGCTGGGGCGTCGCGGAGGGCGACGTGCTCACGCTGCAGTCGTGACGACTGCCTCCGCCTCGATCTCGAGAAGCCAGCGAGGATCGAGGAGCGCCGCGACGACCACGGTCGTATTGGCGGGCCGGACCTCCGAGAACGCCTCCCCGTGGGCTTTTGCGAATCCGTCGAAGGCGGCCGCGTCGGTCAGGTAGACGCGGGTGCGGACGACGTCTTCGAGCGAGGCGCCGGCCTGGCGGCAGCGCGTCGGCGACGATCTCCAGGCAGCGCTTCGTCTGGCCGTAGGCATCTGCGGGCGGATCGGATCCGTCCGCCATGATCGGCGCGGAGCCGGCGACGAAGACCCGGTCGCCAACGCGCACGGCGCGCGAGTAGCCGACGACCGGCTCGTACGGGGATCCGGAGGAGACGATCTGGCGCTCCACGTCGGCTACTAGTATCGCCGACCGTGAGGGCGCTCGAGCAAATCGACACGTGGCCGTCGCCGACCGCGGCGGTCAGCGTCGTCACCGAGGCGGGGGTCGTCGGCGCCCGCGGCCCCGCGGACGTCGTCTTCCGCTGGGCGTCCGTCACGAAGCTCGCTGACCGCCTACGCGGTGCTCGTCGCGGCGGAGGAAGGGGTCCTCGATCTCGACGAGCCGGCGGGGCCGCCCGGGTCGACGGTGCGCCATCTGCTCGCCCACGCATCGGGGCTTCCCTTCGAGGGCGACGTGCCGATCGCCAGGCCGGGCGAGCGACGCATCTACTCGAACGCCGGCTTCGACCTGCTCGGCGGGCGGCTGGCGGAACGGGCGGAGATGCCGTTCGCCGAATACCTGCACGCAGCCGTCCTCGAACCGCTCGCACTTACCGGCGCCGAGCTGCGCGCGCGCCCCTCGGAGGGCATCTGGGGCACGCTCGCCGACCTGGTCGCCTTCGGACGTGAGCTGCTCGCCCCGACCCTCGTCGCGGCGGAGACGCTCGGCGAGGCGACGACGACCGTCTTTCCTGGCCTCGGCGGTGTCCTGCCCGGCCTCGGACGCCAGGATCCGAACGACTGGGGCCTTGGCTTCGAGCTGAAGGACGCCAAGCGCCCGCATTGGACAGGCTCGACCAACTCGCCGGAGACCTTCGGCCATTTCGGCGGCGCCGGCACGTTCCTCTGGGTCGACCCCGACGCCGGAGCCGCATGTGCCTGCCTGACCGATCTGGAGTTCGCCGACTGGGCCCTCGCCGCCTGGCCCCTGCTCGCCGACGACGTCCTGACCGAGCTTGCCCGCTGAGCGAACCCGTCTAGGCTCCGGCGCCGACGATGGCGTCGTACGCCGCCTGGTCGCAGGTCGCCACGGCTGAGGGAGTGAGTGCGCGCAGTGTGCCGCGAGCCCGGTCGCCCGGCCGCAGCACGCCATCCGGTCCGTCGAGGAGCCCGCTCAGGACGACCGCGAACTGCTCCCCGGCGTCGAGCCCCTCGCCGGGACCGACCTCGTGGCGCTCGAGCTCGCGCGCCAGCTTGGTAAGCGTCTCGCCGGGAAGGACGGACAACTCGGCGACGCGCGCCAGTTCGTGGACGGTCGCGGCCTGGTGCCTCAAGTAGGCTCGATCCTATGGCAACGTCAGCGCAGCTCGCAGAGTGGCGTTCGTGTCCGCGCTGCCTCTCACCGCTGGAACACGCCGAGGGCTCCGTTCGCTGTGCCTCCTGCGGGCTCCAGGAGTATGCGAACCCGGCGCCCACGGTCAGCGCGGTCATCCGTGACGAGGAGGGGAGGGTCCTCCTCGGGCGCCGTGCCATCGAGCCGGCCGCCGGACTCTGGGACCTGCTCGGCGGCTTCATGGACGAGGGCGAGGAGCCCCTCGACACGCTGCGGCGCGAGCTCGTCGAGGAGACGGGCCTCGGCGTGGAGCCCGGAGCGTTTCTCGGCGCGATCCCCGACCGCTACGGCGAGGACGGGAACGCGACGATCAACCTCTACTGGGAGGCCGATCTCGCGGCGGGAGAGCCGCGACCGGCAGACGACATCGCGGAAATCGCGTGGTTCCCGATCGAAGACCTCCCGCCCCGGAACGAGTTCGCGTTCGAGAACACCGTCGAGCTGCTCGGCCGCGTAGGAGCGACCTTCCGCCAGGCGCCCGCCTAGCGTGCTCGGCCCGCTGCTCGCGCTCACCGCGAGCCTGAGCTGGGGCTTCGGCGACTTTCTCGCAGGACTGCGGACCAGGCGCCTTCCGGTGGTGACCGTGGTCGTCGTGTCGCAGACGGCCGGGCTCGCCACGATCGCCCTCGTCGTCGCGCTCCGCGGTGTCGGCCCCCCGGATGCCCGCTACCTGGGGTATGCGGCGCTCGCAGGCGTGGCGGGAGCCATCGGCATCACGGCCCTCTACAAGGGGCTCGCGGTCGGCCCGATGAGCATCGTCGCCCCGATCTCGGCGACGGCCGCGGTCGTCCCGGTCGTTGCCGACCTTCTCGAGGGCGGTCGGCCGAGCTCGGTACAGGCGGCCGGCATCGGCCTCGCAATCGTCGGCGTCGTGCTGGTCTCGCGCTCCCCGGGACCCGACGGCGGCCATCCGGACGCGGCGAAGGGAGTCGCGCTGGCGCTCGTCGCGGCGCTCTCGTTCGGCTTCCTCCTGGTTGCGCTCGGCGAGGCCAGTAAGGGGGACCCGTACTGGGGCACGCTCATGATGCGCGGCACCTCGTTCTCGCTCTTCGTGCTGACAGCGATCGCGCTTCGCCCGAGCTTCGTGCTCGGCCGCTACGACCTGCCGGTCCTGCTCCTCATCGGCGTCCTCGACACCGCCGGAAACGCGCTCTTCGCGGTCGCGACGACGAAGAGCCTGCTCAGCGTCGCCGCGGTCCTCGGCCAGCTCTATCCGGTGGTGACGGTGCTCCTCGCCCGCCTCGTCCTCGGCGAGCGCGTCTCGAACGGGCAAGGCGTGGGAATAGGGAGCGCCTTCGCCGGGGTGGCGCTCATCAGCATCGGCAGCACGTGACGCGCCCTAGCCGGACGGTCAGGAGGGATAGGCCAAACGGCCTATACAGGCATTCGCCCGAGGAGCCGATATTCGGCGCACATGGACGGGACACACTCGATCGAAGACCACCTGCGCGACGACTGGGTCGACGCCTGGATTGCGGAGGGACTCGACGCCGTCGAGACGTTCCTCCGCAACCATGCGGCGTTCGACACCTTTCTGGAAGACCGCGAGTAGGCGGGCCGAAGGCCTCGAACTAGGCCTCTTGCGTGAGGCCGAGCGACCGCTCGAGCATCCGCTTCGGCTGAGCGCCGATCGCGGCAGCGGCGGGCTCTCCACCCTTGAAGAGGAGAATCGTGGGGATCGACAGGATCCCGTAGCGCTGCTGCAGCTCGGGCTCCTCGTCGATGTTCACCTTGACGACGCGGAGCTCCTCCGCGCGTTCCTCGGCGATCTGCTCGAGGATGGGCGAGACGGCACGGCACGGGCCGCACCACTCTGCCCAGAAGTCGACGATCACCGGGGTTTCGCTACCAAGCACCTCGGTGTCGAACTGAGAGGTCGTGATGGCTTCTGTCATGACCCTTCAAACGTAGACTGGTCGCCAAATGTTCCGCCCCCTGCCGCGCCTCCCCGACTACCCCGCGCTCGAGCTCGAGATTCTCGCGTGGTGGGACGAGCACCGCATCTTCGAGCGGCTGCGTGAGCAAAACCGGGGCGGGCCGACCTGGAGCTTCTTCGACGGCCCGGTCACGGCCAACAAGGCGCTCGCGATCCACACGGCCTGGGGCCGCACGCTCAAGGACGTGTTCCAGCGCTACAAGGCTCTGCGCGGATTCAACCAGCGCTACCAGAACGGGTTCGACTGCCAGGGCCTCTGGATCGAGGTTGGTGTCGAGCGCGAGCTCGGGCTCAACTCGAAGACCGAGATCGAGGAGTACGGGCTCGCCGAGTTCTCGCGCAAGTGCCGGGAGAAGGTCGTGCGCTCCGCGACCGAGCTGACGAGGGGCTCCAAGCGCCTCGGTCAGTGGATGGACTGGGGCAACGACTACTTCACGTTCTCCGACACCAACATCGAGTACATCTGGCGCTTCCTGCGGCGGATGCACGACCAGGGCTACCTGTACGAGGGCCACCGCTCGACCGAGTGGTGCCCCCGCTGCGGGACGTCCATCTCGGCGCACGAATTGGTCGGCCACTACGAAGAGCGCAGCGACCCGTCGCTCTTCGTCCGGTTCCCGCTGCTCGATCGACCGGGGCAGTCGCTGGCGGTCTGGACGACCACACCGTGGACGTTGCCTGCGAACGTCGCGGCCGCGGTGAATCCCGAGGCGGAGTACGGGCTTCGACCCGACGGCGAGTGGTGGGCCGTCTCGCGGGCACCCGACGCCGAGTTCGTCGAACGGGTGACCGGCGCCGATCTCGCCGGCCTCCGCTACGAGGGCCCGTTCGACCAGCTGCCCGCGGCAGCGGACCTCGAGCACCGGATCATCCCCTGGGAAGACGTCTCCATGGAGGAGGGCACCGGCATCGTCCACATTGCCCCCGGCTGCGGCGCCGAAGACTTCGAGCTCTCACGCGTGCACGACCTGCCCGTGCTCATGCCCGTGGACGAGGCCGGTCGGTTCTACAGCGACTACGGATGGCTGCACGGCCTGAGCACGGTCGAGGCTGCGGAGCAGATCGTCGTCGACCTGGGCGAGCGCGGGAAGCTCATCTCGGCAGGCGAGATCGAGCACCGGTTCCCCTTCTGCTGGCGCTGTCATACGCCGCTCATCTTTCGGATCGCCGACGACTGGTTCATCGCCGTTGACGAGCTGCGCCCGAAGCTGATGGCGGCGAACGAGACCGTCGCGTGGACCCCGGAGTACTTCGGCAAGCGCATGGAGGACTGGCTCCGGAACATGGGCGACTGGAACATCTCCCGGCGCCGGTACTTCGGGCTGCCGCTGCCGTTCTATCCCTGCGACTGCGGGCTGCTCACCGTCGTGGGCTCGAAGGCCGAACTGACGAAGCTCGCCACCGCAGGGCTGGATGGGCTCCAGGAGCTCCACCGGCCCTGGATCGACGAGGTGACGATTCGCTGCGAGGCGTGTGGCAACGAGGAAGTACGCCGCATCCCGGAGGTGGGAGACGTCTGGCTCGACGCCGGCATCGTCCCGCTCTCGACGCTCGGCTGGGAGAACCCGGAGTGGATCGAGAACGGCTATGCGACCGGGGCTTCGGCCGGGCTCTCCGGCGCCGATCTCCCCGACCATGCGTACTGGGAGACCTGGTTTCCGGCGGACTGGGTCTCGGAGATGCGCGAGCAGATCAGGTTGTGGTTCTACTCGCAGCTGTTCATGGCGGTCGCGCTCGTCGGCCGGTCGCCCTTCCGCAGCGTCCTGGGCTACGAGAAGATGCTCGACGAGCGCGGCCAGGAGATGCACGGCTCCTGGGGGAACATGATCGATGCGGAGGACGCCTTCGAGCGCATGGGCGCCGACGTCATGCGCTGGCAGTTCTGCGCGCAGCCCCCCGATCGCAACCTGCTTTTCGGCTACGGCCCGGCACAGGAGATCAAGAAGAAGCTTCTGACGCTCTGGAACTCGGTGCGCTTCCTGGTCGACTACGGGAACATCGAGAACTTCACTCCCGTGTACGCGGACCTTGCCTCGCCGCCGGTCGACGCGGGCTCACGGGTGCTCGATCGCTGGCTCGTGGCGAGGACGCAGCAGTTCGTCGCCGAGGCGACGCAGGCGCTGGAGGGCCAGCTCACGCATCGGCTGATCGAGAGCTTCGAGGAATTCGTCGACGACCTGTCCAACTGGTACATCCGCCGCTCGCGCCGGCGCTTCTGGGACGGGGACGAGACCGCGCTCAGGGTGCTCTGGCATGCCCTCGTGCAGGGCATCCGCGGAATCTCGCCCGTGATGCCGTTCGTCTCCGAGCACCTCTGGCAGAACCTCGTGGCCGGGGCCGACGCCGAGGCCCCGCCGAGCGTCTTTCTCGCCGGCTGGCCGGAGGTGGGGGAGCCGGACGCTGCGCTGCTGGACGAGGTCAGCGAGGTGCGCGAGGTCGTCGGGCTCGGGCACCGGGCCCGCGACAGCGCCGGGATCAAGCTTCGCCAGCCGCTTCGATCGCTCGTGATCGAAGGCTCTGAGCTGGCTCTCGCGCACGCCGAGGAGATCGCCGAGGAGCTGCGGGTGAAGTCGGTCGTCTTCGAGCCTCTGGCCGGGGCGAGCGTCCGCGCGAAGCCGAACCTGAAGCTCCTGGGCCCGAAGCTCGGCCCGCTCCTCCCGGCGGTCCGGGAGGCTCTCGCCCAGGGCCGCTTCGAGCAGCTTTCCGACGGCGTCGTGCGGGTCGAAGGCCAGGAGCTCCAGGCCGAGGAGGTCTTCGTCGAGCGGGCGGCTCCCGAGGGATGGGCGCTCGCAGAAGAGGGGTCGCTCTCCGTCGCCCTCGACGTCCGGCTCGATCGCGAGCTCGAGCTTGAAGGGCGCGTCTACGATCTCGTCCACGCGGTCAACACTCTGCGCAAGGAGCAGGGTCTCGAGCTCACCGACCGCATCGTCCTCACGCTCCCCGACGGCGATGATCTCGACCGCTTCCTCGACTGGGTCAAGTCGGAAACGCTCGCCGTGGAGATCGAGCACGGCCCCGAGCTCGCCGTACGCAAGGCGTAGAGCGGTTCCTGTACGGAAAGTAGTACTTTTAAAGCATATAGCTACTTGTTTCAAAGATGGGCCGGTCGGCCTATTGGAACTGGGAACGACGGGAGTTACCGTGGCGCCCACTGGGCGATGCGAACCGCGGGTGTGTCCCTGGCCATGTAATCCGCGGTGAGCAATCTGGAAAGGCCCGCCGCGCTTACCCCCCGAGCGGCGGGCCTTTCCCGTCTTAGTCGAAGACGCAGAGCCCTGGCCGTTGCGTGACGGCCGGGCTGTACCTGCCTATCATCACCCCAGGTCAGCTGATGCTCCTGCACGCCGTTCCACTCCTGGTCCTGGCCGGGCTCTACGGCCTCGTCTCGATCCTCCTCGGCCTCTCGCTTGTGCGGGAGCGTCGGGCGACCTGGCTCGGAGTCGGTATCTGGCTCCTCTTCACCGTGGTCGCCGCGATCTCGACGCTCCTTGCCGTCCTCGCTCTTATGGGCCACGATCCGCTGGAGGGCGAGCCCTCCTGGCTGATCGTCCTGAGTGCCGTCGCGGTCGCAGTGCCCGGGGTCATCCTGCTCGTGCGCGGTCACGAGCGCGCCCTGCTCGTCACCGCACGCCGCCGGGTCCACGAGGCCGAGACGATTGCCACCGAGCGAGGCCGCGAGGCCGCTGCGATCTCGAGGCTCTCGACCGCGCTCTCGAGCGCGCAGACGGGGGAAGACGCGGCCCTTTCGCTGTTCGACGAGGTCGGGGCCCTCCTCGAGCCCGACGTGCTCCTGCTCGCACGGGTGGACGAGGAGCTGGGGACTGCCGTCGGTCTCGCCGCCCGTGGCGTCGACGAGGCGTGGTGGCGAAGCGTCGAGCTGCAGCTCGCCGACGAGAAGGGCGCGATCGTCTCGGTCGTCCGCGAACGCTCGCCGCTCGCGATCTACGACGCGGTCACCGCCTCGAACGTCAACCGCGACGTCGCCGATGCGGTCGGCGCCAAGAGTGCGGCATTCGTTCCTCTGCTGTCGGAGGACGACGTCGTGGGGGTCCTCGTCGCGGTGACGCAGACGAGTCATCGGAGCTTCACGACAGCCGAGCTCGACATCGCGCAGGGACTGGCCAGCGAGGCCGCCCTCGCGCTCGGGCGGACGCGTTCGAGCGAAGCGCTGCGGGGTGCTCTCGAGCGCGAGCGCTTGATCGCTGAGATCGGCAGGCGTGTCCGCTCGGAGCACGACGTCAACACCGTCCTTCGCGTCGCCGTCGAGGAAACGGCGAAGGCGATCGGCGTCACGCGGTCATTCGTCCGGCTCGGCGAGCTCGGCGAGTCCATGCCGGTCCTCGGCGAGTGGAACGCCCCGGGGGTCGACCCCATGGGAGACGTCGCCCCGAACCTGCCGGCGCTGAACCTTGCGGCTCGCGAGCGGCGGACGGTGGCGGTCGAGGACGCGGAGACGTCGGAGGAAATCGCGGACCCGAGCCTGGGTGACCGCCAGGCGCTTCGCGAGCTCGGGACGCGGGCGACGCTCGCGACCCCGATCGTCGTCTTCGACGAGGTCATCGGCGTCTTCGGGCTGCACCGGGCCGAGCCGACACGGTGGCGACCGGGTGAAATCGCGCTCGCGGAGGCGATCGCCAGAGAGCTCGGGCTGGCGATTCACACCGCTCGCCTCCTCGGCGAGAACGAGCAACGCCTGCGCCGGCAGGAGACGCTGATCCAGGCGGCCGAGGTTCTCACGAGCGACCTCCGGTTCGAGTCCGTCATCCACCGACTCGTGGAAGAGGTGGTTTCGCTCACGGGTGCGGAGGCGGCGGACTGCTGGATCCTCGAGCCGGACCGCACGCTCCTTCGCTGCCGGGCGGTCGTCGGCGTCCCCGAGTGGAACGTCGGCCGTCAGATTCCGCCTGAGGGAACGATCGGGCGCGCGCTCCAGTCCGGAAAGAGCGTCCTGATGCGCGATTTCGCTGCGACCGAGCAGCCACCGCCGAGCCCTCCGTACGCGGTCTTCAGCGACGTGATGTGCACCCCCATCACCTGGCTCGGCGAGACGCGAGGCATTCTCAGCGTCTGCGCCCGCGAGGCGGGCCGGTTCGACGAGGGTGATCTCGAGGTCGTCGAGGCGTTCGCGCGCTTCGCCTCGCTCGCGCTCCACAACGCCGAGAGCTTCGAGGAGCGTGAGCGCCAGGCGCAGGTTCAGCGGGGCTTCTACCGGATCGCGCAGGTCCTCGGCTCCACGCTCTCGCGGGCCGAGACCCTCGATGCGCTCGCGCAGGCGGCGTGCGACGCGCTGGGAGGCGATGCCGCTCTGGTGCTGGAGCTACGGGGCGGCTCGGCCGTCCTGGCCGGCGCCTGCCAGCTCCCGGTGAGCCTCCGGACGACCCTGGGAGCGGAGGACCATGCGATGGCCTGGCCGTTTGCTCTCGCGACCGCCGCGGAGCAGGTGCTGGCCTCGCCCGAGCTCACAGCCGATGACCGGTTCGACTCCTCGCTCCGGAAGCCGCTCGTTGTGGAGGGATTTGGATCGCTCCTGTGTGCGCCCGTCGCCGGAGTCCGCGACCAGACCTACGCCGTCGTCGTGCTCTTCCGCGGAAGCCGGGACTTCGCCGACGAGGACGTGCTCCTGACCCAACACCTGAGCGGAGCCGCCCGCGGGGCGCTCGACCGCAGCGAACTCTTCGAGGGTGAGCGCCGCGCCCGGACCTTCTCGCAGCAGCTGGCGGGGGTCGGTGCCTCACTTGCGGCGACCCTCGATCCCAGGGTCGTGTTGGCCGAGGTCGCCCAGGAGGCGCCGCGGTTGCTGCATGCAGACGCGGCGCTCATCCGCCTGCTCGAGCAGGACGAGCTCGTCGTCCGGGCGGCCGCAGGCTCGGGCACGGAGCGCCTCGTCGAGACGCGCGCGAGCTCGGCGGCAGGGATGTCCGGCGCCGTCGTCCAGTCGCGCGCGCCCGTCGTCGTCCGGGACTCGAGCGAGCAGTCCCGGCTCGCCCGGGGCGATCTTCTGCTCGAGCGCGGAACCGCCGCCGCCGTTGCGGTCCCGCTCGTGGGTCACGGCGGGGGCCTATACGGCGTGCTCGCCGTCTACGCGAACGCCGCACGAGCCTGGCGTGAGGACGAGGTGCACGCGCTCTCGGCTCTGGCCGCCGCCTCGTCCGCGTCCGTGGCCAACGCGGAGCTCTACCAGCGGGTCGCCGAGGAGAAGGAGCGAAGTGGGGCGATCCTCGCCAACATCGCCGACGGCATCGTCGCGGTGGATCGGGACGACCGGATCGTCCTCTGGAACGCGATGGCCGAGCAGGTGACGGGCGTGCCCGCGTCCGAAGCACTCGGTCGCCGTGTCCCGGAGGTGCTCCAGAGAGAGCTCTCGACGAACAACACCGAGGGGACCGGAGTCAGGCAGGTCGCAATCAAACGCGACGGGAACGACGTCTGGCTGGCGCTCAGCGAGGCCGTCATGCTCGACCCGGTGGGTTCGGTCGCGGGCCGGATCTTCGCCTTCCGCGACGTCTCGCGCGAGCGCGTCGTCGAGCAGATGAAGTCGGACTTCGTCTCGGCGGTCTCCCATGAGCTCCGGACTCCGCTCACGTCGATCTATGGATTCGCCGAGACGCTCCAGCGCGGCGACGTCGACTTCACCGGCGCCGAGCGCGAGACCTTCCTCCGCTACATCGCGACCGAGTCCGAGCGCCTCATCAGCATCGTCGACGACTTGCTGAGCGTCGCCAGGCTGGAGGCCGGGGCGTTGGACGTCTCGCTCGAGCCCACGGACGTCGGCGGTGCCGTCCGGGAGGCAGTCGCGGCCGCGGAGATGCGCGGGAACGGGAGCCATCGATACGCGGTGCGTGTGGATCCACCCGACCTTGCCGTCCGGGCCGATAGGGAGAAATTGGGACAGGTGCTCGCCAACCTGCTGGACAACGCCGTCACGTACTCGCCCGAGGGCGGGACGGTCAGCGTGAGCGCTCGCGCACGGTCGAGAGCTGCCGAGATCACGGTCGCCGACGACGGCATCGGCATCTCCGAGCCGGACCAGCAGCGCGTCTTCACCAAGTTCTTCCGCTCCGAGCGCGTCCCCGCCGGCCAGGGATCCGGGCTGGGGCTCTTTCTCGTCCGGGGCCTCGTCAACGCGATGGGCGGGCGCATCTGGCTCGAGTCGGAGGACGGGACAGGGTCGCGATTCACGTTCGAGCTGCCTCTCACCGGCTCCGAGGCCGTCGAGAGCGAGCGCATGGGAGTAACGGCGTCGTGACGCGAGTGCTCGTCATCGATGACGAGGCCCCGATCCGGCTCCTCTGCCGCGTCAACCTCGAAGCGGAAGGGATGGGCGTCTCCGAGGCGGGCGACGGGCCCGGCGGCCTCCAGCTGGCCCGGAGCGAGCGGCCGGACGTCATCCTCCTCGACGTGATGATGCCGGGCCTCGACGGCTGGCGGGTTGCCGAGATGCTGCTCGATGATCCGATCACGCGCGACATCCCGATCGTCTTCCTCACGGCACGCGCCGACGTCCGCGACCGCGCCCGCGGCATCGACCTCGGGGGTCTCGAGTACATCACCAAGCCGTTCAACCCGGTCGAGCTGGCAACGCTGGTTCGCCGGGTGCTGGTCGCGGTCGAGAGCGGGGAGCGTGAGCGCCTCCGCAGCGACAAGGTCGCCCAACTCCGCGAGCTCTTCGAAGGCGTCTAGCCGCCCGAGCGGACTAGCGGAAGCGCGCGACGGCCATCTCGACGCAGCCATAGCCTCGCCATGGCCCCCGGTTCCAGCCGGTGCCGATCACGCTGAAGCCGGGCCGCATGATCAGTGCGCGGTGGCCCGAGCTGTTGAGCCACATCCGCACCGCCTGGGCGGGCCTGAACCATGAGCACGTGCCCCAGGCAATGATCTCGCCGGTTCCGGAACGGAGGCTGGCGTGATGGAAGGAATCCCGCCGCACCAGATGCCGCGACCAGGAACGCGCACCCCGGTTTAGCTTCTGACTTACCCGGAGCTGGCGCAGGCCGTGCGATGCCCGGATGTCGTTGATCCGCTCGACGAGCCGGCTCTCCATCGCCGAAGGGGCGGACTGGGCCGGCGCCGCGACGGCGACTGCGACGACGCACGAAAGAAGCGCAAGTGTTGTTCGTAGCTGTCCCGGCATGCGAAGCAGACTGCCGGACCCTTTTCGGCATCCCGTACGCAAAGCGTTAGGGTTGTCTGAAGACGGCAATCTCACAGCCCTCACGCGCGAGGGCGAGAGATTGCCATATCTTCGTGCATTTTGCGGCGATTATCGTGCTGATCGTCACGAGCTTGGGCGCGAGACGTCTGCGCGAGAATCACTCCAATGAGGACGATCAGGCCGCCGATGATCTGCACGGCGGCCAGCTCCTCTCCGAGCCAGAACCAGGCGACGATCGCCGCGAGGACGGGCTCGAGCATGGCGATGATCGTCACGCGCGTCGCCGGGACATGGTGCAACGCGCTCACCAGGAAGATGAAGGGCACCACCGTTCCGAGCACGACGATGTAGGCAAGGAGAAGCCACACCGGAGCCGAGACGTCGTCGAAGCGGCCGAGCAGCGAGACGCTCTCACCCAGGACGTCGGTCGGGAAGCTCCACCAAGGCGCGACAAGGGCCCAGAAGAGCGCAGCGAACGAGAATCCCCAGGCCAGCAGCGAATACACGTCCCGGCCGCCCTCGAGCGACCGCTCTGCCATGAGCACGTACGCCGCATAGGCCAGGGCCGTGACCAGGCAGGCGAGGACGCCGAGCCCGTCCAGCGACGAACCGCCGCCCCAGATCTCGACGACGAGCGAGAGGCCGAAGAGGCTGAGGGCGATCGCCAGCCAAAGCCGTCGCCGCACCGGCTCGTGGACGTAGAAGCGTGCCCAGAGCGCGACGAAGACCGGGGCGAGGTAGTTGATGACGAGCGCGATCCCGATGTCGAGGCGCCTGATGCCCACGAAGTAGAAAAACTGCACGAAGGCCAGGCCCAGGATCCCGAACACCGCCAGGAAGCCGAGTTCCCGCCGCGTGGTGCGGAGCGTCGCGGGCCGAAGAAGGGCCACCGCGACCATGAGGATCAGCGCGGCGCCTGTCGCGCGGACCTCGGCGAGCCGTTGCGCAGAGAAGCCCGCGGAGTCGAGCACGATCTTCGCGATCACCGCGTTCAGCGACCAGAGGACGACCGCGGACCATACGAGCACGTAGCCGAGCGCGGGACGTGGGACCGGGCGCTTCGACTCGAGAGCGGGCGGCGCGAACGGTGCGTCGGCCACGGGCGGGCGGAACGATAGCGACCTCCGCCGTACCATCGCCCGCATAGCGTTCATGCGCAATGGGCTCCAGGCCGGTCCTGATGGCGATGGCGGGCGCGGCGTGTATCGCCTTCTCCGCGATCCTCGTGCGCCTCGCGGATGTGCCGCCTTCGACCGCGGCCTTCTACCGCTGCGCCTATGCGCTGCCGCTTTTGGGGCTGCTCGTCTGGTGGGAGCGCCGACGCTACGGTCGGCTCTCGGAACGCGCCCTCTGGCTCTCCCTGGTCGCGGGCGTGTTCTTCATGGCCGACCTCGTCTTCTGGCACCACACGATCGCGGCCGTCGGCGCGGGCCTCGCCACCGTGCTGGGAAACGTCCAGGTCGTCATCGTTCCGCTGGCCGCGTGGGCGTTCTTGCAGGAGAAGCCCGCAGGCCGCACGCTCGCAGCGGTCCCGATCGTTCTCATCGGTGTGGTGCTCATCTCCGGGGTCGTGGGCGCGGGCGCCTACGGCTCGAACCCGCCGCTCGGGGTTCTGTTCGGCTTCCTGACCGCGGTCACGTACGGCGGCTTCCTGCTCGTCCTCCGGGAGGGGAGCACCGATCTGCGCCGGCCTGCGGGGCCGCTCTTCTATGCGACGTTCTCGGCCGCGCTCGTGACGCTGCCGGTCGGCGCCGGCCTCGGCGAGCTGGAGCTCACGCCCACCTGGCCCGAGCACGGCTGGCTTCTCCTGCTCGCCCTCACCTCACAGGTCGTCGGCTGGCTCCTCATCGCCGCGGCTCTTCCGCGCCTTCCGGCGGCGCTCACCTCGGTGAGCCTCACGCTCCAGCCCGCGCTCTCGGTCGTCTTCGCGGTGATCCTCCTGGACGAGGCGCCGTCGTCGCTTCAGTTCGCCGGCGTGGCCGTGATCATCGCGGGCGTCGTCCTGGCGACGGCGGGTCGCCGCAGCGAGCCGTACACTGAGCCCAAGCTGCGGGACGTGGCGCAGCCTGGTAGCGCGCCTGCTTTGGGAGCAGGAGGCCGCCGGTTCGAATCCGGCCGTCCCGACTGAAGGAACGCCCTGCAAATCGCGGAGTGGTGAAGGGGCTGTCCGCCGGGCGGTCACGGGGAGTCAGGCCCCAGTTAGATTTGGCAGACGGCTGCGTCTTCGCGAGGCGACAGCGGCTCTAGTCGGTCACGTCCTCGACGCCTGCGGCGCGCTCGTGACGGGCACGGGTGAGAATCTCGTCCACGCGCTGACGCGAGACGCCGAGCGCACGGGCAAGCTCCGCTTTGTTGGCGCCGGCTTCATGTGCGGTGAGCAGGGCGCTGCGAAAGTTGCGCCGGGCGCGGTCTAGGCGCTGAAGCGCGTCGAGCGCTTTCCGGTACGCGCGCAGCACAGACTTGACTTCGGCCTCGTGTGCCATGCCCCTACGATACAGCACGCAAGGGGTACTTGCACCTGCTATGCAGGAGGGACTTGCACTTGCGCTCGAAAGCGGCTATTCTGTCGGCGCCGGTGTAGCTGCGACCGGCCAGAGAAATGCTGACCGGACGCGCCCCGTCGTTACGACGGAAGGACCGGCCCGCAGATGCAGGACCCCTACTACCGCGAGCCGCGGCTTTGTCACTGGGGCGCCCGAAGGAAGAAACCGGCGAACGAATAGGCGCCGGCGGATCCCCGTTGCGCCCGGCCTCCCCTAACAGGCCCCCACCAAGGGAGGTCGGGCGGAGCGGGAATGAACCGCGCTCCACCAACCGAAAGGACTTAGATGAGGAAGTTCGTAGTAGCGGCGGCGGTCGCCGTCTCGGCCCTGGCGATCACCGCCACTGCCGTGGCCTCGACGCTCACCGCCAACCACGCCCTCCAGTTTCAGGGCTCTGGCTCGCACGTCTGGACCGTCAAAGGCGGCGACAGCCCGCACGACACCAATACGAAGGCCCTGCGCCTGCACGTCGGCGACCCGACCACGGGCGGCTACGCCGTCGCCTACTCGAAGCGGTCGATTCACATTGCAACCGACGCCGAGGCAGTGACGAACCTGTCGTTCGAGTACAAGCAGACGACACACGTCGGCGCAGGAGCTCCGCGAATCTCGGTCGAGTTCCAGAACGGCGACGTCGCCTACCTCGCCGCGTTCTACTGCGACCACCCGATCGGGAGCGATTGGGGCCGGGCCGACTTCACCCGGTTCAAGACGAACTGCTCGTTCTTCGTCTCGGGTGATACGGCCGGGCAGTACGCGGCTGACGGCAACAGGTCGGCGTGGCGCGTCTACACCGACGCCCATCCCGATCAGATCGTCGAGCAGGCGTACCTCGTCGCTGACGAGCCCGGTGGGTATCGCATCGACCGGCTCTCGCTCGGTGCCGGCGCGATGTACACCGCCGGCAACACCGTCGGGAAGGTCTGCACGACCGACGAGGCCTCCTGCTGAGGGACGGCTCATCACGTCTATGACGAGACAGCGAGTCGCTGTTGAGTTGAGCAGCGCGACGCTGCTCCGAGGCGAGGCAAACGCCCGTGCTCGGAGGAGCGTCGCAGTGCGCTCCGTCCTGCCCAGAGACTGGTCGGGCGGGATCGCAGGCCCTCTCGAAGCTGCGGACCCGCCGAGAAACGCTCCGTTAGCGATCGACCGCCTGGCGCGGTCGATCTCCGCGTAGCACCGCAAGATCCTGCACTGTCCACATGATCTCCGCGTCGAGCCCTGTCTCACGCAGCCAAGCAATTTGGGCCGCGGCGCTGTCCGGGCGGTCGAAGCCTTCCTCGAGCAGGATCACCGCATCCTCGGGCCGGTCCGGAATGACCACGTCGCCAAGCACGAAGCGACCTCCGGGGCGGAGCGCTTCGGCAACACGGCGGAACAGTTCGGCCTTGTCGGTTGCCGACAGGTGATGCACGGTCAGCACCGACACCACCAGATCGAACGGGCCGGCGGGAAGCCCGTCCTCGAGCCGTGCGAGGCGAAGCTCGACGCGATCAGCTGGAAGCGCGTCCCGAGCCGCCGCGAGCATCTCCGGGCTTGAATCGACGCCGAGGAGGCGCGCCTCCGGGTGGAGCCCCAGCACCAAGCTAGCCGTCTCGCCGGCGCCCGTCCCGAGCTCGAGGATCGTCTCGGGGCGAAGGCCCTTCGTCGCCTCGATGACACGCTGCTGCAGCGCGTCGTAGCGTGCGATCTCCTCCCGGATCTCCGTCGAGTAGCGCTCAGGATCCCACGTCGTCTCGCCCACGGCGGGGACGGTAACGCGGCCCGGGTCAGCGCGTCGTCGTGCTCCGAGAGCGGATACGCGCCCGGTGTCACCAGAGCCAGCCCTTGTCGCGGGTGACGGTGAGGGTCTCGGCGCGGTCGCGGGCTCCGAGCTTGCGGATTCGGACGCGAGCCAGGTCCTCAGTCAGGTCATAGCGTCCGCTCGACGGCACATCGAAGCCTTGCTGGCGGCTCCTGGGAACGGCGCGGTAGCTCCTACGTTTTCATTTTGAAGCCCATCTCCGTCTCGCCGTCGGTCTGGTCGCCTCCAGCCTTCTCTGGATACCGGCCTGCAAGTACACGCCGATCCGCGCTCGACAGCTGGCCGAAGACGCCCTCCTGTGGCCGCTAGCGAGAGCATGAACGAACCGGCTTCGGAGGACCAGAGGCGCAAGAACCGGTGCCTTCTCGACGCGTTCGCCGCCGGGCGCCCGCCCGAGCTGATCGTCACCGCGGCCACGATCGAGGGCGATCCGATCACCACTTACTACCGGGTGCTTGGCCCGCACCGGGTGGAGGTCTTCCTCGACTCGACGAAGGACTTCTTCGGGTCCAAGGAGTGGGTGCACGTGGTGTGCCACAGGGTCGCGGAGGGCGACGGCGGCCTCGGCTACGCGGACCTCGAGGCTGCCGGGAGATCTCGGTCGACGAGAAGGTCTCCTAGCCGGGCTCAGCTGTCCGGCGAGATCTGGACGAACCTGGCGCCCTCCTCCAGGAAGGCGTTGACCTGCTTGTTCAGGGCCGTTCGGGTCGATAGGCCGGCGACCTCCTTCGGCCTCCCGGTCGAGAAGGCTGCGGTCACGACGAAGGCCGGCTTCGGTTTCCCAGGGGGCGTGGGCTCGGGCTTCGGTTCGGGCACGGGCGGCTCGATGTCCTTCGCGATCGCGGTCACGGTCTTCGGCGACGCGACGCCGGTCTTGGGGAGGCTGTGCTTGGCCTGGAACGTCCCGACGGCCGCCTCCGTCGCCTCACCGAACTCGCCGTCGACCTCGATCTTCTTGTGCCCGAGCTTGACGAGCTGTTTCTGCAGCTCTCGGACGTCGTCTCCGTGATCGCCTCGGCCGATCCCGTCAGCGACCTCGCCGGGGACGCGCAGGAAGAGTGCGCAGGTCTCACGCGCCCGCGTCTTGACGAAGACGCCTTCACCTCCGCTGTCGCCGACGGTGTTCCCCTCGACCGTTCGGACCAAGCCGTCGGACGGGACATCGACGACGATGCCGATGTGGTCGGGATCGACGTCGTCGTCGATCTGGAAGCAGACGAGGTCGCCACGCGCAGGCTTTCTCACGGCCCAGCCCGCCTTGGTGCCCAGCGTTGCAGTGTCCTTGACTCCGGCCGAGCGCCCGGTCTCCTCGAGGACGCGGCCGGCCTCGCGATAGCACCAGACCACGAAGCTGTTGCACCACGCGTACCCCGTTCCCGGGGTGCTGTCGGCCCCCTGGTACTGCTTGATGCGCTTGGAGACGTTCTCGGTCTTCTCGCGAACTCCGGCACGAGCCTCGGCCAGCGCGATCCGAACGGCACGCTCGCGGGCAAGCATCACTCTCACCTCCGACGGCGGAAAACCGGTCGAGGATACTCCCCGCGGAGCGCCGTTTCTACTCGAAGGTGCGGATAACCGTACGTCGCTCGGGAGGTGGCCACCTTTTCGGCCGCGAGGAGATCCACGAACCTTTGCGGGTCATGTCCGAACCCGAGCTCACCTTCCTCTTCACCGACATCGAGCGGTCGACGTCGCTCGTGCGCCGTCTGGGCCCCGAGTACCGCCACGTCCTCGATGCCTCACGGGCCGTCCTTCGGCGGGCCGTCGCCGAACACGGCGGCCGCGAGGTCGAGTGTCGTGCGGACGAATCGTTCTCGGTCTTCGACTCGGCGGACGACGCGGTCAAGGCCGCAGCGGACGCCCAGCGCGCCTTGCTTGCGGCTACCTGGCCCGAGGGAGAGGCGGTCCGTATCCGCATGGGTGTTCACACGGGTACCGCCGTCGACTCCGGGCAGGGCCTCGTCGGCCTGGACGTCCACCGTGCCGCCCGCCTCAGCGAGGCGGGGCACGGCGGCCAGGTGATCCTCTCGGAGCGCACCGTCGCTGCAACCGGCGTCGACGCGGACGATCTCGGGCGCTTCGAGCTGTCCGGGTTGCCCGAGCCCGAGCATCTCTTCCAGCTGTCCGCGGACGGTCTCCCAACCGAGTTTCCGCAGCTTCGCTTCGCCCGCCGCGTCGACGACGATCGGCTCCGGGTCGTCCTCGCGGACGACTCGATGCTGATCCGCGACGGCATCGCGCGCCTGCTCGAGGAAGCGGGGATGCTGGTCGTCGCCCAGGCGAGCAGCGGGGAGGAGCTTCTGGATCGCGTCGCGGCGACCGAGCCCGATGTCGCCGTCGTCGACATCCGCATGCCTCCCTCCGGCAGCGACGAAGGCGTGCGCGCGGCACAGGCCATTCGCAGGCTGTATCCGGAGACCGGTGTCCTGCTCCTCTCGCAGGATCTCGTCCCCGCCTATGCGCGCGAGTTGCTCGAGGCGAGCGACGAGGGCGTCGGCTATCTCCTTAAGGACCGCGTGGCGGACATGGCCGAGTTCGCGGGTGCGCTCCGGCGGGTCGCGAACGGCGAGGTCGTCTTCGACGCCGAGATCGACTCTCTCGCGCCTGCGGCCCGCTAGCGCGAGGAGGCGGGCTTCAGGGCGCCGACGAGGCGGAGCAGCCGTTCGAGCGTCGCCGCGTCGAGTTCGCCCCGGTTTTTTGCCAGGGCGGCGACGAGCGCGAGTTGGCTTCGGGTCTGGTCCTGCTGGCTCTGCATGGGACCGTCGCTGTTCGCGGCACGGGTCAGAGATCCTTCCGCGCGAAGGAGGCAAGCGCAAAGCATCCGACGAGGGCGACGTAGACGAGCGACCAGGGCCAGAGGAACGCCCCGGCTGCCTGCGCGCCGCCGAACGGCCCGAGACTCAGCGCGAGCTCGGTGAATCCCCGCGAGTCCGCGGTGATCGCGTCGAGGCCGTCCTGGTAGAGAGCTTCGAACGGCAGGAGCCAGGAGGCCGCCTTTGCGACGTTCATGAGCCGGTCGGAGGAAAGCGCCTCTCCGATCTGCCCGAGGAGGCCGGCGACGAGCCCGGCTCCGAAGACCATGAAGACCGCGATGCCGTTCGCGGTCGCGCTCAGGAACACCGACCCGAGGAGGGAGAGGGCGGCGATCACCGCTGTCGCCGCGGCGAGCTGAACCGCCGGGCCGACGATCCGGTCGGGCACCCAGTCGCCGATCTGCCACGTGATCAAGAGTGCGCCGGTGAAGACGAAGACGACGTACACGCCACAGACCAGGGCGGCGGCGGCGAACCGCCCGATGAGCAGGGTCGACCGGCCGATCGGGCGGACGACGAGCGGCTGGAGCAACCCTCGTTCCGCGTCGCCGCGGACGGTCCCGAGCGTGAGGAACGCGGCGAGCACAGCTCCGAGGAAGAGCGTGCCGAACATCGAGAGCCCGAACATCGTCGCGCCGGTCAGCTCGTGGTCGTCGACGCCGAGCGGGTCGTCCGGCTGGTCGCCGAGACCGCGGGATTCGACTGCCTGGAACGCCTCGTTCGTTCCCAGCGCATAGAGGCCGAGGAAGGCGACCGTCAGGACGAGCACGACCAGGAACACGCGCCGGCGCAGGCTCTCCTTGAGCGAGTACCCGATCACGATCGGGATTCCCCTCATCCCGGCTGGTCTCCCACGGCCTCGAGGTAGATCTCCTCGAGCGTCGTCTCGAGGACGCGAACGCCGTACACCTGCTCCCCGGCGGCGACGAGGTCGGCGACGATCTTGGGCACGTCCTCGCGGCCGACTCCCTCGTAGAGGCGCGGGCCCCCGTCGACGTCGACCTCCACGCCGCGCGGCCTGGCCAGGTCCGCGGGCCGCCCCTGGGTGACGATGCTGCCGCGCGAGAGGATGGCGACGCGGTCGCAGACGAGCTCGATCTCGCTAAGGAGGTGCGAGTTGAGGAGGACGGCGACTCCTCGCCGCCGGAGCTCCTCCAGGAGCCCGCGAACCGTCCTCCTCCCGCCAGGATCGAGCGCGCTCGTCGGCTCGTCGAGAAAGAGAAACCGAGGTGTCCCGACGAGTGCCTGCGCGAGGCCGAGCCGCTGCTGCATCCCCTTCGACATCGTCTCGATCCGGCGCGAGCGCGCCTCCGTCAGGCCGACGAGCTCGAGCAGCTCCGCGCGCTCGCTCTCGCCCCCGTGGGAGCCTGCCAGGCGCTGGTGCAGGTTGAGGAGCTCCTCCGCGGAGGCCCAGCCGGGGAAGCGAAAGAGCTCGGCGAGGTATCCCATGGACGCCCGCGCCGCCGACGAGCCGGCGCGGGCGCCGCACACGTGGGCCTCGCCGCTCGTGGCGCGGACGAGACCACAGCCGATCTTGACCAGCGTGGACTTGCCCGCGCCGTTCGGCCCGAGGAGCCCCACGAGCTCTCCCTCCTCGACGTCGAGGTCGACCTCGTGGAGCGCCGTCACCGACCCGTAGTGCTTGACGAGCCCACGTGCGGTGAACGCGGCGGCCATGGTGCCGAGTCTACGGGGCGGGTTGCGCGACCGTGCAGCGTACGAGCGAGTTGCGCAGAACGCTATGCCGTTGCAAAATACGCAACGATGCAGTCGGCGGACAAGGCGCTGGCGATTCTCACGGCCTTCGACGAGAGGCGGCCTGACCTCGGCGTCTCCGAGCTCGCCGCCGAGCTTGGCATGCACAAGAGCACGGTTTCCCGGTTGCTCGCACCACTCGAGCGGCGCGGCCTCGTTCGCCGTGAGGGCGAGCGCTTCGCGCCGGGGCCGGAGCTCGCCCGCCTCGGCGCGCTGGCGATCCGGGGCCTCACGCTGGCCGGGGTCGCGCGGGAGCCGCTGGAGCTGCTGGCGCAGAGGACGGGCGAGACCGTCAATCTCGCCGTCCGAGACGGTGCACAGGCCCTGAATGTCCTCCAAGTCAACGCCACGCACTTCGTCGGGGTGACCGACTGGACCGGCCGTGCCCCTCCCCTCCACGCGACGGCGAACGGGAAGGCCCTGCTCGCGTTCGGCGACGCCTCCGCCGCCGGGAGGCTGACGCGGCTGACGCGGTCGACGATCGTCGACCGCCGAACGCTCCGGACCGAGCTCGAACGCACCAGGGATGCCGGCTTCGCCATCGCGGTCGAAGAGCTCGAGGTCGGGCTCCACGCGGTTGCGGCGCCTGTCTTCGACGCGGCCGGAACGTGCGTGGCGGCGGTCTCCGTCTCCGGCCCCGCCTATCGACTGCCCGAGGCACGTCTGCCGGAGCTCGGCGAGCTCTGCATCGCCGCGGGTGCCGACGTCTCGGCCCGGCTCGGCTTCCGGAGGGCCGCCTAGTGGCCTGGGAGCTGGCGACGTTTCCGTCCAAGCTCATGGGCCCCCTACCCGACCTCGACGGAGTCGAGGTGGACATCGTCCGCGGCGGTGAGCCCGTCCGGATCACGCACGTGCTCGACGCAGTCGAACCGCGCGCGCGGCCCGACGGGCGAGCGGCGTTTCCGGTCGAAGGCCGCGCCGGGCAGGGACGAACGAACCGTCTCGACGGCGTCGTTGTCCTCTCGTGCCTTGACTTCCCCGCCGAGGAGCGGACGCTGCACGAGCAGGAGTCGGTGGTGGATCTTGCCGGCCCCGGTGCCGCGCTGACGCCGTACGCGGCAGAGACGAGCGTCGTCCTCACCTTCGGGCCGCGCGACGGCCTCGGGAACGAGGAACTCGAGACGTGGGCGCGCCACACGACCCTCGCGGTCGCCGAGGAGCTCGCCAGGCCGACGCTCGATGCCGAGCCCAACGACCTCGAGGTGTTCGCGCTCGGCCCGACGGACGAGAATCTGCCCTCGGTCGCAGCCCTCGTTCAGCTGTCCGATCTCGGCCCGCTCTACTACCAGTTTTTCTACGGCTTGCCCGTCGGGCAGGCGGGCCTACCGCGGGTCGTCGACCCGGCCGAGGTGCTCGACGGCGCCGTCACGTCCGGCGAATACCACTGGGCGGCGCTGCGCAACCCGACGGTCGCGTTCCAGAGAAATGCGCTCATCCGTGCCCTCTATCGAGATCACGGCAGGCGTCTACGCTTCGCCGGCCTCGTCCTCATGCGCGGCTACGAACAGACGGCTGAGGACAAGGAGCGGGCCGCGAGAGCGGCTGCCGATGCTGCCCTCGGTCTCGGGGCGGACGGCGCGATCGTGACGACGGACGCCGGTGGGAACTCTCATACCGACGTGATGCTCACGGTGCGCGCCTGCGAGGAGGCCGGCGTGCGAACGACCGCCATCGTCGCCGAGATGGCGGATCCGGAGTCGACGAGCTCCGGGCTGACCGACTGGGTGCCCGAGGCCGACTCGATCGTCTCCGTCGGGAATGCCGAGGAGTCGGTACCCGCCTGGGAGCCCGAGCGGGTGCTGGGCGGCGACACGCTCCTCGACGGGACTCCGGCGGCCGCCAGCGGGCCGATTCCGGTGCGGAACTACCTCGGCGCCACCAACCAGACTGGGCAGTACGCCCTCACGGCGGCGACATGGTGAGAGCCGTCCACTACCTCAACCAGTTCTTTGCCGGCCTGGGCGGTGAGGAAGCGGCCGAGACCCCGCCGACCCGACTCGATGGAGCGGTCGGCCCGGGTCGAGGGCTCGCCGCCGAGCTCGAGGGAGTCGAGATCGTGGCCACGCTCGCCTGCGGGGACGATTACTTCGCCGAGCACGAAGAGGAGGCGCTCAACCGGCTGCTCGTCCTGCTCGAGGCCGAGCGGCCGGATCTGCTCGTCGCCGGTCCCGCCTTCGGCTCCGGCCGCTACGGATTCGCGTGTGCGCGCCTCGCGCGCGCTGCGGCGGAACGCCTTGGCATTCCGGCGCTCGCGGCGATGCACGAGGAGAACCCGGGCGTGAGCCTCGTCGACGGCGCGATCCTCGTGGCCGCTACGGCGGTCAACGTTGCAGGCATGCGTGAAGCACTGCCGCGCATTGCCCGGCTGGCAGAAGCGCTCGCCTCGGGCCGCGAGCTCGGGTCTCCCGCCGAAGAGGGCTATGTGCCCCGGGGTCTCCGCCGCAACGAGTTGGCCGAAAAGCCGGGCGCCGAGCGCGCGGTCGATCTGATCCTTGCGAAGCTCGCCGGAGTGACCCGGAGCGAGGTGGCCGGAGGTTTCGACCGCGTGCCGCCGCCCCCGCCCGTTCCCGATCTCTCACGCGCGCTCGTCGCCCTGGTCACGGAGGCCGGCTGCGTCCCGCAGGGAAACCCCGATCGGTTGCCGACGATCCGCGCCCAGGGCTGGCTTCGCTACGACCTCGAGGGCCGACGCACACTGGCCACCGGTCGGTACGAGTCGGTGCACGGCGGCTTCGATGTGACGCTGGCGAACGAGGATCCGAACCGGCTCGTCCCGCTCGACACGGTGAGCGCGCTCGCCGACGAGGGCCGCGTGGGGCGGGTCCACGACGTCTTCTACACGACTACCGGCAATGGGACGCCGGTGGTGGCCTCGACGCGCTTCGGTCGCGAGATCGCGGCCGAGCTCGCGGATGCCGGCGTCGAAGCCGTCCTCCTTTCGGGAACCTGAGGGACGGGCACGCGCTGCGGGTCAGTGCTGGCGAAGGAGATCGAGCGGGCGGGCGTCCCGACGGTGTTCGTGACCTCGCTCCCGACGATCGCGACAATGGTCGGCGCGAACCGCATCGTGCGCGGTCCGGCGATCACGCATCCGTTCGGGCTGGACGAGGACGAGCGACGGCGGATCGTCGAACGTGCGCTCGAAATGCTCGAGACCGAGGTGGAGCCGACCACAGTGTGGGAGGTCGATCCGGCATGAAGCTCGTTGCCCCCGGGGCCACCCCGGGCCACCACCCGCTTCGAGCCTATCGTCGAAAAGCGCATGAATGTGTGCCGCTTCGCGGCGACATCGCGACAACGATCCGGCCGGAAGGTTCGCCGTGACGGGTCGAGCCGCGATCCAGTCCTGCTCGCTCGTGCTGGCGCACGCGCCCGACCTCGTCCGCCACGGCTCGAAGCCCACGCGGGAGCTCGCAGCCGATTCCGACGGGCTGCTCTCGTCGCTCACACAGGGTCTTCGGTCGTACGAGGACGCGCTCGCGTACGCGCCGCACCAGGTCTTGATCGGGAACCTGCAGCCGGAAGCGCTCTGGGACGTCGAGCGTCCCTGGTGGACGAATCCGGTCGAGGCGCGACCGCAGGGACCGTACGGCGTCATCGTCGACCAGGCCGACCTGTATCGCCGCCTGCAGGCGGCCGACTCGTTCGGTCTCTTCCATCTCGACGGAAGCGCAGTCCCCAACGGTGGGCTCACGATCCACGAGGCAGGGGAAGCCGTCGGATCGATGGCCGGGGCGCACGACCTGGACGAGAGCCTTTCGGCGTCGGTCCTCCTCGAGAACCTCGCCTGCAAGGCGACCGGCGCACTCGCGCTCGAGCACCTGCTCAAGGCGACCGGGCTCGATCCCGTGGACGTGCCGTACGTGATCGGAAGCGGCGAGGAGGCGGTGGGTGACCGCTACCAGCGCGGGGGTGGCAACCTCGCCAAAGCGATTGCCGAGGAGGCGGGCTGCGTCGAGGCGTCCGGTAGTGATGTCAAGGCGTTCTGCTGCGCTCCGGTGCACGCGCTCGTCGTGGCCGGCTCGCTCGTCGCCTCGGGCGTCTACCCGAGGGTGGTCGTCGTGGCGGGCGGGTCGCTGGCCAAGCTGGGGATGAAGTTCTCGGGAGCGCTGCGCCACGGGACGCCGGTCCTGGAGGACGTGCTCGCGGGCTTTGCCGTCCTTGTCGGGCGGCCGGGCGACGGTGCACCGGAGCTCCGGCTCGACGCCGTCGGGCGCCACCGTGTCGGCTCCGGCTCGGCCCAGCAGGCAGTGCTCGAGGATCTCGTCGTCGAGCCGCTGGAGCGCCTCGGACGAGGGATCCTCGACGTCGACCGCTACGCGACCGAGTTGCACGACCCCGAGATCACGGAGCCGGCCGGAGCGGGCAACGTCCCGAGCCGCAACTACAAGCTCATCGGCGCGCTCGCCGTTCGGCGCGGCGAGCTTCCTCGCGACGAGCTCGACGGCTTCGAGCACACCCACGGCTTGCCCGGCTTTTCGCCGACGCAGGGCCATGTCGCGTCCGCCGTGCCGTGGCTCCCGCACGGGCTTGCCGCGCTTCGGGCCGGCGAGATCGGCTCGACGATGCTCTTGGCGAAGGGATCGCTGTTCCTCGGTCGCATGACCGAGCTTGCCGACGGAATGTCCATCATCCTGGAACCGGGAAAGGAGTAGTCGATGCCGGTCGACGCGACCGTCGAAACCTACGAGGGCCTCACAGCCGAGGGCAGCGTCCTCGTCGACTTCTGGGGACCTCGATGCCAACCCTGCCTCGCCATGATGCCGACCATCGCCAAGCTGGAGGAGGAGGCGGACGGCGCAGTACGCGTCGTCAAGGTCAACTCCGCCGAGAATCGCGACATCTGCAGGGAGCTGAGGGTCTTCGGGCTGCCGACGTACGTGCTCATGCAGGACGGCGAGGAGCTCGAGCGGCTGTCCGGCGAGGTCTCGAAGATCGACATCGAGCGTGCGTTCGCCACGCTCGCAGCGAAGGGAGGTGAGGCAGCATGAAGTTGGACGGGAAGAAGGTGATCGCGCTCGGTGAGCGGGACGGAGTACCGGGCCCCGCGATCGCCAAGTGTGTCGAGTCGGCGGGAGCCGAAGTCGTCTTCGTCGAAACGGAGTGCTTCGTCTGAACGGCGGCCGGGGCAATGGACCCGGAGAACCAGGACCGGATCAAGGGCCTGGTCGACACGCACGGCGCGGACGATCTCGTGGTCGTGCTCGGCGCCGCCGACCTGGAGTCGCTCGAGGTCGCGGCCGAGACGGTTACGGTGGGAGATCCGGCGTACGTGGGTCCGTTGGCAGGAGTCCAGTTGGGGCTCCCCGTCGTTCACATCCTCGAGGAGGACGTCAAGGAGCAGGTCGACGACGGCGTCTACGACGAGCAGGTCGGGCTGCTCGAGATGACGCTCGACATCGAGCAGGTACGGGAGGCTGCGCAGAAGTTCCCCGGCAGATGAGCCCGGCGTCGGATCCGCGTTAGGAGTCCGGCGGGCCGAAGTGCAGCCCGTACGCCTCCGTCAGGCGGGGGATGCTCTCGGGATCGACCTCGAGCCCGTACCGGGCGGCGATCGCGCCTACCTCGCTGGGCTTCGGCGGCGCGTCCCGATCGAGCAGATCCACCAGCTCTTCGAAGTACCGCTCGAAACCGGCCGGCGAGATGATCTCGAGGATGCGAGCAGGCTCGTCGCCGTCATTCCAGAACGTGTGCCACTGGCCGCGCGGTTTGAAGATCAGGTCGCCGACCTCGCCGTAGACGACCTCGTCCCCGAGAAGTGCGCCGACGCGTCCTTCGAGAACGAAGCTGTACTCGTCCTCGTGCGTGTGGCGATGGAGCGGGGCGGCCAGCGCGCGAGGAGGGATCGGATGCTCGACGAGCGAGAAGCCCCCGCCCGAATCCGGGCCGTCGACCATGAATCGCACGCCCATCGACCCGAGCAGTCCTGCCTTTCCGTCGCTCGGTCCGAGGACGCGTGCTCTCATCGACTCGCTCACGGGTGACTTTCGAATCGGGTCATCGCACACGACCCTATGCGATCGGTGTGTGGGCGGCCGTCAGCCGCCGGGCTGCCCCGCCTCGGCGGCCTCCTCGGCCATGAAGCGGACGAAGAACACGGTGAACATCGAGAAGAAGACCACCGACTCGCTCACCGCCATCGCGATGCCCGCGAGCTGCTGATCCGCAAGCGGGGTCAGCCCCCAGAGCCGCGGAGCATGGATGTAGAAGTGGTAGAGCGGGCTGGGCAGGAGTGCGAGGAGCAGGCCGAGCGGGCTGGCGAAGACGAACGCTGCGAAGAGGTATGCGGCCTTCCCGCCGGACGAAAGGCTCCACGGCTGCCACTGCAGGACGGGCCACCAGAGCAGAACGCCGGTGACCAAGTAGGTGAGGTGCTCGAGGTGGAGCAGGGCGTGCTGCTCGAGCGCGGCGTCGTACGCGGCCGGGATGTGCCAGACGAGGTAGCCGCCGAGCCAGAGCGGAAGCGCTACGAAGGGGCGGGTCAGAAACCGGACGGCGCCGAAGCGCCCGACTGCCGTCGCCAGTCCAGGTGGGATCGACGCGACCAGCAGCAGCGGGATCCACTCGGCGAGTGCGACGTTCTGGATCAGGTGCGCCGAGAGGAGGTAGTGCATCGCCAGTGTTCCGAGTGGCGTGAGCGAAAGCGCCAGGAGGAGGGCGACCGCGGCCGCGAAGCAGGCGACGCGCCAGCCCGCGGGTCGGTAGCGCCTCGCCGCCAGGCCGTACGCCGCGGCGAGGGCAAGAGCGGCCGCGAGTTCGACCCAGGCTGTCGGCCAGGTCCACGGCGACGACGCCACGACCCAGGAAGGATACGGTCGCGGCGCCGACGCCGGCCAGAGGCCAGGGCTTTAGATCAACCAGGGATCGACGTAGGCAGGATCGCGCCGCGCCATCCGCTCGCGCAGGAAGACGCCGGCGGCGACCAACGGCGCGCCGGGGAACGCCGTGAGCAGGACCATCGTCGCCCAGAGCGCCGACGGGAGCCCCCCGGCGACCGCGCTGACAACGATCGGGAGGGCGAGGAAGTACAGGGCCTTCCAATCCGCGACGACGTAGCCGAGCCCGAAGTAGAAGACCGGCGGAACGAGCAGGAGCAGGAGCACGAGCGGCGTCGGAAGCGCCGTCTCCGTCCGTGCAAACAGGACGATCCAGACCGTCATCACCGCGCTGTAGGCGATCATCGCGGTGCGCGGGTTGAGTTCGTTGATTCGTTCGAGGGTCACGCGACTCCCCTTGTGTCCCGAAGGCGTCACCGCTCCGCCCGGTTGACGTGCTTCGAGTCGGATGATCGCGCCTCCCGGCCGCCGCGGGTATCCCCCCTTCGGGGAACCGGCTACCCTTCATCGCGAGCGCGGGCGTAGCTCAATGGTAGAGCTCCAGCCTTCCAAGCTGGTGGTGAGGGTTCGATTCCCTTCGCCCGCTCCATGAGAAAGGCCCCGCAAATCGGGGCCTTTCGTCTTGCAGGGCTCGGGGCGTGCGACGGCGCACGAGTGCGCGAAAGCCGTCGGCGACGAGGCTCGCCGACGAGTGCTGGAGGCGGGCCCAGACTCGAGATGCTGCGCGAGAGGCCGGAGATCTCGCCCTGGAGCTCCTCGGGGAAGCTGGACTGCACGACGTTGACGACGGGAGTCAGCATCGACGCCGAGGCCGAGGCCGACAGAGCAGCCCGGGTACGAAGGCGACAGAGCTGTCGCGAGGACTGACGAGGCCGAGCAGGAGCGCGATGCCGGCGAGGGTGACGACGAAGCCGGCGATGATCAGAGTGCGCTGCGAGTACCGCTTCGCGAGGCGCTGCGCAGCGAAGGAGGAGAAGAGGATGCCGAGCGTCGCGGCGGTGAAGATGACGCCGGTCTTGATCGCGTTGTAGCCGCGAACTCCTGCAGGAAGACGGAGACGACGAACGACATGCCCATGAGCAACAGCCACTGGATGTTCTGCGTGACGAGGGCGAGGTTGCACGTGCGATTCTTGAAGAGCCGGTGGAGAGCAGCGCCTCCTTCCGGCCGCTCGCGCGGCGGATGAAGAGGAAGAACGCCGAGCAGGAAGACGGCCCGACGCGAGGAAGACCGACGAAGAGCGTGTTGTTGCTCCGGCCTGGAGGATCCCGAAGACGACGCAGAACATCCCGACCGCCGACAGGATCGCCCGACGCGTCGAAGGGACGTGTCGGATCGGGCGGCGAGCGGGTCGACGAGGCGCCGGCTCAGGAGAATGATCGCCGCGACGACGAGGGCCTGGAAGACGAACGCGGCCGCCAGCTGATCGCGGTCGTGATCACACCGCCGATCAACGGGCCTGCGGCGGCGCCGATGCCTCCCAGCCCGCTGATCACGCCGAAGGCCCAGGCGCGGGAGGTGAGATCGTTGAACCACAAGGTCGCGAGGATGTAGACGGGGGGGATCAGCAGCGCCGTCCCGACGCCCTCGAACACCGAGTTGCCGAGGATCAGCACACCGAGGTTCGGCGAGATCGCGCTGATCAGAGCCCGACCCGTACAGCGTCAGACCCGAGATGAAGCACCGCTTGCGGCCCCAGCGGTCGGTCAGCTTGCTGCAGGGGATCATGAGGATGGCCATGATCAGCAGGAACAGGGTGATCGCGGTCTGCACGCCCTTGACGGTCGTGTCGAGGTCTCGCTGATGTCGTTGATCATCACGTTCATGTTCGAGCCCGCGAAGCTGCAGATGAACGGCCGAACGCTCGACCGGGGAACGAGTCGCAGCTCGACGGTGTATCAGAGTCAGTCCTGCTCAAGAGTCGGAAATTGCCTCGTCTCCCAGCATTGGTCGTTTGCCTCGCTGCGGTCGCAGCGCTCATGTGTCCCGCGGCGCGCTGGCCAAGGGAGGAGTCACGACTACGACGTGTGGAAAGGATCGATGCGAACGGTCACGGACGGCATCGTCGGAATCGCCGTCGCGGTCGCTGAAAATCCACTCATGCAGGTCAAGCGCGCGTTCGTCATGGACGCGTGTGGCTATGGAGGGGCTGGAAGGAGGAGCCTCGTGAGCACGACTCCTAGCGCGCCGGGCGGGAAGGGTCGGTTGGCGCAGGTGATCGCGACTCGGGTCGGGGAGGCTCCGCCTGAGGCGCCGTTCGTGATCGAGCATCGCGAGGCGCTGATCTACATGATCTGCGAGGAGGCGAGCTCGAACACGGGATCATGTGCCAGTACCTGTTCCCCGCTCCTCGCTCTGGCAGAGCTTCTACGATGATCTCGCTACGGGCGGAGCTGACGGCGGTGACCGGTTGGCTGGAAGATCCTCTAGAAGTCGCAACGGAGGAGATGCTGCACCTCGCGCTGGTGCAGAACCTGCTCTCGGCGATAGGCGCGGCACCACATTTCGCGCGACCGAACCTGCGCGCGCCTGCGCATCACTATACAGCGGCGTGCATCTCGCTCTGGTGCAGTTCGGCGAGACGGCGCTACGGCACTTCATCTTTCTCGAACGCCCGAGGGGATGGAGCTGAAGGACGCAGAGGAACTCGGTGCAGCACTAGAGAGAGGCGGTGCGTTGATGGCGGAGGGAGAAGATCGTTCCTCAGCCTGCAGGACTTCGCGACGTCGGGCACCTGTACCGATCGATCGAGGGAGGGCATCGTCCACCTGGCAGAGAAATTTGGTGAACGGCAGCTCTTCGTGGGACCGCCGCGCGCGCAGGCGACAGCGAAAGACTTCGGCTGGCCGGAGCTCGTTGTCGGTCACCGACCTGGACTCAGCGCAGAAGGCGATCGACACGATCCTCGAGCAGGGCGAAGGCTGCCGGGGCGGTTGGAGAAGACGCGCACTTCGGTCAGTTCGTGCAGATCCTCGACGAGTACCGAGCAAATGAAGAGAGAAAGCCAGGGTTCGAGCCGCGAGTGATGCACGCGAAGGTGCGGACAGGGCGAGCGCGACGAAGGCTTGCCGCTGATCGGCGATCCGATGACTCGCGCTGCACCGACCTGTTCAACGTCGGCTACGAGGTATGCTACAAATGTTGCTCGCGCTACTTCGCCACACCGAGGAGAGCGACGCGCAGCTCGGCGACGCTCGCCGGCGAGACGCTCGCGCTGATGATACGAGTAGATCAAACCGCTCGGCGATCTGATCACGACGCTTGCCGTAGGGTCTGAGCATCCGGGCGAGACGGCGGGGCCGAGCTTCGAGCTCTACTACGAGAGCGGGCTACTGATGCCTCACCGAGAGGCGGCGTGGACGCTCATCGAGGAGCGGCTCCGCGACGCGTGTGTGTTCGCTGAATCGCTTCAGAAAGACTCCGACTCGGTGCTAAGTGAACGACTGGCACCGGTAGCGCAGGCCCTCGACGAGAGCGCCGACTCGCTCGCAGGGCAGTTAGACGACTGGGGCGCGGTCAGCCGCTACGCCGGAGGCCGGCAGGCTTCGGCGGCTACCCCCGCTGACGTCGCACTGCTGCTGGATCGGGCAGCTGAGCTAGCCTCCACGATAGGCGCCGCTCTAGATCAGGAAAGGAGCGCGCCGCGCGAGCTTTTTGACGGCGCGCACACCTTGCTCGAAGTCGTAGACGAGGCAAGACGGAGGAACCGCCGGGATCGCGGACTCGCTCGTGAATAGCGTGCTCCGTCCTTTGGCGACGGCGCTGACGGATCGGAGCCCTTCTGAGCGAACGCCGGCTGAGATCAGCACAAGAGCGAAGCGGCCAGATCGTCGGGGGGTGATCTGGACGCTCGCAGGCGGCGACGAGCTGCGGGTGGCTGCGCGTCAGACTCGCCGCTGACGTCAGGACTGGCCGAAGCGGCAGCGTGCATGAAGCGCAAGCGCTGGAACTGTCGTTCGACGGGGGCACCGACGGGGCCGAGTCTCTCCTGGGCACCGGCTGGGCGAAGCTCCAGGCGGGGCTGCCGAGGAGATCCGTGTGTCCGACGACGGCCCCTACCTGGTGACCAACGCGCATCGCGTCGGGAACTGGCTCGGCGAGACGATCCAATGCGACCGCAGATAGCGCTTTGCCGTTGCGGGGAATCGAGAGAAACCGTTCTGCGACGGGACGCACGCCCGCATCGGCTTCAGCGACGCCAAAGACCCCAAGCGGGTGGCCGATCGGCGCGACTCTTACGTCGGGGAGCGGGTGACCATCCTCGACAACCGAGGCCTCTGCGAGCACTCCGGCTTCTGCACCGACCGCCTGCGCCACGGTCTTCCACCTCGACGAAGAGCCCTTCGTCACGCCGAGCGGCGCCCGCATGGACGAGATCGTCCGCGCCGTGCGCGCCTGCCCGTCCGGCGCGCTCAGCTACGCAGTCGACGGGCGACGAGGAGCGCGAGCACGTCGACCACACGAGACGTGCGAGCCGGCATCGAGGTGACGAAGGACGGCCCCTACCGCATCACCGGAGCGATTCCCCTCCTGACGCACGACGGCGCCGACGTGGCCGCAACGAGGGCGCCTCGCGGGAGCACTACGAGCTTTGCCGGTGCGGCCACTCCCAGAACAAACCGTTCTGCAGCGGTATGCACTGCTACATCGAGTTCCGCGACCCGCAGCTCGATCCCGAGCACGAGCCGACGCTGTTCGAGTGGGCAGGCGGGTTGCCGGCCTGATGCGGATGACACGCCTCTTCTACGAGAAGTACGTGCCCGAGACCCGCTGCTGAGCCCGCTGTTCGCGAACATGGCGCCCGACGACCCGGAGCGAGTCGCCGACTGGCTGGGCGAGGTCTTCGGTGGCCCGAAGACGTACAGCGAGACGTACGACGGCTACGCGCGCATGATCTCCGCAGCATCTCGAGCAAGGGACTCACCGAGGACCCAGCGCGCCGCTGGGTCCAGCTGCTGGGCAGGTCAGCGCCGAGAGGCGGGGCTGCCGAGCGACGCCGAGTTCCGGGCGGCCTTCACCGCCTACCTCGAATGGGGCTCCCGACATGCGCGGTCGAGAACTCACAGCCAGGCGCCAACCCCGCCGAAGCAAGTGCCCGTGCCGCGCTGGAACTGGGGCGACGTGGGACCGCACTACGCGAGCGCGATCCGCGGTCCGAGTGTGGAAGTGAGAAGATAAGAGAAAAGGAAGCAATAGGGTAAAGGAGAAAGATGGAGTGGAAGAAAAAGTATGGTAAAGAGCTGCAATAGTAACTGAAGGGAGCTGAAGAAGCTAAAAGGTGAGATGAAGGAAAGAAAAAAGAGGTAACTACAAGAAGAGAGAAAGGAAGAGAGTATAAGAGCTATAAGGGTAGAAAAGGGAGAGATAGGCACTGAGAGAGAAAAAAGAAAGAGAAGAAAAAGAAAAAAAAAGGTGAGAGGTAAGAGGAAAAAAAAGAAGAAAGGTGTGAGATATAAGAGAAATGGAGATAATACAAGGAAGGGGAAGAGGGAGAGAAAAAGAGAGAGAAGAGGCAATATAAGAAAAAAAAGGTAAAGAGCTAAGAGGTAGAAAAGAAAACAAGGAAAGGATAAGAAAAGAAAAAAAGAAAAAGGAGAAATAGAGATATAAAAGAAAGATAGAAAAGAAAGAAGAAGAAAAAAAAGGCATCTAAGAGGAGAGGGAGAAAGAAAGATAAAGACCGAATGCGTAAGTCGTTGCCGTTGATCTCCCAAGAACGCAGGAGCGCGGCTCAGCTCCACGCCAGCGCGAGAATCCAGTCGAGATGCAGACATCGCTGATCTTCTCGGTGCCGTGGTCCTGCTTGCACAATCGCCGAACGGAGCGCCATGACCGTACTCGACCTGTCCCGAGTATCTGCATCGTCGTCGTAGCGCCACAACGCCGGCCGTCGCCACCCAGGTGTGGAACGGCCCTTCCGCCGATGTCCGCGTCGGGCGGCTGCGTATTCGGAGAGAAGATGGCGTCATGAGCATCGCCGTTCAGGAAGATCCGAAGGTAAGGCACGCCAACCCCACCGGTATCGCAAGGTCGTCGTGTAGCGGGCCTCGAAGGCGAGATGCTTCACGTCACTGAGCGGCTGGCCGTCGAGATTGTTCGTGCAGAGCGAACCACCGTCCGCTGCCTCCATCTGTGTAAGGCCCGAACTTGACGCCGTCCTTGGTGTTCTTCACGGTCGAGTATCGCACCGCTGCCGTCCGAACCCAGAATCCAGGCACAAGCGCCGACGCCACAGCAATCGGGCCTGGTCGGCGGCGGGGAGCGCGGCGACGGCCCGCGCAACTGGATCATGCTCGCCGCCCTAGCTCTGGTTGCGCTGTTGTGCACACGGGGCGGGTACGAGGCCTGGAACCGCGCGCACCGGTAGCTGTTCCGCAACGTTCGAGCAAGAACTGAATGCGCAGGCCTCGCAGCGTCGCATGTTGTCTGTCTAAGCTGGTGGTGAGGGTTCGATTCCCTTCGCCCGCTCCTCCTTTCCCGACGTCGAGCTCATGAGCACCTTTGCAGTCATCCGCGAGGCCGGGCCCGGATGGGATGCCGCCAGGCCGTTGCGAGAGCAGGCGGGCTGGCCAGAGCACGCAGCGTTCATGGACGCGCTCGCCGAGGACGGATTCGTCCTTCTCGGCGGGCCGCTGGCCGACGGTCGGAGAGCACTCCTCGTCCTGGACGCGTCGAGCGAAGCCGAGATCCGTCTCCGGCTCGACGACGATCCCTGGACGACGACGGGGCTACTGCGGATCGCCAGTGCCGAGCCCTGGGATCTCCTGCTCGGCAGGGACGTGCTCGAAGCGGCAGGCAGGGCCTTGGCCCCGTGACGGTGTTTGCGGTGACCGAGGTCTCCGGCCCCCGCTGGGACGCGTCGCGCGCTCGCCGCGAGCAGGACGCATGGGACGAGCACGCGGCGTTCATGGACGGGCTCGTCGAGGATGGGTTCGTTCTCCTCGCCGGGCCCATCGGCGAGGGAGAGCGTGTCCTCCTGATCGTCGAGGCGGGGGACGAGCCCGAGGTGAGGGCGCGCTTCGCGGAGGATCCATGGCTGTCGATGGAGATCCTCGGGATCGCGACCATCGAGCCGTGGACGATCTGGCTCGACGGCAGGCCGAGCACGACCCCTCGCTAGACGCGCTGGACGCCCAGCGTCACCGCGCCGCTCGACGTGTGCGCGTCGACGGTGACGGCGACGACCGTGACGCCGCCGCTCTCCTCGTAGATGCCGTCGTTCGAGTTCGGCACGTCGGGCTCGCCGCGCCCGGCATAGGGCTCGGACGCGTAGACGCTCGAGAGGACTGCAGGGTCGAAGAAGAGCTGGCCGGTGTGGGTCTGCTCGCCGTCGGGGGAAACCTTCACGTGGATGTGAACCGCCCGCCCCGTGTACCAGCCCGGGAAGACCGTACGGAACTCCGCGACGCCGTCTGCATCCGTGAGCTGGACGCCGCGGCAGAAGCTCTCGCCCTCGGCGCCCTGCACGCCTGAATAGGTTCCCTCCGCGTCGCAGTGCCACAGATCCACAGCCGCGCCTTCCAGCGGCTCGCAGGCGTCGGCGTCCACGACGTTCACGCGCAGGTCGAGCGGCAGTCCCGGACGGTCCTCGCCGATGTCGCGCCGCACGAGGTCGAGGTCGAGGTAGTAGGGACCCTCGGTCAGCTCGGGCATCAGGACGCAGTCGGGCGCCGCGGCCGGTGTCCTCTCGGTCGTCGCCTGAATGACGGAGGCGGTCTCATTCGTTTCCAGACGAACCGTCCTTCCCGGAGCACGCCGACGCGAGGGCGGCGAGCCCGAGCCCACCGACCCACCGGAGCGCGTGGCGCCTCGTCACCCGACGCTCGAGATCCGTCATGCGCGACAGTTTCGCCGGTGACTCTAAGAGCCGTCTGAGCAGGGCCTAAGGGTCGTCTGAGGATCGCCAGAGTCCGTCCGGCGGGGCGGGCAGGCTTGCACGGTGGAGGCGCATCGTCCCGAGGAGCGGCTCGTCTACTTTCGCCCGCGGGCGATCCTGGTCGTCCTCGGCATCATCTTCGCGGCGGTCGCAATGGTCGCCTTCGTCTTCCTCGCCTGGCGCGTCATCACGTGGGTCCTGGTCGCGAGCTTCCTCTCCCTCGCGCTCAACCCGGCGGTCGAGTTCTTCGAGCGGCGCGGGCTGAGACGCAGCTTCGCCTCACTGGTCGTCTTCCTCCTCGCGCTCATCGGCTTCGCGCTGCTCGGCGCTCTTCTGATCCCGCCGTTGATCGACCAGGTCAGGGAGTTCGTCGACGCGGTCCCCGGGTTCGTCGAAGACCTGACGGCGGGACGAGGGCCGCTCGGATTCCTGCAGGACGACTACAACATCGTCGACAGGGTTCGGGACGCGATCGAAAGCCAGGGCGCGGGAGGCGTCCTCGGTGTCACGAACGTCGGGCTCGCCGTCGCGCGGGGCGTCGTCTCGTTCGTGGTCGGGCTCGTTACGATCGCCTTCCTCACGATCTTCATGCTCATCGAGGGACCACGGATCGTCGCGCGCTTCCACGACTCGCTCCCGGAAAACGTGAAGCCTCGCTGGGAAAGGGTCTCCCAGGACATCTACCGCACGGTCGGCGGGTACGTGGGTGGGAACCTCCTGATCAGTCTCATCGCCGGCATCGGCGCGGCGATCATTCTCTTCGCCCTTGGGTCGAGCTACGCGATTGCGCTTGCCGTTGTCGTGGCGGTCCTCGACCTCATCCCGCTTGCAGGCGCGACGCTGGCGGCGATCATCGTCGCGACCGTCTCCTTCATCGAGCTCGGTTGGATCAAGGGCGTGATCGTGATCGTGTTCTTCGTCGTCTACCAGCAGCTCGAGAACCACATCCTCCAGCCCATCATCTACGGCCGAACGGTGCAGCTCTCACCGCTGACAGTCCTGATCGCGATCCTGATCGGAGCCGAGCTCGTCGGGATCCTCGGCGCGCTGGCAGCGATCCCGGTGGCCGGCATCATCCAGGCGATCGCCCGCGAAATCGCGCGCTGGCGACGGGAGTCGATCGTCGTTCCGAGCGGAACGCAGATCGCGGCCGACGAGGCGGCGGGCGAGACCTGATTCGCCGATTGCCCGCGCGGACACACGCCGGGAGGGTGGGGGCGTCAGGCTAGGGGATTCGGCGGCGGACTTCGCAGCTCAGGCCGGAATCGCCGTTTCCGGCGCCACCGTCGCAGCGGTCGTTGCCGCTGTCGCCGCGAAGCTCGTCGTTCCCTCGTCCGCCGAGCAGCACGTCGCTCGCGAACTCACCGTGCAGCATGTCCGCGCCGCCGTTGCCCGCGACGTGGTCTTCGTCACCGCCTCCGAAGAGGCTGTCCCCGCCGGCGCCACCCAGGATGCGGTCGCGGTCGCCGCCGCCGAAGGCGCGATCGCTGTCGCGCCCTCCGCCGATTCGATCCTTCCCCTCATCGCCGAAGATCTCGTCGGCACCGTCGCCCCCAGACATGGCGTCGTTGTCGTTTCCGCCCTTCAGCTGGTCGTTGTTGTCGCCGCCCACGAGGATGTCGTCCCCATCGCCGCCGTCGAGGTCGTCGACACCTTCGCCTCCCATCAACTCGTCGCCGCCCCGATCGCCGATCAGACCGTCGCTCCCGTCGGCGCCCTTCAGCTGGTCGATGCCGTTCCCGCCCGAGATCTGATCGTTCCCGGGCCCGCCCCCCAGGCGGTCGTTGCCCAGGTCGCCGCAGATGGTGTCGTTGCCCAGGCCGCCGATGATCACGTCGTTTCCGCCGAGGCCGTTGATGACGTCGTCTCCGGGCGATCCATTCAGGACGTCGTCCCCGGGCGTGCCCGTGACCGTCGCGATCTCGCCCAGGCAGGCGACCTGCGCTTGCGCCGTCCCGGCCGTGCCGAAGAAGACAGCGACCGTCGTACCGACGATCGCGAGCAACAACCCCCTACGTTGCCTTCCCCCCGACATGGCTCCCAGCCATCCTTGAACATTTCGCCCTCGCGGGTCAAGCCGCCGCCTCGCCCGTCTGTGTCCGTCCTGAGGCGGTCAGCGGGTCGCGAACCAGGCTGCGAGGAGCGACGCGCCAACGACGACGGCCGCTACGAGCCACGACACGAGAGCTGCGCCTGCGACGAGGATCAGCGGCGTCGCGGCAGTGCGGCCGCTGCGCGCCTCTGTGGCGAGGCGCTCGACTTCCCGCACCGGATGGGAGGTGAGGCGCTCGAGCTCGTGTCCCATTGCGGTGAGGAGGTGAACCTCGTTCGCATGCTCTCCCTGGGGCGTCATGGTCGACTCGTTGCAGATCGTCGCTGGGCGGGCTGCGGTTGGCCATCGGCCGGTGGGAGGAATCTTGGGATGAGAGCGTGCGAGGCACGGGCCCCCTCGACCCGCCGCGCCAGACCTCTGATCGTCGGACGGCGGCGTGGGTGGGGTGCCCGCGACGCTTCCTTTCGGAGATTCACGAGACGTGAGACCGGGTTGTACGGCGGTCGTGAGCCGGGTAGAACTAGGTCGTGGTCACTGATTGGGGCTTGTCGAAACGAGCCGGGCTTCTCGCGGTCTTGTGGCTCGCAGTGTTCCCCGGCTCCGCTCTCGGCGCCAGCGCCCACGTCGAAGGACTGGGGGTCCCCGATCGGCGGATCCTGTTCTACGAGGCCTCGCCGGGAGAGGCGAACCAGATCGAGATCGCGATCGACGGGGACACCGCGACCGCCACGATCCACGATTCCGGCGCCGCGATCACCGCCGGCGCGGGGTGCGTGAGCGTCAACGCCAACGAGGTCACGTGCAACCCGGTCGACTACCAAGTGTTCATAAGCCTCGGCGACGGCGCCGATGTGTTCGAGCTCACCCAGGGAGGACTGGAGCTCGACGTCGATGGAGGAACCGGGAACGATGAGATGACGGCCTGCGACGACTGTCAGGCGCACTTCGACGGCCACCGTGGGAACGACGTTCTCACCGGCACCGACGCGCTACTCAACGGCGGGGCCGGAGACGACATCCTGACGACCCTCCTCGGAGGTGTCATCGGCGGCGGCGGGGACGACATCCTCACGTCCAACGGCTTCCATCTCTGGGGCGGCGGAGGCGACGACGAGATCACCGGCGGCGGCGCCGAGAACCACATCGTCGCGGGAAGCGGAAACGACACGGTCGAAGCCGGGGGAGGCCGCGACTTCGTGTCTCCCGGTCTCGGAAGGAACACCGTCGACGGTGGGCCCGGACGCGACCTCGTCTCCTACTGGGACGTCCGGACGCCGGTCCTGGTCAATCTTGCAGCTGGCCAGGCAAGCCACATCGGCCTCGGCCATGACGATGTCTTGACGAGCTTCGAGGATGCCCGCGGCAGCCCGCTCAACGACCGGCTCATCGGCGACGGGGAGGACAACGTGCTGTGGGGCGGTGGCGGAGCCGATGATCTCCGGGGTGGAGACGGAAGCGACCAACTCCGGGGGAATGGTCGAGACGATTTTCTCGTCGGTGGTGCCGGTCCTGATCGGCTTCAGGGAGGCGACGGGGACGACCGTCTGAATGCGCGCGATCACACGAGCGATCTCGTGGCGGGAGGAGCGGGCCACGATGCCGCACGAGTCGACCGTATGCTCGACGAGATCACGAGTATCGAGAGGCTGTTCTAGAAGCCAAACGGTCGTACGCACGCTGCTCACCAGGCGGCGAAGAGGCGACTATGGGGTTCCTCCCTGAGGACGGGTCAGGACGGGGCTGAGCGCGCCCGGAGACGCGCTTGAAGCCCTCGATGAGAAGGGAGTGGAGCTCCTCGCACACGACCGCTGGGCGCCGGGCTCGAGTCGAGTCACCGTTTTAGTCACACCCGGCATCCGGGCTTCCTGCCCGCATCACCGGCAGGTTGCGAAGTGGAGGGCTTTTCTCCACGCGCCTGCCAGGATTCGAACCTGGGACCCGCGGATTAGAAGTCCGCTGCTCTGTCCACTGAGCTACAGGCGCCCGGGCGCACGGTAGCACCCGCTAAACTCGATTCCCGGCGCGGAGGTCGTAGCTCAGTTGGTAGAGCCCCGGGTTGTGGTCCCGGTGGTCGTGGGTTCGAGTCCCACCGGCCTCCCCTCAGTTCCGCGAGCGGCTACGGACGCGGACGCTTCTTCGCGTCGCGGAGCGCCCGACCGAGCTGCTTGGCGACGGTCGGGCCCTGTTCCTTGACCGTCCTCGCCACCAACGGGCCGTGCTTCTTCGCGGAGCGCTGCGCCGCTGAGAGCATCGCACGCCGCTGCTCGGGCGGAATTCTCTTCCACCCCTGCTGAACCTTCATCGCGACGAACAGCAGCTTGAGCGCCGGCATGGACTCAGCCTAGCTGGAGATCAGGCTGCTGCGAAGCGCTCCGAGATCCGAGCCCAGTCGACGGTCTCCCACCACGCGTCGATGTAGTCGGGCCGCCGATTCTGGTACTTGAGGTAGTAGGCGTGCTCCCAGACGTCGACGCCGAGGAGCGGCGTCTTGCCGTTGGAGATGGGGTTGTCCTGGTTCGCGGTCGCCACGACCGCGAGCGCCCCGCCGTCCAGGACGAGCCAGGCCCAGCCGGAGCCGAACTGGTTGACGCCGGCGTCCTTCAGCTTCCCCTGGAAGTCTGCGAAGGAACCGAAGCCCTCGTCGATGGCCGCGGCCAGGTCGCCGCTGGGCGCACCGCCCCCGTCGGGGCTCATGCTCTCCCAGAAGAGCGTGTGGTTGTAGTGGCCGCCGCCGTTGTTTCGGACGGCGGTCCGCTTGTCCTCGGGGATGCGGTCGAGGCTGGTGAGGACTTCCTCGACCGGGCTGTCGGCCCAGTCGGTTCCCTCGAGTGCTGCGTTGACCTTGTCCACGTAGGCCTGATGGTGCTTGTCGTGGTGGACACGCATCGTCTGCTCGTCGATGTGGGGCTCGAGCGCGTTGTAGTCGTAGGGGAGAGGTGGGACGGCGTACGCCATGAGATCGCTCCTTCGTCGCCTTGACGCCACGGAGACTAACGACCTCGTGCGCGGGCTGTCCCCGCATCTCCGGCATGGGTCGTCGCGAGGGGAAACAGGTGGCCCGGAGACTCGGCTTCTGCGGCCCAAGCCTGAGTCTCCGGGCCAGGCTCTCGCGATGTGCCAGACATCAACTCGGGATCGGGTTTTCCCGAGGGCGAGATCGTCCGGGACTATAGCCGGAACGTCGCGGAAGTCAAGAAGATTGTCAAGTGAACCAAAGACTCGTATCCTTGACCGGGACGATGACGAGTCTGCAGACGGCCAACGCGCCCGAGAGCCCAGGAACGCTGGGAGGGCGCCTACGCTCGGCGCGGTTGGCGCGCGGGCTCACCCAGTCGGAGCTCGCGGACAGCCGCTTCTCGAAGCAGTACGTGAGCCAGCTCGAGCGCGACCGGCTGCGCCCGTCGGACGAGACGCTCCAGTGGCTCGCCGAGCGCCTAGGCGTCGACGCCTCGTACCTAAGCACCGGGATCGACGGACACCAGCGTGCACGCCTCGAGACCGCGGTCTCGCGCGCCGAGGCAGCTGTTCAGTCGCACGACTACGCCGGGGCGATCGGGCTCCTTGCCGAGGCGGAGAGCTCACTGCCGGCCGAGTCGGCGCCTGAGCTCGAGCTGCGGATGCTCTTCGCGGAGTCCTGGGCGCGGATGTACATCGGCGAGATGCAGCAGGCGCTGCCGCTGCTCGGACGGGCCCGAGAGATTGCCGACGGCTCCGTGTTCTCCGACGTGGACCGTGCCGAAGTCCTCTTCAGGCTCGGCTGTTGCCGCTACCGCCTCACCTCGGTCGCGACGGCGCTCGCGCTCTTCACCGAGGCGCTCGACCTCGCCGAGCGATCCGGGATCCCCTGTGATCGTCTCCGGTCGCGCATCTTCGGGTGGCGGTCCCGCTGCTATCGACGGCAGCGCGACTGGGAGGCGGCCCGGGAGGACGTCGAGCGGGCGCTCGAGCTCGCGGAAGCGCTCGACGACCCGCGGGCGACCGCCGACGCGTTCTTCCTCGGCGCGCTCGTCGCTGAGCGGCGGGGGCAGTGGGTGGCCGCCCGTGCCTATGCGGAGCAGGCCAAGGCCCTGTACGAGCAGATCGAGGATCGGGCGAACACGGGCAAGCTCCTCACGACGCTCGGTGGGCTGACCTTCTTGCTCGGGAATCCGGACGAGTCGATCCCGCTGTTCAAGCAGGCTTTCGCCGTGGCGCTCGAGGTCGGCAGCGACGCGGACGCCGCGCAGGCGGTCTCGTCCCTCGCACAGGTTCATCTACGCACCGGGGAGCTCGCGCTGGCGGAGGAGCAGGCGAGGCACGCGCTCGAGCTGTTGGCCGACCGGGTCGACTTCATCGACGAGATCGGCAACGCGCAGCTCGTTCTCGGCCGCTCGCTCCTCGAGCAGGGCCGGCTCGACGAGGCTGCGGACAGGTTTCGGGCCGCCGAGTCGAGCTTCGACCAGTTGTCCTCCGCCAGCCACAAGGCGGCCGCCTGGACGGCGCAGGCCGAGCTTGCGGTGCAGCGCGGCGACAAGGAGGCCGCGATCGCCCTCTACCAGCAGGCGGTACAGGCGCTGCAGGACTTCCGCTTCTAGGTGCCGTGGTCGTCGTTACGACGCCGATGGACGCCAAGCTGTGGAAGGGAGGTGAGCCAGACGTGAGCCGGGCCTCGCTCCACATCCTTCTCGTCACGGTCGCGCTTCTCCTTGCGAGCATCGCCGGGAGGGGCTTCCCCGACGGGCCGTAGCGCCTAGGAGAATTTGGCGGAACAGGCGGACTGCGCCGAGCGACGTTCCGCCAAACCCTCCTGGACGGACGCAGGTTCATCGAGTGGTTCGACCGGATCTCCGGAGCCGGCCGACCAGCGATGAGGCCGTTTTTGCCGCCGGCGCGGCCGTCTTCTGCTGCTCTGAGGGCCGAAAATCACCCTTCTGTCTCTGATGAGCGAATCCCTGCGCCGGGGGATTCGCTTCCGCGCGTCCTGACCGATGCTCCAAGTGCTGGTAGAGCCCTACGGCGGATCGGTTCCGCGGCAGAGCTCTAGGAGCGAAGCCGTGCGACCCTCGACCCGTTATAGGGGGTGAATGAAGAGATGCAGAGCTTTTTCACGCTGACCAAGCGCGAGGACGGGCAGACGATGGCCGAGTACGGCGTCGTGCTCGCCGTCATCACGCTGGCGGTTGTCGTCGCTCTGGCGGCGCTGTCCGGCGCCATCGGCGACGCGATCGACGCCGTGACCGGAGTCCTCTAGCAGTCACCGGCTGCGGCCGCGGGCAACTGGCTCTTCGAGTTCTGCGGAGAGGCGCCCGCGGTCGCAGCCGCCCTCTTTGGTCGAGGGCGCTTGCGCCCTCGACATCTTCCACTCGACGCCGCTTGCGGCGGAGTAAGGTGGGCGCATGGACGGCACCCTGCCGGACGTTGTGGAGGAGGGGCGCCGTGTCCTTCGTGAGGCCGACGACCGAGGCGTCATCCTGCGGGCGCTGGGCGGCGTCGCTGTCGTGCTCCGCGCGTCGAACGGGCTGCCCGAGTCGTTCCGGCGGACGTACAACGATCTCGACTTCGCGGCGGATAAAGGGAGCTCCGCCGCGTGCGGCAAGATCTTCCGGGAGCTTGGCTATGAGCCGCACGCGGAGTTCAACGCGTTGCACGGGTCGGAGCGCCTGCTCTTCTTCGACACGCCGAACCACCGCAAGGTGGACGTCTTCGTCGGGAGCTTCCGCATGTCGCACAAGATCCCGCTCGAGGGACGCCTCGGCCTCGACCCGCTGACGGTCCCGCTCGCCGAGCTCCTGCTCACGAAGCTCCAGATCGCCGAGCTGAACGAGAAGGACGTCCAGGATTCGCTCGCGCTTCTGCACGGCCATCCCGTCGGCGCCGAGGACGGCGACACCGTGAACGCCGACCGGCTTGCAAACGTCCTGAGCGACGACTGGGGCCTCTGGCGAACGTTCACCGGGAACCTCGCGGTCTGCCGGGATCACATCGGCGCCTACGGGCTCGGCGACGAGGACGCGGAGCAACTAACGGACCGGATCGTCGTGCTCGGCGAACGGATCGACGCGGAGCCGAAGACCCGCGCGTGGAAGCTTCGCGCTCGGATCGGGGAGCGCAAGCGCTGGTACGAGACGCCCGAGGAGGTCGGCGACTCCTAGCCCGCCGTGAACTGGTGGCCGCGGAGCTTCCCCTTGCGAAGCTCGACCAGCGCGCCGCGGAGAATGCCCTCGTTGTACTCGCTTCCCGGGTTGAGGCAGACGGTCCGGCCGAGCTTGTGGACCCCGCGGGACTCGTGCAGGTGCCCGTGGAGGCCGAGCAGCGGCTGGTAGCGCTCGATGGCCGCCCGGCAGGCCGTGCTGCCGACCGGCTGCATCTCGGCGCCCCCCGCGCCCGAGGTCATCCGGAGATTCTCGTCCAGCTTCGGTCCGGCGTCGATGCCGGTGTCGTAGGGCGGGCAGTGGAAGTTGAAGACGGCCTTCTCCGGATCGTCCAGCCCCGAGATCGCGGCCTCCAGCCGTCGTGCGAGATCGTCCTCCTCGACGTCGCGCGGGCAGTTCCACGGCGTGCGGTTTGCATAGCCACAGCTCGCCACCTCGGTGCCGTCAGGGAGGGTCGCTGTCCGGCCCTCGAGGAACTGCACCCACTCGCTCGACTCCAGTACCGCATCGATCCCGGCCGGGTCGTCGTTGCCGGCATTCATGTAGCAGGGGACGTCCTGCGGTCGAAGCCGTTCCTCCGCGAGGGCGACCCAGCGCTCGAGCCGCTCGCGCATGAGCCGCAGGAAGAGGGCCTCGCGCGCGGTCGGGTCCGCGCGCAAGGCCTCCTCCTCGTCAGGGTCGCAGCGGTGCGAGTAGTAGCCGGCGTTCGCGATCTTCTTCTCCAGTTCGCCGACGGCATCGCCCTCGGCGGCGACGTCCTCGCCGAGGAAGACCCCCCGGTGGACGCCGTTCTCGCGGACGAGCGGGACGATGGCCTTCCCGGTTAGATCCCCGCCGAGGAGGATCGCGTCGGCTCCGTAGAAGGACGCGGCGTTCACGAACTTCGTGAAGCAGCGGTCCGACCCGTGAACGTCGGTGGCGTAGAAGAGCTTCACGCTATTCCGGCGGGATCTCCTTGTAGAGCAAGTCGAGATTGACACCGCGGCGCAGCTGCACCGCGCGCGAGATGTAGTAGAGGACGACCCCCGAGACGTAGATGCCGACGACGAAGGCGATCGCACGGTTCCCGGTGGGACCGCTGAACGCCGGCGTATCGAACGACGAGTAGAGGATGAGCGAGAAGAGGATGAGATTCCCGATTCCGAGCAGCGTCATGACGGGGATGCCAAGGATCTTCCGTTTGACCGCCTCCGGCGCCTGCTCGAAGAGGTCGCGTCGCCGGTACGGCAGGAGAATGGCCGCGAAGCTCGCCATCCAGAAGGCGATCGAGAAGATGACGATGTAGTTGACGACGATCGTGAAGAAGCTCGTGAAGACGTAGAGCGCGAGCAGCACGATCGCGACGATGGTGATGAGGATTGCGGCCACCCACGGCGCGTGCGTCCGCTCGCCGACCGTGGACAGCTGCCGTGGCGCGACGCCGTCGAACGACCACGCGAAGATGTTCCGCGTGCAGATCATGGCGATCACGAACAGGAGCAGGACATTCCAGAGGATGAAGCTGACCCCCATGATCACGTTCAGAACCGTTGACCCGGTCATGAGCCCGACGAAGAAGTTCAGGACCGGCGAGACCGGGATCCCGGAGCCGTCGTCCGTGTTGTTGTTGAGGTAGACGACCGAGTTCGTGAAGTCCTGGCCGACGATGTCGTAGTAGCGCCAGAACGCCAGCAGGTAGACGAGGAAGGCGAAGAGGAGCGTGGCCATGATCATCCGCGGCTGCGTCTTCGAGGCCTGCTTCACCTCGCCGCCGATGTAGGCGGAGTACGTGAAGCCGATGTAGATCCAGTACCCGAGCGGGAGCGCGAGCAGGGCGCCCCAGAACGTCGCGTCCCCGACCGAGAAGCCGGAGCTCGACGCCTGGTCGATGATGCCCTGGTACGTCTGGCCGTCGGCGTTCTCGGCCATGAAGGCGTTGAACCTCGAGACGAACTCGTCCTTCGAGGTCGTGAAGAGCACCGCGAGGGTCACGAACGTCCCGATCATCGCCGGGATGAAGCAGATCATGAACAGGTTGCGGATGACCCTCGTGTTCAGGCAGAGCACGAACAGGACGAGAACGAGGATGCCTGCGCCGAGGAGGAACACCCACCAGTCGCCGCTCACGCTCACGCTCCAGTCGATGAGCGTGCTCGTTGCCGATCGCGCTCCCGAGCGTGGCGAGGGCGATCGCGATGCCGAAGTTCACGGCGAACGCGGCATAGAGCCCGAGTCCGAGGAACTGGGACCACGTGAAGCCCCAGTTGGCCGTGAAGCCGGCCACGGGATGGACGACGCGGGAGAGGTAGACGTAGTCGCCGCCAGAGCGCGGCATCACCCCGGCCAGGTAGCCGTACATGAGGGCGTTGAACACCGTCAGGACCGTTCCGATCAGGACGACGAGGAGCACGTTCTGTTCCGGCCAGAGCCCGGAGATGAAGGTCGGGACGACCATGAGCACGAGGCCCAGCGCGTACCCGAGCGTGTTGAAGACGAAGACGTCGGCCGGCCGGAACTCGCGGATGAGCCCGGACGACTGACGGACGAAGAGGCCCCGCGCCTCAAGCGGTGCGCCGGGCGCGACTTGCTCAGCCATGGTGCATTCCTCCTCGGGACAACAGGTCGATGGCTCTCACCTGGTAGCGCGTTCCTTCTCCGAGACCGTGACGGGTAGTGGCGGTCGGACGAGCTTCGGATAGTCGGTGCGCGGGTCGACGCCGCCGGGGTCGGCGACCGGAACGACGAGCAGTTCCTCCTGGTCCCGACTTGCCTCCACGAGGATCTCGCCGGTGGGAGCGACCGATCTGCTGGCGCCCACGAAGACGAGGCCGTCCCCGCTGCCCACGAGGTTCGCGTAGAGGTGAGGGAGCCTGTTCTCGTGCGCCCTGGCGACCGCGCCGACGGCATGGTCGATGAAGAACGGGTCCATGTTCGCGGAGGCCGTGACGAGCAGCTCCGCTCCCGCCAGCGCGACCTGTCGGCCGGGTTCGGGGAACTCGATGTCGAAGCAGATGAGCGGTGCTGCGCGACGGCCCGCAAGCTCGAGGACCAGCAGCTCCTCGCCCTGGAGGAAGCCGGCGTCGGCCTCCGACGGGAACAGGTACGTCTTGCGGTAGACGCCGGCGAGCGAGCCGTCGGTATCGATGCAGGCGGCCGAGTTGGCGACGCCTTTCGGCGTCCGTTCGGCGAAGCCGATCACGACCGCTGTCTCCGCCTCTGCCGCTGCCGCCGAGATGCTCGCGAGCTCCTCTCCGTCGGGTTCCCGGGCGAGGGCGTCGAGATCCCGGTAGGTATAGCCGCAGAGGTAGAGCTCGGGAAAGACGGCGATTTCGACCTCCGGATGCGTGCGGATCGCGTCGATCGCCCGCGCCGTGTTTCCTTCGATGTCGCCGATCCGGCAGGCGAGCTGTGCCAGGAGCGCGTTCATGCTCGTTCCTCCTTTCCGGTCGAGGCGGCCCGGCCGTCGCGCCTGCGGTGGATCGCGTCGAGGATCGCCCGAATGCCTCGGTTGCTCGCCTCGACGTGCTCGGCCATCGCGTCCATGGCCTGCTCGTCGTCGCCCAGCTCGATGCCGGCGAGGATGCCGTCGTGCTCCTCGGAGAGTCGCCGGTGCCAGGCCTCCGTCTCGGGAAGCAGCCCGATCGCTTCGTTCAGCTGGGCCCGGATCTCCTCGATCGACCGGACGAGATAGCCGTTGCTCGTCGCGCGCGCCACGGCGAGGTGGAACTCGGTGTCGGAGCGCATGTAGTCGAGCTCCGTCGATGCGTCTGCCATTCGGATCAGCTCACGCCGCATGGCAGCGAGATCATCGCCGCTCCGGGCTCCGGCCGCCAGGGCGGCAACGCCGGGCTCGAGGGTCGAGCGGTAGACGAGGAGCTGCTCGATGTCGTCGCGCCGGCGCCTGATGCGCTGGATCAGCCCGGCCCTCACCTTCGCGTCGTCGGCCGGCTGTGAGACGAACGTCCCGCCGCTGCGGCCCCGCCGCGTCTCGACCAGGTGGTCCCGCTCGAGGAGGCGGAGGGCGTGCTGGACGGTCGCGCGGCCGACGCCGAACAGGGACGCCAGCTCGCGCTCCGACGGCAGGGCCTCGCCCGGGCCGATCAGCCTGAGCTCGATGTGCCGTCGAATCTGGTCGGCCACGGACTCGTGCGCCCGAAGCTGCTGGATCGGCTCGAAGCGAACACGGGGTTCGCTCGCCGCGGCAGTCACGGAGCTCTCCCGGCTGCCGTCGGGCTCGCGAGCTCGGCGAGCACCTCTTCCTCGACGACCTTGATCGTGTCGGCCATGCGCTCGACGACGAGCGAGAGCTCCTCGTCCGAGGACGTGAACGCCGGAGCAATGAGCGTCTGGTCGCCTGTGTAGCCGTCGCGGGTCGGCTGGGTGGAGTAGACGACGAGGCCGCGGGCCAGGGCCTCGACGTCGATCCGGCGCGCGAGGTCGAGCTCGGGCGGCAGGAACGAGCGGCCGTCGCGCGGGTCGGCGTAGTCGATGCCGAGCAGAAAGCCGCGGCCGCGAACCTCCGCGACGAGCTCGGAGTCGGCGAGGGCGGCCTCGAGGGCGCGCCGGAGCTTCGGCCCCTCCGCGTGCACGCGCTCGACCAGCTTCCGGTCGCGCAGGTAGTCGATGACCGCAAGCCCGACTGCGCAGGGAAGCGGCGCTCCGTCCCACGTGTGCCCGAGCTCGAAGGCACGTGAGCCCTCGGCGAACGCGCGGTAGACCTCGTCGCGGCAGAGCACCGCGCCGATCGGCGCATAGCCGGCTCCCAGCCCTTTCGCAGTCGTGATCACGTCGGGAACGAGGGGGAGTTGCTCCGCGGCGAACCAGGTTCCCGTCCGACCCATCCCCGTCACGACCTCGTCGAGGCAGATGAGGAACCCGTGCTCGTCACGGCGCTCGGCAAGCCCTGTCCAGAACGCCTCCGGGGGCGAGTAGCCGGGCAGGGCTGCGGCGCTGACCGGCTCGCAGAAGAACGCGGACACGGTCTCCGGGCCCGCGTCCGCGAGTACGCGGTCGAGGGCCTCGAGAGCCGCTTCGCCGCTCGGGTCGAAGCGCCAGGTCGAGGGCGGGATGTGGAGGTGGGGGGTCAGATACGGCGTGTAGTGGTGGTGCAAACCCGGCCTGCCCGTGAGCGAGAGGGCGACGGCGGTCGGCCCGTGGTACGCCTGCGCCGGTGAGACGATGCGCCATCGCTTCGGCTCGCCGCGCTCGACGTGGTAGCTCCGAGCGAGGCGGACCGCGGTCTCGTTGGCCTCTGCCCCGCCCGTCACGAAGTGCACACGCGTGAAGTCCTGCGGAGCCAGCGCAACCAGCTCGCGGGCGAGGTCCTCCTGCGCCTGCGTCGTGAACTGCTGGTTGTAGAGAAACGAGACCCGGGCCGCCTGGGCGCGGGCCGCCTCGACGAGCTCAGGGACGCCGTGGCCGACGCTCGTCACCATCGCTCCGCCGCCGACCGCGTCGAGGTAGCTCGTACCCGCGGAGTCGTACAGCCAGACGCCTGCGGCTCGATCGATCAGCGGGTAGGGCCGGTCGAGCTCACGGAGGAAGACGCTCGTATCGGGCTCGCGGACGAAGACGGGCCCGCTCATGTCGACCCCCCGCACCACGACGAGATCGCGCGCGCGTAAAGCTTCGCGCCGAGCACGAGCTCGTCGATTCCCACCCACTCGTCCGGGGCGTGGGCACGAGTGAGGTCTCCCGGCCCGAACGCGGGGCTGGGAGTCTCGGCGAAGAGGGTCAGCAGGGCGCCGTCGTAGGTCGTGTCGATGCCCTCGCCGTGAACGTCGAGCCCGAGGTCGCGCCCGGCTCCCTGCGCGGCCGCAATGATCGGTGAGTCCGGGTCGATCTCCGACGGCGGATAGTCCGTGTACCAGCTCCAGGTCGGCGGATGCTCGGACAGCCAGTCGTCGGCGCGCGCCACCGCCGCGACCGCCTCCTCGATCTCCGACCTTGGGATCGATCCGTATCCGCGCTCGTCGGCGTTGCCGGGAAGGTACGTGGCGTTGAGCGCGACGTCGCAGCGTTCGGGGATATTCGAGATGAAGCTGCCACCGGTCACGATAGTCGGGTTGACCGAAGGCGTGCCGAGGAGGGGGTGGCGCTTGTCGTCTCGGCCCGCCCAGTCCTCGGTCAGGCGGTCGAGTCCGGCCAGGGCGGCCGCCGCCTTCTGGATGGCGTTGACGCCGCCGCCCTCTCGCCAGTTCGGCTGATTCATCTCGGCGTGGGCAGAGCGTCCCTCGATCGTGAGCGTCCCGTGGAGGAGCCCGCGCGTCGCGATCCAGAGGTTGAGACGGGTCGGCTCGGGGACGAGTCCCGCGTCGGCGCGGTAGCCCCGTGCGATCGCGGCGATCGTCCCCATCGCACAGGTCTCTTCGTCCGGCACGGTCTCGAAGAAGACGTCTCCGGCCAGCTGGACGCCGCAGGCATGGAGCGTCTCGAGAGCGAAGAGCGCCGAGGCCACGCCGCCCTTCATGTCGACGGCTCCACGACCGTAGATGCGGCCGTCGCGAACGTCGGCCTCGAAGGGGGGTGAAGTCCACCGGGAGAGGTCGCCCGCGTCGACCACGTCGATGTGGCCGTTGACGACGAGGCTGCGCCCGCCTCCCGCGCCCCGGATCGTTCCGACCGTTAGCGGCCGGTCGCGCCAGTGGTGCCAGGGCGGCATCATCGGGTGGCCGGCGAACTCGTCCGCGTCGGGCTCCCACTGGTCGACTCCTGCGTCGATCGCCCGCAGGCGCTCGGCGATGTAGGCCTGCAGGCCCGCCTCCTCGTTGGCCGTGTGCGCCGATCCTGGGGAGAGGTCGACCGACGTCGTGTCGAAGCGGACGAGCGCCCTGACGAGCTCGACGAGCTCCTCGGCGTTCGTGTCGATGTGCTCGTCCACTGCCTGGATCGACGAAAGGACCCGAGACAAGGCCAAATGATCGTACGCGCTTCAGGTCGCCGCCGTCAACACCCGGCGGCCCTTGCGACAAGAAAGCGAAAACCCGGGGGAGCTCCGATCGAGCTCCCCCGGGCTGAGGGTCTAGGACAGTGCCTTGGCCTTGAGCGCGTCGTACTCGGCCTGCGAGATCGCGCCGCTGTCGAGGAGTTGCTTGGCCTTCTCGATCTCGCCCGCCGACCCGCCGCTGCCGGCGACGGACTTGACGTAGTCGTCCATCTGCGTCTGTTGCGCCCGCATCTGCTTCTCGTTTCGCTCCGCCATCGAATGGCCCTGGGAGATCAGGTAGACGAACACGCCTAAGAACGGTACGACGATGACGAAGATGACCCAGACGACCTTCTTGCCTCCGCCGATGTCGTGCCGGCGGAAGAGGTCCGCGAAGACGGTGATCAAGAGCCAGAACCAGATCACCCACGCGAAGATCACGAACAACGTCCAGAGGACTTCTAAGAACGGATAGTCGGCTGCGAACATCCGTCGGCTCCTTTCTCAACCCTTACTGACTGTGACCGGAGGAGTATGGCGTCTTCTCCGGCGGAACGAGCGCTCTGGCGCCCTGGGCATCGATTCGACCGTCCTGAGGGCTCGGCAGAAAAACGCGAGATCGTCCAACTCGACGCGGTTCTCGCCTACTCGCCTCTGCGCCCGCGGGCTGAGCAGAACCCTCGTAGGGGTGAGCCCGCGGACCCGCGGTTCGCAGAGGGAGGGCGCCGGTTCGACCGGCGCCCTCCCTCTGCTCCGCACTACTCGTCAGTCAGGTTCGACCAGAGCGCGGCCTGCCCGATCAGCGGCCACTCGCGCTCCGCGTCCCCGCGCGAGAAGGGATTCGTAGCGAGCCCCATATACCGGCTTCCGACGAGCGTCGTCCCATGAACGATGTTCGGTGCGCCCGCCGCCTTCCGGTCGCGATCCCGCCAGAGGCCGGCCACGAACATCGAGCTGACGCTCGACAGGTACCGGCCGTCAACCGTCGCGCCCGTCGGCAGCGACGAGAACCAGGTCACGTCCGCGGGCAGGTAGAGGTTGTCCATCGCCGGATAGCCGCCCGTGAGCGGGCCGCTCGCCCCGACGTTGTTCCAGAGGGCGATGCCGCCCCCGGCGCCGTCACTTCCCTGGGTCAGGTTGCCCTTGATCAGCGCGGGGTGGGCTCCGGTCAGGAAGGCGAAGTTGGACGAGGACTGGCTCGTCGCGATGTAGCCACCGCCCCGTTCGAAGAACGCCCGCAGACGGGCCCGTGCCGTGTTGCCGGTCGGGTAGGGCTGCCCGGTGTTGTAGATGACGTCGAAGGGCTCCAAGGGGTCGGCCGCCGCGTTCTGGAGCGAGTTCGCCCCGCTGGCGACCGAGACGAAGCCGACATCGGGCCCGAACACCTGGCGCAGTGACCAGGACGTGTCGGACTCGACGGGGCTGGCACTGTCGACGAGGACGGCGATCCGCGGCGCCTCGTCGAGCTGCGTCCCAGGAGGAGGCAACCCGAGTCCTCGCTCGAAGAAGACGCCAGCGGCCTCTCCGGCCGCCTCGAGGGCGACCACCGTCGCCGCGTCGTCGGGGAAGATCAGCGAGCCGGCGGGCATTGACCCGGCGGAGACACTCGGGACCGAAGCCTCGGCCACTTCGCCGTCGGCTCCGCTTCGAAGCACGTCGAGGACGGCCCGGAGCTGCGCCGTCCCCTTGATCGTCAAGGCATACCAGTCTGCCGGGCCCTCGCGCACCCCTCCTTGGAGCGGATTGACGCCGTCGAGCGCTGTCGTCGTCGGGTTGAAGGATGCGTCGCCCGCCGGGATCTCGACGACGTCCGCGCCCCAGAGCGACCCGTGGCTCCAGGCGCCCGGCGGAGCGTAGAGCTGGCTGATCCGCTCGGAGATGTCCTGCCCGGCGGCCAGGGCCGTGTATGCGAAGCCGCGGAAGGCCTGCTGCATCGGGACGACGTAGGTACCGGCCGGGTACCTCGTCCCGGACCAGACGATGGCGGCGTCGGTCCGGCGTACCTCGACCCCGTTGTCCAGCAGCCAACGGACGAGCCGGTTCGCTTCGGCGTCGCTCCGCTGGACGCCCCGGTCGGGAGAGGGCTCATCGGCCGATTCCCCGACGAACGGAATCAGAAAGGCCTCGGGATATTCGACCATCCAGTTGTGCTGGTCCTCCGTAAACCCGCGGCTTGCGACCAATGGATCGTCGCAGCAGTTTGGCCGGGCCGCGCCCGTGACGCCGCGATGGAAGATCTCCAACTGGTCGCCGAGGATGGCGTTGCGATTCTCGAGCCAGAAGTCGGCCGAGGAGTAGAAGATGACGTACTGCTCGCGCTTCGATCCCAGCCGGCCGCCGCAGGCCGCGTCGTCGCACATCTCGACCGTCGAGCCGTCGACGCCGAAGAATGCTCCATACGTCTGGCTGTAGAACGGGCCCCAGTCGTCCCAGCCCTCGGCGACCTCGGGCCCTCCGTTCTTGGTCCCGCTGACGCCGCGCTCGTCCCACTGGTTGACGGGCCGTTGGATCGTTCGGCCGATCGCCTCGATCGCCGCCTCGTTGGCGTCGAGCCGCCGCTGGTTCCAGTACAGGAACTTGTCGTACTCCAGCCCCGGGTTGTGCGGTTTCGTCAGCCCGTCGACGAGGGTGGGATTGTAGTAGCCGTGCATGAACAGCCCGACCGGGGCGAGCCATTGGAGCTGGAACGCCGTGTTGGCGCGGATCTCCGGCTGGGACTGGACAAGCAGGTCACGGTTCAGGTCGAAGCGGTTCTCGTTCTGTCGCCGTCCTGCCACCCGACCGTCGGGGTTCGTGGTCGGGATGACGACGAGCAAGGCATTGTCGAGCATGTCGTCGACCGCGTCGTTCGTCCCGTGAGGGAGGGTCACGAGATCCCGGATCACCTGCATCATCGCGTCGGTGCCTTCGCGCTCGCCCCCGTGGATGTTGGCCTCGACGAAGATCGGCAGCTTGACGTTCTCACCGTTCGCGCGCCACGACGCCAGCAGGTCCTGCGCCGCGCCCGGGTCCGTCAGCATGATGTCCCGAAGCTGCTGCCAGCGGTCGTAGGCAGCCCGCTGCTCGGGAGTCTCGAGCGCGTTGACGACGACCCCGAAGATGTCGCGGCCGAGTTCCGACTGACCGATGACCGAATAGCTGAGCCGGTCAGGTACGCCGGCCTCAGTCGCCTCGGTCTCGAACTGGTCGAGCGTGCAGCTGATCGCTCCGTACGGGATGATCGCCAGCGGCGCGCCTTGAGGGACGTTCTCGCTTCCCACCGGGGCACACCAATCCTCTCCGTAGGTCGGGCCAAGCCCGTGCGAAACTGGGTTCCCGTCCAACGGCGGGCCGACCTGAGCCGCCGCCGGAGCGGAGAACACGATCGCCGCCGCGACGGCGACGAAAGCGGTCGAGAGAAACATCCTTATGGATCGCCTGCCTGCTCCCGGCAACGGGAACACCCCCTTCGTTCAAGGCGGCCGGCAACGGCCCCGGCGGCGCGCCATCGGACAACAGCTCGTCCGAGAGCCTACTGCGTCGTGGTGTTGTGTGCCGCCTGGCCTCCAACGACTGTGGATGGCCCGCGTTTTTGGCCGGCGCGCTCACGCATCCGGGAAGGACGGGTTGTCAGCGGTGAGCAGTGCATCTTCGATCTCCACTCCCTCGCAGTGCTGACCGAGCAGCTGCCGCAGTTCGGCGACCGCCTCCGAGACGTCAGCGCGCGCGTTGTCGTGGTGGCCCTCGACCGCGATCAGGATCGCCTCGGTATCGGGTCCGGTGGCTGACTGTGCGCTCTGCCGCCAGCACCATCTGCGTGCGTGCACGATGCCTTCCGCGTCGGCGAAGATCACCTCGCCGGGAAGCGGGTGCTCGGCAGTGTCTCCGCCGAGGTCGGTGTACGCCTCGCTCCCGTCGGCGAACCGAACGGTGATCCCGCTCTCGACCCCGGCGAGGTCAAGGACGGCGACGGGCATCCGGTAGCGCACGCTCACGAGGTTGCCGATGTCGACCAGCGTGCCGACGCTCGGTATCCCGCCCTGCTTCGTGAGCCGCCGGAGGAGCGCCTCGGCAGCATTTCGGTAGCGGGTAGGCTCGACCCCGAACGCAGTGAAGACCCGCCGCCACGCGGCGATGCTCGGCAAGCTGCCCAACGACTGGCCGCCGAGGTCTTCGATCACGAGGTCCTGCTCGGCGCGGAAGGCGGCCGCGAGGGCCGGCGAGGAGGGGCCGTTCCGAACGCCCTCCGCATGGATGAGGCCGCCGACAGTCGTCGGGAATCGCTCGAGCAGGGCCGAGTCGTAGCGGAAGAGCGCCACGTCGAGATCGTAGGAGGGAACGGACGTGCTGGCAGGCGATGATTTCGCCCGCGCCGCTCGGTCTTAAGGTCGACCGGTCCACCGAGGGAGAGGAGTGCGCATGAACAGGGAGTCGTCTCCGAACGGTGCGGACGGCCGCCGGCTCGCGGGCCGCTGTGAGTGCGGGATGGTGCGTTACCTCGTCGAGGACGCATTCCTCTATGCGTCGAACTGCCACTGCTCGCGCTGTCGCGCGGCGACGGGCTCGGCCTTCAAGCCGTTCGCGGGCATCGAGCGAGAGAAGTTTCAGATCACCGACGGCCGGGACGCGCTCCTGGTCGTCGGTGACGAGACGCTGAACGACACTCGCTGCGGGGCGTGCGGCTCCCTCCTCTTCTCCGTTGTGCGGGAAGGAGCCTACGTCCACGTCGCGCTGGGATCGCTGGCGGATGATCCCGGCCTCCGGCCGACCAAGCACATCTTCGTCGGCTCCAAGGCGCCGTGGTTCGAGATCACGGACGACCTGCCCCAGTTCGACGAGCACGCGACGTAGCCGAGCTGCGGCCGGGAGCCCGCTACGGTTGACGCAACGTGACGGACGAGCACCTGATCGAGGTTGCCGGCCGCGCCGTCCAGGTGACGAGCCCGGACAAGGTCTTCTTCCAGGAGCGCGGGGAGACGAAGCTCGACCTGGTGCGGTTCTACCTGGCAGTCGCCGAGCCGTTTCTCCTCTCCGCAGGCGGCCGGCCCGCGCTCATGCAGCGCTTCCCTCACGGTGCGGAGGGCAGCTCGTTCTTCCAGAAGCGTGTTCCCAAGGGAGCGCCGGAGTGGCTGGAGACGACGATCGTGACGACGCCGAACGGGACGACCGCCCGTGCGCTCGTCCTCGCCGACATGGCGCACGTGGCCTGGGCCGTGAACCTCGCCTGCCTCGGCTTTCACGTGTGGCCGTATCTGAGCGACCGCCCCGACGCGACGGATGAGCTGCGCCTCGACCTCGACCCGCAACCGGGCGTCGACTTCGACGACGTGCGAAACGCGGCGACCGAGGTTCGTGGGCTCCTCGACGAGCTCGGGATCGTCGGCTACCCGAAGACGACGGGAAACCGCGGCCTTCACGTCTACGTGCGGCTCGTTCCGCGCTGGGACTCGTACCAGGTGCGGGCCGCGGCGGTCGCGGCCGCTCGTGAGCTCGAGCGCCGCCGTCCCGAGGTGATCACCGCGGCGTGGTGGAAGGAGGAGCGCGGCCGGCGCGTCTTCGTCGACTACAACCAGAACGCGCCGCACAAGACGGTCTTCGGCCCCTGGTCGGTCCGCGCCCGAACCGGCGCCCAGGTGTCCACACCCGTGACGTGGGAGGAGGTCGAGACGATCCACCCCGACGAGCTCACGATCGCGAGCGTCCCCGGGCGGTTGGCAGCTCACGGCGATCCTTGGGACGGGATGAACGATCAGCCGCAGTCGCTCGAGCCGCTGCTCGAGCTCCACGAGCGTGACCGGGCGTCCGGCCTCATGGATGCTCCGTGGCCTCCTGTGTACCCGAAGCAGCCCGACGAGCCGCCGCGGGTGGCGCCCAGCCGGGCGCGCAAGAACTCTTCGTAGCCGATCAGAGGAGGAACCGATGCTCGACCACATCGGAGTCAACGTCTCCGACTACGACCGCAGCCGCGCCTTCTACGAGCGCGCTCTGGCGCCGCTGGGCCTTTCGCTCCTGATGGAGCCCATGCCTCGGATCGGCGGCTTCGGGCGCGACGGGAAGCCCTGGTTTTGGATCACCGACCAGCGCAAGCCCACGACCGAGAACGTGCACGTGGCCTTCACGGCGCCCGACCGGGCGACGGTCGACGCGTTCCATTTCGCGGCGCTCGAGGCCGGGGGCACCGACAACGGCGGCCCCGGACCTCGCGAGATCTACCACCCCGGCTACTACGGCGCCTACATCCTCGATCCCGACGGCAACAACATCGAGGCGGTCTGTCACCAGCCGGAGTAGCTCCCCGCGCAGGCTACGCCCGCGTGATCCGGTAGTCGAGGAACGTCGCGAACGGCGACTGCCGGACGCCCAGATGCTCGAGGTCGAGCGACATTGTGAATCCTTCGAACAGGCGTTTTCCGCCTCCCAGCACGACCGGCGCGACGATGATGGTCAACTCGTCGACGAGTCCGGCTTCGAGCGCCTGGCGGATCGTGTCCGCACCGCCCATGATGTGGACGTCCTTGCCGCCGGCAGCCTCCGACGCTCGCTCGACGGCGGTCTCGACCCCGGAAACGAACGTGAACGCTCCGCCGGCTGGCTCCTCCTCGGGTCGGTGGGTGACGATGAAGAACGGCAGTCCCCAGGGGTTCTCGCCGCCCCAGTGCTCGGCAGCCTCGTACGTCCAACGACCGCTGACGACAGCTCCGAGCTTCGACAAGTTCTCGGTGATGTACGCGGCGTCCTCTCCCGTCGCCTCGCCTTCCGGCTCGAGGGCGTACGTCCACGGTCCGCCGAACACCCAGTAGTGCAGCCGCTCCCCGCCCTCCCCGAGCCCCTTCCCGGGACCGTCCTCGGGCCCGGCGACATATCCGTCGACCGATGTCGTGATCGCTGCGACGACCTTGGGCATGAGATTCACGCTCCTCTGATCGCTGTTGCCACATCACTACCGACCTGCCGGGCCGCGAAACCTCATCGCCGGAAAGGCCAGGGGCGTCCGGGCCGCTCCGCCTACGCGGGCGTAGTGTGCGTCGGACCGTGGAGAACTCGGAGATCGCCGAGCGCCTGGACTCGTTCGCGCTCCTCCTCGAGCTCGTGGGCTCCAATCGCTACACGGCGCGCGCGTACCGCCGCGCCGCCGAGACCATCCGCGCAACGCCGATGCCCGTGGAGGAGCTCGTCCGGGAAGGGGTCGTACAGGAGGTCCGGGGCATAGGGCCGGGGATCGCCGAGCCGGTTGGAGGAGCTGGTCGAGACGGGCGATATCGCCGAGCTTCGAGAGCTCGAGCAGAACGTGAGCGTCGAGCTCGTCGGCCTCGGTCGCCTGTTGGGTATCGCACCGCAGCGGATGCTCGACATCGCAAGGACGCTCGGAGTCGGCGACCTCGTCGAGTTCCGGAAGGCGGCCGCCGCCGGACGGTTGCGCGAGGTTCCGGGCATCGGCCCGAAGACGGAGGCACGGATCCTGGAGCGTCTGGACGCGCCCGTGCACCGCGACCGCCGGGGCCTCACGCTGAACCGCGCCCGGGCGCTCGTCGAAGCCGTCGCGGCCGAGCTGGGAGGGACGCCGGCCGGCGACCCGCGCCGATGGGCCGACGTGTCTCATGACCTGTCGGTGGTGGTTGGCGCCGAGCGGCCCGAGGACGTTCTCCGCCGCTTCGCCGGCCTCGAGACGATCGTCGCGGTCGTCGAGGAGGAGGCGCGCCGCGCGGTGGGTCTCACCGCCGAAGGTGTTCCGATCGAGGTGGTCATCGCCGAGTCGTCGAAGTTCGGCACCGAGCTCCTTCGCGCGACGGGGGCGGTTGACTACGTCTCCGCGCTCGAGCCGCTGCCGTCGGCTCCGGACGAAGCCGGAGTCTACGAAGCTCTCGGCCTTCCCTGGTGCCCGCCTGAGCTGCGAGAGGCGGCCTTCCGCGGCGAATCGCCGCCGCTGGTGGAGATGGCCGACGTGCGCGGTGACCTCCACTGCCACACGACCTGGTCGGACGGGAAGGCGTCGGTCCTCGAGATGGCGAGTCATGCTCGTGATCTCGGCTACGAGTACCTTGCGATCTGCGATCACACGCGCAACGTCCGGGTGGTTCCGGGCCTGGATGCCGACGATCTCCGGCGACAGGGCGAGGAGATTGCCCACGCGAACGAGCAGCTCATCCCGTTCCGAATCTTGCGCGGGGCCGAGGTGGACATACGGCGTGACGGAAGCCTCGACCTTCCGGATGACATCCTGGCCGAGCTCGATTGGGTGCAGCTCAGCCTCCATGCGGGCCAACGAGAGGCGCGGGAGCCTCTGACGCGAAAGGTCGTCGAGGCGATGCGCCATCCGGCTGTCTCGTGTCTGAGCCATCCGCGCGGCCGAATCATCAACCACCGCCCGCCGAACGCTCTCGACCTCGACGCGGTTCTCGAGGCGGCAATCGAGACCGGCGTCGCGCTCGAGACGAACGGGCTTCCGGATCGCCTGGACCTCTCGGCACCGGAGGTCCGGCTGGCCGTCCAGGCCGGTGTCCGGATTGTCGCCTCGACCGATGCACACTCGCTGCACGGGCTCGGGAACATGCGGCTGGCGATCGCGACCGCGCGACGCGGCTGGGCATCCGCCGACAGCGTGCTCAACACGCGACCCGTCGAGGAAATCCTGAGACGGTAGAGGCGCCGCCCCGCGCGGGGCGGGGCTCGACTGGCAAGGGTGCTCGGCGCTCTCGTTGCCGAGCCTGGCGGCCTTCTCACGCGAGGGCCAAGCCCGAGTACCCGCCGGAACCGTGCGAAAACCACTCGAACCTCATCGTGTTTCAGGGCCGCGACGGGCATCGAGGTTTGAGGACACGTGACGAGGGAGATGCTTCGAACGGCGTAAGTAAGAAACCTGGCGTAGGGGGTCAGCAATGCGGCGAGTGGCGATCCTTGTGTCTGTGGCGTGCCTGTCGGCGGTCAGCGCATCTTCCGCGCCGGCACAGATTCCCGAAGTCCCTCTTCCCGACCTACCGGTGCCCGTTCCCGACGTTCCGGACGTGGACCTGCCGGACCTTCCCGGCGGAGGCGGGGGAGGCGGCGGCGGGGGTGGCGGTGGTGGCGGAGGCGGCGGCGGCGGCGGCCTCATCCCATCCGCTCCTTCCGTCGACCTGCCCGGGACCGGTGGTGGCGGCTCGGGCGGAGGCAGCGTCGGAGGAGGCGGCGTCTCCGTGGGCGGCAGCGGCTCAGGCGGCGGGTCGGGCTCCGGTGGAGGCTCAGGAGGCGGCTCTGCGACTGGAGGACGCGATCGCTCGGGCGGAAAGGAAAAGAGGTCCAGCTCGTCCTCGTGTCCCTGTGCGACACCCGCTACCGGCAACCCGGTCAACGGCGACTATGACAAGTGTCCGGTGAGCGGTGCCCCAACGACGGACGAGGACGCGAGCCCGGGTCTCGTCACGATGCGCTCGGGCGGGCCGGGCAGCGGCGCACCGAGCGCGCCGGGTGAGGTCCTAGGAGCTCAAGCCGGCAGCGAGAACCCCTCGGGACCCAGGATTGCCGGCGCCGGGCTGCTCGGCGGAGGCTCCAACTCATCGCTGCTTGCAGGTGCCCTGCTCGGTATGTCCGGCCTGGCCCTTCTGGTCGGTCTCGCAGGCGGCCTGCGAGCGCTCCATGGCCGGCTCAGAACCGATTCCCGCTTCCCCTAGCCGCGACCCGTCGTGAGAAGGCACATGCGAGGCCGGAGACGGGCGGTTCTGAGGATGGTCCCGGGAGGAGTCGAACCTCCGCACGCGGATTCGAAGTCCGTACGGGGTGAGCCGCGAGCGCCCCTGTACATGCGACTCGAGCGAATTGATGGTTGGCCGTGGCCCACTCCGCGGGCGAGTTGGTCAGCGCCGGAGGGCACTTCGGTCAGGAAAAGCAAACGGGAAGGTTCCGGCCGCTGGTCCCGTCAAGCTAAGGACTGCGGGAAGCAGAAACGACGCGTAAACTCGTGCGCAGCCTGGCAGAGACACAACATGCACCCGTCCGCACTTTCCTCATCGCGGACATCCGCGGATACAGCGGCTTCACCGCGGAACACGGCGATGAGGCCGCCGCCCTGCTCGTCGCACGGTTCAGCGACATCGTCAAGGAGGGCGTGCAGCTTCGCGGCGGGCGGCTGATCGAGATCCGCGGGGACGAGGCCCTCGCCGTCTTCGAGTCGGCGCGGCAGGCGATCCGCGCGGCGATGGACCTCCAGATGCGGTTCGCCGAGGAGACCGACGACAATCCCGACCTTCCGGTGCGCGTCGGGATCGGCATCGACTCCGGCGAAGCGATTCCCGCTGACGACGGGTCGGGCTCGTTCCGCGGAGCGGCGCTCAACATCGCCGCGAGGCTCTGTGCCATGGCGCACGGCGGTGAGGTGATCGTGAGCGAAGGGACGAGCCACCTCGCCGGCCGCCTGACCGGGCTCCGCTTCATCGACCAGGGACGCGCCCACCTGAAGGGGATCGCGGATCCCATGCGCATCAAGCGCGTCGCGGTCGAGGAGGAGCCGGCAAGCCGGTCGGTGGTCATGTTCTTCGGCCGCCCGAGGGGCATCGGCTGGCGCATCGTCCTGCCGGTTGTCCTGGTCGCGGCGGCGACCGCGGCCGCGGTCGTCTACCTCACGTCCGCTGACAGCGGCGAGCCCAGCACCGCGGCGAATCAGCCACAGGACACGAGCACCGAGCCCGTTGCGCCGGTCGATGACGTCGCGGCACTCATCCCCGAGGCGCTGCGACCGTCCTGTGAGGTGCAAGCCGCGTCCGAGCCCGGCGCGGTCGAGACGGCCGTCTGCCTGCAGTCCGCGACCGAGACGAAGTTCTCACCCGACCGGTGGCAGGTCTCGATCTACCGTGACGGCGCCTCGCTGAACGCGGCCTACGAAGCCGTGCGACGGGGGCAGGCGATCGCGCCTGACCAGGGCAGGTGCGGCACGCGCAGTTGGGGAGGCGAAGGGGCCTGGGAACACGGGCCCGGGAAGCCCGGCGGACGCAAACTGTGCTACTTCGACGGCGATGACGCCGTGATCGTCTGGACTCACGCACGCATCGGGCAGGCGAGCCACCGAGACATCCTCGCCATTGCCCAGGAGGGCGGAACGGATCACGCGCGCCTGGCCGCCTGGTGGTCGGTCCAGCACCACTTGATCGGCAAGGTCGAGTAGCGACACGACCGTCCAGCAATGTCATTGCTCCGGCTCTCCCTCGCCGGTCATGGCGCCGATACCGCTCACCTCGCCGCACACGCTCTCGCGGAGACCGGGGAGGCCGGGGCTGCTCGCGCCGTCAAGAAGCCGAGACGCTCAGCCGAAGGAGGGAGGCCGCGGCGTGGCTGATCTTCGACCAGCCTTGCCTGCTCGACGGGGGCACCACCTGGATCACGGCAGCGCACCTTCCTCGCCTACGTCCTGCGTGACGAGGTCCGGCGCGCGCTCGAACCGGGGTTCAGGCGAGGCGGCCCAATCCTCTTGCCCTTGCGAAAGCCCCAGGCCACGGGCTATTGCAGGAGAAAAGTCACGGCTCGTAGAAATCCTGTCGCGTCTAGACCAAGGAGGAAAGATGGCAAGGAAGACCGTGTTTGTAAGCGACCTGTCCGGTAAGAGCATCGAGGAAGGCAAGGGCGCGAAGATTCGAATCACCTTCGATGATGCTCGGCGGGGCTCCTACGAGATTGACGCCACGGCCGACGAGGCCGCCGAGCTTGGGCGCAAGGGCCGGCAGGTTGCCCGGAGAGGGCGCAAGCCGAAGGGTTCCTAAGAGGGTTAACCCGTGCCCGACTGGTCGATCGCCGTATTACCGCTCGTCGTCGTCGCGCTGGGTGCGGGTTTGCAGTACTTCTCGCGTCGCGCGTTGGCGAAGGATCTGCTCGTCTACGCGCCCGACCCAGAGTGCAGATGGACGCAGTCAGTCCAGCTGTAGCTGGCGAACTCGCCCTCGGTATTCGTGAAGATGGCGAGGGCGGTGGCGGCCGCCATGCCCTCGATGAAAGGCTCCCCGGAGCAGCGCTCGAGTTCGATTTCCCACTCGGTCGCCCCTGGCGTCAGTTTCAGCGGGGCCACCTCACGCGCGACGGTGTTGTCGTGTCCGATGCTCTGGCAGACCATGGCGTAGATGAGCGCGCCCGTTTCGTCTTGGCCCCAAACGAGCGGCCCGCGCAGCCTTCGCCCTGTCCCCTCCGAGCAGCTCCGCGTCGTCTTTGAAGTTTGCGTGGCCCATATCGCACCTCCCTCGAGTTCGCGCAGATCGTCTCAAACGGGCGCCAGCTGCGCCAGTAGGGAGCGCGCTTTATCGGCGCCGACCAGATTTCCCTTCCGCTCGTAAAGGCTAAGCGCCCGCCGCACGGCCGCCTCCGCTTCCTCGAGGCGGGCCGATGTGCGGAGAACCTCCGCAAGATCGAGAAACGCGTCCCCTCGATCGGAGGGGAGATCTGTCCGCTCCGCTAGCCCGACCGCCTCGCGGGCCAGCTGCTCTCCTTCGCCGATCCGGCCTTGGCCGGCGAGAATCCTGGCCCTGACGGCCCGCCACGCAATCTGCGTGACGATGTCTTCGGCGGCGGCCGCCTCCGCGCTGGCCTCGGTGAATGCATAGGCCTCGTCGTACCGACCTTGCTCGTAGATCGCCCTCCCGAGCAGCGCCGCGGTGGTCGAGAGAAGCTGCGACTCGCCCATCGCGATAAGGCGTTCGTAGCCGGCTCGCAGGCGTCCTTCCGCCATGGCGGGATCGCCGGCGAGCAGCGCGATGTAGGCGGCCCACTCTGCGGCCGAGTGGATCGTGAAGCCGAGCTCCTCGAGAATCGCGTCGCTCTCGGCGAGGAGCTCGCCGGCTCGCTCGAAGCGCCCGGTCATCGCATAGAGCCCGCCCAGTGCCGGCAGGATCTCGCTCTGGGCACGCAGGTTGCCGCGCAGGAGCCGTCTGATCTCCTCACAGCGCCGGATGCCCGCCGGCGCGGGTGTCGGGCCGAAGAGCACGGCAGAAGGGATCCAGCTCAGGATGGCGGCGAGGCGCCGCTGGTCCCCCGCCCGCCGAGCATGGGAGGCAGCTCGCTCCCACGCCTCTTCCGCCGCGGCGGCGCGACCCTCGAGCCAGTGCACCTGGCCCTGAAGATAAGCGAGGCGGGAAAGCCCGAGCTCGTCTCCTGCCTTCTCGAAACTCCGTCGCGCACGCACGCCGGCCTTTCGGGCCTCCACCATGGCTTTCCCCGCCTCGACCTGGAGTAGCAAGACGAGCTCCTCGATTTGCGCCCGGGCTTCGAGCCGACTGTCGCCGGCGGCCCCGGTCAGCCGGCGCGCCTCAGTAAGGATCTCGGCTGCCTCTGAGAGCCGTCCCGCCTCGGTGAGGGCCTCTCCCAGCTCCGGAAGGAGTCGCACGCGGACGGGGTCGTCGTCAGGCCGGAGCGCGACCGTGCGTTGCAGGAGGTTGATCGCAGCGAAGAGGTCACTCCTGGCGAGTGCCCTGAATCCGGCCTCCTCGAGCCGCGCCGTTGCCCTTAGGGCGATCGCCTTGCCCTCGGAGCCGAGAGCCCCGAGCTCGCGCCGGTAGCTGTACGCCTGCTCGAAGTGGTAGCCGATGACCTCGGCGATCTCGGCCGCCCTTTCGCCGGCTCTTTCTTCGAGCCACCCGGCGAAGCGCTCGTGAAGCTGCGCGCGCTGCCTCTTCGGAATCCCCCGGTAGACGACGTCGCGGACGAGCAGGTGGCGGAAGAGGAACGCCGGTTCACCCGCGTGGATAGTGTTGTGAACGAGGCCCTTGTCGGCGAGCGCATCGAGCGCAGCCCGCAGTCGCTCGAGCTCGCCGGGGACTGACAGGGCCTCGATCGTCTCGAAGCGGAAGACTTTCCCCTCGACCGACCCGCGCTCCATTACCTCCCGCTCCACCTCGTCGAGCAGGTCGAGCCGGCTTTCGAGGAGCGCCTCGAGCGTCGGCGGCAGCGGAACGCCCGACTCATCGACGGCCGAGACCCAGCCCCCGTCGCTTCGACGCACCACGCCGGAGTCAATGAGCATGGCGAGGAGCTCCTCGAGGAAGAGCGGATTCCCGCCGGCCGCTTCGATCACGTGATCGCGAAGGTCGCGTGGGAGTCCGCCGGCGAGCGTTCTGTCGATGAGCGCTGCCGAGGCATCCGCGGGGAGCGGCTCGAGCCTGATGACCACCGTCTCGTCATGGACGTCCAGCTGGGGAAGCTCTGACCGGGCGAGCGCGAGAAGAAGGACGGGAGCCTCGACCCCGGCGAGCGCGCCGACGAGGGCCAGGAACGTCGGCTCCGCCCACTGCAGGTCGTCGAGGAGGAAGATGACGGGCCGCTCGCGGGCCAGGGCCGCCAGCAGCTTCCGCGTCGCCCAGGCGATCTCTTCGGGAGAGGCCCTCCCCTCACTGAGCCCTGCTGCGACGGCCAGTAGCCCGGCGACCGCCTCGCCGTCCGGTCCGGCGGCCGCGAGGTCGGCGATACGAACTCGGGCTTGGTCCGGTGTGTCCGAGGCGTCGACAGCGGCTGCCTCCTTCACGGCCTCGGCGAGCGGCCAATAGGTGATCCCCTCGCCGTAGGAGAGGCAGCGCCCGCTCAGAACCGTCGAGCCCGATGCCGCCGAGCGAACGAACTCCGCGACGAGACGGGACTTGCCGACACCCGCCTCGCCGACGATCTCGACTAGGCGACTGCGCCGCTCTGCCAGGCATGAGGCAAAGACGGCCTCGAGTGCCGCGAGCTCCGCCTCTCTGTCGACGAGCTCGACTTCGCGCTGCCGAGCGTTGGCCCGCCCCTCGTCCGCCACGGAGCGTAGGCGATAGGCGGCGACCTGCTCTGACTTTCCTTTGAGCGCGAGCGACTCGACCGGCTCGAAGGACACCGCGTCGCGTGTGAGCAGGTACGTCTGCTCGCCGACGAGGATCTCGCCGGGCCGCGCGGCCTGCTCGAGGCGCGCGGCGACGTTGACTGGGTCGCCCGTTGCCATCGGCCTGTCGGCGCTCAACTCCCCGGTTACGACCTCGCCCGTGTTGATGCCAATTCGGAGCATGATGCCGAGGCCGAAGCCACGCTCGAACTCCTCGTTCAGGCGCGCTGCGCCCTCTTGCATCTCTGCCGCCGCCAGCACCGCGCGGAGGGCGTCGTCCTCGTGCGCGACCGGCACCCCGAAGATCCCGACGACCGCGTCGCCGATGAACTTCTCGACGGTGCCGCCATGCCGCTCGATCGCCGCCCGCATCTCGTCGAAGTAGCGGAGCATGAGAGAGCGAACCGCCTCGGCGTCAAAGCGCTCGCCCATCGCGGTCGAGCCCGTGATGTCGCAGAAGAGCATCGTCGCGAGCTTTCGCCGCTCCCGGCCAGTCGCGACGGCGAGCCGCACCCCGCAGGCCATGCAGAAGTGGGCCCGCTCCGAGTTCTCCTCGCCGCACTTCGTGCAAAGCGGCACGTCCGAAGTCTAGGGGGCGTGCCTCTCAAGGGTCTCCGCCCGTAAGCTCTACTCCTCGCGGGAGAAGCTGTTGGAGGACGGCCCGGACGCCGAGCGTCGGCTCTTGTTAATTGGAAGGCGACGGCTTGCTGCGGACCAGGCGGGACGGCTAGTTGATGGCCCCGGGAGGAGTCGAACCTCCGCACGCGGATTCGAAGTCCGCCGCTCTATCCACTGAGCTACGGGGCCCGGGGACGAGTGTAGCCTCGCCGGCCGCTACGTCTGGCTTTGCGCCTGGAGCTTCGTCTCGGCAGGGTCGCCCCGGTGACGTGCCGGGTCGCGGTCGGCGGCCGCGTTGACCTCGGCGCCAAGCAGGAGCGCGAGCGCCGAGAGCCAGAGCCACGTGAGCATGATGATCACTCCGGCCAGCGATCCCCACGCCTTGTTGTAGGAGCCGAACAGGCTGACATAGACGGCGAAGAGGCCCGACGCGAGGAGCCACACGATGACCGCGACGATCGCTCCCGGCGTCAGGAATGCCCAGCGCCGCATCTCGACGTCGGGGCCGAGGTAGAGGATGGCGGCGAAGGCTCCGAGCAGCCCGAGGATGAGGATCGGCCACTGGAGCGTCCACCAGAGCCAGCCGAAGAAGTCCTCCGCATTGAGGGCGCTGCCGATCCAGTCGTTCAGCTTCGGACCGAGGACCAGGAGGCCGAAGGCGAGCCCGAAGGCGAGGAGCAGGCACGCGAGCATCCCGAGCGCGGTGAGCCGCTGGCGCACGAAGCCCCTCGACTCCTCGCGGTCGTAGACGTGGTTGAGGCCGCGCATGAGCGCGTTCATGGCGCCCGACGCCGTCCAGAGGGCGAGCAGGAAGCCGACGACGATGAGGACGACGCCGCCGCTCTGGTTCTCGATCGCCCGGTTCAGGCTATCGCCGAGGAGGGTGATCGCCTCCTCCGGGACGATGCCCTCGAGCCGGTTCAGCATCGACTGGATCGTGTCCGGCCCGGCGACCTGGGTGAAGACGCCAACGGCTACGAGGAGGACGGCGGGAATCGCGAGGAAGGTGTAGTACGAGAGGGCGGCGGCGACGTCGGTGATCGCATCCGCCTTGGCCTCCTTGGCGCCGCGAACGAGGAGCGAGAACCACTCCCGGACACGAGATCCCATCAAGCCGCAATCTATCCGAGAGCTATCGTTCGGTTCCCACGCGCGGGCGTGGCGGAACTGGCAGACGCAACGGGTTTAGGTCCCGTTGGGCGCAAGCCCTTGGAGGTTCGAGTCCTCTCGCCCGCACTGGCGCGAATACCCAGGATTTTCTCGGGCCGGGTTGGCCGGGGTGTCCAGAAGATGTCCAAACAGTCAGCTTTCGGTTCTACGCCGCACGGTCTCCCTCGGGCATCATGCGCCTCCTTGGTAGTCGGGTCAGCGAGACTTGCGCCGAGATCCGCCTAGCCGCAGGGCGGAGGCCCACCTCGAAGCCCGCTAGACGAGCGCGACTTCCTCGGCGACTACGGCGACGAATACTGAATCGGCTTGCGAGTGTCGCAGCCGCTGAATGGGTGGGAAGGGGCGGATCGGCACCTCGGCTCGACGGCTGTCCTGGGCTAACCGCATGACCTCGGCTCGCTGACCACCGCGCGGAGCCCGAATCTCGACGCTCCGTTGACGCGCAGCCTGGCTAGACAACGGGAGGCCAGAAGCGACACACGATTTGGTGTACGGTGTGTTCGTCTCGCCCTAACTATTTGGCGAGCAATCTTTTCCCGGCTCTAGCAAATGGTCGGCGTCGTGGCTGACGCAATCCTGGTCAGTCCAGAAACGCAGACGTTAGGAACCGACCATGTCGCCGGGCGATGTCTTTCCTGTCACGTCAGGCTCGATGGCGGCACTCGCCGCCATGATCCTGGCGGCACTGATCGCGGCGCCGATCGCGAGCGCCGACACGCCCAACTGCGCCACGAGGGGCGAGTTCAGCAGAATCCACAAGGGTGACTCGCTCAACCGGGTCGCCCGCATCTTCGACAAGCGAGGCACGCAGGTCAGCATCTCCGTGTACGGAGGGGACAAATCGCAGATCCGCCAGTACAGGACCTGCCGGAATTACTCACTGGTGCAGGTCAGCTTCAGCAAGACGCCGGACACGCGGTACCGGATGGACGGCAAGTACTCCATCTGGCGCTAACGCCGCCTGACCAGAGGGGTCCTGACATTACAGCGTGTGCCGGAGAGCCCGCGCCGGCGGACGAGCTCGGCCAGCGGCGCCTGGGCGCGGGCAGGGTGGTCCTAAGGGTCACCTTGCGGCCTGCGTCGGTCGTGTTTCCAGGATTCTCTCTCCTCTGGCGGCGCTAAGATCGGGGCATGGCACGCAGCATCGCTGCTCGGCTTCACAATCCCGCAGACCACAAGTGTGGCTGCCCACCCGAGTGCGTCTGCCAGAGGACTGCGCTCGGTCGCACCTTCCGGTGGTACATACCAGGACGCTTCCACACGCCGCTCTCGCCAGAGGCGAAAGCCCGCGCAGAGGTTGAGGGACGCTCGTTTCGGTCTAGCTAAGCCGCCTGCTTCGGCGGCAGAAGCGTAGCTCCGCGGCGGCTTCTGGGGAGTCCTCGCGGCCTGCGCCCCGGCCTAGCAGGGCTTGGCGAAATAGGTGAGACGCGCAAGGCTCCATGCGGCGATGAGCGCCCAGGCGCCTTCGAGGAGCACGAAGCCCCACTGGTGCTCGACGTAGGCGGCGACGATGAGAACGGTCGCGCCGACGAAGTTGAGGACGAGGTAGGAGAGACCCGTTTGGCTCATGACCCCGGCTTGTCCAAGTCCGAAAGCGGCAAGGATGAGGAGCGCACCAACGATCTGAACGAGAGCAGCCACAACGACCTCCGTTGCGTCGTCCTTCGGCCGGTTACGACGCGCTCGCCCGGCGTACCCGTTGTCTCGGGAAGTAACCCCGCTCCCACCCCAACAGCGCCACGTCGGGCGAAGGAGGTGTCGGCGCCGACGCCCCCTGCGTGGCGCGCCCGACCGGCCGCGTCCCTATGCGCCACGACGGCGCGGCGAATCCGTGACCGCGCAAACTCGCTGACTCAGGCGAGGCAGTCAGCGACGGCCTGCGTGATGCCCTGGTCGTCGGCCGACGTGACCGGCCCGGTCACGAGGTAGCGACCGGCCGCGTACGCGTCGACGAGATCGGCCTGCTGGGCGGCCTTATTGGCCTGGGCCGCCGTGGGGAGCGACTTGACGGTGACTAGGAAGCACGGGAGGTCCTTGCTGCCCCTCCAGAGGTCGGTGTCTCGCTGCTCCACGTTCGACAACCCGGCTTGGCTCAGGCAGTCCTCCGGAGAACTCGCAGCCTGTGTCTGGGACGCCGTGACTGTCGCCGGACTCGTGCTACTCCCGCCACGGCACCCGGCCGAGACGAGCGCGAGGGTGAGCGCGATGATGGCGGGTTTCACGACGACGACGAACGGTAGCCGTGATTCCGGGCGCCCCGACCGGAATCAACCGACATCGGCGCTCTGGCCGGTGCCCAATCAGTGCCCAAACACTCCTGCGAGGATGTCGCCGTGGAAACGGAAACTCAGGACACTCTCGCCCGAGTTCTCACCGCCGCCGAGCGGGCTTGAAATAGCCGCTAGGCCGGAGGCCGCCCGGGCCTAGCTTCTCCGCTGTTGTTCCCGTCTATGAGTAACTGCCTCTGGTGCGGCCGTGGAGTGCTTTCAGCCCTCCTGCGATGCCGACGAGCAGGCCCATGCCTGCGAGCGCGAGCACGGCGACCGCGAACGGACTAGTCCCCATGTCCACACCGAACGGCGCTGAGTCGGCGGCCGGTAGCTCCGAGCTGTCATCGCCGAAGGCTCCCGCTCCGAGGACTTCTCCGGCCGGGCCGTCGGCGCCGCCTGGGCTCTCAGATTCCGATGCCGCGACAACGGATGTCGCTTCGCCGCTCGTCGCGTCCGGAGCGCCGCCACCCGCGGGGTACTTGTCGTAGTCCCCGTTGGCCGGGTTCCCGGTAGCAGGCGCCGCGCACGGACAAGAATCCGAGCCGCCGCCCGAGCCGGAGCCGCCGCCGCCCGAGCCGGAGCCGCCGCCGCCCGAGCCGGAGCCGCCGCCGCCCGAGCCGGAGCCGCCGCCCGAGCCGGAGCCGCCGCCGCCCAAGACGCCGCCCACGACGCCGCCGATGCTCGGCGTTCCGACCGAAGGAGCCGGATCGCTGCCGCCTCCGCCGTCACCGGGGAGCTCAGGCAGTTCCACGTCCGGAACCTCGGGAACAGGGACGTCCGGGAGAGAGACATCGGGAAGCTGTGCTGCCGCCGGAGCTACGCCCACCGCCGACAGCACAACAATCAGAATCGCCAGCCGCCGCATGCTGACCCCCTAAGTCAGATTCGTTAAGTTGCGCCTTTTCATAGTACTCCGTCGCTTCGCCTTGACCAAACAGCGGAGACTCGCTGCATTTGGGCGAAATCGCCCCAGCGCACCGCGGACGGACAGAAGGGGGAAAAATTGAGCGAGTGGGGGGCGATCCCCGGGACTCGCCCGGGCTGTTTTACGAGCTCGACGACTGACCTAAGCGGCCATCTAGTAGGCTCGAATCGGCTGGGGTGCGTGGCGCGGGTCTCGACCCCCCTTGCCTGGCGGCGCACCCTGGCCCGCTTGCCTTTTCTTGGGCCACCTCCCGAGACCACGCCGGACCAAGCGCGGTGCCCAATCCGTGCCCAAACGTCCGGGAACGGCCTCGCGGAGCCATGCGGCGTGCAAGTGAGTGCACTGCCCGCAACGCTAGGCAACAAGCCGCTTCGCGCCCCTCGCCGACACTCGCCGCCAAACCCGCGTATAACCCCTTGGAGGTTCGAGTCCTCTCGCCCGCATCGGCCGCCGTCCGAGCTCAGTGTTCTCCGCCGAAGACAGCCTCGTCCTCCTCGTCCTCCTCGCCTCTGCGACGGCGCTGATCGTCGTCGCTCAGCGGGTGCGGATCCCGTACCCGATCCTGCTCGTCCTCGGAGGGCTCGCGCTCGGCCTCGTCCCGCGTATGCCGGAGATCGAGCTCCCACCGGACCTCGTACTCGTCGCTGTCCTGCCGCCGCTCCTGTACGGGACGGCATTCTTCACCTCGCTGCGGGAGTTCCGCGCGAGCCTCAAGCCGATCGTCCTGCTCGCGGTCGGCCTCGTCCTCCTGACCATGGTGCTCGTCGCGGTCGTCGCGCACGAGCTCATCCCGGGCATCTCGTGGCCGGTCGCCTTCGTCCTCGGCGCGATCGTCTCGCCGACCGACCCGACGGCAGCGACCGCCATTGCAACGCGGCTCGGCCTGCCGCGGCGGCTGATCGGGCTGATCGAGGGCGAGAGCCTGGTCAACGACGGCACCGCGCTCGTCGCGCTCCGCTCGGCGGTCACCGCGGTCGTCGCGGGGAGCTTCTCGCTCCCGGCAGCGTCGGGCCGCTTCGTGTGGAGCGTCGCCGGCGGGATCGCGATCGGCCTCGCGGTCGGTTTCGTCATCCGGCAGGTCCGGCGGCGCGTGGACAACCCGCCGGTCGAGCTGACGATCTCGATCCTCAGCGGCTACTTCGCCTTCCTGCCCGCCCAGGCGCTCGGCGTGTCGGGCGTGCTCGCCGCCGTGAGCGCCGGAATCTACCTCGGCTGGCACACGCTCGAGCTGACATCGGCGCGCACCCGTCTCCAGGGCGTGGGGCTCTGGGAGGTGATCTTCTTCGTCCTCAACGGGCTGCTCTTCGCGCTCGTCGGACTGCAGCTGCCGGTCATCCTCGACGCGCTGGCGGGGACCTCGAGTGGTGACCTCGTCCTCTATGCCGCCGTCGTGACCGCGGTCGTGATCGGCGCGCGGTTCCTCTGGGTCTTCCCGACCACGTACCTGTCGCGGCTGCGGCGACCGGAGGTGCTCGACGGCGCCGCCGACGAGCCCTGGAAAGGCGCCCTCGTCCTCTCGTGGTCCGGGATGCGCGGAGCCGTGTCGCTTGCTGCGGCTCTCGCCCTGCCGCTGACGACAGATGCCGGCACGCCGTTCCCGAACCGTGAGCTGATCATCTTCCTCACCTTCTCCGTGATCCTGGGCACGCTCTTGCTCCAGGGCTTGACGCTGCCGGCACTCATCCGCGTCCTCCGGCTGCAGAGCGACGAGCTGGAGCGCAAGGAGGAGGCGAAGGCCCGGATCTACGCCGCCGAAGCCGCGCTCGCGCGCCTCGAGGAGCTCGTCGACGAGGACTGGGTGCGCGAGGACACGGCCGAGCGGCTGCGGGCGATGTTCAACTTCCGGCGAGAGCGCTTCCGGTCACGCTTCGACCCCGAAACCGACGGCGACCTCGAGGACCGTTCCCTCAGCTACCAGCGCCTGCTGCGCGAGCTGCTCGACTCCGAGCGCGAAGCGGTGCTCAACCTCCAGCGCGACGGGCGGATCGATGACGAGGTCATGCGCCGCGTGATCCGCGACCTCGACCTCGAGGAAGCCAGGCTGAACTAGCCGACCTACGGATCGCAGTTCAGGACGACCTCTCCGTTCAGGCACTCGTCGGTTCCGCTTCCACCGTCGAGACGATCGTTGCCGTCTCCACCGTCGAGGAAATCGAGACCGCCCAGGCCTTCGAGGATGTCGTTCCCGCCTCTCCCTTCGAGTTGGTCGTCCCCCCCGAGGCCTCGCAAGAGATTGTTAGTGGCGTCGCCGAGCAGGGTGTCGGCGGCGGGCGTCCCGACCACGACCTCGACGTCCGGGAACTGGTCCGGCCCGATGCCGCTTCCCGGTCCCTGAACCGCCATCAGGTCGATCATCACGGGCCCGGGGAGCGAGGAGGCACTGATCCAGTCACGCTCCGGGCCGCCGTCGAAGGCGTCCGCGCCCGCCGATGTCAGGACGAGAAGGTCGCTTCCGGCCATGCCCGCGTAGATGTCGTCGCCCGGCCCATCGGCCATGACGTCGTTCCCGTCGCCCATGAACACGCGGTCGTCGCCGGCGCCGTTCTCCGTCAGCTCGTCGTTTCCCGTACCGCCGTGGACGAGGTCGTCGCCTGCCCCGTCGCGGAATCTGTCGAAGCCCGAATCGCCGTGCAGATTGTCACGGCCGCCGCCTCCGAGCACGAGGTCGACGCCCTGCTCGCCGAGGATGGTGTCGCGGCCCGTGCCCCCGAAGACGGTGTCGCCGCCGTTGCCCCCGCGCACGCGGTCATCGCCGTTGCCGCTGCAGACGGTGTCGTTGCCGCCGAGTCCCCAGATTCGGTCGTTGCCGTCGCCGGCCTCGATGACGTCGTTCCCGGCCGTTCCCACGATCCGGTCGCCGGCACTCGTACCGATGATGGTCGGCTGATGGTGGTTGCAGGTCGACGCCCACGCATCCGCCGCGCCGCTTCCGAGGAGGGTCAAGGCCGCACCGAAAATCACCACAGATGTCCGCACGCAAGCCCTCCCTGTCTCGACCGAGAGTTGCACGACGGCCGCCCCGGATCAAGACGTCCCGACGCGTGCTTCGTCCCGCTGCGCTCGCGGGACGTCAAGATAGAGGCATGCGGGTCTCGGCCAAGGTCGACTACGCACTGCGTGCGGCGCTCGAACTCGCCGCCGCCGACGAGGGGCCGATTAAGGGCGAGCGGATTGCCCAGGCCCAGGAGATCCCGTTGAAGTTCCTCGAGAACATCCTGCTCGAGCTGCGCCATCACGGGCTGGTCCAGAGCCAGCGTGGGGCGGACGGCGGGTACTGGCTGGCACGGCCGGCCGAGGAGATCAAGCTCGCCGACGTGATCCGCGCCGTCGAGGGGCCCGCTGGCCAACGTGCGCGGCGCGAGGCCGGAGTCGGTCGCCTACGTGGGGCCGGCCGCTCGGCTCCAGGATGTCTGGATCGCCATGCGCGCGAACCTCCGTGCCGTGCTCGAGGAGCTGACCCTCGCGGACGTCGCGTCGGGAGAGCTTCCGACCGGGATCGCGGAGATCACCTCACAGCCTGGGGCATGGGAGTCCCACTGAAGACGGTCGTCCGGCTCGGGCGCACGTAGACGATCTGGTTCTCCAGGAGCTCGAGCTCCTCGACCTCGTTCCGCGTCACCTGCGCCGAGACGTGGCGTCCGTCGTCGAGCACGAGCTCGACGCGCACCTCGAAGCCGAGGTGAACGATCCGCTGCACCATCGCCTCGCTCGTCGTCCCGTTGGGCTCGAGGCGGAGCTCGAGGTCGTGCGGCCGGATCCACTCCTCCCCGAGGCGGTTGACCGGCCCGACGAAGCTCATGACGAACTCGTTCGCGGGGTGCTCGTAGAGGTCGCGTGGCTTCCCACTCTGCTCGACGCGGCCCTCGTTCATCACGGTGACGCGGTCGGCGACGTCCATCGCCTCCTCCTGGTCGTGCGTCACCAGCACGGTGGTGACATGCACTTCGTCGTGCAGGCGGCGGAGCCAGGCTCGCAACTCCTTGCGAACGCGGGCGTCGAGCGCGCCGAACGGCTCGTCGAGGAGGAGGACCTTGGGCTCGGCCGCGAGCGCCCGGGCGAGGGCCATGCGCTGGCGCTGGCCGCCGGAGAGCTGGCCCGGGTAGCGGTCGGCAAGGCCGTCGAGCTGGACGAGACCGAGCAGCTCGTCGACCCGGCTTCTGATCTCGGCCTTCTGGCGCTTCCGGATCTTGAGCCCGAAGCCCACGTTGTCCCGCACCGTCATGTGCTTGAAGGCCGCGTAGTGCTGGAAGACGAAGCCGACCTCGCGCTTCTGCGGCGGGACTCCGGTGACGTCCTGGCCGAGGATGGAGACGTCGCCCACGTCGGGCTCCTCGAGCCCGGCGATGATCCGGAGCAGGGTGGACTTGCCGCTGCCGCTCGGCCCGAGCAAGGCCGTCAGCGAGCCTCCGGCGATGGCGAGCGAGACGTTGTCGACGGCGACGAAGCCGTTGTCAAACCGCTTCGTGACCTGGCGGACGGCGATCGACATCCGCAACCTCCTTGTGTTCCTTGGGTTTGAAGAGATTCATGGCGATCAGGGTGAGCACGGCGAGCACGGCAAGCACGAGCGACGTCGTGTACGCGGCCACCCCGTTGAACCGCAGGTACTCCTCGTTCACGTGCAACGTGAGCGTCTCGGTCTTGCCGGCGATCCGGCCGGACACGACCGCGACCGCGCCGTACTCCCCGAGGCCCCGCGCCGTCGTGAGCACGACGCCGTAGGCGACGCCCCAGCGGATGGCCGGAAGCGTGATCCGCCGGAAGGTCTGAAGGCGCGACGCACCCAGCGTCCACGCGGCCTCGTCCTGGTCCGTTCCGACCTCGCGGAGAACCGGGATGACTTCGCGAACGACGAACGGGAGCGTGACGAACATCGTGGCGAGGACGATGCCCGGCGTGGAGAAGATGATCTGGATCCCGTTCTCGGTCAGCCAGCCGCCGAGCCAGCCCTCCTTGCCGTACACGAGGATCAGCGCCAGCCCGACGACGATCGGAGACAGCGCGAGGGGCAGCCCGATGAGCGAGTTCAGAAGCCAGGTTCCGTGCTTGGGCGGCCGGCGGACGAGCGCCATGGCGCACGCGACGCCGAAGATCGTGTTCACGGGCACGGCGATCCCGACTGCGAGGAGGGTCAACTTGAGGGCCGACACGAAGGCGGGATCGGTCAGCGCGTCCCAGACCGGCTCGAGCCCGTCCCGGAACGTGTAGTAGACGATCATCGAGAGCGGCAGCGCAAGGAGCAGCAGCAGGTAGCCGAGCGCCGCCGCGCGCAGGCCGTACCGCGCTGCCGCCCCGCTACGCATCGTGCCTCCGGCTGCGCCGCTCGAGCACGTCGGCCACGGCGAGGACGACGAACGAAAGGACGAGCAGCACCACGGACACTGCGGCCGCCGCCGGGCGGTCGCCGCTCTCGATCGCCTTGAAGATCCAGACGGAGGCCACCTCCGTGTGGAAGGGGATGTTCCCCGAGATGAGCACGATCGAACCGAACTCCCCGACCGCCTTCCCGAACGAGAGCGCGGCGCCGGAGAGCATCGCCGGCAACAGGTTCGGCAGGACGATCCTCCGGAAAATGGTCAACGGCCGCGCGCCGAGCGACGCGGCAGCTTCTTCCATCTCGCGGTCGAGCTCGAGGAGGACGGGCTGCACCGCCCGGACGACGAAGGGGAGCGTGACGAAGAGGAGCGCCACGACGACGGCGGCGCGCTTGTAGGCGATGTCGATGCCGAGCGCGCTGTTCGGCCCGTAGACGGCCAGGAGCGTCAGCCCGGCGACGATCGTCGGCAGGGCGAACGGCAGGTCGATGATCGCGTTGACGACGCTTTTGCCGCGGAAGTCGTCGCGGACGAGGACCCATGCGATCAGCGTTCCGGTGACCGCGTTGACGGCCACGACGATCAGCGAGGCCACGAAGGTGAGCTTGAGCGCCGCGACCGCGGTGGGGGACGTGACCTGATCCCAGAAGGCCGCGAGGCCGCCCTCGAGCGACGCCACGATCACTGCCGCGATCGGGATCAGCACCATGAGCGTGAGGTACGCGGTCGAGAGCCCCAGAACGAGGCCGCCGGCGCGCCTGGAAGATCCAGTGCGCGCCGGCAGCGTGACCGCTTCGGGTCTAGTCGTCAGTGGGGACCCCCAGCTCGTTCTCGATGTCGAGGAAGATGCTCTCCTCGCGGTCGAAGAAGCGCGTGCGGACATCGGACCAGCCGCCCACGTCCTCGATCGTGAAGAGCCCGGCGGGGTCGGACGAGTCGAATTCGGTCTCCACGCCCTCGACGACGGGGCGATAGCCCTTCGCCGCGAACACGGCCTGCGCCTCTGGCGTGTAGAGGAAGTCGAGGAACGCCTTCGCGGCCTCGGGGCTCTCCCCGTGTTCACGACGGCGGCCGGGTTCTCGATCAGGATCGTCTGCTCGGGCACGACGTAGTCGAGCGCCTGGCCCGCCTGCTGGGCGAAGATCGCCTCGTTCTCGTACGCGAGCATGACGTCGCCCTTGCCGGCCGCGAACGTCTGGAGCGCCTCGCGCGCGCTTTTGTCCTGGACGGGGACGTGGTTCAGGAAGAGATCCTCGAGGTAGGCGATGGCCTCCTCGTCCGACTTGCCCTGCTCGATCTGGGCGCCGTACGCAGCCATGATGTTCCACTGGGCGCCGCCTGACGTGAACGGGTTCGGCGTGATCACCTCGACGCCTTCCTTCAGCAGGTCGTCCCAGGTCTGGATGTTCTCCGGGTTCCCGGGCCGGACGGCGAAGACCACGACCGAGTTCGTGAGGATTCCGTCGTAGTCGTTCTTGTTCCAGTCCGCGGCGACCATGCCCTCCTCGACGAGGGCGTCCACGTCCGGCTCGAGGGAGGCGTGGAAGAAGTCGGCCGGAAGCCCTTCCACGATGGCGTCCCGCTGCTCGCCGGAGGCGGCGTAGGACTGCTCGAACTCGACGCCTGCGCCGGCGTCGGTGTCCTGGAACATCGGGATGAGTTCCTCGTAGGCCTCACGCGGAGTCGAGTAGGCGACGAGGGAGAGGGTGCCGCCGTCGCCGCCGTTTGCGCTGGAGGCGTCGGCGTCGTCACCGCCGCCGCAGCCGGCGGCAACGAGGACGAACAAGGTGGTGAGCGCCGCGAGGGCGCTCAACTGGGCGATACGAGTGCGTGTTCGTGTCACTATTTCGAATACCCCACTTTCTCTACTGGATGACTCGGAGTGATATAGCACTCCTATCAGAGTGTCAAGACGGAGGAGGTTTTCGCCTGCTCTCGCGCGATTCCTGCCGGATCGAGTCAGGCGTCTCTGGATGCCGCGACGAGCCGCCGATCGACCTCGGCCGCGGTCAGCCCGTCGATCTCGACGAGCTTCCGGCGGCCGGTCGGGCCAGCGACGACGGCGACCGCCCCGGCCCGGACGCCGAGCGCGTCCGCGAGCAGCTCGACGAGCGCGCGGTTGGCTTGCCCACGCTCCGGCGGGGCGGCGATCCGGGCCCGCCATCCTTCGCCGTGCCGCCCGACGAGCTCACTCCGGGCGGCGCCGGGCGAGACCGTCACCTCGACTCGGGCCATGCCCGGGAGACTGACATCGTTCTGACACAATGGCCCGCAGTGAAGACGAAGGTCGAAGAGCTGCCCGAAAGCCGCGTGCGCCTCGAGGTCGAGGTGCCGGAGGCGGACGTTCAGCATGCGATCGAGCATGCGGCTTCGGACCTCGCGTCGTCGCTGCGTATCCCCGGCTTTCGTAAGGGAAAGGCACCCGTCACCGTTGTCGCCGCGCGCATCGGCCGCGAGGCGCTGTGGGAGGAGGCGGTTCGCAGCCACCTCGACGGCTGGTTCTGGAACGCGGCCGCGACGTCGGGCGTTCGACCGGTAGCCAGCCCCGAGGTCGACGTCGGCGACGGGCCGCCTGCCGAGGGGCAGTCCTTTCGCTTCACTGCGACAGTCGCGGTGGTCCCAACGCCCGGGCTCGCCGACTGGACCGAGCTCGAGGTCGGCGCCCCGGAGGCCGACGTGCCCGACGAGCTGGTCGACGCCGAACTCGACGCTCTTCGCGCGAGCGTCGCCGATCTCGCCCCGGTCGAGCATCGGCCGATCCAGCCCGGGGACGTCGCGGTGATCGACATGGAAGGCGCGGAGATCGGTGCGACCCAGCGCGAGTACGTCGTCGAGGTCGGCAGCGGCCGGCTCGTCGACGAGATCGAGGCTGCCCTCGTCGGGATGGCCGCGGGCGAGACGAAGGAGGTCGAGTTCGAGCTCGACGACGAGCAGAACGCGAGCGTCGAGCTGACCGTGACGGCCGTCAAGGAGAGGGTGTTGCCGCCGCTCGAGGACGACTTCGCGCGGGCGGCGAGCGAGTTCGAGACGCTCGCGGAGCTGCGCTCCGACATCGAGGCGCGGCTGCGCGAGCAGCTCGAGGGCGAGCTGGAGCTCAAGCTTCGGCAGGACGCGGTCGACGCTCTCGTCGCCGAGTCCACCTTCGACTCGCTCGAGCCGATGGTCGAGCGCCGTACCGCTGAGCTGGCCACGGGCTTCGTGCGCTCGCTCGAGCGGCGGGGCCTCAGCCTCGAGGTCTACCTGGCCATGACGGGCCAGACCCAGGATCAGATCGCCGGTCGCCTCCGCGAGGAGGCCGAGCAGGCGCTGAGGCGCGAGCTCGTGCTCGATGCGGTCGCCAACCAGCTCGAGATCGAGGTGTCGGACGAGGAGGTCGAGACGCTCGTCCGACGCGAGGCCGAGGAGGGCGGGGAGGATCCGGACGCCCTTCTCGCGGCCGCGCGCGAGCACGCCGGGTTCGAACAGCTCCGAGGCGACCTGCGGATGCGCAAGGCGCTCGACGAGGTCGTCGCCGGGGTCACGCGAATCCCGATCGAACTCGCCCGTGCCCGCGAGAAGCTGTGGACGCCCGAGAAGGAGAAAGCACCTACCGAGATGAAGATATGGACGCCAGGAAGCGAGGGAGGCACATGAGCCCGTTGATCCCAATGGTCGTCGAGCAGACGTCGAGAGGCGAACGCGCCTTCGATATCTACTCGCGGCTTCTGAACGAGAGAATCATCTTCCTCGGGACTCCCGTGGACGACCAGATCGCCAACCTGATCGTGGCGCAGCTGATCCACCTGGAGTCCGAGGACCCCGACAAGGACATCTCCATCTACATCAACTCGCCGGGCGGCTCGGTCTATGCCGGCATGGCGATCTACGACACGATGCAGTACATCAAGCCCGACGTGCAGACGATCTGCGTCGGAATCGCCATGTCCATGGGGGCGCTCCTGCTGGCCGGGGGCACCCACGGCAAGCGGATGGCGACGCCGCACTCGAAGATCCTCATCCATCAGGTCTCTGCCGGGTTCCAGGGCCAGGCGACCGACATCGAGATCCAGGCGCGGGAGACGCTGTCCATGAAGCGACTGCTCGAGGAGATCTTCGCCCGGCACACGAAGCAGGATCTCGAGAAGGTCGCCAAGGACATGGAGCGCGACTACTTCATGACCGCGCAGGAAGCCCTCGATTACGGCATCATCGACACGGTCATCGCCCATCGGGGCACGCCCGCGATGGCAGCCGCGTCCTAGTCATCCGAGCAATTTCGAGGTACAAGGTAGAGAGACATGGCCCGAGCGACTGACGGTAACGAGCAGCTCCTCTGCAGCTTCTGTGGGAAGAGCCAGCGCCAGGTCAAGAAGCTCATCGCCGGGCCCGGTGTCTACATCTGCGACGAGTGCATCGATCTCTGCAACGAGATCATCGACGAGGAACTCACCTCCCCGGCGCTGCTCGATCTCGACAACCTGCCGCGGCCGAAGGAGATCTACTCGATCCTGAACGACTACGTCGTCGGGCAGGAAGAGGCGAAGCGGACGCTCTCGGTTGCCGTCTACAACCACTACAAGCGGGTGCAGATGGCGGCCGACGACGACGACGTCGAGCTGCAGAAGTCGAACATCCTCCTGCTCGGCCCGACCGGCTGCGGGAAGACGCTGCTCGCGCAGACGCTCGCGCGGATCCTGAACGTCCCCTTCGCGATTGCCGACGCGACGGCGCTGACCGAGGCCGGCTACGTCGGCGAGGACGTGGAGAACATCCTCCTGAAGCTCATCCAGGCGGCCGACTTCGACGTGAAGAAGGCCGAGACCGGGATCATCTACATCGACGAGGTCGACAAGATCGCGCGCAAGGCCGACAACCCGTCGATCACGCGTGACGTCTCGGGCGAGGGCGTGCAGCAGGCGCTCCTCAAGATCCTCGAGGGCACGGTGGCGAGCGTCCCGCCGCAGGGCGGCCGCAAGCACCCGCATCAGGAGTTCCTCTCGATCGACACGACGAACGTCCTCTTCATCTGCGGCGGTGCCTTCGCCGGGCTGGAGAAGCTGATCTCGAAGCGAATCGGGAAGAACCAGGTGGGCTTCGGGGCCGACGTGAAGTCGCGCAAGTCGATCGAGTCGACCGAACTCCTCTCCTCCGTCATGCCCGAGGATCTCCTCTCCTACGGGCTGATCCCCGAGTTCATCGGCCGGCTCCCGGTCGTCTCGGCGGTCCATCAGCTCACGCGTGAGGACCTCGTCCAGATCCTCCTCGAGCCCAAGAACGCGCTCGTCAAGCAGTACCAGCGCTTCTTCTCCTACGACAACGTCGAGCTCGTCTTCACCGATGACGCGCTCTGGCAGATCTCGGACAAGGCCCTCGAGCGCGAGACGGGCGCACGCGGCCTCCGCTCGATCATCGAGCTGGCCCTCCTGGACGTGATGTTCGAGCTCCCGTCGCGCAAGGACGTCTCCAAGTGCGTGATCACGAAGGAGACGATCGAGCGGAACCTCCGCCCGACGCTCGTCACGAGCGGCGGCGCGGCGCTGGCGCTGGACGAGCTCGAAGAAGAGTCGGCCTAGGCGCCTCGGCGCCGTGGGCCGGGTCTACGCGAGCTTCCCGCTCACCGGCCCGGCCGCGCAACTCGGGCGCGACGTCCTCCGCGGCATCACGCTGGCCCACGAACGGCAGGGCACGGACGTCGAGCTGCTCGTGCTGGACAGCTTCGGCGAGGACCGCGAGGCGCGGGCGGTCGCGAACGCGCACCGTGCGGCGGCCGACTCCGAGGCGCTCGCCTACGTCGGCGACTTCCACTCGTCCCAGGTCACGGAGACGGCGCCGATCCTCGGCAAAGCCGGCCTCCTCCAGGTCGCCCCGGTCGCGACCTACGAGCGCCTCAGCGGGCCGACCCTCGTACGACTGATGCCGCACGACGGCGTCGGCGCGCAGGCGATCGCCGACTGGCTCGTCGGCATCGGCGCGGAAGAGCTCTTGATCGTCCACGACCACGACGCGGACTACGGCGTCGCCGTCGGTGCCATGTGCGACGCGGCTGCGAGGGAGCGCGGGCTGACCGTTCGTACTCGACCCATCTGGGATCACGACGAGCCCTGGGCGGAGGACGTCGGCCGCGCGGACGCGGTCCTGTACGTCGGCGTCTGCGGATCCGGTGCGCCCGGCCTCTGGCGTGAGCTGCACGCGCACGATCCGGCCATGTGGCTCCTGGGCTCGGAGGGGGTCGCCGAGGAGTGGCTCGCGCAGAGGATGGATGCCTCTGCCGCCGAAAGGACGCGCTTCTTCGTCGCCCAGCGCGCGTCCTTCGCGCTCTACGGCTACGAGGCGATGTGCCTCGTCCTCGACGCGGTCGCATCGGGTGGAGACGATCGCAACGCGGTCATGCGAGCCGCCCGCGCCACGAAGGACCGCGACTCGATCCTCGGCCGCTACTCCCTCGATGAGGACGGCTACACGACGACGACCGAGTACGGCCGCCTCGCCGTGGTCGACGGCGCGCTCGTCTGGGACGGCTAGGAGGCCGACCAGCTCCCGCGCGCGAGCGAGAACCCATACCCCTCGCGGTTCGTGCAGGTGAGGGCGCTCGCGCTCGACTCGCACGTGATCCCGGCCCGGGTCCAGGTCGAGCCGTAGGCGAGCGTGGGTGCTCCGGCGTCGTAGACCGTATCGCTGCCGCAGTTCGCCGCCGCGGGACCGGTCACTCCCATGTCGACTCCCACCCAGTCGAAGTCGCAGGCCTCGGTCGGCAGCGGCTCGAGGCCGCTGAGAATGTCGCAGCGGAGCCGCCGGAACCCGAACAGGCACCCGATGTTCCTCGACGGCATCTGAAAGGTCGTGGCCGCGGTAGGCTCCGTCGGCTCCGTTGTCTCGGCCGGGACGGTCACAGTCGTGGTTACCGTCGAGGCGACGGTCGTGGTTACCGTCGAGACCGAGGCCGATTCCTGCTCGTCTCCGCCACAGGCGGCGAGGAGGACGACGGCGACAGCCGTGAGGGCGAACGTCCCTACGCCGCTCGCCACTGCACCGAGCAAACCTCGACGGGCTCCTTGAACCCCTTCAGGGCGAGCGCGCGGTCGTTCGCGACCTCGATCTCCTGAAGGTCGGCGAGCGTGGCCCTGCTCGCGAGGATCTCCTGACCCTCCGCGGCGGCGCCGATGCGGGCCGCGGCGTGGACTCCCTTGCCGTGGTAGTTCTCCCGTGTCTTGAGCGCGCCGTCGGTGTGGACGCCGATGCGGATGTCGAACTCGAACTCCTGGTCGATCATCCGCTGGATGGCGGTCGCTGCCGCGACCGCGTCGCCTGGCTCCTCGAAGGCGACGAAGAAGCCGTCGCCGGTGTGGTCGACCACCTGGCCGCGGAAGTCTCCGAAGATCGCGCGCAGGGCGTCGTCGTGGCGACGGAGGAGGTTTACCCAGTGGCGGTCGCTTCCCACGGCGCTCGCCAGCTCCGTCGAGCCGACGATGTCGGTGAAGAGGAAGGTCTTCATGACCTCCGTGGCGGTGTCGCGCATGAGTAATTCGGCGACGCGGTCTGCGTCGCGGACTGCGCCCAGGCGCTCGAAGCGGGCCGCGGCGGCCCGGAGCTCCCAGACTGCCGCGTCCTCGTCGCCGCTCGCACGGAGCGCCCGCCCGAGATGCTCGCGCGCGCGCGCAACATCGTAGTTCGCCGCGGTCGCGTCCCACGTCGTCCGGGCCTGCCGAAAGTCATGGAAGGCGGCGTCTCCGTCCCCGCGGGCGAGAGCCACCTGACCGCGCGCGAACGCCGTCGAGGCGGTCAGCGACGAGGTCCCGTACCTGTCAGCGACCTCCGCGAGGCGCTCCGCGTAGCCCGCCGCCTCCTCGGGCTCGCCCGCCGCGACGGCGATCTCGACTGCCGCCGGCAGGAGGCGCGCCTGCGCGGGGAGGCCGAGCGACTCGTTTCCGACCGCGCGCCGGATCGACGCGAGCGCGCCCTTCGTGTTCCCCTGCGCCAGGCGCAGGAGCGAGAGGCCCGGCTCCGGCGTGCGCCCGAACTCGTCAGCCTCGCGAAAGGCCTGCTCGGCCTGCGCGAGCTCGCCGAGCCGGAGCCGAACTTCGCCGAGCTCGTAAAAGGCGGCACCTGCGATGCGGGGACTCCAGGCTCGCAGCTCGATGCTCGCGCGATCGGCAAGCTCCTGGGCCTCGGTCAGACGGCCCTTGAACTTCATGACCTCGGCGTGATTGACACGGCAAAGGCCGGGGAACGCGGTCATGGAGTTGGCATCGCAGAAGTCGCTGGCGCGGTCGGTCCACTCGCCCGCGCTCTCGAAGTCGGCCACGTCCCGGCAGGCGCCGATCGTGTTGCAGTAGACGGTGAGCGTCGAGAAGGGGTCGAGCTCCCCGGCGAGGGCGGCGGCGCTCGCCTCGTCGAGCAGGAGCTTCCCCTCGGCGACCTCGCCCTGCTCGATGAGGACGTTCCCCTGGCGCTGGAGCCCTCGGATCTCGAGGTTGCGGTCCCCGAAGCGGCGGCCCAGCTCTTCCGCCTGCTTCGCGAGCATCAGGGCGTCGCCGAAGTTCCCGCCGCTCAGCTCCTCGAGACTCTTCTGCAGCGCCCAGTATCCGTGCTCGGGCGCCTCGTCCTCGAGGTCGAGCAGGCGCTTTGCCCGCCCCATCCACCCATTCGCGACGGACATCTGGAGGTTGCCCCTCTGATCGTGCGCGATCCGGGTCGCGACGAAGGCCGCGCGCAAGGTGCTGCCTGCCTGCAGGTACCCGCGGTAGGCGCGCTCGAGGTAGGCGATGACATCCTCCATGTGGCCGGCCCACATCGCGGCGTCGGCGAGCATGAGGACGTCCTCGGGCGCGAGCTCCATGCTCTCGTCCGCCTCGTGCAGAAGCCGATAACCCTCGGCCCACTCCTGCCGCCGCAGCGCGTCGCGGGCGCCCTCCAGCGGATCCTGGACTACCTGAGCCATCGGGTCACCGTCGCATCCATCCTGGAAGTCTGCCATTTGCGCCGTACCTAGAATCATCCGGATGGAGCCGACCTATCGCCCGCACGACGTCGAGGCACGATGGCAGGTGGCCTGGGAGGCCGAGGGCCTGTACCGCGCCGGAGCCGGCAAGCGCCGCGAAGAGACGTTCGTCATCGCGGTGCCCCCGCCGAACGTGACGGGCGCGCTGCACATGGGTCACGCGCTCAACGGCTCGCTCCAGGACGTGCTCATCCGCTGGCATCGCATGCGCGGCTTCGACACTCTCTGGCAGCCAGGCTACGACCACGCGGGAATCTCGACGCAGAACGTCGTCGAGAAGCAGCTGATCGCCGAAGGCACGTCGAGGAAGGAGATCGGCCGCGATGCCTTCGTCGAGCGGGTCTGGCGCCATCTCGAGGAGACGGGCCGCACGATCATGGGCCAATACCGCCGCCTCGGCGCGTCGCTCGCCTACGACCGCGAGCGGTTCACGATGGACGACGCCTACATCGAGGCGGTCATGCGCTTCTTCGTCCGAAGCTGGGAGCGCGGCTGGATCTACCGGGCGAACCGGATCGTCAACTGGTGTCCGTACCACGAGACGGCGATCTCCGACCTCGAGGTCGTGCACGTGCCGAAGGACGACACGCTGACCTTCGCCCGCTATCCGTTCGTCGACGGCTCCGGAGCGATCACCGTTGCGACGGCGAGGCCTGCGACGATGCTCGCGGACGTCGCCGTCGCGGTCCACCCGGAGGACGACCGCTATCGCGACGTCGTCGGCAAGGAGGTCGTGGTCCCGTTCGTCGAGCGGCAGGTGCCTGTGGTCGCCGACGATCTGGTCGATCCCGAGTTCGGGACGGGAGCGCTCAAGGTCACGCCCGGCCACGACCCGGTCGACTTCGAGATCGGGCGCCGCCACGACCTTCCGGTCCTGAGCGTGATCGCCTCCGACGGGCGCATGAACGACGATGCCGGATCGCTCAGCGGCCAGACGCAGGCGGACGCCGACGCCGCAGTCGTCGCGTGGCTCGGGGAGCACGGCCGGCTGGTGGAGCGGGAGCCCTACCGCCACAACGTCGGCACGTGTGAGCGTTGCCACACCCGTATCGAGCCGCTCGTCTCGCTCCAGTGGTGGCTGGCGATGGAGGAGCCGCGGAAGCCGGCCCTCGCGTCGCTGCAGGAAGGGCGAGTCCGCTACCACCCGGACTCCCAGCATGCGTTCGCCGTCAGGTCGCTCGAGGAGATTCCGGACTGGAACGTCTCTCGCCAGCTCTGGTGGGGGCACCAGCTTCCCATCTGGTACTGCCCCGACGGTCATGCAACATGTGCCTGGCCGCCCCCCGATGCGTGCTCCGAGTGCGGGTCGGCCGAGCTCGAGCGCGACCCGGACGTCCTGGACACCTGGTTCTCGTCGGCGCTCTGGCCCTACGCCACCCTCGGCTGGCCCGAGGACACCGAGGATCTGCGGCGCTACTACCCGGGCGCCGTCAACTCGACGGCGCGCGAGATTATTCGCCTATGGGTCAACCGCATGATCTGGACGGGGCTGGAGCTCGTCGGCGACGTGCCCTTCCACGACGTGATCATCCACTCGACGGTGCTCGCCCCCGACGGCCGGCGCATGTCGAAGAGCCTGGGCACGGGGATCGACCCGCTCGAGCTCATCGACGAGCACGGTGCCGACGCGACGCGCTACGGACTCCTCAAGATGTCGTCCACCCAGGACGTGCGTTTCGCCTCCGGCGCGTTGCAGGAGGGGCGGAAGCTTGCGACGAAGCTCTGGAACGTTGCGCGCCTCATCCTCATGAACGCGGAAGGGGTGGAGCCGGATCCGCGGCCTCGAGCCGCCGAGGAGCGCTGGATCCTCGCACGGCTCGATGCGGTTCGGGGAGAGATCGAGGACGACTGGTCGCGCTTCGACTTCGCCGCGTCCGCGAAGGCCCTCTACAGCCTCACGTTCGACGACTTCTGCGACTGGTACGCGGAGGCGATCAAGCCGCGCCTGTACGAGCACGACTCCGACGCGGCATCCACCGCGCTCGCCGCGCTCGAGCGGCTGGTCGCCTTGCTCCACCCGGTGCTGCCCCACGTCACCGAGGAGATCTGGACCCAGCTACCCGCGCGCGAGGCACGGCTGATCGTCTCTCCGTGGCCCGAGCCCGACGGGCGCTTCGCCGCCGATGCGGTCGCGCTCGAACGCGTTCGCGATGCTGCCGAGATCGCGCGGCGAAGCGGCGTGCTGGTCGAGCTTCCCGAGGACGAGCGCCGGATCTTCGAGGCCGTCGTCAAGCCGGAGCAGCTTCCGACGAACGGAAGCCGCGAGGGCGAGATCGCCCGGCTGCGCAAGGAGGTCGCGCGCTCCGAGGGCATGCTCGGGAACGAGAGCTTCGTGGCCAACGCGCCGCCCGACGTCGTCGAGGGCGAGCGCGAGAAGCTCGCGCGCTACCGCCGCGAGCTCGATGCCCTCGGTGGATAACCTCGCCTGGCTCGAGTCGCTGAGCCCGTGGCCCGAGGAGTTCGGCCTCGGACGGATCCACGACCTGCTGCGACGTCTGGGGAGCCCGCATCGCCGCTTCCGGGCGATCCACGTCGTCGGCACCAACGGGAAGACGACGACGGCTCGCTCGGCCGAGGCGCTGCTCCTGGCCGAGGGAATCCTCGCGGGCGCCTACACCTCGCCGCACGTGCTCTCCTGGTCCGAGCGGATCAGCGTCGGCGGCCGGGATGCCGATCTCGAGGCCGCGCTCGATCGCGTGCGCGGCGAGGCGGAGTCGGTCGAGGCGACGCAGTTCGAGGCGTTGACGGCGGCCGCCTTCGCCGAGTTCGCCTCGGCGGGCGTCGAGGTCGCGGTCGTCGAAGCGGGGCTCGGAGGCCGGCACGACGCGACCAACGTCCTGGGCGCGCCCATCGTCGTCCTCACCAACGTCGCCCTCGAGCACACCGACGTCCTCGGGGCGACGCGCGAGGAGATCGCAGCGGAGAAGCTGGCCGTGGTCGCTCCCGGCTCGCTGGTCGTCCTCGGCGAACCCGAGTGGGAGGACGCCGCACGCGCCGCGGGGGCGGCGGGCGTGACGGTCGTCGCCGGATCGAGCGGCGTCCTCGCGCACGCCGCCGTGGAGTCCCTGCTCGGGCGGACGGTCGATCCGGAGCCGCTCCAGGGCGTGGTCGTGCCGGGACGGCTCGAGCGGGTCGGCGAGGCTCCGCTCGAGATCTGGGACGGCGCGCACAACCTCGCCGGCATCGGCTACATGCTCACGCGCGTCCCGAGCGCCGACTGGGTCCTGGTCGTCTCCATCCTCGAGGACAAGAACGCCTACGAGATGCTCGCGGCACTCTCGGCGCTCGGCCGGCGCCTCGTCGCGACGTCGTCGTCGAGTGCCCGCGCCCTTTCTGCGAGCCGACTCGCGGAGATCGCGGAGCCGTTCTTCGACCATGTCGAGGTCGCCGCGGAGCCCTCCCGGGCCGTCGCGCGCGGCCGAATGCTCGCCGGCCGGGACGGTGCGATGCTCGTCACCGGCTCCCTCTATCTCCTCGCGGACCTGGCCTCCGTCCGCCCCAAGTGTCTACCATGGCAAGCGTCGGCCAACGGCTGAGCGTCTTCGTGTTGGTCGCGGTCGTGCTCATCGCGATCGTGGCCCTCGCGTTCGGCGCCGGGTGGTTCGTTGGAAAGGTCTTGTTGTGACGCGTCTCCATCTCCTACTCGCACAGACGACGACGACGGATGACAGCGACTCGCTGAGCTTCGTGGGCGACTTCTTCGACTCCGAGGAATGGCTCGTCATCCGGAACGTCACGCTCTTCTTCCTCGTCGTCTTCTGGCTGGCCTCCGCCTACTGGGTCTACAAGGACGCGCGCCGGCGTATCGACGATCCATGGCTCCTGGCCATGGCCGTGGCCCTCGGGATCTTCCCTCCGTTCGTCGGTCCGCTCCTCTACATGCTCTTCCGCCCGCCGGAGTACCTCGAGGACGTCCGCGAGCGCGAGCTCGAGATCAAGGCGATGGAGGAGAGCCTCGACGTCGCCGAGCGCTGCCCGGTGTGCAGGGCGGCGATCGAGCACACCTTCCTGGCGTGCCCCGTCTGCACCACGAAGCTGAAGGACTCCTGCCGCCGCTGCAAGGCGCCGCTCGAGCCCCTCTGGCAGATGTGCCCGTTCTGCGAGACGCCCGTCGAGTCCCCGCGCGCGGTCGAGAACCTTTCGGGTTAGTCTGAGGGCGTGGAGGCCCTCCTCGCCCAGCAGCACATCGACCACGGCGGCGGCGGATCGTTCGCGATCACGATGATCGCGCTCTTCGCAATGATCATCCCGTGGTTCGTGCTGGCCTACGTCTCGTGGATCTTCTGGAAGGCCAAGAAGCGCGACGAGGCGGAGGAGCGCCGAAGAGAGGCATGGCGGAACGCACCCTCGTCCTGATCAAGCCCGACGCGATGCAGCGCCGGCTTGCGGGCCAGATCCTCGCGCGCTTCGAGCAGCGTGGGCTGGAGGTCCGGGCGGCGAAGCTCCTGCTCGTCGACGAGGCACTCGCGGACGAGCACTACGCGGAGCACCGTGACAAGCCGTTCTTCGGCGAGCTCGTCGAGTTCATCACCTCCTCGCCGACCCTCGCGCTCGTGCTCGAGGGCGAGTCGGCCATCCAGGTCGTGCGGACGACGATGGGCGCGACGAACCCGGTCGATTCCGCACCCGGCACGATCCGCGGCGATCTCGCGCTCGCGATGCCGGACAACCTCGTGCACGGCTCGGACTCGCCGGCGTCGGCGGAGCGCGAGATCGCGCTCTGGTTTTCCGACGGCGAGCTTGTCTGAGCTCCCCGAGCACGTAAGGCGCAACCGCGCCGAGTGGACGTCCTGGGCTCCCGAGTTCGCGGCGGAGGCGCCCGCTGCCTGGGCATCCGAGGAGATCCTGTGGGGCGTGTGGGGGATTCCCGAGACCGAGGTGCGGGTGCTGCCGGAGTCGGTCGAGGGGCTCGATGTGATCGAGCTCGGGTGCGGCACCGGCTACGTCTCCTCCTGGCTGGCGCGTCGCGGCGCGCGGCCGGTTGGAGTCGACATCACACCCGCCCAGCTCGAGACGGCGCGAGCGATGCAGGTGCGCTTCGGGCTCGAGTTTCCCCTTCTCGAGGCGAGCGCGGAGGCGGTTCCGCTTCCGGACGCGAGCTTCGACCTGGCCGTCTCCGAGTACGGAGCGTCCATCTGGGCGGATCCCTACGCCTGGGTACCCGAGGCCGCCCGGCTGTTACGACCCGGAGGCGAGCTGGTCTTCCTCGTCAACGGCACGCTGGCGATCCTGACCGCGCCGGAAGAGGAGGAGCGGCCCGGTCGAGAGCTCCTCCGCCCGTACTTCGGAATGCACCGGTTCGAGTGGCCCGACTCGAGCGCCGTCGAGTTCCACCTCGGTTACGGCGACTGGATCCGGCTCCTGCGGCGGTCGGGCTTCGAGGTCATCGACCTCGTCCAGCTGCAGGCGCAGGCGGACGGGTCCGAGCATCGCTATCCGGGGTTGCCCGACCGACCCTGGGCCCGGCAATGGCCCTCGGAGGAGATCTGGCGGGCACGCAGGACGTGACCGCGCCAATCCTGCTGGCGTCGACGTCCCCCCAGCGCCGGGCCATCCTCGAGCAGCTCGGGCTTCCGTTCGACGTGATCGCGCCGCGGTATGACGAGCGCGACGACGCCGGGCTCTCACCGACGGAGCTCGTCCGGGCGCATGCTTCCGGCAAGGCGCGATCGGTGGCCGGCGAGGCGGGAGAGCGTCCCGTGCTCGGGGTGGACACCGCCGTGGTCGTCGACGGACGGATCCTCGGAAAGCCCGCGGACGCGGACGAGGCCGTCGAGATGCTGGAGGCTCTGAGCGGTCGCACCCACGTCGTCGTCTCCGGCCTCTGCCTGCTGACGACCGGCTGGGAGGCCCTCGGGCACGAGGAGACGAGCGTCGCCTTCAAGCGGCTGGCGGCAGCCGACATCGCCGCGTACGTCCGCTCGGACGAGTGGCGGGGTCGAGCAGGTGGCTACGCGATCCAGGGCCGGGGCTCCGACCTGGTCGACCGGATCGAAGGCGAGTATCTGAACGTCGTCGGCCTCCCGGCGGGCCTCCTCGTCCGCCTGCTCGCCGAGCGCTTTCCCGGGTCGTACGACGTCGACTAGCCGGGGGAAGGACGCTCCTCGCGGCGCGCTGCCGCGCGCACGGACGCGGTGGACGGTCCCAGGCCAGTCGTTACACTCATCCGAGGTCTTCATGAGCTTTTGGGGCTACTTGAGCGGGTTCGGCGGCCGGGAAATGGCCGTCGACCTGGGAACGGCGAACACCCTCGTCTACGTCCGAGGGCGTGGAATCGTGCTCTCCGAGCCCTCCGTGGTCGCCATCGACCAGCGCACGGGCGAGGTCCACGCCGTCGGCATCGAGGCGAAGCGGATGCTGGGGCGGACGCCCGGGACGATCTCCGCGATCCGTCCGCTGAAGGACGGCGTCATCGCGGACTTCGACGTGACCGAGCAGATGCTGCGGCACTTCATCCAGAAGGTGCACCACAATCGCTTCGCGCACCCGCGGGTGGTCGTCTGTGTCCCCAGCGGCGTCACGGGCGTCGAGAAGCGGGCCGTCGAGGAGGCAACGCTGTCGGCAGGGGCGCGTCAGGCGTACCTGATCGAGGAGCCGATGGCCGCGGCGATCGGTGCCGGCCTCCCGGTCTCCGAGCCGACCGGGAACATGATCGTGGACATCGGCGGCGGCACCACCGAGGTGGCCGTCATCTCGCTGGGAGGGATCGTCGTCTCGCAGTCCATCCGCGTGGGCGGAGACGAGATGGACGAGGCGATCATGGCCCACATCAAGAAGGAGTACAAGCTCCTGATCGGCCAGCAGACGGCCGAGGAGCTGAAGCTCGAGATCGGCTCCGCGTGGGAGCTGTCGCAGGAGGTCTCCGCCGAGGTGAGAGGCCGCGACATGCTCACGGGGCTTCCGAAGACCGTCGTGATCTCATCCGAGGAGACGCGGCGCGCCCTGGACGAGCCGGTCGGGCAGATCATCGACGCGATCAAGTCGACGCTCGACAAGACGCCTCCCGAGCTGGCCGCCGACATCATGGACCGCGGGATCGTGCTGGCCGGTGGCGGAGCTCTCCTGAACGGCCTCGCCGACCGGCTCCGGGACGAAACGCAGATGCCGGTGCAGCTGGCCGAGTCGCCGCTGACCTGCGTCGCGGTCGGATCGGGCCGCAGCCTCGAGGAGTTCGAGGTCATACACCGCTCGGCAAAAGCCCGTCAGCGCAACGGTCGGCGCCGCTAGCAGCGCCGCGACAACCGTTCACGCGCGCCGGGCGATTCACTAGACTGATCTGTTCCCGTGCCTCGGCAACGAACAGCACGGCTTCCAGTGCTGGATACTCCCGTCCGGCGCGGGGACGGCCCACCTTCGCGAACGGGACGCGCTTTTAGAGCGCGGCTCGTTGCCGCCCTGCTCGTCCTCGTGTCGCTCGCGCTGATCACCGTCTACTTCCGGGAGTCCAACGAAGGCCCGCTGCACGCCGCGCAGCGAATCGGCGTCTCCGTGCTGATGCCGTTCGAGGTGGCGGGAGAGCGCATCGCCCGCCCGTTCCGGGACGGCTGGTCCTGGATGTCCGATCTCCTCGACGCCAAGGACGAAAACGACGATCTGCGCCGGGAGAACGAGGAGATGCGCCAGGAGCTGATCGCGGCCAGGACAGACGCGCAGGAGCTCGCGCTCCAGAGCCAGATCAGCGACTACGTCACCGGGCCCGACTTCCCCACGGACTTCGACTCGATCGTGGCTCGAGTCATCGGACGTCCGCCGTCGCCGTACCAGCAGGACGTGGTCGTGTCGGCCGGGACGGGCGACGGGATCCGGCTGAACGCGCCGGTCGTCGACGCGGAGGGGAGCCTCGTCGGCAAGGTCACCGACGCCACCGACTCGACCGCAAAGATCACCCTGATCACCGATCAGTCGAGCGCGGTCTCGGCCGTCGTGCTCGAGACCGAGGCATCCGGCGTGGTCAAGCACGGGGCGAGCTCGTCCACGCTGATCCTCGATCGAGTCGAGAAGGACGAGACGGCCGAGGAGGGGAACACCGTCATCACCGCCGGCTGGACGACGGAGCGGTTCGAGTCGCTCTTCCCGCGCGGCATCCCGATCGGGGTGGTCGAGTCCGTCGGCCAGCAGGACGTGGACCTGTTCAAGCGCATCCAGATCGCCCCGCTCGCCGATTTCGACTCGCTCTCGGCCGTGATCGTGCTGATCGAGAAGCCTCAGCCGGTCGAGCCACAGGAGAAGGCGACCGGCCCCGGGAAGCCGGATCAAGGGAAGAAGAAGCGGCCATGATCGGTCTCGACCCGCTCAAGGCCACCGGCCTCGTGCTGCTCGCCGCGATCGTCCAGGTATCGCTCGCCGAATGGATCGAGATCGGCGAGGCCCACCCCGACCTCGTCCTCGTCACGCTCGTGGCGGTGTCGCTGCTTCGTGGGCCGACCTATGGCGCCGTCCTCGGCTTCGTCGCCGGCCTCGTGCTCGACACGGCGTCGTTCGGCACCTTCGGCCTCACCTCGCTTCTCCTCACCGTGATCGGTTACGGGACCGGGCGCTTCGGCGAGGCGACGACCCGCGCGTCGGTGCATCCGCTCCTGATCGCGGTGATGCTGGCCACCGCGGGGTATTCGCTCGGCTCGGCCGTTCTCCACTTCATGCTGGGCGTCTCGATCCCCGCCTCTCAACTCTTCCTGGCGCTCCTTCTCCCGGCGCTGGCGTTCAACCTGATCCTCGCCTACCCGCTCTATGCGCTCTGCGCGAGGATCCTTCCGCCCAGGCTCGTCATTCGCCGCGAGGTGAATCCGGCTGTCTAGCAGCGTCAACGAGCCCGGACGGCCCGGGTTCCTCCCGCGCGACCCGCGGATCGAGGAGCCGTACCGCTTTAGCCCGCAGATGGCCCTGCGGGTGGCGATCCTCAGCGTGCTCGCCGTGGTCGTCTTCTGCGCGCTCTTCTTCCGCCTCTGGGCGCTGCAGGTGATCTCGGGCGAGCGCTACCTCGAGAACGCGAACAACAACCAGATTCGCAGCTTCGGCGTCATCGCACCGCGTGGCTCGATCCTCGACCGCGACGGCGACGTCCTCGTCTCCAACAAGGCCGGGACGCTCGTGCAGATCTGGCCCGCCGCGCTCGAGAATATCCCCGCTCAGCAGCAGGAACGGATGCTCCGCCGACTGTCCACCCTCCTTGGGCTGAACGTGGCCGCAGTCCGCGACCGGGTAGAGGAGCGGCTGGCGGACGACCCGCTGACCCCGGTGACGATCGACACCACGGTGGACGAGCGCAAGACCGCCTACCTGATGGAGCACCAGGGCGAGTTTCCCGGCGTCCAGATCAGCGAGACGTACCTTCGCAACTACGACCAGGGCGTCTTGGCGTCCCAGATCCTCGGCTACGTCAGCGAGATCGGCCCCGAACAGCTCGAGGCCAAGGCCGACCAGGGCTATCGGGCCGGCGACCGCATCGGGCAGACGGGGATCGAGGCCGCCTACGACACCTACCTCCGAGGCGTGCGCGGCGAGGGGCGCGTCCTCGTCGACGCTCTCGGGCGGATCACCAGCGAGCGCGAGTTCAGTCAGATGCCGGAGGCGGGCGACAACATCCGCCTCACGATCGACGCGGATCTCCAGCGCACCGCCGAGGACGCGCTCGCCTACGGCGTCCGTCTGGCGCACGACCAGGGCGAATGGGCTGCGAACGGCGGGGCGCTCGTGGCCATGGACGTGAATTCCGGCGAGATCCTCGCGCTCGCCTCCAACCCGACGTTCGACCCCGACGTCTACGTCGGCCGAGTCGAGGAGAAGGATCTCCAGCGGCTGGCCTCCAAGAACGCGAACCTCCCGACCATGAATCGCGCCGTCGCGGGCGCGTATCCGCCCGGCTCGACGTTCAAGCCGTTCGTCGCGCTGGCCGCCATGGAGTCGGGTCTGCTCCGCTCGGACGAGGTGATCCAGTGCACCGGCGAAGAGGTGATCGACGGTCAGACGTTCTCGAACTGGGATCCGTACAAGAACGAGCCGATGACCGTCTCGACGGCGCTGGCAAACTCGTGCGACACCTTCTTCTACAACGTCGGCGTGCGCTTCTACCAGCGAAAGGACTCACCGCTCCAGCGCTGGTCGCGGAGCATGGGATTCGGCAGCGGAACCGGTATCGACGTCGGACCGGAGGCCCCGGGGCTCGTGCCCACGCCCGCCTGGCGCCGGCGGACGTTCAAGACGGAGATCGACAAGCTCTGGACGAGCGGCGACTCCGTCCAGCTCGCCATCGGCCAGGGCGACCTCCTCGTCAGCCCGCTGCAGATGACCCGGGGGTACTCGATGATCGCCAACGGCGGCAAGCTCGTCGAGCCGCACCTCGTCAAGAGCGTCGAGGAGCCGCGTGCGGAGGGCGAGCCGCCCGTCGTGCTGCGGCCGTACACGGCGAAGCCCGCCCGTGAGATCGGCCTCGACCCGAACACCCTGCAGGTCGTCCAGGGCGCGCTCTTCGACGCGACGCACGCGAGCTACGGCACCTCCCAGCACGTCTTCGGTGGCTTCCCGGTGCCGATCGCGGGCAAGACCGGCACGGCCGAGAAGTTCGTCAAGCTCCCCGGCTTCTCCGGTCTCCGCGACCAGTCCTGGTGGTGCGGGTACGGGCCGTACCAGAAGCCCGAGATCGCCGTCTGCGCCCTCATCGAGAACGGCGGCCACGGCGGCACGGCAGCCGCCCCCGTCGCCCTGAAGGTCTTCGAGAAGTACTTCAACGTCGAGCCCGGCACCTACACGGCCGTGATCCAGCAGAGCGACTAAGTGCCTCTCCCGGCAATACACCCCGCGCAGCATCACCAGGAGAAGCACTGATGGCCACTCGAGTCACGCGTGTTCAGCAGCCGACCCGCGTCCAGGCCGCCGCCTGGGAGCTCGGTGCCTTCCTTCGCCACGTCGACTACCTGCTGCTCCTCGCGACCGGCGGCCTGCTGGCGTACGGGCTCTGGGTGCTGGAGTCGGTGACGGAGAACGACGTGCCCGGCGATCCCGGCTACTACGTCTTCCGGCAAATCATCTACGTCGCCGTCGGCGTGGTGCTCCTGGCGGCGGCGGCGCTCGTCGATCCGAACTCCTACCGGCGCGTGCGTTGGCCTCTCTACGGGCTCTCCCTCGTGCTGCTCGTGGCGGTCTTCGTGCTCGCCGAGGAACTGCGCGGCTCGAAGCGCTGGATCCAGATCGGCTTCTTCAACTTCCAGCCGTCCGAGCTCGGGAAGATCGCCCTCATCATCGTGCTGGCGGGCTTCGTGGCGGAGCGCCGACAACGCATCCGCGAATGGGGGACGACCCTGGGGATCATCGGCATCGCGGCGCCGCTCATGGTGCTCGTCTTCAAGGAGCCGGACTTCGGGACGACGCTGATCTACGGTGCCGTCGCGATCGGGGCGCTGTTCTTCGGCGGAACCCCGTGGAGGCACCTGGCGGTGCTCGCGGTGCTCGCCGCCCTGGTCGCCGGCGCGCTTCTCTGGTTCCTTCCCTCGGCCGGGATCGAAGTGCTCGAGCCCTACCAGCGCGAGCGCCTCGTGGGGTTCGTCGATCCCGATGTCGACCCGAGCGGCTCGACCTACAACGTCAACCAGTCGATCACGGCCGTCGGCTCCGGCGGTGTCGACGGCCGCGGCGAGGCCCACGCGACGCAGACCAAGTTCAACTACCTCCCCGAGCACTCGACGGACTTCATCTTCTCCTCGCTCGCGGAGCAGCGAGGCTTTGTCGGGGCAGCGATCCTGCTCCTGCTCTTCGCGGTCATCATCTGGCGCGGCACCAAGATCGTCGCCGTGGCGAGGGACCTCTACTCGGCGATCCTGGCCGGGACGGTCGTCTTCGCCCTCCTCATCCAGCTCTTCATCAACGTCGGCATGACGATCGGAATCGCGCCCGTGACAGGCATCCCGCTCCCGCTCGTCTCCTACGGCGGAAGCTCGCTGCTCACCACGCTCTTCCTGATCGGCATGCTCGAGGCCGTCCACATCCGCGGCCGACTGGCGGGCCCGCGCTAGGTGCCCAAGCTGCCGCTCAGCCCCACGTCGGTGTGGGGCGTCGTGAAGGAAATGCGGGCCTCGGACGAGGACCTGCGCCCGCTGCTTGTCGGAGGCGTCCCCGAACACGCGGCGGCGATCATCGCCGCCTTCGCCGACGGCGCCGACCGGGAGGCGCTGCGGGACGTCTCGGGCCGCTCGCCGTCCGCCTACGACCTCGAAGGCGCCAACGTCCTGGTTCTCGCGGTCGCGGGCACCGCTCCGAGCAAGGAGGACGAGCAGACCCTGCAGCTCGCCGCGCGAAAGCGGGTAGGGATCGTCTGCGTGCTCTTCGGGACAGCGGACGGGGAGTCGCACAGCGTGCCGCACGTCCTCGACACGGACGTGATCCTCGTCGCGCCTGGTGACCGGCTCCCGGCCGAGCGGATCGCCGAGCGGATCGCAGACCGAGCGGGGGATGGATCGCATCATCTGGCCGCCCGGATCCCGGCGCTCCGCCCGCCCGTGGTGGAGGCGATCATCAAGCACTTCTCCCTCCAGAACGGCGTCCTCGGCGTGGCGATCTTCATCCCCGGTGCGGACTTCCCGGTGCTGACGCTGAACCAGATCCGAATGGTGCTGCGCATCGCCACCGCGCATGGCGAGAAGCTCGACCGGGAACGGGCATTCGAGATCCTCTCGGTCGTCGCCGCAGGTCTGGGGTTCCGGACGCTCGCACGCCACCTCATCGGGGTCGTGCCCGGCCTCGGCTGGGCCGTCAAGGGCGGAGTGGCGTACACCGCCACGCTCGCCGTCGGCGAGGCCGCCGCCGCCTACTTTGCAGCGGGTGGCACGAAGGCCATCGAGCGGTCCGTCCGGTCCTGGTCCTAGCCTTCTGGCGCATGGAGAGGGAAGAACGCCATGAGGCACTCCTGATCGAGGAGGCCGACGCCTGGTTCGAGTACCTCGAGGCGACTCAGGCCGAGTCCGAGACGGGGCGTTACGACGAGGTCGAGCCGTGGGCCTGGGCCCGTCTCAACCAGCGTTTGCGCGCCGTTGAGCGAAAGCGGACCGGGCTTCGCCCGGCTGCCGCCTAGGATCTCGCTGCTATCCTGAGAACAGATGCGCGCGGAGAATCCAGCCCTCTGGGCAGACAAGCTCCGGCGCGAAAACGGTATGAGATTTGTGGCAGACACCCTGCGGCTTGGCGCGCCTTTCAACGGCGCCGAGCGCGGCGTGCGCCCGAAAGGAGTCCACGAACGTGACTTGGTTTCGCAGGAAGAAGCGCGGGGAGGAGGCGCCCGTCGAGGCGGCCGCTCCCGAGGCGCCCGAGCGAGAGGAGCCGGCCCGGCAAGACACCGCTGAGGCCGAACGAAAGCCGGCGCGCCGGCGCCGCGGAAGCCGCGGCGGGCGTGGCCGCAAGAAGAAGGCCGAGACGCCCGCCGTCGAGGCCGAGGCGCAGGCTGCGCCCCCGAAGGCAAAGCAAACGCCGAGGCCGAAGAAGGCTGCAAGCGGCGGACGGGGCAAGGCGCAGGACGAGGCGAAGCGCGAGCGCAGGCGCGCGCCCGCCCGCAAGCCGACCCAGCCTCCGAGGGTCGCGCTGCCGGACGTCTCCAAGGAGATCCTGATCTCCGTCGAGGTGCTCGAGCAGACGGTTGCGGTGCTCGAGGACGGCAAGGTCGTCGAGGTCTACCTCGAACGTCCCTCGCACCGCTCGATCGCCGGAAACATCTACAAGGGTGTCGTCGACAACGTCCTCCCCGGAATGGAGGCGTCCTTCGTCGACGTCGGCCTCGACCGCAACGGCTTCCTGTACGTGGACGAGATCGTCGTCCCCGAGCTGGAGGGGAAGCGGCACGGCAAGCGCATTCAGGAGCTCATCTCGCGGGGCCAGGAGGTCCTCGTCCAGGCGGTGAAGGATCCGATGGGGACGAAGGGCGCCCGTCTCACGACGGAGATCTCGCTGCCCGGGCGCTTCCTGGTCTACACACCCTACGGCGACGGGATCGGCGTCTCCCGAAGGCTCGAGGACGAGGAGCGCGACCGTCTGAAGGCGATCTGCAAGGGCCTCGAGCTCCCCGAGGGCGGCCTTATCGTCCGCACCGCCGCCGAGGGCGCGTCCGAGGAGGAGCTGTCGGGCGACCTCAAGTTGCTCCTGAAGCTCTGGGCGACCGTCCGCGGACGGGCGGCCCGCGCACAGGCTCCCACCCTCGTCTACAACGAGGCCGAGCTCCCGCTCCGGATCGTCCGGGATCTCTTCATCCGCGACTTCAAGCGCGTCGTCGTCGATCACGACCGGACGCACCGCAAGATCGTCGCCTACCTGAAGCGCACCTCGCCGGAGCTCGCCGCCCGTGTCGAGCTCCACAGCGGCAAGGAGCCGCTGCTCGAGAAGTCGGGCGTGCTCGAGGCCGTCAACTCGACCCTCTCGCGTCGGGTCGACCTTCCCTCGGGCGGGTACCTCGTCTTCGACTACGCGGAGGCGTTCACCGTCATCGACGTCAACACGGGCCGGTTCGTCGGCGGGCGCGGAAAGTCGTCGAACGCAAGGCTCGAGGACACGATCACGAAGAACAACCTCGAGGCGGTCACCGAGGTCGTGCGTCAGCTCCGCCTGCGCGACATCGGAGGGATCATCGTCATCGACTTCATCGACATGGCGAACCCGAAGAACCGCCAGCTCGTGGAGGCGGCTCTCGATGCGGAGCTCGCCCGCGACCGGACGAAGACCTACGTCGTCGAGATCTCGCCGCTCGGGCTCGTCGAGATGACCCGGCAGAACGTCACCGACGGCCCGCGCGAGATCCTCACGGACAAGTGCCCGACCTGCGAGGCGACCGGAGTCGTCGTCTCGGCCGAGTCGCGGGCGGTCGAGGCGGAGCGGAAGCTTCGCGCGCACGTAGGCAAGTCGAAGGCCGAGGCCTTCCTCGTCGAGCTTCACTCCGACGTGGCGGCGATCCTGACCGGCCCGGACGACGAACGTCTTGACGAGCTGGAGAAGGAAACCGGCAAGCGCTTCGCCTTCAAGACCAAGAAGTCGTTCCGGCTCGACCGCTTCGCCGTGCTGACCGAGGGCAAGGCCTCCCAGATCGAGGGCCTGACCGCGAAGGACGAGGACCGGGGGAAGGCTGCCGCCAAGGCGAGCCGTGGCCGCAAGCCGGAGCCCGTCGCCGTCGCAGCCTTGGACGAGACGTTGCTCGAGGATGATCCGCAGGCGATGCCGGAGTCGGACTCGAACGGCGAGCAGCCGGGCGCCGACGACGAGCAGCCGGGCGCCGACGGCGACCAGCCGCCCGAGAAGCCGAAGAAGAAGACGCGCCGCGGGTCGCGGGGCGGGCGCGGGCGCAAGAAGAAGGCACCCGTCGTCGCCGACGATGGGACGACAGCGGACGGCGGGGCAACGGCACCCGTGGAGGTCGAGGCGGTGGCCGAGATCCAGGAGCCGAGCGCGAACGGCGACGCGCCGGCTGAGGAGAAGCCGAAGAAGAAGACCCGGCGGGGCAGCCGTGGCGGGCGCCGGCGGAAGAAGAAGCCTGCGGGCGACACGGCGGCGGCAGACACGCCCGCCGAGCCGATTGCGACGCTGGAGGACGCTGGCTAGACTGTCGGTCGCAGCGGGCCCCGCCCGCTCGTTTCCTGTCTATGAGCTACGCCGTGATCTCCATCGGGAACAAGCAATACCGCGTGCGGGAAGGCCAGCGGCTGCTCGTGGACCGGGTGCCCCACGACGAGGGGAAGACATTCCATCCCGATCTCGTGATGCTCGGGGGCGACGGCGACGCGAAGCTCGGCTCTGACCTCAAGGGCCAGCAGGTGACGGCCAAGGTCGCCGAGCACGTCCGTGGGAAGAAGGTCATCGTGGGCAAGCACCGCCGCCGCACGGGTTACAAGCGCCGGAACGGCTTCCGCGCGGCCCTCACGCGCATCGAGGTGCAGTCGATCGGGGCGACCCGGACGCGCTCGACCGCAGCCAACGAGGCCGAGACGGGCGAAGCCAAGCCCGCCGCTCCGAAGAAGCCGGCCGCCCGCAAGACGACGACCACGAGGGCGCGGAAGCCGGCCGCGGCGACCGAGAAGAAGGCGCCTGCCCGGAGGGCGGCGCCAAAGAAGACCGAGGAGTAGGGAGATGGCTCACAAGAAAGGACTGGGCTCGTCGAAGAACGGTCGCGACTCCGAGTCCAAGCGACTCGGCGTCAAGGTCTTCGACGGCCAGGAGATCAGGGCGGGCATGATCGTCGTCCGCCAGCGCGGCACGCGCTTCCGGTCCGGCCCGGGCACGGGCCTCGGCCGCGATCACACGATCTTTGCGACCCGCGACGGGAAGGTTGTCTTCCGGGCGGGCGGCGAGGGTCGGACCGTCTCCGTCGACTAGGGACAGGCCGTGTTCTTCGACCGCGCGCGGATCCGCGTCCGGGGCGGGCGCGGCGGCGACGGGTCGCTCAGCTTCCGGCGGGAGAAGTTCGTGCCGAAGGGCGGCCCGGACGGCGGCGACGGCGGCGACGGCGGCGACGTCGTCCTCGTGGCCGACGCGGATCTCCGAGACCTCGGCTTCTTCCACCGGAAGTCTCGCTTCGAGGCGACGCGGGGGCGGCACGGGCAGGGGTCGAACAAGCGCGGGGCCGACGGCGAGGACGTCGCGCTCGGCGTACCCGTGGGGACCCAGGTGCTCGACGAAGAGGGGCGGCTGCTCGCCGACCTCGCGCACCCGGGCGCGCGGCTCGTTGCGGCGCACGGCGGACACGGCGGTGCGGGCAATCGCCGCTTCGCCTCGCCCAGACACCAGGCGCCTCGGCTCGCCGAGCTGGGCTCCGTCGGCGAGGAGGCGGGCCTCGAGCTGCGCCTGAAGCTGCTCGCCGACGCGGCGCTCCTCGGCTTCCCGAACGCGGGCAAGTCCTCGCTTCTCCGGCGGATCTCGAACGCCAAGCCGAAGGTCGCGGACTATCCCTTCACGACGATCGCGCCCATCCTCGGAACGGTCGAGGCTCCGGACGGGCGGCAGCTGACTGTTGCGGACGTGCCCGGCCTCCTCGAGGGGGCGAGCGAGGGTGTCGGCCTCGGCGACGAGTTCCTCGCCCACCTGGAGCGTGCGCGGCTCTTCCTGCACGTCATCGACGGGCAAGAAGACATCGCGGCGCGCTTCCAGGCGATCGACCGCGAGCTCGCGGCCTACGGAGCGGGCCTGGCCGACCGGCCGCAGATCGTCGTCGTGAACAAGGTCGATCTCGCCCCCGAGCCGCCGCAGCTCGTTCTCGATGATCCGCGCGTGGTGGGGCTCGTCCTGACGTCGGCGGCCACGGGCCAGGGAATCGACGAGCTCGAGGCGATGTTGTTTCGCCACGTTCCGAAGAGTGCGCCGGCGCTCTCGGCCGATGACGAGCTCGCGGACTTCCTCGTCTACCGGCCTCGCCCGCCTCGCCAGCGGCGCTTCAGGATCTTCCGCACGCCCGGCGGCTACCGTGTCCGCGGCCAGGCCACGGAGGACGAGCTCCGAGCCGCGGGGGTCAAGGCCGACGCGGTCGTGGAGTTCGAGGACGAGTGACGACGGGGATCCTCGGCGGTGCCTTCGACCCCCCGCACGCGGGCCACGTCGCCCTGGCCCGGGAGGCGATCAGCCGCTTCGGGCTCGAGCGGCTTCTCGTGCTCGTCGTCGCCGAGCCCGGCCACAAGCCGGTCGGAACGGCCGCCGACGAGCGCCTCGAGCTTGCGCGCGCAGCGTTCGCGGAGATCGCGCTCGTCGAGGTCCAGCTCGAGGAGCAGGCATACACCGTCGACTCGCTGCGCGTTGGCGATTTCGACCCGGACTCCACGGTCTTCTTGATCGGCGCCGACGAGTTCACGGACTTCCTGACGTGGAAAGACCCCGACGAGATCCTTGACCGCGTGCGGCTCGGCGTGGCCACACGGCCCGGCTATCCCAGGGGGCGCCTACTGGAGGTGCTGGGCGCACTCCGGCGTCCCGACCGGGTGGAGCTGTTCGAGATTCCGGCGGTCGACATCTCGTCGCGTGACCTTCGCGCCCGGCTCGCTGGCGGCGAGCCGGCGACGGAGCTGCTGCCCCCGGACGTCGCGCGCCGCGTCGTCGAGCGCGGGCTCTACCATGAAGGTTGTTGACCCCTTCCGGAGGGCACAGCTACGCTGAGAGTGTTGATCCAGGAGATGCCAGGCCGCTGACGCCCATCGAGCACGCGCGCAGAATCGCGGCCCTCGCCCAGGAGAAGCTCGCCGCCGACGTCGTCATCCTCGACATGCGACCGGTGTGCTCGTACACGGATTTCTTCGTCGTCTGCACGGGACAGAACCCGAGGCAGACGAAGGCCGTCTACGACGAGGTGCGCGAGCGGCTGAAGAAGGAAGACGGCCTCCTCCCGCGCGCGGTCGCGGGCGAGCGGCAGGCCACCTGGATCCTCGCCGACTACCTCGACGTCGTCCTCCATGTCTTCACTCCGGAAGCGAGGGAGTACTACCGCCTCGAAGAGCTCTGGGGCGACGTCCCGTCGGTTGAGCTCGCCGTCGCCGGGTAGCTCGGGGCTCGCTTCGCTACAGTTTCGCAGCGCGGGGCCATAGCTCAGCTGGGAGAGCGCTTGGCTGGCAGCCAAGAGGTCGCGGGTTCGAATCCCGCTGGCTCCACTCTTCCGGGCCCTGGACGAGCCGGCTCCCCCTCAGCTGAGACCAGCAGACGGGCGGTTAGTGTGGAGCGGGGATGTTCTCGAGCAGCGTCGCCGAGAAGATCTGCTCGTCTCCTATGCCACCCTCGAATCGCACCGGCTGTCCGGGAAGAGACTTCGCGAACCAGAAGCGCCACGTGCCCTTATCGTCGGTGCGCGTGTAGCGGTGACAGTTAAATGCGCCTGCGGGGGTCTCGATCGCTTCGTCTTCACGCGCCGTGGTCGCCGCGTCGAACGAGGCATGCCGCTGTAGGTCGAGCCATGTCGATCGTTCCTGCGTCGGCTCGGTCAGTCGTCGGCCGTCGAGTGACTCTTCCCATGACTCCTGCACCGCGCCGATCGCGTCCGTCTCGACGTAGCGGGAAACGCGCACGATCGGCGGCTGACCAGCGCGCTCGATCTGGTAGCGCAGGGTTCGGCCAGGACGGCAGGCGGCTGCGATCTCGGCTGCGCTGAACGGCGTCGGAGGTGGTTCGGGTCAAGTCGTCGCGAGTCCATTTTCCACGCGCCGGTTCTTGCGGATTCACCCTGTTCAGGAACAGGCTCGAAGCGCTCGGGCGCACCTGCCGCTACGAGACGGTCCTGACCCCATTCTCGCGGTTATTTGCCGGAGGGGCTCTCCGCGGGGTCGACGGGGAACGCCTCGCGCATCTTCGTCAGCGCTCCGGCCTCGATCTGCCGTGCACGCTCGGCCGTGAGGCCTAGCGTGCCGCCGATCTGATCGAGCGTCTGTGCCGGCTGACCGAGCCCGAAATGCGCTTCGAGGACCGTCCGCTCCCTCTCGTCGAGATGATGGCGACGTCACGCACCTCGCTCATCTCGATCCGGTCGAGCACGCGCTCGAAGGCCTGTTCGGCAACCGGGTCGGCGATCGTGTCGCCGACCGTCGAGCTCGTGTCCGCGTCCTCCCGAAGCGGTTCGTGGAGACCTCGCGGCGGGCGCTCGGTCGCCTGCAGGCTCTCTAGCTGCGCCGGAGCAAGACCGGTCGCCTTGCTCAGCTGTCTGTTGGTCGGCTCGGTGCCGTGGGCCTGTACGTACTCTCCCCGTGCCGTTCTGATCCGCGCGAGAGCGCGGACCGCTCGGTCGGAGAGCGCGAAGGCCCGCGTCTGGTCGGCGACGAGCTCCTGCATGGCCTTCCGCACCCAGAACGAGGCGTACCCCCAGAAGGGCGTGTTCAGCTCCGGGTCGTAGCGACGCGCGGCGAAGAGCAGGCCGACGACTCCCTGTTGTCGGAGTTCTTCGAGGGCGACGCCGGCACGGGTCGGAAAGGCGAGGGCAAGCCTGGCGATCGCCGGCATGAACACGTCGACCAGCTTGAGGCGCGCATCGGAATCACCGCGTTGGGCCGTGACCACGAGAGCCTGTTCCTGCGGAGGGGTGAGCCTTGCGGTGTGGTTCATCGAGACGCACTGGTGACTCCGTGGGCGCTGAGATCGTCGAGCCACGTTGCCCTACGGTCGGGGGCACGTCGATTGTGGCAGGAATCCCCACTAAATGACGGGGAATACTTGGGTTCCTCGCGGCGGCGGCTTATTGGAGTTTCTGCGAACGCACGCCAAAAACTCACGGAGGTCGACATTGAGCACAACTCAGTCATCCACGGCCGCTGCAATCCGCCCCTTCGAGGTGAGCGTCTCCGAGGCTGAGATCGAAGACCTCCGGCGGCGCATCGAGGCGACGCGCTGGCCCAGCAACGAGCTCGTCGAGGATCGCTCGCAGGGTGTCCAGCTCGCGACGACCCGGGCGCTCGCGGACTACTGGGCGAACGAGTACGACTTCGGGCGCCTGGAGGCGCGGTTGAACGCGCTGCCGCAGTTCACGACCGAAATCGACGGGGTGGACATCCACTTCATCCACGTGAAGTCAGGTCACGAGAACGCGCTGCCGCTGATCATGACGCACGGCTGGCCCGGCTCGGTCGTCGAGCTGCTCGAAACCGTCGGTCCGCTCACGGACCCAACCGCACACGGCGGGGCAGCCGAGGATGCGTTCCACCTCGTGCTGCCCTCCCTGCCCGGCTACGGCTTCTCCGCCGAGCCCGCCGAGCTCGGCTGGAACGCCGGCCATGTCGCGCAGGCCTGGGCGGAGCTGATGCGCCGCCTCGGCTACACCCGTTATGTCGCCCAGGGCGGCGACGTGGGCGCCCTCGTCACCGACGCGATGGGACGGCAGGCGCCCGAGGGGCTGCTCGGCATCCACGTGAACCTGCTCGTGACGGTGCTGGCCGGCCCCCAGCCGGCGGAGTCCGAGGAGGAACGCGCGGCGGCGGACCAGCTCGCCACCTTCAGGGAGAGCGGGTTCGGCTACTTCCTGGAGATGGCCACGCGGCCGCAGACGATCGGCTACGCCCTGCTCGATTCACCCGTCGCCCTGGCCGCCTGGCTGCTCGACCACGACACCGACAGCTACTACAAGATCTCCCACGCCTTCATCGACGGGGAGCCCGCCGGCAACCTCACCCGCGACCAGATCGTCGACAACATCACGCTGTACTGGCTGACGGGCACCGGCGCTTCGGCGGCCCGGTCGTACTGGGAGGACGGACTAGCCCTGGCTCAAGCACTCGCGTCCGGTCAGGCGCCTCCGCCGGTCTCGCTCCCGGTCGGCTTCACGGCCTTCCCCGGCGAGATCTGGCGGACCCCGCGCAGCTGGGTCGAGAACTCGTACCCGAACGTCAGCTACTTCAACGAGGTCGATAGGGGCGGCCACTTCGCCGCGTGGGAGGAGCCGGAGCTCTTCTCCGACGAGGTGCGAGCCGCTTTCAGGTCACTGCGATAGGGCGGGAGGAGAGTCTCATGAGCCTGTTCGGCGCGCGGCACGGTCCCGGAACGGAAACGCTCCCTCTCGAGGGTCACCTGCCCGGCTTCGACGGGGCGATCGGCTGGCTCAACTCCGAGCCGCTCACCCCGGCGGGGCTGCGGGGGAAGGTGGTTCTCGTCGACTTCTGGACCTACACCTGCATTAACTGGCTGCGGACGGTTCCCTACGTGAGGGCCTGGGCGGAGAAGTACCGAGACCTGGGCCTCGTGGTGATCGGCGTGCACACGCCGGAGTTCCCGTTCGAGCGCGAGGTCGAGAACGTCCGCTTGGCCGTGCAGGAGATGCAGATCGACTACCCGGTCGCGATCGACAGCGACTACGGCGTCTGGGAGGCGTTCTCGAACCGGTACTGGCCGGCGCTCTACCTCGCCGACGCGGAGGGAGCGCTGCGCTATCACCACTTCGGCGAAGGCCACTACGAGGAGTCCGAACGGGCGATCCAGGAGCTGCTGGGCGTCGACGACGAGCTCGTCTCCGTCGAGGGTGCAGGGATCGAGGCGCAGGCCGACTGGGACCAGCTCGAGTCTCCGGAGACGTACGTCGGCTACGGGCAGGCCGAGCATTTCGCGTCACCCGGCGGAGGCGCCGCGAACGAGCGCCAGACCTACACGGCCCCGGAAGCGATGAGATCGAATCAGTGGGCGTTGGCGGGCGAGTGGACGATCATGCGAGATCTCGCCGTCGCGCACGACGCAGGAGGCCGGCTCGCGTATCGGTTCCACGCGCGCGACCTCCACCTGGTGCTGGCGCCGGGGACGCCCGGTGCAACCGTCCGCTTCCAGGTGACGATCGACGGGGAGGCGCCGGGCGCATCCCGCGGAGGCGACATCGACGAGCAGGGCGACGGCGTCGTTTCCGAGCCGCGCCTCTACCAGCTCATCCGCCAGCCCGGCCGCGTGAGCGACCGGACGTTCGAGATCACGTTCCTCGATCCAGGCGTCCAGGTCTACGTGTTCACGTTCGGCTAGACGACCCCGGGAAGTCGCTCAGCGCCGGTCGTCGTAGACCAGGATCGCGCCGCCGTAGCATGCGACCCACACGCGTCTCGTCGCCGCGTCGTAGGTGATCCCGATCGGGTGGACGCAGGCGGAGATCGTCTGCAGAACCTTGAGATCTCGCGTACGGACCTTGCTGATGGTCCCCGACTCGTAGTTGACGACGTACATCGCCTTGCCGTCATGGGCGATGGCGAGGCTGCGTGGCAGCGTGCCGGTGGCCACCGTCTTCACCCGCCCGGTGTCCAGGTCGAGCCTGGCGACCCGGCCCGCAGCGTTCAGGGTCGCGTAGATTCTCTCCCCCGCGGGATCGATCTCGATCGCCCGCGGGCCCGCGCCAATCGGGATGGTCGACGTTTCCCAGCTCTCGAGGTCGACGCGGACCAGATGGTCGTCGCCCATGATGGCCACGTAGGCGGCGTCGCTCGAGGGCGAGACCGTGATGCCCCGCGGATACTCGCCCATTGGGATCCGCCGCACCTCGCGCCCGGACTTCGTCGAGATGACGCTGAGATCCCAGGTGCACCAGTTCGAGACGAGAACGTAGCGGCCGTCCGGCGTCACGGCGACGACCTTGGGTACGGCTCCGACGCGGTAGGCGTCGTCGATCTCCAGCGTTTCGAGGGAGATTCGATAGACGAAGCTCCTGTCGTAGCCCGACGCGGGCGTGCACTCGTCGTCGCCCTCGGGCCCGAAGCCCTCGCCGTACATGGAGTAGTTGGAGACGTACGCGTACTTGCCGTCCGGCGAAAACGCCGCCTCCACGGGTGCCCCCTGCTGCGTCCCCGGATACCGCTCGTAGCCGAAGTCGGCCAGGCTCACGGAGTCGGAGATCGTCTTCTCGAGCTCGAGCGTCCGTGCGTCGTAGACGGTGACGGAGTGCTGGTACATCATGTTCTGCGCGAGGATCAGCCCGGTGCCGGACGCGGCCACCGACTTGGGCGTGATGTCCCCGCCGAGCGTCTCGCGGAGACGGAGCGTCGTCCGGCTCGACGGCTTCGACCCGGCATCGGCGTCGGTCTCCGGGCTCCCGGCGGTCTCGCTCGACCGCGGGGCCCCGTTCGGGCCGTCTGGGCTTCGCACCGCCCAGGCACCCGCGATGGCGGCGACGAGGACGAGACCGGCGATCGCGGCCGCGGTCAGACGCCGCCGGCGAATCTGCCGGCGCCTCGCTTCGCGTCGGGTGATCCGGGGGTCGAGGTCGGTCAAGGCCGTGAGCGCGCGTCCCCGCGCCCTGCGCGGAGTCTAGCCCGGCGACCCAGGGCCATCGGCCTGGGCCGCGCCGAGCTGATCGAGGCGCGCTTCGATCCGCTTGAGCGCCTCGGCTTGGTCCTTGCCCTGCTCGTCCAGCTCGTCCTGCTGGATGCGCGTCCGCTTGCTGACGAGCGTGGCGACAATCAGGCTCGTCAATGTGGGGATGAGGGCTAAGCCCGTCAGCATCAGCAAGGAGGCAACGATGCGACCCGATGGGCTTACCGGCACGATGTCCCCGTAGCCCACAGTCGTCACCGTCGTGACTGCCCACCAATACGCGAGCCCCAGGCTCGTGAAGGTTTCAGGCTCGACAAGCCGCTCTAGCAGGCCGGAAAGCCGCACAAGCAGCACTGCGATGCCCACGACGGTCCGGACCGCCCTGAAAAGCGTCAGACGGTCGTACCAGTCGGTGAAGCGTTTGTCGACGTCGACGTGCGGACGCATGCGCTTGCGGAGTTCGCTGGGGCCGCGCGACTCCCTTTCATGAAGAGCCGGGGTTCCGTCCGAGACTGAGTCCTACCGTCTATGGCTTCGAGGAAGCTCGCAGCCGCAGGCGAGGCTTCCCGTCGGCGCCGTGAGCGAGGGCCCGCAGCCGCAGCGGGCCCTCGCTCTGCCGGTTCGGCTATCCGTACGACGAGACGCCTGGCCGCCCCACTGTGCCCAGGATCTTCCATTGGCAGCATGGGCGGTATGAAACCCGCAGGAGTATTCGCAGTGACCTACCTCACCGTCACCCGGTTCGAGACCCTCCATCGGCAGAACGAAGCCGAGCGCGAGCACGATGTGGCTGTAAGCCGACACGTGGCCGACTCTCCTCGCCGACGCCGAAGTCCGCGCCGGTGGCTCAGGGCCGTCCGGGGCGCCGCCGCGGCCTAGCCGCAGGGCTTTGCGGCGGCGCCTCAGACGGCCGTGCGCATCCGCGCACGGCCCTCGTTGAAGCGCAGCGTCTCGTGCGCGACGAACGCGATGGCGACGGCCGCGACGAGCGCCAGCGCCACGACGGCGTCGACGCGCGTCGCCACCGGCGTCAGCCCCAGGCAGACGGCCGAGGCCAGGCACCGTCTCGGGTTCACGCTGTGGACGCTCCGGTAGCGGATCGCGTCGTGGCTGAGCAGGTACAGGGCCACGCCGACGCAGAGCGCGAACGCCGGCACCGACTCCAGCGGCTCGTCCACGTGGGCGATCACCTTCTTGGCGCCGAGGGCGATCAGGACGATGCCAGCGAACATCGGCAGGTGCAGGTAGCTGTAGGAGTCGCGCGCGAGCCGGGCGCGCTCGTGCCCGCGTGCCTCGACCAGCTTCCTCCGCGCCACGAGCGCGACGATGTCGAAGTACGCCCACCACAGGGCGCATGCGAGCGCGAGCCCGAGGATCGCTGCGGTGACCACGACCGCGTCGAGCTCGATCCCCGCGGCGCCGATTCCAATGGCGACGATCGACTCGCCGAGCGCGATGATCACGATCAGCCCGTAGCGCTCGGCGAAATGGTCGGCCGAGACGGAGAAGCCGCGGACGCCGAAGACGTACGGGCCGGAGTAGTCGATCGCGAGCGCCAGGAGCCAGCAGGCGATCTGCGCGCCGCCGTCGAGGAAGCCGGCGACGATCAGGAGCGCCGGGCCCGGGATCGCCGTCCGCGCCAGCCGGAACGTCGCCTGGCGCACGTCCAGGTGCGGCGTCGCCTCTGCGAAGAGGACGATGTGCATCAGCCGCACGGCGAAGTAGGCGAGTCCGAAGAGCACGGCGTCGGTGTCGAAGGCATGGGGGACGGCGAGCGCGGCCACGAACATGCGCCGCCATCGCACCGAAGACTGCCAGTCGCGACGAGCCCTCGTCCGGGTCGATCTCGTTCGTGAGCCAGGCGTACGCGCCCCAAGTCCACCACAGGGCCGCGAGAATGAGCATGCCCTTGCCGACGCCCTCCCACGTCGGGTCGACCGACATGAAGCCGGTCACCTGGGTGAGCGCGAAGACGAAGACGAGGTCGAAGAAGAGCTCGAGCGTCGTGACCGGGTGCTCGGCCTCTTCCTCGCCCTCGATCTCGGGCTCGACCTCGCGGGAAGGTCGGCGGCCTCCATGCCGGGATGATCGCAGTCGCGTCAGCGGCTGCGCAGCTGCGCGAGCACGACTGGGTCGATGCGGTCGGCGCCCTCTGATCCGCTCCTCGAGGTTCTCGGTCCCGGCCCAGCCGGCGAGCGCATCCGCGAGCTCGCGGTGCGCATAGCCGAGCGTGCCGAGGCGCCGACGCAGCTCCTCGCCGAGCGTTTCGTCGACGTCGAGCCATTCCTCGTCCGGGGTCTGTCCGAAGAGGAGGTCGTGGATGCCGGTAGATCCGTTTCAGCTCCTCGATCGGATGTGGGTGGTCGTCGACGCGGAGATCGACGGCGACGTCGCTTTCGCCGCCGTAGCCGCCGTCCTTGCGGACGATGAGGAGCGCGGCCGACTGCCGCCCGCGCCGATCCCCCCCGGCGAATTCCGCCGCCGCAAGACAGTCGAGCAGGCGCTCGCTGAGAGGCCTTGCCGCAGATCCCTCGAACGTCGTCGCCAGAGCCTCGACCGTCGCCGCTGAAACGAGGATGTTCCCCTGCGCGGCGTAGCCCGGCCCGACCGTTCCCCCGGCCCACTCGAGGCACTCCGAGCCCGTGTACGTCGCTCCGCGGCCGTGGGCGTCGACCACGCCGACCTGCCGGTGCTCCCGTCCGTCGTCGGCGCCGACGAGCGCGCGCACCACCTCCGCCGCCGCGTACCCCTCCCGCAGGAGTTCGAGCCCGCGTGGACGGTAGGAGAGATTGGCCCATGCCTGGGTCGCGACGGCTCCGACCTCGGCCTCCGCGGCCGGAACCGCGGCGCCGACCGCGAGGAACTTCGACTGCACCGCGACGCCCCATTCCTGCGCCTCGAGGTCGCAGGCGACGATCGAGTACGTGGAGATCACGTGCCGATTCTGCCACGGGCGAAGCCGACGCTAAGATTGTCGCGGAAATGGCAATTCTCCTTAGCTGAGCCAGGGAGCGAGCAGGCGGACACGCAGCCGCCCGGCCTCCCGAGCGCCTCTCAGACGAGAGGCGTTTTCATATCGGAGCCCGATGGAGCGATACAACCCGGAAACGATCGAGCTGAAGTGGCAGCAGGTGTGGGAGCGCGAGCGCGCTTTCTCCGTCCCGAATCCCACCCCGCCCGTGGCGGTCGACAAGGAGCACACCTATGTCCTCGAGATGCTCCCGTACCCCTCGGGCGAGCTCCATATGGGCCACGTCAAGAACTACACGCTCGGCGACGTCCTCGCTCACGTCCGCCGGCGCATGGGATTCCACGTGCTGCGGCCGATGGGCTACGACGCGTTCGGGCTCCCGGCCGAGAACGCAGCAATCAGGGAGGGCGGTCATCCGCGGCTCGTGACGGAGCGCAACATCGCCGCGATTCGGCAGCAGATGCGCCGCATGGGGTGGGCGATCGACTGGGATCGTGAGGTCTCGACGGCCGACCCCTCCTACTACCGCTGGACGCAGTGGCTCTTCCTCAAGTTCTACGAGAAGGGCCTCGCCTACCGGAAGGAAGCGCCGGTCAACTGGTGCCCGAACGACCAGACGGTGCTCGCGAACGAGCAGGTGATCGACGGGCGGTGCGAGCGCTGCGGCGCCGAGGTCGAGCGCCGGGACCTGGAGCAGTGGTTCTTCCGCATCACCGACTACGCCGACCGCCTCCTCGACGAGATGAGCCTGCTCGAGTCCTGGCCCGAGCACGTGCTGACCATGCAGCGGAACTGGATCGGCCGTTCCGAGGGCGCCGAGGTGGTCTTCCGGATCGACGAGCTGGAGGTGGACATCCCGGTGTTCACGACGCGCCCTGACACGCTCTTCGGGGCGACGTTCTTCGTGCTGGCGCCCGAGCACCCGCTCGTCGCCGACCTCGTCGCCGGGACGCCGCGCGAGGAAGAGGCGCTGGAGTACGTCCGCCGGGCGGCGGCCCGCTCCTCGATCGAGCGCGCCGACCCGGCGAGGGAGAAGACGGGGGTCGACACGGGCGCGTTCGTGACGAACCCGGTCAACGGCGAGCGCATTCCGATCTGGGTCGCCGACTACGTCCTGATGGAGTACGGGACGGGCGCGATCATGGCGGTGCCGGCTCACGACGAGCGCGACTTCGAGTTCGCGGAGCGGCACGGGCTCCCCGTGAAGGTCGTCGTGGCGCCCGAGGGCGAGGACTACGAGGAGGGCACCTACGTCCCGCACTCGGAAAACGAGCGCCTCGTCGACTCGGGGCAGTTCTCGGGCCGCCCGGCCGAGGAGGGGAAGGGTGCGATCGTCGATTGGCTCGAGTCCCAGGGCCTCGGTCGGCCGAAGGTCGGCTACCGCCTGCGCGATTGGCTGCTTTCCCGCCAGCGCTACTGGGGCTGCCCGATCCCGATTCTGTACTGCGAGTCGTGCGGGATGGTGCCCGTGCCCGAGGAAGACCTGCCGGTGCTGCTGCCCGAGGTCGAGGAGTACCTGCCGAAGGGACGCTCGCCCCTCGCCGCGGCAGAGGGCTGGGTGCACACGACCTGTCCGCACTGCGGCGGCGTGGCACACCGCGAGACGGACACCATGGACACGTTCGTCGATTCCTCGTGGTACTTCATCCGCTACACGGACGCACGGAACGACGACGCGCCGTGGGATCGCGAGATCGCCGACTACTGGCTGCCGGTCAACCAGTACATCGGCGGCGTCGAGCACGCCATCCTCCACCTGCTCTACGCGCGTTTCTTCGTGAAGGTGCTGAACGACCTCGGGCTGCTCGGCTTCCGAGAGCCGTTCCTGCGCCTCTTCACGCAGGGGATGATCCACTACCTCGGAGCCAAGATGGCGAAGTCCAAGGGCAACGTCATCTCGCCCGACGAGATGATCGCCCGCTACGGCGCCGACTCGGTGCGGCTCTACGTCCTCTACATAGGCCCGGCCGAGGACGACATCGAGTGGCAGGACACCGGCATCGACGGCATGGCGCGCTTCCTGGGACGCCTGTGGCGGCTGGGCCTGGAAGTGGCGGAGCGCGGCCCGGAGGAGGCTCCGGCCGACGGCGAGCTCGTCCGCCGCGCCCACGGGGCCGTGGCGAAGGTCTCCGACGACATCCTGCGGCGCTTCCAGTTCAACACGCCGATCGCGGCCGTGATCGAGCTCGTCAACGAGATCTACCACGTGAAGGACGACCCCGGGCGGGCGGGGGAGGTCCGCTTCGCCACGGAGACTGCCATCAGCCTCGTGCAGCCCTACGCGCCGCACGTCGCCGAGGAGCTCTGGGAACGGCTCGGGTACGAGCATCTCTGGGAGCAGCCCTGGCCGCAGGCCGACCCCGCGCTCCTCGAGCGCGAGACCTTCGAGCTCGTCGTCCAGGTGAACGGAAGGGTCCGCGACAAGGTCGAGGTCCCGGTCGAGCTGTCCGAGCCCGAGCTCGTCGCCCGGGCGAAGGAGCTTCCCCGCGTGCGCGCCCACGTGGACGGCAAGGAGATCCGCAAGGAGATCGTCGTCCCAGGCAAGCTCGTCAACCTGGTCGTCGAGGCCTGACCTCTGGCGCTGCGTAGGCTGTCTGCGTGAACGTCATCGACGTTCTGCTGCTGCTCGGGGTCGCGGCCTTCGCCGTTCTGGGAGCGCACAGGGGCCTCGCCGCCCAGGCGCTCTCCCTGGCAGGACTGGCGATCGGCGCCGTTCTGGGCTCGATCATCGCTCCGCACCTCGTCTCGGACAATTCGGCCTGGCTGCCGGTCTCCGGCCTGATCGGAGCGATCGCCGGGGCGTTCCTCCTGAGCTTTGCGGCCAGAGCGCTTGCCCGGCCGGTGCGCGCCTTTCTCGTCGCGCACCCGCCGTTCGGGACCCTCGACCGGATCGGGGGCATCGCCCTCGGGGGCCTCATCGCCCTCGCGGTCGGCTGGCTCCTCGCCGTGTTCGCGCTCCACGAGCCGGCACTGGGGCTGCGGGCGGAGATCAGAGGGTCGGCGATCCTGCCGCGCCTGCTCAGCGCCGTGCCGCCGGACCGGGTGCTGCAGGCGCTCAACCGCTTCGATCCGCTTCCGCTCCTGCCCGGCTTGTCCGAAGCGCTCCCGCCGCCGGACCCGAGCGTCCTCCAGAGCTCCGGCGCGCGGACCGCCGCCCAGTCGGTCGTCAAGCTCCAGGGGACGGCATGCGGCGTGGGGACGCAGGGATCGGGCTGGGTCGTGCGCCCGGGCCTCGTCGCCACGAACGCGCACGTCGTCGCGGGCCATGACTCGACGCGCGTGCTCGCCCCGAACGGGCAAGTCCTCTCGGCGTGGGCCGTGTACGTCGACCCCGGAAACGACATCGCGCTGATGCGCGTCCGCAACCTCGAGACGAGCGCCCTCGCGGCGAGCACGCGCGACGACCGCTCGCAGCCGGTCGCACTCCTCGGCTACCCGAGGAACGGCCCGCTGACGGCGACCGCCGGAACGGCAGGCGCCGCCCGCACCGTGCTCTCACCGGACGCGTACGGCAACGGGACGCGCCCGCGCATCGTCGTCCCGCTACGCGGCACGGTCCAGCCGGGAGAAAGCGGTGGGCCGGTCGTCGACCGGCAGGGTCGGGTGGTGGCGATGATCTTCGGCGGGACACGAGAGGGGAGGGGTGGCTACGCCGTCCCGGTCGACCTCGTCCTGAGTGTGGCCGACGACGAGCTGCACCCGGTCTCCTCCGGACCCTGCATCGTCGACTAGGGAGGGTTTGGCGAAACAGACGGCTGTGCCGCCGGGCCGCGCTGCTTGCCTCGAGCACGGCGTCCTCAGTCGCGGCCGTAGCTTTGGCTACGGTCGCTCCCTGCGTCCTTGTCTCGGAACGACCATCGCACCCCGGCGACGAGCGACGTTCAGCCAAACCCTCCTAGCGGCGCGCTCGCGGACCCTTCACGAATCGTTTTCGATCTCGACACGCTCGGTGCGCCACGCGCGCGTTCTTCCTCGCGACGATCCCGGGAAGTGCCATCCGCTCTCACCGTGACCAGCTGACGTGCGCATGCCGCCGATCTCCCGCGGGCGGGCGCTCGCGTACGCGGTCGTCCTCCTGGCGGCGCTCACGCTCGTCGGCCGGCTCGCGCTGCGAACGGAGGACGGCGAGCCGCCCGAGGCGACGAGCTCGCTGGCGCTTGCGGTCGAGGAGGAGCCTCCCGTGGAGCTCGTCGTCCACGTCGCAGGCGCCGTCGTTCGACCCGGCCTCTACCGGCTTCCCGACGGCAGCCGCATCGACGATGCGATCGCCGAGGCGGGCGGCGCGAAGCCGAAGGCCGCCCTCGACCTCGTCAACCTGGCGGCGCCCGTCGCCGACGGCCAGCAGGTCGTCGTCCCGCTGCGCGGATCGCAGGTCGCGTCGGGCGACCCAAGCGGGACGGGTGTCTCGGTTCCCGCCGGAAAGGTGCACCTGAACTCCGCGACGCTCGAGCAGCTCGACGAGCTCCCGGGGATCGGCCCCATCACGGCGCAGCAGATCCTCGACTACCGGTCGGCGAACGGCGCGTTCCAGGCGATCGACGAGCTCGATGGCGTGCCGGGTATCGGGCCGGCGCGGCTCGCACAGCTTCGTCCTCTGGTCGACCTGTGAGGTGGGGCGGCCGTGGCGCGCGACCTCTTCGAACGCGTTCCGGCCGCGCACCTCCTCGCGGCGTCGCTTTGTGCGGGCCTCAGTCTCGCACTCCTTCTCCGTGAGGCCGACCAGGGTCTCCTGCTCGCCGCGTTGGCCGCGTTCGCCGGGGGGCTCGCAGTCGACCGAGCCCGGACGCCACTTCTCGCCCTGACCATTGCGATCGTGGGCATCTGGTGGGGTAGTGCGCGGCTGGATGCGCTCGACAGCAGCCTTCTCGAAGCCGAGATCGGCCGCGCAGGACTCGCACGTGTCGAGGTGATCGGCCCGGCACGGCGCAGCGAGTTCGCGCTTCGCGTGCCCGTGCGGGTGCTTGCCTTTCGAGCGCTCGTGGTCGACGAGCGGGCCAGCCTGGAGCTCCCGCCGGAGCCGGCGCCTCAGCAGGGGGCCGTGCTCGAGACCGTCGCCACGCTCGCGGCGCCGGCGGCTCCCCGGGAGGAGGGCGACTTCGACGAAGCCGGCTACCTCGGGCGGCAGGGCATTCACGTGATCCTCCGCGCGAACAGCTTCCGCGTGGTCGGTCGTCGCGGAGGGCTCGGCGGGCTCGGAGACCGTCTCCGCGACGAGGTGTCGAGCTCGCTCGCGTCAGGATCCTCCGGCGAGCCGCGGGCGGTGCTGGCCGGCGTCGTCCTGGGCGAGGACGAGGGGCTCGACACAGGCCTGCGCGACAGCTTTCGCGCGTCGGGTCTCTACCACCTCCTGGCCGTGTCCGGCCAGAACGTCGCCTACGTCGTCGCGGGGACGATTCTCCTCGTCTGGACCCTGGGGCTGCCGCGCTGGCTCGGTGAGCTGAGCGCGCTCGCGACCGTCGCTGCCTACGTGCTCGCAGTCGGGTGGCAGCCCTCGGTCGTTCGCGCGGGCGTCGCCGGAGGGCTCGCGTCGCTGGCGTGGCTCGCGTCTCGACCGCGCGACCGCTGGTACTTCCTGCTGGTCGGCGCGGCGGTACTGCTCGCCTGGAACCCCTACTCGCTGCTGGAGCCGGGCTTCCAGCTCTCGTTCAGCGCGGTCGCTGCCATCTTCCTGCTCGTTCCGTCGATCAGCCGACGGCTCGAGGGCTATCCGCTCCCGCCGGGGTTCGTCGAGGTGATCTCGATCTCCACGGCATGCGGGCTCGTGACGGCGCCTGTCCTCTGGCTTCACTTCGGCGCGGTCCCCGTCTACGCCGTTCTCGCAAACGCGCTCGCGGCGCCCGTCGTCGCACCGTTGCTGGGCCTCGCGCTGGCGGCCGCCGCGCTCCACCCGCTGCTCCCGGAGGCCTCGACCGCTCTCGTCTCACTCGACGCGTGGCTCGCCCGGTACCTCGCCCTCTGCGCGAGGCTCGTCGGGAGCCTTCCCCACGCGCGGATGAGCTCGCTGTCGGCGTTCGGCCTGCTCCTCGCGGTGGGAGTGGCGGCAGTCCTCTTCGCCCGCATGCGCGGGTCCAAGCTGCGACGAGCGATCGCAGTTGCCAGCCTCACGCTGGCGCTTACCGTCGCCTGGCGCCTCGCACCGGGCGAGAACCGGGAGCCTCCGTCGCCGGAGGGCCTCAGGATCACCGTCCTCGACGTCGGGCAAGGCGACGCGGTCCTCCTGCAGGTTCCGGAAGGCGCGATCCTCGTCGACGAGGGGCCCCCCGAGGCGGACGTTGCCGGACAGCTCGAGGAGCTCGGCGTGGACAGGCTGACGGCGATCGTCCTTACCCATCCAGAGCGGGACCACGTGGGTGGAGCGGCAGACGTGCTCGAGAGCGTCGAGGTCGGAACGGTCGTCGATCCGTTGATCCCTTCCTCGAGCGAGGATGAGCGAGCGGCGCTTGCCGCCGCGCGAGAGCGGGGGGTTCCGGTGATCGAGGCGCGCGCCGGGCGACGCTTCAGCCTCGGCAGGCTGCGAGTTCGAGTCCTCTGGCCCGAGAGCCCTGTGCCACCCAACGACAACCCGAACAACTTCGCAGTCGTGCTGGTCGCCTCCTACGGCGAGATCGACGCGCTTCTCACCGCCGATGCCGAGGGGGAGGTGACGCTGCCGATCCGACCTCCTCCCGTCGAGATCCTCAAGGTCGCCCACCACGGCTCCGACGACCTGTTGCTGCCGTCGCTCCTCGACCTGACGCACCCGCGCGTGGCGGTCGTGTCGGTCGGCGAGGGAAACGACTACGGACACCCGACACCTGCGACGATGGCCGCCCTGGAAGGCTTCCCCGGCCTGAGCGTGTACCGAACCGATCGCGACGGCGCCATCGCGATCGAGACCGACGGCGAGCGGATTTCGGTGCGAGAGGAGCGCTGACTATGCTTGGCCGCGGTGGCCGAGAGCGAGCTTCGTCCGATCTACCTCCTCACCGGCGGCGATCGCCCGAAGATCCGCCGGGCGCTCGAGCGCCTGCGCTCGCGCTTCGGCCCGGAGTCGGTCGAGACGCTGTCGGCCGAGAGCGCCGGCGGGGACGAGGTGGTCGCCTCCCTGAACTCGCTTGGCCTCTTCGCGGGCGGCGGCGGCCGTCTCGTCGTCGTCGAGGACGTCGAACGCTGGAAGAAGGCCGACGAGGAGGCGCTTGCCGCGTATCTCGCCGACCCGGTGCCGGGGGCGGTGCTCGCGCTCGTCGCCGCCCAGCTCAAGGGCTCCGCGCTCCCCGCGCTCTGCGCGAAGGCGGGGGAGGTGCTTGCGTACGACGTGCCGAAGCCCCGCGACCTCCCGACCTGGGTACGGGCCCAGTTCGAGCGCCTCGGGGTGCAGGCGGACACCGAGGCGGCGAGAGCCCTGATCGAGATCGTCGGCGACGATGCCAGCGCACTCGCGACCGAGGTCGAGAAGCTCGCGGCCTGGTCGGCGGACGAGCCCGTCGGGCGGCGGGAGGTGGAGCTCCTCGCCGCTCCGGCCCAGGAGGCATCCGCCTGGGCGATCATGGACGCCTGGGGGGCGCGCGACCTACCCGGCGCGCTGACCGCGTGCCAGTCGGAGCTCGAGCGCGGTGCCGATCCCTTTGCGATCGCGATGCGCCTCTCCTCACAGGTGACTCTCGTTCGCCAGTCGCGAGCCCTGAGCGAGGAGGGCATGGGCGTGAAGGACATCGCCAAGCGGCTCCGCAAGCACGAGTTTCGCGTCCGCAAGGCCCTTGGCCATTCGGAGAACTACACGCGGGACGAGCTGGACGAGGCCGTCATCCGGCTGGCGGCGCTGGACGCCTCGCTCAAGGGTGCGAGCAGGCTGGCCGGGGAGCTCGAACTCGAGCGGACGATCGTCGAGCTGGTCAAGGAGCCCACGCCGGCGGCCCGTTAGCTCGGATCGACGCGGCTACGACGCTTCGGCGACCAGGCGCGCGGCCTGGGACTTCTTGCGCGCCGCCCGGTTGGGGTGGATCGCGTGCGCGGCGGCCGCGCGGTCGAGGCAGCGCACCAGGTCCCGATGGACCGAGGTGACGGCCTCCTTGTCGCCGTCCTCGATCGCCGCCTCGAGTTTCTTGTAGAGCGTCTTGGCGGTCGAGCGGTGGTGCAAGTTCTCGAGCCGCTGGCGGGCGGCGATGGAGACGCGGCGCTTCTGCTGTTTGATGTTCGGCATACCGACAAAAAGGCCCCGCTGGGCCGGCCGGAATCGTAGCAAGCGCCGATGTGTTCTGGCCGCTCGCCTATCCTCGCCCGGTGAGCGAGGCAGAGTCGCTGGAGACCCCGGGCCGGCCGAGGAGGAGGCTGGCGTGGTCGACCGCCATCTTCGCGGCGATCACGGGTCTCTCGAGGATCCTCGGGCTCGTCCGCGAGATCATCGTGCGGCGCGCCTTCGGGGTCGAGGGCGAGATCAACGCCTTCACGGTCGCGTTTCAGATTCCGAACCTGGTGCGCGCACTGGGAGCGGACGCCGCTCTCGGCGCCGCGTTCGTGCCGGTCTTCAGCGAGCTCCTCGTGAAGGAACAGCGCGCCCGCGCCTGGCGGGTCGCCTCGACGCTCTTCTGGCTCGTCCTCATCGTCCTCGGCGCGCTCACCGGGCTTCTCATGCTCGTGGCGCCGCTGATCGTCCGCATCTTCGGTCTCGGCGACCTCGACGAGTTGGCGACGACCCTCTCGCGGATCCTGTTTCCGATCGTCGTCCTGACCGGCGTCTCGGGGATCGTGGTCGGAATCCTCAATTCCTACGAGGAGTTCACGGTCCAGGCGCTGATGCCGGTGATCTGGAACGCGGTGATCATCGCCACCCTCCTCCTCGTCGTCCCTCGCTTCGAGAGCGAGGAGGCACAGCTCTACGCCTACGCGGGCGGCGTGTTGGCGGGCACGGTCATCCAGACGGTCACGCCCGTGTGGTGGCTCCGGGGACGCGACGGCCGCATCCGCGCGGTGCTGGACCTTCGCGATCCCGCGGTCAAGAGGATCCTCGTGCTGATGCTGCCCGTCACGCTTGCGCTCGGGCTCATCAACTTCAGCTTCGTCGTCAACACCTTCTTCGCCGCGCGCTTCGTGGATCCCCAGCTCGCCCCGAGCGCGATCGACGCCGCCTTCCGCGTCTACATGCTCCCGCAGGGCATGTTCTCCATCGCGGTCGCGACGGTGCTCTTCCCGCGCCTGTCGCAGCTTGCGGCGCGGGGCGACTCGGCCGCGTTCAGGCAGACCGTCTCGTTGGGCCTCCGTCAGATCGGCTTCCTCCTCCTGCCGGCCAGCGCCATCGCCGCGGTGCTCGCGGAGCCCATCGTCCGTCTGCTTTACCAACGCGGCGAGTTCGCATCCGACCAGACGCCCGTCGTTGCCGGCGCGCTTGCGGCTTTCGCGCTCGGCCTGACCTTCAACGGGACGATGCTCCTGCTCAACCGCTCGTTCTTCAGCCTTCAGTCGCCCTGGGTCCCGACCGTCGTCTCGCTCGGCGCGCTCGTGCTGAACGCGATCCTGGCCGCCATCCTCTACCGGGTCGGGGTCTGGGGCATCCCGCTGGCGACCTCTCTCGTCAACATCGCCGGCACGATCGCGCTCCTCGGGATCCTCCGCCGTCGCCTGGGCACGCTCGACGGCCGGGCGATCGCGTCGTCCTACGGGCGCATTGCGCTCGCGTCCGCCGCGGCGGGCGCAGCCGCGTTCGGGGCCTGGTACGTGCTGGACGAGCTCTTGGGCAGGTCGCTCGGCGCGCAGGTCCTCTCGGTGGGCGGGGGCATCCTCGTCGCGGCGGGCGTGTTCCTGGCCGTGTCCGCTCTGCTCCGCGTTCGCGAGCTGCAGACGATCCTCTCGCTCGTGCGGCGATCCGGTACAACGACTGACGACCGGCCATGAGCAGCCTCGAGAGCATCCGCAACTTCTCCATCGTCGCCCACATCGACCACGGCAAGTCGACGCTGGCCGACCGCATCCTCGAGGTGACGCAGACCCTTTCCCAGCGAGAGATGCGGGAGCAGGTCCTCGACTCGATGGAGCTCGAGCGTGAGCGCGGGATCACGATCAAGGCCCAGGCGGTGCGCGTGGTGTGGCGCGGCCACCAGCTCAACCTCATCGACACGCCCGGCCACGTCGACTTCACGTACGAGGTCTCGCGCGCACTCCAGGCGTGCGACGGCGCCCTGCTCGTCGTCGATGCGGCGCAGGGGATCGAGGCACAGACGCTCGCCAACGCCTATCTCGCGATCGAGAACAGCCTCGAGGTCGTCCCGGTCGTCAACAAGATCGACCTGCCTCAGGCCGACCCTGCCGGCGCCGCCGAGGAGGTGGCGCAGCTCGTGGGGGAGAGCGCCGATCGCGTCCTTCGCATCTCTGCGAAGACCGGCGAGGGCGTGGAGGAGGTGCTCGACGCGGTGATCGAGCGCATGCCGCCGCCGGAGGGAGACCCAGACGCGCCGGCCCGCGCGCTGGTCTTCGACTCCTCCTACGACCAGTACCGCGGAGTCGTCGCGTTCGTGCGCATGGTCGACGGCCGCTTCTCGACGCGCCAGCGACTGCGGGCGATGGCGGCGGGCACGCGCTTCGAGGCCGAGGAGCTCGGGTTCTTCTCGCCGGATAGGAGCCCGACGCCGACGCTCGAGGCGGGCGAGGTCGGCTACGTCGTCACGGGGCTCAAGGACGTGAGCCGCCTGCGGGTCGGCGACACGCTGACCCTGCAGGACAACCCGGCGGCGGAGCCGCTGCCCGGCTACAAGGACGTGAAGCCCACGGTCTTCGCCGGCCTCTTCCCGACCGACTCCGACGACTACCCGGACGTGCGCGACGCACTCGAGAAGCTGAAGCTGAACGACGCGTCGCTGTTCTACGAGCCCGAGACGTCACAGGCGCTCGGGTTCGGCTTCCGGTGCGGTTTCCTCGGCCTTCTGCACATGGAGATCGTGCGCGAACGGCTCGAGCGTGAGTTCGACCTCGATCTGCTCGTGACCGCGCCCAACGTCGCGTACCGCGTCCTGACGAAGGCGGGCGAGGAGCTCGAGGTGCACAACCCGGCCGAGATGCCTCGCGAGGTCGAGCTCGTCGAGGAGCCCTACATCCGCGCGAGCACGATCGTCCCGAAGGACTACGTCGGCTCCGTGATGGAGCTGAACAACGAGCGCCGCGGCTCGTTCCATCACATGGAGTACCTGAGCGAGGAGCGGGTGCTCCTCGCCTACGACCTTCCGCTCGCCGAGATCGTCTACGACTACTACGACCAGCTGAAGAGCCGCACCCGTGGCTACGCCAGCTTCGACTACGACCTGATCGGTTTCGAGCCGGGCGACCTCGTGCGCCTCGACGTGCTCCTGGCCGGCGATCCGGTGGACGCCCTCAGCCTCATCGTCCACAAGGACGGGGCCTACGCGCGCGGCCGCGCGCTCGTCGATCGGCTGCGCGTGGAGATCCCGCGGCAGATGTTCGACGTCCCGGTCCAAGCCGCCATCGGGTCGAGGATCGTCGCGCGAGAGACGATCAAGGCGCGGCGCAAGGACGTGCTCGCCAAGTGCTACGGCGGAGACATCACGCGCAAGCGAAAGCTGCTCGAGCGCCAGAAAAAGGGGAAGAAACGGATGAAGCAGGTCGGGGCCGTGGAGGTCCCGCAGGAGGCGTTCCTCGCGGTCCTCAACCTCGACGGAGACCGCAAGTGACGGGCGGCGTCCGCCATCTGTACGTCCATCTGCCGTTCTGCGCGAGTCGATGCGGCTACTGCGACTTCGTCACCCTCGTGGGGCGGGCAGACGGCCACGGCGCCTACGTCGACGCCCTGCTCGCCGAGCTGGAGCTCGAGCGGGCGTGCCTCGCCGACGAACCGGAGACCGTGTTCCTCGGCGGCGGGACCCCGACCTTCACGGCTCCGGACGAGCTTGCACGGCTCCTGACGGCGCTCCCGCGCGCGGAGGAGGTCACCGTCGAGGCGAATCCCGAGACGGTCACGCCGGCGCTCGCCGCCGTCTTGCGGGAAGGGGGCGTCACGCGGGTCTCGCTGGGCGCGCAGAGCTTCCAGCCCGAGCTCCTCGCCGTGCTCGAGCGGCAGGCCTCTCCCCAGGCCGTGCGTGCCGCATTCCACCGTCTCCGCGGCGCCGGGTTCGACAACGTCTCTCTCGACCTGATCTACGGGATCCCCGGCCAGACCTCCGCCCACCTGTGCGCGGACCTGGCGGAGGCAATCGCGCTAGGCCCGGAGCACTTGTCCTGCTACGAGCTCGAGGCGAAGCCCGGAACGCGGTTCACCGTGGCCCACGGCGAAGAGCTGGCGCGGCAGGCCGATGCGATGGAGGGCTACTTCGAGCTGGTCGTCGAGACGCTCGTCGGCGCCGGCTATCGCTGGTACGAGACCGCGAACTTCTGCCGGCCCGACAGGCAGGCGCGACACAACCTCGGCTACTGGCGGGGCGAGAACTACCTCGGCATCGGGATCGGCGCGGTCTCGACGGTCGGGGGCTTCCGCCGACGAAACCGCCCCAGCCTTGCCGGCTACCTGAGCGCCCTTTGCGACGGTCGGAGTCCGCCTCGTGACGAGGAGCCGCTCGAGCCGGAGGTCGTGCGCCGCGAGCGGCTGATGCTGGGCCTGCGGCTCGACGAGCCGCTGCCGTTCGCGGAGGTCGAGGCGGCGGTGGACGCTGCCGCGCTCGCCCGGATGGAACAGCTCGGGCTGGCCGAGCGTTCGGGCGAGGGGCTCGTTCTCAGCCGGCGCGGGCGCTTCCTCGGCGGCGGCGTGACGGCCGAGCTGATGGTCGTGAGCTCGAAGCAGGAATAAGTCCTGCAAAAAGTAGAATTTAGAACGATGCCGGACGCACAGGAGCTTCGTCTCACCCAGCGGCAAGAGCTGATCCTCGCGCGGGTCGTCGAGGAGTACGTGGCCACGGGCTCGCCCGTGGGCTCGAAGACACTCGTCGCGCGGGCTGCCCTCGACGTCTCCTCCTCGACGGTGCGCTACGAGCTGGCGGTGCTCGAGGAGCAGGGCTTGCTCACGCACCCGCACACCTCCGCCGGTCGAGTGCCGACCGATGCCGGCTACCGGCTCTTCGTCGACCGACTGCTCGACCGGCTCGAGGCGAGGCCGACCGAGCTCGAGCTGGACCTCTCCGTCGTCGAGAGCCAGGTCGACTCAGCGTTGCGCGCGACGACGGAGGCACTGGCGGACCTCACGCACCTGCTTGCGCTCGTCTCCGCGCCGCCGCTCGAGACGACGACCGTGCGGCACATCGAAGTGCTGCTCCTGCAGCCGCACGTCGTCATGGTCGTCGTGATCACGTCGACCGGGGGTGTCACGAAGCAGCTCCTGACCTTCGAGGAGGCCGTGGACGTGGGTCTCGCGGATTGGGCCGGCCAGTACCTGAACGAGACGGTCGCGGGCCTCCGGCTCGGCGCCCGGCTGCTGAGGAGCCGATTCGAGGACTCGGCGCTCACCGATCGCGAGCGCGCCTTCCTCGGCCGGCTGCGGCCTGCTTTCACGGATGTCCTCGAAGCTGAGGAGCAGACGCTTTACGTCGGCGGCACGGCCGGCGTCCTCGACGAGTTTCGTGCGGACGAGCTCCGCACGTACCGGCACCTCCTCGAGGTTCTCGAGCAGCGGGCGGGAGTGCTCGAGCTTCTGCGGGCGAGCCTGGGTTCGAAGCGGCCGTTCGTGCGGGTAGGCCCTGACCTCGCGGATCCGGACCTCGTCGGAGTGTCCCTCGTCGGCGCCGCGTACGGCCTCCAGCACCTGAACCTCGGGACGGTCAGCCTGCTCGGACCGACCCGGATGGACTACGAGAAGGCCATCGCCGCAGTTCGCTCCGCCGCGTTCGGGCTCTCGCGGCTCGTCGAGGAGCTCTACGAGAGCTGAGCCGGGCGGGTGCCCGCGACGGCGGGAGTTACTCTAAAACCGTGGCCACGACACGACGCGATTACTACGAGGTGCTCGGCGTTCCGCGCACGGCGGACGAGCGCGCGATCAAGACGGCTTTTCGACGGCTGGCGCGCGAGCTCCACCCTGACGTGTCCGACCATCCTGAAGCGCAGGAGCGTTTCCGGGAGGCTGCCGAGGCGTACGAGGTCCTCTCGAGGGCGGAGACGCGGGAGCTGTACGACCGTTACGGCCATGACGGACTCTCGACCGGCGGGTTCCGGCCGACAGATTTCGACCTCGGCAGCCTGAACGACCTGTTCTCGGCGTTCTTCGGCGACGACATCTTCGGTGGCCGCGGCGCGCGCCCGGGCCGGCGGTCCGGGCGTGGCGCGGACGTCCTGACGGAGGTCGAGCTCGAGCTCGTCGAGGCGGCGAAGGGCGTGACGCGGACCGTCCCCTTCTCGGGCGTGGCCGACTGTCTGACGTGTCGGGGAACCGGAGCGGCGCCCGGCACGACGCCGCAGACGTGCCCGCGCTGTGAGGGCACCGGCCGTCTGCAGTCCGTGTCCAACTCGTTCTTCGGCCAGGTCGTGCGCACCCAGGCCTGCCCCGGCTGCGGCGGGCTAGGCGAGGTCGTCGAATCGCCCTGCTCCGACTGTGACGGGTCGGGCCGGATCGCGGAGGAGCGCTCGCTCGAGGTCGAGATCCCGCCGGGGATCCACGACGGACAGCGGATCCGCGTGAGCGGAGAGGGTCACGCGGGCATGTTGGGAGGGCGCGCCGGCGACCTCTATGTGCAGGTACACGTGCGGCCCGACAAGCGCTTCATGCGGGACGGGAACGACATCGCGTCCACGGTCGACCTCACGATGACCCAGGCGGCCCTCGGCGCCACGGTCAGCGTCCAGACGCTGGACGGCGAGCTGGACCTCGAGTTCGACGCAGGCACGCAGCCGGGAGAGGTCCGAGTGCTCAAGGGGAAGGGCATGCCAGTCCTCCAGGGCCGCGGCCGAGGGGACCACCGGGTGCTCGTGAACGTCGCCGTCCCCACGCACCTCACGGACGAGCAGCGTCGGTTGTTCGAGGAGTTCGGCGAGAGCGAACATGAGCGCAACTACGGGTCGGACGGCAGCTTCTTCGAGCGGCTGCGCGCCGCATTCCGCTGAGCAGCCTCCTCCGCCTCCTCGTGACCGTCCCTGTCGAGCGGGCAGAGGAAGCGCGCGCCGTCATGATCGAGCTCTTCCCGGCGGGGTTCGAGGAGCGCGAAAACGAGACGTCGGTCGAGCTCGCTGCCTACTCCGACAGCGAGGCGTCAGCCTCGCGGCTGGCCGAACTCGGCCCGGTGCAGACACTGGAGGTTGTGGCCGGCTGGGAGGACGGGTGGCGGCGGTTTCACCGACCCGCGCGGATCGGCCCGCTCTGGATCGGCCCTTCCTGGGAGACCCCGGACGCGGCCGCCACGGCCGTGGTCGTCGACCCTGGTCGAGCGTTCGGAACCGGGGCGCATGCGACCACGCGCCTGTGTCTCGAACTGCTGCTCGGGCTCGAGCCGACGAGCGTCGCCGACCTCGGCTGCGGGTCCGGGGTGGTCGCCGTCGCGGCGGCGAAGCTCGGCTTCTCGCCGGTCGTCGCGCTCGACAACGACGACGTCGCCGTCGGGGTCGCGCGTGCGAACGCGGCCGCGAACCTCGTGGCCGTCGACGTCGCGCTTGCCGACGTGCTGACCGACCCCTTGCCATCGGTCGAGATCGCGGTCGCCAACATCGCCCGCAAGCCCGTGGAGCGGATCGCCGAGCGTTTCCGAGGATCCCTCGTCGTGGCGTCCGGCTACCTGGAGGAGGAGCGACCAGCACCGAAGGGCTGGGCTCGAGCCGACCGGCGGCTGGCCGAGGGCTGGGCGGCTGATCTCCTCGTCCGCCCGGCCTAGGCTCGCGTCGCGCTGACGCCCGTCGAAGCCTCGTTCGGGGTCGCCCGTCGGCCGGACCGGCGCGCGCCCCGTCGGCTAGCATCGGCTCGTCATGGCGACCTTCACGGTCGGCTTCCTCGGCTGCAAAGTCTCGCAGACGGACATCCAGGAGATCCGGGAGCGGCTGGTCGCGGACGGCCATGCCGAATCGGCCGAGTCTCCGGACGTCGCCGTCGTCAACACGTGCTGCGTCACGCACGAGGCGGTGCGCAAGTCGAGGCAGGCGGCGAGGCGGGCGGCCCGTACCGCCGAGCGCGTGTACGTGACAGGCTGCGCCGCGAACCTGGCCGGCGATGCGTTTGCGGGCCTGCCGGACAACGTGACCGTCGTCCGCCTCCCTGGCGAGCGCACGCCCGAGTTCGTCGCCCGTGACGTCGGTGCCATCGGCTGCGTCCGCGCCGACGTCGGCCTGGATCGAGTCAGGGCGTTCGTAAAGGTCCAGGACGGCTGCAGCTTCTCGTGTGCTTTCTGCGTTATCCCGCAGGTCCGCGGGTCGTCCCGCAGCCGCCCGGCCGACGCGGTGCTCGGCGAGGTGCGTCGCCGGGTCGAGCGCGGTCACCGCGAGGTCGTCCTGACCGGAATCAATCTAGGCTGCTACCGGGACCGCGCGGCCGGGCTCGACCTCCCGCGGCTCGTCCGAGAGGTCGGCGCGACGGCAGGTCTCGAGCGGCTGCGTCTGTCGTCAATCGAGGTGAATCACCTCAGCGAAGACCTGATCGCGGCGATGCGCGAGACGCCCGCGGTCTCGCCGCACCTCCACGTCCCACTCCAGTCGGGCGACGACGGCGTGCTCCGGGCGATGGGACGCAGGTATACGAGCGCCGCGTACCTCCGCCGGCTCGCCCGTGCCGAGGGCTTCAACCTCACGGCCGACGTGATCGTCGGCTTCCCGTGCGAGGATGACGCGGCCTTTGAGCGGACGCTCGCGGTCGTGGAGCGGGCCGGGCTCACGAGACTGCACGTCTTTCCCTACTCGCCCAGGCCAGGCACGAAGACCGCCGCGGCCGACACCGTGCCCTCGCGCGTGAAGAAGGAGCGAAGCGCCCGCCTGCGGGCGGTGTCGGCGGAGGCGTGCCGCCGGTCGTGGCGGGCGAAGGTCGGCTCTGAAGACCGGGTTCTAATCGACCGGCCGGGCCGTGGGTACGGGGACGACTACACTCCCTGGCTCGTCAGCGCTCCCGCCGGACAGCTTGTACGCGCCAGGGCCGTGGACGTGAGCGAAGAAGGAGTCATCGGTGTCCCAGTCTGATTGCCTGTTCTGCCGTCTGTACGCAGAAGGCGACCACGTTCGAAAGCAGGATGGGTTCGTGGCGATCCGGGACATCAATCCGAAGGCGCCGACGCACCTGCTCGTCATTCCCGGGCGTCACGTTGACTCGTTCCGAGAGGTCGGCGAGTTCGCAGGTGACGACGCGCAGCGGATGCTCGGGTTCGTCGCCGACACCGCCCGCGAAGCCGGGCTCGAGGACTATCGCGTCGTCGTCAACGTCGGCCCGGGTGGCGGCCAGACGGTCTTCCACCTGCACTGGCATATCCTGGGTGGCTCCCCGACGCTCGCGGGATTCGAATGAGCCTGATCGCCGAGATCGAGGACGAGATCAAGGATGCGATGCGTGCGCGAGACCAGCTGCGCACGGACACGCTTCGACTGACGCTCGCGTCGCTCCGGGCGGCCGAGAAGGATCTGGGCCGGCCACTCAAGGATGACGAGGAGCTCCAGGTCCTGCAGCGCGAGCGGAAACGGCGTGCGGAGGCCGCCGACGCGTTTCGCGAGGCCGGCCGTGAGGAGCAGGCGGAGAAGGAAGAGGACGAGCTCGAGGTCATCGAGGAGTTCATGCCCGAGCCGCTCGACGAGGAGGAGCTGGAGCGCATCGTCGACGACGCGATCGCCGAGACGGGGGCGACCTCCCTGCGCGATCTCGGCCGCGTGATGGCCGACGTGATGCCCCAGGTCGCCGGCCGGGCAGACGGCTCCGAGGTGAGCCAGCTCGTGCGCGAAAAGCTGGCGTGATTCAGACGCCGGCGTGATTCGCGCAGAGGCCGCGCAGGGCCAGGCACGATTCGCGCGCCACGCATGCGCTCATCCGCGCTAGAACCCCCGGTGGGGGGCCGCCGACAGTTGCCGGCCGGTCGCACACGCCCTCCGGCGCCGGGGCTGGAGCGCACCGGTACGGCGACTAGAATTGAACCGTTGCAGCAGGTTCTGTCCGTCTCCAACGAGGTCGCCGCCGAACTCGCTACCGTCGACGACGGGATCCTGGGAGCGGTGCGCGACCGGATGGGCTGCACGATCCGGCTGCGCGGCAACCAGCTGACGCTCGAAGGCGACGACGGCAAGGTCGGCGAGGCGCGCCTTGTCATCGATGAGCTCGTCGAGCTGGTCGAGGGTGGGCACGCGATTGGGCCGGGCACGGTCGACGCCGTGCTCGCCGCCCTGGATGCCGCGAAGGACCCGCGCGAGATCTTCGAGGACGTCGTCTGGCGGCATCGGGGCAAGAAGATCACGCCGAAGACCGTCAACCAAAAGCGCTACGTCGACGCGATCCGCTCGGGGACGATCACGTTCGGGATCGGCCCCGCGGGCACCGGCAAGACGTACCTGGCGATGGCGCTGGCGGTCGCGTCGCTCGCGGACCGCGACGTCAACCGGCTCATCCTCACCCGGCCCGCGGTCGAAGCGGGCGAGCGGCTGGGCTTCCTTCCGGGAGACATGCTCGCCAAGGTCGACCCCTATCTGCGCCCGCTCTTCGACGCGCTCTACGACATGCTGGACGCGGACCGCCTCAATGCCTTCATGGAGCGAGGCACGATCGAGGTCGCGCCGCTCGCGTTCATGCGAGGCCGGACACTCAACGACTCGTTCATCATCCTCGACGAGGCGCAGAACACGACGCCGGAGCAGATGCAGATGTTCCTGACCCGGCTCGGGTTCGGCTCGAAGGTGGTCGTAACCGGGGACGTCACCCAGATCGACCTGCCGCAGGATCAAGCCTCCGGCCTCATTCACGTACGCCAGATCCTGGGCGACATCGACGGCATCGACTTCGTGGAGTTCGGGAACCAGGACGTCGTCCGCCACGTGCTCGTCCAGCGCATCGTCGAGGCGTACAAGCGCCACGCGGAGGAGACGGGCACGCAACGGCGCCGGTGATCCGGGTCGAGATCGCCAACGAGAGCGGTATCGCCGTCGAGCGGGACGCGGTCGCGGTTCTCTGTCGCCGCGTCCTGGAGGACGAGGGAATCGGGGAGGGCGACGTCGGCATCCGCTTCGTCGCGCCCGAGCCGATGCGCAAGCTGAAGCGCGAATACCTCGGCCTCGACGAGGCCACAGACGTGCTGTCGTTTCCGATCGACGCGCGTGACACGCTGCCCGAGGGCGTGCCGCGTCAACTGGGCGACGTCGTGATCTGCCCGCAGGTCGTCGGAGAGGCGTGGCGACCACCGCTCGTCCACGGGCTTCTCCACTTGCTCGGCTACGAGCACGGAACGGAGATGGAGCGGCGAGAGCGAACTCACGAACGATGACCGAGACCCCTGAACGGGAGGTGCGGCCCTCGCGCAGGACGCCGCGGATCCTGCAGAGCCTGAACTGGGCCTTCGAGGGCGTCATCCACGGCCTCCGGACCCAGCGGAACATGCGGATCCATTTCGCCGTGGCGACGGTGGTCCTCATCCTGGCGTTCTCGTACGGGGTGACCAAGCTCGAGCTGATGGCCCTGCTCGTCGCGATCTCGTTCGTGCTGATCGCCGAGATGGTGAACACGGCCATCGAGGCGACCATCGACCTCTCCGCGACCTCGTTCGACCCGTTGGCGAAGACGGCGAAGGACATTGCGGCTGGGGCGGTCCTGATCGCGGCGGTCAACGCCGTGGTGATCGGATACCTCGTCTTCGCCGACCGTCTGGCCCGGCCGAGCTCGCGGCTGGTCGAGCGGCTCCGCGAGGCCCCGAGCAACCTCACGCTCATCGCCCTGATCCTCGTAATCCTGATCGTGATTGCGAGCAAAGCGCTGACCGGCCGCGGCACGCCGCTCTCCGGCGGTCTCCCGTCGGGGCACGCCGCCCTGGCGTTCGGCGGCTTCACCGCCATCGCGTTCATCGCCGAGGAGCAACGAGTGGTCATCGCCTTCGTCGCGCTCATCATGGCCCTGCTCGTCGCCCAGACCAGGGTCGAGTCGGGCATCCACACGACGAGCGAGGTCGTGCTCGGCGCCGTACTCGGTACGCTCGTCACCATGATCCTCTTCCAGGTGCTCGCGTGACCGAGCAGGAGCTGCTCGAGCTCGCACAGGCCGCGTCCGTGAATGCGTACGCGCCCTACTCGAAATTCCACGTGGGCGCGGCGGCTCTCCTGCGCGACGGTCGCGTCATCACCGGCGTCAATGTCGAGAACGCGGCCTACCCGCTCGGAATCTGCGCGGAGCGCTGTGCGCTCTCCCGTGCGGCCGTCGACGGAGTCCGGCCGGGAGACGTCGAGGCCGTGGCGATCACCGCCTCCCCGTGCGGTGGCTGCCGGCAGTGGCTCGCCGAGTTCAAGGTCGACCGCGTGGTTTTTCTGCACGAAGGCGAGGTGCTCACCAGGAGCCCGGCGGAGCTGCTCCCGGACTCGTTCGTCCTGTGAGGTCGGGGCTCGTCGCCGTCGCCGGACGTCCGAACGTCGGGAAGTCGACGATCGTGAACGCGCTCGCCGGCGGCAAGGTGGCGATCGTCTCGGACAAGCCGCAGACGACCAGGCGACGCATCTCGGCGGTGGTCGACGACGAGCTCGACGGTGAGCCGTACCAGCTCGTGCTCGTCGACCTGCCTGGGTTCCAGCGCCCGCGCGACACGCTCACCGAGCGGATGCAGCGCACGGTCGACGAGGGATTGCGGGACGTTGACGCCTTCCTCTTCGTCCTCGCCGCCGACGAGGCGATCGGAAGCGGGGATCGGTTCATCGCCGGGCGCGTCTTCGGCGGCCCGGCCCCGGTCGTCCTCGCGCTGAACAAGGTCGACCGGCTCGAGCCCGCCCGGATCGCCCAGCAGATCGAGCGCGCCGCAGCGCTCGGCGACTTCCACGCCCTTCATCCCGTGAGCGCACTCACCGGAGACGGCCTGGCGGCGCTTCGGGCCGATCTTGCAGCCCTCCTGCCCGAGGGGCCGCGCTACTTCGAGGAGGGCCGGCGGACCGATCTCCCGCTCGATGTCCAGATCGCGGAGCTCGTGCGCGAGAAGGCATTGCAGCTGACGCGCGAGGAGGTGCCGCACGCGATCTCGGTCGAGGTCGGCGAGCTCGACGCGGAGGCCGGTCGCGTGAGCGCGCACGTCTGGGTCGAGACCGAGTCCCAGAAGGGCATCCTCGTCGGCAAGGGCGGCAGTATGATCCGCGCGATCGGTACGCGCGCCAGGCCGGAGGTCGAGTCGCTTCTGGGGCGCCCGGTGTTTCTCGACCTTCGCGTCAAGGTGAGGCCGAGGTGGCGCCGGGATGAGGGAGCGCTCGAGCGTCTCGGCATCTAACGCTGACGCTTGGGGGGTTGAGATGACGACTGTCAGGACACCGGACGAATTCGAGGCCGAGCTCGCCCGCTATCTCTACGAGCGCTCCGAAGAGGCCCGGGCGGTTCGTGTCGGTGAGAAGGAGACGAGCGAGCAGGCAGCGATCGTCGAGCGCTATTCGTCCCTCTTTTCGCGCGGCCAGCACGATGCCCTGCGCGAGGCCGAGGAAGAGGCGCGCGGCGAGGCGCGCGAGCGCCTCTACCGCCTGCGCGAGGCCGCGGCGGGGGGCATCATCGCCCAGGAGCTGGCCGAGGAGTCCGACCAGCTCGAGAACTCCATCCTCGCCGAGCGGGTCGAGTTCCAGGGCGAGTCGCTGCCCATCCGCTCGGCGCAGGCGCAGCTTGCGATCCTCGACGACTACTCGGCGCGCAACGAGCTCGGCGAGCTCGCTGCCGATGCCTCCGGACGCTTCAACTGCCCTCGCTACAGGCTGATGCAACGAGGCGAGGCGCTCGACGCGGAGCTCTCCGGCGACCCGGATCCGGTGCGGCGGAGCGCGGCGCGGAAGAACATCGACTTGCATGCGCTCTCCGGGACACTCCAGGAGGCGGTGCGTCAGCAGGACGCTTCGTGGCAGCCGCTGCGCGAGGAGTGGCTCGACAAGGTGCTCGGCGCCGACCGCGACGACGAGCCGGCCTCCTACCAGGTCTCCTACCTGCGCCGGATGTCGCCGTTCGCGGACCTCTACGTCAAGGATCGCTGCGTGCCGATCTGCTTGGAGACGCTCACGAGCCTCGGTCTCGACCTGGCCGCGAACGACGGGATCAGGCTCGACCTGGACGACCGGCCGCAGAAGAGCCCCAGGGCGTGCGTGATTGCCTCGGACCCACCGGCGGTGGTGCACCTCATCACCCGCGCGCAGGGCGGGCTCCACGACTACCAGGCCTTCCTGCACGAGGCGGGGCACGCGCTCCACTACGCGGGCCTGGACCCCGAGCTCCCGTACACGTTCCGGCGGCTGGCGCGCGACCACGCGCTCACCGAGATCTACTCGTTCCTGCTCGAGTCGATCAGTCGCGAGCGGGGCTGGCACTCGCTCCACTTCGGCGTCACGGATCAGGAGGACGCCGAGCGGGCGGAGGCCGCGCGTTTCCTCGAGGTTCTGCTCTTTCGCCGCTACGCGGCCAAGCTCGCGTACGAGCTCGAGCTCTGGGGCGACTTCGAGAACGCGACGGACTACGCGCGGACCTACGAGGACAACCTGCGTGAGGCCATCGGCATCCGTTACCGGGCGGACGGCTACCTCGCAGACCTGGACGGCGAGTTCTACTCCGCCGACTACCTGCGTGCGTGGATTCGCACCGCTCAGCTCAGGGCGTACCTGCGCGGGTCGATCGGCGAGGACTGGTGGCGCCGCTCCGAGACCGGCGACCTTCTCCTGGCGCTCTTCGCCGAGGGAACGCTGCCGACGAGCGAGGAGATCGCCGACCGGATCGGCTACGACCCGCTCGACACCGCGCCGCTCGTGGACGAGCTGGTGACCGCCTAGGCCAGAGAAGCCATGGGGCGTGCGGACTAGCGGCGCGGCCCGAAGTAGGCGGCAGACGCCACCGCGAACCCGGCGAGCGAGGTGGCCAGGCCGACGAGGGCAGCCTTCGTGCTCATCGTGCGCTTCATGCCTGCTTCATCGGCACGAATCGCCTCTTGAATGAGCTACTGAGGCCGATAAGGGAGGGCGGCATGCGAGGGCTACACTTCCTGCATGGCGCAGGCGCCCGCATTGCCGAGCGGGTTCGAGCTTCCGCTCGAGCCCCGGCTTCCGCGCATCGGCTCAGTCGACCAGGTCGCGGTCGAGCAACGCGCTGCGGCGCTCGCGAGCCGCTCGATCAAGCGCGAGTCGAAGCTCTTCGCCCTCGACCTCGCCGTGCGGATGATGGACCTCACGACTCTCGAGGGGGCGGACACGCCCGGCAAGGTCGCTGCGCTCAGCTCGAAGGCGATGCGCCCCGATCCGGCGGATCTCACCGTTCCCCCGACCGCCGCGGTGTGCGTCTACCCGAATCTCGTGCCGCATGCGCTCGAGCGCGTCCGCGGCAGCGGCGTCAAGGTGGCGTCGGTGGCGACCGCCTTCCCTTCCGGGCAGGTGCCCACGGAGCTGAAGATCGAGGAGGCCGCCCGCGTCGCCGAGATCGGGGCCGACGAGATCGACATGGTCATCGACCGCGGTGCCTTCCTTTCCGGTCACTACGCCAAGGTCTACGACGAGGTGCGGCGCGTGAAGGACGTCTGCGGCCGCGCGCACCTCAAGGTGATTCTCGAGACGGGAGAGCTCGGCACGTATGACAACGTTCGCCGCGCGAGCCTGCTCGCCGTCGCGGGTGGAGCCGACTTCATCAAGACGTCGACGGGGAAGATTCAGCCGGCCGCGACGCTGCCGGTGACGCTGGTCATGCTCGAGGCGATCCGCGACGTCTACGAAGAGACCGGCAAGAAGATCGGCATGAAGCCCGCCGGCGGCATCCGCCATGCGAAGCAGGCGGTGCAGTACCTCGTCGTCCTGCACGAGACGCTCGGTCCCGAGTGGCTGACGCCCGACCTCTTCCGCTTCGGCGCCTCGTCGCTCCTGAACGACGTGCTCATGCAGATCCGCAAGGAGAAGACGGGCCGCTACCAGAGCCCGGACTACTTCACGGTCGACTGATGGCCGAAGTCGAGAAGCGTCAAGATCGCTCGCCGGTTCCGTCTGCGTTCGAGTACGCGGCTGCGCCGGAGTCGCGGGACATCGTCCGGCTCGAGGAGCGATACGGCCTCTTCGTGGGCGGCGAGTGGGCGGAGCCGCGCTCGGGCGAGTTCGCACCCAGCGTCGCTCCGCGTGACGAGGAACCGCTGGCGGAGGTCGCCTACGCCGGGGCAGAGGACGTCGATCTGGCAGTTCAGGCCGCCCGCTCGGCGTTCGCGGACGGGTGGTCGGACTTGCCCGCGAGCGAGCGGGCCAAATACCTCTTCCGCGTCGCGCGGATCCTGCAGGAGCGATCCCGCGAGTTCGCCGTCCTCGAGTCGCTCGACGGTGGCAAGCCGATCCGCGAGTCGCGCGACGTCGATCTCCCGCTCGCCGCGGCGCACTTCTTCTACTACGCAGGCTGGGCGGACAAGCTCGAGTACGCGTTCCCCAACCGCAGGCCGCGGCCCATCGGCGTCGCCGGTCAGATCATCCCGTGGAACTTCCCGCTGCTCATGCTGTCCTGGAAGATCGCGCCCGCTCTGGCTGCGGGCAACAGCGTCGTCCTCAAGCCGGCCGAGTCGACCCCGCTGACGGCGCTCCTGTTCGCTGACGTGCTCCGGCAGGCCGAGCTGCCCCCGGGTGTCGTCAACATCCTCACAGGCGACGGGCGCGCGGGTGCCGAGATCGTGAAGCACCCCGGCGTGGACAAGATCGCGTTCACCGGCTCGACGGAGGTCGGCAAGGAGATCATGCGTGCCTCGGCCGGGAGCGGGAAGAGGCTCACGCTCGAGCTCGGCGGCAAGGCCGCGAACATCATCTTCGACGACGCGCCCCTCGACCAGGCGGTGGAGGGGATCATCAACGGGATCTACTTCAACCAGGGCCACGTCTGCTGCGCCGGCTCGCGCCTTTTCGTCCAGGAATCCGTCTACGAGGAGGTGATCGCGAAGCTGAAGCGGCGAATGGGCACGCTCCGCGTGGGCGACCCGCTCGACAAGAACACCGACGTCGGCGCGATCAATTCCCGCGAGCAGCTCGAGCGCATCAAGGAGCTCGTGGCGAGCGGGGAGGAGGAGGGCGCCGAGATCTACCAGCCGCCGTGCCGACTGCCGGAGAAGGGCTGGTGGTTTCCGCCCACCGTCTTCACGAACGTCGCGCAGAGCTACCGGATCGCCCAGGAGGAAATCTTCGGGCCGGTGCTCTCGGTCCTGACGTTTCGAACGCCGGACGAGGCGGTCGAGAAAGCGAACAACACGCCGTACGGCCTCTCCGCCGGCGTCTGGACGGAGAAGGGATCCCGCATCCTCTCGCTTGCGCAGCGCCTCCGCGCCGGGGTGATCTGGGCGAACACGTACAACCGCTTCGACCCGGCCTCGCCGTTCGGCGGCTACAAGGAGTCCGGCTTCGGCCGCGAAGGCGGACTGCACGGCCTCGCCCCCTACCTGGAGTTCGACGAGTGACGAGTTTCGCTTCTCCGGTCGCGCCCAGTGGCTGGGGGCCAAGAAGACCTACAAGCTCTACGTTGGCGGCGCGTTCCCGCGCTCCGAGTCGGGCCGTACGTACGAGGTCGAGGGGGCGAACGTCGCGCTCGCCTCGCGCAAGGACCTCCGCGACGCCGTCAGGGCCGCCCGCGGAGCCTCCGCCAAGTGGGCGGGGATGACCGCGTACAACCGGGGGCAGGTCCTCTATCGCGTCGCGGAGATGATGGAGGGCCGCAAGGCCGAGTTTGCCGAGCTGACGGGCGACGAGGCCGAGGTGGACGAGGCGGTCGATCGCTGGGTCTGGTACGCGGGCTGGGCCGACAAGCTCGCACAGGTGCTCGGCTCCTCCAACCCGGTCGCAGGGCCGTACTTCAACTTCACCATCCCCGAGCCCACCGGAGTCGTCGGCATCGTCGCGCCCGAGGAGCCGCCGCTCCTGGGCCTCGTGTCCCGCCTCGCCCCGGTGGTCGTCGGCGGCAACGTCGCGGTCGTGATCGCCTCCGAGCACCGCCCCCTGGCGGCGGTCACGCTCGCCGAGGTGCTGGCGACCTCGGACGTGCCCGGCGGGGTCGTCAACCTGCTGACCGGGCGCAAGCGCGAGCTGGCCCCGGTGCTCGCCGGCCACATGGACGTGAACGCGCTGGACCTCGTGGGTGCCGAGGACGACGACGCGGAGCTCGAGCGCCTGGCCGCCGACAACGTCAAGCGAATCGTCAGAAACGGCGAGGGGCAGTCCCCGTGGCATGCCGCCGCCTTCCTCGAGCTGAAGACCGTCTGGCACCCCATCGGCGTCTAGGCATCTAAGCTTGCCCTCTCCGTGAGCCGTTTCAGCGAGGCGATCTCCGAGGGCGACGGCATCTCCGTCGTCCCACTACTCGAAGGCGACGTCGGGGCGCTGGCGGCTCTTGCCGAGGAGTCCGGGGCGGAGGCCGTCGGCGTGCGCGCTGCCGACGTCGAGCGGGCGCGGGCCCTGACCGGGCTCCCGATCCTCGCTCGGGACGGCGATCCGGAGGCGGTCGCGCGGGACGGTGGCGACGCCGTCGTCGTGCGGTACGAGGGCGCAGCGGACGCGGATCGGCTCGTGGCGCTCTACGACGTCGCGTACGACCTCGGGGTGGACTTCGTGGTCGACGTCAGGGAGGAGGAGGTGCTCGAGGAGGTGCTGGAGCGCATCGATCCGGAGATCGTCCTCATCTCGGAACGGGGGCTCGACGACGACCAGGAGGACCTCGAGCTCACGCTCGACCTGCTCGCGGACGTGCCCGCCGGCAAGCTCGTCGTCTCCGAAGCTCGGATCGTCACGCACGACCAGGTGCTCGCGCTCGAGCGGGCCGGCGTCGACGCCATCCTCGTGCACGGCCTGGCCGGCGCCGCCGACTTCGGAGCGGTCCTCGAGGAGCTCGTGCATGGTCCAGAAGCCGGGCTCTAGCCGGATCGGGTCGACGGACGAGCTCTCCGTCGAGGGGCGCGACGGAAACGGAAACGCGGGACCGCCGCTCGAACGACCGCCGGACGAAGGCGGCCGCCCGGCTCCGGGCGACCGGTTCGACGGCGCGGCGATCATGGTCGCCGTCTTCGTCTCCGGCGCCGTCCTCCTCGGCGTCGAGATCGCGGCGAGCCGGGTGCTTGCGCCCTTCTTCGGAAACTCGCTCTACGTCTGGGGCTCCCTCATCGGCGTCGTTCTGACCGGACTCGCGCTCGGCTACTGGCTGGGCGGCATGCTCGCCGACAGGCTGCCGAGGACCGGCCTGCTTCTCGGGGTGATGGCGCTCGCCGCGCTCTCGGTGCTGGCGATCCCGCTCGTCGACGACGCCGTCCTCGAGGCCGTCGTCGGCTGGGATGTCGGCCCGCGGCTCGACCCGCTCCTCGCGGCGGTGATCCTCTTCGGCCCGATGAGCGTCCTCATGGCCTGCGTGACGCCTATCGCGGTGCGCCTGCGAGCCCGCTCGCTGGCGCGGGTCGGGCGCACGGCCGGCCGGCTGTTCTCGGTGTCGACGGCCGGAAGCATCGCGGGGACGCTCGTGACGGCGTTCTTCCTCATCCCCGAGCTCGGCGTCGACCAGCTGCTCGGCTTCGCCGCGGCCTCGCTCTTTGTCGCGGTGCTCGTCGTCGCGCTGGCGGAGCGGATGGCCGTTGCCGCGGTGGTCGCCGCGCTCGCCGTCGCGGGCGCGGGAGCGGCCGCGGTCGCCCTCGCCCCGGAGGCTGGGGGAACGCTCTCCGGCGCCGCGGCGCAGAACTGGTCTCCGCTCTATCGCATGCGCGGCTCGGAGACCGTGCTGGACGCGCGCGACCCGCGCGCGGCCATCGCCCAGCCCGAGCTTCGGGTCGTCTTCTCAAAGGACACGCAGTACCACCGGCTGTCCGTCGTGGAGGATGCGGACACCCGCTACCTGCGGTTCGACAACTCGCTCCAGAGTGCGATGTACATCGACGAGCCGCTCCGGACCCGGTTTGCCTACACCGACCTCTTCCACCTTGCGAAGGCGTACAACCCGGAGGCGCGTGACATCCTCTTCGTCGGGCTCGGCGCCGGCTCGTCCGAGAAGCGGATGCTGCAGGACTTCCCCGACGTGCAGCTGCACGCGGTCGAGATCGACCCGGTCGTGGCCGAGGTGGCGCACGACTACTTCGAGGTGCCCAGGAACGAACCGCGGCTCGAGATCGACGTCGGCGACGGCCGGCGCTTCCTCGCCGATCACGACGAGCGTTGGGACGCGATCGTGATCGATGCGTTCTTCGCCGACGCGATCCCGTTCCACCTCGTGACGCGTGAGTTCCTCCAACTCGCCCAGACGAGGCTGAATCCAGGCGGTGTGATCGTGACGAATGCGATCGGTGCGATCGCGGGGCCGGGCTCACGCCTCTTTCGGTCCATCTACCGGACCTACCGCACGGTCTTCCCGACCGTGCTCGTCCACCCGGCGATCCTCGCCGGAGACACGGGTGACGAGACGTTCAGGAACCTCATCCTCGTCGCAACCGAGCAGGCAGCGCCTCAGCGCGTCTTTCTCGCCGAGCGCTGGGACGATCTGCGGGCGGCCAACCCGACCGCGCCGGATCTCCGGCAGGCGATCCTCGATCGCCATGACGAGCTGATCCCGACCGACGACGTGCCCGTGCTCACGGACGACTATGCGCCGACGGACGCGCTGCTCCTGCTCTTCCAGTAGGCGCGGCTAGCCGAAGAAGGTCTTCGCCGCCTCGTAGAACTCCGCAGGAACCCGCTTCAGCTCGGCGACGGCGTCGCGGAGCGGGACTTCGACGATGTCGTCGCCTCTGAGGGCGGCCATCGTGCCCCACCGCCCGCCGTCGACGAGATCGGCCGCCTTGAGGCCGTAGCGTGTCGCGAGGATCCGGTCGCGCGGCGTCGGCGATCCGCCGCGCTGGATGTGGCCGAGGACGGTGACCCGCGTCTCGTAACCCGTGCGCTCCTCGATCTCGCGGGCGAGCACGTCGCCGATCCCGCCCAGGCGGACGTGCCCGAACTCGTCGGTGGCGGCCTGGGTCTGGACGATCTGCTGCCTCTCGCCCGAGGCGTAGGTGAGCTCGTACCCCTCGCTCACGACGACGATGGAGAAGTCCTTCCCGCGCTCGTGCCGGCGCTGGATGTCCCGGCAGGCCTCCTCGACCGTGATCGGCTGCTCCGGGATCAGGATGACGTCGGCGCCGCCGGCGATGCCGCTCATGACCGCGATCCAGCCCGTGTGCCTGCCCATCACCTCGACGACCATGACGCGGTTGTGGGACTCCGCGGTCGTGTGCAGCCGGTCGATCGCCTCGGTGGCGACGGTGAGGGCCGTGTCGAAGCCGAACGTGTAGTCCGTCGCGGAGAGGTCGTTGTCGATCGTCTTCGGCACGCCGACGACCGGGAGCGCGTGCTCCTCGAAGAGGCGCGACGCGACGCCGAGCGTGTCCTCGCCGCCGATGGCGACGAGGCCGTCGAGACTCTCCGACTCGACGTGCTCGAGGACGCGCTCGACTCCATCCTCCAGCTTGTACGGGTTCGTGCGCGTCGTGCCGAGAATCGTGCCGCCGCGGGGGAGGATCCCGGAGATCGCGCGGTTGTCGAGCGATTGGAGCTTGCCTTCGACGAGTCCGCGCCAACCCTCACGCACGCCGACCACGTCGTACCCGCGGTCGAGCGACCTCCGCGTCACCGCGCGGATGACCGCGTTCAGACCCGGGCAATCCCCTCCTCCGGTGAGGAGTGCGACGCGCTTGCTCATTCCTAACTTCGGCTAGGACCAGTCGTCTGTTTGGACGTACCCAGCCTCATCAATGGGCAGACTACGACCGTGGCGAGGAGGTGACGACGGATGCCGAAGGCGGGGATCGAACCCGCACGGGGCAGAGCCCCACTGGATTTTGAGTCCAGCGCGTCTTCCAGTTCCGCCACTTCGGCGCGCTCCATGGCTGACTCATCGTAACGGGCAGGGGTTGCAAGGGCGCTGAGCCCGGGTTCATAATCGCGGGCACCTTGGAACGGTGCTCGCCGGGTGCAGCGCCGAATCGGAATCGGGCGAAAGAGGAGGAGTAGTGAGACGAAGGACCATTTTGGCGTTACTGGTGCTGCTGGTCGGCGCCTTCGCCTTTGCCGCTGCTGGATGTGGCGGCGATGACGACGACGGGGGTGCCGGTGACACATCCGCCTCCGGAGACGGTGGGGGTGACTTTGCGCCGGTGACAGCGCTTCCGTCGTCCTCTTGTAGCGACATCGAGTACGAGGGCGAGGGTGAGCCCGACGTGCTGATCGCATCCGACCTCCCGCTGCAGGGATCCTCGCGGACCCAGACGCTGCAGATCACCGCGGCAATCCGGCAGCTGCTGGGCGAGGCAGGCTGGAAGGCGGGAGACGTCAACGTCGGCTACCAGTCGTGCGACGATTCGACGGCCCAGGCCGGCAAGTGGGATCCTGGCAAGTGCAGCCAGAACGCGAACTCCTACGCCGAGAACCAGAGCATGCTCGCGCTCATCGGCACGTTCAACTCGGGCTGCGCCGCGATCATCATCCCGGTGCTCAACCAGGCTCCGGGCGGTGGTATGGCGATGCTCTCGCCGGCGAACACCTACGTCTGCCTGACCGAGGGTGGCCCAGGGTGCGCTGACGACGAACCGGACAAGTACTACCCGTCCGGAGCGAGGAACTACGCCCGCGTCGTCGCGAACGACGCCTACCAGGGCGCAGCGGTCGCCCAGTTCGCGCAGGACCAGGGGACGACGAAGCTGTTCATCCTCAACGACAAGGAGGCGTACGGCCTCGGCGTCGCTACGAACGTGCAGGGCGCGGCCGAGTTCCTCGGCATCGAGGTCGTCGGCTTCGAGGCGTGGGATCCGAAGGCGTCGAACTACGAGGCCCTCATGAACAAGGTGAAGCAGTCCGGTGCGGACGGCCTCTTCCTTGGCGGCCTCATCGACGAGAACGGGGCCCAGGTCATCAGGGACAAGGTGAAGGTCCTCGGGCCGAACGACGGTGACGTGAAGCTCTACATGCCTGACGGCTTCACGACGCAGCAGACGATCGACGAGTCCGGCGTCGAGAACACGCAGGATGCGTTCTTCTCGATCGCCGGCGTGCCGACGGACGAGTTCGAGTCCGAGGCGGCCCAGTCGTTCATCACCACGTTCCAGGAGAGTCTCGGCGGCCAGCCGGTCGATCCGTACGCGATCTACGGCGCGCAGGCGGCCCAGGTCATCCTCGACGCGATCGCCGCGTCGGACGGGACCCGGCCGAGCGTCATCGAGCAGATGTACGCCACGGAGTGCACCGGCTGCTTCCTGGGTGACTTCACGTTCAACGAGAACGGCGACCCGACGCTTGCAAGCGGCGCCGTGGTCGGCTTCACGATCTACCGAGGCCAGGAGGAGCTGGAAACAGAGACGGTGTTCTCGCCGAACGAGGACGCGGTCAACGCTGCGAGGGGGCTCTAGCACCCAAAGCGGAGACGATCCGGGGGAGGGCTTCGGCCCTCCCCCGGGTCTACCCGGGGATCGAAACCGATGACGGTCGAGGCCAAACCAGAGAGCCCGTCCCCGATCGGCGGAGCCCGCAGGGTCAGCCGGCCGAGCGTGCTCTCGATCATCGGTCTCGTCTTCGTCGGCCTCATCGTGCTCGTCCTCCTGCGGAACTTCATCGCCGATCCGCAGGAGTTCATCAACATCACGCTGATCGGCTTCACGACAGGCTGCGTGTTCGCCATCGTCGCGCTCGGCTACACGCTGGTCTACGGGATCCTGCAGCTGATCAACTTTGCCCACGGCGACGTGTTCGCGCTCTCGGGGCTGTTCGCGAGCACGGTCATGATCCGCCTCCTCAACCTGAGCGGCGACGAGGCTGCGTTCGCCGCCATCCTGGGCATCGGCGCGACGCTCCTCATCGTCGGCGTCTTCGCCGCGACCCTGAACGTCTCGATCGAGGCCATCGCCTACCGGCGGCTGCGGAACCAGCCGCGGCTGACCATGCTGATCAGCGCAGTGGGCATGTCGTTCATTGTCCAGAACGTCTCCCTCTACTTCTACGGCGTCGGCTTCTACAGGGCTCCCGACGGCCTGATCCCGACCGGGCCGGCCTTCACGATCGGCGACATCTCGCTGGCCTGGAACAAAGTCGTGATCGTCCTGATCACCGTCCCGCTCCTGCTCCTGCTCACCTGGCTCGTCCGCTCGACGAAACAGGGGAAGGGGATGCGGGCGGTGGCCCAGGACCAGGACGCGGCCGCGATGATGGGCATCAACGTCAACCGCACGATCTCGTTCACCTTCCTGATCGCCGGGGCGCTGGCCGGAGCGGCGGGCGTGATGTTCCTGATGAACTTCAACATGCGCTTCGACACCGGCTTCGAGCTGGGGCTGATCGCCTTCACGGCGGCGGTGCTCGGGGGCATCGGCAACCTCGCAGGCGCGACGCTCGGCGGCATCCTCATCGGGTGCATCCAGGCCTGGAACGAGGGACTGTCCCACTGGACGCTCGGGGGTGACTGGACCCGTTCGATGGTGTTCGGAATCCTGATCGCGATCCTCGTGTTCCGCCCCGAGGGCCTGCTCGGCGAGCGGACGCCGGAGGGCGCCTGATGGCGACAGAGAGCGCAGCGACGCCGGGCTTCGGCGACCGCCTCCGCGGCTTCTGGAACGACACGTGGGGAAGGCTGCCCGGACGCGCGCAGAGCCTCATTCCCGCGCTCGCCCTACTCGCGCTCGCCGCCTTGTATCCGACGTACTACGACAGCCTGCCGACGGACGTTCCCGTCATCCAGGCGTTTCCGCAGGTCTCGACCGCGGTGATCATGATCGTCTTCATCATGATGGCCGTCGGCCTCAACATCGTCGTCGGCTACTGCGGGCTGCTCGACCTCGGCTACGTCGCCTTCTACGCCGTTGGCGCGTATACGGCCGGCTGGCTCGCGTCGGGCCACTTCCAGCAGGTGAAGGTCCACCTCGGCTCGGCCGGAGTCTCGACCGAGCTCCGCGGCATCCACATCAACATCTGGGTCGTCCTGCTGCTCGCCGGCTGTCTGACCGCGCTCGCAGGCATCCTGATCGGGCTCCCGACCCTGCGCCTTCGCGGCGACTACCTGGCGATCGTGACGCTCGGGTTCGGAGAGATCATTCCCCAGTTCGTCCGCAACGCCGACGACCTCGGGGGCTTCAACCTCACGGCGGGCACCTTCGGCATCAACCCGATCGACACGCCGGGCTTCGGAGCGGGGCTGAACGACACGCTCGGGCTGCCCGTGAGCTTCCAGCAGTCGTTCGACAAGATCAACCTCTTCTACTACAGCGCGCTCGGGCTGCTGCTGATCACGATCTTCTGCTCGATCCGCCTCCGCGACTCGCGGCTGGGCCGTGCGTGGATCGCCATCCGCGAGGACGAGACTGCGGCGGCCGCGATGGGCGTCCCGCTCATGCGCACGAAGACCTGGTCGTACGCGATCGGCGCCTTCTTCGGCGGGGTCGCCGGCGCCTTCTACGCGAGCTTCAAGGGCGGGGCGTTCCCGAGCGAGTTCTACTTCAACATCTCGGTCTTCCTGCTTTGCATGGTCATCCTCGGCGGGATGGGAAGCGTCTGGGGAGTCGTGGTCGCCGGCGCGATCCTCACGTGGCTGAACCAGGAGGGGCTCGCCAACATCGGCGGCTGGCTCAACGACGAGACGCCGCTTCAGGTTCGACGTCTCCGAGGTCCAGTTCGGGATCTACGGCGTCATCATCGTGCTGATGATGCTCTTCCGACCCGTCGGGCTGATTCCGGAGGGCAGACGAAAGCGGGAGCTCGAGGAAGGCGGTCTGCCCACCGACACGCTCTACGGGGAGCGGCACGAGTGATGGCGGACAACCTGCTCGTAGCACAGCAGGTCCGGAAGGAGTTCGGCGGGCTCGTCGCCGTCAACGACGTCGACTTCGTCATCCCCCGCAAAGGGATCGTCGGCCTGATCGGGCCGAACGGCGCCGGCAAGACGACGTTCTTCAACATGCTGACCGGCGTCTACACGCCGACCGCGGGCCTGATCGAGTTCGACGGCCACGACCTCACCGGCAAGCCCCCGCACCAGATCACGAAGCTCGGCGTGGGGCGGACGTTCCAGAACATCCGCCTCTTCGAATACATGACGGCCCTCGAGAACGTCCAGGTCGGCATGCACCACCGTCTCAAGGGCGGCATCCTCGGCTCGATCTTCGGGCTCCCGCGCGTTCGGCGAGAGGAGCGGGAATCGGTCGAGCAGGGCAGGGAGCTCCTGGCCTTCTGCGGGCTGAAGGGGCGCGACAACTCGCTCGCGCGGAACCTCCCCTACGGCGACCAGCGCCGCCTCGAGGTGGCGCGGGCGCTCGCGACGGATCCCCAAGCTCCTCCTGCTGGACGAGCCGACGGCCGGAATGAACCCGCAGGAGACCGCGGCCTTCACGGAGTTCACCTCGAAGCTTCGCGACGAGCAGGGGCTGACGGTGCTTCTGATCGAGCACGACATGAAGGTGGTCATGGGCATCTCCGACCGTGTCACCGTGCTCGACTACGGCGAGAAGATCGCCGAGGGCGCCCCGGCCGACGTGCAGAACGACGAGCGGGTGATCGAGGCGTATCTCGGCAAGGCGGCGACGACAGGAGCGGCGTCGTGAGCGAGTCCCCGCACGAGCCTACCCCGCAGCCGCAGCAGGCGCCCGCCCCGACCGCCCCCGAGCCGGCACAGCCGCAGGAGGCTCCCGCAGGTGGGCGCAACGGCGCGATCCTCGAGGTCGAAGACATCCACACGTACTACGGCGCGATCCACGCGCTGAAGGGGATCACGCTCGAGGTCCGCGAGGGAGAGATCGTGACGCTGATCGGGGCCAACGGGGCGGGAAAGTCGACGACGCTTCGCTCGATCAACGGCCTCAACCACCCGCGGATGGGCAGGATCCGCTTCCAAGGGAAGGACATCACGAGCGAGGCGCCGCACAAGATCGTGGCCATGGGCGTCTCCCAGTCACCCGAGGGGCGGAAGCTCTTCCCGCGCATGAGCGTGCTCGAGAACCTCGAGATGGGCACGTTCCAGCTCAAGGACCGCTCCACCTTCAAGGACGACCTCGAGCGCGTCTACACGCTGTTCCCGCGGCTCGCCGAGCGCAAGTCGCAGAAGGCCGGGACCCTCTCGGGAGGCGAGCAGCAGATGGTCGCGATGGGCCGCGCCCTCATGGCGCATCCGAAGCTGCTCATGCTCGACGAGCCCTCCATGGGCCTCGCGCCGATCTTCGTCGAGCGGATCTTCGAGATCGTCGTCGAGATCAACCAGCAGGGGACGCCGATCCTGCTCGTCGAGCAGAACGCGCTCATGGCCCTCGACGTCGCGAATCGAGGCTACGTCATGGAGACAGGCCACATCGCGCTCACGGACGAGGCGAGCGCGCTCGCCAAGAACGAGCGGGTCCAGAAGGCCTACCTGGGCTTGGACTAGCGCTCGGCGCCCCCGAATAGACTCGGGGGCATGCCGAAGACGCTGACCGGGGCCGAACTCCAGGTCGACGACGCGCCCGCGCGCGAGGCCGAGCTCTTCCTCGTGGACGGGAACAACCTCGCCTACCGCGCGTACTTCGCGCTGCCGGAGGAGCTCGCGACAACCGAGGGCTTCCCGACCAACGCCCTCCTCGGCTTTACGAACATGCTCTTCAAGCTGCTCTCGGACTACCGGCCGAAGGGCGTGGCGGTGGCATGGGACACGAGCCCGGTGCACCGGAAGGAGCTGTCCCCCGAGTACAAGATCGAGCGACGGCCGATGCCGGACCTCCTGAGGGAGCAGTTCGCGCACTTCCGGCCGATCGTCGAGGCGTTCGGGTACCTCAACCTGGAGTTCGAGGGCTGGGAGGCGGACGACGTCATCGCCACGCTCGCCACCCGGGCCGACGAGAGCGCCGTCAAGACCTGCGTCGTCTCCACCGATCGGGACGCGTTCCAGCTCTGCAGCGAGAACGTCTGCCTGATGATGACGCCGCGGGGCGTCGCCGACGTCCACGTCTACACCCCCGAGCGGGTCTTCGCCCGCTACGGCGTTACGCCAGAGCAGGTGCCCGACTTCATCGGCCTCAAGGGGGACACCTCCGACAACATCCCGGGAGTCCCGGGAATCGGGGACAAGACAGCGGGGCAGCTGATCTCCCAGTACGGCTCGCTCGACGGCGTGCTCGACCACGTCGACGAGCTGTCGCCCGGACGTGCCAAGGCACTTCGTGAGCACGCCGAGCAGGCGCTGGCATCCAAGGAGCTCGCGACGATGCGCCGCGATCTCGAGCTCGGCGTCGATCCGGCACAGCTCGTCCTCTCACCGCCAGACCGCTCGCAGCTGAAGGAGATCTTCCGCCGCTTCGAGTTTCGCAACCTCCTGGGCCGGGTCGACGACCTCGACGAGGCGCTCCCCGCCGCGCCGATCGAGGTGGCGGGAGTGGACGTCCCCTGGCGTGAGGGCGAGCTCGAGCCGGCGCGCGGGACAGCGGCGCTGGCGGTGCAGGACGATCGATTCGCGCTCGCACAGGAGGGCCGCGAGGTCGTCGTCGGCCCGTGGAGCCCCGACCTCGCCACGCGGCTTCGCGACGCCGCCCTCGTCGTCCACGATGCGAAGGCGGCCCGTTTGGAGGCCGGCGATGACACGCTCCTGATGGCGTACCTGATCGACCCGGGGCGCTCCTCCTATCCGCTCGACGACCTCGCGGCCGAGTACGGCGTCGAGCTCGTCCCGCAGCCGGCCACGGACGACGAGACGGCCGCCCTGGTGCGCCGCGCGGCCGCGACGCTGCGTCTCGAGCCGCAGCTTCGCGCACGAATCGCCGAGCGAGGGCTCGAGCCGCTCTACCGCACCGTCGAGCTGCCTCTGAGCGCCGTGCTCGCCGCCATGGAGGACGTGGGCGTCCGCATCGACACGTACCGGATGGGCGAGATCACCGCCCGCCTCGCCGAGCGGGTGGAGGAGCTCGAGGCGCGTGCGCACGAGCTCGCGGGCGAGGAGTTCATGCTCGGCTCCACGCAGCAGGTGGCGCGCATCCTCTTCGAGGTGCTCGGTCTCACCGCCGGGCGCAAGGGCAAGACCGGCTATTCGACGGACGCGCGCGTGCTCCGTTCGATCCGCTCCGATCACGAGATCGTCGGTGTGATCGAGGAGTGGCGCGAGTACTCGAAGCTCCTCAACACGTACCTGGAACCGTTGCCGAGCCTGATCTCACCGGACGATGGGCGTCTGCACACACACTTCAACCAGGCGGTCGCCTCGACCGGGCGTCTCTCGACCTCGAGCCCGAACCTCCAGGCCATTCCCATCCGCACCGAGCTCGGTCGTGAGATTCGGAGCGCCTTCGTCGCCGAGCCGGGCTTCCGGCTCCTCTCAGCGGACTACTCGCAGGTGGAGCTCCGCATCCTGGCGCATGTCTCCGGCGAGCCGAAGCTCCGCGAGGCGTTCGCGGCCGGCGAGGACATCCACGCCGCGACTGCCGCCGAGGTGCTGGGCAAGGAGCGCGCGGAGCTGACCAAGGACGAGCGGAACGTGGCCAAGATGGTCAACTTCGGGATCATCTACGGCATCTCCGCCTTCGGGCTCTCCGAGAACCTCGACATCCCGCGCGAGGACGCGCAGACCTACATCGACACGTACCTCGCCCGGTTCCCGCACGTCCAGGACTTCATCCAGCGGACGATCGAGGAGGCCGAGCGTGACGGCTACGCGACGACGCTCCTCGGCCGACGGCGGCCGGTTCCGGAGCTGAAGGCGCGGAACCGCCAGACGCGCGGCTTCGGCGAGCGCCTGGCGGTCAACTTCGTCATGCAGGGGACGGCGGCGGACGTGATCAAGGCGGCGATGGTCGCGATCCACCGGCGCCTGCGCGAGGAGGGCCGCGCCGCGCGCCTCGTCCTCCAGGTGCACGACGAGCTTCTCCTCGAGGTCCCCGAGGTCGAGACCTCGGCCGTGCGCGACCTCGTCCGCAAGGAGATGTGCGGCGCCTACCCGCTCGACCCGCCGCTTGCGGTCGACATCGGCGTCGGCGACGACTGGAACGAAGCAAAGTCCTGAGCTCGCGCACGATGCCGGCTCAGGTGCGGCGCCAGACGATCTGCACCGCCCCGATCGGCCACGTGATGTCCTGCGCTGGGAACTCGAGGCTGTGAAACAGCACGTCGGTGGCGCCGCCGATCGCGATCCACCTGCCGTCCGGGGACCAGGTGGCTGCGTGGCCGAGGAAGACGAGGTTCCTTCGAGCGCGGGGCGAGCAGCCGACGTCGAGGACGCGGATCCGGTCGCCGGCGCGGAAGGCCGCCGAGCAGTTGTCTGGCGAGAGCGTCGGCAGACGACCCTGGTAGCGCTCCGGGAGGTCGAGCGCGTCCGTGAGCGTGTCGTCCACGTAGCGCTCGATTCGGCGCCCATCGACCATGACGGCCACGGAATCGTCGTCGACGCCATAGTGGACGGCCGTGATGCCACCGGACGCCCGCAGGCTGGGACGATCCTCGACGTAGAGTCGGTCGCCGCGGGCGTAGACGATCTCGTCGTCGGGCGTGTATGCGGCCGGGCAGCCGTCGAGCCGGCGCCGGGCCCCGCCGAGCAGCAGGTCGATGCCTTCGAGGCGCCCGTTGCACCAGGCCGCACGCTGCCCGTCGTCGCTCCAGATCAGGAATCCGAACGCCGCCTCGGAGGAACCCAGCTCGCGCCCGCGGCGGCCGAGGTCGATGAACCGAAACGGAACGGCGTCCCCGACGGGCTCGCCGATCCCGACCGCGACCTTCGCGGTCACCAGCGCGGCCCAAAGCTGACACGTCGAGCGCTCGACGACGTTCGGCAGCTCCATCCCCGTCAGAAGGTGGAACTCCCGCACCGCGCACGAGCCGGGCTGCGTGAGCACGATCGAGCCCGGAGCGCCGCGAACGGGCGGGAAGAGCTCGCGACCGAGATTCTCGTCGTCCACGGGGGCGGTTGTCGTCGCCTGCTCGGGCGGCTGGGTCGTCGTCGGGCGCGTCTCGACCCGGGTCTCGTCCGAGCGGAGCGAATCCGCCAGCGCAAAGCCGACGACCAGCAGAACTGCACCCAGGATGAGGAGGTCGCGGCCTTTCACGGAGTGCTGGCTATAATGCGCGATCCCGCATGGTTCCGAACGAGACGACGACCGAAGCAGACATCCCGAAGATCGATGACGACGTCTGGACCCGTGGTCCGGACGGCGAGCTGATCCCCGACTACGACTCCACCTTCCCCGTTATCAACGAGGGGGAGGTCGTGCGCGGCAAGGTCGTCCGCGTCGACAAGGACGAGGTGCTCGTCGACATCGGCTACAAGTCGGAGGGCGTCATCCCCGTCTCCGAGCTCTCGATCCGCCGTTCCGTCAACCCTGCGGACGAGGTCAACCTCGGGGACGAGATCGACGCGCTCGTGATGACGAAGGAGGATGCCGAGGGGCGGCTGATCCTCTCGAAGAAGCGGGCGCGCTTCGAGATGGCCTGGAAGCGCATCGAGGGGGCGGCCGAGAGCGGCGAGCCGGTCGAGGGCACCGTCATCGAAGTTGTCAAGGGCGGGCTGATCCTCGACCTGGGCGTCCGCGGCTTCCTCCCGGCCTCGCTCGTCGACATTCGCCGCGTCCAGGACCTCGACGAGTTCATGAGCCAGACGCTGCGCTGCAAGGTGATCGAGCTCAATCGAAGTCGCAACAACGTCGTCCTCTCGCGCCGTGCCGTGCTCGAGGAGGAGCGCCGTGAGATGCGCCAGGCGATCCTCGACCGGCTCTCGCCCGGCGACGTCGTCGAGGGGACGATCTCCAACATCGTCGACTTCGGCGCCTTCGTCGACCTCGAGGGCATCGACGGTCTCATCCACATCTCCGAGCTGTCCTGGAGTCACGTCAACCATCCGTCGGAGCTACTCGAGATCGGGCAGGAGGTGCGCGTGAAGGTGCTCGACATCGACCGCGAGCGCCAGCGGATCTCCCTCGGGCTCAAGCAGACCCAGTCCGACCCCTGGCAGCAGGTGATCGACACGTATCAGCAGGGCGACGTCGTCGAAGGCAAGGTCACGAAGGTGGTGACCTTCGGCGCTTTCGTCGAGGTCATCCCCGGGGTCGAGGGGCTCGTCCACATCTCGGAGCTTGCCACGCACCACGTCGAGAACCCGCGCGAGGTCGTCCAGCAGGGCGAGACCCTGCGCGCGAAGATCATCGAGATGGACGCCGAACGGCGGCGCCTCTCGCTCTCCCTCAAGCGCGTCGAGGAGGGCGAGTCCGCCAGGCCCGGCATCGGCGAGGACGCGCCGGACCTCGGGCTCTCCGAGGAGGTCTTCGTCGAGGGCGAGGCAGGCGGAGCGGTCGAGGCCGACGAGATCGTGCTCGTCGAGGAGACCGGCGAGGCCGAGCCCGAGGAGGTCGTGGTCGTCGACGAGCCCGAGGAGGTCGTGGTCGTCGGCGAGGCCGAGGAGATTGTCGCCGTCGAGTCCGAGGAGGTCGTGGTCGCCGAGGAGACCGAGGCCGAGCCCGAGGAGGTCGTGGCCGTCGAGGAGACCGTCGAGGCCGAGCCCGAGTCCGTCGCGGTCGAGACCGACGTCGAGCCAGATCCTCCAGCGCCGGAGGCCGGTCCCACGGTCACCGACGAGGCTTCCGCCGAGGACGAGGCAGCGCCGGAAGGCGAGGCCTCTGCCGAGCCTGACGACGAGCCCAAGTAAGCGCCCGGTCGCTGTCGCGATAACGGGCGGGATCGGCGCCGGCAAGTCCACGGCTCTCCGTGCTTTCGCCCGCCACGGCGCCTCCGTCATCTCGAGCGACGAGATCGTCCACGAGCTGCTCCGCGAGGACGCCGAGGTCAAGGCGGCCGTCACCGAACGCTTCGGGGAAGGCGTGCTCGACGAGAGCGGAGAGATCGACCGGGAGCGCGTGGGGAAGGTCGTCTTCTCCGACCGGACCGCGCTCCTCTGGCTCGAGCAGCTCCTGCATCCACGGGTCGTCGCGCGCTATCTCGGGTGGCGGGAGGAGCTCGGCGCGAGTCCCGATCCGCCCGCGGTCTGCGTGACCGAGGTTCCGCTCCTGTACGAGGTGGGCGGCGAGGCCCGGTTCGACAAGGTCGTCGTCGTCACGGCCTCGCCGGAGGCGCGAGTCTCACGGCGGATAGGCCCGCTGCGCGAACGGGAGGAGCGGCTCGTCCCGGACGACGAGAAGGTTCGGCGTGCCGACTTCGTCTACGTCAACGATGGCACGCTCGCCGAGCTCGACCAGTTCGTGTCCGGCGTGATGGCCACTCTGTCCCGATGAAGGTGATTTTCGGCAGCGTCGCGCTTCTCGCCGCGCTCGCGGTCGCCTTCCTCGTCGTCGATCGAACCGAGCCGTCGTGGTATGTGCGGCTCCGGTATCCGCTCGAGTACGACCACATCGTCCGGGGCCATGCCGAGCAATACGACCTGGATGCAGCACTGCTCGCAGCGGTGATCTACCGCGAGAGCGAGTTCGACGCGGATGCCCGTTCCTCGTCGGGGGCGATCGGCCTCATGCAACTGCTTCCGGACACGGCCGAGGGCATCGCCCAGCTCACCGGAGGGACTCAGTTCGAGCTCGACGATCTCTACGATCCCGAGATCAACGTCCGCTACGGCTCGTTCTACCTCCGCCGCCTGCTGCGCAAGTACGACGACGAGCGTCTCGCGCTTGCGGCGTACAACGCGGGTCAGGCGAACGTCGACGACTGGATTGCCGAGGGCCGCAAGGAGATTCCCTTCCCCGAGACCCGTGAGTTCGTCGAGAACGTGCTCGAGGCACGCGAGCTCTACGCCGAGGCCTACGCGGACGAGCTCGGGCTCGACGACGACGGCGTTCCGGCCGGCACGTCCTCGTTGCCGGGGCCCTGACGGAGCCTAGGCGGCCGACGCCGCCTGCGAGCCCCACACGTTCCTGCCGAGAAGGCGGACAAGGCGTGCGTTCGGCTCCAGATAGCGTTGCTCGAGGCTGGCGCGGAGTGACACGTCGAGCGGCTCGTACGGGGGCGGAGTGCCGACTCGGCGGTCCGCCCACTGGTGCTGGGCGAGGCCGAGGAAGTCGAGCGTCTGGGCGTAGATCTCTGTCGGGTGTGAGAAGAAGTCCTCGGCCATGACCACGAGGAACTGGTTTCGGGGGAAGTAGGCGAGCCAGCGCGCGAGCTGGTCGACGTACACGCCTCGCGCGAAGTAGGAGTGACGGCGGTGGTGCTGGCTCCGGTGGCGGGGGTCTGCGAGCAGGAGTTCCTCCGACCCTGCGAGCCGCTTCTCCTCGACGGCGAGGGCCTTCTCGAACGAGAGCCACTCGAAGCCCATGCGCCGCATCTTCTGGTAGTGCGAGTAGGCGCGGTCGACCGGGTTTCGCAGGAGCACGACGAACTTGGCGTCCGGAACCGTCTCCGCCACCCGCCTCGGGACGGCAGGGTGATAGAGGTAGTACGGGGTCGCCTCCGCGCCGACGAGGTCGCTGCCCGCCAGCCGGGCGAGGCGCTGGGCCGCGGCGGTCGGGAAGAACGAGCGGTACCAGTCGGCCCCGCGCCAGTAGTCGTAGTTGAAGAAGTGCAACTCCTTCTCGATGGGGCGGGCGACCTGCGGATGCTCGCAGAGATTCGAGAAGAAGGACGTCGTGCCGGCGCGCTGGGCGCCGATGACGAGGAACGACGGAAGGATGCGGGCGCGCTTCGTGAGCCGGCTGGAACGTCGCGCAACCCGTGCAGGAGCAGGCTGAGCGTTTCCATCGAGGCTCGTGGCCTTGAGCACGCGCATGAGCGTAATTTCGGCACCGGACGCCGATCCTCCTGCAAGGAGAAGGCGCCGCGCGAGGCTACGATGGCGCCATGTCCGCGTTCCAGGTTTCCGACGCCTACCGTCCGACCGGTGACCAGCCCCAGGCGATCGCACTGCTCTCCGAGTCGATCGTTCGCGGCGACCGCTACCAGACGCTGCTGGGAGCGACGGGAACGGGGAAGACGGCGACGATGGCCTGGGTCGTGGAGCAGGTGCAGAAGCCGACCCTCGTCATCGCCCACAACAAGACGCTCGCGGCACAGCTCTGCAACGAGTTCCGCGAGTTCCTGCCGTCGAGCGCGGTCGAGTATTTCGTCTCCTACTACGACTACTACCAGCCCGAGGCCTACGTTCCCCAGGCGGATCTCTACATCGAGAAGGACGCATCCATCAACGACGACATCGACCGGCTCCGCCACTCTGCGACAGCCGCTCTCCTCGCCCGCAAGGACGTGCTCATCGTCGCGTCCGTCTCCTGCATCTACGGCATCGGCTCGCCGGAGGCCTACGAGGAGAAGACGGTCGCGCTCGGGATCGGCCAGGAGATCGACCGGGACGTGATGCTCCGGAAGCTGGTCGACATCCAATACGCGCGGAACGACTCGTTCCTCGGGCGCGGGCGCTTCCGCGTGCGAGGGGACATCGTCGAGGTGCAGCCCGCGCACATGGAATCGGCCTACCGGATTTCGTTCTTCGGGGACGAGGTCGAGCAGATCACGCACTTCGACCCGCTGTCCGGCGAGATCTACGCACGGCTCGAGCACCTCGCGATCTTTCCGGCGACGCAGTACGTGACCTCCCGGGACACGATCGAGCGCGCTGTCGGCGAGATCAAGCACGAGCTCGAGGAGCAGGTGAAGGTCTTCGAGTCCGAAGGGAAGCTGCTCGAGGCGCACCGGATCCGGCAGCGCACGGAGTACGACCTGGAGATGCTGCAGGAGCTCGGCTACTGCAACGGGATCGAGAACTACTCGCGCATCCTCGACGGGCGCGAGCCGGGCACGGCGCCACACACGCTGCTCGACTTCTTCGGCGACGACTTCCTCGTCCTCATCGACGAGTCGCATCAGACCGTGCCGCAGGTCGGCGGCATGTACGAGGGCGACCGCTCGCGCAAGGAAACGCTGGTCCAGCACGGCTTCCGGCTCCCGTCGGCGCTCGACAACCGGCCGCTCCGCTTCGACGAGTTCCTCGAGCACGCGCCGCAGCTCCTCTTCGTCTCGGCGACGCCGGGGCCCTTCGAGCTGCGGAACTCGACGAACGTGGCCGAGCAGATCATCCGCCCGACCGGCGTCGTCGATCCGGAGGTCGAGCTGCGGCCGACGAAGAACCAGATCGACGACCTCCTGAACGAGATCCGGCGCAGGGAGGAGGCGGGCGAACGCGTGCTCGTCACCACCCTGACGAAGAAGATGGCAGAGGACCTGACCGACTACCTGCTCGAGTCCGGCGTGCGCACGCGCTACCTCCACTCGGAGGTGGACACGCTCGACCGCATCAAGATCATCCGCGAGCTCCGCCTCGGTGAGTACGACGTCCTCGTCGGCGTCAACCTGCTGCGTGAGGGGCTCGACCTGCCTGAGGTCTCGCTCGTCGCGATCCTCGACGCCGACAAGGAGGGATTCCTCCGGGGGCAGACGGCGCTGATCCAGACAATCGGGCGCGCGGCGCGGAACGTGAACGGGAAGGTTGTGATGTACGCGGACAAGATGACCGAGGCGATCAAGGGCGCCATCGACGAGACGACGCGGAGGCGCAACGTTCAGCTCCGCTACAACGAGGAGCACGGCATCACGCCGGAGTCGATCGTCAAGGGTGTCTCGGACATCGCGGAGTTCCTCTCGCTCGAATCGGCTCCGCACGTCCCCGGCAAGCGCCGGCGCGGCCAACGGCAGGTCGAGGGCATGTCGAATGAGGAGCTCGAGAAGCTCGTCGTCACGCTCGAGGAGGAGATGTTCGCGGCGGCCGAAGAGCTCCGCTTCGAGTACGCCGCCAAGCTCCGCGACGAGATCAAGGAGCTGCGGCGCGAGCTCCAGGTCGCGGTGGAGCCGGTCGAGCCCGCGTAGCGCCCCGCCGGGACCGTGCCGGTTCCGTTCGGCCCTGGCGGCGCGGTTGTAACGGCCGCGCGAAGGGAGTAATTTCCCTCCCGTCGTACCCCCGGGGAGGGAGCTCTTATGACAGGCAGGCAGTTGCGGCCAACCATGCTGGCCGCCCTCATTCTCACGTTCATGCTGTTCGTGGCCGGCTCGATATCGGTCGGGGCAGGCTCGGCGCAGACCCCGCCCGCGGGGCCGAGCGGAACTCCGGTCATCTTCTTCGCCTCGGACGGCATGCGGCCGGACCTCGTCGACAAGTACGCCAAGCAGGGCGCCATGCCGACGATGAATGCCCTCATGAAACAGGGCGTGACCGGCAAGAACGGACTCAAGCAGGGATTCCCGCCGAACACGGGCGTCGGCTGGTACACGCTCTCGACCGGCACGTGGCCGGGTGAGCACGGCTCGACGAACAACACGTTCCACCGGATCGGCGAGGGGAACTTCAACAACTCGACGAGCTTCGCCACCAACGGCATCCTCCAGGCCGACCACATCGGCCAGGCGGCCGAGCGGGCGGGCAAGACCGTTGTCTCCGTGGAGTGGGTCGGGTCGCGGAACCTGACTCCGCAACTCCAGGGCCCGGTGGTCGACTTCCGCACGTTCATCGGAGGCCGGGGCATCGTCCTCAACTACGACCTGCCCGGCCAGCCGGCGGGTGCAAACGCGTTCGGCGTCCAGTACCAGAAGGTCACGCTCGAGGATGCGACGGGGTGGACCAACGTCCCCACCTCCTTCAGCCCCGCGAAGCAGACCTCGTTCACGCACAACAGCTCGCAGCTGCCCGCCAACGGCGTCTGGGACGTCTACATCTACGACTCGACCGACGACGGCACGGTCAACTACGACCGGCTCACCATCGTCTCGGCGGCGAACGCCAAGGACGGCTCGACCGCAGTCGCGGACCTTGCCCAGGGCGAGTGGGGCGACGCCAAGTTGACGATCGCGTCCGGCACGTTCGCCGGCAAGACGGGCGGCTTCTACGCCAAGGCGATCGACCTCACCGGCGACCTCTCCAAGTTCCGCCTCTACTTCACGTCCGTGCAGCGGGCCAACGCGACGTACAACGCGCTCGGCCCGACGGGCTCGGCCGATTTCGAGGAGAAGCTGAATCGCGACTTCCCGACCTCGACCGCGGCGGACTTCGCACCGATGGAAGCCGGCATCGTCGACGAGGACACCTACGTCGAGCAGGGGCTCATGTGGAAGGACGCCCACTGGGCGTACCTGCAGTACATCCTCGGCCCGGCACCGGCCGGTCTCGGTATCAAGCCGGACCTGCTCCTCGCCGGGGCGCCCACGACCGACGAGTTCCAGCACCAGTTCACGGCACTCGTGACCAAGACCGACATCGACGGTAAGCCCAACCCCTACTACGACGACCTCACGAACGACGACGTTCCCGACGGACGCGTCGCCATTCGCGAGGGCTACATCCGCTCGGCATACCAGGAAGCGGACAACACGCTGAAGCTGGCGCGCGACCTGATCGGCCAGCCGGCGAGGACGTTCGTCTCGTCCGACCATGGCTTCGCGCCCCAGTGGTACGCGGTCAATGTCAGCAAAGTCCTGGTTGACATCGGTCTCCAGGAGCGCGAGCAGAGCGGCAACTGCCGCAAGGCCGCCAACGACCCGGGCACGACGACTCCGGGCGACACCCTCGCCAAGGAGTGCCATGCCGGCGGCACGTCGCAGATCTACATCAACCTCGCCGGTCGCGATCCCGCGACCGGGAACACGCCGCAGGTGCCGGCCGCGAACTACGAGGCGGTCCGCGACCAGATCGTGGCGGCATTCCAGAACCTGGACGACCCGAACCTGCCGGGGCAACAGAAGGTCGTCCTCAAGGTGATGAAGAAGGAGCAGCTCTCGAACGTCGACGGCACGAACGCGCTCCATCCGAGCCGGTCGGGTGACGTCGTCGTCGTCTTCCGTCCGCCGTACCAGACGGACGCGCAGACGCCGGGGCAGCTCGTCGCCCCGTCGCAGTTCTTCGGCCAACACGGCTACCTGCCGGACCTGGTCGACCTGAAGAACAACGTCAACATGCACGCGACGTTCATCGCGGCCGGCCCGGGGATCGGCAAGGGCCAGGCCAACGACGTCCGCGCGATCGACCTCGCACCCACGATCGCCTATCTGATGGACATCCCGGGGCCGCAGAACGCCAGGGGCTCGATCCTCTACAAGATCCTCTCCGACAGGACGCTCCGGGAGATCACGATCCTGAACATGAGCGACTGGCACGCCCAGCTCACACCGCTCGCCGAGACGGCCGACACGGTCACGAGTGCGGGCGCCGCCAACCCGACGTTCACGATCGGCGGGGCGGCCTTCCTCGACACCTGGTTCGACAGCTACGCGGCAGACGCCGCGGGTAGGGCGATCCGCGTCACGGGCGGCGACTCGTTCGGCGGGGCGACCCCTCCGATCTCGAACTTCTTCGAGGACAAGCCGGCCGTCGAGATCATGAACATGATGGGCTGGAACGCGGAGGCGGTCGGGAACCACAGCTTCGACCGCGGGGAGCAGTTCCTCCGGAACGAGCTCATCCCGCTGGCCGACTTCCCGGTCATCTCCGCCAACGTCGTCTTCCCGGACGGGACGACGCCGCCGGAGTGGTCGCCGTCCGCGACCTTCAACTTCGACGGGAACCGGGTCGGCCTCGTCGGCTTCACGACCGAGGACACGCCGAGCCTGCTCTTCCCGGGCCGGCTCGGGCCGTTCGAAGTCGTGAGCGTGGTCGACACGGTCCAGGCCGAGGCCAACCGGCTGCGTGGGACCGGCATCAAGGTGATCGTCGCGCTCGGCCACGAGGGCGCGAACGGCGGGACGGTCACCGAACCGACGGGGCCGCTCATCGACATTGCCGACTCGCTCGACGGGTGTCGACGTGGTCATGGGCGACCACAACGACGTCCAGGTCAACGCAACGCGGTCGAACGGCGTGCTCGTGACCGAGAACCGGGGCAAGGGCATCCGGTTCACGCGGGTGCGCATCGTCGTGGACAACACTGGCGAGGTCGTCTACAAGACGGCTGACTACCACAAGCCGTGGACGATCGGGATCACGCCCGACGCGCAGATCCAGGCCAAGATCGACGAGCTCAATGCGGCGCTGGCGCCGATCATGGGAACGCAGATCGGGGAGTCGACACGGGCGATACCGCGCTCGGACTCCTGCGGTCGGGCGGATGGACGGCTGTGCGAGTCGCTCATCGGCAACGTCGTCACCGACGCGATTCGGACGACGTACGGCGCCGACTTCGCGATCACCAACTCGGGAGGCCTCCGGGCGGACCTGACCTGTCCGAACCCGGATATCCCGGGCGACTTCTGCACCACGTTCACGCCGCCGCCGTTCCCGATCACGCGCGGGCAGGTCTTCGCCGTCCTGCCCTTCGGGAACATCGTCGTCACCCTCACGGTCAACGGCGCCGAGCTCAAGACGATGCTCGAGAACGGCGTCTCGCAGATGCCGGCTGCGAACGGCCGCTTCCCACAGGTCTCCGGCCTCTGCTTCACGTACGACATCACGGCGGCGGTGGGAAGCCGCGTGACCGGCGCCGTCAGACAGGCGGCGGACGGCACCTGTACCGGTGCGCCCGTCGATCTCACGGCCGCGTCGTCGTACTCGATCCTCGAGAACGACTTCATGGCCAACGGCGGCGACGGGTACCCGAACTTCGCGAGCCGAATGGCCACGCTGGACTTCATGGACCAGGTGACCGCCGACTACGTGACGGCGAACACGCCACTCAGCCCGGCTATCCAGGGCCGCATCGTCTGCACGAGAGCGGGGCAGGCTGCCCGGCAATCACGGCTCCGTAGCCCGATTCCGCGATGACCGAGCCGCTCAGCCGATCGTGCTGAGCGGCTCGGCTCCTCGTGGGAAACGCCGGTCGGCGATCTGCGCCCAGCCGTGGTCGACCCAGGCGTAGGTGAGCATCCGGAGCGTTCGCTCGTCCGCCTCGAAAAGGTGGAGCCCGCGGGATTCGCCGCGCCGGCGGGGCCGCGGCTGACCGAGTCCGGGGGCCGTGACGACGGCGGTGCCGTGAACGGGGCCCTCGACCACCTCGAACTCCCGCCGCTCGCTCGCGGCGCTCTGATGGGCGTGCCCGGACACGATCAGCTCCGCGCCGGCGTCCACCAGCTCGCCCAGCACGAAGCCCCGCTTCGCGACCGGTCGCTTGCGGCTTCGCCAGGGTGCCCCGACGAGGTGGTGGTGGAGCGCGACGACCCGGAGGGCGCCGGGAGGGGCGCCTGCGAGCACCCGCGCGGCGTGCTGGAGTTGATCGCTCCGCAACGCGCCGCTCTGGTGCCGCCATGGACGCACCGAGTTGAGGCCGCAGATCACCAGCCGCTGGGAGCGGTAGACCGGCTCCGTCTCGGGCCAGTGGCGCCGGAACTCGTCGAACGGGTGCAGGAGGCGGGCGGGCGGCCAGGGCGGGATGTCGTGGTTTCCGGGGACGACGACGAGGGGGCGCTCGAGCGACCGAAGGAGGCGCGCTGCCCGCGCCTGCTGCTCGGGCTTGTTGCGGTGCGCGAGATCGCCCGTCGCGAGGACGACCTCGGGGTCGGCGCGCTGCACCAGTGCGACAAGATCGGCCTCGACCTCCGGCTCTTCGCGCGTTCCCGCATGGAGGTCGGAAACGTGCAGCACGCGGAGGGGTGGCATCGGGCGGGCAGACTATAGTGAGAGCATGGTCGACGAACCTGCGGAGATCTTCGACGACATGTACCTCGGCCTGCGGGCCGGTGCGGCAGAGCGCAAGAAGCGGCGTGGGGAGCCGCTTTCGGCGGAGGAGCAGGAGCTCCTCGGACGTTGGGAGCGCCTCTCGGCCTGGCGAAAGACGCTGGCGGTGGGGGCGTTCGCGGTCGGAACGTTCGGGCTCGGCTTCACGCTCGGCGGCCTCATCTTCGGCCGCTGGCGCCGAGCGTAGCCGCAGGACCCGCGTGGCACCCGGCGAAGAGCGGCGCATGCCGCGGCTGGAGCCTGGGGAAAACGTGCGGCTCGACGCGCGGCCGCACGGCGTCGCGCTCGTCCAGCCACTGCTGCGACCCCTCGCGCTCGGCGGCCTGGGCGCGGTGCTCCTCGTCGTCGGTCAGACGTACTGGTACGTCGGCGTCGGCGGGGCGGTCCTGCTCGGGCTGGCGGCCCTCCTCGCGTTTCGGGCGGTCCTGCGCTGGGATCGAACGCGGCTGCTGCTGACCAACCGGAAGCTCACCGTCGTCCACGGGGTTGCCCGGCGCCGGTCGGCCTCGGTCGAGCTCTCGCATGCTCCGGCGCTCGAGTTCGAGCAGGGCATCCTCGGTCGTCTCCTCGGCTACGGGACGATCGTGGCCGGCGATTTCGAGGTGCCCTACGTCCCGGACGCCCGGCGGATTCGCCGGCTCGTGAGCTAGGGGCTACAGGATGACGCTGGGGCCCTTCGTCCCCGTCACCCGCCAGCCTTTCTCGTCGGGCTCGAGCACGTAGGTCAGCGACAGTCCGCCGAGACAGGCGAAGAACAGCTGGCTCCGAACGGAGACCTTCTCCGCGCCGCCCGAGATCGGGTGCAGCGTGATCAAGGCTCCGTCCCCGATGACACGGGCGCAGCGCTTCTCGCCGGCTCACGACCGAGCCCGGGTCGGACACGAACTCCACGGGCGGAAGATCCCGCAGCTTCTCGAGGATTCCCGCCCGTACCGCGGGACTGAACGGCTCCGCCGCCTGTGACCTGACCGCGTCGGAGTCCGCGGCGACGCCGTCGAGGACATACACGCGCTCGAAGGGAGACGGCCCGCTGCCGAACGTGTGATCCTTGGTGACGAGTTGCCGGATGATCGCGGCGTAGACGTCGATCATCCGTTTCTCATCGTCCGTCGTCTCCGGGCTCTTCCCGCCTCCGGCGTCGGATTCGGTTGGGCCGCCGTGGCATCCGGCGGCAAGGAGTGCGACGAGCACGAGAAGAACGCCGATTCGCCCCATGCCTTCTTGACGGTCGCGACCGCCAAAAAGTTCCCACCGAACGGCCGCCAACACGAACATCTGTTCTATCCGGTCCCAGGGCTAGACTCACCCCGTGGCCCAAGACGAGCTCGTCGTTCACGGCGCCCGGGAGCACAACCTCAAGGACGTCACCGTCCGGCTTCCGCGGAACTCGCTCATCTGCGTGACCGGGCTCTCCGGGTCCGGGAAGTCCTCGCTTGCCTTCGACACGATCTACGCCGAGGGGCAGCGCCGCTACGTCGAGTCGCTCTCCGCCTATGCGCGCCAGTTTCTCCAGATGATGGAGAAGCCCGACGTCGACTCGATCGACGGGCTCTCTCCGGCGATCTCGATCGACCAGAAGACGACCTCGCGGAACCCGCGCTCGACCGTGGGCACGGTGACCGAGATCTACGACTACCTGCGCCTCCTCTACGCGCGCGCGGGCCGGCCGCACTGCCCGATCTGCGGACGGCCGATCGCGGGGCAGTCCGTCCAGGCGATCGTCGACCAGGTCCTGCGGCGGCCGGAAGGGACGAAGTTCACGGTCAACGCGCCGGTCGTGCGCGACCGGAAGGGCGAGTACAAGGATCTTCTCGAGCAGCTGCGCGGCGAGGGCTTCACGCGCGTGAAGGTGGACGGCGAGCAGCGCGACCTCGACGAGGAGATCGAGCTCGACAAGAAGCTGAAGCACACGATCGAGGTCGTCGTCGACCGGCTGGTGATGAAGGACGATCTGCGCCACCGGCTCACGGACTCGATCGAGACGGCTCTCGACCTTGCCGACCGGCTGGTGACGATCGACGTCGTGGACGGCGAGTCGCTGACGTTCTCCGAACGCTTCGCCTGCCCCGAGCATGGCGTCGGCCTGCCGGAGCTGCAGCCTCGCGTGTTCTCCTTCAACTCCCCGCACGGCGCCTGCCCCCGCTGCACCGGCCTCGGGGCACAGCAGGAGATCGACCCCGACCTACTGGTGCCCGACCCGGATCTCTCCATCGCGGAGGGCGCGCTCGTCCCCTGGTCGGTCGGAAGCGCCAGCTACTACGAGTCGATCATCCAGGCGATCGCCGAGCGCTACGAGATCGACGTCGACAAGCCCTGGCACGAGCTCACCGAGGAGCAGCAGAACCTGTTTCTCCTCGGGACGAACGGGGACAAGATCTACGTCACCTATCGCAACCGCATGGGCCGGCGGCGCGCCTACATGCTCGCCTTCGAGGGGATCGTCTCCAGCCTCGAGCGACGGTACAAGGAGACCGACTCCTCGCAGCAGCGCGAGCGGATCGAGGAGTACATGAGCTTCCGTCCCTGCCCCGCGTGCAACGGTGCCCGGCTCAAGCCCGAGGTGCTCGCGGTCACCGTCGGCGACCGCAACATCCACGAGCTGACGCAGCTCTCGGTGACGCGCGCGATCGAGTTCCTCGACGGGCTCGAGCTGACGGAGACCGAGCAGCTGATCGGTGCCAGGATCATCAAGGAGATCCGGGAGCGGCTGACGTTCCTCGACAACGTCGGCGTCGGCTACCTCCAGCTCGATCGCGCGGCCTCGACCCTCTCGGGCGGGGAGGCGCAGCGGCTGCGGCTGGCCACGCAGATCGGCTCGCAGCTGGTCGGTGTCCTCTACATTCTCGACGAGCCCTCGATCGGCCTTCACCAGCGGGACAACACGAAGTTGATCGGCACGCTCGAGCGGCTGCGCGACCTCGGCAACACCGTGCTCGTCGTCGAGCACGACGAGCAGATGATGCGTTCGGCGGACTGGCTCGTCGACATGGGCCCGGGGGCCGGTGAGCACGGGGGCCATGTCGTCGCCGATGGCCCCGCAAAGCAGGTCGAGAAGAACAAGGACTCGATCACGGGCGCCTACCTCTCCCGCACGCGCGAGATCGCCGTGCCCGAACGGCGGGTCGACGACTTGGGCGCCTTCAGCGTGCTCGGTGCTCGGATGCACAACCTCAAGGGAATCGACGTCGAGTTTCCGGTCGGGAAGTTCGTCGCCGTCACCGGCGTGTCCGGGTCGGGCAAGTCGACGTTGGTCAACGAGATCGTCTACAAGGCGCTCGCCAACCGCCTCCACCGCATGCGGGTCAAGCCGGGCGACCACGACGCGGTCGAGGGAATCGACTGCTTCGACAAGGTGATCGACATCGACCAGTCGCCGATCGGACGGACGCCTCGGTCGAATCCGGCGACCTACACGAAGCTCTTCGACCACATCCGCGAGCTCTACTCGCAGACGCCGGACGCGAAGGTGCGCGGCTACAAGCCGGGCCGCTTCTCCTTCAACGTCCGCGGCGGCCGCTGCGAGACCTGCAAGGGCGATGGGACGATCAAGATCGAGATGCACTTCCTCCCGGACGTCTACGTCCCGTGCGAAACCTGCGGAGGCCGGCGCTACAACCGCGAGACCCTGGAGGTCCGCTTCAAGGGAAAGTCGATCGCCGATGTCCTCGAGATGTCGATCGAGGAGGCGCTCGCCTTCTTCGCCAAGATCCCGAAGATCCGTCGTCGCTTGCAGACGCTGCACGACGTCGGGCTGGACTACATCAAGCTCGGCCAGCCGGCGACCACGCTCTCGGGCGGCGAGGCCCAGCGGGTGAAGCTCTCGTCCGAGCTCTCCAAAGTGGCGACGGGGCGGACGCTCTACATCCTGGACGAGCCGACGACGGGGCTCCACTTCGCCGACATCGAGAAGCTGCTCGAGGTCCTGCAGCGGCTCGTGGATGCCGGCAACACGGTGCTCGTGATCGAGCACAACCTCGACGTGATCAAGCAGGCCGACTGGATCGTGGACCTCGGACCCGAGGGTGGCGAGGCCGGGGGCGAGGTGATCGCCACCGGGACCCCCGAGCAGGTCGCCGAGGTCGAGGAGAGCTACACGGGACAGTTCCTGCGGGAGCTCCTGCCGAGCGCGGCCGCCGCGGCGGCGTAGAGGGCTTCCGTCTGAGCCCAGCCAGCTAGGCTCCTCGCGTGACCGCCGAGGCACAGTCGGCCCCCGAGCAGAGCCCCGAGAAGCGCTGGTGGCTCAGGACTCTTGCCGTCTTCCAGTCGCCGCGGCCCGTCTTCGCGGCGTTGCGCGACGAGTCCAAGCGCGACATGGAAGCGCGGGAAGAGCCGATTCTGGCCATCATCATCCTCGCTGGGATCGCAGCGATCCTGCTCGCGCCCGAGACCGGGCGCCTCCTCGACGAGCGCCTCGTGGACGACAGCGTCGCCGTACTCGCGGTGCTCATCTTCCTGACCGGGGCGATCTACGGGACGTTCGCCTACTGGATCGGCGGGGCCTTCCTCTTCGTCGGCTTGAAAGGCGCTGGGTCCCAGGGGACCTACCGGCGCGCGCGGCACGTCCTCGCGTTCGCGGCGGTGCCCACGGTGCTGGGGCTCGTGCTCGTCTGGCCCGCCAGGCTGCTGGTCTACGGGACGGACTCGTTCCGCTCGGGCGGAGAGGACACCGGCGTCGGCCCGCTCCTCTTCGACTTCGCAGAGGCCGCGTTCGTGCTCTGGGCGCTCTGCCTCTTGATCTACGGGATCGCGATCGTCGAGGGTTGGCGCCTGCTTCGTGGCGCCGTCGCGGTGGCCCTCGCCGTGCTCGCGATCTTCGTGCTCACGTTTCCGTTCGTGCTCGCGGCATCGGTGAGCTGAGGAACGCGCCCAGCTCGTCGTCGGGCATCGGGTACGTGTGCTCGTCGGTCGGGAACGCGCCGGAGCGCACGTCCGCCGCGAACCGCTCCAGCGCGTCTCGGATCTCGTCGCCGATCTCCGCGTAGCGCTTCGTGAAGCGTGGCGCATGCCCGCTGTAGAGGCCCAGGAGGTCGTGCAGCACGAGCACCTGTCCGTCGCACCCGGCGCCCGATCCGATCCCGATCGTCGGGATCTCGAGCTCGTCGGTGATCCGCGCGGCAACGGGAGCGGGTACGGCCTCGAGGACGAGCGCGAAGCAGCCGGCTCGCTCCAGCGCGAGCGCGTCGTGCACGAGCGCCAACGCCTCCTCCGCCGTCTTCCCCTGGGCGTGAAAGCCGCCGAGCATCGTCGCGGACTGCGGCGTGAGGCCGAGGTGGCCCATGACCGGGATTCCGGCGCCGACGAGTGCGGCGACGCGGGAAAGGCTGGGACCGGCCCCCTCGAGCTTGACGGCGTCGGCACCGGCCTCCTTGACGAAGCGGACGCCGTTTCGCACCGCGTCCTCGTCGGAGACCTGGTACGAGCCGAACGGCAGGTCGGCCACGACGAGCGGCCGCTCGGCCCCGCGCGTCACCGCCCGCGTGAGCATCAGCATCTCGTCCATCGTCGCCGGCACGGTCGTCGAATGGCCGAGCACGGTCATGGCGGCCGAGTCCCCGACGAGGATCAGGTCGATTCCCGCGGCGTCCGCCAGGCGGCCGCTCGGGTAGTCGTAGGCGGTGACCATCACGATCCGCTCGCCGCGGCCGCTCATGGCGCCGAGCTCGGTGAGGGGGAGCTTGCCGTTGGCCTCAGGCCTGCTCGTCATCCGAGTCTCCTTCGAGCACGACGTTGTCGATGAGCCGCGTGCGCCCCAGGCGCACCGCAGCGAGAAGGTAGACGCGGCCGTCCATGGACGCAACCTCGACGTACTCCGGGGCGAGCAACTCCTCCGCGGCGAGAACGGCTCGAGCGACGAGGACCGCGTCCTCGCCGTGTCGATGCGCGGCCGCTCCCGCCTCGAGTGCGAGCGGAAGGGCCCGTGCCGCCACGCGCTCCTCCCGAGAGAGATAGGCATTGCGCGAGCTCATGGCGAGCCGGTCCGCGTCGCGAACGGTCGCGACGACCCGGATCTCGAGCTCCAGGTCGAGATCGCGAACGAGCCGTCCGAGCAGCGCCGCTTGCTGAGCGTCCTTGCGCCCGAAATATGCGATGTCGGGGCGGACGATGTTGAAGAGCTTGAGGCAGACGGTGGCGACGCCGCGAAAGTGTCCCGGCCGGCCCGCACCCTCGAGGTCCCCGGCGATCCCCTCGACGTCGACCCAGGTCTGGAAGCCGACCGGGTACATCTCCTCTGCCGAAGGGGTGAAGAGATGATCGACCCCCCAGTCGGCCGCGAGCGCCGAGTCCCGCTCCTCGTCGCGCGGATAGCGCTCGAGGTCCTCGAGCGCGCCGAACTGCGTCGGATTGACGAAGATGCTCGCTACCACGACGTCGCACTCCTCGCGCGCGCGGCGAACCAATGCCTCGTGGCCGGCGTGGAGCGCCCCCATCGTCGGCACGAGCCCGATGCGCGACGCCGTGCGAAGAGGCTCGAGCGCCGCACGGAGCTCGAGAATCGTTCGGTAGGTGATCACCGCGCGGCGACCGCCGCGGTCATCGTGTCGGTGAGCGCCCGGTACATGGGCTCGAGCTCGGGCCGGCGCTCGCGGATCTCCTCGAGGTGCTGTTCGATGGTCTCCCAGTCGCCGCGTGTTGCCGGGCCGGTCAGCTCGAAGTCGTTCTCCATCGTCCGGCGCATGAGCGGGAGAAGCGCCTCCGGCGGCGCGCCGGCCTCGTCGAACAGGCCTGCGGCGGCCGCGTGAATTGCGACCAGGAAGGCCTGCGCCATCACCGCGCCGGCGTGGTAGACGAGGCGATCTTCGTCCTTCAACTCGAACGGGCGCACGCGAAGCAGCCCAGCCAGGCGGAACGCAGCGTCGAGCCCCTCGGCGTCGTCTGCACTGACCGCAGCCCAGGAGCCGTCGAGCTGCTCGGGGCCACGGTTCCGAACGAAGGTCTGCAGCGGATGCAGACTGAAGCGGCGGATGTGGGGGTCGAGTGCGTCGACCGTGCGCGCGCCGCTCGTGTGAGCGATCCAAGGGCCGGTCGGGATCGCCGCGGCCACCTCGGAGACGGCTCTGTCGGGCACGCACAGGACGACGAGGTCGGCGTCGCCGATCTCCAGCCCGCGTCCGGTCAAGCGCGTGGGGAGCGACTCGGAAAGTCGTGCCGCGACCGCCGTGCCGACACGACCTGCGCCGACGACTGATGCTGACGTGAATTCCATCTCGTGCTCCAGCTCCGTGTGGATGCCGGGCACTCCGTAGCTTAGCTCACGAGGTCTGACGAAACGGGGTGGCCGGGCGACGTTCTCCCAGCCGACGCCGGCTCGCTAGCCTTATGTCATGACGGAGAAGATCGAGAAGACCCAGCAGGAGTGGCGGGCTGAGCTCTCGCCGGAGGCCTACCGGGTTCTCCGCGAGCACGGCACCGAGCGCGCGTTCACGGGCGCCTATCACGACGCGAAGGAGCCCGGCGTGTACCGCTGCGCGGGCTGCGGCGCCGAGCTCTTCAGCTCGCAGTCGAAGTACGACTCCGGCACCGGGTGGCCGAGCTTCTACGAGCCGGTTGCCGGAGAGGCCGTAGCGACGGATCGCGACTGGAGCATGCTCGTGCCGCGCACCGAGGTGCACTGCTCCGTGTGCGGCGGTCACCTCGGCCACGTGTTCCCGGACGGGCCGCAGCCCACGGGCCTGCGCTACTGCATCAACTCGGCCGCGCTCGACCTCGAGCGCGAGGAGGGAGAGACGGAGTGACTGAGAAGGCGACGTTCGGCGCCGGCTGCTTCTGGGGCGTCGAGGTGGATTTCCGCAACACCCCCGGCGTCAAGGACGCTACCGCCGGCTACATGGGCGGGGACGTCCCGAACCCGACCTACGAGCAGGTGTGCACCGACCGGACCGGCCATGCGGAGGTTGTCCAGGTCGAGTTCGACCCGGACGAGGTCTCGTACGAGACGCTCCTGCGCACGTTCTGGGATGCCCACGACCCGACCCAGCTCAACCGGCAGGGCCCCGACGTGGGACGCCAGTATCGCTCGGTCGTCTTCTTCCACTCGCCCGAGCAGCAGGAGCAGGCGCTCGCGTCGAAGGCCAGAGTGCAGTCGCGCTTCACGAATCCGGTGGTTACCGAAGTCGAGCCAGCGAAGGACTTCTGGCCCGCGGAGGAGTACCACCAGCAGTATCTGGTCAAGCGCGGCCGCGCCACCTGCGCGATCTAGGTCTAAGACCGTTGGCGGGCGGGGATCGTGGTTGCGCGCCGCGGGCTCTGAGCATCCGGTTGCGGTGCATCCGGGGTCCTGCCTACACTCCGTCGGCGATGCCGATCTACGAGTTCGTGTGCATGGAATGCGAGTCCCATTTCGAGGAGCTCGTCGGGATGACGGCGCCGGATCCGGCCTGTCCCGACTGCAGCGCCTCGCGGGTCGCGCGGCAGCTGTCCGTGTTCGCGGCTCACGGAGCCCCCGGCACCGCCGAGCAGTCGATTCCGAGTCCTAGCTTTGGCGGAGGCGGAGGCGGTTGCTGCGGTGGAGCCTGTGGCTGCTGCTGAGCCCGACGTCCTGAGCCGTCGAACCGCTCTCGAGGCGCACGCCGCCGAGACGTCTGCCTGCACGCGCTGCCGGCTCGCCCAGGGCCGGACTCAGGTCGTCTACGGGGTCGGCGACGCGAGCGCGGATCTCATGTTCGTCGGCGAAGCCCCCGGCTTCCACGAAGACAAGCAGGGCTACCCGTTCGTCGGCTCGGCGGGCAAGCTTCTCGACCGGCTGCTGGAAGGCATCGGCCTCACGCGCAGGGACGTGTACATCGCGAACGTCCTCAAGTGCCGCCCGCCCGGGAACCGCGATCCACAGCCCGACGAGATCGAGGCCTGCGAGAGCCATCTCTTCCGCCAGCTCGAGCTGATCCAACCAAAGCTCGTGGCGACGCTCGGCAACTTTGCTACGAAGCTTCTTTCCGGGAAGCCGACCGGGATTACCCGCGTCCACGGCCGTCCGCAGGAGGCGCTCGTCGGTGGGCGCACCGTCACGCTCTATCCGATCTACCATCCGGCCGCCGCGCTCTACACGCCGGCAATGCTGAAGACCCTCGAGGAGGACTTCGCGCGCATCCCGGAGCTGCTCGCAGGCCCGACGGGGATCGTCACACCCCCCGAGGCTCAGGTGATCCCCTTCCCGGCTGCCTCTCCGGCCCCTGCCGCGCCCGTGCCCGCAGCACCACCCGACGAGCAGCTCGGCTTGTTCTAGACGCTAGGCTGGCCATGTGGATGTCAACCGAGCTGCGCCCGCACTCGCTCGCGCGGAGGCCGAGATCGCGGCCGACCCCGAAACCGTCTGGGAGACGCTGATCGACTTCGAGAACTGGCCGAGCTGGAATCCCGACGTGAGCTCGGTGGTGTTCGAAGGTGAGCTGGAGAAGGGGACGGTGTTCCGCTGGAAGACGGGACGCTCAACGATCACCTCGACCCTCAGAGACGTCGATCGGCCACGCTCCGTCGGCTGGACCGGAAAGACGATGGGCATTCAGGCCGTTCATGTCTGGCGCCTCGAGCCCCGCGACGGGCGGACGCAGGTCCTGACCGAGGAGTCCTGGGAGGGTCTTCCGGTTCGCCTCGCTCGCGGTCCGCTCCGGAAGAGCTTGCAGAAAGCCGTCGACGGCGGGCTGGGGTATCTCAAGGCCGAAGCCGAGCGCAGGGCCCAGAGCCGGGGCTAGGCGAATGGTCGAGCTCGAGTCGTCCTCGCCGGAGGAGACCGAGGGCATCGGCGCTGCGGTCGCGCGCGAGCTCGAGCCCGGCGACGTCGTGAGCGTCTCCGGTGAGCTCGGGACGGGGAAGACGACCTTCGTCCGCGGGGCGGCGAGAGGGCTCGGGATTGCAGGTCCCGTCACGAGCCCGTCGTACACGATCGGCCATCGCTACCCCGGCGACCCCGACGTGTCCCATCTGGACCTTTATCGTTTCGAGGGCATGTCCGACGCCGAGTGGGGCGATCTCGAGCGGTACTTCGAGGACGCGGTCGTGTTCGTCGAGTGGCCCGAGGCAGGCGCCGGATTTCTGCCGCCTGCGCGGGTCCACGTCCGTTTGCGGCACGATGGGGAGGGGCATAGACTGATTTCCCTCGAAGCTACAGAGAAATCCCTGGAAATACGGCTATCTTCGGGTGCTGACCCTCGCGTTTGACACGGCCACGGACGTCGCCACCGTTGCGCTTCTCCGTGACGGCGAGGTGCTCGGCGAGCGCGTCTCGAGGGCCGTACGCGTGCTCGAGGACGCCGAGGAGCTCCTCCGCGAGGCGGAGGTCGAGAGGGACGACGTCGAGGGGATCGTCGTCGGGACCGGACCCGGGAGCTATACCGGGCTCCGCATGGGGCTTGTGACGGCGCGGGCCCTCGCCATCGCGCTGCAGGTCCCCGTCGCCGGCGTCTCCACGCTGGACGCGCTCGCCGCCGGCGCGCCCGGTGCCATGCCGGTCATCGACGCGAGGCGTCGCGAGGTCTTCACCCTCGTTGACGGTCAGCCCGCTTGCCTCCCCGCTTCCGGGCTGAGGGTCGAACGGGACAAGGCCTATGTCGGCGACGGCGCCGTTCGCTACCGCGCCCAGATCGCTGCGGCGGGGGGAGCCGTAGCCGCCGACGACGCGCCCGAGCACGTTCCCTGGGCGAGCCTCCATGGGCGGCTTGCAAAGGAATTCGGTCCGGCCGACGCGGCCGAGCCCATCTATCTCCGCGCCCCGGACGCCGAGAGGGCGCTGTCCTCATGATCGACGTCGAGCGGGTCCGCGTCGACATCCGCAAGCTCACCATCGGAGACCTCTCCGACATCGAGCGCATCGAGCAGCGCGTCTACCCGACTCCGTGGTCGCGTTCAATGTTCGCGGGAGAGCTCGCCAAGCCGTCCTCGATCTGCCTGGGTGCCTTCGACGAGGAGGACCGGCTCGCCGCGTACCTCATCGTCTCCCGCTACGTCGATGCCTGGCACATCATGAACGTCGCCGTCGACGATGTTCACCGGCGCTCAGGGATCGCCAGCCGGTTGCTCGACGCGCTCTTCGAGGTCACGGCCGGAGACCCGCACCGCGGCTACACGCTGGAGGTCAGGCTCTCCAACAAGGGTGCCATCGCGCTCTACGAGGGGTTCGGCTTCGAGCGGAGCGGCATTCGCCGCGGGTACTACACGGACAATCGTGAGGACGCGCTGATCATGTGGAAGGACCCGATCCAGGGAGACGAGGCCGGGGAGCTTGAGTGATCCTCGGCATCGAGACCTCGTGTGACGAGACTGCGGCCGCCCTCGTCACGCACGACGGCCACGTGCGGGCCAGCGTCGTCGCGTCTCAGGCCGATCTGCATTCACGGTACGGCGGCGTCGTTCCCGAGGTTGCCTCGCGGCGTCACCTCGAGCTCGCTACTCCGGTGCTCGCCGAGGCGCTCGATCGTGGCGGGTCGACGCTCGACGACGTTGACATTGTGGGGGTCACCCACGGGCCAGGCCTGATCGGGGCACTCCTGGTCGGGCTCTCGGCGGCCAAGGCGCTTGCGTGGTCGCGTCGGCTTCCGCTCGCCGCAGTCGACCACCTCCACGGCCATGTAGCGTCCCTCTACCTCGAGCCGGAGCCGCTCGAACCTCCCTTCCTCTGTCTGCTCGCGAGTGGCGGCCACACGATGCTTCTCGACGTCCGGTCGCACGAGGGCTACGAGTGCATCGGCACCACGCTCGACGACGCAGCCGGCGAGGCATTCGACAAGGGCGCCCGCCTGCTCGGACTCGGCTATCCGGGAGGCGCCGCGCTGGACCGCGCCGCCGCCGCCGGCGATCCAACCGCTTACCCCTTCCCGGTCGCCCGGGTCCCCGGCTTCGACTTCTCCTTCTCCGGCCTCAAGACGGCGCTCCTGTACGCCGTGCGCGACCTCCCGGCCGACGAGCTGGAGCGGCGTCGTGCCGATTTGGCCGCCTCCTACCAGCGCGCGATCGTCCGGGCGCTGGTCGAGCGAACGCGAGCGGCCGCCGCCGAGCTCGGAACCGGCCAAATCGCGGTCGTCGGAGGTGTCGCCGCGAACTCCGAGCTGCGAGACGCGCTCGCGGACGCCGCACTCGCGCCGCTCGAGCTCTGTACCGATAACGCAGCAATGATCGCCTCGGCCGCGCGCTTCACACGGCTCATCCCGTTTCCCGAGTATCTTGCATTGGATGCGTACGCCACAGCGGCCTGAGGCACTACGCACGATCACGCTCGCGGCCCTTGCGCTACTGGCGACCGCCCTGGCGCTCGCCGGCACGGTCGAGGGCGCCGGCGATACGGTCTCTCGGACTGCGGCGCGTGCCTGGCACGGTGTCTTCGGCGACCGCCCGAAGCCGGCCCCGGAGCCGCGGCAGCGCGTGCTGGTAGTCCTCACGTCGCCGTCGCTCGCCGACCGGATGGCTGCCGCCGAGGGCGAGCCGACCTCGGAGCAGCAGCGCGGCTGGAATGCGGAGGCGGAGGGCGCGCAGCAGGTTCTGCTCGCCGGAATGCGCGAGCGGCACGTCCGAATCGTGCGCGACGAGATCTTCACGCGGACGTTCAACGGCTTCTCCGCCCTCGTCTCCCCGCGCGCCGTGGCGGAGCTCGAGCGCGCGCACGACGTCGCGGGGGTGTATCCGGTGCGCGCCGTGTACCCGGCCGCGCCGACGGCCGAGACGGTCGCGGGCGGCACCTTCCAGCCCGGAGGCGGCCGCGGCACCCAGATCACGCTGCCCGGCTTCGACGGGAAGGGCGTCACGATCGCGCTCCTCGACACCGGCGTCGAACGCCGTCACAGCTACCTCAACGGCCGGATCGCCCGGGGATACGACGTCGTCGACGGCGATCGGCGCGCGACGCCGGAGACGAAGCCTGGCGAGCCCGGCGTGCTGGAGGCACACGGGACGCGAATGGCCGGTCTTCTCGTCGGCCACGACGGGCCTTCGGGTCTGCACGGCGTCGCGCCGGGCGCCCGGATCCTGCCGATCCGGATCATGGGCTGGGAAGAGACCACCGAGGGCAGCTGGGCGGTGCTGGGGCGTGGCGATCTCCTCCTCGCCGGGCTCGAGCGCGCCGTCGACCCCGACGGCGACGGAGACGTCGAGGATGCTGCCTCGATCGCGCTCGTTGGTGGCGTACAGCCGTACGCGGCCTTCGCCGACAGCCCGGAGACCCGCGCCACGGCCGGGGCGACCCGGCTCGGGACGCTCGTGGTCGCACCGGTCGGCAACGACGGCAGGCCTGGGCTCGGGTTCGGCACGATCGCTGCCCCAGCAGCCGCCGCCGACGCTCTCGCGGTCGGGACGCTCGACGCGCGCCGCGAGGTGTTCGAGGCCGACGCCGAGCTGCACGTCGGCGTCAACACGGTGCTGGACGATCGGGTGCGCGTTCTCGGCGGTGTCGCTCCGGCCCGACCCGCGCGGTTCGAGGTCGCGACGGTCGCAGGGCCGACGCTCGCCCAGTCCGACCGGGCCGCGGGCGTCGTCGCGAGCGGTGACGTGCTCGGAGATTTCTTCGGTACGAACGGCGTCAGCCTCGTCGCGGGCAAGGCAGTCGTCGTGCAGGCGGTCGACGGTGCTGTCGAGCGACGCGTCCGCAATGCCGCCGAGGCGGGCGCCGGGGCCGTCCTGGTCGCCGGGACGAGCCTGCCGGCCGGCTCGCTCGACGTCGAGGACAGCGTGCAGGTGCCCGTCGTGGGCATTCCGGAGGAGGCTGCGCAGGCTGCTCTCGCCGGAGGGGCGTCGCTCGAGCTGTCGAGTGCCCAGGCTCTACCGAACGCAGCCCTCATGGACATCACCCCGTTCTCCTCGGGCGGTGTTGCCTTCGACGGTCGCCTCAAGCCGGACCTGGTCGCTCCCGGTGTCGGCCTCGCGACGTCGGATGCAGGCGGTGAGGGCTTCGCGACCGTCACCGGTTCGAGCGCCGCGGCCGCCGTGGTCGCCGGCGCAGCGGCGCTCGTGGCCGAGGCGCGGCCGAAGCTGACCGCCGTCGATCTGCGAAGCGCGCTCGTCGGCAGCGGCGGGCGGCTTCGCCGCGAGAACCTCGCGCTGCCGGTGACGTCGCAGGGCGGCGGGCTCGTCGACCCGATGCATGCTGCGACTACCGAGATCGCAGTCGAGCCGGCGACCCTGGCCTTCGGGCGTGCCGAGGGGCCCGACTGGAACGCCGTGCGCACCGTCACCGTCCGAAACGTCTCGAGCCGGCCGTTGACCATGTCGTTCGGGCTCCTTCCGGACACGGCCGTCTCGGACCTCGCCTTCTCCGCCGATCCTGCACGGCTGAAGCTCGAGCCCGGGGCCGCCCGGGACGTGACGATCGGCGTCTCGGCGAGCGGCGACGAGTCGCCCGCGGGTGCGGGCGGCGTCATCCTCGTTTCCGCCGAGGGAGCGCAGACCGTTCGCGTTCCCTGGGCGATCGCCCGGCGCGAGGCCGATCGCGCTCCGCTCGTCGGCGACGTCCAGCTTTCGCACCACGAGTTCTCACCCTCGGACGCCGCTCCGGTTGTTCTGGCCTTCCGTGCCGGGCGCGTCGACCCGGGGCTCGAAGGCGAGACGATCGAGCCGGTGGGCGTCCTGGAGCTCGAGCTGTGGACGGCAGACGGCCGGCGGCTCGGCGTTCTGGCGCGCCTCCGCGACGTGCTCCCCGGTCGCTACGCGTTCGGGCTGACGGGCCGAGCGCCGAACGGGAATGTCCTCTCCGAGGGCGCCTACGTCATCCGCCTGCGCGCGCATCCGGTCGACGGTGACGACGGCACGCCGCCGTCCACCGCCGAGGCCGTGTTCACGATCGAGCGCTGAGCGAGCCGTGCACGAGGTGACGATCTACCTCGCGCGGGGCTGTCATCTCTGCGCGAGCGCCCAGAGGGTGCTTGCCTCGGTCCGCGAGGAGATTCCGTTCCGGCTCGTCGAGGTCGAGATCGACGACGACCCCGAGCTCGAGCGCCTCTATCGCGAGCGGATCCCGGTCGTCGCCGTCGACGGCGTGGAGGCCTTCACGTACTTCGTCCATCCCGACGGCCTGCGCAGGCGCCTCTTCGAGGTGTAAACGAGCGCGTGCCGGGTACTGCAACCTCGATGGAAGGGCCCCGTTATTGTGTCCACCTCGCATGGCCGTAAGAATCGCGAACGACACGGGCACCAGAACGGCTGACCGGCTGACGGTCGGCGTCGCGGCGCGGCTTTCCCAGTATCTCCGTGTCCTCACGCAGGCCCGCAAGATGGGCAAGGACCGCATCTCCTCCCAGGAGATCAGCGAGTACACGAACATCAACGCGACGCAGATTCGGCGGGACCTCTCGGCGTTCGGAAAGTTCGGCAAGCGCGGCGTCGGCTACAACATCGACGGCCTGATCGCCGAGATCCGCAAGATCCTGCGAACGCAGGGCCAGCACAACATCGCGCTCTTCGGGGCGGGCCGACTGGGCCAGGCGATCGCCAGCTCGACGATCTTCGCCGACCACGGGTTCAACATCTCCGCCGCCTTCGACAGCGACCCCGTCAAGGTCGGCGATCCGATCGGCAGGACGACAATCTCGTCGTACGACGAGCTTCGCGAGCAGATCCGTGACAAGAACATCATCGTCGCCGTCCTCGCAGTCCCGCCGGAGGCTGCGCAGCAGGTCGCTGACGAGGTCGTCGGCGCCGGCGTGAAGATCATCTTCAACTACACGGAAGCGCTCCTCGACGTGCCTCAGGACGTGACCGTCCACACGACGAGCCCGGCCGTCGAGCTGCTCTACGCGCTCTACTTCTACCTGACGTAGACGGCGACGTCCCCGCCGGGGCGATCGGCAAGCGCCTCGCGGACGGCGCCGCCGCCGCCTTCGGCGACGACCACTCCCGCGGAATCGGCTCGAGCGGTGATGCCGGCGGCCTCGAGGACGCGTACCACCTCGGCCGGCGGGCCGGCCACGGAGCGAACCAGCGTGGCGCCGGCCGCGTCGAGCTTCGGCGCGAGCTCGGAGCCGCCCCCGGGGGCCTCGGAGTCATCCTGCGCCGCCTCACCCGCCGCCGGCGTCGCGGCATCGTCGTCGTCTCCGCCGACGTCGAGCCGGTTCCCAGCGAAGGCGAACACGCCCACGAGCGCCGCCGCGGCTGCGACCGGGGCGGCGATCACGAGCACGCGCTTCGCAGGCCGCAGCAGGCGCCAGCGATCGGAGCGCTCGGGGAGGGCGGCGATGATCGCCTCGTGCCGGTCGCCCGGAAGCTCCAAGAGGGGCACGGTCTGCAGCGCGGCCTTGCCGGCTTCCAGGCGCCGAATCTGCTCCGCGCACGAACGGCACGCGACGAGATGCTCGACGACCTCCTGGCGGGTACCCGTTTCCAGCTCGTCCTCGACGAAGGAGAGCAGCTCGAGCTCGTCCGGATGCTTCTCGGCCATCAACCTTCTGACTCCGTTCGCTCGACGGTGGTTCCCAGTCGCTCCGCCAGCTCGGTGCGCCCGCGGAAGATCCGCGACTTCACCGTACCCTCGGGTGCATCGGTCATCTCGGCGATCTCCGCGTACGAGCAGCCGAGAACGTCATAGAGGACGACGGCCACGCGGTAGTTCTCGTCCAGCTGGTCGAGGGCGCGCTGGAGGTCGCTCGAGAGCTCCTGCTCTGCGAAGCGATCGCGTTGGTCCACCGGCTCGGGCAGCTCGTCGAGCGTCACCTCGCGCCGCTTCGCTCTCACGTCGTGAGCGGCGTTGACCACGATCCGGTAGAGCCACGTGGAGAAGCGCGCATCGCCGCGGAACTTGGGCAGCGCAAGCCAGGCGCGGACGAGCGCGTCCTGCACGGCGTCCGCTGCGTCCTCGCGCGAGCCGAGAACCCGTGCGGCAAGGGTGTACATGCGCTGCATGTGGGGGTCGACCAGCCGCTCGAAAGCGAAGCGCTCGCCGCGTTGCGCGCGCTTGACCAGAGCGTCGTCAGCATCCATTCCGGTGAAGGTTCGCATCCCGCGCGGCTGCAGACGTTTCGTGGGCTGCTGGGGCAAGCCGCTCTGATACGTTCGCGCCGTGGGTGACGCCCAGAAACTGACGCCCGAGGAGCAGATCACGAGCGCTCGGGAGGGGTTCGAGTCCGGGCGCGATTTCACGGTCGCGGTCGAGGAGGAGTTCGCAATCCTCGATCCGGAGACGCTCGGGCTCGTCAATCGATTCGAGGAGATGCAGGCCGGCGCCGCCGGCACGCCGCTCGAGGAGCATCTGGTCGGCGAGCTGATCGCCTCGGAGATCGAGGTACGGACGGGTCGATGCGAGAGTTTTGCGGAGGCCGCCGGGGCGATGGGCGAGCGGCGCCGTCAGCTGCTCGAGCTGGCCGGCCGCTTCGACGTCAAGCTCGGGGCGACTGCGACGCACCCCTGGAGCCCCTGGCAGGAGCAGCGCATCATCGACACGCCCCACTACCGGCGAAACGACGAGATCCTCCGCTACGTCGTGTGGCGCAACAACAGCTTTGGCCTGCACGTCCACGTAGGCATCCAGGGCGCGGACAGGGCGATCAGGGTCACAGACGGCCTGCGCACGTACCTGCCGCACCTCCTCGCCTACTCCGGGAGCTCACCGTTCGTCGAAGGCGTCTACACGTACCTCCACTCGGCGAGGACACAGATCTTCACGCGGATGTTCCCGCGCTGCGGGATCCCCGACGCGTTCGGCAGCTGGCAGGAGTACGAGCGGTACGTCCGCTTCCTCTATGACACGGGCTCGATCACAGAGCACACGCAGCTCTGGTGGAGCGTGCGCCCACATCTTGCGTTTCCGACAGTGGAGATCCGGATCTGCGACGGCCAGCCCGAGCTCGGCGAGGCGCAGTCGCTGGCCGCGCTCATGTACGTTCTCGCCGCGCGGATCGCGCGCGCGGTGGACGAGGGCGAGCCCCTGCCCGAGCATCCACCGCGGCTCTTGGAGGAGAACCTCTGGCGCGCGATTCGCCACGGGCTGTCCGGCGACCTGATCGATCTGGACACCGGCGCGGTCCGCCCGGCCCGGAGCGAGGTCGAGCGGCTGATCGAATGGAGCATGCCGATGGCCGAGGAGCTGGGCGTCGCGCAGTTCCTCGCCGTGCCCGCGGTGAGTGTGTCCGAGCGGCAGATGGCACGGTACGAGGCGGGGGAGACGCTCGCCGAGATCTACGCGCAGGAGGTCCTGGAGCCCGTGCATGTCTGAGGCCGACTACGAACACGAGCTCGAGCAGGAGGCGATCGCCCGCGAGCTCGCCGAGGAGCTGCGCAAGCTCCGCGTCGAGGATGTGCTCGTGAACACCCTCGTCCACGTTTCCTCGATCGGCTATCGGCGCCTCGGTCTCACCGAGGACTCGCGCGACGAGCGCGACCTTCCGCAGACGGCGCTCGCCATCGAGACGATGCAGGCGCTCGTCCCGGTGCTCAAGGACTTCCTGCCCGTGGAGCTCACCGCGGGCTTCGAAGAGCAGGTCGCCAACCTCCAGCTCGCATACGCGAAGGCCGCCAAGGAGCCCGGTGACGCCGAGGGCTGAGGTCGGGGTATTCGGCGGCTCGGGCTTCTACTCGTTCCTCGAGGACGTCGAGGAGGTCGAGGTCGAGACGCCCTACGGCAAGCCGTCGGCCGCGCTCACGGTCGGCGAGGTAGGCGGCCGTCGCGTCGCGTTCCTCCCGCGCCACGGACGCAACCACGAGCTCCCGCCGCATGCGATTCCGTACCGGGCGAACGTCTGGGCCATGAAGGAGCTCGGCGTACGCCGGATCATCGGCCCGAACGCTTCGGGCGCGCTCAAGGCCGAGCTCGAACTGGGCGAGTTCGTCGTCTGTGACCAGCTCGTCGACCGCACGAGCGGCCGCAAGGACACGTTCTACGACGGTCCGGAGACCACTCACGTCTCGGCCGCGGATCCGTACTGCCCGGAGCTGCGCGCCCTGCTCGTCGAGACGGCGCGCGACCTCGGGATCACCGTGCGCGACGGTGGCACAGTCGTCGTCATCCAGGGGCCCCGCTTCTCGACGCGTGCCGAGTCGAAGTGGTTCCAGGACGCCGGGTGGGACACGATCAACATGACCGCGTATCCCGAGGGCTACCTCGCCCGGGAGCTCGAGCTCTGCTACGCGAACATCTCCATGGTCACCGACCACGACGTCGGCGTCGAGGGAACGGCGCCCGTCTCCCACGAGCAGGTCGTCACGGTCTTCAATCAGAACAACGAGCGCCTGCGGGAGCTCCTCTTCGCGGCCATCCCGAAGATCCCGCCGCAGCCGGAGGAGCATGTCTGCGCAACCGCGCTGCGCGGCGCACGGTTCTGAGACGACGGCTCATCGTTCGCGTGTGATAAAACTCCGCGCGGCCGTTTCCGGGCCGGGCCGGGGGGAACGTGCAGCAGCCGGCCCAGCGCGGCGGCCTGTTTCATTGCAGCTGTGACCGACTTCTTCCAGAACCACACTGTCCTGTTCGCGCTCGTCTGCGCCCTTTTCGGCATCGCCGTCGGGGTGTATCTGACGTGGTGGATCCTCAAGCAGCCCGCAGGCACGCAGCGGATGCAGGAGATTGCGCGCGCGGTGCAGGAAGGCGCCGCCGCGTACCTGCGCCGCCAGTACACGACGATCGGGATCGTCGCCGTGGCCCCCTTCCTCATCATCGGCTTCTACAACCAGCTCGGCTGGGGCACCGCGATCGGCTTCCTCATCGGCGCCGTGTTCTCCGCGGCGGCCGGCTTCATCGGCATGAACGTCGCGGTTCGCTCCAACGTCCGCACCGCCGAGGCGGCGAAGCAGGGCCTGACGCCCGCGCTGAACGTCGCGTTCCGCGCCGGCTCGGTCACGGGCCTCCTCGTCGTCGGGCTCGGGCTCTTCGGCGTCGCCGGCTACTACGGGGTGCTCACGAGCTGGTTCGACGTCGCGCAGGACGACGCCATCGACGACCTGATCGGCCTGGCCTTCGGCGGATCGCTCATCTCGGTCTTCGCCCGGCTCGGCGGCGGCATCTACACGAAGGCCGCCGACGTCGGCGCCGACCTCGTCGGGAAGATCGAGGCCGGCATCCCGGAGGACGACCCGCGAAACCCGGCCGTGATCGCCGACAACGTCGGCGACAACGTCGGCGACTGCGCCGGCATGGCTGCCGACCTCTTCGAGACCTACGCCGTCACCGCCGTGGCGGTCATGCTCCTCGGCACGGCGTTCCCGGCCGGCGGTCTCCCGCTCTATCCGCTCGCGCTCGGCGGCGTCTCCATCGTCGCCTCGGTGATCGGCATCTGGTTCGCGCGCGTCGGCCGGGGCGGCTCGATCATGAACGCGCTCTACAAGGCCGTCGTCGTCGCCACGGTGCTGTCGGCGATCGGCTTCATTCCCGTGACGCTCGCCTTCGACGAGGGCGCGTTCTCCTTCGGCGAGCTCTACGTCTCCGCGCTGATCGGCCTCGTCATCACGTTCGCGCTCGTCGCGATCACCGAGTACTACACGGGCACGCGCTGGGGGCCGGTGAAGTCGATCTCGCGCGCGTCCCAGACGGGGCACGCGACCAACATCATCGAGGGGCTCGCCGTCGGCATGCAGGCGACGGCGCTCCCGGTGATCGTGATCGCCGTCGGGATCGTGGCCGCCTACGAGGTCTCGGGGAACAGCCTCTACGGCATCGGCGTCGCGGTTATGGCGCAGCTCTCGATGACAGGTCTGATCGTGGCTCTGGACGCCTACGGCCCTGTCACCGACAACGCCGGCGGCATCGCCGAGATGGCCGACCTGGACGAGTCGGTGCGTGGGATCACCGACCCGCTCGACGCGGTCGGGAACACGACGAAGGCGGTCACGAAGGGCTATGCGATCGGCTCGGCCGGCCTCGCCGCACTGATCCTCTTCGACGAGTACGCGCGCGGACTCAACGAGGAGGACGTGCCAAGCGTCTTCGCGCTCAGCGACCCGTGGGTGATCGCGGGGCTCTTCATCGGCGGGCTGATGCCGTTCCTCTTCGCCTCGCTCGCGATGCAGGCAGTCGGCCGCGTCGGCGGCCAGGTCGTCGACGAGGTGCGCCGTCAGTTCCGCGAGATCCCTGGCATCCTCGAGGGGACGGGCCGACCCGACTACAGCCGCGCCGTCGACATCGTCACGGGCTCGGCCATCAAGCGGATGCTGCTGCCGGCGCTCATCCCGATCCTCATTCCCGTGATCGTCGGGATCATCAGTCCCGAGGCACTCGGCGGCCTCCTGATCGGGACGATCGTGACGGGCATCTTCCTCGCCATCGCCATGACCTCGGGCGGGGGCGCGTGGGACAACGCAAAGAAGCTGATCGAGGACGGCGCCTACGGCGGCAAGGGCTCGGAGGCCCACGCCGCCGCCGTCACTGGCGACACGGTGGGCGATCCGTACAAGGACACCGCCGGCCCGGCGATCAACCCGATGATCAAGATCGCCAACATCGTCGCCATCCTGATCATCCCGATCATCGCCTCGATTCACGGGTAGCCCGTCGCCGGGCCTCCGGCGGGCGGGAACCTAGGCGGAGCGGCGGCGGCGGACCTGCGGACCCTGGGAGCCGAGTGCCGCATATGCGAGCGCCTGCAGGGACTCGCTGAGGGTGCCGAGCTCCCGAACGATCCGCTGCAGCTGGTCGTTCGTGTCCAGGCGCCGGTTCAGCGCGTGCACCTCGTCGCAGAGGCGGTCGAGCCGTTCGAGGATCGCGTCCAGCTGCCGGTCGTCGAGCTGCTTTCGCTCAGCCATCGACCCTGATGGTAGTCAGATCGCCGAGCGTGGCGGCGACCGCGACGTCCGATCCGCCGAGCCGGTCGACGAGCCGCTCCCTGGCACCGACGCCCGTCTCGAGCGCCTCCACGCGCCGCTCCGCCCCGAGGTGCGCCAGCGCGACGCGGGCCAGGGCCTCCGGCGCGTCCGTGTAGACGCCGATCCTGACTTTCGCGGCCGCGAGGGCGCGCAGCGCGGCATTCGCCTCGGCGTTCGGCCTGAGATAGACGGGCGCGCGGTCCTCGGCGAAGCGCTCCAGCGCCCCTTGCCAGTCGCCGACGCCTGCTTCCGCCCAACGGTCGAGGTCGATTGCGGCTTTCCCGCGGTCGTCGGGGAGCGCGTCCGGGTCGAGCGGCGCGATCGAGGCGAAGCGGCGGGCGGCGTCGGAGACGAAGTCCTGCCAGAGCGGTCGGGTGTCGCCGAGCGCGTCGAGGTCGACTGCGACTGCCTTCATGACCTCGACGCCGCCCAGCGGGCGGAAAGCAGGACGCCCGCGACCACCCCGAGCGTGTCGATCAGCCAGTCGACCGGAGAGGCGTGGCGACCGGAGGTGAAGATCTGATGTACCTCGTCGGTTACGGCGTAGGCCGATCCCAGCAGGATGGCGAGCGGCTCGCGCCTGAGGGCGCGGTAGAGGAGGGCGCCGAGCACCGCGAAAACGACGGCGTGGGCGAGCTTCCGGAGGACGAGATCCCAGGTGCCGAGTCCCGTGCCGAGGCTCGGAATCGAGGAGAACGTGAAGATCACCACAGCCCAGAGCAGGACAGGGAGCCAGAGGTTGAGACGGGCCGCGGCCACGGGCATCCAGCCTAGTCGGGACGCTCGCCTGGGCGTCGGAGTATGCTCCCGCCGACAGAGAGGCGAGCGGTTAAGGGAAGCCGGTGCAAATCCGGCACGGTCCCGCCGCTGTGAGGGGAGATGCTCCTGCGCCGAAGTGCCACTGGCCCCGTCGGGCCGGGAAGGCGGCGGAGGAGGGAGCCCCGAGTCAGAAGACCTGGCGCTCGCCGAGACCCGTTCCCCTCGCGGAAGGAGAAACGTGCTCCACCGACCACTCGCAACCCTCCTGGTTGTCCTGCTTGCGCTCGTCGTCGCCGCGTGCGGCGGTGACGACGACGCGGCGGCGCCTCCGGCCACCTCGTCGGCCGCCGTCGACACGACCGCGACCGAGGCGTTCCCCGTCACCGTCGAAGGCGACAACGGCCCGCTGACGATCGAGGAGCAACCGGACGAGATCGTTTCGCTCTCGGCGACCGCGACCGAGTCGCTCTTCGCCATCGGCGCCGGCGACCAGGTGATCGCGGTCGACGACCAGTCGGACTATCCGGCCGACGCTCCGCAGACGGATCTTTCCGGCTTCGAGCCGAACGTCGAGGCGATCGCAGGCTACGAGCCCGACCTCGTCATCGCTGCATACGATCCGGGCGGCCTCGTCGATGGGCTGGAGAAGGTCGACATCCCGGTACTCCTGCAAGATGCGGCTCCGAACCTCGACGCGGCGTACGAGCAGATCGAGACTCTGGGGACGGCCACCGGCAACCCGGAGGGGGCTGACGAGGTGGTCGACTCGATGCGGACCCAGATCGACGAGCTTGTTTCCACCTCGTCCGGCGCCGAGGGTGCGACGGTCTACCACGAGCTCGGCCCGGACTTCTACTCGGCCACGTCGGACACGTTCATCGGCAGTGTCTACGAGCTCTTCGGGCTCGTGAACATCGCCGACGCGGCCGCGGATGCCGACGCTGGCGGGTATCCGCAGCTGTCCGGCGAGTTCATCGTCTCCGAGAGCCCCGATCTGATCGTCCTGGCCGACACGGTGTGCTGCGGCCAGACGGCGAAGAAGGTGGCGAAGCGCCCCGGCTGGGATCAGATTGCGGCGGTCGAGAACGGCGACATCGTCGAGGCCGATGACAGCGTCGCCTCGCGGTGGGGGCCGCGCACCGTCGAGTTCGTCGAACTGATCGCGGGCTCGCTCGAGGGGGTGTCGCAGGGGTAGTGGCGAGCGCCGGCGGCCTTCGTACGCGCCTCTCCGGCCGCCCGGAGCGGGCGCTCCGCGGCGTGTCGGCAGGGTGGGCGTTCGCCGCCGGTGCGTTCGTGGTCGTCTCGACGCTGCTCGGCCTCGCGCTCGGGCCGGTCGACCTCGGGCTCGGTGCCGTCACACGAGAGGTCCTGAGCCATGTCCCGCTTCTCGGCGTCAGCTCGCCCTTCTCGGGCACCGAGGACGCGATCCTCTGGGAGCTCCGTGCTCCCAGGGTCGTGCTCGGGCTCCTCGTCGGCGCCATGCTGGCGTCGGCAGGGGCGGCCTACCAGGGCGTGTTCAGGAATCCGCTCGCCGATCCGTACCTTCTGGGCGCGGCCGCCGGCGCCGGCCTCGGCGCCACCATCGTGATCGCCTACGATCCGGGTGGCGGGCTCGACCTGAGGCCGGTGGCCGCGTTCGCGGGCGCCGTGCTCGGGGTCGGGATCGCCTACCTCCTCGGACGCTCCGTGGGTGGGGGAGGCACGACGACCCTGATCCTCGCCGGCGTCACCGTCGCCGCCTTCCTGACCGCGGTGCAGACCTACGTCCAGCAGCAGAGCGCGGAGACGGTCCAGGAGGTCTACAGCTGGATTCTCGGCCAGCTGGAGACGTCCGGCTGGTCGGACGTCCTCATCCTCCTGCCGTACGTGGCTGTCAGCTCGGCCGTACTCCTCTGGCACCGACGTCTGCTCGATGTGCTCGCGGTCGGCGACGACGAAGCGGCGAGTCTCGGCGTCCCCGTCGCGCGCGTCCGCCTGCTCGTCGTCGCGGCCGCGACGCTCGGGACCGCGGCCGCGGTTGCCTTCAGCGGCCTCATCGCCTTCGTCGGGATCATCGTCCCGCACGCCGTCCGCCTGATGGCCGGGACGAGCTACCGAGTCGTCCTGCCGCTCTCACTCGCATTCGGCGGCGGGTTCCTCGTCCTCATGGACCTGGTCGCCCGGACCGTCGTGGCGCCGGGGCAGCTGCCCATCGGGGTCGTGACCGCATTCCTGGGCGCACCCTTCTTCGCGGTCATCCTCCGCTCGACGAGGACGGTTAGCCCGTGATGCTCCGTGTCGAGCAGGTCGCGGTCGAGCTCGACGGCAGCCGGGTCGTCGAGGACGTGGGTTTCGAGCTCGATGACGGGGAGTGGCTCGGCATGATCGGCCCGAACGGGGCGGGCAAGACGACGGTCCTGCGCGCGGTGGCGGGCCTCGTGCCCTACGCGGGCTCGATCCGGATCGAGGGTGAGGAAGTCGCTTCGCTGGGCCGGCGGGCGGCCGCCCGCAAGGTCGCCGTCGTGCCCCAGATCCCGGTGATCCCGCCGGATACAACGGTTCTCGAGTACGTCGTCCTGGGCCGGACGCCTCACCTTCGCTACTCGGGCAGCCCGGGCCCTCGGGACGTCGTCGCCGCCCGCTCCGCGCTCGCCCGCCTGGACGGGGCCCATCTCGTCGACCGGCGCCTCGGGTCGCTCAGCGGCGGCGAGCGGCAGCGGGCGGTCCTCGCGCGGGCGGTCGCGCAGGACGCGACGCTGCTCCTTCTCGACGAGCCGACGAGCGCGCTCGACGTCGGCGCGCAGCAACAGGTACTCGAGCTGGTCGCGGCCCTCCGGGCCGGCGGCGGCCTGACGGTGCTGAGCGCCATGCACGACCTCACCCATGCGGGCCAGTACGCCGACCGCCTGCTGCTCCTGGACGGCGGCCGCGAGCAGGCGAGCGGCGCACCCCACGAGGTGCTGACCGAGCAGCTGATCGCCCGCCACTTCGGCGCGTCCGTCCGGGTCGTGAAGGACGAGGACGCCGGCATCGCCGTCGTTCCGCTTCGCCCGCAGGTGGAGTCGAGCCAGCCGGTTCCCTGAATGGGGCTCACCTTCCTCGTCGGTGGAGCGCGGAGCGGGAAGTCGAGTCTGGCCGTCCGGCTCGCCTCCGAATGGGACGGGCCGGTTGTGTTCATTGCCACCGCCGAGGCGCGCGACGACGGCGAGCTCGCGGCGCGGATCGCACAGCACCGGCTCGAGCGGCCGGCTGCGTGGCAGACCGTCGAGGAGCCGCTCGACCTGGTCGGGGAGCTCGGGCGCCTGCCGGAGTCCGCGTTCGTCGTGATCGACTGCCTCACGCTCTGGGCGGCCAACGCGCTCGAGGCCGGCTGGCGCGACGACAAGGTCGAACGGGCCGCTGCCGACGTGGCCGCGCTCGCGGCCGGCCGTGCCTCGCCGACGGTCGCCGTCAGCAACGAGGTGGGCATGGGTGTCGTTCCCGCGACGCCGCTCGGGCGCTCATTCCGCGACGTCCAGGGGCGCGTGAACACCGTGTTCGCGGCGCACGCCGACCGCGCGTGCCTCGTCGTGGCTGGCCGAACGCTCGACCTCACGTGAGCCTCGAGGCACTGCTGGAGCGCATCGGGCCCGTCGACGCCGAAGCGGGGCTTGCCGCCCGCCGGGCGCTCGACGCAAAGACCAAGCCCCGCGGGAGCCTCGGCGAGCTGGAGGAGCTCGCGGTCCGGATCGCGTCCATTCGCGGCGCCGGAGCCCCAGGCCGGCTCGAGGCGGCGCTCGTCCTCGCCGCGGGCGACCACGGCTACGCTCGGCGCGGGGTGAGCGCCTACCCCCAGGAGGTGACGGGTCAGATGCTCGCGGCGTTCACGGCCGGCGGCGCGGCGATCGACGTCCTGGCACGCGAGACGGGGCTCAGGCTCGCGGTCGTCGACGCGGGCGTACTCGAGCCCGTCGACGACCCGGCGATCCGCCGCGTACGGCTCGGCGCGGGAACCGCGGACGCGACCGAGGGTCCCGCCATGTCCCGGGAGCAGTCGCTCACCGGGCTCGAGGCGGGAGCTGCGATCGCCGAGGAGCTCGTGGCGGCCGGCGCCGGCATCGTCGCGACGGGGGACATGGGCATCGGGAACACCACTGCGGCGGCCGCGGTTTCCGCGGCGCTCCTGCCGGCCGAGCCGGACGCGGTCTGCGGGCGGGGAACGGGTGTCGACGACGAGGGCCTGACCCGGAAGGTTGAGGCCGTCCGGACGGCCTTACGTGTCAACGATCCCGACCCGGCCGACCCGGTCGGCGTGCTCGCGGCCGTCGGAGGCTTCGAGCTCGCGCTCCTCGCCGGCGTCTGTCTCGGCGCTGCCGCTGCGGGGGCTGTGGTGCTCCTCGACGGGTTCGTCACGGGCGCCGCAGCGCTTGTCGCCGCGCGGCTCTGCGAGCCGGCCGCGGAGCGGATGGTTGCCTCACATCGTTCACCGGAGCCGGGGCATGCGCTCGTCCTGGACGACCTCGGCGTGCGGCCGCTCCTCGACCTCGGACTGCGGCTCGGCGAGGGCAGCGGCGCGGCCCTGGCGCTACCGCTCGTCTCGGCCGCGCTCGCCATCCTCGCGGACATGGCCACCTTCGAGAGCGCGGGTGTGACGGATGCCGGCGCTTGAGACGGCGCTCCGGGCGGGGGCGGGCGCCGTCTCGTTCCTCACGCGGATCCCCGTGGGGAGCCGTGTCGATCTCGGCCCCGAAGACGTCGCTCGCGGGGCGGTGCTCTTCCCCCTCGTCGGCGCGGGGATCGGCGCGCTCGTCGGCCTCGTCGTCGTCGGGCTCGACGCGAGGCTGAGCGCGCTCCTCGCGGCCGTCGTCGCCGTGGCCGTCGAGGCACTCCTGACCGGCGCGATCCACCTCGACGCGCTCGCCGACAGCGCGGACGGGCTCGGCGGCGGGAGCCGCGAGCGGGCGCTCGAGATCATGCGCGAGCCCGCGATCGGAGCCTTCGGCGCGACGGCGCTCCTCCTCGACCTCCTCGCCAAGACCGCAGCCCTCGCGGCCGTGGCGGCCGGCCCCCGGGCCGTGCTGGCGATCGCGGCCGCGTACGCCCTCGGGCGGACGGCGCCCCTTGCCCTCGGCTGGGCGCTTCCGTACGCCCGGCCGGAAGGCGGCAGCGGTTCGGCGCTGACCGGCGGCGCCGGCGAGGTATCGCGGGCGGTTGGGGTGGGTCTCGGCATCGGGCTGGCGTTCGCAGCACTCGGCCTGCGCGGCATCGCCCTCATCGCCGCTGCCGGGCTCGGAGCCGCAGTCGTGGGCCTGCTCGCACGGCAGCGGCTCGGCGGGGTGACCGGCGACGTTCTCGGAGCGTCCGCCGAGCTCGCGACCACGCTCGCGCTCGTGGCGGCCGTGGCGTCCCGCTGATGCCGATCCTCCCGCCTCGCGGCGAGGCGACGCGCGTTCTCCTCGTCCGGCATGCCGAGACGGACCGGTCGATGCGGGGGCGCTGTTACGGCAGCCTCGACGTCGGCCTCTCGGCCGATGGCCGTCGCGACGCCGCCATGCTCGGGGCTGCGCTTGCTGCGACGCCGCTGGCCGGCGTCTACTCGAGCCCGCTTGCGAGGGCCGTTGCGACCGCGGCGCCGATCGCAGAGGCGCAGCGGCTCGACATCGGGATCGTCGCCGGCCTGCGCGAGCTCGACTTCGGCGAGCTGGAAGGTCTCGCGTACGACGAGATCCGGGAGGAGCGGGGAGAGCTCTACCGCGAGTGGATGGAGCACCCGGAGCGAGTCAGATTTCCCGGCGGCGAGAGCTTCTCCGACCTCCGCGACCGGGCGCTGCCCGCTCTCGCGGATCTCCGCGGCCGGCACAAGCACGAAGCGATCGCGGTCGTGACGCACGGCGGGGTCGTACGCGTGGCGCTCGCCGACGTCCTCGGGGTCGAGGACCGCTTCGTGTTCCGCCTCGGGCTCGACTGCGGGGGCGTCAGCGTCGTCGACTGGATGAAGGGCGCGCCGGTCGTGAGGGCCGTCAACACCGACCTATACTCGCGCCGATGACGCCGCCGACGACCGCAGTCGTGCTCACGGTCGGAAACGAGATCGTCTTCGGCGACGTCGAGAACACGAACGCGTCCTGGCTGGCGCGCCGGCTCGCCGAGCTCGGGCTCGAGGTGAAGCTCCTCGTCGCCGTGCGCGACTCCATCGACGAGGTGGCCGAGTTCCTCCGCGTGGAGATGGTGCGCCACGGCGTGGTCATCGTCACCGGCGGTCTCGGCGGAACGCCCGACGACCTGACGCGGGAGGCCGTGGCCGAGACTTTCGGCGTTCCGACCGAGGAGATCCCCGAGCTCGCGGAGGCGCTTCGCCAGCGCTTCGGCGCGCGCGGACTCGGCGAGTATGCGGCCAAGTGGGCCTGCATCCCACGCGGTGCGGTTCCCCTGGAGAACCCGCTGGGCGGCGCGCCGGGCTTCGTCCTCGGCAACGTCCACGTCCTGCCCGGGCTCCCGCGCGAGATGCAGGCGATGTTCGAGATGCTCGCAGATCGCTTCCGCGGGGAGCCGATCGGTGCGTGGAGGCGCCGCTACGCAACCGGCGAGGGCCAGATCGTCTCCGTCCTGGAGGAGGCGACCCAACGCCATCCGGCCGTGACCGTCGGCAGCTATCCGTCCTTCCTCGATAGCGGGCCGGAGGTGGAGGTCGTGCTCAAGTCCGCCGACGCCGAGGCGCTCGACGAGGCGGCCGCGTGGGTCGAGGCGGCGCTCGAGGAGCGCATCGGGAGGTGAGATGAAGGTCATCGTCATCAGCGACATGGAGGGCGTCTCGGGCCTCGTCAAGTGGGAGCAGGTCGAAGGCGGCGAGTCGCTCTACGAGCAAGCGCGCACGCTCTACACGGAGGAGATCAACGCGGCGGTGCGTGGCGCCAGGGCCGCCGGCGCAACAGAGATCGTCGTCATGGACTGCCACGGAGCCGGGAAGGGATGGACGTTCAACTCGCTCATACCCGAGCTCCTGGACCCCGACTGCGAGTGGGTCGTGCAGGACGAATGGTCGGAGTACACCGAGTTCCTCGAGGAAGGCTGCGACGCGGCGCTCCTCGTCGCGATGCACGCAAAGGCGGGCTCGGAGCGAGGTGTCATGAGCCACACGATCTCAGGCCGCGACTATCGCGACCTGCGCTTCAACGGCGTGTCGGTCGGCGAGACGGGGATCAACGCGGCTCTGTGCGGGGCGTGGGGATGCCCGGTCGTCCTTGTCACCGGCGACGACGTCGTCTGCGCCGAGGCGACCGACCTTCTCGGCCCAGAGCTCGTCACCGTCGCCGTGAAGAAGGGCCTCGGCCGGAACAGCGCCCGCAATCTGGCACCCGTTCGTGCCAGGGCGCTGATCGAGGCGGCGGCGAAGGAGGCGATCGAGAAGCGCGACCGGATTCCGCCTTACGATCCCGGCAAGCCGTGCGAGGTGGTGGCCGTCCTCTCCTCGCCCGATCTTGCCGCGCGGTACCGCTTCCGCCACGGCGTCGAGCTCGTCGACGCGGTCACCATCGTCTCGCGGGGCGACGACTGGTGGAGGGCCTGGCGCCAGTTTTTCTTCTAAGCGCTCCCTGAGACCGCTCCGCAGGTGGATACCATCGAGCTCATGGCGGTGACGTCGCCCGAGCAGTACCTCTCGGATCTGAACCCGGCCCAGCGTGAGGCCGTGCTCGCCACGGAGGGCCCCGTGCTCGTCGTCGCCGGCGCGGGCTCGGGGAAGACTCGGGTGCTCACGCATCGCATCGCGCACCTCGTGACCGCCTGCGGCGTGAAGCCGAACGAGGTCCTCGCGATCACGTTCACGAACAAAGCGGCCGGTGAGATGAAGCGCCGCCTGGAGGCTGCGCTCGGTGACGTCGCGCAGCGCATGTGGGTGATGACGTTTCACGCGGCCTGCGGCCGCATCCTCCGCCGCGAGGCGCCGAGGCTGGCGTACAAGTCGAACTTCACGATCTACGACCAGGCCGACCAGGTCCGCGTGGTCAAGGCGATCGTCGAGGAGGAGGGCTGGGACCCCAAGCGCTTCGTGCCCCGCGGCATCCACGCCCAGATCTCCGCCGCCAAGAACCAGCTCGTCGGCCCCGACGAGTACGCCCAGCGAGTCGGCTCGTTCTACGAGCAGACCGTCGCGGCCGTCTACGACCGCTACCAGCGCCGTCTCCATGCCTCGAACGCGATGGACTTCGACGACCTGCTCATGCGCACCGTCGAGGTTCTCGAGCATCACCCGGACGCGCACGAGAAGTGGCAGAAGGCCTTTCGCTACGTCCTCGTCGACGAGTATCAGGATACGAACCACGCGCAGTACCGGCTCCTGCAGCTGCTCGCAGGCAAGCACGGCAACGTCTTCGCGGTCGGCGACCCCGACCAGTCGATCTACGCCTTCCGCGGCGCCGACATCAGGAACATCCTCGAGTTCGAGCGGGACTTCGGCGGCGCGCAGGTCATCGCGCTGGAGCAGAACTATCGCTCGACGAACGCGATCCTCCGCGCGGCGAACTCCCTGATCGCCAACAACCGCGAGCGCAAGCCGAAGAACCTGTTCAGCGAGCTTGGGGAGGGCGATCCGGTGCGCGCGCTCGAGGTCGAGGACGAGCACGCGGAGGCGCGCTTCGTTGCGTCCGAGATCGCCGGGCTGCTCTCGGAGGGCTACGCCGGCGCAGAGGTCGGAGTGTTCTACCGCACGAACGCCCAGTCACGTGTCCTGGAGGACGTGCTCGTCCGCCAGGAGATCCCGTATCAGGTGATCGGGGGCCCGCGCTTCTACGAGCGGGCGGAGATCAAGGACGCCGTCGCGTATCTGCAGGTGATCGACAACCCGTTCGACGGAGTCTCTCTTGCTCGCATCGCCAACAAGCCCCGCCGCGGCATCGGCGATGCATCGATCTCCCGCCTGCAGCTGTACGCGGACACGCAGGGGATCTCGCTCTTCGAGGCTCTCGGCCAGGCCGACGAGGCCGGAGTCGGCGCCGCCCCCCTCAAGGCCGTCCAACGGCTGCACGGGCTGCTCCAGTCCCTGATGGCCGGCGCGCTCGAGCTGTCGGTGCCCGATCTCCTCGAGAAGGTGCTCGAGCAGAGCGGCTACCTCGACGCGCTCCGGGCCGAGCGGACGATCGAGGCGCAGGGTCGCATCGAGAACCTCCTCGAGCTCGGCGGCGTCTCCCTCGAGTACCGGGCCGCCGCGGAGAATCCGACCCTCTCCGAGTTCCTGCAGCAGATCTCGCTCTTCTCCGACCAGGACGCGCTCGCCGAGGAGGAGAGCCGGGTGACGCTGATGACGCTCCACAACGCGAAGGGCCTCGAGTTCCGTGCGGTTTTTCTCGTCGGCATGGAGGAGGGCGTCTTCCCGCATGCTCGTTCCATCGAGGAGCAGGGGATCGAGGAGGAACGGCGGCTCGCCTACGTCGGCCTCACGCGCGCCCAGGAACGTCTGACGCTCACTCACGCTGCCACGCGGTCGCTCTGGGGCTCGCGCGACTACCGCAGCCCGAGCCGGTTCCTCGACGAGCTCCCCGACGAGATCGAGCGAGAGCGGCTGCGGCCGACCTCGTGGACGGGCTACAACGCACCGCGCTCGTCACAGCTCCCGACCGGACAGACCCCTGACCTGGCGACCGGCGACTCCGTCCGTCATTCGACGCTGGGGGAAGGGGTGGTCGTTCGGATCGAGGGCGACGGCATCGTCACCGTGCGCTTCGCCCAGGACGGAGCCGAGCGGCGGCTCATGCTCGACTACGCGCCGCTGGAGAAGATTCTCTGAGCATCGAGGTGCGCACGGCCGGCGGCGACGAGTTGGCCGACGCCTTTGCGCCGATCGCTCACTACTTCGGGCTGCCGTCGGGCCCGGAAGAGGATTTCGTCTCCAGGATCCCCGTCCCCGAGGGACGCATGCACGTCGCGCAGGACGGCGACGCGATCGTCGGTGGCGCGGCCGCCCTGCCACTCGACCTGACCGTGCCGGGCAGGCCGGTTCGGGCCGCCGGCGTCACCGTCGTCGGCGTCCTGCCGACGCACCGGCGCCGCGGCATCCTGCGGGACCTCATGCGCGCCCAGCTCGACGCCGTCCGCGAACGGGGCGAGCCGCTCGCCGTCCTGTGGGCATCGGAGGGCGCGATCTACGGGCGGTTCGGCTACGGCCTCGCGTCGCTGTGTGGCGACATGGAGATCCCGCGGGCGGACGCGGCCTTCGTCCAGCCCGTCGACTGGCCGGGCTCGGTCAGGCTCGTCGCCCGTGACGAGGCACTGGAGCTCTTCCTCGGCCGTCTTCGACGCGGTGCGGGTGGAGACGCCGGGCATGTTCGTCCGCAGCCGAGACTGGTGGGACAAGCGCATCTTCAGTGACACGGAATGGCGGCGCGCCGGCGGGGGCGAGCTCGCCTTCGCGGTGCTGGAGCTCGACGGGGAACCGAAGGCGTACGCCGTCTACCGGCTCAACTTCTCCTACACGGACGGGGTGCCCACCGGGAGAACGGTGGTGATCGAAGCCATGGGCGTCGATCCTGCGAGCACCGCCGCGGTCTGGCGCTACCTCTTCGACATCGACTGGATGGTCATCGTCGAGGCCCGACTCCTCCCGCTCGACCACCCGCTCTTCCTCCTGCTCGTCGACCCGAACCGGATGAAGTTCCGGGTCGGCGACGGCCTCTGGGTCCGCCTCGTCGACGTCGGCGCGGCCCTCGCCGCCCGCTCGTACACGGAGGAAGGCGAGCTGGTCTTCGAGGTCAGCGACGGGTTCTGCCCGTGGAACGAGGGCCGGTTCGCGCTCGACGGGTCGCCTACGAAGAGCGCCCCCGATCTGCGGTTGGCGGTGGATGCACTCGCCTCCGTCTACCTCGGAGGCTTCAGCTTCGCCGACCTGGCGCGGGCCGGCCGCGTCGAGGAGTCGACCGAAGGCGCCGTCGTCCGCGCGGACGCCCTCTTCCGCACCGACCGGAAGCCCTGGTGCCCCGAGATCTTCTAATGACGAGGCGTCATCTCGGTACCGACCGCCGTTTCTGCTAGCGTTCCGCGTCGTGTTTCGAGCGAAGGCCCTGCTACTGGGCCTTTTTTGTTGCTCCGTCCTCGCATCGCCCGCGCAGGCCGGCTATGAGGAAGCCCCCGCCGACTCCCATCCGGAGCGGCGCTGGCTCGTGCCAATGGACGGCCCGTTGGGCTCGCCGTTCGGGCTGCGCTGGGGCCGGATGCACGAGGGCCTCGACATCGAGGGCTGGGCCGAGACCCGCGTCCGTGCAACCCAGGTCGGGGTCGTCACCCATGTCGGCTGGCTGAACCATTACTCGGGCTACGGCCTCGTCGTGAAGGTGCGGCACGAAGGCGGGATCGTGACGATGTACGCCCACCTCGCGCGCTCGTTCGTCAAACCCGGCGAGGTCGTCACGGCGAGGGAGATCATCGGCCGGGCGGGCTGCACGGGCTCGTGCACTGGCACCCACCTCCATTTCCAGGCGTGGAGGCACGGCAAGCTTATCGATCCCCTCGAGCTCCTCGGCCGTCGCGCGTTCGCCGGCTTCTGATGCGGATCGTCTACTACGTGGCCGCCAGCCTCGACGGGCGTATCGCGGGACCGGACCACGACCTCGCGTTCCTCGAGACGCTTTCCAGCGACGCCGGCGACCACGGCTATGCCGAGTTCCTCGAAGGCATCGACGGTCTCGTGGCCGGGGCGAGCACCTACGAGTTCATGGCCGCGTATCCGTGGTCGTACGGCGAGCGGCCTCTGTGGCTCGTCACCAACCGCGACGACCTTCCCGGCATCGCGGGCGCCGACATCCGGCGCTTCGCCGGCGAGGTGAGCGACCTCATTCGCGCGCTCGAGGAGGCCGGCTTGGAGCGCGTCTGGTTGATCGGCGGTGGCAACCTGGCAGGCCAGTTTCTCGCGGCCGATCGCCTGGACGTACTGATCCTGACGCTTGCTCCGACGTTCGTGGGCCGCGGTCCCGCGCTCGCCGACGGCACGTTCCCGCTGCGCCGCTTCCGGCTCATCTCGGTCGGACGCGCCGAGGACACGGAGGGCGTCAGCCTCCAGTACGAGCGCGGCACGGCCCAGCCGTAGGGGACCCTCATCGCGGTTGGTGCCACTAACTTGCATCGCGTTGAACCGTCATTGGAGACTGTGATATACCGTCGCCGCCCGGCGGCCCGAAGGCGTCAAGGTCGGGCTTGCCGGAGGCGACCGACAGCGGCGATCCGCACGGGGTGGGCGGACCCCCCGGAAGGAGGTCGGAGATGAGTGAGGAACGGCCTGGAGAATCCGAGCGCGGCCTGACCCGGCGAGAGGTTGTCGTGCGTGGTGGAGCCGCCGCCGGAGCGCTCACGATGGGTGGGTGGCTCCTGGCCGCCTGCGGCGGACGACGACGACACGGGCGCGGCCGCCACGGGCGCGACGCAGGAAGGCGGAGGCGAGGTCGATGTCGTCAACTGGGCCCTCACCGGAGATGCCCCGGCGATCGACTACGTCAAGGCCTACGACTTCAACACGAACGGCGTCATGACGAGCATCACGGAGCCGTTGCTGCTCATGAACCCGCAGGGCGAGCTCCAGCCGAACCTCGCCGAGGAATGGGAGCTCACCGACCCCACGACCATGGTGATCAAGCTCCGTTCCGGCGTGAAGTTCCATGACGGATCGGACATGACGGCGGAGGATGTGGCCTTCAGCCTGAACCGGCACCGCGACCCGGACGTGGGCTCGTACCTCGCGACCTTCCACGATCGCGTCAAGAACGTGGAGGCCTCGGGGCCGCTCGACGTCACCGTCACGTTCACCCGGCCGGACGCTCACTTCCAGTACGCCCTCGCGACGATGGCCGCGGCCGTAGCCTCGAAAGCCTTCATCGAGGAGAACGGGAACAAGGTCGGAACGCCGGACGTCGGCATCGTCGGCACCGGCCCCTACACGTTCACCTCGTGGACGAAGGGCCAGGAGATCGTCATCGACCGCTTCGAGGACTACTGGAATACGGACCGGGCGATGAAGGTCAAGCAGTTCGTCGCGAAGATTCTCCTCGACGAGGCAACGGTCGTGCAAGCCCTCCAGACCGGCGAGATCGACGGCATCTGGGGCAACAACATCTCGGGGAAGGGCGCCAAGGCAGCCCAGTCCTTCGACACGGTCAACGTCCTTCGCGGGCCCTCCTACGGGATCCACTACCTGGCCATGAACACGCAGAAGCCACCCTTCGACGACGCGCGAGTGCGGCAGGCCGTCTCGATGGCGATCGACAAGCAGGGCCTGCTCGAATCGACGTGGGGAGGCCTGGGGGAGGCCGGGATGAAGTCGCCCGCGACGCCGGCGATGTGGACGTTCGAGAAGGACACGTTCCAGCAGGCGTACGACGAGCTGCCGGCGTTCGACCTCGACGTCGACGGCGCGAAGGCACTCGTCGCCGAGGCAGGCGCGGAGGGCGCCCAGGGCGAGATCCTCACATCGCTTCCGTACGACGCGGAGCAGGCGATCGCGATTCAGGCCGCCGGCGAGGAGATCGGCCTCAATCTCTCGCCGAAGAAGCTCGAGTACACCGAGAAGATCGCCGAGGAGTTCTCGGGCAAGCCCACCCGGACGTACTCGTCGAGTGCCACGCAGTGGGCCTCGGACATTCCCGATCCGGCGGGCCAGCTCTTCGTGCTCTTCCACTCGAAGAACGTCGTCACGAACAACACCGCCTACCACAACGCCCAGGTCGACGACCTGCTCGACCGCCAGCGTGATTCGATCGACCCCGCTGAGCGGGCGCAGCTCCTGACCGAGGCGCAGGCGATGATCGTGGAGGATCAGCCGACCGCGGTCTTCTACAGCCCGGACACGATCCTGGTGATGAACAAGCGGCTGACCGGCTACGACATTCGTCCGCTCTGGTACTGGGATCCCTTCGTGGCCGACCTCAGCGGGGCCTAGACCGTGAGCGAGAGCCTCCCCGAGAGGGTGGTCAGGGAGCTCTCGGAAGGCATCGGACCGCGTCTCGGTGGGAGCGACGGCTCCCACCGAGCGCGGGACTGGGTCGCCTCGCTGCTCGAGGAGCTAGGGCTGGAGGTCCGCCTGCAGCGGTTCACCTACGTCGGCTGGGACTACGAGCGGCCGCCGTCCGTCGAGATCCTGGCCCCTGTCCGCGAGACGATCGACTGCGCGCCTGCGGCGTTCTCCGCGGCGACCGAGGGCGCGATCGAGGGGCCGGTCTGGGCGGACGGCACGGTGACGATCATCCCCGAGCTCTTCGACATGGCGCGCCTCGCCGTGGGGGAGAACGGTGAGCGGCGCGCGGCGCTGCTCGTGCCTCCCCTTGCCGGCCCGCCCTATCCGCTGCCGATCTCGCAGCGGACGACGCCGGAGCCGACTGCGTACGTGTCGAAGGACGACGGCGACCGGATCCGGGCGTGGCTCGAGGAGGGGACGGAGGTGGTCGTCCGCATCGAGACATTCGGGCGGCACTCGCCGGGAACGGTCGACTGGAACGTCGTCGGGACGCTTCGCGGCGACAGCGACGAGGTCGTCGTCGTCTCGAGCCACTACGACACAGCGGTGCATTGCCCGGGGGCCATGGACAACGCCTCCGGAGTGGCCGCGATGGCCGAGGCCGCCCGCCGGGCGGTCGAACGCGGCGTCAGACGCACCCACGAGTTCATCGCCTTCGCTGCGGAGGAGTGGATGCTCTTCGGCTCGGAGCACTATGCAGAGGAGCTGGCCCGGCAGGGTGCGATCGACCGCTACAGGGGGGTCGTGAACTGTGATCCGCTCGGCCCCGGCGACACGCTCGAGCTCTGGGTCGGCCCCGATGAGCTGCGAGGGCGCGTCGACGGGATCCTCGATGAGCTCGGCGTCCGCGACCGCCATCCCATCGTCTACCGAGAGCCGAAGACAGGCTCCGACCACTACCCCTTCTGGGAGCGGGGAGTCCCTGTCTGCTTCCCGATCTTCATGCCGCCTCCGCACGAGTACCACCAGCCGACGGATACGGTCGACATCGTGGACCCGGCGAAGCTCGGGACGATCATCGACATCGTCGACGCCGTCGCGCGCGACCTCGACCGGTAGGTGGCGCTCTTCATCCTGCGACGGTTGCTGGGAGCGATTCCGCTCCTCATCGTCACGTCGTTCATCGTCTTCTCGTTCACCTATATCGCGCCCGGAAGCCCCGAGCAGGTTCTGGTGGCCGGCAGGAACGTCGACGAGGAGACGCTGCAGGCGATCCGGGACCAGTACCACCTCGACGACCCCTTCCTCGTCCAGTACGCGAACTGGCTGAAGAACGCTCTGACCGGGGATCTCGGGGAGTCGATCGTCTTCTCCGACTCCGTCACCGACGTCGTCGTCCCGCGGATCCTGCCGACGGTCGAGCTCGCCCTCTACGCCCTCGTCATCATCCTCCTGGTCGGCTTCCCGATCGGTCTCGTATCGGGCGTCAAACGCGACTCCCACCTCGATACGTCGTTGTCGGGCGCCCTCCTCGTGGGCGCCTCGATCTCGACCTACGTGTCAGGGATCCTCCTGATCGCGATCTTCTCGGTCGCGCTGGGCTGGTTTCCGGTCTTCGGCCTGGGAGAGGAGGGCCTCGACCGGGTCTATCACCTGACGCTGCCTGCCATTGCCCTCGCCATCGCCCTGTCGGCGCTGGTCGCCCGGGTCACGCGGGCCTCGCTCGGCTCGGCCCTGGAGCAAGAGTTCGTCGAGACCGCACGCAGCCGCGGGTTCTCCGAGCGGCGGGTGATCGGAAAGCACGCGCTTCGGAGCGCCCTCATCCCGGTCGTCACCATCACCGGACTCGTCTTCGGCTTCCTGATCGCGGGCGCGGTCCTCGTCGAGTACACGTTCGGTCTCAACGGCCTCGGAGCCCTGCTCATCCAGGCGGTCCGCACGAGGGACTTTCCCGTCGTCCAGGGGGTGACGCTCGTCTTCATCGTCGCCTTCATCGTCATCAACCTCCTGGTCGACCTCCTGTACGCAGCGGTCGACCCGCGCGTGCGCCTCGAAGGGAAGGCGACGTAGGTGGCGACGCCCGAGGCCGCGCTTCCTGCGCTCCAGCGCCGGCGGTTCATGGCGAGCGCGGAGGCTCCGCTGGCCGCGGTCATCGGCGCGGCCATCATCGCCGTCCTCGTCCTGGTGGCGATCTTCGCCCCTCTGATCGCACCGGCGGACCCGAACGCCGTCGACCTCACCAACGCGCTCCAGCCGCCGAGCGCCGATCATCTTCTCGGAACGGATTCGTCGGGGAGAGACATTCTCTCGCGGCTCATATTCGGAACGCGGACGAGTCTGTTCGGCCCGCTGATCGTGGTTCTGCTCTCGACCATCGTCGGCATCGCCCTCGGCATGCTCGCCGGCTACAAGGGCGGCATTGTCGACGGCGGGCTTTCGCGTAGCTGGGACGTCATGTTCGCTTTCCCGCCGCTTCTCCTCGCCATCGTCATCGTCGCCGCTTTCGGGCCGGGCTTCTGGACGACCACGCTGGCGATCGCGATCGTCTACACGCCCCTGCTCGCGCGCGTCGTGCGCGGCGTGGTTCTGGTCGAGCGGGAAAAGGCCTACGTCGACGCCTGCAAGGTCCAGGGCTACTCCGGCATGCGGGTGGCGGTCAGGCACGTGCTCCCGAACGTGGCGCCGGCCATCGTCGCCCAGGCCACGCTCAACTTCGGGTACGCGCTCCTCGATCTGGCGGGCCTTGCGTTTCTCGGCCTCGGCGTGCAGCCGCCCACGGCCGACTGGGGCCAGATGCTCACGACTGGCCGGGACAGCCTCATCCTCCACTCGTACGGTGAAGTGATCTCGGCCTCGGTGGCGATCGCGGTCACCGTCGTCTGCTTCAACCTCGTCGGCGATGCCTTGGCCCGGCGGGCGGGGAGGTCGCGGTGACCGAGCCGCTCCTCGAGCTTCGCTCGGTGACGACCGAGGTCGAGATCCAGGGCAGCCATTGGCCGGTTGTGAACGACGTCAGCTTCTCGATCGGCCGGAGCGAGGTCATCGGGCTCGTCGGCGAGTCGGGGAGCGGCAAGTCGATGACCGCGCGGACGATCCTCCGCCTCCTGCCCGCCGGCGCGCGCTCACGAGGCGAGGTGCTCCTGGACGGCGTCGATCTTCTCCAGCTCCAGTCCAGCGCGCTCCGCGCAGTGCGGGCGACTCGAGTCGGGATGATCTTCCAGGACCCCCGCGCGCACATCGACCCGCTCTGGACGTGCGGCGACCACCTGACCGAAGGGATGCGAGTGCATGGCGGGCAGAGTCGCGCCGGCGCCAAAGTACGCGCTCTCGAGCTGCTCGAGCTGGTCGGCATCACCGAAGGAGAGCGCGTTTTTCGCTCGTACCCCGGAGAGCTCTCCGGCGGCATGCTCCAGCGAGTCATGATCGCCGCCGAGCTCGCTGCCGACCCGGACGTGCTCGTCGCCGACGAGCCGACGACGGCCCTCGACGTCACGATCCAGGCCGAGATCATGGCCATCTTCGATTCGCTGCGGCGGGAACGGCAGCTGGCCATGCTGTTCATCACGCACGACCTCGAGCTCGCCTCGGCGCTCTGTGACCGGGTTCTCGTCATGTATGCCGGGCGTGTCATGGAGGAGCAGCAGACGGAGAGTCTCTTCGAAGCGCCGCTTCACCCCTACACGTCGGGTCTGCTCGAAGCCCGCCCGTCCCTCGGGGCCCGCCAGGAGCGTCTCGTCGTCATTCCGGGTAGACCGCCGACACCGATCGACGCGCCCCCCGGGTGTCCTTTCCACCCGCGCTGCGCTTTCCGGGAGGACGCGTGCGTCGCCACGACTCCGCCTCTGCGGCGCTTCGGCGAAGGTTCGTCGGCCTGCCGCCGGACCCCCGAGATCCGTGACGAGCTCCGACCGGAGGCGGCGGCACGTGTCTGAGCAAGAGCCTCTGCTGCTCGTCGACGAGCTCGAGAAGACGTTCCTGGTGCGACGAGGTCTTTCCCGGGCGCGAGACGAAGTGCACGCGGTCCGGCGCGTCTCGTTCTCACTCGATTCGGCCAGCGCTCTCGGGATCGTCGGTGAGTCGGGCTCTGGCAAGACGACCATCGCCCGGATGCTCGTCGGGCTGGAGCAGCCGACCTCGGGGCGGATGGTGCTCGAGGGCGTCGAGCTCTCAGGCCGCCCGAGCCGAGCCGAGCGTCTGGAGCGCGGTCGCGTCGTGCAGATCGTGTTTCAGGATCCGTACACCTCGCTCGATCCGCACCAGAGCGTTCGCCGCGCCCTCGACGAGGTGCAGAGGGTGCATTTCGGGCGGGGCAAATCGGAGCGCGACGCGAGGACGCTCGCGCTTCTCGACGCGGTCGGGCTGGGCGGGAAGGAGGCGCGTGCGTTTCCGCGCGAGCTGTCCGGAGGGCAGCGTCAGCGGGCAGCCATCGCTCGTGCCCTGGCCGCCGAGCCGAAGGTGCTCATCCTGGACGAGGCCGTGTCGGCGCTCGATGTGTCGATTCAGGCCCAGATCCTCAATCTGCTCGCCGATCTTCGACGAGAGTTCCGTCTCACCTACATCCTCATCTCGCACGACCTCACGGTCGTCAGACAGGTCGCCGACGAGGTTCTCGTCGTCTACCGTGGGCGCGTCGTCGAATTTGGACCGGTCGAGACGATCCTGTCGGCCCCGTTGCACCCCTATACGCGGCGACTGCTCGAGTCGGTGCCGCGGCCGGGAATGGCGCTCGCGCGCCGTCCGGCCCCGCTCGATGTCGATGATCGCGGCTGCCTCTTCCGACAGCGGTGCCCTCATGCGTTCGAGCCGTGCTCCGAGGAGCCGGAGCTCATCGAGGCCGACCGTTCCCACGCGGCGCGCTGCTGGCTCCTGAACGGCGCCGGATCGGTGAGTGAAAGGAGTGAGACAGTTGGCTTCTGAGCACGAAGGAAAACTCGTGGTCGACGAGGCCGGTCACGAGATCTACTACCGCATGTTCGGCGAGGGCCCGGAAACGCTCGTGGGTCTTCACGGCGGTCCCGGGGCCGACCACCGATACCTTTCGCGCCTCGGCGAGCTCGCCGGGGACGGGCTCCAGGTGCTCCTGTACGACCAGCTCGGTAGCGGGAAGTCCGACGTCCCCGACGACCCTTCGCTCTGGGTCGTCCCGCGCTTCGTCGAGGAGCTGGAGACCGTTCGGACGGCGCTCGAGCTCGACCGGATGCACGTTCTGGGACAGTCCTGGGGCGGCATCCTCGCTCTTCAGTACGCGCTCGACCATCCCGAGGGCGTCAGGAGCCTCGTCCTGTCCAACACGGGCTCGAGCGTCGCCGAGATCTTCCGCGGGATGACTCAGCTGCGCCTCGACCTCGGCGCCGACCTCTGCACGCAAATGCTCATGCACGAGGGCCGGGGCGACGTCGAGAGCGACGAGTACACGGCGATGGTCAAGCAACTCTACGCACGGCATCTGCGCCGGTCGACGCCGTTCGAGATCGATCGCTCGCTCCGCGAGTTCGAGGAGATCATGGTCCCGCTCATGGACGTCGGCCCTGCGTATTTCGCGATGTGGGGCCCGCACGAGTTTCTCCTCACCGGCTCGCTGGCCGATTGGGACGTCACCGGGCGGCTCGGCGAGATTTCCGTCCCGGCTCTGATCCTCTGCGGCTGGTACGACGAGGTCGACCTGCGATGCCACCGAACCCTCGCCGACGGGATTCCGGACAACGAGTTCGTCATCTTCGGCAACTCGAGCCATGTGACCATCCTCGAGAAGGAGGGCGAGGCCTATCTCGCCGTCGTGCGGGACTTCGTCCGGCGTGCCGGCGGCCGGGTGACCTAGCCGTGGGCTTCCTGATCACGTGCCCGAACTGCGGCGAGCGCTCCTACACGGAGTTCTGGTTCGGGGGCGAGGTCCCCGACCCGGCGGACGACGACTTCGGCCGGGTGTGGCTTCGGCGGAACGTTGCCGGGGCGCAGCTGGAGCGCTGGTTCCACTCCGCAGGTTGTCGTCGCTGGCTGACGCTCGAGCGGGACACTCGGACGAACGAGATTCAGCGGGTGCTCGCTCGGGAGGAGCGGGCCGGAGCCTCGTGACCTCGGCGCTCGCATCCGACGGCGAAGCCGGAGAGCCCACATTTCTCTTCGAGGGACGTCGGGTGGGAACGGTGCCCGGAGACACTCTCGCCTCGGCTCTCTACCGAAGCGGTGTCCGGGTCTTCTCGCGGTCGTTCAAGTACCACCGTCCCCGCGGGCTCTACTGCCTGACCGGCGATTGTCCGAATTGTCTCTTGACGGTCGACGGCGAGCCCGGCGTGCCTGCATGCGTGACCGAGGCGGGCGGCGTCGAGCGGGTCGTTCGCGAGAACGGATGGCCCTCGGCGGACCGCGACGCGCTCGCAGTCTTCTGGCACTTGCGCCGGCTGCTGCCCGTCGGCTTCTACTACAAGTCGCTCGTCAAGCCGGCCGGTGCCTGGCCGCGGGCGGAGCGCATCGTGCGGCGGCTTGCCGGCGTGGGAACTGCGCCGCTCGACCTGCCTCGTCGCAACCACGAAGTCCGCCACCATCATCCGGACGTGCTCGTGGCCGGCGGCGGCGTCGCGGGCCTCGCGGCGGCGCTCGCCGCGTCCGAAGCAGGCCAAACGGCCCTCGTCGTCGACGAGGGAAAGGTCGGCGAGAAGCTTCCGCCCGGCCCGACGAGGGAGCGGGTCCAGGCCCTCGCGGCCGAGCTTCGCGGTCGCGAGGAGGTACGGATCCTCGAACGCGCTGTTGCGGTCGGAGTCTACGAAGGGCCTCTTGTCCCGGTGAGCGGCGAAGACGCTCTGCACCTCGTTCATCCGACGCGGATCGTCGTCGCGACCGGAGCGGTCGAGCGCCACCCTGTCTTTCCGGGCGGCGACCTTCCCGGCGTCTGGCTGTCGCGCGGAGCGGCACGCCTCGCGGGAGCCCACGGCCTCGCTCTGGGACGTCGGGTCGTCTACGTCGGCGGCGCCGGCGAGACTCTCGAGGCCCTCCGGGCGGCAGGGATCGAACCGGATGTTATTTCCGAGGAGCGAGCTGAGCGCGAGCGGAAGCGGTGCGACGCTCTCGTCCTCGCGCTCGGGCTGGTGCCTCGCGACAACCTTCTTCGCCAAGGCACCGGCCCGGGGGTGGCCGGCGCGGGCGACGTCGTCCGGCCTGGTTGCACGCTCGACGAAGCCGAGGAGAGTGGGAGAGTCGCTGCACTCGGCGGGACACGTGCCTGGAGAAACACTGACTCCGGGCGGCTGCGCGACGGCTTCGTCTGTCTCTGCGAAGACGTCACCCTGCGCGACCTCGAAACCGCTTGGGCCGAGGGCTTCCGCTCGACAGAGCTTCTCAAGCGCTACACGACGGCAACGATGGGGCCCTGCCAGGGGATCCTCTGCGACGCGCACCTGGGTGCGTTCGTTCGCGCGCGCTCTGGCATCGCGGCCGACGGCGGGCCGACGACTGCGCGGCCTCCGGCCCGGTCGATCCGCCTCGAGGACGCCGCCGCCGGCCACGCTCCCCTCGAGCAGCGAACGGTGCTGCACGAGCGCCACCTCGAGCTCGGCGCGGAGATGGAGTGGGCGGGCACGTGGAAGCGACCACGGACCTACGGCGACCCTCTCGCCGAGTACTGGGCCGTGCGGCAGGGCGTCGGAATCATGGATGTCGGCACGCTGGGCAAGTTCCTGATTGCGGGACGCGACGCGGTCGAGTTTCTCGAGCGGTTGTACCCCTGCCGGGTCGGTGACCTCGACGACGGAAGGCTCCGCTACGCGCTCCTGCTCAACGAGGCCGGCTACGTGATCGACGACGGGACGGTCTGCGCTCTCGGTGACGGCCGCTGGTATCTCACCTTCACGACCGGCGGCGCGGAGCAGGCCGAGGCGTGGCTTCGAGACTGGGCCGAGGCGTGGGGCCACGAGGTCTGGATCGCCAACCTGACGCACGCCCGCAGCGCGATCAACGTCGCCGGTCCGCAGTCGCGCGAGCTCCTCGCCCGGCTTTCCGACCATTCCCTGACGAGCGACGAGTTCCCGTATCTCCGCCATCAGAGAGCCAGCATCGCCTCGGTCCTGTGCGACGTCTTCAGACTCGGGTTTTCCGGCGAGCTCGGCTATGAGCTCCACCACCCGCGTGAGGATGGCGGCCGCCTCTGGGACGCCCTGCTCGACAGCGGCACCGACCTCGGTGTCCGTCCCCACGGGCTTGAAGCCCTTCGGGTGCTCCGGCTCGAGAAAGGGCATCTCCTGGTCGGCCAGGACACGGATTTCGACTCGACTCCCGCGAAGCTCGGCATGCAGTGGGCCGTGCGAATGGAGAAGCCCGACTTCGTCGGCAGATCGGCCCTCGCGCGGATCGACCCGCTCCCGCTCGGTCAGCGGCTGGCCGGATTCCGGTTCGAGGGCGACGAGGCGCCGCCGGAGGGCGCGCCGCTTGCCGCGGAGGGCCGCCACGCCGGTCACCTCACATCGTCGCGGCACTCCCCGGTGCTCGGCTGCGGGATCGCGCTCGGCTGGCTCCGGCGCGCGAACGGTGGCTTCCCCGGGCGCGTCGAAGCCGACGGCCGTGAGGGACTCGTGGTGGCGACGCCGTTCTACGACGAGGCTGGGGCGAGACTCCGTGCTTGAGGTGACGCGGAGCCGGGCGCACGTGGTGCGCTGCCTGGGCCGGCCCGAGACCCTTGACGTGGTGCCCGTGCCGGCCGGTAGTCGCGCGTGCCGAGTCGCTCGCGACGAGCTCCTCCTCATCGGGGACTTGGCCGACGTCGTCGTCCAGAACGCCCTGGTCGTGGACGAAACCGGCGGCTGGGCAGCGTGGACGCTCTCCGGGCCCGACGCCGGCGAGGCGTTCGGTCGCCTTTCCGCTCTGCCCAGCCGCTCCGGCTTCATCCAGGGCGTCGTCGCGGGGGTTCCCGCGAAGGCGATCGTCGACGAGGCGGAGATCCAGCTGCTCGTAGCCGCATCGCATGCCCATCACGTCGAAGAGCGCATTTCCGCAACGTGCTCCGACCTGTTCGGGCGATGAGCGGGCTCCTGCGCCGGCGCGTCCTGCTGCGACAATCCGAGCTTCGGCGGCGCTACGACGTGGTCGTGATCGGCGGCGGGGCACACGGACTGGCGATCGCGTACTACCTCGCGAGTCGCCACGGGATCCGCAACGTCGCCGTCCTCGAGCGCTCGTATGTCGGCGCCGGGGGCTCGGGTCGAAACACGACCGTCCTGCGCGCAAACTACAAGGCTCCGGAGACGATCCCGTTCTTCCAGGCGAGCCTCGCCCTCTATCGAAAGCTTTCGGCGGAACTCGACCTCAATCTCCTGTTCTCCCCGCGCGGGCTGCTCTGGTTGGCGCACTCGGACAATGCGCTTCGGATCCAGCGCGAGCGGGCGCTCCTGAACCAGGCGTTCGGGGTCGACACCGTCTTCCTGGCTCCCGACGACGTGAAAGAGGCATGCCCGGTCGTCGACCTCGCCGGCGGCGGCCACCACCCGATTCTCGGGGCTGCTTACCACCCGCCCGGCTCGATCATCAGGCACGACGCCGTCGTCTGGGGGTACGCGGCCGCCGCGCAGCGCCTCGGCGTGCACGTTCACCAGGGCCTCGAAGTCACCGCCGTGACCGTCGAGAACGGTCGTTGCCTCGGCGTCGAGACACCGCGGGGGCCCATCGGCGCAGGTGCGGTCGTCTGTGCCGTCGGAGGGTACGTCAGCCTCGTCGGCGCGATGGCGGGCCTCCGGCTGCCGATCGTCACCCATCCGCTCCAGGCATTCGTCACGGAGGCTTACAAGCCCGTGCTCGATCGAATCGTTGCCTCGCAGGATCTCCTGGTCTACGTGTCGCAAAGCGCCCGCGGCGAGCTTCTCGCCGGCGCCGAGATCGAGCGCTACCCGAGCTACTCGACGCGCTCGACGTTCACGTTCCTCTCGGAGGCCGCTGCGCGCTGCATCGATCTCTTCCCGTTCATGGCAAGGCTCCGAATCCTTCGTCAATGGACCGGCGTTTGCGACATGACGCCGGATTACTCGCCGCTCATGGGGACGACCGAGGTCGAGGGCTTCTACCTCAATGCGGGCTGGGGCACCTGGGGCTTCAAGGCCACGCCGATTGCCGGCGTCTCGATGGCCGAGCTGGTCGCGACCGGAAGGGTCCCACCTCTCATCGCCCCGTTTGCCCTCGACCGCTTTCGACGCGACCGGCCTGTGTCGGAGCGCGCGTCCGCGGGTACCCACTGACGGTCCCCTCCCGGGCGACTCCTCGGTTACGCCGCTGCCGTTTCGAAGATGCCGTCGGGCAGAAACGCGCCCACGACCCAGTTCGGGGCATCGACGACTTCGTGAATGCGCAGGTCGACGGCGACGCTGGTCAGTGCGTAGGCATCTTCCCGATCGAGCCCGTATCGATCGCCGAGGTGCGCGATCGTCGCCCGCACGGCGTCCCTGGCCGCCTCCATCAGGTCAGGTCCGACCCCGGTGCAGACGTGGAAGGCGGAGCGCTCGGCGTCGGATGGAGCTTCGTGCGGAATCCGAAATTGCGGCGCCTCGATACGGAAGTCCCGGCGGACGGTCAGTCGAAGGACGACGTCCATCGCCGCCTCGATTGCAGTGCCGCAGACCTCACCGTCTCCCTGTGCGGCGTGGGTGTCTCCGAGGGACAGGAGCGCGCCTTCGACGCCGACGGGCAGGAAGAGCAACGTGCCGGCGCGAAGGTGCTTCGTGTCCATGTTTCCCCCCCAGCGGGAGGGCGGGACGGTCGAGTGCTCGCCCGACTCGGCAGGCGCGACGCCGATCGTCCCCGGGAACGGGCGGTAAGGGAGCGCGATTCCCTCCGCGAACCGCACGAGGCCTCCTACCTGATCGAGCTCCGAGATGCGAAGCCACGGGTCTGGGTACTCGTCGGCGAGGAGCCCGAAGCCTGGAATGATCGCCGTCCACCCCCAGTCGCGCGGCTTGAACTCGAGAAGCTCCACCACGAGGACGTCTCCGGGGCGGGCGCCCTTTACAAAGAGCGGTCCGCTGACGGGGTTGACGTGCGAGAAGTCGAGCTTCAGGACGTCCTCGACGCCCGAGCCGGCGTGAATCTGCTCGTCCGATGCGTCGCGGACGTGGAGCTCGACGACGTCGCCTGGATCCAGCTCGAGCGCAGGTTCGATCGAGTTGTCCCAGACGTAGTTGAACGCGTCGTGACGAAGATCGTGGATCGATTTAGCGTGCAGGTCAGACATTCAGACTCCCAAGGTGAACTCGATCCGGGCCATTATCGGGCGTCCCTCCGAGACGAACAAGCACCTCGCGCCGGTCGAGCGCTTCCACGGGCGACGCGACAGGTCGGCCGGACCACCCGGACAAGGACGCGTCGTTGCGTTCGAGGCGAGAAGGCCCGGACGAGTAGCTACACTGAGCGACCGCAAGGGCGGTTAGCTCAGTTGGGAGAGCACCAGCTCGACAAGCTGGGGGTCACTGGTTCGAGCCCAGTACCGCCCACCACAGAAACCCCCGCTTAGACGGGGGTTTCGCTTTCTCGGGAGACAACGGACGGGGGGCCGTGCTCGCAAAATGCTCGCAGCCAGGTTCGCCATCCGCGGACCGGTTCACTTGCAGTGCCCAGCCTGCCATCGCAGCCGGCGCTATGCTCGCGACCGGGACTCGAAAAGAGGGGGGAACGAGATGGACGCTATCGACCGTCGAACCTTTCTGCGTCGCTCTGCGATTGCTGCCGCCGCCGCGGGCGCCGCGCTGGATCCGTTCCGACTGACGGGCTCGGCGGCCGCCGCGCCGCCAACCGGGGAGCTCGGCCCTGTCCCCGACCTGCGCGACGGCGTGGTCAGGCTTTGGCTGCCTACGGGCTTCAAGTACCGCTCCTTCCACGACACCGAATCCGGGCCGCAGCTGATCGACGGTGGCGCCACCGTGCTCCCCGGGCGTCACGACGGGATGGCGGCGTTCCGCGCCCCCGACGGAAAAATCTGGCTCGTCCGCAACCACGAGATCAACAATCCGGGCGCCGCGATCGGGGTCGGCACACCATACGACTCCATGGCGCAAGGCATCACAACGACGGTCCTGGTGACTCGCTTCGGCGAGGTCGTGGACGCATTCACGAGCCTGAATGGCACACAGATGAACTGCGCCGGGGGTGCGACCCCCTGGGGCAGCTGGATCATGTGCGAGGAGACCGTCAACGGGCCTGACGTCGGCGCCGACTTCACCGGCGTCCCGAACGTTCCGCTTACGCAGCGTCACGGCTTCGTCTTCGAGGTTCCCGCCGGCGGCCAGTCGAACCGGCGGCCGATCACGAGCGCTGGCCGGTTCGCGCACGAAGCGGCCGTCTGGAACCCGAAGGAGAACGCCCTCTACCTGACCGAGGATAACTTTGGTTTCCCCTCGGGTCTCTACCGCTACTTTCCACCGACGGATCCAACGGAGGCGGGCAGCCTCACCGACGGCGGACAACTCCAGATGCTCCGCGTCGCCGGGGAGCCAAACGCGCACCTAGAGGCAAATCAGGTCAACGGAGCGACATACGAAGTCGACTGGGTCGACATCGCCGATCCCAATCCGACTTTCCCGTTCACGCCCGGTCAGCCGGCGCCCACCTCGAACGACACGGCCATCAGCTACGTCGGCGACCAAGGTCGGGCGCAAGGTGCGGCCGGCTTCTCGCGCCTCGAGGGCGCCACCCTTTCGAAGAGGCTGGTCTACTTCGATGCCACGCAGGGTGGCGGGGCGCCGGAGCCAGGACCGCAACCGATCGCGGGCTACGGAAACGGCAGCGGCCAGATCTGGGCGTACGACCCGGAGGAGCAAACGCTCACGTGCGTCTTTCAGTCGCCGGGCGCGGCCGTTCTCGACCTGCCCGACAACCTGACCCACAGCCAGCGTGGCACGATCGTCATCTGCGAAGACGGGCCGGGCGACAACTACGTGCGCGGCCTCACACGCGACGGCGATGTCTTCGACATCGCGCTTAACAGGCTCCGTAGCAGTGTGACCGGTGCGCCCCGGTTCGGCGACGAGTTCGCCGGTGCCACGTTCAGCCCGGACGGGCACACACTCTTCGTGAATATCCAGGCCAGCCAGGGTATGACGTTCGCGATCTGGGGCCCCTGGGGACGCATCGGCGTGTAGAGACGGCCGGAGCCGGGGCTCGCCAGACGCCTACGCATCTGGCCTGTACCACCTGCTGAGCGTGAATGTTTTGTCCGACAAGGCGAGGACCTGCTGGTTGACGATCCCCGGCGTTTGCCGTGTTGGATCAGGCCAGCGCGACGCCTTCGAGGGAGCTGGACGGCTTCAGGTCGGGTAGGCGTCTCATACGGATCGCGTTGAACACGCCGAGGAGGCTGGCGATTAGTGGCACCAGAAGGGCCACCTGGAGGGAGCGGTCGCGTGCCTCCTTGTTGATCCGCAGGATCTCGGCCCGGACGTCCGGCGACTCGGCGGCGAGCAGCGGCTCGAGCTGTGCGTTGCTCATGACCTCGGCGTCGTCCTCCAGCACGTTTGCGATCTGCTCCTGCTGGGCCGGAGGGATGACGGCGCTCTCCTCCGTCAAGTTCGTGAAGTCGAACGCGAGGAACGCGAGCAGGACTCCCCCCGCCATCGCCAGCCCGAACGAGAGCCCGAAGGATCCCGCAGCCGAGTTCACACCGGCCGCCTCGCTCACGCGCTCCTCCTCGATCGGCGACAGCGTGTAGTTGTTGAGCTGCGACACGAGCAGCCCCAGCCCAGACCCGCTGATCAGCAAGGGGACGAAGAGCGCCCAGCCCGAGTCGGTGCGGGGGACGAGCGGGATGATCGCCGCGATACCGACAGCGCACAGCGCGAACCCGAGCAGGACGATCGTGCTCGGACGCCTGCTCCCTGCCCTTCGGCCGGCCAGCAGCGCGACGCCGAACATGCTCAACGAAAGCGGCGCCAGCGTGAGGCCCGTCTCGAGGGCGTTGTACTCGAGTGTCATCTGGAGGAAGATCGGGAGCGCGATCATCGCGCCGCCGAGCACGATGTTCTGCAGCATCTGCCCGGAGACCCCGGCCGTGAAGTGCGGGAACCGGAACAGGTCGGGGTCGAGCAGCGTCGGCCTGCCCTGGCGCTTGCGCCGGACCAGCCACCAGGCCAGCAGCGCGAGCGCGACGGCACCGACCGCCATCAGGAGTCCGACGGACTCCCCGCCTTCCTGCCACACGAGGATCCCGAGGACGAGGCCGCCCATCCCGAGGACGGAGAGGAGCGCTCCGACTACGTCGATCTGCCGTGGCCCGTCGTAAGCCACGTCGTGGACGAGCTTCATCTGGGACAGAACCACCGCGATCACGACGACCTCGAGCGCAAAGCCGACTCGCCACGAAAGGAGCGTGGTGACGAAGCCGCCCAGCAGCGGGCCCACCGCTGCTGCAATCGCCGCCGCCGCGCCAACCAGCGCATACGCCTTCGTACGTGCCATGCCCTCGAAGTTGCCGTGGATCAGCGACTGCATCGCCGGCAAGAGCAGCGAGGCGCCCAGCCCGCCGACGATCGCCCAGAAGACGATGATCGCGACCAAGCCCTGGGCGAGCGTCATCGCCAGGGCGCCGATCGCATAGGCGAGCAGGCCCAGCACGTAAGCCCGCTTGCGCCCGATCAGATCGCCAACCTTGCTGCTGATCAGGATGAACGCGGCCGAGACGAGCGCCTCGAGCGCGATCGCCGCCTGCACGGCACTCACCGTCGTGTCGAGATCGTTGACGACCGCCGAGATCGACACGTTCATCAGCGACGTGTCCACGACGAGCACGAACATCGCCGCCGCCAGCAGCAGCGCGAGCCTGGGATTGCCCGAACCTGCCTCCTCGGTGACACCGGCCTCCGCCTCAGTCACGCGCCACCCGCATACCCATCCTCCTCACGTTCGACGCTCGACGTCATCCAACCGCTCATCCCGGATCATCCCCCGGCCGCTCAAGCACGTCCAGAGAACCCCCTATAAGGAGGAGGAGCAGGCGATCCGCCGACGCGAGAGACTGCGCTGATCGAGTCCGCGACGAAGGAGGACGGAGGAGTGAGCGAGCCGATGGATCGGACTGATCTCGAATTGAGGATCGCGATGCTCACGGAGCGCGCTCGTCGCGCGTTCAAGCTCCCGATCACCGCCGATGCGACCGTGGAGGAGAGAGTCTCGGAGATCGAACGTCTCCTCGCCGACCTCCACGCGATCGCCTTCGGACTCGCGCTCCGGATCTCGACAGACAAGGAGGCGAGGTTCCAGGAGATCGAAGCGGCGCTGCTGGAGAACGAGAAGCGGAGAGGCATCCTCCCCGAATAGGCCAGGGGGAGGGCCTCCTAGCGTCCTCCCTCAGATCCCCGGTGGGGACTGGGAGAGGAGTCGCGGCGCTTGCTCGCTTAAGCACCAACCCACCCCCCAGAGGCTGCCGCGGTTGGTGCACTTCGGACCGTCGGCATCACGGGTTGAGTCGGAACGGCGGGTACTCGTCGGTGACGAGGATGAATGCGTAACCGACGACTCGGTTGGTCCACCGGAGGACACCGAGGACGAAATCGAACAGGCCGCGGGGGTAGCGGCCGGTGAAGACGATCACAAACCAGGCGATCACCACCGAGATCACGGCCGCGATCCAGAGGAAGGCGAGCACGATGTAGTGGGGGATCGCGAGCAGCCACTTCATGAGCGGCAGCCAACGGTTGAGGTCCTGCTTGGCGTCCGGGTAGGGAAAGTCCAGTGCGACACCCTGTCCGTCATCGGTAGAGGGGTAGCGGTCGTCCATGAGGGCGAGATAGACGCCGATCCTGTTCGAGAACCTGAAGAGTTCGAGATTCCAGTCGAACCACCAGCGTGGGTACTTCTGCCGGAACACGATCATCAGCAGCGGCGCCAGGAACAGCACCCCGCCGGTCGTGCCGGCGAACCTCCAGGCGCCATGCGCGCCGGGGGCGAGGCTGCCGATGCTGGCGGCGAGGATCAAGATCGGGATCGCGACGATCAATCTGAACGCCGTGGTCCCGCGGTTGAGTTCGCGATCCGGGTACTCCACAGAAAAGCGCACCGGATAGTCCGGCTCGCCGCTCGTCTGGCTGCTTGACTCCATTGCTTTTTGGCCTCCCTCGCTCGTAGTAGCCCCGGCCCCGAGAAGGCCGGGTATCGCGTGTGAACGTAAACCATCTCCGGATAAGGCTCAGCTGCTTAGGCCCGCTGGTCCCACGAGAGCTGCGTCTTAGGCCGCGACCTTCAACACGTTGCCGCCGTGGCGGAACTCATCGAGAAGGCTGCTTCCGAAGCGCGATCGGCCGTGCACTAAAGCGCGGGTACGGAACCGCCCGTGAGGTGCCGGGGGCGCGGGCCCAAGGTGACCCTAGGACGACCCTGCTCGTGCCCCGGAAGGTCAGGCTCCGGCTGGCCGGGTGACCGAGCGGTCCCGGCGGTCTCGGCCCGGCACCAGCTCGAGCTCGCGGAACTCGAGCGTGCACGCCGCAGATCGACGCCGCCTGGCGGGCGATGCTCGCGCAGCTCCCGCTCAAGCGCGGGAAGCAGCGGCACGGTGGCGGTCGAGGCGGACGTCTTCGTGTCCTCGCGGACCGTGCCGTCGTAGTCGAGTTGGCGCCAGACCCCGATCGTCTTGGCGCCGAAGCGGACGTCTCCCCAGTGCAGCCCGAGCGCCTCCGAGATTCGCAGGCCGGCGAGGCTGCAAATGAGGATCACCGGCCGAAACACGTCGCCGAGCTCGGCCAGCAGCCGGGCGAGCTCGGCCGAGCTTAGGTAGCGCGGCTCGCTCAGCCGCTGCGTTCCGGGCCTGTCGTCGCGATCGAGATCGCGGACGACGTTCCGCTCGACCAGGCCGGCCTTCTTCGCGAAGCGCAACAGCGCCGACAGCATGTTCAAGATCCCGATAACCGTCGAGGGGGCTAGCGTGACGCCGAGCCGCTCGACGAGCCGGCGCAGGTCAGCGGCCGTCAACTGGTCGATCCGCTTAACCCCCAGCGTCGGCCTCCTGGAGCGACACGCGGCTCGACCTAGACGGCGTCGCCGGCGCGCTCGGCGGGGGCTCCGACGAGCGGCCCGACGCAGAAGTGCTCCATGTGCCGCTCGGCGAGCCGGCTGTGGTATTCGCCGAACTCCGCCGTGGCGTCCTTGCCGCCGTAGATGCGGGCCACGAAAGGCCCGCCCGGGTGGTGGTCCTTCCACTCGGTGAAGTCGTAGACCTTGCCGCGGATGACGACCCAGCAGTCGTCGAACGACGTGTGCTGCGCGAGCTCCTCGCGTGTGACGGGCCGGTCGCCGGTCCATGGCTTCGCCGGCTTCCAGAGGCTGCGGGCGATCTCCTGGCGCGCGCTGCCGAGCGCCTCGGTCCGCGAGCGGAAGTCCCACGGCCCGAGCTTCCTGAGCGGCAGCTTGTCGCCGATCTCGCGCGCGTCGAACGCGTAGATCCACGAGTCGTCGCTGCCCGCACGCTCGGTGTGATCGAAGACGGGGTAGTCTCGCTCGTTAACCGCCGCGAGGATCTGCCGGCGCTGAGGCGAGTCCGCCGGCTCGAGGTGCTTGAAGAGGAACTTCGACGCGAACTGGAAGCGCGTCGCGCGGTAGTAGCGCACGCGCTCGTAGTGCAACAGCGGGCGGTAGATGTCGCTGCCGTGGAGCTCGAAGCACTTCCCCAGTGCCGCGGCGTCCTCAAGGGCCTGCGCGGCGCCCTGGCCGAAGGTCGGCAGCATCGGGTGAGCGGCGTCACCCACCAGGCCCACGCGACCCTCCGTCCAGTTCTCGAGCGCGTCCCGGTCGTAGAGCCCCCACTTCGTCGGGTTCTCCATCAGGCTCGTGAGTGCGACGACGTCGTCGTGACGGGGGTCCCCCTCGAACGCCGTGCTCATGATGCCGACCATCTCCTCGCGGTCGGCGGGGAACCAGTCGCCCTCTTCGCGCTCGAACTCGTCGGCGTTGGGCTCGTAGTAGGCGAGCCACACGTTGAGCAGCTCGCCGCCGCGGACCCAGTACGTGAGCGTCTGCGCGGTCGGGGTCTCGCGGGTGTCCATCGACATCGTCTCGATGGGGTTGTGGTCGAGCGGGCTGCCGTCGGGCTTGCGCGCCGCGGCGACCTTGTCCCTCGGGACCAGACCGCGGTAGACGACGACCTCGGTCCAGCGCTTGGTCGACACACCGGGCCAGACCGCATCCAGCACCCGGGAGCTGACGCCGTCGGCACCGATCAGCAGGTCGCCGGTCTCCATCGTGCCGTCGGAGAACGTCACGGTCACGGACTCGTCGTCCTGGCTCACGGCCTCCAGGCGCTTGGCCATGTGGACCTGGATCGGGCAGTTGACGCCCGTCTCCGGCGCGAACTCGAGGACCCGCTTGTAGAGGGCCATCAGCAGGTCGAGGCGGTGCATGTGGTGGAAGCCGGCCTTGTCGCCGGCCGAGGTGTTGTGGTCGAGCGGCTTCCGCGTGATCGAGCCGTCCTCCCAGACCATCCGCGTCTCGTGCAGGATCGCCGCCCTACCGCCGTCGACTGCCCCGTCGGGGCCCTTGGGGTCACCGCCGTCGAGGTCGACGCCGAGCCACCGGCACAGCCTTGCGCCGTTCGGGGGGATGTTCAGGCCCGCTCCCGCGGTGCTCGGCGTGCGCGTCTGCTCGAAGACGTCGATCGTCGTGAAGACGCCCGACTCCCGCAGCGCCAGAGCGGTCATCAGCCCCGCCATGCCACCACCTGCGATAAGTGCCCGCAAGAAGTCCCTCCAGTTCTCTCCGCGGGTGGCGTCCGCCCGCGCGAGCGGCGCATGCCGCCGGCGACTGTAGCTCGGAACCATCGGGAGGGCAACTTGCTCGCCGGACCGTCCGACGACGTCGATCTGCTCGGCGGCGCTTCGCTCGCCGCCAATCAGTATTGGCAGGCAAGCCGGGATTGGCGACCCCGCTCGACGCTCGCCGCGCGGATCGGAGTCCGAAGCGCTGTTGCACACCCGCTTTCGTGAACCGGCGCGAGAGCCAGAAACCGCCAGTTTGCAGGGGTAAGCGAACCTGAGCGAACGGGCGCGAACGACTGCCCCTTCTCGACAAGCTGCGGGTCACTGGTTCGAGCCCAGTACCGCCCACCTCGGAAGCCCCCGTAAACCGGGGGTTTTCGTTTTCCGAGGAGGCACCACGAGAACGGGCTTGGCCAGTTCGAAGGGCGTGAGTCGGGCGTGAAGATGAGCGTAGCGCCCGGGCTTGGCTTGGACACCAGCCTCGGCCGGGCGCACGCTGGCTCAAAGCAGAACTTGGCCGACCCGACCCCTCGCGCGCGACGGCAGATCCCCGGGGGTCGGAGGTCGGGAATACGAGCGACATTGGCCTCGTCGCAGGCCGAGGGTCGCGTCTCTTGAGCGAGGAGAGGGGGCCCGTCCGATCGTCGTGCCAACCTCCCTCATGACGGACAGGGAAGAACTTGGCCCTACTGCCCGTCGAGGGATGAGGAGGACGGAATGAAGTTCCTATCCGCGATCGCGCTCGCGCTCGTCGCGCTCGCGTTCGCACCAATTGCGGCACCAATCGCGGTGGTAGATACGCCCGGATGCGTCACGCGCTCCGAGTATCGAGCCGTCAATGAAGACGACTCGATCGCCCGCGTCCATCGCATCTTCGATACGGATGGACGAAGGATCGGAGGAGCGAAGGGAGGAGGATTCGCCTCCCAGGTCCGGAGCTATCGGACGTGCCGTACGCTCTCGTCCGTCGTGATCCAGTACGAGCGGAGTCGCGGAACGATCTGGAGGCTCACGGCGACGTCCGCCGTCTGGGTCGGCTGATCCGTGCTCGCGAGGGGGACGGGGACCCCCTCCCCCGCGCGGGGACTCATATCCCCGGTGGCGGCAGTCGCCGGGAGAAGAAGAGCGGCGCCCTTCTCGCCCTGACGGCGTCTCTTGGCCTCGTTGACGAGAGAGCTCGTCGTCGGTTCGCTAGGGTCGGATGACCTTTTACTGGGACCGAGAGGAGTTCGGCATGGCGTCCATTTCGGAGCGGGAAAGCAGGGAGATCGAGGCGGCAAACGCCTCCGGCTCCACTCCTGTCGTCTTCATCCACGGCCTCTGGCTGCTGCCGAGCAGCTGGGCCATCTGGGCGGACTTCTTCAAGCAGGCCGGCTACGCGCCGCTGACGCCGGACTGGCCAGACGATCCGGAAACGGTTGAAGAGGCGCGGGCGAACCCGGACGTGCTCGCCAGGAAAACGCTGAAGCAGGTTGCCGACCACACGGCCGACGTGATCGGCGAGCTCGAGAAGAAGCCCGCCGTGATGGGGCACTCGACCGGCGGATTGATCGCCCAGATGCTCGCTGGCCGTGGTCTCTCGGCAGCTACGGTTGCCATCGACCCGGGCGTGTTTCGCGGCGTCCTGCCGCTGCCCCTCTCCACGCTCAAGGCGTCTGGACCCTTCCTGTTGAACCCCCGGAATCGGGGCCGCGCCATCACGCTCACCTTCGACCAGTTCAAATACGGCTGGACGAACGCCCTCGATGAGGACGAGGCAAAGCGCCTTTATGAGGCCTACCACGTGGCCGGGTCGGGGATCGCCCTGGCGCAGATGGCCAACGCCAACCTCAACCCCTCGACCGAGTCCAAGGTCGACACGAAGAACCCCGATCGGGGCCCGCTGCTGATCCTCGACGGGGAGAAGGACCACACGGTTCCCTGGGCGATCGCCAACGCCTCCTACAAGCGGCAGAAGGGCAACCCGAGCGTCACCGAGATCAAGAAGATGCCCAACCGTGGCCACTCGCTGACCATCGACCACGGCTGGCAGGAGGTCGCGCAGACCGCGCTCGACTTCGTCAAGCGGTTCGTCCCGGCCAAGCCGAGCTAGCCGGCCTCGCATTGGCGCCATGCGCGTTTGGAGAGACTCGGAGGGTCAGCCTTCTGTCGGCATTTGGAGGCGCACGCGTAGTCGTCCCTTCTCCGCGGATGCCTCAGCTTCCACGAAGCAAAAGCCCGGCTCGAAGTCGTCCGGACCCGGGCCGTAGACCCAGTCCGGACCCGGCTTGAACGTGAGAGGCTTCCTCCACGTCTGGATGATCCCGCGCGATGTGTAGTGCTTCGTCACCTCTCGCTTTCGAACCATCGTGTCGGCGTCGCCGCTGAAGCAGTGGATCGAGAGTTTGACCTTCGTCCGCCCCTCCGAGGCGTTGACGAGAACGCGTGCGGGGGAGAGCTCGAATTTGCCGTAGACGGCCGCGTACGTCCGGGAGCTATCCCGGTCCTTCGCTTCGTCGACTGTCGTCCATGAGTACGCCTGAGCGCTCGACGCGAGCGCGAGGGTACCTAGGAGGGCCGCGAGCGCGGCGCTCCACACCTTCTTCATTTCCGTCCTCCTGACCGTGCTTCGGTGCAGTCGCTTGGCGGGTCGGTCAAGTCTCTGGTCCGCATGGGCAGCGGGCCGAGCCGTTCGGTCGATCCTCCTGCGCTGTTTTTCCGCGGGCCACTGTAGCCACAGGGGCTCATGGCTCGGTTCATCCACGTCGCTAGTGCCCCGCTCGGCGGGCTTTCATCGTCTCTCGGGGTCGACCTGGGCCGGCGCGAGTGAGTTCTCCCCAGGGCGGGTAAGATGCAAGGCGTCTGCCGTCCGTGACAGGGGGTCATCGGAATGCGACTCGGGGTCTTCTTGCTCTTTCTCGCCTTCGCGCTGGCGACGGCCAGCCCGCCCGCGGCCGCGCAGGTCCCGTCGTTCCCCTTCCCTTCCCCCGACGTGGTGAAGGCGGACAAGGAGACGAAGAAGGCGGTCAAGGAGGCGATCAAGGCCATCAAGGCCGCGCTGAAGGACGATGACGACGATGACGATGACGACGACGACCACAGCGGGCCGGGAGGCGGCGGCGACGACGACGATGGGCCCGGCGACGACGACCACGGCGGGCCGGGAGACGACGACGAGCCCGATGACGGGGTGAACGTCCCCGGGGACGAAGACGACCCCGGAGACGACGAGGAACCGGTAGACGACGGCGCACCCGGAGCGCCCGCCCCGGGTGGCACCGGCGGTGGGCCGGGCGACGATCAATCGGCCGGCGTGGGCGGATCAGGAGGCCAGGATCCCGCACGCTCGGCGCCGTCGACCGACGCCGCCAACGAAGGCCAGAACTCCTCGGTCGGCGACCAGACTTGCACCGAAGAGTGCGGCTCTCCGGAGGACGTTGCCGCACAGGACCAGGGAGACTCGATCCTCGCCGCAGAGTCGGGTGGCCAGTTCCAGGCCGCGAGCCGTGCGCTCAGCTACTCGCAAGCCCCGGACACGGGCCCCGGAGTCACTGCGCTGTTCGCCCTGATGGTGCTCGGGCTGCTCGTCGGCGTCTTCGGCGGTGTGAGAGCACTGCGCGGACGGCTCAGAGCCTAGGGCGCTAGCGGAGCCGCTCAGCCGTGCGCTTGCCGGTTGAAGCTCGGAGCGACGAGGAGTACGTTTCGTGAGCGTCCGGTCCACCGGAGGGTGAGCGATTCGGATTCGAACGGGACTCCCTCTGCAGCGCTACCGCTTGCTTGCCGCCCGTCGGAGAGGCGACTACGGGCTGGCCGCGATCTCCGTGTTCCTGCTTGCGCTCGCGAGCGTCATAGGAGAGGCGGACTGCGATCGCGCGCTCGTCGCCTACGGGGACACGAACAGCGGAGCGACATTCAGTGGCATTCCGTACTTCTTCCTGCAGGCTGGGCGGCGAATCGGCCTCTTCCGCGCTGGGATCACGCTTCGTCCGGAGCGATTCCGCCGTCGCCGCCTGCTCTGGAACGCGTCCCGGCCGTTGACCCTCGATCGTCCGCGCGGCTTCATGTACACGCGCTCACACCTTCAGGCGCTGTGGGCCGAGCGGAGCGCCCCCGGTGGCATCGGCGAGTACGTGAGCCACTTTCAGCCGCTGCCGCCGCGGGAGATGGTCCGGGAGCCGGTGAGCTACTACATCGACGCGACGATGAACCAGTACTTCGAGGAGTACGAGCGCCAGCTGGGGAAGCGGATCAAGGGCGAGGCGCTGGCGCGGGAGAAGGAGGCGTATCTCGAGGCCCGCTACGTCGTCTGCATGTCGCGCTGGTGCGCCGAGGACGTGAAGGCCTCCTACGGGATCTCGCCGGAGAAAGTCCGAGTCATCCTGCCCGGCGCCAACATCGACGAAGCTTCCGTGCCCGCGCCGACTTCGTGGGACGGCAACCTGTCGCCACTCAGGCTCGGATTCATCGGTATCGACTGGGAGCGCAAGGGCGGGCCGGTACTCCTTGACGTTGCGACGCGGCTGCAAAGGATGGGGCATCCGATCGAGGTCATCGTCATCGGCCACGAGGCCTCCCAGCTTCCGCGCCACCCCGCAGTGCGCGCGGTGGGGTTCATCGACAAGGCACGCGACCTTCCGGCGTTCGTCGAGCTCGTACGCTCGTTCCACTTCGGGTGTCTCCTCTCCCACGCCGAGGCTCTCGGAATCTCCACGCTCGAATGCCTGCGGTTGGGCGTCCCGGTGATCGGCACGGACGTCGGCGGCATCGTCGATGCGGTTCCGAAGGACGCGGGCTTCCTCGTGCCCGCGGAGCAAACGGCCGAGCATCTTGCGGACGAGCTGGCCGCCGTGCTCCAGAACCCGGAGCGCTACGCGCGGATGCGCGAAGCCGCCCGGAACGTCGCATGCGAGCAGAGCTGGGATCGTGCGGCGCGCGAGTTTCTCGCGCTGCTCACGAACGGACCTCCGAGCCGAAGCTAGCCTTCGAGCTCGAAGCGCTCGGCGAGCCAGTCGGCACGATCCGCGCGCGCTTCGTCGTTCAGCTCGTGCCCGGCGTCGTAGAGGTGAATCTGCTTCGGGTCACTCGCGGCGTCCATCTGCTCCTGGCCCTGCTCCGGCGACGGCGCGTCGTCCTGCTCGCCGAACTGGAAGTAGACGGCGTTCGGTGCCACGTCGCCCAGGTACTCGACCGCGTCGTACGGGCGGATCAGCACGGCATAGTCCTCCAGGCCCTTGATTCCTCGCTCCTTCCCGATGCGCGCGAGGTGCTCGCTCAGCCTTGGCACGCCCGAGATGAGCACGAAGGAGCCGACCCGCCGCTCGACGCCGGCGAAGTTGGCCCCCAGGGAGCCGCCCCAGCTGAAGCCGACGAAGCCAAGGCGGCCGGCGTCGATCTCGTCCTGCTCGACGAGGAAGTCGACAGCGCGGCGGAGCTCCACGACGAGCTGCGCCAGGCGAGCGGGGTCGCCGTCCGTGAAGTCGACGTCGGGAGGCCGCGGATCCCGAGCGAAGGGTGCGTCGGGCAGGACCGACGCGATCCCGCGCTGCGCCAGCTCGATCGCCTCGCCGAGGAACGTCACGCGCTGCCCTGGGCTTCCGTGCATGAAGATCACTCCCGGGAACGGGCCGTCGCCCAGCGGCGTCACGTAGTAGGCCGTGATCCGGCCCTCGGGGCCGGCGTAGGACAGGTCGTGGATGACGGCGCCGTCACGCTCCTCGCTCTTGACCTCCTGGACGTCCAGCTCGCCCGGTTCGTAGTCGTAGAGCGAGAGGAGCTCGGGAGCCAGCGTCGCAGGCGGGGCGGAGACCTCGCCACCCTCTTCCCCGCCGCAGCCCGCGAGCATGAAAACGGCGACCACCGCCCCGACCAGTGCCTGCCTCACGGTGGCTAAGACGGTCGCCGCCGCGCCTGGTTAGCCGGCGGGACGGCGCCCTACGCGGCGCGATCCGTGATGTCGACCAGGTAGGCGGCCTGGAGCAGCCGCTCGAGACGGCGGGCGTCGGCGACCTCGACTTCTTCGCTGATGAGCACGCCGAGCTCGTACGGATACGCGAGCTCCGCCCGATAGCCCGAGGTATGGAGGAGGACGCGCCCCCAGAGCTGCACCTTCCCGAGGACGATCGGGTTCGGAAGCGCGTTCTTCGCCCAGTCGGCCCATTCGAGCGCCGCCGGGCGGGTCTTGACGGCGTAGATTCCGCAGCCGCAGTCGGCCTCCGGCTGCTCGTGCTTCGGGCAGGATGCCGCGAACGCCGTCCGTTCGGGCCACTGCTCGCCGTAGACGCACGACTCGAGCACCGGCTGAAACGCCTCCGTGTCCGGGTCGATGCGCAGGCGCCAGCAGCGCCAGGCGAGAATAGGCTCGTCGCGCTTCATGCCGGTTCGGGCTGTCGCTCGGGAACGGGCGCAGGTGCCGGCAGCTCGACTGCTCCGGGCACGGGCTCGATCGCCGGGATCACGTCGATCTCGGGCTCGAGCGGATCGGGTACGCCGATATCCGTCACGCCATTCCTTCTTTGGTTGTGCTCGCGCTCACCGGCGCGAAAGACCGCATGCGCGGTCGGGCCGCAGTTCTATGGACGCAGCGTGGAACGCGCCCGCGGCGCGGTCAACTCCTCGAAGGGCTAGCTGCGGCCGAGGAGGCGCCCGAAGGCGGCCACGAGCTCTTCCGTGCGCTCCTCACGGAGCGTCTCGGACTCGGGGCCGAGCACGCAGTGCCTCGTGTGGCCGTCGAGGAGTCCGAGCGCGACCTTCTCCAGGGCGCCCTCGATCGCGCTGATCTGCGTCACGACGTCGATGCAGTAGCGATCCTCCTCGACCATCCGCTGGACACCCCTGACCTGGCCCTCGATGCGACGAAGCCGGGCGACGAGCTGGTCTTTGGAAGCGCTGTACGGGCGGGTTGGCGTGACTTTGGCCATGCCCTCATCGTATACCCCCACCGGGTACATCGCCGCGGAGACTCATGCGCGGCCGAGAGAAGGCGGGCTACGCCTCCAGGGCGGCCTCGACGGCCTGCTCCTGCAGCCAGCTCAGGTAGGCAAAAACCGAGAGCTCGTACGCTCGCGGATCGCGAGGGTCGATCTCTCGCGCGTACGTGTCCTCGTCGACGTCGAGACGGGTGCCGAGCGCGAGGCGGAGGTCGGTGAGAGCCCGGAGCCACGCGTCCAGCTCCTCGGTGGACAGGCGGTCGCGACTCGCGGTCTCCGCGAGAATCCGGAGCGCCCCGCGCCGGCCCTCGTCGAGCTCGTCCTGCATGAGCCCCCGGTACTCGTCCTCGGCCTCGCTGTCGTCCTCGTAGGCGGTGGGGCGAAGCCGGCGGAGCGCGGGATCGGCCGGGTCGGCCGCGAGGAGGTCGAGCAACTCCCCGGGAAGCCGTCCGAGCAGCTCGCGCTCGCCGTCCGAGAGCTGGAGGCGGTATTCGCCCTCGCGCGTGCGCTTGATCGGGGACGGTTCGAGCACAGGCTCCTCAGTCCTGGCGCATCGTCGCCCAGAGGCCGTGCGCGTGCAGGCGGGCGACGTCGTGCTCGGCCTTCTCTCGCGGCCCGCCCGAGACGACGGCCTTCCCCTCGTTGTGTACTTGCAGCATCAGCTTCGTCGCCTTCTCCCGGCTGTAGCCGAAGAGCTTCTGGAAAACGAAGGTGACGTAGGACATGAGGTTGATCGGATCGTTCCAGACGATCACGATCCAGGGCCGCTCGTGCTCGGGGACGTCCTCGCCGGCGGGCTCGTCGAGCTCGACTTCTGCCGGGGAGAGGGTTGCGGGCACCATCCCGGAATTGTGGCGCGTTCACGCAGCGGCGGTCAGTCGCTCCAGGAGCCCATCGGCGTCCGCGTCGATCCTGACCGGCTGCAGGCGACCTGCCACGGGCTGGGGCGTCTTCAGGCCGTCGCCCGTGACGAGGAGCACGACCTCGTCGCCGGCGCCGAGCTCACCGCGCCGGACGGCTTCGCGGAGCGCGCCGAGCGTCACGCCGGCCGCCGTCTCGCCGAAGACGCCGGTGTTCTCGGCCAGAAGGGCCATGTTCTCTCCGATCTCGCCCTCGGGAATCGAATGCACCGCGCCGCCCGACTCGCGGGCGGCCGCCACGGCGGCGTCTCCGTCGGCTGGGCTCCCGATCGCCAGTGAGCGCGCCTCGGTCTGCGGCCGGACGGGCGCGACCGGAGACTTCCCTGCGAACGCCGTCGCCACCGGGGAGCAGCCCTCGGCCTGCCCGCCGTGGAGGCGCGGACGGGCACCCTCGACGAGCCCCAGTTCGAGCAGCTCGCCGAAGCCGTGGTGGATCCTGGAGAAGAGCGCGCCCGATGCGATCGGGACGACGACGGCGGCGGGAAGGCGCCAGCCGAGCTGCTCGGCGATCTCGTACGCGAGCGTCTTCGAGCCTTCCGCGTAGTAGGTGCGGAGGCCGACGTTGACGAACGCCCAGGGAAGCTCGAAGGAGAGCTCGACCGTGAGCCGCGAGCAGTCGTCGTAGGTCCCGTCGACGGCGTAGAGCGTCGCGCCGTAGACCGCTGTGGCCACGAGCTTCTCGGGCTCGAGGTCTGCGGGGCAGAACACCGCGGCGTCCAGACCCTCGGCCGCGGCCCGTGCAGCGACCGCGTTCGCCAGGTTGCCCGTGGAGGAGCAGGCGAGCGTCGTCAATCCCAGCTCCTGGGCCTTGGCAGAGGCGACGGCGACAACCCGGTCCTTGAAGGAGTGCGTCGGGTTCGCGGTGTCGAGTTTGAGCCACAACTCGCGGACACCGACCGTCTCGGCGAGCCGGGGCGAGCGCATGAGCGGTGTCAGGCCCGGTGCGAGCCGCTGGTCCGCCGGCGGCGCGACCGGAAGGAGCGGCGCGTACCGCCAGATCGAGGGCGGACCGGCGGCGATCTGCTCGCGGGTTGCCGACCGCGCGAGCTCCGCTCGGTCGTAGACGGCCTCGAGCGGGCCGAAGCAGCGCGGGCACGCGCCGATGCCTTCCAGCTCGATCTCGACCTGGCAGTTGCGACAACGAAGTGCGGTGGCGGGCACGGGAGCCTCCTCTGAGATTCGCTCGACATCCTTCGGGCCGAAGCCCGCCGGGTTTGGCACCTTGCCCTCGCGGCAGGTTGCCGAGGCTTCACGGGGCCGGTTCCCTCAGCCTCTCTCGATGTGGAGCGGGGGCGACCCGCTCGACGGAGAAGACTTTACATTTGAAAGCCGCGACGGCGCAACCGCGAACCTCATGTCCCTGAGCCGGCGCGCTAGCGAGCGCGGCGCTCGAGCTCGGCCTCGACGTCAGCCGGATCGAGCCCGCGCGCGGCGAGCGCCACGTAGCTCGCGAACCAGAGGTCGGCGACCTCCGCGACGACGCGTTCGTCGTCATCGGAGGCCACAGCCAGGGCGGCCTCGACGCCCTCCTCGCCGAGCTTTTGCGCCACGGCCGCGTTCCCGCCGTCCACGAGGCCCGCCACGTAGGAGCCGTCCGGGCGGGCGTCGGCCCGCTCGCGAACGCGGCGCCAGAGCCACGGCGCGAAGCACGACAGCGAGCCCGTGTGGCACGCGGGTCCGTTCGGCCGCACGCGGAGAAGGTAGGCGTCGCCGTCACAGTCGTCGCGCAACTCCTCGACGGCCAGCGTGTGGCCCGAGGTCGCGCCTTTCCGCCAGATCCGCCCGCGGGAGCGGCTGTAGAAGTGCGCCTGCCCGCTCTCGCGGGTGAGCCGCAGTGCCGCGTCATCCATCCAGGCGAGCATGAGCACGCGACCCGAGTCCGCGTCCTGGACGATCGCTGCGCGGAGCTCAGGCGGCATCGCGAAGCGGCACTCCCAGACCGCGAAGCTCGTCTCTGAGCGTCGCCAGGCGTGCCGGCTCCTCGTGGAGGATCGAGGCGAGGAGCGCAGCCTGCGCGACGTCCAGGGCGGCCGCGACGTGTCCAGCCGTACCGGCGCCTCCCGACGCGATCACCGGTATCGAGACCGCGGCGGCGACCTCCGCCGTCAGCGCGAGGTCGTAGCCGTTCCGCGTCCCGTCGGCGTCGATCGAGGTGAGGAGAATCTCGCCTGCGCCCCGTTCCGCGCCCTCGCGAGCCCATGCGGCGGCCGAGCGGCCGGTCGCGACCGCGCCCGCATGCGAGCGGACGTCGCCTCCGGTCGCGTCGATCGCGAGCACGACTGCCTGCGAGCCCAGCTTCTCGGCGAGCCCGGTCAGGAGCTCGGGCCGCGCCAGCGCGGCCGTATTGACGGCGACCTTATCCGCGCCGGCCCCGAGGAGCGTGTCGGCATCCCCGACGGTGCGGATGCCGCCGCCCACGGTGAAGGGGATCGAGAGCCGCTCGGCGACCCGCCGGACGAGGCCGAGAAGGGTCTCCCGCCGCTCGACCGTCGCCCCGACGTCGAGGAAGACGAGCTCGTCGGCTCCCGCATCCGAGTACGCCGTCCCGAGCTCGACCGGATCGCCGACCTCGCGCAGTCCCTCGAAGCGGACGCCCTTGACGACGCGGTTGCCGGCGACGTCGAGGCAGGGGATCAGGCGCGGGAGAGGCATCGCTCGAGGTAGCGGGCGCCGGCGCGGCCGCTCTTTTCAGGGTGGAACTGCACGCCCACGAAGCCGCCGTTCTCCGCAGCAGCGACGAGGCCCTCCGACCTGGCCGTCGCGGCGGGCGTCTCCGCCGCGAACGAGTGCGCGAAGTAGAACTCCTCGCCGCCCGGATCGACGCGCGCCCAGCCGATGCGGGGAACGCAGCCCTGGCGGAGCCGTACGGCGCGACCCGGCAGGAGGGCAAGCCCGAGGACGCCGCCGTCCTCTTCCGACGACTCGAGGGCCAGGTGCAGGCCCAGGCAGATCCCGAGCGTCGGTCTTCCCGCGGAGACCCGCCGGCGAAGCGCCTCGTCGAGTCCACGGGCGGCGAGACCTTTCATGGCGGAGCGCGCCGACCCCACGCCTGGGAGAACGGCGAGATCGGCGCGCGCCACCGCCTCGGGGTCGCTCGTCGCACGGGCGTCGGCCCCCACGCGCTCGCAGGCCAGAACGACCGAGCGCACGTTGCCGGCGCCGTACTCGCAGACGGCGACCCTCATAGCAAGCCTTTCGTCGACGGGACCCCGGTGCCCTCGACCCGCACTGCGGAGCGGAGCGCCCGACCGACGGCCTTGAACGCCGCCTCGGCGACATGATGCGGATCACGGCCCTCGGCTTCCACGTGCAGGCCCAGGCGGCCTGCCTCGGAGAGGCTACGGAGGACGTGCTCGGCCATTCCGGGGTCGAGCTCCAGCCTGAGCTCCGCGGCCCGTCGCCCGCCGAGGTCGACCGCGGCGCGCGCGAGTGCGTCGTCCATCGGGAGGACGGCGTCGCCGAAGCGGGCGATTCCGCGACGGTCTCCGAGCGCGCGGTCCAGGACCTCTCCGAGCGCGATGGCGGCGTCCTCCGCGGTGTGGTGCTCGCCGGTCTCGAGGTCGCCGGCAGCCTCGAGGACGAGGTCGAAGCCGGCGTGGAAGGCGAGCTGCTCGAGGAAGTGGTCGTAGAGGCCGGCTCCGGTCGTGACCCGAACACGACTCGCGCCGTCCACCGCGAGGCGGACGCGCACGCGCGTCTCTGTGGTGGCGCGGACGAGCCTCGCGCTTCGGTGCCCGGCACCGGCGACCGGGGCCGGACGGTCGAGCGCGCGGGCAATCCCCTCGAGCAGCAGGTCGTCGTCCTCCGGGTCGCGTACGGACGCGCGGATCCCGTTCGAAAAGACGCGGACGACGAGCCCGGACCGAAGAAGCGCGGCCCCGAGCTCCTCCGGCTCCTCGAGCGGGACGAAGACGAAGTTCGTGTGGGAGGGAAGCGGCTCGAGCCCGAGAGCGCGGAGGCCGCGCGCCAGGCGCTCCCGCTCCTCGACCTGCGGAGACACGTCGGGAGGGTCGGCGAGGGCAGCGACGGCGAGCGCGGCGGAGAGGGTCGAGATGCACGCCGGCGACTGCCGCTGGTTGAGCTCGGCGGCCGTGGCGGAGCCGGCCAGCGCGTATCCGACTCGTCCGCCGGCGAGACCGAAGGCCTTCGAGAACGTCCTGATGACGACGATGTCCTCGTCGATCCGGTCGGCGGCCGTCTCGCCCGCGTACTCGTAGTACGCCTCGTCCACGATCAGCGGCCTTGCCGAGGGGAGCTCGCCGAGCGCGCCCGAGGGATTGTTCGGCCGGCAGCAGAACGTGATCACCGGATCGTGGTCGCCCGTCTGGGCCCCCGCGATCTGCGCGGCGATGCGAAAGAGCGGATAGGTCGGTTCGTCGGCGATCGCGACGCGGTCGCCCGGACCGGCGAACGTCCGCGCGCAGAGCAGGATGAGATCGTCGGCTCCGGCTCCGAGGACGACGTTTTCGGGGTCGACACCGGCATAGCGCGCGACGGCCGGGGTCAGCTCGGTGTAGCCGCCATGCGGATAGTTCTGGACGTCTGCGAGCGCGGCCGCGAGCGCGCCGGGACGGGAGGAGGGGAGGGGCCACGCCGGGACGTTCCCGTCGAAGCGCACGATCTCACTCGGGTCGAGGCCGAAACGGGCGGCGAGCTCATCGGTCGACGGGGCCCACGCGTACGCGGCGAAGTCGGAGGGGAGAGCTCTCATCGGCGCACTGCTTCCGCATGCTCCGGCATTCCCTCGATCGCCGCAAGCGCCTCCACGATCGGGCGAACACGTTCGAGGCCGGCGGGCGAGAGGCGCTGCACCGTCACCGGCTTCAAGAACGCCTCGAGGCCGAGCCCGCCGACCGCGCGGGCCCGCCCGCCGGTTGGAAGGACATGGTTCGCCCCGGTCGCGTAGTCGCCGGCTGCGACCGGAGACCAGCGCCCGACGAACACCGCTCCGGCGTTGCGCACGCGGGGTGCAAGCCGCTCCGCATCCTTGCCGAGGAGGACGAGATGCTCCGGCGCGAGCGCTTCCACGCGGGCGAGCGCGCCCTCGAGGTCGCCGTCGGCCTCCACGAGCCTGCAGACGGCGCCGGGGCCGTGCTCGCCCTGGGCGGCAAGCTCGAGTTCGGCCGCGGCCATGTCCGCCCCCTCGGAGACGAGGACGACCACCTCGGACGGCCCGGCAGGGAGATCGACGGCGACGTCGCGGGAGACGAGCAGCTTCGCCTCGCTCACGAAAGCGTTTCCCGGGCCGACGATCTTGTCCACCGGCGCGATCGTCGCCGTCCCGTACGCGAGGGCGGCGATCGCCTGCGGCCCGCCCACGGCCCAGACCTCCGAGACGCCGAGCAGCTCGGCGGCTCGCGCGACGATCCCCCCACCTTCGGGCGGCGTGACGACGGCTACGCGCTCCACCCCGGCGACCTGCGCCGGCACTGCGCACATGACGAGGGTCGACACGAGCCGGCGCGGCACGTAGATGCCCACGGATTCGAGCGGAGCCCAACGCCGCTCCAGGGCCACTCCGGGAACGATTTCGGCCGCCAGGTCGGCGGGGCGCTGCAGCTCGTGCCACCGCCGCACCGAGTCGGCGAGCGCGAGCAGCGCGTCGACGGGAATGTCGCCGGCGGGCTCCGCGCGGGCCGGCGCGACTCCGTCGAGGCGCTCGGACCAGTCGGCCAGCGCCGCATCGCCTCGTGCCCGGACGTCCGCGACGATCGTGGAGACGTCGCTCATGCCAGCATCCGCTCGACTGGAACGAGCAGTATCGACGTCGCCCGCGCTGCTTCGAGACGGGGAAGCAGCCGCCAGACATCGGCGGCGGGAACGAGCGCGTGGACGGCAACCATGCCGGGCTCGGCGAGCGGGATCACGCTCGGAGCAGTCGAGCCTGGAACGAGGGCGCAGATCTCTCCGAGCGCGTCCTCCGGTGCGTTCAGCATCAGGTAGCGGGACTCGCGCGCCAGGACGACGCTTGCGAGGATCGGCCGGAGCCGGAGCGAGGCTTCGTCCGGCTCCTCGGCCGCGACGAGCACGGCCTCCGAGGCGAACAGCGCTCCGAGCGACCGGAGCCCGTTCGTCCGCAGGGTGTTGCCGCTCGATACCAGATCCACGATCGCGTCCGCGAGCCCGAGCCGCGGTGCGACCTCGACCGAGCCTGTCACGTCCACGAGCTCGACCGATACGCCCTGTTCCGCGAGAAGGCGCGAGGCGAGGCGGGGATAGACGGTCGCAACCCGAAGGCCGCGCAGATCCACGAGCTCGACGGCCGGCGATTCCTCGGGCACGGCCGCTTCCAGCGTGCAGCTCCCGAAGCCGAGGCGCAGGAGCTCACTGACCCGCGCGCCCCGCTCCTCGACGAGGTCGGCGCCGGTGATCCCGCAGTCCACGACACCGTCCTGGACGTACTCCGGGACGTCCGCCGCCCGCACGAGCAGTACCTCGACGGGCGCGTTCCGGCAGGGGAAGGCAAGGGCGCGCTCGCCGGGCTCCTCGGGCCCGAGGCCGGCGTCCTCGAGCAGGGCGATCGCGGGCTCGCGCAGGCGCCCCTTCGCCGGGAGCGCGATCCTCAGGCTGTCGGGGAGAGGAGCGCCCGGCGGTCGAGCGCCGTCCGGTAGCCGCCTTCGCCGTGGCGCAGCCAATGCGCGACCCGGGTCACCGTCGTGGTCGACGCGCCCGTTCGCCTGGCGATCTCCTGATACGGGAGGCCCTGGTCGAGCAGCTTGACGACCTCCCAGCGATGAGCCATGGCCTCGAGCTCGCTCAACGTGCAGAGGTCCCGGAGGAACCGCTCCACCTCCTCGGGGGCTTCCAGGCCCAGGATCGCCTCGAAGAGATCTTCCATCTCGGCCGTTCGCCATGGGTGTGATCGATCCGCCATCGGGTGCCGTCATATTAGCATGTTAATATGGCAGCGCAATGTCAAAAGAGCAGCGCGACGGCTTCCAGCTGATCCCGGCGGTCGACGTGGCCGGCACGGAGGCGGTGCGTCTTCGGCAGGGAGAGTTCGACTCCGTCGTGGCCCGGGCGGGCGAGCCGGCGCGCCTCGTAGCGCGCTTCGCCGCGGCACGCCCGCCGCTCGTGCACGTGGTCGATCTCGACGGCGCGCGGTCCGGCCGGATTCGGCCCGGGCTCGTCGGTGAGCTCGCAGCCGCCGCGGCGCCGACGCCGGTCCAGGCTTCCGGTGGGATCCGATCCCCTGCCGACGCCCGGAAGCTCCTGGACGCCGGCGCCGCGCGCGTGGTCGTCGGGACGGCCGCCCTCGACTCTCCTGACAGCCTCGCGGAGCTCGCGGAGGCGTTCGGCGAGCGGCTCGTCGTCGCCATCGACGCCAGGGACGGACGCGTGGCCGTGGCGGGGTGGAGCCGCATGACGGAGCTCTCCCCCGACGAGTTCGCCGAGCGCTGCGCCGAGGCGGGCGTGCGGCGGTTGCTCTGCACGGCGATCGACCGCGACGGAACCATGGCCGGCCCGGACCTCGAGCTTCTCGAGCGCGTGCGCGCCCGCTCGGCCCTCCCGGTCCTCGCCGCCGGCGGCATTCGCTCCGAGGGTGACGTCGACCAGCTCGCCGCCCTCGGCCTCGAAGGCGCGGTCGTAGGACGAGCGCTCCTGGAAGGGACGATCAGCCTCTAGCGTGACGGAGCGAGACCGCCGGGCTCTCGGCCGGCTCGGGAAGGAGCAGGGCGACGAGGACGGCCTCGAAGACATCGTGTCCGTCGAGGGAGTAGGCCGCCGTGAACTCGGGCGCGCCGTTGACCTCGAGCACGGCGAGGCTTCCGTCAGGGCGCGGGATCAGGTCGACGCCGGCGAGGTCGGCACCGGCTGCGGCCGCCGCGGCGACAGCCAGGTCGCGCTCGGCCTCCTCGGGCTTCAACGGGCGCCGCACCGCTCCGAGGGCTACGTTCGTCCGCCATTCGCCCGGAGCGGCGACCCGCCGCACCGCGCCGACGACGCGCCCGCCCGCGACGAGGAGCCGGAGGTCGTATCCAGCCGGCGGGACGAGTTCCTGGATCAGCGCGCCCTGGCGCCGAAACCAGGCGGTCGTCCGGAGCTGCTTCAGCAACACTCCGAGCGCGTTCGGGTCATCGCAGCGAGTGACGTGCTCGCCCCGGCTTCCGAACCGCGGCTTGACCACGACCGGAAAGCGAAGGCGCGAAACGTCCCGCTTGCTCGAGGCGGCGCTCAGGTAAGCGGTCTCGGGATGCGGCAGCTCGGCCCGGGCGAGCCGCAGCGCAGTGACCAGCTTGTCGTGGCACGCCAGGATCGCCTCGGGGCCGTTCAGGACGGTGATCCCGCGGGCCTGCAGGCCGCGCAGCTTGGCGACGCCGGGCTCGGGCCCCTCGAGCGTCGGCCTCACGTCGAGGTAGGAGAGGACGAGATCGCCGGTCGCTGCCCTTCGGGCTACCTCCGGAGGCGCGGCCACGACTGCCTCCAGTCCCATCCTGGCTCCGGCCGCGGCGAGGGCGGCGGTGATGGGCGACTCGCGCCACGCGACGAGGAAGAGCCTCATGCCCCGATCCTGCGCGCGGAGTGCGTATCCACGCGGGGAAGATCTGGTGAGGAAGCGGTTTGTAGGGCCTAGGCCTCTTCGAAGAAGATCGGCTGTGCCCCTTCCCAGAGCACGACTCGGCCCAGCTCGGCCAGCTGCTCCCGACCCTCCACGATCGTCGCGAAATGGTTCCCGGCCAGCTGGCCCATCTTGCTCGCGAAGCACGTTGCGCCGTACGGGAAGAGGATCTCCACCTCCGACAGCCCACCCGGGTAGAGGAGGAGCTCGCCCGCCGCCGGGTAGCTGTTGGCGTTCTCGGGCCCGAGCCCGAGCTCGAGCTCGAACCCCATGGGCACCCATGCGGACTCGCCGCTCCAGCGGGCCTGGACGAGCTCGCTCCGAAGAGGGAGGAGGGTCCTCAGGGTCGCGACCGTGTTCGGCGCGCTTTCCTCGAGCTCTGCCACGAAGTGGAAGCTGCCGGCGGTGATCGTGAGCACGGCCGAGACCTTACAGGCGTGCCTTCGTTTGACACGGTTGTGAGTGATTGCTAACTTCGCCGCCGAAACCGCCGTGCGCCTTTCGACCGAATCTCTCGCACGTGCCTCAGCGCGCCATCCCTGGCGGGCCGTCGGCCTCTGGGCCGCAACGGTCGTCGCGTCCCTCGGCATCGTCGCGGTGCTGCTGGGCGACACGCTGACGACCGAAGGCGAGGTCACCTCGTCGACCGACTCGAAGCGGGCGGAAGAGCTCCTTGTCGAGCACTTCCCGCCGTCGCAGGAGGCCGCCGACCGGGCGACGAGCGAGGTCGTGGTCGTGAGCTTCCAGGGCGGGACCGTGGACCGCGACCGCATCCAGTCGCTCGCCGAGGAGCTCCGGCAGGCCGGGGCGGCGACCGTCGTCACTTCGGCCGACGAGGGCGAGGAGCGGCTCGACTCGGCGGACGGGAGCGCCACCGCCCTGCTCGTGGGGCTCGGTCGCAACGAGGACGGCCTTCCCGCCGTCGTCGAAGGGGTCCGGCGCCTCGACGAGGACCCGGAGGTGGAGGCCGCGATGACGGGAGAGCTCACGGTCGACGAGGACTTCTCGACGCTCTCCGAAGAGGACCTGCAGAACGGTGAGCTCTTCTTCGGCGCACCGGCCGCGCTGATCGTCCTGCTGCTCGTCTTCGGGGCAGTCGTCGCCGGAGTCATCCCGCTCGTGCTGGCACTCCTCTCCATCGCCGTTGCACTTGCGCTGACCGCCGTCGTCGGCCAGGGGTTCGAGCTCTCCGTCTTCGTGACGAACATGATCTTCGGAATGGGGCTCGCGCTCGGCATCGACTACTCGCTCTTCATCCTCAGTCGCTTTCGGGAGGAGCGTGCACAAGGGCGCGAGAAGGTGGACGCCATCGTCACCGCCGGGTCGACGGCGAGCCGGGCCGTGCTCTTCAGCGGCGCAGCGTTCGTCCTTGCGATGACCGGCCTCGAGCTCGTCCCGAACACGATCATGCGCAGCCTGGCGACGGGGGCGATCCTCGTCGGCATCGTCTCGGTCGCCGCCGCGCTGACGCTCCTTCCGGCGGTTCTCAGCCTGCTCGGCGATCGCATCGACTCGCTCCGGGTTCCGTACTTCGGCCGGGCCGCGTCGGCCGGCACGGAGAGCCGCTTCTGGGGCCGCATCGTGCGCGGGGTGATGCGGCGGCCGGTCGCGAGCCTCGTGGTGGCGGTCGGGCTCCTGCTCGCCGCGGCCATTCCCGTGCTCTCGCTCGAGAGCGGCACGGCGGGGATCAGCACCCTTCCCGACCGCTTCGAGTCGAAGCAGGGCTTCCTCCTGCTGAACCGCGAGTTCCCCGGCCAGACGACCGACCCGGTGCGGGTCGTAGTAGAAGGCGACTCGTCCTCGCCCGACGTCCGGGCGGCCGTGGAGCGGCTCCAGGCCGAGATCGGGCGCAGTGAGATCTTCGGAGATCCCGCGACGGAGACCAGCCCCGACGGGAGCCTTATCGTCCTGACGATGCCGGTGGCGGGGGACTCGGTGTCGGCGCCGGCGGTCGCCGCCGTCCGCGAGCTTCGAAGTGAAGTCGTTCCGGCGGCCCTCGCAGGCTCGGGTGCCCAGGGATTCGTCGGCGGTGCGACCGCCGAGGACATCGACTACTACGACGTCATGGATGCCTGGCTCCCGATCGTCTTTGTGTTCGTGCTGGGTCTCAGCTTCGTCCTACTGACGATCGCCTTCCGGTCGATCGTCGTCCCGGCGACCGCGATCGCCATGAACCTGCTCTCGGTGGGCGCCGCGTACGGCCTGCTCGTCCTCGTCTTCGTCGAAGGAGTCGGCAACGAGCTCTTCGGGTTCCAGCAGGTGGACACGGTCGAGGCGTGGGTCCCGCTCTTTCTCTTCGCCGTCCTCTTCGGCCTCTCGATGGACTACCAGGTGTTCCTGCTCAGCCGGATCCGCGAGCGGTACTCGCAGACCGGCGAGACGGACGAGGCGATCTCGTTCGGCGTCGGCTCGACCGCGCGCCTGATCACGGGCGCCGCGCTCATCATCATCGCCGTCTTCGCGGGCTTCGCACGAGGCGACCTCGTCATGTTCCAACAGATGGGCTTCGGCGTCGCCGTCGCGCTCCTGATCGACGCGACCATCATCCGCTCCGTCATCGTTCCGGCGACGATGACGCTGCTCGGACGCTGGAACTGGTACCTGCCGTCCTGGCTCTCCTGGCTGCCCGACGTCCGTGTCGAGGGCCACGAAGAGGAGCTTCGGCCGCGCCGCGCTACCTGACGATCGGTGCCGCCGCCCTTGCGCTCTGGGTCGCGGCGGCCTCGGGCGAGGTGCTGACGGGGATTCTCCCAGCCGTGGTCATCCTCGTCCTCGGCGTGGCCGACTACGCCCTCTGGACAGGACGGAACCGGCCCTGGCACGACTGGACGGTGATCCTGCTCCTGCTCCCCGCGATCCTCGCGGCCGTGTGGATCTGCGTCGGCGGGCTCGTCACGGGGGTCGAGCGCTCCGACGAGGCGCGGCTCCTCCTGGAGGTCGGCCCCGGAGTCGCGCTGACGGGCCTTCTCTGTACGTTGATCTCCTACCACGGGCGGCACCGCCCGTCGGCCGAGGGCTAGCCGGTCTCGCGTGGGCTGCGGAAGCGGCGGAGCCGCAGGGAGTTCGAGACGACGAAGAGGCTCGAGCCGGCCATAGCGGCCGCGGCGATCATCGGGTTGAGCAGGCCCGCCATCGCCAGCGGGATCGCAGCGACGTTGTAGGCGAAGGCCCAGAGGAGGTTCCCCTTGATCGTCCCGAGGACGCGGCGCGAGAGCCGTATCGCGTCCGCCGCTGCGCGCAGATCACCGGACACGAGCGTCAGATCGCTCGCCTCGATGGCGACGTCCGCACCGGTCCCGATGGCGATGCCGAGGTCGGCCTGGGCCAGCGCGGGCGCGTCGTTGACGCCGTCGCCGACCACGGCGACCACCTCGCCCTTCTCCTGGAGGCGACGCACCTCTGCCGCCTTGTCGGCGGGGTAGACCTCGGCGAGAACCCGTTCGATTCCCACTTCGGCGGCGACCGCCTCAGCCGTCCGCAGGCGGTCGCCGGTCAAGAGCACCGGCTCGAGCCCGAGCTCGCGCAGTTCGCGGACGGCCTCCGGGCTCGTCGGCTTCACGGCGTCGGCGACGGTCAGTGTCGCGCGGGGCAATCCGTCCCAGGCCACCGTCGTCCCGTCTGCTCCGCGGCCGACCTCGACCGCGTGGCCTGCGACGAGCCCAGACCGCGCCGACGCCAGGGCGGCTGACGAAGTCGGCGACCGGGGGAGAGCTCCGACCTCGCGCCGCGCTGCGGCGGCGACGGCCTGGGCGATCGGGTGCTCGCTCGCGCTCTCGAGGCCGCCTGCCAGCCGGAGGACCTCGGCGCGGGTCGTCCCGTTGAGTAGACCGATGTCCGTGAGCTCCATGCGTCCTTCGGTGACGGTGCCCGTCTTGTCGAGCACGACCGTCGTGACCCGCTTCGTGCGCTCCAGCACGTCGGGGCCCTTGATCACGATCCCGAGCTGCGCGCCACGCCCCGTGCCGACCATGAGCGCCGTCGGAGTCGCGAGCCCGAGCGCACACGGGCAGGCGATGATCAGCACCGCAACGGCTGCGGTGAATGCCGCGGAGGCGTCGCCGTCGACGAGCAGCCAGCCGGCCAGGGTGAGCAGGGAGAGGCCGAGTACGATCGGCACGAACACGGCCGACACGCGGTCGGCCAGCCGCTGGATCGGCGCCTTTCCAGCCTGGGCCGTGGCCACGAGCCTGCCGATCTGGGCGAGCGCAGTGTCGGCGCCGACGCGGGTGGCCCGGACCGTCAGGCGGCCGGATGTGTTGACCGTTCCGCCCGTGACCTCCGCGCCCGGGGCGACGTCCACGGGGACGGGCTCGCCCGTCAACAGCGAAAGGTCGACGGCGGAGCGGCCCTCGGCGACGACGCCGTCCGTGGCCACCTTCTCGCCCGGACGGACGACGAAGAGATCTCCGACCGCGAGCTCGGCGAGCGGGACCGCAACCTCGGCGCCGTCGCGGAGAACGTTGGCCTCCTTCGCTCCCAGCTCGAGGAGGGCGCGCAACGCCGCTCCCGAGCGGCGACGGGCGCGGGCTTCCAGCCACCGCCCGAGCAGGATGAGGGTCGTGATCACGCTCGCGACCTCGAAGTAGACCTCGGCATCGTCGAAGGCGAGCACCGCGACGAGCGACCAGACGTATGCCGCAGTGGTGCCGAGCGAGACCAGCGTGTCCATTGTCGCGCCGCCGTGCCGAAGACTCTTGAGCGCGGATCGGTGGAAGGGCCAGCCGGCCCAGAGCCCAGACCGGTGTCGAGAGCGCGAGGGCGACCCATTCCCAGCCGTCGAAGCCGAGCGGCGGCACCATGGCGAGCAGGGCGACCGGGACGGTCAGCGCCGCAGCCACCGCGAGCCGCAGACCGAGCGACGAGCCCTCGGCGCGCTCGATGGGGGTCGCCGAAGCTCCGTAGCCTGCGCTCTCGACTGCGTGGACGAGGCTCGTCGACCCGAACGCGGTCATCGTCGTAGCGGACTGCGGCCTGCTCGGTGACGAGGTTGACGCTCGCCTCGACCCCCTCCAGCGCGTTCAACGCCCTGTCGATCTTCGCGCTGCAGGCGGCGCATGTCATCCCCTCGAGCTCGAGCTGGACGGTCGCCATCTCGCTTCGGAGTATACCCGCTAGGGGTATATGCGAAAGCGGTCGAGCACCTCGCCCTGGCGGCTGACCGCCCGCACGCCGCAGGGAGCGTGCGTCGGCGCGCGAGGTAGAGCCAGCCGTGCCGCTTGCGAGCCTCGACACGCGCCGGGAACGACAGCGGGGCAGGGCTGGAGCGAGTAGAGCTCGGCGCCCCCTCCGCCGTGCACGACGTACGTCACGCCGTTGCGTCGCGCGAAGCGCTGGTAGTTGTGATCGTGGCCGGCGAGCACGAGGTCGACTCCGCCCTGCTCGAAGACCGGGACGAGCCGGTTTCGGACGCGGGCGTCGCCGAGATAGCCGCCGCAGCTGTAGGCGGGATGGTGCATGGCGACCACCTTCCAGCGTGCGCTGGAGGAGGCGAGAGCGGCCTCGAGCCACTCGAGCTGGTCGCCGCCGATGCGGTTCGAATCGAGCAGGAAGAGCTCCACCCGGCCCAGCTCTCGCCGGTAGTAGCGTCCCGGCATCCCGAGGAGCTCGAACTCGTAGCGGCCCCCGCGAACGCGAACGTCATGGTTTCCGAGCGTGCCCGCGACGAGGAGACCATCGGCCGCCGCCCAGCCGAACGAGTCGAGCCAGTTCGCCCGAAACGACGGCGGTGACTCGGTGTAGTCGTTGTCCCCAAGGGTGACGAGCGCGTCGGCTTCCCGCCGCTCGCGCGAAGCGCTCCATGGATGCTCCCGTCCCTCGCTGCCACGCGCCGCCCACGCCGAAGTCGCCGATGGCAACGATCCCCGTGGCGGCCCCCGCGGGGTGGTTCCGAGGAGCGCCAGCAGCGGCCAGCGCAGGGCCGCAAGTGGCCGATCGATGGCCGGAATGGTGAACCTGTACCAGCCTGCGCGGCTGAGGCCTCCCAGGTTCCACGGACATCCGAGTTTTACGACCTCTTCGACGAGGGCCGGCGCGAACACGCTCGAGGCTGCGCGCCGGGTCGAGCGGCGGTTCCAGGAGTACCCCAGCTCGTCCGTGACCCAGGCCCACGTCAAGGAAGTGGAGCATGAGGGCGACACGATCACGCGCGACCTGATCCAGCTCCTCAACACCCAGTACATCACCCCGTTCGACCGCGAGGACATCTACCAGCTCGCAACGAGCGTCGACGATGTCGTGGACCACATGGACGAAGCCTCCGACCTGCTCGAACTCTACGGCGTCGAGTCGCCGACCCGGCAGGCGATCGAGCAGTGCCGGATCCTGGTGGGCGCCGCCGAGCATCTCGCGACCGCTCTCGCCGAGCTCAAGGGGCTGCGCAGCGTCGAGAAGGAGCTCATCGCGCTCAAGGAGCTCGAGGACGAAGGAGACCGTGTCGTCCGGGGCGCGATTGCCGACTTGTTCCGAGACCCACGGATCGACCCGCTCATCGTCATTCGCTGGAAGGACATCTTCGAGGCGCTCGAGGACGCGCTCGACGCCTGCGAGACCGTCGCCAACGTGATCGGCAACATCGTCGTGAAGAACGCGTAGAAATTCGTGGAGGGGCCCGGTGGAGGATCTGACCCTCGTCGCAGTCGTTGCCACCGCGCTCTTCTTCGACTTCACGAACGGGTTCCACGACACGGCGAACTCGATCGCCACGAGCGTCTCGACACGGGCACTCTCGCCGCGGCTCGCCGTCCTGAGCGCAGCCATCCTCAACGTCGCGGGGGCGTTCGTCTCCTTCAAGGTTGCCGCCACGGTCGCAACCGGAATCATCGATCCCGAGGCGGTCACCCTCAACGTGGTGCTCGCGGGGCTGGTCGGCGCGATCACGTGGAACCTCATCACCTGGTACCTCGGTCTGCCCTCGAGCTCGAGCCATGCTCTCATCGGCGGCATGGTCGGGTCCGGAATCGCCGCCGCCGGATTCGACGTCGTCCAATGGCAGGGGCTCGTCGACAAGGTCGTCATCCCGTCGCTCGCCGCACCGCTGCTCGGGATCGCCGGCGCCGCCGCCCTGATGCTCGCGCTGCTCTGGGTCGTCCGTCGGCGGCCGCCGGGTCTCGTCAACCGCGTCTTCCGCCGGCTCCAGCTCGTCTCCGGTGGGTTTGTGGCCTTCACGCACGGGACAAACGACGCCCAGAAGACGATGGGAATCATCGCGCTGGCGCTCGTTGTCACGGGGCACCTGAGCGCGGATTTCGACCGTCCTCCGGTCTGGGTGATCGTCAGTGCCGCGCTCGCAATGGGGCTGGGCACGTACGCGGGCGGCTGGAGGATCATCAAGACGCTCGGCACCCGCATCGCCAAGCTCGACCCGCCCCGCGGCTTCGCGGCCCAGACGGCGACCGCCGGAATCCTCTTTACGACCGCCCACTATGGCTTCCCGGTCTCCACGACGCAGACGATCTCCGGCTCCGTGCTGGGTGCGGGCGCGACGCACCGGCTCAACGCGGTGCGGTGGGGCGTCGCCGGGAACATCCTCGTGGCGTGGGTCGTGACGATCCCGGCCGCCGCGCTGGTGGGCGCCGGCATGGAGAGGCTGACGAGACTGCCGGCCGGCGATGCCCTCGTCTTCGGTCTCACGGCGCTCATCGCCGCGGTCGCCTTCGGCGCCCGCTCGCGTCAGACGCGTCGTGTCGCGCTCGCCGAGGCGCAGTGACCGGCTAGCGGAGGTCGCGCGGCGTCGTGCCGTCGTGGTGCGAGGCGTCCGTGAACTCGCGGAACTCGCCGCTCACGAGGAAGGCCGTTTGCTCGCCGATGTCGACCGCGTGGTCGCCGATCCGCTCGAGACAGCGCGAGACGATGATCATGCGGAGGCCCCACTCCTGGAGCGCGGGGTCTCCGCCGAGCGAGAGCACGTGTCCCACGACCCGGCGGTTTGCGCGATCGATCAGCTCGTCGAGGTCGACGAGCGACTCGGCCCGGAGGGCGTTGCGCTCCTGGAACGAGTCGAGCGCGACGCGGATCATCTCCTCCGCGCGCTGGCCCATCTCCTCGAAGCCTTCGAGGATCGTCTGCTCGTGCGGGGCGTCCTGCACGAGCTTCGTCAGCTTCGCGATCGTGACGCAGTAGTCGGCCATCCGCTCCAGGTGGAGGTTGTTGTGCAGGATGGCGAGCACGAGACGCAGATCGACGGCGACCGGGGTCTGGCGGGCGAGCAGCGACTGGATGCCCTCCTCGATCGCGAGGTACGCCTTGTCGATCTCGTCGTCGAAGGCGATCACCTCGTCGGCGAGCTCCATGTCGGAATGCAGGAGCGCATTCAGGCTTCCACGGAGCGCGCGCAGAACGAGAGCGCCCTCCTCCTGCAGCGCCGCTTCGAGCTGGTCGAGCTCTTCCTGAAGGGTGACCCTCATCCGAAGCGCCCCGTGACGTAGTCCTCCGTCCGACTGTCGGACGGGTTCGTGAAGATCGTCGGCGTCTGGTCGTACTCGACGAGGACGCCGGTCCGGATGTCCTTGTCCTCGTCGACGTCGACGCTGAAGAACGCGGTCATGTCCGCCACGCGCGCAGCCTGCTGCATGTTGTGCGTGACGATCACGATCGTGTACTCCTTCTTGAGGTCGTGCATGAGGTCTTCGATCGCCGTGGTCGAGATCGGGTCGAGGGCCGATGCCGGCTCGTCCATCAGCAGCACGTCCGGCTCGACGGCGAGACAGCGCGCGATGCAGAGGCGCTGCTGCTGGCCGCCCGACAGGCTGTACGCGCTCGCCTTGAGGCGGTTCTTGACCTCGTCCCAGAGCGCGGCGTGGCGCAGGGCCCGCTCGACGCGCTCGTCGAGATTCTTCTTCCAGCCGAGCATCCGGGGGCCGAAGGCCACGTTGTCGTAGATCGACTTGGGGAACGGGTTCGGCTTCTGGAACACCATGCCTATCCGCTTGCGCACTTCGACCGGGTCGACCTCGGGCCCGTAGAGGTCGGCGCCGTGGTACAGGATCCTGCCCTTCGACCGAGGCTGCGGGAATGAGGTCGTTCATGCGGTTGAAGCAGCGGATGAACGTGCTCTTGCCGCATCCCGAAGGGCCGATGAACGCCGTCACGTGGTTCTTGTAGATCTCGAGCGAGACTCCGCGCAACGCAGGTATGTCGGCGTAGTTGACGGTCAGGTCGCCGACGTCGAACAGGACGTCCCGGCGGGCGGACTGGGCTTCGCGTGATCGTTCGGCGAGCAGCTTCTCGTCCATGCCGGGGATCTTTGCAGGTGCGGCAGCGGCGCTTTCCATGTCGGACATCACCATCTTCTCTGGTAGCGGTTGCGGAGCCAAATGGCGAACGCGTTCATGGTCAGGAGGATCACTAGAAGCACGATGATGCCGGCGGCGGCAAGGAGGCGGAACTCCTCCTGCGGCCGCGCGATCCACTGGTAGATCTGCACCGGCAGGGCGGTGAAGGAGCCGAGCAGCGTCGGGTTGACGGCGACATACGTGAGTGCGCCGACAAGCAGAAGCGGCGCCGTCTCGCCGATCGCCCGCGCGAGCGCGAGGATGGACCCGGTGGCGATGCCCGGAATCGAGGCAGGCAGGACCTGCCGCCAGACGACCTGCCACTGCGTGGCTCCGAGCGCATAGGCGCCCTGGCGGATCGAGTCCGGCACCGCCCGGATCGCCTCTCTGCTTGCCACGATCACGATGGGGAGCACCAGCAAGGTCAGGATGAGGGCTCCGGCAAGGAGCACGCGGCCGAGGCCGATCCCGCGGACGAGGAAGGCGAGTCCGAGGATGCCGTAGACGATCGACGGAACCGCAGCCAGGTTCTGGATGTTGATCTCGAGCAGCTTGTTGTACCAGCGCTGGCGATTCGCGTACTCCTCGAGGTAGAGCGCGGTCCCGACGCCGATGGGCACGACGAAGAGGAGGAGGAGGACCATCATGTAGATCGTCCCGCGGATCGCGGGCCCCGCGCCTGCCTTGTTCGGGTCGGAGGAGTTGGGCTCGTTCAGCAGCGTCGGGTCGACGTAGGCGATGCCCTTCCGGAAGACGTCGACGAGGAGCATGGCGAGCAGGATGAAGCCGATCGCGACCGCGACGAGCAGCAGGACGTAGAACGCGTGCCGCGAACCCGGTCGCCCTGAGAGCGACGTCCGAGGGCTTCGGCCGGGACGCTCATTCGTAGATCTCCCGGTACTTCCGCACGAGCCGGATCGAGATCATGTTCATGACGAACGTGATCACGAAGAGGGTGAGGCCCACCGCGAAGATCGTCTTGTACTCGATCGAGCCCGTCGGGACGTCACCGATGCCCGTCGCGCCGATGAAGGCGGTCATGGTCTGGGCCTGATCGCGCGGGTCGAACGCGATCTGGGCGATCCCCCCGGCGGCGATAAGGACGATCATCGTCTCACCGATCGCCCGCGAGATCGCCAGTACGAAGCTGGCGACGATGCCGGAGATCGCCGCCGGCACGACGATGCGCGTCGAGACCTGCAACCGGGTCGAGCCGAGGGCGTAGGCGCCGGCGCGGAGATCCTGCGGTACGGCGGCCATGGCATCCTCGGAGACGGATGCCACGACCGGAATGAGCAGGACTCCGACCGCGATGCCGGCCGCGAGGACGTTGAACACGCCGACGTCGACTCCGATGTCCTGGATGCGCGGGGTCAAGAATGTCAGGGCGAAGAATCCGAGGACGACCGTCGGGATCCCGGCGAGCGTCTCCAGCGCAGGCTTGAGGATGTTGCGGACGCGAGGACGCGCGTACTCGCTCATGTAGATGGCGGCCCCGAGCCCGCAGGGGAGGCAGACGACGCAGGCCCAGAACGTCACGACGAGGGTCCCACGAGAAGCGGCTGAACGCCGAAGGATGCAGGCTCGAAGAGGGGCGCCCACCGGTCGCCCGAGAGGAAGTCGGCGATCGAGATCTCCGGAAGAACTCGACCGACGGGACCAGCAGCGCGACGATGATCCCGATCGTCGTCGCCACCGAGACGAGCGCGCAGAGGGCGAGGAGGGCCTTGACCGACGAGCTCGCCCCAGCGCCGACGCTCGGCGCGCAGCCGGATCGCCTCCGGCTGCGCGCCTGCGGTCAGATCCTGGGCGCCATTCGGTGCAGCTAGCCCTACTGGGTCTGCAATGTGGAGAGGTTCTTGCTCACGATCTCGTCGGTGACGGGGATGAACTGGCTGCCTCGGCGAGGGAGATGCGTTCTTGAGGTAGTAGTCGACGAACCCTGCGACCTCGGGCTTCGTCTGGAGGGACTCCGTCTTCACGTAGATGAAGAGCGGGCGCGGAAGCGGTATATAGGAGCCGTCTTGCGCCGACTCGGCGCTCGGGGCGACACAGCCGCTCGCCGCTGTCCACCTCGAGGGCCTTGAGCGTGCTCGTGTTCTCCTCGTAGTACGTGAAGCCGAGGTAGCCGAGGCCGCCCTTCTCGCCGGACACGGCCTGGACGATCACGTTGTCGTCCTCGCTCGCGTTGTAATCGGTACGGCTCGCGCCTTCCTCGCCATTGACCGCGTCTGTGAAGTAGTCGAAGGTGCCGGAGTCGGTGCCCGGCCCCGCGAGCGTCAGCGGCTCATCCGGGAAGCTCGGGTCGACCTGGTTCCAGTTGGTGATCTTCTTCTCCGACTTGGGGCCCCAGATCGTCGCGAGCTGATCGGTGGTCAGGCAGGTCGCCCAGTCGTTCTCGGTGTTGACAATGTTCGTGATCGCGTCGACGCCGACCTGGTACTCGACGTACTCGATTCCGGCGTCGGCGCAGATCGAGGCCTCCTCCTCTCTCGATCGGTCGCGACGCGTCGGAGATGTCGGTCTCCCCGGCGCAGAAGCGCTCGAAGCCCCCGCCGGTGCCGGCGATGCCGACCTCGACGTTGACGTCGGGCTGAACGTCACGGAACGACTCGGCGGCCGCCGTCGTGAGCGGGCCGACCGTGCTCGAGCCATCGGCGATCACATCTCCCGATAGCTCCTCGTCGTCGTGGTGTCCGCAGCCGCCGTGTCTGGGCTTGCGGCTTCATCGTCCCCCTCGTCGTCCCGGCCACACCCGCTGGCGCCGAGCGCCAGGATTGCCGAAAGCAAGGAGCAGGAGGACGACCCTCGGAACAGGACGAATTCCCACAGTTCTCCTTTCACGCGGTTGCATCGAGGCGAGTGTCGCCGTGCCGCTCCGCCTAGTGGGCTGAAAGGCTGTGAACGAGTGGTGAAGAGATGGTGAACCGGCCGCGCGAGCGGGCCTTTGCCAATAACGGTGGAATGAGGGCCCTTGATCTCGCTGTCGGGTCGGAGAGTAGGCTTGCTGGCGTGGAGCGCTTCGTTCTTGTTGCCCGCCTGAGACCCGACGCTCGTGAGCGAGCGGAGGCGCTGCTCGCCGAACATTCGGCTTTCGATTCCGGGGATCTCGAGCAGGCCTTCGAGCGACACGCGATCTTCTTGTCCGAGACCGAGGTCATCTTCTTGTTCGAAGGCGACGGCGCACACGAGTCGGTTAGAGCCCTGTTCAACGATCCCGTCCGGTCGACGCTCATCGGCCATTGGCTACCACTCTTCGACGGGCCCCTTCATCGAGCCGCAGAGGCATACCTCTGGGAACGGCAAGGAGCTGCCTGAGCGGGAGGACCGTCGAGCCGCGACGGGTCCTGGGCGAACCGCCCTCCGGATCGAGTCATGTCCGGAACGCGTGCTGGAAATCTCTTCGCGTCGTCCGGCGCACCGGACCGGCGCTAGTCGTCGAACGGGTCGTCCCTGAAGGGATCGTCGGGGCCACCCTGTCCGAGAAACCGGTGGCGCTTCGTTGCGCGGATCTCTTCGGCCGGGTCGTTGGCCAGAAAGTCGCCGAGCCAGATCAGCCCGACGAGCGCGAACAGAAACAGCACGATGAGTGGGGCTGCGATCATTTCGGGGTTCCTTTCAGGCTCAGAGTTGGCGATGCTGCACCGCACTCGGGGAGCCGGCGCGACACCGGGCTTCGAGTCTCCTGTGGCTCCTTCGTGGGTCAGACGGCCGCCGGCATCGCCGCCGCTTTCAGGATCAGCTCCGCCGTGGCCTGGGCGCCGTGGAAGAGGACGATCGTGGGTTTTACGAGGGCCTCCTTGGGGTCGCAAGGCTTTTCTGCTGGTTGAGCCAGTCCTCGAAGTGGGTCTCGCCGAGACGGGCGTCATCGTCGGGAACGAGCGTGCGTTCGTCGAGTCTCGCGCCGAAGTAGCGCGCGTCCGGATCCGCGATCACCTCGCGGGGATCGTCGCGCGCCTCGAGGCCTTGCCGGATGATCGCGTCGAGCCGGAACGGCTCGGGTCCTGCGACTTCGACGATGCCGTTCACAGGCGACCCGACAGCTGTTCGGTCAACCGCGGCCGCGACGTCCTCGGCGGCCATGGGCTGGATCAGAACCGGTGCGAGCCGGACGGTGTCGCCCTCGGTGGCAGCGTCCGCGATGCTCTTGACGAACTCGAAGAACTGCGTCGCGTGGACGATCGAGTAGGGGATCGGCGATTCCTCGATCAGCTTCTCCTGGGCGATCTTGGCGCGGAAGTAGCCGCTTTCGGAGAGGCGGTCGGTGCCCACGACCGACAACGCGACGTGATGGCCGACGCCCGCTGCCCGCTCGGCCTCGAGGAGGTTGCGAGTCGACGTCTCGAAGAACGCCAGTACCGCCTCGTCCTCGAAGGAGGGCGAGTTCGAGACGTCGACGACCACCTCAGCGCCTTCGAGGACTTCGGCCAGGCCCTCGCCCGTGAGCGTGTCGACGCCCGAGTCCGGCGACGCCGGCACCGCTTCGTGGCCGTGCTCCCGAAGCTTCTCGACGAGCTTCGATCCGATGAGCCCGGTTCCGCCGATGACAACGATCTTCATCACGTCTCCTTTCGACTTGGTCTGCTACCGAGTCGCCCATTTTGGACCGATCGGGTCGTTCGGGCCGAGGATCGCCGCAGCGTGTGCCCCCTCGAATCCGACATACGCCGGCCTGATAGCCAGACGCTCCCTGCCGACCTGAGCCGAGCGCATTGCAACACTGGACTGCCGGGGAGCTCCCAGTCCTATGTCGAGCAGCGATCCTGACCTCGTGTTATGCGCGCAACCAGCTCGGCCGCCTTACCCGAGCGGCCTCAGGTCGGCGTAGGCAGGATGCGACCCGCGGCACTAGGCTAGGCGGAATGCAGACCGGTGAGGTCGGAATCGAGATCAGGCCGATTCTTGATGCCTCCTCCCTGGAATCGAAGCTCGCCGCTCAGCTCGACGCGCTCCTGCGCCGCACGTGCCAGATCGCCCGCGCGCTGACCGGCGCCGAGCAGGCGGCCCTCAAGCTCTGGGTCGGCGAGGACCCGTCGCAGGCGCGCAAGTACTTCAGCCTGAGCGAGAAATACGCCGCGTTCCGTGACTTCCGAGTCGACCCGAAGGGATTCGGCCTGCATGGGATGACGATTCCGCCCGGCGAGGTCGTTCGCCTGACCGAGGCCGAGGTGTTATCGCATCCGCTCTACCATGGCTTCGGGCCGCTCGCGGACGCCCACCCACCGATGCGGGGATGGCTGGCCACGTGCGTTTGCGGCAAGGATGGTCGAGTCTACGGTCTGCTGCAGCTGAGCGACAAAAGCGGCCGGGCGCGACTTCGACGAATCCGACGAAACGAACATCCACGAACTCGCGGCTCTAATCGGCGAAACGCTCGACGCGCTACGACTGGCCGCGCAGCAGCCGGCCTAGGCGGCGTCCAAGAGTTGGACCCGTTCTCTCGGGGCACTGGTGTCACGATGCTCCTAAACGGCAATTGCGACCTTGCCTCTGGCGTGGTGTTCGAGCATGTGGGCGACGGCGGACGCGGCGTCGTCGAGCGGATAGACCTCGTCGATGACGACCTGGACATCACCGGACTCGAGGAGTACAGCGAGGGCTTCGAGGTTCTCGCGGTTCATCACGCACCGGACGAAGCGGACGGTTGTCGACCCTCGCCCCATCACGGCCGCGCGCGCCATCCTCGGCAGGCCCGCGAACAAGCCACCGGTGTTTCCGACGCTGTTCGGGATAAGTATCCCTCCGGGTTTCAGCACCCTGGCCGTCGCGGGGGGCCGGTGGTTGAGCACGTTGTCGAGGATGACGTCGTAGCGCCGTTCCCCGGTTGTGAAGTCCTCCTCCGTGTAGTCGATGACCTGATCCGCGCCGAGGGAACGGACGAGGTCGAGGTTCCTGGTGCTGGACACGCCGATCACTTCGGCACCCAGCATCTTGGCGATCTGCACGGCGAACGTCCCGACGCCCCCCGACGCGCCGTTGATCAGAACCCGGGTTCCGGCTCCGACTCTTCCCACGTCACGGATTGCGATCACCGCGGTCAGGCCTGACATGACGGAGGCAGCAGCCTCTTCGAATGTGAGCCCGGCGGGCTTCGCGATGAGCTGCGAGGAGGGAGCGACAGCAAGCTCCGCGAACGTGCCCGCTGTTGGCGAGGGCGTCGGCCCACGCTGATCCGAACACCTCATCACCGGGCTGGAGGTCGACCACGTCCTCTCCCACGGCCTCGACGACCCCGGCGACATCGGTGCCTCGCACCGCCGTCCGCGGTCCCCGCAGCCCTGATCTCAGCCGGAGGATGTACGGGATTCCGGTAACGGTGATCCAGTCCGGGGTATTCACGCTGGTCGCCCGCACCCGGATCAGAACGTCGTTCGCGCCCACCGGCGGCGGGTCGATCTCGTCGAGCTGGAGCACTCGTCCGGGAGCCCCGTATCGCTTCTGGACGACGGCTTTCATTGAACCTCCGATGGAGACGGCCTTGGCTTGCCCGGCCGTTTCCGCTGTCGTTTAGGGGAGGGGACTCAGGGACCGCCTGTCGACGCGGTCAAACGGCAAGGGTGCGGTGCAGCCACTCATCCGGCGCCGGCGGAGGCTCCGATCGCGATCTTGGTCGTGCCGGTCTCGGGCTCGGCGTCGGGCGAGTGGATGACGACGGTGAACGACCACTCGCCGGCAGTCGGGAGCGACAGTCCGGCGATGGTGAACGCGCCCGGGGTGCCCGGTACCGGCTCGGCCGGGAAATCGCCGACCGGTCTGTCGCTGCCGGGCTCGAAGGGGGTGACGACCACGCTCGCGTCCTTCGGGATAGTGCCGTCGTGGCTCCCGACCGTGATGTCGACCGAGTTGTCGCCGACGGCGGCGGGGGAGACGACGATCGTCGCGTGGAACTGGTCGAGGAGGACGAAGCCGGCGCCCGGCCGCGCCGAGCTGCTCCCTGCGCCGTCGGGAGCAAGAAGCACGTAGGCGAGCACCGCTGTCCCCATCACGGCGACGACCGCAGCCGCAGCGAAGAGGATGAACCGAAGCGGGCTCGCCTCGGCTGGGTCTTCCGGTGGCGTGGTGTCCTGCGTGGCTCTCTCCAGTACGACTGGGTGCTGTGCCCGGATCCGGGCGGCCTCCACCATGTCCTACACGACGGCGGGCACTTCCCGCGCCGGCAGGAGCATCGTTCCCCCGGCGTGGGCGGGCTTCTACTAGCGGTCTTCGTTCGGGAAGAGGCAGCGGATCGTGAGCCCGAGCCCCCGTGCGCCGGATGCCTCCACCGTTCCGCCCGCCGAGGTGACGACGTGCTTGACGATCGCGAGTCCCAGCCCCGTTCCGCGCGAGGCCCGCGCGACGTCGGTGCGGTAGAAGCGCTCGAAAAGGCGTGGGAGATCGTCCTCGGCGACCCCGACGCCGTCGTCCCCGGCGACGAGCTCCACGCCGCCCTCCGTGCGTTGCGCCGTCAGCCCGAGCTTCGCGCCGGGGCCCGCGTAGCGAACGGAGTTCTGAGCGAGATTCTGAACGACCACGCGGATCATCCGCGGGCGCATGGGCAGTTCGGCGTCCTCGTCGGCCTCGACCTCGATCACAACTCCCGCCCGCGCGGCCTGCTCCTCGAGGCTCTCGGCAACCTCGATGAGGATGGGGAGAACGGGAGTCGTGCCCAGCCCGACGACCTCGTGGCCGGACTCCAGCTCGGAGAGGAAGAGGATGTCGTCGATCAACTCACGGATCTGATCGACTTCTCCCTGCGCTTGCTCGACGAGTTCCATGACGTCGGCGCCGGGCAGGGTCGCGGTCTCCAGGAGCGCAAGCACGCGGGCGAGTGGGGTTCGCAGCTCGTGCGAGACGGCCGCGGTGAAGCCGGCTCGGAGCTCCTCGTAGGCGGCCATGTCGCCGGAGTCGCGCGCATAGAGGATCGTCTCGCGCCTGCCGTCGACCTCGTACGGGATCGAGAGCGGCGCATTGCGAAGGAGTGCGTCAGGTGCCGCAACCCCTTCCTCGAGGCCGCCGATCAGCTCGCGCGCCCGCCGGCTCGCCGCGACGACGCGATCGTCTTCGCCAAGCACGACGACGATCTCCCGACTCTCCTCGACGAGGGCGCGCCCTCGTCGGGCCTCCAGGCGAAGCTCCTCCAGCCGCGGATCGGGCCGCGTGCCGTCGCCGTTACGTCGGAAGAAGTGCCGCACCTCGCTCGGATCGTAGCCCGGCCGCTCCGGCTCCAGGGTGATTCACCACTTCTTCACCACTGCGCTACCGTTGTGCCACCCCTGCGGCACGTTGCCGCGGGCAGAATTGAGGTGACGTGTCGAAGGTGCTGATCATCGAGGACGACGACGTCATCGCCGAGGGGATGTCCCGGCACCTCACCTCGGCGGGCTTCGACCCGCTCTGGGTGAACAAGGGAGAGTCCGGCCTTGCACGACTGCGCTACGAGCGTCCCGAGGTCTGCGTGCTCGACCTGATGCTTCCGGGCGTCGACGGCTGGAGTCTGATCGAGACCGCGCGTGCAGAGGGGATCGGGACGCCGATCGTCGTCGTCAGCGCGCGCGGGACCGAGCACGACCGGGTGCACGCCCTCGAGATCGGAGCGGATGACTACCTCGTGAAGCCGTTCTCGATGAAAGAGCTTGTCGCGCGCGTGCGCGCGGCGGCTCGCCGCGGCATTCGCGTCCAGGACGAGCGACGCGGCGAGCCAATCGAGATCGAGGAGCTCACGGTCGATCCGCGCAACGTGCAGGCATACGTCGCCGGCGAGAGCGCAGAGCTGACGCCGACCGAGTTCCGCCTCCTCTACGCGCTCGCCCTCGAGCAGGGCCGGGTCGTCACGCGGGACGAGCTCCTCCAGAAGGTGTGGGGCCGCCGGCTGACGCACCGCGATCGCACCGTGGACGTCTTCGTGCGCAAGATCAGGGACAAGCTCGAGTCACGGGCGCCGGCCCACACGTACGTGCAGACGCGGTACGGGGTCGGCTACAAGCTCGAGGCCGTCGCCAAGTAGCGGTCGGCGGCGTCCTCCCTTTAGGATCGCGGCCTGTGTCTGTGATCGCCGACCACATGACCCGGGAGCTGCTGCGGGCGTCGCCGGACGAGTCGATCGCGGAGGCCGCCCAGCACATGGTCGGCCGTGGCGTCGGAGCCGTGCTCGTCATGGACGGCGACCGGCTGGAGGGAATCCTCACCGAGCGGGACATCCTCAAGGCCGTGGCCATGGGTCTGATCGAAAACGCGCGCGTCCGCGACTGGATGACCACGAATCCCGAGACGATCGAGACCTCCGATACGACGGAGCACGCAGCCGCGCTCATGATCCACGGCGGCTTTCGGCATCTTCCGGTCATGGACGGCGACGCGGTGGCCGGCATCATCTCCATCCGCGACCTGATGCGGGTCACGCTCGACGACTCCGCCCCCGCGGCGTTGGGGTTCCGCGTGGCGGCTGGCCGTCAGCCGTCACCTGCTCCGCAGCCGGATCTTCACCACACCGCTTCCCATGTGCGGTCTGCACTCGGCGAAGATCGGCTCACGCACGCCATTGGCGACAACGGGTTTCCCCGGGGAGCTCACAGAGGCTCTGCCCGACGGCCTATCCGTGCAGGAGGCGGGCACCGTCCACCGTCCTGGCCGGTCGGGTCAGGAGCCCCGAGCTCCCACTCGCCCAGGCAGCCCGCCGAACCCTCGCCGGCGGGCTGCTGCCTTTTCTCACGACGTTCACCAGACCGTTGCCCACGTGCCCCCGGCCGCGCCTGACACTCAGGGCATGGAACCCACGCTGCTTTGTGAGCTACACGCCCATACGACGTGGAGCGACGGGGAGCTGACGTTGCGCGAGCTCGTCGATCTCTACGGCGGCGCCGGCTTCGATGTTCTCTGCGTCACCGATCACGTCGTTCGCTCGGACGACCCCTGGCATCAACGCGAGACCTGCGTGTACGAGGCGAACTTCCGCTCGTACCTCGCCGCGGTGGACGCGGAGGCCGAACGGGCACGGGCGCTGTACGGGCTGCTCGTCGTGCCCGGCCTCGAGGTGACCCACAACAACGAAAACGCGGACCTGGCCGCCCACGCCGTCGCGGTGGGGCTGCGCGAGTTCGTCTCACCGGACGAAGGGCTGGTCGGCTCTCTGATCGCGTCCCGCGAGGCGGGCGCCGGGCTCATCGCGGCCCATCCGCACGGGCCGGACGGCGATCCGGTTCCGGCTCGAATGACGCGACGCTTCTGGCTCGAGTGGGAGACGCTTGCGCCGCTCGTGCATCGCGCCGAGCTCTTCAACGGCACCGACGTGTACAGCTGGGTCGCGGGTGCCGGCGTCCCCCCGGTGGCGGGGGGCGACACGCATGCTCGCGAGCACCTCAACTCGTGGAAGACGCTGATCCGGTGCGCGAAGGACGAGGAGGCGCTCGTCGACTTCCTTCGCTCGCCGCGCTCGACCTACCTCGTCCCCTTCCGCGCGGAGCCGGCCGTGGCGCCCGCGGCGGCGGCATAGCCGGATCGCCACCACGGCTCCCATGGAAGTGCGAGATGATGCACTCTTCACGTATGCGGACTCAGACCGACAGGATCTCCCAGGAAGGCGAACGTCTTCTCAACCGGGAACTCTCCTGGGTCGAGTTCAACGCGCGCGTGCTCGAGCTGGCGGCCGACGCCTCGGTGCCGCTGCTCGAGCGCGTCAAGTTCTGCTCGATCTTCTCCGCGAACCTCGACGAGTTCTTCATGGTCCGCGTCGCGGGGCTGTTGGGCCAGGAGGCGGCCGGGATCGCGGTGCGTTCGCCGGACGGCCGCACGCCGTCGGCGACGCTCGAGGAGATCCGCGAGCGCGTTCTCGCCCTCACAGCGCGACAGTCCAGGTTGTGGAGCCGCGAGCTCGTCCCGGCGCTGAGCGAGGCGGGGATCGTCATCGCCCAGGTCGACGATTGCTCCGAGAAGGAGCTCAACGAGCTCGAGAAGCGCTTCGACCGCGAGCTCTACCCGGTGCTCACGCCGCTCGCAGTCGGCCCCGGACAGCCGTTTCCCTACATCTCGGGTCTCTCGAACAGCCTCGCCGTTCTCGTGCGCGATCCCGAGACTGGCGAGGAGCGTTTCGCGCGCGTGAAAGTTCCCGAGGGCCTGCCTCGCTTCCTCGAGGTCGGCAAGCGGAGCGCGTTCGTCCCGCTCGAGGGGGTGATCGCCCACTTTCTCGACTGGCTCTTCCCGCAGATGGAGATCGTCGAGCGCGCCGTCTTCCGCGTCACGCGCGATGCCGACTTCGAGGTCTCGGACGAGGCCGACGATCTGCTCGAGGCAGTGGAGCTGGAGCTCCGGCGCCGACGATTCGGCGACGTCGTCAGGCTCGAGGTTTCCGGATCGGTCTCGAACAGGATGCTCGGGCGGCTGATGGAGGGGCTCGTCGTCGCCGACGAGCAGGTCTACCCGATCCGGGGGCCGCTCGACCTCGCCGACCTGTCGCAGCTCGCCGGGCTCGACCGCCCGGACTTGAAGGACGACCCCTGGGTCCCCAGCACGCCTGCCCGGCTTGCTTCGGTGCAGGGACGCGACGGGTTCTTCTCCGAGATCCGGCGGGCCGACCTGATCGTCCATCATCCGTACGACTCCTTCGTCACGACCTTCGAGCGCTTCGTCCAGGAGGCGGCTCGGGACCCAGCGGTCGTCACGCTGAAGACGACCGTGTATCGAACGAGCGACGACTCGCCGGTCGTACCGGCGCTCATCGAGGTGGCCGAGGACGGTCGCCAGAGCGTGTGCCTCGTCGAGCTCAAGGCCCGCTTCGACGAGCTCCGCAACATCGAGTGGGCGAGAGCGATGGAGCGGGCGGGCGTCCACGTCGTCTACGGCTTCCCGAACCTCAAGATCCACGCGAAGACGACCCTCGTCGTGCGGCGCGAGGGGAATGCCCTGCGGCGCTACGTCCACATCGGGACCGGGAACTACCACGCGCTCACCGCCCGGATCTACGAGGACTTCGGCCTCTTCACCGCCGACGAGGAGATTGCGGCCGACGTCGCCGACCTCTTCAACTACGTGACTGGCTTCGGTCGGCCGCAGGCGTTCCGCAAGCTGCTCGTCGCGCCGTTCAACCTGCGCAAGCGCCTGGTCGAGGAGATCCGCGCGGTTGCCAAGGCGGCTTCCGACGGCGAGCACGCGCGCATCCGCCTCAAGACGAACGCGCTCACCGACCAGGCCATGATCGAGGAGCTCTACGCGGCCTCTCAGGCGGGCGCCGAGATCGACATCGTGGCCCGCTCCATCTGCCAGCTGCGTCCCGGCGTTCCCGGGCTCTCGGAGACGATCCGCGTTCGCAGCATCCTCGGGCGCTTCCTCGAGCACAGCCGCTTCTTCGTCTTCGAAGCGGGCGACTCGGCGACGACCTTCATGGGAAGCGCCGACCTCATGACCCGCAACCTCGACCACCGGATCGAGATCGCAGTGCCGGTGGAGGAGCCGAGAGTGCAGGCTCAGCTCGCCGCCGCCTTCGACGTCCTGCTCGAGGACAACACGGCGTGGACGCTGCAGCCCGACGGCGGGTGGAAGCGGCTTCGCCCACGCAAGGACCAAGGCGTGAAGGGCAGCCACGAGGCGCTCATGCGCAAGGCGCGGACGCGCGCCCGGCGCCGGGTCGCCCGCCGGCCGCGCTAGTCCGCTCGGGCGTTTCCAGCCGACCCCAACGGAAGAATGAGTCGCCATGAAGGTCGGCATCGTCGACGTTGGGTCGAACACCGTCCGCCTGCTGGTCGCGGGCAGGCAGGGCGGCGAGCTCGTCACGGTCCGGGAGGAGCGGGAGCACCTGTTCCTCGGCGAGGACGTCGAGCGCGACGGCCGGCTCTCCACCGCCCGAATCGCGGAGGCGGCCCGGTGCGCAGGTGGCTTCGCCCGCAGCGCCCGCAAGCTGGGCGCGCGGACGATCGACGTGCTCGTGACCGCGCCCGGTCGCCAGAGCGCCAACTCCGGCCGTCTGGTCCGCGAGCTCAGCGCCGCCACCGGGGCCCCTGTCCGCGTGCTCAGCGCCGACGAGGAGGGCCGGCTCGCGTTCACCGGGGCCGTGACGGCGGCGAGCTCGCTCCCGGCGATCGTCGCGGTCTGCGACGTGGGCGGCGGGTCGGCGGAGGCCGTCGTGGGGACCCCGGAAGGCGGGCCCGCCTGGTCCCGCTCGCTCGATCTCGGCGCCGTGCGCCTCACCGAGCGCTTCCTCTGCCACGACCCACCCGGAAGACAGGCTCTCGCGGCCGCGAGAGACGAGGTCGAGCGGCACCTCGAGGCCTTCACGCCGCCGCTCCCGCAGGCCGCGCTGGCCACCGGTGGCACCGCCCGGGCGCTCCGGAAGCTCGTCGGCTGGGAGCTCGAAGCCGAGGAGTTCGACGCCGCGCTCCGTATCCTCGGGAAGCGCCCGTCCGCGAAGGTGGCGAAGACCTTCGGATTGCACGCGCACCGTGTGCGCACGCTGGCAGCGGGCGCCGTCATCCTCTCGTGCCTCCAGGCCCGCCTCGGCGTTCCCTTGGAGGTCTCGCGCGCTGGCCTGCGGGAAGGCGCCGCGCTCGCGCTCCTGGACGAGCTGGCCGCGTCGGCCGCCTGACGCCGCTTACAGCTTCCTCACCCAGAGTTCATCGGGATGTAACCCACGCCGGCCGATCCTCACGGCACGATGGGTCCCATGGGGAGGCACGATGACCGCCCGGGGGTCGAGCCGCCCCTCGGCGATTGCCGGGGCTTCGGCGTGTACGGGCCCTCGGCGCGGATCGGAGTGGTCGAAGACGTCCGGCTCGACCGAGAGAGCGGCCGCCCGGCGCTCCTCTCCGTGCGCGCGGGCCTGCTCGGCAGCTGGCTCGTCCACGTCCCGGTCGGCGAGGTGGACCAGGTAAGCGTCGCGGAGCGCCGGATCGTCCTGCGCTCGGGCGGGCTTCTCGCCGGGCCCAGGCGGGTCTAGGCAGCCTATGCGGGCGGGGCGAGATACCCGCGGCGGGTGAATCCGCCGGCTTCGACGTCGACGATCCACGTCGAGCCCTTCTCGGGCTCCTCCGCGAGCAGGAGGCCGAGGATGTCACCATGCGTGCACAGGACCGCCGTCGTCGAGGCGAGCTCGGTCACGAGGCCCCAGACCTCGGCGGCGACGGCGCCCTCCGCCAGCTCCGCGCGCTCCTCGATCCGGAGGTCCAGTGCCTGGGCCAGCGGGACCACCGAGTCGCGGCAGCGCACATACGGGCTCGTAACGACCCGCTCGACTCCCAGGTCGGCGTAGAGCTCGGGGAGCGCCTCCGCTTGGCGGCGCCCGCGCGCGTCGAGCGGTCGCAGCTGGTCCTCGGACTCCTCGACGCCCGGCCGGCGGTGGCCCGCGGTCGCATGCCGCAGCAGGAGCAGCGACATCAGCGCTCGCCGTCCGCGAAGCCCCGGAGCACGTTGTCGTCGCGGCGGTGACTGAGCAGCTCCCGCGCCGCGTGGAGGGGGAGCCACCGGATCTCGTCGACCTCCCGGTGCGGCAGGAAGCTGCCGGCAAGCGGCCGCATCGACCAGTAGCGGACGGTCTTCGGCCGCCCCTTGCCGTCGAGGTAGCTGGTCGGTGGGAGCTCGCGGCCGAGCTCACAGCGCAGGCCGGTCTCCTCCTCGACCTCACGGATTGCCGCCTGTTCGTGAGTCTCGCCGGGCTCGAGCTTGCCCTTCGGTAGCGTCCAGTCGTCGTACCGTGGCCGGTGGACGAGCAGCACCTCGACCTCGCCGTCGTCGCCACCCCGAAAGACGACCCCGCCTGCGGCCCGCACCGTCTCGCCGACCGTGCTCAGCGCCAGGCTCGCTTCCCGCTCCGTGCGAGCCGTGCCCAGGCCTCCGGGAACTCGGCGCGCGCCCTCCGGCGGCGTTCACGCTCGCGCTCGACGAGTCTCCCCGCGACGAGGTACGCCTCGGGAGCAGCTGCGTCGTCGAGGTGGCCGCGGATCCGCACTTCGGCGACGACCGCGTCCTGGTGTGAGCCGATGACGTCCTGGAAGACCTTTGCGTCCTGGACGAAGCGTCGGGCCGGCTTGCCGACGACGGCCTGGGCCAGCTCGGCGGCATAACGTGCGCGCTTCCCACGGATGCGCACTGCGTGGAGGGCGTCGTTCGGCGGGTCGGGCGGGAGCGCCCGAACCGCCTTGCGAAGCTTCCGGAACTCGCCGGCGGCGATGTCCCGGAGCGATACGTCGGCCGGCCGCGCCCTGGGCGCCACGGCCGCCGCCTCGAGCCGGTCCAGGAGCCGGTCGTAGCTGGGGCTCGTCATCACCTCGAGCATGGCGTCGCGCGCGGATGCCCTGTCCGCCTCGAGCCCGCGCAGGAACGTTCCTCCCGCCCGGCGCTCGTCCGGCTCGAGCTCGGCGATCTCGGTCGCGAGCCGCTCGAGAAGGACGTCGAGGTCACGTACGGGCCCCAGCGCATCCCCGAGCCATGCGAGCTCCACACGGAGCGACTCGGCCCACTCGGGGTCGAGCAGGGGCAGCGCCGCCCGCAGCACCGCTCGCAGCCGCCGGGTTGCGACACGTACCTGGTGGAGCTCCTCCGGGTCGGCTCCGAGCCTCGTCCCCGGGTCGTGCGCGATCAGCTCGGCGACCTGCGTCGCGATCATCGACCGGACGTGTTCCGAGGCAGGTGCCCACCGGGGCGCGGCCGAGCGCTCCGCCGGGAAAAAGCCGAGTGCGCGGAAGGCTTTCGACCGCCCCTCGCCCTGAGAGGCTCCCGCCTCGAGCAGCACGCGCTCGAGCGCGGGGAGCGCGTCCGCGCCACCGGGGAGGGCTTCGACCTCGAGCTCGACAAAGCGTTCGCGCACGCGCCGGCCGTCGAGCACCGTCACCGTGTCGATGGTCACGTCTGCCACTGCACGCCCGTTCTCACGTGCGCGGATCCCCTCGCGGTGCGTCCGGAGGACAGCGACGGGCTCGAGCGCGCGCCCGCGGAGAACGCCGGGCAGCAGCGTTGCGAGCTCGGCGGGCGGCATTCCCGGCCCTCCGGAGACCTCGAGCTCGAGTCTCTCGCCCTCGCCTGGGAGCTTGAGCTGCCAGAGGCCCCGTCGGTTCTGGACGCGGCGCCGCAGCGTGATCCCGGCGCGCGCGAGCGCCCGGTCGGCCGTGTCGTGGTAGGTGGAGGTGAAGATCTCGGGCCCGAGCGTCCGGCCTGGAAGCTTCGGCAGCGCGAACCCGGGCGGAACCGCGAGCTTCAGCTCGCGTTCATGGGTCTCCTTGAGCCCGGGCACGGACGGATCGTAGCTCCGAGCGGAAGCCGGGACCTGCACGTCGCCGCTCCTTGACTCGCCGGCTGGCCGGCCTTCGATGGTGTGGATAGCCGTATTCCCGGCGGGTCACCGTTTTGCCACCATTTCCAGCGACGATGGCTTACACGGTCCTGATTGTCGACGACCACCCCAGCTTCCGCGCGACGGTCAAGGCCCTCCTCGTGGCCGACGGGTTCGAGGTCGTCGGCGAGGCCGTCGACGGCCAGTCGGGGATCGAGGCTGCGAAGCGCCTGCAGCCCGATCTCGTCCTTCTGGACGTCCAGCTCCCCGACATGGACGGCTTTACGGTGGTGAACGAGCTCAGGCGCCAGAACGGCATCGGCCCGAAGGTCGTCCTCACGTCGAGCCACGACGAGTCGGACTTCGGCTCGATCGTCGGCACGTGCGGCGCTGCGGCCTTCGTTCCGAAGGGCGAGTTGAGCGGCGCGGCCCTGCGCGCTGTGCTTCGATAGCTCCATGCGACGGCTCACCGCCGCCGGGGTCATCGGCCTCGGGCTCCTGCTCACCGCGGGTGCCCTTCTTCTCATTTTCGAGGGCGATCACGAGGAGGAGCCGGTCTTCGTCGCCGTCACATTGCTCCTGGCGTCCTGGTCGTTCATCCTCGGCGGTGTCTTCGCGTGGGCGAGGAGGCCGGACAATCGCTTCGGACCCCTCCTGACCGCGGTCGGTCTCACCGTCTTCATCGGCGCGCTCGAGCAGTCGAACAACTCGCTCCTCTTCACGCTGGGCTACGTCTTCGGCGGCGTCTTCATCGCCGTCTTCATCCACGCGCTCCTCGCCTTCCCGCGCGGCTATCTCGAGACGCGGCTCGTCTACGCGATCGTCGCGGTCGCCTACCTGGCGCTCACGGCCGGATCCCTCCTTGCGTCTTTCTTCGACAACGTCCAGGACGACTGCCCGGACTGCCCGCAGAACGCGTTCATGATCGTCGATTGGCCGAACGCCGTCAGCGCGATCGACACGGTGTTGATCGCCATCGGCATCCCCGCGCTCCTGGCTTCGCTCCTCGTCTTCCGGCGACGCTGGATCGCAGCGTCCGCGCCGCTTCGCAGGGTGCTTCTCCCGGTCTACATCGCGGCGGGAGTCACGATCCTTTTCCTGACGGCGGGGCTGGTCGTGGAGCCCTTCTCGGATCAGGCCGGGTCGGTCATCTTCTGGATCGTCACGCTCGCATTCGCGTGCGTCCCGCTCGCGTTCATCGCCGGCTTGCTGAGCGGCCGTCTGGCTCGCGAGGGGGTCGGGCAGCTCGTTCTCGAGCTCGGGCGCCCGCATGCCCCAGGGGAGCTGCGGGAAGCGCTCGCGCGGGCGCTCGGTGATCCGACTGTCCGCCTCGCTTACTGGATCCCCGAGACGCAGTCCTTCGTGGATCTGAACGGCCAGCCGATCGAGCTTCCCGAGGGGCGGGGCGAGGAGCTTGCCACGATGGTCGAGCGCGACGGGGAGCCGGTGGCTGCGCTCATCCACCACCGCTCCCTCGAGGAGGACCCGCTGCTCGTCGAGACCGTCGCGGCCGCGGCCGCGCTCGCGCTCGAGAACGAGCGCCGCCTGGCGGCGCTCGCCAAAACGCAGGCGCGCATACAGGCCTTGCTCGACGGATTTCCGGACCTCATCTTCCGCCTCGACCGCGACGGGGTCTACCTCGAGTACAGCGGCAGGGAGGAGGACCTGATCGTGCCTCCTGAGCAGCTGATCGGGGCGAGGGCGCACGATGTCTTGCCGCGCGACGTCGCCGATCAGCTCGTCGGGGGCATCCAGCGCGCGATCGACACGGGCGAGCTCGTGACGGGTGAGTACACGCTGGAGTTCGGCGGCGAGTCGCGAGACTTCGAGGCCAGGATCGTCAAGGCGGGAGACGAGGCAGTGCTTATCGGGCGGGAGTTCACGGAGCGCAACCGCGCCCAGGCGGAGCTCGAGCGGCTGCACGTCGAGCTGCAGCAGCGCCATCGCGACCTCGAGCACGAGCGCGACTTCGCGACGACGGTCGTCGACTCGACGCCGAGCCTGCTCTGCCTCGCCACGCCGGGCGGCTACATCGTCCGCTTCAACGCGTCGCTGGAGCGTGTCTCGGGGCGGCGTGACGACGACCTCATCCGTGGCGCTCCCTTCTGGGACGTCTTCATCGCCCCCGAGGAGCGGGAGTCGGTGCGTCGCGCGCTCGAGGACGTGGTCGCAGAGGGCGGACGCGGCGAGTTCGAGAGCGCGTGGATCACGACGGCCGGTAAACGCCGGCAGGTGACGTGGTCGACGACACCCCTGCGGGACGACAGGGGGGACCCCCGGCTCCTCATCTGCGGGGTGGACATCACCGAGCGGAAGCAGCAGGAAGCCGAGCTCCGGCGCTCGCGTGCGCGCCTGCTCGAGGCGAGCGACGTCGAGCGTCGCCGGCTCGAGCGCAATCTGCACGACGGCGCGCAGCAGCGTCTGGTTTCGCTTTCGCTCATGCTCCGCCTCGCGCAGGCGCGTGTAGAGAGCGAGCCCGACCAGGCGGAGCAGCTCCTCGGCCAGGCCTCGGACGAGTTGGCCCAGGCTCTCGAGGAGCTGCGCGAGCTCGCGCGCGGGATCCACCCTGCAGTCCTCTCCGATCGCGGGCTCAACGCCGCGCTCGAGGCCCTGGTCTCCCGCACCCCGCTCTCGGTCGAGCTGGAGCTCCTCGACGACCGGCTTCCCGAACCGGTCGAGGCGGCCGCCTACTACGTCGTGTCGGAGGCCCTGGCGAACGTGGCCAAGTACGCCGAAGCGTCCTCGGTCGCCGTTAGCATCGCGTCCGTGAACGGACACGCGGTGGTCGAGATCGCCGACGACGGCATCGGCGGGGCCGACCCGGCCAAGGGCTCGGGGCTCCGGGGCCTCGTGGACCGGGTCGAGGCACTCGACGGTCGCCTCCAGGTCGAGAGCCCTCCCGGCGAGGGCACGCGCGTCAGGGTGGAGATCCCGTGCGGGTAGTGCTCGCCGAGGACTCCGTCCTCCTGCGCGAAGGCGTCGCGCGTCTTCTCGAGGACCAGGGGTTCGACATCGTCGCCCAGACCGGCACGGCCGAGGATCTCATGCTCAAGGTCCGGAGCTACTCGCCGAACGTCGTCATCGTCGACATCCGCATGCCTCCGACGCACACCGACGAGGGCCTCAAGGCGGCGCAGGAGATCCGTGGAAGCTATCCGGAGATCGGCGTGCTCGTGCTCTCCCAGTACGTCGAGCCGACGTACGCGATGGAGCTGCTCGCGGACAGCGCGGAAGGCGTCGGCTATCTGCTCAAGGATCGCGTCTCGGACGTGGGCGAGTTCGCGGCGGCCGTGCGCCGCGTTGGGGAGGGGGGATCGGCCCTCGACCCGGCGATCGTCTCCCAGCTCGTGGGCCGCCGGCGCCGCGACGACCCGATCGACCAGCTGACGCCGCGCGAGCGGGAGGTGCTCGAGCACATGGCCCAGGGCCGGTCCAACCAGGGCATCGCCGACCAACTCGTGGTCACCGAGCGAGCCGTCGAGAAGCACGTGACGAGCATCTTCGCGAAGCTCAGGCTCCCGCACACGTCCGAGGACCACCGGCGGGTGCTCGCGGTCCTCACGTACCTGCAGCAGTAGCCGCGCGCAGCCGCTCCGGCGGCCTTCGTCTTTCGGGGTACGGAAAACCGCACCGATGGAAGCAGGCTGCCCCCATTCCCGTCCTGTGTCCGAGGAGGGAGAGTGGCGGTATGAAGAAGACATTGTTCATCGGCGCTGTGATCCTCGGGGTCCTGCTTCTGGCCGTGGGCGGCTGGACCGTTCGCGGCGCGCGCTGGGCCGTCGCGGGGTAACCGGTGCAGCCGGCACCGCGAATCGGCCTCTCGCTGGGCGCCCTGGCGCTGCCGACCTTCGCGCTCGCGCTCGGGATCAGCGTCCTGACGACGTACGCGCCGCTCCTTCTCGGTGAGGCGACGTCGTCGGCAGGCGCGATCGGCATCGCCGTCGGCGCCGAGGGTGCTTTCGCGCTCTTTCTGCCGCTTCTCATCGGTTCCCTCTCCGACCGCACCCGCAGCCGCCTCGGGCGGCGCATCCCCTACGCGCTGATCGGCGTGCCGCTGCTCGTGGTGCCGCTCGTGATCCTCCCGTTCGCGCACGGCTACGCGGAGACGGTCGCGCTCGTCTCCCTCTTCTTCGTCGGCTACCACATCTACTACCCGCCGTACCAGGCGCTCTTCGCCGAGCTCGTGCCGGCGTCCCACCAGGGTCGCGCACAGGGCTGGCAGGGCGTCATGCGGGGTCTCGGGCTCGGGGTCGCGCTGATCGCCGGCGGGCTCCTGCTCTCGGTCTGGACGCCGCTCCCCTTCGTCCTGGCGGCAGGCGCGGCCGTGCTCGCCACGGTCGTGCTCGTGCGCGAGGTGCGCGAGCCGGACGCCCCGACCCCGACTCCGGCCGCACGGCCCGTTCCCGGCCCCGGCGTCTTCCGCCTCGTCCGCGAGCGTGCTGACGTGCGCGCGTTCGTCGCCGCCAACGCCCTCTGGGAGCTTTCCTTCATGGGGCTGAAGACGTTCATCGTCCTCTTCGTGGTCAAGGGTCTCGGCGAGTCGGTGGGAACCGCCTCGGCCGTGATCGGCGTCGTGGCCGGCGCGTACGTGATCGCGTCCTTCGGCGCCGGGCGTCTCGCCGACGTGGTCGGCATCCATCGCCTGATGCGTGCGTCGATCTGGGTTTACGGCGTCGGCTTGCTCGTCGGCGCCGGGCTCTCGACGCTCGACTCGTTCCTCATCGGCCTGCCGTTCATCGCCCTCGCCGGGGCCGTCGTGATGACGCTTCCGTACGGCATCCTGGCCGGCATGACGCCGCCGGGGGCCGAGGGCGCGCTGTCCGGCCTCTTCGGCTTCTCCCGCGCCCTGGGCGCAGTCCTGGGGCCGATCGTCGTCGGCATCGCCATCGACGTGCTCGCGCCGGTGTTCCCCTCGACCAACGGGTACGGCGCCATGTGGGTGGCGATCGGGGTTCCCATCCTGCTCTCCCTGCCCTTCCTGGCCCTGATCCGGGGCGAGGAGCCCGAGCTCGAGGTCGCGGAGCCCATCCCGGCCGCCCTCGACGACCTCGCGCTGGCCGCGTAGCGCTTCGGCTTACCCCCGCGGGGCGCTTCGCGCTAGCACCACCCAAAGACGCTGGGTGGCCTCATTCCCGCTTGGCGCCTGGGCTGCGAGCCTGGACAACGTATTCACGAACTGCAAGGAGATGCCATGACCCCGCTCGCCAAGTCCCAGAACCTCGCGGCCCGCATGGGTCGTTGGAGCGCAGCCCACCGGAAGATCGCGATCTTCGGGTGGCTCGCGTTCGTGTTCGTCGCCGTCGCCCTCGGAAGCGTGATCGGCACGAAGTCACTCGACCCCGCCGACTCCGAGGCCGGCGACTCCGGCCGCGCGTTGCAGATCATCGACCGCGGCGGGTTCGATGGCACGGTGGACGAGTCCGTATTCGTCGAGAACGAATCGCTCGATGCCTCGAGCTCCGAGTTCCAGGCCGTCGTCGCCGACGTCATCGCCAAGCTGTCCGGCGCAAACGGCGTATCCGGCATCCGCTCGCCGGCCGAGGACCCCGCGCTCGTCTCCTCGGACGGCCACGCCGTCCTCGTCCAGTACGACCTCTCGGACGCGGGCACCGGCGCCGTCGACCGTATCGAGCCGATCCTGGACTCTGCTGCCGCGATCGAGACCGCCAACCCCGGCTTCACCGTCGACGGGTTCGGCTCCGCCAGCGGTGAAAAGTCGGTCGACGACACCATCTCGTCCGACTTCCAGCGGGCCGAGTTCACAGCCATCCCTCTGACGCTCGGCATCCTACTGATCGTCTTCGGTGCGGCCGTGGCCGCCGGGATCCCGCTGCTGCTCGGCCTCTCGGCCGTCATGGCGACCCTCGGCCTTCTGGCAGTCCCGAGCCAGCTCGTCCCGATGGACGATGCCTCCGCCTCGATCATCCTGCTGATCGGGCTCGCGGTCGGCGTCGACTACTCGCTCTTCTACCTCAAGCGGGAGCGCGAGGAACGGGCGGCCGGTAAGGGCCCCGCGGCAGCGCTCGAAGCCGCCGCGGCCACCTCCGGCCGGGCAGTCCTCATCTCCGGCCTGACCGTGATCATCGCGCTCGCCGGGCTCTTCTTCGGCGGGACGGCGATCTGGACCTCGATCGCGGTCGGCACGATCATGGTCGTCGCCATCGCCGTCGCCGGCTCCCTGACGGTGCTCCCGGCGCTGCTCTCCTGGCTCGGCGACCGCGTCGAGAAGGGCAAGATCCCGTTCGTCCACCGGCTCAGGCGCAAGGACGGGGATTCTCGCGTGTGGGGCGCGATCCTCGACCGCGTCCTGCGCCGCCCGCTCGTCTCGGCCGTTGCCTCGGCGTCGTTCCTCGTCCTGCTCGCCCTCCCGGCGTTCGGGATGCACACGGCGTTCCCCAGCATCTCGAGCCTCCCGCGCGACATTCCGATCATGCAGACCTACGACAAGATCCAGTCGGCGTTCCCGGGTGGCCCCCTGCCGGCCGTTGTGGCCGTCGAGGCCGACGACGTCGCCTCGCCCGAGTTCGAGGCCGCGCTCGCCGACTTCCGCAGGCAGGCCCTCGCTTCGGGTCAGATGGAGGACCCGATCGAGGTCCAGGCCAACGACGCCGGCACGGTGGCCGTCATCTCCGTCCCGCTCGCCGGGACGGGTACCGACGACGCCTCCACCGAGGCACTTCGCACCCTCCGCGAGGACGTCATCCCCGCCACGATCGGCGGCGTTGACGGAGCCGAGGTCGCCGTAACGGGCGAGGCCGCCTCGTCGTACGACTTCAGCCAGCTGACGAAGCACCGGGCGCCGTACGTGTTCGCGTTCGTCCTGCTCCTGGCCTTCGCGCTCCTGCTGGTCGCCTTCCGGTCGATCGTCATCGCCGCGAAGGCGGTCGTGCTCAACGTCCTCTCGGTGGCGGCGGCCTACGGGCTCCTCGTCATCGTCTTCCAGTGGGGCTGGGGAGAGTCGCTCCTCGGCTTCGAGTCGACCGGCGCCATCACGGCCTGGCTCCCGCTGTTCATGTTCGTGATCCTGTTCGGGCTTTCGATGGACTACCACGTGTTCATCCTGAGCCGGATCCGCGAGGCGTACGACCGCGGGCTCGACACCGACGCGGCTGTGACCCACGGGATCAAGACGACGGCCGGCGTCGTAACCGCGGCCGCCGTCGTGATGGTGGCGGTGTTCTCGATCTTCGCGACCCTCTCGACGATCGACATGAAGCAGGCAGGCGTCGGGCTCGCCGCGGCGATCCTGATCGACGCGACGATCGTCCGCGCCGTGCTCCTGCCCTCCGCCATGAAGTTGCTCGGTGACTGGAACTGGTACCTCCCGAGCTGGCTGGAGTGGCTGCCTCAGGTCTCGCACGAGACCGAGGCCGCCCCGAAGGCCGGGCCCGCCCCGGCACCCGCCGGCAGGTAGGCCGTCACCCGCCGGCATCCGAGGCCCGCGTCCCTCTCGGAGGACGCGGGCCTCGCCGTGCACGGCACGGCTCACCTGCACGGCGAGCGGGGTGTCCGACGAGGAGCGGTACGCGAGGCGGAGCCCTTGCGGCGGGGCTCCGCCTCGGCGTCCGTGGGCTTACGAGCCGGGGGAGAGATCCGGGAGCCTGCGGCCAGCTCCAGGGCCTCCGGCCCGCGGCTCCAGAGGGTAGTCCCCTGCACCTCGAAGACGGTGCATACATACAAAAATTTGCAGAATCCTCACAATTTCCCCAAAGCGGTAGGCTGGCCGCGTGCCCGACCTCGAGGACCTCGCCGAGCGCCTCCGAGAGCTCGCACTGTCCCTCCCGGAGACGTACGAGGACGAGCCCTGGGGCCACCCGGTCTTCAAGGTGGCGGAGAACCGCATGTTCGCGTCGATGGACGTGGCCGACGACTGCGTCAGGCTGACCGTCAAGCTGACGCCGGAGGAGCGCGAGATCGCCCACCTTCTGCCGTACGTCAGTACCGCACGCTACGTCGGCCGGTACGGCTGGGTGACGGCGAGGGTCGCAGACGACGAGTCCCTCGAGGCGGCGCTCGAGTGGCTTCGCGAGAGCTACTGGCTGAAGGCGCCGACGCACCTCCGCTCCGCCGTCGAGGGCGAATGACCGCGCTCGCGGAGCTGCGGCCCGGCCTGTTCCGCTGGACCGCGCTCCATCCGGACGCCGAGCCGAACCCGAATCCCGGAGGTCCGGCGGACTGGGGCCCAGAGGTCGGCTCGGTGGCGTGGGCAGGTCCCGGCGCGCTCGTCCTCGTCGATCCGCTGGTGCCCGCCGACCGCCCGGAGCTCATCGACGAGTTGGACGACCTCGTGCGCGCGCACGCGAAGCCGGTGCACATCCTCACCACGCTCAAGTTCCACCGCCGCAGTCGGCCCCAGCTCGCGGAGCGGTACCGCGCGTCGACGTCGCGCGCGCGAGCGACGCTTCCCGAGGGCGTCGAGACGATCACGATCCGCGGCGCGGGGGAGACCATGCTCTGGCTCCCGGGGCCGCGAACCCTCGTCCCGGGCGACAGGCTGCTCGGGGACGACGCGGGCGGCGTGCGCCTGTGCCCCGACTCGTGGCTCCGCTACCTGCCGAGCGGCATGCGCCGGGACGATCTGCGCACGGTGCTGGAGCCGCTCCTCGACCTTCCGGTGGAGCTTGTGCTCGTCTCGCACGGCGAGCCGGTGCTGCGCGACGGATGCGCCGCAGTCGCGCGTGCGCTCACCCGCTGACCATATCCTCTGGTTCCATGCGGGTGATCCTCCCCGACGAGACCGAGCTCGAGCTTCCCGAAGGCGCAACCGGGCTCGACGCTGCGCGCGCAATCGGCCCCAAACTCGCCGAGCAGGCCGTCCTCGCGCGCGTAAACGGCACCGTCCGCGATCTGCGTCTGCCGCTCGACGACGGGGAGCGAATCCAGATCCTGACGATCCGCGACCGCGAGGATCCGGACGCGCTCTACGTCCTGCGCCACTCGGCGGCGCACCTCCTGGCCGAGGCCGCTCGGCGGCTCTACCCTGGGACCAAGGTCGCCATCGGCCCTCCGATCGAGAACGGCTTCTACTACGACTTCGAGTTTCCCGAGCCGGTGACCGAGGAGGCGCTCGAGCGCCTCGAAGAGGAGATCCGGCGCGAGATCGCCGAGGGCCGTTCGTGGGAGCGGTGGGAGACGAGCCGTGACGAGGCTCGCAGCTACTTCGAGCAGGAGGCCGAGCCGTTCAAGGTCGAGCTCGTCGACACCGCGGAGGGCGACATCTCCTTCTATCGACAGGGTGACTTCGTCGACCTCTGCCGTGGGCCGCACCTGCAGAGCGCCGAGCCGATCAAGGCCGTGAAACTGCTCTCCCTCGCCGGTGCCTACTGGCGGGGCGACGAGAGCCGGCCACAGCTCACGCGCGTCTACGGCACGGCGTTCTACGACCCAAGGGATCTGGAGGACTACCTTCACCGCGTCGAGGAGGCACGGCGGCGCGACCACCGGCGGCTCGGCAAGGACCTGCACCTCTTCGACTTCTCCGAGCTGGCTCCGGGCATGCCCTTCTGGCACCCGCGCGGCATGGTGATCTGGAACGTACTGGAGGACCTGCGCCGGCGGGAGAACGCGAAGCGGGGTTACGACGAGGTCCGGACGCCGCAGCTCTACGACTCCGACCTCTGGCGCACGTCTGGCCACTGGGACAAGTATCAGGAGCACATGTTCCGGCTGGAGATCGAGGATCGGGACTTCGGCTTGAAGCCGATGAACTGCCCCGGGCACTGCCTCCTCTACTCGCTCTCGCCGCACAGCTACCGCGAGCTGCCGCTGCGGATCGCCGAGGCCGGCAACCTCCACCGCAACGAGCTCTCCGGTGTCCTCCACGGCCTGCTGCGCGTCCGCCACTTCGTCCAGGACGATGCTCACATCTTCTGCACGGCCGAGCAGATCCAGGAGGAGCTGCTTGCGTCTCTCGACTACGCCTACTACCTCTACGACCTGTTCGAGCTCGACATGCGCGTCGAGCTGTCGCTCCGACCCGACGACAAGCTGGGCACCGACGAGGAGTGGGACTTCGCCGAGGAAGAGCTCCGCAAGGCGCTCGCGAGCAAGGGCCTCGACTATGTGGATAGCGAGGGGGAAGGGTCGTTCTACGGGCCCAAGATCGACCTGCACATGGACGATTCCCTCGGGCGGAGCTGGCAGCTCGGCACCGTTCAGCTCGATCTCCAGATGCCGAAGCGCTTCGGGCTCACCTATCAGGGCGACGACAACGCCGAGCACACGCCGGCGATGATCCATCGAGCCCTACTGGGCTCGCTGGAGCGGTTCGTCGGCGTCTATCTCGAGCACACCGGCGGCGACTTCCCGCTCTTCCTGGCGCCGGAGCAGGTTCGGATTCTCCCGGTCGCGGAGGTGCACGTAACCGATGCCGAGTCGCTCGCCGACCGGCTACGGACGGACGGGTTCCGCGTCCAGGTCGACGAGCGAGACGAGACCGTGGCCCGACGGATCCGCGATGCGGAACTCGCCAAAGTCCCGTATGTCCTCGTGTGGGGCGATCGCGAGTCGCTGGATGCGGTCTCGGTCCGGCGCCGGGGCGGTGAGCAGTCGGTGACGTCCGCGGACGCGCTCGCCGAGGAGCTCAGAACCGCTGCTAGACTCTGAGCCCTGCAAGCAGGAGCATCGTTTGTTTCCTCACCTCCGGAGCCGCCGGCTCATCGGAGGTTCAACCGAATCGGGGAATTGACGAGCTGCCTGTGCGCAGCTTTTCATTGTTCTAAGAGGAGGAAGTCGCATAACTTGGTGACGTTTCAGTGAGGCCGCGGCGGAGGTTCGAGCAGGCCAGACCGCAGCAGGACACGACCCGGATCAACGAGTCGATCCGCGTCCCGCGCGTCAGGCTGGTCGACTCGGACGGATCGCAGGTCGGGATCAAGCCGACGGCCGAGGCGCTCGAGTACGCCTACTCCAAGGATCTGGACCTCGTCGAGGTCGCCGCCAGCGCCGACCCGCCGGTGGCCCGGATCATGGACTACGGAAAGTACAAGTACGAGCAGGAGCAGAAGGCCAAGACCGCACGAAAGCACCAGTCACAGATCCAGGTGAAGGAGATCAAGCTTCGCCCGAAGATCGGCGTCCACGACTACGAGACGAAGAAAGGTCACGTCGTGAGGTTCCTCGGGAACCGAGCCAAGGTGAAGGTGACGATCATGTTCCGGGGTCGTGAGCAGACGCATCCCGAACGCGGGCGAGACCTGCTCATGCGGCTGGCCGACGACGTCAAGGAGCTCGGGATGATCGAGTCGCCGCCGATCCAGGACGGACGCAACATGGTGATGGTGCTCGCGCCGCACAGGAACGTCGCACGAGAAGTGGGAGCAGTACAAAGTGCCTAAGCAGAAGACCAACTCAGCCGCGAAGAAGCGGTTCAAGATCACCGGCACGGGCCGCCTGCGGCGGCGCCATGCCATGCAGAGCCACAACCTCGAGAAGAAGTCCGCCAAGCGGCACCGCGCGTTTCGCAACGACCAGTCCGTGGACGAGAGCAACGCCCGCGACGTCAAGCGTCTGCTCGGGCGGTAGTGGCAGGAGGAGGAAGCGATGCCCCGCGTCAAGCGATCCGTTCACGCGCGCAAGAAGCGCCGCAAGGTACTCGAGCGCGCGAAGGGCTACGTTGGCCAGAGCTCGATCTCGTACCGGAAGGCCAAGGAGGCCGTCCAGAAGGCCGACAACCACGCCTACCGCGACCGGAAGCGCAAGAAGCGCGTCTTCCGCCGACTCTGGATCGTCCGGATCAACGCCGCGGCCCGGCAGGAGGGGCTCTCCTACAACCAGTTCGTCGCCGGCTGTCGCAAGGCCGAGATCGAGCTCGACCGCAAGGCCCTGGCGGACATCGCGGTCAACGACCCGGCGGCGTTCACGAAGATCGCCGAGCGGGCCAAGGCCGCGCTCGGGGCCTGATCGGCCTAGACCCCCCGCAGGAAGCAGTGTTCCGCCGAGCGCTCCTAGCGTGATCACGTCTGCGGCCAATCCGCGGGTCAAGCTCGTCCGCAAGCTCGAATCACGGCGCCAGCGTGAGAAGCTCCGTCTCTTCGCCTGCGAGGGGGAGGACCTCGTCGCAGCCGCGCTCGCCGCCGGCCTGCAGCCGGTCGAGGCCCTCGTCGACGCCGAGCGCCCTGCGCTGACCGACCGACTCCAGGGTGCGGAGCTCGTCGCTCCCGAGGTGATGGCGGGGCTCTCGACGCTGCCGCATGCGGCGAGGGTCGCCGCCGTCTTTCGGCGGGCCGACCTGCCGCGGATCCTGGATGCCCCTGTCGGGCTTGCGCTTTGGCGCGTCTCCGATCCGGGCAACCTCGGGACGTTGATTCGGACGGCCGATGCCTTCGGGCCCGCGTTCGTCCTGCTCTCGAGCGGCTGTGCCGACCCGACGGGTCCGAAGGCCGTGCGGGCTTCGGCCGGCTCAATCTTCCGCGTCCCGCTCGGTAGCTTCGACGACGGTGGGGGGATCCCCCGCGTGGCTCTCGTCCCCCGCGACGGCCCGTCGCTTTCGGAGCTCGATCTTCCGGAGCGCGCCCTCTTCGTCCTCGGCGCCGAGCGCCAAGGCCTGCCCGACGACGTGCTCGCGGCCGCAAGCGTCTCGGCGACGATTCCGCAGTCGGGCGAGGCCGAGTCCCTCAACGTGGCGACCGCCGGTGCAATCGCGCTCTACGAATGGACGAGGAGGAGGGGGCGGCGGGCATGAACGCAGCCGAGTGGATCGCCGCGTACGAGCGGGCCTGGGTGGGCCGCGACCCCGAGGCCGCCGTCGAGCTGTTCACCGTGGATGCGGTCTATCGCTCGCACCCGTTCCGCGAACCTCACACGGGCTCGAACGGCGTCCGCGAGTACTGGGCGGGGGCGACCTCGACGCAGGAGGAGCTCGACCTCCGCTTCGGCGAGCCGGTCATCGAGGGGAACAAGGTCGCCGTCGAGTGGTGGGCGATCATGCGCGACGAGGGCAGCTGGATCACGCTGCCCGGTGCCCTGCTTCTCCGTTTCGCGGGCGACGGGCGCTGCGAGGAGCTCCGCGAGTACTGGCACGTCGAAGAAGGTCGGCACGAGCCTCCTCCCGGCTGGGGCCGGTAGCGCGCCGGGCTACGCCCTCCTAGGGCCGTCTGGCGAGCCAGATCGAATCCTCGCCGCCGGAAAAGGGGCGCAGGTCGAACCAGCCGTAGCACGCCACGATCTCGAAGCCCGTCGCCTCGAGCAGAGCCCGCCAGTCCTCGGCCGGAAGCCAGGCAAGGCGCATCGAGGCTTCGGACTCGGGACCGCGCACGCGAAGCGTGAGCACGCGCTCCTCCAGGTTCCAGCGGGCCAGCTCCCAGATGCCGGGCTCGCGCTCGAGCCAGCGGTCGTGCGTCTCCTCGACGTCCGCGGCGCTCGGCGCGAAGACGTCGAAGACGAACCGGCCACCGTCCTCGAGCAACCGGTAGGCCGAGGCAAGCGCCTGGCGCCGCTCCACGTCCGTCTCCAGGTGCAGGAGGGCTCGAAAGGGACAGGTCACGAGACGCACCCGCTCGGAGACCGGTGGATCGCGGAGGTCGCCGAGGCGCAGGTCGATCAGATGATCGACGCCGGCCGCCTCGGCGCGCCGCCGGCAGACGTCCAGCATCCCGGCGGAGGTGTCGACGCCGATTACCGGAATCCCGGACTCGGCCACCGGGACGGCGATCCGCCCGGTGCCGACCCCCAGTTCGACGACCGTGCCGCGGGCCTTGCGCGCTTCGGCGATGTAGAAGTCGACGTCCTCCGTCACGGTGCGGCTCCACGGGTCGTAGAGCTCCGCGATTGCGTCGTAGGCGTTCACAGACCCGATGATACGCTCCGCCGGTGGACGTCCAGGCCGTGGAAACCGAGGCGCGAAGCGCGATTGCGGGTGCCTCGACTCTGGACGACCTCGACACCGTTCGTGTGCGCTTCCTCGGCCGGAAGAGCGAGCTGAAGCAGGCGTTGCGCGAGATTCGCGACGCGGAGACCGGCAGCGTGCTCAACCGGCTTCGCGAGGCTCTCGAGCGCGCGGTCGCCGACCGCCGAGCCGAGCTCGAGCGTGCCGAGCTCGACCGCCGGCTGACCCAGGAAGTCGTCGACATCACGCTTCCGGGCGAGTCGCGTCCTCGCGGCCACCTGCATCTCATCACGCAGATCCGCCGCGAGGTGGAGGACATCTTCCTCGGGCTCGGGTACCAGGTCGTCGACGGCAGGGAGGTCGAGACCACGCACTACAACTTCGACGCCCTCAACTTTCCCGCCGATCACCCGGCTCGCTCGCCGCTGCAGTCGGTCTTCCTGAACGGCGACGTCCTCTTCCGCACCGAGACCTCGCCGTCCCAGATCCGCATCATGGAGTCGCAGCCGCCGCCGATCTACATGGTCTCGCTCGGCCGTGTCTACCGGCGGGATACGCCCGATGCGACGCATACGCCGATCTTCCACCAGGTCGAGGGGCTGGCAGTCGACCGGGGGATCACGATGGCCGACCTCAAGGGGACGCTGCTCCACATGATGCGGGCGCTCTTCGGCGAGGAGCGCGAGATGCGCTTCCGGACGCACGACTTCCCGTTCACGGAGCCGTCGCTCGAGCCGGACGTCAGCTGCTTCCTCTGCGACGGGCGGGGCTGTCCGGTCTGCCGCTACTCGGGCTGGATCGAGATCGCGGGGTCGGGCATGGTCGATCCGACCCTCTTCGAGTTCGTCGGGCTCGACCCGGAGGAGTGGAGCGGTTTCGCCTTCGGGATGGGTCTCGAGCGCGTGGCCATGCTTCGCCACGGCCTGCCGGCGCTCGGCCTGCTGTGGGAAAACGACCTCCGCGTGCTCAGGCAATTCTGACGTGAAGGTCCCCGTTTCCTGGCTCCGCGAGTACGTCGACGTCGACGCGACGACTCCCGTGGTCGCCGACCGCCTCGCGATCGCCACGGGGGAGGTCGAGCGCATCTCCTACCGCGGTGTGGCCGACGACGACGGCAACCACGGCCGCTACCTCGTGGGCAAGGTCGTCGAGGCGGGCAAGCACCCGAACGCCGACCGCCTCCAGCTCTGCCGCGTCGATGTGGGCGAGCCCGAGCCGCGCCAGATCGTCTGCGGGGCGTGGAACTTCGGCGCGGGGGCGACGGTCGCGGTCGCCCTTCCCGGCGCTGTGCTTCCGGACGGCCGCACGCTCGAGCGTGCGGAGCTCCGCGGCAGCGTCTCCGACGGGATGATCCTCTCGGAGGCCGAGTTGGAGCTCAGCTCCGAACACGCCGGCATCCTCGTCCTGCCCGAGCCGTGGGAGCCGGGAACGCCGCTTCGCGACGTGCTCCCCCTCGGCGAGGAGGTGCTGGAGATCGAGCTGACGCGCAACCGCCCCGACTGCCTCTCCGTCTACGGGATCGCGCGCGAGGTCGCTGCGCTCTTCGGAGCGGAGCTTCGCCCGCTGCCGGGCGTCGAGCCTCCGCTCACGGGAGACGAGCACCCGGACATAACGATCGAGGACGAGGACGGCTGCCCGCGCTACATCGGGAGGCTCTTCCGCGACGTGCGGATCGGCTCCTCGCCGCCGTGGCTGAAGGCACGCCTCACCGCCGCCGGAATGCGCCCGATCTCGAACGTGGTCGACGTGACGAACTACGTCATGCTCGCGCTCGGGAACCCGCTCCACGCTTTCGACTTCGACTCCCTGCGCGGTGGACGGATCGTCGTTCGGCGCGCCAGGCGGGGCGAGGAGTTCGTCAGCCTGGACGGCAACCTGCGCCGGCTCGATCCGGCCGACCTCGTGATCGCCGACGGCGAGGGCGCGATCGCGTTCGCCGGAATCATGGGCGGTCTCGAGACAGAGGTCACCGAGACGACGACCACCGTCCTGCTCGAGGCCGCCAACTTCGAGCCGGGCACGATCCTCTGGAGCTCCGAGCGTCATGGCCTGCGGACGGAGGGCTCGAACCGTTGGGAGAAGGGCGTCGATCCCTATCTCGCGTCAGAGGCGGCCCGCCTCGCGACGCAGCTGATGGTCGACCTGGCCGGGGCGCGGTGGACGGGCGATACCGATGCGAAGGGCAGGCTGCCCGAGCCGCTCACCGTCAACTACCGACACGGGCGCACGAACAGGATCGTCGGCATCGAGATCGAGGAGCAGGAGCAGAAGGACATCCTCGAACGGCTCGGGTTCGACGTCGTTCCTGGCTGGGACGTCCACGTCCCCACGTGGCGCATGCGCGACGTGACGCGCGAGATCGACCTGGTGGAGGAGGTTGCCCGCGTTCACGGGCTCGAGAAAATCCCGTTCACGCTCCCGCTCCGAAGCGCCATGTTCGGACGCCTGTCGAAGGATCAGCGGCTCCGGCGCCTCGTCGAAGACGTTCTTGCGGGCGCGGGCTTCTGCGAGGCCTACACGCTCAGCCTGGTCGCCCGCGACCCCGACCCGAAGGCGCTGAGCTTGCCCGATCCGCTCACCTCGGAGCACGGCATCCTGCGGACGACGCTGTTCGAGGGCCTGATCGCGGCCGCCGCGCTCAACGTGGCGGCCGGCAACGAGGACATCGCGCTTTTCGAGATCGCCCGCGTCTACCTGCCCGCTGGCGAAAAGCTCCCCCAGGAGCGTTGGCGGCTCTCGGCTATCACCGGGGGCGGCTTCACCCGCGCGAAAGGGGCCGTCGAGACGCTGTACGAGGTGCTGGGCATCGAGCCCCGGCTCGAGCGGGCGCAGATGTCCTTCCTCCATCCGGGCAAGGCCGCCACGCTGGAAGCTGGGTGGCTCGGGGAGCTGCATCCCTCGTATCTCGAGGGCAGCTGGGGCATCTTCGAGCTCGACCTGTCGACGCTCTTCGACCAGGTTCCTGAGCGCGTCGAGTACGAGGACGTCGTCAGCTTCCCCGCGGTACATCAGGATCTCGCGTTCGTCGTGGACGAGAACTTGCCCGCGGGAGACCTCGTCGCCGCCGCGAAGGAGGCTGCGGGGCTCGAGCTGCGCACGGTGAGCATCTTCGACGTCTACCGCGGCGAACCGATTCCCGCAGGACGGAAGTCGGTGGCACTCCACGTCTCCTTCCAGTCGCCGGAACGGACGCTGTCAGACGAGGACGCCCGAGCGATCCGCGAGCGCATCGTCGTCGCGCTGGGCGAGCGCTTTGGCGCGGAGCTGAGATGATGGGCCTCCTGGGAAGGGCTCCGTGCGTCGGCTGATCGTCGTCCTCGGCTACTCCGCGGGACGAAGTGACGAGCTCCACCCGATTTGCGCGGCGCGGCTGGAGCATGCGGCGGGCCTGGCCGGCGAGGACGACGCCGTCCTCCTCTCCGGTTGGTCGCGGCAGCCGGGCGGGGCTCCGGAGGCCGAGCTCATGCGGCGTGCGTGGCCGGGTGCTCCGGACGCGCTACTCAGCGATCCCGACGCCCGCATCACCGCCGAGAACGCGGCGAACGCGGCCGCGCACGCGCGTGAGCTTGGGGTCAGCGAGGTCGTCGTCGTGACCTCCTCCTGGCACCGCGTGCGGGCGGGCGTCCTCTTCAGGTCGCTACTCCCCGGAGTTCGGGTGTCGGTGGTGGGCGCCCGCACACCGGGGTCGCCGCGTCTCTATCTGCGTGAGGTCGCCGTGTTCCCGCTCGTCCCGATCCAGCTGAGAATGGCCCGCCGCGCGGGCGCTAGGGCAAGAGCCAACGGCGGAGCCGCGTGAAGGTGCTCTCCGGGGCGAGCCGCTCGACGACGGGCTCCTCGTAGGGCTCCAACGCCTGGATCTCGGCTGCCGTCAGATCGACCCGCACCAGGCGCGGCCGGATCTCCACCACGCGCTCGGCCGGGAGGAAGCGCCGCGAGTCCCCGGGCCCGAGCTTGACGACGAGTCCGCTGAAGATGTCGGCCGTGGGATCGCCGGCCACCTCGACCACCCGGGCCTGGTCGGAGCCGTCCTGGGCCGCGACGGCGGCGTAGCGCTCGATCGCCTTCCAGGAGACCTGAGGCTCAGAGGGCTCGGTCACACCGCGCGCCCGTCCTCGCGCCACACGGGGCCCTGCGAGTGCGGGGAGCTCGTGTCCGAGAGGACGCGCAGGATGCGAATGCGTCCGGAGAGGCCTTCGCCGTCGAGTCGCTCGAACGCCCGTCTTGCCATCACCGGCGCGACGCCGTAGCCCTTGTCGCTCGCCGCGCGAAAACGAAAGCTCGGGCCGCCGGCGCGGGCCGGGTTCACCGGCGCGAGAAGCAGCGCGCCCCGGTCGAGGTAGTCGCTCGAGTCGAGCTCCACCTCGGCGTACAAGTCGCTCCAGTCGGACGGCAGGCGGCGCATCAGAGCATCCCACGAAGCCGCAAGCGTCGCCTGTTCTGCGGCGACGGGTGCCGGGGCGGCGGCGGGAGCCGGAGCCGGAGCCGAGCGCTCCGCCTCCACGAGCCGGAGGCGTCCGCGGATACCCGCCTCGTCTAGACGTGCGAGCACGCGACGGGTGAGACCGGGGCTCGTTCCTTCGCCCGCCGAGTCGCTCGTGGCATGGATGATGAACGTCGAGCCCGAGCGGCCCGGGCTCGCCGGCGCCAGAAGGAGAGCTGCCCGATCGGCGTCGGCCGGCTCGTCAAGCGTGAGCTGGATCCGGGCGCGTTCCCAGTCGCGGGGCAGTCCGCGGACGATCTCGTCGGCTCGTTCGGCGAGGGCCATGGGGACGGAGATTATCCACGAGGATGAGCCGGGCGGGCGACGAAGCAAGGGCTGCGTTCCGCCGCACCTTCCCGGGCTGCTAGCTTGTCGTCGCCTTGGCAACCCTCGAGGAAAAGGGGCAGGCAGCGCCGACGGAGCGCCTGAAGGACTTTCTTCGGGAGATGCTGCTCATCCGCCGTTTCGAGGAGAAGGTGGAGGAGCGTTTCCGCGCCGGCGAGCTTCCCGGCTTCCTCCACGTCGCGATCGGCCAGGAGGCCGTGGCAGTGGGGGTCTGCCGCGCGCTCGAGGAGGGTGACGTCATCGCCTCGACTCACAGGGCTCACGGCCACACGATCGCGAAGGGAACCCACCCCAACGAAGTCATGGCCGAGCTCTACGGGAAGGTCGAGGGCTGCAGCCATGGCTACGGCGGCTCGATGCACCTCTACGACCTCGAGCGCGGGAACCTCGGTGCAAACGCCGTGGTCGGGGGCGGCCTTCCCGGCATCGTCGGCTCCGCGCTCGCCTTCAAGCTGCGGAGCGAACCGCGGGTGGCCGTGGCGTTCTTCGGCGATGGAGCGACCAACATCGGCACCTTCCACGAGTCGCTCAACCTTGCCCAGCTCTGGAAGGTCCCGGCCGTCTTCGTCTGCGAGAACAACCGCTATGCGGAGTCGACTCCCGCCTCCCAGCATCTGCCGATCGCAGACATGACGAAGCGGGCCGAGGCGTACGGCATGGCCTCCATGGCCGTCGACGGACAGGACATCGAGGCCGTGTTCGAGACGGCCAAGAAGGCGCTCAGGCATGCGCGCGACGGCAGGGGGCCGGTCTTCGTCGTCGCCGACTGCGTCCGGCTCTCCGGACACTACGTCGGCGACCCGCAGGTCTACCGCCCCAAGGAGGAGATTCTCGAGCTGCGCAGGTCGCGCGATCCCATCGAGTTGCTGCGGGCGCGCCTCAACCTCTCCGACGAGGAGTTCGACGAGATGGACCGTGAGGCGACGCGAATCGCCGAGGATTCGGTCGAGTTCGCCAAGAAGGGCACCGACCCGAAGCCGGAAGACGCGTTGAAGAACGTCTACGCGTAGCGACGATGGCGACCATGACCTATCGCGAGGCCGTGCGCGACGCCATGAGCGAGGCGATGCGGCGCGACGCAGGACGTCTTCGTCATGGGCGAGGACATCGCCGAGATGGGCGGCTCGATGGGCGTGACGCAGGGAATGCTCGACGAGTTCGGTCCCGAGCGCGTGCGCAACACCCCGATCTCGGAGATGGCGATCGTCGGCGCCGGCATCGGGGCGGCCGTCGCGGGTATGCGTCCGATCGTCGAGATCATGTACCAGGACTTCATGACGCTGGCGATGGAGCAGCTCGTCCAGCAGGCCGCCAAGCACCGCTACATGTCGGGTGGCCAGATCAAGGTCCCGCTCACGCTGCGGACGCAGGGAGGCGCGGGCTGGTCGCCGGGCGCCCAGCACGCGCAGCAGCTGGAGGCGTGGTTCGTCCACGTGCCTGGGATCAAGGTGGTCTTCGCCGCGACTCCGGCGGACGCGCGCGGTCTCCTGTGGAGCTCGATCTACGACGACAACCCGGTCGTCTTCTTCGAGCACCGGACCCTCTACAACCTCAAGGGCGAGGTCCCGGACGAGATCGACGGCATCGAGATCGGCAAGGCGAAGGTCCATCGCGAGGGAGAGGACGTGACCGTCGTGGCGACGGGCAGGCTCGTCCACGAGGCGCTGAAGGCAGCCGAGGAAGCCGAGTCCGACGGGATCTCGGTCGAGGTCGTCGATCCTCGCACGCTCCTCCCGCTCGACGAAGAGGCGATCGTCGCATCGGTCAGGAAGACGACCCGCTGCGTGGTCGCCCACGAGGCGGTGGTGCGCATGGGGTTCGGCGCCGAGATCGCGGCAGTCGTCCAGTACGGCGCCTTCGATTACCTCGACGCGCCGATCGAGCGGGTCGGCGCCCGGTTCACGCCGGTCCCGTTCGCACCCGTCATGGAGCAGTATGTGATCCCGCAGGCGGAGGACGTGCTCGCGGCCGTCAAGCGAACGGTCGGGACGGAATAATGGTGCCTCTCCCGGCAATCCAATCCGGCCTCTGGCCCGCGAGCACGCGACGCCAGAGCCCACCCTTGCCCAAGCCAAGGCCACCGGCCTTGGCTTCAGGCAAGCGCGATCTCTCGCTTGGTTCTCGCGACCCAGAGGCTCGGCGGGATCACCGGGAGAGGCACTGATGTCCAGCCAGGTCACGCTCCCGCGTCTCGGCCAGGGCATGGAGTCCGGGACGATCGTGCGCTGGCTCAAGGCCGAGGGCGACACGGTCGAGAAGGGCGAGCCGCTCTACGAGCTCGACACAGAGAAGGTGACGCAGGAGGTCGAGGCGGAATCCTCGGGCATGCTGCTCAAGATCCTTGCCGGCGAGGGTGAGGAGATCGAGGTCGGCAGGACGATCGCCGTCATCGGCGAGGAAGGCGAGGACGTTTCCGAGAACGGCGCGGCCGAGCCCGAGGTGAAGCAGGCGACCGAGGTTGCCGAAGGTCAGGAGCAGGAGGAGGGCGAGCCCGGCTTCGCGAGGGGCGCCGAGCGCGAGCGCGGTCAGGCCGCGTCAGCCGAAGCCGCCGAGGCCACCGAACGCGAGTCGTCTTCGGCGCCCACGGCAGACGGCGGCCGAGTGAAAGCATCGCCGCTCGCACGGCGGATCGCGCGGGAGCGCGGCATCGACCTCTCGTCCCTGCACGGCACCGGCCCCGAGGGCCGGATCGTCGCGGAGGACGTCGAGCGGGCGGAGAAGGCCGCCGCCCCTGCCGCCAGGGTCGCAGCAGCGGCTCTGCCGACGCCCGGAGAGGTCGAGGTCGTGCCGCTGACCGGCATGCGCAAGACGATCGCCCGGCGGATGACCGAGGCCTGGGAGGCGCCGGCCTTCCAGATCACGATGACCGCGGACATGACCGCCGCAATCCGGCTCCGTGAAGGTCTCATCGCGCGCATGAGAGAGGGCGAAGCCAAGCCCACGTACTCCGACATCCTCACGAAGGTCTGCGCGGTCGCGCTCATGCGACACCGGGCGGTCAACGCGCTCTACGCCGGCGACGAGGTGCACCTGATGCCGACCGCCAACGTCGGCATCGCCGTCGCCGTCCCGAACGGGCTCCTCGTCCCCGTTCTGAGGAGCTGCGAGACGAAGACGATCCCACAGCTCGCCGACGAGCGCGCCGACCTGGTCGCCCGAACGCGGGACGGAAAGCTCCGCCAGGAGGATCTCGAGGGCGGCACGTTCACGATCTCCAACCTCGGCATGTACGGCGTCGAGCGCTTCGTCGCGGTGCTGAATCCGCCCCAGGCGGCGATCCTCGCGGTCGGCGCGATCGAGGAACGCCCGGTGGTGCGTGCCGGAGAGGTGACGGCGCGGCCGGTGCTGGAGATGACTCTGAGCTGCGACCACCGCACCGTCGACGGTGCGACGGCGTCCGAGTTCCTGCGCACGGTCAAGCAGTTCCTCGAAGAGCCGGGCCTGGCTCTGTAGGGGCCGTCACCCCTTCGAGGGATCGCCCTCGTCCGCCCTGCGGTCGTTACCTGCTGCGAACCGGATTCAACCCCGGGTCACGGCGAGGGCGGCGCAGGGGCCGCCCTCCCGTTTTTCCGCCAGACATCGGCCTCCGTCCCTTCCCGGATAGGATCGCGGTTAGGAACGCGAACCGACGGAAAGGGCCAGACCATGGAATGTGACGTCGTCGTCCTCGGCGGCGGCCCGGGCGGTTACACCGCCGCGATCAGGGCGGCCCAACTTGGGGCGACCACCGTCTGCGTCGAGAAGGAGGAGCGCCTCGGGGGCACGTGCCTCCGCGTCGGCTGCATCCCCACCAAGGCCTGGGTGCAAACGGCCTTCGCGCTGAAGGAGGCCGAGGAAACCTTTCCCAAGCTGGGCGTGCGCGTGGGCGCGCCTGAGCTCGACTTCGCGGCTGCGAACAGCTGGAAGGACAGGATCGTCGACCAGCTGACCGGCGGCGTCGCCACGCTCTTCAAGGCGAACGGCGTCGAATGGGTGCGCGGGTCCGGCCGCTTCAAGGACGCAAACACCGTCGCGGTCGACGGCGGGGAGGACATCCGCTTCAAGAGCGCCATCGTGGCCACCGGCTCGCGGTCGCTGCGGCCGCCGATCGACGGCATCAACTCCTCGCGCTGCGTCGACTCCACCGGGTTGCTCGCGCAGACCCAGGTGCCGGCCCGCATCGTCATCCTCGGCGGCGGGATCATCGGGTGTGAGTTCGCCTCGATCCTGCAGCGCTTCGGGAGCGAGGTGACGATCGTCGAGATGCTGCCGACGCTCATCCCGCAGGAGGACGAGGATGCGGCGAAGGAGCTCCTGAAGCAATTCAAGAGGCGCGGAATCGCCGTCCATCTCGAGTCCCAGTGCGATCGGATCGAGGAGGCTGCCGGCGGTCTCAGGGTCCACTTCGCCGGTGAGGCCGTGGACTGCGACCTGATGCTCGTCGCTACCGGGCGCGGTCCGGTCGCCCAGGATCTGGGCCTGGAGGAGATCGGAGTCGAGCTCGACCCGCGCACGGGCATCGCCGCGGACGAGCACCGCCGCACGACCGTCCGGCACATCTACGCGGTCGGCGACTGCGCCGGCTACTGGCAGCTTGCGCACACCGCCTTCCGTGAGGGCGAGGTCGCAGCGGAGAACGCGATGGGCCACGACGCGGTGGTCGACAACCGAGGCGTCCCGCGGCCGATCTACACGGATCCGGAAATCGCCGGCGTCGGGCTCACCGAGCGCGAGGCGCGCGAGCAGCACGGCGACGACGTCCTCGTCGGCACGTTTCCGTTCTCCGTGAACGGGCGCGCGATGATGCAGAACGAGACGGTCGGCTGGGTGAAGTCGATCCACGAGGGCCGCTACGGCGAGCTGCTCGGGATCGTCATGGTCGGGCCGCACGTCACCGATCTGATCGAGGCGGGCGTCGTCGCGCTCGACGCCGAGGCGACGGTCGAGACCGTGGCGGACGGGATGGCGGCGCACCCCACGCTGTCCGAAGCGGTGAAAGAGGCGGGGCTGGTCGCGCTCGGTCGCGCCATCCACCTTCCCAACCGCAAGCGCGCGACCGCCCAGGCCTGATGCCCGGCTAGGAACGAAAGGAGGGCCATGCTCAGCAAGCGGAAGGCACTCATCGGCTACGGGGTCTACACCCTCGGCAAGCCGCTGGCGAAGAGGAAGCTGAAGCAGCAGCAGGCCGAGGCCGCCAGGCGGAAGAAGCTCGTTGGCGGGATCGCTGCGGCGACGGCGGCCGCCGGCGCGACGATCGGCGGGCTCGTCTTCTGGCGCAAACGGCGGGCCGGAGGGGCGGAGTCGACCGACAGCTAGGCAGCGCCGAGACCGTCGTCGTCGGAGCCGGCATCGCCGGCTGCGCGGCGGCACGTGCCCTCGCGGCCGCCGGGGAGAGCGTCCTCGTGGTCGACCGGGGCGGAATCGGCGCCGGTGCCTCGGGGCGAAACGGCGGCTTTCTCTTCCGCCAGCCGGCCGGCTGGATCGGCGAGCTCCTCGGCGAGGCGATCGAGTGGTATCGCGAGCTCGAGGCCGAGGGCCCGGTTCCGCTCGACCTCCGGGCATGGCCCATGCTGCTCCTTGCCATCGAGCAGTCGGAGCTTCCGCATGCGCGCGCGTACGCCGGCGCGGTCGGCGGCGAGGAGGTCGATCTTCGGGAGGATCCCTGGCTCGCGGACGATCTTGCAGGAGGCTTCATCGTCGAGGGCGGTGTCACGCTGGACGCGATGGGGGCGACGACCGCGGCGGCAGAGTCGGCCCGCCGGGCCGGAGCCCGGTTCGCCCTCGGATGTGAGGCGAAACGGATCCTCGTCTCCGCCGGACGAGTCGAAGGGCTCGCCACCGACGACGGCGTCGTCGACTCTGGGCGGGTCGTCGTCGCCGCCGGGCCGCGACTGCGCTTCCTTCTCCGGACCGCCGGTGTCGACCTACCGATCTCGTCGTCGCGCGGTTGGCTCCTCGAAACGGGCGCAGTCGATCCGCCCCCGCCGTATGCGATCGAGCAGGCTGCCTGGCCGGAACAGGAGGAGATGGGCCGTCTTCTCGCCGATCCGACACTCGGCGAGGTCGCCGGCGGGGCCACGGAGGAGCCCGGGCTGATTTCGCTCCTTCTCGGTGGCCGGCCTGCCGGACACTGTCTGATCGGGACGTCACTCGGACGGTCGCTTCTCGAGGAGCCCGAGGGCCCGGAGACCGTGCGTAGGCTCGCGGAGCGCGCCGTCCGCGTGGCGCCGCATCTTGCGGGAGTGCCGGTCGTCGCATCCTGGTCGGGCCGGCGGGCGATGACGCCTGACGGCCTGCCGGTCGTCGGGCCCGTCGGCGGTATCGACGGGCTCGAGGTGATCGGCGGGCTCTCGTCGATCGGAATGATCACGGGCCCCGGGATCGCGCGCCGGCTGGCCGAACGCGACCCAGGGCCGTTCGCGGCCGAGCGCCTGGCGTGATCCGCCCGTTCGAAGCGGCGGATGGCGAGGCCGTCGCCCGGCTCCTCCTGGACGACGTCGTCGAGCACGCGCTGACCGGCGCAGGCGTCCGTCACTGGCTCGCGAGCCAGCCCGCACGGGCGCACGCCCGCTCGTGGGTCGCCGTGAAGGAAGGGAGGGTGGTCGGCTGGTCGCGCGCCAGGCTGCAGTGGGCGACGAGCGCCGCGGGCGTCGCAGAGTTCTGGGCGTTCGTGGCACCCGCACGCCGCCGGTCCGGGCTCGGCGCCGAGCTCTTCGATACGGCCCTCCGGCACCTCACAACCCTCGCGGCCCGGTCGATCGAATCCTGGTCGAGTGACGAAGACGGCCGTAACTTCCTCGGCGACCGCGGATTCAGACCGGTTCGCACGCAGCGCGTCCTCCGTCTCGGGCTGGCCACCGCGGATCTCGCCGACTACCCCCGGCTGCTGGCCGAGAAGGAGGCCGACGGCTACTCGGTTGTCGCCCTCGCGGCGGTCGCGGACCGAACGCGCGAGCTCCATGCGCTCGACGCCTCCGCCACCGCCGACGTCCCGGCGTCGTACGCGGATGACGACTTCCGCTACGAGGACTGGCTCGAGGAGACGCTGGCGCATCCCCAGCTCTCGCTCGACGGCAGCGCGGTCGTGCTGTTCGGCGGCGAGCCGGTCGCCTACGCACTCCTGCACGTCGATCCGGGTACGAACCTCGCCGCCAACGAGATGACCGGCACGCGGGCCGATCGTCGCCGGCGAAGGCTCGCCCGGCTGGCGAAGCTCGCAACGATCGCCTGGGCCCGGGAGAACGGCTTCGAGGCGATCCTGACGTCCACCGACGGCGAGAACCTGCCCATGCTGGGCTTGAACGAGAGCCTCGGCTACGAAACGGTCACCATCGAGACCGAGTACCTCCTGGAGGATCTACGATAGGCAGGTGGATCCGCTGGTAGAGCCGATCGAGGGCGCCGATCGCCGGGAGGTGGGTGGGGCGACCGTCGAGATCGTCAAGGCCGGGAACGGCCGGGTGAAGCGGGCGATCTATCCGCCCGGCTTTCGCTGGTCGACGCACATGCGTCCGACGGTGCGGAGCGAACGCTGTATGCACGCTCATGTCGGCTTCCTCGCCCGCGGCCGCATCCAGGGCGAGTACGAGGACGGATGCACGTTCGACTTCACCGCGCCCCAGGTGGTCACGATCGACCCGGGCCACGACGCCTGGGTGGTCGGCGACGAGGAGGCCGTGCTGATCCAGTTCGACTCCGAGGAGGGCACGGCGCGCCGCTTCGGCCTCCCTTCCGAGCACAGCCACTAGCCTTCCTTGCGCCGTGTTCGAGTCGCTGACCGAGTACGTCTCGGGGTCTCCGTGGACGTACCTGTTCCTCTTCGCCGTCGCCGCTCTCGACGCGATCATCCCCTTCGTGCCGAGCGAGACCTCGGTGATCCTGGCCGGGGTGCTCGCCTCGACCGGCGACCTCAACCTTGGCTCTCGTGATCCTCTTCGCCGCCGCGGGTGCCATCGCGGGCGACAACGGCTCCTACTGGATCGGGCGCAAGGTCGGCCATCGCTTCGTCGATCACTTCTTCAAGGGCGAGCGGCGCAAACAGGTGGACTGGGCCCACCGCCAGGTGGAGGAACGAGGCGGCTATCTCATCATCATCGGCCGCTTCATCCCCGGCGGCCGGATCGTCGTCACGCTCTCCTGCGGCATGCTCGAGATGCCGTGGCGCAGGTTCATCGCATTCGACGTGGTCGCGGGGCTGGTATGGGCCACCTATGCGGCGATGCTCGGCTACGTGGGCGGCCGGACGTTCGAGGAGAAGCCGTTCCGCGGCTTCTTGCTCGCCTTCGCCGTCGCGCTGGCCGTCGCGGGCGTGATCGAGGCGTATCGGTGGTATCGGAGGCGCCGTGCCGTCGCTGACAGCTGATCTCGAGTCGGCCGCGCAGATCGGGTCAGACCCGCGCGGCGGAATCAGCCGCTTTGCGTGGACGCCCGAGCTCGCCGAGGCGAACGCGTGGCTGGCGGAGCGCCTTGCCGAGCTGGAGCTTGCCGTCGAGCTCGACCCGCCGGCAACGTCATCGGTCGCTGGGAGGCGGGCAAGGGTAAGGCGGTGCTTCTCGGCTCGCACCTGGACACGGTGCCCTGCGGGGGCAGGTACGACGGCGCTCTCGGCGTCCTCGCAGCGCTCGACGTCGTGCGGCGACTGAAGGCCGAGGGCGTCGAGCCGAAGAGGCCAGTTTGGGTCGCCTCCTTCAACGACGAGGAGGGGGCCCGCTTCCAGACGGGGATGCTGGGCAGCCGCGCGTTCTGCGGCGACTGCGACCTCGAAGACTGGGGCCGTCGCGGCGTCGCCGCGGCGATGGCCGAAGCGGGTTTCGACTTCGCCCGGCTCGCGGACGCACGCAGAACCGACGAGGTGGGCGCGTATCTGGAGCTCCACATCGAGCAGGGCCCAGTGCTTGAGCGTGCCGGCGTCGATCTTGGCATCGTCACGGCGATCACCGGGATGCTCGGCTTCCGAGCTCGTTTCCTGGGCGAGGCGAACCATGCCGGAACGACGCCGATGGAGCTTCGCCGAGACGCGCTTGCCGGCGCGGCGCGGGCGGTGCTCGCTCTGCGTGACGAGGCACGTTCGAGCGGCAACATGACTGCCAACGTCGGGGTCATCTCGGCGGAGCCGGGGGGATTCAACGTCGTGCCGGGCGTCGCGGAGCTCACGATCGACGTCCGCTCGGCGACGCCGGAGGGTTTTGCGCGCCTGGAGCCGCTCGTGCGCGGGGAGCTCGAGCGGATCGCAGGCGAGGAAGAGCTCGGGCTGGAGCTTCACGAGACGCACCGCAAGCAGCCGGTCGCGCTCGACGCCGACCTGCAGGACCGGTTGGAGGAGGCGGCCGGGGAGGAGGGCGCGACGAGCCTGCGTCTGCCCAGCGGCGCGGGGCACGACGCCATGGTTCTCGCGCACCATGTCCCGGCGGCGATGCTCTTCGTGCCCAGCCGCGGCGGCCTCAGCCACACGCCCGACGAGTACTCGTCACCCGAGCACTGCGAGCTGGGAGCCCGCGTGCTCGCGCGAACGGTGCGCCGCCTCGTCGGCGCCTAGAACGTCGCTCATCCAACGAGGACGACGCCGTCGTCTCCCAGGTCGGTAATGATTCTCGGCGTGAGTCCGCGCACGCGCTCGATTCTGGCCTGGGTCCTCTTCGTCCTCGGGACGCTGATCGTCTTCGTCGGCTCGCTCACGCTCTGGGTCAAGCGTCAGGCCCTCGACACGGATTCCTGGGTCAACACGAGCTCGAACCTCCTCGAGAACGACGATGTCCGCGAGGCGCTATCCGTGTACATCGTCGACCAGCTCTACGCGAGCGGCGACCCGCAGGCGGTCCTGGAGCAGCGGCTTCCACCGAACCTGCAGGGGCTCGCCGGCCCGATTGCCGGAGCTCTTCGCCAGCCGGCCGTCGAAGGCATCGACCGGCTCCTGCAACGCCCCCGGGTTCAGGCCCTCTGGGAGGACGTCAACCGGGTCGCACACCAGGAGCTGCTTGCCGTGCTCAACGACGACACGCGCGGAAACATCACCACTGGGAGTGGGACGGTCACCCTGAACCTGCGCACGCTCGTCGTCAACATCGGAACCGAGCTGGGCTTCGGGGAGGAGCTCGACGCACGCTTGCCGCCGAATGCGGGACAGATCGTGATCCTGCAGTCCGATCAGCTCGAGGCGGCACAGAACGGGGTCAAGGCGATCAAGTGGATGAGCGCGCTCGTGATCGTGATCGCCCTGGCCTGCTACGCGGGAGCCATCTGGCTCGCCCGCGGCCGGCGGTCGATGCTTCGCAACGTGGGTACGGCACTCCTCGTCGTCGGCATCCTGCTGCTCGTCGTCCGGAAGGTGGTCGGAAACTACATCACGGACGCCCTCGCCTCGGGCGAGTCCGTCCGCGACGCGGTCGACTCGAGCTGGCTGATCGGCACGAGCCTGCTCAGCGAGGTGGCCTGGGCGCTGATCATCTACGGCGTTGTCATCCTGATCGGGACCTTGCTCGCCGGGCCGTGGCGCTACGCGGTCCGCGCGCGCCGGGCGATCGGGCCAACCCTGCGCGACCACGCCGGGCTCGCTTGGGGCGCTCTGGCGGTCGTCTACCTGTTGCTGGTTCTCTGGGGCCCGGTCCCCGCGCTGCGCAACTGGGTGGGAGTGCTCGTGCTCGCAGGGCTGGTCGCGCTCGGGTTCGAAGCGTTCAGGAGGGTGACGATCGGCGAGCTCGGACCGGGCGACTCCTCGCCGCCTCCGAGTACGCCCTCTGCGCCGGCTGCCTGAGCCCGAAGCTCAGCGGGCTAGTGACCGCAGCGGCAGACCCGCTCGCCGAGGTACCGGCGCTCGAGCTTGAGCCCGCAGCCGCCGCAGGTCGGCGGGAGGACGCGCGTGTAGACCAGTACCGCGCGCGCCACGATGCCCCAGACGAGGAAGCTTACGAGGGCGAAGGAAAGCGGCATGTCCCGCGGCATAGATCCCCTATCGGCCGGCGCTCGTCAGTCCCTTAGACCCAACACTACAATGGGTGGCGTGGGGTGGATCGCCATCGGACTCCTCGTCGCCGCCGTCCTCGTCGTCGTCGGGGCGGAGTGGCCGAAGCTGTCCGATCGGGTCGGCGCCGACGCCTGGGCAGCCCGCTCTCGAAGGCGCCGCAAGGAGAAGCTGACGCTCATCCAGGGCGACGAGGAAGACGACGAGTTCGTGAAGAGCGTCGAGCGAGATCTGGCCGACCTGCCGGTGCTCGACGAGCACGAAGACCGCCCGCGCCGGTAGGAGGGTTTGGCGGAACGTCGCTCGGCGGCAACAGTCGTCTGTTTCGGCGAACACTCCTAGCCGGCAGGGACGCGGGCTACACTTGCGTTCCGCGCGGATGTGGCGGAATTGGTAGACGCGCACGGTTCAGGTCCGTGTGGGCGCAAGCCCGTGGAGGTTCAAGTCCTCTCATCCGCATATGCCCGCTGAGCAGGGATTTCGGGCGGTTAGCGGCCCGCCTGGTCCACAGTGAGTCCACGAACGTCGTCGTAGGCATCGAGGAGGCCGCGCAAATAATCCTCGCTGTCGGGTAGCAGGTGCCCGTATGTGGCGTCGATCTGCGCGACGCTAGTGCCCATGATCCGGGCGAGGTAGAAAAGCTGCACGCCGCCGGCTATCGCCCAGGAAGCGAAGGTGTGGCGGCAGTCGTAGATGCGGCGGTGCTCGATCCCTGCGGCCCGGAGCGCAGGTGTCCAGACGCGCCAGCGCCACTTGTTGTCGTCGATGTAGCCGCCGCGGGCAGCCGGCAAGAGGAGAGGAGTATCGAGTCGCGGGGGGAGGCTACGGAGCGCGTCGACGACGCGGGCTCGAAGCGGCACCCGCCGGCGTTGCCGTGAGCTTTTCTTTGGCTCCTTCAACACGCGCTGCGAGTAGACACGCTCGATGCTGAGAACACCGGCGTCGAGATCGACATCGCGGCGCTCGAGCGCGAAAAGCTCCTCAGGCCGCAGCCCGGTGCCGACGAGCACGATCGGAATCGCCGCGTAGCGCGGGTCCATCTCGGCCGCGATTGCCTCGACCTCCTCCCACGACTGAAAGGGGCGTTGCTCGTTGCGCGTGGCGGCACGGGTGTTCCTGATCCGGGTGCTCGGGTTCTGCTCGATCAGGTCCATGGCGACGGCGTAGGCGAGCACCTGACGGAAGGCCCGGAAGATGTAGTGGGCCGAGAGTGCGGGCAGCTGTGAGCGCCAGAGGTCGAGCTCGATCGGCTGCAGCGTCTCGATGCGGCGCTCCCCGAAGGCCGCGGTCGCATGTCGAAGTCGGGAGCGAAGTGTGCGTAGCGTCGCCTCGTCGACGCGATGCCGTGCGAGAAACGCCTCGACCAACTCGTCGACAGTCGAGAGCGGCAGTGCGGGGGCGTGCTTGTCGCCAAAACGGACCGCGTTCCTGCGCGCCGTCGCCTCCTCTGCCTCCTCGGTTGCGTAGTCAAGTGCTGCCGTCTTCGTCGGGAAGCCACCCCGCGTGCGCTGGCGGCCCTCCTCGTACCAGCCGGCCAGCCACTTGTCACCGCGTTTCCGCGCGAAGCCTCGCTGCCTAGCAGGCATATCGTCCCTCCTTCGGGATCGCTGACGGCACTTATCCTAATCCGGCCGGGCGTTTCGGTGGGATCGCTGACACTTTCCCTCCCGAGGCGTCCGGCTCTACTCGCCAGGACTCGAGCACGACCTCGATCTCAGAGAGGCGGAAGCGGACCGGCCCGCCCTTGCGGCCACCGAGCCGGAAGCCGGGCAGGCGGCCAGCCTCGAACCAGTCGAGGACGGTATTCGCCGACAGGCCGAGGAGCTCGGCGACCTCGCGGGCGGTGAGCAGACCTTCGCTCACTCCGGCCGCGCCTTCCGCATCAGCATGTGTGTTTTCTCGCGCTCGAGCGCCTCTGCCGTGGTGACGTGACTGGCGCGGTGTGCGGCGAGAATGAAGTCGAGGAAGTCGCCGTCGTCGAGCGGAGTGCGGCCGTTCGTGCTCTCGCGTATACACGGAACATCCGGAACATCTGAGGCTCCATGCGGTGCGGGTTGTTCTGTTTGTTCCGGTTGTTCCGTCACCACGCGAGCGGGTTGGAATCGCTCCCAGGCGTCGAGGAAGTCCTCGCGCTTGTAGCCCCACGCAGCCCTCTCTGAGGTCCGGACCTTCTGTGAGCGAATCCCGTAGGGCCGAAGCTTCTGCGCCAGTCGGCGTGGGGCGCTCCTGGAGGGCTCGTCCGTCCTCGGGTCGAGCCACCACTCGCCCCAGGGTGACTCCTCGAAGCCTGCCAGCGCCCGGATCAGATCAGCGGTGGCGATCCGCTCCGCCTGTCGCTCCTCGAACACGGCGCGAATGTCACCGAGGAGAAGAACGCCGAGCGAGGCTTCGTCCTCGCCGTCCGACGAGAGCGCGGTCGCGGCCCGCCGTGCCCGCGCCTCCCAGCCGGGGCCGGCGAGCTCGGCAATCGCAAGCAGCGGTCGCCAGACTTCGTTTACGCGGTCGCGGAGCCCCTCGATGCGCGGCGGTCTTGCCGCCCGCAGCGTCTCGAGCGCCTGCTCCGACCACGAGTCGAGCCACAGCCGCAGCTCATCGGCCTCCTCCAACTCGTCGGGGTAGAAGTCCTCCACCGGCTCGTCCGCCCGCCGGCGCGTGAGCTCGAGCCGGACGCAGCGGCTCTGAAGGGTCGACGGCAGCGAGCCAAGCCCAGCCAGCGCCTTCGCGCCGAAGACGGCGAAGTCCTCCAAGTTCGTGTTGCTTGTTGCCCCCCATCCGGTAGACGAGCTGCGCCTCGTCGGTAGCCGGCGTTCAGGAGCGAGCGTAGTCGTCCTTGTGCCCGGTCGCGTGCCTTCGCGCCGAAGATCGCGTCGACCTCGTCGAAGAAGAGCGTCGGGCTCTTCGCCGTCGATGCGCGGAAGAGCGCCGCGTCGCGAGATGTTCATCGTCGAGAGCGGCTCGCGGACGAGCTCGCGCAGCACCTCGAGCAGCCGCGTCTTGCCGCGACTCCGGCTCGGCCGAAGTGACAAACAGGTAGGGCGTGGCGTGGGCAGCGTCGATCGTCCACGTGTGCGGAGTCCAAAGGGTGGCCGCCTTCGGTCGGTGCCCGATCAGCGCCCAAACCTTTGGAAGTCGGCGTCTCAGGGACCCTTTCGCCTGCCCTCTAAGCAGCCGAGGAGCCTGGCGGTATCCCAGGAGGCGAGCCCGGGGTTTTAACCCGCGCGGCTGTACTAGGTGCGATTACACCCTCCCCAATGTAGGTCGCTGATTCAACCTGGCGCAGCAATGCGCGCTCAGGAAACCGGACGAGTCATCCGTGTGGCCGACGTAACCATGGGGCCAGAAGTCGCTGGAAGGCTGGGACCAGCAGGTAGACCATCAACGGCACTACCCCAGCGGTTATAGCGAACGTGCGCAGCGCCAAGGGCCAGCCCTGAATCTTCGGCCCGACCAGCCACTGGATGAGTGTGATGCTGGGATAAATGGCTAGCCAGACCACTATCGCCGTTTTCCAGCGCGGAGGCATTACCGGGGGGCGCCTCTGCCTTCGCATGTTTCGGACGAGCTTCACGAGTCATGCTCGACCTCGTCCTCGACCTTGGGCACCGGCCCGGCCGTCCGCTCGGCGCTGCACAGCGTGCGAACGCCGGCGGGTAGTCCTCCTCGATGCTCCTCGACGTAACCGTCGAAGTCGCCTAGAGAGAAGGCAGTCGTCGCTCACAGCAAAATCTTGCCTGCGGTCGCCGTCCGACCGCACCAGCGCACCTTCCAAACGAGGGTCAGGCTCGGGTGATCAGGGCCTCCTAAGGCAACTGCATCGGCAAGGCGCAGGCTAAGCGGACCAGGGGCGTGGTGGCCGCGGGGACAAGCGAGCAGATCCGCACACGCGGCAGGCTACCCGCTCGCGCGTGGGATGAAGCTGATCTTGCCGCTCGTCTCGAGGACGGCCCAGCGGACCTCGGCGAGGGTCGGGATCTGCTGCAGGCGCGCCTCGGCAGCGAGCTCCTCCGGGGTGAGTCGCTCCCGGCGCAGGTTGCGGTCGATGAGCTTCCCGTCCTCGACGAGGATGAGCGGCTCGGCCTCGAATACCGGGCGGAGGCGGCGAAACCGGAAGACCAGGTAGGAGACGGCGACTGTGAGGAGGGTGAACGTGCCGCCGGCGAGGACGAGGCCGGTAAGGGAGTAGTCGCTCTGCGTCACGCCCTGCTGGATCAGGTCGCCGAGCACGATGAGGAGGATGAGGTCGAAGGGCTCCAGCGACGAGAGCTCCCGCCGCCCGATGACGCGCGTCACAACGGCGACGAAGAGGAAGGCGAAGAAGGCGCGGATGACGATGTCCATGACCTACGGAAAGATCGTCAGGGCGCGCTCGTCTGTCGCGAGAAGTGTCTCGCCGTCGTAGAGAGAAACGTCGGCCGAGCGGCGGCCGACGTTTGTTGGGTTGACCTGGAACTGCATGTAGACGACGAGCCGGTCGCCGGCATCCAGGGGGCCGTAGGAGAGCGCAAGGTCGCCGTCGCGGCTCGCCTCGTCGGTCGGCGAGGGCTCGATCGTGTTGATGCTGATGTTCTCCAGCCAGGCCGGCTGGAGGACGAGGGTCGCGTTCTCGAGCCCGGACTTCGCGTCGACGGTGAAGCGCCCCTGGAAGAAGAGGCCACCGCGCACGTGGGTAGGGGCGGAGACCTGGAGGTCGGCCGCAGGGGCGGCAACGGTCGTCTCAGCCGCGCTTTGCCCGAAGACGCTGAAGAGGGCAACGACGGCGAGGACCGCGATCAGGCCGAGGACAACCCGACGCGCCGCGAGTTCCCAGAACATCGAGGTGTCGCGATGGCGTCCGGCGTCGAGGTGCTCGGGCAGCTCCGCCATGGAGCAAGGGTTCGGCGGAGGCGTTCGCCGTCCTGCTCCTCGGCAGCCTGCTTCGGCTCATTGGGTCACCTTGCGGTGGCTCACGTCCCTCTTCACGCAGATTTAGCTTCCGCTAGCGGTTTGGCCCGCCGCTCTCTAGAAGCTCGAATCGCGCTAATCACTCGCGCAACTCGCGCAAGTGTCACGACGTGCGCAGATCTGGATAGACGGTGTAGACATGACCGGTCGAACCGTTCAGAGCCCTCGGCTTGACGCTCGGCAATTCGACGATCTGGCTAGTTATTCGGTGGCGGTTTTCGCTTGGAGCCCGGCGCGTCGATCCCCCTAGGATCGTCAGGAGAGTCGGGGCTTTCGAGCGATCCTTCCTGATCAGGTTGTGGGGAAGGCGGTCCGCCAGGAATTCCCGGGTCCTGGGGCAGGTGTGGATCGGGCCGTTCCGGGTCGGAAGGCACGCTAGTACCACTTGCCCTTCGCGAACCCGCCGAACGCGACAAGACCAATAACGGCGATGATGATTCCGAGGAGGAGGCTCCAGGCCAGCGCGACGACGATTCCGACGATGACCAGGATGCCGCCAAGGCCGATCCCGCCCCAGCGCCCGGATCCTCTGGCTTCAGTGGGTGTGGTGGTCACAATAAGCTCCTTTGTGGTTGAGGCTAGGACCTTTCCCACTAGCGGCCGAGGCTAAGCCTCGCCAAGCACGGGCCGAGCGGCCTAACCAACGCGACCACCGTGGTCAGCGTCAGGAGAGCATCGCCCAACGGTTGGGGGGCTCTCACCCCTTACGGGCCAATAAAAAGGCAGGCGGGCCCGCTCAGGGACGCCGAAGCTGGATAAGGGGCGGTCGTACCCGTGTATCCCCAGGTTTCCGGGGACAACCGAGAAAACCGCTGTGAAGCAGGGTTTCCGCTGACACTTGAGGGGTGCAGAGCCAGCGCCCTTGTCTCACATGGCCTCATCTCAAGATCAGAACCAAGATAATGATGATCAGGATGAGAGCGACTACTCCGCCGCCAATGTACATCGATTCTCCCTTCCTCTTTGACGAGTGAGAAATCCCCTTACGTGGAATTCCCGCCCGCTCCATGGCTACAGCTCCCGCTTGAGCACCGTCGGGGACGTGGAATAACCGCAGCGCGTCTCTCCCAGCTAGACGGGGGCTTGGACTCAGCGAGTTGCGGTGGCCTTGCGGCGACGTTGCCCCCCGCTCCGGCTGCTTGTGCGGGTCGACTTCGGACGGTTGCTGCTTTGCCCGTTCGTTGAGCCCGTCGCCTCGTGCACCCGGCTGACCAGCTCATCAGGCAAGTCCGAGGCGCGTGCCTTTGCCTCATCTACAACGGTCTTGGCCTGGCGCGTAAAGGCGCGGCTCGTCGTCAGCGCGTAGATCCCGGCTCCAGCAGCCGGAAGAAGCACCCAGCGCGCCTTAGGCCTCATCGTTTTCGTGTCCTTCCCTTTCGCAGCGTCCGCCACGTTCGCGAGCCGCTCTGCGAGATCGATTACCTGTTCAGAGAATTTGTTGATATCGGCCATCTTTTGAACCCCTCCGGTTTTCGAGCTTTCCTCGGAGACCCGATCCTTCCCATCCGGAGGGCGCCGGAAACCTAGTCCAAGGCGCGGGCTGCGCCACCAATGGATTGCCAGGCGATGTGTCTCGATCCGTTCGTGAGACCCCCCGATTCTTTGAGAGCGCCAACCGCAAACCCACGCCAGGTTTCCGCGAGAAGAACCGATAAAACCGCGATGAGGGAAAAGTCCTGCACGAAGTGCGGCGAGGCGAAGAAGCCCGCCAAGTTTCCGCGCAACAAGCGAACCCGCGACGGGCTGAGCTCGTGGTGTCGGTCTTGCCAGAAACGAGGCTCGACGGGTCGTTCCGCGATACGTCCACCTGGACGGGGCGACGGTGCCGAACCCGGACCCACGGCCGAAGTCGAGTGTGCGGTGAGGGGCAGTCGAGTGCCGCTCTAGGTTTTGTCGAGCGACTACAGACACGCGATTATCCCCGACTGCACCAAGTAAAGAAGCTGCATGGCTGTCCGGGCCGTGGACGGATTCCCTGGGCGCCTAGCACCACCGACGCGCGGAGTCACGCTCCGCGGTAGGGCGAGCTCGGCCAGCAGAAGACCTCGATCCGGATACCGTCCGGATCAAAGGCGAAGAACGCGTAATAGTCTTCGCCGTCTTCCACGTAATGCCGCTCGGGCGGCGACTGGATCTTGCCGTCAGCGGAGACGCAGCGTCGATACGCCTCGTCGACCTCGTCCTGATCGTCCACCTCGAAGGCGAGGTGCTCGATCCCCACCTCGTAGTACTGGTAGACACCGCCGTCGGCGGGGCGCAGGCCAAAGCCCTGCACACCGAATTCAAGGTAGACGACCTCTTCGGTCTGTCGGTACGTCGGATTCCGGAACCTCTCCCTAAGCCCGAGTGGCCCGAGAACCTCGTAGTAGAAGGCAAGTGAACGCTCGACGTCTCCGACTGCCAAGTCAACGTGCTGGATCCCTCTCGCCGGCACGCTCGAAACCCTAAACACCGACGCACGCGTCTGGTACTCGAAACACGCTCAGCTCAAGTCGTAGGTTGACTGCTCTCCGTCGCGAACGGGCTGCCTCTGTATCGGCCTTCGGCCTTAGTCTTCCGAGACGTCGTTTTTTACTAGAGACGGGCTCCAGACCCAGGCGCAGTCAGAAATCCCCCTCCTTGGTGACTACTCACTCACAACCCCAGACATAGTGGCGGCCCCTCAGCACACCGGAGCGCATCGGGCGATACGCCGGCTCGGAACGTGCGCCCGCTGCGGAGAGCGGATCCAAGCGGGGAGCCGAGAACTTGGGTCGAAGCGCCCGTCGTAATCAGCGATCGACTACGTAGGCCTCGACCCCGGCGTGTCCCGCTTGCCAAATCGCCACGTAGACTTCGAGTTCCCGTCGCGCCTGTCGGTCGTTCGGTACAGACGGGAGGTAGACCTCCAACTCGTGGGCGCGCGCTTGTTCCGCGACGCATTCGGTCCGCCTCAGGTGTTCCTGCAGGCTCCGCAAGGCGGAATGGTCGCTGACGAAGACGTACATGCCGCAGTGCGCCGCTCCCAGGGCGTCGTTCAAGCTGCCTCGGGGAGATGACCCCGGATCATTGCGTCGATCTGCGGACCGAACGCCTTGCCCTCGATGCGCGCCACGGGACGCCGGTCGCGAAGCAAGACGAGCGTCGGAATACTGGAGATCGCGAAGGCGGCCGCCAGCGCCCGTGAGGCGTCTATGTCCACCGTTACGACTTTGAGCCTGCCGCGCTCCCTACGGGCCAGCGCCGTGAGAAGGCTCTCCATTCGGCGCGCCGGACCCGATCGAGTCGACGTGAAAAAGAGAAGCGTCGGCGTGTCCGGACCCGTGGTCACGATGCAGAAGAGGTGGAAGGCTCGCCCGCACTCGTATCCTCCAGACCCAGCTTCCCGGTCAGACCCATGGTCTCGATGACGCTGCGGGTGTGGGGGTTGTCGGTTGTAACTCGAAAGGAGCGACCGACCCCCTGCAAGCGCCGGGCGGCGTGGACGAGAACATGGAGGCCGGTCGAATCGATGAAGCTGTCTCGCGAGAACTCGACGAGCACGTCTTGGTCGCCGGCTCGAGTGGCGTCGTTGAGCACGCGCTCGAGCTGGGGCGCCGTGTGAAGGTCGACTTCGCCCCAAATGGACACGAGGCATGCGCCGTCTGCGAGTGTCTCTACCGCGATCGTGAGCGGGGGGCCGAGCTCTCCGTAACCGAGGGCGCGATCGGAGGCGGGATCTGGTACGTTGGACAACATAGCCGACGGAAAACATACGATAAGTAAGTCGCGAATGTCAAGCCGTGAAGATGGGAAGCCGTGGCGGTTCGTCACCAATCACACGCAGGTGCTCCTCTGCATCGCTCGTGACGGAGACGTGCGTCTTCGCGACGTGGCCGAGAAGGTCGGGATCACGGAACGTGCCGCGCAGCGAATCGTCGCCGACCTGGTCGAAGCAGGCTTCGTCGAGCGCAAGAAAGTCGGCCGGCGTAATCACTACTCGATTCACCGTCGCGCAAAGATGCGACATCCAGCCCAGATGGAGCAGGAGATCGGCGACCTGCTCGATCTGCTGAGCGCGACCGATTCCAGCTAGTCCCCCGCTACTTGCGGTCCGAGTAGCTCACGAGCAAGTCCGACCGAGGGTAGGATCCCGACTGAAAGAGCGTCATGGTCGCGGTTCGACCCTCGAGTTCCAGTTGCCCGATCGAGTTCTCGAAGCTTCGTGGCGTGGCGAGCTTCCAGGAGGCGTCCGTAGACTCGACGCCGGCGAGCCGAGCCAATCGCGCGAAGAGCATGGCTGCTCCTCTCGAGCCAGTCGTCTTTACGATGCGCCGGTCGCGCAACTCCAGCGGGTTCCGGAATGGGGAGCACACGACCTGGCGAACGTGACACGAACCACACGCGCCTCCCAGGTCGACGTCCGCGATGTACGTCGTGTGGATATCGCCGCTGAGAATCGTGATCGAGCCGGGCGGGTCGCCGCCGAGCCCTCGGCTGATTGAGCAAAGCAGATCGACGAGTCGGCGAAACGAGAGTTGGTATGCGGCCCAGTGCTCGAGATCCACGGCCCGTCGAAGCCACTCACCGAACCGTTGGACGAGTGCACCCCAAGCGCCGTCACAGATCGCCTCGTTCCACGCCTCCAGGTGGTGGATCCCGGGAGGGAGGAAGCCGGGGAGGCTCGTCGCGACGACAAGATGATCGAATGAGCCGTGCCCATGTTCGACGATCCAGTCCCACTCGGCCTTTGCCATCATCTGCCGTCGGTTCTCGACGACGATCCGCGCGGCGCGTGAGTCGAGGACGAGAAGACGTGAACGACCGAAGTCGCGGTAGTACGTCCAGCGGCTCGAGGCGCGATCCTCGTCCCAGCGTCGAGCCCGTTCTCTCAGACGAGGGCCGCCGTCGTCGTCGCGCTGGAGGTCGTGGAAGAGCGATTCCGCGGCGAGCTCGGGCGGCGAGAGATTCCCTAGGTGCTGGTACAGGTAGTAGGTCATGAACGCGCTCGTAACGCGCTCGCGCCACCACGGCTTCGCCCGCATCTCCTCAATCCACGAATCGGAGATGTTCCAGTCGTCGTGGACTTCGTGGTCGTCGAAGATCATCGTCGACGGCACGGTGGAGAGCAGCCAGCGAATGTCTGGGTTCGACCACGACTCGCGGTAGAGGTGCGCGTATTCCTCGAAGTTTGCGACCTCGTCGGGCGGCGCTCCGTCGCCGTCGCGTCGTGACCGGATGAACGCCGCGGTCTCGGGAGGCACCTCATCGGCGTAGATCTGATCCCCGAGAAGAACCAGGGCGTCCGGCCAATCCACGACTCCTTCCTGGAGACTCTTCGAGTACGCCCACAGTGCATCGACCCCGACGCCGAGCTCGTGCTCGCGAGACGAAAGCGTGTAGGGGAGTTGCTGGGGTGCGCCGACTCGGCACGAGCCGTAGACGAGGCGGACGGCGCGTTCGTGGTTACGCGTTCGGATGCACGGCGGCGGGCGCTCCTCGTCGGCGCGCGGCCAGACCACAACGTCGTCGAGCATGAGCTCGTACGGCGTCGTGACTCCCGGCTCGAGCCCTTCGACTACGACGAGCGCGTAGTGATGCCCCTCGACGTGGAAGGTGCGCGTGCGATGCCCGAGCACGCCCGCCTCGCATGGCTTCGTCGTCTCGACCCAGAGCGTCGCCGTTTCAGTTCCGACGTAGCGGAGGAGCGGACCGACGAGCAGGTCGGCCACCCCGGAGGCCTCCAGGTTCCGCTCGTTCGTGATCTGGCCGGAGAGAGGTGACATGCGGAAGGACCCACGCGCCGTGGCTAGTGCAAACCTAACGCGCAGCGCCGGCGCCGAAGGCGCCGGCCGGATCTACGACGCGTCGAACGTCGGCTCGTGAGCTCGTACGGCTTGCTCTTGTGCCGGCGACACACGGTGCCTCGGCGCACCCGCCCGGATCGCCTCGAGTTGAGCTGCCACCGCAGCGCCGAAGAAGATCGCGATCGCCGAGAGCAGCGTCCAGAACTGAAGGGCGACGACCCCGGCGAGTGGGCCGTACGTGTCGCCGAACGAGGAGCTCAGACTCAGGGCGGCTCCGAGCAGGACGGTTACGAACACCCACCCGGCAACGCAGAGCGCGGCCCCGAACACGAGCCACGACCATCCGGGCTGCCGACGATATGGCGACCACCGCAACATCGCCGTGAGCGCGAGCGTCGCCACGACAAGCGCGAGCGGCCAGCGGAAGTACGGCCACGCCGTTCGCAGGAAGCCCCCAGCGATTTCGCTCTGGCGCCCGAACGCGAAGACAAGGAACGCCGCTGCCAGGCAGCTTCCCGCGCCCACCGCGAGGACGAAGGCGCGACCGTACTTGTCGAGCGTCGGACGATCACGCTCGATGCCGTAGATGCGGTTGAAACCCCGCTCGATCTGACCCATGGCAGTCGCCCCCGTAACGAGCGTGCCGATCAGTCCGAGCAGCAACGGAAGGAATCGGTCCTCGGCACCGACACCTCGAGCTTGTGCGACCGCGTCGGTGAGCAGTTCGCCGGCGGGGCCGGGTACGGCGCTTTGGATGCCGGCGACGATCTCACGGCTCATTCGCAAGTCGCCGAACGCGGCGGCGAACCCGACCAGCGCGATGAGCCCCTGAACGAGCACAAGCGACGTCACGAATGCCAGCGAGCGGGAGTGGCTGAACCCATCCGCAGCTCGCAGCCGGACGAACGAATCCTTCAGCAGCTGCCAACGTCCGACATCGATGAGCGTCTTGCGTGCGTCATCACCGGTGAGCTCCCACGTCTCGGGAACCTTTCCAGCGGTGCTCATGCAGAACCCGCCGGAACGCACACGTCGACGGCCGCCGGCTCGATCTCAATGGCGAGTTTCTTCACCTCTTTGCGGTCGCCACCGTCGAGTTCGTAGAGGACCTTGCGGTCAAACTGCACGCTGACCGAACGCGCCTTGGTGATTTGGACGAAGGGAGACGCGCTCGAAGCTCCAGCCACCGTGCGTCCAATCGTCCGCACCCAGTCGAGGACGCTCTCGGCGGTCACGACTCCGAGCTCCAGCATGCCGTCGTCAGGACGTGCGTCCTCGAACGCTTCGACGCCGGCAAACAGCTCCCCGAAGTTCCCGAGCAAGACGCAACTCGCCTTGCCCTTGAACCATGTCGAGCCGTCAACCTTGATGCTCGCTTCGAACGGCTTGCGGCCAAGTTGGCTCACGCCGGTCCAGACGTAGGCGACTCGGCCGATTCGATCCTTGAGACCGGCGTCGGCCTCGCGGATCATGAGCGCGTCGAATCCCGCCCCGGCCATCACGGCGAAGCGCTCGCCGTTGATGCGGCCCACATCCAGCTTCCGGTGCGATCCGTGCAGGCCGATGCTGACGGCCTGCTCGATGTGCTTCGGGATGTCCAGGTTCGACGCCAGGAGGTTGGCGGTGCCGGCCGGAACGATCGCGATCGGGACATCGGCTCCATCGAGAGCGTCGATGCACCGCTGCACCGTCCCGTCACCTCCCCAGACGAAGACGAGCTCTGCGCCCTCCTTGATCGCCCGACGGAACTGACTGGGCGCCTTGCGACTCTTGGGCACTTCGTACCAGAGCGGATCCGAAACGCCCTGACGCTCGAGCTCACGTCGGAGCTGGAGCAGCCCGCCGTCGAACGTCTTGCCGGCGTGCGCAACGACCGCGACGGTCGTCATGCTCCTCGTGCCTCCCGCTTGCGGGCGACCACTCTTGTGGTACGTGCGAGGAGCAGGGCCAGCGTCAGCGCGGCGATCCCCATAAGAAGGCCGGCGAGCGTGTCGAGCGGGTGGTGCATCCCTCGATACATCCGCGAGACCGCCACGATCGGAGGAATCGCAAGCGCGGCGGCCCACACGAGCGCCTTGGCGCGCGTCGACGCCATGCGCGAGGTGAGAAGGAGCGCGAAGCCCGAGTACACGGCGATCGACGCCGCGACGTGACCCGAGGGGAAGCTGGCGTCGACCGGGAGTCGTTCGAGTCGTTCGACGTGTGGACGGTCGCGATCGACGAAGAACACCGTAGTGCGGTACGTCGCCGACTCCATCAGGATCGCGGCGAGTACGAATCCCGCGAGCAACCATTGCCGTTGGAAGGCCGAGATGATCACGACCACCGCTACCAGCGCCGGAATGACTAGACCGCCGGAGATCTCCGAGCCGATCAACGAAAGGGAATCGAGGAAAGGCGTCCGGTGGTCGGCCATCCACTGCACTGGGCTGGCGTCGAAGGACTCGAAACCGTCCAGCGGAACGATCCAACTGGTGATTGCGAGTCCGACGAAGGTCGTCACCGCTGAGAGAGCGAGGTAGCACGACAGGAGCCCGATCCCGTAGATCGCGGCTGGATGCCAGGCAGGCAGCCTGTCGCCGATCGACTCCGGAATGCTCGCCGGGCTCGCCTCGAGGGCCGGAACTGCACTCGACCCCGCATCGGCCTGCGGATGTGGTTGGAGTCGCGCGACAGGAGCTCCGAGGGAAGAGGCGGTCATCCATTGACGTTTCCCCAAACGGGGTCTAGGGAAAACGCTGAGGATCCAGTCCGAACGCGCTTCATGCCACTTCTCGCCCTCTTCCTCGTAGCCTTCAGCGTCTCGACCATCGTGGCTTGGGTGGCGTGGCATTACCCGGCGGGCATCGCTTCACCAGCACCGAGCGTCGCTCCCGCGCAGGCGGTCGGTCGCGAGCTTGGACATCACAGCCGGCTCCGGCGCTTCATCAAGAGCAGGCTCAACCCGGAGGTGGCTACAGGACTTGCCCTGACGGTCGCGCTCGGCGCGGTCATGGTCGGAGGCTTCGTAATCGGCGCGCTGGCCTACCTCGTCCGGACGAACTCACGGCTTGTCGACCTCGACGCGAGCGTCGCTCAGTGGGGTGCGGACCACGCAGGGTCTGTGTCGGAGCGCGGACTAACGCTGATCACGCAGCTCGGCGAGACGTGGTTCGTGGTGGTGCTCGCGATCGTCGTCTCGGTCGTGGCGCTCCTGCGGCGACCCAACCGCTGGATTCCCGTGTTTTTCCTCACCGTGCTGGTCGGGCAATCGCTTCTCGCCAACGGCATCAAGGAACTGCTCGATCGCGTGCGGCCAACACTGAACCCCATTGCCGAGACACTCGGACCATCCTTCCCCAGCGGTCACACGACGACAGCTGCGGCGTTCTATGCGGCCGCGGCACTCGTCCTCGGCCGCGGGGTTAGGCCACACGGGCGAGCGCTTCTCGCTGGCGCCGCGGCCGGCATCGCCGTGGCGGTGGCGTGCACACGCATCTTTCTCGACGTGCACTGGCTCACGGATACCATCGCAGGACTCTTCCTGGGTTGGGCCTGGTTCGCCGCCTGCAGCGTCGCCTTCGGCGGGCGCTTCCTGCGCTTCGGTGCTGCCGCGGCGGAGGCCGTGCACGAGGCCGACCTCGAGAAGCGGCGCGTCGCTTCTAAAGCGGCGTTGAAGACGACGCTCTGAGCAGGTTCCATTCGTGGTAGCCGCAGCCGCGGGTGACGGGATTGGAACCACGGCGTCCGCCCTCGTCCAGCGTCTTCATCGGCTGCGCCGCAGCTCTTGCTCCGCTTAGTGACTGGCAGTATGGACCGTGTCGGGCTGGTCGACCTCCTCCGGACGCCGTAACGACGGCGCGATCGACTCGGAGCAGCGGATGGCTGCGCCGGAGCCGGTCGTCGAGGCCACGGAGCAAGGCGCGGGAGAGCTGGGCGCCCGCTACTGGCGCGAGGTCGAGCGCTTTATGCGCGGCCTCGTCGCGACGAACGTGAACGCGGACGGGAGCGTGCAGCTGCGCCTGCGGCCCGGTGGCCTTGTCCTCCTCGCCTTCGGACCGCCCAAGCGGACGGTCGCAGATGAGGGCGTGCGCTGTACGTACCCCATCGTCAACGGCTTCCTCGTGCGTAGGGCCGGTGGGACGATCTCGTTCTCGCAAGAGGCAGGTCCGCCACTCGCGCTCGCCTCCGCGATCACGGGGTTCTTCCCGCGCTTCGCGGCCCCTCCCGGGAGACCTGGGTGGACCGGCGCGCTCTACGAGCAGGTGCAGCGCCGCCTCCACCAGGCCGTCTCGAAGCGCTACTTCCGCGCCCTGGTTCCCGGCGAGTGGGTATGAACGTAGTCGTCTTCGGCGCAACGGGAGCGATCGGAGCCGCGCTCGTCACCGTGCTCACCCGCGACCACGACATCACGGCGGTCTCGCGCTCGCCCGAGGAGAGTCCGGACGAGCACGGCGTGCGCTGGGTGCGCGCCGACGTGAACGACGAGCAAAGCGTCGCCCGGGCAATGGCGGGCGCCGAGGCTGCGTACTACCTCGTGCACTCGCTCGGCAAGGCGGGATTCGAGGAACGAGAGCGGCGCAGCGCAGACGGGTTCGCCCGGGCAGCCGAGAAGGCTGGGCTTCGCCAGATCGTCTACCTCGGCGGGCTCGGCGACGACGCGGATGACCTCTCGCCGCACCTGCGCAGCCGCCGGGAGACGGAGCAACGACTGGCCGCCGGCTCCGTGGCCGTGACCACGCTTCGAGCGGGCATGGTGGTCGGCAAGGGCAGCGCGGCGTTCGAGACGATCGCGGCGCTCGTCGACCGCCTGCCGGCGATGATCCTCCCGCGCTGGGCCAAGACGCCGACGCAGCCGATCGCGCTCGTCGATGTCGTCCGCTATCTCGCCGGCGTGTGCGGAAACGAGGATGCGTTAGGACAGACCTACGACGTTGGCGGGCCCGAGGTCATGAGCTACGCCGACATGATCAGACGGGTCGGGCAGATCAAGGGCCGCTCACCCCGCCTGGTCGAGGTGCCGCTTCTGACGCCGTGGCTCTCGGCCCTCTGGATCGAGCTCGTCACGCCGGCGCGGGCAGATGTGGCCCGGCCGCTCGTCGAAGGCCTCCGGAACCCGACGGTCGCAAGGGACGAGCTCATCCGTGCGCTCGTGCCCTTCCATCTGACGCCATTCGATGAAGCCGCACGCGAGGCCCTTGCGGAGAGCAGGTGAGGAGCGGGCACACGAATTCGTCGCGGCTCGCTCCATAGTTGGCAACCGGACGGCTACCGCAAGGCATCGCGGAGCTAGCTGAAGGCTCGGCTAGTCCCCCGGCCAGGAGCCCGTGACCTTCTCGAAGGCCCGCGCCCCGCTCCGGTCGACCGCCGCCTTCACGAGCCCGAACACCGCGCCCTGGACTGCCGCGGCCGCCAGGAGCTCCTTCCAGCCGTACTCGCTCTCGCGCGGCTTCGGCGGATCCTCCTTGTCCGAGACCCGCTTCCACGCCTGCTTGAAGAGCGCCCCGGCCAGCAGCCCGCTTACGGCGCCGAGCAGCAATCCAAACGGCCGGTAGACAAGCTTCGATCCCATGCGTGACTCCCGTACCCGCGCGGGCCGGCACCAAACGCGCCGATCAGGTTTCCGGCCGGTGAGCAGCGGATACCTAACAGGTTCCACCAGTGGATGGAAAGGGGTCAACATGGGCGACAAGACCGAAGGCATGCGGGACAAGGTTGAAGGCAAGCTCAAGGAAGGTGAGGGCAAGCTCACCGACGACGAGCTGCGCGAGAAAGAGGGACAGGCGCAGCAGAAAGTCGGCGAGGGTAAGGATCGCCTCGAAGATGCGAAGGACGAGCTTCGCGAGCGAATCTGAGTCGTCGCAGCACCCGGCATCAGAAGGGGCGCTCGCGGAGCGCCCCTTCTTCGTTGGGTTCGAGCTGACGAAGGTTCGCGGCATCCGCTTGCGGATCGCGGGGGCAGGCCCGCCGCTCCTGCTCCTGCACGGCCATCCACAGACCCATGCCATGTGGCACGCAGTCGCCGAGCAGCTGTCCGGAGAGTTCACGATCGTGGCGTCCGATCTTCCGGGCTACGGCGGAAGTGCTCCGACCGCATCCGGCTCGAAGCGCGAGATGGCCGCCGCGCTCGTCGAGGTCATGGCCGACCTGGGCTTCGAGCGGTTCTCGATTGCGGGCCACGACCGCGGTGGCCGCTGTGCCTACCGCCTCGCCCTCGACTTCCCCGAACGCGTGGAGCGACTTGCGGTCCTCGACATCGTTCCGACGGCGGAGATGTGGAGGCGCGCCGACAAGGAGTTCGGGCTTGTCGACTGGCACTGGTTCTTCCTCGCTCAGCCCGAGCCGTTCCCTGAGCAGGTGATCGCGGCCGCCCCAGACACGTACTACTTCCGCGGCGACAGGTCCCGCTTCCATCCCCAGGCGCTGGCCGACTACCTCGCGGCGGTGCGCGACCCGGCGGTGATCCGGGCGATGTGCCAGGACTACCGGGCGGGCGCGACGATCGACCACGAGCTCGACGAGGCCGACCTCGCTGCGGGCCGTCGAATCAGCTGCCCGGTTCTCGTGCTCTGGGCCGGGCAAGACGAACTGGGCCGCTGGTTCGACGTCCTCGAGACCTGGCGGCGCTGGGCGGACGACGTCCGCGGGCGCGCCGTCGACGCCGGCCACTTCCTCGCCGAGGAGCGACCGGACGAAGTGGCCGAGGAGCTACGCGCGTTCTTCTCTGGCTGACGGACTCACGAAGCCTCTGCCTGAGCATTTCTTCGCCTCCAGGAGCGATGGCCCGGACGGCGGGCTCCTCAGCGAGGCCGAGAACTCGTATGCCGTGAACGAAGACGATCGAGTCGCCGATCGAGCCGCCGACCGTAAGCGTGCCCAAGCCGAGCAGAACCAGCACGAAAGCGCCGGTGCCGACGTTCGAATCGACGTAGCCGGCGTGCCCGAGGAAGCATGTCTCTTAGTCCACTGCCCGCACCTCGGCTGCCTCGTCGCCTGCGGAAAGGACGAGCTGTCCGAGACGCTCCAGGTCGTCGGTCGGGGGGTTCGAACAGGACGACGGTTCAGATTCTGGCCGGCATCAGCTGCGGGCGAGCGGCGGCGGGTTCCACCTGAGCGCGACCGATTGGAGCGAGGCGGACAAGGAATGGGATGCCCCTGCCACGGCTCGCGCTTCACCGCCGTGGGCGAGCTCTCAAGGCCCCGCCACAACGGGTCTCGCGCGTCAAGAGCTCACTGAGCCGGGGGCCGGCTCCTAGGGCGGACGCGCACGGACGTTTCCGTGCCGCCACGACGGGATACGACCACCTCGTGGCGGCCGCACTTCACATCTATCTGCAGGATCATCTCGCGGGAGCAACGTTCGGCCTCGAGCTCGTTCAGCGCTGTCATCGGAACAACAAAGGCACAGAATTCGCCGAGCCCTTGGCCGAGCTCACCGTTGAGATCGCGGAGGATCGACGGACCCTGCGACGGGTCATGCGTGACGTGGGGGCCGACGTCTCTCGCACCAAGGTGGCGGCCGGGTGGACGCTGGAGAAGATTCGACGGCTGAAGCCGAACGGTGTCCTCCTCGGGTACACACCACTCGCGCGCGTCGTGGAGCTCGAGAGCCTGGTGATCGGCATCGCGGGCAAGAGGGCGATGTGGCAGGCGCTCGACGAAGTGGCCGCAAGCGAAGACCGCCTTGACCCCCATGACTTCTCGCGCCTCGCCGAGCGGGCTAACGACCAACTCTCGAGGGTCGAAGCCCTCCGGCTAGACGCCGCTTGGACGGCGTTCCTACGCCCGTCGCCTCAGCGCAGAGCCCGGGCTTCCGCCTAGACCGCACGTCAGCTACCCGCGACGGGGACGATTCTCAGAGGACGCGACCGTCCTGCCGTCGATCGTGGTCGCCGCGGCGCCAATTCCTTCTCGATCTTCGTGAAGGGCGAGCTCAACGTCTCGCTCGTCGCTGAGGGACGCCTCCGTAGTCGTCGACAGCAGGTCGAGCTCGAGGTCGATGATCCCGACTCGCTCAGGAAGCGCGATCGACCTGAGATCTGTGAGAGCCGCCTTCAATCGACGTGCCACCTGCGGCGAACCTGCCCCCGCTAGGCGGATCTCGTCGAAGGCGAGATGGACGTATGCCTCCCAGCTCATGTGCCGCACGGTGAGTCTGACCCGTCCCGCCTCGTCGAGATGCCGACCGTCGGGAAACGGCCTGCGGGCGAGCTGCCTGAGGATGTCGTGCAGTCGGTCGATCGCTTGCACAGCGGTGGTGGGGTCTTGAAAGGGCGAGTCGGCGAGCGAGCGTTCCGCGATGTCGACGAGGAGTCGGACGCCGTAGGCGACGTCCTCATCGAGCGTCGGCTCCAGGCTGAGGATCAGAGCTCCCTGCAATCGATCCTCGTCCACCGCAGTGGACTCCCCGTGCACGCGGAAGAGGGGGCCGCCCGCGGGAACGAACTCGCCGAGGGCAGGAACAAGCTCCAGCAGGCAGTCCGCACGCCGCCCTTCCTCGACAAGCCGCTCGTAGCCGATCCCCGTGATCACTCCGGACTCCCTCGCGCTCACGACAGGAAGAGAGTCCTGCTGAAGGTCGAGAGCCGGCCCCTTGTCCGGATATCGCCGGTTGAGAAGCGTGCGCGTCTCGTCGCCGACGAGTTCGATGAGCGCCGAGACGCGGAGTGCCTGGCCGATGTGGTGCACGTACACGACGAGGACTGCGATGCTGACGAGAACGAGTAGGAATGCTGTTACCACCGCGATGCCTGGCACATTGCCCGTGCCATCGCCGTTGATAGTCACCTCGCGGAGCGCGAGGATGGCGTGGACGAAAGTCGCGACGAAGAGGCCGATCGCGAGCTGGCTCGGCTTGTCTCGCAGAATGCGCTGCACGATGCGGGGAGAAAACTGTCCCATGGCGAGTTGGACGACGACCATCGTGATCGTGAGAACGAGCGCGGTCAGGCTCACCATCGAGGCGGCGACGGTCGAAAGGATGTAGGCCGCGGCATCCGGACCCCCGACGAAGCGGCTGGAAAGCGCCTCGTAATCGAAGTAGCGGTCGAGAGCGATCGTCCCGAACGAGAGAGCCGCCCCGGCGAGCACGCAAAGCACGGGCACGAACCACAGGCTCGACTTGAGGTGGATGAGAAGCTTCGTGCGCCGCATACAGGGTCTTGTCGTTCGTACCTAGAACAGGCGGATCAGCACGTTGATAAGGATCGTTAGAACCAACGAGACGAACAGAGAAAGACCGAGGCCGCCTGGTGAGCATCCGTAGATGCGCACCCGGCCGCCTTTAGAAGCTTGGTCTCCGCTCAGCATGCGACAGAGGTTCAGCTGCTTTCGAACGGTCGGCGGAAAAGCTTGTAACCACTCACAAGGGCTCCCAACAGGAGCGCGGCGGGAACTGCAAGCAGCGCCCAGATCCAGCCAGCCTCGACGGCTGAGGCGAGCGCGACGATAGCCAAGAGTGCGAGCAGGCCGAAGGCTGCTAGAGCAAAGGTCGCCGCATAGGGCAGAGTGCGATCCACCGGCCCGGACGCGTGAGGATCGAAGGGCCCTGGGCCTTGCTCGGGAGGCTCGGCCAGGGTCGCATCCGCCGGCCCATCTTCCACCGCCTTGCCGCGATCGAGCATCAGAGCCTGATCGACGTCGACCGATGGTCGAAGCCGGATGGTCAGAGCAGTGTGATCAACCTCGGCAACGTCGGCCCACGGAATGGCTCGAAGATCGCGCTTGATTGGAGGGGTCCCAGTCTCGACGGCGAGGTAGATGCTCTCTTCCTTCCTGAGCACCGTCATCACCTTCCCCGTGTGTTCGCCTGAGCTCGTCTCGACCTGGTACTCCTCGAGCCCAGCCGAACCCGCTCCCGCTTTGGGCACCTCGTAGGTCCACTCGGCCTGCTGCTGCACGGGCGTCACTTACCCGCCCTTGCCTTGGGCTTGGTCGTTCCCTTCGTTTGCGACCTCGAGCTCGACGCCTTAGTGGTGCGCCTGCGGGACGCCGAGGTGGTGCGGCGCGTCTGGGCCTTGTCGTTCGCAACAGCGCCGGTCGGTTCCTTGCGCAGCCCCGCGGTTTCGCGCAGCTTTCTGGCGATCTCGGCGATCTCCTCGGGGGCGTAGTCGGGAGCAAAGACGGTCGGCTGGGAGGGCAGATCGTTCGGAACGGCTCCCGCGGGTGCCTCGTCGACGACTGCCAGCTCCTCGCCAGTCTCAGGATGTGGGCCGTTGAAAACGGCGGCGAGCTCCTTGTAGTCCTCAGGAGAGAACCGATAGAGGCGCAGGTGGTCGCCGCGCTTGATGTGCGGCTTACACTCGGGGATCTTGTCGGTCGGGATCCTCGGAGACGGGAAGAGCTTCATCATGTCGGCGCCCGTGAGGTTCTCGAGCGCGCGCGCGTAGGCGACCTGATGGACGCCGCCGCGCACGAGCAGGTAGCCGGTCAGAGCACGGGCGGCCGGGTGGTCGACCATCTCATAGACCTTCAGCTTGTTGTTGCGCGCCCCGGTTTCGAGGAAGAAGTTGTGCGTCAAATCCTCGACGAGATCGCCCGAGGAGAAGACGTAGTCACCGGTCCAGGGGCGTCCTTGGGAGTTCTGCGGAAGTGCGCCCTGCCCGCCGGCGAGGAAATGGTGCGGGTTGCCGACGTCCTTCAACTTGGCAAGAGAATCGCTCGGCGCTTTGCCGTTGGTGGGGGTCGCGCCCGTGAGCATCGTGTTGATCGTTGCGGCGACGAGTTCGATGTGACCGAACTCCTCGCCGGCGATGTTCGCGATCAGGTCGTAGAACGGCCGAGCGCCCTGGCGGTCGCGAAAGTTGAAGGACTGAAACGTGTAGTTCATGAAGGTGGACATCTCACCGAAGCGGCCACCCATCAACTCCTGGACAGCTGCGGCGCCGGCGGGATCCGGATCGGAGGGCGGCGGCAGTTCGGTGGCGATACGGTCAAGACGCAGGATCATCGGACCTCCAGTGAAGTGGATTGTTGTTGGTCGGTATCCCGCTCCAGGTCCGGAACAGAGCTCGGAACGGGGCGGTTTCGACAGGAACGGCCAGCGCGAACGCCGGGCTCCAGCGAGAGTCGGCGCTGCGATGTCGCGGACAAGGCTGAGACGCTGCATGGGCTTCGGAGGACTCGGAGCTGGAGGGGGCCGAGCAGATACCGGCCCCCCTCCAGCACTCCTCCTAGCGGCGGCTTTCCTGTGGAGTTCTTGCTCGAATTACGATCATCACGGGACCGAGGTGCGCGGCCGCTCCTCTGGCTCGACGCCCGCGGGCTCTGGGCCTTCGCCGTTCTCGGCTTTGGCCTTCATCCGCTCGGCATCCTGCGTCGTTCGCTCCTTGCCCTGCTGCAGGTCCTGCTTTACCTGCACCTTCGACTGCTGCCCCCTGATGTAGGCGCCCTGCAGCATCTGGGAGGCAACGTCACGGCCGCCAAGTCCGAAGGCGAGCGCCATGGCCAGCGCGGTCCCACCCATCAGAGCTGCGTAGGTGATGGTCACGATTTCGGGCGCGATCATGAGCTGGTCGAGAATCATGAAGCCGGCGATCGCCATGATCAGGACCGGGACGACCGTGGCGATGACCTTCCCTGTTGCCGTGTCGCCCATCGTCCGCGCAGCGAGCCCGGCGACCGCTCCGGCCACCAATCCGGCTACGAGGAAGATCAGAAACGCAGCGATCACGTTCGGCAGATACGCATAGATCGCCGCGACGAAGTCTTCGAGCGCGTCGATCCCTAAGACTGAGACCGCAAGGGAGATGGCCCCCAGAAAGATCGCCCAGAACGCGATCCGCCCGATCAGACGGGATGGGCTGGTGGTCACTTTTTGCACCCACTGGCCGGCCTGGCCTTCGTGAAGCGTCCGATCGAGCCCGGTGCGCTGGAGCACCCGCCCGATCACACCCGCGAGCACCTTGGCCACGAAGTAGCCGATGATGAGAATGACGACGAAGGCGGCGAGCTTAGGAAGCCAGACGAAGAACTCGTCTAGGCCCCGCTCAACGCTGTCGCCGATGCTTGCTAGCAGCATCTAACCCTCCTCCAACGTGCGACCGACACCGGAGCATCGTTTCCGTATCCCCGGAGTCGACTGTCGCACTGGATTGACGTGTCCTACTAACGGGACATATAGGACACTATGTCCCGCATGAGAGGGAAGTAAACCTTGCCACGGCATAGAATCTGGAACAGATGGGGTGCAAGCTGGACACGTGCAGCGGAGGCCTGGCTCCAGGAGGGGTACGTTGAGCGCAGGGTCGGGTCAGGCCGCCGGCGCGCCGGACCACGTGGCCAAGGCGGGGCGTGACCCCGGTCCCACACGTGCGGATGCGGTAGCCAGTCGGGAGCGGATCCTGGACGCGGCCGCCGCCCTCGCGGGCGACCGGGGAACCAGCATGATCGAGATCGCAGCGGCCGCGGGGGTCGGCCGGTCGACTCTGTACCGGCATTTCTCGAGCCGCCGGGCTCTCGAGCAGGCCCTCGCGCAACGGTCCGGCGTCTCTCCCCCGCCGAGTGCGCGGGATTGCAACGCTTCCGTTTCGCGCCCCCGGCCAGCTGGGCCGCGAGGGGCCGCTTACCCTCGAGGTCACACACGTTCTCGACGAGGTGCCTCCCCATCTCGTACCCGACCAGCTGGTAGCCGAGGCCCGGCGGGCAGCGGGCGTCGCCGTCGCCCTCTATGTCGTTGACATCGACGGATCGCAGCTCGTGCGCCTCGCCGGCTCCGACACCTTCCCCGAGGAGCTGGAGGCGCCGCCGGCTCTGGGCCCGGAGATCGTCCCCGAAGGGCTCTTTGCCTACGAGACAAGGCTGCGGCAGCGCCTTCCCGGCTGCGTCGCCGAGCCGCTTTGGCTGCGGGGCCGCGTCACGGCGCTCTTTCTCTGCATGGGCACGCCGGTCGCGCCCCTGGAGGACATCGCTAAGCAGGGCGCCGCCGCCCTCGAGCTCGCCAACCATTACACGGACTTCATCGAGGCGAGACGACGGCGGAAACCGACGACCCCGGCCGCGGAGATCCAGCAAAACCTGTTCCCACCTCGGATCGCGCCGATCGCCGGCGCGCAGTTGGCAGGCGGGCTCCTGCCGACCTACGAAGTCGGTGGAGATTGGTTTGACTTCGTCGAAAACCGTGATGGAGCCTGGCTCGCGATCGCCGACGCTGCCGGCACGGGCCCGACGGCGGCCGGCCTTGGCGCGTCGGCGCTCGGCGCCCTACGCGCCGCCCGAAGAAGCGGCGACGACCTCGGCGAGGCGCTTCGTGCGATGGACGAAACCGTGCGCGGACTGGGGAATCCGGATTTCTACGTCACGGCCATCGTGGCCCGTTGGCATGCGTTCACCAGCACCTTCGCGTGGGCGAACTGCGGACACCCAGACGTGATGCTGGTCGGCACGGACGGCCATGTGAGCGCGCTCGAAGGCACGATTCACGCACCGCTTGGGACCCAGGGAGACCAGCCCACCTTTCAACTAACGGAGCGTCGAATGGCCGCGGGCGAGCGGCTCATCCTCGTCACGGACGGCATCACCGAGCGGCGGACGGAGACCGGTGGGCGATTCGGCCTCGACGGGATCCGGGGAGCCATCGAGGGCGTCGAAAGCGCTACAGCAGCGGCTAGCGCTATGGCCATCCTGCAGGCCGTGAGCGACTGCTGCCGCGATCCCCTCGAGGACGACGGCACGGTCGTCGTCCTCGGCGTCGCCTAACCAGCAGAAACGCCCAAGCCGGGTGAGTTGTGGATACCGGCAAGTCGCCGCGCGGGAAAGGCCCTTCCTCCTATGGCGACGCGGGCACGCAGATCAGTCGCGGGAGACGAAGTTGGGAGTCGTCGTCGATCTCCTCGACCCGCCATTCGCCCTTTTCGGGCAGCGCCAGCACCTGACCCAACTCGACCGCACCCTCGAAGCTGGTGAAGTCCGAGGTGTCCGGGTCATCGCGATCCGGGTATGTGAGGACGAGCTGGTAGTCAATAGGGTCGACCACGGGTCTCCTAGCTAGTGGACTTGGCCTTGCGCCGACCCTGGCCGGAGCTCTGACCAGTCGGGCGCGTCGACTTTGATCGACTCCTTCGGCCATTGGCGGAGGAGTCAGTCGCTTCGTGAACACGGCCGACCAACTCGTCAGGCAACTCGGAGGCCTTCTCCTTCGCTTCGTCGACGACGCTCTTGGCTTGGCGCGTGAATGCGCGACTTGTCGTCAGGGCATAAAGTCCGGCGCCAGCAGCAGGGAGAAGGAGCCAACGCGCCCTGAGCATTCCACCGCGTTTGTCCTTTTCCTTGGCGGCATCCGCCACGTTTGCGAGTCGTTCGGCGAGATCGATTACCTGTTCAGAGAACTTTAGTTCCCCAACCCTGATTTGCGGAGCGTGTCTTCGCGGACGTCGTCCAGCCGCTCCTCGTCGTGCGTCAAGTCCGAGGCGTCGTCCTCGAGCGAGCCGTGCGGCTGCAGATCATCCGGCAGCTCTTCCGTGGCGGACGTCTCGACTATCTCGTCCTTCTTGTCGCGTCCGAAAAGCTTGTCGAGGAAACCCATCCCCACCTCCGTCGGTGTGCGTGAGCATACGAGCCTCTCAAGCGCCGTGTGCAGTAAGGGGATCAAGACGCTCACGACCGCAAGCGATGGCGCTCGCGGCAGCCGACAGCCTACGAAGGTTCTGCTCTTTTCGGCCCATTCTCTCTCCAGCGATCCCACGGCCACGTGCCGTCTATCTCCACTTCCAGCGAGAAGCTGAGCAGGATCCGGATCAAAACAATGATGCCGAGTACGGTCACGCTCTCGAACGTCGGGTCTACGACGATGGTGCGGACGATGTCCGCCACGATGAGCACTTCGAGGCCGAGCAGGATGCATCGACCGAGATTGCGACGAAGCCGCTCGTATGACCCCTGCTTCTTCACATTGAAGGCCGCATCGCGCAGAAACGCGACGAGAGAGGCCAGGCCACCGATCACCATGATCCCGGCACCGACCGCCTCGACCCCCTTTACGAGGTTGGAGATGACCTCCTCGTAGTTCACCAAGAAGAAGAGGCTACTCAAGCATGAAGACGGCCAGGTCGCGCCCAAAGGCGATGAACTCCACCAGGTCGGATTTGTCCCAAACGGCCATCTTGTGGCCGGAGCGACCGCGCCCTAGGCTCAGGTCAGGCCGGGTAAGGGTGCAGCCGATGGGGTTCAGCTAACCGCCCGGCCCAGCAGGATCGGGCGCCACGACTCACGCCTGGGCGTCTCGCAGTCCGCGCTCAGTCCGTAAACCTGCTCAGACCGCGGGCCTCGGGAGGCACGTCGAGCCACCGAAACCCGCATGAATCCACGATTGGCCAGGACGCGCCGTCTCCGTGAGAACCCCGTGGAGGTTCAAGTCCTCTCATCCGCACTAGGACGGTGAGCAGCCACTTGTCGCATGATCGGGAAGCGGCAACGTCCCATCAGCGCCCAGACGGAGGAACGACTGCTCGGGGTGCCTGCCCGCATGATCAGCATGGGGCGGGTGGTCCGCTTGCAGCGTGAACGCGCTACGCTTCAGGTAGCTACCGCTCCCCGACCTCTTTGACCCTTCACCTGGCCAATCTGGCCTGGAGGGCAGGAAGGAGAGGTCGGTGAAGACCGACACCCCTATTCAGAGTGCCCCTCGGATGGTCAATGACCACATCTACAACGTTCTCTGGGGCATCGTGGCGGACGAAGGAGCCTTCCTTTGCGAGTGCCGCGGCGCATCCTGCGCTACGGAAGTGCTGATGACGCCCTCAACGTACGTGCGTCTGCGTGATCGGGGTGAGCTCGTCTACGCAAAGGGCCACGGCGACGCGACCCAGTAGGCCGTTTTTCGCGAAGCAGTTCTCTTGCTTCGCGCTCGGAGAGTTACTCCAACGAGGGGGATCCCATCATGGCCGAAGTCGCGTCCTACAGCCTGCTGTTTTACGGAAGCCCAATTGGCTACCAGACGAACCGTGCCCAGATCCAATTGAGCGACACTCGTGGTCAGACGCTCGCCTGGCTCCGGTTCAACGATCCGGGCATGTTCTTTGAGGACGACTATGAGAGCGGCGGGATCATTCGAATTCACCTCCCCTCGGCGATGTTTCGCGGTGTGCTCGACGTCCTTAGGAACGAGAGTCCAATCCACGTCTATTTTGCGGCCGGTCGTGGCTTCCTCGGAACATCGAGCGAGCCCATAGGTGAAGAGGAATCGGCCACATAACGTGCGTGTGGAAGCGGCGATGGCGAGGGTGCCTCGCCCTCGGCCCGCTCGAGGAGGCAACCTTCGGCGGGTCCGTCGGCGAGCTCAAGCGCGACCCATACCAACGACCGCTGGCGAGGATCCCAAGCTCTGGTCGACGGGCTGCCGCTCTAACGGAGCTGATCGGCCGCCGGCACGGGCGCGAGCGAGTTTCCGAGAGCCCCCGTCCCGTGGTCGCTGTCCGCGCGTGGCCCTGAGTTCGCGATCCCCGGTTCGACGCAATAGCTCCCAGACGTAAGCTGCTCCCTTAGCGACCACTAAAGGAGGAGACATGTACGCTCGCATTGCGACGTTCGAAAGCGATCCGTCCCGAGTCGACGAGGCAATCGCCATGGTTCGGGCCAACGTCGAATCGGGGACCACGCCGCCGGGGCTTGAGGGCGCGAAGATGCTCATGCTCGTCAATCGGGAATCCGGCAAGGGCCTCGGTGTGACTCTCTTCGAGAGCGAAGAGGCGATGCGCAGGGGAGACGAGGCCCTGAACGCGATGAATCCCGGCGGAACCGAGCGGCGAACGTCCGTCGAATTCTTCGAGGTACCGGTACAGACCGTCCACTGACGAGTAGAAGATCTCGGTGCCCACAGCGCTCGAAGGGGGAGGGGGATCTAGGCAGCCGCGTCCGGACGCCGTAGCCTCGCCTCGCCGGCGGCGCGGGTCAGGGTAGTCCTAGGGTCACTTTCGGCCCCGCGCTCCGGCTCTCAGGCCGCGCGGAGCAGGTCGATACCGGACTAGGGTTGATAGCGGGCTAGGCCGAACTTACGCCTGAACCCGCCCGCGGCAATGATCCTCTGGTTTTCCTGAATCGCCAGGCCGAAGGCGGCAGTGGGGCCGCTGCCGAAGCGAGTGGTGACCCGACCGTCGTCGCCGAAAGTCGGATCGAGCGTCCCGTCCTCCTCGTAGCGCGCCAGCGCAAACCGAGAATGGCGGCCAAAGGCGGTGCCTAGAGTCACGATTCCTCCGTCGCCCTGGATCGCAACACCAAAGGCCCGCGCACCGCGCCCTCGGGGGTTCGGGAAGCCGGTGCTCACCATGCCGTCGCCTGAAAAGATGGGATCGAGCGTTCCGTCGGTTAGGTAGCGCGCGAGAGTGAAGCGATCCCTGAAGCCGGCGGCCGTCTGATGGTGGGCCCAGCCCGCCGCCAGGATCGTCCCGTCGCTTCCGAGCGCAACGTCAGTGCCTTGCGAGGCGACGCTGTCCGTGAACTCGGTGGCTACCAATCCGTCCCCTCCGAAGGTTGGATCGAGGGCTCCCTGGGAGTCGTAGCGCGCCAATACGAAGGTCGGCAAGGATCCCGGTCCGTTTGGATGTCCGGCTCCTATCGCGACGATCTTCCCGTCGTCTTGAATGGCGAGCGCCGATATGACGGCATCTTCCTCACAGGCGCTGAATACTTCGGTCGTAACCCTGCCATCGCCACCGAAGGTGGGATCGAGCGATCCGTCGCGCCTGTACCGGGCGAGAGCAAAGAGGCTGTCGTCACCGCCACAGCCGGGAAAGTTGGCCCCCGCGACGACGATACTCCCGTTCGCCTGGATCGCAACGGCGTGGGCCTCAGCGGCTGAGCCGTCGAAGCCGGTGATCACCTCGCCGTCTCCGCCGAAACTTCGATCGAGCGTTCCGTCGGACTTGAACCGGGCGACCGCGAACTTGAATCGATCTTCCCCAACGACCACGATCTTCCCGTTCGCCTGGATGGCGACATCGAGGGCACGGCTGTCTCCGCGGAACCCCACGCTCACTCGGCCGTCGCCTCCGAAGCTGGGATCAAGATTTCCCTTGCGCGTATAGCGGGCAAGGGCAAAGCGAACGTTCAAACCGGCTACCGCTGTCCCAACGGCCACGATCCGACCATCGGTCTGGATGGCCACGGCAGATGCGCCGCTCGAGCGGCTGGCAAAGCCCGTTGTCACCCTGCCGTCGCGACCAAAGCTTGTGTCGAGCTCGCCCGAGGCCAAAGCTATCGCCGGCGCTGAGAGGCTCAGCGCCGAGACGACAAGAACCACCGCTACCCGCACTGCGCGCCTCCTAGTCGCGTTCGATACTGGCACAGTGTTCGTTCAAGTGCCCAACGAACCGGCCGCCCCGGGCTTGGGTATGCCGACCTCTCTACGACTCGCAGTTCAAGACGGTCTCACCCTCGAGGCACACATCCATGCCGCTTCCGCCGTCGAGCAGGTCGACGCCACCGCCTCCTTTGATGAAGTCGTCGCCGTCTCCCCCCTCGATGTTGTCCGCTCCGTCAAAGCCGAACAGCTGGTTGTTCGCGGCATTGCCGATCAGCGTGTCGCTTAGTCCTGAGCCCCCTGCATTCTCGATCCCGCTAAGGGTGTCCGACCCAATGTTGCTGCCTTCTGCCTCTCCGGTCCTCAGGTCGATGAGGATTGGCCCAGCACGTCGCCCGAAAAGCCCGTCAGATCCTTCGCCGCCGACAAAACGATCCGCACCGCCCGTCGGTCGGCGAGCCTGCCGCGTGACCAGCGAGAAGACGTCGTCCCCTTCACCGCCGTGGAACACGTCATCCCCCGGTCCATCAGAGACGAAGTCACTACCCCAACCCGCAAAGACGGCGTCGGCGCCCGCGCCGTTGACCACCTCGTCCCGATGATTGCCGCCACGGACGAGATCGTTCCCCGCTCCGTCCCAGATGGTGTCACCCTCATTGCCGCCTAGGAGCTCATCGTTGCCAGCACCCCCGTGCAGCTGATTGGTTCCGCCCACACCGAGGATTGTGTCGGCCCCTCCCGCGCCGGCTACGAGATCCGATTGGGCTCCGCCATGGACAAGGTCATTTCCCTTGCCGCTGCAGATCGTATCTTTACCGCCCAGCCCGATGATCACGTCGGCTCCGCCACGCGCCGAGATGACGTCAGGACCACGTGTGCCGCGAATCTCGTCGCTTCCACCCGTACCGACGATGGTCGGAGTTGAACCGAAACACGTAGCCGCCCCCGCGTCCGCCACCCCAAGTCCGAGGAAGATCAAAGCACCGAAGAGAACCGAGGCTACTACCGCCATGGGCGCCTCCTTGTTACGACGGAGGACACCTGCCCGGTCCCCGGTTCAGATCAAATGCCCCACCGAACTAGCGCCTCGCCCGCCCTCTCGAGCCCGCGTCGACGGACAATCTCAGCTAGCGCGGCTGCGGATACCTTCGGCCGCCGACCCGCCAGGCCGGCGAGGCACGCGAGCACGGCGTGGGCCTCCTCAAATCCAACGTCCTCGACCTCGGCGCAGAAGCGAGCGTGCCAGCGAAGGGCCGCCCGCCGGAACCTCCCAGGATCGTCGACCAGTAGGAGGACGAGCTCGAGGGCGTCCGGGAGGCTGACGAAGTCGAGGTCGGCGGCCGCAGCCAGCGCGATAGTCGGGTTGCCGGTGTCGAGGGCTCGGCGGAGCCGGCCGTAGGCGGAGCCCTGCGAGGTCACGAACGGATGTTCCCACGCCCGACTACATGGAGCTAGGGGTTAAGCGCCCTCTCCCCGAGAACCCTGTGGAGGTCCAAGTCCTCTCAGCCGCACTTCACGTGCCGGGTCGTGCAGTGAGCCCGGAATCGACGACGCCGCGCATCAGCTCCCATTCCGGCTCGTAGATGTGCGCGGACTTGGCGTGAAGGACGAGCCTCCCGACGTGGGCGCCGATGCCTTCTGCCACGCGTTGCTGGAGCCGCGCCAGCTCGACGAGGTTGCCGTACGCCTTCTTTCCGAAGTCGAGGCTGTGCGCGTATGCGACCAGCTCGACGGGGCCACCTGGGTCGGGGCGCCAGAAGTCCAGAAGGCTGATGCACGGGACGTACTCCGTGTCGCTCAGCGGCTGGAAGGTCGTGATCGTCGCAGAGCGGCACTCGGGGTCGGCGGCGAGCCGGCCGATCACCCAGGCGATCTGGTCGCGGCCGCCGTAGTCGTAGAGCCGCGTTGCGTAACTGGCCGCGTCGCCCAGCTCGCGGACGGGATCCGGTTCCGTGAAGTTCCGGCGCATCCAATCTGACCATTCCGGGTCGCCGAGCGCGGCGATCAGGGCGTCGTCGGGGTCGGGCGAGGCGACCACCAGCGTCACGCCTGCGAGCTCCTTCGTGGACGTGCCGTCGTAGCGTGCGTCGGCGCCGGACGTAAGGATCCCTTCGGCGACGGCGAGCCAGGCCGCGCCGATCGTCTCTGCCTCGAGCACGCGGATGGGGTGCACGGGACGAACTCTAGTGAGGGCCTCAGCGCAGCGGGTGCTACTGCGCCGTGAAGCCGCCGTCCAGGACGAGCGTCGTGCCCGTGCAGAAGCGAGCGTCGTCTGAGCACAGGTACATCGCCGCTGCGACCAGTTCTTCCGGGCGCCCCATCCGGCCGACGGGAAACGCCTGATGAGCGCCTCCGGCGGCACCTTCTGCTCGTCCAGGTAGCGCCAGATCATGCTTCCGGGGATGTCGATGGCAGCGAAGGCGAGCGCATTCACGCTGATGTTGTCCTTGCCCGCCTCGATCGCAGCCGCCTTGGTGAGACCGTTGACACCGCCCTTCGTCGCCGCGTAGAGGCCGTTTGCGGGAGCGGCCGTGATGCTGCTCGTAACCGAGGACATGTTGAGGATTGCGCGCCGCCGCCCTTCCGCATCGCCCGAATCTCGTGCTTCAGGCAGAAGAAGAGGCCCTTGAGGTCCGTGGCGATCAGCTCATCGAAGGCGCTCTCGGTGCCGTCGGCGATCTCGCCCAGCTCCTCCGTGCCGGCGTTGTTGATCGCGCAGTCCAGGCGGCCATGGGCCTCGATGGCGCCGGCGACGAGCGCCTCGACGTCATCCTCCCGCGCCACGTCGTCGTCGAGAAGTCGATCTGTCCACCGGCCCTGCGGATCGTGTCTGCTGTTGCCGAGCCTGCTTCGGCGTCGACGTCGCAGGCGACCACCGTCGCCCCGGCCTCGGCGAACGCCGCGGCGAGGACGGCGCCGCAGCCGCGGGCCGTCCCGGTGATCAGGACGACCTTGCCGGCGAAGCGCGACATTCGACCAGGCTCAGCGCATCTGCGCGTACACGCCGGTCGGCTTCGCGTACGGCAGGAGCTCGGGGTCGTAGTACACGAGCTCCATCTCCTCGAGCGCGTCTTTCTTCACGCGCGCGCGGACAGTGCCGGTGCTCGCGCCCGTGATGTGGAAATCGTCGTTCCCGAGTTCGCCGAAGCGCACCTCCCAGACAGCGACGGTGTCGCCCCGGGAGTCCTTGCCTCTCGCGAAGCCGCCGTCGCGGTCGGCCAGCACGTAGCGGAACGACAGGAAGACGCCCGTCCGCGCGGAGACGCCCAGCGGCCGGTTGGTCTCGAGCGCGGCGACCACCTCCAGCTCCGGGAGCCCCTGCCGCAGGGGGAGGAGGCTTCGGGAGTGATCCGGCGCGTTTTGCACGTAGAGGCCGCTCGACACTCGTGCGAGGCTCGCGCTGAGGAGGTTCGCGACGAGCGGTGAGAGGTCGGAGAGCTCGACGAGCCTCGCCAGAGCGGGAGAGCTCGACTCGCGAAGCTGGACGTCGATCAGATCGAGCTTCCGATAGGCGAGCTCGACTGCCCGGCCGACCATGCCTCCCGTCAGCCCCGTCATGGCCCGGAGCCGTGAGCTCTGACCGACGTGCATGTGATCGAGCTGCCGCGTGCGCGGGATGGGGAGGAGCTCGATGTCGGGCGTATCGCCGTTGTCGACGTCTTGCTCGGCTTCCGCGACGAGCTCGGAGAGACGGAGCCCTAGTGCCTCAGCGAGATTGGCGGCGACCGCGAGCGTCGGCTGTCTCGAGCGCCGTTCGAGCAGCCCGATGTACGTCCGATGCACGCCTGCGCGATCGGCGAGCTCGTCCATGGATATGCCCTCCTGGCGGCGCACATCGGCGACCAGCTTGGCGACGGTATCGCTGAGTTCGATCCCCCGCTTCGACATACAGCCTCTCCAAGGTTGCCAACGCGAGCCTCGGAATACTACGAGACTATAGTCGCCCGGGTCTAGTAGTTGCGCGCGGGTGTCGGCCTTGGCGGCGTGCGATACGGGCTCGGCCATCCCTGACCTGGGTCGAAACCCCAGACCCGGACGAGGTCGCGGGCGATGCTGCGCGACTGCGCGTAGCTGTACGTCCACACGGTCTCGCGGACGGCTCCGGCGACCCGGACGATCTCGAGGCCGCTGACGATCCCCTCGCGTCCGGGGTCTCGGCGCTCCAGGAAGGCGAAGGCGAAGTCGACCGCCCCGCCGAAGTCGGGGGTCTCGAAGCGGAGGCCCAGGTCGAGGGCAGGCTCCCCCGAGAGCACCTCGTGGACCTCGTAGCGATCGTACACAGCCGCATGGCTTGCGGTCTCGGCCATGCTGCGACTCCTTTCCGGTTCGAACGGTAGGGGTCGGTCCGCATCCGTACAATCCCTCGAACGGGGAAGGGCACGCCCGCCTCGTCTTTGCCTCATCGGGGACGGCGAGTACCTCGGATGCGGGTTGAGACCGCTCTCCGCCCAGCCGATGAGACATTCGATGAGAGGCCTTTACGACCTGTGCCGTTCCCCGCGGGGGAAGCTGGCGCTGAACATCGGGGTGGGCCTTCTGGGCATCAGCATCTCCGTGCTCGCGGCCCGGCACTTCGCTGGAGTCGGGTGGCCGTTCAGCGGCGCGAACGCTGGCCTCGTCGCGGCCGCGGGCGTCCTCTTCGTCCTCGCGTACGCGTTCAAGGTCTTCGGCTGGCACCGCCTCTTCGCTCCGCACGAGCGCCCGAAACCGCTGACTCTCGGCGCTGCTTGCGGGGCGGCGAGCGTCACCGGTGCCGCACTGCCCGGACGCTTCGACGATGTCGTGCGCGTTGCGGTCGTCCGCAGGGCGACGAACGGCCGTGCGGGGGTCGGGCCGGTGTGTCTCTCCCTCTTCATGCTCGGCCTGATCGACACGGCGGCGCTGATGCCGCTCGCCGGGACCGCCGCCGCGACCACGGACGCTTCCGGTGCCGTCCGTGTCGCTCTCGGAATCGTGGCCCTGGCCGGCTTCGGCGCTGCGGTCGTCATCGCCGTGCTCCCGCGCCTGATCGCGAGCGGCCGGTTGATTCGCTTCCGCATCGCGCGCTGGCTCGAAGGGAGGCTCATCCCGCCCCGGAACGCATGGCAGGCGTGGGTCCTCGTCCTGGCCTCGTGGCTCACTCGCGCGTTCGGCCTCTTCCTTCTCCTGCACGCCCTCGGCTTCGGGCTCTCCCTCCCGGTGGCGATCGCGTTCCTCTGCGCCGCCGCCGCATCGGGCGCTCTTCCGATCGCCCCCGCCGGCGCGGCCACGCAGGCCGGCGCCGGGGCGGCCATCCTCATCGCCAGCGGCGTCGGAACGGCGAACGCGATCTCCTTCGCCGTCGGAGCCCAGGCGCTTCTGATCCTCGCGGGCGCGTCCGTGCTCGTCTTCGCCGCGCTCTGGCACGGCGGCCGGCGGCTGGCGCTCGCCGTTCTCTAGGGCAGCGCGGCGAGCACTTTGTCGGCGTGGCCGTCGGGGCTGACCCCGCGCATCGTCTTGGCCACGTTGCCGTCGGCGTCGATCACGAACGTCGACCGCTTGATGCCCATCGACTTCTTGCCGTAGAGGTTCTTCTCGACCCAGACCCCGTAGAGGTCGGCCACCTCGTGCTCCGGGTCCGCCAGCAGCGTGAACGGAAGATCGTACTTCTCCTTGAACTTCACGTGGGAAGCCTCGGTGTCCGGGCTGACGCCGAGAACCGTGGCGCCGCGGTCCTGCAGTTCCCCGTAGACGTCCCGGAGCCCGCAGGCCTGCTTGGTGCACCCGGGGGTGTCGTCCCGGGGGTAGAAGTAGACGACCACGGGCCCTCCGCGGAGGCTCGAGAGGGAAACCTCCTCGCCCGTGTCAGAGCGGAGCGTGAAGTCCGGTGCCGGCTTACCTTCCTCGACCAAGGCGAGTCCCTCCTTCTCGGTTGCACGGACAGCGTACTCATCCGGCCCATGTCCCCACGGAGCCACGGACCGCGGCTAGTAGGCTGCGAACGGTGCGTGAGCTCCATGCGTTCAACGCCGTCGTTGTGATCGTCGCCAACGGCCTCGCCGCCGGCTGGGGCCTGCTCTACGTGTGGCGAAAGCGGACGCCGGGACGGATCTACGCGCACCTGCTCGCGCTCGCCCAGGCACTCCTCATCGCGCAGGTCGCGCTGGGGCTCCTTCTGCTGTCGGACGGGAGCGCGCTACCCGACCGGCTGCATGCGGTCTACGGGAGCCTCGCCCTCCTCGCGGCTCTCACCCCCTGGTTCTACGCGCCGCCGGTGCCGGCCCGGCGCCTCCTCTGGTTCGCCAGTGCCGCACTGGTCGCCACGGCGCTGTCGATCAGGGCCTACACCACCGGGATATGAACGTGAACCCGACGCTGCGCGCGTTCGGGATCCTCGTCCTGATCGCGGCCGTGATCACCGTGTTCCAGCTCGGCTTCGGGCTGGTCGTGGTCATCCAGTTCCTTCAGGTGCTCTTCCTCGTGGCGATCGCATACGTCCTGTTCGTGCTCTGGCGCCGGAACCGCGAGGAGATCGCCGCGTGGTCGACGCGGTCGCGGGTGGTCTTCTACGGGGGTGCAGCGCTCTCGATCGCGGCGGTCGGACTCGCGTTCACGCCCTGGTTTCCGAACAGCGGGCTCGAGACGGTCGCCTGCATCGCGGCCGTCGCGGCCGGTGTGTTCGGCATGTGGCGCGTCTGGCGCGACGAGCACACGTACGGCTACTGACGGCGCTTGCCGCCGGTAAGGACCGGGCCACGCCAGACACCAACTTGGCGTGCGAACCGTTCTCCAATCAGACCGAGTCGAGCGCGCTGCAGTCGTAGCGTGGCGGCGCCGCCAGCTCGCCGAGGCGGGCTTCCCCCGACGGCTGGCATCGGCGCTCGGGGCCGACCCGAGCATGGACCTACACGCTCTCATCGAGCTCGTCGAGCGGGGCTGTCGGCCCGAGGTCGCGGCGCGCATTCTCGCGCCGTTGGACCGGGAGCCGTCGTGAGGGCAGGGCCGGTCGTCCGCGTCGGGCGCCGAGATGCTCCCTCCGGCCGCGATGCGGAGAACCAGCTGTGGTTCGAGGCGCTTTCGGGAGCCGGCGCCCGACGGGAGGAGGCCGTCGCCCGGCTGCACGGCCTCCTCCTCAGGGCGGCCCGCTTCGAGGTCGCGCGTCGCCGCCGCACTCTCTGGCACCTGCGCGGAGAGGAGCTCGACGACGTCGCGCTCCAGAGCGCCGACGACGCCGTCGTCTCGGTGCTCTCCAAGCTGGACGACTTCCGCGGCGAGAGCCGCTTCACGACGTGGGCCTACAAGTTCGCGATCTTCGAGGCGGCCGTCGCGCTCAGGCGCAGGGCCTGGCAGGGCCGCGAGATCCCGCTCGAGCCCGAGGCTTGGCCGCTCATCGAGGGCGGCGGCGACCGCCCGGACGCGGCCTCGGAGCAGCGGGAGCTCCTCCAGTCGGTCGTCGCGGCCATCAAGAACGTTCTCACGCCGCACCAGCGCCGTGTCCTGCTTGCCGTGGTCGTCGAAGATGTCCCGATCGACGTGCTCGCCGAGCGGCTGGGCACGACCCGGGGCGCCCTGTACAAGACCCTGCACGACGCGCGGGTACGGCTGCGCGCGGAGCTCGAAGGGAGGCGCGATCTCGATGCCTGACGACGTCGTTCGCCGGCTCCTCGGCCCGGTCGGCCCGGAGATCGGCTGCGAGAGGTGTTTCAGCGAGCTCGACCGCTACATCGACGACGAGCTCGTCGGAGCCGACGCCGACGCAGCCGTCCCGGGTATGCGGGCCCACCTCGAGGGCTGCCCGGCATGCGCCGAGGAGCACGCGAGCCTCAAGGCCTTCCTAGTCGCCTTCTGATCGCTGGGCGTCGTCCCGCAGGACCCAGAAGACGAGCGCGTCTCGGTCCGCGAGATTGCGCCATCCCTCGATACGGCTCGACTCCGCGATGAGCGCCTCGCCGCGGCGGAGCACCGGCTGGCCGGTCGTGAGCTTGACCTGGACGAGCCCGCTCGCGACGGTGACGAGCTCGACGCCCTTGTGGACCAGGCCGGGGGTTGCCGACTCGCCCGGGCCGAGCCGAAGGACGAAGGCGCGGAGTCCGGCGTTCGGGTCGTCGAGCAGGGGGTGGGGCCCGCCGTCGCTCCCGGTCCACGGGTCGTCGCGCCGGACAAGCCGGTAGCCGGGGACCACGTCGCCGCGCAGAAGCTCGTCGAGCGTGATGTTGAGCTTCGCGCTGAGGTCGAGAAGCGTGTCGAGGGAGAGGCCCCGCTGACCGCGCTCGGCCTGCGAGATTGCGCTCGGGGAGATCCCGGCCAGCCGCGCGAGGTCGCTCTGCGAGAGACCGCGTGCGGTCCGGACTGCGCGCAGCGCTGTTCCCAGCCGTGCGGCTGCCGGGGCCGCAGAGAGGGCCGGCGTCCCGTCCTGGACGCGATAGCGGAAAACGCTCCCTTCGATGCCCGGAGGCCGGCCCTCCGCCTTGGCCACGCGGAGCCTGCCGTCCTGGAGGACGACGACGCACTGCGTCACGCCCTCGATCTCCTTCCGCATCGCCTGGGCGTGGGCTCGCGGCGCCACCGACCAGTACGCGATGGCTCCGAGCTCGAGAAGGAGCGGACAGCTCAGGGTGAAGAACCGCTGAGCCGTCTTGGCGCCCCACTGGTCGCTCATCGCCTCGAGGCTGTCGAACAGGACGAGGTCGTGGAGCCTCGACGAGCAGGCGTCCCGTACCACCTGGATCAGGGCGCCCGGTTGCGCCAACGGGCCCCCGGGTCTGCCGTCGATGATCTCGAAGCCCGGATACGCGGCCTCGAGCTCTTCCGGCGACTGGGTGAGCGTCACCCACGCGGCGTAGTCGTACTTCCTCCGGGTTGTCGCAACGGCCTGGTAGAAGGGTTCGGTCAGACCGTCTTCGTCGGCCTCCCAGACGACGTTGTCGCCCCAGAAGAGGCCACCGAGAGCCGCATCCAGCTCGGCAACCCCCGTCGTGGCGGTCGGGGAGGGGAGGAGCCCTGCTTCACGGTCGGACGTCGGCACGGGGCGGCGCTCGGGCAACTCTGAAGCACTGCTTACAGAGATTGGCAACATTTTGCCAGATTGCTTATAAGAAGGCAACACGATCTGAGAAGGAGCGATCCCATGGCCCGCATCATCTGCACCGTCGATCACACACCACACTTCGCCGAGGCCCTCCGCGTCGCCGTCGAGCGCTGCCGGGACGGCAGCGACGAGCTGAGGCTCGTGGGCGTCGTCGAGCCGTTCACCGCTGCCGCGGCGCCGGCTTACGGCGAGCGCGTGCGCCGCTTCGGCCTCGTCGAGACGAATCTCGTCCACGCCAGCCGCGCCGCGAAGGCCGCCGGGGTCGCCCCGACCATCGAGCGCCGCTACGGACACCTCCTGTCCGAGGCTGTTGCGGCCGCCGACGAGTACGGCGCGGACGAGATCGTCCTCGCCGAGCCCCGTGGCCTCTTCCGGACCGGCGCCGACGTGGTCACGGTGAGCCGCCCGCAGACGCAGCGGAAGCCGCTCGCGCTCGTCGCCTAGGACTTACGAGCCGGACGCCACCCGAGCCGGCGCGCCGTCGAGCGAAGCGAGGATCTCGCGGATGTCCAGCGAGGTCCCCACGAAGATCGGCGTGTCGCGCTCGGTGTAGCGGCTCGCCTCGGTCTCCCGCAGCGTCTTCATCAGCTGGAGGAAGTCCGAGGGAGCCTCGCACTCGAAGGCCGTCATGAACTCCTGGTCGTCGATGCCGAACGAGTACGTCGTGTGGTTCGTGACGGTGACGAACCGGCTGCCGACGGCGGCGTGCTCCTGCATCGCGCGCCGACGGTCGTCCATGGGAAGTGAGTACCACTCCCGCTTCTTCACGAACGGGTAGACGACCAGATACGGCGCCCCGCGCGGGACCACCCGGCGCGGCCGCTTGCTTTTCGGCTCGAAGTACTGCGAGGGCTCGGCGGCCGCGAGGTAGGAGTACGGCGTCGTCAGCCAACCGGCGAGCGGCGTCCCGTTCAGGGCGGTGCCGAACTCGCGGAGGTCGTCGTAGCGCTCGGTCAGCTTCCAGAGCATGAAATCGGCCTCGGGCCTGACGCCGACGAGGCTGTACGCGCGCAGCTCCATCCGCTCGTCCCAGTCCTCGATCACCTCGGCGAAGGCGTCCTTCGCGGCGCTCCGTTCCTCGATCGGAAGCCGGAGCCAGGCCGGATCGGCCTTGTAGAGGGTGTACGCGACGTACTGGGTCGAAGTCTCCTCTGTCACGGCCCGAATCGTACCCACTCGTGTGACTGCTTCCCTCCTACCCTCGAGGGTGGGCGCGGCGCGCCCGTCGGCGGGCAGGCGGGCGCGTCCGCGACCGCCGACGCCGCTAGAGGTCGACGACGAGGGCGGCCCAGCCGAAGCGCTCTGCGCCGACGGGGGTGCCGTCGAGCGGGTCGTAGAACTCGTTGAAGTCCCCACGCTCGACGACGTCGCGGGAGCACTGCGCGATTCGGTCGGCGGCATCGGAGTACCCGTGCGCGCGCAGGCCGTGCACGAGGAACCAGTTCGTGTTCAGCGACAGCGGCCCGCGCCAGATGAACCGAAATCCGCGTAGGCGATGGTCGCGCAGGAACGTCGGCTCGTCGAGGGCGACCGAGGGCACTGGGAACGGCGCACCGAACGTGCTCGAGTCGTCGAGGTGCTCGACCAGCCGTTCCGCGACCGGCGACGGGAGGTCGGAGAGGGCGAGCGGCATGAGCCCGTGGATCGTCTTCACGCGCGATCGGCGCTCTTCCGGGCCGGCGAGGTTGGCGAAGAGCCCGAGGTGCTGATTCCAGCAGCGCTCGAGAAGGGACGCCGTGACCGCATCCGCCGAGCGCGTCGCCCACCGCGCGGTCGCCTCGTGCCCGGCGCGCTCGGCCAAGCGCGCCAACGCACGCAATCCCTGTCCGTAGACGGCGTTGACGAGCACATCCTCCTCGTGGTGGTCGAATCTGCGGAAGATTGCCTGCAGGTCGTAGTTCGCCAGCTTGTTACGAAGCTGCAGGAGCCGCGTTCGGAGGAAGAGCGAGGCCGGCGTGACCCGTCGCATGCCGATCGCCTCGTCGTAGACGGGGCTGAAGTCGAGGCCGCTTTCGAACTGGGAAATGATCGAGATCAGCGCGTCGCCGTCCGGATCGCGCAGCGCTGCAAGGTAACGGTAGTAGCGCTCGAGGTGGGGTAGCGCCTCGGCCAGGAACGCGGTCGCGCCCGCGTCGACGACCCGCTCGACGGCCTGTGCCAGCACCGGGGGCTGCATCTGGGCGGTCGTGTGCGGTGTGCGGTGAAAGGGGACGCGGCCGGTCGTGCGGCTTTCGAGGTGGTGCCACTGGAGGCGCGAGACCAGATCGCCCTTCCAGAAGACGACGTGCGGGATCAATCCGTCTGCCTCCTGCATCGCGAGCAGTCCGCGAAGCTCGTCCGCCGCGCGCTCCGCGTCGAAGCGCGACCAGGCGATCGCGTGGAAGCACGAGTCCCAGAACCACTGGAACGGGTAGTCGCGCACGGACGGAACCGTGAAGCGGAACACCCGATCGCCGAGCTCGGCGGTCTGGGTGTTCGCCTCGAGCAGGGCATGCGCGCGCTGGTCGAGCGAGCCTTCGATGCGGGTCGCCGCTATCTCCTCACCGTAGGCGAGGGCCGCTCGGACATCTAGCCCTCCGCGGCGACCGCGAGCGTGACGCCCGCCTCGGGCATCTGCCGTACCTCGGCCCCGCGCGTGAAGAGGCTCTCGCGAGACAAGAGGAACAGCTCAGGGATGATCTCGGCCCGCACCTCACCGCGGGAGAAGACGCGCACGACCGAGCTCTGCGAGACGACCACCGCGATCGCGCCGGTCGTCCGCGAGATCGAGGCGGCGGCGGCGTGCCGCGTGCCCAGCCCAGGGAGGAAGTTGTCCGGGTCGCTCACGTCGACGTCGACGAACCGCCCGGCCGAGATGAACGTCCCGTCGTCGGCGAGCAGGAACGCGCCGTCGAGCTGCGCCAGCTCCTTGACCGTCTCGCGGAACTCGGGGCGTTCGATGCGGAGCAAGTCGTCCGCGTGGCCGAAGAGCGGGTCGAGGATCAGCGCGCGCGACTGTTCCCTGACCACGTCGACGTCGCCGATGACGAAGAGCGTGCCGATCTTTCGCCCCTCTCGTCCTTCGCGGGCGAGCTCGACGGCGAGGTTGACGACCTCCTCCAGCGTGCGTCGGCGCTCCTCCGAGCAGCCGGTGGTCTCGCAAACCGCGCCAAAGGTCGCGTCGAGCAGCTTCTGCCGACCGTCATGTTCCATCCGAGCTTTCGAAACGAACTGGACCTCGCTGTAGATTCCGCGGCATGGCGCCGCCGGCCATCCAGCACGTCGATCTCTGCGTCACCGACGTGGAGCGCTCGCGCGCCTTCTACCTCGAGCTGCTCGGCCCGGCCGGCCTCGAGGAGGACGTCCTCTTCCGCAGCTACCGCGGGACCGAGGACATCGTCTACCTGCGCTTCGGCGAGCAGAATCTCGGTCTGCGCCCTGCCGACGGCGGCGAGCATGCCTACTACAACGTCGGAATCGAGCACCTCGCCTTCGAGGTTGAACGCCGCGAGGACGTCGACGAGGCGTACGAGCGCTGCGGGGCCCTCGATGCCAAGGTCCATTTCCCGCCGGAGGTGGACGCCGACCTGGAGGACTACTACGCGTTCTTCGTGTTCGACCCGGACGGCCTCCGCATCGAGGTGTTCTGGGCGCCGCCACGGCCTGCCGAGGGCAGCCGCTGGAAGTGAGGGAGCGCTAGAACAGGATGGACGGCGTCGTCGAGCACGTCGAGTCGCGTGACGGGACGCGGATCGGCTATCGGAAGGCGGGAGTGGGGCCGGCGCTCGTGCTCCTCCACGGAACGACGGGCGCCCACTGGAGCTTCACGTACCTCGCTCCGCTGCTCGTCGACCGCTTCACGCTCTATGCGGTTGACCGGCGCGGCCGCGGTGAGAGCGGCGACGCCGAGGAATACACGCTCGAGCGCGAGTTCGAGGACGCCGCCGCGGTGCTCGACTCCATCGACGGCCCCGCGAGCGTCTTCGGCCACTCGTTCGGCGCCACGGTCGCGCTCGGAGCCGCGCTCCTGGCGCGCGACGTCCATCGGCTCGTCCTCTACGAGGGCTCGCCCGGCCTCGAAGTCGGGGGAGCGGAGCTCGGCCGGGTGGACGACCTCGTCGCGCAGGGCCGGCCGGACGACGCGCTCGCCTTCGCGCTCGAGGTCTTCGGGCTGACCTCGGACGAGATCGAGCAGATGCGAGGCCTCCCGTCGTGGCCGGCGCGGGTCGCCGCCGCCCACACGGTTGCCCGCGAGGCGCGGGCCGAGGAGGCCTACTCGCCTGATTCCGAGGCACTTCGGAGGATGATCGTCCCTGTGCTGTTCCTGCTCGGCGAGGAAAGCCCCGACTGGGCCCGAGAGGGGACCGAGAAGATCCACGCCATGCTCCCGGATGCACGCATCGCGATCCTCCGCGGCCAGGGGCACGCCGCGACCCTGACGGCACCCGAGCTCGTCGCCGACGAGGTCGTCCGCTTCCTCGGGGAGTGACCGGCCACGGACGGCGCGATTCGAGAGCTTGCAGGGCTCATCCGGATGCAGCAACCCTGCGTCGCCCTCACCGGGGCCGGGATCTCCACCGAGAGCGGCATCCCCGACTTCCGCTCGGCCTCCGGCATGTGGGCCGAGTTCGACCCGCAGGAGTACGCGACCCTCGGGGCGTTCAGGCGCGATCCCGAGAAGGTTTGGCGCTTCTACGCACCGCGCTTTGCCATGCTCGGGTCGGCCGCGCCGAACCGCGCACACGTCGCTCTTGCCCAGCTCGAGGAGCAGGGGCTCGTCCGCGCGATCGTCACGCAGAACATCGATCTGCTGCACCAGCGGGCTGGATCCAGGGACGTCGTCGAGGTGCACGGCTCGATCCGGACTTCCTCATGCCCGGGTTGTGGCGCGCGCTTTCCGCTTGCCGAGGTCGAGCCGCTCATCGAGGAGCACGGAGCGCCGCCGTGTGCAGCCTGCGGCGCGATCCTGAAGCCGGACGTCGTCTTCTTCGACGAGCTTCTGCCCGAGGCTGCGATCCTGCGGGCGGTCGAGCTCGCGGAGACGGCGGCGCTGCTCCTCGTCGTCGGCTCCTCGCTCGAGGTCTACCCGGTCGCGGACCTGCCGCGCTCGACACTCGTCGCCGGCGGGAAGGTTGCGGTGGTGAACCGCATGCCGACGTGGGTGGACGGCCGCGCCGAGGTCGTCCTGCACGAGAGCGCCGGTGAGGTGTTGGGCGCCGTCGCGGCTGCGCTGCGGGGTTGACTCGGCACGGCCACCCACGAAGGCGTTCGAAGGCGTCGGCGCGGCGCGAGGGACTTCGGGGCCCCTGGCTAGGCTGACCAGGACATGGCAACGGAGGCCGCAACCACGCGCGCCGAGCGAATCGAGGCGGATCTCAAGGGACTTCCGCCGAAGCCGGGCGTCTACCTGTTTCGCGACGCGAAGGGCACCGTCCTCTACGTCGGCAAGGCGAAGTCGCTGCGAGCCCGAGTGCGCTCCTATTTCCGCGGCGGCGACGCCCGGCTCGGGCTCGACCGCCTGATCGAGCGGATCAATGCGATCGAGGTCATCGTCACGTCGACCGAGGTCGAGGCGTTCCACCTCGAGCAGAACCTGATCAAGCGCTACCGGCCGACGTTCAACGTCCGCCTCCGCGACGACAAGAGCTATCCGTACATCGCGGTCACGGTCGAGGACGAGTACCCGCGAGTGATGTTCACCCGGGAGCGGCACCGGCGCGGGGTCGTCTACTTCGGCCCCTACGCCTCGGCGAAGAAGGTGCGCGAGACGCTCGACGTCCTGAACCGTGTCTTCCCCTACCGGCCGTGCGAGGGGCCGCAGCCCGGCCGCCACTCGGGCATCCCGTGCCTCGACTACCACATCGACCGCTGTCTGGCGCCGTGTGTCGGCTACGTCACCAAGGAGGACTACCGCGCGATCGTCGAGCGCGTGATCGAGTTCCTGTCCGGCGAGACGAGACCGGTCATCCGCGAGCTCGAGGAGAAGATGCGCGCGGCGGCAGAGCTGCAGGAGTTCGAGGAGGCGGCGCGCTACCGGAACCGCCTCACGGCGGTCCGCCACCTGGCCGAGCGGCAGGCGGCGGACAAGCGAGCGATCGGGACGGTGGACGTGGTCGGGATCGCGGCGAGCGGCCGGACAGCCGCCGTTCAGATCTTTCCGCTCCGCGGCGGCCGGCTGGTCGACCGGCACACGTTCTATCTCGAGAACGAGGCCGGGGAGGAGGTTCCGCAGCTTCTCGAATCGTTCTGTCTCGAGTACTACGGTGGGGCGCCGAGCGTCCCGCCGCTCATCGTCGTCCCGCCCGACGTCGGCCCGACCGACGGCCTGGCCGGCTACCTCTCCGACCTGCGCGGCTCGAAGGTGGAGGTGCGCTCCTCGCGCCGGGGCGAGAAGCGGCGCCTCCAGGAGCTCGCCCAGCAGAACGCCGAGCTGGCGCTCCAGAGCGACGCGGCCAACCGCGAGCGCAAGCGCCTTCGCCGCATCGAAGCCCTCGAGGAGCTGCGCGAGTGCCTCAACCTCGAAAGCCTGCCGATCCGCATCGAGTGCTTCGACATCTCGAACATCCAGGGCGAGTCGCCGGTCGGTTCCATGGTCGTCTTCCAGGACGCGGTGCCCAAGAAGGCCCACTACCGGAAGTTCGGAATCAAGGGCGTGGAGGGCCAGGACGACTTCGCCATGATGGCCGAGGTGGTCTCGCGCCGGTTCGCCCGGGCGAAGGAGGTGACGGCGGAGCGCTACGACGACGGATTCGCCGCCGTCCCGAACCTCGTCGTGATCGACGGCGGCAAGGGGCAGCTCTCCGCCGCGCTCGCCGCCATCCAGGCCTACGACCTGCCGCGTGTCGCGGTCATCGCGCTGGCGAAGCGCGAGGAGGAGGTCTTCGTCCCGGGCCGTTCCAAGCCCGTCGTGCTCGAGCGTGACTCGGCGGGGCTCCAGCTCCTGCAGCGAATCCGGGACGAGGCGCACCGCTTCGCACTCGGCTTCCACCGGCGGCGCCGGGACGCAAGGTCGCGTGAGTCGATCCTCGACGCCCTACCGGGTGTCGGCCCGGCGCGAAAGCGTGCCTTGATCCAGCACTTCGGCTCGCCTGAGCGGCTGCTCGAGGCGAGCTCCGAGGAATTGGAGGGCGTCTCCGGCGTTCCCGCGAAGGTCGGCCGGGAGATCCACGCCGCTCTCCACCGGGCGGGGGGCGCGTAGCGGCAGGGGCCGGCCCGAACGGCGACCGGCCCCAAGTCGAATCGCCGCGTTCAGCGAAGGGAGGCCGCGACCTGCTCCAGGAGGTCCATGGCGTCCTGCATGCCGTCCTCCATCCCGGAGTTGATGTGCCCGTCCCGGTGCTCCTTGCTGGTGTGCTCGACGAGGATCGCGAGGGTCGTGCGACCGTCTACCTCGGTGAGGGTCAGCGTGTCCAGCGCCTCCCCGTCGGGGAATCCTTCGTAGACCTCGGTCGAGACGAGGCGCTCGTTCGGCACGATCTCGCGGTACTCGCCGTGGAAGGCGACCTCGAGACCGTCAGGGGTCACCATCGCGTAGCGCCACGTGCCGCCGATGCGGAGGTCGATCTCGGCGACCGTCACCTCGCCTCGGTTCGCGTGCCACCAGCGCTTGACCAGCTCGGGCGTTGTCCACGCCTTGTAGACGAGGTGCTTCGGTGCGTCGAACTCACGGGTGATGAGGATCTGCTCGTCCGTGGGGAGCGTGACCCTCGCCGTTCCGCTACTCGTCACGTTTGCCATCTCCTTCCTCCTTCTGTTTGAGGTCCTCGAGCACGACATCCAGCTGGTCGAATCGCCCCGACCATGAGCGCTCGTACGCCTTGACCCAGTCGTGGATGGGCTTGAGCGCGTGGCCGTTCAGCCGGTACAGGCGCCGGCGGCCGGCTTCGCGCACGTCGACCACGCCCACCTCTCGCAGCACCCGCAGGTGCTTGGAGACCTGCGGCTGTGCCAGACCGAGCGTCCGTACGAGGTCGTTCACGGCTCGCTCGCCGCCCGCGAGGGCGTCCACGATCTGGCGTCGTCTGGGCTCGGCCACCGCGTTGAACGCATCCACCGTCGTCGCTGCTCGTGCCATGCGAACAATATATACCCATATAGGCATATGTCAACCGAACCCCGCTCTCGTTTCGCAGTTAGCCTGGGCGCCATGGATGCGCTGTCCGTCGCCATCTGGAGCGACTACACCTGACCGTTCTGCTACGTCGGCCTCGCCCGGGCCGAATGGCTGGAGCGCCGGTTCGGCGCGCAGGTCGACTGGTTTCCCTTCTTCCTTCATCCGGAGTACCCGGCCGAGGGGCTGCCGCGGACCGACCTCGAACGCCGCTACGGCCCCGGCGTCCACGAGCACACGCGGCGCATGGTGGAGGCCGCAGGACTGACGTACGCGCCGTCCCCGAGGCTCCCGAACACGCTCCCTGCCCTCCAGACCACCGAACTCGCGCGAGACCGCGGGCTGCACGAGCCGGTGCACACGCGTTTCATGCACGCGTACTGGTCGGAGGGGAAGGATCTCGGTGACGCTGAGGTGCTGCTCGACCTTGCCGCGGAAGCCGGGCTCGATCGGGACGAAACCGCCGAGGTCATCGCCGACCGGCGGTATGCCGATCGAATCGTCGCGTCCACCCAGGACGCCAACGGACTCGGGATCAACGCCATTCCAGCGTTCGTTCTCGACCGGCGCCTGCTCGTCCTCGGCGCGCAGCCCGAGGAGGTGTTCGAGCAGGCGGTCGCCCAGGTGCAGGCAGGCGAATCGCCCCCCGGCGATTGACAGCTGCGCGGGGTCGTGGAATTCTCGCGCACGAGGCGGGGCCGAACCGCGAAGGGAGGGGTCATGGAACGACATGGCTCGGAGAGCTATTACATCCTCGGTGAGGGCCTACTCTCGGAGAGCGTCGGCGGGCGAGAGCGTTCCCTCGCGGCGGCCGTCGAGGCCGCTGTGCCGCCGTTTCGCTTCACGAGGGTCGGCCCGAAGGGCCCGACGCTGTCGGACTCCGTGCTCGAGCGCGTCGCGAACGCGATGACCTCGAGCGGCCGGCGGCGAGAATCGGGAATCCCGGCCGGCTTCACCTACCTCGGGCAGTTCGTCGACCACGACCTGACGTTCGACAAGACGCCGGTTACGCTCGGCGATCGGGTCACGCCGGCACAGCTCGTGCAGAACAGGTCGCCGAGCCTCGATCTCGACTCCCTCTACGGGGCCGGCCCGCAGGATCCGGAGTCTGCGAAGTTCTACGAGGACGACGTCCACCTCAAGATGGGGAGGACGGATGCGATCGGGCCGGACAAGGCGCGCCAGGGCTTCGATCTGCCGCGCGGCACGTCGGGAACTGCCGCGCAGCGGCGGACCGCGATCATCCCCGATCCGCGGAACGACGAGAACCTCGCCGTGGCCCAAACGCACCTCGCGTTCATCCGCTTCCACAACCGGGTCGTCGACAGGCTGCCGTCCTCCGTGCCTGCTGCCCAGAAGTTCATGAGGGCCAGGAGGACGGTCGTCAAGCACTACCAGTGGATGCTGCGCCACGACCTCCTGCCTCGCATCTGCGACGGCGCCGTCGTCCGCGACGTGTTCAACAACGGCCGCAAGGTGTTCGAGGTGGGCGCTCCGCCGATGGACGTGCCGACGATGCCGATCGAGTTCTCGGTCGCCGCCTACCGGCTGGGCCACAGCATGGTTCGGGACGAGTACAGCTGGAACAAGCGCTTCGACTTCGGGAGCGCCTCGCTCGACCTCCTCTTCGACTTCTCCGGCCTGAGCGGCACCCTCGGGGGCGGGCGGCGTCTGCCCAGCAACTGGATCGCGGACTTCCGCCGCCTCTACAACTTCGGGGAGGCCGACCGCGACGACTTGACCGTCCCGAAGGCGCAGTTCAACCACACCATGCGGATCGACACGCTGCTTGCCTTCACGCTGCGCCGGCTGCGGCGGATGCCCGCCGGGGAGACGCACAATCTCGCGCTCCGCAACTTGCTCAGGGGCAAGATGCTGCGGCTCGCCACGGGTCAGCAGATGGCGAAGCTCCTGCGCAGCAAGGGCGTCAACGTCGCCACGCTCACGCGCGCGCAGATCAGAACCGGCAAGGGGGGCGCCGAACTCGAAGAACTCACGAAGGCGCAGCGCGACGCCTTCCTGCGGGATACGCCGCTCTGGTTCTACGTTCTGCGCGAGGCGGAGCTGGGCGGCGGCAAGCTGCGCGGCGTGGGCGCGCGGCTCGTCGCGGAGACGTTCCACCGAGCGATGGAGGGAAGCGACTTCTCGATCGTCCGGGACGAGTCGTTCACCCCGAAGCTGGGGCGCGACTCGAGCTTCACGATGGTCGATCTGCTCCTCTTCGCCGCGAACGGGAAGAAGTCGGTGATCGCTCCGCTCGGCTGATCCGAGCTCAGTCCCCGTCCGGGGCCATGTACGGATAGCGGTAGTCCGTCGGCGGGAGGAACGTCTCCTTGATCGTCCGCGGGCTCACCCAGCGGATCAGGTTCCAGAGCGAGCCGGCCTTGTCGTTCGTCCCTGACGCCCGCGCGCCGCCGAACGGCTGCTGAGCCACGACCGCGCCGGTCGGCTTGTCGTTGACGTAGAGGTTCCCCGCCGTGTAGCGGAGGACGTCCGACGCCTCCATCACGGCCTCCCGCTCGCCGGCGAAGATCGCGCCAGTCAGGGCGTACGGGGCCGTGCGGTCGATCAGCTCGAGGGTCTCCTCCCAGCTTCCGTCCGGATAGACGAAGGTGGTGACCACCGGACCGAAGAGCTCGTCGCGGAGGAGCCGGAAGTCGGGATCCTCGGTGCGGATGACCGTTGGCTGAACGAAGTAGCCCTCGCTGTCGTCGTAGCCGCCGCCTACGACCACCTCGCTCTTGGCGTCGGCCTTCGCCTCCTCGATCGCCTCCTTCTGGGTGTCGAACGAGGCGGCGTCGATGACCGCTCCCATGAAGTTCGAGAAGTCCGAGACGTCGCCGTACTTGAGCTCGCCGACCTGGTCGACGAGCTGCTCCTGAATCGCCGGCCACATGCTCTCGGGCGCGTAGACGCGCGACGCGGCAGAGCACTTCTGGCCCTGGTACTCGAAGGAGCCGCGGAGGATCGCGGTCGCGACCGCCTCGGCGTCCGCGGTGGGGTGGGCGACGATGAAGTCCTTGCCGCCGGTCTCACCGACGATCCGCGGATAGCTGCGATAGCTCGCGATGTTTTCTCCGATCGTCTTCCACATTCCCTGGAAGACCGCCGTCGAGCCGGTGAAGTGGACCCCGGCGAGCTCCGAGCTCGCGAGCGCCGGGTCGCCGATGTCCTTGCCGGAGCCGTAGACGAGGTTCAGGACGCCGTCGGGCAGCCCGGCTTCCTGGAAGAGCCGCATCGTGTAGTAGGCCGAGAGCATCGCGGTCGACGCCGGCTTCCAGAGGACCGTGTTGCCCATGAGGACGGGCGCGCCCGTGAGATTGCCGCCGATCGCGGTGAAGTTGAAGGGCGACACCGCGAGGACGAAGCCCTCGAGCGGGCGGTACTCCAAGCGGTTCCAGATCCCCGGGCTCGAGATCGGCTGCTCCTCGTACATCCGGGTCATGAACCACGGGTTGAAGCGCCAGAAGTCGATGAGCTCGCACGCCGCGTCGATCTCGGCCTGGTGGGCCGTCTTCGACTGGCCGAGCATGGTCGCGGCGTTGAGCGTGTCCCGCCATGGGCCGGCGAGCAGCTCGGCGGCCCGGAGAAATACCGCCGCGCGCTCCTCCCAGGGGACCCGGTGCCAGTCTTCCCAGGCCTCCGCCGACGCCTTGACCGCGGCCTCGACTTCCTTCGCGCCGCCCTGGTGAACGTCCGCGAGGACGTGGTCCTTGGCATGGGGCATGACCGCCTGCTTGACGTTCCCGGTCTTGACGTCTTTGCCGCCGATGACGAGCGGAATTTCGATCCGCTCGCTCTTCATCTGCTCGAGGCGAAGTTGAAGGCTCGCGCGCTCGGGGGAGCCCGGCGCGTAGTCGCGAATCGGCTCGTTCACCGGCGTCGGAACGCGGAAGATCCCTGGTGCGCTCATGAACGGCATTCTATGGTCGTGCACGTGGTCGCGTACGGGGTCCCGGCCTGGGGGATCGGCGAGCTCTACTTCAGATCGGGGAGGCTTCTCTACCACGAGCTTCCGACAGCGGGCTCCTCGGGCGCCGACCGCTCCGACCATCCGTTGGCGGATCGCATGCTCGAGTACTTCCAGGGCCGGCGTGTCTCGTTCGACGACGTGGAGGTCGAGGAGAGCTGGGGGTCGCCCTTCCAGCAGGCGCTGGCCGAGGCGCTGCGCGCGGTCCCCTGGGGCGAGGTCGTGACCTACGGCGAGCTCGCCGCACTCGCCGGCCGTCCGCGGGCTCCCCGCGCTGCGGGCACGTTCTGCGCCGAGAACAACTTCCCGCTCGTCGTCCCGTGCCACCGCGTCGTCTCCGCAATCGGTCTCGGCAGCTACGGCTCGCTCGGTATCGAGTACAAGCGGCGGCTGCTGGCGCTAGAGGGCGTCGACCTCTGAGCCTCGCTCGCCTACCGCTCGCTCTCGTGGGGGAAACCATGTTTCCTCCACGCACCCCCTTCTTCGACGCAGCGAGGGAACCCCCCCGTTTCCTCACACACCTTCCCCAGGCCCACCGGCCGGAGTCCAGCCGGTGAGCCTCTCGGAAGACGTCAGGGAGGAGCTCGCGGCGATCGAGCCGCGCAAGGCGTGCTGCCGCCTGGCCGAGCTCTCCGCTCTCGTGCGCGGCGCCGGCAGCGTTCACCTTCGAGGCGGCGGCCGTATCGGAGTGCACCTCGAGCTGGCGAGCGGACCGGCAGCCCGCCGTGCCTTTTCGCTCCTGCGTTCCTACGGGGTTCCCTGCGAGATCCGTACCTACAAGCGGCGCTCGTTCGAGCGAGCGACGCGGTACCAGCTCCACCTCGGGGACGACGCCCGCGCCTTGCAGGCGTTGAACGAGGCCGGAGTCCTCGATGCGAACCTGGCCCCGCTCGAGCACCCTCCCAGGCGAGTGGTCGCTCGCGCGTGCTGCCGGGCGGCGTATCTGCGCGGCGCCTTGCTCGCGGCGGGGTCGGTCAGCGGTCCACGCAACGCGCACCTCGAGCTGCGAACGGCGACGACCGCCTCGGCCACGTTCCTTGCCGAGCTTGCGGGCGTTGAGGGCTTCGCCGTGGCCGTCTACGAGCGCAGCCGTCACGCGGTCGCCTACGCGAAGGGCACCGAGACCGTCGGGGAGCTGCTCGCCTTCCTCGGGGCCCAGGAGGCCGCGCTCCGCTTCGGCGAGGAGGCGGTCGTGGCCGCGACGCGCGCTCGCGCGAACCGTCTTGCCAACGCCGACCACGCGAACATCGTGCGCACGAGCCGCGCCGCCGACATCCAGCTCCGCGCGATCCGCCGTCTGGAGCGCGAGGGGCGCCTAGGCGAGCTCGCCCCGGAGCTGGGGGAGATCGCTCGTCTCCGGATCCGCAACCCGACGCTCTCGCTGCGCGAGCTCGCCCGCCGCTGCGATCCACCGGCGACGAAGGCCGCCGCCCATCGCCGGCTGGCCAGAATCCAGCGGCTCGCCGAGCTCTGACGGCGTGTCCCCCTCGGCTCGAGCCGGCCAAAAGAGAGCGGGCCGGAGGGGAAGCTCCGAGGACGACCTCCCCCTCCGCTTGCGCCCACGCTCCGGACCATGACGCCGGACGGGGTCTGAATCCGACGCCGGACGAGCATGGACCCGCTCTCGTGAACGAGCGTAATCGGCGGCTTCGGAGCGTGCAAGACTCTTCGACCAGAATTTTCCACAAGCCGGGATCGCGCGGCGACCGAGGTTAGAATCGCCGCGCCGAGGATAACGTCGAGGAGGCGGCATGAGCGTACGTGTGGGCATCAACGGATTCGGGCGGATCGGGCGCAACTTCTTCCGTTCGGCCCGCAGCCGCGGCGAGAACGTCGAGGTTGTCGCCGTGAACGACCTCGGCGACGCGGAAACCATGGCCCACCTCCTCAAGTACGACTCCGTCCTCGGGCCGCTCGACGCCGAGGTGCAGGCCGCCGAGGGCGCCATCGTCGTCGATGAAAACGAGATCAAGCTCCTCAACGAGCGCGACCCGTCGGCGCTTCCGTGGGCAAGCCTCGAGGTGGACGTCGTCCTGGAGTCCACGGGCCTTTTCACCAAGCGCGACCAGGCGCAGAAGCATCTCGACGCCGGCGCTCCGAGGGTCGTGATCTCCGCGCCGGCAACCGATCCCGACGTGACGCTCGTCCTCGGCGTGAACGACGAAGCCTACGATCCGGAACGGGACCGGATCATCTCGAATGCCTCCTGCACCACGAACTGCGTCGCGCCGCTCGCGAAGGTGCTCCACGACGCGTGGGGCATCGAATCGGGCTTCATGACGACCATTCACGCCTACACGAACGACCAGCAGATTCTCGATCTGCCGCACTCGGATCTCCGCCGGGCTCGGGCGGCGGCGATCAACCTCATCCCGACGACAACCGGTGCGGCCAAGGCGATCGGCGTGGTCATCCCGGACCTGAAGGGGAAGGTGGACGGCGTGTCCGTTCGAGCGCCGGTCCCGGACGGTTCGCTGACGGATCTTGTCGTCCAGCTCGGCAGCGAGGTGAGCGTCGACGACGTCAACGCCCGCTACCGCGACCTGGCGGACACCGGCTCGTTCGCAGGCATCCTCCGCTACTCGGACGAGCCACTCGTCTCCTCCGACATCATCGGCAACCCGTATTCCTGCATCTTCGACAGCAAGCTAACGATGGCGCACGGACGGTCGGTCAAGGTCTTCGGCTGGTACGACAACGAGTGGGGCTACAGCAGCCGGCTCGTCGATCTCGTCGAGCGGCTCTGACCGCGCACTCGTGCACCGTCCGCGCTCCGTAGAGGCCGCCGACGTCGCCGGCAAGCGCGCGCTGGTCCGCGTCGACTTCAACGTCCCGCTCGAGGGCGTGGCCGTCGCGGACGACACTCGGATCCGAGCGGCGCTTCCGACGATCCGGCTTCTCCTCGACCGCGGGGCCTCGGAGCTCGTGCTGATGTCGCACCTGGGTCGGCCGAAGGGCCCCGACCCGTCGCTCTCGCTACAGCCGGTCGAGAAGCGATTGCGAGAACTCGTGCCCGACGACCGCATCCGCCTGCTGGAAAACACCCGTTTCGAGCCGGGCGAGACGGCCAACGATCCCGAGTACGCGCGCGAGCTCGCGGCAAACGGCGATCTGTTCGTCAACGACGCGTTCGGCTCTGCTCACCGCGCACACGCTTCGACCGTGGGCGTCGCACACCTGCTCCCCGCCTACGCCGGCCTTCTGCTCCTGCGCGAGCTCCGGGAGCTCGGCTCCCTGCTCGAGGGCCCGGAGCGGCCGTACGTCGCCGTGCTCGGCGGCGCCAAGGTCGCCGACAAGGTCGGCGTCCTCACCGCCCTCGCCGAGCGGGCGGACACTCTCCTGATCGGCGGCAAGATGGCCGAAGAGGTCGAGCACGACGCGGGCTACGAGCTGCCGGAGGACGTCGTTGCCGCGGCCGCGTTCGAGCCTGATGCCGAGTCCCGCGTGGTGCTGTGGGACGACGTGCCGGCCGGCTGGCTGGGTCTCGACATCGGCCCGGAGACCCGCAAACGGTTCGCCGCGAGGATCGCGGAGGCCCGTACCGTTTTCTGGAACGGCCCCCTGGGCGTCTTCGAGTGGCCACGTTTCGCGGCGGGCACGAAGGCTGTCGCAGAGGCGGTCGCCGCCGCCGAGGCGCACACGGTTGTGGGCGGCGGCGACTCCGTCAGGGCCGTGGAAGAGCTTGGCGTCGCCAATCGGATCGACTGGATCTCGACCGGCGGCGGCGCCTCGCTCGAGCTGCTGGAAGGCAAGGAATTGCCCGGCGTCGCGGCAATTCCGGAGGCCTGACGATCCGGCACGCTTTCGCCACTCCACCGCGCGCCACCGCTGCGCTTTTCCGCGATAGGCTGGAACCGGTGGGTGGCCCGCGGCGGCCCCAAGCCAAAACGACATGTCAATGCTGATCGCCGGCAACTGGAAGATGTTCAAGGGGCCGGGCGAGGCGGCGAGCTTTTGCTCGGAGCTTCGGGATGCAGTCGAGGACGGTGGCGCCGACATCGTGGTCGCGCCTCCGTTCGTCTCCCTGCTTGCCGCGGCCGCCGAGCTCGAAGGCACCTCGATTCGGGTCTACGCCCAGAACGTCCACTGGGAGGAGGAAGGGGCGTTCACGGGGGAGGTGTCCCGCTCGATGCTGATCGCCGCCGGCGCCGGCGGCGCGATCGTCGGTCACTCCGAGCGGCGCCAGTACTTCGGCGAGACGGACGAGAGCACGGCGCGGCGCGCGGCAGCAGGGCTCGCCGCCGGACTGGGCGTGATCGCCTGCGTGGGCGAGACCCTCGAGCAACGCGAGGCGGGTGAGACCGAAGGGGTCCTCCGCCGTCAGATCGAGGCGATCGCCGCCGTCGTGCCTGTGCCGCCGCCAGGGCTCGACGTCGCTTATGAGCCGGTCTGGGCGATCGGCACGGGCCGGACGGCCACGCCGGAAATGGCTGAGGAGGCCCATGCCTTCATCCGCAGCCTCTATCCGGTCGAGCGCGTCCTCTACGGGGGCTCCGTGAAGCCCGAGAATGCCGAGGAGCTGCTCGCACAGCCGGACGTCGATGGAGCGCTGGTCGGCGGCGCCTCGCTCGACGTCGTGTCCTTCACCGAGATTTGCCGGACGGCAGCCCGCCTTTCCCGCTCGTAGCGCTCGTCGTCCTCGATGGATGGGGCTGCGCCGACCCCGGCCCGGGAAACGCGGTCGAACTCGCGAAGACGCCGGTCTTCGATGCGCTCTGGGAGGGCTACCCGCACACGACCCTGCGCGCTTCCGGGGAGGACGTGGGCCTGCCCCCCGGGCAGATGGGGAACTCGGAAGTCGGCCATCTGACGATCGGGGCGGGTCGCGTCGTTCCGCAAGACCTCGTCCGCGTCAATCGGGCGATCGAATCAGGAGGGTTCTTCGAGAACCCGGCGCTTCTCGACGCCTTCGGGCGGGCGCGTGACCGCGGGGGCAACGTCCACCTGCTCGGGCTCGCTTCGTACGGCGGCGTTCATTCCCACATCGACCACCTGCGGGCGCTGCTCGAGCTGGCCGGTCGGGAGGAAATGGCTGAACGCACCTATGTCCACGCCTTCACCGACGGCCGCGACGTCTCGCCGACCTCGTCCAGATCGGACCTGGCCGAGCTTGTTGCCGAGGGTGCGCAGATCGCCACGGTCGCGGGCCGCTACTACGCCATGGATCGCGATCAGCGCTGGGATCGGACCGACCGCGCGCTGACGGCGATCACGGCAGGCGAGGGAAAATCTGCGGACGACCCGGTCGCCGCCGTCGAAGCCTCGTACGCGGACGGTGTGACCGATGAGTTCGTGAAGCCGGTCGTTCTCCCGCGGCCACGGCTCGAGTCGGACGATGTGGCGATCGACTTCAACTTCCGTCCCGACCGGGCGCGACAGCTGACCCAACGGCTACTGGAACGTGGACTCGACCTCACGACCATGACCCGGTACCGGGACGACTTCGACTGTCCTGTGGTCCTCGAATCGGAGGTCGTCGAGGGCACGGTCGCCGAGGTGCTCGCCGAGCACGGGCTCCGTCAGCTGCATGCCGCCGAGACCGAGAAGTACGCCCACGTCACGTACTTCTTCAACGGCGGGCGCGAGGAGGAGTGGGCGGGCGAGACCCGCATTCTCGTACCGTCCCCACGGGACGTCGCCACCTACGACGAGAAGCCGGAGATGTCCGTCGCGGAGGTCGCCGACCGTTTCACGGCCGAGCTTCCGAACGGCTACGCGTTCGGGATCGTCAACTACGCGAACCCAGACATGGTCGGCCACACCGGCGCCATCCCCGCGGTGGTGCGCGCCGTCGAGGCGACCGACGCGGCGCTCGGGCGGACGGTCGCCGCCGTCAAGGCCTTGAACGGCATCACCGTCGTCACCGCCGACCACGGAAATGCCGAGCAGATGCTCGGCTCGGACGGTGAGAGCCCGCACACGGCGCACACCACGAACCCCGTACCGCTCGTCGTCACAATGGACGGCGCCGAGCTTGAGGACGGCGGCGCGCTTGCCGATCTAGTCCCTACGTGTCTCTGGCTACTGGGAGTTCCCACGGCGGAGGGGATGAGCGGCAGGAACCTGGTTCGCGTGCGCTAACCACGGAGCTATACTCCGCTCACCCCGCGGCCCAGGTCACACGTTTGCCTCTTCCTCAACCTGACCATCTCCTCCTTCGGCGAGCGCAGAAGGGAGATGAGCGCGCCTTCCAGGCCATCCTCGAGATGTACGAGGGGCCGGTGTTCAACTACGTGCTCAGGATGGTCGGCGACCGAGCGCTCGCGGAGGATCTGACTCAGGAGATCTTCCTCCGGATCTACCAGGGCCTGCCGGGCTTCTCGCTTCGATGCCGGTTCACGACGTGGCTCTTCCAGGTGGCGAAGAACCGTGTCCTCGACGAGCTGCGCGCCCGCGAGCGCAAGCCGCAGGCAGTCGTGACGCTCGAGGATCTGCCTCCGCTCGAGGTGGTGGACACGCCGCCCGAGCGCACGGAGGTGATCGACGCCGTTTGGCGCGCCGTCGGCGTCCTGAACCCCGACCTGAAGATGGCGCTCCTGCTCCGCGACGTCGTCGGCCTCTCGTACACGGAGATCGCCGACTCGCTCGAGATCACCCTCGCGACGGTCAAGTGGCGGATCTTCAAGGCCCGGGAGGAAGTGCAGCTGGCACTCGAGCGCGAGGGCATCGAGGTCGAAGTCTCGCGCCAGCCCGCCGCGCGAGCCAAGACACTGTCCTAGGGCTCAGCCGGCTAGATGCCGTGCTCAAGGCGCGCGGCCAGCGCCTCCGGTAGCTCGCGCTCCCTGATCTCTGCCTGCGTCTTCTCGACGTCGTACTCGACGCGCCGGAAAGTCGCCCGGCGCTCGTCCAGGTCGAGGAGCAGCCAGGCCGCCCGTGGGTCGCCGTCCCGCGGCTGGCCGACCGAGCCGGGGTTGAGGAGCCAGCGGTCTGCTGCGAGCTCGAGCCCCGTGCCCTCCGCTGCTGTCGCGAGCGTGCTCGTCGAGAGCTGGAAGAAGAGCGCGACGTGGCTGTGCCCCACGAGGACGAGCGTCTGCGGAGCCGCGGCCATGCCGGCGTACGCGATACCGGGGGAGAGGACGTATTCCCAGACGGGGTCACGAGGACTCGCGTGGAACAGGCCGACGCCTTCCCGCTCGCCCTGTGGCCTGAGCTCCTCGAGGAACGAGCGAGCTTCGGGTTCGAGTGCCTCCGCCGTCCACGCCGCAGTGGCCGCTGCGTCCGGCGAGAAGATCTCGAGGTCGAGGCGGCCCAGCGCGGCGAGGTCGTGGTTTCCTATCAGGCACACGTCCGCCCGTTCGGCCATGAGGGCACAGCAGCGGTTCGGGCGCGGGCCGTAGCCCACGAGGTCGCCCAAGCACCAGATCTCGTCGGGTGCGTCCCGGTCGATCGAGCCAAGCACCGCTTCGAGGGCCTGGAGGTTTCCGTGGATGTCAGAGACGACGGCGACGCGCACGGCAGGCGGACGTTAGCGAAGGGCCTCGCACTCGTCGCTCTGTCGGCGCTCTGGGTCGGCGCGGCGGTCGTCCTCTGGCAAACCGAGGTGCCCGAGCTCGCGCTTCCGAACCTCGACCCGCGCGACTACTTCACCACAGCCGAGCTCGGACGGATCGACGACTATCGAGGAGGCTCCCGGTTCCTGCTCCTTGCCTCGGTCGGAGCCGAGATCGCCGTTCTCGCGCTCCTCGTGTGGAAGGCGCGGCCCCTCGCCGGGGGGTTGGAGCGCGTCGCCCGCGGGTGCGTCCGGGCGTCGGTGCTCGTCGGACTGGCCGTCGTGGCCGCCGTCTGGCTGGCAGGGCTCCCGTTCGCGGCGGCCACGCTCGTTCGCCGCCGCCACTTCGGGCTCTCCGAGCAGAGCTGGGGCGGCTGGCTCGTCGATCAGCTGACCACGCTCGGGATCCAGGCGGTGCTGGTTTCGATCGGGGTCGCCGGAGCGGTTTGGCTCGCCGGGCGACTCGGGCGCCGCTGGTGGGTCGTCGGCGCCCCCGCGCTCGTGGGCGTCGCCGCCCTCTTCATCGTTCTCCAGCCGCTCGTCGTGCAACCGCTCTTCAACCACTTCGAGCCGCTGGCGGACCGGAAGCTTGCGGCCGAGATCGAGGAGCTCGCGACCAAGATCGGCGTCGACGTCGACGAGGTCCTCGTCGCCGACGCCAGCCGGCGGACGACGACCGCGAATGCCTACATCGCCGGCCTCGGGCCCACGCGCCGCGTCGTCCTCTACGACACGCTGCTCGACGGTCGCTTCACCGATGGTGAGATCCGCTTCGTCGCCGCACACGAGCTCGCACACGTCGAGCGGCACCACCTCTGGAAGGGGCTCGCGTGGTTCGCCCTCTTCGCCGTCCCGGGTGTCTTCCTGCTCGCGTGGGTGACCGACCGCCTCGGCGGTCTCGGCCCGCGACTCGTGCCGCTCGCACTCGCCTTCGCATTCGGCTGGATTCTTCTGACCCAGCCGCTCGCCAACGCCGTCTCGCGCCGCTACGAGGCAGAGGCCGACTGGCTCGCGCTCCAGGCCACGCACGACCCCGCGAGCGGGGTCGCGCTCGAGCGAACCTTCGTGCGGACGTCGCTGGCCGATCCGGACCCGCCGGGGTGGGTCACCTTCTGGTACGGGACGCACCCGACGGCCATGCAGCGGATCGCGATGGCTATGAGTCGGTCGTTTCCTGCTCGGGGAGGTTCCTGATTCCCTCCCGCGTCGACCACTTCGACCAAGAGTCGTTCATCGCGTCCATCAGCTCGCGCATGAAGCGTGGCGACATGTTGACCCGGCTGACGACGACGCCCGGGACGTCGCCCTCGTCGACCTCGTGGTCGATGCGGGCGAAGGTGAGCGTGAACTCGTAGTCCGAGAAGCTGACGTTGGCGAAGTTCGCGTAGACGCCTGCGAGGTTTTCGGGGTCGAGATGGATGTTGAGCTGACGCTCGGCGTTCTCGTCCTCCACGGCTCCCTACGATATACGCCATGAGGGTGGGGAACAGCGCGGCCACGGCTCTCCGCAAGCTGGAGGAGGAGCTCGCGCGGGTCGCCGGCGCGCCCGTCGAGCTCGAGCGCCCAGCGAAGGCCGAGCACGGCGACTACGCGACCAACGTCGCGCTGAGACTCGCGGGTGCGCAGAAGCGGCCGCCGCTCGAGATCGCCGCGGAGCTGGCCGAAGCGACGGCGGGGCTTCCCGGCGTTGAGCGCGCAGAGACGGCCCCGCCAGGGTTCCTCAACATCTGGCTCGCCCCCTCCTGGTTCGGCGACGCGCTGGCCGAGATCGTTGCCGCCGGCGCCGACTACGGAGCGGGCTCCGCCGAGGTTCCCGAGCGGGTGCAGGTGGAGATGGTGAGCGCCAACCCGACAGGACCCATCACCGTCGCTGCCGCTCGGAACGGCGCCTACGGCGACTCCGTCGCGCGCCTGCTCGACTTTGCCGGCCATCAGGTCGAGCGCGAGTACTACTACAACGACGCCGGGACCCAGATGGAGCGCTTTCGCGCGTCGGTCGAAGCCGCCCGCCGAGGCGATCCGCCGCCCGAGGATGGCTACGCCGGCGACTACATCTCGTACCTCGCCACGCTCGACGACGACCCGGTGCCCCGCGTGCTCCGCGAGATCGAGGAAAGCCTCGAGCGCTTCCGCATCCACTTCGACTCCTGGGCGCGGCAGAGCGAGATCGAGGAGCGCCTGCCGGAGCTCCTGGAGCGCCTGGAAACCTACGAGCGGGAGGGGGCGGTCTGGGTACGGTCCACTGCCGTAGGAGACGAGAAGGACCGCGTCCTCATCCGCTCGCCGGAGCGTGGAGGACTGCCGACTTACGAGGCCGCCGACATCGCCTACCTCCGCGACAAACTGGAGCGAGGCTTCGACCGTGCGATCTACGTCCTCGGCGCCGACCACCACGGTGTTCGCGGGTGGTACGAGGTCATCGCCCGCATGCTCGGCTACGACCCCGGCCGCGTCGAGGTGATCCTCTACCAGCTCGTCCACCTGACGCGCGGCGAGGACGTCGTGAAGATGGCAAAGCGCCGTGGCGACGTCGTCACGCTGGACGAGTTCATGGACGAGGTCGGCGTCGACGCCGCGCGCTGGTACCTGACCGCGCGCGGCCCCGACCAGACAATCACGATCGACGTCGACCTCGCCCGCGAGAAGAGCGAGAAGAACCCGGTCTACTACGTCCAATATGCCCATGCCAGGATCGCCGGGATCCTTCGAAACGCGGGCCGGGCGGAGGTCGACCCGGAGCCGCGCACGGAGCCGGCCCAGGAGGAGCGCGACCTCGTCAAGCGCCTGGCCGAGTTCCCGGCGATCGCCGCCGAGGCGGCGGCGCGGCGCAGTCCCCAGGCGCTTCCGGCCCATGCGATCCGGCTGGCGGACGACTTCCACCGCTTCTACCACCACCACCGCGTTCTCGAGAGCGAGGCGCAGGCCTTCCGGCTCGCGCTGGTCACGGCTACGAAGGCCGTCATCGCCCGCAGCCTCGACCTCATCGGGGTCGAGGCGCCCGAGCGGATGTAGCGGGTTAACCGCACGCTCGGGACACCTGGTTGCACCCCCTGGAAAGACGAGTTCACCCCGTGGGAGGGCGACTGTCGTTCCCTCAAGGTTCAGGCACCACGCACCCGAACCGAACAGGAGACAGAGACATGACCACCCAGCCCACCTCGATCCGCGCCGGCGACACGCTCGAGAATCCCGTCACCGGCGAGACCGTGTACTTCCTCCGGACAGCCGCCGACACCGACGGCGAGCTCGTGGAGATCGAAGTCACCGTCGAGCCCGAGGGCGCGGTCGCGGCCGCGCACGTCCACCCGTACCAGAGCGAGCGCTTCGAGGTGATCGAGGGCACGCTCGAGTTCCGTCGCGGCCGGGAGAAGGTCGTCGCGGGCCCCGGCGACGTCGTCGTCGTCCCCGCCGGCACCACTCACCGCTTCTCGAACGCCGGCGATACGGTCGCGCGGTTCCGATGCGAAGTGCGCCCCGCGCTTCAGTTCGAGCGCTTCCTCGAGACGATGTTCGGCCTCGCCGCCAACGGCAAGACGAACCGCAAGGGCATGCCGAACCCGCTCCGCCTAGCGGTGATCGCGAACGCCCACTTCGACGACGTCCGCCTGCCGCACGTCCCTGCCTTCGCGCAGAAGGCGGCGCTCGCCGCCGGTTCCGCCGTCGGGCGCCTGGCCGGCTTCCGGCCGACGTACGAGCCGACGCGCGAGCTCGAGCCCGTCTACGCCTCGTAGCGTGCCTGAGACGACCTGCTGAGGGCGGCCTCCGGGCCGCCCTCGCCGTCTCTTGCGCCGGGACGTCACGGATGCGATGCTCCCGCGCATGCTGACGGGCGCGCGGATCGCGGCGATCGTTCCGGTCTCGGACGTCGAGGCCGCAGTCCACTTCTACGGGGAGACGCTCGGCCTGAAGCTGAAAGAGCGGCGCAGCGACCTGCCCGAGAACCGGGAGGCCGAGTTCGAGGCGGGCGACGGGACGCTCCTCGTCTACGAGAGCGTCGGTGCGGGGCAGAGCAGGCACACGGTCGCCGGCTTTCGCGTCGACGACATCCACGCCGCGGTCTCGACGCTGCGGGAGCGAGGCGTGGCGTTCGAGGAGTACGACCTCCCCGACCTCAAGACCGAGAACGGGATCGCGTCAGTCGGCGACGTCCGCGCCGCCTGGTGCAAGGACCCGGACGGCAACATCCTCGCCGTCGAGTCCCTCGGTAGCTAGACCGGCCCCTCGGCCAGGAGCTTGCGGAAGGCGGGGTACTGACCGAGCTTGCCGACCGTGACGAGGGTGTCGCCCTGCTGAACGATGTCCCCCGGCTGAGCGCCCGCGACCGGCTCCGGTTCACGGAGAATGGCGATGATCGTGATGCCGGTGCGCTGCCGAAACGCGCACTCCGCGAGCGTCTTCCCGATTGCGGGGCTCGTGTCGGGGACCGCCACCCACTCGATCGCGAGTTCGCCGAAGGCCATCTCGAGCTCCTCGACGATCTTCGGCCGATCGTAGGCTCCGCCGATGATCGCCCCGAGCTGGCGCGCCTCGTCGTCTTCGAGCTGGATGACCGCCTGCGGCTCCTCGTCGCCGCTGTGTGGGAACCAGTAGAGCTCGCGCTGGCCCTCGTTGTGGAGGATCACGGTGAGCCGCCCGCCGTGAGCGGTCAGGCAGGTGTACTTGACGCCGACGCCCGGAAGGCGCGTCTCACGGAGCTCGCGGGCCATGTGTCCCTCCTTCGGGAGCCAGTTTAGGCAGCGTGGGGAAGAGTCTGCGCCCGAGGCGCTTCGACTCCTTCATCAGGAGAACGCCGACCACCGCCGTGGCAAGGACATACAGCCCGGCGATGGCGACCAGGTCGCGCTCCTCCGAGGTGGAGATGGCGGGGTTCGTCGCCGCCACCTGGGCGAGGATGATGGTGAACTCGCCGCGTGCGATGAGCGCGGTTCCCGCGTTCAGGCTCTGGCGCTTCGTGAACCCGCCTACCCTGCCGGCGGCGTACGTCCCGCCCAGCTTGCCGATGACGCTGACGACGACGGCGAAGGCGATCAGCCATCCCACCGAGCTCAGGGCCTCGACGTCGATCGAGAGCCCGAAGACGAAGAAGAAGAGCGCGCCGAAGACGTCGCGGAAGCTCAGGAAGCGCTCCTCCAGCTCGTGCCGGGCGGACGTATCAGACAGGATCACGCCGGCCATCAGGGCCCCGATCGCCTCCGAGAGTCCAAGCCAGTGGGAGATCGCGCTCATGCCGATCACGAGCGCGAAGGTGAAGAGGAGGAAGAACTCCCGGGGCATCCATTCGAGGAACCGGTCGATCGGGCGGGCGAGCCAGCGCGAGGCCGCGAGCGAGCCGACGATGAACGCGATCGCCTTGGCGGCGAGCGCGAGCGAATCCTCGAACCCGCCTCCTCCGCCGCCCGCGAAGGCGAGCACGAACGCGATGGCGATGTCCTCGACGATGAGGATCGCGAGCACGAGGTCGGTCTCGTCGTCGGCCAGGCGTCGGAAGTCGATCAGCCCCTTCACTGCGACCGCGGAGGATGAGACGTAGACCGCGCCGGCAAGGATGAGCGCGGCGAACGAGAACCCGAACGCTGCCACGCCGACGAGGAGCCCAAGCCCGGCATTCACCGCGAAGTCGATCGTCCCCCCGATTCCGAGGTGCATGCCGCTGCGTCTCAGCCGGTCGAGGGTGAACTCGAGGCCCAGGAAAAAGAGCAGGAAGATGATCCCGAGCTCGGCGACGAACTCCGTCACCTCGGAGGGCTCGATGAAGCTGAAGACCTCGGGCTCGTTGGGCCCGAGCAGCAACCCCGCCAGCAGATATGCCGGGATGGCGGAAAGGCCGAAGCGGCTCGCCACGAGGCCGAGCACGGCGAGGACCGTCACCGTCACGGCCAGCTGGCTGAGAGTCAGGCCCGCTCCCTTCGCTAGGTGTGCGGAATCCTATGAGCAAGGCGCCTCGAGCGGCGGCCGTACCGTAGGATCTCGGTCTGATGGCCGACGGCGCGGCCCCGGACCGAAACCTGGCCCTCGAGCTCGTCCGCGTGACCGAAGCGGCGGCGCTCGGCTGCGGGCGCTGGATCGGGCGCGGGGACAAGGTCGCCGCCGACCAGGCCGCGGTGGACGCGATGCGGGCGATGCTCGACACGGTCGCCATGAGCGGCGTCGTGGTCATCGGCGAGGGTGAGAAGGACGAGGCGCCCATGCTGTACAACGGAGAGGAGGTCGGCAACGGCCAGCCCCCGGAGGTGGACGTGGCCGTCGACCCGCTCGAGGGCACGCGGCTCACGTCGGTTGGCCAGCCGAACGCGATCGCGGTCATCGCCGTGTCCGAGCGGGGGTCGATGTTCTTCCCGGGCGCCGCGGTGTACATGGACAAGCTCGTGGGCGGCGAAGAGATCGCAGGTGCGGTCTCGATCGAAGCCGATCCGGGCGAGAACGTGAGGCGGGCGGCGGAGGCGAAGGGCGTGAAGCCCAGCGAGATCGCCGTCGTCGTTCTCGACCGCGAGCGGAACCAGCCCATCATCGACGGCGTTCGCGAGGCCGGAGCCAAGGTCAACCTCATCACCGACGGCGATGTCGCGCCCGCAATCGCAGCAGCGAGGCAAGGAACGGGCGTCGACCTGATGATGGGAATCGGCGGGACGCCGGAGGGCGTCATCGCCGCCGCCGCGGTCAAGTGTCTCGGCGGGATTGTCCAGGGCCGGCTCTGGCCCCGGAACGAGGAGGAGCGCCAGGCGCTCGTCGACGGGGGCTACGACCCCGGCCGCGTGCTCACGACCGACGACCTCGTCGCTGGCGACAACGTCTTCGTCTCGGCCACCGGCGTCACCGACGGCGCTCTCCTTCGCGGCGTGCGGTTCACCCGCGGCGGCGCGCAGACGGAGTCCGTGGTCATGCGCTCGCGGTCGGGCACGGTACGGCGGATCGAGGCGCAGCACGCCCTCGACAAGCTCGAGCGCTTCTCGGGCCGCGTGTACCGCTAGGCGAGCCGGGAGGATCTGACGAAGCGCAGACTGTGCCGCCAGGGAATGACTCTCCGCAAATCCTCCTAGACGGTAGCCAGCTCCTTCTCCTGCTCGGCCGAGTAGCTTCCGTCTCTCGCGGCGCCGTTCATGCGGGCGCGGTGGCTCAGCGCCTCCTGGCCGGCCTGGACGTTCGCGTCTTCGCCTTTCCAGGCCTTCAGCGACGGCGCCTGGAGCGCACGGCCGTACGAGAAGGAGAGCTCCCACGGATGGGGGCCGAGCGCGTTCATCGCGTTCAGGTTCGCCGTCGCCTCTTCGTCGCCCTGTCCGCCCGAGAGGAACACGATTCCCGGCACGGCGGCCGGGACGACGCCACGGAAGCAGCGGATGGTTGCTTTGGCCACCTCGTCGGGGGTGGCCTGAGTGGGGCACTCCTTCCCGGAGATGACCATGTTCGGCTTGAGGAGCATTCCCTCGAAGACGACGCGCTGCGAGAACAGCTCGTTGAAGACCGCCTGCAGGGTTGCCTCGGTCACCTCGTAGCAGCGCTCGAGGGTGTGGCTCCCGTCCATCAGCACCTCGGGCTCGACGATCGGAACCAGGCCGGCCTCCTGGGTGAGAACGGCGAATCGGCCCAGGGCATGCGCGTTGACGTGAATGCAGTAGGCGCTCGGGATCTTGTCGCCGTCGATCGCGATGACGGCGCGCCACTTCGTGAACCTGGCGCCGAGCTCCTTGTAGTCGGCGAGCCGCTCGCGCAGCCCGTCGAGACCCTCGGTGACGGTCTCGTCCTTGGCCCCGGCGAGCGCCTTGGCGCCCTTGTCGACCTTGATCCCCGGGATGACGCCGGCGTCCTCGAGAACCTTCGTAAACGGAATCCCGTCCTTCGTGGACTGTCGAATCGTCTCGTCGTACAGAATCACGCCCGAGATGTGGTCGCCGATGCCGGGCGTCGTGAAGAGCATCTCCCGATACCCCCGCCGCTTCTCCTCGGTCGACTCGACCTCGATCGACTTCAGGCGCTTCTCGATCGTCCCGGTGCTCTCGTCGGCGGCCAGGATCCCCTTCTGCGGCGCGACAAGCGCGCGTGCGGTCGCTTCCAGCGTTTCCTCTCCCATCACCAGCTCCTCTCCGGATGCTCTCCGGCAAAGTATTCCACCGACGGCTCGTGACGAACGAGGATCGAACGAAGTGGAGGGCGGCCAGCGGCCAGCCGCCCCGGTGCGCCTCGCCGGAGGCGCAGAACTCCTGCTGTCTAGGTCAGGAAGCCGACGACAGTTTGCAGCCGGCCGACGATCGCGTCGGACATTGCGGCGAAGAGCACGACCAGCACAGGCGTGATCACGCCGATGACGACGGCGTACTCGGTCATCGTCTGTCCTTCGCAGCGCCTCAGCTGTTTGAAGCCCAAAGCAGATACCTCCTGCTGACCCTGGCGGGTGGTGGCCGCACGCCGCACGTCCGATTTCACTAATCGTCGTCAGAAAGCAGCCGTTCGGACATCCCTCCGATGAGCCATTGGAAAACCGCTGCGATGGTATGGTGGAACGGCTTTCCGCGGACGTAGCTCAGCTGGTAGAGCATTGGCTTCCCAAGCCAAGGGTCGCGGGTTCGAGCCCCGTCGTCCGCTCTCAAGAAAACCCCCGCAGAAGGGGGTTTCGTTGTTCTCGAGCGTCGCCAAGCGCCAGATTCGCGGCCCACTAATGGCCCGAACGCTCCTGCGCCGCCCCAGGTGTGGCCGCTAGAAGCGCCTTGAGTCGTGCTCAGCAGCGGTCAGTCGTCGGTAACCGCGATCGCGTCAACCTCGATCAGGTACTCGGGCCGGGCCAACGACTGAACACCTACCAGCGTGTCGACAGGCTTGTGGTCGCCGAACAGCGAAACCCGGGCGTCTTCGATCACAGGCAAGTACTCGGGACGGTGGCGAACAACGAAGATCGTGATCTTGGCTACCTGATCAGCCCGAGCACCGGCCGCCGCAAGAGCATGGCCGAGATTGGCGAACACCTGACGTGCCTGGGCTGCCAGGTCGCCGAGCCCGACTACATTACCCTGACTGTCCTCGGGCTCTTGGCCGGCGACGAATATCAGCCTGCGTCCAGTGGCAGCGATCACGTGGGTATAGGTCTGGGGGACGGGCAGGTTGTCGGGATCGATGCCTTCGAGCGTCATGGCGTTGCCCCTTGCCGCTTGGCGGATGCAAACCGCCAGGCTAGCGGCCCTTGTTGGCCCGGTTGTCTTGACCATCCACGCAACCGCGCAACTAAGCCGTAGCCTGAACTCGCGGGGCGTGGGTCAGGGTAGTCCTATCGCCCTCGTGGAAATGCCGATCTTGCTCGCTGACATCTTCGCGGAGCTTGCTGACGCGCTCAGCTTCGCCTTCGGGATGTTCTGGGGGGCGTTGATCCTCGGCTTTGCGACCTCCGCGGCGGTGCGGGCGTTCGTCTCCAAAGCAGATATGCGGCGGCTTCTGCCCGACGACTTGCCCCCGCTCGCTCGGGATCGCGTGTGGGCTCGGGCTCGGCTCCTTCCTCGAGCGGCGGGCTCAGCCCGCGACCGTCTGACAGCCCGGTTCGGGCGCTGTCCGTCGAGCCGGTCCTGCGTCCAGGCGAGGAGGTCGGGGATGAGCGGCGAGTCTGGCGCCGCTCGGCTGTCACCTCTCCCTACTCGCTAGAAAAAGGCTCCAGATTGGTTGTAAGGTGCCCCTTACAGCGAACAGAAGGGCGCTATCGGGATGTCGACGGCTCAGATACTCGTTCTCGGAGCGATCGCGGGATTCACCATCTTCCTCGGGCTCCCGCTCGCCCGGGTCGAAAAGGCCACGCCGCGGCTCCACGCCGCTCTGAGCGGCCTCGCTGCCGGGATTCTCATCTTTCTTCTCTGGGACATCCTCGCCCACGGGATCGCCCCCGTCGAGGAGGCGTTGGAAGGTTCGGTCGAAGGAGGCGGCTCCTGGGGCGAGTTCGCCGGCTACGCGGCCCTTCTCGCGGCCGGCGTGGTCGCTGGGTTGATGAGCCTCGTCTACTACGACCGCTGGATCAAGCGCCGACGCAGCTCAGACCTTGTTGGGCCTGGCGCGGCCGCGATCGATGAGTTCGCGTCCGCCTCCTTGCTCGAGCGTATGTCGCCTTCTCACAGGCTCGCATTCCTGATCGCCCTCGGTATCGGCCTGCACAACTTCGGGGAAGGGCTCGCGATAGGGCAAGCGGGCGCGGCCGGAGAGATCAGCCTCGCCCTTGCGCTCATTGTCGGCTTCGGGCTCCACAATGCCACCGAGGGCTTCGCCATTGCCGGCCCGATGTCAGGCGAGACCGAGCGGCCGAGCTGGGCGTTTCTGGCGCTCCTCGGCCTGATCGGCGGAGGCCCGACGTTCCTGGGCACGCTCGTCGGAAACGCTTGGGTCAACGATGCGGTCTCGGTCGCGTTTTTCGCCCTCGCGGCCGGTTCGATCCTTTACGTCCTGCAGGAAGTCCTGAACGTCAACCGCAAGTTCGGGTACCCGGTCCTAGTCGCCTGGATGCTCCTCCTCGGTCTCGCCCTCGGCTTCGGGACGGACTTCGTGCTCGAGGCGGCCGAGCTCGCGAGCTGAGTCCCCGCTCGAACTGGCCCAGGCGTGGGTTCTCAGGCGATCGGCCTGGTGAAGCTCGGTCGACAGTCCCTCTCATTTTTCATGGCCTTTCATCTGCCACGAGTAGCGTGATCGGCGGCACGGTACGCTCGAGAAAGGAGGCCTGCTTATGAAGAAGAGGCTCGCAGTGATCGCCACAGTCGTCGTGACTCTCGGCGCGGCCTCGGCCGGCATCGCAATTGCCGGCGCCGACGATGATGCAACCCATCCGATCACCGGGACTGACTTGCAGAAGGCCAGTGCGGCTGCCCTCGATCACACGGGGGGCGGCCGAGTCACCGGCACCGAGGTCGGCGACGAGGAGAGCTACTACGAAGTCGAGGTCACGCTGGACGGCGGTGGCCAAGTCGACGTTCAGCTCGACAAGAGCTTCAACGTCGTCAGCTCAAGCGGCGACCACGACGGATCCGGCGACGACTAGACCTCAGCTCGCCGCTCCGCAACGAGGTGCCAGCTTGCTGTCGCAGGCTGGCACCTCGTTCTGTTCGGGCGGGAGGGCTGCATGTCCGCCGCACTCCCGCAACGGCTGATGTGATCTGAACGATCTCCACGGACAAAGCGAAGGGCTCGGCGCCTCCCTTGGGGAGACGCCGAGCCGGGTGGCCGCAGGTCGGGGAAGCCCCCCGCTGTCAGTCGCGTCCGCCCTGGTCGCCCTGGCCGCGGTCGTCATGGGTGCCCTGTTCGCCGTCGTCCTGGCTGCCCTGGTCGCCCTCATCCTGGTCACCCTGCTGGCCGTCGTCGGCGTCGCCCTGGGGACCCTCATCGGCGTCGCCCTTCTGGCCGTCGTCAACGTCGCTCCTCACATTAGGACCGCCGCCTGCTCCGTCCACCTCGAATCTAGGCTTTGCCGCCGCCGGCGGATGCGTCGCGCTCGAGCGAGCCCTCCACCGGTCGGAGGTTGAGGGCGCCGGCAACGGCAACGAGGGCCGCGAGGCCGAGGAACACCTCCGTCCCGTAGCCGTCGTCCAGCAGAGCCCCGATCACCGGTACGAGAGGGACGGGGACCGCCGAGCCGACGAGCGTCACGAGCGCCACCGGCTCGGTCGGCTCGCTGGGATACAGACGCTGTGCCTGTGCGACCGCGCTCCCGTACGGCAACGCGAACCCGATCCCTGCGACGATCACGGCGACCGTCGCGAGGGCGACAGAGCTCTCCACCGCCAGCAGCGCCAGCCCCGCGGCCGCCAGGAACGTCGCGCCGCCGGCCAGGAGCGTCGGGCTGAAGCCGCGCACCGCGAGCGCGCCGCCCGCCTCACGGGCGGCGGCCGAAACGCCGAACATGATGAAGCTGAGCACGCCCGCCGTGGCGGCCGCGAGACCGGTGTCGACGTTCAGGTAGTGGACGAGCCACGATCCGAGGATCAACGGCACCGAGAAGATCGCGACGAAGAGCGCTGTGAGCCGCCACACCGAGAGACTGCGGACTGCGAGCCGCACGAACCCGCCGCCCCTGCGTCGCTCGAAGCCGACGTCGTTGCGCTTGATCAAGAACGGAAGCGGCGTGAGAGCGACCACTGCGGAGATCACGAACGTCACGCGCCAGTCGACACCGATGTCGGTGAGGACTGCGCCGAGCCCGAGGCCGCCTGCGGCGCCGAGCTGGATCGCGGCGCCGAACAACGCCACCCTGGTCACTCCGCCGGTCGCCCGGGCGAACACCGGGCCCGCCACGGCCGCCAGGCCGAGGGCGAAGCCGGTGACTGCCCTGCCGGCGACGAGCCCCGCAAGGACCGGGGACGCGGCGAAGACGCCGTTGCCGACGGTACCCAGCACGACCGCCACGATCATGGTGCGCACGATTCCGATGCGCTCTGCGACCTTCGGTGCGAGGATCACGCCGGGGAGCGAGAAGCCGAGCAAGAGCGTCCCCGACAGCAGGCCGACGGCCGCAAGCGAGATGTCGAACTCCTTGCCGAGTTGATCGACCACGGCGCCAACGTTGCCCACCGCCCACGCCGCGCCCAGTCCAACCAGGAAGACCGCCCAGGCCGCGCGGCGGTCGCTGCGCCGATCCGACGCCCGTGCCGCCTCGCCCGATCCCGGTGCCGAGGACACCACGGTGATCATTTCAGGCTCACGGCATTCGGGTCAGCGCGAGCCTTGGGAGCGCCGCATCATCACGATGACGATGACGAAGACGATGGCTATGGCTCGCGCCTTGGAACCATCTGGCCGGCAGCCTAGGCTTGAGTCGTGAGCGAGCACGAAGGCTCCTCGCTCGGCGAATTCGTCGAGCGTGTTCGCCGCCCGTTCGAGGGGACGAGCCGTCGCGCCGTCGCGGCCCGCTGGGCGCTGGCCATTGCGCTCTTCGTCCTTTCGCTTGCCGCGCTCGTCGGGCTGAGCTGGCTCCTGCGCGGGGCCGGGCTCTGGGGCGACCTGGCCTTCGCGATCGTCGTGACGACCGGGATCTTCTGGGTGGCCCGGCAGGCGGCGGCGTTCTTCCTGCACGAGAACGCCGGCAGGGCGCTGCCTCGTGCCTTCTCGACCACGATCTTCGTGCTGGTCGGGATTCCGGTCGCCTATGTCACGCGGCCGTGGGGGCTCGTGCTCCTCCTCGGTCCTGTCCTGGTCTGGGCGGGGTTCCAGCTCGTCTACTGGATCCGTGAGAAGCGCCACGGAACGAAGCCCAAGCCTTACCCGGTCTTCTGGCAGGCGGAGGTTGCCGGCGTCGCGCTCCTCGCGATCGTGCTCTTCGTCGCGCCTTCGGTGGGCTCGGCCGACCGGGTGCCGAAGGCCGTGCCGGCGGCCGATCTCGCCGGCGGGGAGCAGGACCTCGCGCTTGCGCAGCACTTCCGGCCGCTCCTCTTCTTCGACTCGGGGGAGCGACGCTTTCCCTTGGACATCCAGGACGCGATCGCCGACGACCGGGTGCAGATGTGCCGGAAGGCGGTCGGCGACGACAACTGCTCGCTTGTCGAGAACGCCGAGCTGATCGACGAGAACCAGGACTACCTCGAGCTCGAGGAGGCACCGGGCACGCCGCGCGGCGGCAACGACACGAGCGCCGTCTACTACCACGTCACGCGCGGCGGAGATGAGGGGCGCGTCTACGTCGACTACTGGTGGTTCTACTCGCGAAACCCCTCGCCGGTCGCCGACAAGGTGTTCTGCGGGCCCGGCCTGCGTACGCCGCCCTTCACCTGTCAGGAGCACGCCGGTGACTGGGAGGGCCTGACCGTCGTCCTGCTGCCGTGCAGCGACTGCCAGTCCGTGGGTGAGGACAGCCTTGCTCCGGTCGAGATCCGCTACGGGCAACACGAGCACGTCGTCGCCTACGACTGGAACGACGTGTTGGTCCCGTTCTGGAGCACGCTCCGCGCTCCGGCCGCGCCGGCGATCAGTGACGCGTGGCGCGACATCGTCCTACCTGCCATCGCTGGCGCGGAGGATCGTGCGGTGGCCTTCGTCGCGCGGAACAGCCACGCCTCGTATCCGGGCCCCTGCTTCGGCGGCTGCAAGCAGCAGACCCGGGATCTCCCCGAGGCGTTGCACGACGGCACCGTCCCCTGGGTCCACAACGAGGACTGCGAGGACTGCGTGAAGCCGCTTCCGCTGACCGCCGAAGGAGCGCCCGCCCTCTGGAACGCCTTTCCGGGGCGCTGGGGCGAGCAGCACTGCATCCTGGCGGGTGCCTACTGCGACCTGTCCGGCGCGCCGAGGGGTCCGTCCTTCCAGCGCCGCTACGAGAACCCGGCGGGAGAGGTCGTCGAGATCTGCCTCAGCGAGGAGCGCCTCGAACCCTGCTGATCAGGCCTCTGCCGCCGGATCGCCCCAGGTGTGCCAGTGATCGATCTCGATGAAGACGGTCATCCCACGGTAGTCGCGATCCTCGTACGGGACGCCCCCGTACCGCTGCGAAAGCGCGTCGATGTCGGCGAGATCGTCGTCGCTCCGAAAGTCGACCGCCCTGCCGAGGACGGACACGTGCGAGTACCAGTCGTCTCCGAGCATGGTCAGGGCGACGCGCGGATTGGCCCGGATGTGCCGAAGTCGGTGGCTCTCGTGGCCCATGGAGAGAATCAGCCGGTCCTGCTCGTCGATTCCGTACCAGCACGGGGTCGTCACCGGCGCGCCGTCCTCACGGGCCGTGCCCACGACCGCGTGCCGCGGCTGGCCGACGAAGCTCCGGAGCTCGGGCGGAAGTGGTGCCGGAGGCACCGCGCGATTCTAGTGCTCAGAGCGCGGCGGGGTAGAACGAGAATCCAAGCCGTGGCAGGCGTGGCGCCGGACGGCACCCTCGCTCCGTGTCACGCCACGGCCTTCGCGTAGACCTGGCGATACGAGAACAGGAACCGTGCCATCGTGAAGTGGTCGAGCGCCCGGGCGCGCGCTTCCACGCCGAGCTCCTCGGCGCGGCCGAGGTCGCGGAGGAGGCTGAGGCAGGCGTGCGCGACCTGGTTGGGGCTGCGGGCCTCGACGATCAGGCCCGTATCCCCGAGGGCTTCCGGGATGCCGCCGATGTCGGTGGCGACCACGGGCCGCGCGTTCATCATCGCCTCGGCCACCGCGAAGGGGAAGCCCTCGGAGATGGAGGTGACGAGCACGACGTGCCCGGTCGCGTATGCGCCCGCGACGTCGGACGTCGGCCCCAGGAAGCGCACCGTCTCCTCGAGGCAAAGCTCCCCGCGCAGGGCGAGCAAGTCCCTGTAGTAGCCCTCGTTCCCGCTGGAGACGGGCCCATGGATGTCGACGAGCACGTCCGGGCACTCCTCGCGGATGATCGCCGTCGCACGGATCAGCGTCGCCAGGTCCTTCGACGGGTCGATTCGTCCCACCGAGACGAGTGTCGGACGGCCATCGGGATACGGCGCCGGGCGGTGCGTCTGTGGGTCGACGCCGTTGTAGACGATCCGAATCTTCGCCGGGTCGGTGGCCAGGGTCACCTCCCGCCGCTTGTCGAACTCGGCCACGGGCAGGACCTCGTCCGCGGACAGGAATGCAGCCAGGGCCGTTCCGAGCGCGAAGCGTCCGAGCACATCGCGCACCGCATTCGAAGCCGATGGATTCGCCTCGCTGATGAATGCCTCGCGGACGAAGGCGCGGTGCTCCGTGAGGACGAACCGGGTTCCGTTCGACGCCTTCGCGACGAGCCCGAGGAGCGACGAGACGCCGGCCGCGGTGCAGTGGACGGCGTCTGCCTCGAGCGGCGGCACGGCGAGAACCGAGAGCAGGCGCCTGAGCACGTGTACGGCCTCGATCACGTCGCGGATCGTGGGACGGGCCTGCGCCGGCGCGGCGGCCGACCACTCGTTCGCGAACGCCTGATAGACGGCGCGGCAGACAAACGGTCGGTCGGGGTCGTGGAACCCGAGAAACTCGTGCAGCTCGAGGAACGCGTTGTGGAGCGCCGCGGGCGAGGGCTCCGGCCTCAGCATCTCGTGCGTCATGCGCGTCCAGGCGGGTACGAAACCCACCTCGACGGCGCGCTCGTCGGTTCGCTTCCTCGCTGGTCGTTCCTTTCCGCTTGGGTCGACCAGCTCGTCGACGTCGGAGAGAATCCCCCAGAGCGGCACCGGCCGGAGCGTGCAAACGTTGCGCGGGAGCAGGTACGACTGGCGCTGGAACGGGTGGGCGACGACGGCCACGACATCGAACTCGTGATCCGGGAGGCCCGTGATCAGCTGCTCGCACCACGTGGCCACGCCGCCCCGCTCATAGGGATACGTGCCTTCGGTGACCAGTGCGACGCGCATCTCGCGCTCGTCCGGTCTCCGACTACCCGCCGAGTGCCGGATCGTGGATCGCGAGCACTCGGAGTCCGCAACGACACGTGCAAGGGGCCGAAGCCGCACTTTTTCCTCCTGCCGCTGGATTTCTGTAAGCGCCGGCCCGCATGGTTGGCCGCAGTGGGCCGGCGCGTTTCGCATCGTGGGGGAGGTCTAGGGTCGGCTCAAGTCCAGTTTCGAGCCGGAACACTGGCCGGGAAGCCGGTGCTCAGCAGCGCGGCGGGGTCGGTACGCGGGACAGCCCGATGTTGCTCACGTAGGGAATCGCCCCCGCCGCGCAGGAGGCGGCGACGGCTTCCGAGGCCGCATCAGGGCTACCGCTCGGCACGTAGTCGGTCGTCGTCACGAGCAGCCCCTTCCGGCTGATTCGCCGGATTGCGGCCAGCGCCTCGGCGTGGGCGTCCGAACCTACCCGAACGTACTGCTCTCGTCCGAAACTGTAGGTCCAGGTGACGTCCTCGCGGTTCCAGCCGTCGTAGTAGCGGAGGGTCGGGCCGATCGACGAGTCGCCGTTCTGGGAGAAAAGGAGCTTGCCGCGGCGGTGCACCTTGCGCGCCAGGCGGGCGACCAGGGACTTCATCCCGTCGCGCTGCGCATGGTGCGTCTCGACCATGTCCGTGTTGTCGAGGAAGAGGCCCTGGAGGCCCTTGGCGAGCATGCCGGGGGCAACCCGTGACGCGATGAGGTCACGGAAGCCCTTGCTAGAGACATCGGCATACCACTCGCCCCAGTCGTCCCAGAGCTCGAGTTTGTACGGCGCCGCAGCCTGGTACCACCAGCGGTAGCGCTCGATCGTCCCGACCGAGAGGTAGCCGAGGACGATCACGCCATGGCGCCGGAGCTTCTGCACCTGGTGCGCGGTGACCTCCTGGCCGTCGACGACAACGAGGTCGAAAGCGCCCGGCTCATCGAGCACCTTTGCGAGCGCCCCTCCCCCGAGCGGGAACGCCCAGGACTCGACCGAGCGAAGCCGCTGGTCGTCGGGCACCGCGGACGCCGTCGACGTCGCGGCGAGCGCGGCGAGCGAGATCAGTGCGAGGACGATCCGGAGGCGCCGCATGCCCGGATTGTGCGTGTGAGGGCGGTGGGCAGACAAGCCCCAGAAGGGCTAACCCTGCGCCATCCCGCGTTGAAGCTGGGCGACGTAGGCGTTCAGCTCCTCTTCCCGGCGCTCGAGGCGGCCGCGTAGCTCGGTGAGCTCGCGCTCGCGCTGATCGAGCTCGACGCGTAGGACTTCGAGCCGAGCGGTCTGGCGCACCTGGTGCTCGTCCAGCTCCTGCTCCCGAACGTCGAGCTCGCGCCGGCGCTCCTCCAGGAGCGACTCGGCCTCGGCGAAGGAGCGGTCGCGCTGGGCGACCCACTGGGTGTCGAGGGCATCCGGATCGAGGAGGTCTCGCTGGAACTGGGCCAGGTCGCGTTCCCGGTCGGCGAGCCGACGCTGCTCCACGCGCAGCCGGTCGCTCTTCTCGGTGAAGCTCTTCTCTCGCGCGGCCAGCTCGGCTTCCGACTCGATCAGCTTCCGCAGCCGCTCGCGGGTGTCCTCGGTGGCAGCGTTCACCTGCGTGCTTCGCTCCTTCAGGCTGTCGAGGGCACGGTCGAGCGCCTGGCTCAGCTTCGCGGGCATCGGGCCGAGCTCCTCGAGCGCGCGCGCCCGGCTTTCGAGCTCGAGCTCGGACCGTTCGAGGGCCTCTTCGCGCTGTGCCAGCTCCTGGCCTCGCTCGTCGAGCTCGGTGCCTCGCTCGTCGAGCTCGGCGGCGCTTCGCGCGAGGTAGCTCTCGAGCGAGCCACGAAGCTTCTCGGTGATCCCTCCGGACATGGCTGGATCAGGCGGCGACCGGGCCCGGAGCCCGGTGCCGCACCAGGTCGCCGCCGACGAGGACGAGCTCAGGGCTCGTGCACTCGATCGGCTCCTCTTCCAGGAGGCGCACGAGGTCGCGGCTCGAGGGCAGAGGAGCTCGGTCCCGGACTCGATCTGCCCGCTCGAGCTTGGCCCGGAGGCCGGTCCCGAATTCAGGAAGACGCGCGGCGTGGTCGTTCATGCGGCACTTCGAATCATCGACAGCCGACACGGCTCGTCGTCCCCCAGATGGGGTACCGCGTGCGAGTGTTTAGGAGAAGCTCAGTCGAGCTCTCTGAGGGCGGCCTCGCGGACGACCCTCCCCGCCTGCCAAAGCTTCCACGGACGGAGGCGGTCGATCTGATCGCACGGCTGGTGCCAGCACGGATCCCAACGCCACTCGATCCACGTGGCGGGAACGCCGCGCTTTACGAACTCGTCGTGGTCCGACTGGCCGGTTGGGTCCTGGAGGTAGCTGGCGCGAACATCAAGTCGGTCGGCCGCGTTCAGGAGCTTGCGTGAGGAGCGGTTCGGCGACGCCTCGAGCCCGCGGATGTTGAGTGTCCCGCCAACGGCGACCATGTCGGCCGAGACCGCAAGCCGCACGCCTTCCCGCTGCTCGGGCGTGAGCGACCGGCTCAGGGCACGGGATCCGAGGTGGAAGCCGGCCCCGGTGTGCCGGCGCTCCTCGGCGCCGACGGCGGCGACGAGCACGCCGTCTTCCTCTGCGAAAGACTTGGCCAGCATCAGCATGAGCCCGACACCCGAGGCGTTGTCGTTGGCCGCGTTCGTGCCGGGCACGCCGTCCATGTGCGCGACGATGATCACGCGGATCGGCCCGGACGTCCGTCCGACGGCGTTCAGCGAACGACCTCCGCCGGGCAGCGGGAAGCGTTGGGTCTCGACGGAGTAGCCGAGCTGCCGAAGCCGGTGGCGGACGATGGCGGCCGCTTCGCGCTCGTGCTTTTTGCCTGCCGGCCGCTGTCCGAGGGACGCGATCCTGCCGGCCCACTCCTTCGCCCTGACACCGTTGATCGCGGTCGCAGTCGCCGACGCCATGAGGGCGACGACTATGGCCGAGAGCATGACCCCGAGAAGCAGACGGCGCATCCGGCGGCATGGTAGCGGCATTTCCCGCTGGTATCGTCGGCACCGATGAGCGAACGGCTGGAAGGGCTTCTCCGGACGGCATTCCCGGAGGCCCGGGAGCTCGAGGTCGTCGACCGGACCGGCGGTGGCGACCACTTCCACGTCACGGTTGTCGACGGTGTGTTCGGCGGCCTCTCGCTGGTCGACCAGCACCGGCTCGTCTACGACGCACTGGCCGAACCCTTACGGGACGGCACCATCCACGAGCTTCGGATCACCACGAGGGGAGAACCATGAGCGACCTGAGCGACCTGAGCGACCGCATCAAGGACACGATCGAGCAGGAGCCGGTCGTGGCGTTCATCAAGGGGACTCACGAGCAGGCCTACTGCGGCAACTCCGACCGCGCACTGCTGGCGCTCCGGGGCGTCGGAGCCGGCTTCGCGACCGTCGACGTCCTGCCTGACCCGCGCATCCGCGAGGAGCTGTCCGCACTGTCCGACTGGCCGACGATCCCACAGGTCTTCGTCGCAGGCGAGCTCGTCGGCGGTGCCGACATCGTTCAGGAGCTGGCCGCAACCGGTCAGCTGGAGGCAACGCTGGACGAGAAGCTCGGCGAGTCCTGGCGCCGGCCGGGGGACGAGCACACCGTCTCTGTCACCGACGGACCTGGGCTGCGGGTCGTTCCAGGCGCCTAGCGCGCGACACCCACGCTAGACGGCGGTTCCGAGCAGGATCGCGCGGATCGCCTGGCTCGAGTCCTCGTCCGGCGACTCCGAGATGACCGTTGCCGACCGCTCGAACCGGCTGAGCGCCTCCACCAGCGGGTCGGCGCGGAGCGTGCCCTCGCCGTAGGAGAGGTGCTTCGTCTCGTTCCGGTTCGCATATGACTTGTCTCCGTCTGCTAAGCTAATCGCTCAAGACCCCGACGGTAGCAACGAAACTCGATGAACCCGGCCGACAACAACAAGCCACTACTGCCCTACGTTCGTGTGAGCAAGACGAACGGGCGGAAGGGACAGGACAGCTACATCTCACCGGACGTCCAGCTTGAGAGCATCGAACGCTATGCGAACGCATACGGCTTCGTGCTAGCCGAACCTGTCATCGAGGAAGACGTTTCAGGCGGAAAGGCTGCCAGCGAACGGCGACTCGGCGAATTGATTGAACAGTGCGAGCGCGGTGAGGCGTCCGGCATCATCGTCTGGCGGCTCTCGCGTTTCGGACGGTCTGCGCTTGACGTTGTCCGCAACGCTGATCGCCTGACGACTGTGGGTGCTCGCCTGATTGCGGTCGAGGATGGAATCGACACGGGCGCGAAGGGCGCGAAACTGGCGCTGTACCTGTTCAGCGTCCTCGCCGAGATCGAGCGAGACAACCGCAAGGAAGGCTGGGGAGCCGCTGTCGCGAAGGCGGCGGCGGACGGTGTCCATCTTGGCCGCACCCCTCCCGGCTACAAGCGCGAGAACGACAAGCGCTCGCGGCTCGTGCCTGATCTGGCGACGCGCGAGATCGTGCGAGAAGTCTTCCTGCGCCGTGCCGACGGTGCATCGTGGAAGCAACTAGCCGAGTACCTGAGCGAGCACGGAATCGACCGCAGCCCGTCGGGCGTGAGCGGGATGGTCGCGAGTCGAACGTACCTGGGCGAAGTGCACGGCCCCCAGGGTGTAGCGAACGAGAATGCGCACGAGGCTCTCGTGAGCGTCGAGGAGTGGCAGGCGGCGCAGGGTGCTCGCGGCCCGAAGCCCGAACACACCGGGCGATTTGGTTCTCAGGCGCTCGTCGGCGGACAGATTCGCTGCGGCGGTTGCGGCGGTCGGCTCGCGGTTACAGGCGCAGGCAAGGGCGAGAAGCGTCGGGCGGTCTACTACTGTCGGCGCAATCAGACACACGTCTGCCCTGGCCCGGCATCGGCGGTCGCGAGCTACGTGGACGCGTACGTGCGCGATGCCTTCGCGGTCGCGCTCTTCGATGGCACGCTGGAAACGACCGTTGACGCGGCGGCCCGCTACGCGAACGCCGAGCAGGCGGTTCGGAAAGCGCAGGCTGACCTCGACGCGCTGACCGAGCAGGCTCCGCAACTCCTCGCGGCTTTCGGAGCCGAACGGCTCGCGAAGATCGCGGAAGAGCAGAAGGCCGTCCTGGACGAAGCTGAGGGTGCCCTGCGAGAAGCAGTCCGGCCCGAACAGATTGAGGTTCCTGACGCCGATCTATTCGGCGAATACTGGCCCATCGAGAGGCAACGAGAGTTTGCCCGTCAGTACATCGCCCGAATCAGCCTCCGCAAGGCATCCGAGAAGGGCCGAGGAGCCGAGCCGGTCTCCGAGCGGATCGAAGTCTCCTGGGCCGGTCACGACGAGCCGGACGAAACCCTCGCCGAGCGCGTGGGCGAACTGCGGGCCAAGATCCCGGAGGCGCTCTGGGAGAAAGTCAGCGCCTAGCCCTGCCCTTCAGACGAATCCCTGTTGGGTTCAATGGCGAAGACGAGGGCCGCTCGCGAGGGCGGCTCTCGTCGTTTCGGCGCGTCAGTTCGCTAGAGTGAAGACAGATCCCGTACAGGTTTGAAGCCCATAGTTCCGGTGGTCAGAGGGTGACAGGAGGAGCCGCTTTTCGAGGCGGCTTTTCCCCTGCTAGAGGTGTGTTTTCGGACGCTAGACTCAGTGAAGAGAACACCTATGACCACAAGGCTTCATACATGCAACCGGACGCACCTCCGAGTGACGTAACGTCCCGCTCCGAGCAAGTTCCCGACTGGCGCTGGATCGTGCCGGACGGCTACGAACCGCAACGTTGGACGGACAAGGCGTGGCGCGAGGCGGAGATCGAATCGTGCCGGGCGGAGATCGCGAAGCACGGACGGCTGTTGGACTGGGACCCTGCGCGGTCGGGGCGCTGGCGTCTCACCTGGGACGACGGAACGGTGCTCACGGAGCACGAAGAGCGCGAGTGGCTCGTCCGCTGGGGGATCGTCGAGCCACCGCCGACCGTCGCCGTCGAGTCTGACCCCGAGCCGTGGCATGGGACGGACGGCGGCTACCGCAACCACAAATGCCGCTGCGAACCCTGCACCGAGGCGCATCGACAAGCCCGTCGCAAGGAACGCGGCAGCGATGCGGGAGACCGCATCCGGCAGGGACGCCGGTACCTGGTCCGAGCTTGGCGGGACGTCATCGGGACTGAGCGCGATCTCGAACCTGACCGTCGGCGACATCGTCAAGGCGCGACGCTCGGGACAGCCCTGCTTCTTCTCTCGCTCGCACCTACTTCGGAACCGGAGCGAGAAGCAGATCCGCTTCATCGCCTTCCGCTGTATGCAAGGCCGCTGTACGCAGTGCGGCGACCGCTGGGCGGATCGGGCGCTGACGCGATGGTGCCGAGTGTGGGGAGAAGCCGACGTCTGGAGCGTCGAGCTAACACCCGAGGAGTGGAAGCGCGCGCCCGGTCGCCGCATCCGCGAGGAGTACGGCGGTGAGGAGAAGCGCTACGCGGGCGTCTGGCTTCGCGAGCGGGAGCGTCGGCTCGTGTTCGTGCCCGGTGAGGTAGACGGAGGCGAGCCGGTGCGGAACGTGGGCGTGGCCGTCGTGGACGCGCTTCTCGCGACACCCGCTAACCCGAAGGACGAGAACCGCAAGGGCCGTAACCGCACCTTCGGCATCCCAATCACCGTGCGCTCGCGCTCGGAGTGGCAGAGCGTGCTCAAGGGTCGCCTGAGTCGCCTGCACCAGCATCAGATCGAGGAGCTTGCCGACCGACTCCAGGCCGCGACCGGTAAGAGCTTTCTGCCGGACGAAGACAACTGGACGGTCGCCAACTTCTCCTCTTCGCTCCGTGGGCTATCGGAGGAGGAGTTCGAGAGCGCCGATGCCGTCCTCACGGCGTACGCCGCCGAGCTTGCCGAGTGGGACGAACTGGCCGAAACGATGGCGGCGAGGTTCGCTGCCTAGACCACAGAATCGCGAACGGAAAATCGTGGTCTAGATGTGCCTGAACCCCGCTGATAGAGCCAAACCAGGGTGCTCGTCCCTTATAAAATAGTACGAGTACTAGGTGAGACAGTGGCTACCAGTCCGGTAAACCGAGATGGACGTTGCTCTCAACCTAGCTCGCATCCTTTTCGAGAATGATGGTCTCGTTCCACAGGAAGAGGTGCTCGCCGCCTTCCCGGACGTCCCCCCTGAGGGCGCTCAAGGCTGATCGCGTCCTGACCGCCCGCCCGTGAAGACAACCTACTCATGGTTAAGCGGCGTGGCATGCGGGACGATGTCACACGTTCTGTGAGTGCCGCACTCTTAGAAGCGCGCTTGGCAAGCCGTAAAATCGGCTCGAGCGCTCCCTTGCACATGTCACGTTGTGTAACGCGGATGATGTCACCGACCCGCTCCTCGTGTGCCTGCCAGGAGAGGGTCAGCGCGCCAGTCTCCGAGATGACGGTCTCGACCCTAACCCGACCGTCTGCAGGAGTCCCCGTTACGCCTCGATTTTTCGCCAGTCTAGGCAACACTCCAGGCTTCGGACTTTGTAACACGGAGGAATGCGGGTTTGCGAGCACTGCCCGACCCCCATTCCGAGCACTTTCGCTACTTCACTCGCTGCGAGATTTCGCAGGGGCGATGCGGGAGAGGTGAAGACCCGCTGGTCGAAGCCGCGCGAAAATGCGGGCAGCAGGGCGGGCAAAAGGCGCTCATCAGGCGGGCAGCAAGCGGGTAGAGCAACCTCTCATGGAGCAGCCACCACGGCGTTCAGATCGCACAGGCAAAGGAGCGGGCGCTACATGCCTATCGCGACCAAGAGCGGACGTCCCGCAGCCAGGAGGCGAGGCTGCGCGCCTCGGGGCAGCCTTCCAGACTGCAAGCACTCTGCAAGCACCGGCCCTCAACATGGCTGCCACGCCGTTCCACAGGGACGCACCCGAGGAGCCGGAAAGGCAGTTCCCATCGGGGTTTCGCGGATCGCCGCGGAACGGAGGAGCGCCTAGGGTCGGGTTGCCATGCAGAAGGTCGTGGGTTCGAGTCCCATCATCCGCTCTAAGAAAGCCCCGGAAAACGGGGTATTCTGTTGGCCGGGTAGTAGACAGCAGGATCCGACTGCAAGCGATTCTGCAAGCACACCGGCTAGGAAAGCGGGTAAAGGTCGCTGCGGGCCGCGTTGCCGGCGAGTAGCCTGGCAGCGTCTACCAAGGAGGTCGCCGCCATGGCGAGCGCACCCGACCGCGGCCGGACCCCGCTGATGTTCATCCACGGGGCGTGGCTTGCCGCCAACAGCTGGGACATCTTTGCCAACTACTTCGAGGAACGCGGCTTCGCGGTCTCTGCTCCCGAGTGGCCGCGGAAGCAGAGAAGCGTCGACGAGCTGCGCGAGGGAACTGAGGAGATCAAAGGCCTCGGGCTGGAAGAGATCATCGACTCCTACGAGGAGAAGATCCGCGCGCTCGACGAGCCGCCGATTCTGATCGGCCATTCCTTCGGCGGCCTCATCGTCGAGGTGCTGCTCGACCGTGGGCTCGGCCAGGCAGGCATCGCCATGAGCCCGGCACCGCCCAAAGGGATCCTCGTGCTCCCCTTCTCGTCGCTCAAGGCTGCGTCGCCGGCGCTCGCGCATCCCTCGACCCGCCGCGGCATCGTCACGCTCACGCTCGAGGAGTTCACGTTCGGGTTCGTAAACACGTTCACCACCGAAGAAGCAGCCACCGCGTACGAGCTTTACGCCGTCCCCGAGACCGGTCGCATCTTCTACGAGGCCGGATTCGCCAACTTCCACCTCGACCCGCCCAGCGAAGTCCACTTCAAGAACGCCGAGCGAGCACCGCTCCTGATCGTCGGCGCCGACAAGGACCACACCGTTCCCGCGTCACTCTCACACAAGCAGTACGAGAAGTACGAACGGTCACCGGCACGAACTGACTACGTCGAGTTCGAGGGGCGGCCGCACCTGATGATGACCGCCGAGGGCTGGGAGGAGATCGCCGCCTCGATCGAGACCTGGATCAACGGCGTGCTCGAGACAAGCCCAGCGACGGCGAAGGAGAACCCCGCCTAACCGATGGATCTCGCCGGAGGGAACTTCGATCGGGCGCACGCCTCCCCCCTGAATGACCCCTCGCCGATGCGCAGTGACGGGCCCGCCCACGGGAACTCAGCGAGGCCGCAAGGCGGGTGTCGGCGGCGCGAGGAGAAGGGCGAACGCACCGGGGGTACGCGGTTCGTTCGCAATGTGTCGCAGCCGACACCCGCCGTCTCTGTCCGGGGCTGGGAATCACCCTGGCAAGGGACGCAGGCGACGCTAGCCAACGCCGGGCCGTCGGTGGGTGCCGAACCTGTAACTGAGTGGAGAGGAAATGGAGCCGTTACGGCCCGGCCGCTTCGATCAGCAGCCAGCCGTCGATGCTCACGACCTGGGCCAGCGCGAGCGCGCCTGTGAAGACCCGCAGGGCAATCTCCTGCGCCTCGTCTAGCGTCATCGCTCGCACTTGGAACGAGGTGGAGATTGTTCCCAGGCGAGCGTCCAGGATGGTGTCCGCGCCGGTTACCTCTCCGGCCGAGTCGACGGCCGCCGCGACCTGCGCCGCGGTCGACTCCTCGCTCGTGGTTCCCCTCGGCGTCTGGATGCGGATCGTGAACTCGTGCACGGCGGCTCGGGAGCCTAGCCAACTGAACCAACGGGAGCGCATCAGTCCCACCGGGCGGGAGACATGCCGTTCTAGGTCTCACGCTACGGCGCCAGGCCTGTCCTCTCGCGGTCATCCGAGATTCCTTCCCGCCTGCAAGGCCCGTCCGACCGGCCCGAAAAGAGCCATCTAGGAGAGCTCGCCGGCGAGCCGTAGGCTCAGCCTCGCTGGGTCCGATCGCGCTTGCCGGCGCCGCGTGCCTGCCCGGAAATGAAAGCGGGCCGGGCGAAGAGTTCCCGGCCCGCTCCCATCAGGACCGTTGGGGCGAGGTTATTCCCAGCCGGTGATCTTCAAGATAGTCCCGTTGCCACTGATGTTGTGCTGGATGCTCACGTAGAAGTTCTTCCCCGATCCGTCGAAGAACCCGCCGGTCAACTCGGCCGTCGTGTCGTTGAGTGTCCCGATCCGGATGCAACCGTCGGTGAGCGTGTCGATATCCGCGCCGTCGTCGAGGCAGCTCCAGAGGTCGTTGTTTGGAGCGACGCCGGTCGGCTGCGATCCGGTGGAGCCGTCCTCGTGGACGATCCAGTTCCCGCGGCCAGGTTGGTAGGCGATGTTGTCGGGCATGTTGATCGATTGCGAGCCCTGGACAAGCAGCTGGATCTGCGGCGTGGTCGAGCCGCTTGCCGACGCAGCGACCGTGCCGTCCGTGATGCAGACCGTCTCGCCCCAGTAGAAGGCCGAGTCACGACCGGTGTTGTTCCCGCAGAAGCGGATGTTGCCCGCCGCGAGCACCTCCTGGTCGATGTCGAGGTCTTCGGTCCGATAGTAACCCGTCGCCTTCACGCTCCTGGCGAGCGGCAGCAACAGGTTCCCGCTGGCTCCGACCAGCTCCTGCCAGGAGCCGGTGCCGTACTGGAAGCCCTGCCCGTTGTTGGTGCTCGTTCCTACGCGAAACGCGTAGACCTTTCCGCTGGCGTAGGGCGACTGCGACAGATCGGTGATCGGCGGGTAGCCGGGCGTCCAGGGAGTGGTCGGAACGAACTTGTAGAACGGGCCGGCGGGAGCGCGGTTCTCGGCCGCCACCTCAGCACCGTAGTAGGTGACACCATTCGGCAGGATCGCGAACCCCTCGAATGCGTTGAACCCCAGCGCGTCGATTCGCCTGATCTTCGAGGTTGCTGGCGTGAACACCTGCGTGGCCCTGTCGACGACCGTCCCCTCGAGCGCGGGATCGAGCGGGTCGATGATCTCGTACATCGCCCCGTCGGTGGCCTCCTCGCCGAAGATGATGGTGCCCCACGGCGTCACCCGAACCGGGTCGTTGTCGTCGATTCCTGTCAGGATCGTCGTCGCCTTCCCGGTCTTGAGATCGACCTTCTGCAGACCCGGCTCGGTCGTCCCTTCCTCGTTGACGAGGATGAGGTGGGTCGGATGCGACTTCGGCCAGAGCACCATCTGATCTGCGTTCGAGCCGACGTTGTCGTCGGGGCCGGCCGCAACGACCTTCGCCTTGAGCCCCTTCGCCAATGTCACCAAGCCCGTAGGATCGGCGAGCGCCTGCGCCTCCGTCAGAGAGCTTGTCGAAGACGACGGCAGCCCTCTCTCGACTCCAAACAGGTGGTCGGCTTCGTGGTTCATCTCCTTCTGCACCTTCAGGCCCCAGTCGATCCCTCCGGAAGCTGAGACGCCGGCGACGACGACAAGCGCCACGAACGCGCTCAGGACAAGGAACCGCGTGCGCTTTCGCATGAAGCTCTCCTTTCGTGGACGCGGCGGGAGCCAAACGAGCAGCCTGCGCTCGAGGACGTCTGTCCCAGGCATCCTTTCGAGGTCCGCCGCAATACCGGGCATGGTGCCGCGCTGCGTGCCGACGACTCTAGGCTTCTCGCGACAGCAGTGGGTTGCCGCGCGGTCGCGATTCGGTTTCGGACCGGAGATCGCGAGGCTCGGCGGCCGAGAGAAAATGGCGTTTCCGCGCGTCAGCGCACGGCCGATCGCACCTCGGAAGCAGCCTTCTCGATCAGCTCCGCCACGGCTTCCGGCTGCGACACGTAAATCGCATGGCTCCCCGTGACCTCGACAACGGTCGGACCCGCCCACGCAGACATCTCGCGCTGGGCCGGTGGAGGGATCCTCCGGTCTTCGGTCGTGACGAGGTACCAGCTTGGCTTGCTCCGCCAAGCAGGCTCGCGCGCTCACCGCACGCAGCCTAGAAGGCGTCGGGGCAACGCGAGCAAATCGCGTCCTTGGCCTTCGCGGGACCGCGGCTGCGAGCGGACTTGCCCGTGACGTGTCAAACCGCTGCCCCGTCCTAAGGCGGTCTCGGGGAACTCTGTCTCAACGGCTGAGAACTACCGCAAGTTGAGGTTGTTTCCCAGGCGAGGTTGCTCTGGGAAAGATGCAGGCGTATCGTGGTCGCCGATGCAAGACGACCTGACGGTCACCGAGGCCGCCGAAGCCCTGGGAACCAGCAGGCAGACAGTCCGAGCACTGCTTCGCAAGGGCGAGCTTCACGGACGGAAGCAGGCCTGGGGAAACCGCTACGTCTGGGTTCTCAGTCGGCGAGGGGTGGACGAGTTCCTTTCCCAGTACGGCCGCCTCGACGGGAGGCGTCGGTCCCAACCATCTCAAGGCAAGCGCGTCGAGGAGACCGTGGAGATCGTCACAGCGGCCGCTCGGGCAGAGTCGCCTCCGCTCGACATGGCGCGTTCGCCCGAACCGGCGATCACGGAATCGGTCCCGAGGTCCCGGTTTCTGCGTCCGCGTGTCCGCGCGACAGTCTTTCTCCTCGTCGTCGGTCTGCCGGTGATTGCTGCGCTCGGGGCGGCCGAGATTCTGCCCGATGCCCTGTGGTTCGACGAGCTCGGACAGCTCGACGTCTTCCAAGGCGTGGTCGCGGCGAAAGTCGGCCTCTACGTCCTCGCAGCTAGCACGGGCTCGGTTTTCGTCGGAACGAATCTCGCGGTAGCCGCCTCGCACTCGATAAGGGCAGGGTCGGGTTCCGTAGCCCTTGGCATCGCGGCCGCGTCGTTGGTGGCGGGCACGTTCTTTGGGTCGGCCGCCGCAGGGCACTGGGAGACCTTCATCCTCTGGCGGCATCGGCAGTCGTTCGGCATTACCGATCCGATGTTCGGCAAGGACGTCGGCTTTTTTGTGTTCTCGCTTCCTTTCCAGCTTGGCGTGTCAACGTTTCTCCTTTGGCTCTTCGTCGTCGCGGCCGGCCTCACAATCGTCGTCTATGGCCTGAGAGGGGCCCTGACCTTCCGGCCGCTTCGAGGAACCTTCACGGCGCAAAAGCACCTCTCGTTTCTTGCAGGCGGATTCCTGTTGGTGGTGTCCTGGAGATTTCTGCTCGAGCGCTACGGGCTCGCGCTCGCCCAACCGCGTGGTGGCGACGGTGAAAACTTCGCCGGTGCCGACTACGTAGCCGTCCACGTTCGGTCGCCGGGACTTGTGGCCCTGTCGGCCCTCACCGTGGTGCTGGCTTTTGCGTGCGTCGCTGCGCCGTTCGTACTCCGCTCGCGATCAAGACGTGATGCAGCTCTCTTCGTCGGCATCCCTTCGGCGGCTCTCTTTGTTGCTGCGATCTCGATCAATTCGTGGATTCCGGCTCTTGTCCAACGGTTCGCCGTAGACCCGAACCCACTCCTGAGCGAGCAGCCGTACTTGATGCGGTCGATTGCGGCAACGAGGAGCGCGCTTGGGCTCGACACCGTCCAGGTTGACCTGTACTCCCCAACCGGCGAGCTGACGCCAGAGGAGGTTTCGGGAGCGAGCGCACGTATCGTGAATGTCCTCATATGGGATGAGACCGTCGTCCACGCGAGGATGCTCGACCTCGTGACTCAGACGCCGTATTACCGGCCCGACGAACCAACGCTCGATGCCGTACCCGTCGAGGGGCAGCCGCCACTTACGCTTGCCAGCACGCGCCAGCTCGACATTGACCGCGTCCGAGGGCGAGGGCAGACGTGGATCAACAACCGGCTTGCGTACACCCACGGGCTCGGCCTTGTTCGATTCTCGGGAACCGGCGTCGACGAGGGCGGCCAGCCGGTCCTTTTGGATGAAGGTCTAGGTCTCCGCGAGCCGCGGATCTACTTCGGAGACTTTCCTGCAAGATCGCCATCTTGGGTGGTCGCGAATTCCCGTCGGCCAGAAGTCGACATCCCGACGGCTGACGGCGAAAGCGCGACCGACTATCACTACGGCGGTACGGGTGGAATTGCGCTCTCGAGTTGGATCCGACGAGCGATGTTCGGATTCAAGCTCGGGAGCAAGGATCTCGTCCTTTCGGACGACCTAACGTCGGAGTCGCGACTTCTGTTGCACCGTGACGTGGGCAACCGTCTCCGGACGTTGGCGCCGTTCATTCAATGGGATACGCGCCCGGCGGCGCTCACAGTGGACGGCCGAATCGTCTTTGTCGTTGGGGGCTACACCACGAGCCACAACTATCCAAGCGCCGAGCGAGTCGAGCTTGACAAAACGCTCGTGAACTACGTGCGCTCATCCGTGCTGGCAACGGTCGATGCGTTTTCGGGCCGCGTGGAGCTGTATCTCACAGAGCCGTCCGACCCCATTGCGCGCGCTTGGGCGGAGGCGTTCCCGACACTCTTTCGGTCGGCGGACGAGCTGCCGGCCGAGCTGACCAGTCGGCTTCGTTACCCCGCCGATCTCTTCGACGCGCAGGCATCAGCGTACGAGCGGTTCCACGTCACTCAACCAGCGACGTTTGCGAGCGACGCCGATGCATGGTCGCGACCGACCGGCCTCTCCGGTCCGGTCGAGGTCGCGGGAGACATTCACTTCGACGAGGACGACGAGGACGACCTCAGGCACCGCCTGCTCCCGGGTTACAAGTACTCGGCGCCACCCGGAGAGGAAGGACCGCAGATCGTCCGCTCGACCTACTACAGCCCTCGGCGTGGCCAGAATCTGGTGGCATCGCTCGAGGGCTGGGTCGACGAGCGCGGCCGTGCCCGACTTGCTTCTCAGGCGCTTCCACGCGACCCAATCACTCTTGGCCCTGCACAGGTCAGTCGGCTGGTGTTCTCGACCCCGCGCGTTCGAAACCTCCTGGGGCTTCGAAACCTTGAGGTTCGGGACCTGGACGTGTCGTCCATCGACTCCGTCTCGCTCGGGAGTCCTCACCTCGTTTTCCTACCGAGCGGGGTCCTGCAGGTTCAAAGCCTCTACGAGGGCGCGAGTGGACCGGGAGTCTCGAGACTCCTTGGAGTGACTGCCTTCCTCAACGGGAGTGCGGGCCTTGGGCCGGACATCGATTCCGCGGTGCGACAAGCGTTAAATCGGCCGCCCCACGTCGACGTGCTGCGTCCGCCTGGCCGACTCTTCGTCGGGACTCCGGTCGAGCTCATGTTCCGGGTGAGGAATGCCGAGCGTGAGCTCGTTACGATCACTTCGGCTGCCGGCCGCCAGGACGCGAGGCTATCGCTCAGCACCGGCCGAGGAAAGGTCGTATGGGTTCCGACTGCTCCCGGCCACGCTCGCGTAAAGGTGCAGGTGGACGGCCTCGACGGGACCATCCGTACAGACACCATTTCGCTCCGGATCCTGAGCCCTCCCCCAACCGTCCGACTGATCGACGTGCCTGCCGCCGCAATGGTCGGCCGCCCTGTGCGGATGTCGTTCGCGGTCACCGGCGGGCTTCGCCAGACCGTCCGCGTGTCGACCCGGCAAGGAGTGTTCATGCGCCGCTACCTCATCCACAACGGCACCGGGTTCTTCGAGTGGACACCGCGGGCGACAGGCCCTGTCGTGATCCGTGTGACCACGCAAGGCCATCAGGGGCAGACGGCGACGGACACGCTGAGACTCCCTGTCGTGTCCCGCGCCCAGGCCGGGGCCCCAAGCGGAACGCCGGTGGGAGTGGTACCGGGGTCGGTGTCAGTTCCTATTGCGAGAGCCAATGCGGCGCTCGAGCGGGCCGAGGTGCGGTTCGCTCAGCATCGGTTTGGGCTAGGTCTTGACGCGCTCGAAGCCCTTCGCCGTGCCGGAGGCGAGGCACACCAGGCCGCAGTCGCGCAGATCGGCAGGCCGCCCGCCGATCCGGAGAGCGATGAACCGCCAGGCCCGCCGGCGGTCCTCGCCGTTCTCGGCCTCGAGCACAGAATCGGCACTCGCATACCCGCGATCTTCAACGGGATGAGACGCAAGCCGGTCGTTGACTCATTGCAGTACACCCTCTGGATTACGCACACGAGGCGCGACCGAATGCTCGACGTTGTCATCGCGCTCGACCAGGAAGGGGCCGGCGCGGACTACGCCGACGGAATGGCAGACACCCTCCCTGCTTTTGACAACGAGGTAGTCACGCTCCTAAGCGGGTTGGAGACCTACGTCCTGACAGCGTCCGGACGCGCAGGCCTCACGAACGCGCTGGAACGCGCCACTGCGACGAGGAACAGGGTCAACGACGCATTCGGCGGCGGCGAGTAGCGTGAGGCCGGCTTCTTCTCGCTCAGTCTCGCTCGCTCCGTGGCAGCGCCATCTTGCGATTGCGGCCGGGTGCGCGATTTTCGGGATACTCGTGCAATTCGGAACCCGATTCTTGCCGGTCGAGCTCACGACGATCGGGCTCGGGATCGGACTGATCGGGGCATCCTTCTTGCTGGCCTGGGCGGCTGACGCTGGAGAGACGGTGTTCCACGGCGGGCTCGTCCTGGCCGCCGTCGCGTTGGTCGCCGTCCTCCCCGAGTTCGTCATCGAGGTGCGGTTCGCGTACATCCAGCAAGCGGATCTCGTCACGGCCAATCTGACCGGTGCGACGCGCCTTCTCTTAACAGGCGCCGTCGCGCTTCCGCTCCTGGTCGCTTTCCTGGCGAGGCGGAAGAACCAAGCCGCCCAGCCGTTTCAGCTCGCCGGGGCACGCCGCCTGGAGCTTGGAATGCTCCTCGTCACGTCGGTGTTCGCGGTTCAGGTCGTCGCCCGCGGCCGCCTGACAGTCGTGGACGGCATCATCCTCGTGGCGCTCTACGCCCTGTATGCGCGACGCGTTCAAGGGACCTCCGAAGAGGAGCCCGCCGTCCTCGGCGTTCCGGCAGGTCTCCTGACCCTTCCGCCCCAGTACCGACGGCCGGCGATCACTGCGCTGATCTTCTCGGCGGCCCTGGTCGTCCTTCTGGTCGCGAACCCGTTCGCCGACGCGCTTCTCGAGACCGGAACGGCGCTCGGTTTCGACCCCTACTTCTTGATCCAGTCGGTTGTCCCCTTGGCTACGGAGGCTCCCGAGTTCGTGGTTGTGGCTGTGCTCGTTGCCAACCGGAGGCCGGCCCAAGGGGTAGCGCTGTTTCTCGCTTCGTCAGTGAGTCAATGGACACTCGGAATGGGAGCTCTCCCGCTCGCGTACTTCGCAGGCGGTGGTGAGACATCGATGCCGCTGACCGGCGCCGGCCAATTGGAGGTCGGGCTCACGGTTGCTCTGACGCTCTTCGCAGTGGCGGCGCTTTGTCTCCTCCGGCCCGCACGCGTCGATGCGGCGCTGATCGTCGGCGTGCTCGTAATCCACTTCATCTACCCAACTGCCTTCGTCCGGATCACCGCCGCAATTGTCCTCCTCGTCTTCGCAATCGACCTCTTCATCGATCGCCGACGTGCCGTCTCACCGCTTCTGAGAGCGGTGTTCGGCGGACGCGCGCTTCAGCCCGAGCGCGAGTAATCGGGTCTCGCCCGTAACCCGTAGGCCCGGGCCACCGCCGTACGCCCGGAGAGGGTGTACGATCGTCGCGACGACGGTTTTCGGAGGGCGCCCCGCCTCGTGGAAGCCGCAGTTCCAGCCTCCACGTACCGCCTCGCAAGGGTCCGACGCTCTCCCAAGCAGAGGGGAGATCCAATGGGTCGAACTCGCCATCACCGCTTCTTGGCCGTTGGGGTCGCTTGCCTTGCGATTGCAGCTGTAGGCGTAGTTCCCGCCGGCGCACATCCGGGGGCCCAAGCCAGCGCCCGACAGGTTTCCGGGTCGGGTGCGGTGTTCGCCGCGGCGCCAGGCTCTGTGCTGACTCCGATCAAGAAAGCACGGGCGGCGCTTGTGCGAGTTGAGGCGCGGATCGCCCACCACAGGTACGGGCAAGCCTTTGACGCGCTCGTGACGCTCCGCCGCACAGCGGGCAAGGCACACCGGGCCGCGGTCTCTCAAATCGGCAAGCCGCCAAGCGATCCGGAAAGCGATGAGCCGCCCGGACCCCCTTCGGTCATCGCCGCTCTCAACCTCGAGCACCGAATTGTCGTTCACGGAGCCGCACTCCTTGACGGACTGACACGCGAGGACGTTGTGGACTCACTGCGCTCCACCCTTTCGACGACGCAGAACAGGCGCGACAGAATGCTCGACCAGGTCATCGCGCTCGATCCGGAAGGCGCCCGCGGAGACTATGACGACGGAATGTCAGACACCATCCCCGCCTTCGATGGCGAGGTGAACGCGCTGCAGAACGGGCTGGACACCTTCGAACTCACTGCATCCGCGCGCGCCGGGCTCACCAACGCGCACGAACGCGCCACAGAGACGAGAGACAAGGTCAACGACGTATGGGGTGGCGGCGAGTAGAGGACCGGCTCAGACGGCCGGGCTCCTCGGCCAATTCATAGAGGACGGGGTTCGCGGTCTACGTGTCCGCGATCCTCGCGAACACGATGTAGTTGTCGACGTAGTGCCCGGTCGAGCTGTCGAACTCGCCGCCGCACGTGATGAGCCTCAAGGTCGGCCGCCAGGTCTGTGCGTACACGCGCTCAGTCGGGAAGTGATTCTTGGGCACTTGGGCGCTCGACGTCACGACATATCGAACGTTGGAACGATCCTTCAGAGTAATCTCGATCGAGTCACCGCGCCTCAGCGCTCGCAAGTGAAAGAAAACCGCGGGGCCGCTCTTGGAATCGACGTGTCCGGCGACAACGGCGGCTCCACGTTCGCCGGGCTCCGCGGCGTCCGTGAACCAGCCCGTATCGTCGAAGTCCTTCGGCACCTCCAGCGTCCCATCAGGATTCAAGCCGAGCGGAATCACAGGCGCCGAGACGCCAATCGCCGGAATCTCGATGTGCGTCGGCGGCGGCATCTCGGTGCGCTTCGGCTCTTGTGTCTTTGCTGGCTTCCCCGAGGCCCCGCCTGGTGAGCCGGACCCTTCGGTTGGAACAGGAAGCAGGCGCTGAGTTTGCGCCGCCGAGTCGATGCTCGCGGTGGCGTCGTTGAGATAGTTGTCGACCGCGATCGCGCCAGCAGCGGCGAAGAGGCCGAGCGCCAGAAGCGCAAGCACCGCGGCGAGAGCGCGGCGCTTACGCTTCCTTGGGCCTCGAGTCACTTGCTACTGATTTGTGCGACGGCGCACCGTGAGACCCGCAGCCGTCAGCACCAGGACTCCGCCAACCCCAAGTGCGCCCGCGAGAAACATGCTGGTGTCCGACGAGGACGCAGTCCCGCCGGCTCCGGTTCCGGCCCCGCCAGCCGCCCCGCCGCTGTCGGTCGTGTCGGTTTCGTCCTCACCCGCGAACGCCATGGGCGCGAACGAAAGGGCGAGCACGAGGACGGTTGTCAGGACGACGAGGAAGCGCCGGAAGGACTTCGCATCCATGAGTGACCTCCTGTGCGTTGATGGACGGTGGGAGTATTCTTGCTACGCGGCTAGTTGGCAAGGAAACCCCTGATCACCGGCGGTCGCAGGCGTCGGTGTAGGGGCATCTTTCGAGAACGCGGACCGAAGGCGTCCCACCCCGCCAACGGAGATGCAGCAAGACCGACGCCGCATTGTTCCGGTACAGAAGCTCGCGGAGGCCCTGGTCGACGTTGACGCGGTGAACGAGCACATAACGCCCACCCGGCAGGTCGTTGATCTTGAGGTCCTGGCCCTCGAGAAACGCGGCGTAATCGTCCCCGTAGCCGACGGAGATGCCCACTTTCAGGCGAAGTCGTTCCGGCTGGTTGAGGGCGCAGCTTCCCGAGTAGACGGGCTCGGGTGGTGCAGCGGGTAGACGCCGAGCGATGCTGTAGCGATCGCCCAGGCAGAATCCCGTCTTCCGATCCGTACGGAGTGGTTCGCTGGCACCCGCCGGCCGGAGCTCGAAGCGCTGGAGCTCGTAGTGCTCGAAGCCCAGGTAATGCCAGTGGCGGTGGTCGGGCGAGATCGTGTATCTCATGTGACCGACGTTCCGAACGACGGCGGGCGGCAGCCCGACCTGGTCAATGCGTTGCGAGATCGTCATCAGGGGCGTCCCGCGCCCGGGCCGGGACCCGACGAGCTCGAGGGGACCGTCTCCGACGTTGCGAACGGCCGAGCGAAACCCCAGCCGGAAAATCCTCCGACCAGGCGGGCCGGTGGTCTTGATTCTGAGCTGGCTGGGTGTTTCCTGATCGAGGTCGGGGAGGCGTCGAGGAGCCGCGCTCGAGACCGCCTCGTCTGGCTCCTGCTGGGTGGATGTTGCGGCGCCGTTCGGGGTAGCGTCACTTCCGGCGGCCTTGTCGTTGGGGCCGCCGATACAGCCACCCAGAAATGCGGCAATCCCGGCAACGGCGACCGCGACTACGGTGGTTAATCGCGACCTAGTCCTCATCTGGTCGCTGTCAGCTTACGACCGAGACCGTTTCGTAAGGAGGATCGCTTGGGGCCGTCGCCAGCAGCAAATAACCCCTCATGCGGTGAGGGGTCGCGATGTGTCCCTTCGCCGGCCGTGACAATGGGATACGTCGCGACGATTCACTCACCCGCCCGTTTCGTTCTCGGTCTCGTTTCCCTCGTTCTCGTTCTCGCCGGGCTCGTTCTCGTTCTCGCCGCCGCCGCCGTTCTCGTTCTCGCCGGGCTCGTTTTCGTTCTCGCCGCCTTCCCCGTCCGTTTCGGTTTGGCCGGTCGCTGGCTCGTCGTCCTCGGCGTCATCCCCGCACCCGGCCGCCAGCACCAGCAGAAGGCAGAGAAGAAGCAACACCGTCAGCGCGGTCGACGATCGTCTCACTTCTCGTCCTTCCCGCCCTGCAGTTGGAGAGGAAATCGCTTGGCGTCACCCACGACGGCGAAGGATAGGCCACGGACCGACGCAGGTGGTCCGCGTTGTTGAGCTGGGGCTGATGTGCGCCCGAGCCAGGTTGGCGCGGGAACTGCACGACCTGCTCTCCGAGCTCGACGCAAAGGCGCTGCGGGAGGCTGACATGGCCGAGCGGCGGGAGAAGCGTCGCCGCCAGAGCGCATGGGTGCGCGAGCGGGATGGCTAGGAGGCTTTGGCGCACGTCCAACTGGTCGCCGCCGAAGGGCTCGACTGCGGCCCGCGGCTACGGCGGGCGCCTCCAGGCCGAGCGCCGGCGCTGGGAGCCCATAGTGCAGTCGGGCCGTGTCGCCTGCGTCCGCTGCGGCCTCCCGATTGCACCCGGAGCACGTTGGCATCTCGACCATGACGAAGACCGGGTTCACTACCTTGGCCCCGCCCATGCGGTCTGCAACCTGCGTGCAGGCGGGCAGAAGGGGAACGCGATCAAGCGGAGCCCTCTTCGGGGCGGGGCGGAACGCCTCGCGGTACTGTTGACCGCGCAGCTCTAGGTGGCCGCCGACTCCCCGCCGTAGTGCCGGTAAGCCTCTCGCTGCATACCCACCTTGAGCATGGTCAGTCCGTAATGTCGGCCCGGATGGTTGCGAAGGTGGGCACCGGCTGGCCGTCCTCGTCCTGCCGCCAGCTGGCAGGGCGCAGGAGCTGAGCCTTGAGCAAAACGGAATCAGCACCGGCCAACGCGGTCGTAGCCGCATCGCCGGTCAGCTGTTGCCCTGTGGCGTCGAACACCTTCGTCTCGGAGCTGATGAGAGCGACCCCTTCGCCGCCGATGAGCTGGGCGGCCTCGCTCGCCAGGTTCATGGGGACGTCGCACACCCCCTCGATCGAGATCGGCAGCTCATTGCCGTTCAACCCATCCGCCGAAGCCTCGATGGTGATCGTGATCGTGTAGAACGCATCGCTGAAGGTCGGCTGCGGGTCGCCAAGCGCAGCCCGCCGCAGGCCGCCGGCCGCGACCGTGGCGGGCTCCGGGGGGCTGACGACGCACGTCCCGGCGCCGCCGCCGCCCCTGCCGATCCTGACGGTCTCGCAGCCGTACGTCTTGGCCCGATCGTTCGCGTCGACCCTGCAAACGTCCTTGCCCGCTCCGCCGATGACGGCACGGTCTTGCCGGCCGTCGACGGCGTTCAAGAGATCGGCGCCGCCCCCTCCCCAGAGTCGATCCCTACCGTGCCCTCCCCAGAGTCGATCCCTACCACTGCGGCCCTTGACCCGGTCGTTGCCACCGCGAGCCTTGATCACGTCGGCCGTTGCGGTGCCTAGGATTCTGTCGGGCCCGTTGGTGCCCGATATGTGCCTCGCCTGCGCGGGCCCCGCCCAGGCCAGCATCAGCGACGCAAGGACGGCGACCAACACGAATACCGTCCGTCGCTTCCCCTGTGAGAGGAACGGCCGCTCGTGGAACTCCATGATCTCCCTCCTTAGCGACGTACTGCCGCCCGCCGTCGATGTCTTATGCGGCGCCGTTGCCTTGTCTTTGCGCCCGCCAGGGGCAATCCATAACAGGAACTGCATTCCACGTACAGGACATTCGCTCAGAACTGGTCGTCTTCCGTGGCTCGATCGAGGGCCAGGACTCAAGCCAGAATTTGTATCGATGCCGTAAACAGCGTTGACCGAGAGCTGGAGCTCTGAGATGGTTGTCCGCGGAATCGTTCGCCGCGCCGCCGTAATGCGACGGCCCTCGACGATGTGTTCGCCGCGTCGCCGTAATGCGACGGCCCTCGACGATGTGTTCGGCGCGTCGCCGTAATGCGACGGCCCTCGACGATCGAGGGGTCGACCGAGAGAGCAGTAGGAGGTTGAAATGGCAACTGTCGCAACGGAAATCCGCCCCTTCCAGGTCGACATTCCGGAAGAGGAGCTCGCCGAGCTGCGCCGCCGCGTTACCGCGACGCGCTGGCCCAGCAAGGAGCTCGTCCCGGATCGGTCGCAAGGTGTGCAGCTCGCGACGACCCAGGAGCTCGCGCGCTACTGGATCACCGACTACGACTTCGGGCGAATCGAGGCGAGGTTGAACGCACTACCGCAGTTCACGACCCAGATAGACGGGGTTGACGTCCACTTCATCCATGTTAAGTCGAAGCACGAGGACGCCCTGCCGCTGATCATGACCCACGGCTGGCCCGGCTCGGTGATCGAGCTGCTCGAGACCGTCGGACCGCTCACGGACCCGACCGCGCACGGCGGAACCGTCGAGGACGCGTTCCACCTCGTGCTGCCGTCCCTGCCCGGCTACGGCTTCTCGAGCGAGCCGGTCGAGCTCGGCTGGAACGTCGGCCGTGTCGCGCAGGCCTGGGCGGAGCTCATGCACCGCCTCGGCTACAGCCGTTATGTCGCCCAGGGCGGCGACGTGGGCGCCGCCGTCACCGACACGATGGGACGGCAGGCACCCGAGGGCCTGCTCGGTATTCACATGAACCTGCTCGTGACGGTGCTGGCCGGCCCCCAGTCGGCGGAGTCCGAGGAGGAACGCGCGGCGGCCGACCAGCTCGCCATGTTCAGGGAGACCGGCTTCGGCTACTTCCTGGAGATGGCCACGCGGCCGCAGACGATCGGCTACGCCCTGCTGGATTCACCCGTCGCCCTGGCGGGCTGGCTCCTCGACCACGACACGGACAGCTACCACAAGATCTCCCACGCCTTCGTCGATGGGGAGCCCGTCGGCAATCTCACCCGCGACAACATCGTCGACAACATCACGCTGTACTGGCTGACGGGCACCGGCGCCTCGGCGGCCCGGTCCTACTGGGAGGACGGACTTGCCCGAGCGAAGGCACTCGCGTCCGGCCAGGCCCCTCCGGAGGTCTCGCTCCCGGTCGGCTTCACCACGTTTCCCGGCGAGATCTGGCGGACTCCGCGCAGCTGGGTCGAGAAGTCGTACCCCAACGTCAGCTACTTCAACGCGGTCGACAGGGGCGGGCACTTCGCTGCTTGGGAAGAGCCGGAGCTCTTCTCCGAAGAGATGCGGGCTGCATTCAGCGCGCTGCGCTAGTGGCGGCATTGTCTTCGGCTCTCTTCAGGAGCAGGCACCATGCCAGTTGAGGCGACTAATCTCTTCCTCCTCGATGATCTCGAGGAGGGCGGAGGGACGAGTGACCTCGCGGAAAGCGATCTAGAGGCGCTTCACGCCGTCGCCGAGTGGATCACGACTTTCGTGGTCAAGCCTCACAAGGATCTCGGCCGCGCTGGGACCGTCTGTCCCTTCGTGCCTGGGTCATTGGAACGTAAGACACTTTGGCTCGCTCCGGAGCAGATCGCCGACCGGGACATACCGAAAGTCGCCGACCTCATGCGCGGCTACAAAAGGCTGCTCTTGGACACTCGACCCACTGAAGGCGACGAGGTTATCTACAACGTCATCGTCGTTGTTTTCAGCGACTTGCCGGCCGATCGTGCCCAGGGCGTCTTCGACGACGTCCTACAGGATCTTGCAGTTTCGTCGTATGTGGAAGACGGAATCCTTTTCGGGCCGTACTACGAAGGCAATAAGGCGCCTGCGATCTACAACGCGAGCTTCCGACCATTCCAGTCGCCCGCGCCGTTTCTGTTCGTGAGGCACGGAGTCACCAGCGACTGGAAGTTCTTCCTGGACGACGAGGAGTGGCTCAACTTGTGGGCGCGTCGCCATGGGGAGTCCGGAGCCCAAGCCCTTGCTCAGGAACTACGCCGCTTGCCGTGGCGCGCCGGCGCCCAAAGGAGCTGAGAAGACATGGTCGAGTTCCGTGGTTGGTGGATCGTCCTAGACACTGTTTGTTGGATTTTCATCCTGATCGTCTTCGGGATGGGCGTGTTCGGTGCGTGGCCCCCGTCGCCTTGGGGCGTGATCTTTATTGCCGGACTCGTGCTCGCGTGTGTCTTCGAAGTCTGGGTTTGGAGGAGCGTTCGAGCCAAGAGAGGTTCGCCCAGCGGGCGAGCTAGCTGAATAGAGAAAGACCCACGATGAACGACTAGGCAGCGTCCTCGTTTGGGCATAGTCGGGCAGCATCCGTGCTCGCCACTAGCGCACGACGTCGCCCCAACTATTGGCAGCCGCCAAGTAACCCGACTTCCAGCCCAAGCGGGCGTGTGAGCTGGGGCGAAAGTCACCGAGGCCGAGGCGTGCGTTCGATCGACGTTCGCTGACGGACGCGCGGAGGTCCATTGTGCTGGGGCTCAGCGGGGAGGCGGCCCACGACCGCAAGCCGCTCGACCGCCCGAAGCTGCTGACGAGACGGACGCGGATGTTCCCAGAGCTCGACCTGAATCGCTCCGTCGGCCCAGTAGACGCGGAATGTGTGTCTGGACGAAACGCGAGACGAAGACCGGCGGTGCCCCCAAGCGACCCGGCACGGGCCGGAGCTGCCGCGGCGCCTCGTTCTGCCGAAGCGTGAGAGGTCGGATATTACCGTTCGTTCCCGTCGAGAAAGGAGTGGACGAGCGAAGCCGCCATCGCTCCCTCTCCGACGGCGGACGCCACACGTTAGCCGCACGGGTGCGCGGGATCGGCCCGGGTCTCGTTCGGCGTAGAGTGTTCCTTCGTGAGCCCGACCTTCCAATTGGGTCGGATCGCCGGCATCCGGATCGGTATCAACTGGAGCTGGCTGATCGTATTCGCGCTCATCGTCTGGTCGCTCGCGGTCGCCGTGTTCCCCTCGCAGAATCCCGGCTTTTCCGACGGCGAGTACGTGGCGCTGGCCGTTGTTGCCGCGCTTCTCTTCTTCGTCTCGCTCCTGCTGCACGAACTCGGACACGCGCTGCAGGCGCGACGAGAAGGGGTGGAGATCGAGGGCATCAACCTCTGGCTCTTCGGCGGCGTCGCGCAGTTCAAGAGCGACTTTCCGAGCGCAGGCGCCGAGTTCCGGATCGCGATTGCAGGACCGCTTGTCTCGCTCGCGCTTGGCCTCCTCTTCGTAGTCGTTGCTGTCTTCGCGGGGCTTCCGAATGCGATCGATGGGGTCGTCACCTGGCTGGGATTCACGAACCTCATCCTGCTCGCGTTCAACCTGCTCCCGGCGCTGCCGCTGGACGGTGGCCGCGTGCTGCGATCGGCGCTCTGGTACTTCAGAGGCGATCTGCGATGGGCGACGTGGGTTGCCTCCAGGGTCGGCCGTGGCTTCGGCTACCTCTTCATCGGTCTTGGGGTCTTCATGCTCATCGTCGACGGAGCCTTCAGTGGCGCATGGCTGGCCTTTGTCGGCTGGTTCTTGCTCCAGGCGGCGACCGCAGAAGCACGCTACGTCGCGACCAAGCAGGCGCTTAACGGTCTCAAGGTGCGCGACCTGATGATCCGTCAGCCCGTGACCGTCGACGCTGACCTCAGCCTCGGCCAATTCATGGACGACGTCGCATGGTCGCGGCGCTACACGACGTATCCAGTGCTCGAGCACGGGCACCCGATCGGGCTCCTCGCGTTTCGCTCGGTCGCAACGGTTCCGCGCAGCAAGTGGAACGTGCGGCGCGTACGGGAGGCGATGATTCCCCGCGAGAAGGTGCCTCTGCTCGACGAGGACGGACTAGCCTTCGATGCACTGGCCGAGCTTTCTGCGAGCGACGTGAACCGTGGCCTCGTCGTCGACAACGGACGCCTCGCGGGATTCCTGTCGATTACAGATCTCGCCCGGGCCCTTGAGGTGAGTCGGCCATCGCGGCCTGCTAGGGCGCAGACGCCTGAGCGCGCGCCGTAGCAGATCCCGACTGCAGAGCGCGACCGCGAGCCAGCCGTAAAGCTGTGCGCCGAGCACAAGCACTCGCGCGGCCGCCGGGTCGGTCAAATGGCCGGATTCGACGTAAGATCGAGCTGGTTACTGCTTCCAGGGAGGCCGCCGGTGATGCAGGGCCTACGGCGATGTTGGTTCGCACTCGAGGGTCTAACCCTTCAAAGTTGCCTTACCGAAACCTCAGCACCGCCCATTGTCAAGACGGTCGCCTTGAGCGTAGCCCGAGATGAACCAGGTCGGCGCCTACCCCACGCGAAGCGACGCAGAGCTCGCGCAGACGGCTCTCGCCGCGGCTGGAATCGCGTCCCTGGTCGCAGCCGACGACGCTGGCGGCGCTTACCCGTTCGACCTCACGGGCGCGTCGCGTCTCCTCGTCGATGAAGCGGATGCAGAGGACGCCGCCGAGGTCCTGTCTGAGACGTCCCCAGGCAAACCGTAAGAAGCAACGATGACGATGAAGTCGACCGATGAGCCCACTGCCGTCCGAACGAGAGGAGAGACATGACTCTTCGAGCGGTCCTTGAGGCGCATCCAGAGCCGACGGGGCTCGACCGCGAAGTGCTTCTGCGCTGCGTGGATGAGTGCCTCGATTGCGCCGCCAGTTGTACGAGCTGTGCCGACGCTGATCTCGCGGAGGATGACGTGCGGGAGATGGTGCGTTGCGTTCGTCTCTGCCTCGACTGCGCCGATGCCTGCGACGCGAGCGGCCGCATCGTGACGCGCCAGACTGGGCCAGATCTGCGCCTTATCCGTGCAATGGTCGAAGCCTGTGCAATAGCTTGCCTGACCTGTGCCGAGGAGTGCGACCGGCACGCCGCCCACCACGAACACTGCCGCCTTTGCGCCGATGCCTGCCGGCGCTGCAAGAAGGCTTGCGACGACCTTCTCGCCGCGAGCGCCTGATGAGCGGTCTCTCCCTGGATTGACCTGGGAGATCGGCCACGGGGGAGGCCGGCACCACCGGGCCTCGTGCCCTGCGCTCAGCCGCAAGGGGCTTCGCCGCACGGCCCTGAGAGGGCGTCGGGTTCGGTAGGCGGGAGTCTCAGGCGTTTGCGCGCGTCAGTTATGCCGCCGAACGGAGTTCCAGCTCCCGGAGAAGAAGGAGGTCCTCCCGCGCATAGCGGTGAACTAGCACTGGGATGAACTCCGTGATTCGGGCCTCCGGGCGCAAGCGGTCGAACTCCGCCTCGCCGAACGCCGTCACTCGCTCGGGCGAAATGTCCGTGAACTCGTTCCGAAGACTTTCGAAACCCTGGCTCATCTTGCGGCGAAGAGTCTCTTCCGTCGCATCTCGATCGTTGTCCTCGAATAGTCGAGACTCGCCGCTCTCGCCTCGTGGAGCGTGGCGGTCGCTCGCCTTGCTGGGCCTGCTCACCATTCCCCCAATCAATCGATCAGCGCCGCCAGCAGGATCAGAGCGAAACCAAGAAGACAAAACCCCAGATCCTCTCGACCGGCGGACGACATGTGCCGCACGAGGACGACGGTAGCTCTCAGGACGCCCCCTCGCGTTGCCGGGCGGAGACTATCCGGTTAGAAGGTGGTGAAAGGTTTGCCTGGGCCTGACTAGGCCCCAAGCACATCCGTCCCTCCGGGCGTACACTCCCGAGCGAGATTCACAACGCGAAGGAGGTCGTGCCATGCCGGTTTCTGACGACTTCAGCAAGCTCAAGGAGCAGGTCGAGCAAGCCGACCGCAGCATCCGAGAGTCGGCCGCGAAGGATCAGGCCGAACTCAAGGCCATGGTCGACGAGGCACGCAAGAAAGCCGAACGGCATTCGGGCGAGCTGCGTGCCAAGTCGCAGGAAGCAGCTGGCGACGCAGAACGTCAGTGGAACGAGGTTCAGAGTAACTGGGAGCAGCACGTCAATCGCATTCGCAAGCAGATTGATGAAAAAAAGGCGGCCATCGACGCCGACATGGCTGAGGACGACGCCGAGTGGGCCGAGGCCGACGCCGTCGACGCCGTCGAGTTTGCATCAGCCGCGATCGAGGAGGCTCAGTACGCCGTTCTCGACGCCGTGCTGGCGCGGAGAGACGCCGACGTCATGGCAGCCGCCAAATAGCCTGGGGCCTGATCCCGCGGTCCAAGGCGTTGGGATCAGTGCGAGCCTTGCTGACGTAGAGCACTGCCCGGCAGCTGCATGCCCTCGCTATTCTCGCGACCACCGGCCGCGCCGCCGGTTCGGTGCGCAAGAACGCCCGAAGCGGCGTCTGGAGGTTCCCTGCCCATGCGGTCCGGCCGGAGAACGGCGACTGCCGATCGTTTCGGATCGCGCTACTACCCGTGCTCCACCACCTCCGCCCGTCTCACGTCAGTTCGCCATCCTCCTCATCCCGGTGATCCTCTATCTGTCCGGCGGGACTAGTGCGCTCGAGGTCGCAGGTCTCGCAGTCGACGGCCTCACCGTCGACGGGCTCGCCCTCTGCGACGAGGCGGACGCCGACCTTGCCGCAGGTCGCGCAGGAGACGTCGCTCACGGTCACGGGTCGAGGTGCCCACGCCCCCGCCCATTCGGCGAGTTGGCGTAGGTCGAACATGACGACGCCGGTGAACGGTCGCCCGCCGCCCGGTCGGATGAGCCCGCGCTCGACGAGCGTGATCAGAGCGCGCCTCGCGCTCAGCTCCTCGATGCGACGGGCGAGCCGTGCGCGCGCGGACGCCGCTTCGGTCTCCTCCTCCCGCTGGCGTTCCGCGGCCGGCTCGTACAACTCCGACAGCAAGAGCTTGGCGCCAGCCAGCCGGTCACGATCGTTGCCACTCGCCAAGCTCGCCTCGATCGCCGCCCACACAGCAGATGGGTCGACCTCTCGGCGCAGGAACTCCCGCAAGCTCTCCGGCTGTGCGTCCGCACGCTTGGCCTTCGGGATCGCACGACCGCCCAGGCGGCCAAGCTCCCTCATGTCCTGCGAGCCGTTATGGACTAGGCAGAGCCCGTCGCCGTGAAGCGTCGTGCGCTTGCACGGTTCGCCCTTCCTCGTCGTCGCTCGGCAGAGGCCGTCGCGGTCGCTTACTGACCCGTTGGATGCACGCTTGAGCACGCTTGTCATGCCCGAATCCTAGGAACCACGGCCGTTGCCCCCCGGGCCCGGGGGCACGCCGTGAGAAAGGCGCCGCGTGCTTGCAGCCGCTTGCAGGCCAACCCGCGAAGCCGCATAGATACAGGGCTTCTGTTGCCGCTGTCTGACTGCGAGTCAGAAGGTTGGGAGAGCAGTTGCCTGACTCTGCGGCCCGAGCCTAAACGTAACGAGGCGGACGGTCCTGAGTTTCGAGAGCGTGACGAGCGCCGGGGCTTGACCTGAGCTCGTCGTGGGCGTCATGGATGCCGTCGCCGAGGCGAAGGGCGGCGTTAGCCCCGCAGAGTCCCCCGTGATTGACAGGATTAAAGAAACTCTGAGCGGAGCTTGACGTCGGTCAGCATCTGCACTCTCCGCCTTGGCGAGCGTCTGATTTTCCAGGTATCCACTGACGATGCTCGCGTTGTGAGCGCGGTATCAGTTGCCTCCGGTCGGTCTGTCGATGAAATCCAGCCACATCCGTACGGCCCGCGACGATGGCGCGCCCGATCGACCGTCGAAGAGCGCGACCGCTTCGCATCCGTCCCGGAGGACGCGGTCGTTGAGCCGTCGACGCCCGTCAAGCGCGCTGTCGGCCTACGCTCGGACGGCGAGAGGCCACTACTCGGCGGCGTCCGCGGCGGCGATGCGAGCTCTCCTGGCGGCAGTGAGCTCCTTCACGACGATCTGGATTCCGGCCGCGATCGGCACGCCGATGATCGCCCCGATGAGCCCGAAGAGCGCTCCGAACGCCAGAACGCTGGCGAGCACCGTGAAGCCGGAGATCTGGGCCGCCTTTCCGATGATCGTCGGCTGGAGGATGTAGTTCTCGAGCTGCTGGTAGACGACGATCACGATCAGGAAGACGATGAAGGCTTCAAGGCTGACCGAGAGCGCGACGATCCCGACAATGATCCCGGCGATGGTGGCCCCGATGCTGGGGATCAGGTCGAGGATCCCCGCGATCACCGCCAGAGCGAGCGGGTACGGAATATCGAGGATGACCGCGGTGGTCCCGTAGACGGTCCCGCAGATCACGGAGATCACCAGGTTGCCGAGCATGTAGCGCGAGGTGGTCTGAACGATCCGATCGGTGACCTTCAGGAAGCGCTCGCGATCGCCCCGGTAAAGCAAGCCCCCGATCCACTCGCGCAGGCGCGGCTCGTCGATCAGCCCGAACAGCGTCAGGAACATCACCGACAAGACGAGGGTCACGGCGCCGAAAGCCGAGAGGCCGAGGTCGGCGACGCCACCCGACACCTTGGCCACTCCATTTGTGATTTCGCTGGCGTGCTGGGCCAACGTTTCGAGCGAGTCGCTCCCGCTGTCGATGAAGCTGCCCAGATCGCTCTGCCTGACCTCGTCGACGATCCGTGGCAGGTCGTCGCTGAACTCGCGCACTGCGCCGACGATCGCCTGTACCACCACGAGCGCGACCGCACCGAGGACGATCACGATCGCCAGGACGAGCACCGCGGCCGACAGCCCTCGGCTCCAGCCCAGCCGCCGCTCCATCGCCGTCACCACCGGCGAGAGGACGGCGATGCTGAAGGTGGAGACGAAGATTATGAGCAGGACGCTCGCGATCGACGCCAGCGCCCACGCGATGGCAACGACGCCGGCCACCAGAAGGATCGTCCGGACTGACAGCGAGATATCGATCTCGGTGCGACCCCTCTCGGAGGCCCGCGAAGAGGACTCCCCCACGGTCACCTGCTCTTCAGGCGGAACGGTGTGCATGACCTGCTGCCTCACTGGTGTCGAGCGGCCCGCGGCTGCCCGTTGCTTCGCTGATCGCGTAGATGGCGTGCAACAGTCCGATGTGCGAGAACGCCTGCGGGAAGTTGCCCAACAGGCGTTTGCTCTGGGGGTCGTACTCCTCGCTAAAGAGGCCGACATCGTTTCGCAGCGCCGTGAGCTGCTCTAAGTTGCGCTCGGCTTCCTCCACGCGCCCGGCCGTCGCCAGCGCACTCACCAGCCAGAAGCAGCAGATGAGAAATGCCCCTTCACCGCCGGCAAGCCCGTCCACGCCGTCCTCCGTCGAGTAGCGCCAGACGAAGGGCCCCTCGCAGATCTCCTGCTGGATCGCGTCGATCGTGCCCAGGACGCGCGGGTCGTCCGCTGGCAGAAAGCCGGAGATCGGGATGAGCAGCAAGCTCGCATCCAGGCCGTTCCCGCCGTAGTACTGGACGAACGTGTTGCGCTCGGCGTCGTAGCCTTTGGCCAGGACCTCGGCATGGATCTCGTCGCGAGCGGCTCGCCAGCGGTCGAGGGGCGCATCCTCCCCTGTCGCCTCGGAGTACTTGATGGCGCGATCGATCGCGGTCCAGGCGGAGACCTTGGAGTAGGTGAAGTGCTGCCGCTTGCCGCGGATCTCCCAGATCCCCTCGTCCGGCTCGCGCCACATGCGCTCGACGCGCTCGATAGCGTCGCCGACCTTGATTCCCGGCGAGCGCGTCGGGTCTCGCGGGGGCAGCCCGAGCTCGAATGCGCGGTAGAGCACCGCCAGCACTTCGCCGAAGATGTCGAGCTGGAACTGCTCGCTCGCGGCATTGCCGATGCGTACCGGCTTCGAGCCTTCGTAGCCCGACAGCCAGGGCAGCTCGAGCTCGGTCAGCCTGTGCTCGCCGCCGATGCCGTACATGAGCTGCAACTGGCTCGGATCGCCGGCGATCGCCCGTGAGAGCCAGTCGCGCCAGGCGACGGCCTCATCCATGTAGCCGCTCTGCACCAGCGGCGCCAGCGTGAAGGAGCCGTCGCGCAGCCAGCAGAAGCGGTAGTCCCAGTTTCGTTCTCCCCCGATTTCCTCCGGCAGCGACGTTGTCAGAGCGGCGACGATGGCGCCCGTCGGCACGTACGTCAGCGCCTTCAGCGTGATGAGCGATCTCAGCACGTCCTCCGCGTGCGGGCCCTCGTATGTGCAGCGGCCCGACCACTCCCGCCACCACGACTCCGTCCGCGCCGTCATGTTGAACGGGTCGATCGGCTTGGGACGAGAGACGTGCGAGGGATACCAGACGAGGTGAAACGGGACGCGTTCGCCTTCCGAGACCCTGAACGCCGCCGATGCCGCGCCGCCCTCCGCGCTCATCTCCACGGGCGTACGCACGCAGACCGCGTCCGGCCCGGCCACGGCGAAGATGCCCTGGTCGATCCGGCCGATCGCCGGGATGAGGCGGCCGTAGTCGAATCTCGGCCTGACCTGCATCTGCATGGCTACCCGGCCTCGCAGCCCCTCGACGATCCGGACGACGTGGTTGTGCTCGCCCAGCGGCATGCAGTCCACCAGCCGGACGAGGCCGTCGTCCGTCTCGAAGTCGGTCTCTAGCACCAATGTGCCCGGCCGGTACCGGCGCTCGACGCGGCGCGCCTCATCCGCCGGCGCAATCTGCCAGTGGCCGTTGGCATCGGTACCGAGCAATGCGGCGAAGAATGCGGGGGAGTCGAATCGAGGCGCACACAGCCACTCGATCGACCCGTTCTTGCCCACGAGCGCCGCGGTCTCAGTGTTCCCAATCAGAGCGTAGTCTTCAATGCGCAGAGCCACGGTGTTCCCTCCTCGGTCCTTGCAAGGAGAAGAATGACCGACCTCATGGAAGGGTGCCGCTGGTCACCGGCGCTGCCCACGGCATCGGCGCTGCGATCTCGCAGACCATATTGGACCACGGCGCCGAGCAGCAGGCGTTCGGCCGCCAGGCGCTCGCCGCCTCCGTCCAGGGGGGGCGGAGTCGTTGACTGAGATCGCCGTGGGACGGCGGCGCCTGGTATTCGGCGCGCTGCTGCTCGTGCTGTTCGTCGCGGCGCTCGACCAGACGATCGTGGCGACGGCGCTGCCGACAATCGTCGGCGAGCTGGGCGGCTTCGAGCACCTCTCGTGGGTGGTCACCGCGTACCTGCTGGCATCGACGGTGGTGGGACCGATCTACGGGAAGCTGGGCGACATGTATGGGCGCAAGCGCGTCCTGCAGGCCGCGCTCGTGCTCTTCCTGGCCGGCTCCACGCTGTGCGGGCTCGCCGGGAGCATGCTGGAGCTGATCGTCTTCCGCGCGGTGCAGGGGCTCGGCGGCGGCGGCCTGATCGTCGTCTCGATGGCGGTCGTCGGGGACATCGTCGCCCCGCGCGAGCGCGGCCGCTACCAGGGCCTGTTCGGCGGCGTCCTCGGCGTCGCGGTCGTCGCCGGGCCGCTGCTCGGCGGCTTCTTCGTCGACAACCTCTCCTGGCGCTGGATCTTCTACATCAACCTGCCGCTCGGCCTCGTCGCGCTGGCGGTGATCTCGAGCGTCCTCGAGTCGCGGCAGGTGACGGAGCTGTGCCGGATCGACTGGCTCGGCACGCTCGTGCTCGCGGTGGGGCTGTCGGGGGTCATCCTCTACACGAGCCTCGGCGGGACGAGCTACGCCTGGGATGCGCCGTGGATGCTCGCGGCGATTTCCGCGAGCGTGGCGCTGCTCGCGCTCTTCCCGCTCGTCGAGGCGCGCGCCGCGGAGCCGATCGTGCCGCTCGAGCTCTTCCGCAACGCCACCTTCCGGACGACGAGCGCGATCGGCTTCGGGATCGGGTTCGCGCTCTTCGGCTCCGTGACGTTCATCCCGGTCTACCTCCAGATCGTCAAGGGCTACAGCGCCACCGCCTCGGGGCTGCTGCTAACGCCGATGATGCTCGGCGTGCTCGTGACCTCGACTGCGAGCGGCTTCCTGATCTCGCGCTATGGGAGCTATCGCCGCTTCCCGCGCGCCGGCACGGCGCTCGCGGCGGTCGCGCTCTACCTGCTCTCGACGCTCGAGCCGGGAACCGCGACGTGGGTCGCAGGCCTGTACATGCTGCTCCTCGGCCTCGGGCTCGGGCTGGTGATGCAGGTGCTCGTGCTCGCCGCGCAGAACGCGGTCGACTACCGGCTCCTTGGCGTCGCCACCTCGAGCGCGCTGCTGTTCAGGCAGGTCGGCGGCTCGATCGGCGTCTCCGTCTTCGGCGCGATCTTCACGAACCGTCTCGGCCTGGAGCTCGCGGACCGCCTCCCGCCTGGCACGCACGCCCCGACCGACGCAACCCCCGCCGCGATCGAGCAGCTTCCTACCGCGATCAACGCCATCTACGCGGCAGCCGTCGCCGCCGCACTCCACCCCGTCTTCCAAACCGCGGCTGCCGTGATGGTCGTCGCGTTTGCGCTGAGCTGGCGCCTGCGCGACGTGCCGCTGCGCGAGACGACGCAGGCTCCAGTCGGGGCCTCGGAGCGCGAGCCGCGAACGCTCGCAGGATCGAGCCCCTTCGCCCGGACGGAGCCATGAGTGCGCTGACCGCAGAGGGGTTGACTCGGCGCTTCGGAGATCTCGTTGCGGTAAACAACCTGACGTTCGAGGTTCCCGACGGTGCTGTCATCGGATTCGTGGGCCCGAATGGATCGGCGAAGTCGACGACGATCCGCGTCCTACTGGGTCTGATTAGACCGAGTGGCGGAACGGGGACGGTTCTGGGCGAGTCGATCGAGCATCCGGAGCGGTTCGCCGACCGCGTGGGCGCGTTGAGGAGGCGGAATACGCCGTGCTCGACGCTGTCCTTGCGCGGATGGACGCCGACGAGCTAGCCGCGAAATAGCCTAAGGGCCGAGAACCTCGATGTAGAGTCAGCCGAGCTCGCTGCGCAAGCCAGCCAGGCCGAGCGCCGCCTGACGTCGGGAGACTCACTACGCGGGATCGCGGCGGCTCCGCGCCGCGTAGTAGGACTCGGCCACCCTGGCGCCCGCCGGCCTCTTGCCGGTCGCTAGCTCGGTTCGTGGACGACGACCACCGGCCTCTTCGACCGGCGGACGACGTCGGCCGACACGCTTCCGAGAAGCGAGCCGGCGATGCCACCGTGGCCCCGTGTCCCGACGACGACGAGGTCGGCGTCCCGGCTCTCGGCGATCATCGAGATCTCCTCGGCCGCGTCGCCCTCGAAGACCTCGAACTCCGCCTCGACTCCGGCCTCCTCGGCCATCGTCCTCGCGGCGTCCTGGGCTGCACGGGCTCGGTCCAGGTGCTCGCTGAGTTTGTGCTGGTAGACGGAGCCACCAAGGAGGTCGGATACGTGCGCGACGGTTACGACCAGCACCTTCGCGCCCAGCCGCTTGGCGAGGTCGAAGCCCTCCGAGAGGGCCGCCTCGGAGCCCTTGGACCCGTCCGTTCCGACGACGATCGTTGCCATCGGTCCCTCCTTCCGTTCGCCGGCCAGGACGTTCCGGGCCGAACCGCGCACACCCTACAGCGACGAATACCCGGCCTGAATCGTGACGCCGGCGAGGGCCGGCGACCAGTCGTCTGATCGCCCCCACCGACGCCCGTTCACGCCCCGGATGCCCGCCTCCCTGCCGAAACGGGCTGCGCATGAACACTCGGCCGAGGAGTCCGCAATCCCGCTTGGGCCGTACGCGATTACAGCCTCTCCGTCACGCGGACGCCTTCCGGCGCTTCCGTCGTTAGCGGTCTGTCACGCCGGAGGTCGCGGGTTCGAGTCCCGTCGCTCCCGCTTTTCGAAGTGCCAGCAAAAAAGCCGCCCGTCTTGTCGAAGAGGCGACGACGGCTCCGCGTCGCCGGCTGGCCAGAACGAGATCGGCGTCACGCACGTGAGCAGCATGCAGGCGGCGGTTACCAGGGCCACATGTCGCGACCCGAAGTCTCGTCTCCACGGTAGCGAGAGGGTCAACCCATCTCGACCGGCTTGGCGCGCGACGGACGCATGAGGCTCGCTCACCGACACCTCTCTGCCTCCCTAGTCACCGATGAGAAACCGGCGCACCACGAGGCGCCAGCACAGGAGCGCTACCGCGATGGGGCCGAGGAACCCGAGCAGCCAGAAGGCGATCGGAGTCTCGATCTGATCGACCATCCAGCCGAAGTTCATGCCGAAGAACCCCGTGAGGAGCGTGAGCGGCACGAAGATGGTCGCCACGACGCTCACCACATACGCCCGCTCGTTAAGCTGCAGATCGAGCAGCATCGCCAACCCGTTCGCGGCGGCGTCGACCGAGGCCAGCAAGCGGTTGACTTGCTCGTACAGACGGTCGAAGTATGGCTCGTCTTGCGTCTCGAAGCCGCGGAGCGCTCCGATCTCCACGCCGATGCGCGCGAAGACGGCCTGCTCGGCACTGACCCAGCGCCGCATTGTCGCGAGCCGCGAGCCGGCCGCACGGAGCGTCTTCCTCGGTACGTGCGCGCCGCCGCCCTCGGTCCACGCCATGCCGAGGGCATCCAGCCTCCGCTCGACCTCTCCCAGCGCCTCGGAGGTGGTCACGAGCATCGCCTCGAGTACCGCGTAGACGACGTATCGCTTGCTCCGTTCCTCAGGCAGGTCGGGGGCGAGGACTGCAGGCAGGGAGACTCGCTCCTCGTGAAGCGTCAGCAGGTAGTTGCCGGTGACGAGGACACGGACCTCGAGCGGTCGTAAGCGGAACGCGGCCTCGCCGGTTGGCGTCTCCGACTCGGCATAGCAGCGGAGCGCGAAGACGACGGACTCTCCGTCGGCGTGGAACGACCGTGATGCGGAGGCATCGCCGGAAAGAGCCAGAGCCGGAAGGACGCGCTCGGGAATCCTCAGCGCATCGACGAGATCATCACGGCTGGTCTCGCTGAGCGAGACGTCGAGCCAGAAGAAGCGCCCCTGCTCCCGCAGCACAGCGACGCGCTCTCGCACGCCGGCGTCCAGCCCGGAAAGCGTCTCCGTCACGCCAACAGATTAGGTCTGCCGCAGGACGCTTCCACAGCGGTGATGCCCGGCCAGCGTGGCGATCAGGCGAAAGCCCCGCGCCTCGGGTCATGGTGCGAGCGCACCGAGGGAACATCGACCGCCACGAGCTCGGACGAGCGTCCACTCGCGGTCACACATCCCCGGGCCGATTGCCGGCCCACGCGTTCGTCGAAGTCGGCTTTGACCTCGGCCTTGCGCTTTTCGCGCAGTGCTCGCCGCGCTTCGCGCGCGGCGGCGTCAGCAGCCTGCTCCGTTGCCTCGAGCTCATCCAAGACCTCAGCGACCGGGCGGCTCTACGCCCCCGGCGTCGGCCCACTTCTGAGCGTGTACACCGATGGTGCCGGCCGCCGTGCGGCACTAGTCAGTTTCAACCCGGGCCGGTAACACATCCTGGCTCAGTGCGACTGGCAGGTCTCGCAGTAGGCGGCCTCGCAGGAGACGGACTCGCCCTCCGCCACGAGGCGGACGCCGGGCTTACCACAGGCACCGCAGTCCAAGTCGGTCGCGGTGACCGGTACCGGCACCCAGCCCGCCGCCCAGTCCGCTAGCTCACGCAAGTCGAACCGGACGAGTCCGGAGAAAGGCCCTGAGCCTGCTCGGATCAGCTTCGCGACAGGGACGTCCGGCGCGAGGTGCTCAAGTGGTCGGGGATGGGCGGCGGTCGCGGTCGCGGCATCCTCCTCCGCCGTCCAGCCGGTCTCCGCTGACCGCTTTGCTACCTCACCGGAGTCCCGAGAAGAATGGAGCGGATCGCCTGGCTCGATTCCTCGTCCGGCGATTCGCTGATGACCGTAGCTGGCCGCTCGAAACGGCCAAGCGCTGAGGCCAGCGGTTCGGCCCGCAGCGTCCCCTCGCCGTAGGAAAGATGTCTTACCTCATTCCTGTTCGCGTACGCGATGTCGGAGAAGTGGATGTGGAAGGGCGCGCCGGGCTCGAGGACTGCGTCGGCGCGGGCGAGCGCCTCGGCGAAGGCCTCGGCCTCGACGTAGGCGCCGTCCGACGTCGCGTGCATGTGGGCGAAGTCGAGGACCGGGCGGACCCAGTCCAACCGCTCCGCGATCCAGATGACGTCGTCGAGGCTCCCGAGGTCGCGGACGCGGCCCATCACCTCGATCCCGAAGGGGACGGCCCGGCCCTTGCCCTCGAGGCGCTCCCGCAGGATGCCGAGCTGCTCGACGACCGACGCCAGCGCCGTCTCGCGCTCGCGGCCGAGGTAGAAGCCGGGATGGAAGACGACGATTTCGGCTCCGCATGCGACAGCGACGCCGGCGGAATGGTCGAGCATCCCCGTGGCCATGTTGTACTTCTTGTCCCGCTCGACATGGCCCATGAAGCCGGCAATCGGCGCGTGCACGGAGAGCGCGACGTCGGCCTCGAGGGTGAGTTTGCCGAACCGCTCAGCCCAGGGATAGTCCATCCAGAACTTGCCCTCGAAGTCGATCTCGCAGGCCGTGTAGCCACGTTCCCGGAGGAGCTCGACCGCCGCCTCGGGGCTCTCCCGCGAGGGGACGCGGGCCGGGCCGATCCGGGTCAGCGCCATGTCTGGCCCAGGCTACTGGTCCGTCCGATCCCCTGGCTACCTTCAGCGCATGGCCAAGCGACCTTCGCGGATCGACTTGCTCGAGCTGGACATCGACCTGCGACTTGCCGACCTCTGGGGCGAGGCCTGCGGCGTCGCCGAGTGGAACCTCGAGGTCGTCGCTGCCTTCCTCCGGGCGGCCTACGGAAAGGGTTACTGCGACGCCCTGACCGAGGATGCGCCGGGGAGCCTCTGCCGGGATCACGGCTACCGGATCCCGGATCGCCGGCACGCGGCTACTCCCGAGTAACCCCAGCACTGGCCGCTAAACTCGGGGCGTGGCAAGACGGCGCAACCCGGTGCGCCTCGTCGTCGCGCTTTCCGTCGCGGCGGTGCTGGCGGTCTTCCTCATCTGGACGAGCCTGGCGGGAGGAACGCCGTCGCTCCAGCCGAGCCAGCTCGACGGGGCGGACGGTGAGGTCGGCCTCGCGGGCATCGTCGTCGGGCCGGTCGAAGGCGACGCGCGAGCCGGGGGCCTCGAGTTCATCCTCCGCGACATCGAGGGCTCGAGCACCGTCCCGGTCGTCTACACGGGATCGGTACCCGACCTCTTCAAGGTCGGTCGCGAGGTCTACGTGAAGGGCCAGGTCACCGACGGCACGTTCGTGGCGACCGAGGACTCGCTCGTCACGAAATGCCCGTCGAAGTACGCGCCTGAAGGCGACTAGCGCATGCCCGAGCTGGGCCGCGCCGCCCTCGTTGCCGCCTTCGGCCTGATCCTCTACGCGGGCGTCGTGGGCGGCTATGCCGCTTGGCGCGGGCGTCGACGTCTGCACGACTCGGCCGCGAACGCGCTCTACGCGGCATTCGCGGCGGTCGGTGTCGCCGCACTCGTCCTGCTCGTCGCGCTCGCCGACCGTGACTTCTCGTTCGAATACGTCGCCCGCTCGACGAGCCGCGAGCTCCCGCTCGGCTACACGCTGGCCGCCTTCTGGAGCGGCCAGGAAGGGTCGCTCCTCCTCTGGCTGCTCGTCCTTACGGGCGCCGCCTCGGCCGCTATCGCACTCAACCGCAAGCTCGTGCGGGAGGTGCTCCCCTGGACCGTCCCGATCGTCGCCGGAATCGCGTTCTTCTTCGCGTTCCTGCTCGTCGCGGTGGCAAGCCCCTTCGCCACTCAGGCAGCTCCGGCCGACGGGGCGGGGATGAACCCCAGCCTCCAGAACCCGTACATGATCGCCCACCCGCCGATGCTCTACCTCGGCTACGTCGGGCTGACGATCCCGTTCGCCTTCGCAATGGCGGCTCTCGCCTCGAGACGCGTGGACGAGCGGTGGACCGTCGTCACGCGGCGCTGGACACTGGCCGCCTGGACGTTCCTCGGCGTCGGCATCCTCCTCGGCGCCAAGTGGGCGTACGAGGAAGTGGGCTGGGGCGGCTGGTACGCATGGGATCCCGTCGAGAACGCCGCGCTCATGCCGTGGCTCGTCGCCACCGCGTTCCTCCACTCGGTGATGGTGCAGGAGAAGAAGAACATGCTGCGCGTCTGGAACGTCATCCTCGTCGCCGGGGCCTTCGCTCTTTCGCTCTTCGGGACGTTCCTGACGAGGAGCGGGGTGATCAGCTCGATCCACAGCTTCACCCAGTCGTCGATCGGGCCGTTCTTCCTGGGCTTCATCGCAGTCGTCGTCGCGCTTTCGATAACGCTGATCCTCTCGCGACTCTCGCTGCTCAGATCGCCGACGCGGCTCGAGTCGCTCGTCTCGCGGGAGGCGGCCTTTCTCTACAACAACCTGTTCCTCGTCGCGCTCGCGCTCACGATCCTCTGGGGAGTCGTCTACCCGCTCATCTCCGAGGCCGTGCGAGGTGTCGCCGTCTCCGTCGGCGCGCCGTACTACGACTTTTTCGCCATCGTCTTCGGGCTGCCGCTGGTGCTTCTCATGGGCATCGGCCCCGTGGTCGCCTGGCGACGGGCTTCGCTTCGCTCGCTCGCATATCAGCTGGCCTGGCCGGTGGGGGTCGCGCTTGCCGCCGGGGTCCTACTTCTGCTCGCGGGAGCTGGGTCGAGCGTCGTCGGCCTCGTCGGCTACACCTTCGCGGCGTTCGCCCTGACGACGATCGTCCTCGAGTTCATCCGTGGCACGCGGGCCCGCAGGTCGATCGGAGGCGGCGGCTGGTGGGACGCTTTCTCGGGGCTGGTGGCGCGCAACCGGCGCCGGTACGGGGGGTACATCGTCCACATGGCCATCGTCGTGCTCGTCATCGGCGCCGTCGGGATCGGCGGCTTCTCCACCACCGTGAGCCCGCCGCCGCAGCTCGCGCCCGGCGAGTCGATGACGGTCGGCGACTACCGGCTCGTCTACACCGGAAGCAGCGAGCGCCGCGGCGCCAATGCTCAGGAGGTGCGCGCGAACCTCGACGTCTACCGGGGCGATGACCGGGTGGGGACGATGCAGGCCGGCAAGAACTCCTACTTTGCGGAGGAGCAGACCTCGAACGAGGTGGGCATCCGGACCGATTGGCTGCGCGGGGAGGATCTCTTCGTGATCGCCGATCGCTTCTACCCGGACGGCTCCGTCGTCCTGAAGGTGATCGTCAACCCGCTCGTCAACTTCATCTGGCTCTCCGGTCTGATCTTCCTGCTCGGCTCCGTGGTCGCCATGTGGCCCGATGCGCGCGAGCAGCGTCGGCTGGCGGACCGCCTCGCCGGCGAGGGCGCCGTCGCGCGCGCCTAGCGAGGTGGAAGTGGTTGCCCTGGCCCTTGGCGCGCTGCTCGCGGTCGCCTGCGTCGTCTACGTCGCCGGGCCGCTTCTCCGCTCGACCCGCGGGGACTCTCTTCCCGCGCCTGCGCCCGAGGAGGAGGGCCGTCTGAGACTCCTCGAGGAGCGTGACCGAGTCCTCGCCGCGCTCAAGGAGCTCGAGTTCGACCACCGGACAGGCAAGATTTCCGACGAGGACTACCGCGCCCTCGTCGGCCCTCTCCGACACCGGGTCGGCGAGGTGCTGCAGGCCCTCGAGCATGAAGAGCGTCCGGACCGGGAACGAGAAGAGATCGATGCCAGTCGTTGAGTGCCCCATCTGCGGGGCGGCCGTGGCCGCCGAGTCCACTGTGTGCGACGAGTGCGGGTCCCCACTTACGCCCTCGGGCAAGCTCGAGCTGTACCTGCGGAAGTACTCGCCGGCGCGGGACCTCGGGCTCCTGGCCGGCCTCGCCCTGGCCGGGGCGGGGATCGTGCTGGTCGCGGTGGAGCAGTGGCTGTGGGCCATTCTCGCCCTCGTGCTCGCCGCGGTCGTCTTTCTCGTCCGCTGGGAGGCCGGCCGGCGTCGCACCGCGACGGCTTTCGCGAGGCTCTCCGCCCAGCGTCGTGTGGTTGGTGCGCGCTCGCGGGGGCAGATCGAGCTGTTCCGTCTCCGGCGGGAGCTGGCCGAGCTCCAGGCCGAGCGCAGTCAGGGCTACCAGGATCTCGGACGCGCTACGCACGCCGGCGACGACGCTGCCGCGAGCGCCGCGACGGCCCACGTGAACGATGTCCTCTCACGCATCGAGGCCAAGGAGGCGGAGGTCGCCGTGCTGCTCGAGGAGATGCGGGAGCGCATTCGCCGCGCGCAGGCCGAGAGGGCCACGGACACACTCGGCACGAATCCCACCGGGGAAGCCGAGGTTCCGGAGCCGTTTCCGCCTCCCGACGAGGGGACCCCACCCGAGCCGGCGCGCGTGCCCGAGCCGTTTCCTCAGCCGGTTCCGGAGCCGTCTCCGGACGATCCACTTCCGGAGCCGGAGCATCCGCCGGCGCCGGAGACGAGGCGTCGAAAGGCGTCCCGAACATCGAACACCTGATCGTGTTGGAGGCGCACGGCGACCGGGAGCCGTGCTACAACAAAGGCCGTTCGAGTTCGAAGACCCCCGGTGGGGAGCGCAGGGAGACCTGCATTCTTGCCGAAATCGTTCCGGTGGTTGACGCTCGCCGCATCTGCCTCGTCGCAGCGCTTTTTACCGCGCTTTTCGCGCTGGCGGTCCCAGCGGCACTCGGACAGTCGGCGTCCGACCGGAAGGCGGATCTCGATCGCCGGATCTCCGGCCTTCGCCAGGACATCGCCGACGCGAAAAGCAAGGAGGGTGCGCTCACCTCGGACATCGAGGCCGCGAATCAGCGGATCGACGCTCTCGGCGGCGACATCGGCTCGCTCACCGCGCTCATCGACGACCTCCAGTCCGAGCTCGACGCGCACCGGGGCCGCCTCGAGCAGTTGAAGGAGAAGGTCGAGGACCAGACCGCGGGGATCATCCACCTCGAGAGCGAGTTCGCGATCGCGCAGGCCCGGCTCGAGGAGCGGCTCATCGAGCTCTACCAGAGCGAGGACACCGACGCGTTCGGGATCCTCCTCCAGGTCCAGAGCCTCGGCGACCTCGTCGACCAGTTCGAGTACTTCGAGTCGATCGGGCGCCAGGACCAGGCGATCGCGGAGCAGATCCAGACCCTCCGGGACGAGCTCAGGGTCGCGCGCGAGCAGACACGGCTGACGAAGGTCGAGGTCGCCGACGAGACTCAGGTCCTCGCCCGCAAGACCGCGGAGCAGGTCGCCGCCAGGGAAGCTCTCGTCGCGCGCCAGAACGCGCTCGCGGCCGCGAGGGACAGCCGCGCGAGCGTCCTCGCCTCGGTCCGGTCGAACCGCCACCAGGCCGAGGAAGACGTCGAGGCCATGGCCGCCGAGAGCGCGAAACTCGCGGCGCAGATTCAGGCCTCGAGCGGTGGCTCGGGCGGGGGCTCGACCGGCGACGGATCGTCGTCGAGCGGCTTCATCTGGCCGGTCAGCGGAGTCGTGACGAGCGGCTTCGGCTGGCGGTGGGGGCGCATGCACGAAGGAATCGACATCGCGGCGCCGTTGGGAACACCCATTCGCGCCGCGGCTGCAGGGCGGATCATCTTCGCCGGCGTCATGAGCGGCTACGGGAACATCACGATCATCGACCACGGAAACGGCCTCGCGACCGCATACGCGCACCAGTCCTCCTTCGCCCTGAGCGGCGGCTCGGTCTCGCAGGGCACGGTCATCGGTTACGTCGGCATGACCGGCAACTCGACCGGGCCGCACCTCCACTTCGAGGTGCGTGTCAACGGGAGCCCTGTCGACCCGATGGGCTATCTGTAGGAGGCCTAGCGCTCGGCTGCGAGCCGAAGGCCGAGCGCGACGAGCACGGTGCCGGTGACGGCCTCGACGGCCCGCTTCACGCCGGTCCGGCGCAGGAAGCCCTGCGCACGGGAGACGATCACGGCATAGGCGGTCAGCCAGAGCAGGGTCATCGTGCAAAAGAGCAGGCCGAGCAGGAGCAGCGGCAGGAACGCCGGCTCATCGGACGGGACGAACTGCGGGAGAAGGCTGGGGAAGAAGGCAGCCATCTTCGGATTTCCCAGATTGCTGACGAGGCCCTGGCGGGCGGCGACCCGCGGCGGGAGGGACGGACCCTCGCGTCCAGCGGAGATCTCGCGCGAGCCTCCGCTCCAGGCGGCTCTCAGCGTCTGCACGCCCAGGTAGACGAGATATGCGGCACCGACGAGCCGCACGGCCGCGAAGGCGGGCTCTGAGGCGAGCAGAAGGGCGACGACGCCGAGGCTCGTCGCCAATGCCCAGACGGCCTGGCCGCCCACGACGCCGAACGCGGTGGCGAAGCCGCCGGTGCGGCCGCCGAGGAGAGTGTTCCGGATCGTCAGGGCCGTGTCGGGGCCGGGCGTCACGATCACGAGGACGGCGACGCCGAGAAAGCCGATCAGCTCGGCCGGCATGGCCCGAGACTACTCGTCCGTGACGCGAACGTCCGGGAGGCCGCGATACCGCTCGTTCAGGTCGAAGCCGTACCCGAGGAAGAACTGATCGGGGATCGTGAAGCCGACGTAGCGCATCGGCAGGTCGTCGACGAGCCTGCGATATGGCCGATCGAAGAGCGTGCAGATCGCGATGCTGCCCGGGTCGCGGAGCTTCAGGGTCTTCACGACGTAGTTCAGCGTCATCCCGGTGTCGACGACGTTCTCGACAAGGAGCACGTCGCGGCCGGTGATCGGGAGGTCGAGGTCCTTGAGCAGGCGAATGCGCGTGCGTCCGCCGAGGTCGCCGCCGTAGCCGGCGAGGACGAGGAAGTCCATCGAGTGGGGGATCGTCACGGCCCGGGCCAGGTCCGACGCGAAGACGAAAGCGCCCTTGAGGACGGTGACGAGCACGAGGTCTCGAGCGGCGTAGTCGCGGGCGATCTCGGCGCCGAGCTCCTCGACGCGCGCCGCGAGCTCCCCCCGGGAGAGATACACCTCGCCGGGGCGAGGCTCTACGTAACGAGGTTCAGGCCGTATTTCTGCCCCAGCCGCTCGAAGTCGCGTCGTGTGAAGAGCTTGACCTTGATGTCGGGGTACCGCTCGCGAAATTTTCGGATCTTGCGGTTCTTCCGCGTGACGAGCGACTGCTTCATCACCGTGACCTCAAGGTAGAGCTCCTGTTCGGGAAGGTAGAAGTCGGGCGTGAAAGCCTCGACGACTCGTCCCTCGTCGTCCGTCTCGAGCGGGAACGAGTGGGGCTCGTACTCCCACTGAATCCCGTGGTAGTCAAGGAGGCGGGCGCACTTGACCTCGGCCTCGTTGGCAAAGACGGTCCCGGAATACTCCTGGAAATCGCCGCTTTCTGGGCGCATCCTCCTGAAAAGGTAGCAACGACCTCGGACGACCATCCCTAAGATTCGAATTCCGCTGTCTGTGAAGGGGCAAAGCCTGTTCAAGATCGCGCATTTCTCCGATCTCCACTGCGGATCGCCGTACTTCGTCCCGAACCTCGCCGATCGGGCGATCATGGAGATCAACGAGCTCGAGCCGGACATCGTCGTCTGCTCGGGCGATCTGACGACGTTCGGCTTCCAGCAGGAGTACGCCGAGGCGAAGGCCTACCTCGACCGCATCGAGTGCGAACACGTGGTCGTCGTCCCCGGCAACCACGACTCGCGCAACGTCGGGTACATCCACTTCGAAGAGCTGTTCGGCGAGCGGAGGCGCACGCTGCACGTGGACCGCGTCTCCGTCGTCGCCGTCGATTCCTCGGAGCCCGACCTCGACCACGGGGTCATCGGACGGGGCCGCTACCCGTGGATTGAGGAGCAGTTCTCCGAGCCGGCCGACTTCCGCATCTTCGTCCTCCATCACCACCTGCTCCCGGTGCCCGGCACCGGACGCGAGCGGAACGTCGTGTACGACGCGGGCGACGCGCTCGAGGTGCTCCAGCACATCGGCGTCAACCTCGTCCTCTCCGGCCACAAGCACGTCCCCTACGCGTGGCGTCTCGAGAACCTCTTCGTCGTGAACGCCGGCACGGTCTCGTCGCTCCGCCTCAGAGGCAAGACGCGGCCCTGCTACAACGTCGTCGAGATCGAGGGCAAGCACGTAGACGTCTGGCGCAAGTACCCGTTCCACGGACAGGAGCGGATCATCCAGTTCTCCACGGAGACGTTCGAGTACGAGAAGTACACGGCCCGCATCGAGACCGAGCTGACCCGGCGCCCATGAGAGCCCTCGCCCTCGTCGACGGAGAGCACTATCCCGACGTGGTCGTCGAGGCGTTTGCGGCGCTGGAGTACGAGGTCGTCGGCGCCGTGCTGCTTGGCGGAACCGAGAAGCTCCGCGACGGCGTTCCCGACTACGGCGTTCCCCTCTGGAACAACCTGGACGATGCGCTGGTCGAAGTGGACGTGGACGTGGTGGTCGATCTCTCCGACGAGCCGGTTGCGGATGCACGGCGACGGTTCGGCCTTGCCTCGCGCGCCCTCGCGCGCGGTGTCCCGTACCTCGGGGCCGATTTCAGGTTCGACCCGGTGCGCTTCGCGCCCTACCCACAGGCGGCGCTCGCCGTGATCGGAACGGGAAAGCGAGTGGGCAAGACGGCCGTTTCGGGGCACGTTGCCCGGCTGCTCTCCGACTCGCGGGAGGTCGTCGTCGTCGCGATGGGCCGCGGCGGCCCGCCGGAGCCGGTCGTGATGTCGGCTCGGCCCTCGGTCGCCGACCTGCTCGGACTCTCGCGCTCGGGCGTGCACGCCGCCTCGGATTACCTCGAGGACGCGGTGCTCGCGGGCATCGTCACCGTCGGGGCGCGCCGCTGCGGCGGCGGTCTCGCGGGGCAACCGTTCGTCACCAATGTCGAGGAGGCGGCGCAGCTCGCCGCCGGGCTCGGCCCGGAGCTCGTCCTCCTCGAGGCGAGCGGTGCCACGATCCCTCCGGTCGAAGCCGGCGCGAGGATCCTGGTCGCCGGCGCGCACCAGAAGCCCCAGGCGGTCACTGGCCATCTCGGCGCCTACCGTCTCCTCGTGAGCGACCTGGTCGTCCTCACCATGTGCGAGGAGCCGCTGGCCACGCCCGAGCAGGTCAACGGTCTTCGCCTCGCGATCGCGAGCGTCGATCCGGAGCTGCCCGTGATCGCCACGGTGCTGCGTCCGCGACCGGTCGAGCCCGTGGTCGGGCGCCGCGTGGCGTTCTTCTCCACAGCACCCGCTGCCGTGCACGGCCGCCTCCGGCAGCATCTCGAGCGCGAGCACGGCGCCAAGGTCGTCTTCGTCTCCGGCAGCCTCGCCGACCGGGAAGCGCTGCTGGCCGAGCTCGACAGTCCCGCCGTCGCGGAGGCCGAGACGTTCGTGACCGAGATCAAGGCCGCTGCCATCGACGTGGTCGCCGAGGTCGCCGAGACGCGCGGGATTCCGGTCGTGTTCGCGGACAACGAGGTCGTGCCACTCCCCGGCGAGCTCGACCTGGACGGGGCCGTCGTGGCCATTGCGGATGCGGTGCTCGCCGCGAGGGCTCCCGCGTGAGCACGGACCGTCGCCCACCCGAAGCGCTCGTCTCCGAGGACGTCCGGCTGCCCTATTCGAAGGGCCTCATGGCCAAGACGCTCATGGGCACGGGCCTTCGCCCGGAACGCGCATACGAGCTTGCGCGGCTGATCGAGGCCGAGCTGGCGCGCGGCCACGAGGAAGCGGCCGTAGGCGCGGACCGCCTGTACGACGTCGCGGCATCCGTTCTCGCGGAGCACGAGGACGGCGAGGCCGTCCTGCACCTTCGCCGCCTCCAGGCCCTGCGCGAGCTCGATCGGCCGATCGTCCTCCTGGTCGGCGGAGCCACAGGGACGGGCAAGTCCACTGTTGCGACCGAGATCGCCCACCGCCTCGGGATCACGCGCGTGACCTCGACCGACACCGTCCGGCAGACGATGCGCGCCTTCTTCGCGCGGCGGTTCATGCCTTCCATCCACTACTCGAGCTTCGAAGCCGGCCCGGCGGTGCGCATCCACGAAGGGGAGGAGGTGGACGCGGCGCTGCTCGGCTTCAAGGAGCAGACGCGGAACGTCCTCGTGGGCGTCAAGGCGGTCATCTCCCGGGCCCTCGAAGAGAGCTACTCGCTCGCGGTCGAGGGCGTCCACCTGGTCCCGGGCGCCCTCCCGCGCTCCTACGACGGAGCCGTCGTCGTCCAATGCATGCTCGCGATCTCCGACGAGGACGAGCACGCGCGCCATTTCTGGATTCGGGACGCTGGATCGCAAGGCTTGCGGCCGATGCAGAAGTACCTGCGCTCGCTGCCCGAGATCCGGGGCATTCAGGACTACCTTCTCGAGCGCGCCGAGAAGGCCGGCATCCCGGTGGTCGAGAATGCCCGGCTCGAGTCGGCGGTGAACGAGATCATCCACCTGGTGCTGGCCGAGGTCGAGCGCGCCAGCGACCAGGCACGAGCTTGAGCGGCGGAAACGATCGGTGCCGATGTGAGGCCTACGCGGCCGTCACTGAGCGCGCAGCGCTTGCGGGAGCGCGCTGGCTCGGACGCGGGGACGTAAAAGGGGCGGAGGAGTCGGCTACGACCGCGATGCGAGAGGGTCTGGACGCGCTCGAGATCACCGGCCGTATCGTGGTCGGGGGCGACGAGGAGGCCGACGTGCTCGCCACCGGCGGCACGGTCGGGAGCGGCGGCCCCGAGGTCGATCTGGCGGTCGACCCGCTCGAGGGCCGAGCAGTCGTCGCGCGCGGCGACTACGGCGCGATGTCCATGATCGCGTCCGGGGAGTCCGGCTCCTTCCCGAGCCTCCCGCAGATGTACATGCGCAAGATGGCGGTCGGACCCGTCGCCCGGGGCCGGATCGACCTGCAGAAGTCGATCGGCGACAACGTCGCGGCGATCGCCGACGCCTACGGCCGGCGGCCGGCCGACATCACGGCGATCGTCCTCGACCGTCCGCGCCATCACGATCTGATCGAGGAGATCCGGGCGGCAGGCGCTCGCATCAAGCTGATCCAGGACGGCGACGTCACCGCGTCGATCACCGCAGCCGTGCGCGGCACGAACGACCACCTGGCAGTCGGGATCGGCGGTGCCCGCCAAGCCGTTCTCTCGGCTGCCGCCCTTCGCTGCCTCGGCGGCGAGCTCCAGGCGCAGTTCTGGCCGACCTCGCGAAGCGAGATCGAACAGGCGCAGGAGTACGGGATCGACGACATCTACAAGGTCTTCGAGACGGACGAGCTTGCTCCGGGCGAGGTGATCGTCGCCGCCACGGGGGTCACGAACGGCGACCTCTTGCGGGGCGTGCGGTACCTGACCGACAGCGCCCGCTCCCACTCGCTAGTCCTGTGCACGCGCCACAACTGGGTGCGCTTCGTCGACGGGATCCACTTCTTCGCACGCGAGCGGCGCGAAGAAGTGCGCCTCCTCGGGTAGCCTTCGTTCCATGCCGAGCCGCGAAGAGGTCATCGATGCGCTGCGGGTCGTCGAGGATCCCGAGCTCGGGATGGACATCGTCGAGCTCGGCCTCCTCTACGACGCCGAGATCGAAGGCCCGAAGGTGCATGTCACGTACAGCCTCACGTCGATGGGCTGCCCGGTCGGCCCGATGATCGAGCAGCAGATCCAGGAGGTCGTCGAGAGCATCGAGGGCGTCGAGCAGGTCGAGACAGAGCTGACGTGGGAGCCGCCCTGGAGCCCCGAGCGGATGTCCGACGACGCGAAGTTCGTCCTCGGCTTCGGCTAGCCAGCGGTTAGCGCCCGGCAGACTCGACTTTCGGCGAGTGGGGACACGCCGTTCGACGGTGGGTCGCCTCCCGCTCCTGCGCCAGACTTAGGCATGGGCGATCGGACAGAGGTCAGGCGGTCGGGGCGGCTTCAGGAGGCGGCGCAGGTGCGACGGTGGCGGAAGTCGCAGCTGATCGCCCTCGGCTTCAGTACGAAGGATGCCGTCGTCCTGACGAGAGCACCGGTCGATCTCGGCGAGGCACGTAGGCTGGTCGCCTCCGGGTGCCCGCACGACGTCGCGCGGCGCATCCTCCTGTAGACCGGGCCGCTAGTCGCCGATCGCGAGAACGACCTTGCCGAGCTGTCGGCCTGCCTCCAGATGCTCATGCGCCGCGGCCGCTTCCGCCAGCGGGAAGACGCGGTCGACGACCGGCTTGGCCCGGCCGCTCGCGACGAGCTCGTACACGGCCTGGAAGTCGGCCTGCGTCCCCATCGTCGAGCCGACGACCGTGAGCTGCTTCCACCAGATGCGGTGGAGGTTGGCAGGAGGGTTCGGACCGCTGGTGGCGCCGCAGACGGCGATGCGTCCGCCCGTCGCCGCCACCTGGAGCGAGGTCTTCCACGTCGCCTCGCCGACGTGCTCGACGACGACGTCGGCGCCGTGTCCCCCGGTGACCTCGCGCACGGTTCCGGCGACGTCGCCTTCCGCATGGTTCACGGCCGCGTCGGCGCCGAGCTCGAGCGCGCGCTCGAGCTTCTCGTCGCTCGACGAGGTCACGATCACCCGGGCGCCGAGGGCTTTCGCGACCTGCAGCGACGCGGTCGCCACGCCGCCACCGATGCCCCAGACGAAGACCCACTCCCCCTCGACGAGGCCGGCCCGCGTCGCGAGCATTCGATAAGCGGTCTCGAAGACGAGAGGGAAGGCGGCGGCTTCCTCGAACGAAAGGCCGTCCGGCAGTGCGTACACGTAGTCAGCTGGGAGGGCGATGAGCTCGGCATGGGTGCCGTCCATGTGCTCGCCGACGATCGTGTCCCCCTCGTTGAGGCCCGGGTTGATCACGACCGAGTCGCCCTCCTCGAAGTGGTCGACTCCCTCGCCGAGCCCCACGATCACGCCGGCGCCGTCGGCTCCGAGGATCCTGGGCTTGGGCGCCGAGGGAAGACCGCGCCGGAGCCAGATGTCGAGGTGATTGAGCGAGGCCGCCTTGAGGCCGATGAGCACCTCGCCCGGACCGGGCGTCGGGTCGGGGGCTTCCTCGTACCTGAGGACCTCGGGCCCACCGTCCTCGTGGATACGCACGGCCTTCACGGCGCGATCGTATCGCGCCTGCCCGAGGGTGCTACCTTGCGGACGAGATGACGAGCGCGGAGCTCGCCCAGCTGGGGGAGGAGCTCGGGATCGACGTCGTCGGGGCAGCGGCTGCCCAACCGTACGCCGAGACCGAGCGGACGATCCGGGAGCGCCGCGCCCGGGGACTGTTCGCGGACATGCGCTTCACGATGGCCCAGCCGGAGGTCTCGTGTCACCCCGAGGCGCTGATGCCCGGCGCCCGGACGGTCATCTCGGCCGCGCTTTGCTACTACGCGCCCGGCCCGGAGCCGGAGGCGGGGGAGGGCCGGCTACCGCGCTACACCTGGGCCGACCACTATGCCGAGCTTCGGGAGAAGCTCGAAGCGCTCGGCGAGCGGCTCGGGGGCAGCTTCCGTGTGCTCGTCGATGCGAACCAGCACGTCGACCGCGAGGGCGCGGCGCGTGCCGGTGTCGGCTTCTACGGCAAGAACACGATGTTGATCACCCGCACGCACGGCTCCTGGGTCGTGCTCGGGACGCTCGTGACGGACGTCGACATCGAGCCCACTCCGGCGCTCGAGCTCGATTGCGGCTCGTGCACGCTCTGCATCGATGCCTGTCCGACAGGGGCCCTCGACGAGCCGGGCGTGGTCGACGCGACGAAGTGTCTCTCCTATTGGACACAGGCGCCCGAGCCGATCCCGGTGCGCTACAGAAATGAGCTCGACCGGCAGGTCTACGGGTGCGACATCTGCCAGGACGTCTGCCCCTGGAACCGCGGGGTCGAGAAGCGGCGCGCCGAGACGGCACCGGCGGAGGACGCCGAGCCGGTGGTCTCGCTCCTCGACTGGCTTCGCATGCCCGCAGACGAGCTGCGCGACCGATATTCCCGGCTGTACTTCCCGCGCAACGACCCGCGCTTCCTGCAGAGAAACGCTCTTGTCGCCGCGGGCAACGCGGCCGATACAGGGTTGGTGGAAGCCGTGCGCCCGTATGCCGAGGGCGACGACCAGCTGCTCCGCGAGCACGCCGAGTGGGCGCTGGCCCGACTCGAGGAACCGCGGTGAGCGCGGAGGTCGAGCGCCTCCGGCGCACCGAGATCTGGATCGCCTGGGTCCGCGTCTTCGCCGTGCCGTTCGCCGCCTTCGAGGTTGCGATCGTCGGCGACGACCATCCGCCCGGCTACGAGCGCTGGGGGTGGGCGACCGCAGCCGCGCTTTCGCTCGGAGCCGTGGCGTTTTTCTGGCTGGCGCGCCGCCCGCTCGACCGCACGGCGCTCGGCCGAATCGGGTTCCTCGCGCTCACGTTCGACACGGCGATCGTCTACGCGTTCGTCTTCGTCTACACGTTCGAGCCGAGCACGCCCGCCTGGGGGATTCTGTACATCCCCGTGATCGAGGGTGCGCTCCGCTACGGGATGAAGGGCGGCGCGATCGTACCGGTGGTCGTCCTCCCGCTCGTCTTCCTCGCCGAGTGGTGGCGCGCCGAGGAGTTCGGGCCGCCGCCGTTCGACTTCGACCACGTGACGCTTCCCTTCGGGCTCCAGATCCTCATCGGACTCGTCGTCGGCTGGCTCGTCGACCGTCTGCGCGCGGAGACGGCGGTCGCCGAGGCGCGTGCGGCGGAGGCCGAGGACCTGCGCGATCAGCTCGGTCACCGTGCCGATGTCCTCGAAGCCGTGAACCGCGCGGCCCGGGCGCTCGGATCCTCGCTCGACCAGGAGCGCGCGTTCGCCGCGTTCCGTGAGGAGCTTCACGGCATGATCGCCTTCGACCGCCTCCAGATCGATGTCGCCGGCGACGCCGACTCGGTCTTCGCGGCCGTCGGCGAGCCGAGAGACGGCGACCAGGTCGTCGCGCCCCTGACGTTGGGCGACCGGACGCTCGGGACCCTCACCGTGTCCCGCGACGCGGGCCACTCCTTCACCTCCGACGAGGTCGAGATGCTCACGCTCCTCGGAAGCCAGGTCGCGGCGGCCGTGGAGAACATCCGCGCGTACGAGGCGGAGCGGAGCGCCGCAGAGGAGCTCCGCCGCCTATCCGCCCTGCGCGCCGACTTCGTCTCCATGGTCTCCCACGAGCTGCGCGCCCCGATGGCCTCGGTGATCGGCTGCGCGCAGACGCTGAATCGGCGCTGGCGGGAGCTGACCCAGGAGCAGCGCGAGTCCTTCCTCGCGCTCATCGAGAGCGAGACCTCCCGTCTCGCCGACCTGGTCGGAGACGTCCTCGACACGTCGCGAATCGAGGCCGGGACCTTTCCGTACGCCTTCGACAGCGTGGACGTCGAGGAGCTCGTCCGCGAGACCGCCGCGGTCGTCTCGCTCGGGCAGGACGAAGTGCGGGTCACGACCCGCGTCCCGCCGACGCTCCCGCCGGTCCGGGGCGACCGCGAACGGCTGCGTCAGCTCCTCTGGAACCTGCTCACGAACGCCGTCAAATACACGGTCACGGGCGACGAGATCGAGGTTGCCGCCGCCGACGAGAAGGGCGTCGTGGCGGTCAGCGTGCGCGACCACGGGCCCGGTATCCCGCCGGAGTCGCAGGGGTTGATCTTCGAGAAGTTCGGGCGTGTGAGTCAGGACGGCGGGTCGAAGTCGGGCGCGGGCCTCGGCCTCTTCATCGCCCGCTCGATCGCCGAGGCCCACGGGGGCACCCTTGAAGTCGAGTCCGCAACCGGGGCCGGGGCGACGTTCGTGCTCCGGTTGCCCCTGGCCCGCGCCTAGACGGCCGCGGTGCTGCAGTTCCTCAGCGTGCCCGTGCCGGGCGCTTGGCCAGCACGCCCTTGAGCTTCTTCGCTCGCGCGGCGACCTCCTTGCGCAGGTCGGCCGGCTCCAGCACCTCCGCGAAGCCGCGGTGGGAGAGGATCTCGCCCGCGAACCAGTCCGTGCCGCCGACGCCGATCTCCTCGAGCGCGTAGCCCCGCGCCAGCGGGAGCGCTCCGCGCTCGATCCGCCAGCGGGCGATCTCGGGGTCGAAGAGCACCTTGGCGACCCGGACGTCACGGAGCTTGCGGGGCTCAAGGCCCGGGCGTGGCTCGAAGGTCTCGTCGAGGAGTTCGGCGCGGCGCATGCGGTCGAGGCGGAAGCTCCGCTGGCCCTCGCGTGTGCGATCCCAGGAATGGACGTACCACCACGGCAGCTCACGCTCGAGCGCGTGGGGCTCGACGACCCTGATGCTCGTTTCCTCGCCGACCGCGATGTACTCGATCTCGACCAGCCGCTGCTCGCGGATGGCCTGGGAGAGCGTGCGGATGAGCTGCTCCTCCTCCGTCCCGGCGTCGGGCTCGGTCGCCTCCGGCATGGCGAACTCCCCGAACGTCTCCTCGAGCTTCTTGCGGACGCGCTCGAGCGGCGTCTGCGCCTCGGCTGCGATCATCGGCCCGACGAACTCGAGAGCGAGGCGGATGGCGCGCGCCTCGAGCGGCGTCAGCCGCGGCGGACGGCGGAACGCATCGCCGAACAGCTCCTTGTCGACACGGACGTCGTCGCCGTCGAGCGACGCGTAGACGGCGTAGCAGCCGCCCCCGAAGTTGACGAGGTTCAGGAGCTGCAGGTGGTCGTCGAGCTGCTCGTACGGGATGTTGAAGCGCTCGACGAGCTCATGGGCGGGGATGGTCGCCTGGGTCTCGTCGCCGCAGCGGGCGAGGAGATGGGCGAGGAGCGCCTGGAGCACTCCGAATCGCTCTGGTGCGAGCGGTCCGGCCGGGCGCTCGAGCTCCTCCGTCTCGGGCTGGGCCTTGGGCCGCGGCGGCTTGGTCGGCTCGCCTCCGTGGCGCTCGAGAACGCGGTCGAGCCCCGCAGCCACTTCGCCGACCAGTTCCGGTGGCGACAGCGGCCGCGCCCGGCCTGCCTGCCGAAGAACCCAGCCGGCCAGCAAGTCGAGCCGAGAGTAGGGGGTGGTGAAGGAGCCGCCGGCGACCTCGCCGCGCTCGACCATGCGCTCCACCCACCAGGCGGTATCCGAGTCGAGCTCGACCTCGGCCTCGCCCTTCGCCTCGCCGTACTGCCACGGCTGTCGGCCGCGGAAGCCGGACGGGTCGTACTCGGGCATGCGAAAATCGCGCTCCCGGCGGGTCGCGAACCGGATGTCGCCGACGATGCGCGAGACGCGGAACGTCCGCTCGTCGTCCTCGTCCAGGTCACGCCCGATCAGGTACCAGGACCCCGCCTCGGGCAGGAGCGCGTACGGGTTCACGGTCCGCTCGCGCGTGCGGTTGCGCGAGATCGACCAGTACGTGAACTTGACCGTCCGCTGCTTGGAGATGGCACCTTCGAGCTTCGTCAGACGCCCCGACATCTCGTCGGAATAGTCGGGGTCGCGCACCTCGACCCGGAGACCGCTCTCGGGCGTGGCCTCGAGCTGCGTCGGCCGGCCGAGCGCAAGGTTCTGGAGGGCGAGCCGCAGCGGCTCCGCGTAGGCGAACTGGCCGTCGAGCAGGTGGAGCGCGATCTGCAGCGCGGCCAACTCCTCGTCGTCGAGGTCGAGCTTGGGGAGGAAGTACTGCTCCGCCCTGAGCGTGTAGAGCTCCTCGCCGGTGAACTCGTCCCGCTGGGAGTGCAGCGGCACGCCGAGGGCGACCAGTTCGCTCCGGTCCGAGTAGAAGCGGCGTGCAAAGGCCTCGTCCGACATCTCGGAGTACCCCTCGACGACCGACTTGATCTCGCGCGCGGTCAGCGGGCGCCGCTCCGCCATGAGGAAGGCGACGAGCGAGAGCTGCCGGATCAGTTTGTCGGTGTCGTGCGACACGGCTCCTATTCTGTCAACCCCGTGACCATCGTCGCGCATCTGGACCTGGACGCGTTCTTTGCCGCGGTCGAAGAGCTCGAGAATCCGACGCTCGCCGCGCAACCGCTCGTGGTCGGGGGAGACCCCCGCGGCCGTGGCGTCGTCGCGACCGCCAACTACGTTGCCCGCACCTACGGCATCCACTCTGCGATGAGCTCTACCGAGGCGCTGCGGCGCTGCCCGCACGCCGTTTTCGTCACGCCGCGGCACCGCACCTACGCCGAGTACTCGCGGGCCGTGTGGGCGGCGGTCCGCGAGGTCGTGCCGACCGTCGAGCGAACCGGCATGGACGAGGGGTACCTCGACGTCGGTGGGGTCGCGGCGGACTTTCGCCGCGCGCGCGTCGTCGCGGAGGCCGTGCAGGCCGCGGTCCGAGGCGCAACGAGCCTCTCGTGCTCGCTTGGCGTCGCCGGCTGCAAGGTGGTCGCCAAGGTGGCGAGCGACCGGCGAAAGCCCGGCGGGATCACCGTCGTGCCCTCGGGGCGGGAGGCCGCCTTCCTGGCGCCGTTCCCCGTTCGTCTTCTGCCGGGCGTCGGGCCGAAGGCGGAGCAGCGTCTGGCCGGGCGCGGGATCCGGCTGATCGGCGAGCTGGCCGCGATTCCCGACGCAGAGCTGGCCGCCCTCCTTCCCGGGAAGATAGGGCGTTTGCTTCGAGACCGGGCCAATGGGATCGATCCGCGGCCGCTGGTGGAGCCGGTTGCCAACGTCTCCTTCGGCCATGAGGAGACCTTCCAGCGAGATATCGCCGATCGCGAGCAGCTGCACGTCGAGCTCCGGCGCATGGCGCTTCGCATCGCCGTCTATCTGGCGAACTCCGGCCAGGTCGCGCGGACCGTGACGACGAAGCTTCGCTATCCGGACTTCTCGATCCGCAGCCGCTCGACGACGCTCGCCGCCGGCCTCGCCGACGGTGAGCGGATCGGTCAGCTGGCGTGCGAGCTGCTCGACCGTGCGCTTGCAGACCGTCCGGGCGCCCTCCGCCTCGTCGGCGTTACGGTTTCGAAGATCGAGGACTTCGAACAGCTGGCGCTGACCTAGCGGAGACGCGGGACTCGTGGTCGCGCGAGGAGGCGCACGAGCCCCACCGCCCAGGCACTCGGGCGCGGGGCGAACGTCGTCGCTGGTCGATACGAGCGAGCTCTAGCGTCAACCGGGCACACCGCGATCGTACGGGACCGGGGCCGAGAGGGCTAGTCGATGAGGGCGTCGAGCCCGCGGGTGAGACCGACGCGACCTTGTACCGAACGGATCGCCAGGAGCGTGCCGGCCATGTACGGCGCCGGATTCTCGCCCGGGTCGTGGCGAAGGACGAGGCGCTCGCCCTCGGCTGCGAACACGACCTCGGTCGAGACGACGAAACTCGGCAGCCGCACCGAATGGATCTGCGTGCCCTCGACGGTCGCGCCGCGTGCCTCGGTCGGGCCCTGGAGCGTCCGCGGGTCCCGCTCGACGAGTGGCCGGCGGATGCCGCCGAGGCGCTCTGCGAGCTCGCGTGCGGTGCCGCTGGGCACGTCGGGCTTGGAGGCGCTGGCATAGTCGATGATCTCCCAGGAAGGCACGTGGCGCGCGATCTCGGCTGCGCTGCGTGCGAGGAGGGCTGCGAGGAGCGAGAAGTTGCCCGCCGCGACCACTCCTACACCGGCCTCGGTCGCCCGGCGTTCGATCTCCGCGAAGTCATCGGCAGTCAGGCCGCTCGAGCCGACGACGACGGCGGCGTGTCGATCGAGCGCAGCCATGACGTTGTCCTTCACGGCCTCGGCGGAGGTGTAGTCGACGACGACGTCCGTCTCCGTCGCATCCAGCGCGTCGCCCACCGAGCCGAAGACCGGCACCCCGAGCTGCTCGTGCGTCGTCCCCGCCCGCGAGCGAGAGACTCCGGAGACGAGTTCGAGGTCGTTCGCAGCGCCGACCGCTTCGGCTAGCCGATCACCGGTCCAGCCCGAGATGCCGGCGATGCTGACGCGGATCATCCGCGAGAGCCTAGCGCCGTCGAGGCGGTGCTACGCAGCCGCCGGGCGCGCTTCGAGGTGCTGGTGGGAGGGGCAGTACTCGCGCTCGGGCAGCGGGGTGCGCTGGCACGGCTTGCCCTTGCGCGTCGTTGCCCGGCAGCGCGCGATGCCGCCGTCGAAGGCGCCGGCCTCGATCTGCGCCTCGATGTAGTCAACAGCGGCGCCGATCCCCTCCGTCACCGCCCAGGCGACTTGCGCCTGGTACGAGATCGGGAAGTAGCGGCGGATGTCCTGGAACAGGGTGCGGTCGGGGTGTGCGAAGTACCTTGGGTCCTTCGCGAGGCGCTCCACACACTCCTCACATGCGGCCAGGACCTCGCGGCGGTACTCGAGCTGCTTCTCGGGCTCCGCCCACGGATCGATCAGATCCTTGATCGACCGATAGATGGCCCTGGAGTACTGATACATGCGCGTGCGGATCCTCTCGTGAACTAGATCGCTCACACCGTATCCCCTGCCGACGTGAAATACCTGCAAATCATGATTAGGTTCGGGTTAAGGAGCGCCCCCAGATCCGCTCCGGCGACGAGTCTAACACGGCCCGAGCGGGTGTTACAAAGTCGGACCTGAGACGTTCGTCACAAGCGCGCTTGCGCTAGTCGGAGATCTCGCGGACGTACGCGGTGGGGAAGCCCTTGCTCCGCGCATTCGGGAGCGCGCCTTCGGCCTGGCTCCTGGTCGTGTAGACGCCGGTGAAGGTGACGTAGAAGCCCGGGTTGAGGCTGCCGTAGTCCGACGAGTTCAGAACGCCGACCTGGCGCAGGCCGGCGTCGATCGCCTGCTCGCCGGCGGCGTCCGCGGGTCCGCGGCCGTCGCTGACCGGAGTCGAACGGAGGATCACGGTAAACCCGTCGGTGCCTGCGGGCCAGGAGATGAGCGTGTCCGAGTTCGTCGTGGTCGTCCCCTGCGTGCTCGTTGTCCCCTGGGTACTCGTGGTCGGCAGGGTCGTTGTTGTCGGCGGCGCGATCGTGAGTGTCGTCTCGTTCGTGAGCGTGTCGATCGTGACCGGCGGCGTGACCGGGGAGGTCGCCAGGCTCGAGACGCCCGGCTCGGCGTCCTTCTCGTCGTCCGTCGCGGCCAGAGCCACGATCGCCCCGGCGGTGAGAGCGACCAGGAGCAGGGCGCCGAGCGCCGTCCAGAGCCAGATGGGCGACTCGCGTGACCAGACGATCGTGCGCGTGTACCGCGTGCGAGGAAGGGGAACGAGCCGCAGCCCGCACTCGAGGCAGTACTCCTGCAGGGGGTCGTGCGGCGCTCCGCAGCGAGGGCAGGTGTGCTCGCGGTCGTGCGGCTGCACGCCGCCCTCGACTCCGTGCGCGGGATCGGGCTCTCCACCCCCGGGCGTCGGATCGTGCGGGGGTGTGCTCACTGGTGGCCTTGGGTCCCCTCGTCCGGCGGCGACGGTCGCACCAGGGTCTCGTCGATGCCCTCCGCCGGGGGCTCGTAGTCCTCGGCGCCGGCCGGGTTGCCGCAGAACGAGCAGAAGTTGACATCGGCCGGAAGCGGCTGGCCACAGTGGATGCAGGTGAGCACGGGCGGCGTCGTGGGAGCCGGGCGGCCGCAGTGGCCGCAAAAGTGGACGCCCGGGACGAGCGGGGCGCCGCACTTGCAGTACGTGACGTTCGGGAAGCTTCGCACCGTCGCCTCGGCGACCAGCAGGGAGTCGAGCTCGTGCATGCGCTGCTCGAGCGCCAGTACCTCGTTGGCGCGCGAGACCAGCAGGTCCGCGTTCCACCGGTCACGGCGCACCATCTCGACGGCGAGCCCGCCGACGTCCCGCATCTCGATCTCGCGCTGCTCGGTCAACTCCCGTCGCTCACGCTGGAGGCGTGCAGGATCCGGCTCGGGCGGGGGAACCGACGTCTCGACGACGTCCACGACCTCGACGATCTCCTCGCCGGGCTCGGGCGGACGGGGCTGACGGGAGAAATGGTCGTTCGCGCGTCCGGGCATCGCAGCCAGCAATCGAGTCTAACGAACCTCCTGGACCGCGAACCCTTGCCAGAACTGCTATCGGGCGATCACGACGAGCCGTTCCTCGGTCATCTCGCGGACCGAGTAGTGCGGCCCTTCCTTCGTGTTGCCCGATGCCTTCACGCCGCCGTACGGCATCTGGTCCGCTCGGAAGGTGGGCGCCTCGTTGACGAGCACCCCGCCGAACTCGAGCGCGGACCCGGCCGCCATGGCCGTCTTGACACTCCCCGTGAAGATGCCCGCCTGCAGGCCGTACTCGGTGCCGTTGGCGAGCTCGAAGGCCTCCTCCAGCGAATCGTAAGCCGTGACGGTGCAGAGCGGCCCGAAGACCTCGAGGCAGGAGACCTTCATCTCGGGCGTGACGTCACCGAGCACCGTCGGCGCGATCAGGCCCTCCTCGGTCGTCTCGCCGCCCGCGAGGACGGTCGCGCCCTGATCCTTCGCCTCGGCGATCCACTCGAGGATCCGCTCCCTCGAGTCGGAGTCGATCACGGGGCCGACGTCCGTCGCATCGTCCGCTGGGTCGCCTATACGGAGCGCCTCGACCTTCGGGAGGAAGCTTGCGAGAAACTCGTCGTACGCGGCGCGGGCCACGTAGACGCGCTGGATCGAGATGCAACTCTGGCCGGCGAATGAGAACGCGTTCGCCGCTGCCTTCGCCGCGGCATCCTCGACGTCCGCGTCCGCTTCGACGATCACCGGCGTCGCATTGCCGAGCTCGAGCAGGACTTTCTTTCGCGCTGCCCGCTCGCGCAGCTTCCAGCCGACCTCCGCCGAGCCGGTGAAACTGATCAGACGGACGCGCTCGTCGTCGACCAGCACGTCCCCGATCTCCGAGGCCCGGCCGACGAGCACGTTGAGCCAGCCCGCGGGGAGGCCGGCTTCGGCCTCCAACTCCGCGAGCAGGAGCGCCGAGAGCGGCGTCTGACTCGCAGGCTTGAGTACGACGGCGCAGCCCGCGGCAAGCGCGGGCGCAACCTTGTGGGCGACGAGGTTGAAGGGGAAGTTGAACGGCGAGATGGCGCCCACGACGCCGATCGGAAGCCGGGCCGTGTAGGCGACCTTGCCCACCCCGGCCGGACTCGCGTCCATCGGGACGACATCACCGGAGAGCGTCCGCGCCTCGGCCGCGGCAGCGCGAAAGGTCGAGACGGCGCGCTCGGCCTCGACACGTGCGGTCTTGACCGGCTTCCCCGCCTCGTCGCAGATCGTTCGCGCGATGTCCTCCTGGTGGTCGGCGATCAGGTCTGCGGTCCGGTCGAGGATCGCTGCGCGGGCGTGGGCCGGCAGCGGGTCGCTCATGGCCCGGGCCGCGGCGTCCACAGCACGCTGCGTCTCGGCGGCGCCGCCGCGGGCGACCCGTCCGACGACGTCTCCCGAATAGGGCGCGCGCACCTCGAGCCATTCGCCGGTCTCGACCCACTCGCCGTCGAGGAGGAGCTTGCGCTCGGGGGCGGTGACCGCCATGCCGCTATTCAAGCACGCCTCGCGCCGGGGTGCCGTTCGGCGTCGAAACGGAGCGGCTGTCTCGACAGGCGGATCCTGTTTCGGGTGAGAATCCGATGGACGGATGACCGGAGCCGAGGTGCGAACGGTGGGGGTGGTCGGTCTCGGCACGATGGGCGCCGGGATCGCGCAGGTCTGCGCGCAGGCGGGGATCGAGACGATCGGTCGCGAGGTGAGCGAGGAGCTGTGCGAGCGCGCTCGAGAGCGGATCGCCCACTATCTCGAGCGGGGGGTCGAGAAGGGTCGGCTGACGGCAGACGAGCGCGATGCGGCTCTCGGCCGGCTGACGACGACGACCGAGCTCGGCGACCTCGCCGGCTGCGACGTCGTAATCGAGGCGATCGTCGAGGAGCTCGACCTCAAGCAGGAGCTGTTCCGCGCCCTGGACGACCTGGTCGGTGAGGAGGCCGTGCTGGCGACGAACACGTCGGCGCTCTCCGTCACGGAGGTCGCGGAGGCGACCGCCCGTCCGGAGCGCGTGGTCGGCATGCACTTCTTCAACCCTGCGCCGGTCCTGCCGCTCGTCGAAGTCGTCCGCACGGAGCTCGCCTCGCCTCGGGCCGTCGACACGGTGTTCGCGCTGGCTGGGCGGCTGGGGAAGGAGCCGATTCGCTGCAACGACACGCCCGGCTTCGTCGTCAACCGCATCCTCATCCCGCTCCTGAACGACTGCGTGCGTGTCCTCGACGAGGCGGGCGTCTCGCCCGAGGATCTCGACAAGGCGATGACCCGGGGCGTGAATTGGCCGATCGGACCCTGCGCGCTCATCGACCTGATCGGCGTCGACGTCCACGTCCATGCCTCGCGGGCGTTGTACGACGCACTCGGCGAGGAGCGGATGGCGCCGCCGGAGCGCCTCGTCCGCATGCGGGACGCGGGCTCGCTCGGCCGGAAGACGGGGCAGGGCTTCTTCGGCTACGGCTGAGCGCGCATGTCGCTCAAGCCGCGAGTCCGGCCTCGAGGCGGGACGCCTCGGCGAGCACGGCCGCGGCCTCCTCGGGCGTGAACGTGCGGTCGGGAAACTCGGCGTCGAGCACGAGGAGCGTCTCGTGTTCTCCGACCACCGGAACAGCAACCTCCGAGCGAACCCGCTCGTCGGTCGTCATGTAGTCGGGATCGCGCGTGACGTCCTCGACGAGTTGCGGCTCACGCGTTTCCGCGGCTCGCCAGCAAATGCCGCCCTGGTCGCGCCTGACCTCGTAGATGAGGCGAAAGTCGCCCTCCGAGGCGACCACGCGAAGTGCGTCACCCACTCGGAGGTGGCAGTAGAGCTGCGCACCCGGCAGCAGGTCACCCAGGCGTTCGAGTGCCTGACGGCAGATCTCCGTGACCCCTTCGTCTCGCTCGACCGGTGAGTCCGCAACCGGCCTCGGGTCCGGGTACCCCTGGCCCCTGGGCATGGCCAGGGGAGTATGCCGCAGGTCGGGCCGGCGTGAAGCAGGTTCGCGTCGTCCGCTGTCCTCCGTACGATCGAGCGGCAGATGACGCTCTGCGTGCTCTGCCGCCGGAACCTTCTCGTGGGAGAGCGCTTCCGCTACTGGCGGAGCACCGAGGAACGCCAGGTGCCGAGGATCGTCTGTCATCTCTGCGAGCCCACGGCAACGCAGGACGGCTGGTCGCGGACGGAGCGCCACGAGCGCGAAAGCGCCGTCGGGCTGCGCGGTACGGTTCGCCTCGTGGCCTGACGTCCGGCGGTCAAGCGGCCAGGCGCCGCGGCCGGCGGCACCATGCTGCATGTGGGTGGCGGCGTGCGACGTCGGCCCACACCGTGTCGCCCTCGGCCACGCTGATCAGCCCGAGCTCGACGGCGTGCCGGGTGGCGGCCACGGCCGCGGCGATCTCGTTATCGAATCGGCGCTCCCCTCGCGGAGCTCGCTCGCACGCGTCCGCGAGGGCCTCCAGGCGCGCCTCGAGGAGGCGCAGCGTTCGATCATGCCGTGCCAGCTCGTCCATCGGGGGTCTCGCCGATGGTACGGACGTACGCGGACGCACCAGAGCCCGCACTAGAGTCCGGATTTTTCGCGCTAACAATTTTTTTACAGACCGGTAATTGAAGTCTCATGGGCCGAGGAGATAGTTCTGTGCGCATGCGGCAAGTCCTGGTCCTTTTTCAGTCGCCGCCCTGGCGATTGGCGCTGCCGATGCTGCGCTCGGCTCGGTGCCCATTCTCCTGCGCACTCCGGGCGCGGAGCTCGTGGAGCTGCGCAACGGCAACGGCCGCGCGGCAGTCACCGGTCGAGGAGCGCTCAACATCCAGGTCGACCGAGGCGAGATCCGGATCGTTGACCTCTCCGATCCGGGTCGCCGGATCCTCAGCTGCCGGAATCGCATTCACCGCGTCAGCGCCCGAACGGTCGAGATCCGGGGGCGGGACATCCGCTGCCTCGTCTACTCCGGCAGCGGCGCGAGGTGGCAGGCGATCATGAGAGGGCGCGGGATCAATGCGGGCGGGAGCGTCAGGGGATCGCTGACGCTCGACGCAGCGGAGCGGGGCGCGGTCGGGAGGTACAGGATCGCAGGCAGGTCCATGCAGCGCTGGCCGCGGAGCGCGCACACGTATGTCCTCCGCAGCAAGTAGGCGGGCGCGACCCGGGCCCACTTCCGCCCCCCGGCTGGGCGGTGTGCCACCATATGGAGCCGTGGGCGGGAAGAAACAGGCGATCCTCGTCGTCGAGGACGAGCCGAGCATCGCGTCGTTCGTCGGCATGTACCTCAAGCGGGCAGGCTTCGTCGTACGGGTCGCCGGCAACGGAGGCGACGCGCTCGAGAAGGCGAGCGCCGATCCGCCGGCGCTCATCATCCTCGACCTCATGCTCCCGGACCTCGACGGCATCGACGTCTGCCGTCGCATCCGCCAGCGCTCCGACGTTCCCATCCTCATGCTCAGCGCCCGCGACGAGGACATCGACAAGATCATCGGCCTCGAGGTCGGCGCCGACGACTACCTGACCAAGCCGTTCAATCCCGGCGAGCTCGTCGCACGCGTGAAGTCCATCCTCCGCCGCTCCGGGCCGGAGCGGCGCGAGTTCGTCAGCTCCGTGCTCGAGCACGGCGACCTGCGCGTCGACGCGGGACGCCGAGAGGTGACCGTCCTCGGCGAGGAGGTGCAGCTCGCCCCGAAGGAGTTCGATCTGCTCTGGGATCTCCTCGACCACCGCGGGCTGGTGCTGACCCGGGACCAGCTGCTCGAGCGCGTGTGGGGCTACACCTTTGCGGGCGATACGCGCACCGTGGACGTCCACGTGCGGCAGCTACGGCGCAAGCTCGAGGACGCGTGCCCGATCGTCACCGTCTGGGGCGTGGGCTACAAGGTCTCCACCGAGCCCAAGGCCGCGCGCGCGTCCTGATGTCCGGCTAGGGCACACCGTGCTCCGCTCGCTGCGCTTTCGGCTTCCGGCGATCTTCCTGCTCGGGCGTGCTGGTTGCGGCGCTCGTGACGGCGGCCATCGCGGTTCGGTTCTTCCAGGAGGACACCCGCGCGCGGACGCTCTCCGAGCTTCGCCGCCAGGCCGAGGGCCTCGCCCAGCTGTACACGCTCCAGGCGACCACGAGTATCGACGAGGGCCTTCGCGCGCCGCGTTTCGCTCCGCCGTCGCTCGAAGAGGCGACCGGCTCGCGCCTCTACTACGCGGGGGTGGAGATCTTTCCCGGGCAGGCGTCCGGGTTGCGGAAGCTTCCGACGAGCCTGCTCGACCAGGAGGCCATGGACGCCGGCCGGGTGCAGACCTTCGACTTCCAGCCCCCGGGAATGGAGCGAACGTATCTCGCCGCCGCGTACCCGATCCGGCTCGGGGGCGAGACCTTCGGGGCGATCGTCGTCGCCAAGCCGCAAGCGGAGCTGCAGGCGCGCTGGATGGATCTTACGAAGCGGCTGGGGCTCGCATTCCTCGCCGGACTGGCCATCGCGCTCCTCCTGGTCTGGTATCTCAGCCGGCGGATGACCGAGCCGTTGCTCGCTCTCTCGCGGGCCACCGAGGAGGTGAGCGAGAGGCGCTATGCGGCGATGCTCCCGGAGCCGAGGTCGAACGACGAGATCGGGGAGCTGACGAAGCGCTTCCGGGAGATGACAGAGCGGCTCGCCGAGGCCGAGGCGCACGAGCGCAACTTCCTCGTGCGGGTCTCGCACGAGCTGCGAACGCCGTTGACCGCCATCCGTGGTCACGTCGGAGCTCTGCGCGAGGGGCTGGCCGACGACCCCGATGCGACGGCGGCGTCGCTCGAGGTCATTCGCGCCGCGACGGACCGCCTCGCTCGGCTCGTCGGCGACCTCGTCGATCTCGCACGCCTCGAGGCGCACAGCTTCACACTGGACGAGGAAGAGGTCGAGCTGAAGCGGCTCGTCGAGCAGGGCTACCAGTCTTTCGCCGAGGAGGCCCGACGGCGGGACATCCGCTACAAGCTTGCCCTCGGGGCCGACCCCGTCGTTCAGACCGACGGCGACCGCGTCCTCCAGATCGTCTCCAACCTGCTCGAGAACGCGTTCTCCTGGACGCCGGACGGCGGCTCCATCTCGCTCATGCTCTCGCAGGCGAACGGATCGGTCTCGGTTGCGGTGACGGACTCCGGCCCCGGCATCCCGCCCGACGACCGCGACCGGGTCTTCCGTCCCTTCGTCAGCGACAACGGCGGAGGCACCGGGCTCGGCCTCGCGATCTCGCGGGAGCTCGCCGAGGCGCTCGGTGGCGATCTCACCCTGTACTCGATCATGGGGCGAGGCTCGCGGTTCGAGCTGAGCCTGCCGTCGCGCTAGGCGTCCTAGGCCTGGAGGCCGTCGATGCGGTAGAGGGCGGCCCCCGGCCGCTCCTCGAGCGACCGCTCCATGCGGTCGAGGATGCGCTCGGAGCGGTCGAGGCGCCGCTCGACGCCGCGCCAGCCCGAGCTGATCAGCTCGACGAGGAGGCCCAGGTCCTCCAACCGTTCCCGGCGCTCGGCGGCGATCTCCGCCTGGAGCCCGTCGAGTCGCCTGACGAGCTGTCCGGTCAACCCGCGCACCTCGGCGATCTGGCGCGCGACCGGCAGAACCTCGGCATGCATCCCCTGCTCGATCGCGGAACCGAGACGCTCCGGCACGACTGCCTCGAGCTCGGCGGCTGTCTGCGCAAGTTGGTCGAGCGCGCTTCCGGCCCGCTCGAGCGCGTCCTCGAGATCGGCGCGGCTAGGCGGCTCCGCCCGAGCGTCCGCGAGCCGCGTCCGCGCCCGTTCCAGTGCTTCGCGATTCATGGGCCCGGAATCTACCCTTGGCGTCGGACCGCATGAGAACCGCCGAGCTGGACTATGACCTGCCGCCGGAGCTGATCGCGCAGCGGCCTCTGCCGCGACGCGACGACTCTCGGCTCCTGGTCTACGAGCGCGGGATCGGGACCGTTCGCCACCGCCGCTTTCACGACCTCCCCGACGAGCTGCCCGAGGACGCGCTCGTCGTGGTGAACGACACGCGTGTCGTCCCGGCGCGACTGCTCCTACGACGGCCGTCGGGCGGCGAGGCGGAGGTGCTCCTGCTCGAATCCGTGGGCGATGGGATCTGGGAGGCCCTGGCCCGCCCGACCAGGCGGCTTCGCAACGGAATGAAGCTGGGGGCGGTCGAGCTCCTCGAGCACAGGGGCGACGGGCGTTGGCTCGTCCGGCTGGACGGGCCGCCGGCCGGAGACGTGCCGCTGCCGCCGTACATCGTCGAGCCGCTTGCGGACCCGCAGCGCTACCAAACGGTCTATGCCGATGAAGACGGTTCCGCGGCCGCGCCCACGGCCGGCCTTCACTTTACGCCCGAGCTGCTCGCCCGCCTCGACGTGGTGTCGATCACGCTCCACGTCGGCCTGGACACGTTCCGTCCTGTCTCGGCCGACGAGTTGGACGACCACGAGCTCCACAGCGAGCGGTATCGGGTCGAGCCCCGGGCCTGGGAGCGGATCCGACATGCGGGATACGTCGTCGCCGTCGGCACGACGACCGTTCGTGTGCTGGAATCTGTGGCGCGCGGTGCGCCCCTCGAAGGGCGAACGAGCCTCTTCGCGACGCCGGGCTTTGGGTTCGAGCGGGTCGACGCACTGGTGACGAACTTCCATTTGCCGCGCTCGACTCTGCTCGCTCTCGTGATGGCCTTCGCGGGTGTCGAGGAGACCCGCGGCCTGTACCGGACGGCGATCAACGAGCGCTACCGCTTCTACTCGTTCGGCGACGCGATGCTCGTCTTGTGATGAGCACGCACCTGCCTTCCGGGGCACCCCGTCCCACCACCCGCCTTCGAGCGTATCGTCGAAGCGCGCGCTCGTGTGTCGCGAATCGAGCCGAATGAGACCCGGGGGAGAGGCATGAGCTTCACGGTGACCGCGACCGACGGGGAGGCGCGCGCGGGCGTGCTCCACACCGCGCACGGAGACGTCCCGACGCCGGCGTTCATGCCAGTGGGCACGAAGGCCACCGTCAAGGGGCTCGACTCGGAGCGCCTGCGCGCCGTTGGCACGACCATCGTCCTCGGTAACACGTACCACCTGCACTTTCGTCCCGGCGAGTCGACCATCGCCGACCTCGGCGGCCTGCACCGGTTTATGAACTGGGACGGGCCGATCCTCACGGACTCGGGCGGCTTCCAGGTCTTCTCGCTGCGTGACACGATCGTCCGCGCGGACGACGACGGCGTGACCTTCCGCTCCGTCTACGACGGCGAGGAGGCGCGGTTCACCCCCGAGCTCGCTGCGGGGATCCAGGCGCAGCTCGGATCCGACATCGCGATGTGCCTCGACATCTGCCTGCCGGCCGATGCCGCCCGGGGGGAGCTCGCCCTCGCTGCGGAGCGCACGACCCGGTGGGCGGAGCGCCAGCTCTCGGCTCCGCGCCCCGAGAGCCAGCTTCTCTTCGGCATCGCGCAGGGAGGCACGGATCGGGAGCTGCGCCGCCGCTCCGTCGAGGAGATCTCGTCGCTCGGCTTCGACGGGCACGCGCTCGGAGGCCTGAGCGTGGGCGAGGATCGCGACGCGATGCTGGAGACGGTCGGCTGGTCGGCGCCGCTCCTGCCGGCGGGCTCACCCCGCTACTTCATGGGCATCGGTGACCCGGCGGGCATCCTCGAAGTCGTCGAGCGCGGCATCGACATGTTCGATTGCGTGCTTCCGACCCGACTCGGCCGAACCGGGTCGGCTCTGACCTGGGAAGGCCGTCTGAATCTCCGCAACGCCCGCTTCGCCCGCGACCCCGCCCCGCTCGAGGAGGGGTGCCCATGCCGCGCCTGCGCGGGCTACTCGCGAGCGTATCTACGGCATCTCCTGAACCAGCAGGAGCTGCTCGGCCTCGTCCTGCTCTCCGAGCACAACCTGCGCTTCCTGCTCGACCTGACGACGGGCGCCCGGGCGGCCGTCGAGCAGGGCGCGCTTGCTGCGTTCAAGGCGAATGCGCTCGACCGGCTCGCCTCCGGACCGGAACGCGCCGCCTGATACCTTTGTGCCGCACGATGTGCGTTTTCCGTGCACCTCGGACGCTGCGCGGGAGCGCTCCGAGGTGATCGAGGCAGCCTGCTAGGAGGCTCGGCAAGTGGATCCAATCTTCATTTTCTTCCTCGTGATGCTCGTGTTTCTGTACCTGCTGCTGATCCGTCCCCAGCGCCAGCAGGCCAAGCGTGTTCAGGAGATGCTCCAGAACCTGGAGATCGGAGACGAGGTGATCACCGCCGGGGGCATCTACGGCGAGGTCACCGGCATCGACGACGAGCGTGTGCAGCTCGAGATCGACGCTGACGTGAGGATTGCGGTCTCGCGGCGCGCGATCGCTAACAAGGTGACACCCGAGGAGTCGGCGCAGATGGCCGCGGAGCCCGAGGACGCGCCCGAGCCCGAGACGGCCCCGGAGCCCGAGACCTTCGAGGATCCCGAGCCGGTGGCCGAGGAGCAGACCAGCCGCTAGGCAGTTCTTTCGAGCACGTGCGCCGCTATCTCCTCATCCTGCTCGTCCTTCTTCGGTGCCATGGCGGCGGTCGTCACGCTCGGCTTCTTCCGCTCGCCGACCCTCGGCCTCGACCTGCAGGGCGGGCTGGAGGTCGTGCTCGAGGCGCGTCCCGAGGCCGGGCAGGAGCTGACGGCCGACGACCTCGATCGCTCCGTGGAGATCATCCGCGATCGCGTCGACAAGATCGGTGTCTCCGAGCCGGAGATCCGCAAGCAGGGCGACAACCAGATCGCCGTCGACCTTGCGGGGGTCTTCGATGCGACCCGCGCGACCGAGATCATCGGCCAGACTGCGCAGCTCGCCTTCTACGACCTCCAGGGCGATGTGGAGCCCGTCTCCTCCGACGGCAACGGGAACCCAGTGCCGAGTGCGACGCTCCTCCCGCTCCTCACGAAGGAGAGCGACCTGCCGGAGGGGACGACCGCGCGCGAGTGGTACCTCTACGGGGACGAGAAGGAGCGTCTTGCAGGGCCCGGCGGCGACGAAGGAGCAGCTCCTCCAGCAGGTGGAAGGAGGCAAGCCGCCGGACGGCTCGGAGTTCTACGTCGTGCCGAGCAACCAGGCGGTCCTGACGTGCGGGAGCACCACCGACGATCCAGCGGCCGCGTCCCAGCCGTGTCCCGGAGGCGTCTCCGCCGCGCAGCCCTGGTACTACCTCTACAAGTACCAGCCGAACGACGCCGAGAACCCGATCCCGGAGCTGACCGGCGACGACCTCAACGCGGGCGGCACGCGGCAGGACTTCGATTCGCAGACCGGCCAGCCGATCGTCCTCCTCGATTTCACCGACGCTGGGGCCGACAAGTTCCACGACATCACGCGGGAGCTGTCCCAGCGCGGGGCGCTCCTCGCCGCGCAGAACGGGATCACCGGTCGTGGGGACGACGCGCGCCAGTTCGCGCAGGCGTTCGCCATCGTGCTCGACAACGAGATCCGTTCCTTCCCGATCATCGACTTCACCGACCCGAACCTCGCGGACGGAATCGCGGGCGGCAGCGCTCAGATCACGGGACTCGACAGCATCGACGAGGCCAAGGATCTGGCGCTCGTGCTCCAGACGGGTGCGCTGCCCGTCGAGTTCGTCCAGGTCGAGCGGACCGAGATCTCGCCGACGCTCGGCGAGGACTCCCTGCGCGAGGCGCTCATCGCCGGCATCGGCGGGCTGATCGCGGTCGCCTTCTTCCTGCTGCTCTTCTACCGCTTCCTCGGCGTCATCGCGATCATCGGGCTCGCAATCTACGGCGTCCTGCTCTACGGGGCGATCCTCCTCTTCAACGTCACGCTCACGCTTCCCGGGATCGCCGGGATCATCCTCACGATCGGCGTCGCGGCAGACGCGAACGTCGTCATCTTCGAGCGCATCAAGGAGGAGGTGCGCGCGGGCAAATCTGTCCGCGCCGCGATCGCGACCGGCTATCGCAAGGGCTTCGGGACGATCGTCGACGCGAATGCGGTGACGGCGATCACCGCGGCCGTCCTCTTCATGGTTGCCACGGGTGGCGTCAAGGGATTCGCGCTCATGCTGCTTCTCGGGACGGGCATCTCGATGATCACCGCCGTCGCAGGCACGCGCGCGCTGCTCGGTCTACTCGGCGGCTTCCGCTGGTTCGACAATCCGGCCTTCATGGGCGCGACCGCCCAGCAGATTCCGTCCTGGCAGAAGATCGACTTCATCGGGCGGCGAAAGGTGTGGTTCGCGATCTCCGGCACCGTCGTCCTCGTGAGCCTCGTGTCGCTCGGGGTCAGGGGCCTCAACCTTGGGATCGACTTCGAGGGCGGCAGCCAGGTCGGCTTCGAGACGCCGACGGCCCACACCGTCCAGGAGATCCGAGGCGATACGGCTTCGATCGCGGGCGCCGACGCGGTCATCCAAGGGCGCGGGGCGGAGACCAACGGCGCCTACAGCGAGTTCCAGATCAAGACGGACTCTCTCACAGCGGCCGAGCAGGTCGAGCTGCGCCAGACGCTCACCAACGATCTCCAGGCCGAGTCGATCGGGTTCAAGAACGTCTCGGCGAGCTTCAGCCGGCAGATCCTCCAGAGCGCGCTCATCGCCATCGTTGCCTCGCTGGTCCTCATCGTCCTCTACGTCACGCTGCGCTTCGAGTTCAAGTTCGCGGTGCCGGTGCTCGTCGCGCTGCTCCACGACATCCTCATCACCCTCGGGGTCTACTCCCTGACCGGGCGCGAGGTGACGACCTCGACGGTGGCGGCCGTCCTCACCGTCCTCGGCTACTCGATCTACGACACGATCATCATCTTCGACCGTGTGCGCGAGAACATTCCGCTCATGCGGAAGTCGAGCTTCGCGGCCATCGCCAACCAGTCTCTCTGGGAAACGATCCGGCGCTCGCTCGCCACGACGTTCATCACGCTTCTCCCGGTCGCCTCGCTGCTCGTGTTCGGCGGCGACACGCTGAAGGACTTCGCGTTCGCGCTCCTCGTCGGAATCGCGTCGGGCGCCTACTCGACGATTTTCATCGCCACGCCGCTCCTCGTCATCCTCAAGGAGCGGGAGCCCGAGTACGAGCGCCGAAAGGACGCGGGGCTGCAGGAGAAGCTCGAGACGGTCGGCGAGCAGTCCGCGCCGAGGGCCGAAGGAGTCGAGGCGGAGCCGGAGCCCGAGATCGAGCCGGCGCTCGAGCAGGAGGAGGCCGCGGCAGCCGGGGCGGTTGCGGAAAACGGAGAGCCGGCTCCTGCCGAGCCGGCCGCGGGCGGGAGACGGAGCCAAGGACCCCGCAGCCCGGCGAGAGGCACGGCGAAAGCGACGACGCGCGAGGCCGCATGGCCGAGCCCGATAGCAATTCCGACCGCTCGCTCCGCTCGACGGCGGAGGAGCTGCTCCTGGCGGGCGTCGGCGTCGTCGCGCTGACGAAGGAGCGAACCGAGGAGCTCGTCGACGAGCTCGTCGGCAAGGGGAAGGTGAGCCGCGAGGAGGCCCGCACGATCGTCGACGACGTCGTCGGGCGCTGGCGCGGCGAGGCGCTTCGAGTCGGTGAGCGCGCGAGCGCGACGTTCTCGGGGCTCTTCCGCGAGCTGGGGCTCGTCACGCGACGCGAATACGAGGAGCTCGAGCTCCGCCTCGCTCAGCTCGAGCATCGGCTGCGGCTGGTCGAGAAGGAGTGAGGACGTGAGCTCCCGGCCCGCAGTGCGGCAGCTGGGGCGCATGTCCGAGATCGCCCAGGTCGCGGCCAAGCACGGGTTCGGATACCTGTTCGAGACCCGTGGCCCGTCTATCGTGCGCAGCCGCCTGGGCCGCGAGGTCGAGGTCGATCCGGAAGGGTCGTCGCGGGGCCAGCGCCTGCGCGAGATGCTCGACGAGCTCGGGCCGACCTTCGTCAAGTTCGGCCAGCTTCTCTCGACCCGTCCGGACATCGTTCCGCCGGACATCGTGTTCGAGCTGAAGGCGCTCCAGGACGCGGTCACGCCCTTCCCGTTCGAACAGGCGCGAGAGGTCGTCGAGGAGGACCTCGGCCTGACGCTCGAGCAGCTCTATCTCGAGTTCGACGAGACGCCGATCGCGGCCGCGTCCATCGGACAGGTCCACCGCGCCACGCTTCCGAACGGGCGCCACGTGGTCGTCAAGGTGCAGCGGCCCAACGCGCCGCGGCAGATCGAGGCGGACCTCGAGCTCATGTACCAGCTCGCCAGGATCGCGCGCGAGCGCATTCGCGCCCTCGAGTTCATCGATACCGTCGCCGTCGTCGATGAGTTCGCGCGCTCGATCAGGCAGGAGCTCGACTACCGCATCGAGGCGCGAAACGCCGAGCAGTTCCACCGGAACTTCGCCGGGTATCCACACGTGCGCGTGCCGCGGATCTTCTGGAGCTACTCGGGCTCGCGCGTGGTGACGCTGGAGCTGCTCGAGGGCGTGCAGCTCCGGGACATCGACGTGGAGCGATACACGATGTCCGAGCGCCGCCAGGTCGCCTACCGCATCGCAGAGACGTGGATGGCGATGATCTTCCGCCACGGCTTCTTCCACGCGGACCCCCACCCGGCGAACATCCTCGTCCTCGAGCAATCCGACCAGATCGGGCTGGTCGACTTCGGGACCGCGGGTCAGCTCGCGCCGGACGACTCGTCGAAGCTGACCGGGCTCTTCATCGAGGTCGTAAACCAGAACGTCGAGGCGATTCCGCGACGGCTCGCCTCTCTCGGCGTCCGCTACCCGAAGGAGCGCGAGGAGGAGTTCGTCGCCGAGCTCCGCGCGATCTTCGACCGCTACTACGGGGCAAGCCTGTCCGAAATCGATCCGATCCAGGTCATCCGGGAGGCATTCGCGCTCATCTACCGCATGCAGCTCACGCTGCCGACCCGCTTCATCCTGCTCGACCGGGCGATCGCCACGCTCGGCTCCGTCGGTATCGAGCTGTACCCGGACTTCAACGTCTTCGAGGTGGCGAAGCCGTACGCACGCGAGCTGATGATCGAGCGCTTCACCCCGCAACGGGTGGCCGCGCGAGCGCAGAACGAAGCGCGCAACTACGCGAACATGTTCCTGGAGATGCCGTACCAGCTCCACGACATCCTGGAGGAGGTACGGGACGGCCAGATCGAGGTCGGGTTTCGCCACCAGGGCCTCGACGACCTGATCAAGCGCATGGACATCGTCTTCAATCGCCTCGGCATCGCCATGGTCGCGGTCGGCGGCGCGGTGACGTCCGGGATCCTCGCCGCGACGATCGAGGGCGGTATTCAGATCCTCGGCGTTCCGCTGATCGCCGCGATCGGGCTGTTCATGTCGACTCTTCTCAGCATCTGGCTCGTCTGGGGCGTTCTGCGCTCGGGCCGGCTCTAGAGTCCGGCACATTCTCGTAGGGAGGAGCCGTCCGCCGGGGCGCGAAGCGGAGACCATGCACGTCCTTCTCTGGTGGCGGCGGCGCAGGATTCTCAGGGCCTGGCGTCGCGGGACGATCGACTACGCACAGGCCCGCTGGCGGTACGAGCGCCTCGCGCGCGGGCTGTAGTCGTCCCGTCCGGACGCCCGGGCATCTCCGGCGCGAGCGCTAGAAGAGGGGAAGTCCGGAGGAGGGGAGGGCGCAATCCGTGAGGCCGAGCTCGATCCCTCGCGGAGGGCCGCGGTCGCTCGGCAAGGTGCCTGCGGAACGCCGTCACGGTTTCGCGTCGAAGGACATCTACCCGCGGACGGAAGCGGTTGCTAGCGTCGGCGGCGATGCACGAGGCGGTCTTGCTGGTCGAACGGGAAGCTCCGATGCGGGATCACCTCTCACGCCAGCTCGCCGACGACGGCTTTGCGGTATTCGCCGCCGACCATGCCGCCGCCGCGCTCGATCTGATCGAATCGAGGCGTCCGGATCTCGTCCTGCTGGACGCGATCCTGCCGGACGCGTCAGGGTTCGAGGTCTGCGGGCGCTTGCGGGCGGGGGAGCCGGGCCGCGCGTGGAATCGCGACGTTCCCGTGATCATGGTGAGTGCCCGGGGCGATCCGTCGGACCGAATGCGGGGCTTTGCGCGCGGCGCGGACGACTATGTCGTGCGGCCGTTCGTCTACGAGGAGCTCGTCGCCCGCATGCGCGCCGTCCTGCGCCGGACCGCGCGCCCGCCTCATCCGCGGGTGGCCGTCGGAGATCTCGAGATCGACCTCGCGTCGCGCGTTGTCCGCGTCGGAGGCGATCCGGTGCAGCTCTCGGCTAAGGAGTTCGATCTGCTCGTGGCGCTCGCCGAGGACCCCGAGCGGGTCTTCCGCAAGGAGGAGCTCCTGCGCGACGTTTGGGGATTCAGGTCCCTCGGTCGCACCCGAACCTTGGATTCCCACGCGAGCCGCCTCCGCCGCAAGCTGAACGCGAACGGCGAGAACGGGTACGTGGTCAACGTGTGGGGCGTGGGTTACCGCCTTGTGGCCGCCGCCTGACGCACGTCGCCCTTGAGCGAACGACGGTTCGGCGGTAGCCTCGATGACGTGCGGCGGGGTCATGCCTTAGCGGCGGCGACCTTCGTCATGTTGGTCGCCCTGAATGCCGCCTCCCTTTCGGCGGGCGCGCCGGCGCGACCGCCTCCGGGCCCGGCATCGGAGGGCCGACCTACGTCGCTTGTTCGTGCGGCCGACGCAACGCGGCGCATCCCCCTCTCGTTCGTCAGGAACCGCGGCCAGATCCGCGGGCCGGTCGACTACTACGCGGAGGGGTCGAGGCGCTCGGTGTACGTCGGCGCGTCGGGTGTCACATTCGGCTTGACCGGCTCGAGGGCTGCTACGGCCGACGCTCCCAGCAGACGCTGGCTCGTGAAGCTCGCCTTCCGGGGAGAGCGCCGGGGCGTGCACCCCGTCGCGAGGCACAGGCTCCCAGGGGTCGTCTCCTACTTCTCCGGGCGCCGCTCGAACTGGCAGACAGACATTCCGCTCTTCGCGCGCCTCGTCTACCGGAACCTGTGGCCCGGAGTCGATCTCGCCCTGGCCGGCTCGGCGAACCGCTTGAAGTACGAGTTCATCGTCCATCCCCGTGCGGACGTGCGGGATATTCGCCTTGCGTATCGCGGTGCGCGTTCTGTCCGGCTCATTGCCCCGGGCCGGCTCCGGGTGGGCACGCCCGTCGGCGGCTTCTCCGACGCCCGGCCCGTTGCCTTCCAGCGCACGACGGGGCAGCGGACAGCGGTTTCGGCCTCCTACGAGCTGACCGGCAAGAACGGGGTCAAGCGGGGGTTCGGCTTCGACGTCGGCTCGTACGATCCGCACACGACGCTTGTGATCGATCCCGCCGTCTTCATCCACTCGGGCTTCATCGGCGGAAGCCGGAGCGAGGGCGGCAACGGGGTTGCCGTCGACGCGGCGGGGAGCGCCTACGTGGTCGGGACGACGAACTCCAGTCCGCCGACCTTCCCGACGAAGGTCGGGCCCGACCTCACCTACGGCGGTCAACGAGATGCCTTTGTTGCCAAAGTCAGCCCCTCGGGCACGCGACTCGTTTATGCGGGCTACATCGGCGGCCAGGCGTTCGAGAACGGCGCCGCCGTGGCGGTGGACCCAACCGGGAACGCCTACGTGACGGGAACGACGTCTTCGGGCCCGGGAAGCTTCCCTGTGACCGGCGGCCCCGACCTCACCTACAACGGCGGGAGCGACGCCTTCGTGGCCAAGGTCGACGCGTCCGGGACCGGCCTCGACTACGCCGGCTACGTGGGCGGTGATTCGACCGAGAACGCCACGGGCATCGCCGTAGACGGCTCCGGTCAGGCGTACCTGACGGGCTGGACTTTCTCCGACGAGAGCAGCTTCCCGGTGGCGGTCGGCCCCGACCTCACGTTCAACAGCGGACCCGGTGCTCTAAGCGATGCCTACGTCGCCAAGGTCGCCGCCTCGGGCGCCGACCTCGACTACGCCGGATACATTGGCGGCGACCTCGACGACACCGGGAACGACGTCGCCGTGGACGGTTCGGGGAATGCCTACGTCACCGGCACCACCGATGCCGAGAGCGGCTTCCCGTTGCTGGTCGGCCCGGACCTCATCTTCAACGGCCGCCCTGACGCCTTCATCACCAAGGTCAACGCGTCGGGCGCGGGATATGTGTATTCGGGCTACATCGACGGCGATTCCGGGATGGGGGTGGAGGTGGACGCATCCGGAAGCGCGTACGTCGGCGGTTACACGGGCCCCGAGCTCGACGTGAGCGTGGGGCCGGATCTCACCTTCAACGGCGGCAAGGATGCTTTCGTCGCGCGCGTCATCCCTTCAGGCGCAAGCCTCGCATACGCCGGCTACATCGGCGGCAACGGCAACGATTACGGCTTCGGCCTGGGACTCGACGGCTCGGGCCATGCCTACCTCGTTGGGGTCACGAACTCTCACGAGCGCTCGTTCCCCGTCACGAACGGGCCCGATCCCACCCACAACGGCGGGGGTCGGGACGCGTTCGTGGCCAAGGTCGCCGCCTCGGGGGCTGGGCTGGACTACGCCGGATTCATCGCCGGCCGAGGCGACGATGTCGGCTGGAGCGTTGCGGCAACCGCCGACGGCGACGCCTTCGTCTCCGGCTTCACCTCGGGCCGGGGGTTCCCCGTGCTCGTCGGGCCGGATCGCACCTACAACGGGAAGGGCGACGGCTTCGTGACCAAGATCGGGACATGCACGATCACGGGCACCAGCGGCCGCGACGTCCTGCGGGGAACCGCGGGCGACGACGTCATCTGTGGGCTCGGAGGGCCCGACCGGCTCTCGGGAGGCAAGGGCGACGACGTGCTGTACGGCGGCCTCGGGCACGATCGCCTGACCGGCGGGGCGGGAAAGGACACCTGCGTTGGCGGAGAGCGCAGGTTCACCTGCGAGCGCTGAGCGGAGCTCCCGGCTAGACGAGCAGGCGCGTCAGCGCGGTGGCGCCGGCAGCAGCCACGAGCACGGCGAGCAGGGGGGCGCGCAGGAGGATCGCGACGACGGCGGCGCCGAGACCGACGAGGCGTGCGTCGAGAACGATCTCCTCGTCTCCGCCGACCGCCTGGGTGACGACGAGGGCGGCCAGAAGGGCTGGCGCGAGCAGCGCGACGATTCCTGTCAAGTGGTCGGGTAGCGGCCGGCCTCCGAGGACCACGGGGCCCACCGACTTGAGCAGGATCGTCGCGGCCCCGACCGCGACGACGACGATCCATGCCTCGCTCACGACCGCCTCCAGCCGAGCAGGGAGGCACTCGCAGCGGCGATGATCGGGACCCCGGCCGGCGCGATCGGGAGAAGCAGCAGCGCGATGGTCCCGCCGAGCACAGCGGCTGCGAGGGCCCGCCGCGAGTGCACCTGCATCACGAGGAGGGCGAGGAAGAGCGCCGGAAACGCGGCGTCGAGACCCAGATCGAACGGGTCGCCGAGCTGATCGCCGAGGAGGACCCCCACGGCGGTGCCGGTGACCCAGGATGCGTAGAGGAGGAGGCCGGCCCCGATGAGGAGCCGCCGGTCGAAGCGGCCGTCCGGGCGCCGGGACATCGCCCAGGACTCGTCGGTGATCAGCTGAGACTCCAAAAGGCGCCTGAGCGGACTGCCGAGGAAGATCGGCGCAACCGAGACGCTGATCGGTGCGTAGCGGGCGTTCAAGAGCGAGGCGGCGACGATGGCGGAGATGACCCCGCCGCCGGCACCGAGGATCGAGGCTGCTGCGAACTGTGCCGAGCCGGCGAAGGTCGTCGCAGACATGACGATCGCCTGCAGCGCGTCGATGTCCGCGGTCGGTGCGAGTACGCCGAACGAGAGAGCGAACGCGAACGCAGCCAGCGCGATCGGGGCAATCTTCGTCGCCCCGTCGCGATAGCGGATCGTCGTCACGTGTCCGAAGCCCAATCGCGGGTCAGGAGGAGCCAGAAGGCGAGCCCGGCGTAGGGACCGTAGCGACGGAAGCGCCGTTCGATCGTCACGTCCTTGACGGGCCTGCCTCCGTTGAGGAGCGCATACTGGGGCCGCGTCCAGGAGTCGAGGACGAGCCGGGAGTAGCGGCCGAGCAGCATCATGACGTGGGCCGCGGCGTAGGGCCCGACGCCGGGAAGGTCGAGGAGCAACGCCGCCACCTCGTCGTCCGAAAGGTCATCCCGGTGCGACCGGCCGAGCGCCTCGAGGTCGAGCGCGCCAGAGGAGACGTCCGCCGAAAGCGCGCGCAGGTACGCGCCCCGGTAGCCGGCCCGCACGACGTCGCGGTAAAAGGTCTCGTCGGCGGCCGCCATCGCCTCCGGTGTAGGAAAGGCCCGGCCGTACGGACCGTCGGACGCACGCGCGGCCGGCTCGCCGAGGTGCTCGACCAGTGCGCCTACCATTCGCTCAGTCGCCGACCAGGCGCAGTTGGTCGTGCAGATCGTCTTCACGACCTCCTCGAAGACGGTCGGGCTGCGGACCAGCCGCCCCGCGCCGGTCGCCACCCAGGCGAGGGCGGGATCGGCCGCGGCCACCTCGTAGAAGGGAGAGAGGTCCTCGTCCAACCGGAGAACGTACGCAGCGGCCGCGAGGACGTCGGCTTGCCGACGCTCCCCGGGCGCCGGTCCCCGGATTTCGATGCGGGCGCGCCCCGGACGCCCCTCGGCGATGCGAAGGGTGCGCGGCCGCGCTCGCGGCAGCGGCACGGTGATCTCGAGCGCGCGCGCATCGTCGTCGATCCGCATCGGCGGTAGGTCGACGAGGCCGTGCGACTGGATCGTCCGCCAGAGGTCGACCGGTTCTCCGCCCGCGCCGACCAGCGGGAGCTCGCCGCTCCACGGCTCAGCCATCGATGTACTCGTGCTCCCACGCGGATACCTCGTACGGCTCCCCGGGCTCGCCGCCGACGGCAATCAGCGTCGTGCCCGCTTCCACGGCCCTCGCCCCTCGGGAGACCGCAGGGTCCGGGACGTAGACGAACGTTCCGGCAGGCGCGTCGACCGTCTCTCCCGCGACGGTCAACGAGGCGCGGCCGCTGGCCACGAAGAACAGCTCCTCGTGGCGCGTGTCTGTCTCGGTGTGCTCGCTCGTGAACAGGTCGCCGGCGGCGTCCGCGACGTACGCCGCGACGCCGAACGACCCGACGCCGAAGTGCCTGCGAACGGCTCGCCACGGCGCCTCTCCCGGTGTGACGCCTGCCGGCGCGACGACCTCTGACACGTGGGCGATCTGGTATGGCGCGTCGGACATGCCTGCCTCCTGGTCGCGGAGTAACCGGTGATCTATCATAGATGGTTATGCACGATCGGGCTCCCGGAGAGCTGGAGACGCTGCGCTCCTTCGTCAACACGCTCGAGCTCGAGAGCGGGACGGATGAGCTTAAGGATCCGAAGGCCTTGCAGGCGTGGCTGGAGGATCGCGGTCTTCTTCAAGACGGTGTTCTCGGCTCAGCGGATCTGCGTGCGGCTCGAGAGCTGCGCGAGGCGCTGCGGAGCCTCATGCTCGAGAACAACGGCGTCAACGTGCGAAAGGAGGCCGCGATCTCGCTGAACAAGGCGGCCGATCGCGGCCGGCTCGCCCTTCGTTTCGACACGTCGGGCGGGGTTCGGTTCGAGGCCGGCGCGGCCGGCCCGCATGGGGCGCTCGGCCGGCTGCTCGCCATCGCCGCCACCGCGATGGCGGACGGATCCTGGCCGCGGTTGAAGGCGTGTCGGGCAGAGCGCTGCGGGTGGGCCTTCTACGACCACGCGCGCAACCACTCGCGCCTCTGGTGCTCGATGGCGGTGTGCGGCAACCGGACGAAGGCACGCTCCTACCGACGCCGCCACGCGCACTAGCGTCGGACGGGCGTGGTACACGTGCTGCGTGGCGATCCTCGGGATCGACGTCGGAGGCACCTTTACGGATGCCGTCTTCCTTGCGCACGGAGAGCTGCGGACCGCCAAGGTTCCGACCGTCCGCTCACAGGAGCACTCGGTCGTGAAGGCGGCAGCGGAGGTCGGTGCCGCGGACCTGCCGCTCGAGCGCTTCACGCACGGGACGACGATCGCGACCAACGCCCTGCTCGAGCGCAAGGGCGCCCGGACGGCGTTCGTCGGCACGGCAGGCTTCGAGCACGTCTTGCATCTGCGCCGGCAGACGAGGGCGCACCTCTACCGGCTCTGCGACCTTCATCCGGAACCCATCGTGCCGCTTGAACGCTGCTTCGGCGTGCACGAGCGGGTCGGCCCCGACGGCGTGATCGAGCAGCTCGACCTCGAGTCGCTCCCGGACATCGACGCAGAAGCGGTGGCCGTCTGCCTCCTCTTCTCCTTCCGCGATTCGACCCACGAGCGACTCGTCGCCGAGGAGGTCAGGCGCCGGCTGCCCGGGGCGCACATCGTTGCGTCCCACGAGATCGCTCCCGAGTTTCGGGAGTACGAGCGAGCGTCCACGACCGCGGTCGACGCATATCTCGGACCGGTCCTTGCCGGCTACCTGTGGTCGCTGGCAGACCGGTGTCGCGAAGCCGGGCTCGCGGAGCCGCTCGTCATGCTCTCCTCCGGTGGGGTCAGCAGTCTTGCCGACGCTGCGCGACACCCCTCGCGCGCGCTCGTCTCGGGCCCGGCCGCAGGTGTCGTCGGGGCGGCTCGGATCGCCGCGCTGGCGGGCGTCGAGAATGCGATCTCGTTTGACATGGGCGGGACCTCGACCGACGTGTGCCTGATCTCGACCGGGCAGCTCGAGCGGGCGGCGGAGCGCGAGCTCGGCGGCTTTCCCATCCGCCTGCCGACCGTCGATCTCCAGACCGTGGGAGCCGGAGGCGGGTCGATCGTCTGGCGCGACAGCGGCGGCGCTCTCCGCGTCGGTCCGCAGAGCGCCGGAGCCGACCCAGGGCCGGCGTGCTACGGGCGCGGCGGCCTCGAGCCTACGGTCTCCGACGCCAACCTCGTGCTCGGTCGCCTCCCCGGCACACTGGCCGCGGGGCTCGAGCTCGACCGAGCAGCGGCCGAGCTCGCCCTCGGCGACTTCGCGGCGCAGGCGGTGATCGACGTCGTGAACGCCGAGATGTTGCGCGCGCTCCGGCTCGTCTCTGTTGAGCGGGGACACGATCCGCGGGACTTCGCGCTCGTCGCATTCGGCGGCGCCGGACCGCTCCACGCCTGCGATCTCGCCGATCAGCTGGGGATCCGAAAGGTCCTCGTTCCTGCGGCCGCGGGCGTTCTCTCCGCGCTCGGCCTCGTCGCCGGAGACGAGCGCCGCGACCGTGTCCGCTCGTACGTGATCCCGTTCGATGACGCCGGACTCTTGCCGCGTAGCGGCGCCGTCGACCTCCGCTACCGTGGCCAGTCCTTCGAGCTCACGGTTCCGCTCGAGGGCGATCCGGTGGAGTCCTTCCATCGCGCCCACGAGGAGCGCTACGGCTACGCCGACCGCGGGCGCCAGATCGAGCTGGTGGCCGTGCGGACGGCCGAGGTCGCCACCGGCCCCGAGCTCGACCTCCGCGGCGGCAAGCCGCTCGACGTCAGCGGGCCGGCGGTCGTCGAGCTTGACGGCGCCACCTGCTGGGTTCCCCCCGGGTGGGAGGGGGCTAGGGATGGAAATAGCACGCTGATCCTCACAAGGGTGTGACGAGATCGTGAATATCGAGCTCCAGGTGCTCGGAAGCGCGCTGCGAGCGGTCGCGGAGGAGATGGGCGCGGTCCTCGTCCGCTCCGCCTTCTCCGCGAACATCAAGGAGCGCCGCGACTGCTCGACGGCGCTCTTTGCCGACGACGGTCGGATGATCGCCCAGGCCGAGCACATCCCGGTACATCTCGGGGCCATGCCGGAGGCGGTCGCCGCCGTGCGCGACCGTTCCCCGGCACCCGGTGACGTGTTCGTGGTCAACGACCCGTTCACTGGCGGCACTCATCTTCCCGACGTCACGCTCGTCTCACGCACGGATCTCGGCTATGCGGTGTCGCGCGCTCACTACGCGGACATCGGCGGGGCCGAGCCCGCGAGCCTGCCCGCGTGGTCGACCGACCTGTACCAGGAAGGCCTGGTCGTGCCTCCGGTCCGGCTGACTGAGGAGGTCGTGACCATCCTCCTCGCCAACATGCGCAACCCGGACGAGCGACGGGGCGACCTGCGGGCCCAGCTCGCCGCCCATCGACTTGCGGAGCGGCGGCTCACTGAGCTTGCCGAGCTCCGGGGGCGGGAGCGGGTCGCCGCGGCGATGGACGAGCTCTATGCGTATTCCGAGCGCCGGGTGCGGACGGCGATCGGGGCGCTGCCCGACGGACGCTACGACGCGGCCGATTCGCTGGAGGGGCCCGACGGCGAGCTGGTCATCCGAGCCGCGGTCACGATCGCCGGCGAGACGGTCGCGATCGACTTCGCCGGCACCGACGACCAGCATCCCGGGAATCTCAACTGTCCGATCGCCGTCACTCGCTCGGCCGCGTACTTCGTCGTTCGTTGCCTGACCGATCCGGACGTCCCGGCCTCGGGGGGAGCGTTCGCGCCGGTGACCGTGTCCGCGCCGGAAGGATCGCTCGTGAATGCGCGCCCCCCGGCGGCGGTCGTTGCAGGGAACGTGGAGACCTCGAGCCGGATCGCCGACGTGCTCTTCCGCGCGTTTGGCCAGGCGGTCCCTGTTCCGGCCCAGGGTCAGGGCACGATGAACAACGTCACTTTCGGCAACGCGCGCTTTACGTACTACGAGACGATCGCCGGAGGTCAAGGTGCCTGCCCGAACGCGGACGGGCCGTCGGCGGTTCACGTTGCGATGTCCAACACCCTCAATACCCCCGTGGAGGCGCTCGAGCTTGCCTATCCGCTCCGGGTCGAGCGGTACGGACTGCGACTCGGCTCCGGCGGGAAGGGCCGCTTCTGGGGTGGCGACGGCGTGATCCGGGAGATCACTGCGCTCGAACCGTGCCGTGTCTCGATCGTGAGCGAGCGGCGCGAGCGGGGTCCCGGCGGGACGCGCGGAGGCGAATCCGGCTCGCCCGGCCGCAACCTCATCGACGGCAACGAGGTCCCTGCCAAGGTGACGCAGGCCCTCCAGGCCGGCGAGTCGGTGACGATCGAGACGCCGGGCGGCGGAGGGTTCGGCTCGGCGGCCTGACGACCCAGCTCGCATGAACGGATCCGACCGCCGCCGTCGGTAGGCTCGCCGCGTGCGGATCTTCCGCAGGCGCGCGCCGCTTCGAGCTCTCGATGAGCAAGAGTGCTACCTGCGACTCCACGGTCTTCGCTCGAGGGAGGTTGCCCTCGTCGAGCACGTTCGAGCCCCGGAGCCGCCGCCCAGAGCCGTACTGCTGGACGGCCCGACGGACGAATCGCCGGCCCTTCACCTGCTCATCGACTACCCGCGAAACCGCGGTCGGCTCACCGGCGAGCAGCTCCGGTGCGAGCTCCTTCGCAGGATGTCCGCCCGCACGGGCGAGGCGGCCTAGCCCAGCAGGGCGCCCTCGAGCCCGAGCAGCGCCTGCTTGCGCTCCAGCCCGCCGGCGTAACCGACGAGGCTTCCGCTCGCACCCACGATGCGGTGGCACGGGACGACGATCGGAACGGGATTCCGGTTCAGTGCTCCGCCGACCGCCCGGGCGGCCCGCGGCTTGCCGATTCGCTGGGCGAGGCCGCCGTACGTGTCGACGTGGCCGTACGGCACGCGCACGAGCTCGTCGAGCACGGCGCGCTGGAACTCCGGGAGCGGGGTCAGATCGACGGGGAGGTCGAACTCGTGTCGCGTGCCCTCGAAGTACTCGTCGAGCTCGCGACGGAGGGTGGCCACGGGCGCCGGGGTGCGAAGAACGCGGACTCCGAACGCGGAGGCCAGCGCATCGAGCTCGCGTTCGGGCTCCGGATCGAAGGAGATCCGGCAGATGCCGCGCTCGCTGGCGGCAACGAGAAGCGTGCCGATCGGAGAGTCCGTGAAGTCGTAGGCGACGTCCAGGAGTTGTGCCGAGGCGGCGGCCTCCCGGAAGCTGCGGTCGAGTCGGTCGGGAACGGCGGTCATGAGGTCTCCTTCCTGCGGAGCCGGCGGACGCCGGACGAGGCTGCGGCGCGAGCCGCTTCGGCGTTCGAGCCCAGCGCGGCGCCGATGTCGTCGTAGGAGAGGTCGTAGCCGTACCGCAAGACGACCGCCGCTCGCTCGGTCGGCGGGAGCTGCCCGGCCAGGTGATCGAGCTCGGCATAGGCGGGGCGTTCGTCGACGACGGGCACATCGGCCGGCTCTGCCAGGTCGGCCGGCCTCCGGCGCACGTCGACGGCGACGCGTGTTGCGATCGTGAAGACCCAGGCACGGAGGTGCCGGCCGTGCTCGAGCTTGCCGTAGGCTCGAAGAGCGCGCAGAAACGTCTCCTGAAAGGCGTCCTCGGCGGCCTCCCGCCCGAGCAGCCGCGCGAGATAGCCGAAGATCTCGTCTTTGCGCTCCTCGTAGAAGCGCTCGAAAGGCGGAATGATCGCCACGGCCTCCATCATCCGTTGAAACGCCGCACGGCGCCGAGATGTGAGACTGCCGCCCATGCGAACGGCGGTCGTCGGTCACGTCGAGTGGGTCGAGTTCGTCCGCGTCGACCGGGTGCCTGGGCCCGGAGAGATCATTCAGGCACGCGAGTCGTGGGCCGAGGCGGCCGGAGGAGGGGGCGTTGCCTCGGTCGGGCTGGCAGCGCTCGCGGGCACGTGCACGCTCTTTACGGCTCTGGGTCGTGACACGCTCGGCGGGCGTCGCGCTATCCGAGCTGACCTCCTACGGCGTCCGCGTGGAAGCGGAGCGCGTCTCCGAGCCTCAGCGCCGTGGTTTCACGTTCGTGGACGCCCAGGGCGAGCGCACGATCACGATCATCGGAGAGAAACACGTCCCCAGCGGGCGCGACGAGCTTCCATGGGCCGAGCTGGCGCAGGCCGACGCCGTCTATCTCGTCAGCGGTGACGCGGAGGCCGTGAGGGCGGCACGGCAGGCGCGCGTGCTCGTGGCGACGGCGCGCTCGCTTCCGGTTCTCCAGGAGGCCGGGGTGGAGCTCGACGCGCTCGTGCGAAGCGCCCGGGATCCGGGTGAGCGCTACCGGCCGGGTGATCTCGACCCCCGTCCCAGGCTCGTCGTCGCGACCGACGGCAACCAGGGTGGAACGTGGGAGACGTCCGACGGCAAGGAGGGCTCGTACGAACCGGCGCCCCTCGGCGGTCGCGGTCGTGGACGCTTACGGTGCTGGCGACAGCTTCGCCGCCGGGCTCACGTACGCGCTCGGTCGAGGGGACGACGCCGGGGCCGCGCTCGCCTTCGCCGCGACGTGCGCGGCGGCCGCGCTCCGGCGGCGCGGTGCGCACGGAGGCCAGAGGGTTTAGGCGGGCGGCCCTTCGAGGCGCCTTACGATGTAATCGGCGTACCAGCCGGGCCAGTCCTCGTCGCGGCCTCCGAGCTCCTTCTCGTAGACGGCGTGAGCCTGCTCAGCCTCTCGCAGCAGACGCGCGAGCTCATCGGCGGTCAGTTGCGCCTCCATCCCAGGTACCTCCTCGGTCGAGACGACACGGCGAGGCCATTATCCACGCCCGCGCGCGTGGGTCAGCGGGGTTGCGCAGTGGGTAAATGTGGTCTACAGTGGGGCGAAGTGGAGAGATCGGAAGGCTTCAGATGCTGCACGGCGAGTACGAGCACACAATCGACGACAAGAACCGCCTTACGCTTCCCGCTCGGTTCCGGCAGTCCTTTGCGGACGGGGTCGTCATCACGCGCGGCATCGAGCCGTGTCTCGCCGTGTATACGAAGAACGGTTGGGAGGACTTTTCCAGCTCCCGCTTGTCGGGCCTCGACCGCTTCAGCCGGGAGGCGCGGGACATGCGCCGCTATCTCTTCTCCGGGACCGTGGAGTCCGAGCTCGACAAGCAGGGGCGCGTGACGCTTCCCGCCAACCTGATGGCGAAGGCCGATCTCGGTCGAGACGTGATCGTTGCCGGTGCCGGGGACTGCCTCGAGGTTTGGGACCGTGACGGCTGGCGCGTCCAGCTCGAGGACATCGAGAGGAGGGCGGACGTTGTTGCGGAACGCCTTGCAACACGAGACAGCTGATCACATCCCCGTTCTCGCCGAGGAGGTCCGCGGACTCCTCGCCGTCGCGCCCGGGGAGACGGTCATCGACGGCACCTTCGGCGCCGGCGGCCATGCCGAGCTTCTGGCGGCAGACCTCCAGGGCAAGGGCCGGTTCATCGCCGTCGACCGGGACGCGACGGTCCGGCCGTACTTCGAGCGGTTCCAGCGACGCGCCGGCGTTCAGGCGCGGTTCCTGCGCGGGGACTTCGCCGTTGTTCTCGGCCAGCTTGCCGACAACGACGTCCGGGCCGACGCAATCCTGCTCGATCTCGGGGTCTCGAGCATGCAGATCGACCGCCCCGAGCGCGGATTCTCGTACGCGGCGGATGCGCCGCTCGACATGCGCATGGACGTCTCGGGGCCGCGATCGGCTGAGGACATCGTCAACGAGCTGAGCGAGCGCGAGCTGGCGGACATCTTCCGCCGCTACGGCGAGGAGCGCTTCTCGCGGCAGATCGCCAGGGGGATCGTCCGTCGCCGCAGCGAGCAGCCGTTCGAGCGCACGACCGACCTCGTGGAGGTGGTGCGTGCCGCAATCCCGGCGCCGCGCCGCTTCGGAGACGGGCATCCCGCGAAGCGCGTCTTTCAGGCGCTGCGGATCGTCGTCAACGAAGAGCTCGAGTCGCTCGAGCAGGCCCTTCCGATGGCATTCCGACTCTTGAGCCCCGGTGGGCGTCTCGCCGTCATCAGCTTCCACTCGCTCGAGGACAGGATCGTCAAGCGCTTCTTCGCCGCCCAGGCCCGTGGTTGCACATGCCCACCCGACCTGCCGATCTGCGTTTGCGGAAAGGAACCGACCCTCCGCCTCGTCACCCGGAAGGCCGTGCGTCCGTCCCCGGCCGAGACCGCGGAGAACCCGCGCGCCGCGTCGGCCCGGCTCCGCGTCGCCGCACGGACGGGAGCCTAGGTGGCGACCGCGACCGCCCGCGTCGAGCCGCAGAGGACCCCGCGCCCTCGGGCGCGTCCGGCTCCTCGCCGCCCGCCGAGACGGCGCGCAGCCGAACGGCCTCGGGTCGCGGGCAGCGTCGTTTGGATCGTCCTCGTCGCCACGCTCCTGGCCGGAATCGTCGCGCTGAACGTTGCGGTCCTCCGGCTGAACGTGAAGGCCGAGGAGCTCGAGTCTCAGCGGGCCGAGCTGATCGCGAGAAGGGACAACCTCGAAGCCGAGCTTTCGCAGGGTGCGGCAGCGGGCCGTATCGAGGCAGTTGCCGCCAAGTACGGGCTCACCGATCCCGTCGAGACCTCCTACGTTCGGCTGGCGCGCGTCAAGGAGTAACGGCGAGTGCGGCAGGCGAACAGGCGCCTCCGGCTCCTCGTCGCGGTCTTCGCGGTGGCCTTCGTCGCTGCGTTCGTGCGCGTTGCGTGGCTGCAGGCGGTCAAGGCGCAGACGCTCGACCATCTCGCGACGAGCCAGCATCGCGAGGAGCTCGAGATCACTGCCCACCGCGGCACGATCTTCGACCGAAACGGCGTCCAGCTCGCCTTCGGGGAACGCGCGACGACCGTCTATGCGAACCCCAAGCAGATCGCCGATCCCCGCGAGGCCGCCATCGCCGTCGGGGACGCACTCGATCTCGATCCCGGGAAGCTCTATCCGCTTTTGACCGACCGGTCACGAGGCTTCGTCTACTTGGCCCGAAAGGCCGATCCGGAAAAGGCAAAGGCGCTCGAGGAGCAAGAGATCGCGGGCATTGGCTTTCAGCCGGAGGAGCGCCGCGTCTACCCGCAGCGCGCACTCGCCTCCGAGATCGTCGGCTATGCGGGCACGGAGAACACCGGCCTCTCGGGCCTCGAGCTCCAACTCGACGATCAGCTCGCCGGCTCCAGCGGCTCGAGAACGATCGTCCGGGACCCGTTCGGCCGCACGATCGACGTTGTCGACGACGAGAAGGTGGAGGAGGGCAAGGACGTCTACCTGACAATCGACGACACGATCCAGGGCCAGGCCGAGCGCGTGCTCCACGCGACGATGAGCCGCTGGTCGGCGAAGTCGGCGACCGCGATCGTCCTCGATGCCAAGACGGGCGGCATCCTCGCGCTCGCGGACGAGCCCGGCTTCGACGCGAACGAGTATCCGACCGTCGCGAAATGGGACGAGGAGCTTCTCCGGAATCGGGCCGTGACGGACACGTACGAGCCCGGCTCGACCTTCAAGATCGTGACGGTCGGCGGGGTGCTCGAATCGAACCTCGTCACGCCCGAGACGAAATTCCGCCTCCCATACGAGATCCCGGTCGCCGACCGCGTGATCCACGACGCGGAGCCGCGGAAGACGGAGACCATGACCGTCTCCGAGATCCTCTCCCGCTCGTCCAACGTCGGCGTCGTGACGCTGGCGCAGCAGCTGCAGCGAGATCGGCTCGACGAGTGGATCCGCCGCTTCGGCTTCGGTCGGACGACCGACGTCGACTATCCGGGCGAGTCGCCCGGCATCGTGCTGAAGCCGGAGGAGTGGTCCGGCTCGACGATTGGGAACGTCCCAATCGGCCAGGGTATCGCCGTCACGCCGATGCAGATGGTCGCCGCCTACGGGGCGATCGCCAACGGTGGCGTCTGGCTTCAGCCCCACCTCGTCGACCGCATCGAAGGCAGCGGGCGCACGGACGTGAAGGAGCGGCGCGTGCTTTCGGAGGGGACGGCCGACGAGCTCACTCAGATGCTCCGCGGGGTCGTCGAGGAGGGCTCGGGGACGACCGCGCAGATCCCGGGCTACCGCGTTGCGGGTAAGACGGGGACAGCAGCGAAGCCCGAGCCGACCGGCGGCTACTCCGACACGCGCTACGTGGCGTCGTTCGTCGGCTTCGCGCCTGCGAAGCGCCCCGAGATCGTTGTGCTCGTAACCGTCGACGAACCCCGCGGCACGATCTGGGGCGGGGTGGTCGCCGCACCCGCGTTCGCCGACATCATGGAGTTCGCGCTGCAGTACCTCGAGATTCCGCCGGACCGACACCGCCGGGCGCACTAGCGGGCGAATCGGCGCGCGTGTGCCGCGGACCGCGCCAGAATGCACGCAGACCCGAGGAAGAAGTCCTCATCCGGTGCCGAACTCAGCCTGACCTGTGTCCGAATCTCCTGCCATCGCGCTCGAGACACTTGCCGACGCGGTCGGGGCGAGGGAGATCCTCAACCCGGCACGGGTCGACATCTCGGATCTCGCCTACGACGCACGTCTCGTTGCGCCGGGCGCGCTGTTCGCCTGCGTGCCCGGACAGCGTGCTGACGGGCACGACTTTGCGGCCGCCGCCGTCGAGCGAGGCGCGGTCGCTCTGCTCGCGGAGCGGGCGCTCCCGGTTTCCGTGCCCCAGCTCCTCGTGCCGGACGCGCGCCTGGCGATGGCGCTCGCCGCCGACGTCTTCTTCGGAACACCGACGCGCGAGCTCGAGGTGGTCGGCGTGACCGGCACCAACGGAAAGACGACCACGGCGTTCCTCCTCTACTCGATTCTTGCCGCCGCGGGTCGGCGGCCCGGTCTGCTCGGGACGGTCGAGATGCGGGTCGGCGGCGAACGCCGGTCGGTCACGCGCACGACGCCCGAGGCGATCGACCTGCAGCGCACCTTCCGCGAGCTCGTCGAAGCAGGCGACCGGAGCTGCGCCATGGAGGCCTCGTCGCACGCGTCTGAGCTGAAGCGCCTGGTCGGCACACGCTTCCGGGCGCTCGTCTTCACGAACCTGTCGCAGGACCATCTCGACTTCCACGGGACCCTCGAGGCCTACGCCGACGCCAAGCGCCGGCTCTTCACGGAGCCGGATGTGGACGGGAACCGCCCGCCTGCGGCGGTCAACATCGGCGACCCATTCGGCCGGAGGCTCGCGAACGAACTCCGCGGCCTGGGTACGAGCGTGCTGACGTTCGGTCTCGCGGACGACGCCGCCGTGGGCGCGGACGAGCTCGAGCTGACGCCTTCGACCACGAGCTTCCGGGCGGCCGGGCTAGCCCTCCGCCCGCGTCTCAGAGGCCGCTTCAACGTCGAGAACGTGCTCGGAGCAGTCGCAGCGGGGCGGCTGCTCGAGGTCCCCGACGACGCGATCGTCCGGGGGATCGAGCACCTGAGCGGGGTTCCCGGGCGCTTCGAGTCGGTGGACGAGGGACAGCCGTTCGCGGTCATCGTCGATTACGCCCACACGCCCGAGGCGCTGGAAAACGTCCTGGGCGAGGCCCGCCGCCTGGCAACCGGCCGTCTGTTCTGCATCTTCGGGTGCGGCGGCGATCGCGACCGGGCGAAGCGCCCGCTGATGGGCGGGATCGTCAGCCGCCTCACAGACGTCGCGATCGTCACCTCCGACAATCCGCGAAGCGAGGAGCCCGAGGCGATCATCGAGGAGATCCGGAGCGGTATGAACGGCGATGAAACCGTCGAGCCGGACCGTGCGCTCGCGATCGCGTCCGCCGTCGAGGAGGCCGCCGAGGGCGACGTCGTCGTCGTCGCGGGCAAGGGCCACGAACAGGGGCAGGAATTCCGGGACCGGACGGTCCCGTTCGACGACCGCGAGGTCGCCCGCGACGCGTTGCGGCGCCTCGGGGCGGCGGCATGATTCCGCTCGCGCTCGCCGAGGTCGAAGCCCTGGCACCGGGTCGTCTCGAGCGCGCGCCCGGCGCGGAGCGGGTCGACGGCGTGAGCATCGACTCGCGACAGATGCAAGGCGGCGATCTCTTCGTCGCGGTCGGGGGCGGGGTCGAATTCGTCGCCGATGCGCTCGCTGCCGGGGCTGCCGCCGCGCTCGTGCCCGAGGATGCGTTCGGCGCGCTGGGCGCCCTGGGGCGGGCCGTGCGCGAACGCTCGGCGGCGAGGGTCGTGGCCGTCACCGGGTCGACGGCGAAGACGTCCACGAAGGACATCCTCGGGGCGCTCTGCGCTCCGCAGGCGCGTACCGTCGTCGCCGAGGGTAGTCAGAACAACGAAATCGGGCTACCGCTCACGCTCTGCCGGCTCGAGGAGGACACGGAGATCGCGATCGTCGAGATGGGCATGCGTGGGCTGGGGCAGATCGCGGAGCTCTGCGAGATCGCCCAGCCCGACGTCGGGATCGTGACGAGCGTCGGGCCCGTGCACCTCGAACTCCTCGGCACCGTCGAACGCGTCGCCCAGGCGAAGGCCGAGCTGATCGAGAGCCTGCCGCCGGACGGCGTCGCCGTCGTTCCCGCGGGAGAGACCTACCTCGAGCCCTACCTCGCGCGCGACGACATCAAGGTCTTCCGCTTCGGCGACGGTGGCGATGTCAGCCTCAGCTACTTCGCCGCGCACGGCGGCGCTGCCCGAATCCGAGTCGAGGCGTTCGGCCGCCCGCTGACGCTCGAGTTCAGCTTCTCGTCGCGCTACAACGCGACGAACGCGCTGGCCGCCCTCGCTGCGTACCACGCGCTCGGCCTCCCACTCGGCAAGGCACAGAAGGGAGCCCGTCACGTCCAGCTGTCGCGCCTGCGCGGTGAGGAGGTCCCGCTGCCCGGGGGAGGCGTCCTTCTGAACGACTGCTACAACGCGAACCCGCTGTCCATGGCGGCGGCGCTCGAGCATCTGGGCGACCGGGCCGGCGAGCATCGGAAGGTCGCCGTTCTCGGCGACATGGCCGAGCTCGGCCCCGGCGCACCCGCGTATCACCGGGAGGTCGGCGCCGCTGCAGCGAAGGCTGGGGTCGACGTGCTCGTCGCGGTCGGCCCGCTCGCACGCAACTATGTCCAGGGCGCGCGCGGTGTCCCGCTCACGCGCTGGGCGGCGACGGTCGAGCAGGGGCTCGCCGCCCTCCGCTCAGTCCTCCAACCCGGCGACTGCGTTCTCGTCAAGGGCTCGCGGGCCATGGGTCTCGAAGTGATCGCCGAGGCTGTCGCCGTCGTCCCGGCGCGAGCCTAGGCTAGGCCCAAGCTATGGTCGAAGTCTTGCTCGCGGGCGTGCTGGCGATGGTGATCTCCATCCTCTGCGGCCCGAAGTTCATCGACTTCCTGCGCAAGAACGAGTTCGGCCAGCAGATCCGGGAGGAAGGACCGAAGGGCCACGTCGTCAAGCAGGGGACCCCGGCGATGGGCGGCCTCCTGATCATGATCTCGATGGCCGTACCGTTCCTGATCTTCTCGGACCGGACGGTGCCGGCTGTGACGGCGTTCTTCGTTGCGCTCGGCTGCGCGGCGATCGGGTTCGTCGACGACTGGACGAAGGTCTCGCGGCGGCGGTCCCTCGGCCTCTCGGGCCGCTGGAAGCTCCTCTGGCTCGGCGCGATCACCGTCGTCGTCGCGATCGTCGCCGCGCGGGGGCTCGACGAACCGCTGACGACCGACGTCTACCTCCCGCTCCTCGACGTCGACCTGCCCCTGGGGTGGGGCTGGTACATCCTCCTCTACTTCATCATCGCGGGCTTCGCGAACGGCGTGAACCTGACCGACGGGGTGGACGGCCTCGCAGCGGGCACGACGACGATCTCCCTCCTCACCTATACGGCGATGAGCCTCGTCGCCGCGCTCGCTTCGATCCGCGCCGTCGGCCGCGCCGACCAGGTCGACCTCGACCTCGCGATCCTCGGCGCCAGCCTCATCGGAGCCTCGATCGGCTTCCTCTGGTACAACGCGTTCCCCGCGCAGGTCTTCATGGGCGACACGGGCTCGATGGGGCTCGGCGGCGCGATCGCGGCGTTCGCGATCATGACCAAGACCGAGTCTCTGCTCATCTTCATCGGCGGAATCTTCGTCATCGAGGCGCTCTCGGTGATCGTCCAGGTCGTCAGCTTCAAGTGGTTCGGGCGTCGCGTCCTCCTGATGGCCCCGCTCCACCATCACTTCGAGATGAAGGCCTGGTCCGAGACGCGGATCATGGTCCGCTTCTGGATCGTCACGGCGATCTTGTGCGCGTGCGGATTCGTCCTCTACTACCGCTACGCGTCCGAGTTTGCTTCCTGAGCAAGTCCTCGTCCTCGGCCTCGCGCGCTCGGGCGAGGCGGCGGCGCTCGCACTGGTCCGGCGTGGAGTGCGCGTCGTCGGCGTCGACGCAAACGGCGAGCTCGACGCCGGAAGGCTTCGCGAGAGTGGCGTCGAAGTCGTCCTGGGCGCGGAGGACCCCGTGCTCGTCGACGACGTGGACCTGCTGGTCAAGAGCCCTGGCATTCCGAGCGAGGCCCCCCTCGTTGCCGCCGCGCGCACGCGCGGAGTCCCCGTCTGGAGCGAGGTCGAGCTCGGCGCCAGGATCTTCGCGAATCCGCTCGTCGGGGTCACCGGAACGAACGGCAAGACGACGACGAGCGAGCTCCTGGGCGAAATGTTCCGAGCCGCCGGCCGTCCGGTGGCCGTGGCCGGCAACGTCGGCCGGCCGCTGACCGGTCTCGACGGCTCGATCTCCGACGACACCTGGATCGTCTGCGAGCTCTCGAGCTTCCAGCTCGAGGACATCGACGAGCTGCGTCCGCGGGTCGCCGTGCTCCTCAACATCACGCCCGACCATCTCGATCGCCACGGCGATCTCGACACCTACCGGGCGGCGAAGCTCCGGATCTTCGAGAACCAGGAGCCCGATGACGTGGCGGTCGTCCCGCGCGGCTTCCAGCTGATCCCTGGCACTGCCCGCCGGGTCGAGTTCGCTGCCGACGACCCGCTGCCGGCCGAGCCGCGTCTACCCGGGGCGCACAACCGTGAGAATGCGGCAGCGGCGGCGGTCGCTGCGAGGGCCGCCGGAATCTCCGACGAGGCGATCGCGACGGCGCTCGCGAGCTTCGCGGGCGTGCCACATCGGCTCGAGCTCGTCAGGGAGCTCAACGGCGTCCGCTGGATCAACGACTCCAAGGCGACGAACCCCGAGGCCGCGGAGCGCGCTTTCGGCGCCTATCCGCCGGGGCTGCGTGTGATCCTCGGCGGCAGCCTGAAGGGCACGCCTTTCGGGGGGCTCGCGGCGCGCGCCCGCGAGGCGAGAATTTCCTGCGCGTATCTGATCGGCGAGTCGGCAGACGAGCTCGCCGAGGCACTGGCACGGGAGGGGGTGCGATTCCGGCACTCGGTCGACCTCGAGCGGGCCGTCGCGGAGGCGTACGCGGACGCCGAGAGGGGGGAGGTCGTCCTCCTTTCGCCCGCCTGCGCGAGCTACGACCAGTTCGAGAATTTCGAGGAACGCGGGGCAAGGTTCCGGCAGCTCGTGGAGGCGCTGTGAGGCGGCCGGTCCGCGGGGGTCTCGAGTATCACCTGCTCGTCGTCGTCACGCTCGGGCTCGTCGCTTTCGGCCTCGTCATGGTCTACAGCGCAAGCTCCGCACGCGCGGCGCTGGCGGCCGACGACCCCGCCTACTACCTGAAGCGCCAGGCCGTCTACGCGCTGCTCGGCATCGTCGCCCTCGTCGTTCTCTCCCGCACGGATTTCCGCCGGCTCCGCTACCTCGTCCCGCCGCTCCTGCTCACGAGCTTCGCCCTGCTGGTTGCGGTGCTCGTCATGGGCACGCCGGTGAACGGAGCCAAGCGGTGGATCACGCTAGGGCCGGCGACGGTCCAGCCCTCGGAGCTTGCCAAGCTGGCGCTCGCCGTCTGGGTCGCCGCCTACCTGTCGCGCTCGCCGGCCCCCCAGTCGCTGCGCGAGCTCGTTCGCCCAATCGGCGCGGTCTTCGGCTTGTCGGTCGCGCTCATCCTGATCGAGCCCGACCTGGGCACGGCCATCTCGGTGGTCGTGATGCTCGCCGCCGTCCTCGTCGTGGCCGGGACCCGCCTCTCCACGCTCGCGGGCGCGGCTGCAATCGGCATGTCGCTCATCGCTGCGGCGATCTGGCTCGAGCCGTACCGCCGCGAGCGCATCCTCAGCTTCCTCGACCCTTGGCAGGACCCGCAGGGTGCCGGCTTCCAGAGCGTGCAGGCGATGCTCGCCCTCGGCTCCGGCGGATTCTTCGGGGTCGGGCTTGGCGAGAGTGTCCAGAAGGTCTATTACCTGCCGGAGTCCTCGACCGACATGATCTTCGCGATCGTTGGCGAGGAGCTCGGGCTTGTCGGCGCCTTTGCGCTCCTCGCGGCGTTCGTCGCGTTCGGCTACGCGGGCTTCAACGTAGCCCTGGCCTGCCGCGACCCGTTCGGCAAGCTTCTCGCCACGGGGATCACCGCGCTCATCTGCGGCCAGGCAGCCCTCAACGTCAGCGCCGTGATGGGCCTTGCGCCGCTCACCGGAATTCCACTGCCGTTCGTCTCGTACGGTGGCTCGAGCCTCGTCGTCATGCTCGCGTCAGTCGGCATCCTCCTTAACATCGCGGTGAACCATGCCGCCGAGTCCAGCGCCACAACTGCTGATCGCCGCCGGGGGGACGGCAGGCCACGTGCTGCCCGCACTCGCGGTGGCCGAGTCGCTGCAAAGCCGCGGCGCGTCCGTCACGCTCGCCGGTCGGCCTGACTCTGTCGAGGAACGGCTGGCCCGGTCAGCCGGGCTCGAGTTCGACGCCTTCACCGTCGAAGGGCTTCAGCGGCACGTGAGCGTCGACCTCCTTCGAGCGCTTGCCCGCGACGCGGCGGCGCCGGCCGCCTGCATCCGGATACTCCGGCGCCGCCGGCCCGATGCCGTCCTCGGCGCGGGCGGCTACGTCGGAGGGCCCATGGTCGCGGCAGCGGGCGTCCTGCGGATCGCCGCGGCGGTCATGGAGGCGGATGCCGAGCTCGGTCTCGCGAACCGTCTCGCCGTCCCGGTCGCGAAGCGGGTCTTTCTCGCCTTTCCACTCGAAGGCCGCGAGGGGTCGAAGTACCAGGTCGTCGGCCGTCCCATCCCGGCGCGCTCGCGCCCGCCCGATCGGGCTGCGGCGCGAGCGGTATTCGATCTTCCCGCCGACGGCCCGGCCGTGCTCGTCTTCGGGGGGAGCCAGGGATCGAAGGCGCTGAACGAGGCCGCGTTCGAGGCGTTCGCCGAAGGGGGTCCCGCGATCATCCACCTCGCCGGCGAGCGTGACTATCCGGAGCTCGAGCGGCGTTCCCGGCGAGAGGACTACCGCCTGCTCGGGTTCACCGATGACTTCGGCGCGGCCCTCGCGGCCGCCGACCTGGTCGTCGCACGGGCCGGGGGCTCCGTCTGGGAGGTGGCCGCCGCCGGGCGGCCGGCGCTGCTCGTCCCGTACCCGCACGCGACCGCCGACCACCAGTCGAAGAACGCGCGCTACTTCGCGCGCGGCGGCGGGGCGATCGTCGTGCCCGAGTCCGAGCTCGATCTCAGGCGCCAGGTCGACGAGCTTCTTGGCGATCCCGAGCTGCTCGACGCGATGAGAGAGTCCATGCTCGGGCTGGCGAGGCCCGATGCCGCCGACGCCGTGGCGGAGGAGCTGATCTTGCTTGCTCGGGCTTGAGGGCCGCCACCTCTGGTTCGCCGGGATCGGCGGCGCCGGGCTCTCGGGCTATGCAATCGTGGCGAAAGCCTGGGGCGCCGAAGTCTCCGGATGGGATCGGAACGAGACGCCGTATCTCGCGCACGTCCGGGCCGCCGAGATTCCGGTCGAGGTCTCCGCCGAGCCCCCCGAGCCGCCGGCCGGAGCGGAGGTGGTCGTTTCGACCGCCTACGCCGGGCGTGTGCACGGCCTGCGACGTGCCGAGCTCCTGGCCGAGCTCGTCGGGCTCCGACGCTCGATCGTGGTTTCCGGCGCCCACGGGAAGACCACGACCAGCGCAATGATCGCCTACGTCCTCGACGCGCTCGGCGACGATCCGTCGTTCCTCGTCGGCGGCGAGGTTCCGCAGCTCGGCGGCAACGCGCGCGCCGGGCGCGGTTGGCTCGTCGTCGAGGGCGACGAGTCGGACGGGACGGTCTTCGAGCTGCCGGCCGACATCGCCGTCGTCACGAACATCGAGCTAGACCACCACGCGACCTTCTCCTCGGTCGCCGAGCTCGAGCAGCGCTTCGAGGAGTGGACGTCGGGGCTTCCCGACGTCCGCGTCGTTTGGGGCCGCGACATCGACCCGGTCGACTTCGAGCTCTCGGTCCCGGGGGAGCACAACCGCCTGAACGCAGCCTGCGCACTGGCGGCGCTCGACCTTGCAGGTTTCGATCGTGCCGCCGCTGCAAATGCGCTTCGCGGGTTCCGCGGGGTGGGCCGCCGGCTCGAGGCTCACGGTGAGGCGGGCGGCGTTCGGTTGGTGGACGACTACGCTCACCATCCCTCCGAAGTTGCGGCGACCCTGCGAACGGCCCGCGAGCTCGCCGGGGACGGTCGCCTCGTCGTCCTCTTCCAGCCCCACCTCTACTCGCGCACGCGCCATCTGGGGCGCGAGCTCGGGGAGGCACTCGCACTCGCCGATGCCGCTGTCGTCACCGAGATCTACCCGGCGCGTGAAGAGCCTGTCGCCGGAGTCAGCGGAAAGCTCGTCGTCGACCGGCTCGTCGAGGTTCGTCCGGGGATGGCGGTTGGGTGGGCACCCGCTCTGCCCGATGCCGCCCGACTCGCGGCGGGCCTGACTCGGCCCGGCGGCCTCCTCTTGACGGTGGGCGCCGGGGACATCGGCACGGCGCTGCCGCTCGTTCGCGAGGAGCTCGGCGGATGAACGAGCACGTTCAGATGAGCCGGTATACGACCCTCGGAACCGGGGGACCGGCGCACTGGTTCGACACCCCGCAAACCGTCGAGGAGCTGGTCGACCGCCTGATCTGGGCCGACGCCGAGGGGCTCCCAGTCGCCGTGGTCGGCCTCGGCTCCAATCTGCTCGTCGCAGACGAGGGGTTCCCCGGGGTCGTGCTGAAGCTGAGTGGGGAGCTTGCCCGCGCCGAGGCGATCAAGGGGATGCTGGTTGCAGGCGGGGGAGCCCCGCTTGCGGTCTGCCTGCATCGCGCCCGAGCCGCCGAGCTCGGCGGCATCGAGTTCGTCTGCGCGATCCCCGGGACCGTTGGCGGCGGCCTCTGGATGAACGCCGGCGCTTACGGCGGCGACATCGCGGGCGTGCTGACCAGGGCGTTGGTCGCCGACGCCTCGGGCGCCCGCTGGCGGACACCCGAGGAGCTGGGGCTTCGCTACCGCTCGTCCGGTCTTCTGCCTGGGCAGGTCGTGGCGTCGGCCGAGCTGGCCCTCGAGCCGCGTCCGCTCGCCGCGATCAAGGAAACGGTGGCCGCCATGCAGTCCAAGCGCAAGGCCGCCCAGCCCACGAACAAACGGACGTTCGGGAGCGTGTTCAAGAACCCCGATCACGAGCTGACGGCGGGACAGCTGCTCGAAGCCTGCGGCCTGCGCGGCCTTGCCATCGGAGGAGCGCAGATCTCGCCGAAGCACGCCAACTTCATCGAGAACGCGGGGGAGGCGCGCTCCGCGGACGCCATCGCGCTCATCGTGGAGGCCCGGCGTCGCGCGCAGGAGCAATTCGGCGTCCTCCTGCACCCGGAGGTGCAGCTGCTGGGGGCGCTGGAGATCCCCGCCCTCGAGCCCCAGAGGTAGGACCGGGCCGCCGGGCGGCGAACTCGGTCCCGTGGTCAGCAGACCGCATCTTGCACTCGTGCCCGCAAACGGGCTGGGAGGACGACTGCGCGGCTATCTCGGCCGCGCGTTGGTCGTTGCCGGCATCGTTCTGGCCTGCGCCGGCCTTGCGTACGCGGTCGCCCGCTTCACGTCGCTGTTTGCGCTGCACGAGTTCGAGGTGACCGGGGGACCTCCGGCGGCGAGGGAGGCGGTGCGCGATGTCGCCGGGTCGTTCGAGGGGACGAGCCTCGTCGCACTCGACCTAGACGAGCTTCGCGCGCGACTCGAAGAGCTCCCGAGCGTCGAATCGGTTCGGTTCGACCGCGCCTTCCCTCACACGCTGCGCATCGTCGTCGTGCCCGAAGAGGCCCTCGCGGTCGTCAAGGACGGTTCGGCCGCCTGGCTCGTGTCCGGGAGCGGCAGGGTGATTCGAAGCGCCGACCCAGAGACAAGGAGGACAGTCGTCTGGACGGCGCAGACAGGGCTCGAGCCGGGAGCGGTGGTCCAGGACGAGAACGCCCGGCTCGCGCTCGAAGGCCTCCGCCGGCTTCCGACGAACTTTCCGGAGCGGATCGAGACGGCACGGGCTGCTGCAGGTGCCGTGACGCTGGTGCTTGCCGGCGGGACGGAACTGCGGCTCGGCAATGCGGTGTCGCTGGCCCTGAAGCTCGCGGCCGCCGCCCGCGTCCTGCAGGGGATGGGCACGGCCGAACGCGCTGCTCTCGGGTATCTCGACGTGTCGGTGCCCGAGCGAGCAGTCGGGGGAACAAGCTTAAACTCTCAACTTGAGGGTTAGACTTTGAGTGGAAAGCCGCTGCAAATGCGGATTTGACATCCCGCCGAAGGGTGCGTACCCTCAGCCCGACGCTCAAGCTGAGCTTCAAGCTCGGCGTGTCTGGGAGAGGATTCAACGTGAAAGAACAATCGGGCAATTATCTGGCGGTCATCAAGGTCGTCGGCACCGGGGGCGGCGGCTCCAACGCGGTCAACCGGATGGTGGAGGCGGGCCTTCGCGGTTGCGAGTTCGTCGCCGTGAACACCGACGCGCAGGCACTCCTGATGGTCGAGGCCGATCAGAAGATCCACATCGGCGCAGCCGCGACGCGAGGCCTTGGCGCCGGCGCGGATCCGCAGAAGGGCTACGAGGCCGCGATGGAGACGCGGGACGAGCTCAAGGAGGCGCTCAAGGGCGCGGACATGGTGTTCGTCACCGCGGGCGAAGGCGGCGGAACCGGTACAGGCTCGGCGCCGGTGATCGCCGAGATCGCGCGCGAGCTGGGCGCGCTGACCGTCGGCGTCGTCACCCGCCCGTTCGGTTTCGAGGGAGGCCGCCGCTCCGAGCAGGCCCAGGCCGGCATCGGCAAGCTGCGTGACCACGTCGACACACTGATCATCATCCCCAACGACCGCCTGCTCCAGGTCGTCGAGAAGCAGACCTCGGTCGTCGACGCGTTCCGCATGGCCGACGAGGTGCTTCGCCAGGGCGTGCAGGGGATCACGGACCTGATCACGATCCCGGGTCTCGTCAACCTCGACTTCGCGGACGTCCGCACGATCATGAACGACGCCGGCTCGGCCCTCATGGGCATCGGTGAAGCGGAGGGCGAGAACCGTGCCGCCGAGGCAGCGCGCGCCGCCGTGTCGTCCCCGCTCCTCGAGGCTTCTGTCGCCGGTGCGACGGGCGTCCTCCTCAACATCACGGGCGGCCCCGACATCGGTCTGTTCGAGGTGAACGAGGCCGCGGAGGTCGTGACAGGCGCGTCGGACCTGAACGCGAACGTCATCTTCGGCGCGGTCATCGACGAGACGATGGGGGGCCGGGTGCGGGTCACGGTGATCGCCACCGGATTCGACAAGGCCTACCGGCGCGAGCCCCGCGAGCGGGAGCGCGAGGAGTCGCTGGGCGAGCGTGAGCCCGCGAGTGAGGGGTTCGACGTGCCCTCGGGTGTCCTCGAGGTCCCGTCCTTCCTCCGTCGCTCGTAGGACAAGCCGTTCGTTCGCCGGGAACGCCGGCCGTGTAGAAAGCAGGGGAGCATGCGCGCCCCCCGTGAGCCGTTCCGAATCAAGATGGTCGAGCCCATCCGCTCGACCACGCGGCCGGAGCGCGAGGCTGCGCTGACCGCGGCCGGCTTGAACCTCTTCCTCCTTTCAGCCGCAGACGTCGAGCTGGATCTTCTCACCGACTCCGGCACCGGCGCGATGAGTCAGGAGCAGTGGGCGGCCCTGATGGTCGGGGACGAGTCCTACGCGGGATCGCGGAGCTTCGAGCGCTTCCGCGAGGCGGTTCGCGAGGTGCTCGGGTTCCCGTACGTGCTTCCAGCGCACCAGGGACGCGGCGCGGAGAGCCTGTTCTTCGGAGCGGTCATCGACCCCGGCGAGATCGTCCCCTCGAACGCCCACTTCGACACGACGCGCGCCCACATCGAGGTTCGGGACGGCATCGCGCTCGACCTCCCGGTCGCGGAGGTGCTCGATCCGGTCTCCGATGAGCCGTTCAAGGGAGACATGGACGTCGCGCGACTCGCGGAGCTGCTCGACGGGAAGGACGGCGAACGCGTGTCGATCGTGATGCTCACGATCACGAACAACGCGGGCGGCGGTCAGCCCGTGTCCCTGGCGAACATCCGTGAGGTTGCGGCTCTCGCGCATCGGCACGGGAAGAAGTTCGTCCTCGACATCGCACGGTTCGCCGAGAACGCATGGTTCATCCGCGAGCGTGAGGACGGGTACGCGAACGTGGGGCTCGACGAGATCGCCCGCGAGCAGCTCGCCGAGGCCGACGCCGTCCTCATGAGCGCGAAGAAGGACGCCATCGCGAACATCGGCGGGTTCGTCGCGATCCGCGAGGACGAGGAGTTCTTCCAGCGACTCCAGGCGCGCGGAATCGTGTTCGAGGGCTTCCACACCTACGGCGGGCTCGCCGGCCGTGACCTGGAGGCGATCGCGGCCGGCCTGCGGGAGGTGCTCGACGAGGACTACCTCCGGCACCGCATCGAGCAGGTCGCGTACCTCGGCACGGTCCTGGCCGATGTGGGCGCGGCCGTCCTGCGACCGGGAGGACACGCCGTCTACCTCGACGCCGGAGCCATGCTTCCGCACGTGCCCGCGGAGGAGTTCCCGGCCCAGGCGCTCGCCTGCTCCCTCTATCTCGCCGGCGGCGTGCGTGGAGTCGAGATCGGATCGTCGATGGCGGGTCGCGATCCCGAGACAGGGACAAACCGTCATCCGCCGCTGGAGCTCGTCCGGTTGGCCGTGCCCAGGCGGGTCTACACCTCACGCCAGCTCGAGCAGGCCGCCGACGCTGCGGCCGACGTGCTCGCGAAGGCCGACTCCGTTCGCGGTCTTCGGATCACCTACGAGGCGCCGGTGCTGCGGCATTTCACGGCTCGTTTCGAGCACGTCTGATCGCTATTCCGGCACGGTCTCGTGCCCCACCTGAGCGGTCGCTCGCGGTAGTGTCGAGACGGGGGGCTCGCTGCCCCCTTGGGGGGCGTCCGACCGCCCGCGATGCGGGTAGGATCCCGCCCGGTGCAGACGCTTCGGCGCACGCCACTGTACGAGCGACATGCCGCACTCGGCGCCCGTCTCGTTCCCTTTGCGGGCTGGGAGATGCCGGTGCAGTACTCGGGCATCGCCGACGAACACCGCGCTGTCAGGACGGACGCAGGCGTCTTCGACGTCTCGCATATGGGCGAGCTCCGGCTCGCGGGCGAAGGATCCCGCGCATACCTGCAGGCACGACTTTCCAACGACCTGGACCGGATCGGCTCCGGCGAGGCTCAGTACACGCTTTTAACCGATCCCAGCGGGGGGATCGTCGACGATCTGATCGCATATCGCAGGGACGACGAGGACTACCTCCTGGTGGTCAACGCCGCGAATCTCGACGCTGATCACACGGCGCTGTCGCAGACCGATGACGTCTCGGACGAGTGGGCGTACCTCGCCGTCCAGGGCCCGAAGGCGCTCGATCGGCTGGGCGTCGAGATCGAGCCGTTCACGTTTCGGGAGGGCGTCGATGTCCTCGGGGTCTCATGCCTCGTCGCCGGCACCGGCTACACGGGCGAGCGAGGCTGCGAGCTCGGCTGCTCGCCTGCAGACGCAGTTGCCCTCTGGGACGCGATCCTCGAGCAAGGCGTCGTGCCGTGCGGGCTCGGCGCGCGCGACACCCTCCGGCTCGAGGTGTGCTACCCGCTGCATGGAAACGACATCTCGACCGAGCGCACCCCGATCGAAGCCGGCCTCGGCTGGGCGTGTGCGCTCGACAAGGAGTTCACCGGGGTCGAAGCGCTTCGACGCCAGAAGGTGGACGGCCCAGAGCAGAAGTTGATCGCCTTCGTGATGGAGGATCCCGGCATTCCACGCGCGGGGATGCAGATCGCCGAAGGCGGCGAGGTTACCTCGGGGACGCTGTCGCCGATGCTCGAGGTGGGGATCGGGCTCGGCTACGTGCCCAGCAGTCTCGCGAAGCCCGGCACGGTCATCACGATCGACCTGCGCGGGAGGCCGCGCCGCGGGCGTATCGTCCCAAAGCCGTTCTACAAGCGAGAGGAGGCCTAGTGGCCGCCGACGAAAGCTACCCCGACGACCTTCGCTACCACCCCGAGCACGACTGGGCACGAATCGACGGCGACGAGGCCACGCTTGGGATCACCTGGTACGCGCAGGACGCGCTCGGCGAGATCGTCCATTTCGAGCCGCCGGAGACAGGGTCGTCGCTCGCCCGGGGCGAGAGCTACGGCGAAGTGGAGTCCGTCAAGGCGGTGAGCGAGGTGATCGCGCCGCTCTCCGGCGAGGTCCTCGAGGTCAACGGCCAGGTCGTTTCCGAGCCGGAGACGATCAACGAGGATCCACACGGGGCGGGCTGGCTCGTCCGCATACGGCTGTCGGATGCCTCCGAGGCGGACGAGCTTCTCGACGCCGCGGCCTATCGTGCGCTCCTGGTCGACCAGTGAGCTATCTCTCGCTCACCGAGGCGGATCGCGACGCGATGCTCGCTGCAATCGGCGTGTCGTCGATCGACGAGCTTTTCCGCGACATTCCCGAGGGCGTGCGTTTTCGGCGACCGCTCGCCCTCGAGCCGGCGCTCTCCGAGCAGGAGATCGTGTCCCATCTGACGGAGCTGGCCGAGCGCAACGCGGACACCGGCAGGGAGCTCTCGTTCCTGGGCGCCGGCATCTACGACCACTACGTGCCGGCCGTCGTCGATACGGTCCTCTCGCGGGGCGAGTTCCTCACCGCGTACACGCCCTATCAGCCGGAGATGAGCCAGGGCGTCCTCCAGGCGATCTTCGAGTACCAGACGGTGATCTGCGAGTTGACCGGCATGGACGTCTCGAACGCGTCGGGCTACGACGGGACGACCGTGGCGGCCGACGCCTGCTTCGTCGCCAAGCATGTCACGGGCCGACAAAAGGTTGTCCTGTGCGAGACGTTGAACCCGCAGGTGCGCCAGGTTGTGAAGACCTACGCGCCGGGGTTCGGCCTCGAAGTCGTGGAGGTCGGTCATCTCGGCGGCGTCACCGACCCGGACGAGCTTCGGGCCGCGGCTGCCGACGCGGCTTGCGCGATCTTCCAGCAGCCGAACTTCTTCGGCTGTTTGGAGCCCGCGCCGGACCTCGCCGCAGCCGCGAACGAGGCCGGCTGCCTGCCGGTGGCCCATGTCGATCCCATCTCGCTCGGCGTGCTCGAGGCGCCGGGCGCGTACGGCTGCGCGCTTGCCGTGGGCGAGGGCCAAGGCGCGGGCAACTACCAGTCGTACGGAGGACCGCACTACGGCTTCATCGCCGCGCGCTCCGACTACATCCGCCGCATGCCGGGACGGATCGTCGGGGAGACGACCGACCTCCGCGGCGAGCGCGGATACGTCCTCACCCTGCAGACACGGGAGCAACACATTCGTCGCGAGAAGGCGACGTCGAACATCACCACGAACCAGACTCTGCTGGCGCTCGGCGGTCTCGTCCATCTGTCATGGCTCGGCCCGCAGGGCCTCCGCGAGCTCGGGGAGACCTGCATGAGCCTCGGCCAGTACGCGAAGGAGAAGCTCGGCCTCCCGCTCGTGTTCCCCGACCACGGAACGTTCAAGGAGTTCGCTGTACGCGTAGGACGGAGCGCGAAGGATGTCGTTCACGAGGCTCGGGCCCACGGCGTGCACCCCGGATACGCGCTCGGTCGCGACTATGCCGGCCTCGACGACGCCCTGCTCGTCGCCGTGACGGAGAAGCGCAGCCCGGATGACGTCGACCGGCTGGCCGAGGTGCTCGCAGAGGTGGCCGGATGAAGCTGATCTTCGAGAGGTCCAGGCCCGGCCGTCGCGCCGGCAAGCTACCGAGCTACGGGCTGCCGGCCCCCGACATCCCCGAGGAGCTCGCCCGCCGCCGGGCGCCGCGGCTCCCCGAGATCTCGGAGCCGGAGCTCGTCCGGCATTTCACGCGCCTGGCCGACCGCAACTTCGGCGTCGACACGGGCTTCTATCCGCTCGGCTCCTGCACGATGAAGCACAACCCGCGAGTGAACGAGCGGGTCGTCAACCTGCCGGGCTTCCGCGACCTCCATCCCTACCAGGAGGAGGATGCCTCGCAGGGCGCGCTCGAGCTCATGTGGCGGCTCCAGGAGATCCTCGCCGAGGTGTGCGGCCTCCATGCGGTCTCGCTCCAGCCGGCCGCCGGATCACAGGGGGAGCTCACCGGCCTCATGCTCATGCGGGCTTACTTCGCCGATCGCGGCGAGGCCGACCAGCGGCGCGTGGTCATCACCGCCGACACCGCCCACGGCACCAACCCGGCAAGCGTCGCCATGGCCGGCTTCGAGCTCCAGAAGGTGGAGACGGACGAGCGCGGGAACCTCGACCTCGACGATCTGAGGACGAAGGTCGACGGGCGGACCGCCGGGCTCATGCTCACAAACCCGTCGACGCTCGGCCTCTTCGACGAGCACATCGAGGAGGTCTCCGCGATTTTCCACGACGCCGGCGCTCTTCTCTACTACGACGGCGCGAACCTGAACGCTGTCTGCGGCATCTCACGGCCCGGGGACATGGGGTTCGACATCGTCCACATCAACCTGCACAAGACGTTCTCGCAGCCACACGGCGGCGGCGGGCCGGGAGGGGGGCCCATCGCGGTGCGGGACATCCTCGAGCCGTTTCTACCGGTACCGGCGGTCGTCCGCTCCGGCGAGGAGTTCGGTCTCGACTACGACCGGCCGAAGACGATCGGGAAGGTTCGTGGGTTCTGTGGGCCGTTCGGAGTGTTCGTGCGTTCCTATGCCTTCATCCGCGCCTATGGGCCGGCGCTCCGTGAGATGTCCGAGGCCGCGGTGCTCAACGCGAACTACCTGCTGGCACGGCTGCGGGATGCGTACGACCTCCCGTTCGACCGGCTCTGCATGCACGAGTTCGTCCTCTCCGCGCGAAACCTGAAGCGCGACACCGGGACCACTGCGCTCGACGTCGCCAAGCGGCTGATGGATCACGGCGTCCATCCGCCCACGATCTACTTCCCGCTCATCGTTCCCGAAGCTCTGATGATCGAGCCGACCGAGACGGAGTCGAGAGAGACCCTCGACGAGTTCGTCGAGGCGATGCGCGCGATCGCGGCCGAGGCGGCTTCCGACCCCCGAGCGCTGAAGGACGCGCCGCATCGACGCCCGGTGCAACGCCTCGACGAGGTCAAGGCAGCCAAGCGCGCGATCGTCAAGTACGGCTTCGACGAGCATCCAGGTTCCGAGGCGGAGCGGCCCGAGAGCGAGCCACTCGAGGCGCCGAAAGGCGCGTGAGCGCGGACAAGCAGGAGATCGGCGCGCGCGTCGATGCCTTGTCGCAGGGGCTCGAGGGAAAGGAGTTCGTGGCGGCGGTCGAGCACCTGGCGGAGGACATGGATCCGGACGAGAAGCTGCTTCTCCAGGAGGTGCTCATGGAGCGAGCAGCCGACGAGGACGATCTTCAGGAGGCCGTTCGCCGCCGTTATGCAGAAAGAGGTTGGACGCGCCGCATGCTTGCGCGGCTGGAAGGCGTGTGGCGGGACGACCGGGCCGATGCGATTGCCACGGCGATCCGGGCGGGCCCCGACGAGAAGGACGCGCTACGAGCGGAGGTCGAGTTGCTTCGCGAGGACCGCGGTCGTGCCGCTGTCGTGCTCGATGCGCTCTCGCGCCACGCAAGTCCACGCGTGCGGGCGTGGGTACCCGGCGCCGCAGCCGAGATCCTCGAGGAAGGGGGAACGCGCCTGATCCTCTCGATGACCCGCGACCGCGAGGCTACGGTCCGCGACGCCGCGGTGGCGGCTCTCATCGGTCTCGGCCCGAACGCGTCCCGCCTCGTTCTTCCGGATCTGCGTCGCCGGCTCCACTCGAGCTCGGTTGCGGAGAGAATCGGCGCGATGGAGTCGCTGGCCGCGGCCGGAGATGCGACGGCCCTAGCCGTCATCGAGGAGCGCGCCGCCGGCGGCGAGACGCTCGAGGAGCGCGAGGCGGCCCGTTCGGCGGCGGTCAAATTGCTTGCGGACAAGGCGTGATGGAGATCCGGAACCGTGAGCAGGCGGAAGCGTTCACGACCCTCGACGGGTCGACGATCCGCGTCCTTCTCGACGCGGGGCTCGGTGGCGCGTCCGAGCAGAGCCTTGCCGAAGCGACGCTTGCGCCCGGAGCCCGAACCCGCCGCCACTATCACGCCCGAACCGAGGAGATCTACGTCGTACTGGAGGGCTCCGGGCGGATGGAGGTCGACGGTGACGTCCGCGACCTGGGTGCCGGCGATGCGGTGCTCATTCCGCCCCACGCGTGGCACGAGATTCGGGCGGACGACGACGGTGAGCTGCGGTTCCTCTGTTGCTGTGCTCCCGCCTATTCGGACGAGGACACGTTCTTTGAGTGACCTGCTCGAAGCCGTGTACCGGGGCGACGAGTCGCGGATCAAGGAGCTTCTAGCCGGAGAGCCCGAGCTGGATATCTTCGAGGCTGCGGCGGTTGGCCGCTCCGAGCGCGTCGAGCAGCTTCTGGAAGTGGATCCCGGGCTGGTGAGCGCATGGACGGACGACGGCTTCACGCCGCTTCATCTGGCGGCGTTCTTCCGACGACCCGAGACCGCGCGCATCCTCGTCGAACGCGGGGCGCTGATCGATGTCGTTGCGAGGAACGACCAACTCCAGGTGACGCCGTTGCAGAGCGCCGCGGCCGCTCGTGAAGAGGAGACAGCGGCGCTCCTTCTCGAGCGCGGCGCCGATCCGAACGCCCAGCAGCGCGGAGGGTTCACCGCGCTCCATGCGGCCGCCCAGCACGGTGACGAACCGTTCGCGGAGCTGCTGCTGGCTCACGGCGCGGATCCCGCGCTGGCTGCCGACGACGGCCGCACAGCCGCCGATTTCGCGCGCGACGGTGGTCACGCGGAGCTGGCGGCCCGCCTCTCGGCCTCCTGATCCGAGCCTGGACGTTCGGCGCCTGGGGCCACCCCGGACCACCACCCGCGTTCGACGCTACCGCTGAGAACCGCGTTGGTGTGTGACGGACTGCGGAAAAACAGGTTCGACCCGCTGCAAGATCGTGTTCATGAGGGCACGGCGACCCGAGCAGGCCGCTAGCGTGACGCCGCCAGCTGCCCGCACGCCGCGGCGATGTCCTGGCCGCGCGTCAGCCGGACCGTTGCGGGTACGCCGCTCGACGTCAGGACCTCGCGGAAGGCGGCGATCGCGGCCCGCGACGAGCCCTCGAAGCGCCCCGTCGGGTTGTACGGGATCAGGTTGACCTTGAACCCGTCGCGCCCGAGGGCTCCGGCCAGCGCACGCGCCTGCCCGACCGTGTCGTTCACGCCGGCGAGCATCACGTATTCGACGAAGACCTTGCGCCGCCGCAGCTCCACGTACCGCCGGCATTCGGCGAGAACGTCGTCGAGCGGGTAGCGGTCGTTGACCGGCATGAGCTCGGATCGGAGGGCGCCGTCTGCCGCATGGAGCGAGAGGGCCAGGCGGATCGGCTCCTTCACCTCGTCCACGAAGCGGCGCAGGCCGGGAAGCCACCCGACCGTCGAGACGGTCGTTCGGCGGTGGGTGATCCCGAGATCCGGCAGGCGTCGCGCAGCCGCGAGCACCGCCTCGACGTTGAGCATGGGCTCGCCCATCCCCATGAAGACCGCGTGGTCGACCTCGCCGAGGCGGCGGAAGTGGAGTGCCTGATCGAGGATCTCCGAGACGGTCAGATTCCGCCCGAAGCGCATGGCTCCCGTGGCGCAGAACGTGCACGTCAGCGGGCAGCCGGACTGGGACGAGAGACAGAGCGATCGCCGCCCGTCTCGATAGGGCATGAGCACGGCTTCGACCGGATGCCCGTCGGCCGTTCGAAAGAGCGCCTTGACGGTTCCATCGCGCGATTGCGCCTCCTCCACGACCGAGAGTGTGGAGTACGGCACCGAGACCGCCAGCGTGTCGCGAAGGGCTCGAGGGAGGTTGGACATCTCGTGGTAGCCGGCCGCGCCCCGCGCCGTCCACGCCCAGGCCTGCTCGAGCCGGTACGGGGGCTCACCGAGGTCGGCAAGGGTTCGCTCGAGGAGATCGAGATCCACGACCGCCACGGTAACCGCCCGAAGGAGTGATGCGGGTGCACGGGCTCCGTCGGTAGAATGATTAACGATGTTAACTACCTTGGATCCGATCACGGTCGCGAACCGGCTTCGACCGACACTCCTTCACCTCAACCGGCGGCTGCGCCAGGAGCTTGCGCCGCTCGGCATCACCGGCGGGCAGGCATCGCTTCTCTGGGCGATCCGCTCGAACCCCGACGTCGGAGTGCGCGAGCTTGCAGACCGTGAAGGTGTGTCGCCGCCGGCGATGACTGCCCATGTCGATCGCCTCGAGGCGGCCGGACTCGTCCTGCGGCGGCGGTCGGAGCTTGACCGGCGCCGGGTCGAGCTGGCGCTGACCGACGAGGGCCTGCGGGTCCTGCGCTCGGCTCGGGGCCGCCGGACCGCCTGGCTTGCGGCGCGCCTCAAGCGCCTCGAGCCCGAGGAGATCGACTCGGTCGAGGCGGCGCTTCCGGCGCTTCAGAAACTGCTCGAGGACGACGCGTGACGGCCGCGTTACTGCGCGCCAACCGCCGCACCTGGTCGAGCCTCCGCAAGCACCGGAACTATCGGATCTTCTTCTCGGGCCAGGTCGTCTCGGTCACGGGGACCTGGATGCAGAACATCGCGGCCGCGTGGCTCGTGCTCCAGCTCACCCATTCTCCGGTCGCGGTCGGGCTTCTGATGCTGTGCCAGTTCTTGCCCGCCACGGTGCTCGGACTTTTCAGCGGCGTTCTCGTCGACAGGCTGGATGTCCGAAAGACGGTGATCGTCACCCAGGCGGCCTCGATGGTCTTCGCGGCCGCACTCGCCGCGATCACCCTCGGCGGCGTGGTGGAGCCCTGGATGGTCTACCTGCTGACGGGCCTTCGCGGGATCTCCCTCGTGGTCGATCACCCTGCGCGCCAGGCCTTCACGTTTCAGCTCGTCGGCCCGGACGAGCTTCCGAACGCCGTCGCCCTGAACTCCGGGCTCTTCAACGGGACGCGCGTGCTCGGCCCCGCGCTTGGCGGGCTCGTCATCGCCGTCGCCGGGCCCGGCGCCTGCTTCCTGCTGAACGCCGTCAGCTTCGTCGCCGTCCTCGCGAGCCTGAGGTTGATCAGGCCGGACGAGCTCGTGCCTCTCGACCGGGGCGACGAGCGCCCGACACTCCTGCGCGGGAGCAAGGAGGCCTTCGCGTTCGTACGCCGCGTCCCGCTGGCCGGAGTGCTGCTCGCGACCGTCCTACTCGTGACGACGCTCTCGTTCAACTTCAACGTCCTGCTGCCGGTGCTCGCGAAGCAGACGCTGCTGTCGGGGCCCGAGGTCTTCGGGATCGTCACGGCTTGCTTCGGCGCCGGGGCCCTCCTCGGCGCTCTCGTCTCCGCCACCATCTCGCGGGCGAGCCCGCGGCTGGTCCTCGGAGGCACGGCGGCCTTCGGCATCTCGGAGCTCGCCCTGGCGCCGCAGTCGACGCTTGCGGCCGTCGGGCCGCTCCTGTTCGTGGCCGGCCTCGCGTTCACCCTGTGGACGTCGAATGCAAACGCGGCACTCCAGCTCTCCACGCCCGACCGGCTGCGCGGGCGCATGATGGGCCTCTACTACTTCGCCTTCAACGGCGCGGCGCCCGCCGGCGGCCTGCTTGCCGGGTGGCTGGCGGCATCCGGCGGAACGAGCCTCGCGTTCACCGTGAGCGGGACCGCGGCGCTGCTCGTATCCGCGGGAGCGTTCCTGGTTCTCTCCCGGACGCCGGGGAGGCTGCGGCCGGTGGTGCCTCCAGGTACGGTGAGCGCGTGATCGACCTTCGCTCGGACACCCTGACGCAGCCGACCGCGGCGATGCGCACGGCGATCGCCGAGGCCGTCGTGGGGGACGAGCAAAAGCGCGAGGATCCCACCGTCATCGCGCTCGAGGAGCGAGCCGCGGCGCTGCTCGGCCAGGATGCCGCCGTCTTCGTCCCGACGGCGACCATGGCGAACCAGATCGCGCTGCGGACGCTGACGGAGCCCGGGGACGAGGTGATCGCCGACGGAGCGGCGCACATCTTCCGCTACGAGCTCGGTGGGCCCGCCGTCCATTCCGGGCTCGTCATGAACTCGCTCGAGACCGACGACGGCCGATTCTCGGCGGCTCAGGTCCGCGAGGCCGTGAGCCCGAGGGGCGATCTGCACGTGGCGCCGACCCGGCTCGTCTGCGTCGAGAACACCCACAACGGCGGCGGCGGGCGCGTCTGGCCCCTCGACCACCTGCGCGCCGTTACCGCGGAAGCCCGCAGCCACGGCCTCGCCACGCACCTGGACGGAGCACGGCTTCTCAACGCCGCGGTCGCGAGCGGAATCCCTGCGGACGACTACGGGCGGGAGTTCGACACCGTGAGCCTCTGTCTGTCGAAAGGGCTCGGATGCCCTCTGGGCGCGTTGATCGCCGGCTCGGAGGAGCGGATGGCCCGTGCCCGTCGGCTCAAGCACCTCTTCGGCGGCGCGATGCGGCAGGCCGGCATCGTCGCTGCGGCGGGCCTCTACGCCTTCGACCACCACGTCGAGCGTCTGGCCGACGACCACGCGAACGCCCGCCGGCTCGCCGAGGGCCTCGCCGAGGCCGGCGTGCCCGTCGACGTCGACCGGGTGGAAACGAACTTCGTCCTCGTTGACGTCGGCGCGCTCGGCCTTGGCGCCGACGACGCCGTCGCACGTCTCCGCGCCGGGGGAGTTCTCCTGTCCTTCGCGGTGCGTAACGACGTCCTCCGGGCCGTGACCCACCTCGACATCTCGGCCGACGACGTCGAGCAGGCGATCGAGCGCATCCCACGCGCGCTCACCGGTGCGCCGGTGCGCGACGGCGCCGAGGCTGCTCCGACGCCGTACTAGAGAATCGAGTCTAGAGGCGCCTCGCCCCGACCCAGCGGGAGGCGTACCAGGACTCCCGGATGCTCGAGATCTTCACGATGTCGCCGCTTTCCGTGGCTACTCGTACTGGAGCGCACGCAGGACGTTGAGCTTCGCCGCTCGCCGGGCGGGCATGATCGCCGCCAAAATCCCGACGATCACGGCGATGAAGGCGAAGACGACCAGCTGGCCCCACGGGATCGAGAAGCGGACGTCGAACTCCTGCAGCGCCTTCGTCACGAGGGCGGCGAGCAGGACGCCGAGCGGGAGGCCGAGCGCGGCGCCGATGAGCGCTGTGATCACGCTCTCCTGCCGCACCATGCGCCGGGTCTGCCGGCGCGTCATCCCGACCGCGCGCAGCATCCCGAGCTCGCGCGTCCGCTCGAAGATCGAGAGGACGAGCGTGTTGACCATGCCGAAGATGCTGACGATGACGGAGAGCGCGAGGAGGACATACAGCATCGTCAGGAACTGGTTGAAGTCCTCGTCCTGCTGGTCGATCCACGCCTCCCGCGTCTGGACCTTGGCGTCGGGGAAGTTGGCGACGGCTGCGTCGAGCGACTCGGTCGTTGCCTCAGTCGGGTCGCCCGAGACGTTCACGAAGCTGAATTGGTTCCGCGGGCGTTCGAAGTACGTGTCGAACGTCTGGGTGGTTATCGAGACGCCGCCCAGGAGCGGGTAGAACGGCGGCGGCTCGTAGAGGCCCACGACCTGCCGCTCGAGCGTCTGCGTCCGAGGGGGTCAGGATCGTGATCGTGTCGCCGACCGAGATGTCGTTGTCCTCGGCGAACTTCGCGTCGACGATCGCCTCGTTCGCGCTGAGGTTCCGGACGATGTTGTCGTTGCCTTCCTTCCAGTCGAAGGTGTAGGTCTGGAGGATCGTCCTCGGGTCGATCCCCGTCACGTAGGTCGAGGAGTCGCCGACCTTGCCCAGATCGGCGCGAACGTTGGACACGACCTCGTGCGTCCGGCGAGCGGGCCAGCTCGTCTCCGGCGGCCGCGACGAACGGCGTGAAGCCGTCCTGGGCGGTGACGACGTAGTCCGCCTTCACCTGGTCTTCGATCGCGCCTCGGTTCGACGCCTTCATGCCGTTGGCGAGCACGGCGACGAAGGTGACGAGCGCGATCCCGATCATGAGGGCCGCGGCCGTAGCGGCCGTCCGGCCGGTGTTTCGCCGTGAGTTTTCGCGCGCGAGCGCATCGACGGACTTGTCCGGACGGATGCTCGGAAGCTCGTCGGGCCACTCGACGTTGAGGTGCCCGCGCCACCGAAGGCCGACGATGACGAGGTTGACGACGAGGAGCACGATGAGTGCCACGGCGGCTCCGCCGAACATGACGGAGAAAACCAGGAAGAGGAGGATCTCGGCGAGCGGGAGCGTGGCGGCCAGGGCGACGCCCCTCTTCGCGCGCGGAGCGTCCTTTTCGAGCAGGCCGTACTTCAGGCCCCAGTAGAAGAGCGCGAACGGGTAGAAGACGACCGAGACAACGACGAGCGCCCACTTCGCAATCGGGCTCGTCGCCGACCGCGAGCGGCCGAACCGTCCGCGAGGAGATCATGGCGACGCCGACGAAGAGCAAGATGACGCCGCCTGCGATCGAGAGCAGCCGCGTGGCCGTATCGAGGTCGTCCTGGAACATGGACCAGCCGAGCAGGAACGCCGCGAGAGCGATCACGGCGAGGGCGATATACGGAACGAACGGCGCGAAGCGGGAGCGGGGGAGCGTGAAGCCCTCGCGGACCGCGGCGATGGGCGGGACGCGCGTCGCCCTGATCGCGGGGAAGAGACCGGCGATGAGGGTGATGATCGTGCCGACGAGGAGCGAGACGACGATCGTGCGGGTGGCGAACACCATGTTCGCGGTCGGGAGGTCGAGGTCGAGCGCCTTGAAGAGCGCGTTGAGGCCGACGGCCAGGGCGAAGCCGGCGAAGAGGCCTATGACCGACGCGATGATCCCGATCGTCAGCGCCTCGACGATGACCGACCACAGAATCTGGCGGCGCGAGGCGCCGACGGTCCGCATCGTGGCGAACTCGCGGGTGCGCTGGGCGACGGTGATCGAAAGCGTGTTGAAGATGACGAACGCGCCGACGAAGAGGGCGATGCCGGCGAACGCGAGCAGGAAGTACTCGATGAAGTTGGTGAACTCGCTGATGTCGTCCTTGTCGTCCTGAGCCTCGGCCGCGGCGGAGCGAACCTGTGCGTCGGCGGGGAGGATCGGCTGGATGTCCTTGATCAACTGCTCGGGCGTCGTCCCCTGCGTGCCGGCGACCGAGATCGAATCGACCTGACCCTCGCGGTCGAGCAGCCTCTGGGCGGTCGGCAGGTCGAAGATGGCGAAGGTGGCCGTGCCCAGCGAGTCGACGTTGCCGAACTTGGCGATGCCCGTCAGCGTGAAGTCCTGCTTCGGCTGGAGGGTCGAGATCTGGATCGTGTCGCCGATCTTGTAGTTCTCACGATCGGCAGTCCCGGCATCGATCACCACCTCGTCGTCGCCGTGAGCCCAGTTGCCCTCGACGAGGTTCAGGGGGTTGAAGCGGTCGACGTCCTGTCCGGTCTCGATGCCGAAGCCGAGGCTGGGAGCGCCCTGGGTGTTGATCGCCTTCCCGTCCGAGCCGATGATCTTCGTGTTCGTCTCGTCGGCGACGCTGCCCGCGGCAGCCTCGACATCGGGCAGTGCGCGCACCTTGGCGACGAGAGACTCGTCGATCGGCGGCGTCTCCGCGTCGGTGCCCTGGAAGCTGATGTCGGCTCCCTTACCGGAGACGACCACGTCGGTGCCGGCGTACGACTCGTCGAAGATCGTCGAGAACGCCTTGTCGATTGTGTCCGTGAGGACGTAGGTGCCGCTCATCATCGCGACACCGAGGATGATCGCCAGAGCGGTGAGTATCGCTCTGAGCTTGCGGCCGAGCAGGCCCCTGAGGGCCACTCGGATCACAGCCGGCTCACCGTCTGCATCGTCTCCACGACCTCGTCGGCCGTGGCCTTGCCGAGCTCCTTGACGATGCAACCGTCGGCGAGGAACAGCGTCCTGTCCGCGATGGCCGTCGCCTTCGGGTCGTGCGAGACCATGACGAAGGTCTGGCCCAGCGTCTCGACCGACTCCCGCAGCAGCTCGAGGATCTCCGCGCTGGTAGTCGAGTCGAGGTTGCCCGTCGGCTCGTCCGCAAAGACCACCGTCGGCTTGGTGATGAGGGCGCGGGCGACGGCGACGCGCTGCTGCTGGCCGCCCGAGAGCTCCGCGGGCCGGTGCTTGCGCCGGTCGCCGAGGCCGACTCGATCGATCACGGATTCGATCCAGTCCTTGTCGAGCTTGACGCCGCCGAGCTCGAGAGGCAGGACGATGTTCTCCTCGGCGCTCAGCATCGGGAGCAGGTTGAAGAACTGGAAGATGAAGCCGATGTGCTCGCGCCTGAGCTTCGTGAGGTCGGTGTCGCTCAGGTTGGCGATGTCGGTGCCGTCGATGGCGACCTCGCCTTCCGTGGGCTTGTCCAGCCCCGCCAGGATGTGCATGAGGGTCGACTTGCCCGAGCCCGACGGGCCCATGACGCCGGTGAGCTTCCCGCGCTGGACGTCGAGGTCGACGCCTCTCAGGGCGTTCACGGCCGTGTCGCCCTCGCCGTAGACGCGCGTGATGCCGCGCGCGGTCACGACCGCGCCGTTGGTGCTGCTGGTGCTGCTTTCGGTCTGCTGCGCTTCGGTAGCCATGGTCGCCACTCTATGGAACCTCCTGAGGGCTCGGGGTGCCGTCAATGGTTCCAAGGGCACGTGGGCGCCACAAGGAGGGGAGCGCGAGACCTGAGGTTCGGTTAACCGAACCTAGGAGGGTTGGCGAAACGTCGCTCGTCGCCGGGGTGCGATGGTCGTTCCGAGGCAAGGCCGCAGGGAGAGCCGGTAGCCGAAGCCACGGGCGCGACCGAGGACGCCGTCCTCGGGGCGAACAGCGCGGCCCGGCAACACAGCCGCCTGTTTCGCCAAACTTCCTAACGGTCGCCGGCGGCGTAGAAGCCGAATGCCACGCCGACGTAGGCGGCGATCAGCACGACGCCGCGCCAGCGGGTCGAGCGCCCGTTGACGAGGAGAAGGGCCGCGAAGATGACCGAGCCGCCCATGGCGAGGAGCTCGATCTGGCGGAAGGAGAGCGCCAGCGGCTCGATCAGCCACGAGATCAGGGCAACCGCCGGGATGAGGAAGACCGCCACCTGAGCGCTCGAGGCAAGCGCGATCTCGGCCGCGAGCTTGAGGTTTCCCTTGTAGGCGACGACGACCGCGCCGCCGTGCTCGGCCGCGTTCCCGACGATCGCGACGATCACCGCCGCGACGAAGAAGTCGGACAATCCGAAGTCCTCGGCGAACGCCTGGAGCGTTCCGACGAGGATCTCGGCGACGAACGCCGTGACGACTGTCGCCGCCCCGAGCACAGCGACCGAGAGCGGCAGCGACCACGCCGCCATCCTCGCCGACTCGTCCGAGATGTGGAGCGAGCGATGGCGTCGCAGCGAGTACCACGTCACGACGACGTAGACGAGCAGGAGGACGATCGACACGGGCACGGAGATGACCGCCAGCGAGTGCCGGTCGGGGTTGCCCTCCCAGCCTGGAATCGACGGGATCAGGAAGAGGATGACCGCGAACGCGACGAGCGCAAACGAGATCAGGCTGGACTCACGGTCGAGGCGCCCCGTGCCGCCGAAGAGCAGCGAAAAGCCCAAGACGAGGAGCAGATTCCCGACGACGCTACCGGTGAGCGAGCCGCGCACGACCTCGGTGAGTCCCTGGTTGACGGCGATCAGGGCGATGATCAGCTCGGGCGCGTTCCCGAACGTCGCGTTGAGGAAGCCGCCGACGCCGGGTCCGGTGTGATGTGAAGCATGCTCGGTCGCCTCGCCGATCAGCCATGCGAGCGGGATGAGCGCCAGCGCGGAGAGGACGAAGAGTGTGTTCTCGCCGAGGTGGGCGACGTGGTCGAGGACGACGAGGAGCGGCCCGAGAGCCAGCAGAGCGTAAAGGAGGCGGCGCACCAAGCCGCGGCCACCCTATCCTCTGGCGCGTGCTGCGCGCCGTTCTTTTCGACTGGGGTGACACCCTCTTCCACTTCGCCTACGACGAGGTGCTGCTGGCCGCTGGCTGGGAGGCGGGCCTCGACACGCTCGAGCGTGACGACCTGCCGAGCCCGGAGCGTACGGCCGCGGTTTTCCGCGAGCGCTACCTGCCCCTGCTGTTCGTACCGGGCGCTCTCGAGGAGGTCGAGTACCCGGAGATGGTCCGCGAGCTTCTCGCGGGCTTCGGTGTCGAGGTTGGCGAGACGGAGCTTGACGGGTTTCTCGCGGCCGAGCACGCCGCCTGGGCGCCGGCGCGGCTCCTCGGCGCGCACACCCATGCGCTTCTGGACGCGCTGCGCGGGCGCGGCCTTCTGACCGGGCTGGTCTCGAACGCGTTCGATCCTGCCTGGCTCTTGCACCGCGATCTCGCCGACATGGGCCTCGCCGACCGCCTCGACGCGGCGGTCTTCTCCTCGGAGGTCGGCCTCCGGAAGCCGCACCCGGCCATCTTCGAGGCGGCCCTGGGAAAGCTCGGCGTCCAGCCGCAGGACGCGCTCTTCGTGGGCGACCGCCGCTACGAGGACGTGCGCGGCGCGAAAGAGCTCGGGATGACGACCGTGCAGGCCTTCTGGTTCCGCGCCGACGACGACGAGCGGGGCCTCGACCCCGACTTCGAGGCCTTCACCGCGATGGACGTCCTGAACGTCGCCAGACGCCTCACCGGCGAGCTCGCCTAGGCAGCGCGGCCTACACCGCAGCGCCCGTCCTGTCAAGACTTGCGGGGGCCGAAAAGGCGGTCAACAATCCAGGGACAGCCTGTGACACGCCAGATGTTCACCGGGACCGAGCTGCCCCTCCGACCGCAGGAGGAGACCGAATGCCGGCGGTGCCAGGTTCACTGCGACAAGGTCGTCTATCCCGGTGCATGCGTCGACCGCGCGTGCCCCTTCCTCTACGCCTATCAGGAGTGGGGACGCACGTACGTCGGGTGCATGCAGAAGGTCTACGCGGTCGAGATCGACCTCGAGCTCCTCGATGAGGCGCGAGGACGCAAGGGCGGCTTCGGAGCGGTGCGGGCGGTCCGCCAGCCGCTTCCTATGTGTCGCGCCGAGGTCTCGAGCTGCTACCAGCACCGCGCCGACGAGCGCGGGTGCGTCAACCCCGAGTTTTTCGAGCTCCCCCACGGGACGCCGTCCTTCCGGGTCGTCGAGCAGACCGACCAGGCCGCGTAGCTCCCGTCGCCCTGGCGTGCAGGTCCTTGAGGCGCTGCACCTCGGCCGCGTCCGGCCCGTGGTTGTCGGGGCCGGGTGTCTCCAGGATCGCCGGTAGTCCCTGCACTCGTGGATCCGCGAGGAAGACGCCGAGCCCCTCGGCCATCGTCCCGGCGAGGACGTTTGCGTGACGATCGCGGTTCGACCCGAGCTCGGCGGCCGCATCGTTGACGTGCAGGCAGCGGAGGCGGTCGAGGCCGATGCCCTGGTCGACCTCCTCGAGAGTCGCGGCGAAGGCCGCCGGATCGGTGACGTCGACACCGGAGACCCAGAGGTGGCAGGAGTCGAGGCAGAGCCCGAGCCGCCGGTGGTGATCGAGGCGGTCGAAGAGAACGGCGAGCTCGTCCACCGACCGGCCGATCGTGCCACCCGCGCCGGCCGAGTTCTCGAGCAGGATCCACGTTCGATCGTTGCACGTGCCCAGCGCTGTTTCGAGGGCGGGGGCCGCCTGCTCGAGGCCGGCGTCGAGCCCGGCGCCGAGGTGGGAGCCGACGTGGAGGACGACCCCGTCCGCCTCGATCGCACAGGCGACCTCGACGGTTTGCAGGAGTGCCGCGCGCGACTTCTTCCGGATCTCCCGATCCGGAGTCGCGAGGTTGATGAGGTAGACGGCGTGACAGACGACCGCCCCGATCCCCGCCTCCGCGCGGGCCTGCTTGAAGCGCTCGATGTTCTCGGGTGGGTGGTTCGTCGGCCGCCAAGCCCGCGGGCTCTGCGTGAAGATCTGAACGGCCTCGGCGCCACGCTCGACCGCGCGCTCGACGGCGGTGTGGATCCCCCCAGCGGTGGAGACGTGGGCGCCGGCGAGCACGGGACTACGATAACCGCGTGGCCGTCCGCGTCAGGTTTGCACCCAGCCCAACCGGCTTCCTCCACATCGGAGGTGTTCGCACTGCGCTCTTCAACTGGCTCTTTGCGCGACACGAGGAGGGCGAGTTCCTGCTCCGGATCGAGAACACCGACACGAGCCGCGAGGTGGCGGAGTCCGTCGAGCAGATCCAGCGCTCGCTGCGGTGGCTCGGGCTGGACTGGGATGGCAACGTGGAGTTCCAGCTCGACTCGCTCCCGCGCCACGCGGAGGCCGCCCGCAGGCTGGTGGCCGACGGACGCGCGTACGAGGACGACGGGGCCGTGCGCTTCCGCATGCCCGACGAGGGAACGACCGTCTGGGAGGACGCGATCAAGGGGCGGATCGAATTCCCGAACGAGAAGCTCGAGGATCTCGTGCTCCTGCGCTCCGACGGTCGCCCAACGTACAACTTCGCTGCCGCCCTCGACGATGCCGAGTCGGGCATCACTCACGTGATCCGCGGCGAAGACCACGTTCCCAACACGCCGAAGCAGATCCAGATCCTCGAGGCGCTGGAGCGCGCGGTGCCGGCATACGCGCATGTCCCCAACGTGTTCGGGACGGACGGGAAGAAGCTCTCGAAGCGGCACGGCGCCGTGTCCGTGGAGGAATTCCGCGCCGAGGGGTACGTCGCCCCTGCGCTCATGAACTACCTCGCCCTGCTCGGCTGGAGCTACGACGATCGCACGACGGTCATGTCCCAGGACGAGCTCGTCGAGCGCTTCTCACTCGACCGGGTCGGCTCGAGCCCGGCGACCTTCGACTACGCGAAGCTCGACTGGCTGAACGGCGTCTACCTGCGCGAGCTGCCGCCGGATGCCTATGCGGATGCGCTCGTCGCCTATCTCCGGGAGCAAGACTTCGACGGCGACGAGGAGACGATCCGCGCCTCCGCACCGCTCGTCCAGGAGAAGATCTCGCGGCTCGGCGAATATCCAGCGTTCGCAGGATTCTTCTTCCAGCGGGTCGAGCCGGCGCGGGCGCTCGTCGCCGACGCGGCACCGGTGCTCGCGGAGGCGCGCGAGACTCTGGCGGCCGTCGAGCCCTTCACGGCGGAGCCGATCGAAGGTGCCCTTCGCGGTCTCGCGGAACGGCTCGGCCTGAAGCCGCGCGACGCCTTCGGCCCAATTCGTGCCGCAGTCACGGGCTCGAAGGTCTCACCGGGTCTCTTCGAGAGCCTCGAGCTGCTCGGCCGCGACGAGTCGCTGGCCCGGCTCGACGGCTATCGGTAGAGCACGAAGCCGCCGGCGAAGAGGGCGAGCCCGGCGGCCCACACCGGCCAGGCAGCCAGCACGGCTCCGGCGGTGAACAGGAAGGCGCCGCCGATAACCAGCGCCGTTGCGACGATTGCCGAAATCGACGCGCGCTCGCGCGGCCGCCTCGGCTCGGGAGCGGCGGCTCGGTCGGAGCCGAGCGGCATCGTCGCTCGCTCCAGCGCCCGCAGCCTGGCCAGCCGCACGCGGAAGAGCGCCCCGCGCCACTCCGGGAGGAGCGGCTGAACGAGCTCGACGTCGCCCCCCTCGAGGGCGAAAGCGACTTCGGCGGTGATGTCCCGGGCCTCGGCGAGTGCAGAGACGAGCTCGGTGTGCAGGGTCTCGCCCCCCGGCGGGGGGTCGATGCCGACCGCGAGCTCGGCTCCTGCGTGCAGGCTGTACTGAAGCTGAGGCAGTTCGTCGAGGAATCCGTCCGCGAGGCCGTCCGCAGGTGACTCGGCCACCCGCTCGAGCCGTACGAGGGACGCGCCTATGCGCTCCCAGAGGTTCGAGACAGCCTCCGCATAGCCCCCCGGCTCGTTCCGTCGAACCGTCCGCTCCATCCGACAACCATCATATGCGGTCGCGGTCGGCGGCGACCGGGCGAGGGTTCTTCGGAAGCTCTCCATTCCCGTCAGGGGCTGGCGGCGTCCGACCCCTGATCTCGTTCTCCGCGCCCTGCACGTGGCGCCGCCAACGAAGCGTTCCCAGCATGAGGAGGATGGCACCGAAGCCGATCGCGACGTTCACGATCGTGATCACGAGCTGCTGGCCGAAACTGAAGGCAAGGATCGTCGAGCTCGCTGCGGCGCCGGAGAGCGCGAACACGAGGATCGCCTGCTGGGTGCCCGCGCCCCCGGGCGTGAACGGCAGCATGGTGGAGAGGCCGCCGATGACGAGCACCGCGAGCGTCGTTTTGGCGGTCGCGTCGACGTGGAATGCGCGGAGGAAGAAGAAAGCGGATGCGGCGCGGGCGATCCAGCTTCCCGCCTGCCAGGAGACGACCTCACGCGCATAGACGCGCCAGTCGTGCAGGATCGCGAAGCCGAGGGCGAGCTTCTGCCTGAAGGCCGTGACGTGACGGGATGCCCACGCGATCAGGACGATCAGCCCGCCGAGCAGGATGCACCAGATGAAGACCGCGATCCGCGGATGCTCGACGACGAATGCCCAGTCGAACGCGGGCAGCCGGGGGAGGTCGGGCAGACCCGGGAGCAGGCCCATCTGGATCGCGGCGAGGAAGAGCATCGAGGCGACCACGAAGTCGAACAGCGTCTCCACGACGAGACTCGAGGCGAGCGTCGGATAGGTCGAGCCCTCGATGCGGTGCCTGGCGATGTAAAGCTTGACCACGTCTCCGGCGCGGGCCGGCACGATCGCGTTCACGCCGACCCCGGCCATATAGGCGCCGAACGTGCTCCAGTAGCGGACCTTCGTCTCCGGGTAGGCGGCCTGGAGGATGTTCTGCCACGCGCGGGCGCGCATGAGCAGGCGGATCACCTGTAAGCGCGACCGCCAGGAGCAGTGCGCCCCATGCCACGGCCGCGAATGCCTTGAAGAAGGCCTCAGAGGCATCGAGAAACGCGCGAACATCGTCCACTCCTTGACGATAGCGCCGCCCCTGGCGGTCGGGGAGCTACGCGCCGCCGAGCGCCGGGTGGAGCAGGAACACGGCCAGTGCGAACGCCCAGCTCACCGGCAGACAGAGAAGCCAGACGACCCACGCGAGGGCCCGAGGACCCGGCGGCCCGGCTCTCGAGGCGACAAGGACGAATGGCACGGCTACCGCCCAGACGCCGGCGGACGCCCCGGCGTACAGCGGCCCGAGGCACTCGTCGTGTCCGCAGGGCGCCCGGAGCGCGTAGGCGACGACGGCCGTGCCGGTGAGGAGGTGCACCAGGAGCGGCCCGTGGTGCCGGAGCAGGGCCGACGCCGTCATGGCGAGGCCGCCTCAGGCGGCTTCAGACCCGGGCGAAGCTCGACGTGCAGCTCGCAGTCGAGTGCGTGGGCGAGCTTCAGGAGCGTGTCGATCCGCGGCGGACGGCCGCCCGACTCGAGTCGGGCGATCGCGGATTGCGTCGTGCCGCAGACGTGGGCGAGGTCGGCCTGGGAGAGTCCGAGGGAGCGGCGCCGTTCCGCGACCTGCCCGGCGATCTGCGCGAAGAGCCAGCCGTCGTGTGCGCCTGCGAGCCTCCCGCGGAGCCGCTCGATCGCCCGCTCGATCATCTCGTGCCGCTCGTCCTTCAACGGTCGTGGCATAGCGCCCGTGCTATGTATAGCACGAATGCTATGGAACTACGAGAGCGGCGGCAGCTCGTCGAGCACGGTGGCGTCGCCCGCGCCCTGCACCACGAAGAGCCGGACACTGTTGGCCCCGGCGCGGAAGGCGCGCTCGGGCGCGACTGCCGAAACGAGCGTCTCGCCGTCGTGCCCGAAGCTCCGCGTGACGGCGACGATCCGACCGTTGACGGCGATCGCCACGACATCGCCCGCGGGCGCGCCGTGGATGCGGCCGTACACGCGCACGGGTGCGAACGGCAAGGCGGGGTCGTAGTCGCTCGCGCCGTAGCTCTCGAAGCTCGGTCCGCCGGTCGGCGCGGAGGCGAGCCCGTCGACCGGTTGGCCAAGGAGGTCGGGTCGCGGCCCGATCCCGAAGAGGCCCGGATCGTCGTCCCCCTCGCCGAAGAGTTGCACCTGCCGCGCGAGGACATCCTTGCGTCGCTCGACCAGGTCGGCCAACTCTCCTTCGACGGTGTCCCCGGAGGACGTGCTGACGAGAACCTCGCCGTTGCTCTCTTCCGCTTCGAGCAGCGAGCGTCCATCGAGCTCCCACGGAACGTCGACGTCGAGGATGTCCGCGATCGTGGGGACGACGTCGATCGTGCGCGCGAACCCGTCGACGACCTCACCGTCGGTCTGACCCGGCGCCTTGATGAAGAGGGGGACGAAGGCGATCTCCTCGAGGTTTCCCTCCCGCGCGCGGCGTCGCTCCCCATTCGGTCTGAAGCTGACCCCGTGGTCGGCGACGACGACGACGAGCGAATCGTCGTATGTCCCCGTCTGCTCGAGCTTGTCGAGGATGAGTCCGAGTTCCCGGTCCGTGTAGCCGACCTGGAGCAGATGGCGTTGTTGTGCCTGGATAGCGAGCTCCGGGTCGCCGACCCAGCGCTCGTTCTCCAGGCCGGGCTGAAAGCCGAGGTCCGAGGCGTAGAGCCTTCCGTCCGGCAGGTACTCCCAGGGGTGATGGGGGAGGAGGACGTGAAGGAAGGAGAGCCTGGGACGCTTCGACGGCCCGAGCGAGTCGACGAATTCCTGCACCTCGGCATCGCGCTCCGTGTAGGCAGTCGGTCGCTGGCCCTGCTGAGCCGGCCCTTCCTGGAGCAGCGCGCGAGGCCCGTCGCCCTCGCCGAAGTCCTGCCACGCCGTCGAAATCGATGGCAGCTCGTCGGCAAGGTCCTGCGGCAACACGAGATGGCCGTAAACCACCGAGAGGTCGGAGACGAGGGATCCGACCCGCGCCGGGAGCGGCTCCCGATCCGCGTCGCACAGCTCTGACGGACAAAGATGCGTTTGCGACTCCTGGACATTCAGGTCGTAGGACCCGCCGAGCAGGGTGAAGAGGTTCTCCGGGTGGTCGAGGAAGAGAGGCAGCCCGTGCGGGCGCTCGCCGGTGAGGATCGAGGGCACGGCTCCCGTGGTCCACTCGTGCACGGTCGTTGCATTCCGAAACCAGGTCGAGTCCTCCGCCAGCCGGGCGAAGTTGGGATAGCGCGCCGCGTCGAGCTCTTCGTCTGCCCCGAGCAGCGAGACGGTGGGAAGCTCGTCGAAGACGATCATGACGACCGGCGCTCCGGAGGGGGTCTTGGCCAGATGCGGCTCTGGCGGGGTCTCGAGGAGCCTCGACACGGGCGAGAAGGCGAGAAAGAGGACGAGGATGAGGACCGGGGCTACGCCGACGACGGACAGAAGCATGCGCGCGGGGCGCGCACGCACGTACAGGAGCGCGCCGAAGCCGCCGATCCCCGCGGCCGCAGCGACTGCCCCGACCCCGATCCCACGAAGGGCTTGCAGGGCGAGGAGCGCCACCAGCGCCGCGAGGAAGGCGAGATGGAGCACGGTGGCGACCCGATTGCCGGCCAGGCTGCCCAGCGCTTCGACGCCGAGGAGGAGGAGCGGGGGGAGGAGGACGACTGCGAGCGCGAAGAAAACGACGTCCCAGCGCGTCGACCCGCGCACCGCGAAAAACTCGACGTTCCGCGCGAGGAGGTCGAAGAGCGGTTGCGCGATCGCCAGCGCCGAGAGTCCGGCGAGGTGGACCGCCGCCCAGCGAAAGGACCCGGGAGGGTCAGGCGGCCGGAATCGCACGGTAGAGAATCCGCGTGCCGGAAGGGAGGGCTTCGCGGCGCTCGACGCGGAAGCGCTCCTCGAGCTTCTGTTCGAACGTCTCTGTCTCGTAGTCGGGGTTCGCCCGCGGCGCCTTGCGGTCGAGGAGTCTCCGGACCATTGGATCGTCGCGGGTAGGGAACTCGATCACGACCTCCGTCCTCAGCTCGACGAGCCAGTCCAGGAAGGAGTGGAGCGGGGACGTTGCCGGAGAGCGAGACGTGGTGGACGAGCGCCAGGCAGAGCGTCAGGTCAGGAGGGCACCGTTCGGCGAGCGGCGGGCGCTCCTCGCCGCGCCAGCCGAGGCCGGGCGACGGGTCGGTCACGTTGCCGACGAGCGGCAGGATGGTCGTCGAGCCTTCGGCGCGGAGCGCCAGGTAGAGGGCCTCGACGACGGCTGCGTCCGCATCCAGGGCGACCGCGTACTCGGCGTGCGCGGCCGCGATTCTCGTGTAGTGCCCGTCGTTGCAGCCAATGTCCCAGAGGATGCGGCGGCGGCGCGTTCCCGCTGCCTCCCGGACGAAGGCCTCCTTGTCGGCCGCATCTGCGTCATCGTACGGATTCGCCTCGCCATATCCGGACCAAGCCGTCCGGCCGGGTGTCCATTCGAGCCTCTGGACGAGCTTCCTCAGCTTGCGGGCGTTGGCCCGGATCAGCTCGGCGTGGAATCCCGCCTTCTTCAGGTCGCCCTTGACCTCGCGGTCCGCGTAACGGTTCTCGAGCCTCGCGTGCAGGACGACGTTCGTGAGGACGCCGCGGCGGAAGCGGTCGCGGAAGCCGAAGAGCGCCCGCATCTCGGCCGGCTCGATCCCCTCGAGCGAGCCGCGGAGCCACGGCTGGAAGGGCACGCCCTTGTAGGCCTGGAGCAGAAGTGGGTAGAGGACGAGCGTGCAGAACTGGCGGTAGCCCGCCCACGGCTCGCCTTCACGCAGCCGCTCGAAGGAGCCGACATCGACGAAGACCGGCTTCGTGCCTCGCCATTGCACGTTGTACGGGGAGGCATCCTTGAGCACGAGCCCCTCGTCGAGGGCTTCGAGGAGCAGGTCGAGCTCGAGGAGCGCGGCGTCCTGGAGCATCCCGAACGGCCACTCGTACGGATAGGAGACCACCGGGATCCGCTCGTGCCGGAGCACGGCCGCGACGCGGCCCTCGTCGAGCTCGCCGGGCAGGCCGTCGGGCTCGGCGATGCGCTCGGTGGCGACCAGGCGCCCATCCGCGACGCCGTTTCGAAAGAGATCCGTTACGGCGAGCGCGTCCCAGTCGGCGAGCCCGCGCTCTGAGAGGGCCCGCCGGATCTCACTGCCGACGTAGAAGACGTGGCTATCCGGGTCGCGGAACGAGCCCGGCTCGACCCGGAGCTCGGTGTCGGCTACGAGTCGTCCCTCTTCCGGATGCCCAGGAACCCGAGGAACCGTCGCCAGTAGAACTTGCTCGCAACGGCGATCGCAGCGACACCGCCGACGATCGCCTGGAGGATCATCGACCCCGATCCGGGGTCCAGATACGCGAAGAGGCCGCCCATGTGTCGATCTGGAGAATACCGAGGCGGGCGGCAGGGTGGAGCGGGCCGCGCTACCCACTCCACCCTGCTACGTCGTGCGCTTCGGCTACGACTCGAGCGGCTTGTACAGACCGAACACGGCGCCCGTCGGGTCGGCGACGATCGCGAGACGGCCGACCGTGGCGACGTCGAAGGGCTCCATATGGACGGTGGCGCCAAGCTTCTTCGCCTTGTCGACTGTGGCGTCGACGTCGTCGGTCCCGATGTAGGTCATCCAGTTCGGCGGCGTTCCCTCGGCCTGGGGAGGAATGGGCATGCCGCCCGCGCGGTCGTTGCCGCCCGAGCTGAACAGGGTGTACACGTTGCCCTCGCCCATCTCCATGTCGCGGCTCTCCCAGCCGACGACCTCGCCGTAGAAGTGCTTCGCGCCCTCGATGTCCGTCGTCATCAACTCGTCCCACACGAAGACGCCCTGCGAGGTCGGTGGATCGCCCGCGGACGAGAAGAGCGAGAGGACCGCGCCCTGGGGATCGGCGACGACTGCCATGCGGCCGACCTCGGGGATGTCCATCGCCGGGGCGACGACCTTTCCACCCGCCCCCTCGACCCGGCCGACCGCCGCGTCGACGTCGTCCACGATCACGTGGGAGAGCCAGTGCGGCGGCGCTCCGCCCTGGGCGGGGCCGAAGCCGCCGTGGGTCTGCTCGCCGGACTTGATCATCGGATAGTCCATCTCGCCCGGCTTCCAAACCTCGATCTCCCAGCCTAGGAGATCTCCGTAGAACCGGCTGGCCGCGGCCGGGTCACTCGACATCTGGTCGTGCCAGACGAAGCGGCCAACCGCTGTCTCGACGGTGCTCATGGCCTTTTCTCCCTTCAGTGGTTTCGTTCGGCCACGCTAGTCGGCATACTGTGAAAAAGCAAGTATCAACTTCTTATTACAAAGTGGTGAGGGGCACGCGAGCGACTGGAGGGCGAAGCTACGGGCAGTACTGCGGCCTGGCGAGGGCGCTGGACCTCGTGGGCGACCGCTGGGCGCTGCTGGTCGTCCGCGAGCTCCTGCTCGGGCCGAAGCGGTTCACCGATCTTCTCGACGGCCTTCCGGGCGTCAGCACGAACGTCCTCGCTACGCGTCTCCGACAGCTCGACCGGGCCGGGGTCGTGACGCGCTCGCGGCTACCTCCGCCCGCAGCGTCCGCCGTCTACGAGCTGACGGAGTACGGCCGCGGGCTCGAGACCGCGGCAGCCGCTCTTGGCCGTTGGGGCGCCGCCACGATCGGACCGCGGGAGTCCGGTCAAGTGCTCCGCTCCCACTGGCTCGCGCTCGCGCTCAAAGCGTTCTTCCATTCGGAGCAGGCCGCCGGGCTCACACGTGTCTACGAGATCCGCCTCCGCGAGGGCGCGTTCCGGCTCAGCCTCGAGGACGGCGCTCTCGAGGTCGCCGTTGGGTCTGCGGGAGACCCGGACCTCGTGCTCGAGGCCGACGACGACGCACTGGTCGGCGTACTCGCGGGCCAGCTCGAGCCGGATGCGATCGCCGTCGTCGAGGGAGAGGCCTCCGAGCTCGCGCGCTTCGTTGAGCTCTTCCGGTTCTCCGGGGCACCCCCTCCACCCGTGCGCTTGCCGGCCCTGTCCGACGACCCGGCCACGACCTAGTCGTCCTTCTTGAAGTGACCGTAGGTGTTGCCGTAGCCGCGTCCCTGGTCCTTGGGGTGAGGCTTGTCCTTCGGGTGGGGCTTGTCCTTGCCGGGTGGCTTTTCCTCGTCGCCGGCGTCGTCGCTCACGACGTCCTCGGCTTCGACCGGTTCGGTCTGCTGGCCCGCGGCCACCGTCGTGGTGGGCGCTCCGAGCCCGCCGCCGCCTCCGCACGCGGGCAGCATCAGCGCGAGCGCAGCAAGCAGTGGGCAGAGTGCGGCCGCCGATCGGCTCATCTCTGAGGCGTCCCCTCGAAGGGGATGCTGGAAACGGCCGCGTCGAGGAGGCGAAGCCGGGCTCAGGGCCGCGCGGCAGTCTGGGGCCCTCTATCCGCTTCCTATCGGGAGGACCGCGCCCGTTCCTCACGAATGCGCGAGCATGTTCAAGACGGCGTGTGGACACCGAATCTGCGAGGGCGTGTGCGTGAGATCTGGTGGCTGGATGCCTACGTCTGCGTGAATGAGGAAGCGCTGAGCGCGCCCGCGATCGGCGCGCACCCGCCTGAGCGATTCCGCCAACGCGGCGTCCAGGGCTGACTCCGGGCGCACGACCAGCTCGCCGGGGTGGAGCGATCGCTGACCGCATGCCAATTGACTCGGGTCGCGCTGTCTGAGAGCATCAGGCCAGCCTGAGGGAGGCTAGCCATCACACGACTGGGTCTCGCACGCAATACGTTCGCAGCACTCGTGGCCGGAGGCATGCTCGTTGCCGGGCTCGGAGGCGCGGGAGCGTCCGCGGCGGACTCGCCGTGTCCGCCGCCGTCCGGTCGGCAGCTCTGCGTGAGCGTAACGCACACGCCCTTCGAAGTTTCGGTGGCCACCGCGGCCGGGCAGACGTTCGTCTCCTTCACGGCGACCCTCCAAAACGTCGGCAAGAGTGAGCTCACCCACACGACGGTGACGGCGTGTCTCGCCAGCGGTTCCGGCGGCAGCGAATGCGGCGCGGCTCCACCCGGTAGCTCCTTTTATTCGGCGGACGCGAGCGCGGGCAGCTGCACGATCAACGGAGCGACCGCGCGTTGTGTGATCGGGAAGCTACGCAAGGGCGCTCTTGCCACGGTCGAACTCGTCTCCCGCGCGCCTACCCAGGCCGCGGCGTTCCGGAACGTGGTCACCGCCACGGTCAAGGAGCGGGGGAGCGACAGTCCACAACCCGACCCGCAGGCCGACTCGATCACCGTCTCCGAGCCTGTGACGACACTCGCCGCGGGAGGACCCCGAGCGACGTCCTTCGTCCCGGACGGAATCGCCACGCAGCTTCTCGCGAAGGACGAGGGTCAGAGCGGACTTTCGAAGATTCCCTCTGCGCACGACGGCCTCACCGCCGAGCTCGCGATCACTGATGACCCTCCGTTCGTGTGCCCGAAGTATGAGATCTGCCGGAGTGGCGGCTGGGTGAGCGCGACGATTCCTGGCACCTTCAACTCCTTACAGTTCGTGCTGCACTGGCCGGACGAGTTCGTGTCAGCGAAGCAGACGGAGAAGAACTTCGCGCTCTTTTACCTCGCCTGCGACACCTGCGAGCTCGAGATCATCCGCGACCGGTGCAGCTCCGCGGCGCCCTCTGCAGACGAGCGGCCCTGCCTCTGGAACGTCCGCGACCTGGGGCGCAAGGGGTTCGACGCGACGCTCATCTCCTCGCACAACGGGAAGATGCACTAGGCCTTCTAGGCAAGGGTTGCGTCCAGGTCTCGCAACGACGCTTGGACGCGCACGACGGATACGACGTCTTCCTTTCGCTCCAGGCGGTTCAACGCCTGATTCAGGCATTCGCGGGCACCTTCCCCACCGGCTAGCTCGAGTACCTCGGCCATGTCCTCAAGGGCATCGGCCTGGAGAATCAGGGCGTCCGTGCCCTCCAGGAGCGCCACCGCTTTGCGTGCGAGTTCCTCCGCGTCAGCCTCGAGGCTGCGCCGCGCGAGGGCCTTCGCACGAACCGAGCGCCACAAAGCCTGCGATGTGAGGTCGTCGTCACCCGAGAGCTCTTCCGCGAGCTGCGTGAGCTCCTCCGCCTCGGCGTAGCGACCTTGCGCGTAGACGGCGCGGGCGAGTTCGCCGGCCGCGGTCGAGAGGAAATACCGCTCGCCCATCTCCTCGAGCACCTCGAAGTCGCGACGGAGCTCACGTTCGGCAGCGGCCGGTTCGCGTGCGAGCAGCTCGACGCGACACGATTGTTGCGAGGTCGAGGCCGCGACGACGCTGCGTCCGAACTCCTCGAGCATCAGGCGGGCGCGCGTGTAGAGATCGCGCGCGGTGGCGAAGTCACCCTGCATGGCCCGGAGGCCGCTGAGCAGGCTCATGACGAGTCCCTGCGTCCTCCGGTCCTCGAGCGCCCCGGCGACGATCGACTCGCAGTGCTCGATGGCCTCCGGGACGGGTGTCGGTCCATACAGCGCGGCGATCGCATATTGCGAGGCGGCATGTTGCCGCTGTCGCTCGTCCTCGCCGAGCGACGCGTGCTCCATCGCAAGTTGCGCAGCTGCGGCGGCTTCCCCGTACCGGCAAGCGGTCCCGTGCGCCCACGCAAGCATGCGCAGAGCTCGAGCGAGCTCCACGTGATCGCCGGCGCCCTCGAGGACCGGCAGGCCGCGGTCGGCTTCGGCGACCATCTGTCCCGTCCAGTCCTCGGGCTCGGCCGAATGGCTGCGAACACGCAGGCGGAGGAGCCGGGCGCTCGCCCGGAGCCCTTCCTCGCCGGCCTGCGCGGCCATCTCGATCGCCTCGTCGAGGAAGGTCTCCGCCCACGCGAACTCTCCGATCGCCATCATCGCCTCCGCCAGGTCGGGCAGGCGCGCCAGCCGGTCGTGGCTATCGATTGGCAGGAGCGCGACCGCGCGGCGAAGGAGGTTTGCGGCCGCCGGCATGTCGCCGCGGGCGAACGCACGCTGGCCCGCGGAGGAGAGGCGAGCCGCCGCCTGAACACCGAGCTGGCGCCCATGGTCGTCCAGAGGGCCGAGCTCGGAGAGGCACGTGTATGCCTGCTCGAGGTGATAGCCCAGGATCTCCTCGTACTCGACGGCTCGGTCGCGGTCCTGGTTCACGCGGTCGGCCCAGCCGACGAAGCGCTCGTGGAGAACCGCGCGGGAGGCCTTGAGGAGCCGCCGGTAGGTCGCGTCGCGGATGAGGATGTGGCCGAAGCGGTACCTCCGCTCCAAGGCAAAGTCAGCCTGCTCGAGCCTGATGAGCCGTTTCTGCATCAGCGCTTCGAGGAGCTCGGGCATGCTTTCTCGGACGCGCTCAGAGACCACCTCCTCCAAAGCGTCCTGGACGAACTGCTGCCCGATCACGCTCGCGGCCTCGATGACCTCCCGCTCCTCGGTGTTGAGGCTCTCCAGCCGCGCGGCGAGGAGCGCGTGAATCGTCGGCGGCATCGAGACGGTCGAGAGATCGCCCGCGGCGACCCAGGCCTCACCGGCACGGCGGAGGAGGCCTTCCTCGACCATCATCTCGAGCAGCTGCTCAACGAAGAGTGGATTCCCCTCCGAGGCCGTGACGATACGCGCACGGACGTCCTCAGCGACCTGAGCCTGGCCGAGCCGTTCTTCGATGACCCTCCCGACCTCGGCCTCACCCAGCGGCTCGAGGGCGATTCGGACCCCGTGGGCTTGCTCACCCCAGTCCTGCCTGAACTCGAGGAACTCGGGTCGCGCGAGGCAGACGAGCAACACCGGTCCCTCGGCCTCCTGGGCGAGGTGGTCGACGAACTCGAGGAAGGTCGTCTCTGCCCAATGGACGTCTTCGAAGGCGAGCACGAGCGGTCCCCGGGCGGCGATGGCCTCGACGAGCTTGCGGGCGCCCCAGAAGACCTCATGGACGGGGAACTGGGCGCTGGAGAGCCCGATGGCTGAGGCCACTCGCTCGACAGCGCCGGCGCTCCGAGCTTCGGCACCGGCGAGCTGCCGGAGCTTCTCGAGTGCGGCGTCGGGCGTCTCGTCGTCGGAGATCGCAGCGGCTTGCCGCACGGCCTCGCGCAGGGGCCAGAAGGTGATACCGCGCCCGTATGCGAGGCAGCGGCCGCGCAGCAGCAGGCACCCAGCGAGTGAATCGTTGAGAGCGGCGAGCAGGCGCGACTTTCCCACGCCCGCATCACCGAGGACCGTCGCCAGCCGGCAGTGCCCCTCCGCGGTGGCCAGCATGTGCTCCCGACGGAGAAGGCGCAGCTCAGTATCCCTGCCCACGAGCGGGGCGGCGCTAGCTTGGGCGGATCTGTCGGATTGGGCGAGGCCCAGGAGCCGGTACGCGGGGACTCGCTCGGCCTTTCCCTTCAGCTCGAGCGGCTCGACCGGCTCGATCTCGACCGCCTCGCGGGCGAGACGGTAGGTCAAGGGGCCGATCAGGATCTCCATTCCGCCTGCCGCCTGCTCGAGTCGTGCGGCAACATTGACCGTATCCCCGACGACGAGATGCTCTCCCTCGGTCGGATCCCCGGACACGACCTCGCCCGTGTTCACGCCGGTGCGGCTGGTCAGCCGGACGCCCCAGCCGGCCTCGAGCTCGTCGTTCAGGCGCTCGAGCGCCGCCCGCATTCCTTGCGCCGCGGCCACCGCACGCAGCGCGTCGTCCTCGCGAACGATCGGGAGCCCGAAGACGGCCATCACCGCATCCCCGATGTACTTCTCGACGACGCCGCCATGATTCTCCAGCACGCCTCTCATCTCGACGAAGTAGCGTGTCATCACGACGCGCAGCGACTCCGAGTCGAGTGTCTCGCCGAGGCTCGTCGATCCGGCGAGGTCGCAGAAGACGACGGTGACGAGCTTCCGCGCCGCCTGCGGGGCGCTGTCCGGGACGAGTTTCGCCCCGCAGAATCCGCACAGACGGAATTTGTCGGGATTCTCCTCCCCACAGTTGGGGCACACCCTCATGTTTCCGAGTGTACGTCCCAGTCGCGAGCGCAGATGTCGCGAACCGGCGTAATCGGCTTAGCCGTCGCCTTTTGAACCGACCCAGGCCGGCTAGCGTCGTCTCAGCGCGCGCGGGCAGCGGCGACTGACGGGGCCAGCGCCGTGTCGAGCTCGACAGGCTCGGACGCAGGCTGCAGCTCGACCGGTGGTCGCCCGATCCCCTCGTACGCGAAGCCTGCCTGTCGCACGGTCTCCGGATCGAGGAAATTGCGTCCGTCGACGATCAACGGGACCCGCATGGCGGAGCGCACCTCGGCCCGTGGCAATGACCGCAGCTCGTTCCACTCCGTGACGACGACTGCGGCATCCGCCCCGGTGACTGCCTCGAGGAGGTCCTCGCAGAGCTCGACACCGGGAAGGTGCGGTCGTGCAACCTCGATCGTGACGGGATCCCAGGCTCTGACGTAGGCACCCTCGGCGATCAGGCGCGATGCCAGGACGAGGCTCGACGCCTCGCGAATGTCGTTGGTGTCCGGCTTGAACGCGAGCCCGAGCAGCACGACGGTTCGATCGCGAAGGCTTCCCAGTTGCCTTCTCAGCTTCCCGACGATCCGCCGTTTCTGCAGCTCGTTGACCTCGATCACGGACGTCAGGAGCTGAAAGTGGTAGCCGGAGTTGCCGGCCAGCTGCTTCAAAGCGGAGACGTCCTTGGGGAAACACGATCCCCCGTACCCGATGCCCGCTCGGAGAAATTGCGGGCCGATGCGCCGGTCGAGGCCCATTCCGTCTGCAACCAGTCCGACGTCGGCTCCAACCTCCTCGCACACATTGGCGATCTCGTTGATGAACGAGATCTTGGTCGCAAGAAAGGCGTTCGACGCGTACTTGATCATCTCCGCCGACGTGACGTCGGTGCGGACCACGGCGGCGTCGAGCGTCTCGTGGAGCTTCACGACCCGGTCGCCCTGCTCGCTCCTGAACGACCCCACGACGATCCGGTCGGGCACCCTGAAGTTGGCGACCGCAGTGCCCTCGGCGAGAAACTCGGGATTCGAGACGTAGCCGACGTGCTCGAGGCCCCGGGCATCCAGCCAGGCGCGCACCCGCTCGCCGGTCCCGGGCGGAACCGTGCTCTTCATGATGAGCACGAGCTCGGGCTTCGTGTCGGGAAGCTCGTCGACCACCCGCCAGACGGCGCTGAGATCCGCGTCACCCGAGTAGGTGGGTGGAGTCCCGACGCAGACGAAGACAAGCTCAGCCTTCTCGTACACGTCGGTCGAGCTCGTGGTGAAGTGAAGGCGATCGCGATTTTGGTCGAGCAGCTCGACGAGACCCGGCTCGTGAATCGGAACCCGCCCGGCCTCGAGGTCCGCGATCCGCGTCGCGTCGACGTCGCAGACGGTCACCTCGTGGCCGAGGTCGGCGAAGCAGGTTGCGGTGACGAGACCCACCCACCCGGCTCCGATGACGCCGATCGGCTCCCTCATCGCCCGACCGCCGGAAGAGGGTGGGGAAGCATGCCGGCCCCGTCCACCAGACTGTTGAGCGTTCGCCGCAGGCCCTCTTCCAGTTCGACGTGGGGCTGCCAGTGCAGGACCTGGCGGGCCCGCGTGATGTCCGGCTGCCGGACCTGGGGATCGTCGATCGGCAGAGCCTCGTAGACGATCTCGCTCTTCGAGCCCGTGACCCGGATGACGGTTTCGGCCAGGTCGAGCAGGGTCATCTCATGTGGGTTGCCGAGGTTGACCGGAAGGTGCTCCTCGCTCTGGACGAGCAGGTTGAACCCCCGCACGAGATCGTCGACGTAGCAGAAGGAGCGAGTCTGGGAGCCGTCGCCGAAGACGGTGAGCGGCTTGGCTTCGAGCGCCTGGCCGAAGAATGTAGGGATGGCGCGCCCGTCGTCCCGTCGCATCCGTGGACCGTAGGTGTTGAAGATGCGTGCGATGCAGGTGTCGACCCCCTGCTGGCGGTGGTACGCCATGGTGAGCGCTTCCGCGTAGCGCTTCGCCTCGTCGTAGACGCCCCGCGGGCCGACCGAGTTCACGTGGCCCCAATACGTCTCGGGCTGCGGGTGGACCTGGGGGTCGCCGTAGACCTCGCTCGTGGAGGCGAGCATGAACCGGGCGCGCTTGAACTTCGCGAGCCCGAGCATGTGGTGGGTGCCGTACGAGCCCACCTTGAGCGTGTGCAGGGGCAGGCGGAGATAGTCGATCGGGCTGGCCGGGCTGGCCAGATGGAACACGACGTCCACCGCCTCCTCGATGAAGAGCGGCTCGGTGAGATCGTGGTTGATGAAGCGAAAATCCGAGCCGTTCCGGATGTGCTGGATGTTCTCGAGCGACCCCGTGTCGAGGTTGTCGACGCAGACGACTCGTTGCCCGCTTGCGAGCAGGAAGTCACATAGATGCGAGCCGAGAAACCCGGCACCGCCTGTTACAACCGCAGTAGCCATTTTGCCGCAACCCCTTGACCCGAACGCGGGGGACCGTGAATGCCAAAGCGTACAGCCAAGGATCGTAAATTTCTAGTGAAAGCTCAGTGAATTTCCCGAGAAGCCGCTGAGTCGCGTCGACGCCGCGCTCGGTTTTGCGTCAGGCTGCCGCCTGGAGGCGCTCCTCGAGCCACGTTTCGCCGGCGAAGTCCCGATATTGCTCGGCGCGCAGCCGGTCGGCTACCCGGCCTTCCGGGAGATCGACGTCGTCGTAGGTCACGACCTCGTCCTTCGAAACGTCGCGAAGCAGCCGGCAACCCTCGACGAGGCCCTCGGGAAGATAACGCCCGGCGCTCATCTCATCGGAATTCGCTGCCTCGCCGTAGGTCATGAACATCCCGTACTCGTCGAGCGTCTCGCCGGCGCGGAGGTCGCGCTTCGCGACGGCGCACACCTCGACGCTGGGCCCTCCGAGGGGCGGTGCAAGGTTGTCCCCGAAGAGGACGACCCGCGCGATCGCAGTCGGCGCCTCGAAATGGGGCAGGTGATACGGCACCCAGAACGGATAGAGAGGCCCGTCACCCATCTTGTAGAGGCTGAGGTAGTGGCGTTGCTTCGGATCCTCGTGCTCGGCCAGGCAGAAGATCTTCACGGACGAAGGGCCGACGGTGTAGTCGACGATCGAACCCTGCGCTCGCACTTCGTCCAGGTCGTACAGCGAGGGGAGCTCGAGCGGTGACCCGTCGAACGGCGTGCCGCGGGACATCCCCCGCTGGAGCACCTTGGCGCCCGTCGCGTTGGCCACGATCGTCTGCTCGAAGCTGATCTTCGAGCCGTCCGCGAAGGACGTGACCATCGCGGGGTTCTGACCCCACTGTTCCGCGAATCCCTTCTGCGTCTCCGGCGTGCGGTACGGATCCTGCAGGCCCTTGACGTTCCCCATCACTCTCGGCTCGAGTCCTAGCCCGCGCACCCAGCGATAGAGGTTCATCTGCAGTCCGGGCTCGTCTCCGTCACAGGCGGAGAACTCGACTCCGTGCTTGCGCGCGTAGGCGTGGAGAATCGGGCCGAGGGTTCCGTCGAGCTCAGCGTTCATCGCGACGAAGTGCTTGCCGTGCTCGAACGCCTCGAGTGCGGTCCTTGCTCCGAGCTCGACCGATCCGGTGACGTCCATGATCGCGTCGATCTGCTCCGACCGGCAGAGGAGCGGCGCGTCCTCGGTGACGACGGAGCGTCCCGCCCTCACCGCGTCTTCGAAGTCGTCGAGGTTCGCCACCTCGACGGCGTCGTCGTCGCCGGCGTATCCGAACGCAGCGAGCGCCTTCTCGGGACGTCGGCCGTAGATCGCCACGATCTCCATTCCCGGGACGCTGTTTCGGATCTGGTTCGCGAGGCCCTGGGCCATGAAGCCGGCGCCCAGCATTCCGACCCTGATGGGCCGGCCTTCCTCCTCGCGGGCGCGCAGCGCCCGGTCGACGATGATCATCAGACGGCCCCCGCCGGCTCGCGGTCGGCATCGACGGCCATTTTCCGTCGAACCTCAGACTCCACCTCGGCGAGCAGTGGCCAGGCCGCGTCCTTCTCGGAGATCTCGCTGACGGGGAGGGGCCACGTGAGCCCCAGGGCCGGATCGTCGCACCGAAGCCCGCCCTCGGCGCCCGGAGTGTAGAACTCGCCGACCTGATAGCTCGTCTCCGTCTCGTCTTCGAGGGCCTGGTAGCCGTGCGCGAAGCGCTCGGGGATGTAGATCGCGCGATGGTTGTCCGCCGTGAGTTCGACCGAGACGTGCTCGAGAAACGTCGGGCTCTCGGGTCGCAGATCGACGATGATGTCGAGAACGGCTCCACGTGTGCAGCGGACGACCTTCGTCTCTGCCGCAGGTGGGTACTGGAAATGCATTCCGCGCATGCAACCGCGCCGCCGGTTGAAGCCGATGTTTGCCTGCGCGATGACCGGCTTGAGTCCGTGGTCGCTGAACTCGTTCTGGCAGAACGCGCGGGCGAAGAACCCACGATTGTCTTCCCGCCGTTCGAGATCGATGACGAACGCCCCGCGCAGCTTCGTCTCGGTGAAGAGCACCCGATAGCTCCTTTCGTTGAGGCTGTTCCGAGGATAGCCCGTGGCCGGGTTTTCAGCCCACGCGGCGCCGGCTCGCTGGGCCAAGACCACCCGAAAGGGGAGGTCGTCGGTGCGGCACCGGGTTACCGCGCCGAGATCATGGGCCGCTCCGTTCGCATCCGGTGCTCGAGTGCGAGGGCACAGCCCTGGACGAATCCATCTGCACCCCGATCGAACGAGCAGGACGCCAGAGTCTCGGTCGAGCGCCTGACCGCATCGGCGCGCTGCTCGTACGTCCACTTGGCGATCGAGCGCATCGCTTGCGCGGTTTCCTCCGCGGACCCAGCTGCGACGACGTACCCGTTCACGCCGGGGTCGATGAGGTCGTCGGCCGATCCGACCTGATCCGTTGCGATCACGGGCAGTCCGTGAGCGAGCCCTTCGTGGACGACGAGACCCCATGCCTCATACAGCGAAGGGACGACCAGCGCGTCGACCTCGCTGTAGAGGTCGCTGAGTCCCTCGCCGGGGAGGTGTCCGAAGAGACGGATGCGGGGGTCTCGAGCTGCCGCCTGGGAGACGGTCTCATTGAGCGGCCCGTCCCCGGCGATCCAGAGCTCGCCTCCCTCCATAAGCGCAAGGGCTCCGAGGAGGACCTCGAGGCCCTTGCGCTCGATGAGGCGCCCGACGAAGAGGAATCGCGTGTCCTGTCCGGTCCGGATCGAATCGGGTGTCGGCGGCCGCTCCGGGGCCACCGCAGTTATAGGGGCGATCACCGTCCGCGCTGGGTCGACCCCCATGGCGGCGAGATCGCGGGCCTGGCGCGTCCCGTACGCGAGGCACGCGTCGGCCGTGCGCATGAAGTGCTTCACCCACGGGTCGGCGAGCCTCCGGGGCCATGTGGGGTGCGGGCGGGTGAAGCTTCCCCACCAGGGAACGACCGCCCAGTCTCGCCGGCGCCGCGCCGCCAGCACGGCGATGTTGGCGGGCGACGACCAGATTCCGCCGCCGCCGGCGACGACGACGTCCGGAGCGAACGCGGCGAGGGGGCGAAGCGGTCGTTTCGAGACGTAGAGATAGGTGTCGTACCTCGTCTTGAAGCCCGAGCCCCTCGCGAGCCAGGCGAGATCGACCGTCCACGACTCGAGGAGGACGTGGTCGAACGGGAGATCGGTTGCGGGATCCCAACGGCGATCTCGTTCCATGGGTGTCTCCGAGACCACCAGGAGCTCGCATTCCGCTCGGTTCGCCAACCGTTCGAAGAGCGGCTTCGTGTACGGCGCGACCATGTTGACGATGATTGCGATTCGCACGGGCACCGGTCCGGCGTTGCCGCCGTCGTCCGAACGTTACCGAGCGCCTGCCTTCACCGACGGTCCCGAGCGGCGAGCCAGTGGCGAAGCGCGCGCGGATTCATCTTCTGACCGCGCTTGGCTGCACGTCGCTTTCGCAGCGTCTCGGGCAGAAGCTTGACCGTCATCGGAATCGCCACGAGCGATTTCGGCGCGAAGAAAAGACGATGCGTCACGACCATCGCTTCGCGGGCCACGATGAACGGGAAGTCACGGAGGAAGTTGAAACCATCCTCGTTCTTCAGGAGCATGAGCCACTGGTTCTTCATGGCGTTGATCCGCACGAGCTGGGACTTCTCCAACTCGGTCCGGTGGAAGGTCCGGATCGCAGACAGGTATCCGCTGGATCCGAGCCCGCGTGTGGTTCGGCCGTGGTGGGCGACCGCCGCCGGCGCGTACCAGCATTCCCAGCCGGCGAGGTGTAGGCGCCACGAGATGTCGTGGTCCTCCTTGTGTGCGAAGAAGTTCTCGTCGAGGTATTCCCGGTCGACGCTGATCGCCTCGAGCGCACGGCGACGCAGGACCGGCGCAGCCCCGTCGATGCCGAAGACTTCGACTTCCTCGTCGAACTGGCCCACGTCTCGTTCTCCTTCGCCACGCGGGACGAATCGGCGCTGTCGGGTCAGGACGAGGCCGGCGGTGTCGATGACGTCTGTCGGGAGGTCCAGCTCGAGGTCGTAGCGAAGAAGCTTGCCGATCGCCGCGCCGGCGGCGGGGTGCGTTTCGAAGAACGAGAGGATCTCGGCGAGATACGTCGGAGTTGGAAAGAGATCGGCGTTGCACAACATGATGAACTCGCCCGACGCCTCGCGGATACCGCGATTCACCGCCCGGGCGAATCCTGACTCCCATCCCATCTCGAGGAGTCGAACTCGGTTGTCGTCATCAAGGCCTTCGAGTGCTGCCCCGACGTCCTGCGACGGATCGTTGTTCAGGATGAGGATCTCGACCTCCTCGGGCGGGTTGTCGAGGAACACCGGCACCGACTTGCGAAGAAGATCGGCGTCCTTGTACGTCGGGATCAGGACGCTCACCCTGGGGCTACGGTCGGCCCGAGGGGCCGAGCGGGACGATCCTCCGGTCACGATCGCCTACCGCCTGGGCCTGCTCACAGAACGACCTTCCGCCCGTAGAAGGCCTCCGCGTACCGGTCCGGAGCGTTCGACTCCATGCCGCGAAGCCGGAGGATGCTCAGGAAGAGATCCTCGGTGAACCACCGTCGATCCCGCTGGGTCTGGAAGTACGTGAGCAGGTTCTCGACCTTCCGCTTGACGAGCGCTTCGTCGAGGTGCACGAAGACGTTCGGTGCGCCCAGGTCGCCGTCGTACTTGGGAACCTCGTACTCGAGGATGAAATGGTCGCGGAACGTGTTCCAGGTCAGCTCCGATGCGAGTCGGTGATCCTGGTGCCGATCCTCGCCGTAGTGCGTGAAGATCAGATCGGGGGTGATGACGGGCTTCAGGTCCTCGAAGAATTGCTTGACGTCCCCTCCGCTGTACGGAAGGAAGCCGTCTCGGAAGTCCCGCACGAGGATCTCTGCCGCTCGCTTCCCTGGAGAAACGCCTCGGCGCTCGCATGAACCTCGCTCGCTCGCTCGCCGTGGGCGCTCAGGACGACCCAGCAGACCTCGACGCTCGGATGGGTCGCGATGAGCCGGAGGATGGTGCCGCCGCAGCCGATCTCGATGTCGTCAGCGTGGCAGCCGATCGCGAGGATGCGGAGGGGTGACGGGATCTCGCTGAGCTCGAGCCTGATCACGGCCAGTCCGTTCCGGTCGACTCGTCGCCGTCGGGAGCCGTCCAGACCTCCCAGGGAGGCCGACCCGACGCAGCGAGCGTTTCGAGGTTGTGCTTGTCCTTGAGAGTGTCCATCGGCGCCCAGAACCCTTCGTACGGATAGGCGATCAGCTGCTCGTGGTCGATCAGTCTCCGGAACGGCTCCTCGACCAACTCTTCGCCCTCCTGGATGTAGTCGAAGATCTCGGGCCGGAGGATGAAGAAGCCGCCGTTGATCCACATGTCGGCCCGCGTCACGTCCTCGAGTCCGCGAACGATCGCGCCGTCCGACAGCCGGACGGTGTGAAACGAGTAGCTCTTCGGGCGCACGCAGAGAAACGCGGCGGTCTTGTCGCGCTCGTGAAAGTTGGCGAGCATGCGCGAGCAGCGGCGCGTCCGTGACGGCATCGCCGTACGTGGCGAGAAAGAGCTCCTCGCCTTCGAGGTGTTCTCGCACGGCCTTGAGACGCTGGCCGACGTTGCTCTGCAGCCCGGTGTTGACGAAGGTGATGCGCCAATCTCCGAGGTCACTGGCCAAGAAGCTCGACGTGAGCGCCACCTTGCGAGAGAACGAAATCGTTCGCGAGGGCCTCGTTGTAGTTGAGGAAGTACTCCTTGATCACGTCGCCCTTGTGGCCGAGGCAGATGACGAAATCGTCGTGCCCGAAGTGCGCGTAGTACTTCATGATGTGGAGCAGGATCGGCCGGTTGGCGATCGGCACCATCGGCTTGGGGATGCTCGGCGCGGCCTCCTGAATGCGCAGTCCGAGCCCACCGCAGAAGAGGACGACCTTCATGCGAGCCTAAAGATAGTCGCGAAATCCCTCGATGTCATCGAGGGCGTGCCGTTCGATCGCGAAAGATGCCTCATCCGGCTACGCCCGAACCGTTAAGCGCGCGGCGGTGGCGAAGCCCCAGCATGCAACCTCGCACGAAGGCATCCGCGGCCGGGTCGAACCCGTACTTCGGAAGCGTCTCCCTGTTTTTCGCCGCCGCCGCCTGCCACTGCGCGGGCGCCCACTCCTCAACCGCGCGCATGGCAGCGACGAGAGCGTCGGACGATCCGGGAGCGACGATGTAGCCGTTCACGCCGGACTCGATGAGGTCGTCGGCGGCTCCGACCTGGTCGGTGGTGATGACCGGCAAGCCGTACGCGAGCCCCTCGTGGACGACGAGACCCCACGGTTCGAAGAGAGACGGCACCACGAGGACGTCCGCTTCCCGGTACACGTCGGGCAGCATCGCCTCGTCCGCGTAGCCGAGGTAGCGAATGCGCGGGTCTGCCTCGCCGCCTCTTCGACGAAGTCACGGAGCGGGCCGTCGCCGGCAAGCCAAAGCTCTCCACGATCGAGCTGACGGAAAGCTGCGAGTAGCACGTCGATGCCCTTCCGCTCGATGAAGCGCCCGACGAAGAGGTAGCGGGGCTGATCCGGCACGAGGAACCCGTCGCGGGCCGGGGCGGGTCCGGCGCGAGGGCGGTCATGTGTGCGACCACGGTGCGCTCGGGGTCCGCCCCGAGCCGGATCGACGTCGCGGGCGTGTCTCGATCCACCGGCAAGCCACGCGTCGCCCGACCTGAAGAAGTATCTGACCCACGGTTCGGCGACTCGCCTGGGCAGACTGTGTTGCTGGCGCGAGAACGTGTTCCACCACGGGACGACCGCCCAGCCGTGCCGGTGTCGCGCAGCGAGAGCGGCGATGTTCGCGGGGGAGGCCCACACCCCGCCTCCGGCGGCCACGACAACATGCGGGGAGAACCGTCGCAAGGGGGCGAGGGGCCGTTTCGGCACGTACAGGTAGCTGTCGAAGCGCGTCTTGAAGCCGGAGCCCACGGCCATCCACGCCAGATCCAGCGTCCACGAGTCGAGCGGAACGTGCTGGCCGGGTAGGTCGGTCTCGGGCTGCCAGACGCCGGTCGCGCTCCACCGGAGTCTCGGTTACGAGGAGAAGCTCGATATCCGTCACGTTCCGCGAGCCGGTCAAAGAGCGGTCGCAGGTACGGAGTCACGGTGCTGATGACGACGGCGACGCGCGTCGGCGTCGGCGGAAATGCCTCCGGCAGCCGCGTCACGCCTTGCGCGGACGAATTCGCGTGGGACCCGTCAGCCATCCGACCGCGCCTCAGCGCGAGGGCGTCCATGCGTTGCGCTCGTGCGTGTGCGACCAGCGCAGGTGCTCGTCGAGCGATCCCTCTGCAATCAGGGACTTGAGGCGCGCGAGCCTCGTGTAGCGGTCGAATCCGATCCGACGTCAGCTGAGCCGATCGGAACGCGTCGAGAAGCTCGCGTGCGCCGTCGCGGGCCGTCCACGTCGGCGTGCCGTCCGGCAAGCGTGTCGGCCAGCTTCCGGAAGTCGACCCGGTAGCTCCGTGGATCGGGGCCCGCTCCCTCCGCGTACTCGATCTCGCAACCGGCAAAGGTCTCCCGGACGATTTCGGCCAGCTCGCTGACGCGGTAGTTCTCGTCGTTCGCGCCGACGTTGAACGCCTCGTTTCGGACGAGCTCGATCGGAGCGACCAGGGCGGCGGCCGCGGCCGCTCCGATGTCTCGGATGTGCACGAGGGGCCGCCACGGCGTCCCGTCGCTCATGATCATCACCTTGCCGGCCGTGAACGCCCAGGCAGCGAGGTTGTTGAGCACGACATCGAGACGAATGCGCGGCGAGGCGCCGTAGGCGGTGGCGTTGCGCATGAAGACGGGGGCGAAGTCGCCGTCCGCGAGCTCGGACAACGCCTCCTCGGCGCGAACCTTCGACTCCGCGTAGGCCGTCAGCGGGCGCAGCGGCGCCTCCTCGGTCATGAGCTCGTCCGTCGCGGACGCGCCGTACATGCTGCAGGAAGAGGCGAAGACGAACCGCTGAACGCCGGCTTCCTTCGCCTTCCGCGCGAGCTCCACGGTTGCATGGAGAGTTGATCTCTCGCGTCAATTCCTCATCGAGCTCGCCGATTGGATCGTTTGACAACGCGGCGAAATGGACGATGCCCTCGTACCCCTCGAGCACGTCCGTCGTCACGTCGCGAAGATCCACGCGGAGCGTCGGAAGTCGAAGGCGTCGGCTAGGAGGTCGCAGCCTTCGTAGAAGAACGTGTCCAGCCCGGTCACGTCGTGGCCGGCCTCAATCAGCATCGGCGCGACGACAGAGCCGATGTAGCCGTGGTGCCCGGTAACGAGGATTCTCATGCGGGATCCGGCGTCTCCCGCTCATACGACGTCGACCGCAAGCATGTCGTGGCTCCTTGGACGAAAAGTGATCTTCCCCACGAACACGCCTGACGACCGCAGCGGCGCGCTCACTGCTCTCCACTATTAGCCGCCGCAGCAAGCGTGTCAAGCGCGGATGGAGCCCCCGGCCCAGCGGGAAGACGCTTCGGCCGGTTGAAAAACGGGCTGAAGCCTGACGGGCGCATAGTCAACGCCAACGCGGGCCGCGCTGCGGCCGTGCGCCCCGCCAGGCGGCTTCGAGAGGAGAGAACTGTGGCAGTCCGCGTTCTCGGTGAGGTGCGCTCGACTCGCGCACGCGCTCGTTCCGTTCAAGGTTTCGTAGGCGGTCTCGTCGTTGCGGCCCTGCTCGTCGTGGCCTTCGCCGGCCAGTCGCAGAGCGCGGAAGCGGCGCTCCCGCCGGGTTCCAGGAGTCCGTCGCATTCAGCGGCCTGGACCACCCGACGGCCGTTGCGCTTCTCGCCTGACGGGCGGATCTTCGTGGCCGAGAAGAACGGCCGGATCAAGGTGTTCGACAACCTCGCGGACACGACGCCGACGCTTTTTGCCGATCTGAGCACGAACGTCTACAACTTCTGGGATCGCGGCTTGCTCGGCCTCGCGCTCGACCCCGGCTTCCCGGTCCAGCCGTACGTGTACGTCCTCTACGCGTACGACCACGAGCTCGGAAGCTCAGCGCCCGCGCCCCGCTGGGGTACGCCGGGAGTGCTTTCGGATCCGTGCCCGACCCCACCGGGGCCGACCGCCGACGGCTGCCTCGTGAGCGGGCGTCTCTCCCGCCTGCAGGCTTCGGGGAACGTGATGGTCGGGAGCGAGCAGGTGCTGATCGAGGACTGGTGCCAGCAGTATCCGAGCCACTCGGTCGGATCGCTGGCGTTCGGGGCTGATGGGGCGCTCTACGTGAGCGGCGGCGACGGCGCGAGCTTCAACTTCGCCGACTGGGGCCAGGACGGGAACCCGCTCAACCCGTGCGGGGATCCACCCGGTGGCGTCGGCGCTGTCCTGAGCCCACCGACTGCCGAGGGCGGTGCTCTGCGAAGCCAGGATCTGCGCACGAACGGCGATCCCGTCTCCCTCGACGGCGCGATCCTGCGGGTCAACCCGGCGACCGGTGCGGGCCTCCCCGACAACCCGCTCGCGTTGAGCACGGATGCGAACGCGCGCCGGATCATCGCCTACGGTCTGCGAAACCCCTTCCGGATCAACGTGCGCCCCGGGACGAACGAGGTCTGGGCCGGTGACGTGGGCTGGAACACCTGGGAAGAGGTCAATCGCCTGGTGAATCCGCTTGGCACCGGGCTCGAGGATGTCGAGAACTTCGGCTGGCCCTGCTATGAGGGCCAGGGTCGGCAGTCCGGCTACGACGGCGCCAATCTGAACGTGTGCGAAACGCTTTACGGGCAGGCGGGCGCAGTAACCGGCCCGCACTTCACCTACAACCACAGCAGCCAGGTGGTTGCCGGCGAGACGTGCCCCACCGGGAGCTCCTCGGTGTCAGGGATCGATTTCTACGAGGGAGGCCCCTACCCGGCCTCCTACGACGGAGCGCTCTTCTTCGCCGACTACTCGCGCGACTGCATCTGGGTGATGAAGGCGGACGCAAGCGGGATTCCGGCGCCCGGGCTCCTGGAGTCGTTCGTCGCGCCGGCTGCCAACCCGGTCGACGTACAGATCTCACCGGCCGGCGAGCTCTTCTATGCGGATTTCGACGGCGGCACCATCCGCCGCATCCAGTTCGCGAGCGCCAACCAGCCGCCGGTTGCGGTCGCAACCGCGAATCCGACGAGCGGAGCGGCGCCGCTGACCGCGAACTTCGACGGCAGCGGCTCGAGCGATCCCGACGGGGATCCGATCACCTACGCGTGGGATCTCGACGGCGACGGCCTCTACGACGACTCGACGGCGGCACAGCCGACATTCACCTATACGCAGAGCGGGACCTTTACCGCCCGGCTCCAGGTCACCGACAGCCCGGGTGCGTCGAGCGTCAGCGGTCCGATCACCATCACCGTCGGGAACACCCCGCCCACGGCGACGATCAACGCGCCGTCCGGCAGCCTCACGTGGAGGGTGGGCGACGTTATCGCCTTCTCGGGATCGGGCACCGATCCGCAGGACGGCAACCTGCCGGCCTCGGCGCTCTCCTGGTCCCTGATCCTGAACCACTGCCCGTCGAACTGCCACTCCCATCCGCTTCAAGACTTCGTGGGCGTGTCGAGCGGCTCGTTCACCGCCCCCGACCACGAGTACCCGTCGAATCTCGAGCTCGTGCTGAGAGTCACCGATTCCGGGGGTCTCACGAGCACCGCGAGCGTGACGCTGCAGCCTCAGACGGTCGCCCTGACCTTCACCTCCAGCCCCGCGGGGCTTCAGCTCGTCCTGAACGGGTCCAGCGCGGCGACGCCGTTCACGCGCACGGTCATCGCGGGGTCTAGCAACACGATCTCGGCGCCCTCCCCGCAGACCCTGAACGGAAACAACTACGCCTTCGCCTCCTGGTCGGACGGCGGAGCTCAGACGCACGTCATCACCGCGAGCGCCACGACCGCCTACTCCGCCACGTATCTGGCTCCACCGAGGAACACCGCTCTGCCTGCCATCAACGGCCCGACCATGGTCGGCAAGACCATCAAGACGTCGAACGGGAGCTGGACGGGCTCCACGCCGATCTCGTATACCTACCAGTGGCGGCGATGCGACCCCTCGGGTGGCGCCTGCGTGGATATTCCGGGGGCCAACGCGAGCAAGTACCTGCTGGTCGCCGCTGACGCTGGACGCACGATGCGTGTGATCGTCACCGCGACGAACTCGGTCAGTTCGACCTCGGCGACCTCGGCGCCGAGCGCAGTGATACGACAGCGGTAAGAACCCAGCTCCGCACTCGTCGGACGACTCTGGTCATGATCCGTGCGGTGATCCACACATGACAGCGGGAGTCGAGTCGGCGGACCTCGCCGTCGTCGGCGCGGGGATTCTCGGGCTTGCCGTCGCCCGTGAGGCGTTGTTGCGCTACGAGGGTCTCCGCGTCGTGGTCCTCGAGAAGGAGGATCGGATCGCCGCGCACCAGACCGGGCACAACAGCGGCGTGATCCATTCGGGGATCTACTACCCGCCCGGATCGCTCAAGGCGCGACTCTGCGTGGAAGGGAGTCGAGCGATGTACTCCTACTGCGAGGAACACCGGATCGTGACCGAGCGGTGCGGCAAGGTCGTCGTCGCGACGGACGAGCGCGATCTCGCCTGGCTCGACGATCTTCACACACGTGCGCGCGCGAACGGCGTCGAGGGCGTGACGCTTCTCGGCGAGGACGATCTCCGGGAAGTCGAGCCGGCCGTTCGGGGAATCCGGGCGCTCCACTCGCCGGGGACGGGCATCGTCGACTTCCGGCTGGTGGCAGCCGCGCTCGCCGAGGAGATCGTGGCCCACGGCGCCGCGATCCGGCTGCGGGCGGCCGTCCACGGCATTTCCCGTTCGGGAGGCCGGGCGGTCCGCCTGGAGACTGCCGCCGGCCCCGTGGAGGCGCAGGTGGTCATCACGTGCGGCGGGCTGCACTCGGACCGGCTGGCGCGGATGACCGGCGGTGCGGCGTCGCCGCGGATCGTGCCGTTCCGCGGCCGCTATCACGCCCTTTCACCCGCGGCGGCCGGGCTCGTCCGCGGGCTCGTCTATCCGGTCCCCGACCCGTCGTTCCCGTTCCTGGGAGTCCACTTCACGAAGCAGATCTCCGGGGAAATGTGGACGGGGCCGAACGCGGTGCTCGCGTTGACGCGGGAGGGCTATCGCGGCCGGGACGTCAGCCCGCGCGACCTCTGGGAGACGCTCTCGTACTCCGGCTTCCGCATCCTTGCGCGTCGCTACTGGCGGACCGGGCTCAGCGAGGTTCGCGGCGACCTTTCGAAGGCCACGTTCGTCCGGGCTCTGCAGCGCCTCGTTCCCGCGATGCGCGTCGAGTACCTGGCCGGAACGCACGCAGGTGTTCGCGCCCAGGCGCTCTTGGAGGACGGGCGGCTCGTCGACGACTTCTGGTTCGACCGCGCCGACCGAGTCCTGCACCTGCGGAATGCCCCATCGCCTGCGGCCACATCGAGCCTGGCGCTCGCCGGAAGAGGTCGTCGGGGCCGCGGAGGAGTTCATCGCGGACACGTGAGGCCCGCCGCGCCGCGCGCCTAGTGGTTCTCGCGCCCGTTCTCGTGCGCGCTCTCGTGCGGCTTCTCGCGTACGTCCTGGTGCCCGTCCTGCCCGGCGTCGAGCTCCGTGTGCTCGGCGGCGGCCGCGCGCCGCGCGGACTTCGCTCTGCGGCTTTCCGCGCTTCTCAGCGCCGCCTCGCGTGGGCTCAGGCCCCCGAACGGCCGGCGGGCCGACTTCGAGGGTGGCCGAGCGGGCGCGCCTCGCCGTCGGCGAGCGACGGAGAATCGGTCGCTAGTGCCGAGCGAGAGCTCGGCCCCTTGCCGCGGCCCCGAGGTCACGAGTTGCGGCTGCTTTCCGTATCCGTATCCGTAGCCGGGTCCGGCGCTCTTCTCGGCGCCGGTGACGACGAAACCGAGCGTCGGCGCCGGTGCGGCCTCGAGCATCCAGCCCATCTCGTCGAGTGCCGGCGCGCGGAGCCCCTTCAGGCGGACGACGGCGATGATCGCGTCGACGTGTGCGCTGAGTGCAATGGCGTTGCTTCGCAGGAGCGGGGAGGCATCGACGAGGACGATGTCCGCGCGGCCGCGCACGCGCTGGATGATCCGGCCCATCGCGCGGTCGAAGCCGAGCTCATCGGGATCCTCGATCCGGGAGCCGGCGGGCAGCACCTCGAGGCTCCCGGTGCGCTCCATCCTGCGGCCCGCGTCGTCCAGGTCGCTGGATTCCTCGATCACACTGATTTGCTGCAGTGCGTCGGTCAGCCAGGTATCCCCGAGCTCGACGTCCGTCAGCCCTGGCTGCTGCTCGAGGCCGAAGAGGCGGTGCAGCTGCGGCTTGGCGATGTCCGCGTCGATGAGCACGACCCGGCGCCCGGCCCGCGTCAGCGCGACCGCAAGGTTCGCGATGGTGGTCGACTTCCCCTCGCCGTCGACGGCGCTCGTGATCATGATCGCCCGGGCCTCATGCTCGGCGTTGGCGAGGTCGAGGCTCCACCGGAGGGAGCGGAATTGCTCCGCCTCGCGTCCCGTCGGGTCGGCCATCATCACGAGCTCGTTGTTCTTTCGCAGACGGGACGGGGGCGTCGCCAGCCGTCCGAGAAGCCGCACGCCGAGAGCCTCGCGGATCGCGTCGACGGACTTCACTCTGGTGTCGAGAGCGTCGGCGAGGAAGACGACGATGAGAGCGAGAACGAGGCCGAGACAGAAGGCGATCAGTGCGTTTCGGACCGTGCGGGGCGCGACCTTGGGCGCCTCGTTCGCGGCGGTGATGACCTCCGCCTCGACCGGATTTACGAGACTCCCGTCGTACACGATGTACGCGTGCGCGTATGCGGTCGCGAGCTGCATCGCCAGGTCCGGATCCGAGTTCTTGACCGAGAACGTGAGGATGTCGCTGCCGAGCGTCGTCGAGACCGAAGAGTTCTCCAGAAAGTCCTTCTGATCCAGTCCGGTGTTCGGAACGTCCTCGAGCACCTGATCCACGACGGCCGGCGCCCGGGCAAGCGTTGCCTGCGTCTGCGCAACGCGCTGCGAATCGACGAACGTGCCCCCCTCGCCACTAGGGTGGATCAACACCTCCGCGGACGCCTGGTACGTGGGTGTCTGGATGAGCGAGATCCCGATGACCGTCGCCGGGAGGAGGATCACGATCATGAGGAAGACGAGCTTCCATCGCCCGAGAACTCTCAGGTAATCCAGGAGGCTCGGGACGATCGTCCCGTCCGAAGGAGTGACGTGTCGGTTCACGGTCGCTACTGGGCCACAAGTTCACGAGCCAGCCGGCCCGGAACCCCGTGAGGACAGAATAGCCCCTGGCTTGTAGATGTAAAGCAGTCGAGGTCGACGCGCGGCTGCGCGCCGGGGCAGAGGGGCGGTCGGCCGTTTCGCATCCCGGTCGAAAGACTAGCCGCCTCGGGAGTGCGATTCGATCGGGCCTCTGCTAGAACGGAACTGCGGTCGATGCGCCTGCGGAGGGTGCGGGACTGATGCGGCATGACTGACGTTCCGAGCCAATACACGGATCCCCGTGAACGACCTGGGCAACCATCGCCTCGCGTGGTCGTCCATGACTACGTGGGACATCCGTTCCAGGTTCAGTTGAGCCGGGAGCTCGCACGCCGCGGCATGGACGTCCTGCACCTGCACTGCGGGTCCTTTCGAACCGGAAAGGGAGCCGTCGAGGTCGACGGCGACCCGCGGCTTCGAATCGAGGGCATCACGCTGTCGCGTGAATTCTCGCGGTACTCGCCGTTCACGCGGCTGCGACAGGAACGCGAGTACGGCATGAAGGTGAGCGGCCGCATCCGTGAATTCCGGCCCGATGTCGTCCTGTCGGCGAACACGCCCCTTTTCGCCCAGAAGCGCCTTCTGTCGGAGACGAAGCGGCTCGGTGCGCGTTTCGTCTTTTGGCAGCAGGATCTGCTGGGCATCGGCGCCCGGCGGGTGCTCGAAAGGCGCGCGGGGCGGCTGGGAACGGCGATCGGAAATCGGTTCGTCGCGCTCGAGCGCTCGCTCTTGCTGGAGAGCGATGCGGTGACGGTCATCTCCGACGGTTTTCTGCCGACGCTCGAAGAGCTCGGAGTACCAGCCGAGAAGATCTACGTGATCGAGAACTGGGCGCCGATCGACGAGCTGCCGCTCCGCCCGCGCACAAACGAGTGGGCGCAGAGAACACGACCTCGTCGGCAAGCGGGTCATCCTGTACTCGGGCACGCTCGGCCTCAAGCACAACCCGGAAGTGATCGTGCAGCTCGCCCGCCACTTCTCGGGCGAGGAGGACGTCGAGGTCGTCGTCGTCTCCGAAGGTCGAGGGGCGGACTGGCTCCGTCGGAGGCGCGAAGAAGAGAGCCTGGCGAACTTGCGCCTGCTTCCGATCCAGCCGTACGCCGTCCTTCCGGACGTGCTGGCAAGCGGCGACGTCCTGCTCACGCTCCTCGAGGCGGACGCCGGCGCGTTCTCCGTCCCCTCGAAGGTCCTCAGCTACCTCTGCGCGGGTCGCGCGCTCCTGGCCGCGGTGCCGTCCGACAACCTGGCGGCCGAGGTCGTGCGCCGCAGCGGCGGCGGGCTTCTGGTCGAGCCGGGCGACGACGGTGGACTCATCGACGGCGCAGCGTGCCTCCTCGCCGACGGAGACCTTCGACCCGAGTTCGGCCGGCGGGCGCGCCACTACGCAGAAGACAATTTTGACATCGCCACCATCGCGGATCGATTCGAGCCGATTCTCGATCCCGGTCAGCGGGGCGAAGCACGGACACCGACAGACACACGACGAAGCGAGGTGGGCGGATGAACCAAGTAGTCGTCTGCGGCGCGGGAGGGTTCATCGGCGGGCATCTCGTCGCCGATCTTCTCCGCGAAGGCGGAACTCAAGTGCGGGCCGTCGACGTGAAGCCGGTCGACGAGTGGTTTCAGGTCTTCGGCGAGGCGGACAACCGGGTGCTCGATCTGAGCGATCTCGATGCCTGCCGCGAGACGGTGGCGGGTGCGCAGTACGTCTTCAACCTGGCCGCCGACATGGGCGGGATGGGCTTCATCGAGGCCAACAAGGCCCGCTGCATGCTTTCCGTTCTCATCAACACGCACATGCTGCTCGCCGCGCGCGAGCAGGGAGTCGAGCGCTACTTCTTCGCCTCGTCGGCATGTGTCTACGCGGCCGACAAGCAGACGTCGGCCGACGTCCTGCCGCTGAGCGAGGCGGATGCCTACCCCGCGATGCCGGAGGACGGCTACGGCTGGGAGAAGCTCTTCAGCGAGCGGATGTGCCGCCACTTCATGGAGGACTTCGGTCTTGCGACCCGTGTCGCCCGCTACCACAACGTCTACGGGCCCGAGGGGACGTACGACGGTGGGAGGGAGAAGGCCCCGGCGGCAATCTGTCGCAAGGTCATCGAGGCGAAGCTCTCGGGAGACCATCGCATCGAGATCTGGGGAGACGGCGAGCAGGCGCGCAGCTTCATGTACGTCGACGACTGCGTGTACGGGACGAGGGCGCTCATGGAAAGCGACGTCACGGAGCCGCTCAACGTCGGCAGTGCCCGCCTCGTGACGATCAACGAGCTCGTCTCGATCGTCGAGGAGATCGCCGGTCTCGAGCTCGAGCGCCGCTACAAGTTGGATGCCCCCCAGGGCGTTAGGGGTCGAAACAGCGACAACACCCTCATCAAGGAACGTCTCGGCTGGGAGCCGGAGATCACGCTGGAGGATGGGCTCGCGAAGACGTACGCCTGGATGTACGAGCAGATGTCAGCTCGCGCTGACAGCGAGGGCCAGGCGTTGTCGACCGGCGCCGGGGTGTAGCGCGCCGCTCGGCTGAACGGCCTCTGCCGACGCTCGCGACGACGGGCGCGCCGTTACGGGTGCGCGGCAGCCGCGGCCGGCCCCGGCGCCTCTCGCGGAGGAAGCGCCGGAACCGGGGCTTCCCGCCCTTGCTGCACGGCGCGAAGCGCCAGAACGAGTGCGGACGCGATCCAGCCGAAGCGCGTGAAGAGGATCGGGGCGGTCATCGAGAAGACGACGAACCCGGCGAGCGAGCACAGGAGGGCGATGGCGACCCTTGACTCGCCGGCGGATCTCGAACCGAGAATCGCTGCCCATCCGGAGCGGAAGATCGCGAGCAACGCCAACAGCATTCCGGTGAGCCCCAGGAGCCCTGTCTTGTACCAGAGGCCGATGACGAGATTGTGGACGTCGTACTCGAACGACTCGATGCCGAACGGCCGGGTGATGCTTCTCAGATCGAGCCCCACGCCGACGAACGGATTCTCCTCGATGCGTGCGATCGCCTCCCGGTACGTCCCGATGCGCTGTTCGGCCGAACCGAGCTGCGTCCCAGCGCCGGCTAGGTACGTCGAGTCCGTGACTGAATTGAGACGTGCGAGTGGCTGTGGCCCTCCCAGCGCACTCACGACGACCAGAGTCAGGGCGAGAACGGCCAGCGCGCGCAGGACGTGAATCGACGTTCGTTGGAGTGCCAGCCAGACGACGACCGCGGCGGCGGCTGCAAGCAGGGCGCCGACGGACGCCGAAAGAACCAGGCCGGCCGCGATGAGGAGCAGGGCGGCGAATGACCAACCTCGAGCAACGAGGGAGGCGCCGGGCCGGGAGGCCAGCATGAGCGCCGGCACAAAGGCGATCGCCGTTATTCCGCCGAGGTCGTTCGGCTGCTGAGCGAACCCGGTCGCTCGACCACCGTCGATGCTCGCGTTCGGGATGACGTCGCCGACGAGGTACTGGACGACCGCACCGCCGCCGCAGATTGCCGCCGACGCGACCCAGAAGCCGATCGCTTTCCTGACGTGCGCCTCCCTCCGGAGGACGACCGTGCCGAGCCAGAACCAGAAGACGGTGAGAAAGACGAGGCGGGCAATCACCGCGATCGTCTTCAGCGCCTGAAGGGACTCGAACGAGGAGAGAAAGCCGCCGACCGAAAACAGGGCGATGCCGATGAGGAGCAGAAACGGCAGCCTGATCGGCACCCTGCGACGGAGAACGACGAACTCCATACAGGCAAGGAGAAAGCTGAAGAGGAAGAGGACATCCGAGAGGGTGACCTGCCCGCCTGCTCGGAGAGTGAGGAGGCCGACCATCAGGACGCCGCCGTAGTAGAGGCGGCGCGGAACGGCAAACTCCTCGTCGCCAGGGTCGTCGGACGCCGAGGCTTCAGGGCGCGCCAGCCGTTGCCGGAGGGCCTGGGCGTGTGGGGCGACGGTCCTGCGCCCGAACGCGATGAAGAGGCAGAGCGAAAGAACGGCGAGGAGGACGATGCCGAGCGTCGGAGCGAATGCGACGACCGTTCCAGAGACAACGGCGAGGATGATCGCGGCGAGAGCGACGAACGCCCGCTGAACCTGATGGCGGCGCGGGATGGCGGCGAGGCGCTTCCAGATCTCGGCCGGCCGGCGCCTCGAGTCGAGCTTACGGCCCGAGAGCACCGCAAGAGCCAGCAGGAGCAGAAGGCTTCCTCCCCAGGCGATCGCCAGTGCCAGCGCGACGCCCTCCGCTCCCAACCAGGGGAGGAGAATTGCAACGCCGGGGAGGAGGATGACCCACGAGGCGACCTCGGCGATCGTCCCGTACCCCGGATGTCCCAGACCGTTGATCCCGTCGGTCAGAACGCGCCGGCCAGCCATGAAGAACGACGCGAGGAGCAGGATCTGAGCGATTGCGGTCGCTTCCGTGAACTCCTCGCCGAAGGCGAGCGTGATGATCTCGTTCGCCATGAGCACGAGCGCGCCGACGACCAGCGCCGACAGCACAACCCCGAGGAAGAAGAACCTCCACATGGAGCGGCGGGCGTGGGCGCGATCGCGTTCCGCGGCGACCTGCGGATACGCAACTGCTCCGATGCTCGTGGCGAGGACCCGCGGCAGGTTGGCGAGGGCTTGAGCGACGACGTAGAGGCCGAGGGCCACCGGCGTCAGGAAGAGGCCGACGAGGGCCTGGTCGAGGCGGACGACGTCGACCGGCGAGAGGCTTCCCAGGAAGGCCTTGAGCCCGAACCGCAGCATCAGCGGCCGTGACGGCGCTCCATCCGCCTCCTGGCTCTTCGAAAGCGCACGCGCTGCAAACGCGAGAACGACGATGCCCCCGAGGAGATTGACCCCGGCCCACAGGGCCATGAAGAGGACAAGGTCCGTGTGGCCGAGGACGTAGATGGCGACCACGCCCACGACATAGGCGATGCTCGGGGCGATTCGCAGGACGTTGTAGGCAGTGAAGTGACGCTGGCCCTGGAGGATCGCGAGGCCGAAGCTCAGCGCGAGGATCCCAGGAGGCAGAAGGAGTGAGATCGCGGCCGCGACCTGGACGCGCTGCGGATCGGAGTGGACGACGGCGGCGAGTGCAGCCGCCTGGACGACGAAGACCGCCGCCAGCTGGGCTACGCCGACCCAGGCGAGCGACGATGCGATCCGGCGAGCCTGGCTCGGGTCGCGCGCGATGTAGTACGTCATCGCCGCGGGGAGCCCGAGGGTCCCGGCGATCGCACAGACGGTCGCGATGACGATGAGCAGCGCGAGGTAGCCGCGGTCCTCGGGGCCGAGGCTGCGGGCGACGAGGACGCCGCTGACGATGACGATCAGCTGCAGGCCGCCGGATGCGAAAAGCGTGCCGAGAACGGAGCGGCCTGCCTTCGACCGCAGCCGCGACCACACCGCTTGTCCCCTGTCCGTCATCTCACGTCACCGCTCGGCCGGCTCCTGCCGAGGAGCTGGCTCAACCACTAGCGCCTTGGACGTTGCCGCACGACCCGTGCCTTCACTGTACTTCCAAAGCGCGACCGCAACAAACGTGCGGTGTTTGAGGGCTCGCCGACCCTGGAGGCGCAGCGTGGAGCTACCGCTGCCAGACGCGAACCCAGTCCACCTCGGTGTGCAGCTCGGCCGGAGTCGATCCGCTCGTCACGTTCCCGTCCTCCCACGGCGTCTCCCAGTTGTAGAAGAGGAGATGCATGGGCTGATCCGTCGAGTCGTAGACGGGGGCGGACATGATCATGCGGTCGTCGAGGTACCAGGTCACGTTCGTGGTCGTCCACCGGGCCGCGTAGGTGTGCCAGCCGGACAGGTTCATCCCGGGCTGCGGCTGCCAGTTGTTCCCGTTCATCCGATCGGGCTGGCCGTAGCAGTTGCACGAGTTCCGGTGAATGGAGCCGGTGAAGACGTCAAGGTGGTTTCCGTACCCCTCGAACACGTCGATCTCCGCTGACAGGCAGGTCGGCAGTGCGCACGCCGGTTGCGGCCACCTGGGGTTGGTCGCGTGCGCCGACGAAAAGAGCCAGAACGCGGGCCCCGAGCCGGGCACGCCCGTCCACTTCATCCGCGCCTCGAAGTAGCCCTGCCGAAACGACTTCGGATTCGCCTGCCCGCACGGCTCGGACGAGATCGTCACGTTCGGATAGCCGTCGGCGCGGCGGCGGACGAGGTGCAAGACGCCGGCGTCGACGTACTGGGTGCCGAGCGGCGGCGTCGGCTCCCACCACTGGTTCGAGCACCAAACGCTCCGGCTGAGCGTGTCGAAGCAGTCGGAGAACTGAAGCGCGTAGCCCTGGTCGGCCACCGGCTCCGGGTCGGAGGAGGGGACGCACCCGGACGGCTCCGGATCGGGCGGCGGCGGCGGGGACGCGTTGTCGACCTGCACGGTGATGGACGCGTGGGCCAGATCCGAGCCGTCGTCATGGAACGCCCAGGCCTCGAGGTCTTGCGTGCCGTTGGAGCAGACGGGCATCTGGGTATCCCACTGCACCGCCCACTCGCCGCTCTCGTCTGACGACGTGATCCTCGCCGACGGACGTGCCGCCGCACGCGTAGACGCCGACCCAGTCGGTCCCGGCCGGGGCCAGGCCGCGCACGGCCGTCACCCCGCTCACCGTCGCCCCCTGAGTCGGGGCCAAATACTCGACCGACGAAGGCGGATCGGAGGTCGTAACGACCAACTGTGGCTGCCTCGTCGTCTCGCGCGACATGAAGCTCGTCGCGTCCGCCACGTCTCCCTTGAGGGCGAGCCTGTAGGCGCCCTCACCTGTCACCCACGGGGTCACGTCCCATTCCACCCAGGTACCACCGGCCAGCGGGCCCTTGTCATCCCGCGGTCCGCTGACCACTGCAGGGCGGCGTGCCCACGTCAGCGGGCTGCTCGGCCATTCCGCCGTCCGGAAGACTGCGGGCCCGTTCGGAGTTCGGTTCGCGACGTAGACGCGCAACGTCGCCCGGGTAGCGGGGCCGGCCAAGCCGTCCACGGCGAAGCGAAAGTAGACGTTTTTCGCCGGTCGTGAACCACCTCTGGCGGTGAGCCGGCCGGCATCCCCGAAGGTTCTGTTCGGGTGGGCCTCGTCGGCGTACGTGTCGGCGGAGGCTCGGAACGTCTGGATGGAAGCCGCTGCCTCGTCGGTCGACTGGACGACGGCAAGCACGACCGAGAACGAGAGCAGAGCGGCGATCCGCCTCATCGCCGTTCTTTCGGCACGAGCGGAACGTGCCTCGACGCCACATCGAGGGAATTTGACCGCCGACCCTCGGTGTCAGCTAGGCGTTACTGCTGCCAGACGCGAACCCAGTCGACCGACACGTTGAGCCGGTCCTGGGTGCTGGCGTTCGGCATGTTCTCCGGCTTCCCAGTCCGTGTTCCAGTTGTAGAGCAGGAGGTGCATCGGCTGTCGGGTCGAGTCGAAGGTCTCCACCGACCCCTGCAGCTCCCCGTCGACGTAGTAGCTCACGGTCGAGTCCGTCCAGAGGGCGGCGTAGACGTGCCAGTCGGAGAGGTCGAGGCCGGTGCGACCCTGGACGAACCGAGACTGGTTCGGCTGGCCGTAGAACTCCGCCGAGTTGCGGTGGAGCGTCCCCGTGTAGTAGTCGTCGACGGGATCGGTTGGAGCGCCGACGTTGATGCGTCCGTAGCCCTCGAACACGTCGAGCTCGCTCGCCCAGCACTCGGCGACCGGCAGCCCGTTCTGCTCGCAGTACGGGTTCGGGTCGTAGTCTTCCTGGGCGTCGAAGTTCGGGTTCGTCGCGTGCCGGGTGGACAGAAGCCAGAAGGCCGGCCCGTTGCCGCGTACCGTCTCGTAGCGCATCCGGGCCTCCATGTAGCCGTACCGGAAGCTTTGCGGGTCCTGCCTGGCCGCACGGCTCGGTCGAGACGGTCACGTTCTGATAGTCGTCGGCGCGGCGGCGGACAAGATGCAGAGACCCCGTTCTCGTCGACGTACTGGGTGCCGAGCGGCGGCCTGGGCTCCCACCACTGATTCGAGCACCAGATGCTCCGGCTGAGCGTCTCGAAGCAGTCGGAGAACTGAAGCGCGTATCCCTGCCCGGCGATCGGGTCCGGCGCCGGTGTCGGCCCGCACGGGACCGGCTCGGGGTCGGGCGGGGGTGGAGACGAGTTGTCGATCTCGACGGTGATGTGTGCCTCGGCCACCTGCGAGCCGTCGTCGCGGAATGCGAACGTGTCGAGTGAGGTGGGGCCGTTGGAGCAGCCGGCCATCTGCGTGTCCCATTGCACCGACCACTCGCCGTTCGGGCCGACGGAAAGATCCTCGCCGACCGACAGGGTGTTGCAGGCGTACACGCCGATCCAGTCGGTCTCGGCCGGTGCCCGCACTCGCACCGGCGTGACCCCGCTGACGGTCGCACCATCCGTCGGCGTCACATACTCGATTTCCGAGGGCGGGTCGGCGGTCGTGACGACGAGCTGCGGCTGGAACATCGTTTCGTGAGACATGAAGCGCGCAGTGTCCGCTGCGCCTCCCTTGAGGACGAATCTGTAGGCGCCTTCACGCGTGACCCACGGGGTCACGTCCCATTCCGCCCAGGTATCGCCCCCGAGCCGGCCCTTGTCGTCGCGGCGGCCGCTGACCGTCGCGGGATGCCGGGCCCATGTAAGGGGGCTCGTCGGCCATGCCTCCGTCTGGTAGACGGCGGGTCCGTTCGACGTTCCGCTCGTGACGAAGAGGCGCAGCTTCGCCCGCGTCACCGGCCCGGCCAGGCCGTCGACGGCGAAGCGAAGGTACACCTGCTTCGCCGGTCGCGAACCCGCTCGAGCGTGCAGCCGGCCGGCGGATTCGTAGTCCTTGTGGGGACGGGCCTCGTTGACGTAGGCGTCGGCGGACGGCCTGAACATCTCGATCGCGGCGCCCGCGCGATCCGTCGACTGGAACACCGCAAGCGCGACCGTGAACGAGAGCAGCGCGGCGATGCCCCTCATCGCCCCTGCCTCAGCGCTTCTGCCAGACGCGGACCCAGTCGACCTTGGTATGCAGCTCGTCGGGCGAGCTCGCGTCGGGCTGAGACTCTCCGCCCGTGTACATGCTGAGGATGAGGAACATGCGCGTGTTCGTCGTCTCGAAGACCGGCCAGCTCATCATCCGGCGCTGGTCGAGGAACCACGTCACCCGCTGCGGCGTCCAGCGCATCGCGTACGTGTGGAAGCGCCTGGTGAGATTCTTCCGCTGCGGATGCCAGTTGTTGTCGTTGATCGCGTTGGAAGGGGGCGGGCAGATGCCCTCCGCCGAATTGCGATGGATCGTCCCGGTGAAGACCCTCGGGTCGCTCCCGTAGCCCTCGAAGACGTCGATCTCGGCCCCTCGGGCCCCCCGGGAGCAGTCACCGTTTGCTCTCGCCCAGGCGTTCGAGATCATCCAGAACCCGGGCCAGGAGCCGTTGCCCCTCGTCCACTTCATCCGCGCCTCGAAGTACCCGAACTTGAAGAGCTTGTGCGCCCTGAAGGTCGTCACGGCGATATTGGTCGGGTAGCCCTGTGAGCGCCGCGAGACGAGGTGGAGGACGCCCTTCTTGACGTACTGGCTCCTCCGGAACCTCTCCGTGTTCCACCACTCACTCCTGTCCCACACGCGGCGCCGAAGCTTCTTGAACGTGTCCTTGAAGACGACGCGGTACCCGTCGCCCCGGATCGCCCTCGGCGTCCGCGCGGGCGGTTTCCTGCTGAGCACGGCCGCTCGCTCCGCCGTTCCCGACCCGTCCCGCGCACTCGGCCCCGTGGCGGCGTGCGTGGAACCGGCATCGGCGGCAAACGGCGGTAGCGCTCCCGGAAGTGCGAGAAGCGAGAGAACGACAAGACAGACTGCGGCTAAGAGTCGGCTCAAGGCGGCAGCGAGTTCCGGGGCGATCCGCCGCGCATCCTAACCCTTTAGCTAGCTTCATGTTTTGGTTGGATTCGCGATGCTTGGATTGATAGTCTCGTAACGATCTCGGGAATTGCGGTGCGGCATGAACGGGACAGCGGTGTGGTGCACGCGGACGGGTGGCGTCCCATAGGGACCCCACGCGGCACATCGGGTCAGCGCATGCCTCACGCTCATGTGAGGTGTCGTGGTGGATGGAGTGAATGCGGCGGATCGACGATGCGGCCTCGAGCGGTCGGCTGACCGCTCCCTGCCGTCGCGCCGATCGGTGAGGCGGTAATGAGCACAATCGAGACTCAGCGTGCGAACGGCGGCTCGCTCGCAGCTGTTCGGCCGGAGGAACTGGCCGGTCGCCGAGCCCGTCGCTTCTCGTCGTGGGCGCGGATTTCGCTGGCAACCGATTTCGTCGCCCTCGCCTGCGCGCTCCTGCTCGCGCACCTGGCGCCCGGCCCGATGGGCGTCTCCCTGGGCTGGTCGATCGTTTTCGGCGGCATCGTGATCGGATTGCTCTGGACGAGGAGGATGTACTGGCCGCCGCTCGATCTTCGGATGCTCGACGCAATTCGATCGATCGTCGTCGCCGTGGCCCTCGCTGCTGCGCTGACGACCACGATGCGTGCGCTCCTGACGAACGCCCCCTCGGTCGGCAGGGAGATGATCGAGCCCTGGCTCTTCGGCACCGTGTTCCTGGTCGCGGGCCGGATCTTGCTTCTCACTGCCGAGCGCCGAGCCAGGAGAAGGGGTGAGGGCCAGCGCACGCTGATCGTCGGGGCGGGAAACGTCGGTCGTTTGGTTTCGGAGCGACTCGGCGAGCATCCCGAAGTGGGCTTGACACCGGTCGCGTTTCTCGACAAGGAGCCGCTGCACGGGGGCGATGTCACCGGCCTCCCGGTCTTTTCCGAAGGCTGGGATCTCGAGCGCGTTGTCCGCGACCAGGGGATCGAGCACGTCATCCTCACGTTCTCGGCGGCACCGGAGGAGGTGCATCTCCGCTTGCTGAAGCGCTGCGACGAGCTCGGGATCGCGAACTCGCTCGTGCCGCGCCTCTTCGAGAAGTCGACCGAGCACGTCAGGGTCGTTCCGCTTGGCGGACTCCCGCTCGTCGCGCGTCACTCGCCCAACCCGAGGAGCTGGGTATTTGTCCTGAAGCACGGCGTCGATCGCCTGGCCGCAGCCGTGGCCGTTCTCGTCCTCTCGCCGCTTCTGGTGGCGCTCGCTTTGGGGGTCTGGCTCACGTCGGGGCGGCCGATCTTCTACCGCGCCGAGCGGGTCGGCCGCGACGGCAAGCGCTTCGACATGCTGAAGTTCCGGACGATGCTTCCGATGACCGACGAGGAGCGCACGAATCTCGTCGTCGACCCGAACACGGGGACCGGCGGCATCAACTCGAACGGTCGCGACCGCCGAACACCCCTGGGCACATTCATGCGTCGCACGTCTCTGGACGAGCTCCCCCAGCTCTTCAACGTCCTCAAGGGCGACATGAGCCTGGTCGGCCCCCGTCCCGAGCGGACCGAGTATGTCGAGGTCTACGAGAAGGAAGTGCACCGCTACGACGAGCGGCATCGCGTCAAGTCGGGAATCACCGGCCTGGCGCAGGTCAACGGGCTCCGCGGGATGACATCACTTGCGGACCGTGCCGAGTGCGACAACTACTACATCGAGAACTGGTCGCTTTGGCTCGACGTCAAGATCATGGTCATGACGTTTTCGGCAGTCGCTCGCTCGGCCAACGACGAGTGACGTCGGTTTACCCTGCGCTCCAAGCGCAGAACGGAGTCATGTGACCCACCGCGGCCTCGTCGCAAACGGTGATCCCCGCAATCTCGCCACCTTCAGCAACATCCCGCACTTCTTCCTGAAGGCGGGCATGAAGAACGGGCTCCTGCACTCGGGAGTCGTCCTTCGGCCGGAGGAGCTCCGTACGAGGCGCTTCCTCTGGAACGCGGTGCAGCCGCTGGCTCTCGATCGGCCGGGCGGCTGGACGTACTCCCAGAGGTATGCCCGGACGGTCTGGCCTCGCAGAGAGGTCGATGGTGAGGTGGAGGAGTACATCAGCCACTATCAGCTGCTCCCGCCACGAGACGCCGTTCGCGAGCCGATCACGTACTACATCGACGCGACGATGCGCCAGTGGTTCGACGAGTACGGCTACCGAATCGGGCGACGCGTGCGAGCTGATGCCCTCGCGCGGGAGCGCGAGGCGTACCTGAGCGCCAGGTACGTCGTCGGCATGAGCGATTGGTGCGCGGAGGACGTGATCTCCTCGTACGGAGTGCCGCGGGAGCAGGTCCGCACGATCCTGCCCGCTGCAAACATCGACGATGAATCACTCACCCCGGCCGAGGAGTGGAGCGGAGAGCTGACACCGCTTCGCTTGGGCCTCGTCGGAATCGACTGGGAGCGAAAGGGCGGGCCGCTCCTCCTCGAGGCCGCTTCGATCCTCGGACGCATGGGCCACGACGTCGAAGTCGTCGTCGTAGGCCCTGATCCGAGCCGCGTGCCGGCTCATCCCGCGCTGCGGGCGCTCGGGTATGTCCACAAGGGCAGGGACACCCGGCGCTTCGTCGAGATCGTCAGAAGCTTTCACTTCGGCTGCCTCCTCTCCCGGGTCGAGGCGTCGGGGTTCTCGGCGCTCGAGTACCTCCGCCTCGGCATCCCGATCATCACGACCGCGGTCGGAGGGATCGTGGACCCGAAGGACGCCGGACTGCGCTTCCCGCTTGCGGCCGACGGGGAGCAGATTGCCGCGGCCCTGGTGGAGGTTCTTGCAGACCCCGATCGGTATGCCACGATGCGCAAGGCAGCGGCTCGAGAGGGCGTGGAGTTCCGCTGGGATCGAACGGCGAAGGAAATGCTGAGTCTCCTTGACGGAAGTTCACCGGACATCTAGGCCGTTCGCGAGCTCGTCGTCCGCGTGGGGGTGGATCGCGCTCGGGCTGACGCTTCTCTCGGCGGTCGGGTACGCGCTCCAGACCATCCTCGACTACGTGCACGTGCCCGACGATCTCACGAGGCTCGTGTTCTTCGGCTTCTTCGAGTGGGACGGAGTGCTCGCTCTCCTCGCCGGTATCATTGCCGTCTGGACGGGGCGACACAGAAATGACTGGACGTTGCGGTTCGGCCTTGTCGCGATCTTCTATGTTGCACTCGCCCAGACGATCCAATCTCTCTGGGACTAGCCCGACACCGATGCTGACGTGAACGCGTTTCGAGCCGGCGATATGGTCGAGGTTCGGGGCGAGGAGGAAATCCTCGGGTCGCTCGATGCCGACGGCACGCTCGACGGCTTGCCGTTCATGCCGGAGATGCTCGCGTTCTGCGGGCAGCGATACCGGGTCAGGTCACGGGCGCACAAGGCCTGCGACACGATCGACTGGGAGCAGTACCGGCGGATGGAGGACGCCGTCCATCTCGGAGAGTTGCGCTGCGACGGGTCGGCACACGGGGGCTGCGAGGCCGGTTGCCTCCTCTACTGGAACGAGGCATGGCTTCGCCCGGTCGACGCGGGCGAGCCCGCCGCGACCGCTCCGAGCAACGGCGACGCCGTCGACCCGGCCTCCAGGGAGACGCTCGTAGGCGCGGCCCGGGTCGGAGAGAACGAGGCGGGCGAGACGCTCTACTCCTGTCAGGCGACCGAGCTCAAGCGCGCGTCGAAGGGCTTTCTCCCCTGGTGGGAACCCAGCCAGTACGTGCAGGACGTCACCTCGGGCAACTCGACACCGGGGCGCGTTGCCCGTGCGCTTCTGGTCGGGCTGTTCAACCGGTTCCAGCACGCCAACGCGCGCTTCCTCCCGCGCCATCGTCTCATCCGGGGCGGCAAGCGCTACCCGTTCATCGAGGGAACGGCCGCGAACGGCGCACCTTCCGCCACACTCGACCTGCGTCCAGGGGAGATAGTCGAGATCAAGAGCAAGGAAGAGATCTTCGCGACGCTGGACGAGGACGACAAGACCCAAGGGCTTCGGTTCGATTCCGAGATGCTCAAGTACTGCGGCCGGCGGGCGCGCGTACTGCGCCGAATCGAGAAGATCATCGACGAGAAGACGGGGCGCATGCTCACGATCAGGAAGGACTGCGTCATCCTCGACGGCGTCATCTGCACTGGCGACTACCATCGCTCCTGCCCCCGCGCAATCTATCCCTACTGGCGCGAGGCCTGGCTTCGCCGGGTCGAGAGTCCCTAGCTCGGGCCGCCAAGTTCTCGCAAGACCCGAGAACGTGAGCTGGCCTTTCGACTGCGCCGCGCCTATTGCCTGGCGTGGAAGAGCACGCGGCCGCGGTCGCTGACCCCCAGGATCTCGATGTGCCGAAAGCCGGCTGCCCGAAGGCGATCGTGCTCGATCCTCAGCGAGCCGTGTCCTTCGTAGATGAGCTCGGGAAACCGGGAGAGGAACGTGAAGAACGCTTTCTTGTCGTCGACCCACTCCCCGATCGACATTGCAACAGCAATGTCCGCGGAGGGGAGGCGTGCCTGCCAGCCGTCCGATGAACCCAGCCTCAGCTGCTCGAAACGGGGGCGGACTCCGAGGCCGGTAGCGATCAGCTGCGCGGCATCGAGTGCTGAGGCGTCGGCGTCGACTCCGATCGCCGACTGCGCTCCCTCGAGGAGGGCGAAGCAACAGAAGAGCCCAACGCTGCACCCGAGGTCGAGGACGTTCTTACCCTCGAACGCCACCGTCTCACGAATCCAGGTCCAGCGAAGAAACCAGGGGCGCCACCCCGGGAAGTGGACGCCTCCGACCGTGAGGGATGAGTACGCCAACCACTTCCCTGCGGTCGTGTTCCAACGAGCGGCGCGGCTCCAACCCGCCTCGAGCAGCTTGGCGGCCTCGCCCTCGTCGGACATCGTCAGCGAGGTCGTCGACAATCGCTCGACCCGACGGAGCTTGAAGGTTCGGTATATCTGCTGTGAATTCGGCCAGAGGCGGAGGAACGCAAGCTTCGCGGTCCGTTGCATCAACCCATAGCGACCGAACAGAAAGCGCCGAGAGTCCGTCGTCGCTGCACGTCTGCGCGTGCTGAGGACGGCATCGCCGAAGTCGACGGGTTGGATCGTGCCCTGCTCGTCCCCGAGGTAGTTCGGCGATTGCATGTCGACGTGTGCAACCCCCTCACGGTGCAGCCGAGCGACTGAGCGCCAGGTGCGCCAACCGAGCACGAACTTGCGAAGCAGGCCGGCCCGCTGCCAGAGCTCGGTAAGGGGCTCGCCCTCGACGTAGTCGCACCAGAGCACTTCCCACTCTCCGTGTTCCTCGAATACCGGGTGTCGGTCGAACACCGAATGTCGCTGCAGACGCTCGAGCACCTCGTACTCCGACGCAAGCTGTTGCCCGTAACGGTCGTGACTGGCAGACCGCCGTTGCACCTTCGCCATTCGGTCGGCGACGCGGTAGATGCGACGGTCGTTGTCGGCCGGGCTGACGTAGAGCAGGTGGGCTTCTGCGCCCAGGTTCTGGTCGACGAACTCGCGCCACTCGTTCTGCTCGCGGATCGCGCGGGCGCCGAGGCCCTCTGGATCGGTCGGCGCGTGCTCACCCAGGTCGTTCTCATGGCCGGCGAGTCCGCTCACTCACCGAGTGTAAAGAGCGCAACCCCGGGAAACTAGAGGGATCGAAGTCCTGCCGGCTCCTCCTAGCCGTGTGGGTAGAGGCCGGCTCTCTGCAGCCTGGTGGTCGGCCGGATCCCGGTTCACGCGCGCGGTCGGATGCTGCGCCCTTTCCCGGAGGCGTTCCGATACCTAGCATGGTGCCGGGAGGTGGAGACGGCGGTCCACGTCGACGTGATCGGCCGCGAGGACGAGCTCGAGGCGCTGGATGCCTTTCTCGACTCGCTGCGGACCGGCCCGGGCTCACTCGTCCTGGCCGGAGACGCCGGCGTCGGCAAGACCACTCTGTGGCACGCGGGTGTGGACGCGGCTCGGAGACTCGGCTATCGAGTTCTCGAGACTCGACCCTCCGAAGCCGAGGCGAGGCTCGCCTTCGCAGGCCTCGGCGATCTGCTCGACGACGGCTTGGACTCGCTGCTCGACGCGCTCGCGCCGCCCCAGGCTGACGCGCTTCGGGTCGCGCTCTTGCTCGAGCGACCGCATGGAGCACCGCCCGATGAGCGCGCGGTCGCCATTGCCGTCCTGAGCGCACTCCGCGAGCGCGCTGCGGATCGCCCGTTGCTCGTTGCCGTAGACGACGTTCAGTGGCTCGACTCCCCTTCAGCCGCCGTCCTCGCTTTCGCGTGGCGGCGGCTTCGAGAGGAGCCGGCTGGCCTCCTCGTCGCGCATCGCCTGGGGCATTCGGCACCCGCTGCGCTCGTCGAGCACGAGGGGGCGCGTCCCCTGGAGGTTGCGCCCCTGAGCCTTGGCGCGATTCACGGTCTTCTGCAAGCGCGGCTCGGCCTCGGGCTCCCTCGGCCCACGCTGCGTCGACTCCACGACATGGCCGGCGGCAACCCGTTCTACGCGCTCGAGCTTGGTCGCGCGCTCCAGCGGAGCGGCGCAACGCCTGCCCCTGGAGAGCCGCTACCGGTCCCGCAGAACCTCGGCGAGCTCGTACGCGACCGGCTCGTCGTGCTGCCCGCGTCGACAAACGATGCGCTCGCTGTCGCGGCGGCGCTCTCGCAGCCGACTCTGACCCTTCTCCGGGACGCCGGCCACGAGGCGGAGGCGCTGCAGCCTGCCGCCGAGGCGCACGTCCTCGAGGTCTACGGCGACGTTCTCCGCTTCACGCACCCGCTGCTCGCCTCCGCGGCGTACGAGAACGTCGGCGCCATCGCACGACGGGAGCTCCACCGCCGACTTGCCGGCGTCGTCGACGACGAGGAGGAGCGGTCGCGCCACCTTGCGCTCGCCGTCGACTCGCCGGACGCGGATGTCGCGGCCGCCCTCGAGCGCGCTGCAGCACATGCTCGCGCTCGTGGAGCGAGCGCGGCCGCGGCGGAGCTCGGGGAGCAGGGATGCCGGCTGACGCCGCCGGATGCGCTCGCCGACATCCATCGCCGGACGGTCGGCGCCGCGCTCTACTGCTTCGATGCCGGCGACCCCGGGCGAGCGATCGAGCTGCTGGAGGAGGCTCTGGCTGCCGCACCACCCGGGAGCGCGCGTGCGGAGGTGTTAGCGGCCCTCTCGCGGCTGCACCGGTTCGGAGGCGACCAGCCGCTTGCCGCAGAGCTGGCCCGGCAGGCGCTCGCAGAGGCCGGGCCGGATGACCGCGTGCGCGCCGAGGCCGCCCAGGGGCTCGCCGCAACGCTCTTCTACCTTCGCGAGGACCTCGCGGACGGTGTCGAGCTTGCCGCCCTCGCCGCGGAGTGCGCGGCGCGCTCGGACGAGCACGTCCTGCAGGTGGAGTCTCTCTGTCTCCAGGGGCTCCTGGAGTGCCTGGTCGGACGCCCGGAGGCGGCGGCGACGCTGCGAAGCGTGTCGGAGTTGGCGGGCCCGGCCGCCTACGGACGCGTGCTCTCGACGCCGAACTTCAACCAGGGCGTTTTCGCTCTCTGGACCGACGGTCCCGAGGCAGCCGAGCTCTTGCACGACACCCGTGAAGACGTCGTAGCCCGAGGCGACGAGGGCTCGGCCCCGATGGTCCTTGCGCAGCTCGCGCTGGCCGAGTACCTCGCCGGCCACTGGGCCGAAGCGGCGCAGGTCGCCGAGGAAGCGTCCGAGCTCGCGCTGCAGACGGGCCAGCGGCCCATGCAGGCGTACTCGCTCGCCACGCGCGCTCTCGTGCGCGCTTCGGTCGGGCTCGAAGCCGAGGCGCGTGCCGACGCGCAGCAGGCACTCGAGTTCGCAGCGGAGCGCGGGATGGCGGCGGCCAGGCTCCACAGCGTCTGGGCGCTCGGCGTGCTCGAGCTCTCACTCGATCGGCCGGCCCAAACGGCGCAGCTGCTCGCGCCCGAGCGCGAGCGGCTCCTCGCAGCCGGAGTCGGCGAGCCGGGCACGATCCGCTTCGTCCCCGACGAGATCGAGGCGCTTGCCTCGCTCGGGCGAGCGGACGAGGCGCGGGCTCCGCTCGACTGGCTCGAGGCGCGAGGGAACGCCCTCGACCGACCTTCGGCGCTCGCGGCCGCTGCACGCTGCCGAGGTCTGCTGGCCGCCGCGAGCGGGGACAGCGACGCAGCGCTCACCGAGTTCGAGGAGGCCCTCGTAGAGCACGCGCGGGTCGCAAGCCCGTTCGAGCGAGCGCGCACCCTTCTCGCCTTCGGGGCGACGCAGCGCCGCTCCAAGAAGAAGGCGGCAGCTCGTATGAGCCTCAGGGAGGCGCTTACGGTCTTCGAGGAGCTCGGCGCTGCCCTCTGGGCGGGGAAGGCGCGATCGGAGCTCGCCAGCATCGGCGGGCGCGCACCCTCTAGCGACGACCTCACCCCGGCGGAGGAGCGTGTCGCCGCGCTCGTGGCCGAGGGGCGGACTAACCGAGAGGTGGCCGCGCAGCTCTACGTGACCAATCGCACGGTCGAATACCACCTCACGCGGATCTACGGAAAGCTTGGCGTCCGTTCCCGCGCCGAGCTCGCACGCCGCTTCCACGGTTAGCCCGGCAAAGCCTGGGGGTTTCCGGGTTTCCTCGAGAGTTGCCCGCTCCTAGCCTCGGGACATGCCCCGCTACCTGGCCGAGCTCTACCTCCCGAGGACAGGCTCCAGCAGCCTGCAGGAGGTGGCAGTCAGGGCCCGCTCGGCGGCCGACGGGATGACGCGGGAGGGGACACCGGTTCGCTACCTGCGCGCCATCTTTCTCGGCGACGACGAGGTGTGCTTTCACCTCTACGAGGCTGCCTCGCCAGAGCTGGTGCAGGAAGCCAGCCGTCGAGCGGCGATCCCCATCGAGCGGGTCACCGAGGCGCTGGACGTCGACCTGGACGCGGCGCCGAATCCGGAAGGAAGGAGCGAATCGTGCGACGCTTGACGACAAGAGCTCTCATCGTGGGCGCCTGCCTCGCGCTCGGAGCGATAACCGCAACGACGGGCTGCGGCGGGGGTGAGTCCGAGCCGGCCTCCCAGCAGGCGGAGAGCTCGGCCGCCACCACGGCCGCTGCCCAGCCGGCCGTCGAGGAACTCGCGGTCGAGGGGGCGCCGACGGCCGTGGCGCCCAACGAGGATGCTGTCTGGGTCGTTCTCGACCTGGGAAGCAGAGTCGCGCGGCTCGATCCAGAATCGGGGGAGATCGACGGTGAGCCGATCTCCGTTGGCAACGGCGCCGTCGGCGTCGTGGCCACGGAAGGCGACGTCTGGGTCGTCAGCAGATTCGACAACACCGTCACTCGCATCGACTCGAGCACGAACGAGATCGTGGGCAAGCCGATCGCCGTTGGAGCTCGTCCCATGGCCATCGCGGCTGGGGCAGGCTCGGTGTGGACGTTCAACACGCAGGACGGCACGGTCACTCGGATCGACGCCAGAACGGGCAAGGTGCTCTCCACCTCTCCGCGCGTCGTCGGGCGCAGCGCCGGAAACGCGGACTACGCAGGGCTGGCCGTGGGCGACGGCTCCGTGTGGGTCGCCAGCCCGGCGGAGAGCACGGTCGTCCGACTCGACACATCGTCCAACCGGCCGACGGGCGAGCCGATCGAGGTGGGAGCCGGCCCGACCAGCGTCGCCGTCGCCGACGGCGCGGCGTGGGTCACCAGCCTCGACAACGGCTCGGTCTCGCGCATCGACACAGGCACCGGGGAGGTCGTCAGCGAGCCGATCGCGCTCGGCGGCCAGCCGGTCGCCGTGGCGACAGGCGAGGGCGCCGTGTGGGTCACGGACCAGTCGGGGACGGTGACCGAGATCGATCCCGAGTCGAACGCACCCGCCGGAGAGCCGGTCGCCCTCGAAGGACGGCCGTTGAGCCTGGCGATCGGCCTCGGAGCCGTCTGGGTCGCGAACCCGATCAGCAACGCGGTCGCTCGGATTCCCCTCTGACGGAACGATGAGGTAACCATGAGGCCGTCGGCAGCGGGGCCGGCGGCCTCGAAGGGGACGGGACGGCAACCCGGGCCCGATCGCGCGACGAAGAAAGCCGTCGCCGCGGCGGCTCAATAGCATGAGAGTCGTCCCCACCAGATCGTAGAGGAGAAAAGAATGGCTGAGAGGAAGCCTGCAAAGAAAGGAACCCAGAGGTCCGCCAAGAGCACCACCGCGATCGGGAAGAAGTCCAAGGGATTCACGGCCGACGAACGAGCTGCGATGAAGGAGCGCGCCCGGGAGCTGAAGGCGGAAGCGCGCCGCGGCGCGGACAGGGCGGAGGGGGAAAGCGCCGTGCTCGCGAAGATCGCCGAGATGCAGCGATCGGATCGCGCCATGGCCAAGCGGCTCCATGCGATCGTCAAAGCCAGCGCGCCGGCCCTTTCACCGAAAACCTGGTACGGGATGCCGGCGTATGCCAAGGACGGCAAGGTCGTCTGCTTCTTTCAAAGCGCGGAGAAATTCAAGTCCAGGTACGCGACGGTCGGCTTCAGCGACGAGGCGAACCTCGACGAAGGCGCCATGTGGCCGACTTCCTTCGCGCTGAAGGAGTTGACCGCCGGCGAAGAGGCAAGGATCGGCAAGCTCGTGAAGAAAGCGGTGAGCTGAGGACCAAGCCGGCCTTGACGCCGCTCGGCCGATGGTGACACTTAGATGAGGCGTCTCGCCTGCGGCAACTCGCGAGCGCACTGCGGCCTTGTACGTCTTCGTCAGCGACCATTCCGCCTTGCAGAGCCTCCAGGAACACCTGAGGCGGGCTGACTGCGTCGCGGAAGAAGCGCGGGCCCACGAGTTGGAGGTCTACGTCCCGTCAGCACCGAACGATCGTCAGGCGCGACGGGAACTCGAGGTCTATGTGGCGGTTTGGCAGGCGAGCCACGCAGGGGTCGAGGCCTACGTCGTCGATCGCTAGCTGCGACGATGCGCTTCGATGAGGCTTGCCTGCGGTATTTGGTGGGGGTACTTGGCAGCACCTACTGTGGGCTGGGAAAGCCGACGAGTACGGTCTTGTTGTGGAGCCTGAGCCATCGAACGAAAACCTCGAGGATGCGCTCGCGGACCTTCGGGAGCGGGTCGAGGAGATCCTCGAAGAAGTCAGAGAGCCAGACGACGGGCTAGAGCCCATCGACTAGGCCCGAGTCATGGGTCACGGGAGTCGGCGGGCGCCGGGGTCCAATCACAACGGGAAGCTGCGGCTGCTGCCCAGGAGCTTGGATGAGGCGAAGGAGCTCGGGCCGGCCGGGGTCCATCCGTATCAGGAAAGCTCTTCCCGGCATGGGGCATAGATGGGGTAATGCGAGTCGCTACGCCCAGCGGTGCGCCGATATAGAGAGCAGCGACCGGGGCACGAACACAGCTTCGAGCCGAGCGGGGGATGGCACGGGTGGAAGACCCGACCGCACCCCTTCCGTCTGGGTCGGAAGGGGACGGCTAGGGACTTGTTGCTGGGCACGGCCGATCGCCCGTGCCGAGCCCGAGGGCGAGCTGTAGCGGGCTCGCCTGCCCGTCGACCCAGACCTCGAGCGAGGCACAGTGCGCCCCGCGCACGAAGAAGCCGCCGTTGAACTGGGTCTCATTCGGATCCGGGTAGGGCTGTCCGGGTGCCCACTCCTCGCCCTGCGCACACGCGCTGAACCGGACGGAGGAGGTTCCGTCGGACAGGCGCAGGGGACGGTTGGGTCCCCATCCGCCGCCGGAGTCGTAAAGCAGCGAGAGGCGCTGCCGCTCGCCCTCCGGGACGACGACGGTCACGGTCTCGCCGGTCTTGACCAACGCGAGGACCTTCAGGTCCCCCGACGGCTCGAGCGCCCTTCGCCGCTCGTCCCCAGCGACCAGGGTAAGCGGCCCCGCGGTAACAGCGCCCTTCTGTTGGGGGTCCTCGCCGAAGACCGCCGTCCGACAGCGGCGGACCGTCTCCGCGCGCGGGGGTGTCGGCGGGCCGGCGGGACGGGAGTCGGCGGCGGACGGTTTCGCGGCATCCTGCTCGCAGGCGGCGAGCGCCACTCCGGCGGCAAGCGCCACCAGGCCAAGCGTAAGGCGACCGGCAACACACCTCATGCGAGAGATATACGAGCACGGCGGAATCCTCAGGTCCACAGGGGGCGCAGCCTTCGTCCCCTCGAAAACACTCCACAGGCCACCCGGTGGTAGCACCGAACTTCCGTGCCGACGGTGTCGCCGGCGGGCTCACCGCACGACGCGGTACTTGAGGTGCGTCACGCTCGGCGACTCGACCACCCGCACGGTCTCGACCTGAACGTCGTCGGGCCCGAGGTCCGCAAAGAGGGGTGTCCCGCCGCCGAGGAGGACCGGCGCGACGTGGAGCTGGAACTCGTCGACTAGGCCCGCCCGGAGGGCCTGCTGGATGACGCTGGCACCGCCGGCGAGCAGCACGTCCCCATCCCCGGCCGCCTGCTGCGCCTGCGCGACCGCCGCCTCGACGCCCTCGGTGACGAAGTGGAAGGTCGTGCCGCCCTCGCGCGGCAGCGGCGCGCGCGTGTGATGCGTGACGACGAACACCGGCGCGTGGAAGGGTGGCTCCTCGCCCCACCAGCCGCTCCAGGGCTCGTCGCCCCAGGGCCCGTTTCCCCCGCCGAACATGCCACGGCCCATGACGTAGGCGCCGATCCCGTCGATCGACTCCGCCATGATCTCGCTGTCGGCGTTGACTTCGCCGCCTGCCAGCCCGTGCTGCTCCCGCCAGATCGAGAGCTGCACGGCCCACTCGTGGAGCTGCTCGCCGCCGGCGCCAAGCGGCTGCTCGAGGTCTGGATCGGGTCCGGCGATGTATCCGTCCAGGGACGTCGAGATGTCGAACTTCACCTGGGTCATGGGCCCTCCCGGGATCGTGGGTACGCGGATAATGCTTAGGTTCGGTCGCGACCGCGAACTTCATCGCGTCCTGGACGAGTTGGACGATCAGCCCAAAGTCGGAGACGCGTCGCCCATGACCCGCGCTCCTTCCTTGAAGAGCGGGGAAATTTAAAGGCCTGATCGGCGTCCTCACTCAACGAGCCGGCTCGCGGAGGTGTTGCGCTGCCTTTTCGCCAGAGCCTCGCGTGCGGCTTCATCGAATGGCGTCAGATGGAAGGGCACGAGCGCACGGATGAGCTCGTCCCTTGCGACCGTCGGGTTCCGGAGGCCTTCGACGAGCGGCCGGGCCACATCTGCCCGCGCCGGCGTGACGAGCTCGATCCAGAGGGCCGAGAGCCACGGCGTCAGAAGCGGCACCTCGACCAGGCGGGGTGAGCGGCCCTTGATCTGCCCGACCCGTCTGATCATGTCGGCGTAGCTCATGACCTCGGGCCCGCCAACGTCGTAGGTCTGTCCTAACGCATCCTCGTTTCCGCACACGCCGGCGAGATAGCGGACGACATCGACGAGCGCGATCGGCTGCGTCGGCGTCTTGGCCCAGCGCGGGAGGATCATCGCCGGCAGGCGGTCGACGAGCGCCGCGATCGTCTCGAACGCCGCGCTGCCCTTGCCGACCACCATGCCCGCTCGAAGCGTGGCTCATGGCCACGGAGCCGGCGGCCAGTCGTTGCTCCGTCTCCCGGCTGGGCGCCCGCGCAGGTGCGGCGAGAGGTCATCCGCGTCGTCGCCGAGCCCGCCGAGGTAGACGATCTGGCGAAGCCCAGCCTTCTCGGCTGCCCGGGCGAACCCGTCTGCGCTGCGCCGCTCTCGTTCCTCGAATCCCGCCTTGCCGAGCGAGTGCACGAGGTAGTACGCAGCCTCGGCGCCCGCCATTGCCCGGGCGACGCTTTGCTCGTCGTTCACGTCGGCGCGCACCCAGCGCACGCCGTGCTCGTCCAGCAATTCTCCCTCGGGCGAGCGCGAGACCGCCGTGATGTCGTGGTCGCGGGTGAGCACGGTGACGAGCGCGGCTCCGATCGCTCCCGTTGCGCCGAAGACGACTACGTTGATACCCACTCGCCGGGAACCAGGGCGCGGAAGTAGCGCTTCGAGACGGCCTGGTGGAGGCGGCGCTGCACCTGCTCGTTGAGCTGGACGCACCGAAGATCGCTCGTGGCATTTTCGACCGAGTCTGACAGGCGGCGGCTGAGGCCCTGAAAAGTAGATCGCGGTGGAACCTCGCGCCCTGTCGTAAGCCCGCAGGTTTACGAGTGCGCCTGGCGGGAACGATTGGCCTCGGTGTCAGGCTCCCCTTAGCGGCTCTGGGCAGCCTGACGCCGTCAGTCGGGTTTGGCGACAAACCGACGCAGGCCGAGCTCGCCTTCCCAGGGCGGTGCCGGGACAAGCGACAAGGGAAGGAGGAAGACGTGTACATCGGCATCGGGACCGTGTTGGCGATCATCGTGATCATTCTGTTGCTCATCTGGATCTTCTGAGGAAAAGGAAAGGGGTCTTTTGCACATGACTGGTTCTGACATCTGGACTTACAGGGAGCAGGGAGCCTCCGTGGCCGACGTCGGCCGCTCCATGGACGTGGCCGGCTACAGCGTCGAGGCTCTCGACGGCGGCATCGGAAAGGTCGACGAAGCCACGTATGACGTCGGGTCGAGCTACATCGTCGTCGATACCGGACCGTGGATCTTCGGCAAGAAAGTGCTTCTTCCGGCTGGAGTCATCGATCGGATCGACTTGGAGGACGAGACCATCCTCGTCAGGCGCACGAATGACCAGATCAAGGACGCGCCCGAACTGAACGAGTCGAGCTACCGCGACGAGGCTTACCGCTCGGAAGTGGGGACCTATGACGGGCCGGGAGGTCGCGGGTTCAACGAATAGACACGCGAGTCGCCGGGCTCTGTCGCGAAGGAAAATGGCAAGGCCACGTGACCTCGCAGACCCAGGTTGACACCCCCGTACTGGGTTTCAGACACCCAGTACGGGGGTGTGGATCCGAGGAAGGCATCGAAACGGAAGGACTGCACCAAATGGCCGATATCCGCAAATTCTCTGATCAGGTAATCGATCTCGCAGAGCGGCTCGCGAACGTGGCGGACGCCGCGCAGGGGAAGGACACGAAAACGACGGGGCTTAGGGCGCGCTGGCTGCTTCTTCCGGCTGCTGGGGCCGGGGACGTACGCCCTAACGATGAGCGGCGCGTTCACGCGCCAGGCCAAGACAGTTGTCAATGAGGCGAAGACACGGGCGTCAGACTTGCCTGATGAAGCCCGTCGATCCAGGCAGGAGGCCGATGTCGACGGGCTCAGCGAACGGGCCAAGCAAGCGTTCGAACTCGAGAAGCACCACCAACCGAAGTCAGGGTCAGCGTCGCCGCAAGGCGAGCGCTAGTCGCTGAGCGACGAATCCGAGGCGCTCCCCTCGGCCGGAAGGGTCGCCTGCTCCCGTCGAGGCAGGACCAGGCTCGTCCGACCGAGGGTCCGTCTCTTTTACGGCGTCGACGGCGACGGCATCAAGACGCTCGTTCACTGCGCGAAGGAGCATCTGGTTCCTGGCGAGGCGTTCGTCAGATGAAGACACAGCTCGCCCATTCTGCCCGGCTTAGATGCGCTTCGCTTCGTATTCCTTTATCAATGACTCAATCGCCTTGAGAACGCCGCGAGGCTGCTCTTCCTGCCGGGTCAGGTTCGCGCGAAGGCGGACTGGGTTCTGAGTGCTTCGTCACGCACCTGCGGGTCTTGATCGGTCGGAGCCATCTGGACTGAACTGCCCCCTTCCAAGTACTCATCGGCGATGAGTTTCTCGACGACCGCGTGCCCGTCGCCTGCCGAAATAACCCTCTCGATCTGAAATATGTGGTCTCGGTGTGGCCTCGCCTCCAGGTCCTTCTGCGGCCACCCGCAAGTCGTGCGCCGACGTGACGGACTCAGTGGCGCTTGTTTGCGAGGGCGCGCCCGATGGGGTAGTTAGAGGCCCTACTGAAAGGCTCAATTTGTTCTGGCTACTTATCATTCTTCTCGTCATTGTCGTGCTGGCCGTCCTCGGCTTCTTCGGTCGCGGACGTCTCAACTAGCCGCACGCTCGCTCCCCAGGCGCTCGTTTTCGCGCCGTCACGATTGGCAAGGTAGCCGGGGCGCGGTTGCTTCGGGCGGTACCGTCGCCCGGCGCTCCGGCAGCTCGACGCGCGATAAGCATGAGGGCCTTTTACTAGGGAGGCCGGACGTCCACGTGGGGCCGGCGCGACCTCCGGGACTTGAAGGTCTTAAGGCACAACGTCCACAGGGTTGGAGCCTAAGCGCCATCGAGCGCAGGGTTCCCCCTCGACTAGCTGTGCTACTGTCGCCGTCCGGGTGCGCCCCCTTTGGCGCTTCTCCGCCTCCGCCGCGACCTTGGTCTAGCGGTGCTCGAGAGGTCTCCGCTCCCGGCGGATGTACCTCTGAGGAAGGAAGCGATCATGTCCGAGTCCCTCGAGCGCCTCGCGCGCAACCAGGCCCTCTTTGGAGAGGTGAACGAGCGTATCCAGTACCTCGCCGAAGTCAACGAGCGTATCGACTAATTCGCCGAAGGCGCCACGAGCGAGTACGCGTGCGAGTGCAGTAACACCGAGTGCATCTCCACAATCGAGCTGTCGGTCGTGGAGTACGAGCGCGTCCGCTCCAACCCCACCTGGTTTGTGATCAAGCTGGATCACGACCTTGCTCAGATCGAGAGGGTTGTCTCCCGAGACGACGGCTACGCGGTTGTCGAGAAGCTGATCGTCGAGGAGTACATGCGGGAGAACGATCCCCGTTCGGATAGCCCCGAGAGATCAGGGTCGTGAGCTGCGTGAGGGAGGCGTCCTCAACGAGCTGAGGCGTTGTTTCGCTTTCACCAGGGCCGATCCGCCTAGCCGCAGGGCGACGGCCTCCTCGAACAAAGCAAGGAGCCCCTCACCCTACGGGGCTCTTTGGGCTTCGAGGGCGGTGACGCAGGCACGGCGTCGCCGCAGGGGATCAGGGTTGAAGGCGGCCCGGGTCCTCATGAATGTCCAAAAGAGTGTGATCCGTCGCGTCCACGCGACTGGCGGGCTGAGGGAGGAACTGACCGGGGGTCTGCTTCGAGGTACTCCTCGCGGGCGTCCGGGGAAGCGACGAGCGTGAGCCCCTAGCAAAGGGCTCAATTGTCGCTCGTGAACGTGAACCCGCGCGCGACCTGCCGGGCACGGGCGCGGGCCGTGTCCCTGCGCCGTCGAGCTCGGAAGCCTTCAGGTCTCTTTCGCGGCGGGCCCGCTCGCGCTCAAGGGCGCCGGCTCGCTGCGCTGCAAGTCAGGAAGGATCGCGGCCTCGGGCCGCGTAGCAACTCTCGGCCACGGTGCCGCGGGGTTCTATTCTCCCAGGATTTTCATGGTGTCCGAATCGAAGCATTGTCGATGTACACGGTGTACGGGTCGATCGTCAGCCCGTTCGAGTAGTTGTTTACGGACCATCGCATATCACCCGAGTCGTATCCCGTCCGAACGTTGGCGAAATCGAACAACTTGACGCCGTTGAACCATACGGTTATGTGTCCGTCGAACGCGGTCGACTGATCGAGCAGAACGGAAAGCTCGTTCCATCGCCCGAACGGAACCGCAACGCCCGAATCCCACTCTTGGTTCGGCTGCACGCCCGAATTGGCGAACGGTCCGGCGAGGCTGTAATTCCCGCCCGACCAGTTGAGATGAACAGTCGGCGTCGAATTGCCCTCGAAGCCGACGCTGAACATGGGATCGGATCCAGAGCAACCGGAGCACGTCGACTTGTACTGGAACACGTTCCACATGTTGTGGAGGGTCGCCACCTTCTGCGACAGGTAGTAACTGACCTCGTAAATGTACGTGTTGCCCGACTGCGCTTCCGGCAACCGGGCCTGACGACAACCCGCCTTGTCGAGCGATCCCTGATCGATCGTCATGGTCATGGCGTATTGACCGATCGAATCCTCGTAGCGGACAACTCGATGATCCTTGCAGCCCGCATCGTCCCAATTCGTGGTGATGTTCGGCCACTGAGACGCGCTGCCGGTTTCGTGATCCGCGGACCACACGCTGCCTGCAGGCGGAAACGCGGCCGATCCTGCCGCGTTGCACGCGACGAGCGCCAGAGCCGAGATCGTGCCGGAGAGAAGCATGGCCGCGTACTTGCGCAAGTGCCCATGTTCGCACGGCGGCGCGCTACCCCGGAAGAGGCGGCGAGTAACTCCATGGCCGCCTTCATGGGCTCTCTTGCGGAGGCGCCTCTTGCGCTCGGCGGCGCCGGCGATTGCCTTGAAGCGCCACTCGGGATCGCGGCGGCTTCGGGCCGAGTAGTAGGACTCGGCCACGGTGCCCATCCTTGTGTGAGCGAGGCCCGGTTTCCAGGGCCGGCGGCTGAGTTGGTGTGTGCGCCGGTATGTCCGGTCCAGGGCGTTTCCCGGGATCTCCCGGCAAGTCTGACCACGGAGGAATGCGGGTTTGCGCGTAACGAAGCAGGTCGAGAAGGCGCATACGGGATTCGAACCCGTGTTATCCGAGGAGGGCGATAAACCCTCACTAAGTGGCGAACCGGCCGGCGCTCGGGAGCCCGAACTTCCGGCTGAGCTTCTCCGCATCGTTCAGGGCGACGACGGACGATCCGTCCCGCGCTGATCCGCGCGTGGAGCGTCGAGCGGGAGACGCGCACGTTCTGTGCGACGATCGCGACGGGGAATCCCGTCCGCGAGTTCGGACTCGATCTGATCGCGTAGCTCCGGGCTTAGGGCCGATGGACGGGCCACCTGGTCAGGGTAGACGACAGCTCAGGGCGCTTCTACTTCTCCGTATCGACTCGGATGAACGGCGCGGGAAACGGGAAGTTGGCGGCGCCGTCGACGAGCGTGTTGCCGTCGAAGACGATCGCCGCCGTCGCGGTCGCCGAGCGCTCCTTTCTCTTGGAGCCAGGCCCATTGACCGTGGTCATGATCGGTCCGGTCCCGGTCCAGCTAGCGTCGACCGAAACCGTGTGCAACCCGCCCCGGTTATCCCGCACGTTGGCGAACGTCCCGCTGACACTCACGTTCTTGAGGTCCGGGTCGAACTGCGTCGGCGCCGCCTGTACGAAACCCCAACTGAAGGTGCCGTCCGGACACAGGCCCACGAACCCGACCCTGAGGGGCGGATTGGGGTCAGGCGTCGTCCCCGCCTCGATGAAGTTGTCCGTCTCCACGATCAGGCGGCCGTCGGCGGCCGTGGAGCCATCCGGGCACTGGAACGGGATCAACCAACGCGCGGAGGCAACTTGCTCAGTGAAGCCTTTCGCGGCCGAGGCGACGGCCGGTACGACAAGCAACGCCAAGGCGGCGAGCAGGAAGACGACGTACCTGTACGGCCGGGGAGGTCGGTCGGTGGATCGGCTTCGCGGCAACTGCAGACCACGCATGAGCGAACTCCTTTCGTAAGCCTCGGATGGCGCTTCACGATCGCGCACGTTTAACCGGGAGTACGCACGAAGGCGCGTTCCGGTTCAGGAGGCGGAGGCGTCCGGTTTCTCTGGATTTCTGGACTCCTACCGCCCGGACTTTTCTTCGCGGAATCAGTCTCCACCGGGTTTGGGAGAGGGAAGCTTGGGAGGCTCTCCCCTGGTCGCCTAAGAGTCAGCTACCCTCCTTGCCGGTGACGACGACGCGGCGTCAGGAGGCGCTTCACCTCGCTGAGGAACTCTTGAGTGACATCGAGTTTTCCCGGCTGCCCGCCGAGCGACATCGCGAAGAGGCCGGTCGCCTCGAAAGGCTCTTGAACGACGCCGACGCCATGACGTGGCTGAGATATGAAGTCTCTGGCTACACGCCACCGGCCGACGGCTACATGACTGAGGATGAAGTAGTTGCAGCCGAGCGCTCACACCGCCGATTCAAAAATGCTGACGGAGACTGGAAATACATAATCGAGTCGCTGGGCCAGATGACGGCCCACATCGACTCCGGAGACGGGCGCGGGGTGCTAATCCGGTGGGTCGGCTGCTCCACCGGATTGGCGTGACCGGCGGACGCTCTTGAGCCGCGCCCAGGGCGCCTCGCAAAACGGGTAGCCCAAGAACGAGAATCCTGCGCCCCTGAGAAGTTGAGGTGTCTGTGCGACCGTCTTTCGTAGTGCTCTTGCTTGTCGTGCTCTCATCCGGATGCGGGTCGGACAGCGACTCCTCGAGCGTCGCCACCACGCCGCCGTCTGCCACGTCCACGGAGTCGGCCGACGTCTCCGGGCCCGTTATCGACGATCGCTTCGCCGTCGGCGCTGGTTATGAGCTGGAGATGCGCTGCTACGGCGAGGGATCGCCGGTGATCATCTTCGAGGCCGGTACCGACGGCTCCGGTCTGGAGGAGTACGCCGCGCTTATGCGGCCGCTGGCTGAGCGGACGATGGTCTGTACATACGACCGCCCAGGGTACGGGCAAAGCGATCCGCCGTCATCCGAGCGCCGTCGCACGTTGGACGACACCGCAACCAACCTCCATGACCTCGCCGAGGCGGCCGGACTCGCACCGCCCTTCGTGCTTGCTGGCGCCTCGGGCGGTGGCCTCCTCGTCGTCAACTACGCGGGCCGTTACCCGGATCAGGTCGCGGGCGTCGTCTTGCTCGATGTCCCCGCTCCGAACAAGGATCTCGACAAGGAGATGCCGGGTGCGATGGGTTGGAGGAATCCGGAACACCTCGACTACGTCGCCGCAGAGCGTCAACTCGCGCTGCACCCGCCGTCGCTCGGAGACATTCCGCTCCTGGTCGTCACCGCCACGAGCGGCCAGTCGAATGCGGAAGAGATCTGTCGTTCTGGCTCGACCTGACGTGCCAGTCGCAGCAAACGACGGTGCGAAGGAGGACACGAGCCTCTCCAGGGACTACCCCGATGTAGTCATCCCCGGGGATTTTGAATCGGCCCTCGACGCGATCCAAGGCTAGACGGGCGAACCACGCGGGGTCACAAGTAGACAAGGGTCTCTTTCGCGGCGATGGATAATGCCGGGGATGCCGGAGGGGAGCTACCTGTTTGCCAACCAACCCTCAGAGTTGGAGCGCCTGCAGCTGCAATCCCACGTGTGGGGACCTTGCCGGTCGACGGCTGCTCTCGAGGCTCGAGAAGGGATCGGCGCGACACGTCCTTGATGTCGGTTGCGGGGCTTTGGGCTGGCTTCGCATCCTGAGCGAGTGGGTCGGAAGCTCCGGGAGGGGCGTGGGCGCCGGCATCAAGACGAACGCCTGCTTGACGCCGCCCCGTTCATTTCTCGAGGCGGAGGGCATTTCCAATGTTAAAGCTCTTCGTCGTCGATGACTTGTTCGAGAGCAAGCTGGAGCCGCAATCGTTCGACCTCATCCATGCCCGCTACGTGATCGCTCCACTCGGACGGGGCCGTGAGCAGGTTGCCGCTCATCGACGCTTGCTGAAGCCCGGGGGATCACTGGTTCTCGAGGAGTGGGATCTGGTTTTGGCGGGCCGTCAGCTTCCGGGACCTGCTTCGAGAGATTCGGGCATCGAGGAGCCGAGAGATCGACGCGCATGTGATCGCGCTCAGACCGGGCCACCGTTACTTGCGCCTACCGCTTCAGTTCAGCGTCGCACTCGAATCGCGCCTGCTCCAAGACGCTGAAGGAGGACGGGCTCACCTCGCTCCGCCGCGAGGCAGAGGCCGAGTTGAACAGAACCGGGCAGGTGGGGGACGACGTTCACTCTCATTCAAGCTGGGCCGGCAGCTCGACGACTAACCCGCCCTGTGTTTTCGTGGGCTGGCCGCCGACACGCCGGCGTTTCACCGGTCGGTCGGCGGTACTGTGTGGTACGAGTGGGAGCGAGACGCGACCTCTCCGGATTCCGGATCGTAGAACGCAACCCCACCACTTTGGCTCCTGGGGTCGCCTAACGAAAGGATCACGTGTCCTGGCTTTGGATCATCATCCTCGTCATTTTCGTGTTACTCGTCCTCGGGCCTTGGCCGGGGACGCCTCTCTTAGGTAACCGCGCACCGTCCAGCTTCGTTTCGCCGCACGACCTCCTGAGGCGGCGAAACCGGTAGGCTTCGTAATGTCTTCTGGCTTAGATTCCTCGCTCGCCAGGCGAACATGATCAAGGTGTTCGTTTGTAGGCGGCTCGGTCGGAGCAATCCATCGAAGGAGGCCACGAGTGGCCACCACCTTTCCTGAGTCCGCCACGCGGAGCATGGAGGATCGCAAGACGAGCATCCTTGTCCGCTTCACGGGCGCGCCTAGGTGACTCCCGAGCAGTACGACGAAACGAACCGCCGTCTTGAGAAGGCCGGCGACTGGCCTCCGAAGGGACTCGAGTACCACGTCGCCTTCGTTTCGGACGGGAAGTTCCGAGTCAGCGAAATCTGGGACTCGCGGGAGCAGTTCGACGCGTTCGGCAAGCGCCTCATGCCGGTGTTGAGCGACGTTGGGATCGAGCTCTCGGTGATCCGGAGATTCTCAAGATCCACAACGTCGTCAAGCGCTAGACGCCCAGCGCGTCTCGCCACTCGTTCTGCCGCAACGACGAGAAGGGCTCCGGGACGGTTTCTGGAGCCCTTTGGCGTGGCGGAGATTCTGGAGTCTGACCTCCGGGCCATAGCCTGACCTCGCCGGGGCGTGGGCAGGGTAGCCCTAGGGTCACCTTGCGGCCCGCGCCCCGGCGTCACGGGCGCCTAGACGTGTCGGGTGACTGCCCCCACCTCCTGACAGGTGGTCTCACAGCGAGTCCCACCCCTGAAACAGGGCGATCCAGACTGCGACGGCGGTGGCGATGAGCGCCAGGCTGGTGATGAAACCGAGGTTGATCTTGGGCATCAGGTTCTTTTGCCTCCCTTCGACCAGGCGTAAGTTTGTACAGAAAGCGGACGCGATCATGGCCTGCGACCGATCCAGCTACCTCGGCCCCTCTCATCGAAGGTGTTGACCGCGTCGCGAGCGAGGAACGGCGCCGCGGTCACGAACTCCCGCGGCGAGGCGGTTCAAGCCGGTAATTTCTCCGCTACTCGACACGGAACTGGAATGCGCCCGATCCCCGCCCCCTGACGTCGTAATCCTGGGGGACTGGAAACCTCCACGCATGTCCGACGGGCCATCTAGGCAACCACGCCGCCACGTCATAGCCTGATCCTCGCCGGGGCGCGGGCAGGGTAGTCCTCGGGAGTCCTTGCGGCTCGCGCGGGAGAAGATCGGGTTACGCGTTCTCCTTGCCCTCGATGCGGTCGGCGAGCACATGAAACGAACGCTGCGTCGCGACGGCCAGGCCCATGAGCAGCTGATTCATCCTGGTCCACGGGCGGTGCGATTCCAGAACCACTCGCAGCCTGCGCCTTCTCGTAGGCCGGCAGAGATTTCACCTCGCGTCGAAAGATCTTGTCGATTTCATCCCCTAGCGCCATTGCCGTCTCCTCTTCGATTTGTGGCAACTCTAGAAGAGCCGACCCGAACGGCCATCAGGGCGCGCGCCCGTCGCCGTCGTAGCGTGAACCACGGCGGGGGCGCGGGGCCAGAGCCCAGCTATCGGTCTCACGCCTCGGTCAACGCTAACGACGCCGACACCAAAGGCCGCCTGTTGAGGAGATCCTGTCCGTGAAACGGGCTAGGAGGTCGTCGACAAGCGAGCCGCGGCTAGCCGGCCCAACCGGGTCAGGGCATTGCCTGCGCGCTCGTGAGAGGAGCTGCCCACCGAAGCCGTCCCTGAGTGCGATGGGTGCGGCGAGCTAAGCCGACGCGATGAGCGCGATGCCCAGTCCGAAAGACGGCCGTGGCAACACCGAGCCATATCGAAGTCCAAAGACGAAGCTCTGAAGCGCTCGGCGGCGCTTCGCCACGGCGAGCCCAATAAAAGAGAAGGCACTGGGAGCGGCCTTGGATCCACCGTTCCCCTGGTGCCCGATGACCCGAAGCGTCGGGCCGGCCAGTACGAGGCCACAGGCGATGAGGAGCGCTCCGCCGACTACCGCGCGTCAAACGTACCGGGATGGAGTGGAACAAGACCCGAGCGATGTGCGGAGTCAGGCCACGCCGAAGCGGCAAGGCTTGCGCCCGCGAGTGTGCCAAGGCTGAAGGTGGCCTTTGCAGATAGCCCAGGTCGTTGGAATAGCGCCCTAAGGGTTCTTGGGTCGATCGTAGGTATCCCGAGGCCAATGCGCCCCTGCGCTCGTCCCGGCTTCGATGGCCGCCCGGAGCTGCGCCCGGTCGGTGGTGGGGATGCGGAACCTGATCGCGGCGCAGGCGGTGCAGAGGGCTTGGCCCGAGGAGAGGATCACCGTGACCACGGAGTTCTGGCACTCCTCACAGAGCTGATCTTCGAGAGGTTCGGGCACATAGGTCACCACACCTCGAGTGTTCGTCCTACTTCCAGTGCTCCCGAGCTTCGGCGTATGTTTGAGGCGCCACTCGAGCAGTCTCTCGTCCTTGAGGATCTGGCGGGGCACACGAAGAGGCGCTCGGTGGAGGCTCACTATCGCGTTTGCACACCATACGCCCTCCTCGCGCGATCACGAGGAGGGCGGCGTGCTTTCCGTCGCTCGGGCGGCCGAGGCAGAATTCGCCCCGCGACCACCAGCAGGACAGAGGCGGCTTCAGTCCCGAGGCGGCCGGCGGGCGCGGCGCGTAAGATGCCCCGGCGGCAAAAAATGCAGGGCTCCTCGCGAGATTTTCTTCAGCTGCAAGGGGGCGAGCTACGAGTGGCAGGGATCGACCGCTTCGCAGGATCGGGTGCCTCGCTCGAGCAGCTCGGGGAGCGCGAGGAGAGACGGCCGGATGTCGTACTGCCCGAGTTCGAGTCGCCTGTCGGGGTCATCCTCGCCGCCGGGACGGGCTCGCGTCTGGGCGTCGGCTTGAAGGCGCTCGCGCTCCTGGCTGGGATCACGCTCCTCGAGCGAGCCGTCGCCACCCTGCGCGCGGTCGGGACCGAGGAAATCCTCGTCGTCGTCGGCTACGAGAAGGAGCGCGTACGCGAGTTCGTGCGCGAGCGCGGACTCGCTGTTCAGCTCGTCGAGAACGGCGACTTTGGTCTCGGAAACGGCTCCTCCGCCCTCGTCGGCGCGCGCGCGGCCGAACGCCGCTTCCTCCTGGCCATGGTCGACCACGTTGTCGACCCTGAGGCGCTGCGACGCCTGCTCCGCAGCGAGGCCGCCTTCGCGCTTGCCGTCGATTGGCTGCCTCAGCTCAATGACGTCGACGAGGCCACCAAGGTGCGGCTGCAGGGATCGCGCGTCGTGGCCGTCAGGCGGGAGCTGGACGTGTGGGAGGCGGTCGATGCTGGGCTCGCCCTCTGCGACGCCGAGGTCGCCGCCGTCGCGGAGCGCTGCCTCGCCGCAGGGGAGCAGAGTTGGAGCGCCGTCAAGCGCCGCTGGCTGGGAGAAGGCGGCGAGATAGAGGCCGTCGACCTCGAGGGCCTCTTCTGGATCGACGTCGACACCCCGACCGACCGGCGACGCGCCGAGCACACGCTCGTCTCCCTCGCCGCCCACAAGCCGCTCGACGGGACTGTCTCCCGCCTCGTCAACCGCCGCCTCTCCGCGCCGATCTCGCTTGTGCTCCTGCGCGCGGGGGTCTCGCCGGGCGCGGCAACCGTCGCCACGTTTCTCTTCGCGCTCGCCGCCGCCGCAGTGCTCGCGCTCGGAGTCGCGCGGCCGGCGGCGCTCGTCTTGGGCGGAGTCCTAGTCCAGTTGGCGTCCATCCTCGACGGAGTGGACGGGGAGATCGCGCGCGCCTCGCTCCGTAGCTCGCCGTTCGGGGGCTTCCTCGACTCGGTGCTTGACCGGGCGGCCGACGCCGCCGTGCTCGCGGCGCTGGCGATCGCCGCGGGCCTGGACGCGACGACCTGCGCTCTCCTAGCGGCTGCGCTCTTCGGCTCCCTCATGACGCCGTATGTGAAGGCGGCCTACGAGGCGGCATACCGCCGCCCACTGCGGCGCCCGATCTCGCCGGTCAACGCGGGGCGCGACGTGCGCCTCCTCGTCGCCTCCCTCTCGGCAATTGCGCTCCAACCCTTCTGGGGCCTGGTCGCGCTCGCGATCTTGACGAACGCCGAGGCCGTGCAGCGCTTCGTCGGCGCCGCGCGGGCGCGCTAAACCGACGCCAGCGCCCATTCCGGAGCGCCTCGGGCGGTTGGGCACGAATCGCGAACGAGGGGGCCGTGCTTACCACTCGAATGAGAATGATCGTCGGAGCCTGAAGGAGACGAGGCAGCAACCGCGGGCAAGGCAGCCTCATGGATCTGGCGCAGCGGTCGTAGCGGACGGGCAGCCGGTTGAAGTGGTGAAGCCAGGCGAAGGTGCGCTCGACGCCAGGCTTGAAGATCCATCGCTTTCTTCCGTCGCCCTCCGAGCGAGACTCGCCTCGGAGAGCGAACAGTTTGTCGTGACCTCCCAGGGTTCGTCCTACTCGCCGGGGCGCGGGTCAGGGTAGTTCTAGGTTCACCTTTCGGTCCCGCGCCCCGGCCGTAGCTCGCGCTATCAACGGGGGTTTCGCTTACCTGCTGGGTGGGAAAGACTGGAAAGACGGGCGCCGCTGTGCGGCGGACGGCGCCCGTCTTATCCCTCCGACGGTCGGCGCATCGCGGGTCGAGCTCAGGAAAACGCGGGCGCCGTGGTTCCAGTCGAACACCAGGCGGCTGCGGCTACCGCACGGTGTTGGCCAGGCCGATTGGAGCGGTTCCTGGCGGAAACGACGCCCGCGGACAAAATCCATATCAGGAAATCGCTTCCAGGTACAAATCCCGCAGGATCACGTCGTCGGCGGAGCCGCGAACGGCCCGCGCCCCCGCCCGCTCGAGCCCGCGCGGGCGGGCGAGCTCGGCCAGGGGGCTGCCGCAGGTTTCGGGCGCCGACCAATCAGGCCGGACTACGCAGGCGAGCAGCGCATACTCAGCCTCGAGAGCATTGTTAAGGTTGAACCATGGCCGAGGGTTTGCGCCGTCCATTGTTCACGGCCCGAGATGCATGGGCCGGCGGGTTCTACGAGATGTTGTTGTTCTACGCGCTGGGGCTCGGACCTGGACGCTGCTCTCGGGGCGATCTGGGGATTCCCGCGGATCGTTGCAGGGCCGGTCGCCTCTCGTGCGTCGGAGCCCTGGGATCAGCCGACCGTCGAGGCGACGGCCGCGTTAGGCGAACGGGATGGCGTGCTGGCCCTACCCGATGGCGCCGAGACGATCTGCGCGACATTTGCTTACCACTTCGACGACAGCGACGAGGTGCATTTCTGTCTTCCTCTCGGCTCGCTATCCGACGCCTGGCCGCAGGTGGACTCGTTTCCCTTCGGGGTGGCGGAGGGGGAGGTGGCGGCGTGGGAGCCGGCGCTCGAGGCCGTTCTCCTCGAACTCGCCCAGCATGTTTACGAGCGGGCGCCGTTCCTTCGCGGGTTGACCGACTTCGAAACGATCGCCTCGGCGCTGCAGCCGGGTTTGGAGCGCCCTGGCCCGATCCCGCCCGAACACGGCGCCGGCATCATCGACGTCCAGCAGGGACGCCTCGTCTGGCACCCGCCAACGAGCCGACGCGGCTTCGAGTTCCCTGACGCGTAAGCGGGAGACGGGTCGCGAAGCGGCGTCGGCCGAGCCGTCCGAAACGGCCTTCTTCCCACGCCACGACTAGCGCGCACACGCCGATTACGAGGAGGACTGCCGCGACCGAGATTCCCGCCTCAAACGTCCTCGGGATGTAGTCCGCCGCCTCTTTGATCGGTCGTTTCCTCAGGTACCGAACGAGGAGTCGGCCATGACCTTGTCCAGCGCACTCTTGAGCAGCGCGAGCTCCTCGTCGGTGAGCTGACAGACAAATAGCTCGACGACGCCACGGAGATGGACGGGAGCGGCTTCGGCGAGGCGAGCGACGCCCGCTTCCGTCAAGGCGACCACGACTCCGCGGGCATCAGCTTCGTCACTAGCTCGCGTGAGTAGGCCCTCGTGGACGAGGCGTGCGACGCGGCGCGTCATCGCGGAGCGGGAGCTGTAGGCGCGCGCCGCGAGCTCGCTCATGCGGAGTTCGCCCCCGGCCACAGCAAGCTGGGCCAGCACGTCGAAATCGCCGAGCGTGAGTCCCGTCGCCTCCACGAGATCGCCGGCCAGGCGGCGCATGAGTGTCGCGTACGCCTGCAGGAAGGAACGCCAGGTATCGAGCGCACCGGGCCGCGGCGTTGCCTCTGCGACGAGTCGCTCGATCAACGCGGTCGGATCGACCTGGGAATTTACTTGCATGTGCAACGTTCTAGTGAGTGCTTGCACTTGCAACTATCGCACACATCAAGGAGAGAGACCATGGCGACCGTTACAGAGACCCGCTTCACCGCCCTCCCCGACGAGGAAACGCTGGCCGCCACCACCGTGACTCTCGAAGAGCATGGCTTCAGCGTCGAGGTCGTCGATGACCTAGACGCTGCACGCCGGGCCGTTCTCGAGCGCATCCCGACGGGCGCGTCCGTCATGACCAACACCTCCGTCACGCTCGAGGAGACGGGCATCGCCGAGGCGATCAACAGCGGGGGAACGTACGAGTCCGTCCGCAACCAGCTCCTTGCGCTCGACTATGCGACGCAGCGGCGTGAGATGAGGGCAGTCGGCGGACAGGCCGACTTCGCTCTCGGAAGCGTCCACGCGGTCACGTCCGAGGGGACGCTTCTCGTCGCCTCGGCATCCGGAAGCCAGCTCGGCCAGTACGCATGGGGAGCCGACCAGGTGATCTTCGTCGTCGGAGCCCAGAAGCTCGTCCCGACGGTCGAGGCTGGAAGGGAGCGAATCTTCGAGCACACGCTGCCCCTCGAGGACGTGCGCGCGTCCGCTGCCTACGGGATGAACAGCCGCGTCGGGAAGATCCTCGAGATCCACCAGGAGGATCCAGGCCGCATCCATATCGTGATCGTGCGCGAGGCCGTGGGCTTTTGAGACCCCGCTCGTACCGGGCGTCTGGGAACGTGCGCGAGACCGACTATCGTGCAACTGTCACGCTTTGCGCCTGCGCCGTCGGCGGGAACGAAAGGGATAGTTAGATGGAAGCACGCGTTGCGGTCATCTACTACAGCGCCACCGGTAACGTGCACGGGCTCGCAGGGGCTGTCGCGGAGGGAGCGGAGGCGGCCGGGGCGGAGGTCCGGTTACGGCACGTCGAGGAGTTGGCCTCCGAGCTGATGATTTCTCAGAATCAGTACTGGGGCCGTCACCGCTCACAGGTAGCTGAGGCTCCGGTGGCGACTCTCGACGACCTCGAATGGGCTGACGGCATCGCATTCGGCAGCCCGACCCGATTCGGCAACGTTGCTGCCCAGTTGAAGCAGTTCATTGACCAGGCCGGGCGGTTGTGGCAGGAGGGTAGGCTCGCAGACAAGGTCGCGACCGCCTTCACCTCCTCGCAGACGACCCATGGCGGCCAGGAATCGACGATCCTTGCCCTCAACAACACGCTCTACCACTGGGGCATGCTGATCCTCCCGCTCGGCTACACGGTCCAAGAGGTGTTTGCCGCCGGCGGCAACCCGTACGGCGCGTCGTTCACCAGCGGGCACACGGTCACGGGCCCCGACGAGCTCGCGCTCGCTCTTGCCCGCTACCAGGGACAACGGCTCGCTCGGTACACGGCAGTGATCGCTGAGGCGCGTCGCGAGCGCCTGCTCGACTTCAGGAGACCGGGCCTGCAGAACTTCCCCAGCACCCGGAGCGGCGCGGAGCGGTGACGACGATTCGTTGATGTACACGCAGAAACGGGATCACCAACCTGTTCGCCGGTGTGCTGCTCTGGATATTCGGCGCGTTCATGCGATCAGGGGCGTACCCCTGATCCAGCTTCGTTCGTTCCGGGCTAGGAGGAAGGTAGTCGAGGGCGCGCCGCAGGCGGCCGTACGCTTCGCCTTGCGAGGTCACGAACTTATGCTCACACGCGGGACGCGGCGCGAGAAATGCGCGGCCCTGGACTTGGAAGCATCTTCCTGAGAGGATCGGCGCCGGCGGGGGGTACCGGCCCACCCAGGAAGACGACCCCTAGATTCCTGGTAACACTCGCGCGCCAGCCGCAGGCCGCAGGGTGTTGGGATTGGAACTAACGGCGCGCCCCCCGCCGTTTCCTGATCGCTTGAGGCCGTCGCGGCCCGCCCCCTGGCGCTCCACCTGTTCAGGACTTCGCTTGCCCGCTCGAGCCCGCACCGATGAACGAGCTCGGCCACCGGCCGCCGCCGGCTTCGGCCGGCCGCTGCCGACGGCGCACCTCGGCGACCGCGGCGCGAACGTCGTCGAGGCGGATCGTTGTCCCCGCCGGCCGTTTCGGGGACAATTGCCGGGGTGACCCCTGTCGACGTCGTCGCATGACGGGGCCTCTCTCCTCCCTGCGTATGCACCGGTGGACGCCCGTCGAACGCGCGATCCTGATCTCGGTCATCGCGATCTTCATGGGCGCCCTTTTCGTGACGTCGTACTCGCTCGCTCTCGGCGATCCCGTGCCTCGCCACATCGACGCGGCTCTCATCGGCGATCCGAGCAGCAGCCCGGGCACGATCGACGCCGTTCAGGGAGTTGTGCAGGGGAGCCTCGACTTCCAGCCCTACGCGTCGGTGTCGGCCGCACTCCATGCGATCGGCGAACAGGATGTCTACGCGGCCCTCGATCTCACGTCGGCGCAGCCGACCCTTTATATCGCGAGCGGCGCGGGCGCATCCGTCGCACGGGCGCTGGAGCGCGTGTCTGGTGCCGATCCCACGGTCCGGGTCGTCGACACGCACCCGCTCGAGCCGCACGATCCGTCCGGTATCGACATCTTCTACCTCATGCTCGTCGCGACGATCATCGGCTTCGTCGGGGTCTTCCAGGTTCGGGGGAGCGCGGGTGGTTTGCCACGGCGGCACTGGAGCGTCTTCGTCCTCGCATTCGCGGTCGTCGCGTCGCTCGTCTTCGTGCTCGTAGACGGGCCGCTCCTGGAGCGGCTCGACCTGCCGGTGCTTGAGAGCTCGGGCATCCTCGCGCTCCAACTCGTGGCGGTCGCGTCCTTTGCGTCGATTATGGCCGTCTGGATCGGCCGCTGGGCGATCCTCCCGACGTGGCTGTTCTTTGTCGTCCTGGGCAACAGCTCAAGCGGCGGCGCGGTCGCGCCGCCGCTTCTCCCGCAGCCCTTCGACTTTCTCTCGCAGTGGTTGCCGTCGGGGGCGACGGTGACTGCGTTGCGCGAGGCCGTGTACTTCCCGAACCACCAGCACGCCCGCCCGATTGCGGTCCTCTCCGTCTGGGCGACCGCACTCTTTACCGCGATGGTCCTCGAGTCCCACCGGCTCCGCCGGAGCCCGGGGGAGACCTGATCGCGCGCTCTGAGCGGTCGCCGGCGGAGGTTACCCACCCCACCCAGGAAGACGACCCTAGGTCTCGCGGGTGCGCCTTGCTAACGGTTTGCTAACGGGAGCGTTAGCACGGGCCGACACGGGACGGCACGGGATCCAGACCGAGACGACCAAAAGCCCTGCAAATCCGACACTTACCGTAACACGCGATTACGGCCCGTCACTTGATAGAACCAGTAGAAGTAGCCGCCGCGAGACCTTTCCGAGGTACGCATCGGGGTACGCACACGACGCGCATTGGGGGCTCTTCCGGCACACATGACCCTCGCTGCCATCCGGGTTCTCGCGTGACCGGGCGGGTAGAGAGGCGCATACGGGATTCGAACCCGTGCTACCGCCGTGAGAGGGCGGCGTCCTAGGCCACTAGACGAATGCGCCGTGCCGCGACAGGGTAGCCGATCCAGTCTCCCGATCGCTCGGCGGCAGCGAGCCGTTTCCTGCCCTAGTCCTCAGCCGTGCTCCCCGCACGGGACGCGTCCCGAGAATGCTCGGCGACGATGCGCTTCTCTCATATGCCCGCGGTGCTGGGCAAGGAACGAAGTTGAGAAATTCCCAGTCCAAAGTTCGGGGTGGGAGCCGGGGGCGGTGCAGGAGCGACCGCCCCCGACGAGGCCGCGGCCTGCCGCCTGCGCGACCTCGTTTCCCTGGCGGGGCCGCGTTGGAAGCCCCGACCGTCTCAGAATCGGCTCCCGGCGAGGATTCGTCGTGCTCCCGACGGGGGAACCGACCTTGACGAGGGCCGCGCCGATGGCAGAGACTTGGCCCAGACCCGCGAGGAGCGCCACCTTTCTGCGGCCGTCGAGGGCCGCCATCGTGCTCCGGCGCGGGTCTCCTATTAGCTAGGAAAGTGAGGAGACCGCGAACGCGACGCCGAAGCCGAGCGTCGTGAAGAGGCCGACTGCCTTGCCGCCTCTGAGGTAGGCCTCCGGGATCATCGTCACGGAGAGCATCGTCAGGATCGCACCACCGGCGAAGGCCAGCACGAACGCGATCGTATTCGGCGAAGCGTCGCCGAAGAGCCCGTAGCCGCCGAGCGAGGCGAGGGCGGAGGCGAGGATGACGAGGAGCCAGAGGCCGAGAATCCGCGAGCGTCGCCAGCCCGCGATCGCGAGGCCGCTCGTGGCCCCGATCGCCTCCGGCAGATTGGACATGAAGACGGCGACGAGGATCGCGATGCTGACGCTTCCGCCCTCGAGCAGTGTCAGGCCGATGACCGCCGACTCGGGGATTCCGTCGAGGACCGTTCCGAGGACGATCGCGAGGGCAGTTCCCTCCTCCTGCTCGCCGTCCATGCTCTTCCGCTTGCCGCCGCCGCGATGATCGATCAGCTCGTCCCCGACGAAGTACACCAGGGCGCCCGCTCCGAGCCCGGCCGCGACCCAGACTCCGCCGTCGGACGTCGAGAACGCCTCCTCGACGAGCTCGTAGGCGACCGCGCTGATCAGCACGCCGGATCCGAATCCCAGGATGAGGCCGAGCACGCGTCCGCTGACCCGGAAGAGGAGGGCGAGCACGCCGCCGATGAGGAGCGAGGAGGCGGCGACTGCGCCCCAGGCGAACGCGGCGCTCAATGCAAGTCCGTGTTGGCGGTCCTGTACGCTGGCGCGGTCCAGTCGACAAGAGGAGGACAGAGTTGGGCTACGGCGGAATCGGCTTCGGGATCTTCCTCGTCGCGGCGGGCGCGATTCTGCGCTACGCCGTCACCGCCGACGTCTCGGGTATCGACCTGGAAATCGTCGGCGTGATCCTGATGGTGGCCGGCGCAGTGCTGTTCTTCCTCTCGCTCTTCTTTGTGATCTGGGCGCGCCAGTCGTCGTCCACCGGCGGACCGCCGCCGCCTCCACCGCCTTCCGGCTACTAGCCCGGCCCGCTCCGAGCCCGTCATTCGAAGGCGTCCCCGTACACGGTGACGGCCCAGAGGACGAGCCCGTTCGCCACGAGCGCCAGGATCGACCAGAGCGGATAGGCGCCGACGGAGAGGAAGTTCACGAAGAGCCCGGCGAGCGCGATCACGATAGCCATGGCGCGGCCGACGACCTTCCTCGCGAGGACGAGCGCTCCGGCGGCGAGCTGAACGACGGCGACCACGACCGAGAGCCAGCCCCACGTTGTCAGGTTCGACCACGCGAGGGCGCGCCCGTCAAGGATCTCGCGATCGGTGAGGGCGGCGAGACCCCAAATGCCGTTCATCAGCCCGGCCACCAGCAGGTAGACGCCTGCGAAGACGATCCAGCCTGCCCGGGCACGCGGGCTCGAGACTGGTCCTGCCTCCATCGGCTCAGCGTGCCCAGTCGTCGTGGACGAACCGTGCTCGCACCGCTACCTCCTCGCCTCCGCCTCTGGTGCGGACGAGTCTCGCAACTTCCCTCCCGCCGTGCAGGAGCTGTGTGCAGTCGCCATGGCGCGTGCCGCTGGGCGGTTTTCAGGCGGCTTCGGTCGCCTCTCGGGAGCGGCCAACCAGCAGGACGGTCACCAGGAAGCCGGCAAACGCGAGCACGGCGACGAGGAGAAAGGCCGCCTGGAAGCCCGACTCGAACGAGGCGCGCACGACGCGCTCCACGTGCGACGAGATGCCGTCGCCGGCTTCGGCCGTGAAGACCGTTGTGGCGATGCCCAGCCCGACCGAGCCTCCTGCCACCTGGAACATGTAAACGATGCCGCCGGCGAGGCTGGCGCGCGAGGGATCGAGCGCGGTCACGGCGGCCGTCGTCACCGCGCTGTAGAAGAGGCCGACGCCCGCGCCGAGAAGGATCATCCCCGGGAGCAGCTGTGCCCAGCTGTCGCCCGTCTCGACGAGCGCCAGTAGGAGTGGGCCCGCGACGAGGCACGCCGCTCCCGCAGCGAGGACAGGCCTTGGTCCGAGGCGCTCGTAGAGCGGGCCGGAGGCGAACGAGACGAGCGCGAAGACGCCCATCATCGGCAGCAGGCCGAGCCCGGCCTCGACGGGTGAGTAGCCGAGAATCTCCTGCATGAACTCCGGGAGGTAGACGAGCGCCACGAAGAAGGTCGGAGACATGAGCAGGACGGCCAGGCACGCCGCGGCGAAGGGGCGGTTCGAAATCACGTCGCGTGGCACCAGCGCGCGAGCCCCGGCGCGCCGTTCGTTGACGACGAACGCCGCCATCATCAGCACGAAGAACGCGAGCAGTCCCAGGATTAGCGGCGAGTCCCAGCCGTCCTGGTCAGCCTCGTCCAGCGCCACGAGCAACGCGACGAGCCCCGTCGTCAGCGCCGCGACGCCGACGTAGTCGAAGCCTCGCACGTGCTCGTCTCCTCGAGACTCGGGCACCGCGCGCCAGGTGACGAGGCAGGCAACGACAGCGATCGGGACGTTCAGGAAGAGGATCCAGCGCCAGTCGAGCGCGTCGGTCAGGAAGCCGCCGATCAGGGGGCCGGCGGCATTGCCGAAGCCGGCCGCCCCGATGATCAGCGCGCCGGCGAGGGCCGCGCGATCCTTCGGGAGGATCGAGTACGTCATGCCGAGGGTCGCCGGCCACATCAGCGCTCCGCCGATCCCCATCAGCGCGCGGCAGGCGATCAGGACCCAGGCCTCGGGAGCGAGCCCGCCGAGCAGCGAGAAGAAGGCGAAGATGGCGGCGCCCGCGAAGAAGATCCGCCGGCGCCCGAGCAGGTCGGCGAGGCGGCCGCCGGTGACGATCAGGACGCCGAAGATGAGCGCGTAGGCGCTGATCACCCATTGCGCCGTGCCGACGTCGACGTCGAAGTCGCTCTCGATGTTCGGGAGGGCGACGCTCAGCGCCGTCACGTCGTTGGCGACGACGAACACCGCCATTGCCATCGCTGCGAGTGCGACGACCGTCGAGCGCTCGAGCGGGGTGGACCTCGCCACGATCGGCGCGACCCTACTCGAACCCGGTCGCCGAGCGAGGGGAGAAAAGGCAGAATTCCCGCATGCGCCTTACGGTCGTCGTCTGCTGCCTGGTGCTGCTCGGAACCGGGGTGACGAATGCCGCCGCGGCCACGTGCGCCGGTGTCACTGCCACGATCGTCGGTACCCCCGGATCCGACAGGATCGTTGGCACGCCTCAGAAGGATGTCATCGCGGCCGGCGGAGGTAAGGACGTCATCTGGGGCTTGGACGGCTCGGACAGAGTCTGTGCCGGCCCCGGCGCGGACAGCGTCCACGGAGGTGCGAACGGTCCGTTCGCCGAGATCGTGTACGCCGGCTCGGGTCCTGACGTCGTCCACGGCGGAAAAGGCTTGGATGACGTCACGGACGGTCGGGGAAACGATCGCGTGTTCGGCGGTCCGGGTCCCGACTTCGCGATCGCCTCGTCAGGTGACGACCGCGTGTTTCTGGGCGAGGGCAACGACGGCGCAGGCGACGGCCCGGGGAACGACCGTTATCTTGGCAGCGCGGGCAACGACACATTCGTGGTCTTCGACGGAGGGGTCGATCTCTTCGACGGCGGGTCGGGACGCGACACGGTGGACTGGTTCAGGAACCTTGCAGACGTCGTTGTCGATCTGACCGCAGGCACGATCGTCGGTGGAAGCGAGAACGGCACCCTCACCGTCGTCGAGAACGCAATCGGCGGTGCCGGGGCCGACACTCTGATCGGCGACAGTGCGACCAACCTGCTGCGAGGAGACCGAGGGAACGACCACATCGAAGGACTGGTCGGCGACGATGTCCTCAAGGGAGAGCCGGGCGACGACTTCCTCGACGGAGGGCTCGGTGAGGATCGTCTCGTGGGGGACGGCGGTATGGACACGTGCATCTCGGGAGAGCTCGTGTCCGGCTGCGAAGCGTAGATGCGGGTTGGCCGCCGAGAGCAGAAACCCCCGCATTGCGGGGGTTTTCCAAGGCTGCGGGGCTAGGATTCGAACCTAGACTACCCGGTCCAGAGCCGGGCGTCCTACCGTTAGACGACCCCGCAACAGCAGGCGCCATTGTAGCCGCCGCGCGGCGGTCGGGATCAGAGCTCCAGCCTGTAGAGCGGGATCAGGCTCTTCTCCGCCTCGGTGTCGATGTGGGCGACGACCTCGACGTACGGCTCGAGGCCCGAGCCGCGGAGCTTGGCCTTGAGCAGCTCGTCCACCTGGTAGATCCCCGACGAGTTGTTCATCGTGATCTCGATCAGGACCGGCGCCGTCTCGCCGTCCTTGATCTCGACGCCCTCGATGGCGGCGGCGGACAGCGAATGGATCGAGACGCGGCCGTGCTGGAACGGGATCCGGGAGCGGCCCTCGGCCATGTCGAGCGCGTCGGCCACGCGGACGATCCCGGCCTCGAGCGTCAGCGGCCTCCCGTCCTGGCGGTGGCTCGTGATCGTCTGGAGCACCTCGGAGGAGAGCACGGTCGTGTCCGGCTCCTCGTAGAGGCCGTCGAGCAGCTCGCGGATCTTCGGCTCGGCGAGGAAGAGGCTCCAGTCCTCGTGGCCGTCGCGGTGGACGGCCATGCCGATGCAGTGAAGGAACGCCCCGAGGGCGACGACGATCTCGGCGTCGTCCTGGCTCATGCCGTAGTCGCGGACGACGCCGGGCTCGACATCGTGCTTGGCCAGCTGGCGCAGGAGCTTGAGCGCGATGTTCGCAACGATCTGAATGTGCACCCACGAGTGGTCGTTGATCTCGAGGCGTTTGACCGCGTTCACGTTCGCGACGTGCCACCAGCCCTTGAGCTGCTCGTCGCCGTTGACGCGCTCGACAAGCACGCGGAGCTTCTTGTTGGCGCGGGGCGGCACGTTGATCCGCATCCGCTCGATCGCCTGGGCCGGCGTCAGAAGGGTCTCGCGCTCGGCCTCAGCACCGGCCGGGTCCTCGATGCGCCCCTCGGTCGTCGGGTCGAGGTCGGTCATCCCGCCCGGAGCCTACACCGGCGGAGGTCGGCGACTAGGCGGCGGGCTCGGTCTGGGGAGCGGGCGCGCCCGCCTTGTCCTCGCGCGCCTTGAGCCGGTAGTAGACGAGCGTCCAGATCGTGGCGATGAAGGGCGTCACGATGGTCGTCGAGACGAACTGCTGGATCAGGCTGGCAAGCCACTGCTCGATCGGCGAGAGCACGAGGCCGACGACGATGCCGACGCCGATGAGGATCAGAAACGTGAGCACGATCACGCCGAAGACGTTCCAGCCGTTCCCGCGCACGAGCTCGCGGCTGCGTCCGAACGACTCGCCGATGCCGCGGTTCTCGAGGACGATCGCCGGGATCACCGCGATCCAGATCGTTATCAGGAAGAGTCCGGGCACGATCAGCAGCAGGAACCCGATTGCGATCGCGATGCCGAGGAGAAGGCCCGTGACGATGATCGTCCCGAGCTTGGGGGAGACGGCGTCGAACGTCTGCGACACGGAGAGGTCGGCCCGCCCGTCCCGCACGTCGCTGACCGCCTGGATCAGCGCCCCCTGGAGCCAGAACGTCCCCGCGATGGTGATGAGGACGCTGATGATGACGCCGAACCACCCGAGGAGGAACGTGAGCAGGACTCCGAGGGCCGCGAGGACGACGAACACGAGGAGGGCGATCGAGAAGAAGTGGCGCCAGTGCGCCTTGTAGAGCTCCCACGCTTCGCCGAACACACCGCTCAGGGGATTCACGCGCGGCAGCTTACGGGAGCCGTCGGCCGGATGTCTACGCGGCGGCCGCCCAGTCGCCGTACAGGGAGCGGTAATGGCCGTCGAGGGCGACGAGCTCGTCGTGCGTTCCCTGCTCGACGATCTGGCCGTGCTCGAGGACGACGATCAGGTCGGCCCGACGGATCGTCGAGAGGCGATGCGCGATGATGAAGGCCGTCCGCCCGGCGAGCAGTCGGCGCAGCCCGAGCTCGATCCGCCGCTCCGTGCCGATGTCGACGCTCGAGGTCGCCTCGTCGAGGATGAGGATGCGAGGGTCGGCGAGCAGCGCCCGTGCGAACGCGACGAGCTGCCGCTGGCCAAGGGAGAGGCGGCTGCCGCGCTCGGCAACCTCGGTCTCGTAGCCGTCCTCGAGCTCGAGGATGAACTCCTCGGCGCCGACAGCGCGGGCCGCCGCCGCGACGTCCTCGGCCGAGGCGTCCGGGCGACCGAAGGCGATGTTCTCGCGGACGGTTCCGGCGAACAGGAAGCCCTCCTGCGGGACGATGCCGAGCTGGCGGCGGAGGCTCTGTTGGGTGACGTCCCGCAGGTCGTGCCCGTCGATCGAGATCGCGCCTTCGCGCGGGTCGTAGAACCGGGCGAGGAGCTTGGCGATCGTGGACTTGCCGGCGCCCGTGTGCCCGACGAGCGCCACCGTCGTCCCGGCCGGCACCTCGAGGTCGATGCCATGGAGGATCTCGGGCCCGGTTCCGTAGCCGAAGAGCACGCCGTCGAAGCGGACGTCGCCGCTGATCGCCGGGAGCGGCTTCGCGCCGGGCCGGTCGACGATCTCGGGCTCCTCGTCCATCACGTCCATGATCTTGTCGAGGGCGGCGACGGCCGAGAGGAACGTGTTGTACAGCTGGGAGAGCAGCTGGACCGGGTCGAAGAAGTTCGCCAGGTAAAGGAGGAAGGCGAACAGCGTGCCGACAGTCAGCTGGCCTTCCAGCGTGAGCCAGCCGCCGAATCCGAGAACGGCCGCCGTCGCCACCGCGGCGAGGAAATCGACGAACGGGAAGTAGAGGCCGTTCAGGACCACCGTCTGCTGGTTCGAGTCCCGGTAGCGGGTAGTCACGGCGCGGAACTGGCGTTGGTTCAGGTCTTCTCGCGCGAACGACTGGACGACGCGCATGCCGGCGATGTCCTCGGCGAGCGACGCGGTTACCAGCCCGAGCCGCTCGCGCACGGCCGCATAGGCGCGAGCGGACCGTCGTCGGAAGAGGGTCGTCCCGATCGCCATCAGCGGGAAGACGGCGAGCGCGACAAGCGCAAGCCGCCAGTCGAGCACGAAGAGGATGATCGCGGTGCCGACCAGGAGGAGACTGTTCTGGAAGAGGCTCGAGACGCCATCGGTCACGAGCTGGTCAAGCGCTTCGACGTCGTTCGTCAGGCGGCTGATGACGACCCCGGCGCGATTTCGCTCGTAGAAGCCAAGCGAAAGCCGCTGGAGGTGGCGGAAGAGCTTGTTGCGCAGGTCGGCGAGAATCCGCTCTCCCGTCCAGCCAGTGAAGTACGTCTGCGCCATGCTCGCGACGAGGTTGGCCAGGCCCGCGACCAGGAAGAGGGCGATGTAGAGCGTCAGCGCCCCGACGTCGCCCCCGCTGATCCCGTCGTCGATCGCGAACTTCGCGAGAAGCGGGGGGAGAAGCGCGGTAACGGTCGCGGCGAGGAGCGAGATCACCGCGAGCAGCGTGCGCGCCCGGTACGGAACCGTCAGCCGCGCGAGCGTCGAGATGCGTCTGACGGTCTGGGCCCACGACCAGTCGTCGACCTCGGCTCCGCGCTGCATCGTGAGGTGCGATCCGGCCTGCCACACCTTCACGACGGCCAACTCCTCGCGTGACGGCGCCTCATGCCCCCGCCGCCTCGACGCGTTCGGCGAACTCCCGCTCGAGCAGCCCGTGCTCGTAGATCTCCCGGAAGACCGGGCTTCGCTCGAGAAGCTCTGCCTGAGTACCGCGGGCGACGATCCGGCCGTGATCGAGGACGACGAGCTCGTCGGCGAGCGCGATGGTCGACAGCCGGTGGGCCACGATCAGGGTCGTCCGACCCTTCATCGCCTCGCGCAGCCCCAGCCGGATGCGGGCCTCGGTCGTCGCGTCGACGGACGCGGTCGCGTCGTCGAGGATGAGGATGCGCGGGTCGAGGATGAGCGCGCGCGCGATGGCGATCCGCTGGCGCTGGCCGCCGGAGAGCGTGATCCCACGCTCGCCGATCATCGTCTCGTACCCGTCCGGAAGCTCGTCGATGAAGTCGTGGGCCTGGGCCAGGCGGGCGGCCCGGATCACGTCCTCGTCGGTCGCGTCCACCGCGCCGAACGTGATGTTCTCCCGGATGGTGGCCGAAAAGAGGAACGGGTCCTGGGCGACGATCCCGATCGCGCGCCGCAGCGACGCGATCTTCACGTCCCGTACGTCTGCGCCGTCGATGCTCACCCGCCCGCCGGTGACGTCGTAGAACCTCGGTACGAGCGACGCGAGCGTCGTCTTCCCCGAGCCCGTCTGGCCGATCAGAGCGATCGTTTGGCCCGGCGCGATCTCGAGGTCGACCTCCTCGAGCACAGGACGTCCCGGCGTGTATGCGAAACCCGCGCCCTCGAAGACGAGTCGGCCTTCACCGGGCGGAAGCTGCCGCGCGGCGGGGGTGTCCGAGACGTCCTCGGCCTCGTCGATCACCTCGAAGATCCGCTCGCCCGATGCCGTCGCGCGCTGGGCCTGGCCGATCCACATGCCGAGCATTCGCAACGGCATCACCAGCATCAGCACGAGCACGTTGAAGGCGAAGAACGAGTTGAGCGCGAGCTCCCCGCTCGCCACCATCCGGCCGCCGTAGAGAAGAACGGTGGCCTGCGCGATGAGCGGCAGGAAGGAGAGAAGCGGCACGTACAGCGCCCGCTGGCGGTTCGCGTCCATCGAACGCCGGAAGACGCTTTCGGTCTTCCGGCCGAACTTCGCAGCCTCGTTCTCCTCCTGGGCGAACGACTTGACCACGTGGACGCCGACGATGCTCTCCTCGGCGACCGTGGCGACGTCGGCCATCCGCTGCTGCACGTCCCGAAGGATCGGATGCGAGACCCGCGAGTAGCGGTAGGCGGCGATGACGAGGACGGGCGTGAACGCCGACGCGGCGAGCGCGAGCCTCCAGTCGACGACGAAGAGGACGATCGTGACGCCGACGATCGTGATCACGTACTGAAAGAAGAAGATGAGCCCGTATCCGAGGAAGAAGCGCACCGACTGAAGGTCGACCGTCGCCCTCGACATCAGCTGACCCGTCTGGTGCCTGTCGTAGAAGCCGAAGGAGAGCCGGAGGAGCTTCGCGTAGACCTCGTCGCGCAGGTCGTATTCGACAGCGAGTGCCTGACGGCCCGAGATCAGCCGGCGACTGGCCATGAGAACCGCACGCACGGCACCGACGAGGAGGATCGCCAGCGCTATCGCCCAGATTTCCCGGCGGCTCTCGGCGTCGACCGCGCTTTGAAGCGCGTCGCCGGTCAGGAACGCGATCGCGACGGCCGCGGCCTGCGAGCCGACCGCAAGCACGACCGACACGGCCAGCGACCATCGATACGGCCGCAGGAAGCCGAGCAGACGCGCGAACGTGCTCAGATTGCGATGCGGTTCCGTCACCCAGAGTCCTCAACGTCGAGTCTAGTCCCGGCCATTCCGGAAGCTGCGCAGGCCCGCGAACTACGATGCGCCCCTGATGTCCGAGCGTTCGCTGCCGGAGATTCGGCTTCTCCACGCGGGTGAGCTTCCCGTCTTGTGGGCGGACGCTCCACCTCCGCATACCGTTCAGCTGCTGTTTCGCGTTGGTCGCGCGGACGAGACTCTGGCGAGCGGCGGGATCACGCATTTCGTGGAGCACCTGGCGATGCCGGCCGAGCCGCCGGCGCTCGAATGCAACGCCTTCGTCTCCTACCTCCTGACCGGCTTTTGGGCGCGAGGTGAGATATCCGAGGTGACCGAGTTCTTACAAGGCGTCGCCGGACGGCTTTGCGATCTCCCGCTCGGGCGCATGGAAGTCGAACGCAAGATTCTTCTCGCCGAGGAAGACCTCGGTTTCGGGCCAGAGCAGTACCTTGCGAAATGGCGGTTCGGGGCGGTCGGCTTCGGGCTGTCGAGCTTCCCGCAACTCGGCCTGAAACGACTTACCGATGCAATGGTCCGCGACTGGGCACGACTCCGGTTCACGTCGAGCAACGCAGTGCTTCTGTGGTGTGGGCCCTTCGTCGATCCCGGGCTCGACCTGGCCGATGGCCCGCCGCATGCGATTCCGGAGCCATGGCCCGCGCCCGGGCTGAAGACCCCCGCGTTCCTGAACGCGTCTGCGGACGCGGTGACCGCGGGTCTGCTGTTGCCGCGGACGTCGGAAAGCGAGCTCGTCACCGAGGTCTTGCGGTCGCGCATCGCTCGTCGCTTGCGCTTCGAGTCCGGTCTCGTGTACGGAGTCGACGTCGTGAGTGGTCCGCTGAGCGACGAGTTGGCCGGCACGACCATTTGCGCACCCTGCAGAGTCGACCTCGCAGAGCGCGTCCGGGACGGCTTGCTGGCTGCTCTCGACGCGCTGGCGACCGAGGGTCCGACGGCCGACGAGCTCGCAGTCGCGCTCCAGGTGCTCCGAACGAACGAATCAGACCCGGCGCTCGTACCGAACCTCCTTTTCCGGCAGGCGTTCGAGCATCTCATCGGGCGTCGCTCGCAACCGTTGTCCGATTCGCTCGCCCTGCTCGAAGCAACGAGTCCCGAGAGGGTCGCAGAGATCTTGTCCGAGGCGCTCGAGACCGCCCTGCTCGTTCTGCCGGATGGCCTCGAGCCGGGCGACTCTCGCTTCGGCCCGCGACTCGAGGCATTCCCCCGCGAGCGGCCGGTGGCTGGACAGGAGTTCCAGCGCCGGGGAGCGTGGCGAGGCGGGGCGCGGAAGGAACTGCTGATCGTCGGTCGGAACGGCGTCTCGCACACCATGCCGGGCGCCGACACGTTCACTGTCCGCTGGGAGACGTGTGCGGCCGTGGGCACCTGGAAGGACGGGACTCGCGTTCTCTGGAGCGAGAGCGGCTTTGTGATCTGCGTCTGGCCGCAGCTCTGGCGAAAGGGCGAGAAGGCGACCGGGCTCATCGACGAGCACGTGCCGTCGGACATGGTGATCGACATGGGCGATGACCCACGCCCGTTGCCCTCCTAGGCTAATGATGCTGCCGCTCGAGTCGGTCCCTAACATCTCGGACGGGCGCGACGAGTCGACGCTCGAGGCGCTCCGCGATGCCTTCTCGTCGCCGGCGCGGCTCCTGGACGTCCACGTCGACTGGGATCACCATCGCTCGGTCTTCACGCTGGTCGGGAGCGGGGAGGAGCTGGTCGAGACGCTGCTTCGCGGGATCGCGGCCGCCGTCGAGCGGATCGACCTGCGCGAGCACGAGGGCGCGCATCCACGCATCGGAGCTGCCGACGTCGTCCCGCTCGTCCCGCTCGAGCCGGCCGCCGAGGAGGGCGCGCGGGACGCCGCGTCCGCGCTCGCCGACCGAGTAGGAACCGAGCTGGGGCTCCCCGTGTTCTTCTACGGCCGCCTGACCGAGGACCGCCGGGAGCCCGCCTTCTTCCGCCGGGGCGGCCCGGAAGAGCTCCAACGACGGATCGACGCGGGCGAACTGCGGCCCGACCGCGGGCCAGACCGACTCCATCCCACCGCGGGCGGCGTGCTCGTAGGCGTTCGCAGCCCCCTCGTCGCGTTCAACGTGAATCTCCGCTCGGACGACGTCGATGCGGCCCGCGAGATCGCCGGCCTCGTGCGCGAGCGGGACGGCGGCTTTCCCGGCGTGCGCGCGCTCGGGCTCGACCTGCCCCGGGCCGGCCTGGTGCAGGTCAGCATGAACGTGACCGACTGGCAGGCTGCCCGCCTGCACGAGATCGTCGGGCGCATCGTCGCCGAGGCGGAGGCGCGCGGCATCGAGCTCGCCGGGTCCGAGCTGGTGGGGCTCATGCCCGCGGGGCCCGCGGTCGAGGCCGCCGGCCAGCTGCTCCGGATCGACGGCTTCGATCCTTCGCACGTTCTGGAGCTTCGCCTGCTCGAGTCGTAGAGTGCACGGGGCATGGGCGTCCTCCCGGATACCGCGAGGGCCGTGCTCGAATCCGACGCGCTGGCCCACCTCGTCACGCTCAACCCGGACGGCAGTCCGCAGGTCTCGATCGTCTGGGTCGGACTGGACGGAGACGACATCGTCTCGGCGCACCTGGGCGAGCGGCAGAAGCTCCGGAACGTCCGCAGGGATCCGCGGGTGGCGATCTCCCTCGAGACGGGCGAGACCAACGCTCTCGGGCTCCGCGAGTACCTGGTCGTCCACGGGAACGCGACCGTGGAGGAAGGCGGAGCGCCGGAGCTCCTCCAGCTCCTCGCGCACACGTACCTCGGGCCGGACGTGACCTTCCCGGCGATGCCGGACCCACCGCCCGGATTCCGTCTGCGAATCACGGCGGAGCGCGTGGGCGGAATCGGCCCCTGGACCGACTCCGGCTAGCGGCCCTCGGCCCGCTTGCCCGGGGCCTGTGCCTGCCGCGCCCCGCTCACTAGACTTGGCGCGATGGCGCTCAGGACCGCAGTGTCCCTGACAGGTGACGACCTGACGCTTGCGGACGTCTGGGCGGTGGCGGTCGAAGAGGTGGACGCCGAGCTCGCCGAGGAGGGGCGGGAGAAGCTCCGGGCGGCCCGCGAGCTCGTGGATCGCATCACGAGATCCGGCTCGGGCGAGCACACGTACGGGATCAACACTGGCTTCGGGCGCTTCGTCTCGAAGACCATCCCCGGGGAGCTCGCGAACGAGCTGCAGCTACGCCTGCTGAGGAGCCACGCGTGCGGCGTCGGCGATCCCTACCCGCGCGAGATCGTCAGGGCGGCGATGCTCCTCCGCGCGAACACGCTCGCCAAGGGCTATTCGGGCGCGCGGCCGGAGACCGTCGAGCTGCTCCTGGAATGTCTCAACCGCGGAGTCACGCCCGTCGTTCCGAGCCGGGGGTCCGTCGGCGCGTCGGGCGACCTCGCGCCGCTGGCCCATCTCGCCCTTCCGCTCGTCGGCGAGGGAACGGCGTGGATCGACGGCGAGGAGCTGTCCGGCGCCGAGGCGCTTGCCCGCGCCGGCCTCGAGCCGGTCGAGCTGCAGGCGAAGGAGGGCCTCTCGCTCATCAACGGGACGCAGTTCATGTCCGCTGCAGGGTCGCTCGCCCTGGTGCGCGGCCACCGGCTCGCCCAGGCGGCGGACGTCGCCTGCGCCCTCTCGCTCGAGGCTTTGCAGGGCTCACGTGCAAGCTTTCTCGCGGAGATCCACGAGTTGCGGCCGCTCGAGGGGCAGCGCGCCGCGGCTGCGAACATCCACCGCCTGCTCGAGGGCTCGGCGATCCTGGAGGCACACCGCTGGTGCGACAAGGTGCAGGACGCGTACTCGCTTCGCTGCGCGCCGCAGGTGCACGGAGCGAGTCGGGATCTCCTCGCGTACGCGAAGGCGACGGTCGCCATCGAGCTCAACGCGGCCACCGACAATCCGCTCGTCTTCGTGGAGCTCGACGAGCTCATCTCGAACGGGAACTTCCACGGCCAGCCGCTCGCCTTCGCGCTGGACGCGACTGCGATGGCGCTGGCCGAGTTCGCGTCCATCTCCGAGCGCAGGGTCGAACGGCTCACGAACCCGTCGCTCTCGGACGGGCTGCCCGCGTTCCTCACGCATGACGGCGGACTGAACTCGGGGTTCATGATCCCGCAGTACGTTGCCGCGGCCCTCGTGAGCGAGAACAAGGTCCTCTGCCACCCTGCGGGCGTCGATTCGATCCCGACGAGCGCGGGCCAGGAAGACCACGTCTCCATGGGGAACGTCGCCGGCCTCAAGTGCTTGCAGGTGCTCGCGAATGCGGAAGCGGCCCTGGCGATCGAGCTGCTCGCAGGGGCGCAGGGGATCGAGTTCCTCGCACCGCTCGAGCCCGGAGCCGGCGTGCGCGCAGCGCATGACTTCGTGCGCTCGCTCTCACCAACCGTGATCGAGGACCGCCCGCTGTCGGGCGACATCGAGGCGCTGGCCGCCGCGATCCGGAGCGGCGGGCTCATCGCGGCCGTCGAGCAGGAAATCGGAGCCCTCGAATGAGCGGGGTCGTCACGCCCGAGGCGCGGGTCGAGGAGTTGTGCGGCGACCTCGGATCCATTCGCGCTCCCCGCGGGACGACGCTCAACGCCCGGTCGTGGCAGACGGAGGCTCCTCTCCGGATGCTGCTCAACAACCTCGACGCAGAGGTGGCGGAGCACCCCGAGCAGCTGGTCGTCTACGGCGGCTCCGGGAAGGCGGCCCGCAACCACGACGCGCTGAAGGCGATCGTTCGCTCCCTGCTCGAGCTGGACGCCGAGGAGACCCTCCTCGTCCAGAGCGGCAAGCCGGTGGGCATCTTCAAGACGCACCGCGGTGCTCCGCGCGTGCTCATCGCGAACTCGCTGCTTGTGCCCCGCTGGGCAACCTGGGACGAGTTCCGAAGGCTCGAGGCGGAAGGCCTGACGATGTTCGGGCAGATGACCGCCGGGAGCTGGATCTACATCGGCACCCAGGGGATCCTCCAGGGGACGTACCAGACGTTCGCGGCCGCGGGTGAGATCCACTACGGCTCGTCCGACCTGAGCGGAAGGACGATCCTCACGGCCGGCCTCGGCGGGATGGGCGGCGCCCAGCCGCTCGCCGCCGCGATGACGGGCGCCGCGGTGCTCTGCGTCGAGGTCGATCCGACCCGGATAGAGCGACGGCTTGCGAGCCGCTACCTCGACGAGTCGACGGCGTCGCTCGACGAGGCGGTCGAGCGGGTGCAGGCGGCGGCGAATGAAGGGAAGGCGCTGTCCGTCGGCCTCCTGGCCAACGCCGCCGAGGTCGTCCCCGAGCTCGCCCGCCGCGGCATTCGCTTCGACTTCGTGACCGACCAGACCGCAGCGCACGACCCCTTGAACGGTTACGTGCCCGTCGGTCTGTCCGTCGACGCGGCGGCCGAGCTGCGCCGCGGGGATCCCGACGAATACCTTCGACGCGCCTCCGAGTCGATCGCCGCCCACGTGCGCGGGATGCTCGAGTTCGCCAGGGCCGGCAGCCATGTCTTCGACTACGGCAACAACCTGCGGGGCGAGGCGGAGGAGGCGGGAGTGGAGGACGCGTTCGCGTACCCCGGCTTCGTCCCCGCCTACATCCGTCCGCTCTTCTGCCGTGGCGTCGGCCCGTTCCGCTGGGCGGTGCTGTCGGGAGACCCGGAGGACATCACGGCGATCGACGGTGCTCTGCGTGACCTGTTCCCGGACGACCGGCTCCTCCAGCGGTGGCTCGAGCTCGCGCCCGAGCGCGTCGCGTTCCAGGGGCTCCCCGCGCGGATCTGCTGGCTCGGGTACGGGGATCGTGCGAAAGCCGGCCTCGCGATCAACGACCTCGTGCGGAGCGGAGCAGTCTCGGCACCGGTCGTCATCGGCCGCGACCACCTCGACTCCGGGTCGGTTGCCTCTCCCTACCGGGAGACCGAAGCGATGCGTGACGGCTCCGACGCCATCGCCGACTGGCCGATCCTCAACGCCTTGCTCAACACAGCGGCCGGGGCGACGTGGGTCAGCGTCCACCACGGCGGCGGCGTCGGGATCGGCAACTCCATCCACGCCGGGATGGTGGTCGTCGCTGACGGAACGGACGACGCAGCCGAGCGCCTCGAGCGCGTTCTGACGACGGATCCGGGCACGGGCGTCATGCGCCACGCGGACGCCGGGTACGAGGAGGCCCTCGATGCCGCCCGCGTGCACGACCTCCGCCTGCCCGGTCGCGAAGGCTGACCGTCGCCATGCCGGCGCTGCTGATCCGCGACCTCGCGCAGGTCGTCTCGCCCGGAGGGCCGGCGCCGCGTCGCGGAGCGGCGCTCGGGGAGGTTCGGATCGTCGAGGACGGCTACGTGCTCTGCGACGGGGGCCGGATCCTCGAGGTCGGCAGGATGAGCCGGCTCGACCGCGCGACCGTGCCCGACGAGGTCGTCGAGGTCGACGGACGCGGACGGGCAGCCGTTCCCGGGCTCGTGGACTGCCACACGCATGCCTGTTTCGCAGGCGACCGCGTCGCCGAGTTCGAGCTGCGCTCGCGCGGTGCGTCCTATGAAGAGCTCCACGCCGCCGGTGGAGGCATCCTCTCCACCGTGAGCGCGACTCGTTCGGCCGGGGAGGCCGCGCTCGCGGAGGCGACCGAGCGGCATCGGGGCTGGATGCTCGCGCATGGCACGACCACCTTCGAGGCGAAATCGGGCTACGGCCTCGATCTCGACACCGAGCTCGCTCAGCTTCGCGCGGTCGCACGCGCGGGAGGCATCCCGACGTATCTCGGCGCCCACGCGGTCCCACCCGAGTTCCCGGACGGTGACGCATACCTCGACTTCGCGCTCGCCGAGGTGCTGCCTGAGGCAGCCGCTCTCGCAGAGGCCGCCGACGTGTTCGTCGAGGAGGGGGCGTTCGACGCCGCCCAGGCGCGGCGCTACCTCACCGCGTGCCGCGAGGCCGGGCTGGCGCTTCGCCTCCATGCCGACCAGTTCAGCGAGGCGGGCGGGATCGAGGTTGCCGTCGAGCTCGGCGCGCGGAGCGTCGACCACCTGGAGACAACCGGGGCAGACGGCGTTCGAGCGCTTGCGACGACGGATGTCGCCGCCGTGCTTCTGCCCGTCGCCGCCCTCACCTTGAGCCGGCCGATGCCGCCGGCCCGTGCTCTCGTCGAAGCCGGAGCGACCGTCGTTCTCGCCACCGACTTCAACCCCGGGAGCGCGTTCTGCGAGAGCCTTCCGGTCGTGATGAGCCTCGCCTGTACCCAGCTCGGGCTCGCGCCGGCGGAAGCCCTCGCCGCGTGCACCGTCAACGCCGCCCACGTGCTCGGCCGTGCCGATCGCATCGGTCGCCTCGAACCCGGATTCGGCGCCGACCTCCTGCTGCTCGAGGCCTCCGACTGGCGCTACCTCGCCTACCATCTGGGCGGAGAGCACGTGGCTCTCGTGATCAAGGAGGGAGAGGTCGCATGGGAGCGCTGAGCCGGTGAGCTGGTGGATGCCACTGGCCTTCATCGCCGCCGCCCTGGTGGGCGTGGCGATCGCGCTGAGCCTGTTGGCGGGCCGCTCGGGGTCGAACTCGACCACAGAGCCCGCCGATGCACACGGCCACGGCGCGCCGCGGAAGTCGCGCTATCGCCAGGACAACGACCTCGTGTGGAATCCGGGCGCCTTTCTCGCGGCCGCCGCGCTGATCGGCACCGTGCTCCTCATCGCCGTGCTGATCGAGGTGGCGTAGTGCCCAGCAAGAAGCAGCGGCGGCGCAGGGAGAAGCTCCAGCGCCACGAGTACGAGTACGTCCTCGAGACCGACGACGGCGAAGAAGAGGTGATCGAGAGCCCCCGGGCGGCCGAGGCCGCGGCACCGAAGAACGGCAAGCCGGCGAAGACGGCGGCGGGGCCGCTCGACCGGCATGGAAAGCCGATCCCGGAGCCGTCCATCGGCCGCGTGCTTCGCCGCACGGCGATCTTCGTCCCGCTGATCGCCCTCTTCCTCTATGTGACGGTCGACAACATCACGATCCCGGGCCTGATCGTGAACATCCTCGTGCTTCTTGCCCTGTTCATGCCCTTCAGCTACCTGGTGGACATGGTCGTCTACCGCATGCTCTGGCGGCGGTACGAGAAGGACCGGGCCGCGAAGCGCGCCCGCTAGGAGAGCTTGGCGGAACGTCGCTCGTCGCCCGACGGCACAGCCGTCTGTTTCGCGAAGCCCTCCTGGCCGTTCAGCCGACGGTCTGAGCCCGCTCCTGGCCGCGGTAGTGACCGGGCCCGGGCCAGGGAGCGAGCAGAAGGAGGAGCTTCACGCCCGACTCGGTGGCGACGGAGTGGCGCTCGTCCGGCTCGAAGCGCAACAGCGTCCCGGCAGGAGCCTCGACCGTCTCGCCGCCCGCGCGGAAGGTTGCGGAGCCCTCGACCACGACGATCCAGGCGTGCTCCTTGACCTGGTGATCACCGAGCTCCTGGCCCGGATCGAGCCCGAGCAGGACCGCCCGCGCCTCGTCTTCGCTCCGGAGGACGACCGGCGAGCGGCTTCCGCCCGGGGTCTCGATCTCGTCGAGCCTCCAGGTCTTCATGACGAGGCGCAGTCTAGTAGCCGCCGGAGCGGCGTGACAGCTGCGGAGCGGCCCCGGAAGCGACAGTAGACTCACCCTCCGATGGCCCTCCAGGTCGAGCAGCTACCGCTGGGCGCCTACCAGTCCAATTGCTACGTCGTCCGCCGGCCGGGTGCGGCCGATGCGGTCGCCGTCGATCCCGGCTGGCCCGGGGAGACTGCGAGGATCATCGGCGCTCTCGCGGGGGCGCGCTGCGTCGGGATCCTCGTCACCCACGGCGACGTGGATCACATCGGCGGGGTCGCCGAGCTCGCCCAGACGACCGGCGCGCCCGTGCACATGTCGGCCGCCGAGCGGGAGTTGCTCGAGCGTCCCGGCGACGAGCTTACCCCCGGCCTTGCGATCACGATTCCGCCGCACGTGCCCGAGGTCGTTCTGCGCGGCGACGAGGTGCTCCAACTTGGCGGGATCGAGTTCCAGACCTTGCGAGTTCCCGGCCACACGGCGGATCACCTCGCGTTCGCCGCTGAGGGCTGTCTCTTCTCCGGAGACGTCCTCTTCGCCGGCTCGATCGGGCGGTACGACCGACCCGGTGCCAGCTGGGAGGCGCTCCTCGACTCGATCCGCATGCTCGTGAAGACACTTCCGCCGGAGACGATCGTCTACCCCGGGCACGGTCCGTCGACCACGCTCGGGCGCGAGGTGGAGACGAACCCCTTCCTGGCTGAGCTTCGGACCTCCGCGCCGTGACGATCCAGGCGCCGCGCGGCACGCTTGACGTCCTGCCCGCGGACCAGCCGCGGCGCCTCGCCGTGCTCGATGCCGCCCGGTCGGCGGGCGGCGACTACGGCTACGGCCTCATCGTGACCCCGACCTTCGAAGACACGGAGCTCTTCGCCCGAACGTCCGGTCAAGGTTCCGACGTCGTCCAGAAGGAGATGTACACGTTCGAGGACAGGAGCGGCCGCTCGCTCACCCTGCGGCCCGAGGGCACGGCTGCCGTTGCGCGCGCCTATCTCGAGCACGGTCTTCACCGGGAGGCGCAGCCCGTCAAGACGTACTACGTCGGCCCCATGTACCGGTACGCGGCGCCGCAGAAGGGGCGGTATCGCGAGTTCTGGCAGATCGGCTACGAGGCGATGGGCTCGGACGACCCCGCGTTGGACGCCGAGCTGATCCAGGTCTTCACGGAGATCGAGCAACGGGCAGGCGTGAGGCACACGGGCCTCCAGCTCAACTCGATCGGCGACCGCGAGTGCCGTCCGGCGTACGTCGAGCGTCTGCAGGCATTCCTCGCCGAGCACCGGGACGAGCTCGACGAGAACACGCTACGCCGGGCGGAGGTGAGCCCGCTCAGGGTCTTCGACTCGAAGGACGACGCCGTGCGGCGCGTGCTCGCGGACGCGCCGACGATCGGCGACTCGCTCTGCCCGGCATGCCGCGAGCACTTCGAGCAGGTGCGGGCGTTTCTCGACGGCTACGGCGTCGGCTACGAGCTCGTGCCCACGCTCGTCCGGGGGCTCGATTACTACACGCGTACGGTGTTCGAGTTCGTGAACGACGACCTCGACGCCGCGCAGGCCTCGATCTGCGCCGGAGGTCGGTACGACTACCTCATCGAAGAGATCGGCGGGGCGCCGACGCCGGGCGTCGGCTGGGCGGCCGGCGTCGAGCGCATGACCGCGTCGAGCTCGTCGCCGGACGCCGAGTCCTCGACCGACCTCTTCGTCGCGTTCGCCGACGGCGGCCGTCGTGACGAGATCCTCCCCTGGCTTGCCGCTCTCCGGCGAAAGGGCCTGAGCGCAGACACGGACTACGCCGGTCGCTCCCTCAAGGGCCAGCTCACACAGGGGGGCCGCCTCGGCGCGCGGGCGACGCTGGTCGTCGAGGGAGACGGCCAGGTGCTGCGCCGACCCGGCCGGGAGGACGTCCAGGTCGGCTCGCTCGCAGAGCTGGAGGAGCTCCTCGGATGACCTGGCGCGACCTCATGTGCGGCCAGGTTGGACTCGAGCAGGTCGGCAGACGTGTCACCCTCGCGGGCTGGGTCGACACGAGGCGGGATCATGGCGGCCTCGTCTTCATCGACCTTCGCGACGCGAGCGGCGTGTGTCAGCTCGTGATCAATCCGGAGCGGGCGCCGGAGGTCGCCAAGGGCGCCCACCAGATCCGCAACGAGTTCGTCCTGCGCGCCGAAGGCGAGGTCGTCAGGCGCGCGCCCGAGAACGTCAACGCCGAGTTGCCGACGGGCGAAGTCGAGCTGCAGGTTGACGCGCTCGAGATCGTCTCGCGCTCGACGCCGCTGCCGTTCCAGCTCGACGAGGAGGGTGTGGACGAGACGCTGCGCCTCCGGTATCGCTGGATCGACCTGCGGCGGCCGAGGATGCAACGGAACCTCAGGCTTCGGGCCGGCCTGGTCTCGACCATCCGTCGCGAAATGGAGGCCGACGGCTTTCTCGACATCCAGACACCGATCCTCTTCAAGCCCACACCCGAGGGCGCGCGCGACTTCATCGTCCCGAGCCGGCTCCAGCAGGGCCGCTTCTTCGCGCTGCCGCAGTCGCCGCAGATCCTCAAGCAGCTGCTCGTCATCGGCGGGTTCGACCGCTACTACCAGATCGCGATCTGCTTCCGGGACGAGGATCTCCGGGCCGACCGCGTCCAGGAGATCACGCAGCTCGACGTCGAGATGGCCTTCCCGGACCAGGAGTACCTCTTCGCGCTCATGGAGCGCATGTGCGCCGCGGTCTGGCGCGAAGGCATCGGCGCCGACGTGGCGACGCCCTTCCCGCGCATGACCCATGCGGAGGCGCAGGCGCGGTACGGGAGTGACAAGCCGGACCTCCGCTTCGGCCTCGAGATCGAGGACGCGACCGAGGCGACGCGCGGCTCCGAGTTCGGCGTGTTCGCGAATGCCGCCGCCGTCCGCTTCATTCGCGTGCCTCGGGCGTTCTCGCGGGCCGAGCTCGACCGACTCGAGGGTGTCGCCAAGCAGTGGGGGGCGAAGGGCCTCGCGTATCTCGTCTACGGCGAGGACGGCGAGATGCGCTCCCCGATCGCCAAGTTCCTATCCGAGGACGAGCTCGCGGGCTTCCGCTCCGAGCCGGAATCCACCGTCCTCTTCGCCGCGGACAAGCCGGCGGCCGTCGCCCGCGTCCTCGGCGCGCTCCGCCTGCACCTGGGGCGGGAGCTCGGGCTCGTCGACGAAGAGGCCTGGCGGTTCGTCTGGATCACGGACTTCCCGATGTTCGAGTGGGACGAGGAGGCGGAACGCTGGAAGGCGGTGCACCATCCGTTCACGCGCCCGGCACCCGGCTCGGAAGCGCTCGTCGAGAGCGACCCCGGTGCCGCGACGGCGCAGGCGTACGACCTCGTCGTCAACGGCATCGAGATCGGCGGCGGGTCTTTCAGGATCCACGAGCAGGAGCTCCAGGGCCAGGTGTTCGCGGCATTGCAGCTCAGCGAGGAGGAGCAGCGTCGGAAGTTCGGTTTCCTGCTCGACGCGCTGGCAATGGGCGCGCCGCCGCACGGCGGGATCGCGTTCGGCATCGAGCGGATGCTGATGGCGCTCGGCCGCGAGCCGAACCTGCGCGACATGATCGCGTTTCCGAAGAACCAGGCGGGGATCGATCCGATGAGTGGCGCTCCCTCCGAGGTCGAGGAGGAACTGCTCGAGGAGCTTGGAATTGAGCTGCGTGCGGCGCCGGAATGAAGCCGCTCTAAAGAGACTCTTGCAATCCAGCCGATGAGGAAGGGCATACTTGTGTCGAGCCCGCGGTCAGAACGCGGAGGGGAGGCGTAGCGAACATGTCCACGCAAGAGCCGGGTCGAGCCCAGCCGGGCCTGACGCCAATGCCGAGGCTGGAGGATCTTCCGTCGGCGGCAGACGGCTTCGACCGAGCCAAGGTCCAGGAGGCATTCGACGCCTTCCGGCGCCACGTCACGTCGCTGCAGGCCAACCTGCGCGTGCTCCAAGCGGCCCCCAAGAGCGCGATCACCGAGCCGTCCGGCCATGCGGTGCGCATGGACGCGCTGCACATCGTCCGGGCGGCGGCGGAGTTCGCCGACACGATCGAGCGCGACGCCCAGGATGCGGCGGTCAAGCAGGTGGGCCGGGCCGAGCAGGAGATTCGAGAGAAGCAGATGGAGCTGCAGCAGCAAGAGGCCGAGATCGCGCGCATCCGCCAGGAGACCGAGCGCCAGCGGACGGAGATCCTCAGCGCGTCGCGCAAGGAGTCCCGCGAGATCCTCACCAAGGCGAACCGTGACGCGACCGCCGAGCTGCGCGAAGCCGAGTCCCGCGGAAACCGGCTGACGGAGCAGGCGAGGCATCAGGCGACCGAGTTGACGAACTCCGCGCGCTCCGAGGTCGAGCAGACGCTCGATTGGGCACGGGCGCAGGCGGAGCTGGTCGGCCAGCGCGCCCGGATGGGCGCGGAGCAGCTCCTCTCGGCGGCCGGCCACGGCGACGCCGCGATCCACGAGGCGGTGGACGCGATCGTCAAGGCAGCCGAGGTCGCGATCGCGGCCCAGCGGGGACCGCTGTCGCCCGAGGCCGCCCCGGGCAGCGATGCGGACGTTTCCGGGGCCGAGCCCGACGAGCTCGAGCCGCACGACGAGCCGACGCCCACGGTCGAGTCCGAGGAATCGACCGAGGATGGGGGGCCAAGCGAGGACGAACGCCCGGCTCCGTCGTAGACGGGGCGCCGGCGGCGGAGCGTGCCTGACAGGCGCTCGATCTTTCGCCTCCTCGCGCTTGCGGGCTTTCTCCTGACGGTCGCGCTCGCCCTCTGGCTGGCAGAGGTTCGGCCGCTGCTGGTCGTGGTCGTCATGGCCGCCGCACTCCTGGTCGTCTGGACCGTCGAGTGGCTCTCCTGGCGCCAGGACGTCGTGCGCCTCGCGGCCCAGGGCGCCGAGGCCGCGGAGGTTGTTATGCGCCTGGTGCCTCCAGCGCCCGCTTCGCCAACCCCGGAGCCGGCCGGCGCGGAGATCGACACCACCCCGGCGCCGACGTCGGTCGAGACCATCGAGGACGCGGCGGCGGAGGAAGTGGCGCCGGAGCCGCCTCCTCGCGAAGCCCCGTCCGAACCGCTCGAGACGCCGCTCGCCGAGTCGCCATCCGAGCCCGAGGAGACGGCCGAGCCTCACGTCCCGGTCGCGACCCCGCTGGAGCCCGAGCCCGAGCGTCCGCCACTCCGACCCGTCCCTCCACCGCCGCCCGTTCCCCGACCGCCGGAGCGAAAGGTGACGTCGCGGGCTCCCGCGAGGCCGGCAGCTTCGTCGGCCGGGGTCGTCGACCTGCGAACGCGGGTGACGGCCCAGCCGCGGCGGTGGAACCTGTGGGATCTCGAGCGCCGCGCGCGCGACGAGGCCCAGCACGACCCGATCCGCTACGAGGAGTGGTCGTTCCTCTTCGTCCACCTGCGGCAGTTCGCCACGCCCGACGGGTCGCTCCCGACCGAGTTCGACGCGCTCGTCAGGGAGTCGTTCGGCGAGCTCCTCGAGCACGCGGGCTGATGAACGCCGCGCTGGCCCGACGGCAGGCGGCTCTCGCCGGGGTGGCGCTGGTCGGGGCGCTGGGTGCCATCGCTCTCAGCCGCATCGGCGACGACTCCGAGGCCGCTCCGCCTCCGCCGGCCGCCCTCGAGTGGAACAGCGCGAGCGTCGCGGTCTTCGAGCCGGCCCCCGAGCCCACCTCCTGCGGGGTCACGGTCACGCCGCAGACGCTCGGTATCGCTCACCCGGTCCTGCCGTGCGGTGCCAAGCTCGTGCTCGAATACCAGGGACGGCAGGCGCAGGCCGACGTTGTCGAGAACGGCCCGGTCGAAGCGGGTCGGGCGTTCGAGCTCACACCTGCCCTCGCGCAGCAGCTCGGCGTTGCCGGGCCTGCGACGGTCCGGTGGCGCTACGCGGAATAGGCATGCGCCGGGGCGGAGCTGGGGTAGAGTGAGGCAGTGCTCGACTCCGTGCGTGGCATCGTGCGCACATGTAGAACCAACACCTACAGAGAGGGAGCTCGCGTCCGGCCCTCGGGTCGGTAGGGCACCCACCTGGCAGTGCCAGGTTCCTCACGCACGAAGCTTCATCGGCGGAGTGGAGCACGCTTACTTCCATGGCCTCTGCAGAGCTGATCGGGAACGCCGCCCGGGGCGGCGACCTCGCCTGGGTCGCCGTCGGGGTCGAGCGCGGCCGGATCGCCTCCGTCAAGGGTGAGGGCGAGGGTACGAGCGAGCTCTGCCGTGCCGTCCGCGGCCTGACCCTGCTCGAGGCCGCGGCGGTTCCGGGCAGGCCGCTGGCACTCGACGCCCTGCACGAGGCGCTCGGGCCCGCCGTCCGCGCACGGCCCGATGCCGGTCGGGTCGCCGTCGCCATGAGCGGCGGGGTAGACAGCGCAGTCGCGCTCCTCGAGGCGCGCGTGGCGGGGTTCGAGGCGGTCGGGGTGACGCTGCGCCTCTGGACCGACCCCGCGGGTCCCGACGGCGAGCGCGCGTGCTGTTCGCCCGCGGCGGTCGTCGCCGCGCGCGAGACCTGCCACTCGCTCGGGGTCCCGCACATCACTCTCGACCTTCGGGAGCCGTTTCGACAGGCGGTCGTGGCGCCGTTCGTCTCCGGGTATGCAATGGGTCAGACGCCCAACCCCTGTATCCGCTGCAACGGTAGCTTCCGCTTCTCGGCGCTGTTCGCCTTCGCTCGCCGCGTGGGGGCGTCGCGCCTGGCCACGGGGCACTACGCACGTCTGCGGATGCATCGTGGGCGGTTGCTCCTCGCCCGGGCCGCCGATGCGAACAAGGATCAGACCTACATGCTCGCCCGGCTCGATCCCCGCCGGCTCGGACGCCTCTGGCTCCCGCTCGGCGGCCGGACGAAGGACGAGACCCGCGCCCGCGCCCGCGAGGAGGGCCTCGCGGCAGCCGCCAGGGCGGAGAGCCAGGAGGCCTGCTTCCTCGCAGGAGGCGACTACCGAGACTTCCTGGAACGGCGCGGGCTCGTCCGGGAGGACGGCCCGATCGTCGACGAGTCGGGGAACGAGGTCGGGCGCCACGACGGGTTCTGGCGGTTCACGCACGGACAACGGCGGGGCCTCGGCGTTGCGACGGGGCAGCCGCTCTACGCACTCGACACCCGACCGCGGACGAACACGGTGGTCGTGGGCCCACGTGAGTCGCTGGCTCGGACCGTCGTCGGCGTGCCGTCCGGGCGGGTCTTCGTCCCCGTCGAGCGCGTCGAGGCCAAGCTTCGCTATCGGTCGCCCGGTGCGCCCGCCCGGGTCGAGCAGCGGGGACGCGGTTTCCGTCTCTCGCTCGAGCGGCCCGCCTACGGCGTCGCGCCGGGCCAGGCCGCCGTCCTGTACGAGGACGACGTCGTCGTGGGCGCCGGGCTGATCGCTTCGGCTGCCTGAGTACACTGCCGACCGATGCCCCTGGCCTTCGACGCCATCGACGGGCTCTGGATCGCGCTGAGCGTCTTCCTCGTCCTGGTCGCGATCGGGCTCACGTACGTCCTCGTGCGCCTTGGCGGGACGGTCGGCCAGATGACGTCATACCTCAAGGGTCTCGAGCGGGAGACGCTCCCCGTCATCAACGAGACGGGCGGGACCGTGCAGAGGATCAACTCCCAGCTCGACAAGGCGGATCTCGTGACGGACAGTGCGGTCGACATCGCAGACAACGTGGATACGGCCGTACGCGCCGTTTCGTTCGCGATCACGCGGCCGGTGCAGAAGATCTCCGGCCTCGCTGAAGGCATCTCCCACGGATTCGCATCGCTCCGCGTCCGCAAGGACCCGCGCCGCGCCTACGAGACCGGACGCGACGCGGCCCAGCGGCGGGAGCAGGAGATCGACGACGAGCTACGCGGAGGTGGCGCGGGCACTGAGCTCTGACTCGATCACGCTCTCGATCCCGCACGCGAAGCCGTACCACGGTGTCGCGCGCCTCGTGGTGGGGGGCCTGGCGGCGCGCCTCGAGCTCTCCTACGAGCACTTGGAGGATCTCCAACTCGCGCTCGAAAGCGTGCTCGACTCGGAGGGGTTCGTCGACGGTGAGGACGTCACCGTCAGACTCGAGGTCAACCCGGACTCGGTCGTCATGGGGATCGGCCCGATCGATCCCGAAACGGTCCGGCACGATCTCGAGCGTGAGACAGGCGCCGAGATCTCGCTCTCCCGACTGCTCTCCACCCTCGTCGAAGAGGTGTCGATCGAGGCGGGCGAGAGCGGCCACAGGCTTCGCCTCGAGAAACGCGTGCCGCTGACGAGACCCGAACCCCGAGAGCCTGTGTGACGGCGCCGGGGGGCGCTACCGACCGCGAGCTTCTGCGCCGTTATCACGACGAGGGCGACGTGGAGGCTCGAGAGCAGCTGATCGAGCAGCACCTCCCGCTCGTGCGCTCGCTCGCGCGGCGCTACGCGAATCGGGGGGAGCAGCTCGAGGACCTCGTCCAGGTCGGCTCGATCGGTCTGATCAAGGCGATCGACCGGTTCGACGTCGAGCGCGGCGTCGAGCTGACGACGTACGCGACGCCGAACATCCTCGGGGAGATCAAGCGCCACTTTCGCGACAAGGGCTGGTCGATCCGCGTCCCGCGCGGCCTCCAGGAGCTGAACGTCCGCCTCTCGCAGATTCTCGAGACGCTCACGGTGGAGCTCGAGCGCTCGCCGACCATCCCGGAGCTGGCCAAGGCGGCCGGCGTGAGCGAGGAGGAGGTGCTTGAGGCGCTCGAGTCGAGCCAGGCCTACACGACGGTCTCGCTCTCGGCGCCCGCGGGCCAGGGCGAGGAAGGTGAGCTCGATCCGCTCGAGTCGTTGGGTGAGCTCGAGCACGAGTACGAGGTCAGCGAGGATCGCACGATGCTCGAGCCGGGCCTGGAGGTGCTCGACGAGCGCGAGCGGCGGATCATCCACCTGCGATTCTGGGAGGGCCTGACGCAGTCGCAGATCGCCGCGCAGGTCGGGATCTCGCAGATGCACGTCTCCCGCCTCATCCGTCGCGCGCTCGAGAAGGTTCGCGCGGAGATCGCGACGACCCGCGGCCCTCAGGCGCCTGGGGCCTGACCGCAGCGTCCGAGCCTAGAATCGACTCCATGCGCACGTCCGCCGAGCTGCGCGAAGGTTTTCTCGCCTACTTCGAGTCGAAGGGCCACAAGCGGCTGCCCTCGTGGCCTCTGATTCCGCGCGCGGACGACCATTCCACTCTCCTCACCTCGGCGGGGATGCAGCCGCAGATGCCGTTCTTCCTCGGCAGGGAGCCGCCGCCGGCGCCGCTTACCACGACCGCGCAGAAGTGCTTCCGCACGCCCGACATCGACGAGGTCGGGCTGGACGGCCACCACCTCACGTTCTTCGAGATGCTCGGAAACTTCTCGTTCGGGCAGTACTTCAAGGAAGGCGCGATCGAGCTCGCGGCCGAGTTCGTTCGCGAGCATCTCCAGATCGAGTGGGAACGGATCTGGGCCACGGTGCACGCCGGCGACCCGGCGCTCGGGCTCGGCGAGGACGAGACCGCGATCAGGCTGTGGCAGGCGATCGGGTTGCCGCGCCAGCGGATCGTGGAGCTGCCGAGCTCGGAGAACTTCTGGTCGGTCGGCGGGCCGGGGCCCTGCGGGCCAGACTCAGAGATCTACTACGACTGGGGCGAGGAGTACGGATGCGGCGACCCCGGCTGTGCGCCCGCCTGCCCGCGCTGCGACCGATTCCTCGAGTTCTGGAACCTCGTCTTCATGGAGTACGAGCTGCACGCGGACCGGACTCTGACGCCGCTCCCGACGCAGAACGTCGATACCGGCCTGGGCGTCGAGCGTCTGGCCGCGATCATGCAAGGCGTCCGGTCCGTCTACGAGACGGACGGCTACCAGGCGATCATGGCTTGGATCGAGGCGGAGAGCGGGGTTGCCTGGGACGCCGACGAGACCGCGACGAAGGCGCACCGGGTGCTCGCCGACCACGGCCGCGGGATGACCTTTCTCGTCGGCGACGGTGTCGTGCCCTCGAACGAGGGTCGCGGCTACGTGCTGCGCCGGATCGTCCGCCGTGCCGTCCAGCAGGCGCGCAAGATCGGCCTCGACGACCTATGGCGGCTGTCGGACGTGGTGGTCGAGCAGATGGCCCCGTGGTACCCAGAGCTGGCGCAGAACCGAGACCGCATCGAGGAGGTCCTCCGCGGCGAGGAGGAGCGCTTCTCCGAGACGCTCTCGCGCGGGATGCGCCTCTTCGAGGAGGTCGCGGCGAAGGGCGCCGTCTCGGCCGAGGACGCCTTTGCGCTGACCGCGACCTACGGCTTCCCGATCGAGCTCACGATGGAGCTCGCGCGCGAGCGTGGCCTTGCCGTGGACGAGCCGGGTTTCGACAGGCTGATGGAGGAGCATCGCGAGATCTCGCGCGCCGGCGCTGTGCGCGGCATCGAGCGGGCGGCGGAGTTCTCGCACCGCGCCGGGTTCGCGAGCGAGTTCGTCGGCTACGAAAAGCTCGACGTCCTCACGGAGATTGGCGCGCTCGAGGAGCTCGACGACGGGTTCTTCCTCGCCAAGCTTCGCGAGTCCCCTTTCTACGCCGAGGGCGGCGGACAGGTCAGCGACCAGGGGTGGATCGAGAAGGACGGGGTGCGCGCCGAGATCTCGGTCGCCTATCGCTTTGGGGATGACCAGACGCTGCTCCTCGAGGGCGAGGGTTTTGCGGCGGGCGACCGGGTGCGCGCGGTGGTGCCCTGGAACGTGCGCTTCCCGACGATGGCAAACCACACCGCGACCCACCTGCTGCACAAAGCGCTCCAGGATGTCCTCGGCGATCACGTTCGCCAGGCCGGCTCGGCCGTGCGGCCGGAGAAGCTTCGCTTCGATTTCACGCACCCGCAGGCTCTGACGCAGGAGGAGCGCGACCGCGTCGAGGAGGTCGTCAACGAGCGGGTCTTCGAGAATCGGCAGGTGCGCGCGTTCCTCACCCCGATCGACGAAGCGCAGAAGCTCGGCGCGATGATGCTCTTCGGCGAGAAGTACGGCGACGTCGTCCGTGTCGTCGAGGTCGACGGCTTCTCGCGGGAGCTGTGCGGCGGCAGCCACGTACGTACGACCGCCGAGATCGGGCCGTTCGCCATCCTCTCCGAGGGCTCCGTCGGCTCCGGCGTTCGCCGAATCGAGGCGGTCACGTCCGGAGAGGCCTATGCCTTCCTGCACGGTCGCGCCCGCGAGGCGGAGGAGCTGCGGGGCGAGCTCGAGCACGCCCGCAAGGAGGCCCGGCTGAAGCCGGCGCCGGCCGGCGCCGGCCCCGAGGTCGTGGACGAGCGGCGGAGCAGGGCCGGCGACGTCGAGGTGATCGTCATGGAGCTCGCCGACTCCTCGGCCGACACGCTGCTCCAGCTCTCCGACAGCCTCCGGCAAAAACACGCCCCTGCCGCTGTGGTGCTCGGCGCGAAGGAGGACGGTCGGGTCCACCTCGTGGTCAGTCTCGACGGTTCTCTCGAGGAGCGGGGGATCGACGCCGTCCAGGTCGTCCGCCAGGCGGCCGCGCTCGTGGGCGGGGGCGGCGGCGGCCGGCCGACGATGGCCCGCGCCGGGGGCAAGCAACCCGAGAAGCTCGGCGAGGCGCTCGCCGAGGCCGAGCGGGCCCTGTTGGACGCGCTAGGCCCGTGAGCCGGGTCCCTAGAATCGCTCTCCGGTGAAGGTGCTCGCTCTCGACTACGGCTCCGCGCGCACGGGCGTGGCGGTGTCCGACCCGACGGGCACGGTCGCCCGCCCGCTCGAAGTCGTCCTACGTGCAGCCTCCGACGAAGGTCTTCGGCGCGTCCTCGAGCTGGCAGCCACTCAGGGCGTCGAGATGATCGTTGTCGGCCTCCCGGTGACGCTGCGCGGCGAGCGTGGCATGCAGGCGGAAGAGACCGAGCGCTTCGTCGAGCGCCTCCGCAGGGCGACCGATCTCCCGGTCGAGAGCTACGACGAGCGCTTCACGACGGCGCTGGCACAACGGACGGGCGAGACACGCGCGGCCGAGGACGCTGTCGCGGCGGCGCACCTCCTGACGAGCTACCTGCAGTGGAAGGCGACCGCCCGCCCCGCGTGAGGGCCGAGTACCGGAGAAGGCGCGGCAGCAGGATCGCCGCCATCTTCGGTGTTCTCGTCGGCTTCGCGTTGATCGCGGCGATCGCCTGGGCCGCCGTGGATCTCGGCGTCGGCGGGGGTAACGCCGCCGAGGCCGGTTCGTCGACCGGTCGCACCGACACAGCGCCGCCGAAGCCGATCCTCCGTATCGTCTTTCCCGAGGGCTTCACTCGCAAGGAAATGGCGGCGCGCATCGCGGCCGTCAACGAGATCGCGGAGAAGGAGCGCGGGATCTCACCTTCCCTTCGCCCGAAGGCCTACCTCGTGGCGAGCGAGGACACCCGGAACGGCCCTCCCGACTTCAAGAGCGACGACCCGCCCAACCTCGAGGGCTTTCTCTTTCCGGCGACCTACGACTTCACCGAAGATACGACCTCGAAGCAGCTCGTCGACGATCAGCTGGAAGCGTTCGATCGCGCCTGGTCGGAGGTCGACCTCGACTACGCGCGCTCCAAGAAGCTGACCCCGTACGACGTGCTCATCATCGCCTCGATGATCGAGAAGGAGGTGCAGGTTCCGAAGGAGCGGGCGCTCGTCAGCGCGGTCATCTACAACCGGCTGCGCGAGGGCATGCCGCTCGGAATCGACGCGACGATCCGCTACGGGTACGACATCCCGCCGACGCAGGCGATCCTGCAGAGCCAGCTCGAGAGCGACCACCCGTACAACACACGAGTGCGCGTCGGCCTCCCGCCGACGCCGATCTCCAATCCCGGCCTTGCGTCGTTGCAAGCGGCAGCGCATCCGGCGGACGTCGACTACATCTACTTCGTCCGCAAGCCGGACTGCAAGAGCCACTTCTTCACGGCCAGCCACGCCGAGTTTCTCGACTACAGCCGCGCGGGGACGAGGGTGCTCGAGCCGGGTGAGCTTGACCGACGACACTCGTCGGCCTGCTCCGAGACCCGCTCCGGGAATCCCTCTCGCCGCGCATGCACAACGCCGCCTTCGAGGCGGCCGGGCTGGACTGGGCCTACGTCGCGCTCGGCGTCCAGCCCACGCGGCTCGAGGAGGCGGTAGCGGGCCTGGTCGCACTCGGCTTCCGCGGTGCGAACGTCACCATCCCGCACAAGACCGGTGTGCTCGCGTACTGCGACGAGCTCGACTCGGTTGCGGAGCGCGCCGGCTCGGTCAATACGCTCGTCATCGACGGCGGCCGCGTGCAGGGCTCGAGCACGGACGGGTTGGCGGTGACCGACGCCGTCGAGGCCGAGGGCGCCCGGGTGCTCGTCCTCGGCGCAGGCGGGGCGGCGCAAGCGGTGGCGACCGCGCTCGTCGACGCGGGGTGCGCCTCCCTGCGAGTTTCATCGCGGAGACCCGAGCGTGCCCACGCCCTGGCTCTTCGCCTGAAGAGCCTTTCTCCCGCACGCAGGGTTGCCGCGGACGACGCCTGGCCACCCGCCGTTGAGGACGCGGATCTCGTCCTCAACGGCACCCCGGTGCGGGACGAGCTCCTCGTGGACGTCGACGGCGTCCGCCAGGTCGTCGAACTCGCCTACCGGCCCGACGGAAGCGACACGGCGCTGATCGCGGCTGCGCGCGCGGCGGGCTGTGAGCGCGTGGTCGACGGCCTCGACGTCCTCGTCGGACAGGGGGCGGCGTCCTTCGAGCGCTGGACGGGAATGCCGGCCCCGAAAGAGGTGATGAGCGCCGCAGTTCGTAGTCTTTCGCCATGACGCTCACGCTCACCACCGCCGGGGAATCGCACGGGCCGGCGCTCGTCGCGATCGTGACCGGCCTCCCGGCGGGCCTTCAGCTGGAGAGGGAGCGGATCGAGGAGGACCTGCGGCGGCGCCAGCAAGGGTACGGGCGCTCGCCACGGCAGCAGATCGAGACCGACGAGGTCGAGGTACTCGCCGGGCTCCGCCACGGGCGGACGCTGGGCACACCGCTCGCGCTCGTCGTACGCAACCGAGACCACAAGAACTGGACCTGGGGGATGAGCCCCTGGTCGCCGGAGGGGGAGCCGACCGGAAAGGGCAAGGAGGCGGTCACGCTCCCGCGCCCCGGGCACGCGGATCTCGCCGGCGTCATGAAGTACGGGCTCGACGACGTCCGAAATGCTCTCGAGCGGGCGAGCGCACGGCACACTGCGGCAATCGTCGCGGCCGGCGGCGCTGCGAAGGCGCTCCTCTTGGAGATCGACGTCGAGATCGAGAGCAGCGTTGTCACGTCGGATCTCGAGGATCGCATCGATGCGGCTCGGGCCGAGCGCGACACGGTGGGAGGCATCGTCGAGGTGCGCGCTCTCGGCGTCCCGCCCGGCCTCGGCTCCTATGCCACGAAGGAGGAGCGGCTCGACGCGCGCCTCGCGTGGACCCTGATGGGCACGCAGGCGGTCAAGGGCGTCGAGATCGGCGAGGGCTTCGCGCTGGCCGAGCTGCGCGGCTCCGAGGCGCACGACGAGATCGGGCGGGACGAGAGCGGCTTCAGCCGTGAGACGAACCGTGCCGGCGGAATCGAGGCCGGGATCTCGAACGGGGAGCCGATCGTCGTCCGCGCGGCGATGAAGCCGCTGCCGACGCTGATGAAGCCCCTGCGCTCCGCCGATCTGGAGACGGGCGAGCCCGCGAACGCCCTCGTGGAGCGCTCCGATGTCGCCGCGGTCGAAGCGCTCGCGGTCGTCGCCGAGGCGTGCGTCGCCTTCGAGCTCGCGCGCGCGGCGAGGGACAAGTTCGGAGGCGACGCGCTCGAGGACTTCGTCGGCGCCTGGCGCGCCTACGTGGAGCGGATCCCCTGGTCGGCGCGCTAGGACGCCATCTCGTGCTGGCGGGCTTCATGGGCGCCGGCAAGTCGACGGTCGGCGCCCGCATCGCGGAGCGCACCGCGCGGCCGTTCGTCGATCTCGACCGCTTGATCGAACGGCGCCACGGACCGATTCCCGAGCTCTTCGAGCGAGGCGAGTCCGAGTTCCGGCAGATCGAGGAGGGAGTGCTCGCGGAGGCGCTCGCAGAGCCGGAGTCGGTGATCGCTCTCGGCGGGGGCGCGGTGCTCTCGCCGCTCAACCGCGAGCGCCTGCGGGCCGGGGCGTTCACGGTCTACCTCGACGTCGGCGTCGAGACGGCCTGGGAGCGGGTGCGGGGGTCGGAGCGTCCCCTGGCCCGGCGTGAGGACGATTTCCGAAAGCTCTACGAGTCGCGGCAGCAGACCTACGCGGAGGCGGCCGACGCCATCGCCGAGGATGAGGACGACGTGCTCCTCGCATCGCTCGGAATCAGCCTCGACGCCGTCGTGAGCGCGCCCGGCCCCGCGGCGATCCTCGCCGACGAGCAGGTCGTCGAGTTGCACCCGGCCCCGCTCGACGCCGAGGTCCACCGCCTTCCGGCCGGCGAGCAGGCGAAGTCCCTTGCCGTCGTCGAGCGGCTCTGGAGCGAGCTGTCGATCGGCCGTGACGGAACGATCGTCGCCTTCGGCGGAGGGTCGACGACGGACGTCGCCGGCTTCGTCGCGGCGACCTATCTGCGCGCGGTTCCCTGGATCGCCGTCCCGACGACGCTGACCGGACAGGTGGACGCCGCCATCGGCGGCAAGACGGGGGTGAACACCGCCGACGGCAAGAACCTCGCCGGCGCGTTTCACTTCCCGCGGGCCGTCGTCATCGACCCCGCCTTCCTGACCACGCTCCCGGAACGCGAGCGCCGCGCCGGCATGGCTGAAGTCGTCAAGACCGGCCTGCTCGCGGGGCGCGAGGTCTGGGAGCTCCCGGACGAGGCGATGATCCGCGCCTGCGCCGCCTACAAGGCGGGCATCGTCATCTCGGACCCGTACGAAACCGAGGGTCGGCGCGCCTGGCTCAACCTCGGCCACACGTTTGCGCACGCGCTCGAGGCCGGGTCCGGATACCGAATCTCCCACGGCGAGGCGGTTGCGCTCGGGCTGCTCGCTGCGCTGCGGCTCTCGGGGCAGCCGACGCACGTGGTCGACGAGCTCCTGCGGCCCGAGCCCGTCGAGGTCGACCTCGACGCGGCCTGGGCGGCGCTCAAGCGGGACAAGAAGGGCGAGGGCGTGTTCGTGCTACTCGAGGCAGCGGGGGCGCCCGTCGTGACGACGGTGTCCGAGGACGATGCCCGCGCCGCCCTGGCCTCGCTCGCACGGCAGTAGACTCGCCGCGTGCAGGTGGCGGTCCTCAACGGCGTCAACCTCGACGTTCTCGCCGACCGTGATCCGGAACTGTACGGAGCGCTCGGCCTCGGAGAGTTGGAAACCCGCATCTACGCCTGGGCGCGGGAGCTCGGGTTCACGGCGCGCTGCTTCCAGACGAATTACGAGGGGCAGTTCGTGGAGTGGTGCCACGACGCGCGTACATGGGCCTCCGGGCTGATCGTGAACCCCGGGGCCTGGTCGCACTACAGCTACGCCATTCGCGACGCCCTCGAGCTCTGCTCGGCGCCGGTCGTCGAGGTGCACCTGTCGGACATCGAGAAGCGCGAGGACTGGCGACGCCATTCGGTGATCGCCGACGTCGTGAAGTACCGGATCATCGGCAAGGGGCCCGATGGGTACCGCGAGGCGCTCGCCTACCTGAAGGAGCAGGGCTGAACGAGCGCATCGCACGTTTGCGGGCCGAGCTGGAAGGCCTCGGCGCGGCGAGCTTCCTCGTCACGAATCCGGTCAACCTCCGGTATCTCGCGGGGTTCGAGAGCTCGAACGCCGTGCTCGTCGTCACCGGAGACCACCTCGTCCTCGCCACGGACGGCCGGTACGTCGACGCGGCGTCCTCGCTCGGGGGCGTCGAGGTCGTCCAGGCGGAGCGTGACCTGCTTACCTGGGTCGGCGCCCGACTCGGCGAGCTGGCGGAGTCGCCCGTCGCCTTCGAGGCAGACCACGTCACCGTCGCGGGTTTCGAATCGCTCTCCGCGGCCGGGGTCGAGCTCCGGCCCACCACAGGAGTCGTCGTGGAGCTCCGAGCCGTGAAGGACGCCGACGAGCTCGCCTGCATCAGACGAGCGGCCAGGATCACCGACGCCGCCTACGAACGGCTCGCACGGGAGCAGCTGGTGGGCCGGACGGAGGCCGAGGTGGCCTGGTGGTTCGTGCAGGTCCTGCACGAAGAGGGCGCGGAGGCGCCTGCATTCGAGCCGATCGTGGCCGCGGGCCCGAACGCCGCCCAGCCGCATCACCATCCGGGTGCGAGACGCATCGCGCCAGGCGAGACGGTGGTCGTCGATGCGGGCGCGCAGGTCGGCGGATACTGCTCGGACTGCACCCGAACCTTCGCTACAGGCCCGCTCCCCGAAAACCTGCGGCGCGCCTACGCGCTCTGTCACTCCGCGCAGGAAAGCGCACTGGTCGCGGTGCGCGCCGGCGCGCAGGCCTCTGAGCTCGATGCGATCGCCCGCTCCCGCATCGAGGAGTCGGGGCTCGCCCCCGTCCTGCACGGTCTCGGTCACGGGGTCGGGCTCGACGTGCACGAGCAGCCCGTTTTGCGGCCGACGTCCTCCGACACGCTGGTTCCCGGCAACGTCGTCACCGTCGAGCCGGGGGTCTACCTCGCGGGCGAAGGCGGCGTGCGGATCGAGGACCTCGTCATCGTCGGCGAGCAGGGCCCGGAGGTCCTCTCGAGCTTCACCAAGGATCTCCTCACGCTGGGCTAGGAGCGGGAGCGCGCGCGCCGGGACTACAATCTCCCGCCGTGGCCGAGACGGTCTCCACCAACCAGTTCAAGAACGGCATGCACGTCGAGCTCGACGGGCAGGTCTGGCGTATCGTTGAGTTCCAGCACGTGAAGCCCGGCAAGGGCGGCGCGTTCGTGCGCACGAAGCTCAAGAGCGTCGGCACGGGCGCCGTCGTCGACAAGACGTTTCGCGCGGGCGAGAAGATGCCCCGCATCCGCACGGAGACCAAGAACGTCCAGTACCTCTACGACGCCGGCGAAGAGGTGGTCTTCATGGACGAGGAGACCTTCGAGCAGGTGATGCTGCCGCGTGGCGACGTCGAGGACGAGCTCGACTTCCTCCAGCCGTCGGCGAGCGTGCAGATCCTCACCGTCGACGGTCGGCCGGCAGGCGTCCAGCTCCCGGCCTCGGTCGAGCTCGGCGTCACCGAGACGGAGCCGGGCGTTCGAGGCGACACCGTGTCCAACGTGACGAAGCCGGCCACGCTCGAGACCGGCGCGGTCGTGCAGGTCCCGCTCTTCGTCAACGTCGGCGATCGCATCAAGGTTGACACGCGCGAGCGCCGCTACATCTCCCGGGCATAGGAATGCCCCAGCTCGTCGACACGACGATTCGGCTTCTCTCTCAGGAGCCGCTCGCGGACCGGGTCTCGGCGGCCGGGCTCTACGAGCTGGCCACCGAGCTCGACGGAGCCGGCTTCGCGTGTCTCGAGGTGTCCGGCGGCGGGTGCTTCGACGCGGCAGTGCGGCGCGGGGTCGAGAGCCCATGGGAACGCATCCGTGCGATTCGCGCGCGCTGCTCGACGCCGCTCGGGATGGCGTTGCGAGGTCGTTTTCTCGTCGGCTCGCGCCCGGTCTCGGGCGACATCGTCCGCCGGTTCGTGGCCAGCGCGGCCGGAAGCGGCATTGATGTGTTCAGGCTCCACGACCCGCTGAACGATCTAGGCAATCTTCGCGAGGCTGCGGACGCTATTCGGAGCGCGGGGAAGGAGCTGTCCGTCGGGCTCGTGCACAGCCCGGGCCCGACGGGTGAGACGGAGGTGCTCCTGGAGCGGGCGCACCACCTCGGCGAGCTCGGCGCGGCCAGAGTCCTGATCCACGATCCGGCCAGCTCCCTCGACCCTGCCAAGGCGCGGGAGCTCGTGGAGCGCATCGGTCAGGCGAGCGGGCTTCCTGTCGGGCTGCATTGCCAGGGCGCGGGCGGGGTCGGGCTCGCGGCCGCGATCGAGGCGGTGCGTGCGGGCGCAGAGTGGATCGCAGTCGCGCTCTACCCAATCGCCCTGTCTCTGCATCGCGTCTCGGCGGAGGCGCTCACCCAGGCGCTCGCCGGCGTCGAGCTCGACACCGGCGTCGAGCTCGAACGGTTGTGGCGCGGCTCGGAGCTCGTGGATGAGGCTCTCGGCGACGAGCCGGTTCCGCCCCTGTCCCCTCGCGTGGCTGTCCGTGCCGCGGAATACGCGCTGCCGGCCGGCCTGGTCGCGGAGCTCGAGGCGCGCCTTCGCGAGCACGACTCCACGGACAGGCTGGACGAGGTCCTGGAGGAGCTGTCACGGATCCGCCGCGAGTGCGGCTGGCCGCCTCTGGCCTCGCCGATCGGGCAGGTGCTCGGCTCGCAGGCCCTACTCCACGTCCTGGCGGCGCAGCGCTGGCGTTTCGTCGTCGACGAGCTCCGCGATCTCGTCGAGGGGCGGTACGGCAGGCCGCCGGGGGAGATCGACCCCACGGTCAAGCGCGCCGTCGAGTTGCTCGCGGACGGGGTCGAGCCGGTCGAGGAACCGCCCGAGGCGCTGGAAGAGCTCCGCGAGGACGCGAAGGGTCTGGCGTCGAGCGAGGAAGAGCTGCTGCTCCTCGCCCTCTACGGCGAGGATGCGGAGCCATTGCTCCGCTCGGTGCGCGCGCGGGGCAGGCGGGACGAATCGGACACAGCCGGGCTTGCGCCGGGCGAGGCGGAGCGACTGCGCGAGATCATCCAGCTCGTCCAGGAGTCCGGCATCGGCGAGGTGACGATCGAGGAGGGGGAGATGCGCGTCACCGTCCGACGAACCGACGAGCGCACCGAGGAGTCCGTCCTGGCCGTGTCCGTCCCGACCGCGCCCGTCCACGAGGAGCCCGAGGGCGTCACCGAGCCGCTGAGCAACGACGTCATCAGGATCGAGTCGCCGATGGTCGGCACGTTCTACCGCGCGCCACAGCCGGGAGCTGCGCCATTCGTCGAGGAGGGCGACACCGTCGAATTCGGGCAGACGCTCTGCATCCTCGAAGCGATGAAGCTCATGAACGAGGTCAAGGCCGAGTCCGAGGGCATCGTCAGACGCGTCTGCGTCGAGAACGCAGCTCCGGTGCAGTACGGCGACCTACTGTTCGAGCTCGAGCCCCTGAACGGTCGTCCGCTCGACGCGCTCTAGTGGGCTTGGCCGCGGCCCCTCCCGTCCCGGGGCACCCCGTCCCACCACCCGCTTTCGAGCGTATTGCTGGAATCCGCACGCGTGGCGCGCGGATCGTGCCGGAAGGCGCGCGACGTCTCAGAGCCTGCGGTCGGAGTCGATGTTCCGGCGCCTCCTGATCGCCAATCGCGGCGAGGTGGCGGTCCGCCTCGTCCGGGCGTGCCACGAGCTGGGAATCGAGGCGGTGGCCGTCTACTCGACCGCCGACCGGGATTCCCTTCACGTCCGGTTGGCGGACGCTGCCATCCACCTCGGCCCTCCCGCGCCGGCCGAGAGCTACCTCAACATCCCGTCGCTGGTCGCCGCGGCCACGACGACAGGCTGTGAGGCCGTGCACCCGGGCTGGGGCTTCCTCGCCGAGCGCGCCGAGTTCGCGACCGCGTGCGAGGACAACGATCTCGTCTTCGTCGGGCCGCGGCCGGATTCGATCGAGATCATGGGAGACAAGGTCAGCGCCAAGCGGGCGGCCGCGGACGCCGGGCTGCCGCTCGTACCCGGCTCGAACGGGACCGCGAGCCTCGAGCAGATCCGCGCCCTTGTCGACGAGATCGGTCTGCCGTTCCTCCTCAAGGCGGCGGCCGGCGGCGGGGGTCGCGGTATGCGGCTCGTCACCGACGCCGACGATCTCGACTCCGCGTTTCGCACCGCAACTGCCGAGGCCGAGGCCGCGTTCGGCGACGGGTCGCTTTACGTCGAGCGCGCTATCGAGGGCGCCCGGCACGTCGAGATCCAGGTGCTTGGCGACGGCGAAGGGCGGGCCCTGACGCTCGGCGAGCGCGACTGCTCGATCCAGCGCCGTCATCAAAAGCTCGTCGAGGAAGGCCCGTCTCCTGCCGTCTCGCCGGACCTCCGCGCCGAAATGGAAGCGGCTTCGGGGAGAGCGGTCGAAGCCCTTCGGTACCGCGGGGCCGGCACGATCGAGTTCTTGCTCGACGCCGATGGCGCCTTCTACTTCATCGAGATGAACACGCGCCTGCAGGTCGAGCATCCGGTCACCGAGCTCGTCACCGGGATCGACCTGGCGCAGGCACAGGTTCGTATCGCCGCGGGCGAGGGCCTTCCGCAAGCGGGCCGCGCAAAGCTGCGCGGTCACGCGATCGAGCTGCGAATCAACGCCGAGGATCCGGCCAGGGACTTCATGCCCGCTCCCGGGACGGTTGTCCGCTTCCGGCCCCCGCTCGGTCCCGGTGTCCGCGTCGACACGCATATCGGCGACGGCTACGCGATTCCGCCGTACTACGACTCCCTCGTCGCCAAGGTGATCGTCTGGGCCGAGGATCGCCCCGCCGCGGTCCGCCGGGCTCGCCGAGCGCTGACAGAATTCGAGCTCGAAGGAGTTCCCACCACCCGAGAGTTGGCGATCGACATCATCGACAGCGAGCAGTTCGCGAGCGGGCAGTACACGACCTCGTTCATCGCCGAGGTCGGCCCCTCCCTTCCCTCGCTGAGGCCGGAGGAGGCGTGACGAGCCGCCGGGCCGCGCGCCGGACCGCGCTCGAGCTCCTGTACCAGTGGGACCTCACCGGGCAGCCGCTCGTCAGCCTGCACGGCGGAGACGTCGACCCGTTTGCGCTCGAGCTGGCCGAGGGCGTGGCTGCACAGGCCGAGGAGCTGGACGCGCGCATCACCTCCGCATCGGACGAGTGGCCTGCCGACCGGCTCGGCGTCGTCGAGAGGAACATCGTCCGTATGGGCCTCTTCGAGCTCGAACGCGGGGGCGTGCCCGTCGAGGTGGCGATCGACGAGGCCGTCTCGCTCGCCAAGCGGTATGCGAGCGAGGACGCGGGCCGGCTCGTGAACGGGATCCTGGGGCGACTGGCGCGGGAGGCGCAGCAGACGTGAGCGCGAGCGAGCCTGACGCCGTCGCGCGGCTTCAGGAGCTCCTCGAGAAGGTCGAGGCGGCCCGGGTCGAGCTCGAGTCGGCGGACGATCCCGAACGCGCGGTGCAGATCCTTCAGGAGCTCGCCGACCTTTCCAAGGAGGTGCAGGCAGAGGTCGAGCGGGCGCGAAGGGAGGCCGATGCATCGGCCTGACGAGCTGCGCGACCTCGTCGAGGGCTTTCTCGCGGAGCTCCCCTTCGCCGGCGAGCTCGGAACGCTCGAGGAGGCACTTCGCTACTCCCTGCTCGGCGGGGGGAAGCGCATACGCCCGGTTCTGTGTCTTGCCACCGGCGAGGCGCTCGAACGCGATCCGGTCGAGCTCCTGCCCGCCGGATGCGCGCTCGAGCTCGTGCATACGTTCAGCCTGGTGCACGACGACCTGCCCGCCCTCGACGACGACGATCTCCGGCGGGGCCAGCCGAGCTCGCACGTCCGCTTCGGCGAGGACGTCGCCATCCTGGCCGGCGATGCGCTGCTCGCCGAGGCTTTTCGACTCGCGCTCCGCTATCCAGCGCCTGACGTGGCCCGGGAAGTTGCCGAGGCGACGCTCGGCATGATCGGAGGCCAGTATCTCGACGTCACGGTCGACGGCGGTCTCGACGCGGACGGGCTCCGCCGGCTCCATGCCCTCAAGACGGGACGGCTCCTTCGTGCCGGCGTCACGACCGCGACTGCGGTCGCAGAGCTTCCCGAGGAGGAGCGGCAGCCGTGGCGTGCCTTCGGGGACGAGCTCGGAGTTCTTTTCCAGATCGTCGACGACATCCTCGACGCGACCGGCACCGCGGAGGAGCTCGGGAAGACGCCGGGGAAGGACGAGGCTGCCGGCAAGGTCACGTATGTCTCGCTGCACGGTATGGATCGGGCGCGCGAGCTCGCCGACGATGCGCGGGCGCGAGTCAACGAACGCCTCGAGAGCCTGCCCGCCGACACCTCGGTCCTGACCGAGCTCGTCGCTACCATCCGCGATCGGTCGAGCTGATGCTCCACAGGCCGAGCTCCGAGGGAACGATCGTCATCAGCCAGCCCGCTCACGCCTGGGTGTCCGGCCAGATCGCCCGTGCCTGGGCCGAGCCGTTCGAGCCCTGGGAGGAGGTGTGCCTGGGTGCCGAGCAGCACGACATCGCCTGGATCGGATGGGAGCGCGCTCCCGAGCGCGATCCGGAGACAGGGCTGCCGTACACGTTCTCGGCACTGCCGCGGCTTCGCCGGCTCGAGCTCTGGTCGGGAGCCGCCGCCCGTCTCGTGCCGCAGTCGCGCTACGCCGCGCTCCTCGTCTCGCTGCACGGCACCTTGCTGGTCGAGCGCTTTCCGCCGGGCGGCGACGAGGACGTGCAGCGTGCCCTCGCCGACTACCTGGAGCGCGAGCGCGACTTTCAGGCCCGCATGGTCGAGTCGCTGCGACACGATTCGCGCTACAGCCCCCACGCGACGCCGGAGGCACAGGAACGAAACCGGGAGTTGATCTTCGACTGGGACGGGCTGTCGCTCGCAGTTCTGCACGGCGTCACCAAGGAGCGGACGGCGGCGGGCCATACGCTCGCGCCGTCGGCGGGCGATCCGTCGAAAGTCTCGGTCTCGCCGTGGCCGTTCCGGGAGCAGGAGGTGACGCTCGTCAGCGAGGGCCGACTCCTCACGGAGACCTATGGGAACGAGGCCGACCTGCGCCGGGGATTCGCGAAGGCGCCGTGGAGGACGATCGCGGCGAAGCTCGTCCCCGCATGAGGCGTCTTCCGCGACGGGCGACGACTTTGGCCACGTGGCCTCTTCCAGGCGTTCATTCGTGACACTTCGTCAGCTGAGTGAGGGGGTACGCTTTCTCGCTCATGTCCGCGAAGAAGCGTCTCGATGTGGTGCTCGTGGAGCGCGGGCTGGCCGAGAGCCGCTCAAAGGCCCAGGCGCTGGTCCTGGCCGGCCGGGTGAAGGGGCATTCCAAGGCCGGCGAGCAGGTCGACGAGGGTGCCGAGCTCGAGGTCGAGGCAGGTGCTCGGTTCGTCTCGCGCGGCGGCGAGAAGCTCGACGGTGGTCTCGAGGCATTCGGCCTCGAGGTCGTCGGCGAGGACTGCCTCGACGTGGGCGCCTCCACGGGCGGCTTCACCGACTGCCTGCTCCAGGCCGGCGCATCGCGTGTGATGGCGCTCGACGTGGGTTATGGGCAGCTCCACCCGAGGCTCCGGGAAGACCCGCGGGTTACCGTCCTCGAGCGCACGAACGTCCGCGACATCCGCTGCGAGGATCTCCCCTTCAGGCCGACGTTCGTGGTGTGCGACGTCGCCTTCATCGGCCTCGCCAAGGCGCTCCCGCCCGCGCTCGCCTGTGCCGCGCCGGGGTGGCGTGCGCTGGCGCTCGTCAAGCCCCAGTTCGAGGCTGGGCCCGGCGACGTCGGCAAGGGTGGCGTCGTTCGCGATCCAGAGGTGCACCGACGCGTTCTCGACGAAGTGGTCGCGCGGGCGCCGTCCTGGGGAGCCCGGGTCGTCGGGATCGAGCCGTCGCCGCTTCTGGGGCCGAAGGGAAATCGGGAGTTCTTCCTGCACCTCGTCGACGCGTCGGGAGGCGTGTGACGCCGCCGGCCCGTCGGATTGCGATCATGGCCACTCCGGGCAGGCCCGGTGTGGTCGACGATGCACGGCAGCGGGTGGAGGAGCAGGCGGCCGCGGCGGGCGTCGAGCTCGGCGTGCCCGAGGACGACACCCTCGACCTTCTTGTCGTGCTCGGCGGAGACGGGACGATGCTCAGGGCTCTGCGGGCGACTCTCGGGACCGGGACGCCCGTGTTCGGGATCAACTTCGGTCGCGTGGGGTTCCTCACGACGGTCGACGACGACGAGCTCGAATCCGCGTTGGCGCGCGCGCTCGCGGGCGACGTCCGTGTGGTCGACCTCTGTACGCTCGAGGCCCGGCTGAACGGCGAGACGCACGCCGCCGTGAACGACGTCGTCGTCACCAGCTCGCGGCCTGGCCGCATGGTCGAGCTCGGCTGGGCGGTGGCCGGCGAGAACCTCGGCGACCAGCCCTGCGACGGGATGATCTGCTGCACGCCGTCCGGCTCGACCGCCTACAACCTCTCGAACGGCGGGCCCGTGCTGATGTGGGGCCTCGAGGCGATGGCGATGACGTTCGTCGCGCCGCACTCGCTGCGCGCACGGGCGCTCGTCGTCCCCCGCGGCCACGACGTCAGGATCACGAACCGCTCGAAGGAGCTCGCGGTTACGGTCCTCGTCGACGGACGTGCCGTGGGCGAGCTTGCAAGCGGCGACGAGATCACGGCCGTCGTCGGCGCCGACCAGTCGCGGCTCGCAGTCCTGCCCGAGGTCACGTTCTTCACGCGCTACCACGAAGTGTTTCCCTAAGTGCCTCGCCCGACCTCGTCCTCCGGCCCTCTGAGCGGCTGCAAAGCGGCGTCGGCCGTCGTCCTCAGGAGCCCGCGTACCTCGGTCGGTACGCGGGCTCCTTGCGTCCTAATCCCGTGCGCATTTCGCGCCTCACAAGACCGGCAACGGAGCCGGACGAGGCACTAGTCCTGCTCCGTCGCCTGCGCATCGAGAACTTCGTTCTCATCCGCGAGGCCGACCTCGCGTTCGCGCCCGGGCTGAACGCCGTCACCGGCGAGACCGGTGCGGGCAAGACGATCCTGGCGCAGGCCGTCGGGCTCCTTCTGGGCGCTCCGGGCGATGCCGCGTACCTGGGGCCCGGCGCGGAGGAGGCCTACGTCGAGGCCGAGCTCGACCTCCCGGAGGAGTTGCTCGACGACCCGGGCCTCGAGTCGATCGCCGAGCTGCGTCCCGCGGGAGAGGAGGGCCTCGTGGCCGCGCGACGCGTGTTCGCCGACGGCCGCACGCGTGCCTACGCATGGGGCCGCGCGGTCCCGCGCGAGGATTTGGCGGCGCTCGTGGAGCGGCTGCTCGCGATGTCGGGGCAGTTCGAGCAGCGTCGCCTCGCGAGGGCCTCCCATCAGCTCGACGTCCTCGACGCGTTCGTCGGTGAGGAGCAGCTCCGTCGCAGGGCCGACCTCCGCCGCGCCTGGCGCGAGCTGCAGGCCGCCCGGCGCGGGCGCGACGAGCTGGCGGCGGCCGCCGCCGGGCGCGGAGAGCGGCTCGCCGAGCTCGCCGAGCTCGTCGCGCGGACGGACGGCATCGAGGCCGGAGACGAGGAGCGGCTCCTCGCCGCGCGCGAGCTGCTCAGGCACGTGACCGAGCTCGCGGAGGCGGGGGCGACCGCCATCGAGGCCCTCGATCCCCAGCAGGGAGACGAACGAGGCGCCGTCGCACGGGTCGCCGAGGCCGCGCAGGCCCTCGGCGCGGTTGCGTCGCTTGCGCCCGAGCTGGGCGAGGTGGCCGCAGAACTGGGCGAGGCCGAGGTGCGCGTGCGCGAAGCATCCTCGACGCTGCACGCGTTCCTTTCCTCGCTCGAGGCCGAACCGGGACGGTTGGACGCGGTCGAGGCGGAGCTCGACCGCATCTCGGAGGCCAGACGGAGATTCGGCGCGGCCAGCACGGAGGAGCTGCTCGGGCGCGCGGCCGCGGCGCAGGTGGAGCTGGCACAGGTTGCGGCCGGCGTCGACCCGATGGAGGAGGCCGAGCGTGCGGTGGCGGAAGCGGAAGGCAGGGTGGGGGAGCTGGCCGGGGCCCTCTCCGCGGAACGGGCCGCGGCTGCCGATCCGTTCGCGGAGGCCGTTGCCGGAGAGCTCCAAGGACTCGGCATGGGTGACGGCGAGTTCAGGGTCGAGCTCGCCGAGCGTGACTCGGGCCCGACCGGGAGGGACGGAGTGTCGTTCCTCGTCCGCCCGAATCCTGGTCTGCCGTTCGCGCCGGCTGACGAGACGGCATCCGGCGGCGAGCTGTCCCGCATCGCGCTCGCCCTTCGGGCCGTCGCGCATGCCTCGGCCGGCGAGCCGACGATCGTCTTCGACGAGATCGACGCCGGAATCGGCGGTCGCACCGCCCATGCCGTCGCCGACGCTCTCGCCCGACTCGCCGACACGGCGCAGCTCCTCACCATCACGCACCTCCCGCAGATCGCCAGTGCCGCGGAGGCGCACTTCCGTGTCGAGAAGGTCCCGGGCGACCCGACGCACACCCGGATCGAGCGGCTTGCGGAGGAGGAGCGCAAGGACGAGCTGGAACGTATGCTGGGCGGTGCCGAGTTCCTCTCCACGGTGCGCCGCAGTTGACGTATGTCGAGTTCATCGGAACCGCGAGGCTAGACAAGCGCACGAAGCGCCTCGTCAAGCGTCTCGGGCCCGACGACATCGCGATCATCGACCACCCCAACCTCGACTTGATCTCGGCCGAGGAGCTGCTCGAGAGCGGGGTGCGTGTGGTCGTGAACGTGTCGCCTTCGTCGACCGGCGACTACCCGAATGCCGGCCCGCTGGCACTCGTCGAGGGAGGGGTCTGCCTGATCGATGCCCCCGGCTCCGAGCTCTTCGAGGAGGTCAAGGACGGTGAGTCGGTCGTCGTTCGGGGCTCCAGTCTCTTTCGAAACGGCTCGCGCCTTGCCGCAGGGCACGAGCGCGAGGTCGACGAGCTCGCGCGCTCGCTCGCCGAACAGCGCAGCCGCGTGAGCGAGGCGCTCGAGGCCTTCGCCGAGAACACGCTGCTGCACCTGCGCGAGGAGACCGCGCTCCTGTCCGATGGTCTGCAGATGCCGCAGCTTCGGACGCGCTTCCGCGACCGGCACGCGCTCGTCGTCGCGAGGAGCGCCGAGACGAAGCGCGACCTGTCGATCGTGGCTCCGTACATCGGCGACTTCAAGCCTGTCCTCATCGGCGTGGACGGCGGCGCCGACGCGCTCGCAGCCGCCGGCTACAAGCCCGACGTGATCGTGGGCGACATGGACTCCGTGAGCGACAAGACGCTCCTCTCGGGAGCGGAGCTCGTCGTCCATGCGTACGCGGACGGCCGCGCGCCGGGACGCGACCGCCTCGACCGGCTCGGCCTCTCCTCGACGGTCCTCCCGACGCTGGGGATCTCGGAGGACGCGGCGATGCTCCTTGCCTACGAAAAGGGGGCCGAGCTGATCGTCGCGGTCGGCACGCGCTTCAACCTGATCGAGTTCCTCGAGCGAAACCGGGCAGGGATGTCGTCGACCTTCCTGACTCGCCTGAAGGTCGGAGAGCGGCTCGTGGACGCCCGGGGCGTCTCGAGGCTCTTCCGGCCGCGCGTCGGCGTGGGCATCGTCCTCGCCTTCGTCCTTGCGGCGCTGGCGGCGATCACGGCCGTCCTGATCGCGTCTCCGGAGCTGCGGGACCTCGTCACCACGCTCGTCGAGCGGCTGCGGTCGCTCGTCGGGATCGAATGAGCCTGATCGAGGCGACGGGCGAGCTCCTGTCGGATCGACGCGAGGCCTGGGCGCTCGTCGCCGAGCCGTACCACCTTCCCGATTGGTGGCCGGCGTACACGGGCGTGAAGCCCGACCGGCGCGGGCTCGTCGAGGGCGCGCGCTGGGAGGTGATCCGCAGCTCGGCTCCGGGGTTCCTGCGGCGACCCGAAGGCGAGGGGCTGATCGTGATCATGAAGGTCGTGGAGGGCTGGGAGCTCCGCTGGCTCGATCCCAAGCAGGGCATCGAGAGCGGAGTCGCGCTCGACAACGCGGGAACCGGGCGCACGCGCGCGACGACCTTCGTCTCGGGGTCGTGGCTCCGGCTCGTCTCCGAGGGCGCGCGGGGTCTTCCGGAGACGGCGCTGACGCGGCTCCGCGATCTCTGCCAGACGACCGCGACGCTCTAGAGACAGACCTCGGTACGCTCCTGGCGATGTTCGGTCTCCGCTATCACGTGGCTTCCCTGGCGGCTGTCTTCGTCGCGCTCGCGGTCGGAATCCTTCTCGGCGTGGCCGTTTCCGGGAAGGTCACCGACGTCGGAGAGGATGCCGAGCTCCAGAACCTCCGCAACGACAACGAGCAGCTCCAGAAGGACCTCGACGTCGCGCGAGCCGAGGGCGAGGCCGCGAATGCCCAGGGAGAGGGCGCCAACGAGCTCTTCGCGCGCGCCTACCCGACGCTCATGGACAAGCGGCTGGAAGGCAAGAACGTCGCGGTCGTATTCCTGGGCCCCGCCGACGGCAGCGCGCGTGCCGACGTCGAGGGCGCCCTCGCCGATGCGGACGCCGGGGCGCCTGCGCGCATGCTCGCGCTCGAGGTGCCGATCGACGAGTCCGAGCTCACAGCCACGCTCGAGGGCGACGATGTCCTCGCCGCGTACGCGGACGAACAGGGCGATTTCTCCGAGCTCGGGCGTGAGCTCGGCCTCCAGCTGGTCGAAGGCGACGACACGAACTGGAGCGCATTGCAGTCCCAGCTGATCGAGGAGCAGTCCGGCTCGACCTCGACGCCGATCGACGCGGCCGTGGTCGTGTCGACCTGGCAGCCCCCCGAGGGCTCCGACAGCGAGGACGAGGCCGACGCGGAGACTGCGGCAACGGGGTCGCTGCTCGAGGGGCTCGTCGGTGGCCTCGAGGGCTCCGGGATCCCGGTTGTCGGCGTCGCGTCGACGGACGATCCGGCCACCGTGGTCGACGGCTACCGGGGTCAGGGCATCTCGAGCGTCGACGACATCGATCTCGCCGCCGGCCGCCTCGCGCTTGCGCTTCTCCTCGCGGGCGGCGAGCCGGGGCAGTACGGCTTCCGCGATTCGGCGACCGACGGGTCGGTTCCTCCGATCGAGCCGCTGACGACCGAGGGTGAATAGCTCGACGAGGCTTGCGGGCCTCACCATCCTCGTCCCGGCTCGGAACGAGGAGGCGTGGATCGAAGAGACGATCGCCGCCCTCGGGCGCGACTTGCCCGATGCCGAGGTGATCGTCATCGACGGGCAGTCCAGCGACCGCACCGCCGAGCTCGCCGAGGTCGCCGGCGCGACGGTCCTCCGCGCCCGGCGGCTCGGGAAGGGCGAGGCGCTCACGGCCGGCGAGGGGGCGGCGCCGCCGGGACCGCTGCTCCTTGTCGATGCCGACCTCCGCGGGTCGCTCCTCCCACTGACGGCGAGTACGGCGGACCTCGCGGTCGCTGCGTTCAGTCGGCGGGTGGGAGGGGGCTTCGGCGTCGCCAAGCGGGTGAGCCGCTGGCTCGTGCGCCTCCGGACGGGCAAGTCGCCGCGCGAGCCGCTGTCCGGGCAGCGTCTCCTGAGCGCTCGTGCCCGCGCCGCCTGCTTCCCGCTGGCCGCGGGTTTCGGCTGTGAGGTGCGGATGACGATCGATGCTCTTCGGGAGGGCCTCACGCTCGAAGAGATCGACCTGGAGCTCGACCACCGTGCAACTAGGCGGGACGCCGCAGGCTTCCTCCACCGGGGCCGCCAGCTCCTCGACGCATGTCTCGCGGCCGGCCCTCTCGCGCTGAACCACCGAGGTCTTCGGCTGCCGCTGGTCGGCTGGGCGACTGCCAACGTCAGCGATCCGGGTATCACCCTCGTGACGATCCTGGGCGCCCTCGACGATGCCTTCGGCGGGAAGGAGCGCGGCTTCCGTGAGCATCTGCGCGCCGGCGACACGACCGGTGTCCTCAAGGCCGTCGGCATCCCCCTCGTCGGACTCTGGCGGACGCGTAGCGCGAGCGGCGCCCTGCTGGTGGCGCTCTCCGCGAACCTCATGAACCAGCTCGATACGAAGCCGGGCAGATGCCTGAAGTCGTACCTCCTTGCCGCGCTGCCCCTCGGTGCCCCGGTCGGCAAGGCCGTCCTGTTGCTTCCCTACGATCTCCGCGAGAGGGCCATGCTGGGGGACGCAGGATCGAATGCGCTGGGCGCCATGCTAGGGTTGAAGTCCGTGGACCGCTTCCACGGATGGGCACGCTGGGCCGCGATCGGGGCGCTCGCGGGCCTCAACCTCCTCGGAGAGCACACGTCGATCGGCCGCCTGATCGAGCGGACGCCCGGGCTGCGCGAGCTCGACGAGCTGGGGAGGCGCCCGTGAGAGAGCGCCCGACGAAGTACGTGTTCGTCACCGGCGGCGTGGTCTCGTCGCTCGGGAAGGGGATCAGCGCCGCGTCGCTCGGCCGACTGCTGAAGGCGCGCGGCCTGCGGGTGCAGGTGCAGAAGTTCGACCCGTACCTGAACGTCGACCCGGGCACGATGAGCCCCTTCCAGCACGGCGAGGTCTTCGTTACCGAGGACGGTGCGGAGACCGATCTCGACATCGGCCACTACGAGCGGTTCGTCGACGAGAACCTCTCGCGAAACGCCAACCACACCTCGGGGTCGATCTGGTACGCGGTCATCCGCAAGGAGCGGAAGGGCGAGTACCTCGGCTCGACCGTGCAGGTGATCCCGCACATCACGAACGAGATCAAGGCGCGCATCCGGCGGGTCGCCGACGTCAGCGACACCGACGTCGTCATCTCCGAGATCGGTGGGACGGTCGGCGACATCGAGTCGCTTCCGTTCCTCGAGGCGATCCGGCAGTTCCGCCGCGAGGTCGGCCCCGAGAACGTCGTCTACCTGCACGTCACCTTCGTGCCGTTCATCGAGACGGCCGGGGAGTTGAAGACGAAGCCGACACAGCACTCGGTCAACGAGCTGCGGCGTATCGGTATCCACCCCGACGTGGTCATCTGCCGGTCGAAGGACCGGCTTTCCCGAGAAATCCGCGAGAAGATCGCGCTCTTCGCCGACGTCGATCCCGGCGCCGTGGTCGCCAACGAGGACGTGAGCGACGTCTATCTCGTCCCCCAGGCGCTGCACGAGGAGGGGCTCGACTCGCTCGTCGTTCGCAAGCTCGGCCTTCCCGAGGTCGAGCCTGAGCTGGGCGAGTGGGACGAGCTGGCGACGCAGATCGGGAGGCGAAGCGGCGAGATCGAGATCGCGCTCGTCGGCAAGTACGTCAAGCTTCACGATGCGTACCTCTCCGTGCACGAAGCGCTCAAGCATTCGGGCATCCATCATGGCGTCGGCGTCAATGTCCGTTGGTTCGACGCCGAGGGGATGAGCCTCGAGGAGGCGGCGGCCGAGCTCGAGGACGTCGACGGCGTGCTCGTGCCCGGTGGGTTCGGGTCCCGCGGCTGGGAGGGAAAGATCACCGCGTGCCGGGTGGCGCGCGAGCGAGGGATCCCGTACCTCGGCATCTGCCTCGGGATGCAGGTCGCGGTCTCCGAGTTCGCCCGGCATGTCTGCGGTCTCGACGGGGCCAACTCGACCGAGATGGATCCGGAGACGCCGTACCCGGTGATCGACCTCCTGCCCGAGCAGAAGGAGATCGAGGATCTCGGCGGCACCATGCGTCTCGGCGCCGACGCGGTCGACCTGGTCGAGGACACTGGGGCTTACGCGGCCTACCGTGAGTTCGTCGTCCATGAGCGCCACCGCCACCGCTACGAGGTGAACAACCATTTCCGGCCGCGGCTTGTCGAGGCGGGCCTGGTCGTCTCCGGGACGTTCCAGGCCGGCCGCCTGGTCGAGGTGGTGGAGCTTCCCGATCACCCCTGGTTCGTGGCGAGCCAGTTCCATCCGGAGTTCAAGTCCCGCCCCACGCGTCCGGCACCGCTGTTTCGGGACTTCGTCGGCGCGGCACTGGCCCGTGCGCGCGAGCGAGGTCGGGTCGCCGAGGCCGCGAGCCGCTAGCTGCCTTCGGGGCACCCCGGCCCACCACCCGCTTTCGAGCCTAACGCCGAAATCCACGCGCGTGGCGCGCAAGCTGTGACGGAAGCGCATCGGCTCGTCCCGGCCCGGCCGCCTAGAATCGACTCCGTGACGACCTGGGCCTCGGACGTCCTCCCGATCTTCCTCGAGCTGGCGGCCATCCCGAGCCCGTCCGGTGAAGAAGAGGCCGTCGCGGGGCATGTCCGCGCCTACCTGCGCGACCTGGGCATCGAGGCGGAGGATGACGCCGCGGGCAACCTCCTCGCGCGCCTGCCCCCGACCGAGGGAGAGACCGGCCGCCCGATCTTCTTCTGCGCGCATCTCGACACGGTGCCGGCATCCGGGCCGATCGAACCCGTCGTCGCGGACGGGATCGTCACGAACGAGGCGGACACGATCCTCGGAGCCGACGACAAGGCGGCGGTCGCCGTGATCCTCGAGGCGGCCCGGCTCGTCCTCGCCGAGGGCCGCAGGCACGCGGGCATCGAGCTCCTCTTCACGACCAGGGAAGAGACGGGCCTCGAGGGTGCCTTTGCCTTCGACGCCGCCCGGCTGCAGGCGCAGGTGGGCTTCGTCTACGACCACGCGGGAGCCGTCGGCGAGATCGTCGTCGCGACACCGTCCGGCAAGGCGATCGAGGTCGTCTTCACGGGCCGTCCGGCCCACGCGGGGATCAACCCGGAGGACGGACGCTCGGCGATCGTCGCGGCGGCGCGCGCGATCTCCGATCTCCGGCTCGGCCGCATCGACGAGGAGACGACCGCGAACGCCGGCCTGATCGACGGCGGAAGCGCTCTCAACGTCGTGCCGGCCCGCTGCCGTCTCGCCATCGACGCCCGCTCGCGCAACGAGCGCAAGCTTGCGGAGCTCGTCCAGGAGACGCTCGACTCGCTCGCGTTCGCCGCCGCGGTCTCCGAGTGTGAGGTCGAGACGACGGTCCACGACAAGTACCGGGGTTACCGCCTGACGCCCGACGATCCGGCGCTCGTCCTCGCACGGGGCGCGCTCGAGCGAGCAGGGTTCGAGCCCGAGGAGGTCGAGATCGGCGGCGGCGCCGACGCGAACGTCTTCAACGAGCGCGGCCTGCACTGCGTGAACATCGCCAATGGCATGGCGAAGATCCACACCGCCGAGGAGGAGATCTCGGTTGCCGACCTGGAGGCGATGGTCGCCGTGACGCTCGAACTGATCGACGGGGCCCGAGAGCCCTAGGCCCTCGGGAGATGCTGCGGCACGGGAGAGGCCCGCGATGCCGGTGACGCTTCGGCGTGGGACGGTCACTGCGATCACGGAGCGGCACGACGGCCTCGTGCGTCTGGAGGTGGACGGCCGTCCGTGCGTCGCGTATCCGGGACTGACGGGCCCGGTGGCGCTCGGAGACGACGTGCTCGTCAACGTCCAGGCGGTGGAGCTGGGGCTCGGCACAGGCGGCTACGACGTCCTCCACGCGAACCTGACCCGCGGCCTCGGCCTCTCGCCCGAGGAGGGCGCTCACGTGATGAAGCTTCCGTACACGTCGCTCCAGCATGCGGTGCGGCATGTCGAGGAGTCGTGGTCCAACGAGCCCAGCGCCGATCTCGAAGGCCTTGCCGTGGCCTGCTGCTCGCTCCACAGCCAGGTGGCGCCGGTCTGCGCCGGGCTCGGACAGGATCTCAGGGTCGCCTACGTCCAGCTCGCCGGGGGCGCGCTCCCGGTCGCTCTCTCGGACACCGTGCGGGCGCTCCGCGACGGGGGCTACCTACGGACGACGGTAGCGGTCGGGCCGTGTGTCGCGGGCGAGGTCGCCTGCACCTCGGTCGCCTCCGCGCTGGTCGCCTGCGCGGGTCTGGGCATGCAAGCGGTCGTCTGTGCGATCGGGCCCGGAATCGTCGGCACCGGCTCCCGTTTCGGGCACGGTGCCCTGGCCGCCGCCGACGCCGCAAACGCTGCATCGGCCCTCGGCGGGGCCCCGGTGCTTGCTCCACGGGTCTCGACAGCCGACGAGCGCGAGCGGCACCGAGGCCTCTCGCACCACACGCTCGCCGTTTTGGAGCTCATCCGAGGGTCGGTCGCAGTGGCCTGGCCGGACGGCCTCGACGTTCCGGATGAGCTCGGTCCCGTCGAGATCGTCGATGCTTCCTCCTGGCGGAGCGCGTGTGACGGCCTCGAGTTATCGCACATGGGCCGGGGCCGCGACGGGGAGCCCTGGTTCTTCGCCGCAGCCTTTGCCGCCGGCGCCCTCGCACGCTCGCTCGTACGCTGAGCCGGAGAAACCCCGTGCAAACGGCGTCATCCTGGCGCTGTCGTTCGGCTATCGTTCGCCCGCGTCATGCGGATCGGCGTCGCCAAGGAGATCAAGCAGGACGAATATCGGGTCGCGCTCACTCCCGCGGGCGCGGGCGAGCTGCGGCAGCGGGGACACGAGGTCGTGGTCGAGACCGACGCCGGGGCCGGCAGCGCGTTTCCCGACAGCGACTACGAGGCCGTCGGCGCCCGGATCGGTGGCGTCGACGACGTCTGGGCAACCTCCGAGATGGTCCTGAAGGTCAAGGAGCCCCTTCCGGAGGAGTTCGGTCGCTTGCGAGAAGGGCAGATCCTCTTCACGTACCTGCATCTGGCCGCCGACGAGCAGCTCACGCGCGCGCTCGTCGCGAGCGGGGCGACCTGCATCGCCTACGAGACGGTCGAGACCGACGACGGCAAGCTGCCCCTCCTCGCGCCCATGAGCGAGGTGGCCGGCCGTCTGGCCACGCAGATGGGCGCTTGGGCGCTCGAGAAGGCCCAGGGCGGGCGCGGTCTCCTGCTCGGGGGCGTGCCGGGAGTCCCGCCGGCCAAGGTGGTCGTGCTCGGCGGCGGCATCGTCGGCTACAACGCCGCGCTGATCGCGGTCGGCATGCAGGCCGACGTCTGGGTCCTCGACAAGTCGGTGGAGCGCATGCGCGACCTGGAGATGATGCTCGACGGACGGATCACGCTGTCAATGTCGAACCGCCTCGAGATCGAGCTGACCGTCGCGGACGCCGACCTGATCATCGGCGCCGTCCTGATCCCCGGAGCCCGCGCTCCCAAGCTGATCACTCGCGAGATGCTTGCCGGCCTGAAGCCCGGCGCCGTGCTCGTCGACGTCGCGATCGACCAGGGCGGGTGCTTCGAGACCTCCCACCCGACGACGCACTCCGACCCGACCTACGTCGTCGACGGCATCGTCCACTACTGCGTTGCGAACATGCCGGGCGCCGTCCCGATCACGTCGACCTTTGCGCTGACCAACGTGACGTTGCCGTACGTGGAGGCGATCGCCGACCAGGGCGTCCGCGAGGCGGTCGCCCGCGACCGAGCGCTCGCGCGGGGCGTCAACGTCGTCGACGGAAAGCTGACCTATGAGGCCGTGGCCGACGCGTGCGGTCTCGAGTACTCGCCCCTCGAGCGGGTTCTTCCGCTCGAGCCGGTCGCCTAGCTAGGGCTGCGATTTCGGCTTGAGGTCATCGGAGCCTGGGAAGAGCTTGACGACCACCCACGTGATGCCGGCGGCGAAGCTGATCGTGCCGGCGATCCAGATCGCCATGCCGAAGAGGCCGAGGATCGTGTCCATGACAGCCGTAGAATAGCCGCATGCCGCGCGCCTGCGTGATTGTGCTGGACGCGGTTGGTGCGGGCGAGCTGCCGGATGCGGCCGAATACGGCGACGAAGGGTCCAACACGCTGGGCAACGTCGCCAAGGCTGTCGGCGGCCTCGATCTGCCCAACCTCGAGCATCTCGGCTTCGGGAACGTCGAAGACCTGCTCGGCTGCCCGGCGATGGACGGGGCGCCGGCCATCGCCGGCCGCCTGTTCGAGCGGTCCAAGGGCAAGGACACAACGACCGGGCACTGGGAGCTGATGGGGATCGTGACGCCGATTGCGATGCCGACCTATCCGCACGGGTTCCCGTTCGAGGTGATCGAGGGGTTCGCCCACCGCACCGGCCGGGGAGTCCTCGGAAACAAGACCGCGTCCGGCACCGAGATCATCGAGGAGCTTGGCGAAGAGCACCAGCAGACCGGCAAATGGATCGTGTACACATCGGCCGACTCGGTCTTCCAGATCGCCGCGCACGAGGAGACGATCCCGCTGGACGAGCTCTACGAGGCGAGCGGCATTGCCCGGGAGATCCTCGCTGGAAAGCACGCCGTCGGGCGGGTCATCGCCAGGCCGTTCGTCGGAGAGCCGGGGAACTACACGCGCACGCCGAACCGTCACGACTGGTCGCTTCGTCCGAGACAGCCGAACTACCTCACCCTCGTCCGCGAGGCCGGCAACGAGGTGCACGGCGTCGGAAAGATTCACGACATCTTCGCCGGGGTGGACATTGACCACTCCCATCCCACGAAGTCGAACGCAGACGGCATCCGACAGACGGACACGCTCCTGCGCGAGCTCGAGTCCGGCTTCGTCTTCGTCAACCTCGTCGAGACGGACATGCTCTGGGGTCACCGGAACGACCCGGTCAATTTCCACCGCTGTCTCCAGGACTTCGACCGGCGGCTGCCCGACCTTCTGGACGCCCTTCGTCCCGGCGACCTCTTCATCCTCACCTCCGACCACGGATGCGATCCGACGACCCCTTCGACCGACCACTCCCGCGAGCACGCGCTCTTCCTCGCCTACACGGAGGGTCGGAACGCGGCGGGCCAGCGCCATGAGGGCGAGTTCGCGGACGTCGGCGCGACGGTCAACGCGTGGCTGGGCGGCAAGGCGCCGAGCCGGGGGATCCCCGGCGCGCCCGTCGTGCAGCCGTGATCCATCCGGCCGAGCTGATCCGACGAAAGCGCGACGGCGAGGAGCTCGCCGCCGGCGAGCTTGCGGCTCTGACGCTCGCCTACGCGCGGGACGAGATCCCCGACTACCAGATGGCCGCGTTCTGCATGGCCGCCTACTTCCGCGGCCTGACCGCGGCCGAGACGCACGCGCTCACCGACGCGATGGTTCAGAGCGGGGAGGTCATCGATCTCTCGCCGCTCGGACGCAAGGTCGTCGACAAGCACTCGACCGGAGGCGTCGGCGACAAGGCGTCGATCGTGATCGGCCCGATCGTGGCGGCGTGCGGCGTTCCGTTCGCGAAGATGAGCGGACGCGGGCTCGGCCACACCGGCGGGACGCTGGACAAGCTCGAGTCCATTCCCGGCTTCCGGGTCGAGCTCGGCAGCGACGAGTTCATCGGCCAGGTGCGCGAAGTCGGCCTTGCGATCATCGGCCAGACGGCCGACCTCGTTCCGGCCGACAAGAAGCTCTACGCGCTCCGGGACGTGACCGCGACGGTCGACATCATCCCGCTGATCGCCTCGTCGATCATGTCGAAGAAGATCGCCGGCGGCGCCGACGCAATCGTTCTCGACGTGAAGGTCGGCGACGGAGCCTTCATGAAGACGCTGGACGACGCCCGCGACCTGGCCCGGACGATGGTCGAGCTCGGCCGCATGGACGACCGCGAAGTCGTCTGCGAGCTGACCGACATGGATCAGCCGCTCGGCCGCGCGGTCGGGAACGCCCTGGAGATCGGCGAGGCCCTCGACACCCTGGAAGGGAACGGTCCGCCCGACCTCGCCGAGTTGACGTTGGGCGCCGCCTCGCACCTGCTCGCCTTGTCGGACATCGGCGTCGATCACGACGAGGGGCGCCGGCTGGCCGAGGAGGCCGTCCGAAGCGGATCTGCGCGTGAGCTCTACGATCGCTGGGTCCGGGCGCAGGGCGGGGATCCGGCACGCGATGCGCTCCCGCGGGCGGCCGTCAGACACACTGTCGAGGCGAAAGCCGCCGGCTTCGTCGAGGGGATCGCGACGACCGGGATCGGCCTGGCAGCGCTCCGCCTGGGGGCGGGGCGCATTCACAAGGAGGACGCCATCGACCATGCCGTCGGCATCGTCTGCCTGGCGAAGCGCGGCGACCAGGTCGAGGCCAGCCAGGTGCTGGCAGAGATCCATGCTCGCGACGGAGAGTCGGCTGAGCAGGCTGCCCGCGCAATCGAGGCTTGCTACCGGATCGGCGGCGAGGAGCCCGAGCAGAAGCCGATCGTCCTCGACGTCATCTCGTGAGCCACGCGACCGCCTGACCGTCTGTGCCCGAGCTGCCCGAGGTCGAGACGATCCGCTCCGGCCTCGCGCCGTCGCTGACCGGGCGAGTGCTCGACGAGGTGGCGATTCTCGACTCCCGGCTGACGAGGCCGGAGCCTCCGGAGCAGGTGGCCGACGCTCTCGCAGGCGAGCGCGTCGCCGGCGTACGCCGGCGCGGCAAATACCTGATCCTGGCGTTCGAGAGCGGGCGGCACCTTCTCGTGCACCTGCGTATGACGGGAAACGTCCTCTACCCGGCGCCGGAGGGATACGAGGACGATCCCTACGTGCGTGCCGTCGTCCGGCTAGACGACGGGTCGAAGCTCGTCTATCGGGACGTCCGGCGCTTCGGAACCTGGGATCTGCTCGAGCCGGGGGAGCTCGAGGAGTACTTCGCAATCCGCCGGCTCGGCGTCGAACCGCTCGGCCGGGCCTTCACGGCCGAACGCCTGGGCCGCTCGCTCGCCGGGCGCCGGGCACCGATCAAGGCTGCGCTTCTCGATCAGCGGGCGGCCGCCGGGATCGGGAACATCTACGCCGACGAGGCGCTCTGGTACGCACGCATCCACCCTCTCGTCCAGGCCGGCGAGCTGGGGGCCGACGAGGTGGCCTCGCTCCGGGACAGCATCCGCAAGGCGCTGCGGCTTGGAATTCGCCGCCAGGGAGCGACGCTCCGCGACTACCGGGGTGCAGACGGGCGAAGCGGAGGCATGCAGGACGAGTTCCGTGTCTACGGTCGGGTGGGGGAGCCGTGCGAGCGCTGTGGGACGCCGATCGCAAAAACCCGCGTCTCGGGCCGCGGCAGCTGGTACTGCCCCGTCTGTCAGCCCGCCCGGTAATGCCCGGTCATTTCATGCGGCGAGCCCGCCGAGAAGCCCGGCGCGGTCGAGCGCGCTGAGCTCGGTGAAGCCTCCGATCGGCCTACCGTCGATCAGAACCTGCGGAACGGTCCAGCCGCCGGTGAGATCGAGCAGCGTTCTGCGAAAGGCAGGATCGTCGTCGAGGCTGATCTCCTCGAAGGGGAGATCGCGCTCCAGGAGGAGCTCCCGGGCGCGGTCGCAGTAGCCGCACCACACGGTCGTGTAGATCTGGATCCTGGCCATTACCAGGGAAAACGTTTTCGGCGGGAATCCGATTCCCCCGCAGGAGCAACTAGAGTGGCCCGCATGTCGTCGCGCACGCTCACGACCGAGGCGGTCGTCCTTCGCTCCATCCGCTTCTCCGAGGCCGACTGCGTCCTTCACCTGTACACGCTGGCGAAGGGGCGAGTGGGGGCGATTGCCAAGGGGGTGCGCAAGACGCGGTCGCGCTTCGGAGCGCGGCTGGAGCCGCTCTCCCATGTCGAGCTTCTCCTCCACGAGGGTCGCGGCGACCTGCACACGGTGCGCGGGGCGGAGCTCGTCCGCTCCCACGACCGCTCCCGGACCGACCCGTACCGGCTCGGGGTCGGGCACATCGGTCTCGAGGCGGTCCTGAGGCTCTTCGTCGAGGAGGAGTCGCAGCCGCCTGCCTTCCACGCTCTCACCCGCTTTCTCGACCTGCTCGACGACGTGGAGGCGGAGCTGCCCGCGCGGCCGGCGCTCGAGCCGCTCGTTCTCTCGTTCCAGCTGAAGCTCCTGTGGCTCTCCGGCTATCTCCCCCACCTGGCGAGCTGCGCCGAATGCGGGGAGGCAAAGCCGCTGGTCGCATTCTCCGCCCGCGCGGGGGGAGCCGTGTGCCGCGATTGCTCACCCGAGGCGCTCCCCGTCTCGGAAGCAGGGTTTCTCGGGATCCGGGCGCTGCTCGAGCAGCCCCTTTCAGGCGCCCGCGAGCTCGGGCTCGGAGACGATGCCCTCCGCCAGTGCCTGCGGGTCATCGAGGCCTCGTACGAGGAGCACGGAGGCTTCCGACTGCGAACGCTGTCGGCGTAGGAGCCGCGCGGGGGCCGCCCCGTGGCAAGGTTCCCCCGTGGTTCGGCGGCTCCCGGACGGATTCGAGCTCGACGACGACCCCGCGCGGGTCGATCTTGACGCCGTCCACTCATTCCTCTCGCGAGACGCCTACTGGGCAGAGGGCCGCTCGCGCGAGACGGTCGAGCGGCTCGTCGGCGAAGCGCAGCGCATCGTCGGCCTGTATCACGACAGCCGGCAGGTCGGCTTCTGCCGCGCCGCGACCGACGGCGTCTCGTACGTCTATCTCGCCGACGTCTACGTCCTGCCGGAGCACCGCGGCCGTGGACTCGGGCTCGAGCTCGTCCGCGAGATGGTGGAAGGCAGTCCGTACACCCACCTGAAGTGGCTCCTGCACACGACTGACGCACACGAGCTCTACGCTCGCCTCGGGTTCGGGAGACCGAACGAGAAGGTGATGGAGCGGCTGCCGTAGCATGTCCGCTCGATGAGCGCGCCGACCTTCCAGGAGATGATCATCCGGCTCGAGCGCTTCTGGGCGGACGACGGCTGCGTGCTCATGCAGCCCTACCACACCGAGGTCGGGGCCGGGACGTTCAATCCCGCGACCGTCCTGCGCTGCCTGGGCCCGGACTCGTGGAAGACCGCCTACGTCGAGCCGTCGATCCGGCCCGCCGACGGGCGCTACGGGCAGAATCCGTTCCGCTTCCAGCAGCACTACCAGTACCAGGTCGTTCTGAAGCCGGCACCGGCGGACGTTCTCGATCGCTATTTCGCCTCGCTCGAGGCCGTGGGAATCGACCTCGGAAAGCACGACCTGCGCCTCGTCGAGGACGACTGGGAAGGCCCGACGCTCGGCGCCTGGGGGCTCGGGTGGGAGGTCTGGGTCGACGGCATGGAAGTGACGCAGTTCACGTACTTCCAGCAGCTGGGCGGCCTCGAGCTGGATCTGATCCCGGCCGAGATCACCTACGGGCTCGAGCGGCTGGCCATGTTCCTTCAGGACAAGCGGAGCGCCTTCGAGTTGGAGTGGGCACCCGGTGTCTCGTGGGCGGACGTGTACCGGGAGAACGAGCGCCAGTGGTCGGTCTACAACTTCGAGGAAGCGCCCGTGGACGTGCTCGAGCGCCGCTTCGCCGAGCACGAGGAGGAATGCCGCCGGCTCGTCGAGCGGGGCCTCCCGTTCCCCGCGTACGATCAGGTGCTCAAGTGCTCGCACGCCTTCAACCTGCTTGACGCGCGCGGGGCGATCTCGGTGACGGAGCGTGCCTCCTACATCGGCCGTGTTCGCAACCTGGCCCGACGCGTTGCCGAGCTGTACGTGGAGTCCCTTGCCGAGCCTCCTGTTTGAGATCGGCTGCGAGGAGCTACCGGCCTCGGCCTGTCGCGAGGCCGAGGCGCAGCTGCGCGAGCGCTGGCTCCCGGAGCTGGGGGAGGGCAGCGTCTACGTCGGTCCGCGCCGCCTCGCGCTGTTCGTGCCCGAGGTCGCCGAACACGAGCCCGACCGCTGGGTGCAGGGCCCGCCGGAGCACATGAGGGACACGGCGGCGGCGGGGTTCGCCCGCAAGCAGGGCGTCTCCGTGGAGGACCTGGAGCTGCGCGACGGCTTTCTCGGCGTCGTCGTCCACGGCCGGCCGATTTCGAAGGCGTTGCCGGAGAAGCTCGCCGCCGTTGTCGAGGGACTGACCTTCGGCAAGTCGATGATCTGGGAGAGGGACGGGCTCCGCTTCTCGAGGCCCGTTCGCTGGCTGTGCGCCAAGCTCGACCGGAAGACGCTGAAGGTCGACGTGGCCGGGCTCCAGTCCAGCCATCTGACCTACGGGCACCGGTTCACGGGCGGCGAGGTCGAGTTGCGGCGCGCAGACGAGTACGTCGAAGTGCTCCGTGCGGCGGGTGTCGAGCCGGAGCAGGACGAGCGCCGGCGCCTGATCGTCGAGGGGCTCGACGCGATCGGTGGCTGGCGGGATCCCGCCGGCGTCATCGAAGAGGTCGTGTTCCTCGTCGAGAGTCCGACCGTGCTCGAGGGCCGCTTCGACGAGCGGTTCCTGGAGCTTCCGACGCGCGTCGTCGAGGCGGCCATGCAGTCGCACCAGCGCTACTTCCCGCTCGAGGGCGCCCGCTTCGCCTTCGTCGCCAACGGCGGCGAGGCCGACGTGGTCGTCGCCGGCAACGAGCGCGTGCTCGAAGGACGGCTCGAGGACGCGCACTTCACGTTCGAGCGCGATGTCGACAAGGGGATCGAGGCGTTGGCCGCCGAGCTGGGATCGATCACGTTCGTCGCCGGCGCAGGGAGCCTGGCGGACAAGTCCGCGCGGCTCCAGGCCCTCGTCGGCGAGGAGGGCGGCGGCGAGGCCTCGCGGGAGGCTGCGCGGCTGGCCAAGGCCGACCAGGCCGCCGAGCTCGTCCGGGAGTTTCCCGACCTCGAAGGCCACATCGGTGCCGAGTACGCTCGGCTCGCAGGATTCCCCGAAGGAGTATGCGCGGCGATCGAAGAGCAGTACCTTCCCGACTCGGCCGACGGGCTGCTCCCGCATACGGAGCCGGGGCGGGTGCTGGCGGCGGCCGAGAAGGTCGACAACCTCACCGTCGCCTTCGCGCTCGGCCAGCGGCCGACCGGCTCCCGCGACCCGTACGGGCTCCGCCGCGCGGCCATCGGCCTGTGCCGGATCGCGGTCGAGGGCGGGCTCCAGATCGACGTGGGCGCGCTGGTGCAGCGCGACCTCGGCCTCCTCGCGGAGCAGGGGGCCACCCTCGAGGACGACGCCTCGGACGTCGCGGACTTCGTCTTCGAGCGGCTCGAAGGCGTGCTGGACGTGCCCGTCGAGTTCGCGCGGGCAGCACGCGGCGGCGGGGTCACGGAGCTCGGCGCCGTCGCCGACTTGGCCCGCACGCTGGCTGCCGAGGCACCGTCGAAGGCGTTCGAGCGGGCTTACGTCGCCTTCGACCGCTCGAACCGGCTGGCCGGGCGAGCCGACGGCGCCGCGAGCGCGCTCGATCCCGCTCTCGCGACCGACGAGGCCGAAGTGGCTCTGATCCAGGCGCTCGGGAGCGCCGCCCCGCGGATCGAGGCAGCCCTGGGCGAGCGCGACTTCAGCGGCGCGCTGGCCGCGGCCGCCGAGCTTGGCCCGCCGGTCGACCGCTTCTTCGACGAGGTCCTCGTGATGGCGGAGGACGAGCGCATCCGCGCCAACCGGCTTCGCCTCCTCCTCGACGTCCGCGACGCGGTCGGGGCGCTCGGCGACCTCTCGCAGATCCCCCGGTAGGGCATGGCGGATCCAGTCGAGCTGCACGTGGTCTCGGACTCGACGGGGGAGACCGCGGCCAGGGTCGTCGACGCCGTCGAGGCACAGTTCCCCGGCCAGGAGTTCGAGGTCGTCCGCCACCCGCGCATCGCTGCCGTCGAGGACGCGCACCTGGCCGCGCAGCGGGCGCGCGGCCGCCGGGCGGTCGTCCTCTTCACCCTCGTCGAGCCCGAGCTGCGCGAGGTCATGCGCACGCTCTGCAAGCGCTACAGGCTCCACTACTGCGACCTGCTCGGACATCCGATCGAGGCGGTCGCGCGCGTCTCGGGTGCGCCGGCGACTCGTCGCGCCGGTGCCCGCACGGTGCTCGACTCGAGCTACTTCAAGCGCATTGCGGCGATCGAGTTCGCCGTCCGCTACGACGACGGCGCCGGAGCGCACGAGCTGCGTGAGGCCGACATCGTCCTCGTCGGGGTCTCGCGCAGCTCGAAGACGCCCTTGTCGATGTATCTCGCGTATTTGGGGTACAAGACCGCCAACGTGCCGATCGTGAAGGGAATCGAGCCGCCGGCCACGCTGTCGAAGGTCGACCCTGCCAAGATCGTCGGCCTCACCATCGACGCAGACGCGCTGGCGGGGATTCGGGGGGAGCGCGTCCGCGGGATGGGCGGCGGCGGGCGTTACGCCGACCTTGCCGAGATCTACGACGAGCTCGAATACGCCGAGTCCGTGCACAAGCGGCTCGGCTGCCCCGTGATCGAGGTCTCGAACCTCGCCATCGAGGAGACCGCCCGCCGGATCGTCCGGCTCGTCGAGGAGCGCCGTCTCCAGGTGGAGGCGACATGAGCCCGAAACCTCCGATCCCCTGGTACTGGTGGCCGGTCTGGATGGCGCTTCTCGCAGCAGGCCTCTTCGTCTTCTACGTCCTCTTCACCCCGGTCTGGGTGGGGATCCGGCTCATCGAGTGGTTCGCGCACAGGCGCGAGACGGGGGCGGGCCCCGAACGTGAAGCGACCGGTTAAAAAGGAAGAGGCGGCCCGTGGTGCCACGACCGCCTCTCTCTCGGGCCGAGACGTAGGCTGCGGCGCCCCGCGTCTGCCTAACCCGCTCTCAGACCATGGTCCAGAGCCGCGAATCGCGCTATTCCCCTGCTGAGGGATTCTCCGTGCAAACCCGTCGGAGTGCATGGGCATCCCCCGAATGGGAGAATTGACGGCCAGGGCGACAATGGGCATGCAGTACGTCTATGACTTCTCCGAGGGGGGCGGGCTCGGCCGCGAGCTGCTCGGCGGCAAGGGCGTCGGCCTCGCGGAGATGACCGCGATCGGCCTGCCGGTGCCGGCGGGCTTCACCGTGACGACCGAGGCCTGCCGCGAGTACATGCAGCTGGGAGGCGCGCTCCCCGACGGCCTCGCCGGCCAGATCGACGAGGCGGTCGCGCGGCTCGAGGAGCGGACGGGCAAGAGCCTCGGCGACCCCCGGGACCCGCTCCTCGTTTCGGTGCGCTCCGGAGCGGCCGTCTCGATGCCGGGCATGATGGACACGATCCTCAACCTCGGCTTGAACGACGAGGCTGTCGAGGGGCTCGCGCGCGCGACGGGCAACGAGCGGTTCGCATTCGACGCCTACCGCCGGCTGGTGCAGATGTTCGGCGACGTCGTGGCGGGCATCGACGGCCAGCTCTTCGAACAGGAGCTTTCCGCCCTCAAGGCAGAGTGCGGCGTCACCCAGGACGTGGAGCTCGACGCCGAAGATCTGCGGGAGCTCGTCGCCCGGTACCAGGCGCTCTGTCCGGACTTCCCGCAGGACGCCCGCGACCAGCTCGAGCGCTCCGTGAGAGCGGTCTTCGACTCCTGGGAGACGCCGCGTGCGCAGGTGTACCGGCGCGCCAACCGGATCCCCGACGACCTTGGCACGGCCGTGAACGTCGTGCAGATGGTGTTCGGGAACAAGGGCGACGACTCGGGAACCGGCGTTGCCTTCACGCGCGACCCGTCGACCGGCGAGCCCGGTCTCTGGGGCGAGTTTCTCGTCAACGCGCAGGGGGAGGACGTCGTCGCCGGCATCCGCACGCCTGAGCCGATCGCGAACATGCAGGAACGTCTTCCTGCCGCGTTCGAGCAGCTCACGAACACGATGGCACGGCTCGAGGATCACTACCGCGAGATGCAGGACATCGAGTTCACGGTGGAGGAAGGCACGCTCTACCTGCTCCAGACCCGCACCGGGAAACGCACAGCCGCGGCCGCCCTTCGCATCGCGGTCGACATGGTCTCCGACGGCCTCCTCACGCAGGAGGAGGCGGTATCGCGCGTCGACCCCGGCCAACTCGACCAGCTCCTTCACCCGATGATCGATCCGGGTGCCCAGTTCGATGTCGTGGCGAAGGGACTGAACGCGTCGCCCGGGGCTGCGACGGGAGCGATCGTCCTCGACGCCGACCGCGCCGAGGAGCTGGGGAAGGGCGGGGAGGCGGTCATCCTCGTCCGCACCGAGACGACGCCCGACGACATCCACGGGATCATCGAGGCGCGCGGAGTGCTTACCGCTCACGGGGGCATGACCTCCCACGCCGCCGTCGTAGCGCGAGGGATGGGCAAGCCGTGCGTCTCGGGGTGCGAGGCGCTGACGATCGATCTTGCACGCCGCCGCGTCCGGCTGGGCGAGCACGAGCTCGCGGAGGGCGAGGTGCTCACGATCGACGGAGGCACCGGGGACGTGATCGTCGGAGAGGTGCCGCTCGTGCCCCCGCAGATCGACGAGAACTTCGAGACGCTCCTCGGCTGGGCCGACGGAATCCGCCGGCTCCGGGTCCGGGCGAATGCGGACACGCCGGAGGATGCGGCAAAGGCGCGCGAGTTCGGGGCCGAGGGCATCGGCCTCTGCCGGACCGAGCACATGTTCATGGCCGAGGAGCGCCTGCCGCTCGTGCGCGCAATGATCCTGGCCTCGTCGGAGGAGGAACGGCGTCGTGCGCTCGACCCGTTGCTTCCGCTCCAGCAGCAGGACTTCGAAGGGATCCTCTCCGCGATGGCCGGCCGGCCGGTGACGATCCGCCTCCTCGACCCGCCGCTGCACGAGTTCCTGCCGGCGCTCGAGGAGGCGGAGTCCGAGGAGATGGCGCGCCGGATCCGCGCGCTCCGCGAGGCGAACCCGATGTTGGGCACGCGGGGATGCCGGCTCGGTCTTCTCTACCCGGAGATCTACGAGATGCAGGTGCGCGCGATCGTCCGCGCCGCCCTCGCCGTCGCCGAACGCAGCGGCGAAGCGCCGCTGGTGGAGATCATGCATCCGCTGGTCGGCTTCGCCGAGGAGCTCAGGCGGCTGCGCCGTCTGACGCTGGACACCGCCTCGGCCGAGCTCGAGCAGGCCTCGCGCCAACTCGAGTACCAGGTCGGGACGATGATCGAGCTACCTCGTGCGTGCATACGGGCGGACGAGATCGCAGCCGAGGCGGACTTCTTCAGCTTCGGGACGAACGACCTGACGCAGACCACGCTCGGCTTCTCGCGGGACGATGCGGAGGGCAAGTTCCTCACGCACTACCTCGAGGACAGGATCCTCGAGGCCAATCCGTTCGAGACTCTCGACGTGAGCGGCGTCGGCGACCTGATGCGAATCGCCGTGGAGCGGGCGCGCGGCGTCGACCCGGAGATCAAGCTCGGCATCTGCGGCGAGCACGGCGGCGATGCCCGCTCGGTCGCGTTCTGCCACGAGCTCGGGCTCGCCTACGTCTCCTGCTCCCCGTATCGCGTGCCGCTCGCCAGGCTGGCCGCGGCACAGGCCGTGCTCGCCGAACGCGGGCTGACAGCCGCCCAGGTGGGCGGCTAGCCGCCGATCTCGGGAAGCGGCGCCGGCTCGTAGCGCGCCCGGATCTCTTCGATCCAGGCGGCCAGGCGATCGGCCAGCCGCGGATCGACGATCTCGAGGACGTTCTCCGCGTTCAGCTCGCCCGAATGCGAGAGGTTGTAGCTGCCGGCGAAGACGTGGTCGTCCGCGATGGTCACCTTCGCGTGCATGAAGTCGTGCACGTCGTCGCCCTGGCCGTACGGGGTGGAGTTCTTGCCGGTGAAACGCCCATCTCCGAACACGCGTGCGACGAGCGGCAGCTTCCACTCCGAGTTCCCGCTGAGATCCCACTGGTGGAAGACGCCGCGCATCTGCGTCCCGTCGCAGACGCCGCTCACGTCCACCTTTCCGTCGGAGACGCACTCGGCGAGAGCACCGAGGATCGGAGCCGACGTGAGCACCGGCGAGCAGACACGGATCCGCCGCCGCGCCCGTTTGATCCGGTGAGCGATTCGGGTCGCGAGCGCCTCGCCGTGTCCCGGCGAGAACCACGTGCGCACCTCGTGTCCGTCGACGTCGATCGGGTCCGGGTCGACGAAGCCACTCTGCTCCACCGACCCGGTCGTCCAGAGTTGGTCGAAGTCCTTCGTGTAGGCGTCGGCGACTGCCGTGGACTCGACGACGACGATGATGTTCTCGCACCGCGTCCACGAGTCGTCGGTCCAGTTCGTCGACCCCGTCCAGACCGACCGGCCGTCACGAATCGCGTACTTGTGGTGCATGAGATCTGGCACGCCCGGGATCGGCTTCGTCGGTACCTCGAGGCTGTCGATCAGGGTCGGCTCGCCGCGCGCAGGAGGAAAGAGCGGTGGTGGCTTCTCGTTGTCCACGTTGAAGGCGAGCCGCACGGCCACGCCCCGCCGCTCCGCTTCCACGACGGCCCCCGCGACCACCTTGGCAGTCGGCTGCAGGAGGTCGAAGTCGTACAAGGCGAGGTCGAGGCTCCGGCGGGCCGCGTCGAGGAAGCCGGCGAGGCGTTCGGCGACCTCGAGCGCCGGCTGGCCGCCGTCGGTGAGGGTGTGCGCCTCGATCACGAGGCGTGACCCTAGCGAGCTTGATCAGTCCTGGAGCGACGAGCAGCCGGTGACGGTGTCGGCGAGCCACCCGCCACTCCCGTCGTCGAGCAGGCTGACGGTTGCGAGGGTCTTGCCGGCCCGCACGAGCCGATAGACCGGAGTCGGGGCATCCGGGTATCCGGCGGGCTCGACGACGTCGTCGTTCTGCCTGTAGGCGACCAGAGCCTTCTCTGCCGCCGCGAGCGGGTCGTCCTTGCCCCTGGCGCCGGGCACGTAGTCGGCGGTGCCGGAGAAGCCGACGGTGCAATCAAGCGTGGTCGAGATCCAGACGCCGTCCTCGTCGACGACCTCGAGCCGGCTCCCTGTGGGCTTTTCCTCGCGGAGATCGTCGCACGAGACCTCCAGGGTGCCGGGGGCGAGGGCCACCACCAGCGTGGACCTGCCCGCCGGGGCGCTTTCGCCCAAGCCGCCACCGCCCTGAGACTCGATCACCGACAGCGAGCGATCCTCGCCCGTAGCGTTCACGATCTCGAGGTGAACTCCGTCGAGCTGCGGCTTCACGGCGTCCGTCTCTAGCCGCGTCCCGTGGACGGCGCAGACCACGCGGGCGACGTCCGGGAGTGGGCCCGCGGGATCCGAGCTCGGGGTCGAGCCGGTGGGCTCGGCCTCCTCGGCGGCGCCGCAGGCCGAGAGGCCGAGAGCCGCGGCGACGGCGAGTACCAGAACGCGTCCCATGCCCCTAGGACGAGTGACCACGCTGGAAAGTTCCCGGAGGGGACCTACGAGTAGCCGCGCACGCGGAGGTACGCGACGAAGACACTCCCGGCGGCGATGGCGAGGAGTGCGAGGAACGATGCAACGTCGAGCCGCCCGTGGATCGGGTGCCGGCCGGCCGCCGAGAGCGCGAGCATGGAGAGGATCCCGCCGACCAGGCCGCCCAGGTGCCCGCCGATCGAGATGTTGGAGACGGCGAACGTGAACGCGATGTTCAGGACGACAACGAAGAGCGCCCCGCCGCCGAAGACGTAGATGTGACGTCGCTCGAGAACGAGCCCGGCTCCGAGGATCCCGAAGACAGCGCCGGATGCCCCCACAGTGGGAACGAGCTCTCCGCTCAAGAGCAGCGCGCCTGCCGCTCCGGCGATCGCCGAGACGAGGTAGATACCGAGAAAGCGGGCTCGACCGACTGCTGCCTCGAGGGCCTGGCCGAACCACCAGAGCATCAGCATGTTGAACGCGAGGTGGATCAAGCTCGCGTGCAGGAAGGCGCTCGTGATCAGGCGGTACCACTCGCCCTCCGAGACCGCGAGGCCGATGAGCGCCCATCGGGCGATGAACGACTGGGCCGGCTGGAGGCCGCCCGATCCCTGCGCGATCGAGATCAGGTAGACGATGACGTTGACGGCGATGAGGCTCTTCGTGACGAGTGCGCCGGTGCCCACGACCGCAGCGCGGGTGACACGCTGCTTGGCGGCCCGAGGGCCGGTCGGCTGGCCCGCGCACTCCGGGCACTTGATCCCGACGGCCGCGTACACCATGCAGTCGGGGCAGATCGGCCGCCCGCAGTTCGAGCAGCTGACCGCGGTCTCTCTACCAGGATGGCGGTAGCACGTCTGCGTCTGCGTCTGCTCTGGAATGGCCACTCGAGCCATCGTATCCTCGGCATGTAAGGTCACGAGCCGATGCGGGTGCACGTCGCCTTCACGCCGGCGGAGGCCGAGGGCGCGCCGACGGCGATCGTGGTCGACGTCCTCCGGGCCACGTCGACAATCGCCCAGGCGCTCGCCTCTGGCTACCGTCGGATCCTGTGCTGCGGCGAGGTCGACGAGGCCTTCGAGCTTCGCGCGACACTCGGCAATGCGGTGCTTGCCGGCGAGCGGAACGCCGTCGCGGTGCCGGGCTTCGACCTCGGAAACTCGCCCGGCGAGTTCACCGAGCCGCGGAGCGAAACCCTCGTCTTGACGACGACGAACGGGACGGGCGCGATCCTCGCCGCGGCGGCGAGCGCCGAGACGGTCCTCATCGGCGCCATGCTCAACCTCGCCGCCGTCGCCAAGGCGGCGCGCGAAGGCGGGGACGTCGAGGTCGTCTGCGCGGGACTGCACGGCCGCTTCACGATCGACGATGCCTACTGCGCCGGCAGGATCGCCGAGCTCCTCGGCGGCGAACGCTCCGACGCCGCCGAGGCCGCAGTTCGCCTCGCGCGGTCGTTCGCGGGTGCGCAGGAGGGGTTGAGCGCATCCGGGAACCCTGAGCACGTATCCCTCGCCGACGACATCGCCTGGTGTGCGCAGGAGAGTGTGCTGGAGGTCGTCCCGCGCCTCGCACGCATGGAGGGGACCGCAGCGGAGATCGTCGCGTAGCGCGGGGCGTGGGCCGGCGAGACCCGGGCCGGCTCAGGCGGCGCCGGAAGAGGTGGAGAGCTTGCCCGACCGGCTCAGCTCGGCGCAGTGCGCGCACATGCAGCCACCGTCGGGGAGAGGCTCCCAGCCCGGGGGCAACTCGCCGGCCTGGCGCCCGACCTCGGAAACGTGCGCACCGCAGCGGCAGCTGTAGACGGCGCACAGCCGCGTCAGCGGCGAGTCAGGGGAGCTGTAGGCGACTCCCATGCCCGGATTGTACGCCCGACGCTGCGGGCGTCGGCGGGCGGCACGCGCGAACGACGCGCGTTGACACGCCCCTCTCGTCGGCTTACCGTTTCGACCTCATCTCCGGGCATCGAATCATCCGGCGGAGTCTGCGGCTCCTCGCCGCTGGGCTCCTGATCTGCGGTCTCGTGGCGACGTCCGCGGCGACGCAGAGCGATGGCGGCGGCCAGGGCACGGTTCGTCTGCGGGTGATGACCATGAACATCTTCTACGGCGGCGACGAGCTCGATCTCCGTACCGGCGACTGGTGTACGAAGCGTCGCGGTTGCACGGAGACGTTGGCCAAGGTGGTGGACACGATCCGGGCTTCCGGAGCAGACGTCGTCGGCCTCGAAGAGGGGGAGCATTCCACCCGCCGGATCGCGCGCGCCCTCGGCTGGTTCGCGAGCGAGCGGACGCAGTTCATCTCCCGCTACCGGCTGATCGACCCGCCCGCCGGCGAGGGCCTCTACGTCTACGTCGAGCTCGGACCCGGACGCGTCGTGGCAGTTGCCAACGCGCACCTTCCTTCGACGCCCTACGGGCCGTACCGGGTACGCGACGGCGCGACCGCCGAGGAGCTCGACAGACTCGAGCGCCGGACGCGCCTGCCGGCGATCCAGGAGCAGATCCACGTCTTGCCCGAGGTTGTCTCGAAAGGGATCCCCGTCTTCCTGATGGGAGACTTCAACTCGCCCTCGCACCTCGATTGGACGCAGGCGGTCGCGGACGTCCGCCCAGACGTCCCGTACGCTTTCGACTGGCCGGTCAGTCACGCCTACGCGGACGCGGGCTTCCGGGACTCGTATCGTGAGGTGCATCCGGATCCGGTCGCCGTGCCGGGATTCACGTGGACGCCGGGCGGGCCGGAGTCGGCGCGGCGCGAAGTACACGACCGCATCGACTGGGTGCTCGCGTCGGGTGATGCGCAGACGGTGGCGAGCGACATCGTCGGCGAGCGGGGCGGCCCCGACGTCGACATCGGCATCGACCCCTACCCGACCGACCACCGCGGCGTCGCCTCGACCTTCGTCGCCAGGCCGGGCGAGCCGCCCGTCTTCGCCTCTTCGGAGTCGCGCCGGCCTTCGATCGGGGACATCCTCTCGGTCGTCTTCCACGGCTCGGGAGAAGACGGGGAGCACGTGGCAATCGCGCCGGCGGGCGGGGCGCCTCCCGTCGCCGACCAGACGACCTCGGCGGAGGACGGCACGCTGACCTTCTCCACCGCGGAGCTTCGGCGCGGCACCTACGACGTGCTCCTGCTGAGCGCGGACGACGACGTTCTCTCGCGCTCGACGTTTTGGCTCTACCGCCCCGGGGAGCGGACGAAGGTCTGGACAGGCAAGCACGCCTATCGGCGAGGCGAGCCCATCGACGTCTCCTGGACGAACGCTCCCGGCAACCGCTGGGACTGGCTCGCGGTCTTCCGCGTCAAGCCGGGCAGCAAGACCCCCTATGCGACGCCCGGCTGCCACGCCACCTCGTGCGGAAACGGCGCGTACCTGATCTACGAGTACACGAAGACGGCGATCGAGGGAACGACGACGTTCTCGGCAACATCCGCGGGCGCGCGCACGGCATGGCCGCTCCGGCCGGGGAGATACGAGGTGCGGTTGCTCCTCGACGACGGCTACAGCTCCGCGGCGAAGTCGCCCAGGTTCACCGTCCTCAAGCCCTAGCCGCCGCGAGGTGTGAGACGATCGCCGCTCGCCGAACCCGACGAGAGGAGGGGCCCGTGAGCGCCCTCGGGACGACCCACTACCGCTGGGAGGACATGCCGAAGGAGGAGTTGAAGCCGGATCTGCACCGGCGGCTCGTCTCGACGGAGCGGATGATGCTTGCGCACGTCTACCTGGACAAGGACTGCCTCGTCCCGCAGCACTCCCACGAGAACGAGCAGCTCACGTACATCCTCGAGGGCGTGCTGCGCTTCTGGCTCGGCGAGGACAAGTCCGAGGTCGTCGACGTCCAGGCCGGCGAGGTGCTCCACATCCCCTCCTGGCTGCCGCACGAGGCGGTCGCGCTCGAGGACACGCTCGACGTCGATATCTTCTGCCCGCCACGCCAGGACTGGCTCGACGGGTCGGACGCCTACCTCCGGCACACGTGAACCTCGGCCTGGGCGACAAGGTCGCCCTCGTCTGCGGGGCGAGCCGCGGCCTTGGCCGCGCGATTGCGGCCGAGCTGGCGGCGGAAGGCGCCTCGCTCGCGCTCTGTTCGCGTGACGCCGATGCGCTCGGGGCGACGGCCGCAGGAATCGGCCCCGACGTCATGGCCGTGCCCGCGGATCTCGCCGTTCCGGGCGAGCCCACGCGCGTCGTCGAGGCCGCCGTCGAACGGTTCGGCCGCCTCGACGTTCTCGTCGCCAACACCGGCGGCCCTCCCGCCGGAACTCACGACACGCTCACGCTCGAGGACTGGGACCGGGCGACGGCGCTGCTCCTTCGGAGCACGGTCGAGCTCGCCGACGCGGCGCTCCCCGGCATGAAGGACCGGGGGTGGGGCCGGATCCTGGCCGTCACCTCAGTGGCCGTTAAGCAGCCGGTGGACAACCTCATCCTCTCGAATAGCCTGCGGGCGGCGGTCACCGGCTATGCCAAGACACTTGCGCGCGAGGTGGCGCCGCACGGCGTCACCGTGAACACGATTCTCCCCGGGTACACGGCAACCGAGCGCATCGGGGAGCTCAATCGCGCGAACGCCGAGCGCGAGGGCGTCGACCCGGCCGAGATCCAGGCGCGACTGGAGGCCTCGATCCCGCTGGGGCGACTCGCGGAGCCGGAGGAGTTTGCAGCGCTGGCCGCCTTCCTCGCCTCCGAGCGGGCCGGCTACATCACCGGAGGCGCCTTCGCCGTCGACGGTGGTTGGCTCCGCGGCCTCCTCTGACGAGTTCCGGGGGCGACCTCGCCACCGACAAGGTCATGCCTGCGCCCGGCGCGTCCTGAACGTGATCCAATAGCGGTCGCCATGAGTGACCTCCACGACCGGGCGGCGGTGCTCCTCGAGCGCGAGCTCGAGCGCTTCGAGCGGGACCACCCACGTTCCGGCGAGCTGGCGCAACGTGCCTTCGCATCGCTCTTGGCCGGCGTCCCCATGCACTGGATGGTCAGATGGCCGGGCGCGTACCCGGTCTACGCCGCCGAGGCGTGGGGGGCGCGCTTCAGCGACGTCGACGGCATCGAGTACGTCGACTTCTGCCTTGGCGACACGGGCGCGATGACCGGCCACTCTCCGGAGCCGGTCGTTCGCGCGGTCGCCGAGCAGGCGGCCCGCGGCATCACGCTCATGCTCCCGAGCGAGGAAGCGCTCTGGGTCGGAGAGGAGCTGGCCCGCCGGTTCGGGCTTCCACGCTGGCAGTTCGCGCTCACCGCGACGGATGCCAACCGCTTCGCGATCCGCCTTGCCCGTCACGTCACGGGCCGGTCGAAGGTGCTCGTGTTCAACTGGTGCTACCACGGCACCGTCGACGAGACGTTCGCAAGCCTCGACGACGGCCAGGTCGTCGAGCGCGAAGGCAATCTCGGGCCTCCCGTCCCGCTCGAGGCAACGTCACGCGTGGTCGAATGGAACGACTCCGAAGCGCTGAAGCGCGAGCTCGAGCAGGGAGACGTCGCCTGCGTCCTGGCTGAGCCGGCGCTCACGAACATCGGCATCGTCCACGCGCAGCCCGGTTTCCACGAAGCCCTGCGGGAGCTGACGCGGGCGACCGGAACTCTTTTGATCATCGACGAGACGCACACCTTCTGCGCCGGCCCCGGCGGCTACACGCGCGCTCATGAGCTCGAGCCCGACCTCCTCACGATCGGCAAGGCGATCGGCAGCGGCATCCCGTCCGCGGCCTACGGGTTCTCGGCGGAGGTCGCCGATCGTGTCGAGGCGGCCGTCGGCCGCGACGAGTCCGACGTCGGCGGCGTCGGGGGCACACTGGCCGCGAACGTCCTCTCGCTGGCCGCCGTGCACGCGACCCTCGAGCACGTTCTCACCGAGCACGCGTTCGCACGGATGATCGCCCTGGGCCAGCGGTTCGAGCAGGGCGTCCAGGACGTGATCGACGACTGCGCGCTGCCCTGGCACGTCACGCGCCTGGGCTGCCGGGTCGAGTACCTCTTCCGCGCGGAGCGTCCGGTCACCGGCAGCGACGCAGCGGATGGGGGCGACCACCTGCTCGACCGGCTCATCCACCTCTACGTGCTCAACCGCGGCATTCTCCTGACGCCGTTTCACAACATGGCTTTGATGTCTCCGGCGACGACCGAAGGCGACGTCGACCTACACACCGCTGTCTTCGGCGAGCTCGCGGGTGAGCTGACGGGCCGCTAGCTCCGTGGGACGAGGCGGGTGGCCGCCGCCTTGAAGGAGGCCACCACCGCGTCGCCGTTGCGGAGCTCGAGACGCTCGACCGAGGCCGTGGTGACCTCGCCGACGAGGCTGCCGACCTGGACGCGGGTGCGGTTTCCGATCTGGACGAGCGAGGTGATCGGCCCGTGGACGTGGTTCAGCGCCGAGTCGTCCGGCTGGGCTCGCGAGATCGAGATCTCCCACGGATAGACGGCGACGTCGACCGGCCCCGCCGCGTCGTCCACCGAGTAGACGACGAGGCCGTCGTCGAGCGCGACCGCGGTCAGGCCGCCAGGGCCGGGTGCGGCTCGACCCGTCAGGACGTTCGCTCCCGTGAAGCTCGCGACGAACGCGTCCAGGGGAGAGGCGATCAGCTCGCCCGGGGTACCCGCCTGGAGTAGCCGGCCGTCGACGAGGACGGCGACGCGGTCCGCCAGAGCCGCCGCGTCCTGGAAGTCGTGGGTGACGAGGAGCACGGGCAGGTCGAGGTGTTCGAGGATCCTCGAGAGCTCGGCCCGCACGCTCGCGCGCGTGTGCGTGTCGAGCGCCGACATCGGCTCGTCCAGCAGGAGGACATCCGGATCGCGGGCAAGCGCGCGGGCGAGCCCGACCCGCTGGCGCTCGCCGCCGGAAAGCTCGCCAGGCCGCGCCTTCGCGAGATGCCCGATGCGGAGGCGCTCCAGCGCCGATGCGGCGTCCCTTCCGCCCGCGTAGGCGACGTTCTGCTCGACGGTCATGTGCGGAAAGAGCGCGTATTCCTGGAAGACGAACCCCACGCGGCGCTCCTCCGGCGGTCGGTCGATGCCTGCTGCCGCGTCGAAGAGGACCCGCGGGCCGAGCGCTATCCGGCCGCGTTCCGGCTTCGCGAGGCCGGCGACGCACCGGAGAACGCTCGTCTTGCCCGCGCCGGACGGCCCGACCAGCGCGAAGGTCTCGCGTCCGACGGTGAGCGTCAGCTCGAGCCGAAACGAGCGAAGGGGGAGGGCGATGTCGAGGTCGAGCGTGTCCATGCGGGAATCAGCTTGACGAGGAGGAGGATCACGGCACTGACGACGACGAGCAACGCGGCGAGCGCGAGCGCGACGTCGAAGTGGATGTCGAACTGCGCGTAGATGGCGAGGGAGAACGTCTGCGTCACGCCCTGGAGGCTGCCGGCGAACATGATCGTCGCGCCGAACTCACCGATGCCGCGGGCGAACGAGAGGGCCGCGCCGGCTGCTAGGCCGGTGCCCGCAAGCGGGAGGGCGATCCGGAAGAACGTGCGGGCCGGGCCGGCGCCGAGGGTTCTCGAGGCATCGAGGAGCGAGGTGTCGAGCGCCTCGAAGGACGCGATCGCCTGGCGCAGGTAGAAGGGGCTCGCGACGTAGGTCACCGCAAGGACGACCGCCGCCTGGGTGAATCCGACGGTGATGCCGAACGCCTCGAATGTCCCGCCCAGGAGCCCCATCCGCCCGAACGCCGCCAGGAGCGCGATGCCCGCGACGGCGGGGGGCAGTACGAGCGGCAGCTCGACGAGGGTGATCACGAACGGTCGGCCGCGGAACGAGCGCGAGGCGATGAGGTAGGCGGCCGGCGTCCCGATCACGAGGATCAAGGCTTGCGAGATCACCGTCGCCTTCAGAGTGACCTTGACGGCGTCGATCGCGACGTCGCTGCCCAGCTGTGCGATGAGGTCGCCGGGGGGAACGCGCAGGAAGATGGCGATGAGCGGCAGAAGGAGGAAACCGAGCGTCAGCGCGGTCGCCAGGGCGAGCGCGACCGCGAACAGGTTGCGCCGGCTCACCGCTCGACCATGACCGAGGTCGACTTGACGATCGCCACGGCCTCGCGTCCCGCCCGCAGGTCGAGTTCCTCCGCCGCCTCGCGCGTGATGACGGCCACGACTCGAGCCGGCGCGGTCACGTCGAGTTCGATGCGGGCGAGGAAGCCGTCGATCTCGACGGCGCGCACCACGCCGCGGAAGCGGTTGCGGGCGCTGAGCTCTTCGTGGCCCGCGCGTCCCTGCAGCCGGGCAACCTCGGAGGAGGGGACGAGCCGGCGGTTGGCCTTGTCCCGCTCGGTGCGGATTCGTCCGGCCCGATCCCAGCGCCGCAGGGTGTCGAGGCTGATCCCTAGCGCCCGGACCGCCTCGCTTGCCGTCAGAAGCTGCTCGCTGCTCACGCACACCTCCCGTCGTGTAGGGTCGCTCGAATAAGCATAGGCATTGCCTAGGCATTCTTGAGGTGCCTAGGCCCGCTTGTCAAGAAGGAGGCTCGCTCGATGCGCAGATTCGCCTGGTTGTCCCTCGTCCTCGCCCTTCTTCTGGCCCTCGGCGCCTGCGGGGGTGAGACGACGACGATGCACAGGGAGACACCGGGGCGGCAGGCGGAAGCGCCATCACGGTCTACGCGGCGGCGTCGCTCACCGAAGTCTTCCCCGCCATCGACCCGGCGCCGCAGTACAACTTCGCCGGTTCCGACGAGCTCGCGGCGCAGATCCGCGAGGGCGCGCCGGCGGATGTCTACGCGGCAGCGAGCTCCAAGTATCCGCAGGAGCTCTTCGACGAGGGGCTCGTCGAGGAGCCGGTGGCCTTCGCGTCGAATCGGCTCGTCCTGATCGTCCCGAAGGACAACCCCGCGGACATCGAGAACGTCGAGGACGTCACGAAGCCAGGCACGAAGCTCGTGATCGCGGCCGAGGGCGTGCCCGTCGGCGACTACACTCGCGAGGTACTGGCGGACCTCGACCTCACGGATGCCCTCGACAACGTCGTTTCGAACGAGGACGACGTGAAGGGCGTCGTCGGCAAGGTCTCGCTGGGCGAGGCGGACGCCGGCTTCGTCTATGCCACTGACGCCGCGGTCGCGGCTGACGACGTCACCGTCATCGAGCTGCCGGAAGGCTCGCAGCCGCCGATCGAGTATCAGATCGCCGTCGTCTCGGCCAGCGAGAGCAAGGAGGCCGCCCAGGCATTCGTGGACGAGATTCTCAGCCCGGACGGCCAGCAAGCGCTCGAGGACGCCGGCTTCATCGTCCGCTAGAGGCAGGAGGTGTAGTTCGCATGGAGCTCAGTGCCAGGAACCAGCTGGACGCGACCGTCAAAGACGTCAAGCTCGGAACGATCATGGCCGAGGTGACCGCCGACGTCGGCGGTCAGGACGTCGTCGCGGCGATCACCCGCGGAAGCGCGGAGCGCTTGGACTTGAAGCCGGGCGACGAGGTCGTCGTCATCGTCAAGGCGACGGAGGTGATGCTGGCGCGGAAGTAGCGTCGCCTCGGGCGCCGTCGGTGCCTACAGTGGCCGCATGGGCAAGCCCTCACTGGGGGTGACCGTCGACGACGTCCGCGCCTACGTGCTCACCCTGCCGCGGGCCTACGAGGTCTTCGTCCGCGGACGTATCAAGTTCCGGGTCGGGCAGATCGTCTTCGTCGCCTTCTCGCGCGACGAGAAGGACATGGGCTTCGGCTTCCCCAAGGAGTGGCGCAGGGCGCTCGTGGAGAACGAGCCGGAGAAGTTCTTCCTCCCCGGCGATTCGGACATCCGCTTCCACTGGGCCTGCGTTCACCTGGACGCAATCGACGAGGAGGAGATGCGCGAGCTCGTCCTCAACGCCTGGGCGATGGTCGTTCCCCAATACGTCTCCGCACCCTTCGCGCGGGATTAGGGTCAATCGTCGATCGACGGTGCCGTCCCGTACTCCTCGTCGCTGACGTGGTCTCCCCACGTTGCGCTGTTCCCGTCGTCGTCCACGTGGATGAGCGCGAGGTGGGTCATGAAGCGCGTCGCCGCGGCGCCGTGCCAGTGCTCCTCGCCCGGCTCGAAGAACACGCGGTCACCGGGGCGGATGACCTCGACCGGGCCGCCACGCCGCTGGGCGAGGCCGACGCCGTCCGTGACGTAGATGGTCTGGCCGTTCGGGTGCGTGTGCCAGGCGGTGCGCGCACCGGGCGTGAAGTGGACGCTGCTCGCACTCAGTCGCGAGGCGTCCGATGGCGTCGCGACCGGGTCGAGGTAGACGGCGCCCGTGAACCATTCGCTCGGCCCCGGCGCAGTCTCGCTGGAGTTCCGGGTTATCTGCATGGTGTCCTCCTCGTGGTCTCGATCGGGGTCGAGGAGATTGTGCGCGTTCCGCGCCCCTAGGACATCGCCGGACGACGGGCGACGTGATCGAGGACGCCGTCCAGCGGCCGAGGCACCGCCGCGAGATCCAGCGCGTCGACGAGCAAGCCCGCGGATCGGGCCTTCCGGCCGCTGTGGGTCCCGAGGAAGCGTCGAAGCTGCTCCTCGGTCGTCCGGTCACGCCACGCGGGCTGCTTCTGGAAGGTGCGGAACGCTGTCAGCTCACCCTGAGCGTCGATGACTTTCTCCACGGAAGCGGCGCCGGCGGAACGGATCAGCTCGTCCTCGAGGTCGTCCACGCACACGTAGAAGCCGAGGCATTCCATCTCGGCGCGTCTGAGGTCGGAGCCGAGGCCGGCCCGCTCCAGCGCGCGCCGGAAGTCGCCCTCCTCCGCGGCATCGCACAGGCCCGCCAGCGCGAGGTCCGTCCCCTGCGGACCGAAGCGCTCCAGGAAGGTTCCGATCTTCTGTGCCCCGCCCATCGCCACGACGACGACGCCCTCGGCGGCAAGGCTCCGCCCACGGCGGGCGGCCAGCGCTTCGAGCGCGGCCTGATCGCTGACTCCCTCGACGAGCACAACCGTGCGCATCGTCCAAGTCAAGCATGCATGGCGGCGCGGACCGGGCTCCGAGCGTGCTCATTCGACCCGCAGCATGTCGCCGTCCGCCCCGCGCGGCACTGCAGTAGGGTCGCGGGATATGAGCATCGCGGCAGTCGAGTACGAGCACCGTGTCACGCCACGCGAGCTCTTCTTCGACCTCGTCTTCGTCTTCGCGTTCACGCAGGTGGCGACGCTGCTCGCCGACGACCCGACGTTCGCGGGGATCGGCCAGGGTGTGCTCGTCCTCGGCGCGCTCTGGTGGGCCTGGTCGGCATACGCGTGGTTCACCAACAACGTCGACCCGGAGGAGAGTTTCGTCGGCGCCGCCCTGCTCGTCGCGCTGATCGCGATGTTCATCGCGGCGCTCGTGGTACCGGGCGTGTTCGGCGACGAGGGCGTGGTCTTCGGCGCAGCGTTCCTCGTGGTCTGCGCGATGCACCTTGCGCTCTACTCGCTCGCGGGTCGCGGAAACCGCGAGCTGCTCGGTGCCGTACTCCGGCTGGCGCCGTGGACGCTCCTCGGCGCGACCCTGATCCTCGTCGCGGGCTTCGCGGAGGGCGCACGCACGTGGCTCTGGATCGCCGCCCTTGTCTGCACCTACGGCGGTGCGGTGCTGAGCGGATCGACCGGGTGGCGGGTGCACCCTTCACACCTCGCAGAGCGTTACGGCCTCGTGCTGATCATCGCGCTCGGCGAAGCGTTCATCGCGATCGGGATCGGGGCGACCGGGATCGGCATCGGGCTGGGCGAGATCGCGGCCGCGATCCTTGGGCTGCTCATCGCCACCGCGTTCTGGCTCGCGTACTTCGACTTCTTCTCGATCCGTGGCGAGCGGCTCCTCGTGGACACCCGCGGGCCGGAGCGGGTAGCCCTCGCTCGTGACGTGTACGCGCTCCTGCATTTTCCGATGATCGTCGGGATCGTGCTATTCGCATTCGCGATGAAGACCGTCGTCGCACATGTCGGCGACGACCTCGACTGGGTCGCGGCCTTCGCGCTCTGCGGCGGGAGCGCGCTCTATTTGCTGACATACTCGGCGATCCGGATCCGGGTCGAGCGCCGCGGGAACGTGAGCCGCGGGCGCCTCGTTGCCGCGCTGCTGCTCGTGGCCCTGCTCCCGGTCGCCACGATTGTCCCGGCGCTCGCTGCGCTGGCGCTCGTCACCGCCGTCTGGCTGGCGTTGCACACGTACGAGCTCGTGTGGTGGCGCGAAGCTCGCGCCGAGTCGCGCTCGGTTCTCGCCTCCTAGGGCTGGGACAATCTCCGGCTGTGCCAGAAACACCGGCGACCGATCGACGTCTCGCCGAGATCGCGCAGGCGATCATCGACTCGAATCGGTTCATGACGCTCGCCAGCGCGGACGCAGGTGGGCTGCCGTGGGCGTCACCCGTCTGGTACGCGCCTTCGGGCTGCCGTGAGTTCTTCTGGGTCTCTTCGCCCGAAACGAGGCACTCGCGGAACCTTGCGGAGCGGCCTGATCTTGCGATCGTGATCTTCGACTCCCATGAACCGGGTGAGTGGAAAGCGGTCTACATGTCCGCCGTCGCCGAAGAGGTCGCCGACGTCGACGAGGGGATCGAGGTCTTCTCGCGACGCTCCGTGGAGCAGGGCCAGTCCGTCTGGACGCGTGACGACGTTCTTCCGCCCGCGCGGCATCGGCTCTACCGCGCGACGGTCAGCGAGCATTTCGTGCTCGATGACCACGACCAGAGGCTGTCGGTCACTCTCGAATGAAGCCGCGAGCCCGCTGGCACCCGACTTGAGCAGGCGCCGGCGACCAAGGGCTTGCCTGACCTTTCCGACGGAAACGGTAGGTGTCGTTAGGACGGTCCCTTGACAGGAGAACATGTGTTCGTGTAGAACAGACGTTCCTATGATCGCCTGTCTCACGATTCCCGGCTTCTCTCTCAGGGCTCCGCTGCGCCAGCGGCCCGAACTCAAGGGAAAGCCCGTCGCGCTCGCGCCTGTTCCCGGGACGCAGCCCCTGATCGGACCCTGCACTCGTGCTGCCGGGGAGGCGGGAGTGCGGCCGGGGATGCGTCTCTCCGAAGCGCTTGCCACATGTCCGCGCCTGGAGCTCGTCGAACAGGACCCCGCAGGGGTGGAGGAGGCCTGGGAGGTCGTGTTGAGGCGACTGGAGGAAGCGGGGTTCGCGGTCGAGCCGGCCGGGCCGGGCTGCGTCTACTTCGAAACGCGGGGGATGGAGCGGCTGGCCGGAGGACTCGAGCAGGCGCTTCGGCGGGCGCTCGACGCGGTCGGAGAGGGATGGGGGGCTCGTGTAGGGGCGGCCTCCCGGCGCTTTGCGGCGCTGGCGGCAGCGACCGTGGCTCCGGCCGGCCGGGCGCTCGTCATCGATGACGGCGATGCGCACCTCTTTCTCGAGCCGCTCCCGCTCGATCTGCTCCCGCTCTCGCCGGAACGGCGGGAGGAGCTCTCGGAGCTCGGGGTCAAGCGGCTCGGTGAGCTGGCCCGCCTCCCGGGAGCGGCGGTCGCCGATCGGCTCGGCACAGACGGCTTGGAAGCCTGGCAGCTCGCCAGGGGTGAGGGAAGCGCCTCCGTCGCGTCGCGCCGTCCTCCCGCCGAGATCACCGAGACGCTCTCCTTCCCGGAGCCCGTGGCGAACGAGCTCACGCTCGCGCGGGCGTTGGCGGTGCTCATCGAGCGCCTGCTCGCCCGCCCGGAGCGGGCCGGCCGGGCCCCTCGGCAGCTCGCCCTCTCGGCGAAGCTCGTCGGAGGAGGTTCCTGGCGGCGCTCGCTGACGCTGCGCGAGCCGACGGCGGAGCCCGACCGCCTTCGGCTCGCGCTGACGTCCAGACTTGCGGAGTTGCCGGCGCCGACGGCGGAGCTGCGGCTTGAGCTGGGGGAGCTGACAGAGTCGGTAGGAGTGCAGGTCGAGCTCGTTCGTCCCCGTGGCAGCGGTCTGCGGGAGCGCCTCCGGGTGGGGCTCCGGCAGGCACGCTCGGCGGTGGGGCTGGACGCAGTCTGCACCGTCGTGGAGGTTGCGCCATGGTCGCGTATTCCGGAAACCCGGGCCATTCTCGTTCCGCGCGACGACTGAACGAGCCTCGTCCGACGCTCGTGGCCTGCGAGGGTGAGCTGCCGGTGGCGGTCGACCAGGTACGAGTGTCCGAGCTGCGCGAGGAGTGGCGGGTGGACGATCGCTGGTGGACGGAAGAGCCGGTGGAGCGGCGCTACTTCGAGGCGCTGCTCGAGACCGGCCGGAACGTCGTGGTCTTCCGGGACGAGGCGAGCGGCGAGTGGTTCCGGCAGACGGCCTAGGCGAGTATCTCGAGGTCGTATCGGGCGAGGATCTCGCCCATGAGCCGCGGGTCGGGCGGGCCGTCCGCGGGCGTCGAGGCGGCGAGATCGCGGATGTAGTCCTCCCAGCCGCCGGGCGTGTTCAGGTTGAGGAAGCGCACAGGGTCGGCGTTCCGATTGGAGAACGTGTGGACGATTCCCGGCGGTACGCAGGCGTAGGAACCCGGGGACGCCTCCACTTCGCGGTCGTCGACTCTCACGGTCAGCGTCCCCTCGAGGACGTAGAACGAGTCGAGCAGCTCGCGGTGGGAGTGGGGCGGTGGCCCGCTCGTGCCCGGCTGGATCGTGGCCTCGGCGAGCGAGAAGAAGCCCGCGGTCGCCTCCCTGGTCGCCTTGAAGAGGGAGACCGCCGTCCCGACTTTGTAGGCGGTTCCCTCTCCGGGCCCGAGGACGGTGCCGCCGCCAGGCTCCTGTGGGCCGTCGACGTCAACGCTGTCAAACGTGGCCTTCTCGCCGCGGACGGCGGCGCGCAAGTAGTCGGCGAAGCCGGCGTCGGGCGAATGGACGTTGAGGAAGCGGACACGGCGGCCGCTGGCGTTCGTAACCCCGTGGACGACGCCGGGCGGCGCGATCACCGCCGTCCCGGCCGGGGCCCGGACGGTCTCGCGCCCGATCGTGAACTGGAGCTCACCCGCGAGGATGTAGAAAGCGTCGGTGTGGCGCTCGTGGTAGTGGGGGCTCGCGCCGGCGTAGTCGGGCCCCGCCTCGTACTCGATGAGGCTCAGCTCCGGCCGGGCGACCTTGATCAAGTACGTGCGGTCCGCGCTTCGAAGCAGCTCGCCGTCGTCCGGCCCGTTCACGACCGCTTTGTCCATCCTCGCCACGGTTCCTCGCCTTCCTTCTCTAGGGGCACCCCTCTCCCACCACCCGCTTTCCAGCGTAACGAGGAAGCGCGCGCGTGTCTGTGTCGGACCGTGCCGGAAGCGTGACGTGAGCGTGGCGGACTACGTCGAGCTGCACTGTCATTCCGCGTACTCGTTCCTCGACGGCGCCTCCCAGCCCGAGGAGCTCGCGACCCGCGCGGTCGAGCTCGGATACGAGGCACTCGCGCTCACCGACCACGACGGGGTCTACGGCTCGCTCGAGTTCGCCTACGCGGCGAAGGCGCTCGGCCTCCGCTCCATCACCGGCGCGGAGGTGACGCTCGCCGACGGCTCACACGTGACGCTCCTCGTCGAGTCGCCGCGCGGGTACGCCAACCTCTGTCGCCTGCTCACCGCCGCGCACGCTTCCGAGCGGCTGAACCCCCGCCTCGATCCCGTGCTTTTGGCGGAGGCGAGCGAGGGCCTCGTCTGCCTCTCCGGCTGCGCACGGCACGGGCTCGCCGTCCTCAACCCGAACGTGGCGGCCGACCTCGCCCGGGCATTCGGCCGTGACCGCTTCTACGTCGAGCTCCAGCGGCCGTACGAGCGGGGCGACGCGCGCCGGAACGCCGCGCTCCGGGCGCTGGCCGACGCACTCAGCGTCCGCACGGTCGCCACCGGCGACGTGCATGCACACCATCCGCGCCGGCTGCGCCTTCAGGACGTCCTCGTGGCGATCAAGAACCGCACGTCCCTCGAGGGCTGCGAGCCCGAGAGACGTGGAAATGCGGAGAGCGTTCTGCTCGATCCGAAGGACGTCCTCACCCGCTTCCCGGACGACCGCGAGGCCGTGCGCAGGGCGCGGGAGCTGGCCGAGCGGCTCACCTTCGACCTCACGGACGAGCTGGGCTACCGCTACCCGGACTTCTCCGACGGCCCGACGCCCGCCGACGTCCAGCTCTCGGATGTCTGCCGGCGCGCCTTCGAGGAGCGCTACCGGCATGCGCCGCACCAGCACCGCACCCGTGCCGGGGAACGTCTACGTGAGGAGCTGGCGCTGATCGCAGAGCTCGGGCTCTCCGGCTTCTTTCTCCTCCACTGGGAGGTGCTGGAGCTGGCACGGGACGTTGCTGCCGAGGTGAGGGGGCCCGGCTCCCCACGTCATCTCCTGCCCCCGGGACGGGGGCGGGGAAGCTCCGTCGGGTCGATCGTCTGCTACCTGACCGGGCTCTCGCACGTCGACCCCGTGGACGCTGGTCTCTCGCTCGGCCGCTTCCTGAACCGTGAGCTCTCCTCGGTGCCCGACATCGACCTCGACTTCCCGCGCGACATCCGCGAGAAGCTGATCGTCGCCGTCACGGAGCGGTACGGGCGGGAGCACTCGGCGCTCGTGGCGAGCTTCGCAACCTATCGCGCCCGGGGCGCCATCCGCGACGTCGGCAAGGCCCTCGGGCTCCCGACCGCCGAGCTGGAGCGGCTGGCGCGCGTGTCCGACGGCTGGAATGCGCGCAAGGTGGGGGAGGAGATGGAGCACGTACCGGGCGCGGACGCCCGCCTCGCCTCACCGCGCTGGCGCGCGTTCAGGGAGCTCTGCGGCGAGATCGCGGGCCTGCCCCGCCACCTGTCACAGCACCCCGGGGGCATGGTCATCTCGTCCAGGCCGCTCGTCGAGCTCGTCCCGGTGGAGCCGGCGGCGATGGAAGGGCGGCAGAACTGCCAGTGGGACAAGGACTCCTGCGCCGACGCCGGATTCCTCAAGATCGACTTGCTCGGGCTGGGAATGCTCTCCGCCGTCGAGGAGTGCGTCGAGCAGATCGCGATCCTGCGCGGAAAGCCGATCGACCTCTCCCGCATTCCGCTCGACGACGCGGGCGTCTACAGGGAGATCCAGGACGCGGACACGGTGGGCCTCTTCCAGATCGAGAGTCGCGCGCAGATGCAGAGCCTCCTGCGCACGCGGCCCGAGAATCTCGACGATCTCACAATCCAGGTGGCGCTCGTCCGACCGGGGCCGATCCAGGGGAAGGCCGTGCACCCGTACATCGAGCGGCGCCAGCGCCTGCGCGAGGATCCGACCTACGAGCCGCCCTACGACCATCCGTCGCTCGCGGAGCCGCTGCGCGAGACGCTCGGCGCGATCATCTTCCAGGAGCAGGTGCTGGACGTCGCCATGGCCCTCGCCGGCTTCACGGTGGGTGAGGCCGAAGGGCTGAGGCGCGCGATGAGCCGCAAGCGAAGCCAGGACGCGATGGAGGCCTACCGGCTTCGCTTCCTCGAGGGCGCCCAGGCGAACGGCGCCGACCTCACAACTGCGGAGCTCGTCTTCTCCAAGCTCGCCGGCTTCGCGTCCTTCGGCTTCCCGAAGTCGCATGCGGCCGCCTTCGCGCTCCTGGCCTACCAGTCGGCCTGGCTCCGCCATCACTACCCGGAGGAGTTCCTCTGCTCGCTCCTGAACGCGCAGCCGATGGGCTTCTACCCGCCGGCCAGCCTCGTGCGGGACTCACAGAGGCGCGGCGTCGAGGTGCTGCCGCCGGACGTGAATCGAAGCGACTCGAAGTGCCGGCTCCAGTCGGGCGCCGTGCGCGTCGGGCTCGGCTACGTCAAGGGCCTGGGAGAGGCGCCCGCCGTGGCGCTCGTGGCCGAGCGTGAGGCGGGCGGTTCTTTCGGTAGCGTCGCCGATCTCGCGCGGCGGGCGCCGTTGGACAGACCCGGGCTGGAAGCTCTGGTCGCGAGCGGCGCCTGCGACTCCTTCGGCTGGCCCCGCCGTCAGCTTCTCTGGCGCCTCGGGCTCGCGCCGCGCTCCGCAGCCGCCGGCTCGGGCGGAACGGAGAGACAGCTGGCGCTCCCGCTCGAGCCGACGAGCGAGACCCCCGATCTCGCCGAGCAGACCCCCTGGGAGCGGATGCTCGCCGACTACCGCTTCACGAGCCTCTCCGTAGGGTTGCACCCCCTCGAGCTGCTACGCCCGCATCTGCCGGGAGAGGTGCTGTCGAGCGCGGAGCTCGAGGAGGCCTCGCACGGTGCCCGGGTGACGGTCGCCGGCCTCGCGGTCGCCCGGCAGCGGCCGGCCACGGCCAGCGGCGTCGTCTTCATGCTGATCGAGGACGAGCACGGTCAGATCAACCTGATCGTCCCGCCCCCCGTCTACGACCGCTATCGCGCGCTCGTGCGCGGCGAGCCGCTTCTGCTCGCCCGGGGACGCTTCGAGCGGGTCGACCGCAACCGCAACGTCCTCGTGTCGGAGCTCGTCTCACTCGCGCCGCTCGCCCGCCGGGTCGCGGACGACGCCGAGGTGCGAGGCGCCATGCCGGCAGCACATCACTTCGGCGGTCGCTGAGCGAGGAGTCTCATCTAGGCTGAGGGCCGTGGCTCCCCGGTCGCTCTGGCTCCAGGAGGCACTCGCGGCCGAGGACGGTGTCGAATCCTCGGAGCTCGCCGAGTCCATTCGCGCCGACGTGTGCGTCGTCGGCGGCGGTTACACGGGCCTCTGGACGGCCCTGCGAGTCGCCGAGCTCGAGCCCGGCGCGTCGATCGCGCTCGTCGAGGCCGACATCTGCGGCGGCGGGCCGTCGGGACGAAACGGCGGATTTGCTCTCTCCTGGTGGCCCAAGGTCGAGACGCTCGTGAAGCGCACGGGTGAGGATGAGGCATTCCGGCTCGTGCGCGCCTCGGTCGCCGCGGTCGACGAGCTGGGCGCCTTCTGCGAGCGGGAGGGGATCGATGCGCGCTACCGCCGCGGAGGCTGGCTCTGGACGGCGACGTCCCCGGCCCAGCTCGGATCCTGGGAGGGCGCCGTCGAGGCCGCAGCACGTGCGGGCGAGCGGCCGTTCGAGATCCTGTCCGCCGAAGAGGTCCAGCGGCGCACGGGCTCGCCCGTCCACCTTGGAGCGGCGTTCGAGGCGGGCGCGGCGACCGTGCAGCCGGCCCTGCTCGCCCGCGGCCTGCGCCGCGTCGCCCTCGCGCGCGGCGTGCGGATCTTCGAGCACACACCGATGGTGGAGCTCGACCGCGACCGCGGGGTCGTCCGCACGCCGTCCGGCACCGTCGAGGCCGGCGCGGTCGTGCTTGCCACCGGGGCGTGGCTCGCCGGCGTCCCCGAGCTCGAGCGCGCAATCGTCGCGGTCTCGAGCGACATGGTCGCGACGGCTCCGATGGCCGACCGGCTCGAGGAGGCCGGCTGGACAGGCGGGGAGTCGATCTCGAACTGCCGCCTGATGGTGCACTACTACCGGACGACCAACGACGGCCGGATCGCCTTCGGCCAAGGTGGGCACCGGCACGCCTTCGGCGGCCGGGTCGACAACGGGTTCTTCGCGCACGGCGACTCGGCGGAGGAGGTGCTGCGGCGGGATCTCGTCCGCCTCGTGCCCTATGCCGAAGGCGTCGAGGTCACGCATTGCTGGGGCGGTCCCATCGACCGCACGGCAGACGGTGCGCCGATCTTCGGTCGCTTGCCCGGGGCCGTTCCCATCGTCTACGGCGTCGGGTACTCGGGAAACGGCGTTGCGCCGTGCCTGACCGCGGGCAAGATCCTCGCCTCGAGTGCGCTCGGCCGCGACGACGGGTGGTCGGGCTGCGGCCTGAATCGGGGTGTGACCGGGCGCTTCCCGCCCGAGCCGATCCGCTACTTCGGCGGGTTCGTCGTTCGGGCCGCGGTGAAGCGCAAGGAGAGCCGAGAGGACGTCGGCCGTTCAGTCGACCCGCTCACGCGCCGGGTTGCGGGCCTCGCGCCCCAGGGCTTTTTCCGCGTGAAGGGCTAGATGCAGAGAGGCCCCGGACCGGGGCCTCTCCACGTCGTCGGATTTCGCTGTTGAGCTAGTCGAGCGCCCGCTTCGTGCCACGTCCGATGCGGTCGAATGCGCCGTAGCCGACCACGGCGTTGGCGCCGGAGACGTCCGCCACGGGAGGCTGGACGGCCCAGCCGATATGGCTCGGCTTGACCCTGACGCCCACGCGATCCGCTGCCCTGAGGACGAGCTCATAGGCGTCGCGCGCCTCGAACCAGGTCCCCGGATAGTCATGGCTCGCCATGGCCGCCTCGGCCCGGCCGACGGCCGCGTCCGCGGCGGCGAGCAGGCGCGCCGCCCGGTGGGCCCTCTTGCTGTCGAGGACCTCCCCCGCGATCACGTTGGCGTTCGCGATGAAGCCTGCCGCCTGGAAGCGCGCTCCGTTGTCACGGTCGAACTGGCTGAAGTCCCAGTTCAGGTCGATGTAGCTCATCATCGTGTTGTTCTCGTCGGCCGCCCAGGCGAAGTAGAACGGCCCGGTCGGCTCGTAGTCGACCCCGGTCTCCCAGTCGAAGCCGTCGTGCGGATGGCTCATCCCGAAGTGGTGGCCGTACTCGTGGATCTGGGTGGTCGTGAGGCCGTAGCCGGCCTCTACGACACCAGGCGAGACCCAGTTGTGGATGAAGCTTTGTGTCCCGTCGAGGTAGTTGTCGTCGGCGTAGCCGAGGAACGGGCTCGCGAGGTCGTCCTCGGTCGCGTAGTTGAACGCGGGCGCCTCGTAGACCCGGTTTCGCCCGGCGAACCTGAGCTTCCGGTCGAGGAAGCGGTTGATGTTGAGGGCGTGGTAGAGGAAGAGGTTCGCGAAGGCCTCGTACTGCGGGAACTCGTCGAAGCACTGCTCGTCGGCAAGCCACGCCAGGTAGCACTGCAGCGTCTTGCCGCGAAGCTTGAGGTCCTGGTTGTCGCTCGTGAGTGCGAACTCCGGGAAGAGCTCGCTCAGCTCGTGGCGGAGGTAGTCCTGGTTCTGGTAGAGGGCACTCGCGTCGACCCCCTCCCAGGCCTCGTAGGTGTTCAGGTCGAGGTTCACGGTCGCCGGCAGCAGCTCCGGGGTGAGGTCGGGCGGGTAGATCGGCGACGGGGTGAACAGGAGATTGATAGCCCCGTAGCGCGCCAGAAGGCTGAGGTCGCCCGTCAGTGCGTCCGGCGAGCGGTAGCCGTCGGAGGCGTACTCCCACGCGACCGGGATCCGATAGTCGGGCTCGTCGTCGCCATCGAGGTCGGCATTCGTGATGTCGAAGTTGCTGCCCCACGCCTCCGGACCGGCGGAGAGGTCGAAGAACCACACGCGGTGCTTGCCGCGGCTGCCAAGGCCGGTCTCCTCGTCGTCGGGCGTCGTCCCGCCCCAGGCGATGATCTTGCGGCTCTCGTTCAGGAGCCCGAAATCGTGCCCCGTGTCGGGGTCGGGCTCGCCGAACTTCGTGTACACGTGGTCGATGAAGTCCGAGCGGCCCCACCAGTTGACGAAGAAGATTGTGTTCTTGCGGGTGTTGACGCCGGAGGGCGCGTGGTCGATCAGCCACTTCTCGACCGTCGGCGCGTCGATGAAGTGGTTCTGTCCGACGTCCCGCGTCCCGTCCTGCTCGTTGTAGAGATCCTGGAACTCGGTGCGGTCGGCCGGGGTGGCCAGGCCCGTCAGGGCGCCGAAGAACGAGTCCTCCCAGGATGCGCTCGCGTACTTCACCCGGACGTCGTAGGTGTAGTCGATCCCGAGTTCCTCGACGAGGCCGTAGGGGAGCCTCGAGCGGATCGTCGGCTTGTAGCTCGTCGGTAGTCCTGCGAGGAACTCCGCCTCGTCGACCTGTCCCGGTTCGAGGCCTACGAACACGACGTTCACGGGCACCTGCTCGCTCAAGTCGGCGGTTCGCTCGCCCGGTTGGAGGTTCGAGAGCCCGGCCGCCGCAGCGGTCGAGGCAAATACCGCGGTCAGTAAGAGTGCCGCTGTCGCGACGACGATCCTGCCGCTCATGATCTCCCCTTTCGTCGCCCCCACGGATCGGATCCGCGACGTTACTCCTCGTGCAAACACGAGTCAACCGAGGTGGGCTAGGCCCCTCAGGAGGAACTGGCGTCGGTCCGCCAACCCTCCTAATCCAGCTCGAGGCCGAGGCTCGGAAGCCGCTTGCGCACGAACTGGTTGAAGACCTCCTCGTACTCGTCGACGGCTTCCGCGTCCAGCGAGCTCGCATAACCGTCTCGGTATTCGAGCAGCGCGTCCTGGGCGGCGTCGACGAGATCGACGTAGTCGCCATAGAGCTCTTCGGCCTCGTCTCGCGACGCCGCGTTGTAGGCGTCGAGCGCAGCGCTGCAATCGTCGAGGAGGCCCGCGCGCTCGGCCGCGAAGAGCTCGAGCTGCCGCTCGACGAGGTCGACGAAGCGTCCCCGCACGCTCCTAGACTAGTCCTCCCCGATGCGCCTTCTCGTCAGGAGCTGGAACCTCTACCACGGGAGGACGCACCCGCAGTCGTCCGGGCTTCACCTGGAGGCGATGGTGCGGTTGGTGACCGCCGATGCCCCGGACGTGGTGGCGCTGCAGGAGGTACCGCTCTGGGCGGTGAAGCGGCTCGATGACTGGAGTGGGATGAGCGCCTCGTGGGCTATGACCATGCCGGCATTGCTCGGGCCGTTCGCACGGCGTGCCACTGCGAGGGATCCGGAGCGGTTCCGCTCCAGCCTGACCGGGCAGGCGAATGCGCTCCTGGTCAACCCGCATTTCGACCTCGGCCGTCACCGGCGCGTCGTCCTCAACCCGGGCCTCTCGCGCCAGGACTGGCTCTTGCGCGGCGGCCAGCGGCGCGTCTGCCAGTCGCTCGAGGTCGAAAGCGACGGCGAGGCTGTCGTGCTCGCCAACCTCCACGCGTCGAAATCTTCGGACCCCGAGCTCGTCCGCAGAGAGATCGAGCGCGCGGCAGGCTTCCTCGCCGATGCCGGGGGTTGCGTCCTTTGCGGCGACTTCAACCTCGACCGCCACCCGGTCTCGGGCTTCTCGGACCCGATCGGCGGAGTCGACCAGATCCTCGTTCGCGGCGCCCAGCTCGAGCGGGGGCCCGAGGCCTGGCCGGTCGAGCGGCGAAGCGTCGAGGGCGTGGTGCTCTCCGACCACGCGCCGGTGGAGGCGGTGGTCGCATCGACCTCGTAGCTGTCCGGCAGGGCCTCCCTGTGCTCGAGCGCTTTGCCTATTTGAACACCGGCACGTTCGGGCCTCTGCCGCGCGCGACTGTCGAGGCGATGCAGGCGGTCGAGCGGCGCGAGCTCGAGAACGGGCGCTCGAGCCGCGCGTACTTCGAGCAGGTGCTGGCCGAGCGGGAGGAGCTTCGCGCAGCGTTTGCGGACCTCCTGGCCTCCCCGCCCGAGCAGATCGCGCTGACCGCCTCGACGACCGAGGGCTGCAACATCGTTCTCCGCGGGCTCGGCATCGGGCCGGATGACGAGGTCGTGACGACCGATTCCGAGCACCCGGGGCTCATGGGCGGGCTCGTCGCCTCGGGCGCCGCGCTTCGCATTGCGGAAGTTCGCGATCTTCCAGGCGCGGAGGTCCACGCCGCGATCGAGACCTGCGTCACTCCGCGAACACGCCTGGTCGCGCTTTCGCACGTCTCCTGGATCACCGGCGCGGTGTTCCCCGTGAAGGAGCTCATCGGGCGCGGGGTTCCTCTGCTCGTGGACGGCGCACAGGGCGCGGGCGCGATCCCGGTGGACATCGGAGATCTCGGCGCCGACTTCTACACGGTCTCCGCTCAGAAGTGGCTCCTCGGCCCGGCGTCGACGGGCGCCCTCTACGTCGCGCGCGATCGCCTGGACGAGTGCCGCGTCGCCTGCCCCTCGTACTTCTCGTGGAAGCTCCCGGACTACGAGCTGAAAGACAGCGCGGTTCGCTTCGAGGGATCGTGGACGCCGCCCGCTTCGGTCGCGGGCCTGCTCGCGTCCTTCGCGTTCGCCGCCGAGGCCGGGGAGGAGCGCTTCGCCCGGGCCCGCGAGGCAGCCGACCGCTGCCGAGCGCTCCTCCTGGAGCGCGGCGCCGACGTCGTGACGGAGCCCGGCCAGGCGACGCTCGTCTCCTGGCGGGCGGACGACTCCGAAGCCGTCGTCGAACGCCTTGCTAGCCAGGACGTGGTCGTGCGCGAGCTGCCCGGTACAGGCCTTCTCCGTGCGTCATGCGGGTACTGGACGAGCGAGGATGACCTCGAACGCCTCGTTCGGGGGCTGTAGCTCACCCCGAACCGCGCCGAATCCAATCGCATGCCGCGATCTATGCGGGGAGTGATGCTTGCCGGAACGCTCGCGCTGGCCGGCTGCGGCCTGGGCGGGCAGGAAGCCCGCGACCCGGTCGAGCCTTCGCAGATCACCAAGGCACAGCTCGCGGCAATGGTGCTTCCCCACGACGAGCTCGGGACGATCGCTGAAGGCATGAAGCCCCTGGACGATTCGGGCCCGGTCGCGAACGACCAGGCCGCGGACGATACGCTCGATCCCACCGACACGGCCAGGTCCGTGCGGAGCGCGGGCAGGCTCGGCGGCCACAAGAGCTACTACGGAAACGGCGGGCTCGCCGCGCTCAAGCGAAAGCAGGGCGTGGTCTCGGTCGGTACCGAGATCGAGCTCCTGGAGGACACCGTCTACGCAGCGCAGTACCTGCACAAGCAGCTCGGAGACTTCCAGCGCTTCCAGGGCAAGCAGGACGACGGCTCGACGCTCGGCCGCGTGTCGAGCTTCACCGTCAACGCGGTGGGCGACGAGGCCGAAGGGCTCCTCGCCGCCTCGACGCTCGGAAAGGAAGCCGTCTACGTCACCGCTGTTGCGTTCCGACGGGAGCGCATCATCGGCGTGGCCATGGTCATGCGAGCCGATCAGGACGACGCACAGTCCGAGGCGCGCGCCCTCGCGGTCAAGCTCGACGGCCGCATCCAGGCCGTTCTCGACGGCGACATCAAGGTCGGCCCCCCGCCGCCGGAGGAGGAGACGGCGGACGGAACGGCGGCACCCGCAGACCATCTGCCCGAGCGGACGCTGCAGCCGGAGGACGTCGGACACGGGGCGGCTGCGGTGGGCGAGGGCCCGGTGGAGGAACGGAGCTACACCGGCTACCAGCGGACGTTCGAGGACGTTGCCGTCGGCGGCTCCCATCTCATGCGGCTGCAGGCCAGAACCGCGGTCTACGCACAGCCGGGGCAAGCCGCCATCGCACTCAGGCTCGTTGGGCAGTCCGCCGGCCGGGAGTCGTTTGCCGACGGCATCGCCAGGGCGTTCGCCAAGGAAACGGGCGTGACGCCGACCGACGTCAATGTGCGCTCGTTCTCGACCGGCGTCCGCGGAGTGCCCGGGCTCGTTGCCACCTTCGAGCTCGTCGGCGCGAAGTTCGAGATGGCCTCGATCTTCGTCCGCTCGGGGCGGTACGTGCAGTCGGTCACCGGAATCTGCCGTCCCGACGATGTCTCACCGGGCGATCTGACGGTCCTGGCCCGCCGCGCCCAGGCCAGACTGGTCGCGTAGGGCTACCCCGCCGCGGTGCGGAGGCCGAGCTCGGGCGCGATCGGGCGCATCGCCGTGACCACGTTGCGGATGTGGTCGTCGAGCTCGAGGTCGAGCAGCTCGGCGCCGGCGTAGACCTCGTCGCGGTGCACGCCGGCCGCAAAGGACGGCTGCTTCAGCTTCTTCTTCACGGATTTGGGCTCGAGGGTCTCGATCCCGTCCGGCCGGACCAGCCCGCACGCGTGCACGAAGCCAGCCAGCTCGTCGCAGGCGAACAGGGTCCTTTTCAGCGGCGTGTCACGCGGCATCTCCAGGTGCTCGGCGTGGGAAAGGACCGCCTCGACGACCTCATCGGGCCAGCCCTCGTCACGAAGGATCGGGGCACCGTTCTGGGGATGCTGGTCGAGGGTCGGATGGATCTCGTAGTCGAAGTCGTGCAGGAGCGCGACGGCGCGCCAGAGTTCTTCGTCCTCGCCGTTCTGGTCCGCGTAGAAGCCGACGCAGGCCTCGACCGCGCGCGCGTGCCGGCGCAGCGCTTCGCTCTGCGTGTAGTGGGTGAGGGTCTCCCAGGCGCGGTCACGGGTCACGTCCATCGGGGCGTTTAGGATAGCCTCCTGGGTCGCTTCGGCCTTCCGAGCCCGAACGAGACCTGTGCCCGAGACCGTTGTCGCCGACACCGTGATGGAGTCCTTCGTCATCGAAGGAGGCCGCCCGCTCAGCGGGTCGATCAGGGCGACGGGGAACAAGAACGCGGCCCTGCCGATCATCGCTGCCTCGCTCCTGACCGAAGAGCCGGTGACGCTCACCAACGTGCCGGCGATCCGGGACGTCGAGAGCATGCTCGAGCTCGTGGCAGACCTCGGTGTGCAGGTGGAGCACCGCGAGGGCGGAATCGTCATGATCGTCGCGGAGGACGTCAAGAAGACCGAGCTCGACGCGGAGCTCTGCGCGCGGATCCGTGCCTCGATCCTCCTCGCCGGGCCGCTCGTCGCCCGCTGGGGCGAGGCAGTCGTCCCGCCGCCCGGAGGCGACGTGATCGGGAGGCGGCGGCTCGACACCCACATCCATGCGCTGGCGCGGCTCGGGGCCGAGATCACCGCCGACCGGCGGCTGCACATGAAGGCAAGCCGCCTTGTGGGGACGCAGGTCATCCTCGACGAGGCATCGGTGACGGGGACGGAGAACGCCGTCATGGCGGCGTCGCTGGCAGTTGGCGAGACGACCATCGTGAACGCGGCCTGCGAGCCGCACGTCCAGGACCTCTGCCGCTTCCTGGTCGCTCTCGGCGCCCGCATCGACGGGATCGGATCCAACGTCCTGGTCGTGCGCGGCGTCGATCGCCTCAGCGGGGGCGAGTGGCGCATCTGTCCGGATCACATCGAGGTCGCGAGCTTCGTCGGCCTCGGCGCCGTGACGGAGGGCGAGATGGTGATCGAGGACGTTCTCCCCGAGCACATGGTCGGGGTCTGGCACGGCTTCGAGCGTCTCGGGGTGACGTGGCACGCGGACGGGAGCTCGGTGCGGGTGCCTGGAAGCCAGGAGCTCGTCATCCAGGACGACCTCGGCGCTCAGATCCCGAAGATCGAGGACGGCCCGTGGCCCGCGTTTCCCGCCGACCTGACCTCGATTGCGCTCGCCGTGGCGACGCAGGCTCGGGGCACCGTACTGATCTTCGAGAAGATGTTCGAGAACAGGCTCTTCTTCGTGGACAAGCTCGTGACGATGGGCGCGCGGATCATTCTGTGCGATCCGCACCGCGCGGTCGTGAACGGGCCGACGCGACTGTACGGCGAGCGGATGGAGAGCCCGGACATCCGCGCGGGGATGGCAATGCTGATCGCCGGCCTCTGCGCGGAGGGACGCTCGACGATCGGGAACATCGGCCAGATCGACCGCGGCTACGAACGAATCGACGAGCGCCTGCGCGCGCTCGGCGCGAGCATCGAAAGGGTGGACGGATGAGTGACAAGCGTGCGGTGAGGACCGAGAATGCCCCGGCCCCGTTCCAGGGGGCGCCCTACTCGCAGGGGATCGTCGCCGGAGACCTCGTGTTCGTCTCGGGCCAGCTGGGGATCGATCCGGCGCAGGGCCAAGTGGTGGACGGCGGCATCGTCGAACAGACCGAGCAGGTGATGAAGAACCTGTCCGCGATCCTGGAGGAGGCGGGCTGCAGCCTCGACGACGTCGTCATGACTTCGATCTTCCTCATCGAGCTGCAGGACTTCCAGGCGATGAACGAGGTCTACGCGCGCCACCTGCGCGAGCCGTACCCCGCCCGAGCGACCGTGGAGATCGCCGCGCTCCCGTCGGGCGCCCGCATCGAGGTCGCGGTCGTCGCCCGCAGGCCCGGATAGCGTCTGCGCGGCGGTGTCGGCGTCGGCCTAGGCCGGCCGGACCGTCTTCGTGTGCGTCTCTGCCTCGAAGCCGGCCTTGGTGATCCTGAAGGTGATCTTGCCCGGGTAGCGCTTGGCGCGCACCTTGAAGGTCACCCCGCCCGAGGCGTTCGTTTGCTTCGTCTGGGCCGTCACGCCGGCGCCGGAGACGCGCACGTTGGCGTCGGCGACCGGTTGGAAGCTCCCGTTGCGCACCGTGAGCGTGATGCTCTTCGACTTGCCCTTGACGGGGTAGCCGGTCGACAGAACCTTGAACTCCTGAGAGGTCGGGCCGCCGCCCCCGCCCGGATCCGTGATGGGCGGAAGGGTGAAGGAGTGGACGGCGGTGAAGTCGCCCGTGTTGGTGTCGGTGTCCACCACGGCGACGCGCCAGTAGAACGTGCCGCCGGGCGTGTACGCGCCCGAGGTGAGGAGGGGGGCGTACGCCGTGGTCTGGGTGTTGACGTTCTCCACGGTCGAGAGGAAGTCGGCCCTCGTGGAGACTTGGACGCGGTAGTGGTCGGCGCGCGGCCTCGGATCCCAGTTGAAGAGCAGGCGGCGGTCGCCGGCCTCTTCGGTCGGGTTGGCGGGCTGCGGGATCGTGTGGGTGAACGTTCCCGCCAGCGAGTAGGGCCCGTGAACCACGGCGCTCGAGTCGGTGGGGAAGTTTGCGCGCACCTGCCAGGTCGCGACGCCGACGCCCGTGAGCTTCGTGAAGGTCCCGGCGGGAGCCGGGATCTTCGTGAAGGTCTCGTCGTCGCCGTCGGGCTCGACGAGGTGGACGTCGTAGGAGACCGCTCCCGGCACCGTGCTCCAGCGGATCGTCGGCAGGAGGGAGCCGCTCGTCGGGTTGTCCGGGTCGAGCACGGGCTTCGGCAGCTGCTTCTTGAACGTCCCGGCCGCGGACCACGTGAGGCCGACCATGGACGACGTGCTGTTCTCCGCGTCGGCGCGGACGCGCCAGTAGAGCGTCGTGTCGGATGGGTAGGTCGTGTTGCTCGTGTACGCCGTCGAGTCCGTGACGACGTCGTCGATCGGATTCGAGAAGGTCGGGTTCTGGGCGACCTGGACCCGGTAACGACGTGCTCCGAGGACCGGCGACCACTGAAACTCCGTGGCCGGGGTGTTGACCGCCTCGTCGTTGATCGGGCTCTCGAGCGTCGGCGGAGTGGACTGCTTGGTGAAGCTCTGCGGGTTGCTCGAAAGCGGATCCGTGGACACACCGCTGCCGTCCGCGTTGTTCGCCGGGAGGACTGCCCAGTAGTACAGGGTTGTCTCGTCCGCATAGCCGATCGACTGCGTCGCGCCGCGCCGAGGCGCGTAGGCCGGGATGCGCGTGTACGCGTAGTCGACGATGGTCGTGAAGTTGGCGTCGCGCGAGACCAGCACGTAGTAGCTCTCGGCCCCTGGTACCTCGTCCCAGGTGAAGAGCGGCATCTGTCCGAGGGAGGTGCCGGTGAGCGGCGCGTTGTACGCCGAGCCGGGCATCTGACAGGGGCTGCATGACGTTGAGGCCGGAGGGCCGGTCCAGAGGAAGCCCGGCTCGTTGGCCGCGTTGAGATAGGTCCAGTCGCCGAAGATGGCGTCGGCGCCGGAGGACGCGGAGGACCGATCGACAGCCCGCACCCGCACGCAGTAGGACGCTCCCGTCGCGAGCGCCTTGTTGAGGTCGTCAGCGATGGTCATCGAGGGGTAGGGGTCGCCGGCCGGCCCGTCCCAGCCGAGAGGCGTCCAGGCGGGAGGGTCGTCGGGGTGTTCTGCCAGATCGACTGCGTCCAGTCGCATTCTGCGTTCTCGTACTGCGTGATGTTCACCTGGTAGCTCGACGCTCCCGCGACCGCGTCCCAGCGGAGCACGGGCACGCCTGTGTCGACGACCTCGGTGCCGGGGACGGCGTCGGTCGCTGGATCCGAGAGATTGTCGGCCACGCGCAGGTTCTTGATGCTGGGCGCCGTCACCGGCGGGACGTTGTCGAACGTCTTCATGAAGGTCGGGCCTTCGTTCCAGACGCCGGCGTTGTTGCTCGGGTCGATCGCCCGGACGCGCCAGTAGTACGTGTTGTTCGCGAGCACCTCCGGCGGGGCAAGGGAGGTACCCAGCGTGGAGATCTGGCCCTTGATCGGCTCGCAGCACACCTTGGAGCTCTCCGCCCAGTCGGACGAGAAGTTCACCTCGACCTCGTAGCCGGCGGCGCCGGGCACCGGGTCCCAGGAGAACCGCGGGTCGTACACCTCGGGCGCGGGTACGAGGTCGGTGACGTCGGTATCCGTCGTCGACGGCCAGACCCAGTTGAAGGAGGCGATCGTCGAGGAGCCACCGGGATGGTCTTCGGCATCGAGCGGAGTGATGCGCCAGTAGTAAGTCCCGGGCGCGAGCGGGTCGTTCAGCGTGAACGACGTCGCCGCCGTCTCGAACGGCTCGCCCCAAACCAGGGAGCCGAGCCCTGGGTCTGTGGCGACACGGACGAGGTACTTGGCGGCACCGGGCACGACGCTCCAGTTGAGCTCGAGCGGCTCGCTCGGGAACGTGAGCGTGGCGCCGTCCGCAGGCTTCAAGAGCGAGGGCTGCGCGGTCCAGGCGAGGTCGAACGAGCGCGTCTCCGACCAGGCGCCCAGCGTGCCTGTGCTCGTCACGCCGCGCACCCGCCAGTAGTAGGTGCCGTTGGCGATGAGATCCTTCGCCGCCGCGCGCGTGTTCTTCGTCGTGACGTGAACGATCGGCGAGTCGAACGCCGGGTCGGCGTCCAGCTCGAACTCGTAGTTGCTCGCATCCGCGACCGGCTCCCACTTGAACGCCGGCAGCGCCGAGACCGTCGCGCCATCGTCAGGCGATGTCAGCTCCGGTCCGAGAGGTGCGGTCGCCGCCGGCGCAACGAGGACGAGCGCGGCGATGATCGCTGTGAGAACGAGGCGCGATGTTCGGAACACTGTGGCGACAGACCCCCACAGCACCGTGTATTGGGGCCGGTGGAGACGCATCCCCAGAAGGGGGGATACGCGCCGTCCGGGTCTAATCTTGGGTCGTGGACGTCATCGTCTCGCACACGAACACGGACTTCGACGCGCTCGGAGCAATGCTCGCTGCGCGGCGCCTGTACCCGGGCGCGGCGATCGCGCTGTCGGGCTCCCTCAACCGGAACGTCCGGGAGTTCTACCGCCTGCATGCCGACGAGCTGGAGCTCCTCGAGCCCGGCCGAGTCGACCCGGGCTCGATCAGGCGGCTCGTCGTCGTGGAGACGGTGCACCCGGAGCGCCTCGGCGAGTACGAGCGCGTCGCGCGCGATCCGTCCGTCGAGGTTGTTGTCTTCGACCACCATTCCGGCGAGACGCCGGACTGGGTGAAGCCCGAGAACCTCGTGCTCTCGGAGGACGGCGCCCTCACGACGACGATGGTCGGGATCCTCGCAGAGCGCGAGATCGCAGTCACCCCGATCGAGGCGACCGTCTTCGCTCTCGGGATCCACGAGGACACCGGCTCGCTCGGGTATGCGGGGGTCGGCGTGCGGGACGCGGAGGCGCTCGCGTGGTGCCTCCGCCACGGAGCCCGCCAGGACGTTGTCGCCCAGTACCTGCGCACGCCACTCTCCGAAGAGGAGCGTGCCCTCCTCGACGCGCTCATGAGCGCGGTCGAGTCGCACACGGTGGCCGGTCTCGAGGTGCTCGTGGCGTCGGTCGCCTGGCCGGCCTACGTGGACGGCGTGTCGAATCTCGCCCACAAGATCGTCGACCTCACCGATGCTCTGGCGCTCATCTGTCTCGTGGAGATGGATGGGCGGGTGTTCTGCGTCGCCCGCACGCGCCTGCCCGAGCTCGATGCCGCCGTGATCGCGGCCGCACTCGGCGGAGGCGGGCACCAGCAGGCGGCCTCGGCCGTCTACCGCGGTTCGCTTGGCGATGCCCGGAAGCTCGTGCTGGGGTCGCTCCCGGGCGCCGCGCGCCCGCTCGCAACAGCGGCGGAGATCATGTCCCGTCCGGCACGCTTCGTCGGGCCCGACAGCACGGTCTCCGAGGCGATGGTCGCCTGCCAGCGCCACCGCCAGAGCGGGATCCTCGTGGGCGACGAGCGGCACCTCGCGGGCCAGGTCACGCGCGAGCACCTCGACCGGGCGATCACTCACGGTCTTTCGCATGCGCCCGTGAAGAGCGTCATGAGCACGGATGTCGTCAGCTGCGCCGAGGACACCCCGCTGCCGGAGCTCACGCGCCTCCTACGAGGCTCCGATGCCGGCCGCGTCGCCATTCTGCGGGGGAACGAGGTCGCCGGCGTGGTCGCGCGCAGCGACCTCCTGCATGCTCTCGGTGGGCCGCCGGTCCCGCACGAGCCGGCTCCCGGCCCCGACGTCCGCGAGCGGCTGCTCGCCCTTCCGGGTCTCGAGCGGGTCTTCGAGGCCGTGCAGGCGGTGGGGGAGAGCTTCGAGGGCGTGTACCTCGTTGGCGGCGCCGTGCGCGATCTTCTCATGGACGAACCGAGCTTCGACGTCGACATCGCCGTCGAAGGCGACGGCATTGCATTCGGCCGCGCGCTCGCGGTCGCGCTCGGTGGCCGTGTTGTCTCGCACGACAAGTTCGGGACAGCGGTGGTCCTGCACGACGGCGGACGCATCGACGTGGCGACGGCGCGCACCGAGTTCTACGACTACCCAGGAGCACTGCCCGCCGTCGAGCAGGCCTCCATTCGCGAGGATCTCTACCGGCGCGACTTCACGATCAACGCGCTCGCAGTCTCGTTGAAGGGCGAGGATTTCGGCCGGCTCGTGGACTTCTTCGGCGGCCTGCGCGATCTCGAAGCGGGCGTCGTTCGCGTGCTCCACAACCTCTCGTTCATCGATGATCCCACGCGCCTCTTCCGGGCGCTTCGCTACGAGAATCGCTACGGCTTCCGGATGGAGGCCCACACGCAGGGCCTCGCGCGCGCCTGCGTCGAGATGGAGCTCGTCGGCGAGCTCTCCTCGGCCCGGCTGCGCGACGAGCTCGAGGCGCTGCTCTCGGAGGACGAGGTGGCCGGGACGCTTCGGCGCCTCGGAGAGCTCCGGCTGGACGAGGCAATCCACCCGCACCTGGCCGCAGGAGAGGAGGCGGTCGCACTCGTCGCCGAGCTGGACGAGCTGCGGCGGCGTTTTGCCCCCGAGACGCCGGTCTGGCGGCCGCGGCTCGCGGCGCTCGCTCGCCGTCTTCCTCCCGACGAGCTCTACAGCTGGTTCGAGCGGCTGCGGCTTCGTCGCCGCGATGCCGACCGCCTCGCCGACGCGGTGACGGTCGCACAGCGCCTCCGCGAACTCGTAGCAACGACGGACGAGCCTGCGGCGCTCCGTGCCCTCATCGAGCCGCATGACCCCGACGGCGTCCTGATGGCCATGGCCGGGTCGAACGGGGATGTCCGCGAGCGCCTCGAGCGCTACTTCAGAGAGCTCCGTGGAATCCGGCTCGAGATCTCAGGCGCCGACCTCGCCGAGCTCGGCCTGGGCGAGTCGCCGCAGGTGGGCGCCGTGCTCGACGAGGTGCTGCGCCGCAAGATAAACGGCGAGCTCGCCGGGCGCGACGCGGAGCTCGCCGCTGCACGCGAACTGATCGGCGCCACAGCGTGAGCCTCGAGACCTTCCTCTATCTCGCGCCGCTGCTCCTCGTGAGCCTCGTGCTGCACGAGCTCGCCCACGCCTACGTCGCCACGTGGCTCGGCGATCCGTCCCCACGCGCCGACGGGAGGCTGAGCTTCAACCCGATCGTGCACCTCGACCCTCTGGGCACGGCCATGTTCGCGCTCACAGCCTTCGCGACGAACTTCATCTTCGGCTGGGCGAAGCCCGTGATGATCAATCCGCGCGCGTTTCGCCGTCCGCAGATCGACATGGCAATCGTGGCTGCGGCCGGGCCGGCGACGAACCTTCTGCTCGCGCTCGGCTGCATCACCGTCCTCGTGCACGGTGACCTGGGCGACACGGCATTCCAGGTGCTCGCCTATGCCTTCCAGGTGAACGTCGTGCTCGGGCTCTTCAACCTCATTCCGATCCCGCCTCTCGACGGCTCGCGCATCGTCGCGGCCTTCATGCCGCGGGCGCTGCACGCCCGCTGGTCGCAGCTCGACCAGGTCGGGATGCTCGGACTCTTCGCCCTGATCTTCATCTTCAACGACCAGTTCTGGAACGTTTTCGGCGACGTCCTCGACCGGACCACCGAGGTCATGGTCAATATCGTGACCGTATGACGCTCTTCGAATGGGAGGCGCCCGGACCGTACCGCGTAGCCTTCTCGTCGCGGACCGGGGGTGTCAGCGGAGGCGCCTTCGAGTCGTTGAACCTCGGCGTCTACACGGACGACGAGCCGGAGAACGTCTACGAGAATCGTCGCCGGCTCTGCGCCCGGGTCGGCGTCGAGCCGGAGACGGCCACGATGGCGTGGCAGTTCCACAGCGCCGAGGTCGTCAAGGCCGACGGCCGCGGCGTCGTCACGCCGGGGCTCGAGTTCGAGCGCTGCGACGGGCTGTGGACCGATGAGCCCGGGCGCGGGGTCATGCTCCTCACCGCCGACTGTCTCCCGATCGCCATCGCGCGCGCGAACGGCAGCCCGGCCGTGGTCGTGCTGCACGCAGGCTGGCGCGGGCTCCTCGGCGGCATCGTGGAGGCCGGCGTGGCGGCGCTAGGCGGCGGCGCCCTCGCGGCAGCGGTCGGGCCGGGAATCGGGCCGTGCTGCTACGAGGTGGGCGACGAGGTGGCGGCGCCGTTTCGCGAGCGCTTCGGGGAGGACGTCGTCGGCGGCAGGAACCTCGACCTCGCCGAGGCCGCCGAACGCGCCCTTCGGGCCGCCGGCTGCGCGACGGTGGAGCGGGTGGGGCTCTGCACGTCCTGCGAGGAGGGCCTCTTCTTCTCCCACCGCAGGGACCGCGGCCGCACGGGCCGCCAGGGGATCGTTGCCGCTCTCCGCTAGCACCGTCCGCGCCAACTACGAGCGCATCTGCGCGGAGGTTGGCCCCGATGTGACCGTCGTCGCCGCCACCAAGTACGTCTCCCCGGACGACCTCGGCGTCCTGGCCGCCGCCGGCGTTGCCATCGTCGGAGAGAACCGGCTGCAGGATCTCGAAGCGAAGCACGCACTGCACGGGGACGCATTCCGCTGGCACTTCATCGGCCACCTGCAGTCGCGCAAGGCGCGAGACGTCTCCGACTACTGCGAGCTCTGCCATTCGCTCGAGAGCGTCTCTGCGGCGCGCCGGCTGACCATTCCCACGCTCGTCGAGGTCAACCTCTCGGGCGAGGAGTCGAAGTCGGGCGTGGCGCCCGAGGCACTCGCCGGCTTCCTGACCGAGGTGCGGGAGCTGGGCGTCGACGTAGGCGGCCTCATGACGATGCCACCGCTCGCAGCCGACCCCGAGGCCTCGCGCCCGTATTTTCGCCGGCTCCGTGAGCTCGGCGCCGAGTACGGCCTGGAGCAGCTCTCCATGGGGACGTCGCAGGACTATCGCGTCGCCGCCGAGGAAGGGGCCACCCTCGTGCGGGTGGGTTCCGTTCTGTACGGCTAGTATCGTCCTGCGTCATGGGACTCGGAGACGTCTGGAGCCGGGCGCTCGTGTACTTCGGCATCGTCGAGGAGGACGAGTACTGGGACGAGGAGGCCTACGCCGCCGAGGAAGACCTCGAGCGCACGTATGACCGCGATCGCCAGAACGTCCGTCGTCTGAGCCCGCGTGCAAGCCGCAGGCAGCGCGAGGAGTTCGACGACTGGACGGATCCGGACGCTCAGGCCGGCACGCAGACGGCCGTCGCCCGGCCTCCGAGCGACCGACGGCTCGAGGCGGTCTCGGGAGGAGCGGTCAAGGTGCACCTCGTCGTCCCGCGGAGCTTCAACGACGCCCAGTCGATCGCCGACAAGTTCAAGGACTCGGTGCCGGTGATCGTCAACCTGCAGAGCGCCGACCCCGAGCTCTCGAAGCGACTCATCGATTTCTCGAGCGGCCTGACGTACGCGCTCGGCGGGAGCATGCAGCGGGTCGCGGACAAGGTCTTCCTGCTCACGCCGCGGAACGTCGAGGTCTCGGCCGAGGAGCGGGCTCGCCTCATCGACCGCGGCTTCTTCAACCAGGCCTGAGCAAAAGCCTGGGTTCGATCCGCCCGGGGCGATAGGTTTCCCCCGGCGATGCTTCTCGCGGACACGATCTCGACGGCGAAAGGCTTCGTCGCCGCGCTGTACTACGTCTATCTGATCTGCATCCTCGCCTACATCATCACGTCGTGGGTGCCGCTCCCGTACAACACCACCCTGAACCGGATCCAGCGCTTCCTGTACGACGTCGTCAACCCCTACCTGCGCCTCTTCCGCCGCTTCATCCCGCAGCTCAACCTCGGCGGCCTCGGCCTCGACCTGTCGCCGATCGTGGCCATCATCGTGCTGTCGATCGTGCACTCCCTGATCCAGCGCGGCCTCAGCGCCCTGTAGGAAATCCGTCTCGCGCGGCGAAGTGACCGTCGGATGTCACTCACTCCCGTCGAGATCCGCCACATCAGAATCGGTCGGCGCCCGCTCGGCTACGAGCGTCCCAGCGTCGACCGCCTGCTCGACGACATCGCCTCGAGCTACGAGGACGTCTGGCGCGACCGCGCGGATCTCCGCGACGAGATCGAGCAACTCGAGAGCGAGCTCCACCGCCAGAGGGAGATCGAGGAGGCGCTCAGAAACACGTTGCTCTCCGCCGAGCGCATGGCCGACGAGCTCCGGGCGCGCGCACACCACGAGGCCGACCTGATCGTCGAGGAGGCCCGGGCGAAGGCGCGGGAGATCGCCGCCTCAGCCGAGGCGGAGGAGCAGCGAGTACGCGACGAGATCCGCCGGCTCCGTGCGCTCGAGGCCGACGTCAGGGCCGAGTTCAGGGCGTTTCTTGCCTCCACGCTCGAGCGTCTGGAGGGCGAGCCGGTGCTCGCCCTGGAGGCGCCCGAGCCAGCCGTCTAGGGGCAGGACCGATCCCCCGGGAGGTCGCCGGACCCCCGGATATACTCGATGAGTGGATACCGAGCGCTTCCGCAAGATCCTCATCGACGAGCGGGACCGGGTCACTCTGACGGTCGAGAACCTGCACGAAGCCGGGTCGTTGGAGGAGGAGACCGAGGAGGAGACGTACGACAACCACCTCGCCGATTCCGCCACCGCAACGCTCAACCGCGAGATCGACTACACGCTCGAGGAGAACTCCGAGCACGTGCTGAGCGGGATCACGGAAGCCCTCGACCGAATCGAGAGCGGGACATTCGGGAGCTGTGCGCGCTGCGGGAAGCAGATCGCCGAGGAGCGACTCGAGGCCATCCCGTACGCAACGAGGTGTATCGACTGCCAGCGACTCGCCGAGAGGGCCTAGTCAACCCGTCGGCGAGGCTGATCGACGTCCGCGTCGGATCGGCCACGGACGGGCGCGTGCCGATCTCGATGGTCGAGCGGTCGCTCTCTGCCACGCCGTTCCACTGGATCGGCCTGCTGGCGGTCGCCTTCGCAGCCATCCTTGCCGACCAGGTGACGAAGCAGCTGGTCACGACCCAGCTCGCTCTCGGAGAGTCCGTCCATGTTGTCGGCCCCCTCGAGATCCGGCACGTCACGAATCCGGGCATCGCATTCGGGCTCTTCTCGACCTGGGCGACGGCGGTGACCATCCTCACCGCGGCCGCCGTGGGGTGGATGCTCTTCTACTTCGCCCGCTCCGGCGCGCGCCACCCAGTGCTCCCGGTCGCGCTCGGCCTGCTCGTGGGCGGCAGTCTCGCGAATCTGATCGATCGACTCCGGCTCGGGCACGTCACGGACTTCCTCGACCTGCGCTTCTGGCCCGCGTTCAACCTCGCCGATTCGTTCATCGTCGTCGGCGTCGCGATCCTGCTGGTGGCGCTCGTCTCCGCCGAGCGGCAGCCCCGTCTTCGCCGCACGGCTCCCAAGACGACCGGATGAACCTGAGGCTGGTCGTGCCGCCCGAGGCGGCCGGCGAGCGGCTGGATCGCTTCCTCGCGGGCTGCGAGGAGGTCGGCTCGCGGGCGGTGGCCGAGAAGCTCGTGAGCGACGGCGCCGTGCTCGTCGATGGTGAGCGGCGTTCGAAGAGCCACCGGCTGGCGGGCGGGGAGGAGGGTGAACCTCGAGCTTCCGGACCGCCGCGAGAGCGCGCTCGCTCCGGAGCGGGTCGAGGGCCTGCGAATCGCCTACGAGGACGAGCACCTGCTGGTCGTGGACAAGCCGGCGGGGGTCGTCGTCCATCCGTCGGCCGGCCATGCCCACGGCACGCTCGTCCAGGGCCTGCTCGCAGAGGCGATCGAGGGAGGCGGAGAGCCGGAGCGGCCGGGCATCGTCCACCGGCTCGACCGTGACACCTCGGGCCTGCTCGTCGTGGCCCGGTCGGACGAGGCACATCGACGTCTTCAAAGCCTCCTGCGTCGACGTGAGCTGGTACGCGAGTACCTCGTGCTCGTCCGCGGCCGCCCGCGCTCACGCGCGGGGAGGATCGAGGCGCCTATCGGCCGCGACCGCCGTGATCCGACTCGCCATTCGCTCGACACGGACACGCCGCGGGAGGCCGTTACCGAGTTCGAGCTCGCCGAGCTCCTTCCGGAGCACGCGCTCGTGCGCGCGCGGCTCCAGACCGGCAGGACGCACCAGATTCGAGTGCACCTTGCCGCGATCGACCTCCCCGTGGCCGGCGATCCGACGTACGGCGTCCCGGGCGACCTCGGCCTCGACCGCCAGTTCCTCCACGCCGCTCGCCTCGCGTTTCCGCATCCGCTTGCCGACGACGAGGTCGACGTCGCATCGCCGCTTCCAGCGGATCTCGAGCGGGCGCTGGACATCGCTCGAACGGGGGACGTCGGGGAGGTTGCCCGGGGTTAGCGTCAGTCAGGGGTTCACAGCCCGTGATTTCTCTGCAGCCGCCCCGTCGCCTTCGTGTGCCTGCAGCGACTCTGGCGTCGCTGCTCGTCGTCAGCCTCTCGGCCGCGACGGCCGCCGGTACCCCGCGTTCCGCGCCGGCGGACGTTCTTCGCGCCTCGCTGGGCCTGCAGGGCGTCGTCGATGTCGATCCGGTGACCGGGACGCCGCGCGTCGTCGCTCGTCTCGACGGCTTCCTGACCGAGCCGACCGGCGCGGATGCCGTGGGCGTCGTCTTCGACTACGTCCGGGCGAACGAGAGCGTGTTCGGACTCGACGAGGAGGACCTCGCCGGCCTACGCCTCGTCAGGGACGAGACCGACGCCTTCGGCGTCCGGCATCTCGTGTGGGCTCAGGAGGCCGATGGCATCCGGGCATCTGCGAACGACTTGCGCGCGAGCGTCACGAGCGACGGACGGATCGTCAACGTCCTCGGCTCCCCGCTACCCGACCTCGAGCTGCCCGCCGAGAGCCCGTCAGTGAGCGGGGGAGAGGCGGTCGCCAACACGCTCCGGGCCGAGAACCACCTGCCGGCTCGCGTCCCGCGCCGGCTCGCCGCCCCCCGCGGCATCGAGCAGGCGACAAGCTTCGCCGGCGGCCACAGCGCCGAGCTCGTCCTCGTCGACACGGGGCGTGGCGTCCGGCTTGCGTGGCACGTGACCGCCGCCGTCGATTCCGACGAGGTCTACACGTCTCTCGTCGACGCCGAGAGCGGTGAGGTGCTGCGGAGCGAGAACAAGGTCGAGCAGGTCAGCGGCCTGGCGTGGGACTACTACCCCGGCGCCGCCTCGGGCGGGACTCAGAGCTCCCGGAACTTCACCGCGCTGGGCTGGCTTTCGGCCAGCGCAGAGAAGCTGAACGGAGCGAACGCCCACGTCTTCTCGGACTGGAACGACAACGATCGTGCCGACGATGCCTCGGGCGGCGGCGGCGGAGGCGTGGGCGGAAACGAGGAGGCGGACCCGACGCTCACGTGGGCATTCAACGACTTCACGCAGGCGGCCGGGCTCTGCGCGCCGGCGCAACCGAGCGTGTGCTCCTGGGACAGCAACGACAACGGGCCCTTCCCCCAGCCGCCCGGCTGGTACCAGAACCGACGGCAGAACGCCATCCAGGTCTTCTACTTCGTCAACCGCTTCCACGACCATCTGGAGACCAGCCCCGACATCGCGTGGACGACGCGGAACTTCGAAGGGGATGACAAGGTCGTCGCGCAGGCGGGCGACGGAGCGGACACCGGTGTGGCCGGGCAGTTCCTCGGACTGCACATGCCGGACGCCGCTCACATCAACAACGCGAACATGTTCACGCCGCCCGACGGGCAGTCGCCGACGATGCAGATGTACCTGTTCACGTCGCTGACCGGGAACGTCAGCACCGATCCCACTCCGGACGTGAACGGCGGCGACGATGCGGCCGTCGTCTACCACGAGTACGCGCACGGCCTTTCCAACCGGCTCGTCACGTACGCGAACGGCTGGGGCGCCCTCGACTCGTTCCAGTCCGGGGCCATGGGCGAGGCCTGGAGCGACTGGTACGCGATGGACTTCCTCGTCAATGCGGGCTTCGCTCCCAACACGGGGGCGGTCGGGGACGTCAAGCTCGACCGCTACGTCGGGAACAACCGGCCGACGATCCGGACGGAGGGGCTCGACTGCCCTGTCGTGACGGCGACCGCGGCTTGTCCAGGCGGAGACGCCACCGGGAGCCAGGGCGGCTACACGTACGGCGACATGGGCCACATCTGGTCGGGCGGTCCCGAAGTGCACGCGGACGGCGAGATCTGGGCCCAGACTCTCTGGGACCTCCGGAGCGCGGTCGGAGTCGCGGACTCGCGTTTCCTCGTCACCGAGGCCATGCGCCTCTCTCCCGCGAACCCGTCGTTCCTCGACATGCGAAACGCGATCCTCCAGGCGAACCAGGTCGGCGTCCTCGACGGCCGCGCCGACCGCAAGGTGGCGATCTGGCAGGTGTTCGCAACGCGCGGGATGGGCTTCTTCGCGGCGACGGAGGACGCCGACGACACCGAGCCGATCCAGAGCTTTGCGCTCCCGCCGAGCCCCGCCGCCGGTACCGGCTCCCTCGCCGGCGTGGTCACCGACGCGGATACGGGGCAGCCGGTGGCAGGCGTGAAAGTCGCTTTTGCCGGGCTCGAGCTATCCGACACGACGAACGCCCTCGGCGAGTACGGCATCGCCGACGTACCCGTCGGAACGTATCCCCAGGTGATCGCCTCGAAGGGAGGCTACGACCGCGACATCGGCTCGAACGTGGGCATCGTCGCGGGCATGGAAAGCTCGTCCGACTTCGTCGTCCGGCGCGACTGGACCGCGTTCGACGGCGGCGCCCGCATCGACTCGTTCACCGGCCCGAACTTCTCCTCCGTCGGCTGCGGACCGGCGCACGCGATCGACCAGCTGCTCGGTACCGGGTGGTCCACGACCAGGCCGACGTTCGCACCGACCGGGCCGCGATGGATCACGGTGAAGCTTCCCGCCTACGTCGACGTGAGCTCGTTCGCGGTCGATCCCGGCGCGGTCTGCGGCGATCCCGACTCCGCGTCCGCCCAGGGGTACAAGATCGAGACGTCGAAGACCGGGTCGGGGAGCTCGTGGACGACCGTGAGCACCGGATCGTTCTCGCTCGGCCAGGCCCACCAGCTCAACGCCATCCCGATCTCGGTCCGCAAGGCAGTGCGGTACGTCCGCTTCACGATCACCTCGAATCACGGCCACGCGCAGTTCATGGACATCGCCGAGCTCGTCGTCTATGGGACGGCGTCGCCGACGTGCCTGGGCAAGCCGGCGACGAAGGTTGGCACGGACGCCGCGAACACGATCAACGGCGGCTCCGGCGCGGACGTGATCGTCGGTCTCGGCGGGAACGACAGAATCGACGGCAAGGGCGGAAAGGACGTCATCTGCGGCGGTGCCGGAAACGACGCTCTCACCGGCGGCTCGGCCGTGGACAAGTTCGACGGCGGCGACGGCAACGACTCGCTCTTCGCCCGCGACGGGGTCAAGGAGACCGCCGTCAAGGGCGGCACCGGCACCGATCGCGCCCACAAGGACGCCTCGGACAAGACGCAGAGCGTCGAGAAGTTCTTCTAGACCTCTTCCGGCGCCCTACGCCGCCCTGGCGGTCTTGTCGGCGTAGAGGCGGCGGTCGGCGAGCTCGAGGAGCTGCTCGACGGTCGTGCACTCGTCGGGCAGGTGCGCCGCCCCGAAGCTGACCGAGAGGTCGTCGGGGATTCTCAGCCGCAGGCGCGAGAGAAACGCGTCCACGTCCGTCGACCCCGCCGTCGGCAGGATCGCCGCGAACTCGTCGCCGCCGACCCGCCCCGCAACGTCCGTCTCGCGCAGCGTGCCCGCGAGACCCGATGCGAAGGCGCGCAGGACGCGGTCGCCTTCCTGGTGTCCCTCGCGGTCGTTCCTCTGCTTGAAGTGGTCGAGGTCGAAGAGGACGAGCGCAACTCCTCCCCGGTAGCGCCGGGCCCGCGCCGCCTCCAGCGCGAGCTGTGCGTGCAACGCGCCGTGGTTGAGAAGGCCGGTGAGCGGATCACGGCGGGCGCTCTCGGCGAGCTCGGCCGTCGACGCGCTCGACGTATCCGACGAGGCAAAGATCGACGGCCGCTCGGGCCTCGCTCTCACCATGCCGGTCCAGCACGCGCCCGAGCACGAGGAGCTCGGCGGTCACCTCGGCCGGAGCGAGCCCGAGGCTCTCGCGCTCGCGGGCGAAGTCGGCAGCCAGTCCGCGAGGATCGTCGTCCTCCTCGAGCGCCGCAATGAACGAGGGCAGCGAGCCCAGCTGGCCGAGGCGGCCGAGCCGCTCGAGCGAGGGCACGGAGCCAGAGGCGAGCGCCTCGTCGACGCACTCGACAGCAAGATCCCATGCGGGCAACCTCACGACCCCGTGCATGGATCTCAGGGTAGGGAGGGCGTCGGCTAGAATCCCCGGAGTCTCTGCACCCGACCCGGCGGACCAACGCGGGTGGCGGTGCCGGGCATCCTGCCCGGTTCCATCCGTTCCCGCCGGTACCAGACAAACAGAACCGAGGAGGAAGACCAGTGTCCGTCGTCTCCATGCGAGAGCTTCTGGAGGCCGGAGTTCATTTCGGCCACCAGACCCGCCGCTGGAACCCAAAGATGCGCCGCTTCATCTTCACGGAGCGCGGCGGCATCTACATCATCGACCTGCAGCAGACGCTCGACCTGACCGAGCAGGCCTACGCCTTCGCGCGCAACGTCTCCGAGCGCGGCGGCTCGGTCCTGTTCGTCGGCACGAAGAAGCAGTGTCAGGACTCGGTCGCCGAGGAAGCCGCGCGGGTCGGCATGCCCTACGTGAACCATCGCTGGCTGGGCGGGCTCCTCACCAACTGGCGCACGATCTCGGAGCGCATCGCACGTCTGCACGAGCTGCGGCGCCTGCGGGACGAGGACCAGCTCGATCTGCTTCCGTCGAAGGAGCGCATCTCGATGATGGCCGAGCTCGAGAAGCTCGAGATCAACCTCGGGGGCGTCGCCGACATGAAGTCGGTGCCCGACGCGGTCTTCGTCGTCGATCTTCGCAAGGAGCAGCTTGCCGTACGCGAGGCGCGCCGACTGGGCCTGCCGGTGATCGCCCTCGTCGACACGAACTGCGACCCCGATGACGCCGACTACGTCATCCCGGGGAATGACGACGCCATTCGGTCGTGCAGCCTCATCGTCAAGGTGATCGCGAACGCGATCGAAGCCGGGAAGACCAAGGTGACCGTCGAGGAGATGGAAGAGACCGAGGCCCCGGCCGAGGACGCCGAGCCCGAGCCGGAGCCGGCCGCGGTGGCCGCCGCGGCCGCGGAGGAGCCGTCCGAGGCTCCTGCCGACGGTGGCGAGGAGGCGCAGTGAGCACGACCGAGATCCCAGCCGCGCTCGTCAAGGAGCTCCGCGATCTCACGGGCGCGGGCATGATGGACTGCAAGCGGGCGCTCGTCGAGTCCGGGGGCGACCTCGAGGCCGCGCGCCAGGCGTTGCGCGAGAAAGGGCTGGCCGAGGCCGGGAAGCGGGCCGGCCGCGAGACGTCGGAGGGGAAGGTCGTGGCGCACGTCGACGATCGGTCGGGCGCGATCGCGGCCGTCGGCTGCGAGACCGAGCCGGTCTCTGGCAACGAGGAGTTCCTGGCGTTCGCGCAGCACCTACTCGACCTGGTCCGGGTGGAGGGCGCCGGCGTGGCGGACTCCCTCGAGGACGAGAGGGCCGAGCTGGTCGCGAAGCTCGGCGAGAACATCGTCGTCGTTGGCGCGGAGCGGTTCGAGGCCGACGAGGGCGAGGTCGTCGCGGCCTACATCCATCCGCCCGCGCAGAAGATCGGCGTGCTCGTCCACGCGCGGTCGACGCCCGAGCTCGCCCGCATGATCGCGATGCACATCGCCGCCGCCAGGCCGGTCTTTCTGAGCCGTGACGAGGTCCCCGAGGCCGACGTCGCCCAGGAGCGGAGCATCTACGAGAAGCTTCCCGAGGTCGAGTCGAAGCCCGAGGACGTGCGGGGCAAGATCGTCGAGGGCATGCTCGCCAAGCGATTCTTCGCGCAGGCCGTCCTGCTCGACCAGGCGTGGGTGCACGACCCGAGCATCACGGTCGGCCGGGCGCTCGCCGAGCATGGCGCGGAGCTCGTGGCCTTCGTGCGCTACAACGTCGGCCGCGAGTGAGCGAGAACGACGAGCCCCCTCGCAGCGCTCGAGGCGGCTCCGCCTTCGAGCGCGTTCTCCTGAAGCTGTCCGGCGAGGCGCTCTTGGGCGACCAGCCGTACGGCATGAGCCCTGAGAAGGTCGAGTCGCTCGCGGCGGAGGTGAAGCGGGTCCACGACCGCGGCGTCGAGACGGCGATCGTGATCGGCGCCGGCAACATCTACCGCGGCATGCAGGCGACCGCCGAAGGCATGGACCGGGCGACGGCGGACTACGCCGGCATGCTCGCCACCGTCCTCAACTGCCTGACTCTCCAGGACGCGCTCGAGCGCCTCGGGGCGCATACGCGCGTCCTTTCTGCGATCACCGTCAGCGAGGTGGCAGAGCCCTACATCCGCAGGCGGGCGATCCGCCATCTCGAGAAGGGCCGCGTCGTCATCTTCGCCGCCGGGACCGGGAACCCATTCTTCACGACGGACACCGCCGCGGCGTTGCGCGCGCTCGAGGTCGGCGCGGACGCGATCCTCATGGGCAAGAACGGCGTCGACGGCGTCTACGACGGCGATCCCGCGGTGGATCCCGGCGCGAGCTTCCTGCCCGAACTGACGCACCTCGAGGCGATCGAGCGCGGCCTCAAGGTGATGGACACCACCGCGCTCACGCTGTGCATGGACAACGGGCTGCCGATCTACGTGTTCGGCCTCGACGACCCCGGCACAATCGAGCGGGTCGTCGCGGGTGAGAGAATCGGCACGATCATCTCGACCCCCCGGAGGGATGCATGATCGATGACCTGCTCGACGACGCGAAGCGTCGCATGGACAAGTCGGTCGAGGCGACCGCGCACGAGTTCAACACGATCCGCACCGGGCGGGCCTCGGCGGCGCTGCTGGACCGTGTCCGGGTGGACTACTACGGCCAGGAGACGCCGCTGAATCAGCTCTCGACCATCAACGTGCCGGAGCCGCGGCTGCTCACGATCCAGCCGTACGACCCGAGCTCGATCAAGGCCATCGAACGAGCGCTGCAGGAATCGGACCTGGGCCTGACGCCGTCGAACGACGGCAAGGTCATCCGCCTCCCGATCCCCCAGCTGACGGAAGAGCGGCGCGAGGAGCTGGTCAAGGTCGTCCGCCATCTGGCCGAGGAGGGACGGGTCGCCGTCCGGAATGTCAGGCGCGACTGCATCCACCATCTCAAGGAGCTCGTCCGCGACGGCGACGTGGGGGACGACGAGGAGCGCCGGGCCGAGGAGCGGGTCCAGAAGCTCACCGACGAGCACGTCGCCAAGATCGACGAGATCCTCAAGCGCAAGGAAGCGGAGATCCTGGAAGTCTGAGGCGTCGATCCTCGGATGTAGAGACGTGAACCTCCTGACGAGACTGCGGACGCTGAGGGGCTTCAAGCCTCCAGGGGAGCGGGAGCTTCCGGACGTCGCCCGCTCGGTGGCGATCATCATGGACGGAAACGGCCGCTGGGCTCGGCGGCGCCGGCTGCCGGTGGCGGCGGGGCACCGTGCCGGGACCCGGGCGCTCCGGCGAACCGTCGAGGCGGCGATCGACCTCGGCGTCGAGTCGCTCTGTGTCTATGCGTTCTCGACCGAGAACTGGTCGCGGCCCTCGGACGAAGTCGACGCGCTGATGGAGATCTTCGTCGAGACGATCGAGCGCGAGCTCCCCGATCTCGCCCGCGAGGGCGTCCGTACGCGCTTCATCGGGCGGCGCGACCGCGCAACCGAGACGCTGCTCGCCAAGATCGAGCGGCTCGAGGAGACGACCGCGACGAATGAGCGGCTCCAGCTTTGGATCGCGTTCGACTACGGCGGGCGAGCGGAGATCGTGGAGGCGGCCAGAAGGTTGGCCGAGGAGGGAATGGACCCGCGCGACATCGACGAGAACGCCATCGCCGCGCGCCTCTACGCGCCCGAGATGACCGAGCCCGACCTCCTCATCAGGACGTCCGGCGAACTGCGCATCTCCAACTTCCTCCTGTGGCAGCTCGCCTATACGGAGCTCGTCTTCGTCGACACCCTCTGGCCCGACTTTGGAGAGCGCCAGCTCCGGGAGGCGCTCGTTCAGTACGCGAATCGCCGCCGGCGCTTCGGCGGGCGATGAGCCCCCTCCTCAGCCGTATCGCCGTCATCGCGGCGGGCTTGCCGCTGGTGCTCTTCGCTGCCTACTACGGCGGTTGGGCGCTGCTCGCGCTGCTGCTGCCGGCGTCGCTGCTGGCGCTTCACGAGCTCTACAGGATGGCCCGCGCCCTGCGACCGCTCGTCCTCGCCGGCTACGGCGGCGCGCTCGCGGCCGTGCTCGGTGCGGCCCTGGGCGGTCCGGAATGGATGCTCGGGGGGTTCACGCTCACCCTGTTGCTGGCGTTCTTCTTCGCGGCGATCTCCGAGACCCGCCAATCGACGACGGTCGCCGTCGCGATGACCGTCCTGGGCGCCGCCTGGATCGGTCTCGGCTTCGGCTTCCTGATCCTTCTGCGCGACCTCGAGCCCGACGGGAGGCTCCTTCTCATCACCCTGCTCCTGACCGTCTTTGTCGCGGACACGTTCGCCTATCTCGGGGGACGCCTCGCCGGACGGCACAAGATGGCCCCCGGTATCTCTCCCGGCAAGACGTGGGAGGGGTTCGTGTCCGGTGTTCTCGGCGGTGTCCTCACCTCGTGGCTGGCGCTGAACGGAGAGCCCATCGACGTCGACGGCTGGGAGGCCTTTGCGCTTGGCGGCGCGATCGTCCTCGCTGCGGTGGGTGGCGACCTGTTCGAGTCGATGGTGAAGCGCGACCTGGGGGTGAAGGACTCGGGCCGGGTGCTCATGGGCCACGGCGGCGTGCTCGACCGGGTGGACTCGATCGTCTTCGCGGGCCCGGCGGCGTACTTCACAGTCCTCGCCCTCACGCACGGGTAAGAACGTGCTGTCTCTAGACTCGACGGGATGAAGCGCGTCGCACTTCTCGGCGTCACGGGGTCGATCGGGCGCCAGGCGCTCGAGATCATCTCCGCCCATCCCGGGCTCGAGCTTGCGGCGGCCGCCTCGGGATCGACGCCGATCGACGATCTCGCGCCGCTCACCCAGGTCGGCGGAGACCTGACCGAGCTCCTGGACCGCGCGGATCCCGACGTCGTCCTCAACGCGGTCGTGGGATTCGCCGGTGTGCCGGCGACCTTCTGGGCGCTCGAGCGGGGCGTCGACCTGGCCCTTGCCAACAAGGAAAGCCTCGTCGCCGGCGGCGCGCTGGCAGTCGAGGCGTGGAGGAGAGGCGAAGGACGCCTTCTTCCGGTGGACTCGGAGCACTCGGCGGCGTTCCAGCTCCTCGACGGCCGGGCGGCCGAGACGGTCGACTCGCTCGTCCTGACGGCTTCGGGTGGGCCGTTCCGGGGGTGGAGCCGCTCGGAGCTCGTCGACGTCACCCCCTCCAACGCGCTCGCGCATCCAACCTGGAACATGGGCCCGAAGATCACGATCGACTCGGCCACACTCATGAACAAGGGGCTCGAGCTGATCGAGGCCCACTTTCTCTTCGAGGTCCCGTACGACCGCATCGAGGTCGTCGTGCACCCGACCTCGGTCGTCCACGCGATCGTCCGGCTGCGCGACGGCGCCGCGCTGGCGCACCTGGGCTACCCGGACATGCGCGTGCCCATCTCCTACGCCCTGACGTATCCGGAGCGGGCCGAGACGCCGGTTGCGCAGCTCGACCTCGCCGCGGGGCACATTCTCGAGTTCGGGGAGCCCGACCTCGAGGCGTTTCCGTGCCTCGCGCTCGCGCGTGCGGCCGGCGAGGCCGGTGATACGGCTCCCTGCGTCCTCAATGCGGCGAACGAGGTCGCCGTCGCCGCCTTCCTGGACGGAGAGCTTCCCTTCCTCGGAATCGCGGACGTCGTCGAGCGCACGCTCTCCCAGGTGGACTGCGTCCCCGCGGGCGATCTGGCCGAGCTGGCCGACATGGACGCGGAGGCCCGGAGGGTTGCGACGGGACTCGCACGCCAGCTGGTTCACTAGACGCTCACCATGAACATCGCCGTCGCCATCGGAGGCCTCGCCTTCCTGATCCTCATTCACGAGGCGGGGCACTTCTTCACCGCGCTCGCGGTCAAGATGAAGCCGCGCAGGTTCTACATCTTCTTCCCTCCGGCGCTCGTGAAGTGGCACCGGAACGGGATCGAGTACGGCATCGGGTCGATCCCGCTGGGCGGCTACGTGAAGATCCCGGGGATGCACAAGCCGGCGGCCGGCGATCTCGAGGCGCACCTCGAGCCTGCCCGCAGCGAGGCGCCGTCGCTCGCCGCCGCGGAGAAGCCCATGGAGCAGGCGCTCTCCGAGGAGCGATTCGGCGATGCACGTGCCGAGCTCTCGGCCCTCAAGGCGAGGGTCGACGGCATCGATCTCTCGGAGGGCGCCCGCAAGGCCGCCGACCGCGGCTTCACCGAGGTCGACGATGCGCTCTCGCCGGAAGCGTACTGGCGGGCACCCACCTGGAAGCGGGTCGCCGTCATCCTCGCCGGGCCAGCGACCAACTACCTCTTCGCCGTCCTGGCCCTCGCGATCGTCTTCATGCTCGGCGTGCCGACCGGCGCTACGCGCACGGTCGACGAGGTCGCGACAGGCTCTCCGGCGGCGGCGATGGGGCTCGAGTCCGGCGACGAGGTCGTCGCGGTCAACGGGAAGGGTGGCGAGTCGGACGAGCTCGCCGAGGCGATCCGCAGCAGCGGGGGCGAAGCGGTGACCGTCACCGTGGAACGGGACGGGGCCCGGCTGCAGCTCGAGGGGACACCGAAGCTCGACCCGGCCGACGACGTCTACCGCCTCGGATTCGCGTTCGGGCTCGACTACCAGAGCTACGGCCCGGTCGAGGCGATCGGGCATGCTTTCGACACGACCTGGGAGGTGACGAAGGCGATCGTTTCCTCCCTCGGACGGCTCGTCACGGGCGAGGGCCGCGACGAGGTGGCGAGCGTCGTCGGCATCACCCAGGTATCGAGCGAGTCACTGGACGTCGGCTTCCGCTACTACCTCGAGGTGCTCGCGTTCATCAGCCTCTCGCTTGCCCTCCTCAACCTGCTGCCCTTGCTTCCGCTCGACGGCGGGCATATCGCCTTCTCCCTCGCCGAGCGGGTTCGCGGCCGGGCGATTCCGCGCGAGGCGTACGAGCGCTTCTCCATGGTGGGGATCGCGCTCGTACTCTTCCTCTTCGTCATCGGCCTCTCGAACGACATCAACCGGCTCAGCGGCGGCTAGGCGGACGGCGGCGACCCGACCGTCATGCGGCGGGGGCGTGCGGCGCCCCCGCGGTTAGACTTTCCCGCGATGGCGAGCGAGCGTCAGATCACGGTCGGAAGCGTCCCGATCGGCGGCGGCGCGCCGGTCGTCGTGCAGTCGATGACGCTGACGAAGACGCACGACGTCGACGCGACCATGCGTCAGATCGGCGAGCTCGTCTCCGCCGGTTGCGAGGTCGTCCGTGTTGCCGTCCCGAAGAACGAGGACGCGGACGCGCTTGCGAAGCTCGTCTACCTGTCGCCGATCCCGGTCATTGCCGACATCCACTTCAACGCTTCGCTGGCGCTCAAGGCCGTCGAAGCGGGCGTCGCTGCGGTGCGGATCAACCCCGGCAACATCGGCGGCCCCGACAAGGTCGCAGAGGTGGTTCGCGCCGCGAAGGCACGCGGGATTCCCATGCGCATCGGCGCGAACTCGGGCTCCCTGCCGAAGCACCTCGTCGAATTGGCCCAGGAGGACACGGCCGAGGCGCTTGTCGAAGAGGCGCTGGAGCAGGTCCGCCTGCTCGAGAGCATGGACTACTACGACTTCAAGATCTCGGTGAAGTCGAGCTCCGTGCCGACGATGATCCGCGCATACCGCATGCTCTCGGAGAAGGTCCCCTACCCACTTCACCTGGGAGTCACCGAGGCCGGGACGCCGGCATCGGGCTCGATCAAGAGCGCGATCGGCGTCGGAAGCCTGCTGATGGACGGGATCGGAGACACGATCCGGATCTCGCTGACCGCGGACCCCGTCGAGGAGGTCAAGGTCGCCTGGGAGATCCTGAAGGCGCTCGGCCTGCGCGAGCGGGGGCCGATCATGATCGCCTGCCCATCTTGCGGGCGCGACAACGTCGGCGTCTGGAATCTTGCCGAGGCGGTCGAGGACACGGCTGCGGCGCTATCCGCAGGCGTTCGAGGTCGCCGTGATGGGCTGCGCCGTCAACGGTCCCGGCGAGGCCGGGGATGCCGACTTCGGCGTTGCGGGCGGGCGGGAGACCGGCTTCATCTACGCCCACGGACGCGTCCTCAAGAAGGTCGAGTCGGGGCTGCTCGTGGACGAGCTCTTTCGCGAAATCGACACGTGGATCGAGAGCGGAATGGCCCGGCCGAAGCGGCTCAAGCTGGCCAAGCCGGCGGCCCTGATGATGGCCGAAGCGGCCCAGCGCCCGTCCTGATGGCCCGAGCGTCTGCGCTCTTCATCCCGACGCTCCGGGAAGACCCGGGCGATGCCGAGGCGGCGAGCCACCGCCTGCTCGTTCGCGGCGGCTTCATCCGCCAGGTGAGCGCCGGCCTCTGGTCGTTCCTGCCCCTCGGCTGGCGGGTGCACGAGAAGACGGTGCAGATCGTCAGGGAGGAGATCAACGCCATCGGCGGCCAGGAGATGTTCATGCCGGTCGTAACGCCCGCCGAGCTGTGGGAGGCGACCGGCCGTTACGCCATCCCCGAACTCTGGAAGACCGAGGATCGGATGGGCCGGCCGTTCGTGCTGGCGATGACGCACGAGGAGACCGTGACCTACCACGCGCGCGAGCTCTCCTCGTACCGCCAGCTCCCGCAGATTCTCTACCACTTCCAGACGAAGGTGCGGGACGAGCCGCGTCCTCGCGCCGGGCTCATCCGCTTGCGGGAGTTCGTCATGAAGGACTCGTACTCGTTCGACCGGGACGAGGAAGGGCTGGAGACGAGCTTCAGGGCCCACGAGCGCGCCTACCACCGCATCTTCGAGCGCTGCGGGCTCGAGTACTACGCCGTCCAGGCGGAATCGGGAATGATGGGCGGCAGCGAGTCCGTGGACTTCCTGGCGTCTTCCGGGTCGGGCGAGAACACGTTGGTCACCTGCGAGAACGGGGACTATGCCGCCGACCTCGAGGTCGCGCGCGGCATTCCGCGCCCACCCGAGTTCCCGGAGCGGCTCGACGCGCCTCTCGAGGTGGAGACACCGGGCGCGACCACCATCGACGGGCTTGCAGAGCTCCTCGGGATCGACGCGGCCGCGACGTCGAAGGCGATGCCGGTCGTGACGCAGGACGGCACGCTCGTCCTCGCGCTCGTGCGCGGCGACGACCGGCTCGAGGAGGCGAAGACGGAGGCCGCGCTCGGCAGCGGCTTCCGGCCGGCGACCGGCGACGAGATCCAGCAAGGGTTTGGCGCCGATCCGGGCTCCATCGGGCCGATCGGGTTCTCGGGCCCGATCCTCGCCGACCAGGCCTTGCGCGAGGGTCAGTTCGTCGTGGGCGCCAACCGCACGGGCTGGCACCTGCGCGGGGCCGAGCACGGCCGCGACTTCGAGGCCCGCTTCGCCGACATCCGGGAGCCCCGCGAAGGCGACACCTGCCCGAAGTGCGGCGGGCGCCTCGGCTTTCAGACGGCTCTCGAAGTGGGGCACATCTTCAAGCTCGGAACGCACTACTCGGAGCCGCTCGGCGCCACGTACCTCGACGAGGAGGGCGTCGAGCGACCGCTCGTGATGGGGAGCTACGGCATCGGGCCCGCGCGGATCATGGCTGCCGCAGTGGAGCAGAACCACGACGAGCACGGCATCGCCTGGCCGCCGTCCCTGGCGCCGTACGACGTCGAGGTCATCTCCATCGGGGCTGCCGGCCCGGAGGCGGTCGAGATCGCCGAGCGGGCCACCGACGAGCTCGAGTCGGCGGGCCTGGACGTGCTCCTGGACGACCGCGACCTGCGTCCGGGAGAGAAGTTTGCCGATGCGGACCTAATCGGATGCCCGGTTCGCGTAACGGTCGGCAAAAAGACGCTCGAGGACGGGAGTGCTGACGTGCTCCGCCGGTCCGACAGGGAGGAGAAGCGACTCGCCGTCGAGGCCCTCGCCGACCACGTGAAGGAGATCTTCTGATGGCAAGAAAACGCCGCTTCTCCACCGAGCCGTTCGGCGAGACGGTTCAGTCGCTCATGGTCGAGCGCGGAGTCACCTATCGCGGACTGGCGGCGAAGACCGACCTGTCGGCCGGCTATCTCAACCACCTCGTGCACGGCAATCGCCCGGTGCCTTCGAACGAGGTGATCGAGACCCTTGCGAAGGCACTGAAGGTCGAACCGGCGCACTTCCAGGAGTACCGGATCCGGACGATAACGACGCGGCTCGAGCAAATGCCCGAGCTCGTCGATCGCCTCTATCGTCGGCTCGAAAGCTGAACGTCGCGTCGAGGGTCAGGTTCGGGGCCGCTCGGACGAGACCCACTCGACGACTGCCACGAGCGTCCATGCAAGGGCCATGGCCACGGCGATCGCGGGAGTCGGGAGCGCGGCCTGCCAGACAACCACGGCGACGACCACGATGAACAGCGCCTCGAGGGCGAAGCGCTTCGTGCGAGAGAGCCGAAACGTGCGCCGTGAAGGGGGCGACTGCCGGACGCTCGCGGGCGGGGCAGCCGACCGGGGCTGGGCGGGGGGCATCGGCACCGCTCCCTGCGGCACCCGGGGCTTGGCCGTTTGGGGCGGGACCCAGGTCTCCCGCTTGGACAGCTCCTCGACCTGCTTCGTCAGCTCGCTGACGCGCCGGCCGAGGTCGCTCGCTGCCGCATGCTGAGCCGCGTTCTGCGCCGCTTGCTCCTGTGTCTCGGGCATCTGAGGCTGGCGCTCCAGCTCGGCCAGCCTCACGCGCAGCTCGGCGAGTTCGTTCGTGAGGCGGAGGCTCTCCGCCTGCACCGTGAGCGCGCGATACTGCGCAATTTCCTGAGACTGCCGCTCGAAGCGGTCGAGCACCTCGCGAAAGAGCCCCGCCAGCATCTCCTCCGTCGAGCCGGTCTCGGCCAGAGCCCCTCCGGAGGCAGGGCGGGGCAGGAAGGGGCCGATGGGGTCGTCATTGCGGGGCGGCTGGGCGCCCTCGCCGAGGAGCCCTGCACGCACCAGCTCCGACCGCGGCACACGCCTCCGACCGTTTCGAACGACCGACCGCAGTGATCCACGCTCGACCCGTCGCGCGATCGCCTTCCGGCTCAAGCCGGTCAGGTCGGCCGCTTCTGTGATCGTGTAGGTGCGCAACCCGTCGCCGCCTGGAGTGTGATTCTGCCGTACCCCTCGCGCGGCGGCAAATCGTGGACGCCCCGGGGGTGCCCCAGCGGGGTTCGCCAGCGGGGGAATAGGGGCTGCGCAGGGGGTACCCCGGGCGCATCCTCACCCCGATTGTCCTCGGAGGAGCGAAGCAAGGCGTTCGGTCGGCGGCGGGTCGTCACCGCGAGCCGGGCGGCGCTACGATGAGCCGAGTCGCGGGGCGTGGCGCAGCCTGGTTAGCGCGCTTGTCTGGGGGACAAGAGGTCCCCGGTTCAAATCCGGGCGCCCCGACTGGGATAGAGCCGAATCATGGTCGGTCGATGCTGCCTATTCCGTGCCTACACCCATGCGAGGCGCTGATCAGCCGGGCCGTTTGATCGAAGGTGGCTAGTCTGCAAGTGTCGGTCGCGACAAGGAGGCGTATGCGGGCGCGGGTCGTGGTCTTGGTTTCTGTCGTGGCCTTTCTCGTAGGCGGGGTGGCCGATGCCGCAGCCGTGACGTGCCTGAAGCTGACGGCGACCATTGTCGGTACTTCGGGCGACGACAGCATTGTCGGGACGCCCGGGGCCGATGTCATCTGGACGGGCGCCGGAGACGACCGCATCGTGGGGCGGCGCGGCAACGACACGATCTGCGCGGGCACGGGCGACGACTATGTTGATGCAGGCCGCGGGCGGGACGACGTGGTCGGCGACGACGGAGCCGACGAGATCCACGGCGGGCCCAGGATGAATCAGGTCTTCGCAGGCGACGGCGACGATCGTGTCTTCGGGGGCACAGGTCACGACCGCGTGTGGGACGGGCAGGGCGCCGACGTCGTCCATTCCGGTCCTCACTTCGACGGGATCTTCAACGGGCCGGGGGACGACCAGATCCAAGCGGGCGGAGGCGACGACAGGGTCAGGGATGGTCCCGGGAGCGACATCGTCAGAGCTGGAGACGGCTTCGACACGATATGGCTATCGCCGGGCGGCTCCGACCTCTACGACGGCGGGGCGGGCCCCGATGTGATCAACAATGCGCTGCTCGGACCCTTCCTTGTCAACCTGGCCACGGGCGAGATGGAAAGCAGTGCGACCGGAACGGACACTACTACCGGCATGGAGAGCGCGAACGGGACGGAGCAAGACGACACGTTGATCGGCAGCGACGCCAATAACCACTTCTCCGCGGGAAGCGGGGACGACCGCCTCGAGGGAGGAGCGGGCGACGACCGCCTCTTCGGCTCTGTCGGCATCGATTTCCTCGACGGCGGGGTCGGGACGGATACGTGCTTCGACGGCGAAACTGTTCTGAACTGCGAGGCGTAGGGTGGAAGTGACGAGCCGCACCTCAGCGTTGTCCACCTTTGGCGCAAAAGGAGGAGCCCGCCAAGAAGGCAGGCTCCCTCCCTTCGTGTTGGTGGGGCCCCCCGCCATGCGGCAGGCGGGAACCCCTGGAGGAGGACAGACCTCCCCCTGACGGAGGATTCGCAGCGCGGCTTCCAGCGGTTCGGTTTTCAGGGAACCACCCAACGACGTCCGTGACTGGCCTGGCCTCGCCGGTCGAGAGTGCATGCGAGGCGCTTGTTGTGTTCGGTAGGGGCCGCAGTCGAGGGGCCACCCGGCGCCTCTTTGGCGGACTCTCGGACAGGACCTTCCTTACAAGGTCCTTACAGGCCGCTTCGCACGAGAGAGGCTGATCGCTATCCTCCGCAGGGCGGCGCGCGATTCGGCCGCAGGTCGTGTGTCGCTGGGACGCAGCTCTTTTGCCGCGTCCTTCCCGGGTGAGCGGGCCTCCCTAGGCCAAGGGGGTAGGGCCCGCTTACCCCTTCTCTTCAACGGGCAGGAAAACGTGCAGGGGGAGCCAAGGACCCGGCATGCGAACCGGAAGGTACGTCGCGTTCGCATCGGTCCTGGTCGTTCTGATCGCAGCCGCGCCCGCCCAGGGGGTGCACGCCCCCAACATCGCGGGGGCCCAGGTCGCGCTGCGGTCCCACGGCTACTACGACGGGCCGATCGACGGCGTTCGCGGCGCGAAGACGAGCCGTGCCGTGCGAGCGTTCCAACGAAGCCGTGGGCTCCATGTCGACGGCGTCGTCGGTCCGCGCACGCGAGCGCGGATGGGCCGGCTCGGGCACCCGCTGTTTGGCCGGCGACTCATCAGGCACGGCATGGTGGGCTGGGACGTTTCGGTGCTCCAGTTCCTGCTCGCGCGTCGCGGCTTCTCCGTCCACGGGATCGACGGGCACTTCGGCCCGAACACGCTCGCCGCCGTCCGCCGTTTTCAGGGAAGGCGCGGTCTCGCCGTCGATGGGCTCGTCGGTGCCGGGACCCGGCACGCGCTTCACAGCAAGGCACGGGGCTCGCCCAAGGCGAAGCACAGGCACGCCCGCGGCGCGAGCCCGGAGAAGGTGCACCGGATGCTCGGGCGGTGGGCGCGCCACTACGGCGTCAGCCCCAGCCTCGCTCGCGCGGTCGGCTGGATCGAGTCGGGGTTCCAGTGGAACGTGAAATCCTCCGCCGGGGCGTGGGGGGTGATGCAGGTGATTCCCGCCACCTGGCGCTTCGTCGAAGACGTTCTGCTCGGCTACGACATCCGCCGCTCGGCGAGAGGGAACATCCGCGTGGGGATCGTGTACCTGCGCTACCTCCTGCGGGAGTTCGGCGGGAGCCGGCGGCTGGCCCTCGCCGCCTACTACCAGGGCCCCGCGGCGGTCCGCCGGCACGGCCTCTATCGCGACACGCGGATGTACGTCCGCACCGTCCTGGCGCTGCGGAAGCGCTTTTGACCTCGCTCGCGCGAGGGATCGTGACGATCCGCTCGACGGTCGATAACGAGGCACCATGCGCGTCCGCGTCCTCGTTCTCGGCCTCGCCTTCTTCGGCTGCGCCATCGCGCTCGCGGTGCAGCCCTACCTGGCGCACGGGCACAACCCGAATCTGAACCGGCCGTGCACGATCGTCGGCACATCGGGCCCCGACCTGCTGCAGGGCACGCCCGGCAAGGACGTCATCTGCGGCCGCGGCGGCGACGACACGATCGGCGCAAACGCGGGGAACGACATCATTCGCGGCGGTGGGGGAGACGACCGCATCCAGGGCGACAGCGGCGCCGACGTGCTGGAGGGCGGGGGCGGCGACGACTGGCTCTGGGCCCGCGACGGGCGGCACGACCACGTCAAGGGCGGCCGCGGCTTCGACCACTACCGCTACGACCAGTCGATCGACCGGTTGCGCGGCGTCGAAGCCTTGATGTAGCGCGCCCTCTGCGCTGTAGTGTTTCTCCATGGGTGACGACCGACGCACGCTGGCCGTGCTCGGCGCCGGCAAGGCCGGCGAGGCTCTGATCTCCGGAGTCATCTCCTCCGGCTGGCGGGAGCCGGGCGAGATCGTCGCCACGGCTCGACACGAGGAACGCCTCGACCTGCTCGCCGAGCGCCACGGGATCAGGACGACGCTCGACAACGCGGAAGCGGTGCAGGGTGCCGGGATCGTCGTGATCGGCGTAAAGCCGCAGGACATCGAGACCCTGCTCGGTGAGATCTCCGGCGTCGTGACCTCCGAGCAGACCGTGCTCTCGATTGCCGCAGCGATTCCGACTGCGCTGATCGAGGGCCATCTGAGCGACGGCGTGCCCGTCGTCCGGGCGATGCCCAACACACCGATGACCGTCCACGAGGGAATGGCCGGCATCGCCGCCGGCGAGCACGCGGCCGAGGAGCACATGGGTCGAGCGGAGGAGGTTCTCTCGAGTGTCGGGCGCGCCGTGCGCGTGGACGAGTCGTACATGGACGCTGTGACCGCAGTCTCGGGCTCCGGGCCTGCCTACTTCGCCCTGCTCGCCGAGTCGATGATCGAGGCCGGGATCCTGCTCGGGCTCTCGCGCGAGGTGTCCACCGACCTCGTCGTTCAGACCATGCTCGGGACGGCGAAGATGCTGAGGGACGAGAAGATTCACCCGGTCGAGCTCCGCGAGGCGGTGACCTCGCCCGGTGGGACGACGATCGCCGCCATCCGCGAGCTGGAGCAGGCGGGCGTGCGCGCGGCCTTCCTCAACGCCATCCAGGCGGCGATGCAGCGCTCGAAGGAACTGGCGAAGGGCTAGGAGCCCGCGAAGACCTCCGCTGCGCAGCCGTGTACGAGCGCGGCCGGGACGTCTCCCCGCTCGACCCCCTGCAGCGACCGGTGGCCGAGGTCGACATCGACGACGGGCCACTCGTCGATCCCAATCGCCTCCGCGCCCGCCGAGCTTCCGATCGCGAGCAGCTCCTCCGGCGGGATCACGTTCCGACGGAGCGTGAGTCGCCGCGCCGTCCCCTCGAGCTCGCGGAGCTCCTCCAGCGGATCGATGCGCACGTTGGAGTCCGAGCCGATGCAGAGCGGGACCCGGCGCTCGAGGAGGTCCACGAGCGGCGGAAAGCCGTCGCCGAGGTTCGCCTCGGTGGTCGGGCAAAGACAGACGCCGGCTCCATGCTCGGCAAGGAGGTCGAGCTCACGCCCGTTCGCGTGGGTCGCGTGGACGATCGTCGTGTGCGGCCCCAGGCAGCCTGTCTCGGCGAGCAGCTCGAGGGGGCGGAGACCATGCTCGGCGAGGCATTCGTCGATCTCACGCGGTTGCTCGTCCGCGTGGACGTGCAGTACGAGGCCCTCCCGGGCGGCGTATGTCGCGATCTCCGTCAGCCAGTCGCGCGGGCACGCGCGGACGGAATGGGGGGCGAGCCCAACACTGGCACCGAGGGCGCGCAGCGCCTCCACCTGGGCCAGATAGTCGGCCACCGAGTCCTGACGGAACCGGTCGAGTCCGCCGCGGCCATAGGCGGCCAGGAGGAGGACGAGCTCCACGCCGGCCTCCCGTGCCGCGGTGATCGCCGCCTCCGCCTCGGCGAAGCCGACGTAGTGGAACTCGCCGACCGCGGTGTAGCCGGCGGCTCGCATCTCGCGGTACGTCTCCACGTAGCTCTCGTGAACCGAGACCGGGGTCAGGTTTTCCGCCAGTCCCAGCATGGACTCCCTCCAGGCCCAGAAGTCTCCGCCCTCGACCTTCCCACGCAGGGCACGTTGGAAGGCGTGGCTGTGGGCGTTCACGAAGCCTGAGAGACGGAGGAGGTCGGACATGGCGGCGACGTTACCATTCGGTCCGAGAATGGCGACCCGCGTGGTTCCCGCACCGCTCGCACAGCTGCCGAATGCGCTCACGATCCTGCGCCTTCTCGTCATCCCGGTCTTCGTCGTGCTCCTGTACCGAGCCGACGGTGAGGGGAGCTACGTCCTCGCCGGGCTCTTCGCGGCGGCGGCCCTCACCGATCAGATCGACGGGTTCCTCGCGCGTCGGTGGCACGTCGAGTCCGAGTTCGGGAAGTTCGCGGACCCGCTCGCCGACCGCCTCATGATCGACGCCGCGGTGCTGCTGCTCTGCGTCGACGGCCGCCTACCGTGGCTCGCGTTCGTGATCGTTCTCGCCCGCGACGCCATCCTGATCGGCGGCTACGGCTTCGTCAGGGACCGCGGCTACGAGTTCTCGGTCTCCGCCCTGGGGAAAGCCTCCACCTGGGTGCTCTACGCGGCGGTCACGGGCGTCATCGCGTCTGACGAAGGGACGGACTGGCCGCTCTTTCTGTTCTGGTCGGGAGTCGGACTGGCCGTCCTTGCCGCCGTCTTCTACGCGGCAGGCGCGCTGCGGACGGGCAAGCGGTGAAGGCCGTCGTCATGGCCGGCGGCGAGGGAACGCGCCTGCGGCCGCTGACCTCGAACCAGCCGAAGCCGATGGTTCCGATCGTCGGCAAGCCGTGCATGGAGCACATCCTCGACCTGCTCCGCGAGCACGGCTTCGACGACGTCATCGTCACCCTCGCGTTCATGCCGCAGGCGATCCGCGGCTACTTCGGCGACGGCGAGGCGTACGGCGTGTCGATCCGCTACTCGGTGGAGGAGTCACCGGCCGGGACGGCCGGCTCAGTCAAGCTGGCCGAGGAGGCGCTCGACGAGACGTTCCTCGTCATCTCGGGCGATGCCCTCTGCGACATCGACCTCGGTGCTCTGGTCCGCTTCCACCGCGATCGGGGCGCCATGGTGACGATCGGCCTGAAAAGCGTCCCGAATCCGCTCGAGTTCGGCATCGTCGTCACCGACGAGCAAGGCCGCATCGAGCGCTTCCTCGAGAAGCCGTCCTGGGGACAGGTCTTCACGGACACGATCAACACGGGCATCTACGTGCTCGAGCCCGAGGTGCTGCGCCATGTCCCGACCGACGAGCCCCACGACTTCTCGAAGGAGCTCTTCCCCCTCCTTCTGGAGATGGGGCGGCCGTTGTACGGCTATGTCTGCGAGGGCTACTGGCAAGACATCGGAAACCTCGACCAGTACCGCCAGGCCAACTTCGACGCGCTCGACGAGCGCGTGCGGCTGAGCATCCCCGGCATCCGGCTCCGCGGAAACCTCTGGGTGGGGGAGGGGGTCGACCTCGACGACCTCGAGGCGGTCGAGGCGCCCGCGTTCGTCGGCAACTATTGCCGGATCGCGCCCCGCGCCTCTGTCGGCCCATACTCGGTGCTGATGCCGAGCGTGACCCTCGGCGACCATGCCCGCACGGCCCGCTCGGTAATCGACGCGTCGACGTCCGTCGGCCGGAGCGCCGTCGCGGAGGGCGCCATCGTCGGGCGGGCCTGCGACATCCGCCCGCACGCCCGCCTCCACGAGGGCGTCGCGGTCGGCGACAACTGCACGATCGGCGAGGAGAGCGTCGTCATGCCGGGCGTCCGGATCTACCCGTTCAAGGAGGTTGAGTCCGGGTCGCTCGTCGACCGGCACCTGATCTGGGAGTCACGGCTCTCGTCGCGCCTGATCGGCATGGACGGCGTCGTCGGACGGATCAATGTCGACCTCACGCCCGAGACGGCGCTCCGGCTGGGGCTCGCGCTCGGAACCGCCCTCGACCGCGGCGGCAGGGTCGTGACGAGCCGGGCGGCGTCCGCCTCCTGCCGGTTGGTGAGACGCGCGCTGATCGCCGGCGTCAACTCGGCAGGCGTCCACGCGACCGATCTGCAGGTCATGCCCGCAGCCGTCAACCGTTATTTTCTGAAGACCGAACGCTTCGACGCCGGCATCCACGTCCAGCCGAGCCCGAACGACCCCGAGATCGTCCAGATCCGCATCTTCGAGCCGCCGGGCACCCCGGCGACGCCCGCGCTCGTCAAGGAGATCGACAAGCACTTCTCGCGCCAGGAGTTCCGGCGGGCGTCCTGGAACGAGGTGGGGGAGATCACGTACTCGGCCCGGACGGCGGAAACCTACGTGCAGGACCTCCTCGAGGCGCTCGACACGACCACGATCCGCGACCGCGATTTTCGCATCGTCGTGGACTATGCGTTCTCCGCCGCGTCGCTCATCCTGCCACAGGTGCTCGGAGCGCTCGACGTCGAGGCGGTCTCCTCGCATGCCTATGTCAGCGAGCGCCGCCAGTCGAGCGAGACGGTCACGCTCGCCGAGTCGCTCGGGCAGGCGAAACGCCTCGTCGCGGCCGTCGGCGCGGATCTCGGAGCAGTGCTCGACCCGGCCGCCGAGCGCATCTTCCTCATCGACGACAGGGCGCGCGAGGTGCCGGTGGAGCAGGAGCTCCTGCTCTTCCTCCGCCTCCTCGCGTCCGACGGGAAGCGCGGACGGCTCGCGTTTCCCACGACGGTGACGAGCCTCGTCGACGATCTCGTCCAGGGCACGGAGCTCGAGGTCGAGCGCACGCCCCATTCACTCTCCGCGCTGACCCTGGCGGCCGCCGGCGACGGCGTCATCTTCGCCGGCTCCGTCGGCGGCGGCTTCGTCTTTCCCGATTTCGTCCCCGCCTACGACGGCATGGCGAGCCTGTGCAAGCTCCTCGCGCTGCTCGCGCCCGTCGACAGGCCGCTGTCCGAGATCGTCGGCGAGCTGCCCGAGTCCACCGTCGTCCATCGCCAGGTGCGCTGCCCCTGGGCACGCAAGGGAACCGTCATGCGGGTGCTCACCGAGCGGACGAAGGGCAAGGAGGTCGACGTGACGGACGGAATCAAGGTCTACGACGACCGCGGCTGGGCCCAGGTCCTGCCCGATCCCGACGAGCCGCTCGTGCACATCTACGCCGAGGGCAAGACGCCGGAGGACGGCGCCTCGCTCGAGAGCGAGTTCCAGGCCCTCGTCGAGGAGATCGTGGGCCGGGGGGACGAGGCCGAGGAGGCCTGAGCGAGGCCGAACCCTCAAGTCGAGGTTGATGGATGGGTGGCGACCTGGTTTACTGTGTGGTCGCCTCCGTCCCCGATTCTGGAGTTGCAGCGTGGAAGCCCTTCCTGACCTTGGAACCCTGTCCGACCAGGAGCTGCGCGACCTCATCCGCGAGCTGATGGTCGAGGAACACAAAGTCTCTTACGAGCGTCGGCTTCTGCACGGGAAGATCGACATCCTGCGCGCCGAGCTGCAGGCACGGCTGCAGAAGCAGGTGGGGGAGTCCGAAAGCCCCCTTCACGACATCGACGTCGACCGCTTGGCGGCGATCCTCGCCTCGAAGGCGCCGCCTCCGACGGACGAGGAGCTCGACGCGGCAGGGCGGTGACACACGTTCACTGCCCCGAGTGCGGCTTCCAGAACCCGGAGGCCGCCAACTACTGCTCGAAGTGCGGGGCGCTGCTCATCCACGAGGACCAAGGGGCGCACACGACGATGACGTTCACGCCCGAGGAGGACGTGGAGGACGATGGTCTCTCACTCGACGGTCTTCGCATCGAGGGGCCGGCGCTCGTCGTTCGGGCGGGCGGCGGTAGGGCGGGTGAGACGTTCGCGCTCGAGCACGACCGGACGTCGCTGGGGCGGGCGCCCGAGTGCGAAATCTTTCTCGACGACGTGACGGTCTCGCGCCGGCACTCGGTGATCACGCGGGGCGCGGACGGGTTCACCCTGCACGACGAGGGCAGCCTCAACGGCACGTACGTCAACCGCCGCCGCGTCGAGAGCGCGAAGCTCGAGGACGGGGACGAGGTGCAGATCGGCAAGTACAAGCTGACCTTCCTGGAGAGCTAGGAGCGGAGACCAACGATGGCGACGGCGACGACCGATGTCGGACCGGGGCGGCCTCTTACGATCGGGGCGGTCTGCAACCGCCTGCGGGACGAGTTCCCCGACATCTCGATCTCGAAGATCCGCTATCTCGAGGATCAGGGCCTGCTCGCTCCGCGCCGCACTCAGGGCGGCTACCGGCTCTACTCGGACGAGGACGTCGAGCGGCTGGAGACGATCCTGCGGCTCCAGCGCGACGAGTTCCTTCCCTTGCGCGTCATCCGTCAGGAGCTTGCCGCCGGAGCGTCCCGACGGCGGGAGCGCACGCGCGCCGCGGGCCTCCAGGTCACCGAGGACGAAGTCGACCTGTCGACGCTCTGCGCGCGGGCCGGGGTCGATGCGGCCTTCATCAGGGAGCTCGAGGAGTACGGACTCCTGGAGCCGCGGGCGGTGGACGGCGAGAAGCGCTTTCCCGAGCGTGACATCGACGTCGCCGGGGCCTGCGCCAGGCTCGCCCGTTACGGGGTCGCGCCCCGAAACCTCGCGACGTTTCGACGCTGGGCCGAAAACGAGGCCGACCTCCTCGAGCGGATCGTCGCCCCCGAGCTCCGCTCGCCGAACCCCGAAAAGCGCCACGCGGGGATGGAGAACCTCGAGAACCTCGCGGCGCTGTCGCAGGAACTCTCGAACCTGCTCTTCTGGCGGGCGCTCCGGGGTATCGTGCCCCGGTCGTGACCGTCGACCTCGAGTCCAAGATCCGGGACATCCCGGACTTTCCCAAGCGAGGCATCGTCTTCAAGGACATCATGCCGCTGCTCGCCGATTCCGAGGCCCTCCACGACACGGTCGAGCGACTGACGGAGTTCGCCGAGCCTCGGAAGCCCGACCTGGTGCTCGGCGCCGAGGCGCGCGGGTTCATTCTCGGCGCGGCACTGGCGTACAGGCTCGGTTGCGGCTTCGTCGCGGCCCGCAAGCCCGGGAAGCTGCCCTGGCGGACGATCAGCGCGAAGTACGCGCTCGAGTACGGCTTCGACGCGCTCGAGCTCCATGCGGACGCGATCTCGGACGGCGCGCGGGTGCTCGTCCACGACGACCTGCTGGCCACGGGCGGCACCGCCAAGGCGAAGATCGACCTCGTCGAGCAGCTCGGCGGCACCGTCGTCGGGCTCGCATTCGTGATCGAGCTCGCGTTCCTGGGTGGCCGCGAGAAGCTCGAAGGCTACGACGTGTGCTCGCTCGTCACGTACGTGGACTGACGGATCCCGTCCTCTCTGCCGATACATAATCGGAGTCCGATGTACGATCAGCTGACTGGGCGCTACACGTTCGCCTGCCCGGCACGGGGCGAGGTCAGGCTGGCTCTCTCGCGCTTCCGCATCCTGGAGCGCCTGCCCGGGGCCGCGCATCCGGCCGTCTACAAGATCACGTTCGCGTGCGACTGCGGCGGCGAACACGACGGGCTCGTCACGCACGACGAGCTGGACTGGGCGCCGCTCGCCGGCACGGACTCGACCTTTCTCAACCTGATGACCGCTCGGCTCGAATCCGCCGCGGACGATCTGCTCGATCTCGCCGCGCGCCGGATCCAGGCAGGGGCGTGGCCCTGGAGTTTCTTCTGCTACCCGGAGGACCAGCCGCGGCCGGTCACTCCCTCCGCGTTTCGGGTGCTCGCCGGCGGCGGCGCCGAGCTCGGGCTCGCGGTCGAGTGCCCCTGCTGCACGCAGACGAGCGTGAACGTCGTCACCCGCGAGCACATCGACGTCCCCTTCTACAACGATCGGCGGGTGGGCGTCGTCGAGCACATCTTCTCCCGCGACCAGGAGCTCGCCCTTTCGTCCTTTCGCGACGAGCTCGACTCCGGCGCGTTCGACGCCCGGCGTCGCGACCTGGCGGCCTAGGGGCAAGCCCTCCTAGGGTTATCCCTCCGGCCCACCGGGCACAATCTGATGCGGAACCGACCGTGTGAGGTGATCCGACCATGTTTGAACGAGGTCGCGACGACGACTCCGTGGAACGGACCGACACTCCGATGCAGCAGGAGCATGCCTGGGCGAGCCCTCCGGTCGTGCGCGGGCTGACGACGCTCCTGGGCGTCGCCGCAGCCGGCGTCCTTGTCTGGGTGGCGAGCGGGTTCGATCTCGCCTCGACGGGTGAGTACTGGGCGGCTATGGGAATCCTGGCCGGCGCCGGCGCCTGCCTCGGGCTCTCCCAGCTCCTGGGCGGTTGGACGAAGTGGGGGAGGCCGACGATCAGCGCGGGCGTCTTCTTCCTGGCCTTTCTTCCGACGCTTGTCGCCGTGGGCGGAATCCTCGTCGCCACGCGACCGACCGACACCGACGAGGGCGAGCAGGTCGCGGGGTGGATCCGCGACATCGGCCTGGGCGGCGTCGCCGAGGACCTGATCGTCTTCCAGGGCGTGCTCGCGTTCGCGCTCGGGATCGTGCTGACGTTCACGCTCGACACCCGGGGCCCCCGCCTTCCGGAGGCCCCCGTGCGCGAGGCGACGGTCCCCGAGGAGGATGTGCACGACTACCGCGACGAGGCCCCGCAGAGCGAGGAGGAGACCGTGGTCGCTCCTCGTTCCTCCGAATAGGGGCACGACCCCTCGCGCCAGGGATGCACTTGGGGGCCCTGGGGGGCCGATACCAGGGATGCCATGGATGCGGCCTACGATCTCCATGGCCGGGGCGTTCCCCGGCTCCTCCGGCACTTCGCCGCCTTCGAGCGCCTGACGGACGATCTCGACGGCCCGACTGCACTGGTCCGGCTGGAGCAGGAGCTCGGCTGCGACCTCGCGGAGCTCCTGGTCGCGGCGCTCGCGCGGCCTCACGCCGGCGGCGCTCCGCCTCTCTCCCTCTGTGCCTAGCTCCCGGGCCTAGTCTCGCCTGAGCTGGTCCTCGCCGCAGAGGCGAACGAAGAAGAAGATCAGCACTGCGGCGACGATGCCGAAGAGGACGGCGCTTCCAGAGCTGATGCCGATCGCCAGGAGCCCGATCCAGACGTACGCGCCGAGGACGACGCCCCAGAGGAGTGCGTGGAATCCGGGGCTGAACGCTGGGGGCCGGGGAGGGAACTCCATCGCGCCGAGTCTAACGTCACGCTGACCCTCACCACTGCGGCGTCGGACCAAAAAAATTCGCCGAGCCGGTTTCGCTTTCGTCCACCTCTCCGACCAACTTTCGGCTTCCGCCTACAGCCGCCCGGTGGGGCTTCAACCTACTCGCGCTCCGTGCTCGGCGCAAGCGGCAATCTAGAGGTCGTCGTCGGCCTGTGCAAGGCCGTCGAGCAAACGTTCCCCGCAATTTGCGAAAAGTTCATTTTTCCACATTTTCCACAGCCTCCAGACGGGCCTGTGGGGATCTCTGTGGAACTCGGCTCGGCGCTTAGGGTCGGCGCAGTGCGGGCGTCTTGTAGACGCCGTTCGGATTCCAGAGGAGGAATCCCGCAGCGTCCGCATCGCGGGCGGCGAGGATCTGCGCGCGGACGTCCTCGAGGCTGTAGTCGCGTCCGAGGGAGAAGTCCTGCAGCCAGGGGACGAGGAGGGTGTCATGTCCGCGGAGGTCGTGCCTGAAGTCGCGGAGCGCGCGCGCGACGGTGACACCGGGGACGGCGTCCGGGTCGTTCAGCGAGTACTCGCCCGGGCCGAAATGCGACGGGTAGACCATCGGGTAGATGACGTCGAGATCTTCCGCCAAGCGGCTTGGCTTCTGGCCGATTCCCATCTCGCGCGTCGCCGTCAGCCCGAAGACGGCCGCAGACACGCGCGCGCCGAGCGGCTCGAGCCGCGAGCGCGCATAGTCGGCGAACCGTCCGATGGTGACCGTCTTCGCCTCCTTCCGCTTGCCGTTGAAGACGGCGGAGGAGAGGTCGCCGTCGGTCGGGAAGCGGACGTAGTCGAACATGATCTCGTCGAAGCCGGACTTCACCGCGGCGACCGCGATGTCGACGTTGTACTTCCAGACGCGCTCGTCGTAGGGATTCGTCCACGCGAGACCGGCGCTGTTCGTCCAGACGCCCCCTCCGCGGCGTCCGATCGCCAGCTCGGGCCGCCTCGTGGCGAGGACGGGATCCTCGAAGACGACAACACGCCCGATCAGATAGACGCCGGCCGCCTCGGCCGCCTGCGCAGCCTCCCGCGGGTTGTAGAACGGCTTGGCTGCGCCGATCGCGCGGGCGGTCGCAGGCGCCTGGCTCTCGAAGCCGACCTCGCCGTTTTCGTCCTTGACGTCGAGCTCGAGAGCGGTCAACCCCTGATCGGTGAGCGAGAGGTAGTCGTCGAGCTTGCCGTCGAGCGAGGCGAGCGCGGCCGTGACGTGCACGCCGCGAATCTCGTCGGGCAGCGGGGCTTGCTGCGGCTCGCTCCCGGTGGCGGTGGAGGCGGTCGAGGGGGTCGTCGTAGGGGTCGCGTGGCCGCCCCAGCCGTTCAGGAAGGTCATCCCGGCCGCCGAGGAAGCGGCCGCGATCGCGACGACGGCCAGAGCGAGCACTCGCCGCACGGCGCGACGCCTCCGACCCTGCCGGCGCCGCTGGCGGAAACGTTCGTTTGGATCGAGAGGCTCGAGCAGCATCGGTGGTTCGGGCACGGTATTTCCTCCTCGGCCCAGCCGCAAGCATAGGGTGAGGCCGCGCGCAACGGTTTTCGTTGCGTTAGCATCCCGCCATGCCGGTGGCGGCAGCGGTCAAGGTCGAGGCCCTCACGGCCGACTTCCGCTCGCAGCGCCGGCTCGCCGATGCACTCGGGGTGAGCCCCGCCCAGGTGAGCCGGTGGACGCGCGGCCAGGGGATCGACCCCTTGAACGCGGAGCGCCTCGACCTGCTCGAGCTCGCCCTTTCGTTTCTGCTTCGTCTGTACGAGCCCGAGACGGCGGAGCGGTGGCTGTTCGGGCTGAATCCGCACCTGCGAAACCGGCGCCCGATCGACCTGATCAGGATGGGGGAGACGCAGGAGCTTCTGCTCGCGCTGCGGCAGGAGCGAGCCGGATCGTACGTGTGATCCTCTACCGCTGCCTTGCCCGGAACTCCAGCGTTGGTGCGACCTCGAGGGGAGGCGCGCTCTGGTTTCCGCGCGAGCTCCAGGGGGACGGCCGCCACGACGCGCCCGAGCGCTACGGCTGCCTCTACACGTCGGAAAAGCCTCTCTCCGCAGTGGTGGAGGAGCTTGGCCGCTTCGTGGGCACGGAGCTCTCCGCGCTCGAGCTTCGCCGCGGCGGGCGGCCGCTCGCCCTCGCCGCGCTCGAGCTCCTCGACTCCGCGAGAATCGTCGATCTCGACGATCCGCTCGTTCTCGCCGAGGAAGGACTGCGACCGTCGCTCCTTTCGACCGAAGAGCGGCCGCGGACGCAGGCCGTTGCGCTGGCGCTCTACGAGCGACACGAGAACGTCGCTGGGCTCCGCTGGTCGTCGGCGTTCGACTCGGACTGGGCGAACGTGACCCTCTTCGACCGCGCGCTCGGTGCTCTTTCGATCGCCGACCTCCGGCTGCTCGACCTCGAGGACGAGCTCGTCCTGGAAGCTGCGCGCTATCTCGGCCTGCGGCGAGCGGCATGACCGTCGATGAGCTTCTGGCCGTCGGCTTGCCGCGCCGCATGGTCGACGTCGTTGCTCTGATGCGGTCGCTCGAGGGCGCGCTTCCACGCGAGGACGGCGTCGCCTGGTTCCTCCGTCTCTACAGACCTGTCACGGAGGAGGTGGACGCCGCCGCCGTCTCCGGCGGGACGTTTGGCGATCCGCGGTCCGTGCGCTGGCTGGACGTCGTCTTCGCGAATCGCTTCTTCAAGGCGATGCGCGAATGGTCGACGGACCCGAAGGCCGTTCCCAAGGCCTGGGCGCCGGTCTTCGAGCTCCGCAGCCGTCCGGAAATCGCGCCGCTCCAGTTCGCTCTCGCCGGCATGAACGCCCATATCAACCACGATCTCCCGTTCGCGCTGGTCGAGACCTGGGCGGCACTCGACCTGGAGCCCGATCGCCAAGGTGATTTCTACCGTGACTTCGCTCGTGTCAACGATCTCTTGGAGGAGGCCGAGGCCCGTGTGAAGGCGGATTTCACCCTCGGAGCGGTCGGGGAGATCGATCGCTCGTTCGGAGACGTCGACGACGCGGTCGCCATGTGGAAGATCTCCCGCGCCCGCGACGCCGCATGGGCGAATGCGGAGGCGCTGTGGGCGCTGCGCGGCGTTCCCGAGGTCCGCGCGCAGTACGTCGCCGCCCTGGACCGGCTCGTCGGCTTCGCGGGGAGGGGGCTGCTGCGGCCGGTGGCAGGTTCGGCGCGCTTCGAACCGCGTGGATGAGCGAACGATCTAGATAGTCCTCGTTCCGCCCGTCCGGCGAGCTGAGGCGGTTCAGGGAGCGGGCGAGGACGTAGCCGAGAGGCCAATCCCCACCCGTTCAAGATGGAGTCCCAGAAGCCAGACACGCCAAAGGGCTCCAGAACCATCCTGGAGCCCTTTGGCGTCGCACGACAAACGAATGGCGAAACCCGCGAGCGTCTAGCGCTTGACGATCTTGTGGATCTCGAGTACCTCGGGATCGCCCGAGAGCACGATCCCAACGTCGCTCAGCATTGGCATGAGGCGCTTACCGAACGCGTCGAACTGCTCCCGCGAATCCCAGATCTCGCTGACGCGGAATTTCCCGTCCGAAACGAAGGCCACGTGATAGTCGAGTCCCTTCGGTGGCCAGTCGCCGGCCTTCTCAAGACGGCGGCTGGTCTCGTCGTACTGCTCGGAAGTCACACTGGGCTCGCCCGTGAAGCGGACAAGGATTTTTGTCTTGCGATCGTCCATGCTCCGGGTCGCGGACTCAGGGCTGGTGGTGGCCACTAGGGGCCTCCTCTGATGGATGCTCCCGGCCGAGCCGCCTACAAACCGAACACCTTTACGGCATGCGCCTGGCGGGCGAGGAATCTAAGCCAGAAGAACATCACGAAGACTAGCAGTGCAGCGTCGCCTCTCAGCGGGTTGGCGAGAATTGCAACTGGATATTGGCGAGTAAACTTTGCGCTGTGCCATGGCCGACGGTGAGATCGAAATAATTGCGCAAGAGCTGAGCGCCCTAGGTCAGAGCCTCGGCGAGGTCGAAAAGCGTCTGAGCGACGTCGAGAAGGTGAACACGCGACTGGAGGAAGCTGCGCTTTCCACGGCCCGCGCTTTGGAGGAGGTGTCGGCCCACTGGGACGCGGTCGCTGCCGCGATGCGCCGTAAAGAAGCCAGCGAAGAGTCAGCTTGAGATCCGGTCGCGAGCCGCAACGCTTTCCCTAGGACTACCCTGCCCACGCCCGGCGAGGCTGAACCCGACTCTTAGTCGTCCTGCTCGGTGTTCTGTTCATCGGGTCGAGGGGGCGCGCCACCCTCATTTTCCCAGTCACCCTGCTGCTCCTCGGCCTGGTGAGCGTCTTCTGAGAGCCGTTCCTTTTCCTCGCCCTCGCCACCAGCCTCGGCCACCTGCCAGTGAGCCTCCTCTGACCGCTCATGATCTCGGTGGGCGCGCTCGTGCTTCTTGTCAGTCATGCTGGGACGTTAGCGCGTCTGGCCGCGCTGCCCCTAGGTGGCGCGGCCCCCTCGGCTAAAGAAAGGTCGGGCGCGCCACGAAAGCCAGGGACACTCCCTATCTAATAGAGAGGCGTCCCCGGCCAAAGTAGCCAACGACGAGCAACACAATGATGACGATGATCATGAACCAAATCCAGGACACGTGATCCCTTTCGTTAGGAGCGTGCCGACTCTATGCGGCGAGTCAACCTGTATTTGCAACGTGCGCTGCCTACGCCGCGAGCGGCCCCGGCGTGCGTTCACGCTACGTGGGCGACGGTGTTCTACAGTTGCCGCAAATCGAACAGGAGACGGCAATGGCGCTAGGGGATGAAATCGACGACATCTTTCGACGCGAGGTGAAGTCTCTGCCGGCCTACGAGAAGGCGCAGGCTGCGAGTGGTTCTGGAATCGCACCGCCGGTGGACGAGATGAACCAGCTGCTCATGGGCCTGGCCGTCGCGACGCAGCGTTCGTTTCACCTGCTCGCCGACCGCATCGAGGGCAAGGAGAAAGCGTAAGCCGATGCCTCCGGCGTAGTGTGGGAAGCACCCATGAGCGAGTTTCCCGAGTTGTCCCCCGAGATGCGCGAGGCTCTAGAGAAGATGCGGCGATCCAGCAGATCTACCTGCACCCGACGCGGGACGACCCGATCGCACGGATGCGGCAGGTGGAGTGGTGAAGTGTTTAGTTCCGACCGGCAGGAGCTCCAACGTCCCATGCGGGCCGGCGCGCTTCGACTTGACATAACGCCCGTTATCGTGCGCCGGGAAATCCGCGCCGGGGTTTGACTTGGCGGCTCCGACGGGTAGGGTTGTTGCGGCACGCCCGCCGGTAGGCCAGGCTTCTTCGCCCCTGTAGTGACCCAGCTTCCGACATCGATGAATGCCTGACGAGCGCTCGATCGCCGGGCAGCACGACGAGCTGCAGCCATTGCTGGAGCGCGCTGACGCATCGGGCGTCGTCGAAGCGTTGGAGCTTCGCGAAGCGCTCGAGCTTCTCGACCTGGAGCCCGGAGATGTCGAGGCGCTGCACAAGGAGCTCGAAGAGCGCGGAATCGAGGTCGTCGACCGGCAGAAGGAGCCGGCACCGGTCCTTCCCGGCACCGAGGTGCTCGAGACGACCACGGACGCTCTCCAGCTCTTCCTGCGGGAGATCGGCCGCCATCCGCTCCTGACGGCCGCCGACGAGGTCGAGCTCTCCAAGCGCATCGAGCGCGGGGATCTCGAGGCCAAGAAGCGGATGATCGAATGCAACCTCCGCCTGGTCGTCTCGATCGCGAAGAACTACCGCAACCAGGGCCTTCCCTTCCTCGACCTGATCCAGGAGGGCATGTTCGGCCTGATCCGCGCCGTCGAGAAGTTCGAGTGGCAGCGCGGCCTCAAATTCTCGACCTATGCCACCTGGTGGATCCGCCAGGCGGTCGCGCGGGCGATCGCCGACAAGGCGCGCACCATCCGCGTCCCGGTGCACGTGGTCGAGCGGATGCAGAAGATGCACCGCGCTGAGCGGCACCTGTGGACGCAGCTCGCGCGCGAGCCGTCGCTCGAGGAGATCGCCGACGAGGCGGGACTCCCGCTCCAGCAGGCGATCGAGGTGCGGGCCGCGGCACGCGCCTCGACGAGCCTCGACCAGCCGATCGGCGAGCAGGAGGACGCGGTCTTCGGGGATCTCGTTTCCGGCGACGACCCACTCCCGGACGAGGTGACGGAGAAGCGCCTGCAGAAGGAGGCGCTCGACCGGGCGCTCGAGTCGCTGCCGGAGCGTGATCGGCGCGTACTCGAGCTGCGTTACGGCCTGTGCGGCGAGGAGCCGCACACCCTCGAGCACATCGGCCGACGTCTCGGCATCACCCGCGAGCGCGTCCGTCAGATCGAGATCGAATCGCTCGCGCGACTAGCCTCGCTGCGCGAGATCGAGGCCGTCGCCATTCACTAGCGTCGCGGGCCCGCCGAGGCGGGTGAGCGCCGTCCCGTCGAAGAGGACGCTCGCGCCCTCCCCCAGCCTGGCCCGCACCAGCCGGTGGGCCCCGTCGAGGAAAGGCGGTCTGGACGTGCGGTGGCCGTCCGACGCGACGAGGTCCGCGAGTCCGCCCCGCACGAGCCTCCAGGCCGCATCCTCCTGTTCGAGGCCGTGCGCGCCGAGGAGGCTGCTTGCGTTGATCTGGACCAGCCAGCCGCGCTCACGGAACCCCCCGACTGCCTCGAGTCCAGCGCGCACGTGCTCGGCGCGCTCCGGATGGGCGATGATCGGGGTGAGCCCGGAGGCCGCCACGTGCTCCGCAAGGCGCTCAGCGAGCCCGAGAGAGCCGTGGAAGGGCACCTCCATGAGGACGCCGGCGAGGTCGCCCAGCCGATAGCGGGCTGGATCCTCGTCGAGGAGGCGTTCGGCCGGCGTCAGCTCCCAGCCGAGCTGGAGGTCGAGCCCGTGCCGAAGGAGTGCCGGCGCCATTTCCGCATGCGCGGCACGAACCGCCTCCTCGCGCTGCGGCGTCAAGGGCAGGGACGGCCAGACGTGAGGCGTCGCATAGAGGACGCGCGTGCCGTGCCTGGCGGCTTCGAGACAGAGCCCGAGGCCCGCCTCGATCGAGCGGGCGCCGTCGTCCCCCGACGGGACGACGTGGGAATGAACGTCGACGAACGCGGTCACACGGCAACGCTAGCGACCGCGACGGCGGTCCGGGCTATTCGGCGCGCAGATAGAGGCGCAGCTCGGGGGCGACCGACTGAAGCTCCCGCAGGGCCCGGGACTCGAGCTGGCGGACGCGCTCGCGCGTGACTCCGAGCTCCGTCCCGACCTCTTCGAGCGTCTTCGGGACCTGGCCGTTGAGGCCGAAGCGAAGCTCGAGCACGTGGCGCATGCGCTCGTTCAGGGAGCCGAGCGCCTCCTGCAGTTCGACGCCCCGCAGAAGCTCGGCGAGAGCCGCATCGGGCTGCTCGGAATGCTCGTCCTCGATCATGTCGCCGTACATCGAGTCGCCGTCACCGACCGGCGTCTCCAGGCTGACCGGATCCTCGACGAGGTCGAACAGCTCGTTGACGCGCTTCACGTCGATCCCGCTCTCGGCGGCGATCTCCTCGGGCAGCGGGTCGCGGTTCAGCTTCTGGGTGAGGATGCGGCGGGCGCGCATGACGCGCCGCACCTGGTCGACGACGTGGACGGGAAGTCGGATCGTCCGTCCCTGATCGGCGATCGCGCGGGTGACCGCCTGCCGGATCCACCAGGTGGCGTAGGTGGAGAGCTTGAAGCCCAGCTTGTAGTCGAATTTCTCCACCGCGCGAATGAGGCCCAGGTTGCCCTCCTGGATGAGGTCCAGGAGCGGGACACCGGAGTTCACGTAGTTTCGCGTGATCGACATCACGAGCCTGAGGTTGCACTCGATCAGGCGGCGCTTGGCCCATTCGTCACCCTCGTCCTTGCGACGGGCGAGCTCGCGCTCCTCGGCCGGCGTGAGGAGCGGTCCGTCGCCGATCTGGCGCACGTAGAGCTTGAGCGGGTCCTGCGTTGGCGCAGGCGCCTCGGGCACGACTTCGACCTCGTCCTCTTCGTCCTCGTCGACCGCCGCATCGGCTTCGGCATCCGGCTCGATCGGAGCGGGGACGAGCTCGAGCTTGGGCTCGTCGGTCCCGGCGTGCTCAGGCTCGTTCGGGAGTTCCGCAGGCAAGTGCTCCACGCCACCCGTATCGGCGGGGTGAGTTGGCGGCTTGAGCGAACACCACCGGTTAGGGGGATGAACGGCGTCGTCCCGGGCGCCGACGTTGCTAGTGTCTGTTCAAGCGGCGCCACGTGGCCCATGCGGCCGCTGCGGGCTACGGGTCGTCCGAGGATCCACCTAGGATCGGTGAGCGAGCGTTGTGCGGAATCGCGGGATATAGCCTGAACGTCGGGTCATGCGTCGAGCAGACCCTGGCGACGCAGACGCTTCTGGCAGCGATCGCCGAGCGCGGCTCCGACGCAGTCGGGTACGCATACCGCGGCCCGGGACTTCCGATCGTGGTGCACAAGCAGCGGGGCGGCGCGAGCGCGCTCCTCGACCGGCTCGAAGTGCCGGGAGAGGCCCGCCAGGCGCTCGTGCACGTGCGCGACTACACGAAGGGTCACCCCAGTCTCATCGCCAACAACCACCCGATCCGGCACGGAGCCGTGGTCGGCGTGCACAACGGCATCATCACCAACGACGAGGAGATCCTGAGCGGCCACGGCTTCGAGCGCGCCGAGCCGGGCATGACGGTCGACTCCGAGGCGATCTTCGCGCTCGCCGACGAGGCGTCGAGCGCGCCCAGTCCCCTCGAGGAGCTGCACGGCTCCATGGCGGCGGCCTGGTTCGACGAGCGGGACGCGGAGACCCTCTTCCTCGCCCGCGGCACCGGCCGACCGCTGTGGGTCGGAGAGGGCGACCGCGAGCTCTTCTTCGCCTCGACTCGCAAGGCGCTCGACCTGGTGGAGCGTTACGCCGGCGTCCGCCTGCGCAAGCGGGAGCTCGGCGAGGGGGCGCTCCTCGCGATCACGGACGGCGGCGTGCGGGGGGCAGAGTCCTTCGAGCCCGATCGGAGCTTCGTCGAGGACTCCCCCCTTCCCCCGGTGCGGGCGCCCGAGGAAGCACGATCGTGTCTGGCCCGCCTGGCTGCAATCGCCACGGCCACGACGGCTCCGGCCCGCTAGCTCTCCCTCTCCAGCTGCTTGCTCACCGCGGCGCGGAAGGCCGCCCACCCTCCGCGACCCCGGGCGAAGAGGCGATACACCTGCCACTCCGAGAGCAGCTCGGGCCGGCCCGCGCGCGCCGCTCTCCAGTCGGAGAAGGTTGGCGCCCGGCCGAGCTCGCGCGCGACGTCCACTCCCTCTTTCAGGGCCCGCCCCCGTCGCTCTCGGCGTCGAGGGACGGCGAACCCAGCCTCCCGCAGCGCGTTCGACAGCGACCCGAACCGGTGCCAGTAGAGCGACTTCGACGGGAGCCGGGCGCGGCGCTCGTCGAGGTCGCGACCGGTCGGCACCCTCCCCAGCTCGGCACCGAGGGCTCGGAGCTGGCCGAGGAGCTCAGCTCTCGTCGCGAAGCGGCGCGGGACGAGGCCCGCCTTACGCTTTGCCGCGTTCCAGCTGCCGAAGCGTCCGACCACGGTCTGCGGATGGACGTGCACGCGGGGGTCGCCGGAGAACTCGCGCATCGTCGGGGAGCGTCCGAGCCTCGTTGCACAGGCCGTGAGCTCGTCGAGAATCCGGGCGTCGGAATAGCGTGGCACGCGCTTTCCTCGCGCTCAGTGTAGGCGCGAGCAGGTTCGACGTTCCGCAAGTGCCGGGCTAGGAAGCCTCGGCAAGCGGCGAGGGCGCCGGATGTTTGCGGCTCTCCTCTCGGCCGAGAAGGCGCTCGAGGGCCCCCACGCACCGCGGGCAGAACTGGCTGCCCCCGCCGCGGCGAAGCTCCTCGAGGGCCTCTGCGGCCGGCCGGGCGGCTCGATAGATGCGGTTGGTCAGCATCGAGTCCAGGGCGTCGGCGACATGGATGATCCGCGCGCCGAGGGGGATCTCTTCGCCGGCCAGCCCGAGCGGGTACCCGGCGCCGTCCCAGCGCTCGTGATGGTGCCGGATCGCCGGCACTGCGTCGTCGAGGAAGCCGAGGCGATCGATGATGCGCGCGCCCTCGTCGGCATGTCGCTGCATCAGCGACCATTCGTCGCTCGAGAGCGTCGAAGGCTTGAGCAGGACCGCATCCGGGATGGCGAGCTTGCCGATGTCGTGGAAGAGGGCCGCCTGACCGAGCAGGTCGAGCTCGGCATGCGAGAGCCCCAGCTCACGTCCAATGGCGAGTGCGAGCTGCTGGACTCGGCGCGAATGCCCGGCCGTGTACGCGTCCCGGGCATCGACGGTTGCGGAGAGGCTCTCCATCGCTGCGGTCGAGCGCTCCTTGAGCAGCCGGTTCGCCTGCTCGAGCGAGACGTTCTGGCTGCGGATCGTCTCAGCGGCCTCACGGAGCTTCTTCGTGGATTTCTCCGTGTGTCCGAGATATGCGGCCATGGTCTTCCGCATGAGGAGCAGGGGAAGGGCGAAGACGGCGAGCCCGTAGAGACCGATCGCTTCGTACGCGAGCGCGATCGCCGCGGCCACGGCGCCGAAGGCGACGTAGTGCGGGAGAAGCCAGGAGAAGCGCTCGTTCCACAGGCGGCGCCAGCTGTCGTGGCCCTCGAGCGCCATCGCGCCGCTCAGAAGACCCGTGTTCACGACGAAGTACACCCCGCCGGCGACGAGCCCGGCCGCGGCCGTCACGAGCCTCTCGAAGCCGTCAGAGCCGCCCATGTCGAAGACGGCGGCCGCCGCCAGGCTCGCGAACGAGAGCGCGCCGATGTTGAAGAGGAGCTGGTAGATCGGTGTGCGCCTCGAGCTCCACTCCACGGCCGCGGTCGCGACCGCCAGCGGCAGCGCCGCTTTCGGCCCGGCGATGGCCGCTCCCGCGAGCGCGCCGACCGCGCTGACCGAAATCGATCCTCCGTCAAGCTCGAGGGCAAGCGCCTGGCCGATCGCGACGAGCGCAAGGACTGCGACCAGACCGATGATGTCGGTGGGCGCTCCCAGCGCGAACCCGAGCGCGCCCGCTGCGATGCCGCCCACGCTGACTGCCACAACGAGGAGGGCGAGGCTGCGCGACAGCGCGACGAATCGGGGTCCCGCCTGCGTATTGGGACGCTGCTGTTGCGTGCTCTCGAGCTCGACGGCGGCATCCAGCGGCAGCTCGGGGTGGCCGGCGATGTCCGTGGCGGGTCTCGAGTAGAGCGTGTCGTCGGGCACGGCCGCGAGGCGGACCTTGCGGCCGGGAGGAGCGAGGACGGCGTCGGAGCTCGCGCGCAGGACGCGATTCCTGCCCTGGAGCTTGGCGCGGTAGACGGCGAGGTCGGCCTGGTGGACCAGCTCGTTGGCGTCCGTTCCGTCAGCGGGAAACGCTGCGATGCCGAAGGACACCGTGGCTCTGATCGGCTCGCTCGACGTCTCGACCGCGAACCGTTCCTCGGCGACCGCCCGGCGAATCCGCTCGGCGATCGCGAAAGCCTCCTGTGGCGTCGTCTCCGGGAGGATGATCGCGAACTCCTCCCCGCCGAACCGCGCCGGGATGTCCGAGTGTCGCAGGTGCCGCTGGAAGACGGTGGCGATCCCGTGCAGGACGGCGTCGCCGGCGAGGTGCCCGTACGCGTTGTTGATGTCGCGGAGCAGGTCGAGGTCGGCCATGATCAGCGCGAGCGGCGTCTCGGAGCGGCGCGCGCGCTCGAGCTCCTCCCTGAGCGCGCTTGCGAAGTGGCGGGCGTTGAAGAGCCCCGTCTTCACGTCGAGCCGAGCCTCCTGCTGCAGCGCCGGCACGCTCAGCGAGCGGTGCACGAGGATGAGGGGCGCGACGGCCATCGGCAGGAGGAGCGGGTTCCAATCCCAGAGCCCGGCGAACGCGACGCCGAGCAGGGCGAGGACGAAGTCGGTCGAGAGGCTTTCCACCGAGAAGAGGCCGGTGCCGCGGAACGAGTGCCCGCGCGCGAAGTGCAGCATCGTCGCGAGCACCGCGTGGTTCAGGGAGACGAAGACGACCGAGGCCACGAGGCCGGAGAGCGCGAACTCGAGGTTCGGCCCCAGCCCGGCGCTTCGCACCAGCTCGACTGCGCCCCACGCCGCGAGCCCGTTGAGCGTGTGGTTGGCGATGTTGAACGCCTGGATGTACCAGGCGTAGCGAATCTTCAGCCACTCGGGGATCCCGTAGACGACGCCGAGGAGCGCGATCAGCTCGGGCGGAAGAAGCAGGACGCCCGGGATGAGGAAGACGATCGTCGTGTGGTAGCTCTGGTCGCGCGGTGTCCGCACGACGAAGAGCTGCGCGATCGCGGCACACGTCGAGAGGACGAGAAACGTCGTCCAGCCGTCTGTCCCCAGGGACAAATGGGCGAAGGGCAGCGCCGCGGCGGCGGCCGCGAGCGCGCCGATCCCGTAGAGGAACGCTTTGGCGCGCGGCGGTAGGGTGATCGGCTCCGAGCGCTCGGGCTCCGTCGGCAAGGGCGCGCCGGGGATGTCGCTCGGGACCGTGCTCATCGCCCCTGATCCAGGGAACGGACATTCGCCCACGGCGACGCACGGTTTGGCCGCAGAGCCATGGGCTGAACGTAGGCCCTGCGCCAGGGCAAGGCGTCCCCCGTTCGAGGGACGCCGCCGGCCTCCCGCAGAGATGAGCCCCGGGCCTACGCGGTCCGGGGCTCGTCGTTGGAGAGGGTAGGGCTAGCCGCCGATTCCGAGCTGGCGCAGCTCGGCAGTGCTGATGATCTCGCCGCCGATCCCAGACTCGCCGTCGGCGTTGTCGGCCCACGAGGCCGAGGCCCACGAGGCGGATGCCCACGAGGCCGAGGCCCAGGACGCGGACGCCCACGAGGCGGATGCCCACGAGGCCGATGCCCAGGACGCGGACGCCCAAGAGGCGGATGCCCACGAGGCCGAGGCCCAGGACGCGGACGCCCACGAGGCGGATGCCCACGAGGCCGATGCCCACGAGGCGTCGCTCTCGGCGACGTTAGCCCAGCTGGCGGCGTCGAACGCGGGCCCGGACCCGTCGCCGGCAGGAGCGACGAACACGTTCAGGGCAGCGTTGGGATTCGGGGGATTGAAGACGGCTGCCGCCGCGGTCGCGTCGACCATGCCGACGCCGAGCGAGCCGAGCGTCGCCCTGGGGGTATCCCGCGCGGCGACCATGAGCGCGCCCTTCACCTGGTCCGGCGTCCACCCGGGATGCCGGGCCAGGACCTGCGCCGCCGCCGCAGCCACGATCGGAGCGGCGAACGACGTCCCGGAGAGCTCCATGCTCGTGTTCGGCCTGACAGCGTCGGGCCGCTCGGTCAGGAGCGTCGCGTTCGGCGGAACCGAGGCGATCAGATGCCGTCCGGGGGCGGCGATCTCGGGTTTGGCGAAGCCGTCGAGCGTGTAGCCCCAGGCCGACCAGGGAGCGGCGAAGTCGTCGGCCGTTCCGACGGAGCCGTCGGTGTCGGCGGCGCCGACCGTGATCACGAACGGATCGTTGCCGGGGGCGAACGTGACACCGCTGGCCGAGCCGTCGACAGCGTAGTTCCCAGCAGCGGCCACCACCGTGACGCCGTTGAACCAGAGCTTCTCCACGGCCTGGTCGAGCGGATCGAAGAAGACGCTCGCCGGCGCGGCGCTGTGGAGCGAGAAGTTGGCGACCCGGATGTTGTAGAGATCCTTGTGGCCGAGGATCCAGTCCGCGGCCGCGATCACGTCGCGGGTCATCGCCATGCCGCGGTCGTCCATCACGTCGATCGAGACGAGCTTCGAACCTGGCGAGCCGCCGGCACGCGAAGCCCGCTCGCCGGCCGCGAGAGCTGCCACGAACGTTCCGTGGCCGCGGCCGTCGCCGGGCGAGTTCGGCTGGATCGACGCGAGGTTCACTTCCGCGAGGACGCGTCCGCCGAAGTCCGCCGCGCGGCTGGCCTGGATTCCGGAGTCCACGATCGCAATGGTCGGGGCGTTCATGGACGCGGGCTCGTCCCAGAGATTCTGGAAGCGAGCCACGTACGGCCAGCGCTGCGTGCTGGCGTAGCCCGACAGGACGACCGGAGCGTCGCTCGTGATCGCCCTGATGTCAGAACGGCGGGCGAGCCGAAGGATCTGACAGCCGGTGAGCTGCGCGGCGACGCCGCTGACCGCGTGGAAGCGGTCGCGCACGCCGACGCCGCGGCCCGGGTCGGACTTGCGCGCCGAGTTCACGTCGCCTGCGACCGCGGTGGAGGCTTCGCCGGGCGAGCCCTGGACGATGACGTCGAACGTGGAGTTCGGGGCGGACTGAACCTGTTCGAGCAGGCCGGGTGAGAGGTACGCCCGAATTCTCATGTCGTGGCTCTTCGAGGACCTCCCTGCGCCGGCCGCCATGGGCGCCCCCAGGACGACGGCAGTGAGCACGACGAGCGCGACGGCGCGTGCGCCCTTTCCCCAGAGAGCACTCGAGCGTTCCCCTTTCGAGGGCTTGCCCCAGAGAGCGCTCGACCGGGTTTCCCCCTTCGACGAGCCATTCAGCCGCATATTCCTCTTCGCTTCCCTTCTCCGCGCTGGCGCGGACCGCAGATCCAATTCCCACACCCGACGCTAGGGACGAACTCTCGGCTGAACCTCCCCTGTTCGAGTGAGCGGGGTTCAGATTCACCCGTTCGAGTGACCTGGTGCGCTCGAAGCTTCGCCCTGGGCGCGCCGTTGCCGGTTCAGGGGGCCCAGAGCGACCCGAGATAGACCGTCGGATCGCCCGGCTGCCAGCGAGCGAGGAAGCGCTGAATCGGCGGGTGGAGAGCCAGCCCGGCCAGCTCTTCGACGTCGAACAACCTGTGGTTGCGTACGGCCTCGTCACCCGAGGTCACGGCTTCGAGCGAGCGGTCGCCGAGACTGCCGGCGAAGATGATGTGGACCACGTGCTTCGGCGCCCAGCCGGGCGGAGAGATCGAGTCGGCGAGCGCGACCGGGCCCTCGAGCGGAAAGTCGTCCTCGATTCCGACCTCTTCGGCGAGCTCGCGCTTCACGGCCTCGAGGAGGGTTTCCCCGGGGCCCACGCCGCCGCCTGGAAGCAGCCAGTACTCACGGTCGTGCTTTTCCTGTCGAACGAGGAGGACCCGGCTTTCGCGCCGGAGGATGGCGGACACCCGGATGCGTGGCTCCATGGTCAGGTCCGGGAGGAGCCGAAGCCGCGCACGCCGCGCTCGCTCGCGGGCAGCTCGCCCACCTCGAGGAGTTCGAGCTCGGGAACCGGCAGGACGACGAGCTGTGCGATGCGGTCTCCCGGCTCGGCGACGAAGGTCTCCTCGCGGTCGGTGTTCAGGAGGATGATCCGGATCTCGCCCCGGTAGCCAGCGTCGATCAACCCCGGTGAGTTGACCACGGCGATGCCCTGCCGTGCGGCGAGGCCCGAGCGAGGTTGCACGAAGCCTGCGTAGCCCTCAGGAATCGCAACCGCGAGACCGGTGGGAACCACGGCGCGGTCGCCGGGAGCGAGCTCCACCCGCTCGCACGTGGCGAGGTCGAGCCCGGCGTCTCCGGCATACGCCCGTCCCGGCAGCGTTGCCTCGTCCCGCAGGCGGACCACGGAGACCTCGATCACGCCTTGTGCGCCTCGGCGGCGGGAGTCGCGTCCGCGACCAGGTAGGGCGCATAGCGAGCCAGCTCGCGCTCGGGCAGTCGCGCGTGGACGAGGACGCCGTCGGGCCTGTCGTCGCGCTCCTCGATGGGAGCACCAAGGTCGTAGAGCTCCTTGAGCACGCGGCCGTCCTCGTAGGGGATCAGTAGCCGCACGGGCCGGAAGCGGTCGGCGAAGTGCTCGGCGACGTGCGCCCGCAGAGCGGGCAGGCCCTCGCCGTCCCGGGCCGAGATCTGCAACGCCCCGGGAAAGCGGTTGGCGAGCCGGCGGCGGCGCAGGGGGTCGACCAGGTCGACCTTGTTGAGGACGAGCTCCACCGGCAGCTCGTTGGCGCCGAACCCGGCGAGGACGGCGTCGACCGCGGCGATCGTGTCGTCGAGCCGCTCGTCCTCGAGCGAGGCGTCGGAGACGTGGAGGACGAAGTCCGCGAGCACGGTCTCCTCCAGTGTCGCGGCGAACCCCTCCACGAGCTGGTGGGGCAGCCGGCGGATGAATCCCACCGTGTCCGTGACGAGATAGCGCCGGCCGTCGTGCTCGAATCCCCGCGTTGTCGGGTCGAGGGTCTCGAAGAGCCGGTCGTCGACCGAAACGTCCGCGTCGGTCAGGGCATTGAGAAGGGTCGACTTCCCCGCGTTCGTGTAGCCGGCGAGCGCGACGACGGGCGCAGCGGAGCGCTCGCGCGCCTTTCGCTGAACGGCCCGGCGCTGCTCGAGCTCGCGCAGCCGCCGCTTGAGGAGGCCGACGCGGCGACGCGCGAGCCTTCGGTCGGTCTCGAGCTGCGACTCGCCCGGCCCGCGCGTGCCGATGCCGCCGCCGAGGCGCTCGAGGTGCTTCCACATGCCTCGCATGCGAGGGAGGTTGTACTCGAGCTGCGCGAGCTCGACCTGGAGCTTGCCCTCGGCACTTCGTGCGTGCTGGGCGAAGATGTCGAGGATCAGCTGCGTGCGATCGACGACGCGGGCGCTGAGGGCGTCCTCCAGGCGGCGCTGCTGCCCGGGCTCGAGCTCGTCGTCGACGATCAGCGATTCGGCGTCGGCATCGTGCACGAGCCGCTTCAGCTCCTCGAGTTTGCCCTTACCCACGTAGGTCCGCGGATCGGGTCTCGGACGTCGTTGCACGAGCTCGCCGACCGGCGCGACGCCGGCGGTGCGTAGGAGTTCGCGCAGCTCGCCCAGCTCCTCGCTCTCGTCCACTCCGGGGCCCAGCACGGCGACGACGAATCCGCGCTCGGGCTCCGCTCCGGGCGCGGGGTCCGGCTGGTGGTGGGTCACAGCGCGATTATGCCCGGGATTCGACCGTGAGCGAAGACGCGATTCGGCCCGCCGCTTCCTCGAGCCGATCGTCCGGAACCGTCAGGGAGATTCGGATGTAGCCCTCGCCCGAGGGCCCGAACGATCGCCCGGGCGAGACGACGACCGCGGACTGCTCGAGGACGAGCTCGGTGAAGCTGGCCGAATCGTGGCCCTCCGGCACGCGGACCCAGAGGTACGGAGTGGCCTTGGGCGCCTCCATGGCGATTCCGCTCGTTGCGAGCGCGTCCATCATGAGATCGCGCCTGCGACGGTAGACCTCCGACATCTGCTGCGGGAACGCTCGCGCCTCCGTGAGCGCCGCGACGCCGGCGAGCTGGAGCGCGTCGAAGAGGCCGGAGTCGAGATTCGTCTTCAGCTGCCGGTAACGCTCGACGATTTCGGCGTTTCCGGCGATCCAGCCGATGCGCCAGCCGGTCATGTTCCAGCCCTTGGAGAGCGAGAAGATCTCGGCGCCGACGTCCTTGGCACCCGGCGCGGCGAGAAAACTCGGCGGACGGTAGCCGTCGAATGCAATCTCCGTGTAGGCGGAGTCGTGGATCGCCACGACGCCGTGCTCACGTGCGAAAGCTGCTGCTCGCTCGAAGAACTCGCCGGCCACGACCGCTCCGGTCGGATTGTTGGGGTAGTTGAAGTAGAGGAGATTCGCCGCGGACGCCGTTTTCGGCTGGACAGCGCCTAGGTCAGGCATGAAGTCGTTCTCGGCCTCGAGCGGAAGGTATTCGACCGATGCTCCGGCGAAGACGGGTCCCGACGTGTAGGGCGGATAGCCGGGATCCGGAGCGAGGGCCACGTCACCGGGGTCGAGACAGGCCAGCGCGACGTGCGCGACCGCCTCCTTGCCGCCGAGGACCGGGATCACCTCCGAGTCCGGGTCGAGGTCGACGCCGAAGCGCTCGGCGTAGAACGTCGCAACAGCCTCGCGGAAGGCTCCGAGCCCGCGATTCGACGGGTACTGATGCGTCTCGGGCCGAGCCACGGCCTCCTGGAGAGCCGTCACGACGGCGGGCGGTGTCGGCAGATCGGGGTCTCCGATGCCGAGGGAGATGACGTCTACGCCCTCGGCCCGCATCGACTCGACGCGCCGCTCGATCTCGGCGAAAAAGTAGGGAGGAACCAGGTCGAGCCGCCGCGCGAACCTCATCCCGACCCGACGTCCTCGAGCAGTTCGGGCGAGACCTCGCCGACGCAGATCTCCTGCGCGGCACCGGTGAGGCGGGCGTTGAGGTCCTGATCGAGATCGACCCGCATGTCTCCTCCGACGAGATGGACCGTGACCGGGCTCGCGCACCAGCCGTTGGCGACCGCCGCGGCGGCGACCGCAACGGCGCTCGTCCCGGACGAGAGGGTCTCCCCCGCGCCGCGCTCCCAGACGCCGACGGTCATCTCGTTCCGCGAGTCGACGTGCACGAGCTGCACGTTCGTCCGCGCCGGGAAGCGGCCGTGATTCTCGACGAGCGGGCCAAGGCGCAAGAGTTCCTTGCGCTCGGGGTCACGGCGGATGACGGCATGCGGGTTCCCCACCGAGACCGGGGTGAACTCGAGCTCCGTGCCGTCGATCGCGAGCGTCTCCATCTCCCCCACTTCGACCTTGCCCATCTCGGTCTCGACCTCGAGTCCGCCGCGCATGCGGGCGACCACCTTGCGGTCACCGACCGCGACGGCGACCTCGTCCGCCCCGCTCCGACGGGCGAGCCAGCGGGCGGCGATGCGAGTGCCGTTCCCGGACAGCTCGGCGGTCGAGCCGTCGGGGTTCCAGATGACGATCTCGGCTCGGCTTCCATCGGCCGCGAGCACCTCGAGGATCCCGTCCGATCCGATACCGCGGTGGTGGTCGCAGAGACGGCGAACGAGCGCCGGCTCCAGCGGGCGGCCAACGTCAGCCCGCTCGATGAGCAGGTAGTCGTTGCCGAGCCCGTGCCACTTCGAGAATCTCATCGGCGACGGCGTCCGGAGGACGGTCGGCTCGAACGCTAACAACGCCGGGGATCCGGCGAAGCCACTTGCGCTGGTAAGCGGCGTACCGTCGCGTCCTCGTGCTCACCGCCGCACTCGCTTCGTCGGGCGGAAGGGTGGCAAATTCCTCGAGGCCGATGACCTTGCGCGCCGTGGTGGAGATCGGCCCGAGGAGCGCGCGGGCGGCCTCACCTCCGGCGCCTCGTTCGACCATCTGCCTCGTACGCTCCTCGATCCGAGAGTTGAGCGTGTCGGCCGGCACCTCGAGGCCGAACACGAGGGTCGGTTGGCGCGTATCGGCCGTCCAGAGACGATTGCGATCGGGAACCAAGGATCCGCCCGCCTCCGCTAGCTCGAGCGCGCGCACGACGCGGCGCCGATCGTTCGGGTGGACGGCAGCGGCCGCCGCCGGGTCGCGTTCGGCAAGCGTCGCGTGCGCGACCGTGGGTCCGGCTTCGTCGTAGAGGGCTTCCCAGCGCTCGCGGACGCCGGGCAACGGTGTCGGCGGGAGCTCCATCTCGGAGAGCGCAGCCCGCAGGTAGAGGCCTGTGCCTCCAGCGACGATCGGAGTGCGGCCGGCGGCGAGGATCTCGTCGATTGCCGCGTGCGCGAGCCGCTGGTACTCGCCGACGGAGCCCTCGTGGTGCAGCGGCCAGATTCCGACGAGCCGCGTCGGCCGTGACGGCTGGTTCGTGAGGATGGGCAGGGCCTGGTAGGCCTGCATGGCGTCGGCGGAGACGACCTCCGCGGGAATGCGGTCGACGATCGTCTCGGCTACCGCGCTCTTCCCGGATGCCGTCGGCCCGAAGATGGCCAGGACCTGGGCCGGCGCGCCTCGGCCGCTGAGGTCGCGGGTCATTACGGCACGGGGGCCGGCCGCGGGCCTCCCTCCGCTTCGAGCGTAGCGAGGAGAAGCGCACCGGTGGTGTGCGAACCAGTCACGAGTGTGGAGCGACGTGCGCGGGCGCCGCGGTCCCAGCGAGGGTCGCCGATGTCGCCGCCTCGATGCTGACGGGAACCAGCTCGCCGGGAGTGCCGGGGCCTCTGAAGTTGACCGTGGTGTTGCGTCGGGTCCGGCCTCGTCGAAGCTCGGGGTCGGTGCGGCTCGGGCCCTCGACGAGGACCTCCTCCACCCTGCCGATCCGCTCCTCGTTTCGCTCACGCGCGATCCGTTGCACCACCTCGATCAGGCGTTCGATGCGGTCCCGCTTGATGTCCTCGGGCACCTGATCGGGCATGGCTGCGGCTTCCGTGCCGTGCCTGGGGCTGTACACAAAGGTGAAGGCGCCGTCGTAGCGGACCTCCTCCACGACCTCGAGCGTCTCGCGGAAGTCGTCCTCGGTCTCCCCCGGGAACCCGACGATCACGTCGGTCGTGAGCGCGAGGTCCGGGATCGCGTCGCGGAGCCGGCCGACGAGCGACAGGTAGCGATCGCGTCCGTACGTGCGGCGCATGCGCCTGAGCACGCGGGTCGAGCCCGACTGCAACGGCAGATGGGTGTGCTCGCAGACTGCTCCGCACTCCGCCATCGCTTCGATTACCGGCGCCCTGAAGTCCTTGGGATGGGGGCTCGTAAAACGGATGCGGTCGATTCCGGAGATCGTGTCGACGACCCTGAGAAGCGCACCGAACTCCGTGCGAACGTCGGGTAGGAGATCGCGGCCCCACGAGTTCACGTTCTGGCCGAGGAGCGTCACCTCGCGCACGCCGTCCTCGGCGAGGCCCCGGACCTCGGCGACGATGTCGCCCGGACGGCGGCTCTGCTCCCGGCCGCGCACGGCGGGCACGATGCAGTACGAGCAGACGGAGTTGCACCCCATCGAGATCTGCACCCACGCCTGGAAGGCGCGCTCCCTTCTGGCGGGCAGATGGCCGGCGAAGTGCCTCCACTCGGCGAAGCTCCCGCGCGAGACGCCGAGGCCGCCGGCGCCGATCCAGTCTGCGAGGTGCGGGATCGACCCGGGGCCGAAGGCCACGTCGACGTACGGATAGAGGTCGAAGATACGGTCGCGCTGGGCCTCCGCGTAGCAGCCGCCGACCGCGATGACCCGCTCCGGGTCGGCTTTTTTCAGCGCCGCCGCCTGCGCCAGATGGGCGGCGAAGCGCTGGTCCGGCTTTTCGCGCACGGTGCATGTGTTGAAGACGAGCACGTCGGCCTCCTGCTGCGAGGTCGCCTCGCCCAGTCCCAGCGACTCGAGCAGGCCCTTGATCCGCTCGGAGTCGTGGGCGTTCATCTGACACCCGAACGTGGTTACGTGGTAGCGCTTCACGCCCAAGATCGTAGCGGCGTCACTGCCGCGTCCTCGACCGAGCCCTACTTGGCGAACTCGACGGCGCGGCTTTCGCGGATGACCGTGACCTTGATCTGGCCCGGGTATTCGAGCTGTTCCTCGATCTCCCGGGCGATCTCGAGTGAGAGCAAGACGGCCGCATCGTCGTCGACGTCCGTTGGCTTCACCATCACGCGGATCTCACGGCCGGCCTGGAGCGCGTAGACGCGCTCGACGCCCTTCTTCTGCGAGGCGATGCGTTCCAGGTTCTCGAGCCGCTTGATGTAGTGCTCGAGGTTCTCTCCTCTCGCCCCCGGACGCGAGGCGGAGATGGCGTCGGCGGCGATGACGAGCACGGCCTCGACCGTTTGCGGTTGCACCTCGTAGTGGTGCGCCTCCACGGCGTGGACGACGTGCTGCGATTCGCCGTAGCGCTTCGCCATCTGTGCAGAGATGGCGGCGTGGGAGCCCTCCACTTCATGCGTCATCGCCTTGCCGATGTCGTGCAGAAGCGCTGCCCGCTTCGCGGTCTTCACACTCGCCCCGAGCTCGGCTGCCATCACACCCGCGAGATGGGCGCACTCGAGCGAGTGCTTGAGGATGTTCTGACTGTAGCTCGTGCGGTAGCGGAGGCGCCCGAGTACCTTGACGAGCTCCTCGTCCATCTTCCCGCAGTTCGCCTCGAAGACGGCCTGCTCGCCGGCCTGGCGGATGTGGTCGTCGATCTCCGACTTCGAGCGGTAGTACATCTCCTCGATCCGCGAGGGGTGGATCCGTCCGTCCTCGACGAGCTTTGCCAGAGTCAGCTTGGCTACCTCGCGCCGCACGCCGTCGAAGGAAGAGAGCACGACCGCCTGCGGCGTGTCGTCGATGATGAAGTCCACTCCAGTGAGGTTTTCGAGCGCCCGAATGTTGCGCCCTTCCCGGCCGATGATCCTTCCCTTCATGTCGTCGGAGGGAAGCTCGACGATCGAGACCGTCGTTTCGGCCGCATGGCTCGCGGCGACACGCTGGAGGGCGTCGGCGACGAGGTTTCTCGCCCGGCGCTTGGCGTCGCCGCGGGCTTCCTCCTCGAGCTGGCGCACCATGCGCCCGAGGTCGTGGCGGACGAGCTCCTCCGAGCGCTCGAGCACATGCCGCTTCGCCTCTTCGACCGTGAGACCGGAGATCCGTTCGAGCTCTCGGAGCTGGGTGTCTTTCGCCGCCTTGGTCTCCTCCTGGAGTTGCTTGAGGTGCGCCTCGCGATCGAAGAGACCCTGCTCGCGCCGCTCGATCTCGGTGAGCTTGCGATCGATCTCCTCTTCCTTCGTGATGACGCGCTCTTCGATCTTGCCGATCTCGGAGCGCTTGTCCTTGAGTTCCTGCTCGACCTCGGCACGGAGCTTGACCGCCTGCTCGCGCGCCTCGACCTGAGCTTCACGGCGGAGGGCCTCGGCCGTGCGAACGGCGTCCGCGCCGGCGCGCTCGCGCTCGGCCGTGGTTGCGGCCGCCCGACGCGATATCAGGACACGCGCGCCGACGAGCGCACCGGCGAGCACGCCGAGAACGATCCCGAGAACCAGGAGGCCGATGGAAGTGCCCATTGCTCGCTCCTACGTGGTCGCGCCCGTAGGAACGGCGGTTCGATGAATCGGCGTCCCGCAGGAACGCCTCGCGACGGATCAGCGCTCCGCCGGAGATTTCCCTCCCACCAGGGTGCTGCGGGTCGTGTCGTGATGCATATTCAGAGCCTAGATTCCTTCCGATTCGGCGAAAAGCCGTTCCGATGCAGGCAATTCATGGTCGAAGTGCCGACATCGTACCCGGCGTCAGCGGTCCGCGTCCAGCAGGCCGAGGACGTTCTCGACGGTCTCGCCGTCGAACCCGCGCCTCGCAAGGAGCTCCCAGGCCCTCCGACGGTCTCCGACGCCCGCGAGTACTGCTTGGGCGCGTTCGCGCTCCGGGAGGACCGCGGCGAGCGCCGCGTCGACGTCCGACTCGCGGAAGCCCTCTGCCTCGAGGCGTGCGGCGATGGCGGCGTTACCCCAGCCTCGGTCGGCGAGCGAACGGGCTCGAGCCGCCACGGTCCGGGCGTCGTCGACCACGCCGGCGCTCGTCAGCGTCGCCACCGCGCCCTCGGCGACCTCCGGCCGAACGCCACGTGACTTAAGTCTCTCCTCGAGCCGACGGCTCGACACATCGCGATGCGCCAGGGTGCGTGCTGCCAGGCCGAGCGCATCCGCCCGGCGAAGCTCTCGTCGCAGGCTGCGCAGGAGCGGGCGGTCGAGTTCGACTCCCGTCGCGAGGCCGCAGCGGAGCACGACATCATCCGGGATGACGCGCCAGGGCGTGCCGTCCACCTCGAGCGCGACTCGGCCGGGGCGAACCCACCGGACAGCTGTCAGCGTCGGGGGCCGCTCCCCCACGGATCGGCCTAGGCCGCCGAGGCGGCTGCTTCGGATTCGACCTCGGCGTCGACGGCCGCGGTCGCGTCGCGGGCGGCTGCTGCCCCCTCGTCAATCGGCAGGAGCCTCGAGGAGACGACCGCCTCGGGGCCGAGCTCGCCCTGGACGGCTCGCAGGATGCCCTCGATGACATCCGGGTGTTCGCGCAGGAAGGCAGTGGCGTTCTGACGGCCCTGTCCGAGCCGCTCGTCGCCGAAGCTGAAGTACGAGCCTGACTTCTGCACGAGCTTTCGCTCGAGGCCGACGTCCAGGACGCTGCCCTCCCAGGAAATGCCGTCGCCGTAGATGACGTCGAACTCGGCCTGCTTGAAGGGCGGTGCCACCTTGTTCTTGACCACCTTGACCCGGACGCGATTCCCGATCGCCTCGACGCCTTCCTTCAAGGTCTCGATGCGTCTCATGTCGAGGCGGACGGACGAGTAGAACTTCAGCGCTCGGCCTCCCGGCGTCGTCTCCGGGCTGCCGAACATGACCCCGATCTTCTCGCGCAGCTGGTTGGTGAAGAGGGCGACCGTGCCGGTCCGGTTGAGGGTTCCCGCGAGCTTGCGGAGAGCCTGGCTCATGAGCCGAGCTTGCAGGCCGACGTGGCTGTCTCCCATCTCGCCCTCGATCTCCGCTTTCGGCGTGAGTGCTGCGACGGAGTCGATCGCGACGACGTCGAGCGCGCCGCTGCGGATCAGCAGCTCGGCGATCTCGAGCGCCTGCTCCCCGTTGTCGGGCTGCGAGACGAGGAGGTCGTCGATGTTCACGCCGATCCGGCGTGCGTATGCCGGATCCATCGCGTGCTCGGCGTCGATGAAGGCGCAGATGCCTCCGCGCCGCTGCGCCTCCGCGATCACGTGGTAGACGAGCGTCGTCTTGCCCGAGGACTCCGGGCCGAAGATCTCGACGATGCGGCCACGCGGGAGGCCCCCGATTCCCAGGGCTACGTCCAGAGAGAGCGCGCCGGTGGAGATCGACGGGATGGCTACCTGGGCCTGGTCGCTCATCTTCATGACCGAGCCCTTGCCGTACTGCCGTTCGATTTGGCTCAGCGCGGCGTCGAGGGCGTGTTCACGTGTGGAGTCGGTCACGGCGTCAACCTCCCAGAGGAACCGATTGGAGAATCTCGTACTGCGCCCCGGTTGGCCGCAGCACCGAATGATAGAGAGCCACTTCGGACGGACTGACCGGCCCGAGTTCCGGGAGCGAGGGCCGGGCGCGAGGCGGACGGCGGAAGCGGAGGACTGTCACGTGCGGAAGCCACCTCCGTTCCTCGCGCTCGTACACCCCGAGGCGCTCGAGTCCCTCCCCCACACGGCCGGCGAGCCGGGTCGCATAGTCGTGCTCGTCGTCCAGGACGACCATGCCGACGCTCCTTGTCTCCCGGTATCGCACGGCCCGGAGTACCGGAAGCTCGGCATCGCGCGCGGCCACCAGGAGAACTCCGAGGATGCTCTCGACGTTCGAGGCGGGCCTCCACCCCAGGAAGGCCAGGGTGACATGGAGGCTCTCGGGCGCCACGAGGCGCGCAGCGTTCGCGTCCGCGAACTGCTCGGCCTGCCAGGCGGCGAGACGCTCGACGGTGGAAGTGGGGAGCGGCAGCGCTGCGAAGAGACGAAGTCGCCCATCGCCCTCGACGCTACCGGGTACGGTCACGCCCGTGTGTGCCCAAATGTCACAGGAATCGCCGCACTGCGTGGAGGGATTGCGCCGTCGCGCGTGCCCGGACCGCATCGCGATCACCCGAGAAGAGGAAGCGGTCGATCGAGCCGCCGCTCGGCGCCAGGACGGCGATGTAGACGAGTCCGACCGGCTTTTCCTCCGTTCCCCCGTCCGGCCCGGCGATCCCGGTCACCGCGACCGCCACATCAGCCCCTAGTTCGCCGCGCGCGCCGGCGGCCATGGCCTCCGCGGTCTCGGCAGAAACGGCCCCGTGCCGTTCGAGCAGCACGACAGGGACGCCCAGGCGACGCTGCTTGACCTCGTTGGAGTAGGCGATGACCCCTCCGGCGTAGACGTCGCTCGCGCCGGCCACGTCCGTCAACCGGGCTCCGACGAGCCCGCCGGTGCATGACTCGGCAGTGGCGATCCGAAGCCCGAGGACGCGACAGCGCTCGATCACATGCGCGGCGACCGGTCGCTCGTCCTCGGCGAAGAGATCGTCGGCGAATCGGGCGCGGAGTGCGTCCTCGAGCTGGGCCGTGCGCTCCCCTGACCCGGCATGGGCCAGAAGGTCGACCCTGATCTCGAGGTCCTGTGCACAGACCGTGACTTCGAGGCCGTCTCCCTCGCCGCCCGCCTCCTCGAGCGCGCGCGCGACGGCGGACTCGCTCGGCCCGAAGAAGCGGAGGATCCGGCGCTCCGGCGCACCGTCGTCCGCAAGCATCCGACGGAAGGCCCCGGACTCAACTACCCGAGGCCAAAGCCGACGCAGCTCGCCCGGGGGTCCCGGCAAGGCGACCGCGACCCCGACGTCCCGCTCGAGGAGAACGGCGGGTGCCGTGCCGGCGAGGCCCAGCGAGATCGCCCCGTCCGGCAAGGAGGCCTGCTTGCGGACACCTGCGGCGAAGTCGGCGTACGGGCGCCCCAGCCGCTCTGCGACCGCCCGCGAGACTCCCTCGATCTCGCGGGCGAGCCCCTCGTCGACGCGGAGCTCGCGGTCGGATGCCCGCGCGAGGGTCTCGATGGTTCGGTCGTCGTGGGTCGGACCGAGGCCGCCCGAAAGGATGCAGACCTCTGCCTCGAGCCCTTCCCGCACGGCGCCCTCGAGCTCGGCCGGTTCGTCTCCGACGATGATGATCCGGGTCGGCTCCAGGCCGAGCAGTGTCAGCTCCCGGGCGAGAAAGACGCCGTTCGCGTCCGCCTTGTCCCCGCGCGCGAGCTCGCTGCCCGTGAGGACCACGACAACGCGCGCCCCGGCGGCCAAGCTAGAACCCGGTCGCGAGGATGCGAACGCCGTTGGCGGTGACGAGGACGACCGCAGCCTCCGTCGGGAAGTCTTCGATCGCGGCGCCGTTCAGCGTGGCGGCGAGGTTCTGCGGGTCGTCGAGGTCGACCCATAGCCGCCGGTACTTCGTGAACCGCTGAAACTGGCCCTCTTCGATCGTCCCCTCCCAGAGCAGCTTGCCGTTGACGCCGCCGTTGCGCACCTGGACGAACGAGCTCCCGCCCACGGCCGTGAGGACGAGACGTGCGCGCCGGGCCTGCGCCGTGGTGTCTCCGGTCGTGCTCGTCCCCGAATCGTCCGCAGTCGTGGTCGGGCCGGTCGTGGTACCCGGAAGCGGCGTCTCGTTGCCGGAGTCGGACCCGAGTCCGGAGAGCCCGACGACGACGAGAACGGTGATCGCGACGATCGCGGCGAGTGCCACGACGACGAGGTTGGACTCGACGCGCCGGTTGCGGCGCTTCCTCGGGGTCGCGGACTGTGCGAACGGGACCTCCTCCACCGCCGCAAAGCGCGAGTTGTATTCGTCCAGGTAGAGCTGTCCGTCGAGCCCGAGATAGTCCGCGTACGTGCGCAGGAAGCCCTTCACGTACGTGTCCCCCGGGAGCAGGTCGAACTGCTCCTCCTCGAGGGCTCTCAGGTATTTCCCGCGGATCTTGGTCTCGCTCTCGATGCGGGGGATCTCGAGACCCTGCCGCAAACGAGCCTCTCGCAGGCTGTTGCCGATCTCGAACACGAGCCCCGGATTGTAGCGATGCGGCCGAGCGCCGCTGAATCTGCGTCTTTCTACTCGAGCACGAGCTCGAGAACCGCGAAGACCACCAGCGCGAGCGCCGCCGTCAGCGCGAGGATGAACGCGAACGCCGCGAGGAGCCGGACGAGCCCGACGAAGAGCCGGCTGCCGCTTCGCCCGAGGGTCCGCTGGTGCTCGGTGCGCGCCTGGCGGCCGAGGATCACTGCCGCGAGCGAGAAGCCGAAGGCGATCGGCACCGCGATCACGGCGTCCAGCACCCTGACCTCGTTGTAGTAGCGGGCGGCATAGACGGCCCCGCCGAGCGCGGCGAGCGCAAGGAGCGAGCACACGAGCGCCCAGACGGCACTTCGGTTCACCATCGGGCGCGGATCCTAGCCCTTGACGTACGGCCGGCCGACCGCCGCCGGCGGGATCGACCTGCCGATCAGACCGACGAGCGCGACGAGCGTGAGCACATACGGAAGGGTGGAGACCAGGTTCTCCGAGATGCCCGCTTCGCGCTGGAGCGGAATGGCGAGCGCGAAGCCGAAGCCGAACAGGAGCGTTGCCGCGAATGCCCACCCCGGCAGCCACTTGCCGAAGATCACCGCCGCGAGCGCGATGTAGCCACGACCGGCCGTCATGTTCTCGGTGAAGGTGCCGACGAACCCGATCGACAGGAACGCGCCGCCGAGCGCCGCGAGCATTCCGGAGGTCACGACCGAGGCGTAGCGGACGCGGTAGACCGAGATCCCCACCGTCTCGGCGGCCCTCGGATGCTCGCCGACCGAGCGGATCCGCAGGCCGATCGGCGTCTTGAAGAGCACGATGTAGGAGAGCAGCACGACGGCGAACATGATCCAGACGAGCAGGTTGAGCGAGCCGAAGACGCCGTAGAGGAAGGTGCCGACGACCGGGATGTCGTCGAGGAAGTTGAGCTCCACGTCCGGGACGCGAGAGACCTGCTGCTCGATCCCGCCGGGATAGATCGAGCTGTACAGGAAGCCCGTGAGGCCGAGTGCGAGGAAGTTGACCGCGAACCCGCTCACGATCTGGTCGGCGCGGAGGTGGATGCAGAAGATGGCATGGACGAGCGCGAGCAGCCCGCCGAACAGCATCGCCATCAGCAGGCCCACCACCCAGCTGCCGCTCCAGACGGAGCCCCAGACGGCGAAGAACGCGCCCATGAGCATCATCCCCTCGAGGCCGATGTTCACGACGCCGGAGCGCTCGGAGAAGATCCCGCCCATCGCGGCAAACGCGAGCGGGGTCGCGAAGCGAAGCGTCGCGGCGATCACGCCGGTCGTGAGGATGCTGTCGAGGGTGTCCGCGTCCTTCGTCTGCAGCCAGATGGCGCCGAGAGTCCCCGCCAGCCCCAGGCCGATGGCCCACCAGCCGAGCTTCCGCTCGCCGCGCGGGACGGCCCCGACGCCGCAGGCAAGCGCGACGAACCCGGCCGCGACGGGCGCGCCGACCGAGCGGAACGTCCACGGGGGGAGCGCGAACCAGAATGCGAGGACCCCGCACGCGATCCCGATGATCGCGATCGTTCGCGGCTCCGTGATCTTGCGGACCCACTCGGTGGCGGTCGCGCCCCGGGACTCGGTGTTGCTCACGGAGCGGCCTCCGGCTGGGCCTCAGACCCGCGGCGCACGAGCGTGCGCGCCCGCCAGATGTAGACGATCAGGAGCTCCGCGCCGACGAAGAAGATGACCAGCGCCTGGATCATCGTGGCGAGGTCGACCGCGAGCGCCGGCTCGAACACCTCCGGATCGAGCTGTCGCGTCGACGTGCCCACCTCGAGCGCCGCGAAGAGCAGCGCCGCGAAGAGGATGCCGACTGGCTTCGTGCGTCCCAGCAGGGCGACCGCGATGCCGGTGAAGGCGATGAAGTTCGTCCCGAAGTCGCCCACGTCGACGCTGAACTTGAAGCCGAGGAGGTCGACCGACCCGGCGAGGCCGGCGAACGCGCCCGCGATGGCCATGGCCAGGAAGTAGTTCTTGGCGACCGAGATGCCGCTGTACCTGGCGGCCTCGGGGTTGAAGCCGACGGCGCGGACCTCGAATCCGAGGGTCGTCCGGTTCAGGATCACCCCGTAGACGACGAGCGCGAAGAGCGCGATGAAGAGGCCCGCGTGGAGCGAGGGCAGGCTTCCCCAGATCGGCCACAGCTCGGCCGACTCGAAGATCTCGTCGGAGCGCGGGATCGACTCCTGCGGCCCCTGGAGCGGGCCGCCGATCTCGTACATGTACGTCAAGCCGAAGATGGCGATCCAGTTGAGCATGATCGTCGTGATCACCTCGTGGGCGCCCACGGTCGCCTTGAGGAGGCCGGCGATCCCTCCCCAGACCGCCCCGGCGACGATCGACGCCGCAAGCGCGAGAAGGATGTGCAGCGGGCGCGAGAGCCCCTCCAGGTGGCTCCCGACGAAGAGCGCGGCGGCGAACCCGACCCAGTACTGGCCCTGGCCGCCGATGTTGAAGAGCCCGCAGCGGAAGGCGAACGCCACCGCGAGAGCCGTCAGGATCAGCGGGGCCATGAGGATGAGCGTCTGCTGCAGGTCGTTGGCGGCCGCCTCCCGGGTCTCGCCGGTGACCCAGGGGAAAAACCAGTTGAGACCGGTGCCGGCGAAGATCGCCTTGTACGCGGTAAGGGGGTTGTGCCCCGTGATCGCGACGACGAGACCGCCGATGAGGAACGCGAGCACGGTCGCCGCGACCGGCACGAGGATTCCGCCGATACGCGAGGAGAACCACTCGCCCACCGCCTCGGTCGTCGACGTCCGGGGCTCGTACGCCATCAGGCGGCCTCCTCCCCGCCGCGCCCGCCGGTCATGGCGAAGCCGAGTTCCTCCTCCGAGACGTCGCGCCCGTACTCCGCGACGATCCGGCCCTCGAAGACCACGAGGATCCGGTCGGACAGCGAGAGGATCTCTTCGAGCTCGAACGAGACGAGCAGGATGCCGCGGCCCTCGTCCTGCTCGGCGACGAGGCGCTGGTGCACGAACTCGATCGCGCCCACGTCGAGCCCGCGCGTCGGCTGGGCCGCGATGAGGATGCTCGGGTCCCGCGAGATCTCTCGTGCGACGACCACCTTCTGCTGGTTGCCGCCCGAGAGGGCCGCAGCGGGCGTCTGCGGGCCACCGCCGCGAACGTCGAACTCCACCAGGAGTTTCTTTGCCCTGGCGACGATCCGCCTGGGGAAGAGCCAGCCCCACTTCGAGTCCGGGGGCTCGCGGAAGTCGTGGAGGGCGATGTTCTCCGCCAGCGAGAAGTCGAGCACGAGCCCGCGCACCTGACGGTCTTCGGGGATGTGGCCGACGCCGGACTCGAGGCATTCCCGCGCGCCCTCGCCGGTGAGGTCCCTGCCTCGGACGGTGAAGTGGCCCGACTCCGGCCGGCGCAGGCCCGTGATCGCCTCGATCAGCTCGGACTGGCCGTTCCCGTCCACGCCGGCGATCCCGACGATCTCGCCGGCACGCACCTCGAAGGACATGCCGCGCACCGCCTCGAGGCCGCGCGAGTCGAGCACGTGGAGGTCCTCGACGGTCAGGAGCGGCGCACCGGGCTCGGCAGGCTTCTTGTCCACGCGCAGGAGCACCTCACGACCGACCATGAGCTTGGCGAGCCCCTCCTCGGTCGCCCCCGCGCTGGGAACCGTCTCGATGGTCTTCCCTCGCCGAAGCACCGTGATCCGGTCGGCGATGGCCAGCACCTCGCCCAGCTTGTGAGTGATGAAGATGATCGACTTGCCCTCGGCCTGGAGCGACCGGACGATCGCGAACAGCTCCCTCGCCTCCTGCGGCGTGAGCACCGCGGTGGGCTCGTCGAGGATGAGGATGTCGGCCCCCCGGTAGAGCGCCTTCAGGATCTCGACGCGCTGCTGCATGCCGACCGAGATCGAGTCGATGCGCGCCTCGGGGCGGACGGCGAGCCCGAATTGCTCGGACAGCTTCCGCACACGCTCCTCGGCGGCCTCGAGATCCAGGAAGGGGCCGCTGCTCGGCTCGACGCCGAGGACGATGTTCTCGGCGACGGTCATCACGGGGATGAGCATGAAGTGCTGGTGCACCATCCCGATGCCGCTGTCGATCGCGGCCCGCGGCGAGTCGATGCGGAGCGGCTTGCCGTTCAGGCGGACCTCGCCCTCGTCCGGGTGGTAGAGCCCGTAGAGGATGCTCATGAGCGTCGACTTGCCCGCCCCGTTCTCGCCGAGGAGCGCGTGCACCTCGCCCTGGACGAGATCGAAGTCGACGTGGTCGTTCGCGACGACGCCGGGGAACCGCTTCGTGATGCCTCTCAGCTCGAGAAGGGGCGCATCCGCCATGGGCGAAGGGTTGAGGGGCGGGCCTGGGCCCGCCCCTCGTCGAGGTTGACTATTCGAAGGTCGCCGGCGGGTCGATCTCGCCGCTGATCATCTGCTCGGTCGCCGTTGCGACGGCGTCCTGAACCTCCTGCGGGACGTCGGCCGAGAACGGTGCGAGCAGTTGGGCGTCGGGGTAGTCCTGAATGCCGAAGTACGCATTCGTACCACCCGCGAACGTGCCTTCCTGAGCCGACTTGATCGTCTCGAAGACCGCCAGCTCGAGCGGCTTCAGCGCGCTCGTGATCACGCAGTCTCCCGCGAACGACTGGTCGGCGTCCACGCCGATGGCGTAGACCCCTTCCTGACAGGCGGCGTCGAGAGCCCCGAGTCCGCACTGTCCTGCGACTTGGAAGACGACGTCGGAGCCCTGGGAGATCTGGTCGAGCGCGATCTCCTTGCACTTCGCCGCGTCGACGAAGTCCTGCGAGTACGCGTTCAGGAGCTTGATGTCCGGGTCGGTGTCCATCGCGCCCTGCCGGAAGCCGGCGATCCAGTTGTCGACCGGCGGGATCTTGATGCCGCCGACCGTCGAGATCGTCCCGGTCTTGCTCATGCTGGCCGCGACGATGCCGGCCAGGTAGCCCGCCTCCTCCGACGGGAACTGGAGGCCGACCACGTTCGGCATGACGCACGGCGACTGGTCTTCTCCGCCGCAGTCCGGCTCCTCGCCGTAGAACTGGTCGACGCCGGCGAAGTTGATGTCAGTCGCCTCGGTCGCCACCTCCACCACGGACGGCTGGATGAGGAAGCCGATCGCGACGACCAGGTCGTGCCCGTCATCGACTGCTGCTGTCAGGTTCGGCAGGTAGTCGTCGCCCGACTCGGAGACGTACACACGCCCCTCGACGCCGAGCTCCTCCTGCGCGCGCTCGAAGCCGGCGATCGAGAACTCGTTGAAGCCGCGGTCGTCGAGACCGCCGGTGTCGCTGACCATGCCGACGCTGATGGCCTCGGCCGGCGTGTCGGCCTCGCCCGTCGCCGCCGGCGTTGTCGCCGGCTCATCGTCATCACCGCCGCAGCCGGCCGCGACCGAGCGCGAGCGCGAGGCGATGACGAGCATCAGAAGCCACGGAAGCCTTTTCCCTGCGTTCACGGATCCTCCCTTGTTGCCCATGCCGTCGAGTGGAATCGCAGGATGCTACCCCTCCAGCGATCCCATTTCTAGGACGTCCGCGCGCGCCGGTCGTTAGCGGGAAGCCATGCGCCCTACGACGCGACGTCGGCCAGCACGCGGTCGAGCTCGGCCTCGCCGACGAGAACGCGGCGGGGCTTCGAGCCCTCGTATCCGGAGATGATGCCGCGCCGCTCGAGCATGTCCACGAGCCTTCCCGCCCGCGTGTAGCCGACCCGAAGCCGGCGCTGCAAGAGGGACACGGACGCGGTCTGGGTCTGGACGACGATCTCGATCGCCTTGTCGAGGAGCGGGTCCTCGTCGGGGTCGAAGTCCTCTTCACCCTCGGCGGCATGCGTCCTTTCGGGGGCCTCGAGCAGGGACTCGTCGAGATCCTGCTGGCGTTGGCTCCGGCACTGCTCAACGATGAGCGCGATCTCTTCCTCGCTCACGTAGGCGCCCTGCACGCGCTGGAGGCGCGAGGTTCCGAGCGGCTTGAAGAGCATGTCGCCCTGGCCGAGCAGGCTCTCGGCGCCCGACGTGTCGAGGATGACCCTGCTGTCCGTCTGGCTCGAGACGGCGAAGGCGATCCGCGAGGGGACGTTCGCCTTGATCATCCCGGTGATCACGTCGACGGACGGGCGCTGCGTGGCCAGCACGAGATGGATGCCGACCGCGCGCGACTTCTGCGCGAGCCGGATCACGGCGTCCTCGACCTCCTGGGGCGAGACCATCATCAGGTCGGCCAGCTCGTCGATGACAACGAGCAAATACGGAAGCTGGGTCTCGCCGCGCTTCCGTAGCGCGCGGTTGAGCTCTTGGAGATTGCGGGCCCGCGAGACACTCATCCGCTCGTAGCGCCGTTCCATCTCGGCGAGGACGTTCGTCAGCACGGCCGAGGCCTGTTTGGGGCTCGAGACGACCGGCGTGAGCAGGTGCGGGATCGACTCGTACAGCCCCAGCTCCACGCGCTTGGGGTCGACGAGGATCATCCGCACGTCGTCGGGGGTCGCGCGGAGGAGGATCGAGCAGAGCATCGTGTTGATGCATCCGGACTTTCCCGACCCGGTCGTGCCGGCGATGAGGATGTGCGGCATCCTCGCGAGGTCGGCATTCACCGAGGTCCCGGAGATGTCCTTGCCGAGCCAGACCGAGAGTGGGCTCGCCGCCGACGGAAGCTCGTCGAAGATGTCGCCGAGCGTGACGATGTTCGGCGAGAGGTTCGGCACCTCGACACCTACTGCCTGCTTGCCGGGGATCGGGGCGAGGATGCGGATCTCGGTCGTCGCGAGCGCATACGCGAGATCGTCCTTGAGCGCTGCGACCTTGCCGACCTTCGTGCCGGGCGCGAGTTGGAGCTCGTAGCGCGTTACGCGCGGGCCGACCACCTGGCCGACGAGGGTGGCGTCGATCCCGAAGTGGCCGAGTGCCTGAAGAAGGGCTTCGGCGGTCCGCTCGGCCGCGGCGCCGGGCTGGCCGTCGTGCGCTCGCGAGCGACGAAGGACGCCGGCGTCAGGCAGGCGGTAATCGACGTGCTCGCTTGTCGCGGGATCGAACAGACTGGGCGGCTCCGGGAGGTCGTCGGTCTCGAGCGCGAGCTCCGCGCCGACCGGCTCGAGCTGGTCGACGAGCACCGGCTGCTGCGGCGGCGCGTCGCCCACGACATCCGGATAGGCCTCCTCGCCGTCGACCGGCGGATCCTGCCGCGCATGGCCGTTCGGAGCCTGGTCGAGGGTCTCGCCCCAGGGCAGCTCGTCACGGGCCGGGAGGCGGACGGCCGTGACCGTGCGCTTCGCGGCGCCGGCGGTGTCGCGCGCGATGTGCGCGGAGCGGTGCAAGATCGCGCCGAGGGAGGCACCCGTCAGCAGGAGCGCTCCACCCCAGACGAGGAAGAGTCCGAGGATGAAGGTGCCCGTCCCGCCGAGCAGGCGCCCGAAGACGGCGTCGGAGGCGGTTCCGAGCGCCCCGCCCTTCTCCGAGCCGAGGAGAACGAGCGCGCCGACGCAAACGAGGATGAGGCCGGTCCGAAATGGCCTGACGTCGACGAGCGATGCCCTGGCGATCATGAGCGCGCCGAGAACGAGGAAGACGACAGGCACCCCGATACGTGCCGCCCCGAACACGGCGTCGAGCCAGTCGGCGATCGTCGTGCCGACGATGCCGCCGTTTCCCTCGAGCCACGTGACGAACGCGAGAAAGAGCCCGGCGGCCAGCAGGCCGAGCCCGATGAGATCATGGTTTGCGCGCGCGCCGCGGCGCCGCGCGCGCTTCTTCGTGCGCACGCGGGAAGGCGACTTCGGGCGAACCCGAGACGGACGCTTCTTCGGCGCCATGCTCAGGTCTGTTTCGCGACCCGGTGGGCCGCTCCTTCCTCGGGTCAGTACGACGAGATACGGTCGCAGAGAAGCTCGAGGAACGCATCGGCGTCGATGTCGACGCCCACGTCCGCGTTGGGCTCCTCGCCGGTCCGATGCCAGAGGTCGACGACCGTCCGGCCGCGACAGAGGCGCGACTCGCAGTCCACGTCGACGTGGCGGTTGAGCGTCTCGACGATTCCCGGGCGAAGCACCTGCGCCACCGCCACGGCGTCGTGGATGGGCGCCCCCTCCTCGCCGTACGTGCGCCGGTGGTACTCGATGAAGAAGTCGTACAGCTCCGCGACCACGCGGCCGACCGGGCCGGCGTCCCGCAGGCGCTCGGCGTGCGCGCCCGTCATGAGCGCCTTGTGGGTGACGTCGAGGCCGATCATCGTCACGGGCAGGCCGCTGCGAAAGACGTGCCAGGCCGCCTCCGGGTCGACGTAGATGTTGAACTCGGCTGCGGGGGTGACGTTTCCCTCGGCGATCGCCCCGCCCATCAGGACGATGCGCTCGACGTTGTCCGCCGCCTCGGGGTAGCGCGCCAGAAGAAGGGCGATGTTGGTGAGCGGCCCGACCGGGATGAGCGTGACCGGCTGTGCCGAGCCGAGAATGCGCTCGGCGAGGAAGTCGACGGCGTGCTGAGGAACGGGCGCGCCTCGAGCCTCCGGGAGCTCGGGGCCGTCCAGCCCGGATTCGCCGTGCACGTAGGCGGCGATGAAGAGGTCGCGTGCGAGCGGGCCGGGGGCGCCGGCCGCGACGGGCACGTCTTCCCTCCCGACAAGCTCGAGTACCCGGAGGGCGTTCGAGGTCGTCTTGTCGAGTGTCTGGTTGCCGGCGACCGTCGTGACGCCGAGGAGCTCGAGCTCGGGGCTCGCGAGCGCAAGCAGAAGCGCGATCGCGTCATCGTGCCCCGGGTCGCAGTCGAGCAGGACCGGCGTGCTCACGGGACGACCGGCTCGTGAGCAGGTGGAGGGTGTGTGAGGGAACCGGGAGGCTCCCTCACTGGGTCAAAGAAGGGGGCTCGTGGGGGAAACATGGTTTCCCCCACGGGAATGAGCCGAAGGCGAGTGGCGCTCACGCGCGCAGTATCTCGTCAACCTCCGCCGCTGTGGGGAGCGACGGTTGCGCACCGGGCCGCGAGGCGGCGATCGCCCCCGCTGCGCACGCGCGCCGGAGCGCGTCGGCGCGCTCGCGGCCCTCGACGAGGGAGACAACCAGGCAGGCCGTAAAGGCGTCGCCAGCGGCCGTCCCGTCCACCGCTTCGACCGACGGGGGCGTCGCCCGAGCGACCTCGACCCCGTCCTCGAGGAGGAGCGCCCCCTCGGCGCCGAGCGTCAGCGCGAAGAGCGCTCCCATCGGGCTCGATCCGAGCGCCTCGAGCTCGAGCGAGTTGGCCACGATCAGATCGGCGCGCTCGAGGATCGAGGCCGGCACGGGCCGCGCAGGTGCGGCGTTCAGGCAGAAGAAGGCGTCCGACCCCCGCAGCGCGGCCTCGATGGGCTCGTCGAGGGTCTCGAGCTGGCAGACCAGCGCGTCCGGCTCACCCACGCCGATCGTACTCGCGTCGAGCGCGTGGTTTGCTCCCGGGACGACCACGATCTGGTTCTCGCCCGAGTCGTCGACGAGGATGAGTGCGATTCCTGTCGGCGTATCGACGTGCACCAGGCCCGAGAGGTCGACCCCGGAGGCGCACAGCTCGGAGATCGCCCGGCTCCCGAAGTCGTCGTCTCCGACGGCTCCGACGAAGCGGACGTCCGCGCCGAGCCGCGCCGCCGCGACCGCTTGGTTCGCGCCTTTCCCTCCGGGCACGTGGTCGAGCCTGGCGCCGGTCAGCGTCTCTCCCGGCCTCGGCAGGCGGGGGACAGTTGCGACGAGGTCGAGGTTGATCGAGCCTACGACGGTGAGGCTAGGCGGCAAGCGCGCGCAGGTCGTCGAGGGCGCCGTCGAGGAGGTTCTCGCGGAGGTCGAAGAGACCGGCCCAGAGCGAGTTGCGATCCGGCGCGGACTCGATGCGGGCCGAGTCCGCGAGCCCCTGAAGTGCCCGGACGAGGACGGCCAGCTCGAGGTAGGCGTGGGCCACGCGATGCGGTGCCGCGACGACGCCGGCCCGCTTGAGCACGGCGTCCCAGGTCATCACCTCGCCCGGACCTGGCTCGCCGTACCAGGAGCGGCCCTCCGCTCCCTGCGGTTCGAGCTCCAGCAGGTACCGCCCCAGCGGCTGCTCGAGGCCCGCGAGCGCGGTCTCGGCCCGCTCGGCGGCCCGGCGGAATGCTGCCTGGCGCCGCTCCGGCGTGCAGGGATCGGGCTCGCCTCGCGCCCAGCGCTCGAGCAGGCGGCAGAAGGCGAGGCCCGCGACCTCGCTCGCGGCCAACGAATGGACGAGGCGCGTCGTGGTCGCGTCGCTCACGCCGTAGGAGCCCATGAGCTCCCGCCAGCCGTTGCGGTTCGTCTCGATCATCTCCCTAACTAGTACACCAATCGGGACCGAACACGTACCGTTCCGGGGGATGGCGACCTACGACCGCGTCCGCGACCTGCCGCTCGAGATCGACTCGTATCGGCTCGAACCTCTCGAGGTACAGGCGTCGCACGACTTTACGCGCCTCACAACCGTGATCCACCTCGAAGGCGGCGGTCACGAGGGAGTCGGCGAAGACGTGACCTACTCGGGCGAGGATCAGGTCGCGTTTCAGGCTGCAGGCCCGACGCTCCAGCTCGCCGGCAGCCACACGCTCGACAGCTTCTCGCAGCTCCTGGACGGGCTCGCGCTCTTCCCCTCGGGGCCCGGCATGGCGGCGTTCCGCGACTACCGACGCTGGGCCTACGAAAGCGCCGCACTCGATCTCGCGCTTCGGCAGGCGGGGCTCTCGCTCGGCGAGGCAGTCGGTAGAGAGCCGCGGCCGTTGACCTTCGTCGTCTCGCTGCGAGTCGAGCGGCCGCCCGCCGCAGACCCGGTACCGCTCCTGCTCGAGCGGTACCCGACGCTCCGTTTCAAGCTCGACCCGACGGACGAGTGGGACGCGGCGCTCGTTAGCGTGCTGGGTGAAACGGGCGCGGTCGACACGGTCGATCTCAAGGGCGCCTACAAAGGCACTCCCGTGGACCAGCCGGGCAATCCCGCGCTGTACGAGATGGTGGCCGACGGGTTTCCCTCAGCGTGGATCGAGGATCCGGATCTGAACGACCAGACGAATCCGATCCTCGAACCGCATCGCGACCGGATCACGTGGGACGCGCCGATCCACTCGGTCGCCGACATCGCGGCGCTGCCGTTCGCTCCCAAGACCCTCAACTTCAAGCCGTCGCGCTTCGGCAGCGTCCAGCGCCTCGTCGACGGCTACGACTATTGCGCCGAGAACGGCATCGCGATCTACGGCGGCGGCCAGTGGGAGCTCGGTCCAGGCCGCGGCCAGATCCAGCTCCTGGCATCGCTCTTCCATCCTTCGACGCCGAACGACGTTGCGCCGGCGGCCTTCAACATCCATCGCCTCGATCCGCCGCCCGGCCTGCCGACGAGCCCGCTCGACCTCCAGGCAAGCCCGACCGGCTTCCGCTCGGGCGACGCCGAGAGCTAGACCTCGACGACGACCGGCAGGATCATCGGCCGGCGGCCGGTGCGGTCGGCGACGAGCTTTCCCACGTTGTCGTGGATGTGCTCCTGCAGAAGCTTGAGCTCCCGGATGTCCTGGCTCAGACACTCCTCGACGGTCCGCTCGGCCTCGAGCTTCGCCTCCTCGAGCAGCGAGTCGGTCTCGGCGAAACCGCGCGAGATGACCTCGGGAGTCGCGATCTCGCCGCTGTTACGAGACCCCACGGTGGCGACGACGATGAGAACGCCGTCCTCGGACAGGTGGCGGCGGTCGCGGAGCGCGACGTCCTGGACGTCGCCCACGCCGAGGCCGTCAACGAACGTGCTTCCGACGTCGAGCTGGTCGGTGAGCCTCGCGATGCCGCTCCGCAACTCCACGACCGAGCCGTTCTCGGCGAGGACGATCCTGTCCGCCGGGACGCCCGCGTCGCGCGCGAGGCGCGCCTGCGCGGCGAGCATGCGGAACTCGCCGTGGACGGGCATGACGTTGTGGGGCCGGAGCACGGCGAGGATCGTGCGGATCTCCTCGGCGTTGCCGTGCCCGGAGACGTGCACGGGAGCGATCTCCTGGTGCAGGACCTCGGCGCCCGACTTGGCGAGCCGGTTGATCGTGTCGTGTACCCGGAGCTCGTTTCCCGGGACCGGCTTCGCCGAGATGATGACCGTGTCCCCCTCCTCGATCGCCACGTGCGGGTGATCGTGGTAGGCCATCCGCGTCAGAGCCGACATCGGCTCGCCCTGGCTGCCGGTGCAGAGGATCATCGTCTCGTCCGGGCGCAGGAGATCGAGCTCGTCAGGCTTGACGAGGAGGTCGTCACGCACGTCGAGGTAGCCGAGGTTGCGCGCGATGTTGACGTTCTTGCGCAGCGAGCGACCGACGAGCGCGACCCGCCGGCCGGCCCCCGCGGCGACGTCCATGGCCTGCTGCACCCGATGGATGTTCGAGGCGAAGGAGGCGACGAGCACACGGCCTTCCCGCTGAGGAATCAGGTGGCGGAACACCTCGCCGACCGTCCGCTCGGACTCGGTCACGCCGGGCCGCTCGGCATTGGTCGAGTCGCCCAGGAGGAGGTCGACGCCGCGGTTTCCGAGCTCGGCGAGCTTGCCGAGGTCGGTGCGGAAGCCGTCCACTGGTGTGTGATCGATCTTGTAGTCGCCGGTCACCACGATCAGGCCGCCCGGGGTGGTCAGCGCGACCGCGACCGCGTCCGGGATCGAGTGGGCCATGCGGACGAACTCGGCCTCGTACGGGCCGATCCGGGTCGCACCTTTCTCGGGCTCGATCTCGACCAGCTCGGCACTCCGCAGGAGCCCGTGCTCGTCGAGCTTCGACTTCACGAGCCCGAGCGTGAGGCGGGTCGCCCAGATCTCGGGAACCTCGACCTCGCGCAGGAGGTACGGGAGCGCCCCGACGTGGTCCTCGTGGCCGTGGGTGAGCACGACGGCACGCACGTCTTCCTGCCGACCGCGCAGGTAGTCGAAGTCGGGCAGGACGAGATCGACGCCGAGGTGCTCGTCCCGCGGGAAGGAAAGTCCGGCGTCGATGACGACGATCCCCTCGTCGCATTCGACGACGGTCATGTTCTTGCCGACCTCGCCCAGGCCGCCGAGCGGGATGATCCGTGTGCTCCCCGACATCGGCGCAAGTGTACGTTCCGCTACGGTTGGCCCCATGGATGGGCGCCAGGCGCGCCCCGCGTTGCTCGGGGCGATCGGCAAGACGCCCGTGGTGCGCCTGGAGCGGCTGGCCGGTCCGGACCGTGGCGAGGTGTGGCTGAAGCTCGAGTCGGCCAACCCAACGGGCTCGTACAAGGACCGGATGGCTCTCGCGATGATCGAGGGCGCCGAGCGGTCGGGGCGTCTCTCGCCCGGCCAGACGGTCGTCGAGTACACGGGCGGCAGCACCGGCTCGTCGCTCGCGTTCGTCTGCGCCGTCAAGGGATATCCGCTTCGCATCGTCACGTCGGATGCGTTCGCACCGGAGAAGCTGGAGACCATGCGTGCCTTCGGCGCCGAGCTCGACGTCATTCCGAGTTCTGACGGCATCACGCCCGAGCTGATCCCGCGGCTCATGGAACGCGCCGCCGAGATCGTCGAAGACGTGGGCGGCTTCGCCACAGACCAGTTCCGAAACGAGGACATGATCGACGGCTACGCGGAGCTCGGCACGGAGCTCGCCCGGCAGCTCGACGGCCGGGTGGACGCGTTCTGTACCTATGTCGGAACTGCCGGATGCTTCCTCGGCGTCACTCGTGCGCTTCGACGGACGATCCCGGACCTCCACCGCGTGGTCGTCGAGCCGAGCGAGTCGCCGGTGATCTCGGAGGGCCGGTCGGGAACCCACCACATCGAGGGAGGCGGCGTCGGCTTCTGGCCGCCGCTCCTCACACGCGCCGACTTCGACGAGGTGGTCGCCGTTCCCGAGGCGGAGGCCTTCGCGATGGCCGCCCATGCCGCCCAGGTCGAGGGGCTGCTCTGCGGCCCGTCGACCGGCGCGAACATCGCTGTTGCGCTCGAGCTGGCCGACCGGCTCGGCCCCGAGGCCCGCGTGGCGACGACGAACGTCGACTCCGGCCTGAAGTACCTCGCGCGCGGGCTGGAACTGACTTCGTCAGCCCGTTGAGCTTGGCTAGGCCCGAGCGACCGTCAGAACGCCGGCACGCTCGAGCGCCTCGCGAATCACGGTCTTTTCGTCGTCGGATGCCTCGACGAGGGGAAGCCGCAGGCCGCCGACATCGAGCCCGAGCATGGCCAGGGCGGCCTTCAGCGGGATCGGGTTCGTCGTCACAGCGAGCGCCTCGATGACCGGCCGAAGCTCGGTGTCGATCTGACGGGCGCCCTCGACGTCGCCCACCTTGAACCGCGCCACGAGCTCTCGGACGCGCGGGCCGACGACGTGGGTGTAGACGAGGATCCCGCCCACACCCCCGAGCTCGAGGAATGGCAGTAGGAGGTCGTCGTTGCCCGCGTAGAGCTGGAGCTCCGTCTCGCCGAGGATGCGCCGGGCCTGGCCGGGATCGCTCGTTGCCTGCTTGACCGCCGTGACGTTCGGGATCTCGGCAAGCTCCGCGAGCGTTTCGGGCTCGAGGTTCACGACCACTCGTTGCGGGATGTTGTAGACGACGATCGGGCGGTCGGTGGCGTCCGCGATCGCGCGGAAATGAGCCACGATCCCGCGCGCGGGAGGCTTGTTGTAATACGGCGTGACGACGAGGAAGCCGTCGACGCCGAGCTCGTGCGCCTGCCCGGTGAGGTGCACCGAGTGTGCCGTCGAATACGTGCCCGTGCCGGCGATCACGGTCGCGCGGTCTCCGACCGCCTCGACCGCCGCCGCGAAGAGGGACAGCCGCTCGTCGTCGCTGAGCGTCGGCGCCTCGCCGGTCGTGCCGGCGACGACGACGCCGTCCGAGCCCGTCTCGACCAGATGGCCGCAGAGGCGCGCAAACGTGTCCAGGTCGACGGATCCGTCCTCGCGGAAGGGCGTGGCGACGGCTGTCAGGACATCGCCGAGCACGGGTCGCATTGTAGTCCTCAGGCCGCTTGCATCGTGAACTCGCACCACGGAAGCTGATCGATCCTGACGTCGGCCAGGAACCCGACGAGATCGTCTCGCCCGTAGTAGGTCGGCATCCCGCGCGAGTTCAGGACCATCAGGACGGCGGGAACGCCGAACTCCGCCGAGAACGCCCGGACGGCGTCGTCCCGCTCCCTCCTGAGGCCGCTCATGATCGTCGGTCGCACGACGACCACAGCGAACCGGTCGCACTCCTTGCCGACCAGAGCCACCTGTCCCTTCATTACCTTTCTCCTGTCTCGAGAGCCGGGACCTGTAGCAGGGGGGTCGGACGGATCAGCTCGGGCGGAAGCTCACGCCTCCCGGCCGGGCGAGTGACATGCTGCCAGAGGCCTCGGACGGCGTCCTAGGCGTCGAGGAGGGCGTCGAGGCCCACCTTGACCCCCGGAGGGAGCCCCGCCAGCCGCTCGAGCGCCAGCAGCACGCCGGGGACGAACGCCTCGCGCGAATAGGTGTCGTGACGGATCGTCAGGAGCTGGCCTTCCCCGCCGAAGAGCACCTCCTGGTGGGCGACGAGGCCGGGGAGACGGACGGAGTGGATCGCGGTCTCACCCGGGAGGCGGTCGGCGGTTGCCTTTGCCGTCCCGGAAGGTGCGTCGAGCTTCGTCTCATGATGGAGCTCGACGATCTCGGCGCGCGGGAGATAGCGCCCCGCCTCGGCCGCCAGCCGCATCATGACTACGGCGCCGAGCGCGAAGTTCGGAGCGACGAAACAGGCGACGCCGCCCTCCTTCGCGAGGCCGTCGAGGGCGGCGAGGTCCTCCGCGGCGAGCCCTGTCGTGCCGACCACGGTAGGAATCCCAGCGGCCAGGCAGCGCTCGACGTTTTCCCTCACCGCCGCCGGCTCGGTGAAGTCGACCGCGGCATCCTGCCCGGCCGGTTCCCAGGCATCGCCGCGCGAGACCGGCGTGATGTCGTGGCCGGCGGCCTGCAAGCGCGGCGCCAGCACGGAGCCGACCTTGCCCTCGGCTCCCAGCAGGAGGACTTTCACGCGGCCGCGCGCTCCACGAGCCCCGGACAGACGGGCTCGACCGCTTCGAGCAGCCGTTCCGCGTTCGGCCCGATACCCGCCACGGAGAGCAAATCCGGCGCCAGGACGACCTCCGCGAGCTGAGACACGGCTTCGGCATCGACGGCCTCGATCTCCGCGAGGATGCGGTCGAGGTCGAGGAGCTCGCTGTCGGTGATGAGCGACTTGCCGAGGCGGCTCATCCGATTCGAGGTCACCTCCATCGAGAGCATGATCCTGCCCTTGAGGTTTTCCTTGGCGCGCTCGAGCTCGTCGGGCCGGGGCCCGTCGGTGACGAGCAGGCCGATCTGCTCGGCGACGATCCGCATGCACTCCTCGAGGTTTTCCTCCCGCGTTCCCACGTAGACGCCGATCTGGCCCGTGTCGGCGTACTGCGAGGAATAGGTGTAGACGGCGTACGCCAACCCGCGCTGCTCGCGGATCTCCTGGAAGAGGCGCGACGAGGCGGACCCACCAAGGACGCTGTCGAGGATCGAGGCGGTAAAGCGCCTGCGGTCGGAGCGCGCGATGCCCGGGGCCGCGAGGCACACGTGGTATTGCTCCGTCGGCTTCGGCAGGAAGACGAGCGAAGGCTTCGGCGGCGCGACGAACGGCGTTCGCGCTGACGGCTTCCGCCCGGAGGGCGCGCCGGCTTTCGCGCGCATGCTCTCGACCATGCCGACGAGCTTGTCGTGGTCGACGCTCCCCGCCGTCGCGACGACGACGTTGTCCGGGCGGTAGCGATTACGGTGAAAGGCGCCGAGTGAGCGCCTGGAAACGGTGGAGATCACCTCGGCCGAGCCCAGGACGGGCCGGCCCAACGGATGACGGCCGAAGACGGCCCTGGTGACCAGGTCGAAGATCAACTCCTGGGGCGAGTCGTCCACCATCGCGATCTCCTCGAGGACGACCTGCCGTTCCGAGTCGAGGTCGGCGAGGCTGGGCGCGAAGACCATGTCGGTCATGACGTCGAGGGCGGTCTCCAGGTGCTCGTCGAGGACGCGCGCGTAGACGACCGTGTAGTCACGGGCGGTCGCAGCGTTCAGCTCGCCGCCGAACCTGTCGAAGAGCTCGGCGATCTCGAGGGCGGAGTAGGTGGCAGTCCCCTTGAAGAGCAGATGCTCGAGGAAATGGCTCACTCCTGCGTGCGCGTCGCCCTCGTCCCGCGAGCCCGTGCCGATCCAGAGCCCGATCGCCGCCGAGCGGACTGCGGGGAGCGGCTCGGTCACGACCCGAGTGCCGCTGTCGAGCGTCGTCAGCAGGTAGTTCTGCACGCTCGCATCGTAGGCATCACGCCTGCTTGAACGCCCCTCCGGGGTCCCCGGCTGCCCGCGCAAGTGCCGCGAGTGCTTTCAGCGGAGGGCGGGCGAGGCCGTGCGCCCCGCTGACATCGTCGATCTCGCCACGCACGAGCTTCTCGACCGTCCGCCAGACGATGCGAGAACGCGCGATCCGGAAGGTCGTCCTCGGAAAGCGGTCGAGCGCCGCTTTCACGCCCCAGGAGGCCCAGAGGTGTGTGCCCAGCCGACCGGTCAGCTGCTCGCCGTAGGCATCCAGGGTCTCGGCCCGGCCGGCGAGGACGTCCAACACGGCGTCCGCGGCGAGCCTGCCGGACAGGAACGCCTCGAACATCCCGTCGCCCGAGACCGGATCCACGAGCCCGGCGGCATCGCCGACGATCGCCGCTCGTCCTCGTGCCAGCCTGGAGCGCGGTGAGCGGAGCGGCAGGCGGTAGCCCCGCACGCCTTCGAGGTCGTCTGACGTGACGCCGTGCGCCGCACAAAGCGCGCCGAGACGCTCGCGCAGGCGTGGTCCCTCCCGCTCCCAGCCTCCGAGGCCGATGTTGGCGTGGTCTCCCTTGGGAAAGACCCACCCGTAGCCGCCGGGCACGATGCCGAGCTCGAGGACCGCGCGTCCGCGATAGCCGTCGCCGAGCCGCTCGTAGGGCACGTTCCCCTCGAGCGCCACGCCGACGGCCTGGTTGCCGCCGAGGCCGAGCGTCCGGCCGCAGATCCCGTTGACGCCGTCTGCGCCGACGACGGTCTCGCCGCGGAAACGCCGGTCGCCGGCAACCACTTCCACGCCGTTCGCGTCGGCTACCAAGGACGTGACCTTCACCCCCTGGCGGAGCTCCGCGCCGGCGTCGGCCGCGCGCTCGGCGAGATAGGCGTCGAGCCGGATGCGCTGCGTCATGAGGACGAGGGGATTGCCCTCCCCGCGCTCGAACCAGCTCCCGAAGCCGAGCCGCATGCGAACCGACGTGACGGTGTCCTCAACGACCGGCGCAATCGAGAAGGGGAGCAGCCGCGCCGCACGGCCGGTGACGCCCCCGCCGCACGGCTTGTCCCGCGGGAAGCGGGCCCGATCGAGCAGGAGCACGGAGGCTCCTGCAGAGGCGAGGCGGTATGCGCACGCCGACCCCGCGGGCCCGGCGCCCACGACGATCGCGTCGAAGCGCGGCACCGCGCCATTATCCCTGTCTCACAGAACACCCGCGCCCGTGGTTTAACCGCGCGAATGGACTCGGCGGTTGCGCTCAGGCGATCGACTGCGTCCGCCCACGCGGCGCTCCTGGCCGTGGTCGTCGTGTGGGCGAGCGCGTTCCCGGTCATCAAGGTGCTGCTCGACCATGACTTCGCCGCCGTGGATATCGCTCTCCTCCGGTACCTCATCGCGGCGCCCGGGTTCGCGCTCCTCCTCGTGCGGGTCGGCGGCCTGCCCGGCCTGACGCGGCGCGACGCCGTTCGCCTGGCCGCCGTCGGGGTCTGCGTCGTCGTCGGCTACCACGTCTCGCTGAACCTGGGCACGAAGTACACGACCTCGGGCACTGCCGCCCTGATGGTTGCCCTCTCCCCCGCCCTGACGCTCCTGCTCGCGGTTGGACTGGGCCTCGAGCGCTGGAGCCTGCGCCGTGCCGCCGGCCTTGCCGCCGCCTTTACCGGAGTCGCCATCGTCGTGCTGCTCGGCGCGGGCGGCGAGCTCTCGCTCGCAAACGCGAAGGGGCCGCTGATCGTCCTCGCTGCCCCTGTCTCCTTCGCCCTCTACAACGTGCTCCTGAAGCCGATGCTGAGCCGATACGACCTCCTGGCGCTGACGGCGGCGACGAGCCTCGTCGGAACGGTTTTCCTCCTGCCGTTCGTCCGCGGCGCGACGATCGAGTCGGTCACTAGCGCCGCTTGGGGCGACGCAGCGCTCGTGCTCTATCTCGGCGTCGCCTCGACGTTCCTCGGCTACATCGGCTGGAACAACGGCTTGCGTGGGCTCGGTGCCACCCGCGCCGTCACCTACACCTACCTGATCTTGCCGCTCGCCGTGCTCTTCGGCGCCGTGCTGCTGGACGAACCCGTCACTGCCTGGCTGGCGGTCGGAGGGGTGCTCGTGATGGGCGGCGTTGCCGCCGCCCAGCGCGCACGCTAGTTCAGGGTCGCCTCAGTCCCGACGGCCGCCGCCGCGCCTGCGGCCACGGTCACGGTCGCCGTCGCGCTCGCGCCGCTCGCGCGGGGGTGCGTCCTTCGCCCGCTCGATCAGCTCCTCGGGCTGGACGACTGCGCCGTTCTCGTGCTTGCCGACGAGCTTGAGGCCGATGCGGCCACGGGCCTTGTCGACCTCCTGCACGATGACGTCCAGCACGTCTCCGCGGCTGATGACGTCCTCGATGTGGCCGACCCGGCCCGGGCCCACGTTGGAGACGTGAAGCAGCCCGTCCGTGCCCTTCTTCAGCTCCACGAAGGCCCCGAAGTCGGTCGTCTTCACGACCTTGCCGGTGTAGGTGTCTCCGACCTCGGGCTCCTTCGTCAGGGCCTGGATGGCGGCGATCGCCGCGTCGGCCTTGTCGCCCTCGGTGGCGTAGATGAGGATCGTCCCGTCCTCTTCGATGTCGATCTGCACCTCGTAGTCGGACTCGAGGCCGCGGATCGTCTCGCCGCCCTTGCCGATGATGAGGCCGATCTGCTCGGGGTCGATGGAGATCGTCGTGATCCTCGGGGCATGGGCCGCGAGCTCCTGACGGGACTCGGAGATGGCCTCGGCCATCTTGTCGAGGATGAACTCGCGGGCGCGCTTCGCCTGCTCGAGCGCGTTCCGCATGATCTCCTGCGTGACACCGGTGATCTTGATGTCCATTTGCAGGGCCGTGATGCCCTGGCGAGAGCCGGCGACCTTGAAGTCCATGTCGCCCAGGTGGTCCTCCGCGCCCTGGATGTCAGTGAGGATGACGTGCTCGTCCCCTTCCTTGACCAGGCCCATAGCGATGCCGCTGACGGGTCGCTTGATCGGGACGCCGGCGTCCATGAGCGCGAGCGTCGAGCCGCAGACGGAACCCATGGACGACGAGCCGTTCGACTCGAGCGTCTCCGAGACGAGGCGGATCGTGTACGGGAACTCGTCGAGCGGCGGGATCATCGGCTCGAGGGCGCGCTGCGCAAGGGCGCCGTGGCCGATGTCGCGGCGCTTGGGGCCCCGCATGAAGCCCGTCTCCCCGACCGAGTAGGGCGGGAAGTTGTAGTGGTGCATGTAGCGGCGCTCGGACTCCAGGGAGAGGTCGTCAATGCGCTGCCCCTCCTTGGCGGTGCCGAGCGTGAGCAGCGTCATGATCTGCGTCTGGCCGCGCGTGAAGAGCGCCGAGCCGTGCGTCCGCGGCGAGACTCCGACCTCGCAGTCGATCGGGCGGATCTCGTCGGTGGCGCGGCCGTCGGGGCGGATCTTCTCGACGGCGATCTTCTTTCGGATCAAATCCTTGTAGACGGCCTCCGCCGCCTTCTTGACGTAGGAGCTGGTGAGGCTGTCCATGACAGTCGGCGCCTCGCCGTCGGCGGTCGCGGGGCCGACCGGGAACGGAAGCTCGACTGTCTCGAGGATGCGATCGAAGAGCTGCCTGCGCTTCGCGGAGCGGACTTCCTTCGAATCCTGCTCGGCATCGGTGAGGGCGCGGAGGTCGCTTTCGAACTGCTCGCGGACAGGACCCGCGACGGCCTCGAACTGGCGACGCTCGAGGATGGCGTCGAGGCTGTTGCGGACCTGCATCAACGCATCGGCTCCAAGCTCCTCGGCGATGTCGACCCTCAGCGAGGCTGCGCCGCGGAGCCCGTCGGAGAGGATGCGCGCGGTGATCCGCTCACCGTGCGCGGCGTCGAGCTCCTCGGTGAGCTCGGGATCGAGCCACTTCGGCTTGCCCGCTCGGCTCCGGAGCTCCTCCTGGGCCTCGCAGAGCTTCTTGATCTCCGTATGGGCGAGCTCGAGCGCCTCGAGGAGCGTATCCTCGGCGACCTCGTTCGCGCCGGCCTCGACCATCGTCAGGCCCTCCTTCGTGCCGACGACGATCAGGTCGAGCTCTGACTCGCCGATGTCGGGGAGCGAGGGGTTGACGACCATCTCGCCGTCGAGGATCCCGATGCGGACGGCGCCCACCGGCCCGAAGAAGGGCAGCGGTGAGATCATCAGAGCGGCGGAGGCGCCGTTGATGGCCAGGATGTCGTGCGGGGTGATCAGGTCGGCCGAGAGCGTGGTGCAGATGACCTGCACCTCGTTCCGGAAGCCCTTCGGCCAAAGCGGCCGGATCGGACGGTCGATCATGCGGGCGGTGAGGATCGCCTTCTCGGTGGGGCGCCCCTCGCGCTTGAAGAAGCCGCCGGGAATCTTGCCGGCTGCATACATGCGCTCCTCGACGTCGACGGTGAGCGGGAAGAAGTCCGCGCCCTCGCGTGCCTCGGGGCGGCCCTGTGCCGTCGCGAGGACCATCGTGTCCCCGCTTCTCATGACGACGGCGCCGTCGGCCTGCTTGGCCAGCTTGCCTGTCTCGAACGTGATCTCGTCGCGGCCGATGGCAGCCGTAATCGACGTGATCTCGGATGTAATAGTGCTCATTGTTCCTCCTTCTCCTTGCGGGAGACGGAGGCGGAGGTTTGAGGCAGGCCCGGCTGATCGGACTTCCCTCAAACTTCCACCCGGTCTCCCGGATAGTTGGCCCTTGGGGGTGGGCGGTGGGAGTCCGGGAGTCCGCCTACCTCCTGAGGCCGAGTTCCTGGATCAGCGCGCGGTAGCCCTCGAGATCCCGCTTCTGCAGGTAGTTGAGGAGCCGACGGCGCTGGCCGACGAGCTTCAGGAGCCCGCGGCGTGAATGGTGATCCTTGCGGTGCGTGCGCAAATGCTCGGTCAGCTGTTCGATCCGCTTCGTGAGCAGCGCGATCTGCACCTGAGGAGAACCGGTGTCCCCACCGGACCGCCCGTGGCGGTCGAAAATCTCGCGCTTTGCGTCCTTCGTGAGGGTCACGACCGACGTAGGCTAGCAAAGGTGCAGGTACCTCCAGGCGTTGCTGCAGGCCATCCTGCGACGGCCGAGGCCGGCCTCGAGATCCTCGCCGAGGGCGGGTCTGCGGCCGACGCGGCCGTCGCGGCCGCCCTTGCCTCCTGTGTCGCCGAGACGGTCATGACGGGTGTCGCGGGCGGCGGCTACGCCATCTGGATCGAGGACGGGCGTGACACCGCGGAGGTCCTGGACTTCTTCGTGAGCGTCCCTGGCCTGGGAGACCAGCGGGAGACGCCCGAGCTCGAGGAGCTCGCCGTTCCGTTCGGCGAGGAGCTCGTCCACTACTTCGTCGGCGCGGCCACGTGCGCCGTGCCGGGCGTGCCGGCGGGGCTCGACGAGCTCTGGCGGCGGGGCGGAAAGCTTCCCTGGGAACGGCTCGTGGAGCCTGCCATACGCCTCGCCCGGTCCGGCGTTCTGATGCCGTCAGCGCACGCCAAGTGCCTCGCGATGCTGGCGCCGGTGATGACGATGCGGGAAGGCGGGCGGATCTACGCGCCGGGAGGACGTCTCCTCGAAGAGGGAGACCGTCTCTCCCAGCCGGGACTCGTCGCCACGCTCGAGATCCTCGCCGATGAAGGTGCGCGGAGCTTGTACGAGGGCACGCTCGCCGAGGCCCTGCTCCGCCTGATGGAGGAACGGGGCGGGCTCGTCACGCCCGACGACCTCGCCACCTACCGGGTGGAGTGGCTGCCGCCCGCCCAGGCGGCGTACATGGGGGTGCGCATCCAGACGCGAGGGGGTCTTTCACAGCTCGTCGACACGCTCGTCTCGCTGCCCCGGCTGCGGGGAGCCTCGGCTGCCGATCGCGCCCTCGCGCTCGCGCGGCTTCTCGCCGCGCCGCTCTACAGCGGCCGCACGTACGAGCACACGACGAATCTCTGCGTGGTGGACCCGGCCGGCAGCGCGTGCGCCCTCACCACGAGCCTCGGGCTCGGCTCGGGCGACTATCTCCCCGGCTTCGACGTCCACCTGAACAGCATGCTCGGCGAGTCCGACCTGCTGATCGGTCCGCTCGAGCCGGGAACGCGGATGGCAAGCATGATGTCGCCGACGATCGGCCTGGACGGTGACGGTCTCGTCCTCGCCGCCGGCGCCGCCGGGGGAACGCGCCTGCGCCCTGCCCTCGCCCAGGTGCTCGCCGGCATCCTCGACGAGGGGCTCGCGCCGCAGGAGGCCGTCGACAGGCCCCGGCTCCACTCGACCGGCGAGATCGTCCACGTCGAGCCGGGCTTCGACGAGGGCGCAGTCGAGGCGCTACGCGACGAGGGCTACGACGTTCGTCTCTGGGACGAGTTCCACCACTACTTCGGGGGCGTCAGCGTCATCGCCAGGGCTGGTGGCGCTGCGGATCCGAGGCGAAGCGGAGCGGCGTTGACTCTGAGTTGAGCCCATGCGTCGCCGGAATCCAGCCTACGTAGCCGCATGCGGGACAGTCTCGGGCTCCGGCAGCGGAGCGATCCATCGGCTTGAGATAGATCTGCCCGCAGCCGAGACAACGGACGGAGAGGGCGACGGCCTTGCCCATACGAGAGAACAGACGCCGGAGCCGGCAAAACCTTGCGTCTGCGTTTAGCCGGGTCGCTTGGCGGCGCGGGCGGCCTCGACGTCGGCGCCGATCTGAGCGACCAGATCCTCCTCGCTCGCGAACGCTCGCTCCCCGCGCAGGCGCTTCCACAGCTCGAGTCGCAGGCGGCTGCCGTAGAGGTCTCCTTCGAAGTCGAGCAGGAACGCCTCGACTCGGCGCTCGCTGCCGCCGTAGTGCGGATTGACACCGATCGAGGCGGCCACGCGATGCCCGAGCGCCTCGCCCGCATAGATCCCGTAGGCGGGGACGAGCACGTGCGAATCGGGTGAGATGTTGGCCGTCGGGAAACCGAGCGTGCCGCCACGTTGGTCGCCGTAGACGACCTCGCCCTCGAGCTCGAACGGCCTGCCCAGGAGCCTTGCCGCACCGTGGAGATCGCCGTCCCGCACGAGCTCGCGGACCGTGCTCGAGGAAACGCCCTCGAGGATGGGCACCGCCCGCACCTCGAGGCCGAGGGAGCGCAGCAGAGGGACGTCCCCGCGCCGGCCCGCCCCGAAACGAAAGTCCTCGCCTGCGACGACTATGCGTGCGCCGATGGCCGTGAGGTAGTCGGCGGCGAACACCTCGGGCTCTCGGCGGGACAGATCCTGCGTGAACTCGACGACCAGGACCTCGTCCGGCCCGATCTCCTCGATCAGCTCCAGGCGCCGGTCGAACGTGGTGAGGAGCTGAACGTCGTAGCCGAGCACGAGCCGCGGATGCGGATCGAAGGTCAGCACGGTCGAGCGCAGACCCGTCGCCTTGACGGCCTCGATGACGGCCCGGTGGCCGCGGTGGACGCCGTCGAAGGTACCCAGGGCGACCGCACGCTCTGCCGGCTCGAGCTCTCCGGGAGTACGGGCGACAATCACGCTGCTTCCTCGGGCAGTTCGCGCAGCGCCGGGACGGGAGAGGGCAGCAGCCAGAGCACTCCTGCGAGGGCGCCCAGACTTGCGACCCAAAGCGTCGGCCGGACCCCAATCCAGGCGCCGAGCGCGCCACCGGCCAGCGAGCCGAGCGGTCGGATGCCCCAGTTGACGAAGTTGAATGCGCCGGTTGCCCGCGAGCGGAGCCGGTCGGGGGTGAGCGCGAACATGATCGAGCCGACGTTGATGTCGAGAATCATGACGCCCAGGCCTGAGAGGAACTCCGCCGTCAGGAGCATGGCGAGGACGAGCCACCGCGGGCCGGCCGCGAGCGGTACCAGCGCGAGTGGAGCCGTAAAGAGCACGCAGCCGAGCAGGAACGCGCGGCCGACCCCGATTGCCCGGCCCAGGCGTCCGGCGACGACCACCCCGAGGACGGCCCCGAGCGCTGCCGTGCCGAGCACGAGGCCGAGCGTCCCCGCAGAGATGTCGAGCGAGCGGGTCGCGTAGAGGACGAACAGCGTGCTGAAGGCGTAGTTGAAGAAGTTGAGTGTCGCTGCGGCTGCAAGCGTCGGCCGGAAGATCGGGTTGCCGCCGATGAAGCGGAGCCCGACGGCCATTCGATCGCGCAGGCCGCGCTCGCCCCCGTGCTCGATCGGCGCCTCCTCGGCCCGCACTCGGCCGAGGAAGATCGCCGAAAGGAGGAAGGAGACGGCGTCCGCCAGCAGTGCGAAGGGCGCGCTGAACGCCTGCACAAGCAGTCCGCCGATCGACGGCCCGGCGACCGTCGAGACGGAGCGGCTCCCGAAGATGAGCGAGTTGCCCTCGACGTAGCGCTCGCGGGAGACCAGCGAGACGAAAAGCGTCGGATACGACAGGTCGAAGAGCACCGCGAGCGAGCCGGAGAGAAACGCGACCGCGTAGAGCTGCGCGAGCGTGAGGACATCGAGGGCGTAGGCCAGCGGGATCGTCGCAGCGAGGGTCGCCCGCCCCAGGTCGGCAGCCATCATCACGTGCCGCCGCGTCGCGACGCGGTCGAGCCAGACGCCGGCCGGGAGCGAAAAGAAGAGGTGCGGCAAGAGCGCGGCCGCACCAAGCAACCCCATCTGGCCCGGCCCAGCGTCGAGGACGAGGACGGCGACGAGGGGGAGGGCGATCAGGGCGATCTGGTCGCCGAGCAGCGAAACGGTCTGGGCGAGCCAGAAGCTACGGAACGTGCGCCCTCGAAGGAGGCTCATCCGAGGACGGTTTCGGGCCTGATCGTCCCGTCGGCTGCCTGGCCCACCGCGACGAGCTCGCCGTCTCCGACCCAGAGGGCGATGGGGCCCTCCCCCGCCCCCGGAACCGCCCGGCCTGACCGCACGAGGACCGCCTCCTCGTCGTCCAGGCGCCGCTCCGGCAGGTGGACGAGGGCGGCGAGGGGCGGCAGCACCCGCTCCGGGTCCGCGTCCTCGACCCGGAAGGGTCCCACGGCCGTTCGACGGAGCCAGCGGCAGTGGCCGCCGAACGCGTCGGCGATGGCGCGGACGTAGGTCCCGCTCGAGACGTGGAGGTCGAGCTCGACGAGCGGCGGGGCGTAGCGGACAACCCGAAGCGCGTGAACGGTCGAGGCGCGCACCGGCATCTCGACGGCAACGCCGCGCCGGTGGAGGTGATACGCGCGCTCCCCATCGATCTTGACCGCGGAGGCGGCCGGGATCGGAAGCTCCACGTCCCCTTCCAGCCCGAGGATCTCTTGCTCCTCCGCGACGGCGGTCTCCTCGACCACCTCCCCTTCCCCGTCCCCGGTGGACGTGCGGAGCCCGAGGCGAATCTCGGTTCGGTAGCGCTTGTCGAGGCCCACGAGATAGCGCGCGAGTCGGGTCGTACGGCCGAGGAGGACGAGCAAGAGGCCGGTCGCGAGCGGGTCGAGCGTGCCTGCGTGCCCCGCCTTCGTCTCGTACCGGCGCCGCAGGTCGGCGACGGTCGCGAACGACGACGGCCCGGCCGACTTGTCGACCAGTACGAGGCCCGCTGTCGCCCGCTCCGTCACGGCGCCCGCAGTCTAGGCGGCGCTTACGAGGAGCCGGAAACCTGCGCCAGGTACTCGAGGCGGATGAACTCGACGATCTCGTCCGGCGAGTCCTCGCTGGAGAACCCTGCGGCCTGCGGGTGCCCACCACCACCGCTCTTGCGTGCGATGGCGGAGACGTCGAGTCCCGTTCCGCGCGTTCGCAAGCTGACTCGGCGCGTGGGGCCATTCTGTGTCGGCGGCTCGCGGATGAGCGCGACGATCTCGGCGCCCTCGACGGCGCGCAGGTAGTCGATGATGCCTTCGGCGAACGGCTCCTCGGCCCCGGCCGCGGCGAAGTCCGACCGCTCCAGGTCGGCGACGATCAAACGTCCGCCCTCGTAGACGCGCGCCCTGTCGAGCGCACGGGCAAGCAGCTTGAGCTTGGCAAAGGCGACGTTCTCGTACACATCCTGGAAGACCTGATGGACGTTCGCCCCCGCCTCGACCAGCTTTGCTGCGATCCGGAGGGCCTTCGGAGTCGTGTTCGTGTACTGGAAGCGTCCGGTGTCGGTGACAAGGGCGATGTAGAGGGCTTCCGCGATGTCCGGCGTGATCGTGATGTCGAGCTCGACGAAGAGGTCGTAGAGGATCTCGCCGGTCGAGGAGGCCTCGGGCACGATCAGGTTGACGTGCCCGAAGCGGGAGTTGTCGTGGTGGTGGTCGATGTCGACCACGAGGGGCGCGTTCTCGGTGATCGCGGGATCGGGCCCGAGCCGGCGGACGTTCGCGCAGTCGAGCGCGAGAACGACGCGCTCACCGGCGTCCCCGGGCAGCTCGCGGCTCAGCTCCGAGAGGTCCATGAACGCGTACTCGGTCGGCAGGGGAATGATCCCGGAGAGGAAGAGGAAGCCGTCCTTCCCGAGCTGCTCGAGGGCGAGCCGCATCGCAAGGATCGAGCCAAGCGCGTCGCCGTCGGGATTCTCGTGGGTAGTTATGAGGAACCGGTCGTGTGACCGGATCGCGTCCACGACCGCGTCGAGCTCAGGTGTCTTGATTTCCGTCTGGGTCAAGCTCATCGATGAGCCTGGTTAGCCGCACCCCTTCCTCTATCGTCGGATCGTACTCAAAGCTCAACTGGGGCGTTCGCTTCAGGTGCAGCTCTCGGTTGACCGCCGCCTGCAGGACGCCGTGGGACGATCCGAGCCCCTCGAGCGTGGCCTCGCGCTTGCGCGCGGAGCCGAGGACGCTCACGTAGACGGTGGCCTGATGCAGGTCGGGGCTCGTCTTCACTCCGGTGATCGTGACGAAACCGATACGGGGATCTTTCAGCGTGCCGATCGACTCGGACAGCACCTCGCGGATGGCCTCGTTCACGCGGCGCATGCGATCACTCATCGAGGGTCACCACCTCTCGCTCGGTCCGCACGAGCTCGTAGGCCTGGGAGGCGAGGAAGCGCTCGGCTCCGTCCAGCAGACCAGTGAGCTCGGCATGCTCGCGGGCCACGCACGCGAGCGTCAGTCGCGCGCGTTGCCAGACGTCGTGGTGGTCGACCTCGGCCACCGATGCGCCGAAGCGCCGTTGGAGCTGGGCCTTCGCCGACAGAAGCTCCTTCCGCTTCCCCTTGAGGGAGCGGTTGTCCGGGAAGTGCAGCTCCACGGACAGGATCCCGACGTAGCCGGAACCCATCCCGCCTACTCGGAGTCGTCCGCCTCCGGCTCGTCCGGGGCGCCGCCGTTCCCGGCGACCGTGAGGTCGGTGCGCTCGATCTCCGTCGTCTCGAAGGCCTCGAGGACGTCTCCCTCCTTCACGTCGTTGAAGCCGTCGAGCAGGATGCCGCACTCAAAGCCCTCCTGCACCTCTCGGACGTCGTCCTTGAAGCGCTTGAGGCCGGAGATGGTCGTCTCGTAGATGACGGTGCCCTCGCGGACGACGCGCACCTGGGCGTTCCGGCGGATGACGCCACTGGTCACGTAGGAGCCCGCGATGACGCCGAGCCGCGACGCACGGAAGAGCGCGCGCACCTCGGCCTCGCCGAGGATCGCCTCGTGCGTCTCGGGCGTGAGCATGCCGACGAGCGCCTGGCGGATGTCGTCGGTCAGCTGGTAGATGACGCGGTACGTCCGGAGGTCGACGCCCTCGCGCTCGGCGAGCGCACGCGCCTCGGCGTTCGGCCGGACGTTGAAGCCGATCACGACCGCGTTCGATGCCGAGGCGAGCATGACGTCGCCCTCGGTGATCGCGCCGATCCCCGTGTGGATGACTGCGACTCCGACTTCGGGGTGCTCGATCTTGGCCAGCTCGCCGACGACGGCCTCGATCGACCCCTGGACGTCCGCCTTCACGATGATGTTGAGCTCGCGGAGCGCGCCCTCCTCCATCTGCGTGAAGAGCTCCTCGAGGGAGACGCCCTTCTTGGCCGCCCGGGCGAGCTGCTCGGCCCGAACCCGCTGGCCGCGCAGCTGGGCGAGGTGGCGAGCCTGGCGCTCGTTCTCGACGACGCGGGCGTGCTCACCCGCCGCCGGGGGCTTGTCAAAGCCGAGGATCTCCACCGGCGTGCCCGGCGATGCCTCCTTCACCTTCTCGCCGCGGAAGTCGAGCAGCGCGCGAACCTTCCCCCACGCGTCGCCTGCGACGATTGCGTCTCCGACCCGCAGCGTGCCGCGGGCGACCAGCATTGTCGCGACCGGGCCGCGTCCGACGTCGAGCCGGCTCTCGATGATCGGCCCCGAAGCCTCCGCGTTCGCGTTTGCATCGAGCTCGAGCTCGGCGTCCGCAACGAGAAGGATCCTCTCGAGGAGGTCGTCGAGGCCTTCGCCGGTCTTGGCCGAGACGTCGGCGAACTGCGTCGTCCCTCCCCACTCCTCCGGCTGGAGGTCGTGGTTCACGAGCTCCTGGCGCACCTTCTGCGAGTTGGCCTCGGGCTTGTCGATCTTGTTCACGGCGACCAGGACAGGCACCTCGGCCGCCCGGGCATGGTTGATGGACTCCACGGTCTGGGGCATCACGCCATCGTCTGCCGCCACCACGAGCACGGCGATATCCGTTACCTTCGCGCCGCGGGCGCGAAGCGCGGTGAACGCCTCGTGGCCCGGCGTGTCGAGGAACGTGATCCGCCGACCGTCGTGGTCGATCTGGTAGGCGCCGATGTGCTGCGTGATCCCGCCGGCCTCGGTCTCGACGACTGCACTCTCGCGGAGCGCGTCGAGCAGCGTCGTCTTCCCGTGGTCGACGTGGCCCATGATCGTGACAACCGGCGGTCTCGCCGTCAGATCGGCGGGGTCGTCCTCGTAGGTCTCCGGCTCGAGCTCCTCCTCGTCCGCGTGCTTGATCTCGATCTCGCGCTTCAGCTCCGTCCCGATGAGCTCGATCGCCTCGTCGGAGAGCGACTGCGTGATGGTGACCATCTCGCCGACGCCCATCATGATCTTGATGATCTCGGGCACCGGCACACCGACCGCGGCCGAAAGCTCCTTCACCGTCGCGCCCGAGTTGACCGTGACGGGGCCGGTCGGCTGGGCCGGCGCCTGCTGGGGCGCGCGCTCCTGCTTCTGACCGTCGCGGGGCGGCCGGTCGGCCTGGCGCGGGCGCGCAGCCTGCGTGTCGATGACCACGCGGCGCTTGCGGCGCCCTCCAGGCGCGCCGCCGCGCGGTCTCAACGGTCTCTGACGATCAGCCACGGTTCGAGCCTATTCCTCCGGTATCGACGCTTTCAAACTCGATGGGATGGTGACGGTGCGCCTGAGGGTGCGCGCGAAGGCCCGGCGCGAGGCCGCGCGCTCGAAGCACGACGGTCGACGGCACGTGTACGCGCCGCGGCCCGGCAGCCGGCCCGCCGGGTCCAGCGTGAGCTCGCCCGAGAGTGCCGCAAAGCGCACGAGCTCCCGCTGCGGCGCCCGCCGACCGCAGCCGACGCACGTTCTCGTTGGCTCGCTCACGACGCAGGCTGCTCCTCCTCCTCGGCTCCGGCGGCCGCCTCGACCGGCGTCTCCTGCTGTTCCTGCCCGGGCTCCTCAGGCTCGGCCTCGGTCTCCGCGTCGACCTCCTCCTCGAAGCCCCCGACCGGGACGGCTTCGGACGGGTCGAGCACCTCCCCGGCCTCCTCGCGGGCCGCCAGCTCGCGGTGCGCCGGGATGCCGCAGTAGCGGGAGCCCGGGACGGACGTGTTCGGGCAGCGCTTGCCCGTGGAGAGCACCGCCGCGCAACGGCCGGTGAACTCCTCGTCGGCCGCACCGCCGAACGCCGCCTCGGCCTCGCTTCTCGCGAACTCGCTCTCGGAGACGATGTCGACCTTCCAGCCCGTCAGGCGCGCCGCGAGGCGGGCGTTCAAGCCCTCCTTGCCGATCGCCAGCGACAGCTGATCGTCCGGGACGACGACCGTCGCCTCCATGGTCTCGTCGTCGACGAGCACCTCGCGCACGCGCGCGGGCGAGAGCGCCTTGGCCACGAATCGTGCCGGCTCCGGGTTCCACGGGATGATGTCGATCTTCTCGCCGCGAAGCTCGGACACGACCATGCGGACGCGCGAGCCCCTCGGGCCGACGCAGGCCCCGACCGGGTCGACGCCCTGTACGTGGGACTCGACCGCAATCTTTGAACGGTAACCGGGCTCCCGGGCGACACCGCGGATCTCGACGAGTCCGTCGGCGATCTCCGGCACCTCGAGTTCGAAGAGGGTCTTGATCAGCTCGGGATCGCGGCGCGAGAGGATCACCTGCGGGCCCTTGGTCCCGGACCTCACCTCGGTGATGACCGCCTTGATCCGGCTGCCCTGCTCGTAGCGCTCGCCGTCGACCTGCTCGGAGCGCGGCAGCAGCGCCTCGACCTTGCCGAGGTCGACGAGGACGTTGTTGCGGTCACCGGCCTGCTGCACGATGCCCGTGACCACCTCGCTGACGCGGTCGACGTACTCGTCGTACATCATCTCGCGCTCGGCTTCGCGGATCCGCTGCAGGATCACCTGCTTCGCCGTCTGGGCGGCGATGCGACCGAAGTTCTCGGGCGTGACGTCGGCGCGCTTGACCAGCTCCGGCTCGATATCGGACCAGTCGATGGCCAAGTCGTCGTCCGAGATGAGCGTGTGGGAGCGCTCGCCGTTTTCCGCCTCGGCGGCCTCGAGCTCAGCGATCGCGCGCTCACGCGCCTCGTCGAGCAGGCGCTCTTCGACGTCGGGCGGCAGCTCGATCGACCAGACGCGGAAGTCGCCGTTCACGCGGTCGAGCTCCACCTGCGCGTGCCGTGCGGCGCCCGGCGTCTTCTTGTAGGCGGCGAGCAGGGCATCCTCGAGCGCGCGGACGAGCGTCTCGTCCTCGATGCCCTTCTCCTTCTCGATTTGTCTGACCGCTTCCAGGATCTCCCGGCTCATGGTTCCTTCCTATCCCTCGTCGATGAGATTGCCCCGCGCGATCGCCTCGTACGGGATGTCCACCCGTCCGCCGCTCGTCGCCAGAGTGACTGCGCGCTCGTCGGCGGCGACGACCTCGCCGCGGAAGCGCTTGCGGTCGGTGATCTCGACCTTGGTGCGGATCGCGGCGCGGCGGCCGACGACCCCGGCGAAGTGCCCCGGCGTGCGGAGCGGACGCTCCAAGCCCGGCGACGAGACGTCGAGCGTGTAGTGCTCGAGATAGCTGCGGAGGGCGTCCGTGACGCGCTCGCAAAGCGCATGGTCGACGCCATCGGGGTGATCGATGTAGACAGTGACTCGCTCAGGGCCGCTCAACTCGACGGCGAGCACCTCGACGTCCGGCAGCCGCCCTTCGACGGTCGCCGAGACCTCTTGCTGGAGTTGTCGTTCCTTGTCGTAGACCTGCACGCCGTTCCTTCTCGCAAAAAATGGGCGCCGCGCGCCCATTTCTCCGAACCTGGGGAAATGTCTCGGTCAGGATAGCAGCGCCGCCCCGGGTCGTCCGGGATCGTGGCGAACGCGACAAGCGAGCCTCACGGGGAGTCGACGACGATCGTGACCGGGCCGTCGTTGGCGAGCTCGAGAGTCATCCGGGCCCCGAAACGGCCCCTTCCCACGTCGAGGCCGTAGCCTTCGAGCGCCTCGCAAAAGCCGTTGTAGAGGCGCTCAGCGTGCCCGGGAGCCGCGGCGTCGGCGAAGCTCGGGCGGTTGCCCTTGGCCGTGTTGGCTACGAGCGTGAACTGGCTGACGACGAGTGCCCCGCCGTGGACGTCGAGGACGCTTCGGTCGAACTTCCCCTCGTCGTTCTCGAAGATGCGCAGGCGGGCGACCTTGCCCGCGAGCCGCTCCGCCACCGCCTCGTCGTCGTCTCCGGCCACGCCGAGCAGCACGCAGACCCCGCGACCAACCTCCCCCACGGTCTCTCCGTCCACGAGGACCTGCGCCGCCGACACCCGCTGGACGACCGCCCTCACGACTCGGCCTTCTCCCCGGGAGCGCTCGATTTCAGCTCCTCCTTCCACTTGTCCGCTCGGCTCTGGAGCGACGCGGCGAGCAGGCTGGGGGTGAATCCGAAGACGGCGGCGGCGATCAGGCCGAGGGGGTTGGCCGCGATGTCGAACACCTGCGAGAGAGGCGGCACCTGGACGCTCGAGTTGACGCCGGTGTTCAGGGCGGTCGCGTAGGCGGTGATCACGACGCCCCCGATGGCCGCGAGGCCGGAGGCGAGCGGTGTGTGCACGAGCCGGACCATGCTGAGCCCGAAGTCCTCCTCCGTCACCGTGTCCGCCGTCGCGGCCTGGCGGAGCTGTCGAAAGAGGCCGACCGAGGCGCCGATCAGGTAGAAGGTGCCGCCGGCAATGATCTGGGTCGTCTCGGCCCCGGCGAGGAGCGCGAGGCCGAGCCCCGCGTAGGCGACCATCCCGGTGAAGACGACGGTGGCGAACAGGCGGTTGCGCGCCCGCACGAGACCCCGCCGCCTGCTGTCGCGGAAGCTGTCGACCGTCGCCTGGGCGTTCTGGACGATGCCGCGGGCAAGGCGCTTGTCGCTCGGCGCCGAACCCGCGCGGCGCTCCGCCAGATACTCCGCGCCTCCGAGTGCGTGGATAGCGCGCTCGAGGCGGAAGACGTGCTCCTTCGCGTCGGCGATCTCCGAGCCCATGAGAGAGGCGCGCTCGAACAGGGCTTGCTGCACGACGTCGGCGTCGGGGACGAGCCTCGTGGTGGCCTGCTCGGCGCTGTGGATGAGGCCGAACACCACCACGTAGGCGGTGCCGCCCGCCCACGCTCCGCCGTCACCGCCGCCGCCGTCCTCCTCGAGCGACGACCCGGCCGAAGCCAGCGAAGCCTGCAAGGCCGCCCAGGCTTCGGGATCGTTCTTCGCCGCATGCTCGAGCGTGCCCGCGATGCCGACGAGCTCGTGGTGGCGGGCGACCAGCTCGCGGTACACCCCGGAGTTCGCGAAGCGCGGCGAGGCCAGGCGCCGCAGTGGGACGGCCAGGACCAGCCAGGCGGCGAGCCCGACCGCGGTCCCGAGCAGGAAGTTCTGGGCAGGGCTGAGGGCCTTGTCCGCGGAGAGAGCCCACGCGACGGCGCCGATGGAGCACGCGCCCGGAAGCGCGATCAGGCCCGCGGTGAGACCGACGGCGTACCGCGGCAGGAAGCGACGCACGGCGCTCACCCGCCTATCCCACTAGAGGCGGAAACGAAGGTCAAGCGGCGGCCGGCCTAGCCCTGGAGCTTGGCCAGCGCCTGCTGATAGTCCCGGCTCTGCGGGCGGAAGAAGCTCGCCAGCCGGTAGTGCCCGACAGCCTCCGCAGGGCGCCCTTGCTTCTCGAGGCAGCGGCCGAGTGCAAAGTGCGCGTAGTGGTCGACCGGCTCGAGTTCGAGGATCGTGCGGAACTCCTCCTCGGCCTCGGCGAAGCGCCGGATGCGGTAGTACGCGATCCCGAGCGCCTCGCGGATGGAGGCCTTCCGGGGCTCACGCTTCTTGGCCTTCTCGAGGGCAACGGTCGCCTGCGCGGCATGGCCGGCCGCAAGGTGGTCCCTGCCCTGCTTGTAGAGGTCGTAGGTCTCGCTCATGCCTGCTTCTCACCATACGGGAAGCTGCTCGGTCTGCCGAGTCGCCTGACGGGCAGGTGTCGGGGCCCTACATCGAGAGCGAACGGAGGCTGATCGAGCCTCGGACCCGGCTGACGACGCCGAGTCGCGCGCGAAGGCTCCGCCGCACCTGGCGGAGGTCGCGCCGCGCGCGATGAAGCGCTTCCTCGGCCTTCCCCGGCGGCCCGAAGCGGGCGACGGTGAGGTCGCGGACGAAGGGCGTCGCGTCGATCGAGTAGAAGCGCTGGAGCATTGCGCCGATCTCCGGCAGCGTCGCGCTCTGCGAGAGGTCGACTCCCTGGTCGGCGAGGAAGCCGACGATGTCGCGGCGGCAGGCCGAGGCGAGGGCGCGCGGGTCACGCTTCGCGAACCTCGCACTGCGTCGGATCGCCTTCAGCACGAGCACGCCCGCGATGGCCCCGCCGATCACGAGCGCGAGGAGCGCGAAGAGGCCGAGCCCGCGGTCGCGGACGACGGTGAGGGTGCCGCTCGTCCCACCGCCGAGCCTGCCGGCCTCCAGACCCGGTCGGGCTGCAGCGGTCCGGATCTGTTCGGCGCGCGCCGGAGAGATGCCTTCGAGCCGGTCTGCGAAGCCGATCTGTGCGGCGTCGCCGGCGTTGAAAATGGTGGAGGAGACCGAGTACGTCGCGTCCAACTCCCCGCGGCCCGGCGTCGGGTCGAAGGGGATCCACCCGAAGTCCGGGAACCAGACCTCTACCCAGGCGTGCGCGTTTGTGTCCTTGACGACCCATTCCTTGTCGTCGGCGGAGTACTCGCCGCTCGTAAAGCCCTCAGCCACGCGCGAAGGGATGCCGAGTAGGCGGAGCATCAGGGCCATGGCGCCCGCGTAGTGCTGGCAGTAGCCGCGCTTCGTCTCGTTGATGAAGTCCACGAGCGCCGGCGTCCCGCCGATCGGAGCCGGGGGCTGCTCGTCGTAGGTGAAGCCTCCTGCCTCGCGGAACCACGTTTCGAGCAGCGCCGCCGCCTCGTACGGTGACTGCGCCTGGCTCGTCACGCCGAGGGCCGCCTCGTAGACGGACTCGAGCGCCGAAATCTCGAACTCGTCGGAGGACCGGAGGAAGACCCGCATGAGCGTGTCGCGGTTTTCGACGCCCCAGGCGGGAACGGGCTCGTAGGCGATCTCGAGGTACCGGGACGCCTCGGGCGGATAGTTGCCCCGGAACGCGTTGAGCTCGCTGGGGTTCGGGCGCGGCACGTAGCTCCAGACGGTGTAGTGCTGGTTCTGGCGGATACCGTCCGAGACGACGACGATCTCCCCGTTCGCGTCGGCGACCGGTGCGTCCGTTCCCGGCTCCCAGCGGACCGGCTGTGCGGAGGCGAGCAGCCTCGTGTCGCGGAGAGCGTCGATCGTGAACTCCTGGCGCACCCAGTTCTCCTCGTCGTGCGCGGCCTCGGGCAGGAGCGGGCCCGAAGCGTCGATCTGGTCGCGCTCCGACGCCTCGCCGAGTTGGATGTCTTCGTCCCAGATGAGCCCGGTGTAGTCGTCCAGCGTGGTCGCGCGCCAATACAGGGATCGCTTGAGCCCGGGTACCTTCACGCGCAGAACGGTCGTCGGCTTCTCCGGAAACTGGATCCCGTCGTAATTCGCGCTCCAGACGTAGTCGACCGACACCGGCTCCGTCGGCCGGTCGTAGGGATCCCAGGTCCGCCAGGAGAGGAAAGCAGGTTTGGCGACGGCGTCCGTCGTCGAAGCCAGGACGGCGAGCACGATCAGCACGAGGCCGATGCCGGCGGCCTGGGGAACGCCGCGCGCGGGCTCATCTCGTCGCAGGAGAAAGAGGATCGCCAGGACGCCGAGCAGCGCCAGCGCCCCCGACCGGAGCGGGTAGTCGTCGGACACGAGGGTGGCGGGCCACGCGACGGCGACGACGAGGCCGAGCGCGGCGCCCACGACCAGCCGAGCCATCACGAGCATGCCGACGACGGCGGTGAACCCGAAGACGGCCAGGAGCACGACCGTGTGCATGTTGGGGTAGTCGAGGCGGTCGAAGGGAAGCTGCGACTCGTAGAAGTCGAGGAAGCCGCGCCGGACCCCGTCCAGGAGCGGTCCGAAGAAGTCGCGCGATGGATCCCCTGGTCGCGCCTCGGAAAGGGACAGATTCGAGGCGAGCGACCCCGCGAGGAGAGTGGCGCCCAGGAGCACGAGCGCGACGATCAGCCGGGAGCGGCCGAGTGCGACAGCTCCGATCGGCAGGAGCGCCAACAGGAGCATGGGCAGCCAGTCCTCCGCGGAGATCGACCGCGATTCGATCCGCGACCAGGAGACCGTGACGACGGCCGCGACGAGCGCGACGAGAAGCCAGCGCCTAGCCAACGGCCCGCAGCTCCCCGGCGGACAGGCGTGCGGCGAGATCGTCGCCGCGGCGCAGGACGAGGACGGGGACGCCCACACGCTGAAGCCTGAGCATGTCGGCGGCCACTGCCGGAGCCAGGGACCCCGCCGCCGCTTCGGTTGCGAAGCTCGCGCCGTCGACCAAGACGAGGCTGGCCGCATGGTTTCCGAGCGCTCGGTGGGCGAGGCGGTCGACGAGGCGCGGCGAGAGCGCGGAGGTGACGACCGTCAGCTCGACGGCCCGCGCCGCCGGGCCACCCTCGTCGGCGAGGATGTTCGCGACCGGCGAGTGCCCGTCGGCCTCCACGGCGGCGAGAATCTCGAGAGCGCGATGCCAGTCGCCGTCGAACGAGTGCACGCGCTGGTACATGGGACGCAGGCTGTTGACGATGAGCGCGGCCCGTCGTCCGCGCGCAGCGTGAGCCTTGACGATCGACCCCGCCGCCCGGACCGCGAGCTCGAACGTCGAATCGGGCGCCGTGCCGACGAGTGCGCTCGCATCTGCGTCGAGGAGCACCGCCGTCTCGTCGCGCGGCGAGTCCTCGAGCTCCTTCACCATCAGATGCCCGCGCTTGGCAGTCGTCGGCCAGTGGACGCGGCGGAGCGACTCCCCCTGCTGGTAGTCGCGCACGCTGTGGAGGTCGAAGCCGGTCGGCCGCCGCATCAGGAGCCGGCGCCCCTCGGGGGTGCGCGCTCCGGATTCAGAGAACAGCCGGTCCACGTCGACGAGCCTTGGATAGACGAGGATCGACGCGCCCGCCGGAAGCTCGACAGAGGCCCGCTCGAGCCCGAACGGATCCTCGATCACGATCTCGGTCTGCTCGGTCGGATAGCGCCCGCGCGGAACCCGCCGAAGGACGTAGCGGCCGCGAAGGCGGCCGTTGCGGCGGACGAGCGGGGTCTCCCGCTCGCCCAGACGGGCGATCCTCTCGCGCAGAACGAGCGCGCCCGACGGCGCCGGCCCGTCGACGTCCAGCTCGAGCTGCACCGGGATGTCGTCGCCGGCCAGCCGCTCGCCGCGGCCGAGGTTCCGGCGGAGGTTCATCGGTCGGTTGAGGAAGCGGACCCAGAGCGCCGCGGCGACCACGGCCAGGACGAGCCCGATCGCGACTGGGTAGAGCATCTTCGAGCCGAAGGCCCAGCCGGCGAGGTAGATCCCGCCTCCGAGGGCCAGGATCCAGCGGCCGCGGTCGGTGAGCACGGCGTGAGCCCCCGCGCCTAGACGGGGACGGGCGTCCGCTCGATGATGTCCCGGACCAGCTCTTCGCCGTCCAAGCCGCTCGCGCGCGCCTCCGGCGCGAGGATCAGCCGGTGGGCGAGCACCGTGGGCGCCACCACCTTGACGTCGTCCGGCTCGACGAAGTCGCGGCCCTGGACGAGGGCCCGCGCCTTGGCGACCCGCAGGAGCGCAAGACCCGCACGTGGACTGGCCCCGAGGAACAGTCGCGTGTCCGACCGGCTGTGCCGTAGGACGGCGACGACGTAGCGGTTCAGGCTCTCTTCGACGAAGACGTTCTTGGCGCTCTCGATCGCGCCGAGCACGTCCTGGGCGCTCGCGACGCATTCGAGGGAGTCGAGCGGTGTGTCGGCCGCATTCTCGGAGAGCATGCGCGCCTCGTCCGCGAGCGGCGGATAGCCGATCGCGATGCGCATGGTGAAGCGGTCGAGCTCGGCCTCGGGCAGCGGGTACGTGCCCTCGTACTCGATCGGGTTCTGCGTGGCCATGACCATGAAGGGAGGCGCGAGCTGGTACGAGACGCCGTCGATCGTGACCTGGCGCTCCTGCATGCACTCGAGCAGCGCCGCCTGCGTCTTGGGCGACGAGCGGTTGATCTCGTCGACCAGCAGGATGTTGGCGAAGACCGGCCCCGGCCGAAACTCGAACTCGTTCGAGCGCTGGTTGAAGACGTTGACGCCGGTGACGTCCGACGGCAGCAGGTCAGGCGTGAACTGAAGCCGCGAGAACGAGCAGTCGACAGAGCGCGCGAGCGCCTTGGCGAGCGTCGTCTTCCCGACTCCCGGAAAGTCCTCGATGATGAGATGGCCTTCGGAGAGCAGGCAGAGAACTGCGAACTCCAGCGTCTCGTCGGGCGCGTGGATGACTCGGCGGAGGTTGGCCGCGATCCTCCCCGCGAGCTCGGTCCCGGTGGATGCCTCCACCCCTTGTTTGGCCTCCACGGCTTGCTCGTCCATCTACTCCCCTCTCAGCAGAGCCTCGACTTCGTCGAGGATAGCCACAGCACATTCCTCCTTGCTCCTTCTGCTCACCGCGCGCTCGCCTGCCGCCGTGATGAGCACGAGCTCGTTCCAATCCGATTCGAACCCGATGTCAGAACGAGATACGTCGTTGTAGACGAAGAGGTTCCCTCGCTTGTTTGTCAATTTCGTGCGGGCGCGCACAAGCCCCTCGGTCCCTTCGTCCGCAGCGAAGCCGACGAGGATCTGCCCGTTTCGTTTTCGGCGCCCCAGCTCGGTCAGGATGTCGACCGTCGGCTCGAGCTCGACCGTCCAGATGTCGGTGCCCTTCGAACGTTTCCCCTTCGCCGGTTCGGCGGGCCGGTAATCGGCGACTGCAGCGGCCATGACGACCACGTCGGCGTCGTCCCGGCTCAGAATCTCACGGGCGAGATCGGCCGCAGACGGCGCCGGAACGACTTCGACCCCGTCCGGAGGCTCGACCGCGAGGTTCGAGGCGACGAGCGTGACGTCGCCGCCGCGGCGGCGCGCCTCCCGCGCAAGCGCGACTCCCATTTTCCCGGACGAGCGGTTGCCGACGTAGCGAACCGAGTCGAGCGGCTCTCGTGTCCCCCCGGCGCTGACGACGATCCGTTTCCCCCGAAGAGGTCCGTCGGCGCCGAGAAGCTCGAGGCTGCAGGCGAAGATCGCCTCGGGCTCCGACATGCGCCCGACGCCGTGCTCGCCCTCTGCGAGCTCGCCCTCCTCGGGACCGATCACGTGAACGCCTCGGTCGAGGAGGCGCTGCAGGTTCTCCTGCGTGGCCGGGTGCTCCCACATGCGGACGTTCATCGCCGGAGCCACGAGCACCGGCGCTCGAACAGCCAGCGCAGCCTGGGTAAGCACGTTGTCGGCGAGGCCGTGCGCCACCTTCGCCAACGTGTTCGCGGAGAGCGGCGCGATGACGAGCAAGTCGGCGTCCACGAGGTGCGGATAGAGATCGCGCGCGGCCTCGCGGCGCGCCAACGCCTCGAATGTGTGCGCGGTGACGAAGCGCTCCGCGTCTGGCGTCAGGATGGGTGTCACCTCGTGCCCGTCCTTGACGAGCAGCCTGACGAGATCGCACGCCTTGTAGGCGGCGATCCCGCCGGTCACGCCGATGAGAACCCGAGCCACTCTGGGCTTCGTAGCGAGCGCTACGTGTACGAGACGGTGATCTTGCCCTCGGAGATTTCCTCGAGGGCCATCGTCAGGTAATTCTTCGACCTGGACTCGACGAGGGGCGGCGCGAAGTCGTCGAACGTGCCCTCACCGAGCTGGTGGTGGTAGTTGTTGATCTGCCTCGCCCGTTTGGCTGCGGCGATGACAAGCGCATAGCGTGAGCCGCCGGCGCTGGCGAGGAGATCATCGATTCGTGGATGCATCATGGCGTACGAAGCTTACCTGCAGCGCTCGGCTCCCAGAGTGCCCGGTCGACGATGGCGCCGAGCTCGGCCACGGCGCGGTCGACGTCGTCGTTTGTGACGACGTGGTCGAAGTCGCCTGCCTCGTCCGCCTGGCGGCGCGCAAGGTCGAGCCGCTCTCCGATCTCCCCGGCGCTCTCCGTCGCCCGCTCGCGCAGCCTTCGCTCGAGTTCCGCGAAGCTGGGCGCCTCGATGAAGACGGTCACTGCGTCGGGTAGCGCCCCCTGCACCTCCTTCGCTCCATGGGTCTCGAGCTCGAGGACGACGCTGCGGCCAGACGAGAGGATTCGCTCGACCTCCTCCCGGAGAGTGCCGTAGCGGTGCCCGGAGATGTAGTCGACGTGCTCGAGGAACTCCCCCGCCTCGACACGCCGCTGGAACTCGTCGGCAGTGAGGAAGTGGTACTCGCGGCCGTCCTCTTCGCCGGGCCGCCGGGCACGGGTCGTGGCAGAGACGGCGACCGCGAGATCCTGACGGCTCGCGACGAGCTTTCGGATCAGTGTGCCCTTGCCGGCGCCGGATGGCCCGGTGACGACGAAGAGCCGTGGCCGCACGTCAGCGGCGGAGCAGTGCCACCAGCTCGGCGCGCTGGCGGTCCGAGAGGCCGCCTACGGTCTTCGACTGGCTGATCCGGCACTGGTTCAGGAAGCGGGCGGCCTTCACGCGCCCGAACTTCGGGACAGCCATGAGGATGTCGAAGACCTTCGCGGTCTCCACGTAGGCCGGCGGGTTCCGGAGGATGGACTCGATCTGAACGGAGCCCGCCTTGAGATCCTTCTTGAGCTTCGCGCGCTTGACGCGGATCTCATTCGCCCGGCGGAGAGCCTCCATTCGCTGGTCCAGTGAGCGGAGGGGAGCCTGGACCTGCGTCTTGGTGCCTTGCATGGCGCGGCATTCTAACAGCGCCCCTCAGAGCTTCAACCCGACCCGTCGACCCTCGTGCCGGCACGTGTCTGCAGGGGGTGGCAACATCCTCGTGTGCGGCCGCGCGGGCGGCGCCGACGCTTGTGAAGCCGCAGCGCTCGGCCTCGGCTTCGAGTTCCATTCTGACTCTCGCAGGCGCGCCGGGGTCGGCGAAGAGGACGGTGCCGAGCGCGACGGCCGTGGCCCCGGCGGCGACGAGCTCGAGTGCGTGCCGTCCGGTCTCGACCCCGCCCATGCCGACGATCGGAAGGCCGGTCGCGCGGTAGGCGGCGTGCACGGCGGCAAGGGCGACCGGGCGAAGCGCAGGTCCGGAGAGCCCACCCGCGCCCGTTGAAAGGCGCGGGCGCAGCGTCGCGGGATCCAGCGCCAGGCCGCGGATCGTGTTCACGAGAGAAAGCCCGTCCGCACCGGCGGCTGCCGCGGCTTCCGCCACCGCCGGGAGGTCGGGGAGACCGGGCGCGAGCTTCGCGTAGAGCGGCTTGTCCGTGACCGCCCTGGCCGCCGTCACGATCGTGGTCGCCTCGTCTTCGGGCGCGGCCACGTTCGGGCAGGAGAGGTTGAGCTCGAGCCCGGCAGCGGCGGTCGCATCCAAGCGGGCGCAGAGGTCGGCGTAGTCGTCTGCGGTGAACCCGCCGACGGAGACCCAGACCGGCGGGCCGAGCTCGAGGAGCCGCGGGAGCGTGCCGTCGAGGAAACGGTCGATCCCGGGATTCGCGAGCCCGATCGAGTTCAGCATGCCGACATCCGTCTCCGCGATCCGCATCGGGAGGTTTCCCTCCCGCGGCAGCGGCGTGACCGTCTTCGTCACGAACGCATCGAGCGAGCGGGCGACGTCCGGCGCGGTGAGCGCGTCGAGGCAGCCGGAGGCGTTCAGGATCACGCCGCCGCTCCCTCGAGCCTGGTACGTGCGCCGAGCGACGGGCCTCGGTCGCAGAGGACAGGGCCCTCGACGCAGAGGCGGGCAAGTCGGCCGCGGATCTCGACCGCGCAGCCGTAGCACGCACCGAAGCCGCACGCCATGGGCGCCTCCCAGGCGAGCTGGGCGGCGGGCGCTTGGCGCCGCACAGCCTCCAGCATCGGCTCGGGGCCGCACGCCAGGACGTCATGACCCGGCCGGAGCGCCTCGGTCACGTACCGCGGCTCGAGCACGACCTCCGCGTTGGGGACGAGCGCGGCCGCCTCTGCGTGGCCGGCCGTCCTGAAGCCGACGACGGCCGGTGGGCCGCCGAGGCGCGCGGACAGGTATGGGAACGGCGCGACGCCGATGCCTCCGCCGACGAGCAGCGGGCGGTCGACGTCGAGGTCGAAGCCGTTTCCGAGGGGGCCGAGGACATCGACGTCGTCTCCGGCCTCGAGTGCCGCGAGAGCACGCGTTCCGGGCCCGATTGGGTCGACGAGGAAGGCGAGCTCGCCAGGAGGCGCGAGGCACAGGCTCATCGGCCGCGGTAGCAGAAGGCCGGCCGGTCGGAGCATGAAGAATTGGCCCGGGATTCCGGGCTCGAGCCCTCCCCGCCGAAGCCGCACGAGCGTGTACGGCCCGACCGGCTCGACGGCAATCGTCCTTGCGCGAACCTGTCTCACCACGAAACCCTGAGTCTCATCACAAGACAGTTCTACGCCGGCTGGGCGACACGTTCCTGGAGGGAGAGGGTGTCGCCGCGCGTCGCCCTGGCAATCGCCTCGACCGCGGCAGTGGCGCCTGAAAGCGTCGTGACACACGGCACGCGCGCCAGGAGCGCCGCCTCCCGGATCAGGTAGCCGTCGGAGCGCGCGCCGCGTCCGTCCGGCGTGTTGATCACCAGCTCGACCGCGCGGCGCCGCACGAGGTCGACCACGGACGGTCCCTCCCCACGCTCGGAGACCTTCCGGACGCGCGTGACCGCCAGGCCGGACGCCGCCAGCGCCGAGGCCGTGCCGCCCGTAGCGCAGAGCGCGAACCCGAGCGCCGCCAGGCTCTGGCCGAGCACGACCGCTGCAGGCTTGTCCCCGTCACGGACTGAGAGGAACGCCGTTCCCGAGCTCGGGAGCGGCCGCCCGGCCGCCCGCTCGGCCTTGGCGAATGCCGTCGGGAAGTCGGACGCACTCGCCATGACCTCCCCCGTCGAGCGCATCTCGGGCCCGAGCACCGCATCTGCACCGGGGAAGCGGGCGAACGGAAAGACGGAAGCCTTGACGGAGACATGGCCCGGGGACGCCCGGCAGGGCTCGCGGACCTCGGCTACCGTGGCGCCGGCCGCCAGTCGGCACGCACCGGCGACGAGGTTGACGTCGAGCGCCTTGGAGACGAAGGGGACCGTCCGCGACGCGCGCGGGTTCGCCTCGAGGACGTAGAGGCGGCCGTCCTGGAGCGCCAGCTGCACGTTGATGAGCCCGACGACCCCCAGGGCGGGCGCGAGGCGCGTGACTGTCGCCACGCATTCGGCGAGCACGGACTCGGGTAGGCCAACCGGGGGAAGGACGCAGGAGGAGTCGCCGGAGTGGACGCCGGCCTCCTCGACGTGCTCCATGAGCGCGGCCACCCAGGTGTCGGTGCCGTCGCAGAGTGCATCGACGTCGAGCTCGACCGCGCCTTCGAGGAAGCGGTCGATCAGCACCCGTCCGGCTCCCGCCGCAGCCCGCGCCACATCCTCCGCTTCGTAGCAGACCCGCATCCGCCTGCCTCCGAGGACGTACGACGGCCGAACGAGCACCGGGTAGCCGATGTCCTCGGCGACGGCCACCGCAACGGTCGGATCGTCCGCCATGCCCCAGGCGGGGACGGCCAGTCCGAGACGCCCGCAGAGATCGGCGAACCGCTCGCGGTCCTCGGCGAGATCCACTGCCTCGTACGGCGTCCCGAGGATCCTCACGCCCGCGTCCTCGAGCGCGCGGGCCAGTTTCAAGGGAGTCTGGCCGCCGAACTGGATGACGACGCCCTCCGGCCGCTCGCGCGCGCAGACTTCCAGCACCTCCTCGACGCGAAGCGGCTCGAAGTAGAGACGGTCGGACGTGTCGTAGTCCGTCGAGACGGTCTCGGGATTGCAATTGACCATCACGGTCTCGTAGCCGAGGGCGCGAAACGTCTGCACGGCGTGCACGCAGCAGTAGTCGAACTCGATTCCTTGCCCGATTCGGTTCGGGCCCGAACCGAGGATGACGACGCGCGGGGCTTCGCCGTCCGGTCGGGACTCGTCCTCCTCGCCCCAGGTCGAATAGAGGTAGTTCGAGCTCGCCTCGACCTCGGCGGCGCACGAGTCGACGCGACGAAACGAGGGTCGCACGCCGCACGATCGGCGAGCGGCTTGCACCGTCTCCTCGCTCTCGTCCCACGCCGCAGCGAGGTCGGTATCCGCCCAGCCCAGACGCTTCAGGCGCAGCCAGTCCTCCGCGACGAGGTCCGAGCTCCTGCTCGTCGTCGTCAGCGCCTCCGCAGCGCGCTCGAGTTGCCTGCGAAACCAGGGGTGTAGTCCGTCAGGGAGGTCATCGAGGGTCGCCCATGGCGTCTGCGCCTCAGGGTCGAGCTCGCGCGAGCGCATCGCCTTCAAGAACGCCTCCGTGAACGTCCGGCCGATGCCCATCGCCTCGCCCACCGACTTCATCTGCGTCCCGAGCTCGTCGTCCGCTCCCGGGAACTTCTCGAAGGCGAAGCGTGGGAACTTGACAACGACGTAGTCGAGCGTCGGCTCGAAGCTCGCCGGCGTCGTGCGGGTCAGGTCGTTGGGGATCTCGTCGAGCGTGTAGCCGACCGCGAGCTTCGCCGCCACCTTCGCGATCGGGTAGCCCGTGGCCTTGCTGGCGAGGGCCGACGAGCGGGAGACGCGAGGGTTCATCTCGATCACACGGAGCTCCCCGGTCTCGCGCTCGCGGGCGAATTGGATGTTGGAACCGCCGGTCTCGACACCGACTGCGCGGATCACCCGTGCCGCCGCGTCCCGAAGCTCCTGGAACGCTTCGTCGGAGAGCGTCATCTGGGGCGCGACGGTTACCGAGTCACCCGTGTGCACGCCCATCGGGTCGAGGTTCTCGATCGAGCACACGACGACGACGTTGTCCGTGGCATCGCGCATGACCTCCAGCTCGAACTCGTCCCAGCCGACGAGCGACTCTTCGACGAGGACCTGCTGCACCGGACTCTCGTCGAGCGCGCGCTCGAGCTTGCCGTCGAGCTCCTCGGGCGCCCGCGCGATCCCGCCGCCGTGGCCGCCCAGCGTGAACGCAGGCCGCAGGATAAGCGGGAACGAGAGCGCCTCCGGCAGCTCGTCGGGCGACGTCACGACGACCGACTCGGGCACGCGAAGCCCGACACTCTCCATCGTCTCGCGGAAGAGGCCCCGATCCTCGGCGCGGCGGATGGCGTCGTAGCCGGCGCCGATTAGCTCGACGCCGAGATCGGCGAGCACGCCGTCCTCGGCCAGCTGCCGGGCGAGGTTCAGCGCGGTCTGGCCCCCCAGCGTCGGCAGCAGCGCCTCCGGCCGCTCACGCTCGAGGACGCCGGTCAGGCCCTCGGCATCGAGCGGCTCGAGGTAGGTCCGGTCGGCGAAGCCGGGATCGGTCATGATCGTCGCCGGGTTCGAGTTGACGACGATCGTCCGGTACCCGTCCGCCCGGAGCACCTTGAGCGCCTGGCTTCCGGAGTAGTCGAACTCGCACGCCTGACCGATCACGATCGGCCCGGCGCCGATGACGCAGATGGATTGAAGATCGGAGCGCTTCATCGGGTGATCTGGCTACGCCGCTGCGGCATACCCGAGCTCCGCGACCCAGGCCTCGATCTCCGACCACGCGTCGTGCGGGCCTGGGCCTGCTTCAGGATGAAACTGCAGCGACCGGGCGTGCTTCTCCGGAAGGGCGATGCCCTCCACCGTCCCGTCGTACAGGGAAACGTGCGTGACGGCCGCGGCGTCGCCTCGCACCGCGAAGCCGTGGTTCTGACTGGTGACGAGAACGCGGCTCGTCGCCAGCTCGAGCACCGGGTGATTCGCGCCTCGATGGCCGAAGGGCAGCTTGAACGTCTCGAAGCCGGCGGCGCGCGCGAGGAGCTGGTGGCCGAGACAGATGCCGAGCATGGGAAGATGCCCGAGCAGCTCTCTGACGACCTCCACCTCCGCCTCCAGGACGGAGGGATCGCCCGGGCCGTTGCACAGAAGGACGCCACGCGGGCGGGAGGCGAGGATCGTCTCTGCGTCCGTGTCGTGCGGCCACACCGTCACCTCGGCCCCGGAGACCGCGAGACGGTCGACGATCGAACGCTTGCAGCCGTAGTCCAGGACGGCGACGCGGGCCCCACCGCTCCCGACACGGTACGGCTCGCGCGTCGAGACGCCGGACACGAGCGCGCGGCCCTCCATGGGGGCCTGGGCCCTGACGTCGGCCAGCACCTGCTCGACGGAAGCGGCGCCCGCGACGGCCGCTGCGCGCATCGCGCCCCGCTCACGCAGCCGGACGACGAGCGCACGCGTGTCGATGTCCTCGAGGGCGACGATCCCCTGCCCGTGCAGCCAGCGGGTCCAGTCGTCGCTCGTCGCCTGCCGCATGAGCACCGCGCACGCGTGCGCGCGGGAAGACTCCGATCGCTGCGGGGAGACACTGTAGTTCCCGATCATCGGAGCCGTGAACGCGATGATCTGCTCCGAGAAGCTCGGATCCGTGACGACCTCCTGGTAGCCAGTCATCGCGGTCGTGAAGACCGCCTCGCCGTAGGCGATCCCGAGCGCTCCGACCGACCGGCCCCGGAAGACCGTTCCGTCCTCGAGGACGAGCAGCCCACTCAACTCGCGTACACAACCTTTCCGGCCGCGACCGTCTGGACTACCCGGCCATGCAGCGTCGACCCGAGCAGCCAGGAGTTCGCCGACTTCGACTTGAAGGAGTCCTGGTCCACGTGCCAGACGGAATCCAGGTCGAGCAGAACGAGGTTCGCCTGGGCACCGACCTCGATCCGCGGCCGCTCGAGGCCATAGACGCGCGCCGGTCCGGCGCTCATGCGCTCGAGCAACGTGGGCAGCGGCACAACTCCGGGCTCGACCAGCTGCGTGTAGAGCGCGGAGAACGCGGTCTCGAGCCCGGTGACGCCGAACGGCGCCTCCTCGAAGGGCACCTCCTTCTCCTCTCGGGCATGCGGCGCGTGGTCCGTCGCGATCGCCTCGATCGTTCCGTCGAGAAGCGCTTCGATCAGCGCGCCGCGGTCCCCGTCCCCACGGAGCGGCGGGTTCATCTTCACGTTCGGGTCGAGGGAGCGCACCGCTTCGTCCGTCAGGCAGAGGTGATGCGGTGTCACCTCGGCCGAGGCCTGGATGCCGGCGGCCCTCGCGCGCCGGAGCTCCTCGACGGACTCCCGCGCCGAGAGGTGAAGCAGGTGCAGTGGGCGGGCTTCGTAGCCCGCGAGGGCGAGGTCGCGGGCGACCATGACGCTCTCCGCAACCGAGGGATAGCCTCCGAATCCGAACTCTGCGGACACGATTCCTTCGTGGACGTGGCCTCCGCGCGAGAGGGTCGGCTCCTCGCAGTGGACCGCAACGGGCCTGCCGGCGGCGGCGCTGTACTGGAGCGCGCGCCGGATCAGGCCGGGCGCCACCACGGGGCGTCCGTCGTCCGTGAAGCCTGCGGCACCGCGCTCCGCGAGCTCGACCATCTCGGTCAGCTCGGCGCCGTCCTGCGCCTTGGTTATCGCCGCCAGGAAACCGACCGGGACCTCGGCCTCGCGCTCAGCCTGCTCTGCGAGGGCACCGAGGACCGACGCCGAGTCGATCACCGGCTCCGTGTTCGGCATGGCGAGGATGGCGCAGAACCCGCCGGCGGCCGCGGCGCGTGTGCCCGAGGCGAGATCCTCCTCGTCCTCGCGCCCGGGCGTGCGCAGGTGTACGTGCGGGTCGACGAACGCTGGCGCGAGCACCTTTCCGTTCGCGGGGGCCGTTGCTGGCTCGACGGCGCTGATCACGCCCTCCTCGATGCGCACGGTGAGGGTCTCGTCGAGACGGCTGGTCGGATCGACTGCCCTGACGTTCTCGAAGACGAGCGAGTCCTGCAGTCCGTTCTTGCCGAAGAGAACCCGCATCACGCCACCTCCTCGATCTCGGCGACCTTGACCTCAACCGGGCCCTGCGTGAGCAGGTCGTAGAGGACGGCCATTCGCACGACGAGGCCGCTCCGCACCTGGCGCTCGACGAGCGAGTCGGGCGAGTCGGCGACGGCGGCGTCGATCTCGACGCCGCGGTTCATCGGGCCCGGGTGCATGACCCGCTGGCCGGGCCGCAGCCGCCCGGGAGTCACGCCCCAGCGCGCGGCGTATTCCCGCAGGCTCGGCACGTAGTTCGCGCCTTCGAGCATGCGCTCCCGCTGCATTCGCAGCACGTAGACGACGTCGGCCTCCTTGATGTCCTCGATGTCGTGCGAGACCTCGCAGCCCATCGACTCGATCCCGCGCGGGATGAGCGGCGGCGGGCCGACGAGCGTTACCCGGGCGCCCATGAGGACGAGCGCCTGGACATTCGAGCGCGCCACCCGCGAATGGAGGACATCGCCGACGATCGCCACGTGCAGCCCGTCGATCCCGCCCAGCTCGTCCTCGAGCGTGTACAGGTCGAGAAGCGCCTGGGTCGGGTGCTGGTGCTTGCCGTCCCCAGCGTTGACCACGTGCGCCGGGGTGAAGCGCGCTGCCAGGTGCGGCGCGCCGATGTGGGCGTGGCGGATGACGACGACGTCGGGGTCGTAGGCGCCGATCGTGAGGAGCGTGTCCTTCAGCGATTCGCCCTTCTCCACCGCCGAGCCTGACGACTTGATGGACATGACGTCGGCCGAGAGCCGCTTGGCCGCGAGCTCGAAGCTCGACGAGGTCCGGGTCGAGGCCTCGAAGAAGAGGTTCACGACCGTGCGGCCGCGGAGCGCCGGCAGCTTCTTGACGTCGCGCTCGAGCGAGCGGGCGAACGTGCGCGAAAGAGCGAGGAGCCGTTCCACGTCGTCGCGCGTCAGATCCGCGATCGAGATCAGGTGCCGGCGGGCCGAGCTCTTCGGGGGCAGGAGCTCGCTGCGAAGCAAGGGTCGGACGTCAGCCATGGGCTTCCTCATTTCTCGGGGCTCGGGAGGAGCAGGACGCGGTCGACCTCGTCGACCTCGAGGAGTTGCACCTGAACGCGCTCGCCGTGGGCGGTCGGAAGGTTCTTCCCGACGTAGTCGGGGCGGATCGGAAGCTCGCGGTGGCCGCGGTCCACGAGCACCGCGAGCTGCACCCGCTCGGGGCGGCCGTAGTCGAAGAGGGCGTCGATCGCAGCGCGGATCGTGCGTCCGGTGTAGAGGACGTCGTCGCAGAGGACGCACGTCATCCCTTCGAGGGGAAAGTCGAGGCGTGTCGCGCGGACGACCGGCTGCGGTCGCAGGGGGCCGCTGCCGGGACGCGCGTGGACGTCGTCGCGGTGAAAGGTGATGTCGAGCGTCCCGAGCGCGACCTCCTGGCCGGTCAGCTCCTCGAGTTGGCGGCGGAGGCGCTGGCCGAAGGGAACGCCGCGCGTATGGATCCCCACGAGCGCGGTGTGCTCGAGGCTCGGGTTGCGCTCGACGATCTCGTGGGCGATGCGAACGATCGTGCGCCGGAGCGCTTCTCCGTCCAGCAGGACCCGTTCCGCCTGTGCGGGCGCAGCCACCGACCACTCCTTTCCGGCCTCTCAGGACCGAGTTAAAGGTGCGCGGGGAAGGCTAGCCGCCCGGCCGGACGGCGTCCAGCTGGGCGGACCACGCTCGTCTACCGAGGGCCGCCCGCCTCCGCGATGACGAGCGCCCATTCGAGGTGGGACTCGATCGTCTCGGGCAGCTCGCGCTCTGCACGGGCGAGTCCGGCCACGAAGGTCTCCTCGTCCAACAGGCGGAGCGTCGAGATATAGCGCCCGCGGATCCGCTCCAGTGCCTCCTCCTTGGCCAGCGTCGTGCGCTGGGCCACCGTCCGGACGCGCACTGACGAGAAGCCTGCGGCCTCCAGCTCGCCGGCCAGCACTTCGGGATTCGGGAAGCGCGCGAGGTCGAGCTCGGCCACCGCCGGAAAGACCGAGATCAGCCAGAACCATTCGAAGTGCGCCGGGGTGAAGGTCACCACCACGGCTCGGCCGTCGGGGGCCAGGATGCGCACGAGCTCGGGAAAGGCGCGCTCGCGATCGACGAGGTGGACGACGAGGCGGAGGACCGCACGGTCGAACCACCCGTCCTTGAAGGGAAGGGACTCCGCCTCGCCGATCTTGAGGCCGACCCGGCGGCCGGCGACGACCTGGGCCTCGGCGATCATCTCGGGCGAAGCGTCGACGCCCCAGACCTTCGCTCCCCGCTCCGCGAGTGCGAGCGCAAGACGGCCCGTACCGCAGCCGATGTCGAGGACGCGACGGCCGCGGACGTCGCCCTCGCCGGCGATGAGGTCGACGAGCTCCCACCAGTTCTCATCCGTTGGCCGGAGCCGGTCGTAGTCCTCAGCGAGCGGTCCGAAGTCCGGAGAGGAGCGCCTAGCGCCCGCCAATGAGCTCGTCCGGATCAGTCATCGCCTCGATGGCGTGCTGGGCCGCCTCGAGCGACGTCTCCGGGACCAGGACCTTCTGGGGCGCGTCATCGAGCGCCGCCGGATGCTGCTCCACGGCCGGGTGAAGCTCCGACGGGATCCCCGCCGAGTGCAGGATCGCCTGGATCTCCTCCGCCTCCGTGAGATCGCCTGCCACCGTCACCTGCACCATGCTCGCCATCGACCCCTGCCTCCTCCCGCGCGGGCCGTGCTCCTGCCTTGACGAGACGGGGGGCACCCCGCTCCTGGAACGGAACGTCGATGATATCGAAGTCCCTCGGGACCACTGTCTCCGAGAAGACCGCACGCGCTTCGCGGGCGATCTCCGGTCCGAAGTAGCGGTTGGAGAGGTGGGTGAGCGCGAGCATGCGCACCTCGGCGGCGCGCGCCAGAGCCGCAGCGCCCGCACCGGTCGAGTGGAGCGTTTCGTCGGCCCGCTCGCGCTCCTCCTCGGCGAAGGTCGCCTCGTGCACGAGCAGGTCTGCCTCGTGTGCCACCTCGAGGACGCTCGCGGCCGGAGCGGTGTCGCCCGTGAGGACGACCCTCCTCCCGGGCCGAGGCGGGCCGAGCACCTGCTCCGGCCGGATCCGGCTGCCGTCCGGAAGCTCCACCTCCTCCCCTGCCTGTAGGCGCCCGAACAAGGGGCCTTCGGGCACGCCCAGCGCACGGGCGGCGGCGAGGTCGAAGCGCCCCGGCCGCGGCAGCTCGACGAACCCGTACCCGTTGGCCGGCACGCCGTGGGCCACGCCGAAGACGAGGATCCTGTAGTCCCCCCGGTCGAGTGTGTCGCCGTCCTGAAGCTCGACGAGCTCGAGCGAGTACGTGAGCTTCCCGAAGATCCGCTGGAGGCCGCCGAAGAGCTCCTTCAGGCCGGGAGGCCCGTAGATCTTGAGCGGAACCTCACGGCCCCGAAGCGCGAACGTCTTCAGCATCCCCGGCAGGCCGAGGTAGTGGTCGGCGTGGTAGTGGGTGAGGAAGATCTCGGGCAGCTCGACCAGGCCGACCGTCGAGCGCAGGAGCTGGCGCTGCGTCCCCTCACCGCAGTCGACGAGGAGACGCTCGCCGCCCCGGCGGATGAGCGAGGACGGGAGAGCCCGCCGGCCGGTCGGGACCGAGCCGGACGTGCCCAGAAAGACAAGGTCGAGATCCATCGCGCAAGTGTAGGGTCGGCCGCCCGTCCAGGGAGCCCGGCCCCGGAGACCCGCGCCCACGACGCGAAGTACCTAGGCGTCCCCGTGCGGGGCAGGCAGGTAGAGCACGGCGCCGGCCCGGAGCGAGGTCGAGTCGAGCCCGTTCCGCTCCTGAATCCGCCAGACGCCCTTGCGCGGGTCGCCGCTGTAGCGCTGGACGGCCAACCCCCACAGCGTGTCTCCGGCGCGAACGACGTACCGCTCCTCGGCTGCTGAGCCGCTCGAGGGGCGAGCCGCGACCAGGAGCAGGATTGCGACCAGGGCGGCGAGGATGAGGATCGAACGCAGAGCGAACATGTGTTCGTAGAGTAGAGGACGCTCCGGATGGACGCCAGTGCGGCGTCGCTGCAGGATCAGAGCAGGCCGTTGAGGAAGCGGCCGTCTCGACAGACAAGCTCGCCGTCCGCATAGACCTCGCTGCCCTGACGGAGGTCGCAGACGAGGTCCCAGTGGAGCGCGGACTGCACCTGTCCGCCCGACTCGGGGTAGGAAGACCCCAGCGCGAGGTGGACGGTCCCGCCGATCTTCTCGTCGAAGAGTGTCTGGCCGGTGAACTCCGTCACCTCGTCGTTGAGCCCGAAGGCGAACTCGCCGACGCGCCTCGCGCCGTCGTCCAGCGCGATCATCTCGCGCAGGAACGCGGCTCCCTCATCGGCCTCGGCACGGACGACCTCGCCCGCGCGAAACTCGAGCTCGATCCCGCCGATGCGCCGGCCCGCGTAGCTCGAGGGATACGTGAAGCGGATCGTCCCGTTGACCTTCGTCTCGACCGGGCCTGTGAAGACCTCGCCGTCGGGGAAGTTCTCGCGACCGTCGCACGGCACCCACGTCCGCCCCTCGACGTCCAGCGTGAGATCCGTGCCTTCGCCGACCACGCGGATCTTCCGGCGCTCCCCGAGCCGGGATGCTAGCTGGGCGTACGAACGGCCGAGGACCTCCCACTCGGCGCTGGGATCGTCCCGGTCGAGCAGGCCCGCCTTGAAGACGAAGTCTTCGTACTCCGAAAGCGACATGTCGGCGTCCTGCGCGGCCGCTTGGGTCGGGTAGAGCGTCACGACTGAGCGCAGCTCGCCGTTGCTCACGCGCTCGAAGTGAATGCGCCGGAGGGGGTCGCGGGCTCGCTCCGCACGCGCCTGCCGCTCCGGGTCGACTCCACTGTTGGCGCGGGTGTTCACGTCCGCCTCGATCGCGATTCGCACATCCGCGCGCTCGACCTCGGCCCTCCGGAGCGGGCTCACCCAGGAGAGCTGGTCGTCGTTGCCCTCCCGGAGAAGCAGCTCGGGTGCCCCGTCGACGTCGAGTCGCAGATGCGGATGGCCGCCGGCGGCGAGCACCCGCGCCCAGATCTCGCGGACGAGCGGCGCCGCGGCGGAGCCCGTGTCGATGGAGACGAGGTCTCCTTTGCGCACCCGGGTCGAGTAGTCGACGAGGACGCCCGCAAGGCGTCCGAGCCGATCAGCCATGCACGCCGCTCTCGACCACCTCGAGGGCAGGCTCGGCGAGGAACTTGCCGTCCTTCCAGATCAGCTCGCCGTCCGCGTAGACCTCTCCTTCCTGGCGCAAGTCGCAGATCATGTCCCAGTGCAAGCCCGACGTGTTCTGTCCGCCGGTCTGCGGGAAGCCCGAGCCGAGCGCCAGGTGCATCGTGCCGCCGATCTTCTCGTCGAACAGGATGTTGCGCGTAAAGCGGTCGATCTCGTAGTTCAGACCGAACGCGAGCTCGCCGAGCACGCGCGCGCCGGCGTCCATGTCCAGGAGCGACTGCAGATAGTCGTCGCCGCGGGCAGCCTCCGCCTGGACGACGCGTCCGCCCTCGAACCGCAGACGCACGTCCTCGACCTCGCGCCCGTGGTAGACGGCCGGGAACGTGTACCGGATCTCGCCCTCGGTCCCCGTCTCGACCGGGCTCGTAAAGACCTCCCCATCCGGCATGTTGTAGCGCCCGTCGGCGGCCAGCCAGCTGCGCCCCTCGACGTTCGCACGAAGATCGGTGTCGGGGCCGACGATGCGGAGCTCACGGACGCTGCCGAGATCGGCCGCCCGGCCCTGGAGCTCGGTCGACACCGCGCGCCAGTGCGAGGCCGGATCCTCCTCGTGGACGTGGCACGCCGCATAGACGAAGTCCTCGTACTCGGCGAGCGACATCTCCGCTTCCTGGGCGTGCGCGTTGGTCGGATAGAGCGTGCCGCACCAGCTCATCTCCCCGTTCGAGATTCGCTCCCACCGCCGGTTAGAGAGCTTGCGCTGCGCGGCGATATACGCGGCATGGCGAGTCGGATCGACGCGCGACAGGGCGCGCGTGTTCGTCTCCGACCAGATGGTCACGAGCGCGTCGAGCCGCTCGATCTCCTCCCACTGGATCGGGGAGAGATACGTGAGCTGCTCGTCGGAGCCGTGGTGAAGGAGCGCCTCGCCGAGCCCCGAGAGGCTGACGTTCGTGTACGGGAGAGCGCCGGCGCGCAGGGCAGCTCCGAACAGCGCGAGAACGAGCGGCGAGCCCGCGTCGAGGCTGTCGATTCGCAGCACCTTCCCCTCGCCGAGCTGCAGCGAGTACTCGGCCAAGAGGCTGGCGAGACGCTCGACTCGGGGATCGGTCATCGGCCCCTTATACCCGAAGGCAGCGTGGCCAACACGGCGTCCAGAAGCCGGTCGGGTCCGAAACGGACAGGGTCGTCCGTCGGAAGGCCGGTTTCCTCGGCTGTCGATGCGATCGCGGCCCGCGCTTCAGCGTCGTCGAGCCGGCCGGTATTGAGGGCAACGGCGGCGATCCGTGCCGGGCGGACCGGCAACGCGAGGCGTTCGTAGAGTTCGATCAGCTCCGGGAGCGGGATGATCGGATGGCCTGGGACCCCCTCGAGCTCGGTGTCCCCGGCGCGATGCACCAGAACGAGCGCGTGCGGCGCGCTCCCGTGGTAGAGACCGAGTGTGACGCCGGAGAACTGCGGGTGGATGATCGATCCCTGGCCCTCGACGAACAGGAGGTCGCCACGCGTGGATCCCTCGACGACGAGCCGCTCCCCCGCTCCGGCGAGGAAGTCGGAGACGACCGCGTCCACGGCGATGCCCCAGCCGGCGATCATGATCCCGGTCTGGCCCGTCGGCACGAAGACCGAGCGGAGACCACGCGCCCGCGCCGCGCGGTCGAGCTCGACGGCCACGGTCTTCTTGCCGACGGCGCAGTCCGAGCCGACGGTGAGGACGACCGAGGCGCCGTGCGTGAGGTTCTCGCCGGTCGGGACGCTCAGGTCGCCGGGCGGACGCCGATAGTCACGGAGCTCGACTCCCCGTTCGCGAGCCAGCGAAGCGAAATCCGGATCGTCTGCGAGGAACTCGTGCATCCCTGCCTCGACGTCGAGACCGGCATCGATCGCGTCGCGCAGGATGCCGCGCCAGACTGGTGGCAGGCGTCCCCCGGCGACGGCGACGCCGACCAGGGCTACCGTCGGCTCGTACGCCAGCGCGTCGGCGACTGTCGCCACGACCGGGATCCCCTCGACGTTCTCCCCCGCGCGCGTCGAGTCGAGTACGACGACGACAGGATCGACGGCGTACCTGATGACACCGTAGGTCGTCTTCCCGTAGTGGTCGTCGCCCGAGTAGCCCTCAGCGAGAGCGAGATAGCGCTTCATGCACTCCCAGTCCTGGTTCCTCCGAGGCCAGCTGAACGCCGTCGACGAACTCGACTCCCGGCCAGGGATCATCGGCGATCAGAAGATTGCCGTCGAGATCGAGGTGGTCGCAGAGGCTTCCGATCTGGGCTGCAGCCGCGATCCCGAGGCCCGACTCGATCATGCACCCGAGCATGACGCCGAGCCCGAGCGCCCGCGCTGCGTGGGCCATGCGCACGGCCTCCCGGATACCCCCGCTCTTCGCGAGCTTGATGTTGATGCCGTGCGCCCGCCGGGCGCAGTCGGCAACGGTCGCCAAGGTGTGCACATCCTCGTCCACGTAGATCGGGAGTGACGACTCCCGCTTCAGCCGCTCGCCCTCGGGGTCGCCCGCGGGCAGCGGCTGCTCGACGTACTGGACTCCGAGCACGGCCAGCTGCGGGATGGCCTCGAGCGCTTCGTCGGCGTCCCAGTACTCGTTTACGTCCACCTGCAACGGCAGGTCGGTGACGCCCCGCACGGCCTGCACTCGGGCGACGTCGAGCCCGTCGCGCCCGCCGAGCTTGAGCTTCAGACGCCGAAAGCGCGGGTCGGTGCGCTCCGCGCGGGCGGCCATGTCATCGGGGTCGCCGAGCCAGATCGTCCATGATGTCGGAGGCCCGCCCGGTGCGAGGCCTAGCAGCCGCCACGCCGGCTGGCCGACTAGCTTGCCGCACAGATCGTGGAGCGCAGCGTCGAGGGCCGCCTTCGCGGCGTGGTTGCCCGGGAGCTCTTCGATCCGGCTCTCGATCGCCTCGAGAGCGAACGGCGCGTCGCCCAGCAAGTGGGACGCCTCATCCAGGAACGCCTCGGCATCCGGGACGCTCTCGCCATAGTGCGCCTGGGGCTGGGCCTCGCCGAAGCCGCTGACGCCGCCGTGAGCGACCTCGACCCAGAGGACGTCCTCCGCGACGCTCGTCTCGCGAGAGATCCGGAAGGGCTCCGCCAGGCGGAGCGTCGCTCGGCGATGGGTCAGCCTCACCCCCGGTACACTACGGCTCTCCGCGTCTGTAGCTCAGGGGATAGAGCGCGCGCCTCCGGAGCGCGAGGTCGCAGGTTCGATTCCTGCCAGGCGCATGCGTCTTAGCACTGATCCGTCTCTCGGAAGAAGAGGTCGGCGATCGCCCTCAGGCCTCTCGCCCGGTGCAGGGTGTTCGTCGCGAAGTCGTAGCGCCCGGGCTTCCAGGTTCCGTCCGGGCACGCCATGCCTGCATCCAACGCGCGCAGCTGGAAGCCGAGGTTCGGCCCGCCTTCCGCACAGTTCTCCACCAGTCCCGACACCTGATCGCCAAACCCCTGCCCCGACTGACCGCGTGTCCGGGTGATCTCGATCTTGACCGTGAGCCTGCGACGCGTGGTGCACGACTGCGACTCGTTGATCCAGCCGCCCATCATCTCCACCCGCCTGTTGCTGACGAGGACGCTGCTGCTGACCGTGAGCTGGCCGTCCCTGGCACTCGCGAATGTGCCGGGGTCTTCCGCGGCCGACGCTCCCGGAGCGGCGGCGAGCATCGCCAACCCGGCCACGCACAGCACGAGAACTCCTCGGGCTCTCGTCATGGTCTCTCCCTTCGCTTCGTGGGCTCGCCGGCGACTGTACGCCTCGTCCCGAATTCGCGCCAGAGGTCCCGCAGAGGGGTTGCGGCTAGAATCACGTACTTCGGAGATGCAACTGGACGACCCGCTGAGTACCCATGGCACGGCCCACGCTCCCACGCCTTCGGCGAGGACGAGCCCGCGGCGATGCGGGCGACGTCGTCGAGCGGACCGAGCCGCGCGTCTCCGAGCTCTCCGCTGACGGGCTGAGCTGGGTTCATGCCGAGCGGCCGGGTGCGCTCGAGGTCGCGTACCTCGCCGAGCGCTTCGGCTTCCACGAGCTCGACATCGAGGACGTCCTCTCCAAGCGGCAGCGGCCGAAGATCGACGAGTACCCGGACTACCTGTTCGTCGTCCTGCACTTCCCCTTCTACGACAAGAGCGTGCGCCGCCTGAACGCGGCCGAGCTCGACGTCTTCCTCGGCCAGGACTTCCTGATCACGCTCCCGAACGCCGGGCTCCTCCCCGTCGCGCACCTCTTCCGGCGCTGCGAGGACGACGTCGAGCTGCGGCAGGAGCTCTTCCGAGGTTCGGGCTACCTGCTCTATCACGTCCTCGACGACCTCTTCGACTACTGCTTCCCGATCCTCGACAAGATCGGGGCCAAGCTCGACCAGATCGAGCCCGCCATCTTCGAAGAGCGCTCCGAGGACGTCGTCCGCGACATCTCGAATGCGAAGCAGGAGATCATCGCCTACCGCAAGATCATCAAGCCCGAGCGCGCGACGCTTCGCATGCTCGAGCGGTCGACCGAGCGCTTCCTCCCGGAGGACCTCGACCTCTACTTCGACGACATCGTCGACGCGGCCGAGCGCATCTGGGACCTCCTGGACAACTACAAGGAGGTCATCGAGGGGCTCGAGTCGTCCAACGAGTCGTTCATCTCGCACAAGCAGCAGTACCGGCTCCAGCTCCTGACGGTGGTCACGGTGATCCTGCTGCCTCTGACGCTGGTAACGGGCCTCTTCGGCATGAACGTGGGCGTGCCCGGCGAAGGCGAGCTCGAGGGGTTCTGGGTGATCGTCAGCGCGATGGCGATCCTGGGCCTCGGGCTGCTCGCGCTCTTCCGCTGGCGCCGCTGGCTGTGAGCGCACGCCTCGTCGCGCCTTCCGCGCCGCAGTTGGAGGCGGCCGAGCTTTCCGGGGCTCTCGAAGACCTCCTGGCGAAGGGCACATATTTCTGGCTCGACCTCAGCGACCCGAGCCACGAGGAATTCGAGATGCTCCGCACGAGGTTCGGCTTTCACCCACTCGCCGTCGAGGACTCGGAGCACTTCGGGCAGCGGCCCAAAGCCGACGACTACGAGGACTTCGTCTTCCTGGTCCTCTACGGGTATGCGCCAGACGAGGACGGCCTCGTCGAGGTGCACTGCTTCTACTCCGAGCACTTCCTGGTGACGGTGCGGCGCGACGAATCGCCGGCGATCGAGGGCCTTTCCTCGCAGTTTCGCAAGGAGCCGACCCGCTGTCCCCAGGGCGCGCTTCTCCTCCACCAGGTGCTAGACCGCCTCGTGGACGACTTTTTCCCCGCCCTCGAGGCGTTCGACACACGCCTGGATCTGATCGAGGAGCACATGTTCGCCTCCCCGAAACCCGAGCACCTCCAGGACGCCTTCCGAATCAAGCGCCGTCTGGTAAGCCTCCGTCGTGTCATAGCCCCGCAGCGGGACCTCGTAGGGCGGATCGTCAGCGGGAGCGCCGAGCTTCCGGGGATGACACAGGAGGCGGAGCGCTACTTCCGCGACGTCTACGACCACCTGATCAGGCTGACGGAGGAGGTGGACGGGGGCCGGGAGCTTTCGACCTCCACGATCGACGCGTATCTCTCGACGTCCTCGAATCGCCTGAACGTCACGACGAAGCAGCTGACGGTGATTGCGACGATCTTCCTGCCGCTCTCGTTCATCACAGGCTTTTTCGGGCAGAACTTCTCTTGGATGGTCGACGAGGTCTCGAGCTGGCAGGCGTTTGTGCTCCTCGGCCTCGGTCTCGAGCTCCTCACGGTGATCGCGCTCGTCGTTCTCTTCCGCCTGCGGGGATGGTTTTGAGGCAGCTCTGGGCCCCGTGGCGCCTGGAGTACATCCAGGGCGCGGACCAGCAGGAGGGCTGCGTCTTCTGCCGCGCCGCCGACGCCGACGACGAGGCGGCCCTCGTCGTTCACCGCGGTGAGCACGCCTTCGTTCTCCTGAACCGTTACCCCTACGCGTCGGGACACGTGATGGTCGCGCCGTACCGGCACGAGGGGGCGTTCGGAGCGCTCAGGTCCGAGGAGGCGCTCGAGATCCACCATCTGAGCGCGACAGCGATCGGCGTGCTCGAACAGGTCATGGCACCTCAGGGCTTCAACCTCGGGTGGAATCTCGGCCGGGTCGCGGGAGCCGGAATCGTGGATCACGTGCACGAGCACGTCGTTCCGCGCTGGGGCGGGGACACGAATTTCATGCCCGTTCTCGGCGACGTCAAGGTGATGCCGGAGGCGCTCGACGCGACTCGGCGTAAACTCGCCGAGGCATGGCCCTAGAGCCGAAGGTCTTCAAGGCATACGACGTCCGAGGGATCTATCCGGCCGAGCTCGACGAGGCCGGCGCCTACGCGATAGGTCGCGCCTACGCCGAGCAGTTCGAGCCCAAGACGATCGCGGTCGGCCGGGACATGCGGCTCTCGTCGCCCACGATGCATGAGGCGTTCGTTCGCGGGGCGGCAGAAGCGGGCGCGGAAGTCATCGACATCGGGATGATCGGGACCGAGATGCTCTACTACGCCGTCGGCGAGCTCGGGCTCGACGGCGGCGCCACGATCACCGCATCCCACAATCCGAAGGAGTACACGGGCGCGAAGATCGTGCGCCGAGGCGCGCTTCCGGTCGGCTCCGACTCCGGGCTCCTCGACATCCGCGACCGCGCGCTCTCCATCACGAACGAGCCCCCCGGCGGGGCGGCAGCCGCGGGGGGCGCCGAGTCGCGGAACGTGTATCCGGGCTTCGTCGACAAGGTGCTGTCGTTCGTCGATCCGGAGTCCGTCCGCCCCCTGCGCGTCGTGATCGACGCCGCGAACGGCATGGGCGGCGAGATGCTGCCGCCGATCCTCGAGCGCCTTCCCGTGCGGGCTGTTCCCTGCTTCTTCGAACCGGACGGCAGCTTCCCCAACCACCAGCCGAACCCGCTCCTCGTCGAGAACCGCCAGTTCATCATCGCCAAGGTCAAGGAGGAGGGAGCAGACCTCGGGATCGCCTTCGACGGTGACGCCGACCGCTGCTTCTTCGTGGACGACACCGGCGAGTTCGTCCCCGGAGACTTCGTGACGACGCTGCTCGCCGAGTCGATGCTGGAGAAGGAGCCGGGCGGCACGATCATCTACGACGTTCGGGCGAGCTGGGCCGTGCGGGATGCCGTCGAGCGCCTCGGGGGCACCGCGGTGATGGGCCGCGTCGGCCACGCCTTCATCAAGATCCGGATGCGCGAGGTCGACGCCGATGTTCGCCGGCGAGGTCAGCGGCCACTACTACTTCCGCGACTTCTACCAGGCCGACTCAGGCACGATCCCGGCGCTCCTGATGCTCGAGCTGATCTCGCGGCGCGGGCAGAGCCTGTCCGAGCTCCTCCGCCCGCTGCGCGAGCGCTACTTCATCACCGGCGAGATCAACACACCCGTCGCCGACGTTGCGCTCACACTCCAGCGACTCAAGGAGCACTTCTCCGGTCAGGGTGAGGTCTCGCACCTCGACGGCATCTCGATCACCGCCGACGACTGGCATCTCAACGTCCGGCCCTCGAACACCGAGCCGCTCCTCCGGCTCAACCTCGAGGCCCTCGAGCCCACCCTCATGGAACGCAAGCGGGACGAGGCCCTGGCCGTCATCTCCGGCTCCTGACGTCGAAGACGACGAGGGCGGGGCCGAAGCCCCGCCCTCGCGACGTTCGCTCCTCGAGCCTACGGGCCGAGGAAGTAGTCCATCGCACGACCCATGACTTCTGCGCGGTTCGCCGCTCCGTCGACGCCTTCGAGGCCGAAGCCGAGGTAGATGGTGTCCTCGGTCGTGACCGCAGCGCCTTCGGGGAAGCCCTCGGCGGTCGTGATGATGAAGTTGTTCACGTTCGGTCCGCTTCCGGGCGGAGGCCCGCTGATCGCCCAGCCGCCGGTGTCGCTGCCCTCGAACGAGGTCGACGAGCCGTCGGGCAGGGTGATGTCGTCGACGAACACGCCGAGCCCCTGCGTCGACCAGTCGCTCGCGTAGGAGATGCGGATCTCGACGTCGCCGCCTGCGTAGGCACCAAGGTCGATGCTCCACTCCTGCCAGCCGGCCGAGTCGCCGGAAGCCGCGTTCCAGTCGCCGGTCGTCCCGGCCGGGTCGCAGGTCGTGTCGCTCGTGATCGTCTGGTAGTGGTCGAGCCATGGGTGCAGATCGTTCCACCCGGCCGGACAGCTCTGTCCGGTGCTCGTGGTCGTGTTCCCGTTCGCATCCGGAAGCGTCGTCCAGTCGTCCGTGCCCGCCGGGGCCGCCTCGACGAACAGGTGGTCCCACTCGGCCTCGGTGTTGTACGACGTCCAGAACGTCAGGCTCCCGCCGCCGGCGGGGACGGAGACCGTCTGCGACAGCGACTTGAACGAGACGTCAGCGATCTGCGAGTAGGCGTACTGCTCGCCCGTGTGCGGGGCGAACGGGCCGCCCGGCCGGTCGTACTTCATCGACGGCCAGCTCGTGAACTGCGGATAGACCGACGGCGGGAGGATCCCGCTCGTCGGGATGAACGAGTTCGCATTTGCCTGGTTGTCGGCGCTGTCCCCTCCGTTGAGCACGAGCGACAGCGAGCTGAACGGCGTGTCGCTGCCGAGGATGCCGAAGGGGTTCCCGTCGGCGTCGAGGCCGGCACCGAGGTTGAGCAGGTAGGCGCCGAACCAGTACTCGATCACGTCACCCTGCCCGTCGCCCGATCCGCTCATCAACAGGCAGCGGCGAGGATCGGCCGTGCTCGTGGTGCACTGCGCGTTGGCGGCGGTCGGGTCATAGAGCTGAGGGAACGTGTTGGCCGTGTACTGCACGCCGGCGTTTTGGCCCGTGTACAGGACCTTGCCGCCCTCGTTCAGGTAGTCGCGGATGTTGAACATCTCGTCCATCGCCAGCCGCGACGCATTCCCGGCGACCCAGCCCGGCTCGCGGGTGATGAAGTCGTCGCCTGAGTACCAGACGACGGCTTTGTAGTGGCTGAGGACGCCGAGCGCAGAGGCTGCCGTTCGGCCCATGGCGTCCACGTCGTAGACGTCGTAGCTGAGGCCGTTCGCCGCGAGCGCGTCCTCGTAGAACGAGAGGTAGTGCGGGCCGGGCTCCTGCACCGGCGAGGCGCCGGTGTAGTCCTCGGCCGACAGGATCAACACGTCGTTGTCCGACTCGACCGCGGCGGTGTAGGTGAACGAGTCACTCTTCTTCGAGCCGGACTCGAACCAGACCTCCACGGTGTCGTTCGGCTTCGTGCCGCGCACCGTTCCCTGGCGGATGACGTAGTAGACGTCGGACTTGCTGCCGTACTTTTCGCCGCCCTTCCATTCGGGCGCCGTGCCGGTCTGCACCCTGCCGCCGTTGATGCGGTACTTCAGCTCGACCTTCTTCTTCAGATCCCGCTTGGCGAGCACGCGCACCTTCTGCGGGTCTCCGTAGGAGACGTCGAAGGTGAAGTTGGCCATCGGCAGGCCGGTCTTGTACGTGTCGTCGCTCTTCAGGTAGAAGGGCTTCGTCTCGATGCCCACGGAGGAAACCGGGTCGTCGGGGTCGACTGCGGATTTCGCGACCGAGAGGGCGAACGGGATGTTCCGCTCGAACTCGGCCTGTACGAGCGCCTCGTCGTCCGGGAAGACGAACTCACAGCCGTCGCAACCCTCGCCCAGCTCGGGCGTCCACGCAAGCGTGTCCTGCTGCGTGTGGGCGTAGTCCGTCGTCTCGCCGTTCGTCACGTAGAGGACGTCGGAGCTGAGGCCCGGGTTGAACCCTTCGATCGCGGGGTCGTCCAGGTTACCGGCGAGCGCGAAGTAGATCGGGTCGTCCTGGGACGGCGTGCCGATCTGCCAGCCCTCCGGATACAGCAGCCACTCCCCGAAGGAGTGGTAGTTCACCTGGAACTCCGCCTTGGACTGGGTGAGCGCGTGGATCATTGCCGCCGTCTCGGCCTCAGAGCCTGCTGCCGTTCCGCGGTAGGTGTCGCTCGAGACGACGTCGGACGAGCCTTCCTGGTCGTAGTTCCAGTGCTCGGGGAAGTTCCTGTTCGGATCGACGCCGTCGCCGAGCTCGATCGTCCCGTTGCCGTTGTTGTCGCGGAGGTTCTTCCGCCAGAGCCGCGTGTCGGGGCTTTGGAACGTGTACTGGTAGCCGTCGGGGTTGGCGACCGGCATGAACCAGAGCTCCGTCTCGCGCAGAAGCTTCTTGATCTCCGGGTCGTTCGCGTCCCAGCCCGCGATGTACCAGCGGAGCAGGCGGATGTTGACCTCGCCTGCGATCCACTCGCGCGCGTGCTGCATCGCGCTGTAGAGCACGGCGGGCTTGGAGCCGTCCCGCTTGGATCGTGCGTCCTTCGTCAGTTTCAGCGCCAGGAGCTCACGGCCCTGGAGCGTGTGGCCGACCACCTTGAGCTTGGCGATCTCCGGGTTGTCCGCGGCGATCTGGTAGAGCTGCGCGCGGTACCCGTCAGGCCCGTCGTAGTCCCGCCAAACGATGAAGCCGGTCGAAGCTTGCAGCGCCGCGAACTGGCGGGCGCTGTAGCCGAATTCGTTCTTCAGGAGCTCGACGCCGACGCCGGTCTCGCGAAGCGCGTCGACCTGACTCTTGTCCAACACGATGTCGAGCTGCACCTTGCCGCTGGCGACATCCTCCGCCGCGGCTATGTCGTAGCCCTTGGCCAACAGGTCGGCGTACTCGCCCTGCGAGACGAGCGCTCGGTAGATGTCGAGCGACAGCGCCGACTTCTTAGCCCCGGCGATGCCCGGCCCGAGAACGAGCACGGCCGCAGCCAGGGCCAGGCCCAACAGTAGGCGTTTCATTTAGTTCCCCTCCCTCGTGAATGCCCGGGTGAAGGCCCAGAGGTTGCCACGCGCCACGGAAAAGCGCAACCCGGCCGCCCATCTAGGATGGAGACTCCTTGACGATTCGTCTCGGCCAGCCCAGCGACCGCAAGCCGCCGTTCAAGTTCTCGGCCTTCGAGCGCGTCGGCTTCTCGGACACGGACGCCCAGGGAATCGTCTACTACGGCCGCTATCTGCCCTACTTCGACCTCGCCCGCGTTGAGTACGAGCGGCATCTCGGGCTCCTCCGCGCCGAGGCCGTCGGCAAGGACTTCGTCATGCGCGTCTCGACCGTCGTCTACGAGGCGCCGGCCCGCTTCGACGACCTCCTCGAGATCTTCGTCAGGATGAAGCGGATCGGGGTCACGAGCCTCTGCTACGAGTTTTGCGCGTACCGAGTCGACGACGACGTGCTCATGTGCACGGCCGAGCACACGATGGTGCTGGTCGGCGACCCCGAGCGGAAGCCGACGCCGGTCTCGATCGAGTACCGCCGCACGGTGGCCGCGTTCGAAGGATCGGACGTCGAGCTTGCGGTGCCGGTCGAGTGAGCGCGACCACGGACACCTACCGGGGCGGCCTGGAAGCCGTCGACCGCATCGTCAACCGCGAGCCCGAGGCGGACGAGGTGCTTCGAAAGACGGTCGAGGTGTTGCACGATCGCTTCGAGCACTACTCGTGGATCGGGATCTACCTCGTCGAGGCCGGCGATCTCGTCCTCGGCCCCTGGAAGGGACCACAGGCGACCGAACACGTGCGGATTCCCATCGGGCAGGGGATCTGCGGCGCCGCCGCAGCGAGCGGCTCGACGGAGATCGTCGACGACGTCAATGCCGACGACCGCTACCTGGCCTGTTTCGTCTCCACGCGGAGCGAGATCGTCGTCCCGATCGTCTACGAGGGCCGCGTCGTGGGCGAGATCGACATCGACTCCGACGCCCCGGCGGCCTTCGGCGCCGAAGACCGCGAGTTCCTCGAGCGCGTCGCGCTCCTCATCTCCCCGCACTGCCTCGTCGGCTGGGACACCGGCGGAGAGCGCTGGGAGCCGTAGGCGTCGCTCAGTAACGGTCGGCCGCGTCGGCGAGCAGGCGCTCTGCCTCCTGCACGGGGCCGATCGGAGGTGCCGCCGCGATCGCGTTTCGCCCACTCGCCTTTGCGTGGTAGGCGGCCTGGTCGGCCACCGCCAGAAGCTGCTCGGCGGTGGTGCCCGCCCCGCGGTGCGAGACGACTCCGATCGACACGGTGACCGGGACGGACTCCGGCCCACTCGTCTCCTCCACCAACGCGCGAACGCGCTCGGCGACGACCATGGCGCCCTCGAGGTCGGTTTCCGGGAGCAGCACGCAGAACTCATCCCCGCCGAAGCGCGCTGCGACGTCGTACTCGCGCGTCGCCTGCTTCAGAGCTCCGGCGACCCCGAGGAGGGCCCGGTCGCCCGCCATGTGCCCGGCGGCCGTATTGATCTCGCGGAGCTGGTCGACATCGATCATGAGGATCGCTATCGGGCGGTCGAAACGGCCGGCGCGGCCTAGCTCCTGGCCGAGCGCGGCCTCGAGGTGGCGCAGGTTGTACAGGCCGGTCTTCGGCTCGATCCGTGTCGCCTCGACGAGCGCCGGGATCGCGAGCGATCTGTAGGCGAGCGCCAGTGGAAGGAGCGTGAGGCCCACCAGGCCAGGGTAGTCCGTCCAGAGTGCGGCGGCGATGGCGCCGAGGGAGAGCAGCCCCGCGTCGATAAGCACGCAGTCGAGTCGAACCGTGTCCGCGGCCTTGACCCCGCGGGCCAGGCGCAGAACCGTTGCCAGCAGCCCGTAGTGGAGGATCAGGAACGCGACGATCGCGAGCCCGGCTCCGACCGTCCACTCGGCCGATGCGCTCGACTCCACGGCGTCGAACACAGCCCGCGCAAGCAGTGCCGGTGCGACGAGGTTGCAGACGTTGAAGACGAGGATGTACCAGTCGGTGCGCCGCCGGAACGACTCCGGGATCACCGCCAGCGCGATGAGCAGCGTCGTCAGCGAGGGCGGGAGGATCAAGACCGCGGCGAAGATGGGTGCCAGCGAGAGCTGCGAGCCCTGGTGCTTCGTACGGTCGACGCCGAGCAGGTGCGCGATGGCCGCGAGCGGCAGCAAGACGCCGAAGGCGATCCAGTCGCCTCGCTCGACCGGCACCGGCTGCCCGAGGGCCGCGACCAGCGTAACCGTGGCCAGGACGACGACGAGCTCGAGCCCGGCTGCCTGCCGGCCGAGCCCGTGGTCGAGAGAGTGTTGGCCGTCGTGCATCTGGCGCCTCGGACGGTTCGTCGGCCGCCCCCCAAAAGCCCGCATCCCCCGAAGGAGTGACGAATCACTCGATCGAGTGACGAAAACAGGGGATTCCCTCCCTCGATCGAGGGACGCCCGCGCCTAGAGGAGCGCTTGCTCGACTCGTCGGGCCACGGCGGCGGCACCCAGCGGTGGGAGGACCTCGCCGAGGAGCGCGGTACCGAGCTCGTTCGCCTGGCGCACCACGGCATCACGCTCGGTCACGAGCTGGCTTCGAGCAACGAGCAGCGCGGCTCGCGCGCGCGTGCCCCATTCCGCAACGCCGCCGGGACCCGGCCCAGGGTCGGCGACGGCATCGCCGGTCACCCGCGGCCGCCCGACGAGCACAGCCGAGAGCTCGGCCGCGCCGGTATGGACGGCGGCGGCGTTCCGCTCGGCCGCGGCGGCCTGGTCGTCGAGCTGCGCTACGCGCTCCTGCGACGCGGTCGCCGCGCGCTCGGCCATGTGGAGGGAGTCGCGGGCGCGGAGCTCGAAGCGCCGGGCATCGGCTAGGCGCTCCTCGTTCTTGCCCGCCTCCGCGTTCGCGAGCTCGGCGGCGGCCTTCTGCACGGCAGTTTCGGCCTCCGCAAGGACGTGCTCGGCGTCGTCGACGGCCGCAGCGGCCGCCGCCCTTTCGGTCGGGAGACTCGCGAAGAACGACTCGAGCTCGAGCGCACCCGTGCGCAGCGACTCCACGGCTTCGAGGAGCTCGTCGACCTCGACGATGTCCACCGCGATCGCCTCGTCGGCCTGCTCGAACTCGTGGAGCAGCGCGAGGCGTTCGTCGTCCATCAGGACGGCGTCACGCGGTACGCGTCGAACACCGACTCGATGTTGCGGAGCGCGCCGAGGAGCGCGCGCAGCGCCTTGATGTCCCCCACCTCGGCGACGTACCAGTTCTTTGCCATCTGGTCCTCGACGTGGCCTCCGTACTCGACGATGTTCGTGCCGTGCTCGGCGAACGTGCGGGCCACGTCTTCGAGCAGGCGCGGGCGATCCCAGGAGACGACGGCGATCTGGACGCGGAAGCTCTGCAGCGTGCCGCCGTCCCACTCGACGGGTGTGAACCGCTCCGGGTTCCGCATCAGCGCCTTCACGTTGGGGCAGTCGAGGCGATGGATCGTGATGCCCTTGCCGAGGGAGATGTAGCCGACGATGTCGTCGCCGGGCACCGGCGTGCAGCACTTCGCCATGCGCACGAGGACCTCCTCGACGCCCGGGACGTTGATACCGAAGTTCTGAGAGGCGACCGTCTCGCGCGCCTTGGGCTTGCGCGGGAGCGTCTCCTCCTCGACCACCTCGTCCGTCTTGAGCCGGTGGAGGACCTTGTTCGCGACCTGCGAGACCTGGAGCTTCCCCGAGCCGAGAGCGAGGTAGAAGTCCTCGGCCTTCTTGAAGCCCATCTCGCGGATGATCTCCGCAAGGAGCGGGGATCCAGAGAGCTTCTTGTACGGGAGGTTGTGCTGCTTGAGCGCGTTCTCGAGGGCGTCGCGGCCGCGCTGCTCGGCGACCTCGCGGGTCTCGCGGCTGAACCACTGCCTGATCTTGTTGCGCGCGCGCGAAGAAACTGCGAGCGAGAGCCAGTCGCGGGACGGGCCCCTGGTCGTCTGCTTCGAGGTGAGGATCTCCACGAAGTCGCCGCTTCGGAGGCGGTAGTGGAGGGGCACGATACGGCCGTTGACCTTCGCGCCGACGGTGCGGTGACCGACATCCGTGTGCACGGAGTAGGCGAAGTCGATCGGCGTCGAGCCACCGGGGAGACTCTTGACTTCCCCCTTGGGCGTGAAGACGTACACCTCGTCGAGCGCCAGCTCCGGGAAGGCGCGCATGAGCTCGCGAGAGTCCGCCTCCTCCCGCTGCCAGTCGGCGAGCTGCTTCATCCAGGCCAGCTCGGCCTCGCTCGCCTTCTTGCCCTTGCCCTTCGCGCCCTTGTAGAGCCAGTGCGCGGCGATCCCCTGCTCGGCCGTCTGGTGCATGTCGAGCGTGCGGACTTGGATCTCGAGCGGCTTTCCCTCCGGACCGATCACGGTCGTGTGCAGCGACCGGTACATGTTGAACTTGGGCATGGCCACGTAGTCCTTGAAACGGCCGGGCATCGGCTTCCAGAGGGAATGGATGACGCCGAGAGCCCCGTAGCAGTCGCGCTCGCCTTCCTTGCCCTCGCGCTCGACGAGCACGCGCATCGCGGTCAGGTCGTAGATCTCGTTGAACTCCTTTCCGCGCTTCGCCATCTTCTCGTAGATGGAGTAGAAGTGCTTGGCGCGCGAGGAGATCTCGGTCGGGATCCCCACCTTGTCGAGCTCCAGCAGTAGCACCTTGCCGGCGTCCCCGACGTACTTCTCCCGCTCGGCGCGGCGCTCGTTCACCATCGCCTGGATCTCCGCGTACTTCGTCGGGTAGAGCGTCTGGAAGGCGAGGTCCTCGAGCTCCCACTTGATCGTGTGGATGCCGAGGCGATGTGCGAGCGGCGCGTAGACCTCGAGGGTCTCGCGCGCCTTCTGGAGCTGCTTCTGCTTACCCAGGTATTCGATCGTCCGCATGTTGTGGAGCCGGTCGGCGAGCTTGATGAGGATCACGCGATGGTCCTCGGCCATCGCCACGATCATCTTGCGGTAGTTCTCCGCCTGCGCCTGCTCACGGCTCTGGAAGTGGATCCGGGTCAGCTTCGTGACGCCCTCGACGAGCCGGGCCACCTCGTCACCGAACTCGTCCCGCACCTGCTCGATCGTTGCGTCTGTGTCCTCGACGACGTCGTGGAGGATGCCGCCGGCAATCGTCGCGTCGTCGGTCTTGAGCTCGGCCAGGATCAGCGCGACGCCGAGCGGATGGAGGATGAAGTCCTCCCCGCTCCGTCGCTGCTGGTGCTCGTGTGCCTCCGAGGCGAACCGGTACGCGCGCTCCAGAAGATCCCGATCGACATCGGGGTTGTAGGACGCCACCTCGGCCAGGAGCTGGTCGAACTGCTCGCTGTGCCGCTCGGCGGACGCGGTGAGCACCTGACCCGCCATGAGCCCATCTTAGCTTCCTGGGTTGCTGGCTCAGGCCCCCGTTGGAGGCACAGAGCCGCGGCCAGGGCCTAGGCGGCCACCGCGGTGGCGGACTCCTCGCGCAGAGCGGCCAAGAAGGCCTCGGACTCGACGAGCGGGCGCCAGCCTTCGGCGTCCTCGTCGAGCCCGAGCTCGGCGAACACCGCGCGGGCCCACGGGCTCCGCTGTGCGGGATCGGCCTGCCACTCGGCCAGGAGCACGCGCCGGAGCTCCTCGAAGCGCGGCGGCGTCTCGAAGATCTCCTTGACGACGAGCTGCGGCGTCACCGTGCCGTTCCAGCGGTTGGCGGTGAGCCGGAAGGCGACGTCGTACTGCCCGGGTCGTCGGTACCGGTCGAGAGCGCTGCCGCGGCCGAAGGCGACCGCTCCGGAGCGCGCGCCTGCTGCCGTGACCGCGAGCCGCAGATGCTTCCCGTCACCGATGGCAGCGAGATCCGAAAGCTCGGCACCGACGGCGAGCAGCGTGACGTTCGGGTTTCCGAGGCCGAACGGTGCCAGATGCTCCAGCTCCTCGCAGAGCTCGAGCGTCAGCTCGCTGCCGCGGACCACCGCGTCGACCGGCGTTACCGCCCGGAGATCCTCGAGGGTGAGCACGCCGCCGGCATGCTCGGCGAAGGCCTCGGCGAACGCGTCGACGTTCGCGGGCGCGATCGAGAGCCCCGCGGCGGCGCGATGGCCGCCCCACCGTCCCAGCAGGTGCGAGCAGGCGGCGAACGCGCCGTGCAGGTCGAAGGAGGGGACGGAGCGGCCCGAGCCGACCCAGTCCTCATCCGTGTCCCCGCCGGCGATCAGCACGACCGGACGGCGGAAGCGCTCGACGAGCCGTGAGGCGACGATGCCGATCACCCCGCGATGCCAGTCCTCGCCCGCGATCACGTACGCGAGGCGCCGGCGCTTCGGCTCCGGCCACTCCTCGACCTGGCGGATCGCATCTCGCAGGATGCGCTCTTCGACCGCCTGGCGATCGCGGTTCAGCGACTCGAGCTGATCCGCCAGCCGCCGCGCCTCCGCCTCATCCGATGTCAGCAGGAGGTCCAGCGCAGCGCCGGGGTGTCCGAGCCGGCCGGCCGCGTTGATCCGGGGCGCCAGCCTGAACGCGACCGCGCCCGTGTCGACCGTGGCGGGGTCGACGCCGCTCACGCGCATGAGCGCCTGGAGGCCTGGCTTGTCGGTTCGCGCGAGCCGTCGCATGCCGGCCGCCACGAGGGCGCGGTTCTCGTCGAGGAGGGGAACGACGTCGGCGACCGTCGCCAGGGCGACGAGGTCGAGATGCCGCTCGAGACCGTCAACGCCGAGCGCCTCGAGGAGCTTGAGCACTACGCCCGTCCCGCAAAGCTCGGGGAAGGCGTAGTCCGAGGGCCTCGTCGCTACGACGGGGCACTCCGGCAAGGTCTCGCCCGGTCGATGGTGATCGGTGACGATCACCTCCAAGCCCGATCTGCGCGCCTCGGCGATCTCCTCGGTTGCGGTGATGCCGCAGTCGACGGTGAGAACGAGCGCGCACCCTTCCTCCCCCAGGCGGGCCAGCGTGTCCCGCGAGACCCCATACCCCTCTTCGAATCGGCTCGGAAGGTGCCACTGGACATCGGCGCCGAGCTCGCGAAGGGCGGTCACGGCCAGCGCAGTCGCGCAGATCCCGTCCGCGTCGTAGTCGCCGTGTACGCAAAGGCGCCCGCCGGACGCGATGGTCTCGCGGATGAGGCAGCATGCGGCCTCGACGTCGCCGAGCCGGAACGGGTCGTGCCCGGGCGGCTCGGCAGCCAGGAAGGCCCGCGCCGAGTCGGGGTCGCCGTATCCCCGCCGAACGAGGACGGCTGCCGTCGCGTCACCGACGCCGAGCGCCTTGGCAAGCTTCCGTACCTCGCTGCGGGGGCACGGACGCATCGTCCAGGTGCCCTCGTGCATCGCGTTCCACCGTAGGGCCGCGATCGGACGGACCGGCTTCAGCGGCGGGCTGGAAAGGCCGCGGCTATCCTCAGAACCGGGTGAGCGACGCGAACTACACGTCCGGGGACGACTACGTCGTCGAGTTCCTCGGGTACCGGTTCAGCTTCAACGCGATCGACTTCGAGCAGCGCGTCAACGCGGCGGCGGTGCGCCTTCGGCTCGTCGAACCAGGGGAGCTCGAGGAGGCGGAGACGTCCGATCTCGTCGACCTAACCGCCAACGGCCGCATCGACGACCCCCAGAGCAGCCTCGGCGAGTACCTCGTTCGCCACTGGGAGCGCGTGGCCCTCGTCAACGACGAGTCGCTCGTCTACTGGCTCCGGAAGCTGATTTTCCGGGGCGCCTGGCTCGACCAGCGCGTGAAGGACAACCTTCTGGAGGTCGACTGGGACGGCGACACCGCCGAGTTCGGCTACCGCGAGCCAGACGGCGGCCGAGCCCTGCTCGAGCTCGCCCCGGTGCCCTCGTGGCACGAGCTCCAGTTCCGGCGCTAGGGGTTCCGCGGAATGTCGCTCGTTCCCGAGCCAGTGCGCCCTAGAAGAGCGCTTCGTCCGCCGCGACGCCGTCGACGTAGGCGCGCCCGAGCCTGGTGACGACGCGCCCTCGCGGCGTCCGCTGGATGAGGCCGAGCTGGAGTAGGTACGGCTCATAGACGTCCTCGATCGTGTCGGGCTCCTCGCCGAGCGCGACCGCGAGGGTGGAGAGACCAACCGGGCCGCCGTCGAACTTCCGGACGACGGCCGAGAGCAGCTCCCGGTCGACCCGTTCGAGGCCGTGGCCATCCACCTCAAGGAGGTCGAGCGCTTCGCCTGCCACTTCCAGGGTGACGGCGCCGTCGTGTCGCACCTCGGCCACGTCCCGCACGCGGCGCAGGATTCGATTTGCGACCCTGGGCGTGCCACGGGCCCGGCGCGCGATCTCCTCCGCGGCCGCGGCTGCGATCTCGACATCGAGGATCCGCGCCGAGCGGATCACGATGCGGGCGAGCTCCTCGGGCTTGTAGTGCTCCAGTCGATAGGTCATGCCGAAGCGGTCACGGAGCGGGGTCGTGAGGAGCCCGGTTCGCGTCGTCGCGCCGACAAGCGTGAACGGGGGCAGGTCGAGCGTGAGCGTCCTGGCGGCCGGTCCCTGCCCGACGACGATGTCCAGGCGGAAGTCCTCGAGGGCCGGATAGAGGATCTCCTCGACCGCCCGGCTCAGGCGGTGGATCTCGTCGACGAAGAGGACGTCGCGCTCTTCGAGGGATGTCAGGATCGCCGCGATGTCGCCCTTCCGCTCGAGGACTGGCCCGGCGACGCTCCGCAGGCCGACCCCCAGCTCCCCGCGGATGATGTACGCAAGGCTCGTCTTCCCGAGCCCGGGCGGGCCCGCGAGCAGGACATGATCGAGCGCCTCGCTCCGCCCCTTCGCGGCCTCGAGGGCGATCGCGAGTTGCTCCTTGACGCGTTCCTGGCCGACGAACTCGTCGAGGGAACGCGGTCGGAGCGACGAGTCCAGCTCCTCCTCTTCCGGGACCAGCACGGCGGTCGTGACGCGCTCGCTCACGCTTCGAGATTAGGCGCCGAGGCGGACGGTCCTGGGAGCGCCCGGGCCGTTGCCTCAGCGGAGCTCAGGACGGGTATGACCTCGAACTCGGCCAGGTCGATCCACGCCGCGATCCACGTGTCGAAGAGACTCGGATCATCGGTTTCCATGAGCTGGTAGCAGCGATCGAGCCGCTCGTCGACCCAGCTGTCGACGTAGACAAGGCCCGGCGGCAGCATCCGGCCCCGGTCGGCCGCGCGCTCGTACACCGGGCCCGGCCCCTTGAGGAACCGCTCGACGACCATGTAGCGCACGCGCTCAGGCCGCCCGAAGCGCCTGGCGCACCCGCTCGGCCGGCGGCAGGTCGGGGTCGGTCTCGGCGAGGCGCTGCTCGGCCTCGGCAGTGGAGTATCCGAGCTCGACGAGCGCGTCGCGGGCGACGATGTGGCCGTCACCGGAGCCCAGGTGCGGCGACTCCTCGACCGCTGTGAGCGGCGTGATCCGCTCCTTCAGCTCGAGGACGACCCGCTGGGCAGTTTTCTTCCCGATCCCCGGAATCGTCTGGAAGAGCGCCGCGTCCTCGCGGACGATCGCGCGGTTGAGCTCGGCCGGGGAGTAGCCCGAGACAATCGCGAGCGCCACTTTCGGACCGACGCCGGAGACCGCGAGGAGTTGTTCGAAGAGCTGTCGCTCGGCTGCGTCGGCAAAGCCGTACAACTGGAGCGCGTCCTCGCGGACGTGCAGGTGGGTTTCGACGACGATCTCGACGGCGCCCTCCGACTTCTGTATCACGCTGGGCGTCGCGTGCAGCCGGTAGCCGACGCCACCAACTTCGAGGACGAGGCCGTCCGCGTCGTGCTGCACCGGCGCCCCGCGCAGGCGCGCGATCACCGTTGGCCTCCCACGACGGCGAGGAGAGGCGGCGCAAGCGCGTGGCAGATCGCGACGGCCAGCGCATCGGCCGCATGGTGCGGCCGGGGAAGCTCCGAAAGCCCCAGCACGGCCTTGACCATGCGCTGCATCTGGTCCTTTTCGGCTCGCCCGTAGCCGCACACGGCTTGTTTCACCGTCGCCGGCGGATACTCGGTGCACTGCACGTCGGCGGTCGCGCACGCGACCAGCGCCGCGCCTCGAGCCTGTCCGACGGAGAGTGCGACGCGGGCGTCGGCGCCGACATACGACTCCTCCAGAGCCACTGCTTCCGGCTCATGCCGCGCGATGACCTCGGCCACCTCGTCGTGGATCTGCTTCAGACGGGACGAGGGGGCGTCGCGTGGTGAGGTCTGCCACCAGCCGTATTCGATCGCTTGGAGCCGGCCTTCCTTGCCGGTCTGCACGACACCGAATCCGCACGCGGCCGTGCCCGGATCGATGCCGAGGACCTTCACGATCCGAGATTAGGCGCCGAGTCGGACGTTCCTGCCGGTCTCGGCGCCAGGAGGGTTCCGCCGAACCCTCCTAAGAGAGGACGTTCGCCTTGACCCCGGGGTGCGCGACGCACCACTCGCGCAGGTGTCCGAACACCTTGGCGCGCTGCTCCGTGTCCGTCAGCGGGCGCTCGGGCGACCAGAGGACGACCACTTCGAGGACCTCGTCGCTGCGCAGCTCGCTGGGACATCCTTCTTGCTGCAGGTGCGCTCGGAGGGAGTCCATGTAGGAAGGGTCGCTGATCTCGATCTGCATGACAGCGAAAGTATCGGCACCAAAACCGGTGGCCTCGACCGCTCGTCAGGCGGCCACTGTCTCGAGAATCCCCTCGGGGATGTCGAAGTTGGCGTAGACCGCCTGCACGTCGTCGTTCTCCTCGAGCGCGTCCATGAGGCGAATGAGCTTCTTCGCAGTGGCCTCGTCCTCGATCGCGACGGTGGTCTTGGGAAGCATGGTCAGATCCGCCGACTCGATCGGGATGCCCGCCGCGTCGAGCGCGGCACGCACGGTCGGCAGCTCGTCCGGCGCGGCGATCACCTGGTAGCTCGACCCGTCGAGCTCGACGTCGTCGGCACCGCCGTCCGCGGCCACGAGCATGAGCTCGTCCTCGTCCACCGTGCCCGGGACGATGACGACGCCTCGCCGCTCGAAGAGCCAGGCGACCGCCCCGTTCGTGCCCAGGTTGCCGTCGTGCTTGGCGAACGTGTGCCTCACCTCGGCCGCCGTACGGTTTCGGTTGTCGGTCAGCGCCTCGACGAAGACGGCGACGCCGCCGTCGCCGTAACCCTCGTAGGTGACGGTCGAGAACGACTCGCCCTCCGTGGCCGATCCGGAGCCCCGTGCGATCGCACGCTCGATGTTCTCCTTCGGCATCGAACTGTCGCGCGCCTTCTGGACGGCGGTGGCGAGCGTCGCGTTCGCGTCCGGATCCGACCCACCGTCGCGGGCTGCGACGATGATGGCGCGCGTGAGCTTGGAGAAGAGCTGGCCGCGCTTGGCGTCGGCCGCACCCTTCTTGTGCTTGATGCTCGACCACTTGCTATGACCGGACACGCGCCCCCTCCCGCACCAGCTCGAGGAACCGCTCGTGGACGCGCGTGTCGTCCGTGAGCTCGGGGTGGAACGAGGCGGCGAGGACGCGCCCTTCCCGGACCAGGACCGGCTCGCCGCCGAGGCGTCCGATCACCTCCACATCGTCGCCCATGTCCGCGACCCGCGGCGCGCGGATGAAGACGCCCTTCAGCGGCTCCTCGTCGCCCTCGAGCTCAACGTCGGCTTCGAAGCTCGCGACCTGGCGCCCGTAGGCGTTGCGGGCGACCTCAAGGTCGAGCAGGCCGAGATGTGAACGGTCGAAGAGGATCATGCCCGCGCACGTCCCGAAGAGCGGCCCTTGGAACTCCGAAACGGGCTCCTCCAGATCGCCCACCCGCATCAGGCGCTGAATGGCGGTCGACTCCCCGCCGGGAACGACCAGTCCGTCAAGCCCCGCGAGTTGCTCCGGCCGGCGTACCTCGACCACGTCGGCGCCGAGCCGCCGCAGCATCGCCGCGTGCTCGCGAAAGTTGCCCTGGACCGCCAAGACGCCGATGCGAAGTGCCTCGCCCATCCTCGTGAAACTCTACCCCGGGGCCGTCGGCCCCTCGCCGCCGCTTCGAGCCTACGGGACAGCTGTAGTTTCTTCGTGGGGCCGAAGAGCTCGGCGTTACCAGCCGCGCGTCTCGAGCAGTTCTTCGGGCGCGAGCGCCGCCGCGTCGAGACCGCGCATCGGCTCCCCGAGTCCGGTGGAGACGCGGGCGAGGATCTCGGGATCGGAGTAGTGCGTCGTCGCCTCGACGATCGCCTTGCCGCGTGCGAGCGGATCGGCGGACTTGAAGATCCCCGAGCCGACGAAGACACCGTCCGCTCCCAACTGCATGCACAGAGCCGCGTCGGCGGGAGTGGCGATACCCCCGGCCGTGAAGGTGACGACCGGGAGCCGGCCGTTCTGGGCGACCCAGCGGACGAGCTCGAGCGGGGCTTGCAGCTCCTTGGCCTGAGTGAAGAGCTCCTCCTCGGCGAGGGTCCCGAGGCGGCGGACGTCTCCGAAGACGGAGCGCATGTGCCGCACGGCATTGACGATGTCGCCGGTACCGGCCTCGCCCTTTGTACGGATCATCGCCGCGCCCTCGCCCAGCCGTCGCAGCGCCTCGCCCAGGTTGCGGCAGCCGCACACAAACGGGACGCTGAAGGCCCACTTGTCGATGTGGTGATGCTCGTCGGCGGGCGTGAGCACCTCGCTCTCGTCGATGTAGTCCACCTCGAGCGCCTCGAGGATCTGCGCCTCGACGAAGTGCCCGATCCGTGCCTTCGCCATCACCGGGATCGAAACCGCTTCCTGGATCTCGGTGATCTTGGTCGGATCCGCCATTCGCGCGACGCCGCCCTCGGCGCGGATGTCCGCGGGCACCCGCTCGAGCGCCATCACGGCCACGGCTCCGGCCTCTTCGGCGATCCGTGCCTGCTCGGCGGTCGTCACGTCCATGATCACGCCGCCTTTGAGCATCTCGGCGAGACCGCTCTTGACGCGCATCGTTCCCAGCTCGGCCATGGACAGAGTGTATCTAGGTCGAGAGGAGCTCAAGCGCTGCGCTCGGCTCCTTGAACGGCGGAATGACGTAGATCCCGGCCGCGCGGGAGCGGGCATCCTCCGCGAGCTGACGTGCGAGGTCGAAGCCGATCGCGCGGGCGTCGGAGCCCGCGTCAGCCAGGCGCTCCTGCACCGCGTCCGGAATCGTGATTCCCGGCACCTCGTTGTGCAGCCGGAACGCGAGCTGGTAGCTCGTGAGCGGCCAAACGCCCACGAGCAGCGGGATCGGCGAATCGCCACCGAGACGGTCGAGGAAGCGGTCGAGGTAGTCGATGTCGAACAGCGCCTGGGTCATCGCAAAGCGGGCGCCAGCGTCGACCTTCTCCCGGAAGCGCTCGAGCTCGCGCTCGAGATCGTCGGACGACGGGTTGACGGCGACCCCGACGAAGAAGGACGTCGGGGCGTCGATGGCCTTTCCGGAGAAGTCCTCGCCGCGGTTGAGGTGTCCGAGCAGGGTGACCAGCCCGATCGCGTCGACGTCGTACACGCCGCTCGAACCCGGATAGTCGCCCACGTGGGGCGGGTCACCGGTCACGGCGAGGATGTTCCGCACCCCCTCGGCATGCGCGCCGAGAAGCTGGGACTGGAGCCCCATGACCGACGCGTCGCGCGGCGTGACGTGCGGAATGGTCTCGATCTTCACCGAGCGCTCGAGGACGACCGCAGCCATGAGCGCGGAGAGGCGCGCCCTCGCCATCGGGTTGTCGTTCAGGTCGACGACGTGAACCGCACCCGAGGCGTGGAGCCTCGCCGCCGCGTCGATCATCGCCTCCATGTTCGTCCCCTTCGGAGGATCCAGCTCGACAGAGACGACCCACTCGCCTGCCTCGAGCCGCCGCTCGAGGAGCGTTCGGTCCAGGGTCGGCGCCGGTCGGGCAGCGACCTCGCGCTCGATCACGAACAGTGGGACGCGCGGTTCGCGTCCCTCCTCGACGGCCGCCCGAATGGCCGCGATCTGCGCCGGCGTCGTCCCGCAGCACCCGCCGATGAGCTTCGCGCCCTGGCTGCGCGCGCGGGCGGCGAACTCGGCGAAGTAGTCGGGGGTCGCGTGCGGGTACACGATGCGCCCACCACTGCGGCTCGGCAGGCCGACGTTCGGCTGGGCGGTCAGCGGCAGTCCGTTGGCGTTCGCGCTCATCTCGCCGAGCGCGGCCAGGGCCGCCTGCGGCCCGAGGCCACAGTTCGCCCCTGCCGCAACGACCCCGAGCGAGCAGAGCCGGTCGACGGCATCGCCGGCGCGGACTCCCGCCAGAGTCTGGCCGTCCTCGTCAAAGGTGAGCTGCGCAACGATCGGAAGCGAGGAGACGGCCTGCACCGCGCGAATGGCAGTCTCGAGCTCGTCGAGGTCGTAGAAGGTCTCGACGAGGAAGAGATCGACGCCGCGGCCTTCCAGCAGGCGGGCCTGCTCGTGGAACACCGCATACGCATCCTCGGCGCCCGTCGAGCCTTCGAGGTCGCCCAGCGGCCCGATCGCACCGCCGACCAGTGCGGGGAGGCCGGCAACGTCGCGCGCCTCGCGCGCGAGCTTCACGCCCTGCTCGACGATCTCCTCCAGCCGGTCGTCGAGGAACTGCGCGGAGAGCTTGCGGCGATTCGCGCCGAAGGTATTCGTCTCGATCAGCTCCGCCCCCGCCCGGATGAAGCCGGCGTGGACGCCGATCACGGCTTCGGGCGCCTTCAGGTTCGCCTCCTCCGGACAGCGCAGGCGCGGGACGGCAGCGCTCAGGAAGGCGCCCGTGCCGCCGTCGCCCACGATGACGCGGTCCTCGGCCAGGCGCTCGTCGAATCGGCCCATGGGTCTGAGACTAGCGCCCGGGGGCTGTGCTCCTTCCGCGGGAAGCGGTGGAAGCACGGCGGGCCGCACCACACGAGCGCCTGGCCCCACCGGTCGTCCCGCACCAGCAGCCCGGGCCGCAGATCAGGATCCCGACGGTCGAGCCGTGAGTCTTACCCCAGCAAGCCGGCCTTCGTGCCGCTGAGAAGAGGGAACCCCGCCACCGAGGCGGGATTCCCCTCGACACTGGGTGAACTCCGTCGCTAGTTCTTGTGCGTGATCTCGCAGTCGACGAACGTGTCCTTGCCGGGTCCGCCCCAGGCCTCGTCCTCGCCGGGGCCGCAGTCGATGGCATCGTTTCCGGCATTGCCGTGAATGGCGTCGTCACCGTCCTGCCCGAGCATCTGGTCGTTGCCTTTTCCGCCTCGGAATCGGTCGGGATCGAGACCGCCCTCCATGTGGTCGGCGCCGGGCCCTCCGGCGAGCACATCCGCTCCGTCGGAGCCCTCGATCGTGTCGTTGCCCGCGCCACCGGACACGAAGTCGTCGCCCTTCGACCCCTTGAGCAGGGTGTCGCTGCCGAGATTTCCAAAGATGCGGTCGGGGCCGAAGAGCCCGCGGAAGATGTCCGGCGTCTTCTTGCAGATCTTCGACCCGATGATGATGTCCGCGTGCTGGTGACCATCAGCGCGGTGGCCCTCGCAGGTTTTTGAGAAGTCGAGCCTTTGCGTGTGCGCGGAAGCGCGCCCGACAACGATGAGGGCGACGAGGACGAGGCCAACGGCGAGGCCGGCACCAAGAAGAGCTGCACGCCTCTTCTCGGCGTGTGCTGCGGACTTGATCATGTTGTGGTTCTCCTTGTTCGGGGTGACCCAGGGTATCGCGCAGGCTGAGCCTGTTCTAGACCCATCCGCCGGGGGCGTCTGGAAAGCCAGCCCGTCGGGGAGTTCACACAGGACGATCGGATGGGCCCGCCTGGATTCGAACCAGGGACCAACGGATTATGAGTCCGCTGCTCTGACCAGCTGAGCTACGGGCCCCGCAGTCGGAAGCGAGCTTAGCGCCGCCCGAAGTGTGGGTGTACCGGCTCACGGTGGGTACAGGATTGGTAAGAATAGGCCCCGCATGTCCCGGAGCCTCTCGTCGTCGTCGACGGGCCTTGCGAGGAGGTCCGTCGAGTGAAGGTCTTCCAGGCGGAGCGGAGCCTGCGCACGCTGGGCGGCCTGGAGATCCGCGACATCACCGAAGACGTGCGCGCGGCGGTCGACGAAAGCGGGGTCACCGACGGTATCGCGTGCGTCTACTCGCCGCACACGACGTGCATGGTGCGGGTGAACGAGTTCGAGACCGGCTTCCTCGAAGACTTCATCCGGATGGTCCGCCGGCTGGTGCCGAGCGAGAAGTACTACGCGCACGACGACTGGGACCGCCGTACGGAGAACATCTGCCCGGAGGACATGGATGCCGGCAACGGGCACTCCCATTGCATGGCCATGCTCCTCGGCCCCGCAGGCGAGTCGATTCCCGTGCGGGACGGCGAGCTCTGCCTCGGCACGTGGCAGCGCGTTCTTTTCATCGAGCTCGACCGCTCGCGCGACCGGCGCTGGCTCGTCCAGGTCGTCGGAGAGTAGAGGCCTCGGTTCCCCTTAACGGAAAACGGGGTCGCCGCAGACCCCGTCTCCTTTTCGGTGGAAAACTTTTCCCGGATTGCCCCCGCCGCATCGGGGCCCCGCTGAAGTTCTCCTCTATGCCCTGGAGTTTCGGCTCTCCGGCGCCTTCCGGCCCCCCTCCGTGGGAGTTGACTTCGTCACCCTTACGGGGTTGACCGTTCTACTTCACCTCTAAACCGCAGTGATTCCGGTTTTTCTCGCCCTGGCATCGGCCGTTTGCTTCGGGGCGATGTCGGTGGCGTTGCGAGTCGGGCTCCGTGCGCACCCCGAGCCAGCCGCGGCCACGGTCGCAACGACGTTCTTCGCGCTGCTCGTGGCGGTTGCCGCGGCTCTTGTCGAGCCGGGGGGCCGCGCGCTCGCCCATCCCGAAGAGCTCGCCGTCTTCGCCCTCGCCGGCTTGCTCGCGCCGGGCGTCTCGCAGATCTTCCTCGTGCTCGCGATCCGCGACGTCGGCGCGGGGCGGGCGTCGGTCGCCGTGGGAAGCGCCCCGCTCTTCACGGCGACCCTCGCCATCCTCCTCCTGGACGAGCCGTTCCAGTGGCCACTGGCCCTCGGTGCGCTTCTGATCGTCGGCGCCGGCATCGTCCTTGCGGCGGAGACGGTGCGCCCGGCGCACTTTCGGCTCGTCGGGATCGCCTTCGCCCTGACGGCGACGATGCTGTTCTCGGCCCGGGATATCGTCGTCCGTTGGTATTCGGAGGACGCCGCGATCGGCTCGGCCCAAGCGGCGGCGGTGGCCTTCGCCGCCGGCGTGCTCGTCAGCGTTGGCTACGCCGCCGTCGTGAGAGGGGACGCCCTCGGCGCGGCACTGACCAGTCCGGGACTGCTTCGATTCGTTCCTGCCGGAGCGTTCTTCGGCCTCTCCTACGTCCTCCTCTTCGAGGCGTACTACCGCGGCAAGGTCACGGTGGTCTCACCGCTGGTGGCGACCGAGTCTCTCTGGGGCGTCCTTCTCGCGGCGCTCGTCCTGGGCAGTAGCGAGCTGATCGGCCCGCGGCTGGTCCTCGGCGCCGGCCTCGTGGTTGCGGGCGGGGCACTCATCGGCGCCTTTCGCTGAGGCGGGTGGCCCTCAGTCCGTGGCAGTCGCGACGACCCCTCACCTCCGCCCCTCGCGTGCGCTCGATCCCGAGAACGAGAAAAGCCTCGCTGTTGCGGGGCTTCGGTTAGCTCCCCGGGTTGGACTCGAACCAACAACCCTCCGGTTAACAGCCGGATGCTCTGCCAATTGAGCTACCGGGGATCGCTCGGCGCGAAAAGTCTAGCGAAGCTCCGTTTCCACCTTCTCCAGCGCGTCGTGGATCCGCGCCAGGACTCCCTGCAGCTCGACCGTGCGAGCCATGTCCTCGCCGGAGAGGTCGGCGAGCTCCCGCCGCACGAGCCGCTCCTCGAGCCGGAGGACGAGCTCGCGCGCGACGTCCTCGTCCAGGCCCTCATCGGCGACGGTCGCGTCCAGTTCGGCCCGCAAGCCGACCAGCTCCTCGTCGGCCTCTCCCTCGCCGACCAGATATGCCCGCAGACGGCGGTGGAGCGGGTTGTCGAAGTGCCTGTCGTCGAGGCCTCTGAGGTACCGCTCGGCCAGATCGGGCCGTGCGGCGCAGATGGCGAGAAAGTCGCGCTCGAGACGGTCGCCCGCGCCAAGCAGCTTCCGGCTCGCCTCCCCGACCACCGTGGCGCTCCCGCCGGCAATCCGAAGCGGCACCTGGAGCCGGTCGGAGGCGTACCGCGCGGCCTCGTCGCGCTCGGGGCCCGTCGGGGCGTCGTCGATCATCCGCTGAATGCGCTCGAACGCCTCCTGGCTCGACGGGTTTGCCAGCTCGAGCTGGACGCGGTGGCGCAGGTATCCGACGGATGCCGCGAGCCGTTCCTCGAAGTCGTCCGCCGCGTCGGCCGGATCCTTCCCCGGCGGCAGGGGCACGATGCGCACGTCGAAGCCGGACCGGATCGCGAGCTCCATGCCGCGGATCGTCGCGGCCTCGCCCGCCGCGTCGGCGTCGAAGCAGAGATAGAGATGGCCGGTCAGGCGCCGGAGCTCCTTCACCTGGGGCTCCGTCAGCGCGGTGCCCATGGATGCCACCGTGGCGCCGAGCCCTGCCTGATGGAGCGCCAGGACGTCGGTGTAGCCCTCGACGACCAGCGCGCGGTCTTCCCTTGCGATCGCCGCACGGGCGCGGTCGAGCCCGTAGACGATCGAGCCCTTGCGGAAGAGCTCGCCCTCGGGCGAATTCACGTACTTCGCCGGGATCGGATCGTCCTCGCGCATGCGCCGTGCCCCGAACCCGAGCACCCGGCCGCGGGCGTCGGCCAGCGGAAAGACCAGTCTGCCAGCGTAGTAGTCGTTCCCGCGTCGGTTGACCAGGCCCGCGGCCACGAGCTCGTCCTGCTTGAAGCCCTTCGCCCGCGCCTTCTCGGCAAGCACTTCTCCGCCGGGCGAGAGGCCGAGCCGATACCCGCGGCACACTTCCTCGCCGAGACCCCGGCCGGAAAGGTACTCGCGCGCCGGAGCGCCCGCGGACGACTCCCAGAGGTTGCGCTCGTAGTAGGCGGCCGCCTGCTCGAGCAGGGACAGAAGTCGCGCGCGCCGTTCCCGCTTCGCCTCCGCCTGCGGCGACGTCTCCTCGTATGCGAGGGGTATCCGGTAACGCTCCGCCAGCCACTCGATCGCACCGACGAAGTCGAGGCCCTCGGTCTCCTTGACGAACGTGATCAGGTCGCCCTTCATGCCGCAGCCGAAGCAGTAGAAGAGCTTGTCGGCCGCGTTGACCGAGAAGCTGGGGGTCCGCTCCTCGTGGAACGGGCATCGACCCGTCCAGCGCGCGCCCACCTTCCTCAGCTGCGTCCGCGCGCCGACGATCTCGACCATGTCCGCTGCGGCCTTGACCTGGTCGATCGAAGCCTGGGCGATTATCGCCATGCGAGGGCGAAGCGGTCGGTCATGCCCGAGACGTAGTCGGCTATCCGCTCCGGCAGGTCGCCGGGCCGGTCGGGAGGGAGCTCGTCCGGGTGGTCGACCAGCCGGTCGAAGATCCTGCGCACCGCGGCGACGGCAATCGTCCGCTGCTCTTGCGCGGCGGGCCCGAGGTACACGCGCTCGAACATGAACGCCCGTAGGTCGAGCATCGCCCGGCCGATCTCGTCGCTCTGGACGATGTCGCCGGCTTGGGCCGAGGCCTCGACGATGTCGTGGACGAGCGTGTCGATCCGGCGCGAGCCGCGCGAGCCAAGAAGCGCGATTTCCTCGTACGGCAACTCCTCGTGCCGGAGCACGTCGGCCCGCAGCGCATCGTCGATGTCGTGGTTGATGTAGGCGACGCGGTCGACGAGGCGCACGATCTTCCCCTCGAGCGTCGCCGGCTCGCCCTGTCCAGTGTGGTGGAGGATCCCGTCGCGCGTCTCGACGGTGAGGTTCAGGCCGCGGCCGTCGCGCTCGAGCACCTCGACAACCCTGAGGGACTGCTCGTTGTGGCGGAACGAGCGGCCGAAGCGCTCGGAGAGCGCCCCGTCGAGCGCCTCCTCCCCGGTGTGGCCGAACGGGGCGTGGCCGAGGTCGTGGCCGAGCGCGATCGCCTCGGCAAGGTCCTCGTTCAGGCGCAGAGCGCGGGCCACGGTGCGCGAGATCCCCGCCGTTTCGAGAGTGTGTGTGAGCCGCGTGCGGTAGTGATCGCCTTGCGGGTCGATGAACACCTGCGTCTTGTGCTTGAGGCGCCGGAAGGCCTTGCAGTGGACGATGCGGTCGCGGTCGCGCTGGAACGGCGTGCGGAGACGGCATTCCTCCTCCTCCGCATGCGCACGGCCCCGCGTCTCGTATGACCGCACGGCGAGCGGGGAGAGCCAGCTCTCCTCCTGCTCGCGGACGCGCGCTTCGAAGGCATCCGCAACTCTCCCAGCTACGTCGGGCATGACCCCAACGCTAGCGCTAGATGATGATGGGGACCGTGCCCCCGTCTGCGCTCCACGCAGCTCCCGTGACGTAGCCGGCACGGTCCGAGCACAGGAACACGACCACGCCGGCGATCTCCTCCGGCTCGGCCAGTCGTCCGAGTGGACGGCCCTTGGCGACGGCGGCGAGCGCTTCCTCCCTGCTCTTGCCGGAGCGCGCCGCGGCCTGGTCGGCGAGGCCCCCCGGCGCGTGCCACGCGGGCGAGGCCGTCGGCCCCGGCGTGACGGCGTTGCTGAGGATGCCGTCGCCGGCGTAGAGGTCGGCGACGAGACGCGAGAGCGACAGCACGGCCGCCTTCGTGACGCTGTAATGCGGCATCGAGGTCGAGGGGCGCTTCCCCGCGGTCGAGCTGACGTTGACGATGCGGCCGGAGCCGCGCTCCCGCATGCCCGGCAGCACCGCCTGGATCGCGCGGACGTAGCTCATGACGTTCAGCTGCCACATCGAGTCCCAGTCGTCGTCTGAGAGCTCCTCGAACCCGACGTGCGCGGCGATGCCGACGTTGTTGATCAGGCAGTCGACCTGACCGAACTCCTCCTCGGCGCGGGCGATCAGCTCGGCGGGCGCCTCCGGCCGGGCAAGATCCGCCGCGAACCCGAGCGCGGCGCCGGCGTCGGCCCGCGCCGCCTCGACCCGCTGCTCGTCCCGTCCGGAGACGACCACGCGGGCGCCTTCCTCGGCCAGCAGCCGCGCCGTCTCGAGCCCGATGCCAGCGGTCGAGCCGGTGACGACGCAGACACGATCTTCGAGGCCGAGATGCACGGCGGCGAAGCCTACCGCGCTCGAGCCCGTCTACGGCCCGGGCGCGACGATCGTCCGGAGCGGGCTGGTCCTGCTGTTCCCGTGCTCGTCCTCGGCAATGATGCGGAACTGGTCGGACTCGCCGGGCATCGTCGTGAAGAGCACGGCTTGTCGTCCGGTCGTCGACCCCTCGGCGACGGTCTCCCAGGCGGCGCCGGAGTCCTCGATGCGCTGCTCCAGGCGCCAGAACGCGAGCCCCGAGCCGCCGGCGTCGCGGACGGTGAATTCGACGTCGTACGTCACGTCAGCGGGCGGATCCGGCTGCGGAAACGAGATGAACGGCGCGCGGAGATCGTGGACGGCACGGGAGCCGTTCGGTGCCCGGTCGAGGCAGCCTCCGGCGCACGTGCTCTCGCCCTCGAAGAAGGCGAGTGCCTGCCACCGGTAGCCGGCCGGATCGCCGAGCAGTCCGCGGCGGATCGAGACTTCGACGGCATGCCGGTTGGGCCGAGACACGTCGGCTCTTCCCAAAAACTCCGCCTGCTGGTCGAGCACGACGCCGACCAGGTGGCCGCGCGACGACACGATGAGCACGCTCCGCTCCGTCGTGCGGTCGGCGTCGACGCTGATCTCGATGAAGAGGAAGTTGGGCGTCCTCCGCCCCAGGAGCGAACCCGGCCAGTTGTCGAAGGTTGTGATCGTGTGCGTGACGTTCCTGCCGGAATGACCCTGCTCGACCGAGCTGATGTCGAGGCGCCCGGGGCGGTCGTTGGGATCCTGGAACGTGTCCGTCCCGGCCCACGCCACGTCCGCCCCTGCGAGCGCGACCAGCACGGCGGCGGGCACCGCCAAGAGCCTTGCTCGGCGTCCGAGCCTTCCCTTTCCGTCAGCCACCGTGCGCAACCGTACACCCGAAGCGCGTGCCGGCCAAACTTCGCCGTCGCGAACGTCAATACCATCTCTCCATGGCCTATGCCTACGGCTCCATCGACGAGCTCGGGACGGGCGTCTTCCGCAAGGTCCGACAGGCGCTCGGCGTGACGGCGTTCGGCGTCAACGCCATGGTGCTGCCGGCCCAGACCGGCTGGTTCGAGCACTTCCACGACGAGCAGGACGAGCTCTACTTCGTGCACCAGGGCCTCGCCGGCTTCGAGGTTGAAGGTGAGAGCTTCGAGCTCGGCCCCGGAGGCGTCTGCCATGTTGAGTCGACTTCGCCCCGGCGCGTCTGGAATGCCGGCGACGGGACTCTCGTCCTGCTGGTGGTGGGCGGCAAGGGCGGCTACATCGGCCGCGACGGGCATATGGTCGACCCTGTGGACGAGGAGCGGCGCCGCGCGTTCAGCGCCGGCGAGGAGGCCGTCATCCGGCGACTTCCCGAGTGACGATCGTCTACCTCGCCCGGCACGGCGAGAGCGACTGGAACGCCGCAAACCGCTTCCAGGGGCACAGCGACCGCCCGCTGACGGCGCTCGGGCGCCAACAGGCCGAGGCGCTCGCGGACGACGTTGCCGGGCTGGCGTTCCTCGCAGCCGTCTACACGAGCCCGCTGCGGCGCGCGCTCGACACGGCTGCCGTGGTGGGCGCGCGCACCGGCCTGGAGCCCGTTTCGGTCGACGACCTCCGTGAGGTCGACGTCGGGGCCTGGGCGGGGCTGAGCCGCGACGAGGTGGCCGCGCGCTTCCCGGACGGGCTCGAGCGCTGGCTCGCCGGCGGCGAGGGCTGGGAGGCCGGCGAGACCTACGACGCGATGTCCTCTCGTGTGCTCGCCGCGCTCCGTCGGATCGCGGATGCCCACCCCGAGGACGCCGTCCTGATCGTCTCGCACGGCGGGCCGATCCGGGCCATCCAGGCGGCGGCCGCAGGGCTCGACGTGCACGAGTACCGCCGTCTGCGCCGCGTCGAGCCAAACGCCCGCCTGTCCCGCGTAGCCGTCGAGAACGGCAGGATCGCGAAGCTAGACTGAGCGCGTGGAGGACTACACGAACAAGTACACCGGCGAGCAGGTCGAGGTCGAACTCTTCGGCGGTGAGTACCAGGAGGGGACGCTCACCGCCTACTGCGCGGTCGCCGGCATTCCCCACCTGGAGCTGAACGGCCACATTCTCGTCCCCTTGCAGAACATCGCCTCCCTCCACTGCTCGAGCCGCTGCGACGCTCCCGAGCCCGACTGGCCGCCGCGCGGCCTGGCCGAGAGCGAAGGCGAGCCCTAGGGCCTGGCGGAACGTGCGCAGCAGGCTCCTCGCCGCGCGCAACATCGCAAAGGCGCTCATCCTCTACGGCGTCATCGCCGGAGGCCTCTTCGCACTGGGATGGTGGCTCGGCGGCCTCCGCCTGGGCAGCGTGTTCCTCGTCGTCGGGCTCCTCATGGCGGCGACGGTCTTCTGGTACGGGCCGCGCGTGATCCTCGCCTCACTCGGTGCGCGCGAGCTGCAGATCGCCGAGTCACCCGTGCTGCACTCGACGGTCGAGCGCCTCGCCCTGATCGCGAAAGTCGACCGTCCGAAGCTCTACCTCATCGCCGACGGCCATCCTCGCGCGCTCTCGGTCGGCCGCGGGGCGGGCGCCTCCGGAGTCGCCTTGACGCAGGGCCTGCTCACCCTGCTGACGCCGGCCGAGGTCGAAGGGGTTCTCGCGCACGAGCTCGCCCACGCGCGCCATCGCGACTTGCTCGTTCAGACGCCGGTGGTGCTGATCGCCGGCTGGCTCGTCGAGACGAGCCGGATCGGGGGCTTCCTCGAGCGGGCGCTCCTCTTCGTGTTCGGCCCGATCGCCGCGAGCATCATCCAGGTCTTTCTCTCGCCCAAACGCGAGCTCGCCGCCGACCTGGGCGCCGCGGAGATCTGCGGCACGCCCCACCCGCTCGCCGACGCCCTCGTCCGCATCGAGCAGGCGGAGGAACTCGTCCGCTTCCAGGGGAGCCCCGTGCTCGAGCCGCTCTACATCGTCAACCCGTTCGAGCCGGCCGGGCTCGCCGCGATGTTCTCGACACACCCGCCGGTGGGAGAGCGCGTCAGCCGCCTGCGCGCGCTCGATCCCGAGTGGCGGGACAAGCTGCGGGCGGCGTGAGACGGCAGGCGATCCGGGCGGTGCCGTAGAGTCCTTCGAGGACAGGGTCGGCTTCCGCCTTGCGGCGGACGAAGGAGGGACGATGCAACGGCGAAGGTGGCGTCGCTTCGCCACGATCGGGATCATGGGGGCGCTCCTCGCCCTCGCAGCCGCCGGGGTCGCGGGAGCGCACCCGTTCGGCTCGTGGTCCGGGAAGAAGGGTGCCTTTGCCTGGCAGTCGCGCGTGGCCGGCTGCGGGGTCGTCCGGCACACGCCAAGCGTCGTCCACGCGCACACCCGGTGGAAGAGGAGCCTGTCGAACGGATACACGCAACTGACGTTCATCCGCCAGATCGAGGACGAGGACACCGGCGACTGGGCGACCGTGCAGCGGGAGCGGCTCACGACCCGGAACACCGACCTCCAGGGCGATCGCAACGTGATTCACTGGACGCGGCGGTTCAACCCCCGCGTGAGCGAGGCGGGGGCCACGAGCCGGCACATCGTGATCTTCGAGTGGTTTCGAGAACGTCCCGGGGTCGACGCCAGGGCGCTCCGCCGCGAGCGGATCTCGAGCGCCTGCATCGTCGGCCGCTAGGTTCCCACAACGCAAGAAGGGCCGCCTCTCGGCGACCCTTCTCAAGTAAAACCGGCGGCGACCTACTCTCCCGGGAGGTTGCCCTCCGAGTACCATCGGCGCGGGCGGGCTTAACTTCTCTGTTCGGAATGGGAAGAGGTGTTTCCCCGCCGCTATGACCACCGGAAATTGTGAGGATCGTGCGCGGCGAAGGCCGGCGCACCCTCAAAACTCCATAGCGACTTTATGACGGTGTTCAAATCAAGACCTCGGGTGATTAGTACGGGTCCGCTGAACACATCGCTGTGCTTGCACGTCCCGCCTATCAACGTGGTGGTCTCCCACGACCCTTACTCCCTCGAGGGGATGGGAGGCCTCATCTCGAGGTGGGCTTCCCGCTTAGATGCTTTCAGCGGTTATCCCATCCAGACGTGGCTAATCAGCAGCGCCGTTGGCACGACGACTGATACACCAGAGGTCTGTTCGTCCCGGTCCTCTCGTACTAGGGACGACTCCTCTCAAGCCTCCAACGCCCATGGTGGATAGGGACCGAACTGTCTCACGACGTTCTGAACCCAGCTCGCGTACCGCTTTAATGGGCGAACAGCCCAACCCTTGGGACCTACTCCAGCCCCAGGATGCGACGAGCCGACATCGAGGTGCCAAACCCTTCCGTCGATGTGGACTCTTGGGAAGGATGAGCCTGTTATCCCCGGAGTACCTTTTATCCGTTGAGCGACGGCAATTCCACTCTCTACCGCCGGATCACTAAGGCCTGCTTTCGCACCTGCTCGACTTGTCAGTCTCGCAGTCAAGCTCCCTTCTGCCTTTACACTCTACGCACGATTTCCAACCGTGCTGAGGGAACCTTTGCGCGCCTCCGTTACATTTTAGGAGGCGACCGCCCCAGTCAAACTGCCCACCTGACGCTGTTCCCGACCCGGATCACGGTATCGGGTTAGAAGCCCAGAACACGAAGGGTGGTATCCCAAGATTGCCTCCACGAAAGCTGGCGCCTCCGCTTCATAGGCTCCCACCTATCCTGGACAACGCATACCAGACTCCAACATCAAGCTGCAGTAAAGGTTCACGGGGTCTTTCCGTCCAACCACGGGTACTCGGTATCTTCACCGAGACTACAGTTTCACCGGATCCCTCGTTGAGACAGCGCCCAAGTCGTTACGCCATTCGTGCAGGTCGGAACTTACCCGACAAGGAATTTCGCTACCTTAGGACCGTTATAGTTACGGCCGCCGTTTACCGGGGCTTGGCTTTGAGGCTTCGCCTAATGGCTAACCTCTCCGCGTGACCTTCCGGCACCGGGCAGGCGTCAGCCCCTATACGTCGTCTTTCGACTTCGCAGAGACCTGTGTTTTTGGTAAACAGTCGCTTGGGCCGTTTCACTGCGGCCCCCTCGGGCTCGGAACCGCGAAGGTTCCTCACCCTACCGGGGCGCCCCTTCTCCCGAAGTTACGGGGCCATTTTGCCGAGTTCCTTAACGAGGGTTCTTCCGATCGCCTGAGTATTCTCTACTTGCCCACCTGTGTTGGTTTAGGTACGGGCACGCCCTCACCTTCCTAGAGGATTTTCTCGGAGGCATGGCTTTAGGAACTTCGCCCGGTTAAGGGCTCGGCATCCCGTCTCAGGCTTGATGGCTGACGGATTTACCTGTCAGCCGCCCTACGCGGTTACCCCAGGACGACCATCGCCTGGGTTTCCCTAGCCTACCCCGTCCCCCCTTCGGTCAAATGGTGGGTACGTGGTACCGGAATATCAACCGGTTATCCATCGCCTACGCCTTTCGGCCTCGGCTTAGGTCCCGACTAACCCTGAGCAGATTAGCTTTACTCAGGAACCCTTGGGCATTCGGCGGAGGGGTTTCTCACCCCTCTTTCGTTACTCGTGCCAGCATTCTCACTTCCCACACCTCCACGGCTGGCTCACGCCGCCGCTTCACTGGCGTGGGAACGCTCCCCTACCACTCCGAGCAAGCTCGAAGTCCGTGGCTTCGGTTTCTGACTTGAGCCCCGTTACATTGTCCGCGCCCGAACACTTGACCAGTGAGCTGTTACGCACTCTTTAAAGGGTGGCTGCTTCTAAGCCAACCTCCTGGTTGTCTCGGCATTCAGACATCGTTTCCCACTTAGTCAGAAATTAGGGACCTTAGCCGACGGTCTGGGCTGTTTCCCTTTTGAGCACGAAGCTTATCCCCCGCACTCTGACTGCCACGCTCTGGAACGTCGGTATTCGGAGTTTGCCTGAGTTCGGTAAGCTGGTAGGCCCCCTAGCCCAAGCAGTGCTCTACAGCCGACGCTGAACGCGTGACGCTATACCTAAATATATTTCGGGGAGAACCAGATATCTCTGAGTTTGATTAGCCTTTCACTCCGACCCACAGGTCATCCGCTTAGTTTTCAACCTAAGTCGGTTCGGTCCTCCACGGGGTCTTACCCCCGCTTCAACCTGCCCATGGGTAGATCACTCAGTTTCGGGTCTGCATCCGACGACTAAATCGCCCTATTCGGACTCGCTTTCGCTACGGCTCCGTTTCCTTAACCTTGCCGTCGAACAGCAACTCGCTGGCTCATTATGCAAAAGGCACGCCGTCACAGGACAAAGCCTGCTCCGACCGCTTGTAAGCACACGGTTTCAGGTACTATTTCACTCCCCTTCCGGGGTGCTTTTCACCTTTCCCTCACGGTACTAGTTCACTATCGGTCGCCAGGGAGTACTTAGCCTTACGGGGTGGTCCCCGCAGGTTCCGACCGGGTTTTTCGTGCCCGGCCGTACTCAGGAGCTCGTCCAGGAAGACCAGTCGCTTTCGCCTACAGGGCTATTACCTTCTGTGGCGCGAGTTTCCACTCGCTTCGACTAACGACTGATTTTGTAACTTCCCGACCCGCCGGCAGGCGGATCCAGACGCGCCCTACAACCCCCGCGTGACAACGGCTGCCGCCTATCACGACACGCGGGTTTGGGCTCTTCCCCTTTCGCTCGCCACTACTAAGGGAGTCGAGGTTTCTTTCCTTTCCTCCGGTTACTAAGATGTTTCAGTTCACCGGCTTGCCATCCCTGTCCTATGGATTCAGACAGGGACACGCACGCATTACCGTACGTAGGTTTCCCCATTCGGAGATCCCGGGGTCAATGGATGGTCAGCTCCTCACCCGGGCTTATCGCAGCCGCCCACGTCCTTCTTCGGCTCCTGGCGCCAAGGCATCCACCGTGTGCTCTTTGTCTCTTGATCATGAAGAACACCGTGTTTGCCGCTATGGAGTTTTCAAGGTGCGCGCGGGCGATCCCGCTCGAGAAGGCCGGCCTAGGGCCGGTCTCTCAAAACTCAACAGCGTGTGACGTCGAGGTCGACGTTTGATCTAGGCGAGCCCGGACTCCGGACGAAACGGCCGAATGGCCGTGACATCGACGGACCGGGCGCCTGCGGGAGTTAGAGCTCCCGCGTTCCCTAGAAAGGAGGTGATCCAGCCGCAGCTTCCGCTACGGCTACCTTGTTACGACTTCACCCCAATCACCAACCCCACCTTCGACGGCTCCCTCCCTTGCGGGTTAGGACACCGGCTTCGGGTGTTGCCGGCTTTCGTGGTGTGACGGGCGGTGTGTACAAGGCCCGAGAACGTATTCACCGCGGCGTTGCTGATCCGCGATTACTAGCAACTCCGCCTTCATGGAGGCGAGTTTCAGCCTCCAATCCGAACCGGGACCGGCTTTTTGGGATTCGCTCCCCCTCACGGGTTTGCAGCCCTTTGTACCGGCCAATGTAGCACGTGTGTAGCCCAGAACATAAGGGGCATGATGACTTGACGTCATCCCCACCTTCCTCCGGTTTGTCACCGGCAGTCTCCCTAGAGTCCCCGGCATTATCCGCTGGCAACTAAGGACAGGGGTTGCGCTCGTTGCGGGACTTAACCCAACATCTCACGACACGAGCTGACGACAGCCATGCACCACCTGTGCACGAGCCCCGAAGGGCTGCCGTATTTCTACGACATTCCCGTGCATGTCAAGCCCTGGTAAGGTTCTTCGCGTTGCGTCGAATTAAACCACATGCTCCGCTGCTTGTGCGGGCCCCCGTCAATTCCTTTGAGTTTTAGCCTTGCGGCCGTACTCCCCAGGCGGGGTGCTTAATGCGTTAGCTTCGGCACGGGCGGAGTCGACACCGCCCACACCTAGCACCCATCGTTTACGGCGTGGACTACCAGGGTATCTAATCCTGTTCGCTCCCCACGCTTTCGCGCCTCAGCGTCAGTACCGTCCCAGAGAGCTGCTTTCGCCATCGGTGTTCTTCCTGATATCTGCGCATTTCACCGCTACACCAGGAATTCCACTCTCCTCTTCCGGACTCTAGCCGAGTAGTTTCCAACGACCGCTGGAGGTTGAGCCTCCAGATTTCACGTCGGACTTACTCGGCCGCCTACGCGCTCTTTACGCCCAATAAATCCGGACAACGCTAGCCCCCTACGTATTACCGCGGCTGCTGGCACGTAGTTAGCCGGGGCTTCTTCTGGAGGTACCGTCACCCTCTGAGCTATTAACTCGAGTGGCCTCGTCCCTCCTGAAAGCGGTTTACAACCCGAAGGCCTTCTTCCCGCACGCGGCGTCGCTGCGTCAGGCTTTCGCCCATTGCGCAAGATTCCCCACTGCTGCCTCCCGTAGGAGTCTGGGCCGTGTCTCAGTCCCAGTGTGGCTGATCGTCCTCTCAGACCAGCTACCGATCGGAGCCTTGGTGAGCCATTACCCCACCAACAAGCTAATCGGCCGCGGGCCCATCCTCAGCCGGAAGCCGAAGCCACCTTTTCTCATTCACCCGAAGGATTATGAGGCTGTCCGGTATTAATCCGGGTTTCCCCGGGCTATCCCGGTGCCGAGGGCAGGTTACCCACGTGTTACTCACCCGTTCGCCGCTTTCCCCAGGGCCGAAGCCCAGGTTCTCGCTCGACTTGCATGTGTTAGGCGCGCCGCCAGCGTTCGTCCTGAGCCAGGATCAAACTCTCCGTGAAGACCTTTCGCAGTCAGGCCGAAGCCTGGTTGCTAACGGTTCAGTTTCGAGCTTGAGCTCAAAGTCCCCTCGTTGAGAGGAGACGGGTTCATTGACCTCCCGCGCCGAAGCGCGCGAGGTTCTCGACGTACACGCTGTTGAGTTTTCAAAGACCAGCGCCGCGGGCGACGGCACGAAAAAGGCCTCCAAGTCGCACGGGAGGCCCTGGGTGGAAGTGATACTTGGTCGTATCAAGCTTCGGCCGAAGGCTCTCCGTTGTCTCGTGGGGTTGCCAGTTTTCGTGCAGCCGTCAGGAACGGCCGAACCATGATAGCAAGGAAGGGCGAAGAGGGTGTCAACCGAATCCCAGTCAGCCCGCACGAAGCCGAGCGAACTGGCGCTTTCCAACCTGGAGCACCACACCTTCGAGCGATTTCCGAGGCAAGTCGAGCTCGGCAGTCGGAGCGCCGTCCAGCTTCACCCCTCCCTGGGCGATCAGACGGCGCGCCTCGCTGGTCGACAGCCCGAACACTTCGCGGATGAGCAGTGGGAGATGCACAGGGTCACCCGGCGGCACCTCCGCCACGCCGATCTCATCCGGCGCGCGACCCTCGCGCACGACCCTCGTGAAGTGCGCTTCGGCCTCGCGCGCCGCATCGTCTCCATGTGATCGGCGGACGATGAAGCGGGCGAGCTCGAGCTTCGCCTCCATCGGCTCGAGCGCCGCCGCATCGATGTCGGACTGCATCACCAGGCGGTAGTACTCCGGCAGAAGCTCGTCGGAGATTCGCATCGTCTTTCCGAACTGCTCCTCGGGTCGATCCGTGAGCCCGATGTAATTGCCGAGCGACGCGCTCATCTTGCGGCCGTCGAGCCCGATGAGAAGCGGCGTCGTCAGCGCGACTTGAGGCTCGAGCCCGTAGGCCTGCATGACGTCGCGCCCCGCAAGCAAGTTGTAGAGCTGGTCCGTCCCCCCCAGCTCGACGTCCGCCCGGATGGCCACCGAGTCGTACGCCTGCATGAACGGGTAGAGGAGCTCCGACACCGAGATCGGGGTCTTCGCCTCGAACCGCTGCTGGAAGTCGTCGCGCTCGAGGAGTCGCGCGACGGTGATCGTGCGCGTCAGGCGAACGACCTCGGCGAAGTCGAGCTTTGCGAGCCACTCGCCGTTGAAGCGCACCTCGAGCCGCTCCGGACTCGTGTCGACGATCTGGGCCGCCTGCGCCAGATACGTCTGCGCGTTCCTGTCGATGTCGGCGTCAGAGAGGATCGGGCGCTCGCTCGACCTCCCCGATGGGTCGCCGATCCGCGTCGTGTAGTCGCCGATGATCAGGACGCCGAGATGCCCGGCGCGCTGGAAGGCGGCCATGCGCTGGAGCGGAATCGCGTGCCCGACGTGGACGTGCGGGGCTGTGACGTCGATGCCGAGCTTCACGCGGAGAGGACGGCCGCCGGCGAGCTTCCGCTCGAGCTCGCCCTGCGGCAGCACGTCGACGGCGCTGCGGGTCAGCTCTTGAATGGAGTCGGGGGCGGCCACGGCCGCCCCCGATCATAGGGTTCTAGAACGGGTACGGCGTCAGGCTCCAGGCGGACGTCGCATACCAGACCCCGAAGGCGAGACTGACGGTTCCGAGTACGGGTGCGATCGTCTCGAACGACCGGCTGATCGGCCGCGAGACGAGCGTGCGGCCGAACCCTCCGGAAAGCAGCGCCATCGACACGGCCGTGAAGATCGCGAGGAGCGCGAGCGAGGCCACCGCCAAAGGCGTCGACTCGATCGAGGCGACGAGAAGGATGCCGACGCCGGCGCTACCGCCGATCCCGTGGACGAGCCCGATGCCGAACGCACCGAGACCCGTCCGGGCGTGGCGATGTTCGTGCTTCGTGTGCGCGGCGAGGCAGTGCGAGTGCTCCTCGCCTCCGTGGCGGTGGGCGTGCACGTGGAACTCGCCGCGCCGCCAGCGCAGGAGCAATCGGACCGCCAGGTAGACGATCACGACGGCGATGGCCGTTTCAGCGCCCTGCTGGACATGTTCCGGGAGGTAGCTGTCGAGGAGCAGGATGGGAAGACCGAAAGCAAACAGCGTGAGTGCGTGCCCAAGACCCCAGGCGAGGCCGAGCGCGCCGGCGCGTCGCGCCGCGCGCTCGCGGCCGCCGGCCACGACCGCCGACACCGCCGCGAGGTGATCCGGGTCGGTCGCGTGTCGCAGGCCAAGCAACACGGCAACTGCGAGCACGATCCACACCGAGCCGCCATTCGAGAAGGCGGCAATCTGGTCGTCGAGTCCGAACATCAGAGGACCTCCGGGAGAGCGTTGACGGTAATGCCGACTCCCACCGCAAGGATGAGAAGCGCGCTCGCGGCGGGCAGAATGCGGACGAGCCGACCGTCCAGCGAGAGCCGGCTGAACGCCCGTCGGGCGAGAACTGCGAGAAGACCGATCAAGGTGATCGTCGCGGCGAGCCCGACGCTGAACGCAACGATCAGGGCGAGGCCGAAACCGATTCGGTGGACCGCAATGGCGCTGAGGAGGACAACGAGCGCCGACGGACACGGGAGCAGGCCGGCGGCGATGCCGACCCCGAGGAGGCCGCCGCGACCGTAGCCGTGCTCGTGGTCGTGCTGCCCATGGTGGTGGTGGTGGTGGTGGTGGTGCGATCGCCCACGCCGCACGCGCCCGACCAAGACGGCCGCGCCGACGCCGACGACGAGCAGGCCCGATGCGAGGGTGAGCCACGGATAGAGCCGCTCTGGGACGATGAAGCGGGAAAGCAGGAGCGTGACGAGCCCGAGCGCAAAGACTCCAGCGGTATGCGTGACTGTCACGATGAGCCCGAGGAAGACCGCATGGCGCGGCTTGCCCCGCGACCCGACGAGGTAGCCGGCGACGATCGCCTTCCCGTGACCCGGCGTGAGCGCGTGGGCCGCGCCCCAGAACATCGCCACCAGCAGCGAGACGAGGACGACGCCGACGCCCAGATCGTCCCGGGTGATGAGCGACTCGAAGCCGCTCGACGAGCGCGCCTCGGCCGGGGGGCCGCTCAGTGTCGGAGCCGTTCCCGGTCCCGAACCGGGTTCGTAGGCGACTCGCGCGGAGCGGACGTCCAGCGGAGACGAGAGAAGATCGGACGGATAGGCGCGAAGCGCGTTGCTCACGCTCGTCGCCGGCACGTCGGAAGACTCGATCCGCGCTCCACCGGAGGTGGTAACGACGATCTCCTTCCATCCGATCCGCCGCTCGAAGTTCGCGTCGCGATAGGAAAGAGCGCTCCCTTCGAAACCGGCCGGCGCGGCGAAGACCGCGTCGAACCGGAGGGTCTCGAGGCCGCCCGCACCCGGCCTCGCCGCAACGGTGTGCCGCAAGGGGACGAGCGGCACCCGCTTCCCGTCGAGCTCGAGCACGAGGTCCTGCGCGACCGTCTCGGCGAACGCCGGCGCCCGAACGGCGGATCCCTCCTGAATCGTCGGGATCTCCGCGAGGTCGAGGGCGTAGCGAATGTAGACCCGGTCGCCCGAGAGGACGAGCTCGCTGTAGCGGTTGACCGTGAAGTTCCCGAGCGGGTGCGCGAGCGCGGTCGATGGCAAGGCGAGCGCCGTCAGCGTGAGGAGGACGAGCAGCAGCACCTTCCTCATCGCGAAGCCTCCCTCGCCACGGGCGCCCAGCGCGGCGAGAAGTACGGGTTGATCTCCAGAGCTGCCCTGAAGGCCCCTCGAGCCGTCGCCGTCCGGCCGAGGCAACGCTCGATCATGCCGCGGTGGAAGAGCTTCAGGGCATCGAGCGTCCCGAGGCGCAGAGCGAGCTTCGAATGGCGAAGCGCTTCACCGCACTTGCCGTTTCGGAGAAGCGCCCACGCGAGAACGTCCTCGGCCTCGATGCTACGCCGCTCCTCGTAGGCTTCACGCGCGCGCGAGAGCGCATCCGCGAGGCGGACGTTCCTGTCGAGGTCGACGAGCGCGGTCTCGAGCTCGGTTCGCGCGCCGTTTGCCTCGAGCAGGCGCTGCATCGCCTCGACGAGCTCGTACGCGCGGGCCGCTTCGGCCGTACGGCCCGCTGCCGCCAGCGTCTCGCCGAGACGCGCCGCGTATTCGGGAAGCGGGACCGTCTCGAGCGCCCGCTCGTAGAGGGCGACCGACCGGTCGATTCGTCCCTGCGCCGCGGCGACGCGGCCGAGCGCGGCCTGGGCGCGGTGGTAGCCGGGAAAGCGGGCGAGCGCCTCGCGGTAGGCGCGAGCGGCGGGGCGCAGTCGCCCGCTGTTGTAGTAGAGGTTCCCCAGCTCGACGAGCGACCACGCTGCAGGCTCGGACGTCGAGGCCGCCGCCGAGACGGCGCGCTTCATCGCCGCGATGGCGGACGTGTTCCGGCCGAGTAGTTCGCGCGCGTAGGAGATTCGCGAATACGACGCGACTGTGGGCTTGAGCGCGGCCATCTTGTCGAAGGTGGAAAACGCGCCGTCGTAGTCGCCGGTCTCGACCTGCGCATCGCCGAGGATCCCGAGGGCCGGCGCCGAGTAGGGGTTGAGCGAAAGGGCACGGCGCGCGAGCCGCCGGGCGTCGGTGAACCGGTGTCTGGACGCGGCCAGCGCGGCCAGACCCGTGAAAGCAAGATCGTTGTCCGGGACGAGGCGAAGAGCGCGGTTCAGCGCCTCCTGCGAGCGGGGATAGTAGGTCGGGTCGCCGGTCTCGCGGACGCGCTGCTGGTAGGCGAGCCCGAGGAGCGTGAGACCCTCGGCGTCCTGGGGGTTGCTCTCGGCCCGGCGCTCGAGCTGGGAGACGTATGCCGCCGTGTCCCCCGCGGCGAACCCGTCCAGCAGGCGGTTGGCCGCGACCTCGGGCTTGGTCGGCGTCGCGAAGCCGGCCATCGGGTTCCCGGCCAGAACTCCTCCGAGCAGGGCGACGGCGCCGACCACCAGCACCGTCGCCCCGAAGAGATGTCGTCGCTTCATTCGATCGGTTCGCGAGAAGGTGGGGCCCGCCGCCGCACAGCGGGCCCCCTTGGTTCCTCTCCTACGGCCCACCCGGGGCGCCGTGGTGGACGTGCTGGTAGCCCTGGTGAGGCTCCGGGACGTAGGGGAACGTCGTGTGGAACGGACGGTCGTTCGCATCCACGCCGTCGCCGAGCTGGTTGTTCGGCGTGCGGTTGGCGTTCCCGGCGCAGAAGCCGAGGTCCTCGATCAGGGGCCCGACGGTCGTGCCGTACCCGCACGTGAGCGCGCGGAGCTCGATGTCGGTCACGTCGTCCTCGAGCCTTCTGCCGTTCGGGAACCCGGCGAAGTCGCCGCCGAGCACGCCGAGCCGGTTACCGGCACCCACAGGAGCGGTGGGAGCGATGCCGGTGTTGAGGCGGATGAGGTCGGCCTTCTTGGGACCGGTGAAGTTCAGCCCCGGAACGCCCGTCAACAGGATGGCGGCAATGTCGCCGCGCCCCGTCTCGGGTGCGTCGTCGAGCACCGGGTAGAGGAGATTCGCGAGGCGAGTCACCTCTGGGCTCGTGTAGTGGGAGGCGAATTCCGCGTCGCCCGACGGATCGGACGCATTCCACCGATCCTTCTTCCGGAGCGGAATGACGACCTCGTTGATGAGCGGCTCGGCAAGCCGGGAGACCTGCACCCAGTTGCCGTCGGAGCGCCGCCGGCCGTTCGCGTCGATGACCTGCAACCGTTGCCGGCTCGCCGTCGCGTAGACGCCGATGACGGCCTTCGGGTCGTCGGCCTCGTGCATCTTCTCGTCACGGGTCAGCTGCGAGATCGGCACCTGGAGGACGATGGCGTGGGTGTTGAAGCCGCCGACGCCGTCCACGCCGTTGTCCGCGTCGAGCGGAATGACGTGCGCAGGGTTGAACGGCCTGAGCCCGGCCAGGTCGAAGACCGAGCCGAGATCGACGAAGAACGGGTCGTCGCTCTGGCCGGCGTAGGCCTTGATCCCGCCGGGCAGCTCAGCAACTGCGGCCTGCATGAGCGAGCCGTAGTTGGGAGTCGAGCGCGGCCCGATGTTGACCGGAGGGGTCTTCAGGTTCCGGCCTAGCACCGTGGACTTCCCCTTCGTGACCCTGGTGACCTTGTAGGTCTGAGGCCGGTTCCAGTCGGGGTCGGACAGGGTGTCGATCGGACCCGTGTTGTAGAGGAACGTGTCTCCGTTTCGAGTCCGCGTCTCGAACTCGAACTTGTAGGCCACGTCCTCTCGGCCGTCGCCGTCGTTGTCCACCTTCAGCTCGTAGAGCACGTCGTCGGCGAACTGGTTGAAGTTCGGACCGCCGGCGGGTTCCTCGAGCGGGATGTAGTTGGCGACGATCGTCACCGAGTTGGGTCGGTCGGGACTGACGAACGCATAGACGTCCGTGTTGTCCGCGGTCGGATCCTCGCTGATCACCGGCGCCTCACGATGGCTCGACGCCTGGCTCTTCTCGGGGCCCGCACCGCGCACCAGCGCGGCGGCGAGCACCGCGATCAGGAGCGCCCCGAAGAGCGCGATGTATCGCATTTTCCTCTCCTCCGTGGGGGGTTGAACGCGGCCTATTCGGCCCGTCCTGACGTTCGGTTCGGTCGGGCGACCGAACCGCGTCCGAGCCTCCCTCGAATAGCTCGCATGGCAAGCGTGCTAGCGTGGCGAGCACCCCGTAAAGGGCGTCGACTTATGGGTCGCGGGCTCGCTCATCTCTCGGACGAGGCGTTGGTCGCTCTCGTAGCGCGGGCCGACGAGGACGCCCTCGCGGAGCTCTACGACCGCTTCGGCCGCGTCGCCTACGGACTCGCGCTGCGGATCGTTCGCGATCCCGCGCTCGCCGAGGACGCGGTGCAGGAGGGCTTCCTCACGGTCTGGCGGTCGTCGACCCGCTTCGTCGCGGAGCGCGCCAAGGCCAGCACCTGGATCCTGACGCTGATCCACCGGCGCGCGGTCGATCTCGTCCGCCGGGAGGAGCCCCGCCGCGCGGAGGCGCTCGACGTCGCTCCGCAAGAGTCGGGGCAGGACACCGAGGAAGAGGCCTGGCTCCGTCTGCGCCGAACGCGCGTGCAGGAGGCGCTCAAGCGGCTTCCCGACAAGCAGCGGGAGGCGCTGGAACTCGCCTACTACGGAGGATTCACGCAATCCGAGCTCGCCGACCGTCTCGGCGAGCCTTTGGGGACAATCAAGAGCCGGATGTTCTCCGGCCTGGCAAGCCTCCGCGAGCAGCTCGCGGAGGGTGAATTCGAGGAAGAACCATGGAACGAGCCGAGATCCACGAACTGAGCGCCGCCTACGCTCTCGACGCCCTCGAGGGACGCGAACTCGAGGCGTTCGAGGAGCACCTCGCCCACTGCGCCGAGTGCCGCGAGAACGTGACCACCTTCCAGCGGGTGGCCGCAGAGCTCGCGTACGACGTCGAGGCACCCAGGCCACCCGCGGGGCTCCGTCAGCGGATCCTCGACCAGGCCGCCGCCGAGCGTCCCAAGGTCGTCGCGCTTCCGCGCCGGCGCTGGGCGCTCCCCGTCGCAGCCACCGTGGCCGTCGCTGCGGGAATCGCCGCTGTCGCGCTCGCCTTCTGGGCGGCCGACCTCTCGCGGCAGCTCGACGACGTTCAGGCCCAGCAGCAGCAGGCGAACGAGGCCCTCATCGCCCTCGTCGACCCGAGCGCGAGCCACTTCGCGCTCGACGGCGCGGACGGCGTGCTGGTCGTCGACAACGAGTCGGGCGAGGGCAAGCTCGTGATCAGCGGTCTCGAGCAGGCGCCCGACGAGAAGACGTACGAGGCATGGGTGATCCAGGACGACCAGGCGGTGGCCGCAGGGCTCTTCTCCGGCGGCGGCGACCAGACGGTCGTGCCCCTCACCGTGCCCGTTCCCGAGGATGCGATCGTCGCCGTCACGGTCGAAGGGGCCGGCGGCGTCGACCAGCCCACGCAAACGCCGTTCATCACGAGCGAGCAGACCACCTAACCCGCGGGCGGCCGTAGGCGCGCCGATAGACTGTGCCGCTTCGTGCTGCTCGGAAGACGTAGGCGCGGCGCCCCGCGGCGCCCTCGCCGGATCCGAAAGCTTCGGTTCCTCGCGCTCCTCACCGTCGTCGCCTGTGTCATGACGGTGTCGTTCACGTACGGCCTCGTGAGCTCGATCGCCAGCGAGTTGCCGCAGCTCGAACCCGGGAACGAGCACCGCACGGAGCGCCTCGGCTACATCTACGCCTCGGACGGGAAGACCGTGCTCGCGGTGCTCCGCGGCTCGGAGAGCCGCATCGTCGTCGAGTCGGACGAGATCTCACCTGCGATGAAGCAGGCGATCGTGGCCGTGGAGGATCGTCGCTTCTGGGAGCACCAGGGCGTCGACATGCAGGGGATGGCGCGCGCCGTTTGGGCGGACATCCGCTCGCAGGACTTCGTCCAGGGCGGATCCACGATCACCCAACAGTTCATCAAGAACCAGTACACCCAGCAGGAGCGGACGGTCAGCAGGAAGCTCAAGGAGGCCGCCCTCGCCTGGCAGCTCGAGCAGCGCTGGTCGAAGGATCGAATCCTGACGGCGTATCTGAACACGATCTACTTCGGTAACGGCGCCTACGGGATCGAGATGGCCTCGCGCGTGTACTTCGACAAGCACGCCTCGGAGCTCACGCTGCCGGAGGCGGCGCTCCTCGCCGGGCTTCCGGCCAGCCCCGGGGCGTACGACCCGGCCACGAACCCGAAGGCAGCCGAGATCCGTCGTACGACCGTCCTCAGCCTGATGCTCGAGCAGGGCCTCATCACGGCCGAGGACTACAGGACCGCCGACGAGTCGCCCCTGCCACGATCCGCCGACATCGGTCTCCCCGGATCGACGGCGCGGGTCGGTTACTTCGCCGAGTACGTCAAGCAACAACTCGTGCCGTACTACGGCTCGAGCGCCGTCTTCGGCGGAGGACTGAAGGTCTACACCTCGATCGACCTCGAGCTGCAGAAGCTCGCACGCGAGTCGATCGACAAATGGCTCACCGATCAAGGCGGGCCCGACGCCGCGCTGGTCGCCATCGATCCGCGCGACGGTCGCGTGCTCGCCATGATAGGCGGCGAAAACTTCGAGAAGAGTCAGTTCAACCTGGCCGTGCAGGGTCAGCGCCAGACCGGGTCGGCCTTCAAGCCGTTCGTACTGACGACCGCGATCGAGCAGGGGATCTCCCCGCAGACGGTGTTCACCTCCGAGCCGACCACGATCAACCTCGGGGACAAGCTCTGGTCGGTGCACAACTACGAAGGCTCCTACCTGGGGCCGATCGACCTCCAGGACGCCACCATTTACTCCGACAACTCGGTGTACGCGCAGCTGACCGCGCAGGTGGGCCCGAAGAACGTCGCCAACATGGCGCACAAGCTCGGCGTCACGCGGCCTCTCGAGGACTACTTCGCGATCGGCCTCGGCGTCGAGGCCGTCAGCCCTCTGGAGATGGCCCGCGCCTTCGCGACGCTTGCGAACGGCGGCGAGCGGATCGACGGCTCCGTGCTCGGGAACGAGCCACGCGCGGTGCTCCGCGTCGAGGACGGCCGCACCGCCTACGCGAACGACCCCGTCAAGAAGCGGGCCGTGGACGAGAACGATGCCTCGCTCGTCACCTCGATCCTCCAGCGGGTCGTGACCGAGGGCACCGGCCAGAGAGCCGCTCTCGACGATCGGCCGGTCGCGGGCAAGACAGGAACGACCGAGAACTACGGTGATGCGTGGTTCGTCGGCTACACACCCCAACTCGCGGTCGCGGTCTGGGTCGGACACGCGAAACGGCTGGTGCCGATGGAGCATGAGTTCGAGGGCGATCCCGTCGCCGGGGGTACCTACCCGGCTCTCATCTGGAAGACGTTCGCCGAGAAGGCGCTCGACTACCTCGACGAGCCTCCTGAAAGTTTCCCGTACCCGTCGTACGAGAGCGTCGTCCCGCTTCAGGTCGTGTACCACGACAACAAGACCATGCTCGACAACGGCAACTGCCGAGGCGCGCGCCAGATCCTGTACTTCGTCGGCACAGGGCCGAGCGCTGAGGCGGACTGCAAGCCCAACGAGGTCGACGTGCCGAACGTCGTCGATCTCCGCCTCGCCGACGCCAAGGATCAGCTCTACTCGATGCCGCTCACTCCCGAGGTCGTCTGGAAACCGGCCAGAGCCGGCCAGCGGCTCGGCCGCGTGATCGCCCAGAGGCCGGAGGGCGGCACCCTCTCGTCGTGGAGCAACGTGCGGATCATCCTTCCGCGCGCCGTGAACGGGCGGGTTCCCGACCTCGTCGGCCTGTCGCCCGAGCGCGCGCGTGCGCGGCTGGCCCGGCGCATGATCGGGGCGAAGGAGACGTACGTCGACGGCGGAGATCCCGGCGTCGTCATGGCGCAGTTCCCGCGCGCGGGCCTAGCGGCGACACGCAACATGACCGTTCGCCTCGTCATCGGGCGCGGCTGACGCACTTCCGCCGCCGATGGAAGAATCGGAGGAACCAAAAGGAGGCTCCATGGAATCGTCCGTCGTCACGACGTCATCTGGCAGCACCGGTCCCCTCGGTCACCCGCGCGGGATCGGCTTCGGAATCCTGATCTACATCATCACGATCGGCTTCTACGGCTGGTACTGGATCTACAAGACCATGGAGGAGATCGGAGGACATGTCGGCGAGGGGCTCGGCGGCGTGCTCAGCCTCGTCATCTGGATCTTGCTCGCGCCGGTCATGGCCTTCGTGACCCCCGCGGAGGTCGGGAGGATGTACGCGAAAGACGGCCAGGAGCCGCCGGTGAGCGGTTGGACCGGCCTCTGGCTCTTCCCCTTCGGCTTCCTGATCGTTCCGGCGATCGTCTGGTTCGTGAAGATCCAGGGCGCGCTGAACCGCTACTGGGAAGGGAAGGGCGCGACCGCGGCCTAGGAGGGTTCGACGAACGACGGCTGGAGCGCCGGGCGGCCTAGATCGTCCGGCTGATATAGCCCGAGCGGGCGACCGCGTACCGCCACGGACGGCTCGCTGCGCGCGATATGCCCACGCGCGGGCCCTGCGCGATCTCGACCCTCTGCTCCGCGGCTCGGATCTCGAACGGCGGACTGTCGAGCGGTCGGCCGTCGTCGTCCCCGGTGACCGCGAGCGCCTGGCAGAGCCTCCCGGGCCCCGCGCACAACAGGCGGTCGGCGACGTCCCCGCGCCGCTCCCGCATCAGCTCGAGCCCCGAGCGGGGCTCGAGCGCCCGAATCAGCGCCGCCTCGGGCCGCCCCTCCTCGCTGCAGACGAGATTGAGGCACCAGTGGATGCCGTACGAGCGGTAGACGTATGCATGCCCCGCCGGCCCGAACATCGCGCGGTTGCGCGTGGTCAAGCCGCGATATCCGTGGCTGGCAGGATCGTCTGCGTCGTAGGCTTCGACCTCGACGATCGGACCGCCGACGCCGTCGACGAGGAGCGAGCACCCCAGGAGCTCACGCGCGACCTCGTGCACGCTTCGCGCGAAGAAGTCGCGCGTGACGGCGGTCAAAAGAGCTGTTCGGACTCGGCCGGCTTCGCGCTTGCTTCGAGCAGCTTGCGGGCGCGGCGTCCGAGGTCGCCCAGGTCGACCCGGCCCTTGTCGGCGTCCTCGGCGATCCGCTCGGCGAACGCCAGCGCGTCGTCGAGCAGACGGGAGCCGGCGGCGGCATCCTGCCCCATCTCGAGGAGAATCGTCCGCTCGGTCCGTGAGGCCACGATCGGCTCGGAGATCCCGTCCACCCACACGAGCGTCCGTTTCCCTCCACCCCGGTCCGCTCCACGGATCGGCTCGAGCGCGTAGATCTTGTCCGCGCGCGCGTACTTGCCGAAGCCGAGGAAGACCATCCGGGGCGCGCCGTCTGCCACGCTCGGGATTATCGCAACTGGATGGGACCGACCCGCGGCGGCGCGACAGTCAGGCCACGACGCGGGCGAGCGTGTCGACCACCCGCTCCTGGTCCTCGGGCGTCAGCCGCGAGTGGAACGGCAGCGCGAGCGTCCGCGCGCTCGCGTCCTCGGCGACCGGGAGCATGCCCTCCCGATAGCCGAAGCGCTCGCGGTAGTACGGCTGCAGGTGGATCGACGGAAGGTAGGGCTTCGACGCGACGCCCTCGTCGGCGAGGCGGGCGATGACGCCGTTCCGGTCGATCCCGGCCTCGAGCATGACGACGTACACGAACCAGGAGCGGCGGTGGTCTGCGTCGTCCGCGAGCGGCACCTCCACCCCCTCGACGCCGTCGAGCAGCTCCCCGTAGCGGATCGCCACAGCGCTCCTCGCCGCGAGGATCTCGTCGAAGCGCTCGAGCTGCGCGAGGCCGAGCGCCGCGGAGAGGTCGTCAAGACGGTAGTTGTAGCCGAGGCGGGAGTGCGTGAGCCATTCGCCGGAGTCGCTTCGACCCTGGTTCGACAGGCTCTTGAGGAGCGCCCAATCCTCCTCGGAGGCGACGGCGACGGCGCCGCCTTCCCCCGTCGTCATCTGCTTGTTCGGATAGAAGGCGTAGGCCGACGGGTGGCCCGCGGATCCAACCGGCCGGCCGCGGTACTCGGAGCCGAGGGCTTCGCAGGCGTCCTCGACGATCGCGAGCACGTGGCGGGCGGCCAGCGCCTCGAGCTCGGCCAGCTCGGCGGGATACCCGAAGATGTGAACCGGCAGGATCGCCTTGGTCGCGGGCGTGATCGCCGCCTCGACGGCGGCCGGATCGAGGTTGAGGGTGCGCGGATCGATGTCCGCGAACACGGGCGTCGCCCCCTCGTAGAGCGCACAGTTCGCGGAGGCGACGAAGGAAAACGGCGTGGTGACCACCTCGTCTCCCGGCCCGATGCCCGTAAGCCGCATGCAGAGGTGCAGACCCGCGGTCCCGCTCGAGACGGCCGCGACGAAGGGAGCGTCGACCCGCTCGGCGAGCGCGGCTTCGAACCGATCGACCATCGGCCCGAGGGAAAGCTGGCCCGACCGGAGCGTGTCGAGGACGAGCTCCTCCTCGCGCTCGTCGATCCAGGGCGCGGAGAGCCCGATCGGCTCGAGGCCCGCGGAGCTCAGGAGCCCGGAGCGGCCGGCGTCTTCTCCGCGTACTCCAGCCATCGCGTGAAGCGTTCGTCACGGCCGCGGACAGCGGCGAAGAACACGTCCTGGATCGCCTTCGTCACCGGTCCGGGATCGCCGATCTCGTAATCGTCGACCGAGCGAACGGGCGTGACCTCAGCGGCCGTGCCGCACATGAAGAGCTCGTCGGCGACGAACAGGTCGGAGCGGATGAGATGCCGTTCGTGCACGGCGTAGCCGAGGGTCTGCGCGATCTCCATGACGGCCTGACGCGTGATTCCCTGCAGGATCGAGGCGGAGAGGTCGGGCGTCGAGATGACCTCGTCCTTGACGACGAAGATGTTCTCGCCCGAGCCGTCGGCCACGTGGCCGTCGTCGGTCAGCAGGATCGCCTCCTGGTAGCCGGCGCGCGTCGCCTCGATCACGGCGAGCATGGAGTTGAGGTAGATCCCGGTCGCCTTGGCCACGTGGGGAATCGTGTTCGGCCCGACGCGCTTCCAGGAGGAGATCTTGGCCCGGATTCCCTTGCTGAGCGCCTCCTCGCCGAGGTACGTGCCCCACGGCCAGGTCATCAGCGCGACATCAACGGGATTCGTCCCCGGGTGGACGCCGAGCTCACCGTATCCGTAGAACGCGATCGGCCGCACGTAGCACTCGCTGAGCCCGTTCGACGCGATCAGCTCGTGGGTCGCGAGCCGAAGCTCGTCCACCGGGTACGGGATCTCCATGTGCAGGAGGTGCGCGGACTGGTGCAGCCGGTTGAGGTGGTCGGTGAGCCGGAAGACCGCCGGCCCGGCATCGGTCTCGTAGCAACGGATACCTTCGAACACGCCCGAGCCGTAGTGAAGCCCGTGGGCGCCGACGTGAACCTTGGCGTCGTCCCAGTCCACGAGCTCACCGTTCATCCAGATCTTCTCGGTGGCCCTCATCGATCGAAGGTTACTCGACGGCAAGACGGGCGGGTCGCGCCCGGGCGAGGCGCACGAGATCGCCCGGGGCAAGCGCTGCCATGTGCCGGCTGGAGCCCGCCCCGACCCACACCACCTCGTGGCCGAGGAGCCCCTCGTCGATCAGGACGGTGGCGATTCCGGGCAGGGGAAACGGTGCGACGCCCCCCGGCGGGAAGCCGGTGAGCCGCTCGACTGCCTCCGCGCCCACGTGCTTGACGCGCTCACAGCCGGCGGCGGTGGCGATCTTCGCCGTGTCTGCACGGAGATGCCCGGGGACCATCGCGACGAGCGGACGGCCGTCGCCGGCAAAGACGAGCGACTTCACGATCTGCTCGATCGGAGCGCCCACAGCGCTCGCAGCGTCGGATCGCGGTCTTCGTGTCCTCACCGAACTCCTCGATCCGCGCCTCGACGCGAGCCTCTCGGAGAACCCCGGCGACCCGTTGCACCGGCTCGGGCCAGTTAGCCTCGATCGTCGTCTTCTCCCCGTTCCAGCGCGATCGCGCGTGGGTCGAGCAGGCCGGGTTCGGCGCAGATGCGGTCGAGGACCTCCGGTGGGATCGGGTTGTCGAGCGTGAGCACCATGAGCGCTCGGGAACGCGGGCGGTTCCGGGAGACGGCCATGTTCGCGATGTTCACGCCCGCGTCGCCCAGGATCGTTCCCAGGCGTCCGATCCGGCCGGGACGGTCGTCGTTGACGACGAAGAGCATGAGCGGCTCGAGGGCGATCTCGACGTCGTACCCGAGCGCGCGGACGAGCCTCGGCTCGTCGTCTCGGCCTGTGGTCGTCCCGCTGACGGGGAACTCGTCCTCCCCGGCGACCGCGGTCACGGTGATGAGGTTCTTGAAGTGGCGGGAAGACCGTCGCTGCTCCTCGCGCACCTCGATTCCACGCTCCTGGGCGACGAGCGGCGCGTTCACGTAGTTCACGGGCTCCTCGACCCGGCCGCGGAAGGCCCCGTTGAGGGCGGCCACCGTGAGGATGCGGGTGTCCCGCCCGGCCAGCTCGCCGAGGTAGCGAAAGTCGAGCCGCTTCGCCGTCCCGCCCGCCAGCTCGATCGCCAGCGAGCCGAGGTCTGCGGCGAGCGGGATGAACGGCGCGAGCGCGTCAAGGTCCTCGGCGGCTATCGCGGGGACGTTGAGGGCGTTCGTGACGACTCCGCCCTCGAGCGCGGCCGCCACCTGCTCCGCGACGATGACGCCGGCGCGGTCTTGCGCCTCCTGTGTCGAGGCGGCGAGATGCGGCGTCACGACGACGTTGGGCAGGCCGAGCAGCGGACCCGCGTACGGCTCCTCCGCGAAAACGTCCAGCGCCGCACCGGCGACCTTTCCACTCCGGAGCCCCTCGACGAGCGCGCCCTCGTCGACGAGCTCGCCGCGGGCGACGTTGACGATGCGCACGCCGTCCTTCATGCCCGCGATCCGCTTTTGGTCGACAAGGCCTCGCGTCTCGGGGGTGAGTGTGGCGTGGAGCGAGACGTAGTCCGCATCGGCGAAGAGGTCCTCGACCGTCTCGGCGCGATCGACTCCGAGCTCGCGGAAGCGCTCGGGAGCGACATAGGGGTCGTACGCCCTGACCCGCATTTCGAAGCCGCGCGCGCGCCGGGCGACCTGCTGGCCGATCCTCCCGAAGCCGACGAGGCCGAGGGTCTTGTCCGCCACCTCCAGGCCGGCGAACTGCGATCGCTCCCAGCGGCCCTCCTCGAGGGCCGCATGCGCCTGCGGAATCTGCCGGGTCAGTGCAAGCAGCAGGCCGAGGGTGTGCTCTGCCGCGGAGACGACGGTCGATTCGGGGGCGTTGGCGACGACGACTCCTCGTTTGGAAGCGGCCGCGAGGTCGACGTTGTCCACGCCGACTCCGGCACGGCCGATCACCTTGAGCCGCTCGGCTCGCTCGAGCAGGTCGGCCGTCACCTGGGTGGCGCTCCGGATGATGATGGCGTCGTAGTCGCCGATCGTCTCGGCCAGGTCGCCGTCAGGCTCGACGTCGACCTCGAACCGCTGTCGCAGGAGCTCGATCCCTGCTTCGGCGATCGGCTCCCTGACCAGAACCCGCTGCACGGGCTTACGCCGGGACGGGCTCGGCGTGCGCCTCGAGCGCCGCCGGGACGGCCGTGCCGCGCTCGATGTCGGCGCCGGCCTCGACGAGCGCGCGCTCGAGCGCTTCGAGCGCCGCCGCGATGTCCTGCACGTCCACGTAGCCGATGTGCCCGAAGCGGACGATCTTCCCGCGCTGCTCACCCTGGCCGCCGATGATGGTGACGCCCGAGCGCTCACGCATGGAGGCCACGATCGCCTGTCCGTCGATCTCCGCGGGCATCCTGATCGCCGTGACCACCGCCGAGCTGTCCGCGTCCGGCGAGAAGAGCTCGAGCCCCATCGCCTTGACGCCGGCGCGCGCTGCCCGGCCGAGGCGGAGATGCCGCTCGTGCGCGGCGGGAAGCCCGTCGGCGAGGATGAGATCCAGGGCGACGTCGAGCCCGCGCACGAGGGAGATCGCCGTCGAGAAGGGCGTTTCACCCATCGCCTGCGCGGAGATAGCACGCTGCCAGTCCATGTAGTAGCGCGGAAGCGAGGCCGTCTCCGTCGCCTCCAGGGCAGCAGGCGAGATGGCCGCGAAGGAGAGGCCCGCCGGACACATGAGCGCCTTGTGGGAGCTAGTCAGCACGACGTCCAGGCTCCAGTCGTCGGTCTCGAGCGGCACGGCGGCGAGGCTGGAGATCGCGTCCACGGCGATCAGCGCCTCCGACCCGGCCAGGCGCTCCGCGGTTGCTTGCACGTCGGCGACCCCGCCCGTCGAGGTATCCGAGTGGGTCAGGTAGACGACCTTGGCGCCGCCGATCTCCTCGAGACGGCTCCGTACCTCGTCGGGGCTCGGAAGCTCGCCCCACTCGTAGCGCAGATGGTCGACGGCGAGCCCGTAGCCCTCCGCGATGGCGGCCCAGCGCTCACCGAAGTAGCCGTGAGAGACCACGAGCACGCGGTCGCCGGGCGAGCAGACGTTGGCGACGGCCGACTCCATCGCCGCCGTTCCGGCCGCGGTGAAGAGCAGGACGTCGTTCTCGGTGCGGTACACCGCCTGCAGACGGTCGATCACCCGCGTGAACGTGTCGCGGAAGTCCGCCGAGCGGTGGTGGATCATCGGAAGCGCGGTCGCCGCGAGCACCTCCGGCGGCACCGGTGTCGGGCCGGGCGTGACGAGATAGCGCTTCTCCGGCATGCGCCGTGAGGTTAACTGACGCGCACACCCATGGAAGCGCTTCTCGCGTTCGCCGCCGCCCTGCTCGCGCTCCGGCTCGCCGGCCTCCTGCTTCGGCGCTGGCGCGCGGGGGGCGAGTCACAGTTCGCCGCCTGGGCCGCGGCGCTCGGCGCCTACGCGGTCGCATCCGCCGCCCTCGCCTGGAGCTCCGCCTCAGGCTGGACCGATGCCTCGTTCCGCGTCTACTACCTCTTCGGCGGACTCCTCACGGCGGCGCTCCTCGGCGTCGGCTCGCTGCTCTTGTCCGGCCGCGCATGGGCCGGGCCGGTGGGCCTCCTGTACGTCGGCCTGGCGGTCGGCGTCGCGGTGGCCGTGCCGCTCACGACTCCGGTCGGCGGGGACTCCATCCCCGAGGCCCAGCAGCACCTCGACTTCTTCCCGGCGCGGCTCCTGGCGGTCTTGGGCAACAGCGCGGGAACGATCGCGGTCGTCGCGATAGCACTCCTCACCCTCCGCCGGCGGCCTGTCGGGAACGCACTGATCGTCGCGGGCGTGGCTGTGGCCGCAGCCGGCAGCGGGCTCGCGGGGCTCGGGGTGGCCGAGACCGCGGCGTTCATCGCCGCTGCCGCTGTCCTGCTCTACGCGGGCTTCGTCTACGCCCCTCGGGCGCCGCAGGCGGCCGGCCAGCCGTCCGGTTAACCGAACCCGGCCGGTCGAGTCCGCTCCATTGTTTCCAGGATCTGACTCCGTCAGGCTGGACGCATCGGTTCAGTCCACCCAGACGGAGACATCGACCATGCCCCAGAGATTCCCTCCTTGGCTCTTCGCGCTCTACTCGTCCGCAGCGCTGCCCGTGTTCGCCTGGGTGCTCTCGACGCACGCCGCCTAGCCGCTACAACGGCCGCGTAAGGACGACCCGATCCTCGCCCGGCCCGTCGTAGTCCGCCTGGGGCTCACTCGGCTCGAACCCGAGCGCGACGTGGAACGCGAGCGAACCGCGGTTTGCGGGGGACGTCACGCAGCTCACCCGGCTTCGTCCGTCGGCCCGCGCGACCGCAAAGAACCGCTCGTAGAGCTCGCGGCCGAGGCCGCTGCCTCGCTCCGCCGGGCTGACGCCGACGAAGTGGACATATGCCTCCTCCCGCCTGGCCGGAGAGAGGAAGCCGACGAGGAAGCCCGCCAGCTCTCCGTCACGCTCGGCGACGAACGACGTGTCTCGAAAATGCACGAAGAAGAGCCGCGGGAGCATCTCGGCCATCCGCCGCCCTCCCCACCACTCGTCGAGGACGGCGATCACGCGCGCGTGATCGGACGGGTCGGGGTGTCGGATCTCGACGACGCTCAGAGCGGTTCCGCCCACTCGCTGCGCCAGGCCGGCGGAGGGGCAGGCTCGCCGTCCGACCAGTACTCGACCGCTCGAACAATCGTCTCGTCATGAACCTCGAAGAACGAGGCGGCATAGAAGCGCTCGCCGGCCTGGTCGACGCGCACCTCGGAGGCGACCACGTCGCCGCCGTCGACGATCCGGAGCACGTTGATGTGCCAGCCCTCCGGGTACGCACGGTTCATACCGACGAATCTGTCGCGTCCACGAAAGCGCTCGGCCGTATTCGGCCAGTCGACGACGACGTCGGGGTGGAGCTGCTCGGCGACCGCATCCCAGTCGCGCGCCTCCATGCGCTCCCAGAGCAGGCGGACGGGTTCGGCGGTCACGCCTTGAGCTTCTCCCGCAGCCGCTCGTTGACGACACGCGGATCCGCCTTGCCCTCGGTTTCCTTCATCACCTGGCCGACGAAGAAGCCCAGCAGCCCCTCCTTGCCTCCCCGATAGGCGTCGACCTGGCCGGGGTTGGCTGCGAGAACGCCTTCGATCACCGGATCGAGCGCGGATGGATCCGAAACGGCGGTCTCCTCCAGATACTGCTCGGCGGCGAAGTCCGGGTCGGCGCTCGCAGCGACCGCGTCGAGAAACGCCTGGCGCGGGATCGTCTCCCGCGCGTCGATGAGCTTTCCGAGCTCCTCGCCGTCGACCTCGGCCGGGTTCACGGCGGCCGCGGCGAGCTGGTTCATGAGGACGTTGGCGACTGCGCGCCGGTCATCGCCGGGGACCCGCGCGAACAGCTCGTCGCGCCCGCTCGTGACGAGCCCGTAGGCGAGGTCGAAGTCGACCTCCCGCTCGAGCCGGCGGATGCGCGACCCGGGAAGCTCGCGGATCTCCGCCCGCGCGCGCTCGACCAGCTCCCCCGGCGGCTCGACGGCAACGAGGTCCGGCTCGGTGAAATAGCGGTAGTCGTGCGCCTCCTCCTTCGAGCGAAGCGGCGCGATAGTGCCCTTCTGTGGATCGAAGTGAAGCGTCTCCTGCACGATCTCTCCGCCGGACTCGTAAAGCGCGACCTGACGTTCGACCTCCGCCGTGATCCCATCCGCGACGAACTTGAAGGAGTTCATGTTCTTCAGCTCGGTCTTGGTGCGAAAGCCCTCTTCTCCGGCGTCCCGCACCGAGACGTTGGCGTCGCAGCGGAGCGAGCCCTTCTCCATCTCCGCGTCGGAGATGCCGAGCTCGACGACCGTCTGCCGGAGCAGCTGGAGGAAGCGTCTCGCTTCCTCGCCGGAGCGCACGTCGGGCTTGGCGACGATCTCGACGAGCGGCGTGCCGCCGCGGTTGAAGTCGACGAGCGATGACTCCGCGCCGTGGATCCTCCCGGCCGTGCCGCCGACATGCACCGTCTTCGCCGCGTCCTCCTCGAGGTGCGCGCGGACGATGCCGATCTCGCGGTCGCCGTCCGGCCCGGGGACGACGAAGCGGCCTTCCGAGGCGAGCGGCACGTCGTATTGGGAGATCTGGTAGCCCTTGGGCAGATCCGGATAGAAGTAGTTCTTCCGGTGGAAGAGCGAGCGCTCCGCGATCTCGCACTCGAGAGCCAGGCCGAGCCTGATCGCCCACTCGATCGCCGTGCGGTTCGGCACCGGGAGCGTTCCCGGGTGCGCGAGGCAGATCGGGCATGTACGCGTGTTGGGCTCCTCACCCCAGACGTTCTCGCAGCGGCAGAACATCTTCGTCCGGGTCTTCAGCTGGACATGGATCTCGAGGCCGATGACCGCTTCCCAGTTCATCGCAGACGCTTGGGGACGTAGTCGAAGCCGATGGCTCGCTCGAGGGCGTGACCGACGCGGAAGAGCGTGTTCTCGGAGAATTGCGGGCCGATCAGCTGGAGGCCGACCGGAAGGCCGTCGGACAACCCGCACGGGATCGAGAGGCCCGGCAGCCCGGCCATGTTCGACGGGATCGTGAGCAGGTCGGACAGATACATGGCGAGCGGGTTCTCGGCCTTTTCGCCGATGCGGAAGGCGACCGTCGGCGACGTGGGGCTGACGAGCAGATCGAAGCGCTCGAACGCGGCCGCGTGCTCCTGCGCGATCACCGTCCGCACCTTTTGGGCCTGACCGTAGTAGGCGTCGTAGTAACCGGCCGAGAGCGCGTACGTGCCGAGCAGGATGCGGCGCTTCGGCTCCGCTCCGAACCCCTCCCAGCGGGTGCGGGAGTAGAGCGCGGTCAGGTCTCCGTCGGCTGCGGCGCGGTAGCCGTAGCGAACGCCGTCGTAGCGAGCGAGGTTGGAGCTCGCCTCCGCCGGGGCGACGAGGTAGTAGCAGGCGAGCCCGTAGTCGACCGACCGCGGCAGGCTCGTCTCCTCGATCTCGGCACCGAGCTCGGCTGCCAGGTCGATGGCCGCCTTCACGCTCTCGCTCACACCGGCGTCGATCCCCTCCGCCTCGTTCATCTCCTTCGGAACGCCGATGCGGACGCCGTGCAGGTCCTCGCCGTCCGGGATCGCCACGGGCTCCGGGAGCTCGACGGTCGTCGAATCGCAGGGATCCTTACCTGCGATCACGCCGTAGAGGCGGGCATTGTCACGCACGGTCTTCGTCAGGGGCCCCACCTGGTCGAGACTGGACGCGAACGCGACGATCCCGTACCGCGAGACGGTGCCGTAGGTCGGGCGGAGGCCGACGACCCCGCAGAGCGAAGCCGGCTGCTTCACCGATCCGCCCGTGTCGGTGCCGAGCGCCCAGGGCGCGAGGCCCCCCGCCACCGCTGCCGCGGATCCGCCCGAGGAGCCCCCCGGGACGCGCTCGGGGTCCCACGGGTTCCTCGTCGGTCCGAACGCCGAGTTCTCCGTCGACGAGCCCATGGCGAACTCGTCGAGGTTCGTCTTGCCGAGGATCGGCAGCCCCGCTGCCTTGCAGCGTGCGGCGACCGTCGAGTCGAAGACCGGCGTGTAACCGACGAGGATCTTCGAGCCGGCGGTCGTCGGGATGCCCTTCGTCGTGATGACGTCCTTGTGCGCGATCGGGACGCCATCACCGCGTTCGCCGACGACGTGGAGGTAGGCATGCAGGTCGGGATCACGCGCCTCGATCGCCTCGACGTAGGCGCCGGCGAGTTCGTCGCCGGAGACCTCGCCCCGCTCCAGGAGGCCGGCCGCGTCCTCGGCCGTGAGTCTCAACGTGTCGATCACGGGCACGGCCACCTCGACCGTTCGAGGGGCCACCCCGTGCCTCCACCCGCTTTGAGCGTAGCGTGGAGAACCGCACGCCGGGCGCGCGAGTCGCGCCGAAACCGTGACGAACAGAGACTGAGGCGCGAAGTTCTCATCCTCCGACCGCTGGCACCCGGAAGCTGCCGTCGACCGGGTCCGGCGCGTTCGCCAGGGCCTCGTCGCGCGGAAGCGAGGGCCGAGGAACGTCCTCCGCCCATTCGTTCACGAGATCGAGCGGGTGCGTCATCGGTTCGACGTCCGACAGGTCTAGCTCCGACACCTTCCCCACCGCCTCGAGGATGGCGCCTAGCTGGTCTCGCACGCTCTCGACCTCGGCCTCGGGGATCTCGAGACGCGCGAGCGCCGCGACGTGCAGGACATCCTCCCTCGTGATCGCCATCTCGCCTCCAGTCTAGAAGCACCGCCAAAATGCGACGGGCCCCGTTCGGGGCCCGTCGCGGCACTCGAACTTTCGCTGGCTAGAGCATCTTGACGTTCTTAGCCTGCAAGCCCTTTTCGCCCTCTTCGACGTCGAATTCGACGCGCTGGCCTTCTGTCAGGGAGCGGTAGCCGTCCATGTCGATCGCGCTGTGGTGGACGAACACATCGCCACCCTCCGCGCGCTCGATGAACCCAAATCCCTTCTCGTTCGAGAACCACTTCACTGTGCCCTCAGCCAACGGATCTTTCCCTCCTTCTACACACGAACGACGGCCCGGCTTCGAGCCGTCGCATCCGGCCATAGCCGCATCGATGGCGGCGCCGCGCAGCGTAACCTCAGCCGCTCGGGAAGGCAAGCGTTCCGGCCTGGTATTTGGCCGCACGAACCGTGTTGCGAAGAAGGCTGGCGATGGTCATCGGCCCGACGCCGCCCGGCACCGGAGTGAGGTGGCCGGCCACCTCCTGGACGTCCTCGGCCACGTCGCCGACGACCCTGCCGTCGACGCGGTTGATGCCGACGTCGACGACCGTCGCCCCCGGCTGCACCATGTCGCGCGTGATCATGCCCGCATGGCCGACGGCCGCAACGACGACCTCGGCCTCGCGGACGACACTCGGGAGATCACGGGTTCGGCTGTGGCACATGGTCACCGTCGCGTGCTCGGCGAGCAAGAGCAGCGCCATCGGCTTACCGACGATGTTCGACCGGCCCACGACCGCCGCTCGGGCACCGTTCAGCGGAATCTCGTACGCGCGCAGGATCTCCATGATCCCGGCGGGCGTGGCGGCGACGAAGGTCGGCTCTCCCTGCAGGAGGTGGCCGGCACTCATCAGGGTGGAAGCCGTCCACGTCCTTGATCGGGGCGATCGCGCGAATGACGCGCCCCTCGTCCATGTGATCTGGAAGCGGCAGCTGGACGAGGATGCCCGTCACCCGCTCGTCGACGTTCAGATCGGATACCAGCGAGAGCAGCTCGTCCTCCGACGTGTCTGCGGCGAGCTCGTGGTGGATCGGTTCGATCCCCACCTCCTCGCAGGCCTCCTGCTTTCTGCGGACGTAGAGCGCCGAGGCCTGGTCCTCGCCAACGAGCACGGTCGCCAGGCCGACCTGCCGCCCGACGGATTCGACGTCGCCGGCCACCTCCTCGCGCACGCGCGCGGCGAGAGCCTTCCCGTCCATGAGCGTGACCGCCACGGCCGGGGAGCCTAACCGACGGCGTTAAGCTCCCGCCGTGGAGCTCCGACGCTGGCCCCGCAAGAACGATCCCGATTCGATCCGCGCGCGGCAGGAGGAGCTCGCGCCCCGCCTCGACGGCGAGGGAGACGTGTTCGAGCACGACCTCACGCCCTACGCGAGCGCGACCGAGGCGGTGACCGGGGTCGCGCTCGTGCCGGTGGCCGTCGTCGGTCCCGTCGACATCGAGCTCGGCGACTACGCGCTGGAGGAGCCGGACGGCAGCCTCGTCGAGCGGGGGCGCGGGCGCGAAGGCGTGTACGTGCCGCTCGCCAACACCGAGGGCGGCCTTTCGATCTCCCTCTACCGTGGGGCGCGCGCCGTGGGTGAGTCGGGAGGCTTCCGGACGTACGTGATCCGAGACCGAATCACACGCGCCTCCGCATTCCTGTTCGACGACGTCGGACAGGCGGTTGCGTTCTCACGTTGGATCGAGTCTCAGCTCGAGGCCATGCGCGACTGGCTGGCGGCGGAGCCCGTGGCCAATCTCTCCAAGCACGCGAAGCTGAGGGAGATCGAGACCCACGTGGTCGGGCCCATGTGCCACGTCATGTACGCGTACACAACCGGCGACGCGTGCGGGATGAACATGATCACCCGCAACTCCTACGCCCTGAACCAGGGCTTCGTGCTCGAGCGAACGCCGATTCGGCCCTCGCGCTCGATGCTCGAGGGGAACATGGGGGGCGACAAGAAACCCTCGGCCCGGTACTTCGAGCGGGGCGGCCATGGCAAGACTGTCATTGCGGAGGCGACGCTGACCGCGGATGCCGTGCGGCGCGTGCTGAAGACCTCCGTCGAAGACCTCGCCGAGCTGGCGTTCGTGGGGACGCACGGCGCGGTCGCCTCGGGAATGCAATCGGTTGCATTCACCCCCGCTACCGCGATCGCGGCGCTCTTCACCGCGACAGGCCAGGACATCGGCATGGTCGGGACGAGCTCGATGGCCCACGGGACGGCTCACCGGACCGAGGCCGGCCTGCACGTTTCGATGCGCCTCGCGAGTCTGGAGGTGGCGACCGTCGGCGGCGGCACCACCCTCCCGTATGCCCGCTCCTGGCTCCGGCTCATGGGCTGCGACGGACCGGGCAGCGTGTACCGGCTGGCGCAGATTGTCACGGCGGCGACGTTGTCGCTCGAGATCTCCGCGTCGGCGGCGATGGCGACGGCTGGCTCGGAGAACTTCTACCGCGCCCATTTCGAGCGCGGCGGTCTGCGGTAGCGCTTTGTCGCTCGCGATACCGCCGCACCACGACCCCGCGTGCTGGGGCTGCGGCGATAACCCGCACGGCCTGCGCCTACCACTGCCGACCGCGGAGGGAATCGAGCGGTACGACGCGGCCCTGACGTTCGGCGAGCACCACCAGGCGGCTCCGGGGATCGTCCACGGCGGGCTTGTCGCCGCCGCGCTCGACGAGGCCTCGGGCCTGCTCGCGACCTGGCATCGTTTTCCCGCGGTGACGGCGAGGGTCTTCGTTCGCTACCGGCACCCGGTCCTCATCAACCACGAGCTCAGGCTCACGGCCTGGGTAACGGATAGCCGGGGACGGCGAATCCACATCGACGCGGACCTCCGGGACGGCGACGAAGTCGTGGCCGAGTCTCGAGGCGCGTTCCTACACGTCCCCCTCGATCATTTCCTCGCTTCGCCGGAAGGGCGCACCGCCGGGGAGGCCTGGCAGAAGCGACTTACCAAGAACGAGGGCTGAGGAAGACGCGGCCCCGCGCCGAAGTCATGAGGGAATGGAGCGTTGCGACGGCTACTACCGACTCGAGAATCGCCGCTGCGACCGGGCCGGCTCGCGTGATGTGATCGCCGCGGACGGAGAGAGCTACGTCGTTTGTGCCTATCACGCCCGTCAGGGGTGGGCCGCAAGCGTCGCCCGCTGGCACGGCGAATCCGACGTCCGCGCCGGCGCTCCTGCAGATCTTCGCCCGGGCCTGGACTCCGCGGCCTAGGAGGTTTGGCGAGTATCGCTCGTCGGCGGCACAGCCGCCTGTTTCGCCCAACCCTCCTGGTCTACTGCCCCTCATCGTTCCGCGGAAAAAGTGAAGCGGCGACGATGGGGGACCGCCGCCGCTCCGGGCGTTACCGGGCGCGAGAGTGGTTGCCGTCATCCCCGTGCCCGGGAGGAGAGGACCTCGCGCGCTGTATCGGCACGCACAAGGACCGGCTTGAGGAACTCGTGACCCCCCATTCGGACTACCCGAACGTCCGGTCGACGCACGACGGTGTCTCCCCCACGATGCGTCTTCTACCCCTTCTGGGGGAATCTGCGGCACGAGGGGAGAGGGCATGGACACGAACGACGAGTTCCTGTGGGGAGGACTGCGCACGCGCCTCGAGAGGACCGGCCAAACGCGCCCGCGCACGATCAGGCTCGAGGCTGTCGGGCAGGTGCCGGATCGGGTGCACCCACAGGTGTTCTTCCACCCGGTGCGACCCGCCCTGGGGCAGCACCTCCGGGTGGCGGCGCAGGCCGAGCGGATCGGCTGATCCGGTCCGGCGTCGGGTGTGGTGCCCGTGTTCAGGCGGCGGTAGCGGACATCGAGCGCTGCCGCTCGCCTGACACGACCCAGGTAGGAGCCGCCGCCTGGCCGGACGGCGTCGAGCCGCTTAAGCTCGAGAAGCGACTCGCGCGCGCAGCGGTCAGCCAGCTCGAATTAGCCTAGGCTGGGCCTACCCGACGCGACCGCGTCGCGAAGCGGCTGGTCTAGGGCCAGCCGGGAGACCGGCAATGCGCTTGGCCTCCGGGACCCTCACGGGGCTGCGACTCGTACCATCGATTGGTGACGCGTCCGGTCTCCCAGTCGATCTGCAGTCTCGCCCTGGCCGGCGTATTTGCTGCTGCGTCTGCGTGTGGCGGTTCGGCTCAGGAGTCGCCCGCCGTTCAGGCGTCCGACGCGACCCCGACGGTACGCGAGACGATGTCGCTGGGTGGCGCAAACCAGCTCGGAATCGGTAAAGGAAGCGTCTGGGTAAGCGACGATGGTGTGGGCGAGCTCGTTCGGGTCGACCCGAGCGGCAACCAGGTCGTTGCGCGCCTTGCCGTGCGCGAGAGCCCGGGCGGCGTCGCCGTCGGCGAGGGCAGCGTCTGGGTGGCGAGCAGCAGGCGGGTACGTGCCGACACGTGGGGTGCGGGCACCATCTGGCGGATCGACCCGGCCACGAACGAGGTGGTCGCGGGAGTCGACGTGCCGAGCACCCTCGCCGACGTCGCAGTCGGAGAGGGGGCAGTCTGGGCCAGCAATGGAAACCATGGCCGCTTCGGCGGCGTCTGGCGGATCGACCCGCGTACCAACCGGCTTGCCGGCAGACCGATCCGAGTCGGCGGCGGACCGAGCGACGTCGAGGTTGCGTACGGGTCCGTCTGGGTCGCCCTGGCCGACGATGGAGCGGTCGTCCGCATCGACCCGGCTACGAATGACGTCGGAATACCGATCCGCGTCGGAGCAGCCCCGTTCAACATCGCTGTCGGGGCCGGTGCCGTTTGGGTCCTCAATTCGAACGACGGTACCGTGACGCGGATCGACCCCAAGAGCGGAAAGGTCGCCGGACCACCGATCCGGGTCGGCGGCATGCCCTCCGATCTCGCTGTGAACGCCGACGGGCTCTGGATCACGAATGAAGGGCGCGTCATCCGCCTCGACCCGGAAAGCGGCAAGATCCAGGACGAACTCCAAGTCGCGGGTGGACCCTTCGCGGTAGCTCTTGGTATGGGTTCCGTCTGGGTGACGGGGAACTTCGACGGAACCCTGATACGAATCGATTCATAGATCCTGGAGGGTGCCGGGCCCTGCCCAGGCCCCGGTCGGAGAAATCCGAACGGGGACGGCCCCCGTATCCCGGGTAGCCGATGTCCCGGCGTCACGCCGTCCTCGCCGTCCTCGCTGTCCTCGCGCTACTGGTTCCGGCCACCGCGAAGGCGACAACCTTCCACGGGACGGTCGGACCGAGCATGACGATCACGCTCAAGCGAGCGAACGGGACGACCGTTCACCGCGTAACTCACGGCAGGCACACCTTCGTCATCCGCGACCGAGCGAGCATCCACAACTTCCATCTGCTCGGGCCCGGCGTCGACCGAAAGACAGGCGTCGGGTTCACCGGTCGCCGCAGGTGGGTCGTCACGCTGCAGGCCGGCACCTACAGGTACCGGTGCGACCCTCACCGCATGATGATGCGGGGGAGTTTCACGGTCGTCTAGACCGCGCCGCTGTCGAGGCGCCGCGAGCAACGGCGTGCCAGCGCCTGGGCGTTGGCCCCCGAGGAGGCAAGCGATCGCTGTGACCGGTCGAAGGCCTACGCGGCCGCCCCGGCCTGTGGTTTTCGGCCGGATGCCACCTTCACCGACACGGGCAACTCGAGGTGATCGGCGGCGGCGTACTCGCGGACAAGTTCGTCGAAAACGGCCCGGATACGCGCGCGCATCTCATCTGTCTGAGAAAGGATGAGGGCGCGTGTACGGACGGCCCCGCCGAGCAATCCGTCCCAGAGGTCGTCTGGCCCCCCGATCCGGTGGGTGAACCCGAGCGTACGGACTTCGACGTCGCGCAGCCCTGCATCGCGCAATAGTCGCGTGAACTCGACGTCGTCGGAGAAGCGGAAGAACGGCGGCCCTGTCGGGATATCGGCAGGCGGACGCGCGCCGGCCTCCTCGATAGCGTCGACAAAGACGCCGACCAGGCGTGCCTGGCCGGGCGTATCCCACGTGGAGAGTGCGACTCGCCCTTCGGGCGCGAGTACACGCGCAAATTCCTCCACCGCCCGGTCAGGGCGACCGAGGTGAAGGACGACGAAGTTACCAACGACAGCATCGAAGGAGGCATCTGAGAAGGCCGGCCGCTCCGCGTCGCCTTGGTGAAACTCGATCCCGGGGTGAAGTCCCTGTGCGAGTGCGACCATCTCGGCCGTGACGTCGAGGCCAACGACGGATGCTCCCCGCTCGGCGGCAACTGCTGCGACGTACCCAGGGCCGGTCGCAACATCGAGCATTCTCGTACCCGAACCAACTGCAGCCGCAGCGAGAAGCGGGTGGACTACCCGGCTCGTGATCGGACCGAAGAATCTGTGGTAACCCGCCGCTGCTGTGGCCCATCCACTGGCTTCGAACGCGTTAAAGGCATCGGCGTCGATCGAGTGCTCGCTCAACCCGCCCCCTGGAGAACTCGTTTGTGCTGCCCAGCCGCTCCAGAAACCCAACCGAGACTATCGAGCCTCGTGCTCGATGGACCTACCCGCCCGACCTGACCCACCCACCCTCAGCCAGAAACGGGGTGGGGGCTGCGACCTCAGAAGGTTTGAGGGGAGATGGGTTCCGTCTTGCTGTCGGCGTGGGGTGTGGAAGAACTGTCACGACGCCGGGAGGTAGGTGAGGAGGACCACTCCGGAGTCAAACCGCTTCACGTCGTCGAGCTCCATCCGGACCGTTCCCCTATCGCCGAGCACGTGGACGTTTCCCTCGCCCCAGACGAGCGGGTTCAGGTAGACCTCGTACTCGTCGATCAGGCCCTTCTCGGCGAGGGCGTACGCGAACTCGCCGCTCCCGTGCATGAACAGGTCACCGTCGACCCCGTCCTTCAGCTTCGGGATCGCGTCCTCGAGGTCACCCTCGAGGAGGGTCGCGTTCCACTCGAGGTCTCCGGACAGGGTGTTGGACGCGACGTACTTCGGCATCGCATTGACCATCGCCGCCCACTTACCCGTCTGGCTCGGCCAATATCCCGCCAGCCCCTCGTAGGTCTTGCGGCCCAGCACCAGCCCGCTCGATCTCGCCTGACGCTTGAACGAGTACTCGCCGTGGTCTCCGTCCGGCTGCACCCACTCGCCCACCGGGTCTATCACGCCGTCGATGGTGGCCTGCGTTGTCGCAATCAGCTTTCCCATCTCGTTCTCCTTTGGTCACGGGAGCTCCCTCCGGGTCCCCTCTACCCCACGAGACGAACGGGGAAGCGCATCGCCCGTTCGAGGTCACTCATGCCCGCCGCATCGGTCGGGCGCGGCTTCGACTCGACCACCTTGCTCCAAGATGGAGACGACCCAGATCTATCTCGGGAGGTTCGACCGCGAGCAGGCGATGGAGCGGGTGAAGGACCTTTCGTGGGGATCCCGTTCGCATCCATGGCGGTGAAGGCGCGGCCCGGGTTCGAACCGGTGAAACAGTGCGCTCGAGGTTACGCCCGGATCGTCGAGCCCGGCCTTCTCCTGGTCGACGATCCAGCGGCCGGCGCTTCGCTGGCACGGCCGATACTGCGGAGTGCTCCCGCCCGCCTGAATCGAGTGAAGGCGCTTATCGGGCGAGCCAGGCAAGCGTCTCCCGCCAGTGGTCCAGGAGCATGTGGCCCGCGCCGGGAACGAGCTCGAAGGTCGCGTCGGGCAGGCGCTCCGCCAAATAGTCGCCGTGGGCTCGGGGCACGAGGACGTCGAGCTCACCCTGCCACAGCCGCACCTCCGCGCGAACGTCATCGAGGGAGAAACCCCAGGGCGCCGCGAACGCAAGGTCGTCGTCGATCCAACCAAGGGCTCCCTGGCGCACGGATTCGACGATCGACTTCCTGAGCTCGGCACGGACCTCCGGGCGCGAGAGGACCTCCCCGTCGTACTCGGGCAGCTCGGCGGCGAGGGCGTCGAGCAGGCCCTCCGGGTCGCGGGCGCTCTGCTCGACCCACGGCGCGAGGACCGTCGCCAGCGCTTCCTCTCCCTCCCTGGCGGCACTGAACTCAGTGATGTTGACCTCGGCCATCCCGGCCATGAAGTCGAGCGCCGGATCGTCCGACGGCGCTGCTCCGACCATCACCCCCACGCGGTCGACCCGGCCCGGGAAAAGCGCCGCGCAGGCGAGCGCATGTGGGCCCCCGCCGGAGATGCCGAAGACGGCAAGGCGGTCGAGGCCCAGGTGGTCGGCGAGTGCGCCCACGTCGGCCGCCGCGTCGGCCACGACCCGGCCTGGGCGCGGATCAGAGAGACCGTATCCCGGACGGTCGTAGGCGATGAAGCGGATGCCCTCGTACACCCTCGGGTCGGGGTGATTGTCGAGACGGCTCCCCGGCGTTCCGTGGTGGAGGACGACGGGCCTCCCGTCGGGGTCGCCGCGCTCGACGTAGGCGAGCCGTCGGCCGTCCGGCGCCTTGAGCGTCCCTTCCCGCCCCACGCGTCGATCATAGGAACAACACATGAGTTCGTGTCGGCCGCAGTGCGGGCGAGATGCGGTGCTTCGGCCCGGATCAGTGTGCGGTCTGGCGTTGTCCCGGCGAGAACGGCGCCCCAGAGCCTGCTCCCGGCACAGGCGCCGATCCACGACCAAGCGGCTCGGGCCTGACCCTTCAGCCCCTCTCTGAGTCTCAGCGCCATTTCGAAGCTCGCAAACTTTCCGTTACAGGGTTACGCTCTGCCGATGGCGGCCGCGGCGACACTCGTCATGTGGTTTCACCTCCGCTCGCCGGAGCTAGCCGAGGAGTTTGAGCGTCTGATGGCCAGTGATCGGGACATCGTCCATAGCTCGCTGGAGACGATGCCGGATTGGCGATTGACGCGGCCGGCGGATGTACCCGGACAGGCCACTGAATCAGCCGATTACGTGCTGATCGCAGAGATCGTCAACATCGCGCACTGGCAGCAACAAGCGGAGCTACGGGTTCAGGCCTTGGCGGATGACTTGGAGCATCTGGTGTCCAGCCGGAGGATGCTCGTCCTCGAACGCATCCTTTAACAAGCTTCAGCTCTGACGGATACGGACCGACAGGGCGCCGCTAGATCGAACCCGCGTCCGAAGTTGCCCAGGAGATCTAGAACACGGCGGACGCTTGCGCAGTCGGAGCTGGGGGTTCCTGTCTGGTGACTGTGCGGAGGGCGGTGGGAAAGCGTCGGCGAGATCGAGGCGGGTTTGCCATCATGGTCCGACGGGGTCGCCCAAGGACTGGAGGGCACCATGACCGTCGCCGACATGACACCGTCGCGGAGAGAATGTCCAAGCTTTAGGCGGGCCAGGAAGGCCGACGAACGGCCGCGCAGGCCCCAACCAGGCGGAAGGCCGACCTTCAGAGCCCGCAACACAACGGGTGGACCCGTAAGCAACGCTGACCCGAACGGAAGGAGCGGCCCATGGCCGACACACCTGACACGATTGTTCTGATCCATGGCTTCTGGGTCACTCCCCGAAGCTGGGAGCACTGGATCGAGCGATACGAGCAGGCCGGCTACCGCGTGATCGCACCTGCTTATCCTGGATTCGAGGTCGAGGTCGAGGCGCTCAATGCAGACACCTCGCCGATCGAAGCGCTGACGGTGCCAGCGGTCGTCGAGCATCTCGAGGCGGTCGTCGGCGAGCTCGAGTCGCCTCCCATCCTGATCGGACACTCTGCCGGCGGGACCTTCGTGCAGCTCCTCCTCGACCACGGGTTCGGTGCTGTGGGGGTGGCCATCAACTCCGCTCCGACCGAAGGCGTCCGCGTCACCCCGCCCTCGCAGATCAAGTCGCTGTTCCCTGCCCTCAAGAACCCAGCCAACCGCCACCGCGCCGTCGGCTTCACGCCCGAGCAGTGGCACTACGTGTTCACGAACACTTTCAGCGAAGACGACTCCCAGGCCCTGTACGAGCGCTACCACGTTCCGGCCTCGGGGGCGATCCTCTGGGGGATCGTGCTCGCCAACCTGGAACCTGGCCACCAGGCCACGTGGGTCGACTACAAGAACGACGACCGCGCGCCGCTGCTGTTCATCTCGGGCGAGCGAGGACCACCTCATGCCGCCGAGTGTCCAGCGGTCGAACGCCAAGCACTACAAGTCGAACACGATCACCGAGGTCAAGGAGTACGAGGGCCGGGCGCACCTCCTTCCCGCCCAGGAGGGCTGGGAAGAAGTCGCCGATTACGCTCTCGACTGGGCGAACGAGAACGCGGTCAGCGGCGCTGCTGCTTCTAGCACGCCAACCCGCGACCGGACGCCCTAGGTTTCTTCGACCGCTACGGGAAAACGAGAATCCCTGAGGAGCGATTACCCTGCCGTCTTCGCTCGCTTCGCTGGGTTGCCGAGAAGACCGGGCGAGTCCGTGTCGTGCCTCGAGAAATCGAAACGCCCGCCGAGTAGAACCCGAGGCGGACCGGGCCGCAAGGACACCCTGTCACCGCCTTGTCGCCGGAGGGCTATCGGGGTGGCGGATCGCGAACGCTCCGGCCTACAGGGCGATTCGGGACGTGCCCACGAGCCCCGAGACACGCAGACGCCATTCCCTCTCGGCTTCAGAGCCTGACGGGAAGTCGACGGCCATCTCGTTCCGCCCCTCCTGCCGGGTGAGACCGTTCATCGGCCGGGCAAGGATGTAGCCGATTGCCACCCCCGTAAGGAGAAACCCGAGCGGGCTGAGGACGGTCCGCACCGGCGGAAGTGTACGCCGCTTTGGGTTTGGATAGGCGCCGGGGCAGGTCGCAAGGTGACCCTGAGGCGAGGCTGCCCACGCGCCCGCGAGGTGAGCCCGCGGCTTGTGAGATGGCCCGCATCCGACGGAGAGCCCGAGCGGCAAGGGGAGGACGACCGCCGCCCGCTGTAGTGGCGGTGCGGGGCTATCATCGGCGCGTGGTCGAGCTCCGTGGCTGGTGGATCGTCCTGGACGCTGTTTCGTGGATATTCATCGCGATCGTCTTCGGGATGGCTGCGTTCGGTGCGTGGCCCCCGTCGCCTTACGACCTGATCTTTCTCGGCGGACTCCTGCTCGCATGTGTCTGGGCTCTGTGGGCTTGGAGAACCGTTCGAACCAGGAGACGCCAGCCTGGGCCGGGCACGGGCTGACTGAAAGAGAAAATCGGAGCGCGACCATTCGGCGACCTCAGACGGACGGAGCTCAGCCCGCAGCGACGCGCCGGGCAGGGGTAGTCTTCGTTCTGTCGTGAGGATTCGGAGTCGCCTGCGATGACCGAGGCGCCTGGAGATCGAGCGACGGCAGGCGCCCCGCCGGCGCCGCCCGAATCGTCGCCAACGTCACCGAAGCGCCCACGCTTTCGCCCGGGCCTGGTCTGGGTTCTCTTCTTTCTCGCTCTGCTCGGGTTCAACATCTTCTTCGGGATGCGGGCGACCCAGCCGGAATCGCGGCTTCGAGTTCCCTACAGCCCGTTCTTTCTCGACCAGGTCGACGCTGGGCACGTCGAGGAGATCACGTCGAAGGGCACGGCGATCCAGGGGACCTTCACAGAGCAGGAGAGCTACCAAGGGTCGGAGCCGACGACCCACTTCGAGACCGAGATCCCGGCCTTCGCAGACACCGACGCTCTGTCGCTCCTGCTCGAGGAGAACGAGGTCGTCGTCAACGCCCAGCCCCTCGACACGGGCGCTCCCTTCTGGCAGAGCCTCTTGCTCGGCTTCGCTCCGACACTCCTCTTCGTCCTACTCCTTTTCTGGCTCTTCCGACGGGCAGGGAGGATGCAGAACGTCCTCGGCGCCTTCGGTCGCTCGCGCGCCCGTCGCTACGAGCCGTCAGGTGATCCGGTCACCTTTGCCGATGTCGCCGGCATCGACGAAGCGAAGGACGAGTTGAGCGAGGTCGTCGACTTCCTCCGTCAGCCGGAGCGGTACCGAAAGCTCGGCGCTCGCATCCCGCACGGGGTACTCCTCTCCGGCCCCCCGGGAACTGGAAAGACCCTTCTCGCGCGGGCGGTCGCGGGCGAGGCGAACGTCCCGTTCTTCTCCCTCGCCGCATCCGAGTTCGTCGAGGCGATCGTGGGCATTGGCGCATCACGCGTGCGTGACCTCTTCGCGCAGGCCAAGGAGGCCGCGCCGTCGATCGTCTTCATCGACGAGCTCGACGCGATCGGCCGCTCGCGCACCTCAGGGGTCGCCGGCTTCAGCGGCGGGAACGACGAGCGAGAGCAGACGCTCAACCAGATCCTCACCGAGATGGACGGCTTCGACTCGTCCACGAACGTGATTGTGATCGCGGCGACGAATCGCCCGGACGTTCTCGACTCAGCCCTCCTGCGGCCCGGCCGCTTCGACCGGAGGGTTACCGTACAGCCCCCCGATCGCGCCGGCCGGGAGGCGATCCTCCGCGTGCACGCGCGCGGCGTGCCGCTCGCCCCGGATGTCGATCTCGGCCGCATCGCGGCGAGCACGCCGGGCATGGTTGGGGCCGACCTCGCCAATCTGGTCAACGAGGCGGCGCTCGTGGCAGCGCGCCGAAGCCACGAAGCCGTGGGGGAGGCCGACTTCACCGATGCGCTCGAGCGGATCATCCTCGGCGCCGAACGCCAGGTGATGATGAGCGAGGAGGACCGGCGCCGCACGGCCTATCACGAAGGCGGGCATGCGATCGTGGGCATGCTGACCGAGGGCGCCGACCCGGTGCGGAAGGTCTCGATCATTCCGCGCGGCCTGGCGCTCGGGGTGACATTCGCGGCGCCGGAGAACGACCGCTTCAACTATCGCGAGCCCGAGATCGAGGCGAAGATCAAGGTCGCGCTGGGGGGGCGTGCAGCGGAGGAAGTGGTTTACGGAGAAACGAGCACCGGCGCGGAATCGGACATCCAGCAGCTCACCGAGCTCGCTCGTCAGATGGTGGGGCGCTGGGGCATGAGCTCTGCGATCGGCCCGGTCGCCGTCCTGCCCCGCGACGGCTCGGGACCACTGCTCCCCGGGGTTGCGGAGGTCTCCCCCGACACGCAGAAGCTGGTCGACGAGGAGGTGCGCCGAATCGTCGAAGAGTCCCACGAGAAGGTCGTCGCGCTGCTCCAAGAGAACCGGGCCAAACTCGACTCACTGGCGGCCGCGCTCCTCGAACACGAGACCCTCGATGAGGACGATGCGTACGCGGCCGCCGGCGTCGCCCGAAGGACTGCCCCCGGCGCCGATGGGTATGTCGCCGCGGCTCAGGTACGAGGCGACGATTAGCCGATCTGGCGATTTGGCCGCAAGACCAGGTCGGGCCACAGGCATTCCTCGCAGGTAGTGTTGCTGCGGAACGCTCAGACGCAATGGCTGACGCCTACATGCATCTCGACGCGGTTCAGGTGACGTTTTCGCACGCGAGCGTTCCGGGTTGCGACGAATGAACGAGCTGCCAGCGCTTCAGCTCGAGCAGTGGGAGCCGACGAAAGAGACGCTTCACCTCTGGGCGCAGATCGTCGGCAAGGTGCGCCTGGCCTCGACGCCGCCGCAGAACCACTGGTGGAACGCGCCGCTCTACGTCGACACACGAGGATTGACGACGCGTCGCCTCCGCTTCGAGGACGACGACTTCGACGTCTCCTTCGACTTCGTCGCCCACGATCTCGTCGTGCGCACGAGCGGCGGGGAGGTGGAATCCTTCCCGCTCGCCGACGGTCTCTCGGTTGCGGCCTTCCACCAGCGCTTCTTCGCACTGCTCGCCGGCCTTGGGATCGAGGTGAAGATCCAGGCGGAGCCGTTCGGCGTCCCGACGACTACCCCCTTCGCCGAGGACACCGAGCACGCTTCCTACGATCGCGAGGCGGTGGAGCGCTTCTGGCAGGCACTTCGCTGGATCGACTGGACGCTGCAGGAATTCGCGGGCTGGTTCTGCGGCAAAACCAGCCCGGTGCACCTCTTCTGGCACGGCCTCGACCTCGCCGTCACCCGCTTCTCAGGCGCGCGCGCCCCGGAGAATCCGAACGTCGACCGCGTCTCGCGGGAGGCCTACTCGCACGAGGTCATCAGCTTCGGCTTCTGGGCCGGTGACCAGAAGGTCCGCATGCCCGCCTTCTACTCATACACGGCGCCCGAGCCCGCCGGCCTCGCGGAACAGCCGCTCAGTCCCCAGGCGGCGAGCTGGCAGCAGCCGTTCGGCTCGAGCAATCTCGCCCTTCTTCCCTACGACGAGGTGCGCACCTCGCCCGACCCGCGTGGAATCCTGCTCGAGTTCCTTCAGAGCGCGTACGATGCCGGCGCCACGCTCGCCGGCTGGGACCGGGACACCCTCCGATCGTCCTGGTGCCCCACACCCGCCATGCGCGAGGGGCCGCTGGGAGGTGGAAGCTGAGATGGACGAACCGCAGATTCACGGCTCGATCGAGAAGCTCGTCGCCGAAGAGCAGGAGCTCTGGACGCGCGAGTCGGCAGGAGACGCGACTGACGCCGATCGCGCGCGGCTCGAGGAGATCAGGGTCTCGCTCGACCAGTGCTGGGATCTTCTCCGCCAGCGCCGAGCGCTTCGCGACGCTGACAAGGATCCCGAGGGAGCGCAGGCTCGACGACCAGAAGTCGTGGAGCGCTACCAGCAGTAAGTCTTCCCTTGTGAGTTGGGAGCGCCAACCTCGGTAGTTCAGCGGGTGCCGGCGTCGACGCCCACGGGCGGCTCTGGGCACGAGTGTGCCTTGAGCAGGTGACCACTAACTAAGCCCTGCACCCTAGGGCTGATTTCAGGAGGGTCGCCTGGGCCAGTGTTCGTGAATGTCGCCTGACCGCCTTGGGCGATATGTCGCGGCGGCCCGTGACGTTGTTTGCTTCCAGACCGCAGGGGTAGTCTCGCACCAAAGCCCCCTACCCACGGAGGTCCTCATGACCACCACGAGCGTGCTCCCTGACGTCGGGATCGAGCTTCGGGAGGGTTACGCCGAGGTCGGCGATCAGAGCTTGCATTACGTCGAGGCCGGTGACGGGCCGCTGATCGTTCTGCTGCACGGCTTCCCGGAGTTCTGGTTCGGCTGGCGGCTACAGATCGCCCCGCTCGCCGCGGCCGGTTTTCGCGTCGTCGCGCCCGACACGCGTGGCTACAACCTGTCTTCGAAGCCCGAGGGCTTCGAGGCCTACGGCGTCGACCTGCTCGCCGCCGACATCCGCGGCCTCATCGGAGAACTCGGTGCCGAGTCCGCGCAGTTGGTCGGTCACGACTGGGGCGGATCCATCGCCTGGACGACCGCGATGAACCACCCCGAAGTGGTCGAACGACTCGCCATCCTCAACGCCGCTCATCCGCGGCGGCTCTCGCAGGGACTGCACCACCCGAGCCAGCTCCGGAAGTCCTGGTACTTCTTCTTCTTTGCGCTCCCGGGCCTACCCGAGGACGTGGTGCACCTAAGAGACTGGCACTTCTATCGGCACTTCCTGGAAGACGCGAACCCGCCTTACACCGACGAGGAAATCGAACGCTACGTCGAGGCGTGGTCGCAGCCAGGGGCATCGGCCGCGATGATCAACTACTACCGCGCCTCGGTAAGACAGTCCCAGAAGGAAGCCGCGGCGAAGCTTCGCCCGATCTCGGCGCCGACACTGGTCATCTGGGGGGAGCGCGATTCCTACCTCGGCTCCGACCTCGCCGAGCCCGAACGCGACGACGTACCGAACCTCGACCGCGTGGAGCGCCTGCCCGACGCGTCGCACTGGGTGCATCACGACGAGGCTGAACGCGTCAACCAACTGCTTATCGACTTCTTCGCGGCCGGCGCGGCATAGGCAATGGAGGCTTGAGCCAGCGTTCGGGAATGTCACCCGAGGGCTAAAGGGCGATAGGAACCGCATCTACCAACCACGGAGGTCGTGATGAGCACCACCGCCCAGACCGCCATCGACATCCGTCCCTTCCACGTCGACACTCCCGAAGAGAAGCTCGCCGAGCTGCGCCGCCGGATCGCCGCGACGCGCCTGCCCTCCGGGGAGCTGGTGGCCGATCGGTCGCAGGGCGTGCAGTTGGCGACGATTCAGGAGCTCGCGCGCTACTGGGAGACCGACTACGACTGGCGCAAGGCCGAGGTGAAGCTCAACGCCTTGCCCCAGTTCACGACCGAGATCGACCGCGTCGACATCCACTTCATCCACGTCAGGTCGTCGCACGAGAACGCGCTCCCGCTGATCATGACCCACGGCTGGCCCGGCTCCGTGATGGAGATGATCGACTCCGTCGGCCCGCTGACGGACCCGACTGCGCACGGCGGCAGCGCCGAGGATGCCTTCCACCTCGTGTTGCCCTCCCTGCCCGGGTACGGCTTCTCGGGCGAGCCGGTCGAGGTCGGCTGGGACCTTGGCCGGACCGCTCGGGCCTGGGTCGAGCTCATGCGCCGCCTCGGCTACACACGCTACGTGGCCCAGGGCGGCGACGTGGGCGCCGGCGTCACCGACGCGATGGCCCGCCAGGCACCCGAGGGGCTGATCGGCATCCACACGAACCTGCTCGTGCCGGCGCTGAGCGGCACCATGCCGACGGACACCGACGAGGAACGCGCCGCGGCCGCGCAGATCGCCACCTTCGGTCAGTCGGGGAACGGCTACTACATCGAGATGGCCACCCGCCCGCAGACGATCGGCTATGCCCTGCTCGACTCCCCCGTCGCCCTGGCCGCCTGGATGATCGACCACGACACGGATAGCTACTACAAGATCGCCAGCGCCTTCGTCGATGGGCAGCCCTCGGGCAATCTCACCCGGGACAACGTCCTGGACAACATCACGGCGTACTGGCTGACCGGCACCGGCGCCTCCGCGGCCCGGTCGTACTGGGAGGCCTACGGGCCGGACGCGCCGGCCGCTGGCCGCCAGCCGCTGCCGCCGTCGCCGATCCCGGTCGGCTTCACGACCTTCCCCGGCGAGATCTGGCGGACTCCGCGCAGCTGGGTCGAGAAGTCGTACCCCAACGTCATCTACTTCAACGAGGTCGACCGGGGCGGCCACTTCGCTGCGTGGGAGGAGCCGGAGCTCTTCTCCGCGGAGATCCGGGCAGCATTCAGGTCACTTCGATAGGGCGGAAGGAGAGAGCCATGAGCCTGTGCGGCGCCCGACGCCGCCCCGGAATAGAGGCGCTCACCTTCGAGGGTCACCTACCCGGCTTCGACACTGGTGGGCGAGCGTTCAGGAATGCACCCGAGGTTTGCGGCAGTTAGCGTTAACGGCGATGCAGGAGGGCTCGGGACACCTTGTCCTTCGCGAGATCGAAGATCGTGATATCGGCGTGCTGTTCGAGCACTCGACGGATCCCGACGCGATCCGAATGGCGGCATTCACGTCGCCGGATTTCGATGATCGAACCGCCTTTGAGCGACGGTGGGCGCGACTGAGGAACGACGCCTCGACGACGAACAGGGTCGTCGAGGTCGACGGTCGGGTCGTGGGTCACATCGCGAGCTTCGACTTGGAGGGTCACCGCGAGGTCACCTATTGGATCGGCCGTGAACATTGGGGCCGCGGCATTGCCACTCATGCTCTACAAGAGTTCTTGCAGGTGGAGGCAACCCGTCCTCTTTACGCTGGCGCTGCGAGCGACAACGCGGCGTCGATTCGTGTGTTGACGAAGTGCGGTTTTCGTATCGTGGGCGAGGGGCGCGCGTTCGCCCATGGGCGCAACGAGGAGACGGACGAGGTCGTGCTGCGACTCGATGCCTGACCCAACTGCCGAGGGTTCGGGAATGTATCTAGACGGCGGGCAAGGCGGGCGGTTTGGAACGAGGCGGTCGTCGAGAAGGCCAGGCTATGACCGGCCAATCGGAAGGGAACGGTCCTCCACATAGGCTCAGCGACGAGGAGCGTGCTCCAGAGATGGACGCGTTACTCGGGGACCTGGAACGTCGCCTAACAATGGACTGGGTAGGCGACCACCACGACCCCCGGCCCCCTTCTATGATCCCTCGTCGCCTCCGAAGAGAAAGCAGCCCCATGCCCGACACGGCGCCAGATCAGATCAATGAGGCGGACGAGCAGCGGCCGCCGACGGCTGCGAAGGAATGGCACGGGCCAGGTCTGTGGCGGCGCGTGGGGAACGTGATCACTGGCCTGCTCGCACGCGTCGGGATTGGACCCGTCTACCTGTTGACGACCCATGGCCGCAAGACCGGCCAGTTGCGTACGAATCCTGTGGTTCCCGTCGAGCACGGTGGGAAGCGCTGGCTGGTCGCCCCCTACGGAGCCGTCTCGTGGGTGCACAACGCCCGCGCCGCCGGGCAGGTCAGTCTGCGTCACGGACGCAACACGCGCGACTACGTCATCCGAGAGGTTTCCCCCGGCGAAGCTGGACCGATCCTCAAGCGCTACGTCGCTATCGCCAGCATCAGCCGGCCGTACTTCCGGGCCGGCAAGGACTCTCCCGTGACCGACTTCGTCGCCGAAGCGGACCGTCACCCTGTGTTCGAGCTCACCCCGCTCGCTGACGTACCGAGCGCTCTAGGGGCGAGGCCCACGGAAGCGGGCAAGGTGTCTCGAGTTCTGCGAGCGGCCCACTTCGACCGGATCGGCGCCAACCCGATGGAGCGAATCGACCGCTCGCGCCGAAGGCGGGCCGAGCGCCACGGCGGGTTCGAAGTGGTGGCGCCCGCCCGTTGGATTCACCCGCCTGACCCATCTACCCTCACACGAAATGGGGTGGTGGGTCTGCGTCAACCTGGACATGCGGTCGTTGTCGTGTGCGGCAGCCACGCCGCGGCTCAACGCTCATGTGGTCGTGAGAGACTGGGCCGTGCGCTTCAGCTATCAGCTGATCCCGGAGCAGCCGCTCGATCAAGCGCTCGCCGCGATCCAGCTGATGGATGAGCTCGGGTTCTGGGGCTGCTACAGCGCCGACGAGACCTACCACAAGGACATGTGGGCGCTTTTTGCAGCCGCCGCGGACCGCACAACGCGACTTCGCATGGGGCCCGAGGTCACGCACGTGATCCTCAAGGATCCGACGATCATCGCGCAGCAGGTCGCGACGCTCGACGAGCTCACCCATGGGCGCGCCGAGCTCGTCTTCTCGACCGGGAACTTCGCGATGCTCAAGCAGTACCGCGTCCCTTTGGCCGGCATGAAGCCGATCTCCCGGTTGCGCGAGGCCCACCATGTCCTGCGGACGTTTCTCGCCGAGGGCGCGATCGACTTCGACGGGGACTACTACAAATACACCGGGCTGTTCACCGCCGCCCGGCCCGTCCAGAGCCCGTTCCCGATCAAGCTCGGGGGGATGCGCGGGCCTCGCTCGTTCGAGCTCGCCGGGGAGATCGCGGACGGACTCCATACCGCGTGTGCTTACTCACGCGAGGCGCTCGATTTCACGGCCTCGGCCTTCCGTCAGGGAGCGGAGAGATCTGGTCGAGACTGGCGCGAGCTCGACCTTGCCGACAACCCTCTTGGGGCTATCGCTTCTGAGCCGGAGCCGGCGCGGGAGGCGGCTCGGATCATGGCAGCCTTCTACATTGGCTCGATGCCCGTCGAGTTGCTGGCTCGGCACGGAATCGAGTTCGAGGATGTGAGGCCGATCGTCGAGGCCTTCACGGCAGGCGACGTTCAGCGTGCGCTCGAGCTAACTTCCTCGGAGCTCGGCGCGGCGCTGTCGGTGGCCGGGACGGCAAGGGACTGGATCGAGAAGATCGAGCGCGACTTCCTCCCGGCCGGCTTCAACCATCTACTCGTCACATTCGCCGACCCCTTCCTCGTCGAGAGCTGGTCAGGGCGAAGGATCGACGGCCTCCCCAGTCTCGAAGAACAGCTCCGGCTCTTCCACGACGAGGTGATGGTCGCGTTCGCCGACTGATCGCGCAAAACGGGCTCGCATGTCGCGCGGCCTTGCCTTCTGGGCGCGGAGCGTATTCCGAGTGAGGCGACCTAACCGCCTCTGCCCTCGTTGGCGAGGGAAGGCTGACTTAAAGGTCTCAAGGCACAGCGTCCACGCTGGTGTCAAGGCCTCCTGCGGCCAAAACGGAGAGATGTAGCCCTTCGAGGAACGGGAGGGGACCGATCCCGAACGGCCATTTTGGATGAGCATTGCGGTGCGCTGGTGCAAGCGCCCGAGGCGCTATGGGTTCGACCACCCGATCGTGACCGTGCAGCCCTCACCTGGCCGTACCGCAATCGTGGCCCTGAGAGGGCGGTCGCGCACGACAACTATCTCGCGCGAACACTCGTCCTCTGGCCGGCCGAGGTTGTCGCAGCTCCCGTCGCAGTACCGCTGAAAAATCGCGAGCCGATAGCTGCCCGGATCGAGACGCAGTGTCATGGTTGAGAGGAAGCGAAGCTCGCTGAGCTTCTGTCCGTCGAGTGGGAATCGCTTCTCCATGACTTTGTCCCCGTCCAGATTCTCGATGCGGACATGCGAGTACGATCCCTCCGCGGGTATCCCATCCTTCGAGACGTCGTAGATCTGCCGAACGGGTACATCCACGGCGTCCGGGTCAGGATCCGGACTCTTACCTCCCATACACGCTGACAAGGCGATCAGCGCGAGTGAGGCGATCACAAGGTTCCTCAATACTCCCTCGGACGTCGAACCATGACGAAAGGCTCCATTCGTGCGAGCACGCAAACCCATCAGCCCCCGAACTCCTACCGGGGGCGTGGGTCAGGGTAGTCCTAGGGTCACTTTTCGGCCCGCGCCGCGGTCTTTCTTGCGGGCGAGCAAACCCCCCGAGCGGGCGACGACCACGGACGTAGCTCGGCCTATGATTCAAGGTTGAGCTGATGGCGCAGCCTCCGCGAATCCTTTGGCGTGACTGCTCGGTCTGCGGTTGGCGGACGTACCCGCAACAGCAGGCGGTCGCGAACAAATCGGTGTGGTCGTCGGCCTGGAAGCCGTCGAGTGAGTGCGGCGGGTGCGGCGCTCTGCTTGAGGCCGAAGCCCAGGTCTAGGCCACCGGCGACGTTCTTCCCCCGCGTTCCCGGACCTTCACATCGAAGTGCGCGAGACGCTTGAGGATGGGGACCTCGGCTGTGCCCGCATCGTCAGCACCGGAACGCCCACTCGGCACTCATCAGGTGGTAGTGGCTGTCGAGTCCGTCGCGGAGCCAGCCCAGGATTCGCTCAAGACCGGCGAGCCCTTCCTCATCCATGATCAGGTCGACCACGCCGCCATCGTGTTCGGTGGTCACGGAGATCATCAGCAGGATGTCGGGGACGTGACTGACTGACCAGGCGACGGATCAAGGCGGTGTCCGTTTTGTGTGCGCTCGCGAAAGCGCGCATCATTCCTGCAGATACTCGTGAAGTTGCTTCGCCGCCGGAGAGCGCGGGATCTCGCGATTGTGGCCGCCGTGGTCGCGCTCGGCGCGGTCGCGCTCACAGACGCGCTTCGCGACCGGACGGCCGAGGAGCCGCGGGACGGTCGAGCGGCGACTGCCGCGACGACGGATGAGCGCGAGGCGTCGGCGACGACGGCCGAGGAGCCGCAGGATGGTCAGACACCGACCACCACCACCACGACTGATGAGGGTGAGCCGTCGACGTGGAGGCTGCCGGGCGGGGCCGCGTCGGGTCTCCTCGCCTTCACCGCCCCCGGCGCCTGCGAGCTTCGGGCCATCGATCTCCGCTCGGGCCGAATGCTCGACCTCCCTCGGCAGGAGACGAGTTGCGCGCTTTACGCCCCGCGCGTCGGAAGCCGCGTCGCGTACCGCACGCTCGACGATGAGGGCGGTGCGTATCGGCGCTTCAGCATTCTCGACCTCGAGAACCCGCGGTCGAGCTTCGGAGAGTACGAGGGAGTCTTTCCGATCGCCTGGGGCCCGGACGGCGCGGCGCTCGCCTGGTGCGACACCCCGCGGTCCGGGTTCGAGCTCTCGCGCAGTCAGCGGCCGGAGCGTCTTGACTACTGCCCGCGAGCGTATGACCCGCAGGGCGTGACGGCGTCTGTGAACGACCGCCAGCAGATCGTGATCGACGGGCGCCCGCTGCTGAGGGCGCGTCGACCTGTCTGGGAGCTCGCATGGGGCGTCGACGGCTCGCTCGCCGTCCTCGTGGAGGGAGGGCGGGTCGACCGCTACGAGGACGGACGCCTGGTCGGCGCGGCGAGCGTGCCGACGATCACGCCAGACCGCACCCTCACGTACTTGGCCGACCATGTGGCCGACCTTGCGCCCGACAATTGCGCGGCCCTCTCGGTCAGCGACGACGTTGTCCGGCTTATCGACCTCGGCTGCTTCCAGGGCCAGGCCCCGCGGACGTTCGAAGGCGTGTACGCGGACTGGTCGCCGAACGGCAAGTGGATCGCCGTCGCGGAGCCCGATGGCATCGTCTTCCACCGTGTCGTCGGCGGCGAGGCGTCGGTGCGCTGGGACGTGGTCGCGGGGCAGCTCGCCTGGCTCAGCGGTTAGCGGCCGCGAGTCGTCTGGGCTGCGAGTTGCGGCTACGTCCCGATGCCTCGGATCGAGGACGAGGAGCGGGAAGCGGCCGCGGCGTTCCTACTTGGGCCAACAGCGGCCAGGGCTCCTTGATGTGGCGCGGCGAGCACCCGTTGCCCCGGACGTGGGCAAGGTCACACAGGAGAGATCTCGACGGAGAGCCGGTAAATACCGGACTACCAACCAAGGGAGGGGACGCTCGCGCAGCCCGGCGTTCTGCCGCTGACTACTGAGCGTCGATAATCCTCGACTGGGCTGGAGGTCGCGTCCGAGCGGGAAGAGCCAGGGTTACGAGACGCAGTCCTCCAGCGACTCGGTCTGCTCGTCGGTGGGGACCTCGCCCCACTCGACCACGACGTTGCCGTACCGCTTGAGCAGGTCTTCGGCCCGTCCTTTCAAGCCCATCTCGGCGACCGAGAAGGCCAGACCGGCTTCGTCGCTGCCCCCCGTCACGGAGACCCCCTCCCCCGTCACCGCGAGCACCGCCACATCGTTGTCCCGGATGGACGCCGCGAGACCCTCACGTTCCCAGACCGGCTCCGGGACTGCGGAATAGAGGTAGAAGAAGTCGTCCTGCTTGTTCGTCGATACCTCGGCGTCGGCCTCGCGCAGGCAGGACGCGATCGACTCACGGCTGATCTCGCCGCCGCCGCCACCGCCGCCGCAGCCCGCCACAAGCGCAAGCGCGAGGCCTGTCACGCAGGTTCGCCCGCCGACCATCGGGCCGGAGTATCCCGCCGTCCCGGTAAGGCCACAAGGGCGGCGATCGAAGCGGTCACTACTGAGCAGCGATTATTCTCGACTGAAGATTTGGAGAGGAAGCTTGCGCTGGCGACCGACCTAGGGCAGGCGCTCCTGGTGGTACCTCTCCCTGTCCTCCTCGCGCCACTTCTCTTCGTAGGCCTCCGCCTCCGCGAACTCCTGCTCCGTCCGCGCCCTTGCTTGCGCGTCTTCGCTCGCGGGATGCTCCCTGGCGACCGTTGAACGACGTGTGGCTACGAAGCCGAAAATAAGCAGGGGTACGACGACCAGGGCGATGATGATCCACGGGATCACGTGAGCAGCGTACCGGTCACAGCGCAGCAGATCATCGACTAAAGATCGGCGCACGGTGCCGAGCGACGCAGACAAGACCAGCGAGCGAAACAGCGTGCGGTGGCGGACCTTGACGCGCGTCCGCCGTTACGCGTACAACCTGGCCCGGCGATGAAACCCAAGACCGACGACACAAGGCTGTTCACGATAAGAGGGTCACCCCTCCGGCTCGATCGCGCTATCGACCGGTCGACGGTGAACATGCCCGCCGAGGGTGCACCAAGGTCTCGCGCGCTGACTACTTCCGCAGCTAGCTCCCCTCTGCGACCTCCTCCCCGACGGGACTTGCTCGATGTGACCGAGGATGACTGCCGCGCTTATCTTGACCGCTGGCGCGACACGCACCCCGAACACGATGCGGCATTCGATTAGCGTCCTCAAGAGTCTTCGGCTGGCTGTACGAAGATCGACGAGATTCCGCGCAACCCGATGGATCGCATCAAGCCGCCGCGCCGACCGAGCCCGGACGACGTTGACGTGACGACGGTCTCCGGCGCGGACGTGCGGCGCCTGTTCGACGCCTGCCAGACCTGGACTGAGCTGCTTTGCCTCTCGACTCTGGCCTACCTCGGGCCGCGCCGGCGAGCAGCATCCAGCCTTCACCGCCGTGATATCGACCTCGAATGCGGCACTGACGAACAGTCGCGTTAGATTGGGCGAGGTGGGTGAGAGCCGGCAATCGTCGTTGAACTTGAATTCGTTGCTGGCGGCGGTCGAGGCGGCGCCGCCGGTCGCGGCGGTCGATGTGCTCGCCGGCGCACTGGCGGAAGCGATCGACGCCCGCGAGGTCAGCTTCCTCATCGCCGACTTCAGTGGGCACTCGCTGATCCGACTGGGCCATTCGGGCGGGGAAGGGGCACTGCGGTTGCAGGGGAAGGAGACTGCGGAGCGCGTGCCGTTAGTTGGGACGCCACACGGGCGGGCGCTGGCCGCCCAGGCCGTAGAAGTGGTCGCGGAGGATCGCGGCGCTCGGTTGTTCGCGCCGGTGACCAGCCGCGGCGAAGCAGTCGGCGTTCTGGAGCTAGGGCTGGACGACTTCCCGGTTGAGCAGACGGTGGCCGATGTCGCACTGGCGGCGCACTTCCTGGCGTACGTGGTGATTGCGAACCGCCGCTACACCGATCTCTTCGAGTGGGGGCAGCGCTCGGTGCCGCTGTCGTTGGCGGCGGAGATCCAGCATCGGCTGTTGCCCGGTGCCTTTACCTGCGAGGCTGGGCAGTTCACGCTCGCCGCCTGGCTGCAACCGGCGGGTGAGGTCGGCGGTGACACCTTCGACTTTTCGCTGGAGCGAGACACGCTGCATGTGTCGATAACCGACGCGATGGGTCACACCATGGATGCCGCGCTGTTGGCCACCGTGTTGGTCGGAGGCCTCCGCAACGCCCGCCGACGGGGGGTTGAGCTGGCCGAGCAGGCGCGGCTGGCGAATGATGCGCTGGCCGAGCAGGCCGGCGAAGGCCAGTTCGTCACCGGCTTGGTGGTGCGGATCGACCTGGCTAGAGCGACGGCCGGCATCGTCAACGCCGGCCATCCCCCGCCGCTCCTGCTGCGGGCCGGGCAGGTCGAGCACGTTCATTTGGAGGCCGACCGGCCTTTCGGCCTGCAGGCCGGAGGCAGCTACCGGGTGCAAGCGCTGCCCTTGGAGGTAAGAGACCGGCTGATGTTCGTAACCGACGGCATGCTGGAGCGCGACGCTGCGGGCTTGAACATCGCCGCCATCCTGACCGCGAGCATCGACATGCATCCCCGCGAGGCGGTGCAGCACCTCACCCAGGCGGTTCTCCAGGCCAGCGGCGGCCAGCTACGGGACGACGCCACGGCCCTGTGTCTCGACTGGCACGGCGGCCCTCCCCGCGACCGCGATGCCACTTCGGGAGCAAACCGTGAAGGGCGACTCGATCAACCAGCATCGACCTGAACGGGCGGCGAGCGGGCGCGCGCGCGCGACGATGACGAGAGTGCTCGCAGACCAGCGTCAATTGCCCCGACACGGCGCCGGTGAACAAGCGAGCTTGTAAGCGCCGCGGACGGCCCACCTGGTCGGGCCATTCTCCTTACTGCCTCGAGCACCGGCCGCGGCCGGAAGTGCGGGCAAAGTGGGCGACCAAGACGTGCGATCGGCGCGGCTACGGCGCCGTGCACAAGGCCACGCGGGAACGCTACGCCGCCCTCGTCGCCAGCGGGCTTGCGGTTTGCGCTCGCTGCGGGCTTTCGATTGCGCCCGGAGCCCCGTGGGATCTGGGGCATACCGAGGATCGCGGCGGCTACAACGGCCCCGAGCACAGGAAGTGCAACCAGCTTGCGGGAGCGAGGAAGGGCGCGGCGGTCACGAACGCGAGACGTCGCGCAGTCCAGCCCCCGGCTAAGCGGATCTGGTCGCGGGTCTGGTTCGAGCCCGTCCCGGACGACATGGTCGTCTTGGGCGACTAGCGGAACAGTCCGCGTTCAGCGTCCGGGCCGAGGCCGCGTCAGCATCAGCAACTCGCTACTTAGGGCGTGTTCGGAGCCTCGGCCGCCGGCGGAAGTTCCATCGACGCGCGCAGCGCGACAAGTGGCGTGTCGGGAACCGTCACGAGCCCCCGCGTCGGGCGATCGAGGTCGAAGGTGATGAGGAGAAGGATCGAGACGAACGCCGCGGCCAGGATGGCCATAACCACGCCGCGCGAGAGAATTGCAAGGTAGAGGGCGAGCAGGCCGAGCCCGATCGCCGCCCCAACGATTGCAATCAAGAGCACGGCCGAGGGCACGCGGTTGTTCAAGGCGGACACCCGCACGGTCTGCATATCAATCATCTCGTTGAGGGTCTCGATGTACAGGCGCGGGGCGCTGTCGGTAGGCGATTCGGCCAGCGCCTCACCGCCGAGGCGCCACAGCGAACGCTGCAGCTCTTCTTCCCCGGCGATCGCCGCCGCCTGGGCGGCGCTCCCCGGCACCGTCCGGGAAATTGCGATGCTGGCGTCCGTGTAGCGCACGAGCAGGTCGAGGGACTCCGTGCGGAGCGGCTCGCGCAGAGTCTGCGCCCGCAGGTAGGTCGTGCCGATCGCGTTCGCATCGTCTACGACCGCGGCGCGCCGTTGGTCGTAGCGCCCGACGGCCATCGTCAGGCCGAAGGCGAGGATAAGCGCCACGAGCCCGAGCAGCGCCGCCTGGACGACGCCGAGGGTTCGCGCAGCGTGTCTGCGTGCCGCGCGCAGCCGGCTTCCGACGAACGCTCCGAGAAGCGTCGTGCCGAGCACGATTCCGAAGACGATCAGGCCGAGCTCGAGGCTGCTTAGGCGAAAGAACACGGGCGAATCCAACGAACGACATCGTGTTCCAAGGCGCACCGATCATGCTCAACGGGCCGGACGGGCACTCCGATCCGCCGCATCCGCAGCGCGTCCTACCCCGCCGGAGACGCCCTTTGGCCAGCGCGGCCCGCGGCCGTTTCGGCCATCTAGGCAGGCGTGGCACGGAGACGTAGCCGGACCTCGCCGGGCCTGGACAGGTAGTCCCTAGGGTCACCTTGCGGCCCGCGCCCCGGCTCGGCTTAATTCCAGCTGTCGTCGGTGCTGGGCCAGATCTTGTAGCGTACGGTACGAGCGTTAGATGAGGCTTCTTGCAACAGTAGTCGGCGCGGCGGCGCTGCTCTTCGCCGCTCCTGCTCCAGCGGCGGTCGTGTGGTCGGCGGGCATGGAAACCGGAGACATCTCGGAGTGGGGCGCGCATTCGTCCCAGGACACGGGGGCGTGCTCCCGCTCCGTAACGATCGAGCGCGCCCACTCGGGTACGCGTTCACTCAAGCTGACCATCGACACGTCGGACGGTGTAGCAGCGTGTCGGCAGCATCGCAACAAGGAAGCCGTCTCGGGGAACACCTACTACTACTCGGCTTGGTACTACTTCCCTGCTGTTTTCTTCCCGGTCAAAGAACAGTACAACGTCTTCCAGTTCAAGTCGCACGGGACGACGTACCCAAGCGGGCAGCCGTTCTGGTCGATTGAGGCGACCCAGTCGCCGCTCACGTTCGCGCTCAACTGGAAAGGCGGCGACGTGAGCAACACCGACGGCATTCGCGGGCCGTACCAGAACAGCACGATCTCGCAGAAGGAATATCGTTCGACCAAGCAGGCGCCGATTGGCCGCTGGTTCCAGATCCAGGCGTATCTCGTCCAGTCCGGACAGTTCACCGGCACGCTCAAGGTGTGGATCGACGGAACGCTCGTGTGGGACTTCCAGAACGTGCGGACGAAGTGGCCCGGCGGTGACCAGCGGTGGTCGGTGAACAACTACTCGAACGCTCTCGACCCGCCCGTGCTGACGACCTTCATAGACGACGCGAGGGTCTCGACCACGAGATGATCTGGGTCGCGGTCGGCATTCCGGGCCGCCCTAGCAGACCCAGTGAAATCAGAACCTCACTAACCCGCTCGAGCCCGCGCCGCCGGACGAGCTCGGCTAGAGCGGACGCCGCAGCGATGAAACCTGGCTGCGACCAAGCCCTCGCGTCATTTCAGATCGATTAGGCAGCAAGTAGCCGTCCCAAACCGCCATCTAGGCAGCCGCGCCGCGAACCCCTAGCCTCCCCCTTGCCGGGGCGTGGGTCAGGGTAGTCCTACGGTCACCTTTCGGCCCCCGCGCCCCGGCTAGGCCGAGCCCGTCCGCACCCGCTCGAGCCCGCCGTCACACGCGCCCTCACACGCTCCGGCGTGATGCTTGGTCGAGTTTCAACAGCGACAGCAAAGGGGGTTGGTATGCCGAGAGGTAGCACAGGGGCGCATTTCTGTCCCACGCTCCGCCTAGACGAATGAGCCGTTCTGTTTCAGCTTGCAGCGCAAAATACTTGCGCTGAGAATCCCATGACAGGAGGCAAGGAATGACAACCTTCGGGAGAACGGTGCGAATGCTGCGGTTCGTCGTCGTGGTCGGATGCCTGGCGATCGCCGGTGCACTCACCGGCACAGCAAATGCCGAGCCAACGGGTGGTAATGCCATCACGGTTACGCTCTACAACTGTTCGGGCCCGGCAGGGACGCCTTCGTCGTTCGACATTCAGAAGGAGCCCAACCCCGGCGTCGCCGCCCATGTGGTCGGTGAGACCTTCCTCTTCAAGCGAACATCGCTCACCTTCGTCGACACGGGCGAGAGCGTCATCTGGGGACCGAAGACCGCCGAGAAGGCGATCATCACCTGCATGGTCGTCGTCCCGAGCGGGAGACTGGCCGTCGTGACGGGGTTCTTCACCGGGCCGTAGGCAGGGAACTTCCTCCCTCCTCCCTCCCTCGCAAAGGACGCTAGGGGGCCGGGCGGCTAACCGAACGCCACGCGCTTGCTACGCAGCCCGGCCCACGCCTCTGGATCCCGCCGGCGAGTTGAGCGGGGATGCGAGACCACACCGAGACCACACGGGGGACGCGTTTCGCGGCAACTACGGCGCTGACGACCCGCTTGGTTCAGCGAAAGTCGTATGGCTACTAGTCCCCTGCCTTTTCCTCGCCGGAAAGCGCCCTGGCGCTGGCTGACGTCGCGGGCGCCCATCCAGATTCCCGCAGCGGAGCTCGACGAGTCGCTGTTCGGTTGGAAGATGAGGACCCCGGTGCCGGGTCGATCGTGAACGGACAGCCAGCGGCATCCCCGCAGCCAGTGCCATTTTTCCCTCCCTGTAGAGGTGAGCGGTGAACGAGCGAGCCTGTAAGCGCTGTAGCCGCCTCACCTGGTCTAACCGAAGTCCTTACTGCCTCGAGCACCGTCCGCCACCGGAAATGCGGGCGAAGTGGGCCGAGAAGACTCGCGAGCGGCGCGGCTACGGTGCGGCACACAAGGCCCTGCGGGAGACCTACCGCCGTGCGATCGAAGGCGGGAAGGTCGTGCTCTGCGCTCGCTGCCGGCGGCGGATCCTGCCGGGGACGCCGTTCGACCTGGGGCACACCGCCGATCGGAGTGGCTGGACGGGCGCCGAACACCGCCGCTGCAACCGGGCGACGTCGGCGCATCGGGTCACCCAGAAGCCGCAGCGGCAGTCGCGCGTGTGGTGAACCCGGGCGTCTGGCTTACCCGTCCGTAGACTCCGCTCGACCTGTCGGCGTGGAGAGGAGACTGACATGCGCCTCGAGATCGGCGATCGCGTCCGCTGCACCGACGGCGTGTGCGGCGAGTTGACGGACATCGTCATCGACCCGCTCGAGAAGCGCGTGACGCATCTGGTGGTCCGGCCCGAGCAAGGCGAGGAAGAGGCGCGGCTGGTGCCCATTCAGCTGGCGAAGGGCAGAGACGACGAGCAGCGCGAGATCGAGCTGGAGTGCAGTCTGCACGAGGCGCAGGGGTTCGAGTCCGCGCACGAGGCCGCCTTCCTCCGGCTCGGAGAGCGCCCCACCGAGGACCCCGACTGGGACGTCGGCGTTGAGGAGGTCCTTGCGATGCCGTACTACGCCAGTGTCGACTACGACGGTTTCAGCGTTGACCCGGGGCGGGGCGAGCTCCCCTCCTACGTGACCATGTACTACGACCGCGTGCCGAAGGGCGAGGTGGAGATCCGGCGGGCGAGCGCCGTCATCTCTGCGGACGGCCATTCACTGGGCGAGGTGGACGGCTTTGTGGTCGACGCGGACGAGCACATCACGCACTTCGTCCTCGAGCGCGGCCACCTCTGGGGACGGAAGGAGGTCACCATCCCGATCGGGGCCGTCGCCAGGGTCGAGAGCGACGCGGTGCACGTCGCCCTGTCCAAGGACGAGGTCGGCGCCCTCCCCGCCGTTCGCGTCGGCCGACACGGCTGACGCCCTCGAGCGACCTGCTTCCCGTCGATCGTGATCCGCCGCTCCCGGCGGCCCGCAGGGGCGTGCACATGGGCGTCCTAAAGGGAGTCGTTGCGGTCCCGCGTCCCAGCGTCAGGATGCTGAGGCTCGGCGGCCAGGGTTGCGAGCCAACACGTCCGGGTAGACGAGAACGAGGCCGGAGGACGGGGATGACGGCGGACCACCTTCTCTACCTCCGGCCTCTCGCCTTCTTACACGGCTTCCGCAGATATCCAGAAATGGCTGGAGGCAGGACGCCCAGAGAGCGCGAGCGTAGCTAAGCGTCGGCTACGCCGTTGTCGAGAAGCTGATCCTCGAGGAGTACATGCGGTGCGGGCGCTCTGGGCCACGAAGAGCCGCGAGGCCCGCGGCTACGGGGCCGCACACCGGGCGCAACGCGCGAACGTCGCCCGCCTCGTCAATGCCGGTCAGGCGATCTGCGCCAGGTGCGGGCGGCCAATCGCGTCGAGAGCGCCCTCGGATCTCGATCACGGCCCCGACCGCTCGAGCTATCTCGGCCCGTCACATCGAAGGTGCAACCGCCTCGCAGGAGCGAGGAAGGGCGCGGCGGTGTCCCACGCCCAGCACAGCGCGCAAGCGCCGCTGGTCACAGAACTGGAACGCGCCCGATCCCCCGCCGCCCGACGTCGTCATCCTCGGGGGCGACTAGAACGCACCATGCGTGTCCCCAAGGGCCATCTAGGTAGGCGCGCTGCCACCTCGGCGAGGCCGATTCGTCTGCGAGTAATAGCTCGACGGGTTCCGGAGGTTCCTCAATGTTCGGGCGACCTGGCCGCCTCGATCGCGACCGGGTCGCGTAGTCGCTCCGTGACTGCTTTCGCTCGACGTGAGGGCCCTGCTGGATCACCCTCACGGTGTTGTCGCCGTTGAGCTGCAGGATCGTCCAGGTCGTGTTGTTCGACTCGTTCGACTCGCGATAGTAGTTCTGTGCGTCGACCGTTCCGGTGAGCTTGTATCGGCCTGGGGTCAGGTCTGTGATGTCGATCCACTGGAAGGGGAGCTTGTATCCGTAGCGGTCACCCCAGCCGACCGAGATGCCCATGTTGACGGCCAGCGAGGTTTGTCCTCCCTGGGAGCAGCCCTTGTACACCTTGCTGTTGGGCGCGCCGGGAAGGGACAGGTTGAACGCGTTGCTGTCGGTCAGGCAGAAGCCCTGCTTGGCGCCCGCGCCGACATTGACCCCGTTGTCCTCTCTCTCGAGGTCGGTGGAGACGAAGTCGCTCACATGCCAGTGGTTGTGGCCGTCACCTGCCCAGAACATGAACGAAGGCACGGAGCGGGTACGAAACCCGCCGCCGCCGCGGTAGATTCGCTGGACGACCGACATGGTCGGTCTGCTCGTGTTCGGACGCGATCCGCGCAGCTCGAGCGGGCCTGCGCCGATGTTGACCGACTCGGCCGTGAAGCGGAGCAAGGTATGGCCTGGAATCGTCGTCGTGTCGACATGGAAGCTCCGCAGGTTCGTCATTGCTTGGTCGGGGAGGCGATCGCCGCCACTTGCAGCCGACGACGTGCAGACCTTCTCGCTCTTGGAGGGTGCGTTGTACGAGCACCTGTCGACCACGTCGCCGTTCGGCTGCTTGAGCGTTGCCATGTCTGCGTCGTTGTCCCAGACATACCCATCCAGGCCCCAATATCGCTGTAGGCCGGAGTTGTTCCCTCGTCCGGTGTGCACCTTCACGGTCTGATGCCCGCGCAGGGTGAAGTTCCCGAACTGGTAGATGTGCCCGGCCTTGTCGTGAACCTTCCAGTTTTTTAGGGACTTCTTCTTGCCCGTCGTGTTCGTGATCGTGAACCACTCGCCCTTGAGGCTCTTGTTGCTGCCGCCGTCGGCACCGGGCGAGTTGTAGTGAATACTCGCGAACCTGATCGCGGCCGGCGCGGTCGAGGCCAACGCAGCCAGCTGTACAACGACCAAGAGAACAAACACGGCCACCTTCGTCATGGCTCCCCCCTCCGATTCGACGCGGGCCCGTCGGATCCAGCTTAGGGCGGGCAGCACTCGGGTTTCAAGGCCGCCTGGCGGAGCCGTAACCTGATCTCGCCGGGGCGTGCGCAGGGTCGTCCTAGGGTCACCTTTCGGCCCCGCGTCCCGGCCTGACCTTACGGGCTTACCTCGTTGGGCTGCGCGGGCGCCCCGCCCCGATACGGCGCCCGTCAGCGTTCAGTCGCCGGCCAGCGCGAGCCTCATCGAGCCGTGGAAACCAGACCGGCTACAGCGCCATCGCGCGGTCGTCGCCTATCGGTGAGGGGCCTTCCATCGCTGGTGGGAACGCTGCCTCGAGGCCGCCGGCGTTCGTTACCGCAATCCGCACGTCGCCAGGCACACCTTCGCTACCCGCTGGCTACGCCGAGGCGGCCGCATGGAAACGCTCTCTAAGGCGATGGGCCACGCGTCGATCGCCACCACCGTCGACCTGTACGGCCACCTGGACCTCGCGGACGTGGCACGCGATCTCGCGCTCGTCGAGGGCTCTCGCGGAATCAATCCAGACCAAAGTGAGGCGCTATGAGCGTAGGAGGCGCGGACCGGATTCGAACCGGTGTACGAGGCTTTGCAGGCCTCTGCCTAACCACTCGGCCACCGCGCCGACACGAAAACATCGTATCGAGCGAACTTTTCACCCACTTAGGGTTGAGAGGATCCGACAGATTTGCGCAGAATAGGACCACGCCTGCCGATGCGAACCTTGTCCCGGGGTTGATACCGCGTCGGTGGGCAGGAGCCCCGGCCCCCTACCGGGGCTCCACCCTTTTTCTAAGGCGGTCTACGCGGAGGTCGCCGGAGTCGACGACCGCCGCGCGTTGTTGTTGGCACGGAGACGGGCGAGGAACGAACGCCGCTCCTCCCGTCGGTTGTCTGCCATGCGCAGTGCCAGCTCGCCAGCGCGCGCCTGCCGCAGCAGGTCGCTGTGGCGCTGCCGGACGATGTCCAGATGGGTCTCAGGCTGAAGCATGTTGGCCTCCTCTCACCGCCCACAGGACGGCGGAGGCAGCCGGGATCTTCCCATCGAGCGAACATTCCGGTTTCATACGCCTGGCGTGCAGCTTGCATCTCTCCCAGACGCGCAGCTGGTCGCCCGCTGCCGGGCGGGGGACGAGGACGCGTGGCGAGAACTCGTCTCGCGCTTCTCGCGGTACGTCTACGCCATCTGCAGCCAGGCGTTTCGGCTCCGACCCGAAGACTCGGAGGAGGTCTTCCAGGAGGTCTTCGCGCGCACGTACCAGCACCTGGCGAAGCTTCGCGACGACGACGCCATTCGCCCCTGGATCGGCCAGCTCACGCGCCGCCTGTGCATCGACCACCTCCGCTCGAGCTCCCGCGAGGAGATCGTCGATCCCGAAGCGCTCCCGGGCGGCGTCGACGAGGCAATGGAGACCCTCGACGATGCGCTCGCCGTCCACGAGGCGATGTCGGAGCTGACCGAGAACTGCCAGGAGATCCTCGATCGCTTCTTCGCCCGCGATGAGAGCTACCAGACGATTGGGGCGGCGCTCGACATCCCCTCGGGAACGATCGCGAGCCGCATCTCGCGCTGCCTCGCCCGCCTGAGGGAGATCTTCGAGGGAAGAAACTCGCCGTCTCACGCGTCGAGTTGACGGAGACCAAATGACCGCCTACGACGAACACCGACTCGCCGAGCTGATCAAGGCCCTCCCGCCCGCGCCGCAGGCCTGGGTGGAAGCGGCCCAGGAGCTCGCGCTGGCCCGGGGGCAGCTCGACGACATCGTCGCCAGGGCGGAGGCCGATCTCGCGTTCCGCGACGCCCTGATCGCGAACCTCGAGGAGGCACTCCGGCTCGAGGGCTACGAGCCCGACGCGATCCCGCTCGACGAGCTGCGCCGCCGGCTCGAGAGCTGATCGAGCTCGCACTCGCAATGAAAGGGGCCGCCTCGTCGGCGGCCCGATTCGGATGTCCCGGCGTGTTGCGGCCTCACGCTGGAACTCCTTCTTGTTTCGGCAGGAACGCGGCTCGGCTTTAGGACGAGCTTTCCAGCCGTCGGCGAACCGCGCGCTTGGCCCGCTCGAGCTCCTCCGGATCCTCGTAGAGGAGGAAGAAGACGTTCGCGGCCACGAGCAGGCCGTTGAGCTCGAAGACGAGCTGCTCCGTGTCGGCGCCGCCGGCGATCTCGCCGTTCTCCTGGGCGTTGACCACCTGCTCCTTGAGCATCGCCATCCACTCGCGGTAGCCGGCGACGATCTGCTCGCGGACGCGGCCGGGCTGCAGGCTGAGCTCGGCTGCCGCCGAGGTGAAGAAGCAGCCGCCCGGAAACACGCGCCGCTCGACGTGCGAGAGGAAGGCGTCGCAGAGGCCGATCAGGCGCTCGAGCCCCTCCGGCTTCTCGAGCGCCGGCACAACTACCTCGTCGGTGAGGATCCGAAGCGCGGTTTCGACCGTCGCCAGCTGGAGTTCTTCCTTGGAGCGAAAGTGCGCATACAGGCCGCTCTTGCTCATGCCGACGTGGGTCGCGAGGTTCCCGATGGAAAGCCCGTTGAGTCCTTCGACGGTTGCGAGCTCCGCCGCCGCCTGCAGGATCTTCTGGCGGCTGCGCTCGCCGTCGGCACGGGGCCGCCGGGAGCTGGGAGTAACGGTCATGTTGACAAAATAGCACGAACGGTCGTATTCTCCTCTTCTTAGCACGACCGTTCGGTCTTAAAGAGAAAGGAGCGCCCGGGATGGACGTTGCGACCTTCAAGGAGGAGACCAGGGCGATGTGGGCGGCGGGGAACTACGACGCGATCGCCGAGCTCGTCTGGAGTGTGGGCGATCGCCTCACACAGCGCCTCGACATCCAGTCGGGCGAGGAGATCCTCGATGTCGGGTGCGGCACGGGCAACGCCGCCATTCCCGCAGCGGAGGCGGGCGCCCGCGTAGTCGGGCTCGACCTGACGCCGGAGCTCTTCGAGCGCGGTCGGGAGCGGGCCGAGGAAGCGGGCGTCGAGATCGAGTGGGTCGAGGGCGATGCCGAGGCTCTTCCCTTCGACGACGAGAGTTTCGACGTCGTGCTCTCGACGTTCGGCTGCATGTTCGCCCCTCGCCATCAGGTGACCGCGCGCGAGCTGGCACGGGTCGTGCGATCCGGGGGAAGGCTCGGCATCGCTGCGTGGACGCCCTCAGGCTTTGTCGGCGACTTCTTCCGGTCACTCGACGCCCACCTCCCTCCCCTCCCCGCCTTCACCCAACCACCCGTCCTCTGGGGCGACCCAGACTACGTACGCGCGCTCTTCGAGGGCACCGGCGTGGAGGTCGAGCTCTCGCTCGACCAGGTCGACTTCCGCTTCGATTCAGTCGAGCAGGCCGTAGAGGAGTACGAGTCGAACTTTGGCCCGGTCATCGTCACTCGCGAGTTCCTCGAGCCCGACGGCCGCTGGGATGCCGCCCACCTTGACTTCGTCGCTCTCTACGCAGGACATGCGGCCGAGGACGGCTCGCTCGATTTCCCCGCCGAATACCTCGTGATCATCGGCCGGAAGAACTAAGCGCGGGCTGACGTTCGGACGTACATGCCGGCGCCGCCGACTGCCCTCGAGGCCCCGTACAGGCCTCGACACGTGCGCTTCATCCGCAGGGAAGACGTCGACGGCTGGCAGCTCAAGGTCTACGGCATTGCCGTCAACGGCAGGGAGCCCGACCCCGGATTCGTCGAGGCGACCTGCGACCTCGCGGCGTCGACTCTGCCGCAGCCGCCGGTGGCCGACGATCGCTACGGCGTCGCCCTCGCCACCGCCCACGACGCGAGGTCTGCCTACATCGCGCTGATCTACTGGTGGCAGTCCGAGAACGAGCTCCACCAGCGAATCTACGTCAGCCCCAAGGAGGATCCGATCGCGTTCAAGCAGGTGGAGAACCAGCCGACAGGCTGTGTCTGGGAGCTTGCAATCGTGGATTTCGAGCGCCGAGCCTGGATCGAGGACGTCCTCGCCAACCCGAGCGGGCCGGACGTCGAGCGCTACCTTGAGCGCCGGCTCGACGAGGACGTCTAGCAGAGGCCTACGCGGCCCGCTGTCTCCGCGCGAGGTACTCGGCGAATCGTCCTTCGTTGGTCCCGAGCCACGTCCGGAACCCGTGGTCGAAGTCGTCTTCCCGCTGCCCCGCGAACGACGCGTGCGGGCATCGGTGGCCGAACGGCGCCGGGTAGCGCTGATGGCACCTAGCGCAGCGCTCGAGCTCGGCGAACATCACCGAACACGCCCTGCCCGGACGTCGATCGTGCCCTTGACCCCTTGCTCCATCGTCCTCTCCTTCCGGATGCTGCCTTCTCCCTGAGGACGGCCGAGGCGCAGCCGGTCTTCCCTCACATGACCGGAGAGTCGTCGAGCTGTACGAGATCATTTCACCGGATGAGCGCCTGAATGAAGCTCGCGGGCAAAGAAGAACCCGCCGTCTCCGGCGGGCTCGATGGAATGACTCTCCAGGCCGAACGGGTCGCGGTCTCCCTCGACCCGTTCGACCTTGACGAAGTCGCTAGCAAGCTCCAGACGTGATGTCCGCAGCCGGGCCGGCCTTCTTGTACGTGGCCTGGCCGACGACGCTCTGGATGCAGTACGACGCGGGCGTCGCGCGGACGACCGTGACGCTCTTGATCCCGGGGTCGTAGGAGGCCTGCAGCTTGGCGAGCGTAAGCGCCGAGTAGCCGGTCGCCGTGTGGTCGGCGTAGTAGGCCTCGACGCCGGGGATCGAAGCGCGAACATTCGCCTGGGCCGCCGAGCGCTCCGCGCGGGCGCGGAAGCTGAGGTACGACGGGATGGCGATCGCGAGCAGGATGCCGATGATGATGATCACGACAAGGAGCTCGATGAGGGTGAAACCCCCGTCGGTCTCCGAGCGCGAAATCCGGTTCCTGAGCCTCTGAATCATGAGCGGAACTCCTTCCTTGGAACAAGCGATAGGGCGTGCAGTGGCTCAGGGTTGTTATCGGCCGATGACGCACGTTCCGGCTTACCCCGGTCGGGGGATCGGGATCCCGGGCTTTCGGAAGCGCTAGCGGCTTCCGCAGGGCAAACAAAAAACCCGCCGGTTCCAGCGGGTTTCTCAGAGCAGATGATGGAACTCGAACCCACAGCGCCTGTCTGGGCCAGTGTCCGGAAATGTCCCCTGAGATTGACACCGCCACGGCACTGGGGCGCCGAGCAGGTGGGCTGCTAGCTCTCGTCGTGCTGCGCTGCGCCCTCGACCGGCGGTATCCAGCTCTCGCGCCGCTTCACCCAGATCTCATCCCCGGGCTTCAGCTCGAAGGGCGCCTCATCCAGACTTCCGAGCCGAATCTCGATCAGCGTGCCGCCAGGGTTGCTCGTGTCCAGCAGCCGAGACCCACAGCCGGGGCAGAAGCCGCGCCCGTCATAGCTTGAGATCTCGCCGCTCATCTCAAACGCCTCGACGGGCCAATGCGCATACACAGTGAACGCACTGCCGGACTCCTTTCTGCAACCCGCACAGTGGCAACGCCGGACATGCACAGGGTCACCGCGAACGCTGTAGCGCACTGCCCCGCAGAGGCATCCGCCGGTGCGTACTCCCGCCTCCACGCGTAGATGGTACTAAGCACTGCGGTGCGTCAGCGTGCGGGAATGTCACCCGGCGCCCGACGCCGCGGCGGGGGTCATTCGTCGTCGTGATCGGCGGTGGCGGGTGCATACTGCGGGCGCCCGGCGGGCCGATAGACCTGGATCGTTACGCCCTTCGAGTCGGCTCGCGAGTCGACCAGGTCAAGCGCGATGTCCGGGCCGGCATCGGGGAACAGCCGCGTGCCCTGGCCGAGGACCACGGGATAGGTGAGCAGGGTGATCTCGTCGACCAGGAGGTTGTCGAGTAGCCATCGGACCAGCGCGCCGCTGCCGTGCACCTGCAGCTCACCCGCCGGCTTGGCTTTCAGCTCGCCGATGGCCGCCCCAACGTCACCGGAGAGGACGGTCGTGTCCGCCCATTGCGGGTCGCTGAGCGTGGTCGATGCCACGTACTTGGGCCGCGTGTTCAACGCCACTGAGATCGGATTGTTGCCCTGATTTGCCCCCCAGGAGCCGGTTCCCCAGGAGCCTGCAAAGATCTCGTAGGTCCGCCGGCCGAACAGGAACGCGTCGGCGCGCTGGAAGACCTGTTCCAGAAACGTCGCGGCCTCGTTGTCGAATAGCGGTATTGCCCATCCGCCGCGCTCGAACCCGCCCCTGCGGTCCTCATCCGGCGCGCCGAGTCCCTGCATCACTCCGTCGACAGAGACGTGCGTGATGGTCGTCAGTTTCATGGGTACGCCCCTTCTCTCGTGGTGGTTTTCTCGGTATGACCGCACTGAGGCGCGGATCTCATCGGCCGCAGCAGACTCGGCGAGCGTTCTGTCGCTTCGGACGTAGTCAGGGATAAAGACAACTCCGTAGTCGCCGACTCGATCCTCTGGTTCGAGTCAGATGACACGGTCGCTGTGTAGTCGGAATCCCGGAACGGAGTCGGCTCCGAACGAGAGGTAGTAACTGCCGCTGCGGCTCAGGACGTCAATACGGAGACCGCCGGCGCGCGCGAGCGCCTGCAGGAATCAGTCCACTTAGCCGGGGGCGGGCAGGATGAACGTGCCCTAAGAGCAGGGAGCCCGTTGGGAGAAACGGGCTCCCCTTTCGAGGTGGGCCTCCGCCTTCCAGCTAGGGCGGACGATCGGCCCTTGTGTCGGACGCCGGCAACCTCCCATCGCTGCGAAGCGCCCGACTTGCCGCATCCTTCAACTGAAAGAGACGCCGGCGGGCGCCGATCCTTGCGCCATGTCCCCAGTGCGCTAGGTATCCGACCAGCGAATCAGTACCTCGCTCGCCCGCTCGAGCCCGCGCCGATGAACGAGCGCGGCGAGCTGACCCAGGATAGCCTTGTCAGGCCGTCACGATTCCCCGGCACGCTGAAACACAGCAACCGCGGAAAAGAGGAGCTCTCATGTGGTGGGGTATCGGACTCGGCGCCCTGTACTTGGTTCTATTAGTCACGCTCGGGGTCATGACGTTGAAGAACGGACACGGCCGGATGTTCTTCTTCGGAATCTTTTTTCCGCTGCTCTGGATATTCGGCGCGTTCATGCGATCAGGGGCGTATCCCTGATCCAGCCTTGGTTTGCCCCGCGCTACAGGGAAGGTATCGAGGCTCGGCGGAGCCGGCCATAAGGGGAGCCCTGGGAGGTCACGAACAGATGTTCTCAGCTCGTGGGGCCCGCCGATAGCTCCCTGGTGTTCTGAATACCTGCTCCGCGCGGCTTCTGGCGGATGAACCGAGATGACACCGCGTGGCGCGGCGATGAGTTCGGTGTACCGCGCCGGTCTGACCTAATGGGCGACAGGCCACCAACGATCCCACGGACTGCCGCTTACGCTGACGTGAGGAACGGCCAAAGGAGGTAACCGATGCCCGACCACAACATTGGAACCCGCGAGGAATGGCAGACGGCTCGCGACGAACTCTCGAAGCGCGAAGCCGAGTACGCCGAACTCGGCCAGAAGGTGACTGAGCAGCGCCGTCAGCTCCCCTGGGTCCCGGTGGAGAAGGAGTACGAGTTCGACACCGAGCATGGGAAGAAGACGCTCGCGGAGCTCTTCGACGGTCGCTCGCAGCTCCTCGCCTACAACATCATGTTCGGCCCCGATTACGAACTCGGCGCCTGCCCCGGCTGTTCGAACCTGGGGGATGAGCTCGACGCCACGCGCGTGCATCTGAACCACCGCGATGTGACCCTGATCTGCTTCTCGCGCGCGCCGATTGATCGGCTAGTCGCCTACAAGGAGCGGATGGGTTGGCAGTTCCCCTACGTCTCGACCAATGGAACCGAGTTTCCCTTCGACTTCGGCATCGCCCTCACGCCTGAGCAGGCAGAGGAGATCCCTGAGGTCAAGGGGATGATCGACAATCCCCCCGAGTGGCTCGAAGACTGGGGGCAGCAGGTCGGCGCCAAGCTCGAGGACGGCCTGCGCGAGGGCCCGAGCTTCATCGCCTTCGCGCGCGAGAACGGAACCGTCTACCACACCTACACGGTGATGGCGCCTGATCCGTTTGTCACGCCGTACCACTCGTTCCTGCTCAAGCGAACGCCGAAGCCCGAGCAGGAAGAGTTCCGCGCCTGGCGCAAGGACGAGTACCCGAGCTGATCGCGGTAGGGGTCAAATGCGACCAGCGTTGTTGCGCCAGGAGCAGTCAGAGCGCGATATGTCCGCTCGGGATCGGCGGTGTAGGTCTGCCACCGTTCGGCAGCAAACAGCATCAGGGCACCTTCAAGGTGCTCACGCACAAAGCCGGTCAGCTCGATCGAACTCGCCTCGCCCTCGATTGATCCTCTCGCCCGTGTCACTCCACCCGGTTTGACTCGCCAGGAGGCCAGAAATCATCGGTGGAGCCGGAAACCTCCGCTCGGGTGAGCGAGCGTTCAGGAATGTCGCTTGAGCTGCTGCGTGATCTACGTTGGCGATGCCGGAAGATGCTCGGGTCGCTCCTGCCTCTCGCGCAATGCGGCGTCGCCGCCACCGGCGCGACTGGATGACATGAGTGGGCTTCCCGAAATGCGATCGTCGGGCGGGAGCTCGTTTGTCGGTCGGGACGACCTAATCGCCAATTCCGACCAAGTGTGATGGGATCCCCAGCGCGATGACCGAGAGCCTCACAGCGTTCAGGGCCTCCCTGACGGGCAACGTGCTCGCGCCGTCGGATCGCGAGTACGAGCGGGCGCGTCTCTGCTACAACCTGCTGATCGACCGGCGGCCGGCGGCGATCGCCCGTTGCGTGGACGCAGACGACGTGGCGACGGCCCTGGCCTTCGCCCAGCAGCACGACTTGGAGATCGCCGTCCGCGGCGGCGGCCACAACCCCGCCGGCCACTGCGCGGTCGACGACGGACTGGTGATCGACCTGTCCCTGATGCGAAACGTGGAGGTCGATCCCGAGGCGGGCATCGCCATCTCCGAGGGCGGAGCCACCTGGATGGACTTCGACGCCGCGACCCAGGCCCACGGGCTGGTGACGCCCGGCGGTGTCGTTGGCTCGACCGGCGTCGCCGGACTCACCCTCGGCGGGGGAATCGGCCACCTGACCGCCCAGTACGGGCTCACCTGCGACAACCTGATCGCCGCCGAGCTGGTCACTCCCGCGGGGGAGGTGGTCCGCGCCAACGGTGACGAGACCCCCGAGCTCCTCTGGGGCCTTCGCGGCGGCGGTGGCAACTTCGGCGTCGCGACGCGGCTCAAGTTCCGCCTCCATCCGCTCGAGCGGGTCATAGGCGGGCTCCTCGAGTACGCGGGGGACGGTGTCCGCGGTGCGCTCCGGGCGTTTTGCGATGTCGACGCGGGCGCCGGCAAAGACCTGAGCTGCCAGGCTCAACTCACGGTCGATGAGGGCCTCACGCCGGCACTCACCATAGCTCCCTGCTACACGGGCTCTGACGAGGATCCCGATGAGTACCGCGCGCTGCGCTCGGCGCCCGGGCTCGTCAGCGACGGGGTCCGCTCTCAGGGCTTCCTCGACCAGCAGCGGGTGTTCGACCCCGGCTACGGCGTTGACCGGCACTACTGGAAGGGCCATTTCGTCGGCGAGCTGCCAGACGAGCTGCTCGACACACTGCTCGAGCGCATAGCCGCCCTGGGCCGCCCGCCCGGCGCGATCCTGATCGAGTCGCTTCGCGGGGCGCCGAAGGAGGTCGACCCGGCCAGCGCGGCCGTCGGCTATCGCGGCGCGGCCTTCAACGTCAGCGTGATGGCGACCTGGATCGATCCCGCCCTCGACGACGAGCACATCGCCTGGGCACGCGAGACGGCTGCGGCGATCGAGCCCTGGTCTGTCAGCGGGGGCTACGCCAACTACATGCAGGCCGACGAGCCCCTCGACAGGGTCCGCTCCGCCTTCGGCGCCGACTCATTCGACCGCCTCCGTGCCCTGAAGACGCGTTACGACCCGGGCAACGTCCTGCACCGCAACCAGAACATCCCGCCGATCTAGGCAGCACCAGCGCTTCGGCTCTCGGTGGCGGGTGCCGTGTCTCATCTGCGCCGGCGAAGCGGACGAGATGTACGAGAACGCTAGGAGAGCGGCCGCAGAGATCCCGGAGCGAGCTTCGTCTCACTCGCCGGCCACTCACACATCTCTGCCTTCGACGAAGCAGACGAGCTCCGCTTACGCCACATCCTCGAGCTCCTGGAATGACGCCTGAGCATGAGCTGTACTCTCGCTGTATGCGACCCGTTCGGTACTCCATCAACGTCACATTGGACGGGTGCTGCGATCATCGTGCAATCCCCGCGGACGAAGACTTGCATCGTCACGCGGTCGAGATCCTCAACCAGGCCGATGCCCTTCTCTTTGGCCGGGTGACTTACGAAATGATGGAATCAGCGTGGCGGCCGCCGGCGCCGACGGGAGCAAGACCTGATTGGATGGAACCCTTCGCCCAGACGATCAACGCGGCAAAGAAGTACGTCGTGTCGAGCACCCTGGAGCAGGTCGATTGGAACGCGGAACTCGTGCGCGGGGATCTGGGCAAGGCCGTAGAGCAACTCAAGCGGGAGTCGGGCCAGGGACTGCTCGTGGGAGGCGTGGAGCTCCCGCTGGCGTTGACGGAGTTGGGATTGATCGATGAGTACGAGTTCGTGGTGCATCCCAGGCTCGCTGGCCACGGGCCGACGTTGTTCGCGGGGCTATCGAAGCATGTCGACTTGAAGCTCGTGAGCCGGCTGGAGTTCGACTCGGGGGCAGTCGCGATGCGGTACGAGCCGAGAAGGTAGCCATCGGGCTTGCTAGCCGGAGCCGGTCCACCGCAAGCTGGGCGTGGAGCTGCCAATACGTATCGGTCACGCCACGGGATGCCGGTTAGCGGCTCGACGATCGGTCACGCCCCGCGGACTTAACCGTGACCCCGCGTGCCGGTGCGGGGCTACCCATTCCTGTGGCACACACTTATGCTCGGCCCTCTGAGATGGCGAGCGGTGAAGTCCATCGGACGCAGCTCGCGCATGAGCGCACGTATCTCGCATGGTGGCGTACTGGTTTGGCCGGGATCGCAGCGGGATTCGCAGTCGGGCGTGTCCTGCCCGAGGTCGTCGGCGGCACGAACTGGCCGTATATCGCCCTGGGAACTCTGCTGGCGGCCTCCGGTCTGGCGGCCATGGTGTACGGGATCGTGCACTACCGGGAGTTGCAGGCGGCGCTGCGGGAAGACCGGGAACTGCACACCGGCGAGGGTTTCGTGCTGGCGCTCGCCACGGTCGGAATCGTGGTGGGAGCGGCGTCCGTCCTGCTCGTCCTCCTCGCTCCCTGATCAGGAGCGCCGCGTCTCCTGGGGGGCGCCGCTTCACTCGCCGGTGCTTGCAAGATCGCTTGCAGGAGGCCGATCCGGTTTACAGTCTGGCCAACAAGAAAGCCCCCGTTTCCGGGGGCTTTCTTAGAGCGGATGAAGGGACTCGAACCCTCGACCTTCTGCATGGCAAGGACTCCGCGCCGAACGACTACAAGCGACGGGAGCCGCCAGACCGCATGAACCCTCGGGACGTCAGCGATCCCGGCCGACCCGAAGCGCCAGCAACCGACGCCCAAGGCTGACTGAAAGGCTGACTAAACCGGGGCTCAGACTCCGACGCGAGCGGTTGAGGCCCGCGCGTAGAGCGAGCAGGCCCATGCACGCGATGAAACTCGCCTGTTGGCGTGCCCGGATCTACCGGATAACGGCGGAGCCGGCGCTAACCAAGATCGTGCGTTCGTCCTCGAGCGACACGCGGCTCGACCTAGACGGCGTCGCCGGCGCGCTCGGCGGGGGCTCCGACGAGCGGCCCGACGCAGAAGTGCTCCATGTGCCGCTCGGCGAGCCGGCTGTGGTATTCGCCGAACTCCGCCGTGGCGTCCTTGCCGCCGTAGATGCGGGCCACGAAAGGCCCGCCCGGGTGGTGGTCCTTCCACTCGGTGAAGTCGTAGACCTTGCCGCGGATGACGACCCAGCAGTCGTCGAACGACGTGTGCTGCGCGAGCTCCTCGCGTGTGACGGGCCGGTCGCCGGTCCATGGCTTCGCCGGCTTCCAGAGGCTGCGGGCGATCTCCTGGCGCGCGCTGCCGAGCGCCTCGGTCCGCGAGCGGAAGTCCCACGGCCCGAGCTTCCTGAGCGGCAGCTTGTCGCCGATCTCGCGCGCGTCGAACGCGTAGATCCACGAGTCGTCGCTGCCCGCACGCTCGGTGTGATCGAAGACGGGGTAGTCTCGCTCGTTGACCGCCGCGAGGATCTGCCGGCGCTGAGGCGAGTCCGCCGGCTCGAGGTGCTTGAAGAGGAACTTCGACGCGAACTGGAAGCGCGTCGCGCGGTAGTAGCGCACGCGCTCGTAGTGCAACAGCGCGCGGTAGATGTCGCTGCCGTGGAGCTCGAAGCACTTCCCCAGTGCCGCGGCGTCCTCGAGGGCCTGCGCGGCGCCCTGGCCGAAGGTCGGCAGCATCGGGTGAGCGGCGTCACCCACCAGGCCCACGCGACCCTCCGTCCAGTTCTCGAGCGCGTCACGGTCGTAGAGCCCCCACTTCGTCGGGTTCTCCATCAGGCTCGTGAGTGCGACGACGTCGTCGTGACGGGGGTCCCCCTCGAACGCCGTGCTCATGATGCCGACCATCTCCTCGCGGTCGGCGGGGAACCAGTCGCCCTCTTCGCGCTCGAACTCGTCGGCGTTGGGCTCGTAGTAGGCGAGCCACACGTTGAGCAGCTCGCCGCCGCGGACCCAGTACGTGAGCGTCTGCGCCGTCGGGGTCTCGCGGGTGTCCATCGACATCGTCTCGATGGGGTTGTGGTCGAGCGGGCTGCCGTCGGGCTTGCGCGCCGCGGCGACCTTGTCCCTCGGGACCAGACCGCGGTAGACGACGACCTCGGTCCAGCGCTTGGTCGACACGCCGGGCCAGACCGCATCCAGCACCCGGGAGTTGACGCCGTCGGCACCGATCAGCAGGTCGCCGGTCTCCATCGTGCCGTCGGAGAACGTCACGGTCACGGACTCGTCGTCCTGGCTCACGGCCTCCAGGCGCTTGGCCATGTGGACCTGGATCGGGCAGTTGACGCCCGTCTCCGGCGCGAACTCGAGGACCCGCTTGTAGAGGGCCATCAGCAGGTCGAGGCGGTGCATGTGGTGGAAGCCGGCGTTGTCGCCGGCCGAGGTGTTGTGGTCGAGCGGCTTCCGCGTGATCGAGCCGTCCTCCCAGACCATCCGCGTCTCGTGGAGGATCGCCGCCCTGCCGCCGTCGACTGCGCCGTCGGGGCCCTTGGGGTCACCGCCGTCGAGGTCGACGCCGAGCCACCGGCACAGCCTTGCGCCGTTCGGGGGGATGTTCAGGCCCGCTCCCGCGGTGCTCGGCGTGCGCGTCTGCTCGAAGACGTCGATCGTCGTGAAGACGCCCGACTCCCGCAGCGCCAGAGCGGTCATCAGCCCCGCCATGCCACCACCTGCGATAAGTGCCCGCAAGAAGTCCCTCCAGTTCCTCTCCGTGGGTGGCGTCCGACCGCGCGTGCGGCGCACGCCGCCGGCGACTGTAGCCCGGAACCATCGGGAGGACAAGTTGACGGCACGAAGGCCGAAGCGCGGCTGATCACTGTCGGGCGGAACCCTTCGCACCGCCGTTTCCAGCGGGTTTCGTAAAGCGGATGAAGTGACTCGAACCCTCGACCTTCTGCATGGCAAGGAGCGGGCGCGACGAGACAGTGACCGCCAGCGAGCGACAGACCGCATCGCTCCACGGTTTCGCTGCCCGCTCGTGCGCCCGCAACCGCCAGCAACCGACAGCGAAAGCTGACTGAAAAGCTGACTCACCGGCCGACTCCTGCACGAGCGGCGCGGTCGAGCACGTCGGCGGCGAGCGCGGCGTCGTCCGAGCGTCCTTCGCGTACAGCCTGAGCGCGAAACCCGCGTCGGCGTGGCCGATGATTCGCGCGAGCGTTGTGCTCGGCACCTGCAAGTCGGTTGCAAGCGCGGAAGCGGCGGAGTGCCGGAATGAATGCCATGAAAGCCGTGCCTCCGTCGCGTCCATGCCCGCCCTCGCCTTCGCGTCACTGAGCGCACGCCGCAGGTTGCGCTCCTGCACTGCCCGGCCCTCGGCGGTGCCGATGACAAAGTCGCCGGGCGAGTATGCGGTGAGCCCAGCCACCACTCCACGAGCCGCCGACGCAACGCTAGGCTCGCCGGGATGCCTCTGCGAGCAGACATCCGCAACGTCGCCATCGTCGCCCACGTCGACCACGGGAAGACGACGCTCGTCGACGCCATGCTCTGGCAGTCCGGCTCCTTCCGGGAGAACGAGGACGTGGCCGAGCGCGTGCTCGATTCCATGGACCTCGAACGCGAGAAGGGCATCACGATCCTCGCCAAGAACACGGCCGTTCGCCACGGCGGCCTCAAGATCAACATCGTCGACACGCCTGGCCACGCGGACTTCGGCGGCGAGGTCGAGCGCGGCCTGACGATGGTGGACGGCATCCTCCTCCTCGTCGACGCGAGCGAGGGGCCGCTCCCGCAGACGCGCTTCGTCCTGCGCAAGGCGCTCGAGGCGCGCCTACCCGTGATCCTCGTCGTCAACAAGGTCGACCGGCCGGACGCGCGGATCGCCGAGGTCGTGGACGAGGTCTACGCGCTCTTCCTTGACCTCGACGCCGACGAGAGCCAGATCGAGTTCCCGATCGTCTACGCGAACGCGCGCGCCGGGCAGGCCGGCCTTGTGGCGGACGAGCTCGCGCCCGACCTCGAGCCGCTCTTCGAAGTCCTGGCCGCGCACATCCCGGCGCCGTCCTTCACAGAGGGCCGTCCGCTGCAGGCATTGGTGACCAACCTTGACGCCTCGCCCTATCTCGGACGGCTCGCGCTCTGCCGCGTCTTCGAGGGGACGATCCGACAGGGCCAGCAGATCGCCTGGTGCCGCGCCGACGGGTCGATCGAACGCGCCAAGGTCACCGGGCTCTACGTCAGCGAGGCGCTCGACCGGGTCTCTGCCGAGGAGGCCGGGCCGGGCGAGCTGATCGCCGTCGCCGGGATCCCGGAGGTGACGATCGGCGAGACCCTCGCCGACCCGGACGACCCGCACCCGCTCCCCGTCATCGGCGTCGACGAGCCGAGCCTCGCGATGACGGTCGGGATCAACACCTCTCCCCTCTCCGGCCGAGACGGCGACAAGCTGACCGCGAGCATGGTCAAGGCGCGGCTCGACCAGGAGCTCGTTGGCAACGTCTCGCTCCGCGTGCTTCCGGTCGAGCGGCCGGAGGTCTGGGAGGTGCAGGGCCGCGGCGAGCTCCAGCTTGCAGTGCTCGTCGAGATCATGCGTCGCGAGGGCTTCGAGCTCACCGTCGGGAAGCCCGAGGTCGTAACGCGCGAGATCGACGGCAAGCGGCACGAGCCGGTCGAGCGCCTCGCCATCGACGTGCCGGAGGACTACGTCGGAGTGATCACGCAGCTCCTCGCACTCCGCAAGGGCCGGCTCGAGCAGATGGTCAACCACGGCACCGGCTGGGTGCGGATGGAGTACCTCGTGCCCGCGCGCGGGCTGATCGGCTTTCGCACCGAGTTCCTCACCGAGACGCGTGGCACGGGCATCCTCCACCACGTCTTCGACGGCTACGAGCCGTGGCACGGGGAGATGCGGACGCGCCCGACGGGCAGCCTCGTCGCCGACCGCCGCGGCCTGGCGACGTCGTTCGCGCTCCTGAACCTGCAGGAGCGGGGCCAGCTCTTCATCGGCCCGGGCGCCGAAGTCTACGAGGGCATGGTCGTCGGCGAGAACGCGCGCACCGAGGATCTCGACATCAACGCGACCAAGGAGAAGAAGCTGACGAACATGCGTTCCTCGACCGCAGACGAGCTCGTGCGCCTGATCCCCCCGCGGCCCCTGTCATTGGAGCAAGCGCTCGAGTTGATCCGCGAGGACGAGTGCGTCGAGGTGACGCCAAGCTTCATCCGCCTACGGAAGGTGGAGCTGTCAGCACAGAAGCGGCAGTCGGCGGCTTCCAAGAAGGCGCGAGGGCTGGCAGCCGTTTGACTAATGCGGAGCGAGTCAATGTGTCTCGTCACATACATCGCCCGCATTTCCGCGCGCCAGGTAAGCGCCGCGCCTCTCCGAGTCGCATCCAGCCAGCCGATCACTGACTAGAAGCTGACTAACGGCCTCTCAGCGCGCACCCGTCGGCGACGCGGCCACGAGAAAACCCGCCGTTTCCAGCGGGTTTCTGAGAGCGGATGATGGGACTCGAACCCACGACCTTCTGCATGGCAAGCAGACGCTCTAGCCAACTGAGCTACATCCGCACGCGGGTCGATTATACCGGCGGCTCACAAAGCGGCATCGAGCGCCTCGTTGACGAGGCTGTCCGCGAGCTCGTTGTGCTCGCGCCGCACGGCCGTGTAGCGGACGTCGCCGATCTCGCGGGCGAGCCGTGCCGCCTCCAATGAGAGCTCGCGTAGCGCGGCGTTCTTCACCTTGTACTCGCCCCGCATCTGCTTCACGAGGAGCTCGGAGTCGGACACGACCTCGAGCTCGTCCACGCCCCGGTCGCGTGCCGCCTCGAGCCCCGCGAGCAGGGCGCGGTACTCGGCGACGTTGTTGGTCGCGACGCCGATTGCCTCGCCATGGGCGGCAAGGACCGTCCCGTCGTCGCCCTCGAGGACGTAGGCGGACGCGGCCGGCCCGGGGTTGCCCCGCGCGCCTCCGTCGGTGAAGAGGCGCGCCCGCACCTAGTCGATCTGGGCGCGCTGGAGCTTGCCGGAGTAGTCCACATAGATCGACTTCCACTCGGTGTAGAAGTCGAGCGCGGCCTGTCCCGCCTCGCGATGGCCGTTTCCGGTGCCCTTGGTCCCGCCGAACGGAAGATGAACCTCGGCGCCGGTGGTCCCCGCGTTGATGTACGTGATGCCGGCGTTCAGATCGCGCATCGCCTGGAACGCCTTGTTGACGTCGCTCGTGAAGATCGACGACGAGAGGCCGAACTCGATGCCGTTGGCGATCGCGATCGCCTCGTCCACGTCGGTCGCGCGGATGAGCGCGGTCGTCGGGCCGAAGATCTCCTCCTGAGCGATCCGCATTCCCGGCTCGACGTCTCCGAAGATCGTGGGACGGTAGAACGAGCCCTTGTCGAGCCCGTCTCCCGTCGCGACCTCGCCGCCGGTGAGAAGGGTCGCGCCCTCGTCCTTGCCGATCTCGGTGTACGAGTGGATCTTCTCCAGCGCGGAGCGGTTGACGACCGGCCCGACGTCCGTCGAGTCCTCGAGGCCGTCGCCGAGGCGGAGCTTCTCGGTTTGCTCGACGAGCCTCGAGGCGAGGGCGTCGTAGACGGACCTGCCGGCGATGACGCGGCTCGCCGCGGTGCAGCGCTGCCCCGACGTGCCGAACGCCGACCAGATGATCCCCTCGACCGCGAGGTCGAGGTCGGCGTCGTCCATGACGATGATGGCGTTCTTTCCGCCGAGCTCCAGGTGGATGTGCTTCAGGTACGCGGCGCCGTTCTCGGCCGTCTTGATCCCGACCTCGCGCGAGCCGGTGAGCGAGATGAGCGGCACGTCGGGGTGCTTCACCAGACGCTCGCCGACCGACTCGCCGCCGCCGTGGACGATGTTGAGTACGCCCGCCGGGAGGCCGGCCTCGGCGAAGATCTCCACGAAACGCTGGCCGAGCAGCGGCGTGTCGCGGGCGGGCTTGAAGACCACCGTATTCCCGCAGACGAGCGCGGGCGCGATCTTCCAGCTCGGGATGGCGATGGGGAAGTTCCACGGCGTGATCGCACCGACGACGCCGACCGGCATGCGCACGCTCATCTGGAACTTGTCCGGCATCTCCGACGGCGTCGTCTGGCCGAAGAGCCGGCGGCCCTCGCCGGCCATGTAGAAGGTCATGTCGATCGCCTCCTGCACGTCGCCGCCCGCCTCGGCGCGCACCTTGCCCATTTCGCGCACCATCAGCTCGGTCAGCTCGTCCTTGCGATCGACGAATCGCTGGGCGACGCGGAAGAGGATCTCGCCGCGCCGCGGTGCGGGCGTCAGGCGCCAGTCCTCGTAGGCGTCCTTTGCGGCCTCGACCGCGCGGTCGACGTCGGCCTCGGTCGAGCGCGGGAACGTTCCGAGCGTCTCGCCGGTAGCCGGGCTCGTCGTCTCGAACGTCTCCTCGCCGGAGGCGTCCACCCACTCGCCGCCGATGTAGTTCTTCGAAGTCTCTGTCGCTGCGGTCGCCATCTCGCTCCTTGTCGTTTTTCCGCCGACGATTCTAGGCTTCGCATCGTGCCCGCCGTCGGTGACAAGGCCAGCCGAGCCAGGCTCGTGCGCCTCGAGGACATCGAGCTCTTCACCGAGCTGACGGGCGATCGCAATCCGCTGCACTACGACGAGGCAGCGGCGGCGCGCTCGCGCTTCGGCGGAATCATCGTGCAAGGCGGAGTCACCACGGGGCTTCTGAACGCCGTCGTAGCCGAGGACCTTCCGGGCCCGGGAAGCGTCTTCCTGCACGTCGACTGGAGCTTCAAGGCGCCCGTGCGACCCGGAGACGAGATCACCGCCGAGGTCGAGGTGCTCGAGGCGCGCACCGACAAGCCGATCACGACCCTTCGCACCACGATCGCGAACCAGGACGGGACGATCGTCCTCGACGGTACGGCGCTCGTATGGACCGAGCCGATCTAGACAACCTCGCCGCGCCGCCCGGGCGTGCGCGAGCGCTCGCGCTCCTTGCCGTGTCCCTCGTGCTGGCGATGACGACCTGGTTCTCAGCGAGCGCGGTCGTACCGCAGCTCCGCGCCGACTGGGATCTCGGAGACACGGCCGCAGCCTGGCTCACGATCGCCGTTCAGCTCGGGTTCGTCGCCGGCGCGCTCGTCTCAAGCGTCCTCAACGTCGCGGACGTCGTCGCACCGCGGCTCGTCATCCTCACCGGCGCTGCGGGTGCAGCCGCCGCGAACGTCCTCCTCGCCGGGGTCTCGAGCGCGGGCCCGGCCATCCCCCTCCGGTTCTTGACCGGCTTCTTTCTCGCCGGCGTCTACCCGCCCGCGCTCAAGCTGATGGCGACCTGGTTCCGGCGCGGCCGCGGCACGGCGCTCGGAATCCTCGTGGGCGCCCTCACCCTCGGCTCGGCCACCCCCCACCTCGTCAACGCCCTCGGAGGACTCGACTGGCGCACGGTCGTCTACGCGACGTCGGCGCTGACGCTCGCCGGCGGTCTCATCGCGCTGACCGTGCGAGACGGCCCGTACCCGTTCCCGCCGGCGACGTTCGACCCGCACCAGGCGCGCCGGGTCTTCGCCAACCGGGGGGTTCGCCTCGCGAGCCTCGGCTACTTCGGCCACATGTGGGAGCTCTATGCGATGTGGGCGTGGTTCGTCGTCTTCTACTCCACCAACGTCGACTCGGGCGCGGCCGCCGCGTACGCGACCTTCGCGGTGATCGCTGCGGGTGCCGCCGGCTGCTGGGTCGGCGGCGTTCTCGGCGATCGGATCGGTCGCCCGGAGACGACCGCTCTCGCCATGGCGGTGTCCGGGGCCTGCGCGCTCGTGATCGGGCTCTTCCTGGACGCTCCTGCGTGGGCCGTCCTCGCCGTGGGACTGGTCTGGGGATTTACCGTCGTGGCCGACTCGGCGCAGTTTTCGACCCTTGTCACCGAGTACGCCGACCAGGCCTATGTCGGTACGGCACTGACAATGCAGCTGGCGGTCGGCTTCACGCTCACCGTGGCGACGATCTGGCTGATGCCGGTCTTCGCCGACGCCGTCGGCTGGCGCTGGGCGTTTGCATTCCTCGTGCCAGGGCCCGCCCTCGGCGTCGTCGCGATGCTGAGGCTGCGAGCCGCGGACTAGGAGGGCCTAGGCCGCTTCGTCGGGGAGATCCGTCGAAGGAAACGTGCCGGGCCGGGCCCGGCGGCGGTCGCGGATCGTCCGCTTCTCGCCCACGGGCGGCTCGCCTCCATGTCGCCGTCGATCCGGCCCGGATCGACGGTCGACGATGACCTCGACGTTCGGGTTTTCCTTGTAGTGCTCGACGAGCTTGTCGAAAAGCTCCGTCTCGAGCTCCGGGGGGATGACGCAGTAGATCATCGACTTTTGTATCGGCAACCCCGGCGCAGCCCTACAACCGTGGGATGTCCGGCGTGACCCTGCCGTCCTGGTCCAGATGGCCGTTCCACGTGGTGAAGCGCGGATCGAGATCGTCGAGCTCGTAGCCGCGCTCGGCAAGTCGCACGTTTTGCGGCGACTCGGGCGAGACGCGGTACTGGTACCAGGAGATGTCCCAGGCGACCGTGATCACGACCTCGGGGTTCACGCCCGAGAGCGGGAGGAGGCTTACGCGAGCGGCGCCCAGACTCTTGGCGATCCCGGCGATCGTGCGGCGGAAGGCACTCTCGTTGAAGAGGTCGGCCGCCTCGACGACCGCCTGCTCCTCGGGAGAGAGCCGGCGGTACATCGGCTCGGAGAGGTGGGGCTCCGGCTCGGCGCGCCGCGTCTCGAGGAGCGCTGCCAGACCTCCGAAGCGTCGCCGGCGTCGCGGTTCCTGCACGATCGGCGTCGTCGGGCTCCCCTCCTTGAGCCAGCCGTGGTCATCCGCAGTCGCGGTGCAGAGGGCGCAGACGTCGACCCAGTCGTCGCCACCGGGCGTGAAGCGCATCGCACGCTCGCCCATCAGCAGCGTCCGATGGCAGATCGCACACGAGCGCTGGACGTCCTGCCTGCGGACGACCGTCATTCGTCGCCCTCCTTCTTGGACGCCTCCATCACCTTCTGGGCAATGTGCGTGGGGACCTCCTCGTAGTGCAGAAATGCAAGCGTGTAGTCGCCGCGCCCGCCCGTCAAGGACGTGAGCGACTGCGAGTAGGTGAGGACGTCCGCCATCGGCACCTCGGCCTTGATCGTCGTCAGCCCGCCGCCGGCCGGCTCCATACCGAGCAGCCGACCGCGCCGCGAGTTGAGGTCACCGTTCACAGCGCCCACGCTGTCGTCCGGAACGGCAGCCTCGAGGGACATGATCGGCTCGAGAAGCACGGGATTCGCCTTCTCGTAGGCGCTCTTGAAAGCCATCGAGCCCGCGATCTTGAACGCCATCTCCGACGAGTCGACCGAATGGTAGGAGCCGTCGACGAGCAGGATGCGCACGCCGGTGACCGGCGCGCCGGCGAGCTCGCCGTGCACCATCGCCTCCTGGATGCCCTTGTCGACCGCCGCCCTGAAGCCCTGCGGGATCACACCGCCGACGATCTTGTCGACGAACTCGTAGCCCTCGTGGCCCGGCAGCGGCTCGAGGACGATGTGGCAATCGCCGAACTGGCCGCGGCCGCCCGTCTGCTTCTTGTAGCGGCCCTGGGCGCGCGATTCCTTGCGGATTGTCTCGAGGTACGGGACGCGGGGCTGGTGGAGATCGACCTCCACGCCGAAGCGCCGCTTCAATCGGTCGACCGCCACCTCGACGTGCACCTGTGAGAGGCCGCCGAGGAGCTGCTCGCCGGTCTGCTCGTCACGGCGGAGCGTGAGGGTCGGATCCTCCTCGTGGAGCCGCCGGAGCGCGGAGGCCATTTTCTCCTCGTCGCCTTTCGCCTTCGGCGTGATCGCGAAGCTCATCACCGGCTGCGGGAAGTCGAGCGGAGGCAGGTCGATCGGCTTTTCCTCGGTGAGCAGGACGTCACCCGTACCCGTCTCCTTCAGCTTGGCGACGGCGCCGATGTCCCCCTCGCCGAAGTCCGGGGCCGGCTCGTGATCCTTGCCCTGGAGGAGAAGCAGCTGCCCAACGCGCTCCTTGCCACGGGTGCGCGAGTTGACGAGGTTCGAGTCGGACGAGAGCGTGCCGGCGAGCACGCGGAAGACGTTGATGCGCCCCGCGAAAGGATCGGCAACGGTCTTGAAGATGAAGGCCGCCGGCCCGCCGCCGTCGATCCCGGCCTCGAGCGGCTTCTTCGCCGGGGACGGGATCCCCTCCACCAGGAGGTCGAGCACGCCGGTCGTGCCGAGGTTCTTCGTGGGGACGCCGCATGCGACCGGGAACAGGTCTCCGGCCACGACCGCATCCTTGAGCGCCGCGGCGAGCTCGTCGCCCGTCACCTCGCCCTCCTCGAGGTAGCGCTCCATGAGCGCCTCGTCGGTCTCGACGACCGAGTCGACGAGCTGTTCCCGGTACTCGGCGGCCTGCGCGGCGATTTCGTCCGGGATCTCGACCGGGCTCGACTCACGCTCGCCGTTCGGGTCCATGTACGCACGCATGTGGAAGAGGTCGACGATCCCCTTCAGCTCGTGCTCGTGGCCGATCGGGATCTGCACGGCGACGCAGTGTTCGGACAGCTGGCTTCGGAGCTGCTCGAGGGTGACGAAGAAGTCCGCGCGCTCTCGATCGAGCATCGTCACGAAGAGGACGCGGCAGAGGCCGAGCGCGTCCGCTCGCTCCCAGAGCCGTGTCGTCTGCACCTCGACCCCGTTGACGCCGTTGACCGCGAAGAGCCCGCCCTCGACGACGCGAAGCGACGCCAGCGTGTCGGCCTGGAATCCGGGATCGCCCGGGGTGTCGACGAGGTTGATCTTGCGGCCCTGCCATTCGGCGTGGCAGACCGACGCGGCCAGCGACATCTGTCGCCGTTGCTCATCCTCGTCCCAGTCCGAGACCGTCGAGGAGCCCTCGACGGAGCCGAGGCGGTTGGTCGCGCCGGCCTGGAAGAGCAAGGCCTCGACCAGCGAGGTCTTCCCCGTCCCCCGGTGCCCCACGACGGCAACGTTCCGAATCTTGCTCGGCTCGAACTGCGGCACGGATTGGCGAGTTTAGCGACTTGGTCGCAAAGAGCAGGGAAGATGTCTGAAGCTGGAGCTGCGCCCGGCCTAGTCTCGGGTGGCGCGAACGAGCGTCGCGGAGAGGCGGGCCTTGAGGCGGAGGATCGCCTTCGTGTGGAGCTGGGAGACGCGCGATTCCGTGACGCCGAGTACCTCGCCGATCTCGCGGAGGGTCAACTCCTCGTAGTAGTAGAGCGTGACGACGAGCTTCTCTCGCTCGGGCAGGCGCGCGATCGCCTCGCCGAGTGCCTCGCGAAGCTCCGTGTGCGCCATGGCATCCTGCGGCTCGGCCGCCTGGGGATCGGGCAGCGTGTCGATCAGGGCCACCGGGTCACCGCCGTGAGAGCTGCTCGTCCACAGCTCGTCCAGCGCGGCGATCGACGTTCGGGAGATCTCGAGCAGCGAGTCCTGGAACTCGTCCTCGGTGATGCCGAGCGACGCGGCGATCTCCTCGTCGGTCGGCGCACGGGTCAGCTTGGACTCGAGGTCCGCGATCGTCTTCTCGATCTCTCTCGCGCGGGCGCGCACGGACCGGGGCACCCAGTCCATCGAGCGCAACTCATCGATGATGGAGCCCTTGATACGCGCGATCGCGTACGTTTCGAACTTGATGCCCAGGTCGGGGTCGTACCGTTCGATCGCCCCGATCAGCCCGAGGAGCCCGTAGGAGACGAGGTCGCCCTCGTCGACATGGGCCGGCAATCCGCTCCCCAGACGGCCGGCGACATACTTCACGAGCGGCGCGTACGTGAGAATCAGACGGTCGCGCGCGGCCTGGTCGCCGGTGCGCTTGAACTCACGCCACAGGGCTTGGGTGTCGTCTTGCCGCTCGACCATAGTCGCAGAGGATAGAAGGAAGAACGGCTTTCGCGAGATATCGGCGGTTTTCCTACCGGAGTTGCTTGTAGGCAAGCTCGCCCATCCAGACCCCGATGAAGACCGCAGCGGCCGCTACCACCCAGGCGGCGCCGCCGGCGTCCGCCGCGTAGAGGCCTATGAGGATGAAGCCGATCGCGAGGACGGCGAAGAGCGCTCCGAGGGGTTTGCGGCGCACCCCGATACAATGCCTCCTCGCCGAGGGCCGTAGCTCAACTGGCAGAGCACCGGTCTCCAAAACCGGGGGTTCCAGGTTCGAGTCCTGGCGGCCCTGTGAGAGAAAGCCCCGCAAACACGGGGCTTTCAGGGTCTCCTCGAGGCACCGGCAGCCTCCGTTTCTACCGTCTCTTTCTACTGAATGCTCAGTCGAATGGCCGAGCCGAGACGACTTGCGAGAGCTGGACGTATTCGCCGGTCATGGCGCGCGCCCAACCGTTCGCGAACTCGCCTCTTCCGTCCAAGAACTCGTAGAAGGCGTCCTCGTCGCGCACCTGGATCTCCACCTTACGACCGTCGCTGAGGATCAGGTCGACTCTCACGGTGTCGCGAGTCTATTTCGACCTCGGCCGGCGCGCTCGGGGCAAGCAGACCCAGCCGGCGCTCGAGCATCTCCGCCTCCTCGCGGAAGGTCTCACCGGCGAGGTCGATGTAAAGCCGGGTCGTCGCGAAGTCGCTGTGCCCGGCCCGCGCCATGAGCGCCATCTCTCCGACTCCCGCAGCGGCGGCATTGGTAATCGAGCTGTGTCGCCCGTCGTGAAACGGCCGCATGGGCCCCTGGACCTTCGCCTTTCCGAGGGCCGCCTTGAGCGTTTCAGCGTACCGCTTGTGCGGCAGGGGTCCGCCTGTCTCCGGGTGGCAGAAGACCCGCTCGTCGTCGCCTGAGAAGACGGAGGCGCGGCGATGCTGCCAGAGTTCCTCGGCAAGGACGGGCCCGAGCGCGATCGTCCTCTCCCCCCGCCTCTGACTTCGGCGTGTCGACCGCGTCCCGGACCCACGTCTCGACGACGCGGAGGCGAGCGCCGTCGGGATCGGCGAGGTCGACCGCGCGCCAGCGCAGGCCGAGGATCTCGCCCCGTCGCAGGCCGGCGCCGAGGACCAGCAGGAACACTACTCGGGCCTGTTCGATCCAGCGCTGTTCGGCCTCCTCGGCCGCCTCGGCGAGCTCTCGGAAGGCACGGTCGACGCGGCCGATCTCGAACGGCGAGAGGATGCGCCAGCGACGGCGAGGCTCCCGCGGTCGATCGACGTCGGCGACGGGGTTCGAGCGTAGAAGACCACGCTTACGGGCCGCCTCCAAGATCAGATGGAGCAGATTCAAGGTGCGATTGATTGTGCGTGGCGCGAGCTCATCTCGCCGCTTGCCGGCGACGTAGCCCTCGATCTTCCCGACCGTGATCGCCTCGAGGCGGAGCACGCCGAACGCGGGCACGAGATGGCGCTCGACGATCGTCTCGTAGGAGTCGCGCGTTGAACGCTTGAGCCCCTTCGCATCCGGGTAACTGGCGAGCCACTCGCGGGCCAACGTCCCGAACGAAATCGGCGCGACACGGCGCAGTCCCTCCCGGTCGACGTCGGCGAGGCGATGGCCCAGTTCGACCCTGGCCTTCCGCTTCGTCCAACCCTCGCGCGCCGAGCCGAGCGTCTCCATGACCTGAGTTCCAGCGGCATCGCGGTACTTGATCCGCCACACTGTCCCGCGCTTGCCCTCGTACTTGATGACGGCTGCTCCGTCGGGCATCGCTACTCCTCCTTCTCGCTTCGGACCGCTCGAAGCCAGCGATGGGCCGTCTCGCGGCTGATACCCGCGGCTCGCGCCATCGCCGACACGCTCAAGCCGGCGTCGTCGCCACGGCCGAGAAGCTTCACGAGCTCCACCCGTGCGGCGCCTGCCTCAGCGGCCACCGTCTCCCGGCGACGCCGATTCTTGTCGAGCGCGGCCGCGACCGCTTCCTGCCTCCGAGAGGACACTCCGTCAGGCACCCTGACAGTTTCTCGACCAGGCACAGGATTGTCAAGTAGGTTGACACTCACGCGGACGACTTTGGCTTGTGTTTCCGCCAGGCCGCTCCGCCCTGTTCCTGTTCGGTGACCCAGGCAAGCACCGACTCTCGTCGGTACCGGCGATACCGGCCGAGCGGAACGGTCGGGAGAAGTCCCGAACGCGTGTGCTCGCGAACCCATGCCTCAGGCACGCTCAGGAGCTCGGCGACCTCCGCGGCGGTGAGAAGCCGATCGCTCACGCCGCTCCTCGCTGCCGCGCGCGCTCGGCCTGCTGAGCTGACATGGTCTGCGGCCCTCGCCCGGAACCCTCGACCGAGCTCGTTGAAGTCGACGTCGCAGGTGCAGCCCTCGACGATGCGGGCCGCGATGTCGCCGGGCTTGGACTGCCGCGAGCGGGCGGATCGAGAGCCGGCCGACGGATGACGACACACGAAAGCGCGAGTAGGTGAGAGCACCAGCCGTCAGAGGGGCAGTCGCATTCCCAGCGGCCGCTGGCGCCGCCGAGCCGGTAGACGGCATCGAGCTCGCGGGCCGTCGCGCTGACCGCGTTGTCGGACTTGGTCACGACTGAAAGGCGACCCTCCGTCAGGATCCGGTGCGCCTCCTCTAGGAGCTCAGGGTCCACGCTGCGCCTCCTGCTTCGAGGCCGCGCACTCGGCACAGAAGCCGTTAACGAGCTCGGGCGTCGGCAGTTGGACGTCGCAACTGAGGCAAAAATCGAGCACGACCGGCGCCGGCTTCGGCTCCGACGGCGGCGGCGAGTGCTGGACCGACGTGGCCGGCAGCTCGCGCCGGACGTGGCGGTGCTCTCCCTTCCTGACCTTGCTGAGCACGAGGCCGAAGGGCGAGTCGACGCCGTGGAGGCGGGCGACCTTGCGAATGATGCCCTCGACGCCCTCCGGGAACTCTTCGAAGGCGTCTTCGAGCTCGGCGATCTCTGGGCCGTCGTGGGGAGCCGCTGGCAGGAGGGTCAGAAGGCTTGAAAGATCCTCGCCGCCGCCCCGCTCCCGGTCTCGGGGTGGACTTGCGGCGGCGGCGAGGATCTCTTTCTCTTCTCGGTCTCGGTCTCCGCGCGCGCGCGAGTGACCCAGGTCGTGGCCCAGGTCTTCGCCAGAAGCGATGCTGGCTTCCGGCTCCTCGCCGGACAGCTCGTGGTCTAGGTCACCTAGGTCACGACCTGGGTCAGCACCTGGGTCATGGGTGACCCGGGCCGTGACCGAGGTCGTGACCGAGGCACCCGTAAGACGCACCCGGAACGGGTGGCGCTGGCCAGCAACTACATCGACTTCGATGAGTTCGAGCTGCCGGAGCTTTCGCAGTCCACGCTTGATGGTGGACGTGCTGATGTCGAGGACCGCTTCGAGATGCGTTCTCGTCGTCGCGAAACCTGGCTCACGATCCGCGCCCGAGAACGCCAGATACACGAGGATGCCGAGCTCTGTCGCCGTCAGCTCGCCGTCCTCGAGTAGACGGCGGAGGCGCTTCGGCGCCCTCCAGAACGGTTCTGTGCTTGTTATCTCGCTCAAAGCTCGATCGCTCCTTCTCGAGCTTGGCGAGGGGCTTCTAGGTCAGGTTCGTCCTCCGCTCCTAATGAAGGAGGCCCGCGGCGAGTCTGCCGACTACGTGTCCGCGCAGCTCGCGGGCGGACAGCGCGCGGCCGAGACTTCACGACGGGATACCGGCCTGCCGCAGCGCGAGCGGCCACGTGGACGCGCATCGCAAACCGTGCCATTGAACGGCTCGCTTCAACCGAGCCGTCCGCGGCCTCCAGGGGTAGCAACCCCTTCCGCCCCGAGCGCACCTGCTGGATCTCAGACTCGCAGGACGCGACCATCTCGATCGCCGTCACCGGCCTGATCTCGTGCACCTGGCCGGCCAGGTCGGCGACCAGGACTGGACCGGACGCGAAGTCCGCGACAGCGGTGGGATCGTCAGCCCGCACCGGGATGGCGTCGACGGTCAACTCATTGGGGGACACGGGTTCACCTGGAGGTAGCCGACTTTATTCATCGAGCGGTGAGAATCGCACAAGCGGTGGACGGAGCCCAAGACGACGAACGGCCCTCCGTGGAGAGCCGCCCGCCCCGATGAGCGATCACCGTCGGCTACGAAGGTGAACGACGCTGCGAAGCCTAACGACCTCGTCGGCGATGATCGCTCAGGCGACCTCTGTCTTGTTCCACAAAGCCGCCTGTGGAACCACGATTCCGTGGAACGGTGGCTACGTGGTATGACGCTGCGCCACGCAGTGACGACACACGCACGCCGGATGGTGCGCCACGACGCCGCCCGAAGCGACCGAAGAAAACGGAGCCGACCGGCTCGGAACCGGCACAAACCCGCTTGAGTCCTGGCCGGCGAGCTTCGCCTCGAACGCCTCCCGCGCCCACTCCGAAAAGCTGACGCTCGTCTCCCTCGCTGCCCTATGCGCGCGCTCGTAGAGGTCCTGATCGACGCGAAAACGGACGACTTCCGAGCGACTCATGACCACCAATTGTGGAACACGCCCAAGACGTGGCTGTGGAACAGGAGCCTCGAACGCGCATGAAACTCGGGTTCCGGCGTGGAACAACGGCCGATTGGCGTCCAGTCTCTGGCGGGATCTTGTGTACCGGCTCGTGCGCCAGCGAGGGGGGTACCGGTGCGCATGGATTCAGCCGGCCTTGCCGACCGGCCTCCCCCACCACTCGGCCGCCGTCAAGAGACCCTCCCTGGTTTAGGCGATGAGCCTCAGCGTCTCCGAGGGGTTGGGTAGGGGAATCTGTCGGATCGGGGGATCGCGGCGCTCACGCGTTCGCCTCACGGAAACCGCCGAACCGGTTACTGAAACCGAGGGCAGACCGCTTGTGCGCAGGCGTCGGACCAGTCTTCTACCGCTGCCTTCTACTGCCGAGCCCGCTCGAGCAGCCCGTCGAAGTCGAAGCCACCAGGCTGGCGCGCGACGCGCTCAGCCTCCTCCCGCCGGCGCTCGAGCTCTCGGTCGACGGCGTCGCGAACGAGGCCACTCAGCGTTTCGCCAGCCTCCGCTGCCGCGGCCTCCCAGGCTGCACGCTGCCTCGCTGACTTCGGGCGGACGCAAACAGGCGAAAACATTTGGGCTGGCGGGGATGAGCGGGCGCGCGGCATAGTGGAATCGCATTTTCTACTTGGGCGTATGACATGGTCGCACCCCGGCCAGCTAGAGGCGCAGCTACGGGTCTAAGATCCGGCGCGTGGAGGTCGGCGCGACGAGGGCGCTCAAATCGCTGGCGGTCATCGCCGCACTACTGACGGTCTGGGAGTTCATGGGCTGTGTAGGCGGGGGCGTTGCGGTCGGCTTTGTCCTCGGATTCGTGGCCTCGGGCTTCTACGAGCCGTTCGCCCGCGGCCAAGTCGACCATCTCAAGGCCGCGGGATACGGCAGCGGCCTCGGCGGCTGGTTCGCCCTGGTTTTTTGTGGCTTCCTGGCAATAGTTCACTAGACTGAGGTTGCGATGCGAAGGAAGCTTCTCCCGTTTGTAGCGGCGACCATTCTGGGCGTCGGTCTCGCAGCGATCGTTGCGGCTGCGGACTGGTCCATGGCCGTCGCGCTGTCGCTCGGGACGATCGCCCTCTCCGTTCTAGCGGCGACAAGCATTCCGTATGCCTTCGGAAGGCGCGAGAGCTCCGCGCGGGAGCACGTGAACGGTCAGCCACGGCCCGATGAGCCACCCGTCGTTGTGGTCCTCCGAGGGCGCCTTGCCGAGTCTCGCCCGCAAAGCCGGACGAACCGGACGGACGCGGACCTCGTCGTCCATTAGTGAGTGCAGCTCGGCTGCGCACTTCTCTGCGACGCCGCGACCTTACGGGAAGGGCTGCTCCACATCCTCGGCGGAGGCGTTACCGGCGTAACGAGTCCGGAGTACCCCGCACCTCTGGCTACGGCCTTCGCCATACAGCTCCGACTAACCCCGAAAGAGGCCGAAGTCCCGCACTCGCTTCGACTTCGTCTCGTCAATGAGAGTGGAGACCAGGGTCCTCGAAGCGACGGGCGAATTTCAGGTCGGGAGTGACTACCAAGGTGAAACCGACGCGTCAGCGTCCATCCCGGTGACGTTTCAGAATGCACAGTTGCCTGCCCCAGGGAGCTACTCCTACGAGCTCTACATTGACGGAGACCTCCTCACGACAGTTCCCTTTATTGCCCGCCAGGGCTAAAGGGCGGTTGCCCATCTCGTCAGCACCTCGCTCGCCTGGTCGAGCTCACGCCGGTGAACGGGAGCCCCGCCGGCGCCGCCGCAGTCTAGGATCCGCTCGACCGCTCTGCCAGACTCCGAGTCATGCGCGCCGCTCCGGGTCTCCTGCTCGCCCTCATCGTCGTTGTGCTTCTGGCGGCGTGCAGCGGCGAGACCGACGAGGCGCCGTCCGCTGCACAGCCTGAAAGCGACTGCGACAAGCTCGCCGAGGAGCAAGCTCAGGCGGAGGCGGCTCGCGCGGCAGCTACGAACGACGACGAACGCGACCATTGGCTCGACGTAATGATCGAGATCCAGAGTCGAGGGGCCGACTGCGCACTCGAGGAGAAGATCGCGGATGACGAACTCTTGTGGGAGGACGAAGCAGGCGACACAACAACCGAGCCCGAGTCCACTTCCGAACCAGACCCGGACAGCAGCTTCGCGACCGCCTGCGACCTGACCCTGAACAGCGACTTCGACGAGATCCTCGCCGGCGGGCCGGTCGGCTGGTTCGTTGCCGACGCCGAGGTTCGCAACACCGGGAACGTCGGCATCGTCGTCCAGGTGACGGGCCGTTTCAAACAGGCGGGTTCCCGTGCCCTGACGATGAGAAAGAACGCCCGCGTACCCTACGACGAACGCAAGAACGTTCACTTCAAGCTGCCGGTGCAGCAGCAGGTCGCCTCGGCGTTCCAGTCTGCTCCCGGTTACTTTGAGGGCCGCGCCTGCTCGGTGGGGGCTAGGATCACGGACAGCTTCGGTAACCCCCACTGAGAGCTGGGTCTGCGACCTCGCTTTCTATTTAGGCTCTCTTGTTTGCCGCCCCGACTAGCGCCACGACGGGCGCCCTCTGGTCGCGCAAGCCTCGGCCCCCACCACACGGCGGAGCCGATGAACAATCACGGGATGGTCTGGAGCACCGCCTCGCAAGCTCATCCACAAACCTCTCGGAACACTCGGAGAAAGTTCCCGCCTAGAATCGCCTGCACGTCGCCGTCGTCGTAACCCCGACTAACCAGTCCTCTTGTGATGTTGGGGAAATCTCTGAAATCATCGAATCCGTCCAGCGTCTGCAGTGGGTTGATCCCATCCTCTGGCCGAAAGCCGATTTCGTTAACCCACGGCGTCATGACATTCTCGAGCGTCCATGACGATAGTTGCAGTGGCCAGTCGGTACCGATACCAACGTGCTTTACACCGATCTGTCTAACGAGATAGTCAATGTGGTCGAGCATGACATTGATATCGGCGTCTTTCTCACTCGACAGAAAGAACGGCACCGCGTACACACCTATTACGCCACCGTTACTCGCTATCGCCTCGCACTCCGCATCCGTTTTTGCGCGGGCCACCGGATGGAGCACCTCGGCAGAGGTATGTGATGCGACAATAGGGACTTCCGAGACCTCAGCCGCTTGAAGCGTCGTGTGCGGACCACAATGTGCTGTATCGATGATGAGGCCGAGTTGATTCATCTTTGCAACAAAGGCTCGGCCAACTTCGGTCAAACCCTCATCGCGCGCTTCCATGCAGCCAGAACCGAGGTGGTTTGATCTATTGTAGGTAAGCTGGACCATTCTTAGGCCAATGTCATGCGCATATCTTAGATAGGCGGGACCTCGTAACCCGCTACTAAATTGACAGCTCATATATCCCGCACGCCGACCGCTCGCCTTGGCTCGCTCGAAATCGCTTGCCGTGAGCGCTTTTACGAGCCAACTCAGATGATCAAACTCCGCAATGGCGTTCGCCGTCCACGAGAGCGCTGCCTCGAGCGGCGCGTCGACATCGTCGAGTATCACTTCACGGTTACCCCCGGTAACGCCCGAGGCGTCCCAGCAGTCGCGCAGTTCGCTTGATTCCCCGGTTACCGCCTGTCGACTTGGAAGTAACCACGCCTCGGTGAACGCCCGCCAAGGATCGCGTGCCGAAACCCATGCACGCTGAAGCTGCTGCTCGAGCTCTGCCGAGTAGTATCTGCGCCCACAGGGACCCTGAAGGCACATATCGATGATGAGGGCGTCCTGATGCAGCTCGAGTGCGCGTAGCTCCGTTTCCGCATCAAGCTCGAAATCGAAGACGCCGAACCGACTCTCAGAATCCGCGGCCTTCATGCGTCGACTCTCCGATACGCATAGTCGCCATGGTGAAGGTATGCGGGGCGCCCTCCATCGAACTGCAGGAACACGACGCGTGTCTCCGCCTCGCCATAGAGAGATTCCGCAGCTGTGCGAAACACCGAGTCTCCCACTGGTGACAGAGGGCCGCTCACCTTTTCTGCGCTATACAGCTTGTTGATCCAGTTCGGCGAAGGGGTCGACGTCATCAGAAGTTCGTCGCCACGAACCTCAACATTGATCGTATCGTGGAAGCTCTCGTATGTGCCGGCGAACGTAGTCAAGTCCCTGCTGGCCGCGCTCACGCTGCCGCCTCCGTCGTTGTGCGAGCCAAGTATGCCTTCAAGGACAATCCCAGCGACCCATTCGTAGACGGGAGCGCCCGCGAAAGAGTTCGTAAGAACCGCGAGGGCCAAACCCCGGTCTGGAACAATTGAAAGCTGGCAGTACTGGCCAATATTGCCACCGAAATGTCCGAGAAGCTGGCCGGCGTCGGTCTCCCAGAGCCGCCATCCAAGGCCCTGCGCGCTCCCCCGTGTCACGTCGTAGAGTAAGGCTTGCGGCTTCTGCATGTCCCTCCGGGCGCCGTCCGAAAGCAGAGGCGACTCGCCAACTGTCTGAAAGTCCGGGTCTAGGTGAGCTCGACCGAACGCGATAAGGTCGGCAACAGAGCTACACACGCCACCGGCGGGCCCAACCGCACGCGGCAACGCCCAGATTGACGTGACCTCGACTCCGTCCCGAGTGGGCAAGTGTCCAACCGCCACGGGGTTTAGAATCGCCTCCTCCGGAAGCATGACCGTTCCGGCTAGATTCAAGGGCTTCACGAGCAAGTCCGCGAGCGCGCGGTCAAACGGTCTTCCCGTTACTACTTCAATGATCCGGCCAGCGAGGATGAACCCGCTATTGCAATACGAGAACAGCTCGCCGGGGGGATGAAGCTGCGGTAGCTCTTGACCGCGCTCTACAAACCTAGCCAGACAGTCATCGTCCCTTCCGAACACGAGCCCGAGGTTCTCGTCGATGCCGCTTGTGTGCGATATTAATTGCCGCACGGTCATTACGTCCATTGCGCTAGCGTCCGCCAGTCGTAACTCTGGTAAATATCGCCGGACATTGGCATCGAGTTCAATGAGACCGCGGTCAGCCAGCATCATCACGAGCGTGGCCGTATACACCTTTGTAATGGATCCGATGAGAAACATCGTGTCGGCTGTAACTGGGACTCGAGTTCTCAAACTAGCAACGCCGCCAGTGAGAATGAAGCCGTCATCCTCCGCTTGCACCATTACCGCCGCCCCGGGGACGGCATACTGATCCAGGACGCTGTCTAGGCCTTCGGCGAGCTCGACGCGAAGCTCTGCAGGCGACCTCACGGGTCCCTCCTTCCCGGGTCTGCTACATCCTCTCGGACTAGCCTGACGCCTCCGCCGTTGCCTGGAGAATCGAAACCCCCATAAGTAAACACGTATACCGTGTGCGCCCGCCGACTACGCACTAGCGGCGATGTTCTGCGTCCACGGCTGGTAAATGTAGAGCGCGTTGAATCCCTCGTACACGAAGTCGTTGCTTACGGCCGCCGCGATGTCGGGGAACCAAAGCGGAAGATATGGCAAGTCGTCGCCAATGATCCGAAGCACCTCACTGAGTGCCTCAGCTCGCTCCGCATTATCTTGAGACACTTGCTGTTCGTCCAGAAGGCGGTCGACTGTTGGATTTTTGTAATTGGCCGTGTTGAATGCATTCTTGACAGCGAACTGACTATGGCACCAAATGTAGAGGATATTTGCCGGATCTGGGTAATCCATGAACCAGATCCCGGCTGAAAGGCCAAGATCCTCATGTTGCCGGTTAGCTGCGAGCCAGGCGTTGAAAGGCTTTTCCTCGACATTCAGTGTTACGCCCAACTCGCTAACATTCTGACTGAGGCTGAGAGCGGCCCGCCCGATCTCGGGAAATGCGTCCGGGTACTCAAAGCTAGCGGTAAACCCTCCCGGAGTGGACGACTGAGCCAGCTCGCTTTTCGCCAGGTCCATGTCAAATGGATACGCAGGCAGCTCGGAATAGAGCTGGTCGACCTCTTCAGTACCCATGAGGCTTCCCCAGCCTGGCACCGGCACGATTGAGGCGGCAGCTTGTCCGTGGCCGCCCAACAGCGCGCCGACCAAGCCCTCGCGATCGAGCGCGTGGGCGAATGCTCGTCGTACGTGGATGTCGCTCCATGGCTCAGCCTCCACGTCGAATGCGAAAAACTGGGACTGGAGCGATGGGGCGCTCAGGGTTTGTGTTCCCTCGAGTTCGTCCCACTGGTCGTACTGCTGTACCGGCACCTCAAACGCTCCGTCGATCTCTCCAGATCGCATCGCAAGCAGACGTGTCTCAGGTTCGGTGATCACGCGGATGCTGACTTCCCGAGCCTTGGGCTTCGTCCCCCAGTAGGACTCATTCCGGACCAATCGAACCGATTCATCAGGCACATACTCGGTGACCTCGTATGGACCCGTCCCCATTGTTAGCGTCCCAGGACTGCCAATGTCGTCCTGATGCTCCTCCCAAAACCGCTTCTCGACGACCAGTCCTGAGAGAAAGGCCGGCACATACTGGAAAAGAGCATCAGGCTCCTTTAGTGTCACGGTCACTTCCGTTGCGCTGGTGGCGGCAATTTCCTTCACAGAAGCAAAATAGCTGGCGAGCTCAGAAGCAACGTCCGGCTCCATATGTCGCGTCAAGGAATAAACAACATCTTCTGCTGTCAAGGGGTTTCCGTTCCAGAACATGACCCCATCGCGAAGCGTGTAGACATATGTGACCGGGTCTGGTTGAGACCACTCCGTAGCAAGCTGAGGGCGTAGCTGCAGATCCGTATCGAAAACAAGCAAGCTTTCAAGAGCGTTGAAGAGAATTGTTGGGGTGGCGAGGTCATACGAATGCGGAACGTCCAAGCTTCGTGGCGGGCTTGAGAGAGCCCACGTGAGAAGGTCGATTTCTTCTGCACCGGTTTCGGAGGATCCCGTTCCTGTCGCCGCATCGTCGTCGCCGCCGCACGCAAGCAGGAGGGATGGCACCGCCAAAGCGAAGCCGGCGGCTCCCGTCCTGCGCAGTAGTTGTTGTCGCGTCAGTGTGCTAGTGAGAAACTCAACCTCTGACCTATCCGCCATGAGATCCTCCTGATCTTCGAATACATGACGCACTCGCAACCGCAGAGATATTTGTATTACCAATACGGCCGAGCAACAAAGCCCAGGAGCTCCGCGGTGTGGCTGTTTCATTACGAAACGTGTGCGGTCCACAGGCTTCAGAGCTCACTAATTTCCTCGCTTTATGTCGTACCTTGACTCAGAGTAGAACTGTCCTTCTCTTACCCGCGGTTGTGGCGTCCGATGGCATCGGGTGCTGTAGCTGACCGTTCGGGATGGCGATTCATATCGTGGCGAAGGCGCGATCCTAGAGGCCGAGTTGCTCCGTCATGGTCTGCCGGTCGAAGTAGTCGCGGTAGCGGACGACCTTGCCATCGCGGAGCTCGACGATCCCGACACCTGTGCGGGCGAACGAGCGGCCGGTTGGCGCGTAGTGGCCGCCGTCGGGATGCGGAAGCGGCCGATCGTGCGTTCCGCGAGCGCTCCACTCGTTCGCGACAAGGTCGCCCTGACCGATGAGCGTTACGCTCTCGATGGAGAAATCGGGGAACGCGCTGGTAAACGCACGGCAGGCGTCCACGAGCTCAACAACCCCACGGATCGTTCGGCCGCTCGGAACGTCCGTCCACTCGCAGTCCTCTGCGACGAGGTCGTCGAACACCGTCCAGTCACGCTTCGTCAACGCCTCACCGAGTTTGCGGACCACATCGAGGTTGTTTTTCACGGACATGCTCCTCGGGAGCATAGGGAAGATGCTTCGCCGAGCGATATAGCGGAGCGGTGTGCACTTGGGACATTCCCGAACACACGCCCAGGCGACTCACTCTCTCGCCCGCGGTCGATCGCCGCGCAGTACCGCAAGATCCTGCGCGGCCCAGACGACCTCAGCCTCCAGACCTGCAGCACGCAGCCACTCGAGCTGCGCCTCGGCCGTGTCGGGACGGTCGAAGCCTTCCTCGAGCGGGATCACGGCGTCCTCAGGCCCGTCCGGGACCACCACGTCGCCGAGCACGAAGCGCCCGGCGGGGCGGAGCGCCTCGGCAACGCGACCGAAGAGATCGGCCTTCTCCTCCGCCGTGAGGTGATGCACGGTCAGCGTCGACACCACGAGATCGAAGGGGCCGGCCGGTAGCTCGTTCTCGAGACGGGCCTGGCGCAGCTCGACCTGATCGGCTCGAAGGGCATCTCGCGCTGCGGCGAGCATCTCCGGACTGGAGTCGACCCCGACCAGGCGCGCTCCAGGATGGAGCGCGAGCAAGAGGTTCGCCGTCTCGCCTACGCCTGTACCGAACTCGAGGATCGCGCGCGGTGCGACGTCCCTCGTTGCCTCCACAACCCGCTGTTGCAGCTCGTCGTAGCGCGGGATCTCCTCACGGATCTCGCTCGGGTAGCTGGCCGGATCCCACGGGGTGTCACCCACCGGCGTGACCCTAGCGCGCCGTCTTGTGGTCGACTTCTCAGCCCTGCGCGTCATTGCCAGTACCCCGACCGCCTAGCACAGAGGCAGCGAGCGGGCTAACCTGGGGCACCCATGGCGGCTGCGCTCCTTCATTCGGGACGGACGGTGGCTCGTAAGGTTCCCGGTCGTCGAGATCGGGTGGCTCGATGGTGTGATAGTCGGTCGCCGCCTGGTAGTCGATGCCGATCTGGAGCGGCACGTGGTCACAGTAGGGCAGGGCGACGACCTGCATGCCGACGGGGCCACCGTCGGTCGGGCTTTTGCCGGCGGGAAGCGAGAGCACCGGGAAGTTCGCGTCGTTCCACATGCTGTAGAACCACGGGTACTGGGCCATGTCGAGCTCCTCGTCGAGCTTCCAGATCTCGCCCGCTCCGCCGGGCTCGACGACGGCGTCGAGCCGGTGCTCGGCGAAGATGCCGTGCCAGGTTGCGACGAGCTCGCCGCGGCGGGACTGCGCACGGACGTAGTCGACCGCCGTGCCGACGTCGTCGGTGATCTGCCCGTAATAGAGGAGAAACTCCTCGCGATGGAGATGCTCGCGGCCCTGGAACTGCTCGTGGATCGCGAGCGCCTCGGCGCCGAGCAGCGACTTCCAGCCGCCTCTCCCCTCGTCCTCCTCGAGGGGGTTCGCGGGCCGATCGTACGGAACCAGCGTTGCCCCCAGACCCGCGATCTCCTCCTGGAAGCGCGCGAACACCGTGGCGACGCCGTCTGCCAGTCCCCCATCCGCAAAGCGAGGAACACCGATCCGGGTCTCAGCCAGCGGCTTCGGGCCGGAACGCGGCTCGGACGAGAACCGAAGCTCCACCGGCTGTGGGAGCGTCGCCGGATCGGCTCCATCGCGGCCGGCGAGGAGCGCAAGCATGGCGGCGCAGTCGCCGGCGTTTCGGGCCATCGGCCCGACGACGTCGAATGTGAACGAGATGGGGATGCAGCCGCTCGTGCTCACGAGGCCGAAGGTCGGCTTCATTCCGGTGACGCCGTTGTGATCCGCGGGAATCCGGATGCTCCCCCGGCCGTCGGTTCCGAGCGTGGCCGGGACGGTGCGGGTTGCGACGGCGATCGCGCTGCCGCTGCTCGACCCGCCCGGGCTGAAGCGAGGATCCCACGGGTTGGAGCCCCAGGTGCCGCATGCGAACTCGCCGCAGTGCAGGTGGCCGAGGAGGACCATGCCCGCCTCGCGCAGACGGACCCATGCCGTCGAGTCCTCGTCGGCAACGTTCCCTGCGAGGACCTCGCTGTCCCCGGTGAGCCCGCGGCCGGCGACGCCGATCACGTCCTTCAGGCCGACCGGCACTCCGGCGAGCGGGCCTGCGCCGCCGTCGCGCCTCCGGGAGTCGGCCTCACGGGCGGCGGCGAGCGCGTCCTCCGCGTAGACGGCCCGCCAGGCTCCGAAGGCCTGGTCGCGCGACGCGATCCGGTCGAGGCAGGCCTGGGTCAACTCCTCCGAGGTGAGGCGTCCGGCGTCCATTGCCGCCAGGGCCTCGAGGACACCGAGCTCTGCGGGATGGCGGTCGCTCAGAGCCCGGCCGCCTTTCCGGAGCGGCGCAAGCCCGCGATGCCGTGGAGCGTGCCGTCGGCATCACGCCAGCTCATCTGGAACGAGCCCATGTGGTAGTCGTAGCGGGGCAGCGGGTCGACCAGGATTCCGAGCTTGGCAAGCCCAGCGACGACCGACTCCTCGATCCAGCTCTCGATCGAGAGCGTGTAGTCGTCCTGGAGCGGCAGCATGCGCGGCCGGTCCTCGGCTTCGTCGGGAGCCAGTCCGAAGTCGAGGATGCTCGTGAGGACCTGCGGCACGGTGCAGTGCACGTTTCCAGGCGTTCCGAGGGAGAGCCAGGGCATCCCGTCTCTCAGCACGAGGGTGTTCCCGATCACCGAGCGCATGCCGCCGCCGCCCGTGAACCAGCCGCCGATGTCCGCCGTGAGGTTGGTCTGGCCATGGCTTCCCACCATCGAGACCCCGTCGACGACCTCGCCCGGGATCCCGCCGCTCTGCAGCGTGTTCATCAGCTGGAGCCAGTTCCCCTGCGGATCGACGAGGCTGAGCTCACAGCTGCCCGCCGGCTGTTCGGGCTTGACACCGCCGGCCGCCAGCGCCGGCCGTCCGGCTGTCAGCTCGAGGTGCTTGGTGAGATCGATCTTCGGACGGCTCCGTCGCAGGACGTCGGCGATGAGGGAGTGGAACTCGCGTGACATGAGGGTCTCGGTCGGGTCGTCGAAGATCCCGGGATCGTTGAGAAACCCCGTCTCCTGGCGGCCCCGGCGAAGGGCGTGCGCCAGATAGTAGGCCGTCTCGGCGGACTCGGTGTAGTGCCCGATCGACGTGACGTCGAGCTCGGCGAGGACGCCCAGCACGATCGAGCAGTAGACCGCCTGCCGCTCCGGCGGGGAGAGCTGGACGATCTCGTCCGGGCCGTGTCGATAGCGGATCCCCTCGCCCCAGCGGGGCGGAATCGCGCTTAGATGCTCGAGCTCGATCTCCCATCCGAGCGCGTTCGCGCGCCGGACGAACCGTTGTGCCCACTCACCCGAGATGAAGTAGTCGGGGCCTTCCTCGGCCACCCTGGCGAGCGTGCGCGCGAGCTCGGGCTTCGGCCACCGGTCGCCGACCTGAGGGAGGTGGCCGTCGGGGGTGAAGTGTGCGCGCCCCGACGGCGTGTAGAGGTAGAAATCCACCGTCTGGGCGGTCACGAGGTGCTCGAACGACTCGACCTCGTGCCCCTCCTCCGCCCAGCGGCATGCGGGCTCGCAGAGAGACTGCCACGGCTTCGTCGCAAAGCGCTCGTGCAGCGCCTTGAGGCCGGGCATGAAGCCCGGCACCACCGCGTAGGGCGCAGCTCCTTCGGGCGAGTAGAGGCCGCGGCCGCCCGGGATCGGGCGAAAGGGCGCGATGTCGGGAACGATCGTTCCCATACTGTTCAGCTCATGGACCCGGCCGGTGCTTGCCTCCCAGAAGAGACAGGTGATCGTGCCGGTGTGATTGGTCATCTCCTGTTGGACGGTCGCCTGGACGAGGCAGCCCGCGATCGCCGCGTCGACGGCGTTGCCGCCGTCCCGCATCACCTCGAGCATCGTCTCGGTCACGATCGGGTGCTGGCTCGCGCAGACGGCCCGCTCGCTCGTCGCAGCCACCTTGGGGCCGACGCGACCACCCGTTTCGTCGACGATGGGAGTCGGCATCTCCGAGGGCTCGATCGGTCTCAGCTCCGGCCGGCTGTGGCGCTCTTCACCGACAGCGGCCTCGACCCGCGGGTGAGCCTCTTAGGCCCATCCTCGGTCACCAGGACGGTGTCCTCGATGCGGATGCCGTACCGCCCGGGAAGGTAGACGCCGGGCTCGACGGTGATGACGACTCCGGGCCTGAGCTCCGTGCGATCACCCTCGACGACCGAAGGCGGCTCATGGACGTCGAGGCCGAGCCCATGGCCCGTCCTGGGTCCTGACCATTCGCCGAGCCCGGCATCGACGATTACCTGGGTCGCCGCACGGTCGACGTCGTGCGCCGTCGCGCCCACGCGCGCGGCTTCGACTCCCGCCGACTGGGCCGCATACACCGTGTCGTAGGCATGCACGTAGTCGGAGGGAGGCTCCCCCAGGAACACCTGCTGGGTGATGTCTGCGAAGTAGCCGTCCAATCGTCCGGCGATGTCGACGAGCACGGTCTCCCCGGCTCGCAGCGGCCGTGCGCCGGCCTGATGGTGCGGCGCCGCCGCCCCGGGCCCGCCCGCCACCAGCACGTAGTCGACCGTCTCGGCCCCAGCCTCCCGGAGCGCCGCGTCGATCGTCGCCGCGAGCTGGAGCTCGGTGATTCCCGGCTCCGCGGCATCGAGTGCGACGTCGACTCCCAGCGACACGAGCTCGCCCGCACGACCGATCCTCTCTTCCTCCTCGGTCGTCTTGAGAAGCCGCAGCTCGCCCAGGAGGTCGCTGGCCAGCCCTGGTGCCGCCGTTCCGAGACGCTCCCTCAGGTGGACGAGGAAGGCGAACGGGAGCTCGTCGTCGACGAGGGCGGCGGGATCGTCGGGAAGGTCGAGCTGCCCGAACGCCTCGACAACTGCGGGCGCCGGGCCGAGCTTGTCCGACCACGGGACCGTCCTCCCGTGCCCGGTCGACTCGACGAACTCGTCCACGTCGAAATCGGGCATCAGCATCACCGCGGTGGTCTGGGTGACGAGCAAGGTCGTGATTCGGTCGCCGGCGAGAGGGCGGTACCCGAGCAGGTAGCGGAGGTTCGCGCTCGGCCCGACCACGACGAGGTCGGTGCCCGTTTCCCCCATCGCCCTCTGCAAGGCGGCCAGACGGTCGCTCACGCCGGGACTCTACTTATGGCCAAGAGAAGTGTCCACTTTCGCGGACGGGACATGACGTAGGCGAGAAATCGACAGGCTGGATTCCTCCTGGGCTGCTCTTCGATCTGGAAAAGGAGGTTGTCCATTATCGGATAGTTCGTTTAGAGTCGCGTCTGGTGCGCGCATTCGTTCTTCGTAACGCCACCGTACTCGACGAGTCGGGGGGCTTCACGGGGCCCGTGGACATCGCTGTCGCCGACCGCCGGATCGTGGCGGTCGAGCCGAACGCGGAGCTCGAGGACGCTCCGTCGGTCGATTTCGAAGGCCTCTGGGTGATGCCGGGAGTCTTCGATTGCCACAACCACGTCTCGTTCTCGTCCATCGATGCCATGGAGCTCTTGCGGACGCCGGTGACGGAGTGGACGCTCGAGACCGCCAGCAACCTGCGTCGGACGCTCGAGGCCGGCGTCACCTTCGTTCGCGACGCAGCCGGTGCCGATGCCGGAATGCGGGACGCGATCGACCGCGGCCTCGTCCCCGGGCCGCGCCTCCAGGTCTCGGTCGTCGCTCTCTCTCAGACCGGCGGGCACTTGGACGGCTTCCTCCCGGGTCCTGGAGCCGAGATCACCGCCGACTACGTGATCCCCGACTATCCGGGGCGCCCTCCGTACCGGGTGGACGGCCCCGACGAGATGCGCCGGACGGTGCGCACCGTTCTGCGCTCCGGCGCCGACTGGATCAAGCTCTGCACCACGGGCGGCGTCCTCTCGGCCCACGACGACGGCGACGTCCCGGAGTTCACGCTCGAGGAGATCCAGGTGGCGGTCTTCGAGGCGGAGCGAAAGGGAAAGGGCGTCATGGTTCACGCCTTCGGAGGCGAAGGGCTCGACAACGCCGTTCGGGCCGGCGTTCGCAGCGTCGAGCACGCGATCTATCTCACGGAGGAACAGGCCGCTCGCATGGCCGAGGCCGGATGCTGGCTCGTCCCGACCCTCGCGATCCTTCGGGACGTGATTCGGTGGGCTGAGAAGGGTCTGTTGCCGCCGTATGCGGTGCGAAAGGGGCTCGAGTTGAAGGAGCGAATCGGCGGCGCGGTCGCGATCGCACGCGACCACGGGGTCAGGATCGCGCTCGGAACCGACTATGTGAGCCGCGACCAGCACGGACGAAACCTCGAGGAGATCACGCTGATGCGGGAGGCGGGCCTGAGCGTCGAGGAGGCGCTCCTGGCAGCCACGCTTGGCGGGGCGGAGCTCTGCGGCGTCGCGAAGGACTACGGTCGGATCGCCCCGGGCTACGTCTTCGACTCGATCGTCCTGGACGAGGATCCGGGCGACCTCGAGCTCTTCGCCCGGCCCGGCTGTGTGAGCGGCGTCTTCAAGGACGGCGCGCCCGTTGTCGCACACCCGCGCATCGCCGAGGCCGCGCCCGAGCTCACGGCAGGAGCCAGGCCGTGACCGAAGCGAAGGCGGCCGACGTCGCTGCGCCCGGGGAGCCGCCACGAGGCGACATCTCCCCCAAGCTCACGACCCGGACCCGCCTCGAGCACGGCCTGCTCGTTCCGATGCGGGACGGGACACGACTCTCGCTCGACTTGATCCGCCCCGAGCTTCCCAACCCGTTGCCGGTCGTCCTGGTCCGGACTCCTTACGACAAAGTCCTGGAGCGCTCCCGGAGAGCGGACTTCTACGTCTCGCTCGCGCAGCGCGGCTACATCGTCGCGGTCCAGGACTGCCGCGGACGGTTCAACTCGGACGGAGAGTTCTTCCCGTACTTCGACGAGAGCGACGACGGCTACGACACCGTCGAGTGGGTCGGCTGCTCAGGAGTGGTGCGACGGCAACGTCGGCATGACGGGCGGCTCCTACGTCGGTCAGACGCAGTGGTTCGCCGCCGTCAGGAACCCGCCGTACCTCAAGGCGATCGTTCCGGCCGTCTCGCCGCCCGGCGATCTCTTCACAAACGAGCCGATCTGGAACGGCATGCTTCCTGCTGGCGTTCGGCGAGTGGATGGCGAGACATGGGCCGGCGCGCCTTCCAGAACAGCGAGTTCCTGGAGATCTTCACCGAGGACCAGAGCTACTTCGACGCGCTTCCGCTGGCCGACCTCCCCAGGCTGGCCGGCTCGCCGAGCCGGTGGTGGGACGAGATGATGCAGCACCCCAACTTCGACGATTTCTGGAAGCGCGGCTCGTACGACGACTGGTCGAGCATCTCGACGCCCGCTCTGAACCTGACGGGCTGGTACGACATGAACTTCTGCGGAGCGCCCCGCAACTTCGAGGCGATGAGGGCGCACGGGGGCACGGACGACGCACGCAGCGGCCAGAAGCTCATTATCGGGCCGTGGCCCCACTGGGTGAACACTCACCGCCGGCTGAACGGAATCGACTTCGGCGAGCACGCGATCGTCGAGCTGGACGACTACATCGTCCGCTTCTTCGATCGCTGGCTGAAAGGGGAACGCAACGGGATCGACGACGAGAAGCCGGTGTACGTCTTCGTTATGGGCGCCAACGAGTGGCGCGCCGAAGACGAATGGCCGCTCCCGGGAACGGAGTACGTCCCCTTCTACCTCCATTCCGGCGGGCACGCCAACAGCCTGCAGGGGTGACGGCGCCCTTTCGCCTGAGCCGCCCGAGACCGAGCCGCCCGACCGCTATCGATACGACCCGGCCGATCCCGTCCGGGTTCTCTGGAACATGCACGACGGCCCCGTCGACGACCGGGTGCCCTCGACCCGGGACGACGTCCTCTGCTACACGAGCGAGCCGCTCACCGAGCCGCTCGACGTCGTCGGCTGGGTCTCGTTCCAGCTCCACGCCGCGTCGTCGGCCCGCGATACCGACTGGCACATTCGGCTGGTCGACGTCCACCCGGACGGCTCTGCCCGGTTCCTCTGTCAGGGTGCGCTCCGGGCCCGCTTCCGCAACTCACTGGAAGAGCCGGAGCTCCTCGAGCCGAACGACGTCTACGCCTTCGAGCTGGGCATGGATCCGACTGGGATTCGCTTCCTGCCGGGACACCGGATCCGCGTCGAGATCACGAGCAGCTGGCTCACGCGTTGGGATCGCAACACCAACTCGGGCGCCCCCAACAATTTCGTCGACGATGCTCCGGTCGTCGCCGAGCAGACCGTCTATCACGAGCGCGGACGAGCGTCACACATCGTCCTGCCGGTACAGCCCAGCCGTTAGTGCGTTCCGGCGGAGGCGCGCTCGGACACCGCTCGGTCCTCCCTGAAGCGGGTGAGCGCGAAAGGCGCGATGAGGGCTGGTGTCCGGCCCGTCGCGACGAGCTCCGCCATCGTCAGGCCCGCGATCGGGATGGCCTTGAAGCCCCAGGTCCCCCAGCCGCTGCTGACGTAGAAGGAGTCCAGCTCGGTCGCTCCCAGAAGCGGTGAGTAGTCCGGCGTCATGTCGCACAGCCCAGTCCACTGCCGAAGAATGCGGAGCTTGGCCATGAACGGCAGAAGGTCGATGCTGCGCGAAGCGGCTTCTGAGAGGAACGTGAACGTCGACCTCGTCGAGTAGCTCTGGTAGGGCTCGATCTCGGCTCCGACCAGAAGCTCGCCGCGTGCGCTCTGGGAGATGTAGACGAGCAAGTCCGCAGACGCCACGATTCTGTGCAAGACGGGCTTGTAGGCCTCGGTCACGAACGCCTGAAGCGGGTGCGTTGTGATTGGTAGGCGAAGGCCCGCGAGGCGAGCCACGAGGGACACGTAGCCGCCGACCGCGCTGACGACGGACCCTGCCCCCACGCGGCCCTGCGGCGTCTCGATCCCCACGCAGCGCCCGTTCTCCCGAGTGATCCCCGTTACCTCGACCCCTTGGTGGATGTGGACCCCGAGCCGCTGGGCGGCTGCGGCGTAGGCCCAGACAACCGCGTCGTGGCGGATGATCGCGGCCGGAGGATGGTAGGCGGCCCCGAGAATCGGGTACTTGCCGCCGCCCGAGAGGTCGAGGACCGGGCAGACCGCCTTGACCTCGTCCCGGTCGAGGAAGACGGTGTCGACGTCGAAGGCCCGGTTCAGGAACGCGCGCTCACGCTGGATTCGGAGCGACGGCTCGGAGTGGGCCAGCCAGAGCAGGCCCCGCGGCGAGAAGAGGAGGTTGTAGTCGAGCTCCGACGAGAGCCCGCGATAGAGGTCGAAGCTCGCCCGAAAGAATGGGATCGCCTCCGGCGTCTTGTAGTTCGCGCGCAGGACGGTCGTGTTCCGGCCCGTCCCTCCGGAGCCGATGTAGGCTCGCTCGAAGACGCCGATGCTGCGCACGCCGTGGTTCTTCGCGAGGTAGTAGGCGATCGCAAGCCCGTGACCGCCTCCACCGATGACGACGACGTCGTAGCGATTCTGGATCTCGTCGACCTTCAGGTAGGCCCGACGTCGAAGGAGCCCGCTCACGGCACGCTCCCCTCCGTGACCTGGGCAGAGGCCTCGGCGTCGAGTGCCAAGGGCAGGGACTCGCGCTCGCGCGGGTCGAGGTCCCCGCAGGCCGTGAGGACGCGCATGCGCAGGTGATCCGCCACCGACGAGGGCACGAGGACATGGATGCGATCGGGCAGGAAGATGGCCTTGCCGGGCACCTCGGCAATTGCACCCTGGACGAACACGGGACGCTCGGTGGGCTGAGGGATCTCCGAGAGCCGCGAAAATGCGCGCCCGGCATCGCTGCCGGCGAGCGTCCAGACCGTCCAGCCCGCAGTTACGTCGACTGCGATCGAGTACGGGTCGCGTTCGGCGAGAAGGACGGCGACCCGGCCCGGAAGGACACCCGCAGGCGCGACGAGCAGAAGCTCGTCGGAAGCAACCCGGCAGGCGAACGCCCCGTCCACCGAGGGAAAGCTGTCCAGCTCCTCCGGCCGGGCGAGACAGGAGAGCACCGACGCGTCGGCCTTCCCGAACTCAAGCACGGAGACGGTCGCCCTCAGGATCGTAGAACGGCCCGCTCGTCACCGTTCCGCGCCGACCGTCGACCGTCACGGCCGCGGGAAACTCGCCGTTCACGCGGCGAATCCAGCCCAGCGCCACGCCGTGCCCCAGAACCGGGGAGAAGCGGGAGGACGTGAGGTGCCCGACGGTCCGGCCCCCAACGTCGATCGTGGCACCCTCGAGCGGCGCGCCGCCGTCGAAGGTCAGCGGCACGAGCTTCAGCGCAAGCGGAATGTGATCGATCCGCTCGAGACCCACCTTCCCGACGAAGTCCGGCTTCTCCATCGAGACCATCCAGTCCAGGCCGAGCTTTCGGGGTGTCGAATCGAAGTCCGTGTCCTGCCCGATGATGATGTGTCCCTTTTCGAGGCGAAGGAGACGTAGCGCCTCGAGACCGTGCGGCCGGAGCTCGAGATCTGCTCCCACATCGAGGAGAGCGTCCCAGAGCGCGACGCTTTCGGAGCTGGGATGGTGGAGCTCGAAGCTTGTCTCGCCGACGAAGCCGAGGCGGATGACGAGGCAGGACACGCCGGCGACGTCGATTTCCCGATGCCGCATGAACCGGACCTGGTCACCGTTGGCGAGCTCCGGGCAAAGGCGGGCGAGGAGCTCGTTGGCTCGAGGCCCTGCGACGTTGATGGCACCGTAGACGTCCGTCTGGTTGACGATGTGCACCTGGTGCCCCCACCACTCGGCCCAGTCTCGGAGCCACGCCTCTCCGCGGGCGGCGCCCCCGGAGGTCAGGGTGACGTAGTAGCGCGAGGGCGCAAGCGCGCAGATCATGCCGTCGTCGAGGACGTAGCCGGCCTCGTTCAAGAGGACCGCATAGCGGCCTCGCCCCTCCTCCAGGTCTCGTACCGGCCGCGGGTACAGCCGCTCGAGGAACTCGGTCGCGTCCCGGCCGGCGACGATGAACTTCCCGAGGGTTCCGACGTCCATGATGCTGACGCCCCGCCTCACGGCCCAGTACTCGGCAAGCGGATCGCCGTAGCTCTCGGGACGCCGCCAGGAACCGGCCCATTCCATCTCGGCGCCCAGCTCGAGGTGGCGTCGATGCAGGGCGGTGTGGAGCTCGACGGCATGACGAACCCCGGCCGCAGCGTCCTCGACGCGGATCGGGCGCATGGGAGGCCGGGCCGTCGTCGCTGCGCTGACCCCCTCCTCTCCGCCCCGAGCCCGGACGAGAGCGCGCAGGTGCGCGCCACAGAGTGCGCCCTGGCACGGGCCCATCGTCGCGGTGGTGTACCGCTTGAGGAGCTCGGTCGAGCGAAAGCCCTCGAACCAGGCGAGATCGATGTCCTCCGCGCGAACGTCCTCACAGAGGCAGACGAAGCCCCCGCGCGGCGGCGCCGGCAGAGAGATCCGCGCGGGCGCACCGTCGCCGAACGTGCTCTGACGGCCGCTCGCCTCCGCTTCCTCGATCGAGCAGCCCGCGAGAACTGCATCGCCCGCGCCGGTCACCGGGAGTCCAACCGCCTGGCGAAGCAGGCCGTCCCGCGGCACGAGGCCGCGCGACAGAACGAGCGCGTCGCATGAGATCTCGTCGGTCCCGCGGGCCGACTCGATCACGACGCCCTCCACCCGCTGTCGGCCCCGGACTGAGACGACCTCGCCGTCCGTAATCGTCGTGACGCCCGCCGGCGAGCGCCCCGCAAGGCTCTCGGGAACGACAACCGCCCCAAGCTCGACGCCGTGATTCCGGAGGATCTCGGCCGTCTCCAGGCCCTCGTGCGACTGGGCAACGACGACGGCGCGACGGCCGGGCAACAGCCCATGCGCGCCGACCAGGCGCGCCGCGGCGCGTCCAAGCCAAACGCCGACGAGGTCGTTCCCACTAACGCTGCAGTGCTGCTCGACGGCGCCCGTCGCGACGACGACGCGGCCGGCATGGACCATGTGAAGGAAGTCCTCGCCGACCACCGGAACGAGCGGCCCCTCGTAGACGCCGATCGCGGCTGCCTGCTCGAGCAGCGTCACACCCTCCCGGGCGCGAAGCGTGCCCGCGAGAGCCTCCACCCGTTCCCTCAGCGGGCCGGCGGGCAGCTTCTCGCCCGGAGCCCCCTCGTCCGCGAGGACGACTGTCTGACCGTCCTGGCTGGCCGCGAGGGCTGCCGACAGCCCGGCGATTCCTCCGCCGGCGACGAAGACATCGGCGTGGTGGTGGCACCGCTCGCGGTCGGCTGCAGGCATGTCGAGCGGCACGCGCCCCGCCCCGGCGACCCTGCGCACGAGGGGCTCGATCCGAGACCACACCGACCGAGGCCGGAGGAAAGTCTTGTAGTAGAAGCCGACGGGCAGCAGCGAGCGCATGCTCCAGAGGAACGTGAGCGCATCCCGATCGACCGACGGCCAGGCGTTCTCGCGCTCGATCACCTGCCCGCCTCGAGCGGACGTGACGCACGCGCGCACACTGGGCTCGCCGTCGACCGTCACGAGACAGTTCGGACAGTCGCCCGACAGGCAGTAGAGCCCGCGCGGGCGGTGGTACTTCATCGAGCGGCTGAAAACCCGGACGCCCGAGCGGTAGAGCGCGGAGGCGATCGTATCCCCGTCCTGGACGGAGACGGCACGTCCCTCGAACTTAACGAACGCCATGAAGCTGATTGGTGGCCGTGTCACGATCCACGGTCAGCCACCGACGGCAGCCTGCAGCGTGGAACCAGCGCTCGGACTGGATGCCCGAGACGTTTTCACGCAGCCAGACGATGCGGAAGTCTTCTTCGAGATCCGGCGGGGAGCTCGCCTCCGGCCTGATCTCTCCGCCGTACCAGAACTCGGTGTACGGACGATCGCCGCAGTGAGGACACGGTATCTTCAGGCCCAAGCCACGCCCCCGGTTCGGTGCGCGAGTATGGTCATGCGACAAGACCATAACAGGTCAGCAGAATCTCTCAAACCCCCGAGATGCGCCGCAATCGGCATTCCTCTCCGGGTCGTGGCTAGGCATGCCCGCCGAAACGCGTGGTAAGGTGAGCTAGCCGTATGTTTACACCCGTCAAGACCCGAAGGACGTTCGAGGAGGCGGTCGAGCAGATCGCCGAGGCGATTCGAGCCGGCGATCTTCACGCGGGCGATCGTCTTCCGTCCGAACGCACTCTTGCCGCACAGATGGAGATCAGCCGCCCCACGCTGCGTGAGGCGATCAGGGTCCTCTCCGATTCTGGGATCGTCGAAGTCAAGTCAGGCCCGGGCGGCGGCATGTTCGTCTCCTGCGACCTCGTCCCCGCCGCGCTGATCGAGCAGCGTTCCGAGCTGCGAATCACCGAGATCTCCGGCGTCCTCGAGGCTCGACGGCTCTTCGAGCCTCGGGTCGCACAGCTCGCCGCGCTCTATGCGACGGAGCTCGACTTCGACGCGATGCAGCGCACCATCGACCTCCAGCGCGAATGCCCGGACGACCGGGAACGATTCATCCAGCTCGATCATCGCTTTCATCTGGCGATCGCCCGAGCCACCCAGAACGCCACGGTCGTCTCACTCATGCGGTCTCTCCTGCGCAGTCTCGAGATCGCGCGAGACATGGCCATTCGCGGCCCACATGAGCCCGAGAGGGCGATTGCGATCCACGAGCACACCCTCCAGGCGATCATGGGCGGTGACTCGGACGTGATCGAGGCCGCCATGGACGAGCACCTGTCCTTCCTCGAGCGGATCTGGGAGAAGGAGAGCGGGCGCGCCCGCCTGAGGACGATCCCCGACTTCTTGCTCCCCCGCGCCGAGCGCCAGCAGGTAGCGGCCGCGCCCTGACGCTCTCAAGCCTCCAGGTTTAGCGCTTACGCCCCGGCGGCCTCCGGCGCCGTCGCTCCGTCGGGGCCCGTCGTGAGCCACGATCCGATCTCGGCCGGAAGCTCGAAGTCGCCTCTGCCTCCGAGCTCGGCGTGGATGAGCCTCAGCTCGGCATGGGAGACCCTGACCTCGGGCGACGCGAGAAACGCAGCGACGGTCGGTGGTGTCTGGCGGATCCTGAGCATGTCCGAGATGCCGACCCGGAAGCCCTCCTCGTCCCAGACCGCCTGGTCAGGTGTTCCGCGAACGATCGCCTGAACCGCCTGCTCGGGGAGCGCGTCCTCGATCCCGAGCATGCCCTTCGTGCGCTCGGCCATCGAGAGACCCGCTGCGTAGGACGTCTTCCATCCCCAGGATCGAGGTTCCGGGACGGGAAGGCCGCTCTTTTCCCGGGCATACCACTCCGACACGAAGTCGATGACCAGGCCTGTGGCAGTCGGAGCGTTCTCATCGAGGTAGGTAATCATCGGCCACGTGTTCGTGCAGACCGTGATGGCCAGGTCGAGCTTCGGGAACGCCGCGGAACCGTTGTACCAGCCCCACATGATCGCTCCCCAGTGGCCGAAGCTCTCCTCGGTGGCGCCCGGTTGCTCGATGCGGGCGACCAGACCGGTCCAGAGGCCGCCGCCGCTCTCCACGACCGGCCTCAGCATCTCGTCGACGGAGCCCACTCGAAGGATGCGAGCGTCTCCGTAGGCTCCTCCTCCGAGCAGGGCGAGGATCAGCTTGATGTGGTCACCGGGGGTCGTGAGGAGGGCACCGGCCGGATATGCAGCAATCCGAATCGGCGGCGTCGCCACGGTGAACGACCCGCCGTAGCCCGCATACCCTGTCGAGAGACGCTCGAGCAATGCAAGTTCCGACTCGGCCTGCTGCGAGGGCGGGAAGGCGCTCGTCGTCATCCCGAGCGGCTCGATGATTCGACCCCGGATGTAGTCGGCGCACGAGAGCCCGTCCGGGTTCGCCACCTCCACGAGGTACCCGAGGGTCGAGATGCCGATGTTCGAGTACTGGAACTGCTCTCCGACCGGCGCGCTCCAGGTCGGGACAGTGCCCTCGTACTCGCTCAGGGTGCGCGACGCGTACGCGTCGCGCAGATAGTCGGCCAGCGCGGCCGAGGGGCCATGGCTGCAACCCGCTGCATCGGAGGTGAGCCCGCTGCGGTGGTGCATGAGATCCCGAACCGTGACCGGCCGGTTCCCGAGTGGATTCTCGACAGCCAGGTCCACGTAGCGGGCAACCGGCTCGTCCAGCTCGAGCAGCCCTTCCTCGACCAACTGCAGGACGGCAACCGCCGTGTAGAGCTTGGACATCGAGCCGGCCCGCGTGACGGTGGTCGGCTCCATCGGCCGTCTCGAAGCCAGGTCGGCAAAGCCGAACCCCTCTTCCAGGATCACCTCCCCACGCGTTGCGATCGCCAGGTTCAGGCCGGCCGTGCCGCACGCACGGAGCGTGCGGGGCACGAACTCACGCAGCGCCTCAGCGAGTGCCGAGCCCTCGCTCACGCCGTGCTTCGTAGATGACGGTCGAACCACCCGACGACGCGGTCCCGGAGGTCCACCTGGTGGTCCCATTCCTGGGTGCCGTGGCCTTCTCTCGGGTAGATGACGAGCTCAACCTCGACGCGGGCCTCGGCAAGGGCCTGGTAGAGCTCCTGCGCCTGGCCAACCGGCGTGCAGAGGTCGAGCGCACCGTGGATGATCAGCGTCGGCGTCCGGACATTCCGGGCATGCACGATCGGTGAACGGGTGAAGTAGGAGCCGGTGGCGTCGTAGGGATCCGCGTCCAGGAACAGCTCGTCGAAGCGGCCGATGTTCGTCGTGTTGTGGAAGCTCAGCCAGTTCGAGCTGCACGACATCGGAATGGCCGCGGCGAACCGGTCAGTCTGGGTGATCGCCCAGGCGGACATGAATCCGCCGTAGCTACCTCCGGTGATGCCGACCTTCTCCCCGTCGATGATCCCCTCGGCGACCAGGGCGTCGACGCCCGCGAGGATGTCCTGGAGGTCCTCGCCCCCGAGGTCTCCCAGGTTCATTCGCGCGAACTCCTGCCCTCGTCCGGCGCTGCCGCGCGGGTTCGGCATCAAGACCGCGTAGCCGGCATCGACCAGTAGCTGTGGGTGTTGGTGGTTCGTGAACGCGTAGGACCACGAGGCGGTCGGACCTCCGTGGACGAGCACGACGAGCGGCAGCTCCCCGCCGCCGGTCTCCGGCCGCGCGAGCAGGCCTTCGATCTCGAGGCCGTCGTGGGCCTTCCACGAGTACGACTCCCAAGGGGCGACGTCGGTCGCTGCCAGCTCGGCGTTGAGAGTCGAGACAGGCTGCCAACCCTCCGCGGCCCTGTCGACCGCGAGGGTGAACGCCTCCGGAGGCTCTCCGGGCGCTTCCTTCGCGGCGACCAGGAGCCCACCGTCACCGCTGGCCGAGATCCGCGGCTGATATCGGTGGCCCAGACTGGCCTCCCCGCCCCAAAGCTCCTCCACCGCGCCGTCCAGTGAGACCGAGCCGCACATGGAGGATGCGCCGCGCCACCCCGCATACCAGAGCGTGGAATCGTCGCGCCACTGGAGCCACGAGACATCGAGCTCGGGCGCGAGCTCCCGCGTGGCGCCCGAGCCGATCTCGAGCACGTTGGTCGTCCCCGCGAGGATCCCGCGGTCACTGCAGAACCCCTCGATGAAAGCGACGCGTCCGCCGTCCGGAGACAGCCGTGGAACGGCGATCTGCCAGCTCGTGGACTGGAGCGTCTCCGCGCTCCTCGAGTCCAGGTCGAGTATGGCGAGCGACGCTCTGTACCAGGCGCTCTCGGACGGCTCGTCGGAAACGACGGCGATCGCGGAATCGCCGCGCCAGTCGAACTCCCAGACGTTCACGTCGGGAGGGCCGACCTCGGATGTCTCGCCGCTCGCGAGGTCGACACGGAAGAGCCGCCGCCAGAACTGCTGGGGTCGTATGACCTGAGGATCAGCCGGCGGGGCGTCCTTCTCCGAGATCTTCGTCGCCGTCTGCGCTCCGGCGCGATCTGAGCCCAGATCCGCGGCCAGAACGAGCAGGCTGTCAGCGGCGGGCGACCAGATGATGTCCTCGACCGACCCCGGAATCTCACCGACGGGAGTTGCCTCGACCGGATCCAGGCCAAGGAGGTACACGGACATCCACCCGTTGTGGTCCCGATCCGATGCGAACGCGAGCGTTCGACCGTCGGGCGACCACCGTGGAAGTGCATCGACTCCCGGTCCACGGGTGGCCTCGCGCGCCCCGCCGTCCGGAGTTGCCGTCCAGATTCTCCCGTTGCCCGGCTCTCCCGGGCGCGTGAACGAGCTGCCCACCGAGAACGCGATCTGCGCGCCGTCGGCGGAGACGACGACCTCTTCGGGCCGCCGCAGCCCCATGAGCAGTTCCGGGGTCACTTGCGCCTTCGTCTCGGTTTCCAGGGTCTGCGAACTCATCCCGCTGCTCCTTTCGTCGTTACGCGAGGGCATGGCGTTTCAGCTCTTCGGGCTTTGTCGCCCAGCCTGACTCGTCGGCCGCCTTTCAGCGACGCCGGCGCGCCAATCACGGCTCCAGGCCGAGCTGTTCCATCACGAAGCCGATCCACTCCGCAGACTTCTCAGGCTCGCCGAGGACGCCGGCGAGGTGGCCCGCACCCGCCCAAACGCGCAACAGAATCGGCGCGTCGGACGTCGTTGCCTGCTGCAGGCGCGCGACGGTCTTGCGGCCGTGCCATGTCGGGCACCGAACGTCCTCCTCACCACAGATGACCAGCGTCGCGGGATAGGACTCGCCGTCCCGAACGTTGTGGTACGGCGAGTAGGCGTAGACCCAGGCTGCCTCCTCGGGATGCCGCGGGTCTCCATACTCTTCCGTGCATTCCGCGGTGTAGGCGTCACGCGTGTAGCGCATGAGGTCGAGGAGCGGCACCTGTGAGACGACCGCGCGGAAAAGATCAGGCCGCTGTGTGACCGCCACGCCGGTGAGGAGACCGCCGTTGCTCGCTCCCGCAACGGCCACGCGATCACGATCGACGGCTCCGGACTCGATGAGCGACTCGGCGACGGCGTAGAGGTCGTCGTAGGTCGTCTGCTTGCGAGCAAGGCGCCCCGCATGCCACCAGTCCCATCCGTACTCGCCCCCACCGCGCAGATTCGCGAACACCATCGTGCCGCCCGCTTCCACGAACGGGGCGAAGACGCCCAGATATGTGGGGACGAAGGCGATGTTCCAACCCCCGTAGCCGTAGATCATTGCCGGCGCCGGCTGCGCGCTATCGGAACGTCGCACGACCCAGAAGGTCACGGCGGCTCCGTCCCGTCCGGTGCAGGACATCTGCTCGACCATTACGTCGTCGAGCTCGATCTGCGGCTCCCCGACCTCGTCGAGGCTACGGGTGCGCATGTCGTAGCGGTGGACCGATGGAGACCTCGTGTAGGAGGCGAACGTGAACGTGAAGTCGTCGGCGCCGGCGACCACCATCGGGTCGATGATGGTGTGCCCCCACCACGCGCCGGAGACGTTGGCAGTGCCCTCGCCCGGAAGCTCGACAGTCTCCTCGAGTTGGCCCTCGAGCGAGAAGATCCGGATTCGCGAACGCGCGGAGATGAGGTCGGCGACTACGAGCTTGCCCCCGACGAACGACACGCTTCGAAGGACTCCCTCGTCTTCGGATATCAGCTCACGCCACGTCGAACGGTCGCCGCCTCCCGCGATCGGGATCTCAACCAGTCGCCCACGCGGAGCCTCGTCCGTCGTGATCGCGACGTAGCTGTCCCCGACGAAGGTGCCGATGAAAACCCCTTCTTCGTCTCGAAGGAACGGCTGCCACTCACCATCGCCGGCCAGGTCCTTGACGTAGTCGGGGCGTGGCTCGATCTCGCTCGGAAGCACGGCGAGATACCGGCCGTCGGACGAAACCTGCGGCTGGACGTACTCCTCCCGGACGCGAACCGTCTCGGGCTCCGACGGTGGCTCGTGACCCGGCCGGTGGAAGAAGATGAACTTGTCAGCGTTTTCCGTGTCCCGGTCGACCCCGCCGTTGAAGTAGAAGCCGCTCGAGTCCGGGAGCCAGGCGACCTTCGCGAACGACGTGAACTGGATCCGCTCCGGCAGCACCTCGCCGCTCTCGGTCTCGACGACGTGCAGGACACTCTGCTCGTCGCCACCTTCGGAGACGCCGAAGACGACGTATCGCCCGTCCGGCGACGGGTACATCCAGTCCAACGAGGGCCGTGCGAACGACAGCGAGCTCGGATCGACGACCACCCTTCCCGGTCCCTCGAGATCTGGAGCGACGCGGATGACGACACCGGCTTCCTCGACCGCCAGCCAGAACCACCGATCCCCACCGCGGACCGGGGCAAACACGAGCATCGCCGCGAAGTGCGGGCCGATGGCCTCCGTGAGCTTCTGGTAACCGGGCCAACCACGAAGATGGTCCTCGGCGAGCGCGTTCTGGCCCTCTTGCCAGACGAGCGACTCCTCCGAGTCGTCCTCGAGCCAGCGATAGGGATCGGCGAACGTGATGCCGCCGATCGTCTCGGTCACGTCGACCTGCCGCGCACGCGTGTCGCTCACCGGTCCGGCCATCATCCCCCTCTGCTCTCTGTCGAGTGTGACTCGGCTAAGCCGCCTGCTTCACGTTCCGGACCCACTGGGTGCTGTAGAAGAGCCCGTGGAGCCCCTCGTAGACGAAGTCGTCCTTGATCGCCTGGACGGTGTCCTCCCACCAGATGTTGAGGTACGGGAGGTCTTCCTGGCTGATCTTCATCACCTCTTCGAGCGCTGCAGCCCGCTCCGCTGGGTCGGTCGACGCGGCCTGCTGCTCGAGGAGCTCGTCGACCCTCGGGTTCTTGTAGTTCGCGATGTTGAAGGCGTTCGGAACCGCGAACTGGCTGGGATAAGAAATCGCCAGGAAGTTTCCGGGGTCGGGATAGTCGGGCCCGTAACCAAGTGCCTGCAGCCCGAGGTTCTTGTGCTCGTAGAGATCGTTCAGCCACTTCTGCGAGGTCACTTCCTTCACCTCGAGCGTGATCCCGATCTCGCTGAGATTCTGTGCGAGGGTCTCGGTCGCTCGTCCAAGCTCGGGCTGCGAGTTCGGGTACTGCACGGACGCCTGGAAGCCGTCCGGGACCGAGGACTGTGCGAGCTCCTCGCGGGCCATATCGAGGTTGAACTCGTAGTCCGTCAGGCCGTCGTAGATCACGGCGATCTCGTCGTCCGACAGGCCGAGGCCCTTCCACTGGTCGGGCGGCGCCATTGCGTTCGCCGGGGCTGCGTAGCCGCCGAGGAGGCTGTTCACGATCCCGTCACGGTCGAGTGCGTGCGCGAACGCCTTTCTGACGTGGATGTCGTTCCACGGCTCGGTCTCCTGGTCGAACGAGTAGAACCAGACGCGAAGGCCGGGAGCCGAGTTGATCGTGACCCCATCGATCGAGGCCCAATCGTCGGCGGCGCTGAGCGGGACGTCGAAGGAGCCGTCGATCTCGCCCGCGCGCATGGCAAGCAAGCGTGTCTCCGGGTCCTCGAGGAACGGAAGCTCGAGGCTCGCGACGAGTGGCTTGTCGCCCCAGTACCCATCGAACCGCTCCATCGAGACGCCTTCGTCCGCACGGAAGGACGTCACCTGGTACGGCCCCGTCCCGAGGACGGTGACGTCGGCGCCGGGCGTTCCGAACGCGTTCCCCTGGGCCTCGATGAACTGCTGCGAGGAGATCTGGACGAAGGTCGGGACGTACTGCCAGAAGGGATCGGCCGCCTTGAGCTTCACGGTGACTTCGTTGGGCCCAGTGGCCTCGATCGACTTGACCGATCCGAAGTACGAGCCGATCTGCGAGCCCGTGTCGGGATCCATGTGACGAGCCATCGAGAATGCGACGTCATCTGCCGTCAGCGGAGTTCCATCCCAGAAGGTCACGCCGTCTCGGATCGTGTACACGTATGTGACCGGGTCGGACGCCTCCCAGGACTCCGCAAGCTCTTCGACGAGCTGCAGATCGTTCGTGTACGTCACGAGAGTTTCGAGCGCGAGCGAGATCGCGGTCGACGAGGACGTATCGAACGACCTGGCGATGTCGAGGCCCCGGATCGCTGCCGGAATGGCCCACGTGAGCTGCTCGATTTCTGCGTCGCTAGTGGCGGCATCGGTCGTTCCGGTCCCGGTTGCCTCGTCGTCGTCACCTCCGCAGGCGAGCAGGATCCCGGGCAGCGACAGCCCGACTCCCACGGCCCCGGCACGTCTGAGCAACTGTAGGCGGGTGAGCTCCTGCTGAATTACACGGTCGAGGTTGGGATTAGGACTCATTCTCCTTCTCCTTGTCCGGCCGGCAGCGGGCCCTGTTGGTCAGAGTTCTTGACAGAGCGTGGTCAGGCTAACAGCGGTTAGGCCCTCGATCAAGTCGGGAACAGGGGAAGACCGCCGTTGTTTGTAGGTCGCGGTTCCGGGGAGAGTTATGCTAGAGACTCGTCTGTTCGAGGCCAAGCTTTCTTACCATTCGATTGGGAGCTGATCGAAAAAGAGTGGCCCGGCTCCGGGTGATGCCGAAGCGACACGTGGGCTGGAGGAGCGGGGCATGACGACCGGGGCCCTCCTCTTCTACATCGCCCGACGACTGGTGGCCACCGTCCTCCTCCTGCTGCTGATCTCCTTCGGGGTTTTCGCTCTTCTTTACGCCGCCCCGGGGAGCGTCGAACAGGTTCTCCTCGGAACTCGACCCTCGAATCCACAGACGCTCGAGGCGATTCGCGAGGAGTACAACCTCGACGAGCCCTTCCTGACCCAGTACGCGGATTGGCTTCGGGGGGCCGTCACCCTCGACTTCGGGCGTTCGATCCGAACGTCCGAGCCGGTCCTCCAGGGCATCCGGGACCGCATGGGGTTGACGCTCTTCCTCGGCATCTTCGGCTTTCTGATCGCGCTCGTGAGCGGAGTCCTGCTCGGCGTCCTCGCCGCAGTACGAAAACGTGGGTTCCTCGACAGGGGCGTGGTCGCCGTCAGCGTGATCGGCGTCAGCGCACCTGCGTTTGCGACCGGGATCTTCCTCCTCTACATCTTCGCGGTCGAGCTCGGATGGTTTCCCGCATTTGGTCAGGGCGAGGGCTTCACCGACCGCCTCTGGCACCTCACACTGCCGGCAGTCGCACTGGCGCTGACGGCGATGGCGCTCATCCTCAAGCTGACCCGCACGGCGATGATCAATGCCCTCGATCAGGACTATGTCGCATTCGCCCGCGCGCGCGGATTACCAAGCCGGCACGTGATCTTCACCTATGCGTTTCGGAATGCCCTCGTGCCCGTCGTCACGGCGGCTGGGCTCATCCTCGGCTACATGCTCACGGGAGCGGTGCTCGTAGAGGTCACCTTCGCCCTTCCCGGCGTCGGCTCGCTCTTGGTCGACTCGGTCGGCTTTAAGGACGTCCCGATGGTGCAGGGTGTGACGATGGCCATCGCGTTCGTGATCATCATGGTCAACCTCCTGACAGACATCCTCTATCTCTTTATCGACCCTCGAATCCGCTTTAGCCGAGTCGCAGCGTGACCGAGTCGGCGATCACCGAAATCGGCTTCCCGGAAACGGAAAGGCGCGCACGTCGAGGATTTCCGATCACAATCGCGCTCTCGTTCGTGCTCATCGCCCTCGTAGCGATCTGCGCGATCTTCGGAACGCTGATCGCTCCGAAGGACCCTGATGCACAGAACCTGCTGGTCAGCGTCGCCCCGCCGAGCGGCGAGTACTGGCTCGGCACCGACGAGCTTGGCCGTGACGTCTTCTCGCGAACGATCGTCGGCGCGCGGACGGCGGTGATCGGTCCCGTTCTCATAGCCCTTGGGGCGATGTTCATCGGCAACGTTCTCGGGCTCCTCGCGGGCTACAAGGGCGGCTGGTTCGACTCTGGGATCCTGCGCTGGGCGGATCTCATGTACGCGCTCCCGGGGCTCCTCATCGCGATCGTGGTCGTCGGCGTCCTCGGGGGCGGATACTTCCTCGCCGTCGTCCTGCTCATCCTCCTGACGTCGCCATACGACACCCGGATCGTGCGCGGCGCGACGCTCGAGCAGCGACCCCTCGCGTACGTCGAGGCTGCGAGGACATTAGGCCTGTCGAGTCGGACGATCATGGCCCGGCATATCTGGCCCAACATTTTGCCTTTCGCCCTCGCGAACACATTCCTCAACTTCGCGTTTGCGCTCGTGACACTCGCTGCGCTGTCGTTCCTCGGGCTCGGCGTGGGCCCTGGTACTGCCGATTGGGGACGGATGCTGTCGGAGAGCCGAACGCTCCTCTTCGACAACCCTGCCGCTGCGCTGGCGCCGGGAATCATGATCGTCCTGACCGCGGCCTGCATGAACCTCATCGGTGACTGGTTCTACGAGTGGCTGTCCGACCGAGGCAGGGCACGGTGAGGAGCGCGCTCCAAGTCGGGGAGCCGCCCGTTCGCGAGGAGGTTGCCTCGCTGCTCGAGGTGCGAGACCTGACCATCCAGAGCCGTATTGGCGGGCAGGTGCGAACGATCGTCTCGGGCCTAGACCTCAGGGTTTCCTCAGGCGAGACAATCGGCATCGTGGGCGAGTCCGGCAGCGGGAAGTCCATGACCGCCCGCGCCATCATCCGGTTGCTCCCACCCGGCCTGGCGGCGACGGGAGAGGTTCTCTATGGCGGCAAGAACCTCCTGGACCTGTCCGAGCGCACCATGACCCGACTGCGCGGAACCGAGCTCGGACTTGTCTTCCAGGACCCGTACACGATGCTCAGCCCACTTCGGAAGTGCGGCCGGCACATCGACGAGATGCTCGGCGCCAAAGGGGTGCGACTCTCGCGGCGTGCGAGACGCGAGGAGGCCGTCCGGCGACTGGCGGAGGTCGGGATCACGGATCCGGGCGTCGCCGAACGCTATCCCTTCCAGCTTTCCGGCGGCATGCGCCAGCGCGTTGGAATTGCGGCGGCGCTCGCGCGAGATCCGAGACTCCTCATCGCCGACGAGCCCTCCACTGCCCTCGACGTGACGACCCAGAAAGAGATTCTCGCTCTCATCAAGGCACTCCAGGAATCGCGGGGAATGGGCCTCATCCTCATCACCCACGACCTGCGCGTGGCGTTTTCGATGTGCGACCGCCTGTACGTGCTCTACGCCGGTTCGCTGCTCGAAATCGGCTCGGCGGCGAGGCTCGAAGCCGAGCCGCTCCACCCCTACACACTCGGCCTCCTCCTCTCCGAGCCGCCCGGGGATCGCCGGCTCTCGGAGCTCGTCGCCATCAGCGGATCGGTGCCCTCGTATGACGAGGTCTCCACGAGCTGTCCGTTTGCGCCCCGCTGCTCCTGGGCCATGCCAAAGTGCGCCGACGGCCGAGTCGAGCTGGCAACCGTGGAACGGGACCGGCTTTCGGCCTGCATCCGCATCCAGGAGATCCGAGCAGAGCTCCTCGAGACACGGGAGACGGCGCAACGCCGAGATCACGTCGAGGTCGCGCCGCGGGCAGCCGCACCGTTGGTGAATGTGGAGAATCTCGTCAAGACGTACGACGTAGGCGGTGAGCATCGAGCAGTCACTGCCCTCTCCGGCGTCTCCATCGAAGTAGGAACGGAGGAAAGCGTCGGGCTCGTCGGGGAGTCCGGCTCGGGGAAGACTACGCTCGCGAGGTGTCTCGTCGGCCTCGAGACGCCAACAGCTGGCGAGATCCTGATCGGCGGCATCCGCGCGAGCGATTACGCGGCTATGCCGGACACCGATCGGGAGCGAGTCCGCGGAACCATCCAGATCATCTTCCAGGACCCCTACTCGTCCCTGAATCCCGTGCGCACCGTGGGCTCGACGCTCAAGGAGGCGCTGGCGGTCAAGAACGGGAAAGACTCGAATTTGGACCGGCGGATGCTCGAGCTTCTCGAGCGGGTTGGGCTCCCGGCGGGCTACGCGGGCCGCAAGCCGGTCGCACTCTCGGGCGGCGAACGGCAGCGAGTCGCGATCGCTCGCGCCCTCGCCGTCTCACCGAAGGTGATCGTCTGCGACGAGCCCGTATCGGCCCTGGACGTCTCCGTGCAGGCTCAGATACTGAATCTCTTCAAGTCGCTACGAAACGACTTCGGGATGAGCTACCTGTTCATCACACACGACTTGGCGGTGGTGCGCCAGGTCGTCGAGCGCATCTACGTCCTCTACCGCGGCGAGGTCGTGGAGGCCGGCCCGGTCGACGACGTCCTGAACAACCCGAAACACCCGTATACGAACCGCCTCCTCGATTCCGTGCCTCGGTCGGAGTCCGATTGGCTGAAGACGGAGCCGAGCCCAAAATGACGATCCTGGTCGACGCCCACAATGACCTTCTCCTCGAACTGGTGCACCGCCGTGCCGAGGAGACGCCGTTCGCGCGCTACTGGCTTGCGAACCTCGAACGCGGGGGCGTTGGGTTGCAGGTTTGCCCCCTCTACGCCGGCCTCGAGCACCTCCCGGAGGGCGGGCTTCGCCGTGCCCTCGAACAGGTGGCGGCCTGCTACCGCGCCGTGGGCGAGAACTCGGAGCGGGTCCTGTTGGTCAAGACGCGCGACGACCTCGCCGCGCTCGAGGAAGGCGGCCAACTCGGCCTGATGCTCTCGATGGAGGGAGCCGAGCCATTCGGCTACGACCCCGAAACGGCGGACATCTTCTGGGAGCTCGGCGTTCGCATGTTCGCGCTCACGTGGAACCGCCGCAACGCCTTCGCCGACGGTCTGGCGGAGCCACCAGGTGGCGGTCTCAGCCGCTTGGGAGCCGCGCTCGTCGACCGCCTCTCCGAACGTGGCGCGATTCTCGACCTCGCCCATGCTTCCGAGCGCACATTTTTCGACGTGCTCGACCGCACGGACCGTCCTTTGATGATCAGTCATGCGTCCTGTCAGGCGGTGCTCGAGACGCCCAGGAATGTCTCGAACGACCAGTTGCGAGCAGTCGCCGAAAGAGGAGGCGTCGTCGGCCTGATGGCACACCCCCTCGTGGTCGACCCGGACGAGCCGACGATCGACCGTTTCATCGACCACGTCGACCATGCAATCGAAACGATCGGGATTGAGCACGTCGGGCTCGGCGCCGACTTCATCCGACAGGTCAGCCGGTCACTCGCAGTTCGCACGCCACCCGACGCGCTCCTGCCCCCCGGGATGGACATGGACGCGGCCATCGAGGACCTGGCTGGACCCGAGGACTACCCCAACCTGGTGGCTGCGCTTCGCGGACGCGGCTACGAAGGCGAGCGGCTCGACGCGCTCCTGGGCCGCAACTTCCTGCGCCTCTTCCACGAGGCGCTGCCAGGTTCGTGAACGTCCTGGTCGTCGGCGGAGGGGTTATCGGCCTCTGTTGCGCGTACGCGCTTCGGAAGGCGGGAGCCGACGTGACGATCGTCGACCGCGGACAGGTCGGCCAAGCCACCTCCCTCGGAAACGCCGGCTGGGTGACTCCGAGCCTGTCCGCCCCTCTCCCGGCTCCCGGGGTGACGACTCAGGCGCTCCGATGGATGCTGAAGGCCGACAGCCCACTCCTCGTTAGACCACGGCTCCAGCCGGCGTTCCTCCACTGGTGCTGGCGCTTCTGGCGAAGCTGCTCGTGGGCCCGCTACCAAGCCGGCATCCGTGCGACGCTCGGACTGAACGCTCGGACGCTTGAGCTCTTCGACGAGCTCCGGTCCCAGGGGGTCGAGTTCGAGATGCACTCGACCGGCATCCTCTTCGTGTTCCGATCCGAGGAGACCGTGGAGCACTACCGAGAGATGTTCCGCGACCTTCGAGCATCGGGCTACGACGACCCGATCGACGCGCTCGGGTACGAGTCCGTTCACGAACTCGAGCCCGCGCTCGACGAGAGCGTCATCGGCGGTCTCCACGCTCGGACCGACCGCTGTGTGCGACCCGAGACGCTTGTGGACGGGCTCGCGACTCATCTCCGAGAGAGCGGTGTCGAGATTCTCGAAGGGGTCGAGGTGCTCGACCTGCTCGCGGCCCCTGCCGGGGGAGGCTCCTGGCGAGTGGTCGCGAGCGACGGCGTACGAGACGCCGAGCGCGTGGTCCTGGCGGCGGGCATTTGGTCTCGGCTGCTGCTCTCGACGCTCGGCTTCCGCCTGCCGCTCGAAGCCGCCAAGGGATACAGCGTGACAGCCGAAGGAGCCGGATCTCGTCCGGCTTATCCGCTGTATCTCGCCGAGACCAAGGTGGGCTGCAGCCCGTTCCAAGGTGCCGTCCGGCTCGCCGGAACGCTCGAGCTCACGGGTCTCGATCTCTCGCTCAACCGTGGCCGAATCGACGCGATCGTTCGCGCAGCGTCCTCGTACCTCTTGGACTGGAAGCCGGAGAACGTTCAGCTCGAGTGGGCGGGCCTCCGCCCGCTCGCTCCCGACGCCCTTCCCTACATCGGACCTGTCCCCGGCCAGGCAAACCTCTACGTCGCCACAGGGCACGGGATGCTGGGCGTGACGCTCGCTCCGTCGACGGGCGCCGCTCTCGCCCCCCTTGTGCTCGAAGATCGAACGCCGCCGGAGCTCGCCCCGTTCGCCCTCGATCGGAGGTAGCCGACATGACGCCACAAGGCACAGACGCGACTCGCGAGGAACGGGATGCTCTGGGCGTCGTCTCCGTTCCTGCTGGCGCCCTCTTCGGGGCGCAGACAGTGCGGACGCTCGCGAACTCCGGTACCAGCGGGCCCAAGCTAGGCGATCGAAGAGATCTGGTTCGCGCCCTCGCGCAAACGAAGGTGGCGGCGGCGCAGACGAACGCCAAGCTCGGAGACCTGGATCCCAAGGTTGCAGATGCGATCGTCGCGGCCGGGCGCGAGATCGCAGCAGGCACGTGGGCGGAGCACTTCCCGATCGCTCTCGTCCACGGCGGGGGAGGCACGCCGGCCAACATGAACATCAACGAGGTGATTGCCAACCGCGCAGGCGAGATCCTCGGCGGCGTCCGTGGGGCGTATGACCGAGTCCATCCCATCGACCATGTCAACCGCAGCCAGTCGTCCAACGATGTCTATCCGACCGCGGTGCATTGCGCGGTACTCGGACGCGGCGCCGAGACGGTCGAGGCGCTCGAGGGCGTCGCCGCAGCGCTGGCCGAGAAAGCCGACGAGACGAGAGGTATAGAGCGCCTCGGCCGCACCTGCCTTCAGGACGCCCTCCCTCTCGATGCAAGCGACGGACACGCGGCTCAGGTGACCGCCGTCGGCCGTACAGCTGACAATCTTGCGTCCGCACTCTTGCCGCTTCGGGAGGTTCCGCTCGGCGCGACGGCAGTCGGGACCGGTGCCGGTGCACCCGACGGCTATCGGGAGCTCGCCGTCAGATTCCTCACCGAGGAGACCGGGCTGGCGCTGCGCCCGAGCACCGATCCGTTCGATGCGTTGGCGCATATCGACCCCTTGGCGGCGGTCGCGTCGGCGCTCGTTCGCGCTGCGCTCGTCCTCGGCAAGATCGCCTCGGACGCCCGCTTCCTGTCTTCGGGGCCCGTCGGTGGCATCGGCGAGCTGCGGTTGCCGGCCGTTCAGCTGGGATCGTCCTTGATGCCGGGCAAGGTCAATCCAGTGATACCGGAGCTCGTCCTCCAGGTTAGCTACGACGTACGCGGGAGCGCGGCGACGATCGAGCACGCGTGCGCCGGCGGTGAGCTGGAGCTGAATGTCATGACCCCGGTCGTCGCCCGCCGCCTGCTCGAAAGCCTCGAGTCGCTGGCCGAGGCCGCCCAGGTGTTCTGTGATCGCTGCCTCGTCGGCATGGAGTGGGACGAGGCGGCGCTTCGCCGACACTTGGAGGGCTCGCGCGCGCCCCTCGTCGATCAGGCGCGCGAGCACGGCTACGACAGCGCAGCGCGCTCCTCGACGCACGGTGAAACATACGAGGCCTGATCGAGAGGCGCGGCGTCACCGCTACTTGAACCGCTCGCGCGCCCGTTGATACGCTCGCCCCTCTTGGTGAGCTATGCAGACCATAATCGGTAGCAAGAGTCCACCAATCGCAGCCGGCCCGCTCTCGCCCATGCAGGGTGGCCGGCGACGCCGCCACGGCCGACCACGGTGATGGCGACCGCTGCCCGGACTGAGTACGGCCGGTTCGACTTCCGGCTGTTGGACGAGGACGAACAGCGGGCGAAACGCCTTCACGAGTCGAGCATCATCATCGATCTGCACTTTCAGGGTCCGTGCTCGCCCGACGTGTGGTCGGCCGAGCTCCTGGCCGAGCTCGACGACGAGATCGGCCGCCAGACGCGCACCCCGGGCGGCGACGACATGGACGTTGCCCTTCGCTTCCTGCTCGAGAGGGCCCTGCGCGGCGACTTTCCCCTGTACCACGAGCTTTTTCTCCTCTCGGGCGCAACCACGGGGCTCGCCGAGGGTCGACTGGACGGCGAGCGGCAGTTGCTCGAGGACGCTTTCCTCGCTTCCCGGGTCGCGAGCCACTTCACGTGGGCACGCCGCGCCAGGTCTGCGGCGGACATCCGGGCCGCGAAGCAGGCGAACCAGATCGCCTACTGGGGCATGTGCTGGTTGAACCTTCTCCGTCCCGACGATCTAGCCCTAGTGGAGGTCGCACACGAGCTTGGAGTTATGGACGTCGTCGAGCTCGCCTACAACCGCCAGAACTTCATCGGCGCTGGGTGCACCGAGCTGCACGACCCGGGCCTGAGTGACTTCGGCCTGCAGTTCGTTCGGCGCTGCAACGACGTCGGCATCATCGTCGACACGGCCCACAGCGGTCGTCAAACGACCCTCGACGCCTGCCGGGCTTCGCGAAGCCCGGTGGTCGCCACCCATACGGGCGCGGCGACGCTCTACGAGCACGACCGGTCGAAGAGCGACGAGGAGCTCCGGGCGATCGCAGGCTCCGGCGGCGTCATCGGCGTCTTCGCGATTCCCTTCTTTCTCGGCCCACCGAGCGGAACGCCGCCGACGATCGAGCTCATGCTCGACCACATCGACTACGTCGTTCAGCTCGTGGGCTGGCAGCACGCTGCCATCGGCAGCGACTGGCCGCTCGCTCTTCCGGAAGGAATCCTCCGGGCCCTCCTCCTCCCCTTGGCCGCATCACTCGGCTTCCGCGACGAACACGGCATCGATGTCACTGCGGCACTCGAGGGCTTCCGTGATCCTCGCGACCTGCTGAACGTCACACGGGGGCTCGTCTCGCGAGGCTACACCGACGAGCAGATCAGGGGCATCCTCGGGGAGAACTTCCTCCGGGTCTTCGAGGACGTGCACGGCTAGGAGGCTTGTAGGTCTTGTCGGAGCCAGCGAAGGAGGATCCATGGATGTCTTGATGTTCGGCGACACCCTGCGATTGGCGGACCTCCGCCACGTCGTCCCGCTCGCCCTGGGCGACCCGCTCATCTACGCCGAGCAAGATGGTCGGCGAACCGTCTTCACCTATTCGATCGAGACCCCACGCGTCCGAGAGCTCGATGGGCTCGAGGTCGTTCCGTACGAGGAGCTCGGACTCGACGAGCTCCACGCTCGAGGCCTCACGACCCGGGAGGCGATGCTCGAGCTCCTCCGGCGTGCTTGCGGCTCGCTCGGACTCGAAGAGGCGGCGGTTCCTGACGGCTTTCCTCTGGCGGCGGCCGACTTGCTGCGCGAGGAAGGGGTTTCCGTTCGGACCGACGCTGCGCTCTTCACCGGGCGGCGACGCGTGAAGACGGCGGGCGAGATCGAGGGGATCCGGCGCGCCCAGGCGGCGACGGAGCTGGCCATGACGACAATCCGTGACGCAGTTCAGTCCGGCGGCGAGATCAGCTCAGAGTCGCTCCGAGCCGAGGCACGCCGCGAGACGTCGGGAGCGAACGTCTTCTTCGAGTACATGATCGTCGCCCATGGCGCGCAGTCGGCCTCCGTTCACGACGCCGGTTCCGGCCCAATCGCCCCGGGCGAGCCGATCGTGGTCGACCTCGGCGTCCGCGACGAGCGCTCCGGCGCCTGGTCGGACATGACGAGAACGTTCTGCATCGGCGACCCACCGGAGGAGCTCGTTTCCTACCAACGCGTGTGCCGGCAAGCACTCAAGCACGTCACCCCCATGGTACGGCCCGGAGTGAACTGCGAGGAGCTCTACCGAGCGGCCGATGCGGTCATCGCGGAGGCCGGCTACCCGACCTTGCTGATCAAGGAGCCCGGCACCGTGCTGGAGAACGGCTTCTTCCACACTCTCGGGCATGGCGTCGGCCTCGAGATCCACGAGCCGCCCTCTCTTGGCCCGAACGGAGAAGACCTCGTCGCCGGCGACGTGATCACGATCGAACCGGGTGTCTATTACCAGGGGTTTGGGGGCTGCCGTCTCGAAGACCTCGTCCTTGTTACTGACGAGAGCTACGAACTGCTAACCGACTTCCCGTACGACCTCTAGCCGCGACTCGCCAGTAGAAGATTCTTGACAGCCGATCGTGGTTTGACGGCGACTTGTCGCGTTCACCTGGCACCGATTTCCGAGCGGTGAGCTGAACGAGAGCCGGAACCTTCTACTGGAGTTTGTACCGACTTCAGCGGCCCGACCGGTCGCCAAGCGGCGCGGACTGGACGGAACCATGCACATTCGCACCCAACGGTGCCCCCTGCTTCAGACC
>CAWJFW010000003.1:0-574566 GCA_963842305.1 uncultured Actinomycetes bacterium
AAGATGAACGATGAGGCTGCTATCATTTACAGTCTGCATCATTCAGTCGGGTCTAACGGAAGGGTCCCATGAAATATGCGTTCGTGCCGTTTCCTCAACGAAAACCGCTGCGATGGCCGAACGGGAAGCGGCTCGCGGTGATGATCACCACCAATCTCGAGTACTGGGACCCGACCAAGGACACGCCCAAGCCGTTTTATCCAGGAGGCCCGGGCATCGTTGGCGGCGATCTGCCGGGCAACGTCTACGACAATCCGAATTGGACCTGGCGCGAATATGGCCAGCGCGTCGGCGTGTGGCGCATGTTCGACGTGTTCGACCGGTTCGGGGTGCCGTCGACATGCACGATGAACGCCAAGATGGGCATCGAACGCCGCGCCGTGATCGATGCGGCGCTTAAGCGCGGCTGGGAAATTATCGCGCACAACTACGTGCAGACGGAATTGCTGGCGGATTACTCGTTCGACGAAAACAAGGAGCGCGAGGTGATCCGCGAGACCTTGCGGGTGTACAAGGAGGTGTGCGGCAAGCCGGCGAAAGGCTGGCTGTCCAGCTCACTCCGCTGCACGCTCAACACCGTCGATATCCTCGCCGAGGAGGGGCTGCTCTTCACCACCGACCTGTTGAACGACGACCAGCCCTATCTGGTCGAGACCCGTTCGGGCAAGAAGATCGTTTCCATTCCCTATACCTCCGAGGTCAATGACTTCACGGTGTTCATGCGCCAGGGACAGGACGTCGATGGCGCATTCAAGGTCTTCAAGGAGGGTTTCGACTGGCTCTATCGCGAGAGCGCGACCAGCGGCCGCTTCATGAACATCGGCCTGCATCCGCATGTCGTCGGCCAGCCGTTCCGCATTCGCGCGCTGCACGATTTCCTCGCTTACGCCAAGACGTTTGATGACGTCTGGTGGGCGACGCGCGAGGAGATCGCAGACTGGTATCTCGAAAAATCATCAAAGTCATATCGGCTGATGAACATCGATCCGGCCATCGCCAAGGGTCAGGTCGCCGATCCGGTGCGGCGAGCGCGGCAGCTTCGGCCGCTGATCGAAGGCGCGGCCGCGGCGATCGAGCAGGGGCGCCAGGTGACGGCCGAGGTGCAGGCGGCGCTGCATGAGGCGAAGCTGTTCCGGCTGTACCTGCCGCGCACGTACGGCGGCGAGGAGGTTGAGCCCGCCACCTTCGTCGCCGTCATCGAGGAGCTCGCAAAGGCCGATGCCAGCACGGCCTGGTGCGTGGCCCAGGGCTCGGGCTGCTCGCTCGCGGCCGCGTATATCGATCCAGCGGTGGCGCGGGACATTTTCGGCGCGCCGGATGCCGTGCTGTCCTGGGGCCCGGTCGGCCAGAATGCGAAGGCTGACGGTCGTCGAGGGCGGCTACCGGTTCAGCGGCAACTGGCCCTATGCGAGCGGCAGCCGCCACGCACGGTGGCTGGCCGGGCACTGCCCTTTGGTCGACGACGACGGCAAGCCGCGACTGTGGCCGGACGGCAAGCCGATGGAGCGCACGCTTCTGTTTCCGAAATCGAGCGCAACCATCCACGACGTCTGGCATGTCGTCGGGCTCAGAGGCACCGGCAGCGACAGCTATACGGTGCGCGACGTCTTCGTCCCGGCGGCTTATAGCTTCACGCGCGAATCCGCCGATGACCGGCGCGAGAAGGGACCGCTCTATCGTTTCACCAGCTATCAGCTGTTCGGCGCGAGCTTTGCGGGCGTGGCGCTCGGCATTGCGCGAGCGGCGCTCGACGCCTTCGTCGAGATCGCGGCGGGCAAGGTGCCGATGCTGCAGACCAAACCCTTGCGGGAGAGCGCGTCGGTGCAGTCCCAAGTCGCGCAAGCCGAGGCGCGGTTGCAGGCTTCGCGCGCGCTCGTGTTTCAGACACTCGCGCAGATGTGGGATACCGCGGCGCGCGGCGAGGACTTCAGCATGCACCAGCGCGCCACGCTCCGGCTCGCCGCCGTGCACGCCGTCCATCAGTGCAAAGAGGTCGTCGAAACCGCCTATCATCTCGCCGGCGGCACGGCGATCTTTGAAAACCAGGCGTTTGAGCGGCGCATGCGCGACATTCATGCCGTGACGCAGCAGGTGCAGTCGCAGATTTCCAATTTCGAAGTCGCCGGACAGGTTCTGCTCGGCCTTCCGGTCGCGTCGAAACTGATCTGATGATGATCGATAAGCGGGCGTTGATGGCCTGATTTTGGCCAACTCCGCGGCGTCGTGACGCGGCGTGTTCGCGAACACGCATTGCGGCAATGCACTCTCGTAATGCGTCTGGCATGGCCTCCGGAATGACGTTAACATTTTCCACTTGCCGGCCATTGGAGGGGGACAGCCATGCGTCTCGTGATCGCTCTGTTCGCGCTGCTGCTCGGAGCCTGCCGTTCGCGGCACGCCAATGCCGCAGCCGAAGGCAAGCGGGTGATGCTGCTCGGCACCACCAACACCAATCCCTACATCGGCGCCTGGACCTCGACCTTCAGCAAATTCGCCACCCAGGCCGGCATGAAGGTGACGAACCTCAGCTCGAACTATGATGCGGCCGTGCAGTCGCAGCAGATCGACGACGCCATCGCGCAGAAGTTCGACATCATCGTCATGGTCTACGTCAACGACCAGGCCATGGTGCCGGCGCTGACCCGCGCCAAGGCGGCCGGCATCCCGGTCGTGCTCGTGGTCACGCCGTTGCAAAAGGAGTACGAAGATCTGTTCACGTCGTATATCGGCACCGACCATGCCGATCTGGGACGCCTCGCCGGCGAGGCCATGGTCAAGGGCCTGCAGGCCGAGGGCAAGACCAAGGCGCAGATCGTGGCGGTGACCGGCGTCGCTCAGCAGCTCAACGTGCAGACCCGCATCGAAGCGTTCAAGGATGCGCTGGCCAAGCAGCCGGGCTATCGAGCTGGTCGCCAACGAGGACGGCAAGTGGAACACCGCCCTGAGCGAGAAGATCACCGGCGAATTGCTGGTTCGCTTCAACGCCCGCGGCGGCGTCGACGGCGTCTTCGGCATGGCGGACAACCAGGCGACCGGCGCCATCCAGGCCATCGAGTCCGCCGGCCTGAAGATCGGCGTCGCCAACAAGGGCATCGTGGTGGTCGCCAGCAACTGCATGAAGGACGGCGTCATCAATATCAAGCGCCGGCAAGCAGCACGCCACCGCGACGCAAATTCCGACCGAAGAGGCCGAGGTTGCGGCCAAGAAGGTCGCCGCGCATTTCGGCGGCGAGAAGCTGAAGAAATACGAGCTGGTGCCGGTCTACGGCATCACCAGGGAGAACGTCGAGCAGTTCGCCGCGGGCTGCTCGTACTAGGCTATCGATGCCGCATTCTCGCCGTCGAAGGGGTAACCAAGCGGTTCGGCCCGAACGAGGTTCTCAAGAACGTCAGCTCGTCGCTCGACGCCCAGGAAATCCGCGCGATCTGCGGCGAGAACGGCGCGGGCAAGAGCACGCTGGTGAAGGTCTTTACCGGCGTGCATCCGGCCGATGCGCGGCGTCGTCCTGGTCGACGGCAAGCCGATCGAGATCCGCGACCCGCAGCACGCGCAGGAGCTCGGCATCGCGTTGGTGGCGCAGGAGCTGAGTCTCGCCCCGGCGCTGTCGGTGCTCGACAACATCTGGCTCGGCAACCGCGAGGTGCCGCTGTTTCACCGCCGCAAGGAGTTTCGCGAGCGGGCGCGCGGCTGCGCTCGAGAAGGTCGGCCTGGGCGACCTGCCGCTCGAGACGCCGGTGTCGCAGCTCAGCATCGGCCGGCGCCAGCTCGTCGAGCTGGCGCGGATGCTGACCCGCAACGCGCGGGTTTTCATCCTGGACGAGCCGACCGCGACGCTGTCCGACGTCGAGATCGAGCGCATCTTCAGCGCGCTGCGCGCGCTGAAGGCCGAGGGCAAGTCGATCATCTACATCACGCATCGGCTCGGCGAGGTGTTCGAGATCTGCGACAGCGTCACGGTGCTGCGCAACGGCGAGCTGGTCGGCACGCGACGCACCGCCGAAATCGATCGCGCGCACCTGATGGAGATGATGCTCGGCCGCAGCATGGGCGAGATGTATCCGCGCTGGGAGAGCCAAGCCCGGCGGCCGATGCTGGAGGTGAAAAATCTGCGCGTGCCGCCGGTCGTGCAGAATTTCAATCTCACCGCCGAGCGCGGCATGGTGATCTGTCTCGCCGGCCAGGTCGGCTCCGGCGCCATCGAAGTGCTGCGGGCGCTGGCGGGCCTTGCCGCCGACGCAACCGGCGATGTCAACGTGGTGGGCCAGGCCGATGCCGCTTCGCTCGGTGGCCGCGGCGCAGGCCGCCAAGGTGCAGTTCATTTCCGAGGATCGCGCCGGCGAAGGCGTGTTCCTCCGGCTGCGCGTCGGCGAGAACCTGGTCGCCACGCGGCTCGCCGAGCACAGCCGACTTGGCATGCTCGCGCGTCGGCGGCCTGCGCGCCGCCGCGGCGAAGCTCGCCGCGGCGGTCGGCGTCGATCGCGCGCGGCTGCGCTCGCACGGCCGACGAGCTGAGCGGCGGCAACCAGCAGAAGCTCGCCTTCGGCCGCGCGCATCGGCGGCGACGAGCCGGGCGTGCTGCTGATGAACGAGCCGACGCGCGGCGTCGACGTCGGCGCGCGGGCGGAAATCTATCGGCTGATCCGGCAGTTCTGCGACCGCGGCTATTGCCTGGTGATGGCGTCGTCGGACATCGAAGAGGTGCTCGGCATGTCCGACGTGATCGTCAGCATGTATCGCGGCCGGCAGATCGCCACCTACCGCCGCGGCGAGGCGGACATGCAGCGCGTGCTGGCCGACATCACCCATCCGGTCGCCGCCGCATGAGCGACATTTCGCTGCGTTCGCGGTTTCGCCTGGGCGGCACGTCGCGCCCGGCATCTGGTGCTGGCCATCCGCATCGTCGCCGGCGGCGGCGATCGCGATGTTTGCGCTGAGCACGCCGGGCTTCACCTCGCCGCTCAGCATCAATTCGCTGCTCAACGCGATTTCGTTCATCGGCTGCGTCGCCGTCGGCATGACCTTCATCACGATCACCGGCAACATCATGTCGCTTGCGCTCGGCGCAACGGTGTCGGCGTCGGCGCTGGTGTTCCTGGCGAGCCTGTCGCTCGGCGTGTTTCCGGCTTTTCTGGTGGCGATCCTCTTCGGCGTGGTCATCACCGCGGTGCAGGGCGCGCTGGTCGGCTATATCCGCGCCAATCCGCTTCTCGTGAGCATCGCGGCGCTCTCGCTGCTGATCGGCGGCGCGGCGCTCGCGACCGGCGGGCAGCGCATCTATCCCGGCGGCGAAGGCCTGCAGGTGTTCAAGGGACGGGTCGCCGGCATTCCGGTCGAGGCGCTGTATTTCTTCGGCACCGTGGTCATCGGCCAGTTCGTGCTGTCGTGGACGCGCATCGGCCGCGAGATGATCATGGTCGGCAGCAATCTGCGCGCCGCGATCGCGGCCGGCGTCAACACCGCGCGCGCCATCACCGTCGCCTATGTTCTCGCCGGCGCCTGCTCCGCCGTGTCGGGCGTGCTGCTCGCCGCGCGCTATGGCTCCGGCGACATGGAGCTTGGCACCGGCTACGACTACACCGCGATCGCCGCGGTGCTGGTCGGCGGCACCGCCATCGGGGGCGGCTCGGGCTCGGTGGTGCGCACGCTGATCGGCGTGACCGTGATCGCCATCATCGCGACCGTGCTGCTGCTGCGCGGCTTCAGCCAGCAGTGGCAGTATCTGATCACCGGCCTGATCGTTCTCGCCGTCATCATGCTGCACACCATCGGCGAGCGGCGATGACGCGATTCGTCGATGCTGCTGCTCAATCCGACGGCGCGGCCGTTCACGGTCATGGTCGGCTCGATCGTCGTGCTGGCTCTGATCGACCGCGGCACCGGCTTCTTCTTCAGCGTCGGCACGATCTTCAGCGTCATGCAGTTGTTCGCCACCTTCGGCCTGGTGGCGCTGGGCCTCGGCCTTTCGATCCTGATCCGCGAGTTCGATCTCTCGGTTGCGGGCATCGTCGGGCTGGCCGGCTGCATCGCGGTGATGACCGGCGCAGGCAATCCCTGGCTCGGCCTGTTGCTCGGCGTTGGTGCGGGGCTGCTCAGCGGCGTGGTGCAGGGCATCATCATGACCAGGCTCAATCTCAGCTCGGTCGGCGTCACCCTCGGCGGGCTGCTGACGCTGCAGGGCCTCACCTACGTGCTGACCGACAACAAGACCATCGGCTACCCGAATATCTCGGTGGCGCTGGAGCTCAACGCGCCGATCGGAGGTCTCATCTCGGTGCGGAGCGCCGCCTGTCTCGCGGTGTTCGTGCTTGCCGCGCTGGTGATGACCTACACCCACATCGGCCGCGACGTGATCGCCACAGGCAGCGACCGGCGCGCCGCCCGCATCGCCGGCCTCAACACCGATCGCGTCGTCATCGGCGTGTTCGCGGCATCCGGCGCGTGCGCGGCGCTCGCCGGCGTGCTTCTGAGCTACAGCCTCGGCGCGGCGTCGCCGGTGGCGCTGGCCGACGTGCTGGCGACGGCGGCGGCCGCGGCCATCGTCGGCGGCGTATCGGTGGTCGGCGGCCGCGGCAGCCCGATGGGAATCGCGGCCGGGCGTGCTGACGCTTTGCATCTTGCGCTCGGGTCTCTCCGCCATCGGCGTCGAGCCGGCCGTGCATGATCTCGTGACCGGTTTCATCCTCATCGCCATCGCGTTTCTCGATGCGCCGGAGCTGTTCCGCCGGGTCACGTCCTGGCGTCTGGCCCGTGCCGAGCGCGGCATTCGGGAAAGGAAGTCCCCATGAGCGACCCGACCCGTCGTCATAGGAGCCGCTGTTTCCCCGGCGGGTCCGCGACCATCCCGCATGCGCTCCCCGGCGACGTGCTCGACACCGCATGGCGAGAGTACGGCCAGCGGATCGGCGTCTGGCGGCTGCGCGAGATGCTCAGAGCATCGGCTAGACCGACAGAAAGCTGCGCTGCGCGGCAATATCCTTGGCAAGGTCCGCCATGCGGCCTTGCCATTGCAGCTGCCCCTTCTCCAGCACATAGACGCGGTCGGACACGAGTTCGGCGAAGTGGATGTTCTGCTCGGAGAGCACGACCGACAAGCCTTCCTTCTTCAATTCGACAATGGCGTTCGCCATCTGCTCGACGATCACCGGCGCGACGCCCTCGGATGGCTCGTCGAGCGCGACCAGGAGCGGATTGCCCATCAGGGTGCGCGCGACAGTGAGCATCTGCTGCTCGCCGCCGCTCATGTGCATGCCGCGGCGGTCCGGCATGGCGGCGAGATTGGGAAAGATCGAAAACAACTTGTCATGAGTCCAGGACGGCGCCGCCTGCCCGTCCGGGAAGCGACGCGGGCTTTGGCGGCCGACGTCGAGGTTTTCCAGCACGGTGAGGTCCGCGAAGATGCGCCGGTCCTCGGGCACGAAGCCGAGCCCGCGCCGGGCGATCTCGAACGCGCGCAGCCTGGAGATATCCTCGCCGCAGAACCGCACTGTGCCGGTGCGCCGCGCGATCAGGCCCATCAGTGCCTTGATGGTGGTCGACTTGCCGGCGCCGTTCCTTCCCATCAGCGCCACCACTTCGCCGCGCCCGACATGGAACGACAGGTCGAACAGGATATGCGCCGCGCCATACCATGCATTCAGCCCCTGCACTTCGAGAATCGGACCGCTCATGGGTGCGCTCCCGCGCGCGTCAAAGTCTTGCCGGTGCCGAGATAGACCTGCTGCACCTCCGGGTTGTCGCGGATCGCCTCGGCGTTTCCGTCGGCGATCAGCACGCCGCGCGCCAGCACCAGGATGCGGTCCGCGTAGGCGAACACCACATCCATGGAATGCTCGGTGAACAGCACGGAAATCTTCTGCTCGACCACCAGGCGCTTGATCAGCGCGATCAGGTCGTTGCGCTCGCGCGGCGCCATGCCGGCGGTCGGCTCGTCCATCAGCAGCAAGCGCGGGTTGTTGGCGAGCGCAATCGCCAGCTCGACGCGCTTGACGTCGCCGTAGGCGAGCTCCTTGCAGGGCCGATCGGGCTCCTCGCCCATGCCGACCTGGCGCAGCAGCGCGATGGCGCGCTCGCGGTGGCGCGGCGCGAAGGCGGCGCCGAAGCGGAACAGGTCGCCGTGGTGGCTGCACAGCGCGACTTGCACGTTTTCGACGACGGTCATGGAGCCGAACGTCGCCGCGACCTGGAACGTGCGGCCGACGCCGAGCCGCCAGATGTCACGCGGCAGCATGCCGACGATGCTGCGGTCGCCGAAGCGCACGTCGCCGCTGTCGGGCGCGAGCTGGCCGTTGATCATGTTGAAGCAGGTCGACTTGCCGGCGCCGTTCGGCCCGATCAGCGCCAGGAATTCGCCGTCGCCGACCTCGAAGCTCACCCCGTCCACGGCGCGGACGCCGCCGAACGACTTGCGCAGGTTGTGGACCGAAAGGACGCTCATGGTTGCGCCTTCCGGTTGCCGAAGAACCGCGCGACGGAGCCGACCAGGCCGAGCGGGAACGTCAGCACCAAAGTCAGGATGATGACGCCGAGCAGCGCGCGCCAGAATTCGGTCTGGCGCATGATGGTGTCCTGCAGCACCGCGAACACCGAGGCCCCGACCACCGGCCCCACCAGGGTCTGCAGGCCGCCGAGCAGCACCATCACCATGCCGTCAACCGAGCGGCCAACCGCGATGGTCTCGGGCGAGATCGAGCCTTTCGCAAAGGCGAACAACGCGCCGGCAAGCCCGCCGACGACGCCGGCGATGGCGAAGCCGATCCAGTGCACGCGCTTGACGTTGATGCCGATGGCCTCGGCGCGCAGCGGCGAATCGCGGCCGGCCCGCATCGCATAGCCGAACGGCGCGAACAGCATGCGCCAGAGCACCAGCACGCCGACGACGGTCAGCGCCAGGGTGAGCAGGTAGTAGCGCGCGCGGGTCTCGAACGGCGCGGTCGGCCAGATTCCGAGCACGCCGTTCGAGCCGCCGGTCAGGTCCTCCCACTGGAACACGATGGCCCAGACGATCTGCGCAAACGCGAGCGTCAGCATGGCCAGATAGACGCCCGAGAGCCGCACCGCGAACCAGCCGAACAGCAGCGCGCCGGCGCCGGCGACGAGAGGCGCGATGCAGCAGGGCCGGCGGCATGGAGAGCGCGAGGAATTTCACCAGCAGCCCCGCCGCATAGGCGCCGAGTCCGAAATAGGCCGCATGGCCGAACGAATGCATGCCGCCGGGGCCCATGATGAAATGCAGGCTGGTGGCGAACAGCACCGCGATCAGCACGTCGATGCCGAGCACCAGGGCGTAGGGGAACGTGCGGTCGAGCAGCGGCAGCACGGTGAGCAGGAGAACGACCGCGATGCCGGCAAGAATGAGCGGCCGCTGCGGCGTGCGCAGCGGGTCCTCGTCGGCGGCGGTGTTGCGCACGGCGATCTGCGGCCGGCCGAGCAGGCCATAGGGTCGTGCGATCAGCACCACGGCCATGACCAGGAATTCGGCGACCAGCGTCAGCTTGGAGAAATTCAGCGACATGCCGAACACGTTCACCACGCCGATGCCGATGCACAGCGCCTTGATCTCGGCGATGATGACCGCAGCGAGGTAAGCCCCGGTGATGGAGCCCATGCCGCCGACCACCACCACCACGAAGGCGTCGCCCAGCACGACCAGGTCCATGGCGAGGTTGGCAGGCTCGCGGGCCAATTGCAGCGCGCCGCCGAGGCCGGCGAGCGCCGAGCCGCAGGCGAACACGAGCGTGAAGAGCAGCGCCTGGTTGACGCCGAGCGCGCCGACCATCTCGCGGTCCTGCGTGGCGGCGCGAATCAGCCGGCCGAAGCGCGTCTTGGTGAGAACGAGGTGCAGGCCGATCAGCACGACCGGCCCGGCGGCGATCAAGAACAAGTCGTAGCTCGGGAAGCGGCGATTGAGAATTTCGACCGAGCCGCGCAGGCCCGGCGCCCGCGGTCCGAACAGATCTTCGTTGCCCCAGATCCAGAGCGTCGCATCATTGATGACCAGCAGCACCGCGAAGGTGGCGAGGAGCTGGAACAGCTCCGGCGCCTGGTAGATGCGGCGAAGCAGCAAGATCTCGATCAGCGCGCCGATGGCCGCGACCAGCAGCGGGGCGAGCACGATGGCGCCCCAGAAGCCGAGCCCGCCGCCCACTTTGGTCGCGATGCTGTAGGCAATGTAGATGCCCAGCATGTAGAGCGAGCCGTGGGCGATGTTGACGATGCGCGAGACGCCGAAGATCAGCGACAGGCCGGCGCCGACGAAGAACAGGCCGGAGGCGGAAGCAAGCCCGTTGAGCGCCTGGAACAGGAGGGCGTCGAAGGACATCAGCGCTTACCGCGAGCTCCGCTTCGCTCTCCCATAGGGAAAGCGCCGGCGCGCGAAGCGCGCCGGCTGAGAGGCTACCGGTCGAACCGATAGCAGCTGGACCCCTGCACGCTCCAACCCGTCTCCCGCCGCCGGGAGGAGTCACCGCGCGGCTGCAATTCACTCGCGGCCGCCGGGCGCAGCTTCTTCACCTCGGCGTCGGGCGGCATCACGCTCGAGCCGTCGACGTATTTGAAGTCCGACATGGTGCCCTTTCCGTCCTTCAGCGCGATCTTGCCGACATAGGCGCCGACCGTCGCCTGATGGTCGATGGCTCGGTAGGTGAAGGTGCCGAACGGCCCGCCCTTCACCTCGAGGCCGCGGAACGCCGTGACCAGCTTCTCGGTGTCGGTGGAGCCCGCCTTGGCGATGCCGGCGGCGAGCGACTTCATGGTGTCATAGCCGACGATCGAGCCGAGCCGCGGATAGTCGTTCCAGCGCTTCTGGTAGGCGGCGACGAACGCCTTGTGCTCCGGCGTGTGGATTTCGGTCCAGGGATAGCCGGTGACGATCCAGCCGACCGGCGCCTCGTCCTTGAGCGGATCGAGGTATTCGGGCTCGCCGGCGAGCAGGTTGACGACGACGCGGTTCTTGAACGTGCCGCGCGTGGTCCCGTCGCGGACGAATTTGGCCAGCCCCGTGCCGAACATGGCGCTGAAGATGCCGTCGGGCTTGGCGTCGTCGAGCGCCTGCGTGATCGCGCCGGTGTCCTCCTTGCCGAGCGGCGGGGCCTGCTCGGTGACGAACTCGACGTCGGGCTGCGCCTTCTTGAGCAGGTCCTTGAAGGCCTGCGCGGCCGACTGGCCGAACTCGAAGTTGGGGTAGACCAGCGCCCAGCGCTTCTTCTTGGCCTCGACGACGTGCGGCATCAGCATCGCCACCTGCATGTAGGTCGAGGAGCGCAGGCGGAAGGTATAGCGGTTGCCGTTCTGCCAGGTGATCTTGTCGGTCAGCGGCTCGGAGGCGAGGAAGAACACCTTGCGCTTGCCGGCGAACTCGGTGACCGCGAGCCCGATGTGGGAGAGGAACGTGCCGGCGATGATGTTGACGCCTTCGCGGGTGACCAGCTCCTCGGCCACGCGCACCGCGTCGCCCGGATTGGCGCCGTCGTCGCGCGAGATCACCTCGAGCTTGCGGCCCAGCACGCCGCCCTTGGCGTTGATCTCCTCGATCGCCAGCTCCCAGCCCTTCTTGTAGGGATCGAGGAAGGCCGGCTGCGACTTGTAGCTGTTGAGCTCGCCGATCTTGATGGTGCCCTGTGCATAGGCGTGCGTGCCGAGACACGCAGTGGCCGCGCCGACGGCGACCAGCCTGAGGAAATGCGACCTGGTGATCATGCTCGTGCTCCATTTCAGAGGGTCGGACGATGGGATGATGCAGGCGGACAAGTCGATGAAGCAAGCCGAGTCGCACGCCGGAGCATCCCGCCATCGCGACAAGTCCATCGGCCGCCGAACGGCATCCAAAGGATCGCCTGCAGATTGCTGCTCAAATAGTCCGTGCGCTCCGAAAGCTTGTCAAGCGACGTCAGTCGGAGAGCATGCGGCTCGGCCCCGAATTTCGCGCACGTGCCAGCCGCTCGCTAGGTCCGAGCGATCTATGCCAGCCATCGGCGACGTCGGCTTGCCTGGGACCGAGCAGCCGATGCTCACTTCTTGTCGCGCAGGCGGTCCATCAGCGACTTCTCCTGGCCGCCGTCGATCTCGATCATGGTGCCGTTGACCATGTGCATCAGCGGGGAGGCGAGCATCACCACGAGGTTCGCGACCTCCTCGACCTCGGCGATGCGGCCCATCGGGATCGACGAGGGCGCGAGCTGGTCGGCCTCCTCGTAGGAGAGCTTCATGTCGCGCGACATCGCCTTGACCAGGCCGGCCCAGCGCTCGGTGCGCACCGGGCCGGGATTGACCGCGCAGAAGCTGATGCCGTGCTTGCCGTACTGGCCGGCGAGCGACAGCGTGAGGTTCTGTCCGGCGGCATTGGCGGCGCCCGGGCAGATCTCCCAGTAGGACGGCTTCACGCCGTCGTTGCCGATCAGGTTCACGACGCGGCCGCCGCCCTGCTTGACCATGATCGGCAGCACGTAGCGCAGGCAGCGCACGTAGCCCATGAACTTGAGCTGAAGGCCCTTCTCCCAGTCGTCTTCGGTCAGATGCTCGATCACGCCGCCCGCCGCGGAGCCGGCGTTGTTGACCATGATGTCGACGCGGCCGAGCGCCTTGTGGGCCTGCTCGATGAAGTTCTTGGCGTCGGCGTCCTTGCGGAGATCGGCCGGGATGGCGACGATCTTGCGGTTGGTCGCGCGCGCGATCTCGGCCGCGGTCGCCTCCAGCACGTCCTTCCGGCGCGCGCAGATCGCGACGTCGACGCCTTCCTTGGCGAGCGCGAGCGCGATGCCCTTGCCGATGCCCTCGCTGCCGCCGGTCACCAGCGCGGTCTTGCCGTGAAGCTGAAGGTCCATGTCGATCTCCCGATTGTTCTGTGTGCTCGACGTTTCCGCTCAGGCCGCCTTGTGGGCCAGCCAGCGGCCCGCCTCGGCGGCGGAAAACAACTCGGCCAGGGCCGCATTCACCGCGGCCGGCTCCTCGCTGTTGATGGTATGACCGGCGCGCGGGACCACGAGCAGCGCCGCGGTCGGCACGGTGCGCTTGAGATAAACGCTGCCGTCGAGGCAAAGGTCATCCTCGTCGCCGACGATGACCAGCAGCGGAACCTCGAAGTGCTTCAGCTCGGCCTCCATCTCCCACAGCGTCGGCCGCTTGAGCTGAAGGTTGAGCATGGTGTGCGCATGGCCTTCGGCGGAATGCTCCGACAGCATGCGCGCGAATTCGGCCCAGCCGCGCGGGTCCTTGTTCTTGAACGCCTGGCGCATCGGCGCGTCGGCGTATTTTGCCGACGCTGCCGCGATGCCTTCGTTTGCAAACATTTTGCCGGTGTCCGCGGCGAGCGCCTTCATCGCCTCACGCTTGGCTGGATCGGCGGACGAGCCCCAGCCGCAGCCGGCCGCCGTCACGGACAGGCAGCGGTTCGGATAGCGAATTCCCACATGCAGCGCGGTATAGGCGCCCATCGAATGGCCGACCACGTGCGCCCGGTCGATGCCGAGCGCATCCATCACCGCGATCACGTCGTCGCGCGCGATGTCCTGCGCGTAGCGCTCGGGCTCGGACGGCACGTCCGAGGGCGGATAGCCGCGCTGGCTGTAGGTGACGCAGCGGTGCTGCCGATTGAAATACCGCATCTGCGGCTCCCAGCTGCGGTAGTCGCCGGCGTATTCGTGCACGAACACAACCGGCGGTTCCGGAGCCGCTCTCCTCTACGTATAGCTTGGTCCCGTCTGACGCTGCGATCTTAGGCATCGAACAAATCTCAGTTCTCCAAGATCGCCTTCGCAGCATTGCCGACGGCTTCCACATCCTCGCCCACATCGAGGAACGCAACGATGCGGCACGGGCAGCCCTCCAGCCCCTCGTAGCGCCACGGGAACGCGCCGATGATGCGCGCGCTTGCCGAGCATCAGCTCGATGTCGCCGCCGAGATTCTCGGCGTGCAGAAGGCCCTCCTGGAACGCCCAGTTGTGGAACGGGAACACGTCGGCCGTGACCTTCCGGCCGGACTTCTTGTGGATGTACTCGAAGGTGCCGAAGAACTCCCCCGGCGTCTTGCCATGCTTCTTGGTGAACTCCTCTGCGAGGTCGGGCCGCATGTAGCGGATCGAGGTGTTCATGGCATGGTCGCAGGAGCCGGTGTCCATGCCCCACCACTTGATCTTCTTCTTGAACATCCAGTGCAGGGTCTCGAGGCTCGGTCCCGGGTGGTAGCAGAAATACCGCACGAGGTCCTGCTGCGGCCGGCCTTCGTAGTGCTTGTGCCAGCCGGTGTGCAGGATGAGGATATCGCCCTCGCGGATGTCGGCGCCGGCGCTCTCGATGATCTCCGGCGTGATCACCGCCCAGTCGTGCATGTGCTTGGAGATGTCGACCACGACTCCGCGGTTGACCAGATAGTCGAGCGGGAGCGAGGCCATGTCGCCCTTGCGATTGTCGGTTGCGTGCATGGCGCCATCGAAATGCGTGCCGACGTGCAGCGCGGTGTCGATGCGCTGTGCAACGATCCTCACGGTCTGCAGGTTCTGCGCGTAATACATCTTGTTGCCGGCGTAGCCCACCCAGCCTGGCGTATGCACGTTCATGACATGGCTCATATCGACGATCTTCATCGCTGATCCTTTGCGAATGGGAGGTGGCATGCAAGAGTGTTGTTCTGGCGGTCGTTCGTCAAGACAGCGGTCTTGTGTCGTTGACTCAGCGAAAGCAGCGCCGCTAGCATGAAGATAGCTCGCTTATCCCGAGGAAAGCTTCGGATTATGAAGTCCGCACCGTTCGTCCGTCACGTTCCAAGAACGGTCGAGGAAGCCACCGACATACTCGCCGAATTCAGTCCGCAAGACGGTCGAATCCTCGCGGGCGGACAGAGTCTCGTTCCGATAATGGCTTTCCGTATGGCGCGGCCGGCTCACCTTGTTGACATCAATCCATCACCGAGCTCGCTCGGATATCGCAGGCTAACAACACCCTGTCCATCGGCGCGACTGTTCGCCACGCTGCGTTTCATCGGCCGGTCGCGGATCGGAAACAGGCCGCATGCTTTCGACCGTGGTTCGGCATATTGCGCACTATCCTATCCGGACACGCGGCACTTTCTGCGGCAGCATTGCCCATGCCGATCCAGCATCAGAATGGTGTCTGGTTGCTACAACGCTCGGCGCGGAAATGATTGCAAAGAGCAAGCGCGGAGACCGCGTCATTGCGGCCGAGGACTTCTTCGTGGGTATCATGACGACTGCCCTCGAGGAGGATGAACTACTGGCGGAGGTCCGCCTCCCGAACCTGCCGAATCAAGCTCATTTTGGCTTTTATGAATTCAATCGACGCGCCGGTGACTTTGCGATCGCGATGGCGCTGGTGACGTACACGCTTTCTGATGGCGTCATTGCTAATCCGCGGGTCGGGATTGGCGGCGCGGAGGCAAGTCCGCGGCGGATACCCGAGGCCGAGGCAGCCCTGAAAGGTCGACCGCTTGAACCTAAGACCTTCCAGGCGGCGGCAGAGGCGGCCGCCCAAGCGGTCGATCCGATGGAGGACATCCAGGCGGATGCTGAGTATCGGCGCGACCTCGTCCGTGCGGTCACCCGCCGCGCGTTGGAGCAGTCCACGTTATGAGCGCTTCGACGAAAGGCTCCGGATTGACCTGGGTGGGACGATCGATTCGTCGGCTCGAGGACCCGGCATTGGTGGCGGGTCGGGGCAATTTCACGGCCGACTTGCCAGCGGTGCATTGGATCCGCTTCGTGAGAAGTCCGGTCGCGTCAGGGCGCATTGAGCGCATCGGCGTGCCGCCCGGTGCCGATGTGATTACCGCTGCCGATCTTGCAGGCATCAAGCGCATCAAACCGATGCTGCACAAGTTCAATTATATCCCGGTGACGCAGCCAGTCTTGGCCACGGATGTGGTGCGATTTGTCGGCGAACTGGTCGCTGCGGTCGTCGCGCCGAGTAAGGAGGAAGCCGAGGACATTGCCGATCGGGTCGAGGTCGAGATGACGCCGCTGGCCGCCGTAACCGACGCGCGCCGCGCGCTCGGCGCCGACGCGCCGATCGTTCATCCCGAAGCGCCGGCAAACGTCATCGTGGAAGGACGAATCAAGACCCCGAATTTTGATGCCACTCGGGCGTCTGCGCACACGCGAGTGAAATTCGAAGCGCGTTCGTGCCGGCAAAACGCTACACCGCTGGAAGCCAGGGCTGGGCATGCGGCCTACGATGCCGCAACGGGCCGTGTCACGCTAACCTGCACCACGCAGATGCCGCATTTGACGCGGACTGCGATCGCCGACGTGCTCAACCTTCCAGAATCTGACCTGCGTGTGATCGCACCTGACGTTGGCGGCGGTTTCGGTCAGAAAATGTCGCTGCCGCCGGAATACGTGATTCTCGTGTGGCTGGCGCGCCGATTGCGTAGCTCGGTGGCCTGGACCGAGGACCGCCGGGAAAATCTGATGGCCGGTTTTCACAGCCGCGACCAAGTGATCTTCAATCGATGGCGCGTTCGACAAGGAGGCCAGGCTTACAGCGCTTTCGGCAGACATCGTCGCCAATGTCGGTGCCTACTCTTGCTTTCCGACGACCTGCGCAGTCGAGCCGCTGATGGCCATGGCGGAGCTGCCGGGCCCTTATCAGGTCCAGGCCTACGACTGCGTGGCGCGTGGCGTCGTCACGCACACTTGCCCAATGGCGCCCTATCGGGGTGTCTCCCGACCGGTGATCACATTCGCTCTCGAACGATTAATGGACAAGGCGGCCGCCCGGTTTGGAATCGATCCTATCGAAATCCGTCGCCGCAATTTGATCGATCACTTTCCCTACAAATCGGTCGACCGGCCTGACGTTCGACGAAGCCAGCTATCGCCAGACCATGGAGATGGCAGTCGATCACATCGACCTGCCGGCTTTCCGCGCGCGGCAGAAGCGGGCCCGCGCCGAGGGCCGTTATCTTGGCATCGGCTTCGCGACCTTTTCCGAACGCACGGGTTACGGAAGCCCGGCGTTTGCGGCTCGCGGCATGGACATCACGCCGGGCTGGGAAAACGTCGAGATTACCATGGACCCATCGGGTTTGGTGGAACTGCGGATCGGGTCGTCACCGCACGGTCAGGGGTTGCGGACGACGCTCGCCCAAATCGTCGCTGACGAGATCGGACTGGAGCCGCAGCAGATCAGAGTTGTGCACGGCGACACGGACCGTGCGCCCTATGGCTGGGGGACCTTCGCTAGTCGGTCGCTGGTGATTGCCGGCGGCGCAAGCCTGATCGCGGCGCGCAAGCTGCGGGCGAAGCTGCTCAAGATCGCCAGCCACATGCTCGAGGCTTCGCCGGCCGACATCGTGCTCGAGGGCGGCATGGCAAAAGTGAGCGGCACCGACCGCTCGCTGCCGATCGCGACTATGGCGCGCCAAGCCTATTATCAAACCCATCGCTTCAACGGTGAAATCGATCCAGGTCTGACCGAAGTCGGCGCCTACGATCCCGCAGGTACGTTCTCCAATGCCTGTCACGTCGCCATCGTGCGGGTCGACATCGACACCGGTCACGTGACTCTCGAGAAATTCCTGGTTGCCGAAGATGCTGGCCGCATCATCAATCCGATGATCGCGGACGGTCAGGTGCACGGCGGCATCGCCCAGGGGATAGGCAACGCGCTGCTGGAAGAGATCGTCTACAGCGAGACGGGAGACATCCTGACCAGCACGCTCGCCGATTACCTGCCGCCGACGGCACGCGAAATCCCGGCCATTGAGCTGCATCACATGGAGACCTACAGCGACGCTTCTATCACGAAGGCAAAGGGCGTCGGCGAAGGTGGCGCAATCGGAGCGCCGGCCGCGGTGATCAATGCCATCAACGATGCGCTAGCGCCATTTAATGTTGAGATTGACGAGATTCCTGCGACGCCCGCGAAAATTCGGGTGGCTCTGCGCTCGGCGATGGAGAAGCGCGCATGACCGGCAAGGTGGATATCACCCTTAACATCAACGGCCGTGACCACGCGATCAGCGTTGAGCCCCGGCGGACACTGGCAGATGCGATCCGTGAAAATTGCGGCCAGACCGGAACCCATATCGGATGCGAGCATGGCGTGTGCGGCGCTTGCACGGTCATCGTTGGACGACGATCCAGTACGATCCTGCCTGATGTTTGCGGTGCAGGCGGATCGCGTGCCGATCCGCACTGTTGAGGGATTGGCCAAGGGCGACACGTTACATCCGCTTCAGCAGGCATTCATGGAACACCACGGCTTACAATGCGGGTTCTGTACACCGGGTTTCCTCATGCTCGCGACGGCGGTGCTGGAGCGCGAGCCGAACATCACCGACGATGAACTTCTTGATGTCTTGGCTTCGAATCTCTGCCGATGCACCGGCTATCAGAACATCATCAAGGCGGTGCGCGCCGCGCGGCCGAGATGCGGGCTTAGCGTACCCTCTGAAGCAGCGCAGGAGTTGCTGTCGACATGGAGCGCCCGACCGCGCACGTCGGCTAACACGCGCGCAACTTTGCCCTTGCGCCGGGCGCAATAACCCGCCATTTACGGGCTAAATTTGAGCGGCGCTGACGCGCGGCTCCACGTGGAAGCGAAGGCTGGGAATTGACGAGGGCGCGAGCGCCGGCGGTCGCGGCGGGTCGGAACCGCTCGCGGCCGCCGTGGAAGAGCTGCACGGAAGAACTCTCGTTCCGTGCGGCTGCACGGTATCGGCGACTAGAGCGAGCGCAGGGACGATCTCCTCGCGGTAGCCGCCCAGCGTGTGCGGCGTCAGGAGCCCTGAAGGGTGAACGGCCGTGGCCTCGAGGACGATCAGCCCCACGCCGCCCCGCGCGCGAGCCTCGTGGTAGGCGACGAAGTCTTCGGTCAGGAAGGCTCTCGTGGACGAGAGTCGTCTGGTGGGCCGTCGAGACGATCCGGTTCGGAAGCTCGACCGGTCCTACGCGCAGCGGGCTGAGAAGCGCTTCGAGCAGCTCGCCTCCTTGCACACGGGAAGGGCGGTGATAGTACCGACCGGCATGCAGCGGCTCGTCCTCGCCGCGATTTCCCTGAGGGCCGCTCGCCGCGCTTGCATTACGGCGCTCGGCCTCCAAGAATAGAGCCTTGGAAGGTCAGAGTCATGCTGGCCCGGTGACGCTCGAGTCAGGCGACGGCCACATCGTCCTCGCCGAGGTCACGAAGTTCTTCGGCGATCTCAAGGTGGTCGACGTCGACCTGTCGATCGGCAAGGGCGAGTTCTTCTCGCTCCTCGGCCCTAGCGGTTGCGGCAAGACGACGACCCTGCGGATGATCGCCGGCTTCGAGGAGCCGACGACCGGCCGGGTTCTGCTCGCCGGCCGCGACGTGACAAGTGTCCCGTCGGCCAAACGCCCAGTGAACATGGTCTTCCAGGCGTATGCGCTCTTCCCGCACATGACGGTCTTCGAGAACATCGCCTTCGGGCTCCGGATCAGGAGGGTCGGCCGGCGCGAAGTCGAGGAGCGCGTTGCCGAGGCGATGCGCATCGTTCAGCTCGAGGGGATGAGCAAGCGCAAACCGATCCAGCTGTCGGGTGGCCAGCAGCAGCGAGTTGCGCTGGCGCGGGCGCTCGTCAACCGTCCGGAAGCGCTTCTGCTCGACGAGCCACTCGGCGCCCTCGACCTGAAGCTCCGCAAGGAGATGCAGCTCGAACTCAAGCACATCCAGGAGGAGACGCAGACGACCTTCGTGTACGTCACGCACGACCAGGAGGAAGCACTGACGATGTCGGACCGGATCGCGGTGATGGATCAGGGGATCGTCGAGCAGGTCGCCGCGCCGCGTGAGCTCTACGAGCGGCCGGCGACGCCGTTCGTCGCCGGTTTCATCGGCGTCTCGAACGTGGTCCACCTGCGCCCGGATCGCTCACACGAGGGCATGCTCGTGATGACCGTGGCCGAAGGAGAGTGGGTCGTCGTTCCCTCCGAGTCGGCCCGGGACATGGAAGAGATCCTGATCACGGTCAGGCCGGAGAAGATCAAGTTCGAAGAAGTTGCCGAACCGGCTTCACGCGTCTCGGCGACCGTTGCCGACATCGTGTACCTCGGCTCGATGACGCAATACATCGTCGAGCTTCCGACGGGAGAGCAGCTCACGGTTCATCGCCTGAACGACGAGGTGCGAAGGCGACCGATCCAGGTCGGCGACCGTGTGACCCTGTACTGGGCCGCCGAGCACAGCTTCGTGATCGAGAGACCAGAAACGACTGACAATGGGGCCCCGGCTGAGCGAGTGGGGGAGATCGAGGCGGTCGGCGAGGCCGCCGCAAGCAGGAGGGAGACCTGAGCGATGGATCTGGAGAACAGCAAACTCTCGCGGCGAGGATTCGTCGCCCTGACAGGGGCGACGAGCCTCAGTGCGCTGCTCGCAGCGTGCGGCGGTGACGACGGAGGGGAAGCCGAACCGGCGGCGCCGGGAACCGATACATCGGCCGGCGAGGCGCCGGCCGGGGTGAGTTTCGACCCGGCTTCCGAGCCGGACGGGCCCATCACGTTCTTCGAGTGGGCCGGCTACGACAAGACTGCGCCCTGGATGTGGGAGGCCTACACCAAGGGTGAGTATGGGCAGAGGAGCCCGCTCAAGTTCGACTTCCTCGAGAACGACATCCAGGCGCTCGCCAAGGTGGCGTCCGGCTACAACCCCGACGTCATCCATCCTTGCATCGCCTACTGGCCCGACTTCCACGCAGCGGGGCTCGTCCAGCCGTTCGACATGTCGCTGCTCCCCGACTACGAAGGCATCCCCGAGGCGATTCGCGCGCCGGGAGTGGGTGACGACGGTCTCGTGTACCACGTCCCCTTCGACATCGGGTTCTCCTCCATCGTCTACAGGACCGACAAGATTCCGATCACGGAGGAGGAGGAGTCCTGGAACATCTTGCTCGACCCCGCGTACGAGGGGAAGCTCGCGACCTTCTCGGACCCCGTCACGATCATCAAGATCGGCGCGCTCATCAACGCCGGCGGGCCGATCGACCCGAACAAGCTCACGTCCGACCAGATCGAGGCCGCGAAGGAGACCATGATCAAGGCCAAGCCGCAGATCCGGAACTTCTGGAGCAACAACCAAGACAACATCAACGACTTCATCAACGGCAACGTCTGGGCGACCTACGTGTGGCCCGACGGCTACCTCCAGGCCCTTCGTCACGAGAATCTGAAGGACGTCGAAGTTCGCTACATGTGGCCGAAGGAGGGCCGACTCGCCTGGGTGTGCGGATTCGTCCTGAACGCGGCCACGGAGCAGCCGGGTCGAGCGACGCTCGCCGTCGCGGCGGCGAACACGCCGAAGGCCGCGGCCTCGCTGACCGACGTCTTCGCCTACGGCTCGGCGCAGCAGGAAGGGGTGCTGGACCTAATCAAGGACGAGGAGCTGATCTCGATCTTCAGCCTCGACGATCCAACGGCGTTCAAGCCACCCCGAGCGTGGTTCGAGCAGCCGCTCCCGAATCGACAGGAGTACACGGAGGCGGGCGAGGCGGTCAAGGCAGCGTAGGTCTCTAGCTCGCGGCGGGGAGCTGCGGATACGCGACTCCCCGCCGGCCGTGAGGAGGCAAACGAATGGCGCAAAGAGCGACCGTAGCGGCGCCAACGATCCCGATCGAAGAGCGGGTCTGGGGCCGGCGAGCCCAAGACCGGCTCGCGACGTACGCGCTGACGACGCCGGCGCTCGCGCTCCTCCTCGTCTTCTTCCTCGTCCCGATCTACTTCGTCGTTCGCTACAGCATCGGCCTGGAACGGTTCGCGCAGAACGAGGCCGCTGCCTCGCTGACCGGCGAGCTCGCTGGCTTCTCGACGGAGCTCTGGCGCGAGTTCCTCGGCCCGGGCGTGGATCTCGAGGTGCTCGGCACGGCGTCATTGCACATGCCCGCGTGGGTCATCGGCGTCGTCTTCGCGGCCCTCGTCCTCGGCGCCGTCTTCGGACCGCAGCTTTCGGCACGCCATGGCGGCTGGATTCGGGCCGGCTCGTTTCTGCTCCTGCTGGCACCGTTTCTGACCATCCCCGCGGGTAACAACCTGGTCCGCGTTTCGGAGCTCTCGTCCGAGGGGGATTTCCTGCGGCTCTTCTTCCGCTCGGTGACGATGGCGACCACCTCGGCGGTCTGGGCCGTGATCATCGCCTTCCCGATCGCCTACTTCCTCGCCTTCGGGATCAAGAAATCGAAGTACATATGGCTCCTGATCGTCATCGCGCCGTTCCTGACCAGCTACCTCTTGCGGATCTTCGCGTGGAAGATCATCCTCGGCGACCAGGGCCTCTTCAACAGCGCGCTCTTCGAGCTCGGATTGCGCAACCCCGACAACCCCGTCTCCTTTCTGATCTACAGCCAGTTCACGGTCATCCTCGTCCTGCTCTACGCCTGGGTGCCGTTCATCATCCTGCCGATCTTCATCGGGCTCGAAAGCGTGGATCGGCGCCTGCTCGAGGCCGCCACCGATATGGGCGCGAGCAGACTTCAGGCGATGCGCAAGATCACCCTGCCGCTTGCTGCCCCGGGGATCGTCGCCGCGTTCCTGTTCGTGTTCATCCCCTCGATCGGCGAGTACGTGACGCCCTCGCTCGTCGGCGGCAACAACGGCTACATGTTCGGGCAAGCGATCGCGAGTCAGTTCGTGGGCGGTGCGCTGAACTGGCAGACAGGGTCTGTCCTCTCGATCTTCCTCCTCTGCGTCGTCCTCTTCCTCGCGCTCTCGACGTCGAGGTTCCTGCGTGCGGGCGGAGGCGCTACGGCATGAGTCGGGGCACGACGGACGTCTTCATGTCGAACAACGGCAAGCGCATGCTCGCAGTGTTCTTCGCGGGCTTTCTCGTCTTTCTCTATCTGCCGACGGTCCTGCTGATCATCTTTTCGTTCAACGCATCGACCGTCATCGCGTTCCCCCTCACCGACTTCACGACGGCCTTCTACGAAGCGGCCTGGAAGAACTCTGAAATCAGAGGTTCGCTGACCGCGAGCCTCAAGGTCGCGGCGGGAACGGCAGTCGTTGCCACCGCGCTCGCCGTCCTCGTCTCATACGCCCTTGCCCGGAGGTCTCTCCGCTTCAAAGCCGCCGTATCGGCGCTCCTTCTCCTCCCGCTCGTGGTGCCGACCGTCGTCCTCGGGGTCTCCCTTCTCGTTCTCTTCCGGCCCTCCGATCCGATCATCCCGGTCCCGCTCGGGCTCTGGGCAGTGCTGGTCGGCCACGTCGTGATCGCGCTTCCGTTCTGCGTCCTCCTGCTCCTGCCGCGGATCGCGTCGATCGACAAACGTCTCGAGGAGGCTGCGCACGATCTCGGCGCATCCGGCCTGACGACCTTCCGGCGCGTCGTCCTTCCGCTGATCCTTCCCGCCCTGCTCGCCTCGCTGCTCGTCGCCTTCGTTGTCTCGATCGACGAGGTCGTGATCGCGAGCTTCCTTGTACAGGATCAGGCCACGTATCCGGTCTACCTGTACTCGGGGTTGCGGCTGTCCGGCCAGACCAGCCTGCTCATGCCGGTCGCGACGGTCATGATCGTTGCGAGCACAATCCTCATTCTCGCGGCGGCGCTAATCGGCCGATACGGCGAGCGCCGCGCCGGCCTCGCGCAATGAGGCGCCTCACTGTCAGCCTGGCGGTAGCCGCCGCGCTGGCCGCCGGGTGCGGCGGTGCCGAAGAGGACGCCCCGGTTCCGGCCGCCGCTCCGACCGGCCCGACCAAGGCCCAGCTCGCCTTCCGCGAGCGGATCCTCGAGGAGATCAAGAGAGGCGAGTACGAGTGCCACTGCACCGGCGCCATGCGTGCGCGCGAGCGGATTGAGAAGGGGCTCGCACATGAGCCCTAGCCGCTAGCTCGGGTCGCGGACCAGCTCCATCGTGGAGCAATGAATGCCACCGCCACCTTTCTGGATCTCGTCGTAGGGGAGGCCCACGACCTCGATGCCGCGGCGCTCGAGCAGCTCGGCGGTGCGCTGATAACGGTCGCACATGAGCACCCGCCCTGGGCGCAGAACGAGCGAGTTGATCGCCCATTCCTCCTCCCGGGGACAGGGGATGGGCTCAATGCCGAGCTCGCGCAGGCGTTCGAGGAACCAGTACGGCAGGCCGGGCACGTCGACGAGCGCCTTGTCGACGTCGACCATGCCCAGGTGGCCGTCGATGTGGATCGACCATCCGCCCATGGGCACCACGATCAGCTCGATGCCGAGCCTGCGCAGGATCTCCTCGAGCTGGCGGGCGCCCTCGGAGTTGCAGCGGATCGACGTGCTGTAGGCGGCTACCTTGGGCGTCAGCTTGGCGAAGGAGCCACCCTCGACGAGCCCGCGGCCAGTGATCGTCGCGAGGATCGGCATGCCGACCGAGGCAATCGCCTGCGCGATCAGCCGCTCTTCGCCACGACGCATCGCCGGTGCCATACGCCCGATGATCGCCCCACCGGGAACGGTCAACAGCGGATCCCTCGTGTAGACGGAGCGCGAGAAGTGTGGTGGCGACGCGCCCTCGACCGATACCACTTCGATCCCCTCGGCGCGTAGAGCGGAGACGAGACCGTCGTGCTGGGAGTGCACCTTCTCCATCACGGGCGGCTCCCGCGACAGCCAGTACCACATGCCGTCGGGGTCGACGAGCGCCTGGGCGCGCTCGTCCCAGCAGTCGGCCCGAACTCGCTCCCATTCTCTGCCGGGGTTCCTTACGAGAACGACTCGAAGCGGTCCCACCTCGTCGAAGGATCCCCACATGCGGCCCCAGACCCGCTCCTGTTCCTCCGGCGCGTCAAACGGGGGCTCGGCGATCGATGGCGAGAGCGAGAGGTAGTAGAAGTCTGGGAACGGCTCCTCGCCCTGCACGTGAGTCACGCGTGTCCGTTCCCCATGCGCCGGCCTTGACCGCTAGCGCTCGAAGACCTTCCCGGCCTTGGCGATGCCGCGCGAGATGATGAAAGCCGCCGAGATCAGGGTGGTCGCAACGAGGAACTGGGGCCAGTCGACGGAATCGGCGGCGACGGTGACGATCAGCGCTACCACCCAGGCGAGCAAGAAGACGATCAGCTCGGCGGGCGGCGCCGGCATCTGGGGCATCGGGTAGTACTGGCGCTCGTAGCCGCTCGCCGGAGGCGGGGGCGGCGGGGGCGGCGGCTGCGTGCTCGTCATCGGCTCCTCCTTGCTCGGGCGTCGCCGGGCATCGTAGTGGCTTCCGGCGACTCGTATCACCTCAGGACGGCCGGTTACGATGACCCCGCGGGTGCAGCTCTTCCACTACCACCTGGTGACGAGCAAGGTCCGGCTCCTGGAGGCCCGCTACCTCGGCAAGCTCGGCTTCGGGCTGCTTGGCCGATACGGCTGGCGCGGCGAGACCTCGGAGTGGTTCGAGGCCGGCACCTCGTGGGAGGAGCTCGACTCGATCGGATTCAGGCTCCGTCTCGTCGAGCTCGCCCGCGGAGCGGTGAACGTCGTCCTCCAACCCGGCCACTGGGAGCATCCGCGCGTCGACCACATCGGCGTGATGCTGGACGAGGACGGCTTCACCGAGGCGCTCGAGCGCGCGACCGACCTCGGCCTCAAGATCCAGGACCATCCGGGCAAGCGGACGTTCATCGCCACCGAGGCGGGCTACCGGCTCGAGGTGCATCCGCCCCGCGACTGGATCGACGAACTCGTCGCGCGGAGCGACGAGCTGCGGCTGGGCGAGCTCCACCTCCGCGCGCAAGATCCGGAGGAGAAGGCGGTCGCGCTCTCCGAGATCCTCGGCGTCGACCGCCTCGACTCCGACGTGCTCGTCGGCGACACGCTCGTCCGCTTCCAGGGCGGCGGCCCGGAGGGCCGTCCCGAGCTCGTCGCCGAGGTCTTGTTGTGACCTCCTACGGCGAGGCCGGCGTCTCGCTGGCAAAGGCCGAGGAGGTCGTGGAGCGGCTGCGCGCGGCGATCGAGTCGACGAGGACCGAGCGCGTCGCAGGATCGATAGGCGACTTCGCCGGCCTGTTCGCGCTCGACGACGACCGGCTGCTTGCGGCGACCACGGACGGCGTCGGGACCAAGCTCGTCCTCTCGCGCCGTGCCGGTCGGCTGTTCGACGCCGGAGTCGACCTCGCCGCTCATTGCGCCAACGACCTGCTCACGGTCGGCGCCGAGCCTCTCTTCTTCCTCGACTACGTCGCCTCGTCCGCGCTCGACCTGGCCGAGGTGGCGGAGCTGGTCGCAGGGGCAGCCTCCGTCTGCCGCGAGGCCGGCTGCGCGATCCTCGGCGGCGAGACGGCCGAGCTCCCGGGGATCTACCGCGACGACGAGCTCGACTTCGCCGGAACGATGGTCGGGCTCGTAGCCAGGGCCGACCTCGTGGACGGCTCGCGCTGCAGTGCCGGAGACGCCGTGCTCGGGCTTCCTTCGAGCGGCCTGCACGCGAACGGCTTCACCCTCGTCCGGCGCCTCCTCGGCGACGACGAGTTCGACCCCGACCTGCTGCTCCCGCCCACGCGGCTCTACCTCGAGGACGTGCGGCGGCTGCGATCCGCATGCGACGTCCGGGCACTCGCCCACGTGACGGGCGGGGGCATTCCCGGAAACCTCCCGCGAGTCCTGCCGGCGGGGCTCGGCGCACGCCTCGATCCCGCGAGCTGGGAACGCCCACCGGTCTTCTCCTGGCTGGACGAGCGCGGCGTGCCGGAGGACGAGCAGCGGCGGGTCTTCAACCTCGGCGTCGGGCTCTGTGTCGTCGTGCCGGCCGCCGATGCCCCGAGAGCGGGGGTTCGGGTGATCGGGCAGCTCGAAGAGGGGATCGACGGCGTGGCCTGGGCCGACGCCTCGTGATCGGCGTTCTCGTCTCGGGCCGAGGCTCCAACCTGCAGGCGCTGATCGACCAGGCCCTCCCCATCGCCGCGGTCGCATCGAACGTCGCGGCAGCCGGAGCGGTATCCCGGGCCGCGGCCGCCGGGATCCCCACGGCGGTTTACTCGCTGGCGGACTACGGAAGCCGGGAGGAGCGCGATCTCGCGATGGCCGCCTGGCTCGAGGAACGGGGAGCGGAGCTGATCGTCTGCGCCGGATACATGCAGCTCCTGACGCCCGCGTTTCTCGAGCGCCACACCGCGATCAACGTTCATCCCTCCCTCCTCCCCGAGTTTCCGGGGACGACGCCCATCGAGGACGCCCTGGCGGCCGGCGCGGCTCAAACGGGCGTGACGGTCCACTTCGTCGACGAGAGGATCGACTCGGGACCGATCATCTTTCAGGAGCCGGTTCCGATCCACCCGGGGGATAACGCGGAAACTCTGCGTGAGCGGGTGCACGAGGTCGAGCATCGCCTGCTGCCCGAGGCGGCTCGCCTTTATCTGGCGGGCGCTTTACGCTCCTGAGTCACCCATGCAAGTGGGGCGCGCCCTCATGTCGGTCTTCGACAAGACCGGGCTGGATGTCTTCGCCCGTGGACTCTCCGATCTCGGAGTCGAGATCGTCGCGAGCGGCGGGACGGCCGCCTACATCGCCGAGCTCGGCATCGACGTCGTCCCCGTCGAGGAGCTGACCGAGGTCCCCGAGCTTCTCGGCGGACGTGTCAAGACCCTCCACCCGCGCATCCATGCAGGCATCCTCGCCCGCCGGGCCTTCGAGGCCGACCTGGACGAGCTGCGCGACCACGAGATCCGCACGTTCGACCTCGTCTGCGTGAACCTCTATCCGTTCCAGAGCGTCACGGCGCGCCGGAACGTGCGCGAGGAGGACGCCGTCGAGATGATCGACATCGGCGGCCCGGCGCTCCTTCGCGCAGCCGCCAAGAATTTCGTCGACGTCGTGCCCGTGTGCGACGCCTCCCGCTACGGGGAGATCCTCGCCGAACTCGCCGAGGGAGGCGTCCGGCTCGACACCCGCCGCAAGCTGGCCGCCGAGGCGTTCGCCCACACCGCCGCCTACGAGACATCGATCGCAGCGTGGTTCGCCGATGTAGAGACCTTTCCGCCGAGGCTGCTCCTTTCGCTCGAGCGGGAGCAGGAGCTCGTCTACGGCGAGAACCCGCATCAGCGGGCCGCCTATTACGCGGAAGCGGGCGTGCGGCGCCACCTCCTCTCCCGGGTCGACCGCCTCGGGGGGAAGGAGCTCTCGTTCAACAACCTCAACGACCTGGACGCCGCGCGGGCCGTGCTCCGGGAGTTCACGCTACCGACCTGCGTCGTCGTCAAGCATGCGAACCCGTGCGGACTCGCCGTGGCGGCGACGATCGAGGAGGCCTACGCGAAGGCGCTCGCATCCGATCCCATCTCCGCGTACGGCGGCATCGTCGCGCTGAACCGGATGGTCCTGCCCGATCTCGCCGGGCGCCTCGCCGAGCAGTTCGTCGAGGTGCTGATCGCGCCCGACTACGACGACGACGCGCTCGGCGCGCTGCAGGCCAAGGAAGCCTTGCGGATCCTGCGCGACCGCGAGCGCCGCGGCGCGAGCCCCGGCGACCGCGACTACCGGCGGGTGCTGGGCGGGTTCCTCGTGCAGGACACCGATGCAGAGGTGGACGACCGGGAGGGCATGAAGGTCGTCACCAAAGAGCATCCCGACGAGCAGGAGTGGGGCGACCTCCTGTTCGCCTGGCGCGTCGCGAAGCACGTCGCCTCGAATGCGATCGTGATCGCGAAGGACTTGCAGGTGATCGGCATCGGCGGCGGCCAGACGAACCGGGTCGACGCCGTCCGTCTCGCCCTCGAGCGAGCCGCCGAGCATGGGCACGACCTCACCAGCGCCGTTCTCGCGTCGGATGCCTTCTTTCCGTTCCTGGACGGCCCCCAGCTCGCGCTGGACGCGGGCGTAATGACGATCGTCCAGCCCGGCGGTTCGAAGCGCGACGACGAGGTCGTCGCCGCCGTCGAGGAAGCCGGTGCCGTCATGGTCTTCAGCCGGCGCCGACACTTCCGGCACTGAGATGACCGACGCACCGGCACCGCTTCCGACCCGCTCGCAGGCCTGGCTGCTCGTCCCCGTCTCCGGCTTCGCGATCGTCTCCCTGCTCGCGGGCTTTCTCGCGAACGCCGAGCTCGACGCGAGCGGCGGTTACTTCGACCTCTTCTTCAAGGACACCATCCACCTGAAGGTGTGGCTGGCCACTACGGCCGCCGCTCTGGCGCTCGTTCAGCTGTTCACGGCCGCCTGGATCTTCCGCAAGCTCCCATGGAGGCGGCCTGACTGGATTCCGGGCCTCCACCGGTGGACGGGCCGGGTCGCCTTCCTCCTCACCCTGCCGGTCGCCTACCACTGCATCTTCCTGCTCGGCTTCCAGAGCGGCGACGACCGCGTCCTCGCGCACTCGCTCCTGGGATGCGCGTTCTACGGAGCGTTCACGGCCAAAGTGCTCGTCGTCCGCCTGCACCGCTATCCACGCTGGGTGCTCCCGACCGCGGGCGGCCTGCTCTTCGCCGTCCTGATCGCGGTCTGGTACACGAGCGCGCTGTGGTTTTTCCGCACGGTCGACGTCGGGCTCTGAACTCGAGGAACTAGGCTTACCGCCGTGGCCCGCGAGTATCCGACCGTGCTGGACCTCGTCGGCGGAACTCCACTCGTGCGACTGCAGCGGGTCGGGAGCGACCTCGCGCCGACGCTCCTCGCCAAGCTCGAGTACCTAAACCCGGGAGGCAGCGTGAAGGACCGGATCGGCCTCCGGATGATCGAGGCAGCCGAGCGCGATGGGAAGCTCCGGCCCGGAGGGACGATCGTGGAGCCGACGAGCGGCAATACCGGCGTCGGCCTGGCCATCGCGGCGGCGATCAAGGGGTACCGGTGCGTTTTCGTCATGCCGGACAAGATCGCCGAGGAGAAGCGCGCGCTCCTCCGCGGGTACGGCGCGGAGGTCGTCATCTGCCCGACGGTCGTTCCGCCCGAATCACCCGAGAGCTACTACTCGGTGTCGGATCGCCTCGCCGAGGAGATCCCCGGCGCCTTCAAGCCCGACCAGTACTCGAACCAGGCGAACCCGGAGACGCACTACGAGACCACCGGCCCGGAGATCTGGGAGCAGACCGGCGGCGAGCTCGACGCCATCGTCTTCTCCGTGGGAACGGGTGGCACGATCTCGGGGACCGCCCGCTACCTCCGGGAGCAGAAGCCCGAGCTCCTCATCGTGGGCGCCGACCCGGAGGGCTCGATCTTCTCGCAGCCCGACAACGTCCATCCCTACCTCGTCGAGGGAATCGGCGAGGACTTCTGGCCGACCACCTTCGACCCCTCGCTCGTCGACGAGTACGTGACCGTCTCAGACGCCGACTCCTTTCGGACGGCTCGGCGCCTGGCCCGTGAGGAGGGCATCCTGGTCGGCGGCTCGGGCGGGACGGCGGTGTGGGCGATGCTCGAGATCGCCCGACGCTTCGGCCCGGAGGGCACGCTCGCAACCCTGATCCCGGACTCCGGCCGCGGGTACCTCTCCAAGCTCTACGACGACAACTGGCTCATGGAGCACGGCCTGGTCGAGCGCGAGGCGGCCGCGCCGACCATCGAGGAGGTGCTCGCCTTCAAGCGCCAGGAGGGTCCTGAGATTCCGGAGCTGGTCACGGTGGAGTCGCACCAGAAGGTCGGCGACGCGATCGCCCTGATGCAGCGCTACTCCATCTCGCAGATCCCCGTCGTGCGGCACGACGGCGCCGTCTCACTCGCGGATGTCGTCGGCTCCATCCGGGAGCGAGGCCTCCTCGACCGGGTCTTTCGCAGCCACGAGGCTCTCGGCGAGGAGGTGGCGGTCGCCATGGAGCCGCCTTTGCCTGCGGTCGAGATCGAGGAGTCCGTCGACACCGTCTTCGCCGACCTCTCGGCCGGCAACCCGGCCGTCGTCGTAGCACGCAGCGGCAGGCCGGTGGGCGTCCTCACACGCGCCGACCTCCTCGAGTACCTCGCACGCGGCCGCAGTCCGGGCATCGGCGCCTAGCGACGTACACTGCGGCCGTGGATTTCGAGACGCGCGCCATCCACGACGGGCAAGAGCCGGACCCGGCCACCGGGGCGGTGATCCCGCCGATCTACCAGACGTCGACGTTCGCCCAGGACGCCGTCGGCGTCAACAAGGGCTATGACTACGCGCGGTCCGGAAACCCGACGCGGGCGGCTCTCGAGACCTGTCTCGCCTCGCTCGAAGGCGCCGACCACGGGCTCGCGTACTCCTCCGGCCTCGGGGCGACGACGACGATCATGCACCTCGTCAACCCGGGGGACCGCGTCGTCTGCGTGAACGACGTCTATGGCGGCGTGTACCGCATGTTCTCGCAGATCTACGAGCCCAAGGGCTACGACTTCACCTTCGTCTCCGTCGCCGACATCGACGCCGGGCTTGCGGAGCATCTGGACGAGCAGACGCGCATCGTCTGGCTCGAGACGCCGACGAACCCCCTCCTGAACGTGATCGACATCCGCAAGGCCGCCGAGGCTGCGCATGCCGCCGGGGCGCTCGTGGTCGTCGACAACACGTTCGCGACGCCGTACCTCCAGCTCCCGCTGGAGCTCGGCGCCGACATCGTCGTCCACTCGACGACGAAGTACCTCGGGGGCCACTCCGACGTGATCGGCGGCTTCGTGGCCACGAACGACCCGACCATCGCCGAGCGCCTGAAGTTCCTGCAGAAGTCGCTCGGTGCCGTGCCGGGGCCGTTCGACTGCTGGCTCGTGCAGCGGGGCCTGAAGACGCTGGCGCTCCGGATGGAGCGCCACTGCGAGAACGCCCACGCTGTCGCGGCGCTTCTGTCCGGGCACGCCGCCGTCGAACGTGTTCTCTACCCGGGGCTTTCCGACCACCCCGGGCACGAGATCGCCGCCCGACAGATGCGGGGCTTCGGCGGCATGATCTCCTTCCTCGCGGGTTCGGTCGAGGAGGCGGAGGAGATCGTCACGCGCACGAAGGTCTGGACGCTGGCCGAGAGCCTGGGCGGCATCGAGAGCCTCATCGAGGTTCCGGCGCGGATGACACACGCCTCGACGAGCGAGGCGTCCTTCGCCACGCCGGGAAGCCTGATCCGCCTCTCGGTCGGGCTCGAATCGGCCAAGGACCTCGTCGGCGATCTCGAGCAGGCGCTCGCGGCCGTCGGCTCGGCCTCGCGGACGACTTAGCCGCCGTCCGGCGCCCAGGCGGGAAAGCCGCCTTCGAGCGACGCGCCGGAGACTCGGCGGAGGCCCGACCCATCGGCCGCGGCGAACGCCACCGCGCCCTCCTCGTCGAGCGCGATCCACCTGCCGTCGGGCGACCAGTCCGGGAACTTCTGCAGGCGCACGGGGTCGCGAGTGACATTGACTGCCTCGCCGCCTTCGGCGGGCATCACGAAGACATCGAAGTCCGCCGTCCGCTCGAGGTCGTGGGGCGGAGGCTCGAACCCCGCCGGTGTTGCCCGGGTCGACTCGAACGCGATCGACTCGCCGTCCGGCGACCAGGTCGGATACATATCGTACGCCGGGCTTTCCGTCAGCCGGCGAAGCCCGCTCCCGTCGGTATCGACCACGAACAGGTCGTAGTTCGGGTCGCCCGTCGGACCGGCGCCGCCGGCGTAGGAGGAGAACGCAATGCGGCGACCGTCGGGAGACCAGGCCGGGTATTCGCCCCAGATCTCGGTCACGCGCCGTACGTCGGACCCGTCGACCGCCATCACGAAGATGCGGAGCTCGCCCTCACGGTCGGAGGCAAACGCGATCCGGTCGCCGTCGGGCGACCACGCCGGGGACCAGTCGTTCCCCGGGTCGTCAGTGAGGTTTCGGTCGTCCGAGCCGTCCGCAGCGGCGACGTAGATCTCGTCGTTTCGGTTGATCCCCGAGCGCGAGTCTCGGTAGACGATCTGGCGACCGTCCGGCGACCAGTCCGCATCGAGCTGCGGCCCCCTCGCCCGCACCACGAGGCGCCGGGACGAGCCGTCCGCTCCGACCGTGTAGAGGTCGTCGTTGCTCGAGACCACGAGGAGCCCGGCAGGCGGTTCGACCTCCGCCTCCCCACCGCCACACGCGCCCGCGGAGAAGACGAGGGCGATCAGGAGCAGCAGCGGGCGGACCGTTCCGCGCACACCGCGACTACACCTGCTGTGTCTGCTTGGTTCCGGCGAGGACGGCCTCGTAGGCCGCGGCGTAGTCCTCGACCATCCGCTCTGCCGAGAAGTGCTCCTCGACCCACCGACGGCATTCGAGCGGCTCGAGTGCGTCGGCTGCCGCCAGGGCGCCCGCCATCTCGTGGTAGTCGTCCACGATCACTCCGGATCGCCCATGCTCGATCACCTCGGGGACGGCGCCCCAGCGGGTGGCGATCACCGGAGTGCCGCAGGCCATCGACTCGATCATGACCAGGCCGAACGGCTCCTCCCACTCGATCGGGAAAAGCGTCGCGCGCGCATTCTGCAGCAGGGCCACCTTCTTGCCGTGGCTCGTCTCGCCGAGGTACTCGATCCCGTCACCGAGGTGCGGCGCGACGTACGTCTCGAAGTACTCCCGCTCGGGAGGCTCACGCATCTTCCCGGCGATCCGGAGCGGCAGACCGGCGTCCAGCGCGACCTCGACTGCGCGGTGACAGCCCTTGTCGGGGCTCAGCCGCCCGAGGAAGAGCAGGTACTCGCCACGCTCGGCGGTGACCGGGTAGGCCGCGAGGTCGAGCGCGTTGTGGCAGTTCGCCACCCACGGGAGATCGGGCTGCGGCTTCCGCTGGTTCAGCGACACCGAGATGAGCCCAACCCCGGGGGCGACCCGCGCCAGTGAGGCATAGAGGTCGCCGTCGGCACCCACGAGCGGCCCGTGCACGGTGTGGACGACCGGCGTGTCCACGGTCCCGCCCAGGGCTGCTGCCAGCGGGCCAGAGTGGTCGTTGACGACGTCGAAGTCGTCGGCCCGCTCGTAGCAGGCCAACGCGTGGCGAAGCTCCGGGCCCGTCCGGCCGATGTCGGCGGACGGCGCTTCGGCGTACGCCCACGCGAGCGCGGCCTTGGTGGACGAGTCCCCCGAGGCGAAGAGGGTGACGTCGTGTCCGGCCTCCGCAAGGGAGTCGGCGAGCAGCGAAACCACCCACTCGATCCCGCCGTAGCCCGACGGCGGCACCGGGAACCACACCGGGGAGATGAGCGCGATCCTCACGCCGATTCGATGGTGACACGTCCGTCCTGTAGGTGCACGTCCCACGCCTTGTCGAACGCCCGCACCCCGGTGAGACGGAGGGAGCCCGCCCAGGATGGAATCTCCTCGTCCGCGGTCGTGCCGAGAACGTGACGCCGCCGGTCGGGCTCGAGCCCGAGCAAGAGCCGGAGCAGCAGCACCGGTGCGCCCGCGGCCCAGGCCTGCGGCCGCGCGGCCGTGGGGTACGGAATCGGAAACGGCGTCTCCGTGCGAGAGAAGCCGGCGAACACCTCCGGGAGTTGATGGTCGAAGTAGGAGGCGGCGTTCAGGAGCCGCCTGACGATCCGCTGCGCCTCTGCCCAGCGCCCGTAGCGCGCGAGACCCCACGCAATCAGTGAGTTGTCGTGGGGCCAGACGGTCCCGTTGTGGTAGGCGAGGGGGTTGAAGCCGGCGTCGCCGGCGGACATCGTCCGCACCCCCCAGCCGGACCAGAGCTCCTCGCCCATCAGCTGGTCGACGATCGCATCGACGCGGTGGGGCGGCACGATCCCGCTCCAGAGCAGGTGGCCGATGTTCGACGTCAGCGAGTCGACCTGCTGCTTCTCCGCGTCGAGCGCCAGCGCGTAGTAGCCGCCGCGGGCCTCGCACCAGAATGCCTCGTCGAAGCGCGCGCGAAGCTGCGGCCGCCTCCTGCTCCAGCCGGTCGGCCAGCTCGCGCTCGCGCCAGACCTCGCGGGCGAGCTCGGCGAGCCGGAGCTTCGCGTCGTAGACGTAGCCCTGCACCTCGCACGGCGCGATCGGCGCCTCTGCGAGCCGGCCGTCGTGAAAGAGCTGCGAGTCGCCGGAATCCTTCCAGGACTGGTTGACGAGCCCGCGCGACGACCGGCGCCGGTACTCGACGAACCCGTCGCCGTCGACGTCGCCGTAGCGGTCGATCCACTCGAGAGCGCGGAGCGCCGGCTCGCGGAGGTCGCGGACGAGCCCGGCGTCATCCGTCCAACGCCAGACCTCGGACAGGAGGACGAGGTAGAGGGGCGTCGCGTCGACCGTGCCGTAGTAGCGCGGGAACCAGGCCTCGGCGCTCTTGCCGTGCCGGACCTCGTGGACGATCTTCCCCGGCTCGGCATCGCTTTCCGGGTCGTCCTCGCGCGCCTGCAGCTCGGCGAGCACGGCGAGGGCGTTCTGGGCAAGCTCGGGGCCGAAGAGGAGCGTCTGGAGGCACGTGATCACGGTGTCGCGGCCGAAGACGGTCATGAACCACGGCATGCCGGCGGCGGGGAGCTGGCCAGTGGCGCGAGTGTCCTCGTCCATCCGGAGGGACGAGAGATCGGCAACGGACTGGCGGAACGAGTGGGTCAGGTCGTCCCAGGAGCCGCGAAGCTGCGGGACGCGCAGCCGCCAGGCCGCGAGCGAGGCTCGGACGCGCGCGAGCTCGTCGCCGAAGCGACGCTCGGCCAGCTGCGCCTCGGTGCGCATGCCGTCGGTCGCCGGGATCACGTCCGCCCGCAGCCGCCAGGCCTCGCGCGGCTCGAGCTCGATCCGGTAGGTCACCTTCGAGTCCTCGGCCTTGCCGCGCTCGGACAGGACGACCTGCGTCAACCCCTGGAAGCCGTTGTCGCTCGTCGTGAAGACGAACTGGTTGTCGTCCGCCTCGTAGACGGGGACGACGGCCGGTGGAAGCGGCTCCGCGCGGTCGGGATTGCCGAGCGAGAAGTCGTAGGCTTTGACCGCGAAGATGTCCGCGAAGTCGTTCCCGATCTCGAGCGTCAGGTCGAAGGCCAGCGCGGCGCTGGGCGTGATTCGAGACGACGAGCTGCTCCTGCATCGAGTCTCCGATGAAGCGCTCGCGGGCGATCGAGATCTCGTCGTGCTGGAGGTCGCCGACGACGGGGTTTCGCAGGAAGAAGGCGGCGGAGTAGTACTCCACCTTGCGCGAGGAGAGCTGGAGCGGCCGGGCGCCGTTGATCGTCAGCACCCAGCGCGACAGGAAGCGGGTGTCGTGGGCGAAGAGGCCCATGGTCGGCTCCGAGATGTCGCCGAGCTCGTCCGAGACGCAGAACGTCGAGCCCTCGAGGATCGTCAACGCCACGCCGGCGCTACTCCTCTCTGACGATCGCGTCCTGGCTCGCCTGCTGGAGGGGCTTGACGACGATCTCGTCGACGACCATGTGTGGGGGCCGGGTGACGGCCCAGAGGATGCAGTCGGTGACGTCGTCCGGCGTCAGGTAGCGCACGCCTCGATAGACGGCGTCCTTCTTCTCCTGATCGCCGGCGAACCTGACGTCGGAGAACTCGGTATCGCCGACCATCCCGGGGTCGACGGTCGTGACGCGGATGCGGCCGACGAGCTCCTTCCGCATGATCTCGTTGAGGACGCGCACGGCCGTCTTCGTCCCGACGTACATGCCTCCGCCCGCATAGGCCTCGCGCCCGGCCCATGAGCCGAGGTTGACGATGTGGCCGCGCCAGTCCTCCATGTGCGGGAGCACGAGCCGGGTCATCCGGAGCAGGCCCAGGACGTTCGTCTCGACCATGATCCGGTCGTCCTCGTTCGAGCCGTCGGCAATCGACGTGCGGCCGAGCGCCAGGCCCGCGTTGTTCACCAGGATGTCGACACGCCCGAGCTGCTGCACGGCTCTGTCGACGAACGCGCGCGCGCTGGTCGTCGTCGGTGACGTCGAGCGGCGCTGCGACATGCCCCGATCCGGGCAACTCGGAGGCTGCTCGCTCGACGAGGTCCACCCGGCGGGCGCCCAGCGCAAGCCGGGCACCTTCGGCTGCGAGCGCGCGGGCCGTGGTCAGCCCGATCCCGCTCGAGGCGCCGGTGACGATCGCCGTCCTCCCCTCCAACGCGGCCATCGCGGGAGCCTACGCGTTACGACGCGCCGACCGCCGCATCGACGAGGTCGCCGAGATCACCGCCGTGCCGCCCCTGGGCGAACCCCACGAGATAGCAGAGGAGGGGTGCGTTCGTCCGCTCGCCGCTCTCGTGCGCGGCGATCCGCGCAAGCTCGAGCAGCTCGTCCATCTGGGCGCGCGAAAGGTCGTAGTCGGAGGCCTCATCGCCCACGGCCCCAGCGAGCCGTGCCCGCGCCTCCTCCAGCCAGCCGTCCATTCCCGCAGCTTAGAGCCCCACGCAATGAGGCGCGGTACCACCGGGCAGGGCTGCTCGATGACGCGGCCGCATGACGTTGGCAGCTCTTAGACTCTCGCCCGATGAACGTCGGTGTCGCCAAGGAGTCCGGGCCCGGGGAATCCCGGGTAGCCGTCGTGCCGGACACGGCTAGACGGCTCGTCGCCGACGGAGTGAACGTCATCGTCGAGCGCGGAGCCGGCGAGGCGGCAACATTCGCCGACGCCGCCTACGAGGAGGCCGGAGCGCGGCTCGTCTCGGAGGACGAGCTCTACGCGGGGGCGGACGTCGTCTGCAAGGTGCGCCGACCGTCGAGCGAGGAGGTCGCGCGCCTGCGCGAAGGGCAGGTATTGGTCGCCCTGCTGCAGTCGGTCGACGACCCAGAGCTCGCCGGGGCCCTTGCCGAGCGCGGAGTAACCGCCTTCTCCCTCGACGCGATCCCCCGCGTGACGCGCGCCCAGCCGATGGACGCGCTCTCGTCGCAGAGCACTGTCGCCGGCTACAAGGCGGCCATCCTCGCGGCCGAGCACCTCGGCAAGTTCTTCCCGATGCTGACCACGGCGGCCGGGACGATTCCACCTGCGAAGGTCCTCGTGCTCGGCGCCGGAGTCGCAGGCCTGCAGGCGATCGCCACCGCGAGACGCCTGGGCGCGGTGGTCTCTGCGTTCGACGTGCGCCCGGTCGTGAAGGAGCAGGTCGAGAGCCTCGGTGCGGTCTTTCTCGAGTTCGACGTCTCGGGCGCCGAGGGAGTTGGCGGCTACGCCGTCGCGCTCGACGAGGACGAGCACCGGCGTGAGCGAGAGCTGATCGCCCGCCATGCAGCCGAGTCCGACGCCGTGATCACCACCGCGTTGATCCCGGGTCGGCCCGCTCCAGAGCTCATCACCGAAACCGCGGTGGACGGGATGCGCGCGGGCTCGGTGATCGTCGACCTCGCGGCCGAGGCGGGAGGCAACTGCGCCGCGACGAAGCCGGGCGAGACGGTCGTCGTCGACGGAGTCACGATCGTCGGGCTCACGAACGTCCCCGCGACGATGCCCGTACACGCGAGCCAGATGTACTCGCGGAACATCCAGGCCTTCCTCGGCCTGATCATCAAGGAGGGTGCCGTCGAACTCGACTTCGAGGACGAGATCGTCCGCGACACGTGCGTCGCCCACGCGGGCAAGGTCACCCGTGGGGCCGTGGCGTGAGTCAGGCGCTCCTCAACAGCATCACCGTCTTCGTCCTCTCCGCCTTCCTCGGCATCGAGCTGATCTCTCGAGTGCCGGCCCTACTGCACACGCCGCTGATGTCGGGGACGAACGCGATCCACGGCATCGTCCTGGTGGGCGCCATGCTTATCGCCGGCTCCGCCGACTCGACGCTGGAGCAGGCACTCGCCTTCGTCGCCGTCGTCTTCGCCACGATCAACGTCGTCGGCGGCTTCCTCGTCACCGATCGGATGCTGGAGATGTTCAAGCGCCGGCCCGACCGGCCCGAGGAACCCGAGTGATCCTGGCCGTCTCCCAGACGACGATCAATCTCGCGTACCTCGTCGCAGGGGTCTGCCTGATCGTCGGCATCAAGCGGCTGTCCTCGCCGGCGACCGCGCGCTCCGGCAACGTGGTCGCCGCGGTCGGGATGACGATCGCGGTGGTCTTCACGCTCCTGAGCCCCGAGATCGACTCGTACTGGCTGATTGCGGCCGGGGTCGCCGTCGGCACGGTGATCGGGGTGGCCTCGGCCCGCACGGTGAAGATGACGGCGATGCCGCAGATGGTGGCGCTGTTCAACGGCGTCGGCGGCGGCGCGGCGGCTCTCATCGCGGCGGCAGAGTTCCATCGGCTCACACCGGCGGTGGGACACGTCCTCCCGGAGCACATGGGAGCGATGCTCTTCTCGGCCCTGATCGGCTCGATCAGCTTCTCCGGCAGCCTGATCGCCTTCGGGAAGCTGCAGGAGCTCCTGCCGGGACGGCCGATCGTCTTCGCCGGGCAGCAGATCGCAAACGGCATCCTCTTCGTCGCTCTCGTCGGCGTCGGGATCCTGGCCGGCGCGACCGAATCCGGGATCTGGGCGATCGTGCTCGTGCTCGGAGCGCTCCTGTTCGGCGCTCCTGCTCGTGCTCCCCATCGGCGGAGCGGACATGCCCGTCGTGATCTCGCTCCTGAACGCCTTCACGGGCCTGGCCGCCGCCTCGACCGGCTTCGTGCTCGAGAACACCGCGCTGATCATCGGCGGAACGCTCGTCGGAGCCTCGGGGACCCTGCTCACGATCCTCATGGGCCGCGCGATGAACCGCTCGCTCGCAAACGTGCTCTTCAGCGCGTTCGGCGCGGCGGCGGCGGGCGGCGGCGAGGCGACGGCAGCTGCCGGAGGCGAGGCCAAGAGCTACCGGGAGGTCTCGGCCGAGGACTGCGCCGTCATGCTCGCGTATGCAAGCCGCGTCGTGATCGTCCCGGGCTACGGGCTGGCCGTGGCGCAGGCCCAGCACAACGTCCGGGAACTGGCTGACCTCCTCGAGCGCCGGGGCGTCGACGTGAAGTACGCGATCCACCCGGTCGCGGGCCGAATGCCTGGGCACATGAACGTCCTCCTCGCGGAGGCGAACGTGCCCTACCCCCAGCTCTACGACATGGAGGACATCAACCCCGAGTTTCCGCGGACCGACGTGGCCCTCGTCATCGGCGCCAACGACGTGACCAACCCGGCTGCGCGCGAGGATCCCGAGAGCCCCCTCTACGGCATGCCGATCCTGAACGTCGATGCCTCGGCGAACGTCGTCGTCCTCAAGCGCAGCATGAGCCCCGGGTTCGCCGGCATCGACAACGACCTTTTCTACCGCCCGAACACGGCCATGCTCTTCGGTGACGCGAAGGAGTCCGTGGAGCGCCTCGTGGCGGCCGTCAAGGCCGCCTAGCACCCCGGATCAGCGGTCGCGCGTGACCGCGCGGAACGCGTTGACCACGCCGCGGCCGAAGAAACCGTTGACGTTGTCGTCGGTGACGCAGCGCGCATCGGCGGCCGGGCAAGGCAGGGGATCCGCCGTCTGGCGCAGGAAGACCGAAACGCGGTCCGGATCCATCTTCCCGCCTCCGAACCAGCTCGGCCTTCCGAACTGGCTGACGACGAGCGCCGCCGCGCCGCTCACCTGCGCAGCCGCCTGGGACGTGCCAGCAAAGTAGCGGTAGTAGGCCGCGTCCGGTCCCTCGCACGGGTCGCAGAGAAGCCTCGGGACCTGGAACGCAGCCGGCCAGGGGCCGAGCACGAGACCGGCCGGCGGGACGCCCTGGAGGAAGTCCCCTCCGGGGGCGGCCAGGTCGATCTTGTGGAGGCCGTAGTTCGACGGTGGCCCGGCGGCCAGGCCGTCGTCGAGCCCGATCGAGGAGACCGTGAGCACGTGCGGGAGCCCGCTCGGCAGCCGGCTGCACCCCTGGAGCGCGGGGCTGGCGAGGTCGAGGCCGTCGTTCCCCGCGGAGGCGACCACGGAGACATCTCGGTCGTCGGCGTACTCGACCGCGCGCCGGACGGCCCGCATGATCGTCCGCTGCGCGGGATCGGCTGTGCAGAACGACGTCGTCCCGGCGCTGAGCGCGCTGTCGACCGAATAGCTGTTGTTCGCGACGTCAACGCCGTGCTCCGCCGCCCAGACGAACGAGCAGATGACCGCGTCGGCGAGGAAGAAGTCGCTCGCGCCGCTGTGAATGCTCGCCTTGATGACCGCCAGCTTGACGTTCGGCGCGATTCCGACGATCCCCTGGCCGTTTGCCTCGGCCGCGACGATCCCGGCCACGTTCGTGCCGTGGCCCGAGTCGTCGTTCCAGGCCGCGGGATCCTGGTTCGGCACACCGCCCACGCAGGAGACACTGCGCCCGGCGGCGATGTTGTCGTTCAGGTCCGGATGGCTCGCGTCGACGCCGGTGTCGATGACGCCTACGAGTACTTTCGGGCTCCCGCCGGTGATCGCGTGGGCCTCGGGTGCCTGGATGCGCTTGCGAATACCACTGCAAGGGTGAGAACGTGTCGTCGTCGACGACCGGCCAGTTCGGCAGGTCGTCGTCGTCCCGGCCCCAGCCCCAGCCGGACGGCGTCGCGACGACGCTGCCGACGGGCGCAACGCCGTCCACGCGCCGGTTCCGGTCGAGCGTGGCGGCGAAGCCTGGATCGTCCGACTCGGCAATGACCACGTCGATCTGCGGATAGGAGGCGACCACGGAGCCGCCGGCCTTCGCGATGTCGGGCTTCGCCATCAAGATGCCGAAGCCGCGCTCCGGATACAGAACGACGTACCGTTCGGCCGCTGCAGGACCAGCCAGCGCCAGCGCGGACAAAGCCGCGATCACGAGCACGACGAATCGAATCGATACCGCTAGCCGCAAGCTAGATCTCTCCCTTTCGAACCCTCTACCCGAAGGGCGCCTGGACGCCCTGCAAACCGGACTATACGGGGCCGCGGCGGGAATGCACTCCCTCGGTGGAGGGACACCCGCCCAAGAGGAAGAGGGCCCCGCGGCCGCTCTAGGCGCCGGTCTTGTAGACCGACGCGGCGCCCGACGCGATCGTCCAGCGCGTCATGTACGCCTTGCTTCCGGCCAAGCTCGTCGTCCAGTAGCTCGCCGATCGTCCCCGGATCCTGGCGAGGATCCGCCGCTTCTTCGACGTGAGCGAGGCCTTGCGGAGATACGTGACGCCCGAGCGGGCATCGACCCAGATGACCGCACCCTGATTCAGCGAGGGGTTGGTCAGCTTGCCGATCTCGGTCCGGGCGATCGTTCGCCGCACGCCCGTGGAGAGGGTCATGACGAGGATCCGCGATTGCCGGCGCGACACCCGGTGCCAGGCCAGTCGGCCCTGGCGGAGGGATGGACGCCCGAGGTCGACGTTGAGCGGCACCCGGGTCGGACGCTTCGTCTGTCCATTCACGAGATTCCGCACGATCAGACGGCGGCCGTCCGAGCCCCGCACGACGTAGGCGAGGTTGGGCCAGTCGAGCGCGGGATGGGAGGCGTTTCCATCCGCAATGCGGGCCACCTCGTTGCCGCCCCAACGAACGACTCGGATCCCCTGTGCGTCGACGTACGCGAGGTACTCACCCGAAAGCGCGGGCTGCGAGGCATTGTCGTAGCGCACGTCGGGCCCCGACGCGGGCCGGACGACGACGTCTCCGCCCTTGGTCGCAAACGCGACGATGGCCCCGCTGGCACTCGGATCGAGCGCGGAGCCGGCGACGAGCGTAGCGCTCCCGGCCGCCGGAGCGAGCGCGAGGAGGACCGCGCAGGCGACGAGCGCGACCACGTTCGCCCGCAGGAGGGCGCCGCGGCGCCGGGTCAGCCGCTCGACAGCGGCCGTCGGGTCATCCGTTCGCCGGCGGGGCCAGACGACCATGACGGCCCGCCCGGCACCGTAGAGCGAGAGGCAGATCGCAGCCGGGAGGGGCCGGGCAAGCGCGAGGGCGCCCGCACAGGCCACCCAAAACGTCGAGACCGGCTGGAACGTGAAGAAGCCGGCGCCGAGGCCCGCCCCGTAACCCGTCGCCCAGACGGGAAGGGGCAGCTCGAAGCGCCAGCGCTCCGGCACCTGCCGGCGCGCCTGTGGGAGCGGGAAGTGCACGAGTCCGGCCTCACGCGCGGCTGCCAGCAGGGCGAGAGCCGCGGCTGCGAAGACGGCGTGCCGGGCTCCGAGCAGGCTCCCGGCTAGGCCGAGGGCGAGCCCGAGCACGGCGGACGTCACCACGGCCGCGACGGTGAAGAGCGCCTGGGCGACGATTTGGCGCTTGCGGCTCCCGCACACGGCGGGAGTGAAGGTCTCGAGCATCGACAGTCCTCAGGGCGACCAGGCGCCGGAGAGGCCGGCCATCAGCGCCGCAAGGGCGACGCCCGCCTCGATCAGCACGGCAGCCCTGAGTCGTAGTACATCACGCAGTACACCCGGCGGCCGCCCCAGCAGTAGCCGGTGAGAGAGGCATCCCCGTTGATCCGGCGGCGGCTGAAGGAGCAGCAGTCGACGAGCTTGCGGATCTGCCCGCCGCAGCAGCGAAACCAGGAGCCCTGGATCCGCAGATCCTTGAGCCCTTCGACCTCGGCGGTCCAGTCCTCGCAGACGCGCGTGCGCGGCGCCGGCGCGAGCACGGCGCCGTCGGGCCCGCGCAGCCGATCGCCGTTGCCGTCTAGGGCGTAGCCCGAGGAGTCGACCACCCGACCGAGGTTGTCGATCGGCTTCCCGCTGTGGGGGTGGAGTGGGAAGCCCTTGCGGTCGATGCGGGAGAGGGGTGGATACGGGCTCGGGCACGAGCCGGTCGTCCAGAGGTGCCCGCAGAAGTGGAAGGCCTCGGCGTCGTCGGGCTTGACCGCGGCGGCGACCGCGGAGCCGCCCGCGACGGCGAGCACTGCGGCGCTGAGTCGGCCGAGAAAAGACAAGCGGGTGGTCGACTCCGCGAGCTTCGCCGAGAGCTTCTCGGCCTGCCGGTCGAGCTGGCTGGCTCCTCGCTCAGGCTGCTGCATGAACGCGCGCCCTCCCCGTGTCGACGAGCGACTCGAGCTCTTCGAGCGTGTTCACGGTGCCCTTGGCCGCGACCACGCCGTCGACGAGGTGGACGACGAACGGTGTCCCGGGCACGTTCCAGCGCGCGAAGGCGTCTCCCTCCAGCTCCTCTTCGACCACGCGCACTGCGAGGCCCTGTCGGGCGAGCGCCGCAACCCCCGCGCTCAGCTGACGGCAGATCCGACACGTGGACGAGAAGAAGAAGACCACCTCGGACCGGCGGCCGCGGAGACCGTCGAGCGCCGGCGCGGGCAGTCCCAGCTCCGGGCCTTCCTCGGCAAGCTCGAACGGCACGCGCGGGCCGATCCGAAGCGTCAGCACTCCCACCTGGCGATAGAGCGCGAAGACGAGCAGCGTCAGGCCCACGACCGCGAGCGAGAGGAGCACCAGCACGACCGCGACGACGGTGCCCGACGACACCGAGACGTCGACGCTCTCGGCGAGGGCCGCGAACAGAGCGAGCACGGTGAACCCGCCAGCACGAAGGAGGAGATGGGTCGTCCGGCCCTCGGAGGCGCCGAAGCAGCCGCACCGAAGGCGCTCGACGCCGCGGAGCCGTGCCCAAGCGAGCGCGGCCACGAATCCGAACCCAAGGACGACCGCGGCATATGCGCTGAACGGAAGCCCGACGCCGAAGATGAGCAGGAAGCCGAGCACGGCTTCCACGGTCATGACGGCCCACGCCGCCGGGCGCGCGTATCGCGCAGCGAGACCGTATGCGGTCAGCCAGTCGGGGAAATCCTGCCGCCGGCGCAGCTTTGCACCTGCGGCCAGGAGCAGGACGAGGCCGACGACGATCAGGGCGATGGTCGACAACTCAACCACTGTAGGAGCTAATCGGCGCTCCCGCGGGGGGAGGGGAGAGTCTTCATGAAATCCTCAAGAACGGCACTTGTACTGTTCTGGCGCGCTGCCCGTGTCCCTCCCCACGCTACCCGGATGAGTCGGAACCCACGCCTGGTCGGCGTCAACCACGTCGCGCTCGAGGTCGGCGATCTCGAGAAGGCCCTGGCTTTCTACGGACGGATCTTCGACTTCGAGCTGCGCGGGCGGGCGCCTGGAATGGCCTTCCTGGACCTGGGAGATCAGTTCCTCGCGCTGTCCGAAGGGCGCCGGCAGCCGCCCGACGAGGGACGCCATTTCGGGCTCGTCGTCGACGACAAGGCGGAGGTGCGCCGCGCCCTCGAAGAGGCGGGCGTCGAGATCCTCCCGGGCCGCGGGCTCGACTTCCTCGATCCGTGGGGAAACCGGGTCGAGGTCGTCGACTACCGTGACATCCAGTTCACGAAGTCGCCGTCCGTCCTGGAGGGGATGGGACTCGCAGAACTCGGCAAGTCCGAGAAGGCCCTCGACGAGCTGCGGAAGAAAGGGCTCGGGCCCGAGAAATAATCGGGCTGCGGGTCGTCGTTGTACCCGGTATGACGACGACCTTCGATCGGGCACGCCGTCGAAGCATCTATGCGCACCTGGCGCGCGTCCTCGGCCGCGACGGGCGCGGCGGCCCCGGCGAGCTCCTGCCGCTCGAGGAGGCGACCCGCCGCCTTCGGCCATTCGCCCGCCGCTACGTCGGGTTGAGGCCGATCCCGATCGACCAGGTCGTCGGTACCGATAGCCGCGAGGGCGACTTCGACCGCGCCTTCCACCCACGCCGCTCCGACATCCGCCAGCGCTGGCAGCAGCTGGAGCGAGCCTACCCGGATGCCGACTTTCCCCCGATCGTCGTCTATCAGCTCGGCGACGCGTATTTCGTGCTGGACGGCCACCACCGCGTAGCCATCGCCCGAGAGCGGGGCATGGAGACGATCGACGCCGAGGTGACGGAGCTGCGCGCGCGCTGGCACCTGCCAGCCGACGCCGACCTGGTCGAGCTCATCCACGCCGACCAGGAGAGGATCTTCATGGACGAGAGTGGGCTGGCCGAGGTCCACCCCGAGGTTCGCATTCGCTTCAGCCGCCCGGTCGGTTACATCGAACTGCTCGAAACCGTGCAGCTGCACGGCTACCACCTCATGCGTGAGACCGGGCGTGTGGTCTCCAGCGCCGAGATCGCGCTCTCCTGGTACGAGTCGGTCTACGAGCCGACCATCGACGTGATCCGCTCCGAGGGTCTCGAGGGGGCCTGTCGCGAGGCAACCGACCCGGACCGTTTTCTCTGGGTGTGGGACCGACGTCGCGAGCTGATGCCGGAATACGGCTGCCGGCCGCTCGACGAGACGGCACGCGGGGCAACCGCCGAGCTTCCCCGTGGCCGGGGGCGGGCCGCCGGGCTCCTTCCTCGTTCGGCTAGCCGGCGGACTCGGCGCTCTTCAACCCACGCAACGCCCAAAGCGTAAGCAGGCCCACTGCGCCGAGCGCGATGGCGAACGCCGCCCAGACCTCCGTCGGCTCGCCCGAGAAGAGGCCGCGCCCCGCCTCCAGCAGGAACGTCGCCGGATTGACGGACGCGACCGCGTGGATCCACCCGTTCAGGAGGTCGAGCGGTACGTAGACGGGCGCAAGGAAGAGCGTCAGGAAGACCGGTACCTGCATGAGCGGCCCGGCCTGCAGCGTCCGGAAGCGCATGGCGATCCCCGATGCCCACAGCACTGCGGCCACGTTGACGAGGAGCCCGAGGAGCAGGAGCGCGAAGAGCTCCGCCGGATCTCCGAGCACCTTCATGCCGGAGATGAGCGCGACGGCGAAGACGACCGAGGCGGTCGCGCCCCAACGTGCGAGGGCGACGAGGGCGTAGCCGGCGATGATGCCGGTGCGCCGCGGCGCCGCGAGGAGGAGGCGCCGCGCGAAGCCGCTCTCGAAGTCCCGTGCGATCGCGAAGCCGTTGAAGATCCCGCCGAACGCGGCGGACTGGAGAAAGACGAACACGAACTGGAAGGCCGTGTAGCCCGCGGGAAAGTCGAACCCCGGAACCTCAGAGACACGCGAGAGACCGCCGGCGAACGCCGTGAAGAAGAAGAGCGGGAAGAGCAGCGAGGGCACGAGGATCGACGGGTTCGTGAACGCGTTGTGGATCCCGCGCCAGGCAACTGCGAGAGCGACCGAGACGAACTCCCTCACGACCGGGCCAGCCTTCCCTTGAGGGCCAGGCTTGCCGCCGTCAGCGCAAGGACGGCGATCCCGGCCGCGAGGCCGAATCCGAGCGCGAGCGCCTCCGCGTCCCAGCCCGTGATGATCAGGCTCCTGATGCCTTCGATCAGGTAGGAGACCGGGTTGATCGTCGCCACCGTTCGGAACCAGTCGATCTCGATCAGGTTCCGAGGCAGGTTCATGGACGAGAGGAAGAGGAAGACGAAGAAGAGCGGGAAGAGCGCCTGGATCGCCTCCCCCGACCCCGTTCGGAGCGCGAGGAACGCGCCGATCGCGCCGAAGGCGAGCGCGATCAGGACGCCGAGGAAGACGATCAGGAAGATGCCCAGCACACCGCTCTTCGGGCGCACGCCCGCGATCAGGCCGACGGTCAGGTAGAGCGTCGCCTGGAGCAGCGCGAGCGCGATGACGCCCGCGAGCTGGCCGAGCAGGAGCGCGGCGCCCCGCATCGGCGTCAGCGCAAGGCGGTTGAGGAAGCCGGTCTGGATGTCGCGCGCGAGGTCCGTCCCCGCGTTGGTCGTTGCGAAGAGGGCGCCCTGCATGAACGTGAAGGCGAGCGCGAAGTCCAGGTACGAGTCGGTGGGAAAGCCGCGGATACGAGCTGCCGATGCGAGCCCACCCACGTTCACCGCGAGCAGGATGAGCGGGAAGACGAAGGAGGGCACGACGTTCAGCGGCTGCCTCAGTGTCCGCAAGACGGAACGGCGGGCGAGGTAACCGACCTGGACGAAGAGCGGGTTGCCGCTCACGCGGCCGCGGGGGTCGGCTCGGGGTCGGGCTCGACCTCGTCGCCCGCGCCCTCGAGCGACCGCCCCGTCTTCGCGAGAAAAACGTCGTCGAGGGTTGGAGCGTGCAGCTGCAGATGCTGGAGGTGGAGGCCCTCGGCGTCGAGTGCGCGGACGACGTCGGCGAGAGCCTCCTCCCCGCCGTCGAGGCGCACCGATGCGCCCTTGGGCGAGCCCGGGACCGGAGCCCCGAACCGCGCCAGCGTGCGAGCGACGGCGCCGAGCTCCGACGGGTCGGCCGGGATCGCCTCGACGCTCGGGCGACCGATCTCCGCCTTGAGTTCCGCAGGTGTTCCAGTGGCGACGATGTGGCCGTTGTCGATGATCCCGACCCGGTCGGCGAGGACGTCCGCCTCCTCGAGGTACTGCGTGGTCAGGAACACGGTGACGCCGTCCTCGCGCGCCAGGCGCGCCACCTCCGACCAGAGGGCGTTCCGGCTCTGCGGGTCGAGGCCCGTCGTCGGCTCGTCCAGGAAGAGGATGCTCGGCTCGTGAACGAGCGCGAGCGCGAGGTCGAGTCGGCGCTTCATTCCGCCCGAGTAGGTCTTGACCTTGCGATCCGCCGCCTCGGTCAGCCCGACCCGCTCCAGGAGCGCATCGCTCCGCTGTCTCCGCGCCGTCCTGGGCATGCCGTGCAGGGCCGTCTGAAGGCGAAGGTGCTCTCGGCCGCTGAGCAGCGGGTCGAGGGCGGCCTCCTGGAGCGCCGCGCCGATCGCGGCGCGCACACGCGAGCCTTCGTTCACCACATCGAAACCCGCGACGCGGGCCGTCCCGGCCGTCGGCGGGAGGAGTGTCGTCAGCATGTGCACGGTTGTCGACTTGCCGGCCCCGTTCGGTCCGAGAAAGCCGTAGATCTCGCCGGGCGCCACGGCGAGGTCGATCCCGTCGACCGCCCGGATTCCGCCCTTGAACTCTCGCGCGAGGGCCTCCGCCTGAATTCCGTGCTCGTCGCGCATCGCCTCAGGCTATCGAGAACCTTTAGCTTGTCAAGTATCGATGTCGTCAAGTATCATTCCCGAAGTGGGAATCGCGACGGAACCGGCGACGGATGTCGCCCGCGAGGCCTGGGAGCTGCTCTTCCGGGTGGCCAAGGCGAAGCACGGAGTCCTGAGCGCCCGGCTCGCCGAGCTCGATCTCACCCCCGTCCAGGCCCACGCTCTCCGCCGGCTCGACCCCGACGAGCCGCTGGCCATGAGCGCGCTCGCGGACGCGCTCTACTGCCACGCCTCCAACGTCACCGGGATCGTCGACCGACTCGAGTCGCGCGGGCTCGTCGGGCGCACGCCGGGAACCGAGGATCGCCGCGTCAAGACGCTCGTCCTCACACCCGAGGGCGCGGTGATCCGTGCCCGCGTGATCGAGCTCCTCGGCGAACCGCCCGCCGCGATCGCTGCCCTCACCGAGTCCGATCAGCGGGCGCTGCGCGACATCCTGCGGCGCGCGCTCGCGGACGAGATCGCCGCCGAATAGCCCCGGCGAGCCGCGGCCGTTATTCTCGCCGGATGAGCGAGACCAAGATCACCCTGCCCGAGAGCGCGATTCCGGAGCGCTGGTACAACATCCAGGCCGACATGCCGAGCCGGCCGCAGCCGGTCCTGCATCCCGGTACCGGCGAGCCCGTCGGCCCTGACGACCTCGCGCCCCTCTTCCCGCTGGAGCTCATCCTCCAGGAGGTCTCCGAAGACCAGGAGATTCCGATTCCCGCTGCGGTCCGCGACGTCTACCGCCTCTGGCGCCCGACGCCGCTCCACCGTGCCCACAGGCTCGAGGCGGCGCTCGGCACCCGCTCCCGGATCTTCTACAAGTACGAGGGGACGAGCCCCGCGGGCAGCCACAAGCCGAACACGGCGGTCGCCCAGGCCTACTACGTGAAGGACTCCGGCCGAGCCCGCATCGCCACGGAGACGGGCGCCGGTCAGTGGGGGAGCGCGGTCGCGCTCGCGGCAGAGCTCTTCGGGCTCGAGTGCAAGGTCTACATGGTCAGGGTGTCGTACGAGCAGAAGCCGTACCGGCGGTCGATGATGGAGACCTGGGGCGCGACGGTGGTCGCGAGCCCCTCCGAGGACACGAACTCCGGCCGCGCCATCCTCGCGGGCGACCCCGCCTCGCCCGGCAGCCTCGGGATCGCGATCTCGGAGGCGGTCGAGGACGCGGCGCAGCGCGAGGACACCGCCTACTCGCTCGGGAGCGTGCTCAATCACGTGCTCATGCACCAGACGGTGATCGGCCAGGAAGCGCTCGCCCAGATGGAGCTGGCGGGCGCGTTTCCCGACCTGGTCGCCGGCTGCGTCGGCGGCGGTTCCAACTTCGCCGGGCTCGCTTTCCCGTTCCTCCGCGAGAAGATCGGCGGCCGCGACATTGACGTGCTCGCGTGCGAGCCGGCCGCGTGCCCGACGCTGACCCGCGGTCCCTTCGCCTACGACTTCGGCGACACGAGCCAGCTGACGCCGCTCGTCCCGATGCACACGCTCGGACACGACTTCGTCCCGCCGGGCATCCACGCCGGAGGGCTCCGCTACCACGGGATGGCCCCGCTCGTCTCCCAGCTCGTACTCGACGGGCTCGTCCGCGCCGAGGCCTACGGGCAGACGGACGTGTTCGCGTCGGCGGTGCGCTTCGCGCGCACCGAGGGAATCATCCCGGCGCCCGAGTCGGCCCACGCGATCCATGGGGTCGCCCGGGCCGCGGCGGAGGCGGACGCCGAGGGCCGCGAGCGGACGATCCTCTTCAACCTCTCGGGCCATGGCCACTTCGACCTCGGCGCGTACGACGCATACTTCCGCGGGGAGCTCGAGGACTTCGAGCTCCCCGAGGACGAGATCGCGCGCGCGTTGCAGGCGATCGAACCGCTGCCCAAGCCCGCGACCGTCTCCTGACGCTCGAGGGATCGGCCGACACGCCGCGTATACGTTTGTGACAATGGGCATGCGGCGAAGGCCGCGAAGGTCGATGCACCGCCGACTCCATCATGGGGCGCTGGAGTACCCTCATCGGCGAGTCCGGTTCGTTCTCTGGCTCGCGCTGATCGCGGTCGCCTACTACGGGGCGGCGAAGCTCGGCATGAGCCTCTCGGTGTCCCGCGGCGTGATCACGCCCGTGTGGGCACCGTCCGGCATCGCCATCGCTTCGCTGCTCATCCTCGGGGTTCGCTACTGGCCCGCGGTGACCATCGGGGCCTTCACCGCCAACGCCGCCAGCGGAGCGGCCCTGGGGATCGCGGCGGGCATCTCCGTCGGGAATACCGTGGCGGCGGTCGTGGGCGCGCTCCTCGTGCGGAGAATCGGCTTCACGCCTGCGCTCGACCGCGTTCGGTCGGTTCTTGCGCTCGTGGTGGGAGGCGCGGTCGTGAGCACCGCGATCAGCGCGACCAACGGCACGATCGTGCTCAAGCTCGCGGACGAGCTGCAGGATTCGTACGGCTCCGCATGGCTCCTCTGGTGGTTCGGAGACGCGATGGGGATCCTCGTCGTCGCGCCGATCCTGCTCGTCCTCTTCGACGCGTCCGGGCACGCTCGGCCGACGAAGCCCCGTCTCATCGAGGCCGCCGCACTCCTGACTGCGGTGGCCACCGTGAGCGCGATCGTCTTCCTCGCGGGAGCATGGCGGTATCCGTACCTGATCTTCCCCCTGCTCCTCTGGGCGGCGCTCCGATTCCGGCAGCTCGGGACCGCGACGTGCGCCTTCCTGGTCGGAGCGATCGGCACCTGGGGGGCGGTCGACGGCTCGGTTCCCCTGGGCGGCGAGACCGCGACCGAGCGGGTGCAGCTTGCCCAGGCCTCGTTCGCGGTCGTGGTCGTCAGCCTGCTCGTCCTCGGCGCGACACTCGCAGAGCGCGAGGCCACGAGCAAGGCGCTCGCCCGGACGGCCTCACGGCTGGGCGAGGCCCAGGCTCTCGCTCACATCGGCAGCTGGGAGTGGGACATCCGCCGCGACATCGTCGGCTGGTCGGACGAGCTGTATCGCATCTTCGGGCTCGAACGGGAGCAGGCCGGGCGTCTCACCTACGCGACGTACCTCGAGCTCGTCCATCCTGACGACCGCGCGCTGGCCGATCAGACGGTCCGAGCCGCCCTGGCGGACGGGCAGCCGTACGCCATCGAGCACAGGATCGTCCGACCGGACGGCCACGAGCGGATCCTCGCCAGTCGAGGCCGCGTCCTCTTTCGCGGAGACGAGCCGGTCAAGATGATGGGAACGGCGCAGGACGTCTCGGAGCAGCGTCAGGTCGAGCGGCTCCGAGAGGACATCCTCTCGGCCGTCTCGCACGAGCTGCGGACGCCGCTGACCTCCGTGCTCGGCTTCGCGCTCACGCTCGAGACGCACGGGCGCACGATGAGCCCCGAGACGATGGACGAAACGGTCGCCGCCCTAGCCCAGGCCGCCCGCCGGCTGGACCGGCTCCTCGCCGATCTACTCGACGTCGAGCGGCTGCGGCGCGGCCTGTTCATCCTGCGGCGCGAGCTCGTCGACCTGTCGGAGCTGGCGGAACGGGTGGTCGCCGACGTCGATCTGGACGGCCGTGAGCTCAGGCTCGACTGCGAGCCCGTCGTCGCCGAGGTCGATCGGGCGAAGCTCGAGCGCATCGTCGAGAACCTCGTCGTGAACGCGGACAAGCACACGCCGCCGGAGAGCACGATCGACATCCGCGTCACGGCCCGGGGCCGCGACGTCCTGCTCGTCGTCGAGGACGAGGGGCCTGGCATCCCCGACGAGTTCAAGGAGGTCGTGTTCGAGACCTTCAACCGCGGCCCGAACGTCATGGCGATGACCCCAGGCGCCGGGATCGGCTTGTCGCTCGTGGCCCGATTCGCGGCCGTCCACGGCGGCCGCAGCTGGGTGGAGGACAGTCCTACGGGAGGCGCGTCGTTCCACGTCCTTCTGCCCGATTGCGTCGCCGACGTCCCGCGACCGGCGCGCGTTCCCTAGTCGCGGCGGAAGATCATCGGCTCGAAGAGCTGGGGCCGTATGCGGCTGAGAAGTGCGACGGCCTGCTTATCGCCGATGTCGAGTGCCCGACGCGAGCCCGCGCCCTGACCGAGGTGGACGCGGAGGGTGACCAGGCCGGCGCGTCGCTGGCCCGGCGAGCTGCGCAGCTCGAAGCCCACCGCCGCGTCCGGGTCGAGCTCGGACCAGCGCCGGTGAAGGCTGCCCCCTCGCAGCGCGAGGCGGCGCCCGTCGAAGGCGTGTCCGAGCTGCCGGTAGCGGTCGAGCCCGAGCGGGACTGCCGCCACGAGCGCGGCGAGTGCCAGCGCGACCCCCCAAAGTGTCCCGAACACGGCGAACACGGCGAGGAGTACAAGCGGGAGCGCAAGGGCCCTGACGAGGCGGCGGGAGCGCGCACCGATCGGATGCCCTACGAGCGGTGCGGCGAGGCTCGGTGCATGCTGGTCCACAGTGCGCACGAACGCGGTCACCTCGTCCGTGCGGAGAACCGGCGCCAGCGTCCGGGCGCCGTCACGGCCGCCGATGCCCGCCGCGATCGCGGAGGCCGACGCGAGGCCGAACGGCCGCCGGAGCACCGTGTCTCGGACGTCGACTCCGCGGAGGCGATCGCGATCGAGATGAACGACGCGGCGCGTGAGGAGCCCCTTGACCGCGGTCAGCCGCCCACCCTCGTCGCGAAGCGTGAAGTCCCAGTCCACGATGACCGAGCCGACTGCCGCCGACACGAGGACGAGGACGACTGCCGCCACACCGACGAGGACGAGGCCCATTGCGTCGGTCGGGAACCGGTCGACGCCTGCCTCGACCGCACGCTCGACGAACCGCCCCGGCAGGTCGTCCGCCACATTGAGCGCGACGCCGACGATCGCGGCCGGGGCAAACAGATACGTGAGGCTCGTGGCACCCGCGACGGCCAGTCGCCCGGGCGTTGCGCGATAGAGGGGCAACTCCTCGAGCGGAGCTGCGCCCGTCCTCGGCCCGGCGGCGAGCAATGTCTCGCGCAGGGCATCGGCCTGCGCGCGCGAGATCGCCGGCAGCGAGAGCTCGGCGTCCCTCTCTCCGCCGGCCGCGGCCTCGATGTCGACTCGGACGAGTCCGAGGAGGCGGTGGAAGAAGGGCTCGGTCACGTGGATGCCGCGAACACGCTCGAGCGGGATCGTCCGCACGGACCGGCTGAACACGCCGGAGTGCAGCTCGAGGCGGCCGCCGCTGACGCGGTAGCGGAAGCGCCACCACGACAGGAAGGCGAACGGCACGCCGACGAAGAGGGCGACGAGTACCACCGGCAGGACCACGCGCGTGCCGGCGGAGATGAAGACCGCCAACGCCGGGATGAGACTGGCGCCGACGAAGCGGCGGAGAACGACCAGCACCCCCAGGAGGTGCAGGCGCCCTTCGAGCTCGACCGCCCGCTCGGTCAGGTGCCCTCCTCGATCCCCGCCCGGCGCGCGAGCTCCTCGACGAGCCCGTCCGCTACCTCGGGGGTCAACCCGGGCACGGACGTCCCTCCGGCCGACGAGGCGGTTCGCACGAGCACGGCAACAAGGCCGAGGGCGCGCATCAGGGGGCCCGCGGACGTGTCGACAGTCTGCACCCGGGCGTGTGGGACCACCTGGTAGCGCTGCCAGAACCATCCGTGCGCGACGTAGAGCCCGAGGTCGGTGACCTCGTAGCGGAAATGGCGGTAGTCGAGGCCGGCCGAGACGAACGAGAGCACGGCGAGCGTCACGACCACAGCCGCGCCGAGACCCCCGACGAGCCATGCGACTACATCGGCGTCGAGCATCGCAGCGACAACCGCGCCGCCGACCACGAGGGCGGCGACCAGTCCGGTCGCCAGCAGGTTCTGCAGCAGCCAGAGCGTCCGCACCCTCGGGTCGAGGGCGATGGCCGGCTCGCGCAAGATCACCAGTTCACCTTGCCAGACGGCGAACCTCGCCCGCGCTGCCTATCCTCGGCGCATGAGCGTCACCCAGTACTACACGGCGACAAGCCTCGACGGTTACATCGCGGACCCGGACAACTCGCTCGGCTGGCTCTTCACGCGCAAGCGCGAGCCCGACGGGGCTTTGAGCTATGAGGAATTCATCACCGGCATCGGCGCGATGGCGATGGGATCGACGACCTACGAGTGGATCCTCGACCACGAGTTCGCGGACAAGGACCCGGCCGAATGGGAATGGCCGTACGACATCCCCTGCTGGGTCTTCACCCATCGAAAGCCTGCCGTGGTTCCCGGTGCGCCGGTCGTGTTCACGAGCGGCGACGTCGCGACGGTGCACGAGGAGATGCGCGCCGCCGCCGGTGATCGGAACATCTGGATCGTGGGCGGCGGAGACCTGGCGGGACAGTTCGCCGACGCCGGACTGCTGGACGAGATCCTCGTGATGATCGCGCCGGTCGCGCTCGGTGGCGGCGCGCCCCTGCTCCCCCGCAGGCTCGAGCTTCATCTGGTCGACGTCGGGCGAAACGGCGACTTCGCCTGCGCCACGTACTCGATCGTGCGCCCGTCCAGCTGATCGGGCCCGACGCCGTCAGTGGAGCGACGTCCACCCAAGGGCTAGGAGAACTACGCGGACAACGCCGATCGCCTTCGGGATCGGCAGGTCGAACCCGAACCAGAACGCGGCCTCCACCGGCAGCAGAACGAGCGTGAGGACGCCGCCCGCCCTGGAGGCGTTCCACACGAGCCAGGCCGCCCACGCGGCCGCAAGCGTCACCACGAGGAACGCCGTGAGGAGCCCGACGAAGGCATCCGGACCGAACCGCGCGGACCAGCGGCCGCCGTACATCTCAAAGAGGTCGAGGAACCGCGGCAGCCTCCCGCGCCGACGAAGGTAGACGGCTACCGGGATCGTGGAGCCGCCGAAGCCGGCCGCGTAGACCCAGGTGAGGACGGCTTCGATCCGAAGGGCGGTCATCGTTGCCGTGGTACGTTCCTGGACCAGATCGCGTCTGCGCAACCGATAGGAGGTCGCCGGGAGCGCCCTGGGACCTCGACCACACCCCCGACCGCTCGAGCTATCTCGGTCCGTCACACCAAGGGTGCAACCGCCGCTAGCAGCCTGATCTCGCCGGGGCGTGGGCCGGGGAGTCCTAGGGTCGCCTTTCGGTCCCGCGCCCCGGCACTCCGGCGGCAATCCCCGTGACTCGATCCATCGGCAGGTGTCGCTATGAACCGACCCAGGCGCCGTCGGCCCAGTAGTAGTGCCGTTGCCCAGGCAGGGGGTCTGAGCCGCCATGCGCGGTCGTTTGAAACGGCTTCCCGCCGTCGTCGATGACCATCGTTCCGGCTCCTTCGTCGTCCGTGTACGCAAGCCGCAGCCTCCACTCCACGTAGTCCTGCAGAGTGACGGCGAAGATGTCGAACACCTCCAACTCGGTCTGCGAGACGCGGTATGGAAACGGAACCTCCTCGGTCCCTTCATCGGCGACGTACTTGACCGTAGGTGGCTCCTTGTCGAGCTGGATCGTGAAATGGCGCACTTCCTGGCCGGCACCTTGGCCGGAATACGTGAGCAGGGTTCCGGACAGGGGCGGACGTCGTTCGACTACCTCAACCTCGAGCCCGTGCAACGTCACAGGTGATTCGCTACGCCCGCGAATCACCAACCGTAGGACGGTGGCGAAGGCATCAACCGCTCCCATCTCTTTGGCCCAGCGGTAACGGCCCTGCTCGTCATCGCCGTTCGGCGGCGGCCCGACCTCGGCGATCGAACGCTGAACGATGAACTCCGGGTTGTACAAGTCGCCTGCCGTCTCGATGAGGTCAGGGTCCATCACGACCTCTACTTGGAGGGAGGCAGGTGCAAGCCCGGTTCGTTCACTGGCCTCTTCCCACAACGCAGGCGCGAACTGCGCCACGGCCCATGCCAAGAGGGCCGAGCCTACGAGCGCTCCGATCCGCCGTGGCCACGTGGCGAAAGTCCGGCGAAGGGCGGAGTTCGATCGCTCAGGTTGGTCGCGAGCTGGACCCGGAGTCTGCGCGTTCATACAGCGATCTTCCGAACACCACGCTGCAGTTGTGACGAGGCATCGACCTTACGCCGATTACGACACGTGTTCAAGGAATGATGAGGTCAGCGAGCACGGAAGCTCGGCTGACGTTCAAGATCATCTGCTGAGGACGGGCAGAGGGAAGGGGTGGCGCCCCGCCTTGGGCGCCACCCCAGCGGCGGGCACGTGCGGTGGCAAAAGCCAGGTCGAGCTAAACGACCCTCCGCCGATCCCTCCCCGCGATCGCCTGCCAGATCAAGAGGAGAACGACGGCGCCGACGATCGCGGCGATCCACGTGCTCCAGTCAAAGAACTCGTCGATCGGGTCGCCGAACCCAACCGCCTGCGCGATGAAGCCGGCGATCAGGGCTCCTGCTATGCCGACGAGGGCTGCCACGATGATCCCGCCCGGTTGCTCTCCGGGCAGGATCGCCTTGGCGATCAGGCCGGCAAGCAGACCCAAGATGATCCAACCGATGATTCCCACTGCATCCTCCTGTCGTCCCCTGGGGTGAATGAGTCAAGGCCGAGAAGATGTCCGGGCCGTGCCAACTTCAAACCCAGCTTGTTCCTCGAGCCTGACCTCGCCGGGGCGCTGGCGACCGGCGCCGGTGCTAGCGACGACAAGCTTCGTGAAGCTGCTCATCGACGGTGTGCTTCTGCTCTTCGAAGAGGAGCAATGCGAGCACGCCGGTCACGTTCCACTGTCTTCTTCGTCGTCCCTGGACTCGAAAGGCCCGAGCTCGGAGAGTGAATCGAGGAGCACGAGACTTCCTCCTCGTTGAGAAGACCGTCGCCGTCGACGCACTAAAAGAAGCGGACCCTCGGTCAGACGATCTTGGTCCTGTCTAACGAGCAGCCCGCTCATGCGCGAGGCCGAGATCGCCGACTCAGCCCGCCGCGAACTCGCGACCGACGTAGCCGCACAACGCGAACCGGCAAACATCCAGGAAGCCGAAAATCCGGACGGGTAAGCTCGCCTGGTGATCGCTCCCGCCAGTCCGACGTTGTCTCCGGCACAGCTGGAAAGCCTCGCCGTGCTTGGCGAGGAGCGGACCGCGCGTGTCGGCGACGTGCTCTACCGGGTAGGCGACCGGCGCTACCCGCTGATCGCGATCATCGAGGGTGAAGTGGCGATTCTCGATGCCGCCGGCAACGAGATCGTCCGGCATCCCACTTCGGGCTTCCTGGGCGAGATGAACCTCCTGACCGGGCAGACCGTCTTCGTGACGGCGGTTGTCACGAAGCCGTTGCGCTACATCGAGGTCGACCGCGATGCACTGCGACCGCTGCTGTTCGAAGACGGGCCCCTGAGCGATCTCCTGCTGTCGACCTTCATCGCCCGCCGGGAAGCGCTACAGCAGGTCGAGGGCATTGGCTTCGAGGTCGTAGGCCCGCGTTCGTCGGCGGCCACAATGCGGATCGTCGAGTTTGCTCGCAGCAATCGCGTGCCCTTTACCTGGCGCGACCCGGAGCGACCGGGGGACCCGACGACAGCGGCGCTGGTCGAAGAGCTCGACGCCACCCAGCTGCCGCTTGTGCGCTTGCCGGGCGGTCTGGAGCTGCGCGGCCCCTCGCCCGGCCAGATCTCCCGCGCGCTCGGGATCGGCCGCGAGCTCGCACCCCAAGAAGAGGTCGATCTCGTCGTCGTCGGCGCCGGCCCCGCAGGCCTGGGCGCTGCGGTCTATGGTGCGTCCGAGGGTCTGGAGACGCTCGTCGTCGAGAGCACCGCGCTCGGCGGGCAGGCGGGCTCGTCGCGACGGATCGAGAACTACCTCGGGTTTCCGGCAGGGATCAGTGGCTCGGAGCTGACCAGCCGCGCGGTCACGCAAGCACGCAAGTTCAACGCCCGCACCGCGACGCCTTACCGCGCCGTTTCACTCGAGCAGGCCAACGGAGCCTACGTGGTGCGCCTCGAAGAGAATCACGAGATCGCAGCACGCACCGTCCTACTCGCGACCGGTGCGCAGTACCGGCGCCTAGGCGTCGACGGACTCTCCGACTATGAGGGGATCAGCGTCTTTTACGCAGCCGGGCCGCCCGAGGCACAGCTCTGCGCCGCCGCGCGCGTCGGCGTAGTCGGCGGAGGCAACTCCGGCGGCCAGGCTGCCGTCTGGCTAGCGCGTGGCGGCGCGCTGGTGACGCTGCTTCATCGTCGCGCCGACCTACGGGAGACAATGTCCGACTACCTCGTGCGAGAGCTCGAGCGCTACGGCGTCGCTATCCGCGATCGCAGCGAAGTGGCCGCCCTGCAGGGCGAGAACGGCCAACTCGAAGCGGTCACCCTCAAGAGCGGCGAGCGTCTGGCCATCTCGTTCCTGTTCTGTTTCCTTGGCGCGCTGCCGTGCACCGACTGGCTCGGCGATGTTGTCGCGCGTGACGAGAACGGCTTCATCCTCACCGGCGCCGCCGCAGGCGCCGACACGCTGCTCGAAACGAGTCTGCCGGGTGTCTTCGCCGCGGGCGACGTGCGGGCGGGCTCGACCAAGCGCTGCGCGACCGCCGTCGGTGAAGGAGCGATGGCCGTGCAATTCGTGCACGGACTACTCTAGGCAGCTGCACCGCCTGGCCGCAGGCTGACCTCGCCGGGGCGCGGACAGGGTAGTCCCAGGGAGACCTTGCGGGCCCCGTCCCGGCCTTTAGCGCACGGCCGATCGCACCTCGGAAGCAGCCTTCTCGATGAGCTCCGCCACGGCTTCGGGCTGCGAGACATAAACCGAATGGCTGCCCGTGACCTCGACAACGGTCGAACCCGCGCGCGCAGACATCTCGCGCTGGGCCTGCGGTGGGATCATCCGGTCTTCGGTCGTGACGAGATACCAGCTTGGCTTGCTCCGCCAGGCAGGCTCGCTGATCGTGCCACCCAGGGCATCGACGCCCCACGGGACCTGCGAGTCGGCCATGAACGCGGCCTCTTCGTCGCTCACGTCACCCGCGAATGACGAGTGGAACTTCTCCCGGTCGAGGAAGAGAAAGCCGTCCTGCGGCGGCAGAATCGGCGGCTGCGGCCCGTCGGTCGGGAAACCTCCGAGGAGGGTGTTCACCGGCGGCCGCCCATCTCAGTCGCCTACGAACTCACCGATGCCGGACGTGCCCTGCTGCCGGCGCTCGAACAGATCACCCGCTGGGCCGAGGAGCACCTCCCCGCCGCGGATGAGGGCGCTGGAAGTCTCGGCGCGCGATAGGCCGCGCTTCGCAAGCACACGCGGGCGGCCTCAAACGAGCTCGACCACCACGACATGCGCCACCTCTGTCTCGGACGTCCCACGCTCGCTGCAATCCGGGGCTAGGGGCTTGGGCGTCCGCCTTCTCTCATCCTTGCAGGGAAAAGCCGTCGAACTCGGGCAGGGCAAGAGCTCCAATCGCCGAAGTTCCAGTTCTCGATGTCGACCGATCCGCTCCTTGAAGCGCGGCGCGAGGCGCGAGGCGAGGCGATCCTGTTCGTGGTCGTCACCATGGCACTGCTCATCGTCTTGGCGGTGACGAGCTTGCTCGCGGGCTGGGAGCTCATCGGGCTGTCGGGCTGGGTGTGGTTTGCCCTCTGCGTACCCGAGGCGGTTCTTATGGGAGGACTTTTCCTCAGTGCGCAGGTGGGTGACGACGAACGCCACCGTCGCTGGCTGCAGAGGCTCCTCGCCTTGGTCGTGCTGGGCAACCTCGCTGGCCTCCTGGTATTGGTGGCCGGGCTGCTCGCCGAGAAGAGCTCCGATCTCTCAGGAGCACAGCTGCTCACAAGCGGGTTGGTCGTCTGGTTGACGAACGTGATCGTTTTCGGTCTCTCGTTTTGGACGCTCGACTGCGGCGGCCCGGTGCGACGGGCTCTCGCAGGGAGGCAGATTCCCGATTTCCAGTTCCCGCAGGACGAGAATCGATCGCTCGCGCCCGAGGGCTGGTACCCGCGTCTCGAGGACTACGTCTATGTCGCCCTGACCAATGGGATCGCGTTCAGCCCCACGGATGCGATGCCCCTGACCCGCTGGGCGAAGTCGCTGATGGCGGTGGAGTCGACGATTTCGGTGGCGGCCGTGCTGCTCGTCGGCGCACGAGCCGTCAACATTCTCGGCTCCTAGACGGGTGGTAGGGATTCCTAGGGAGGCCGTGCCGCCCGTGTCCCGGCTTCCAAGCCCCGCAAACGCCGTCGCCTGCGAGCACGGCGAGTGCAAGCGTCGACCGCCTCCGCCGCCACGCGACGCGCATTCCCGGCACGCCTGGCAGATATGACCCGCCGTTGCATGCGGGGTTCCGCGTATCGAAACGGCGGACGATGGGCCGGGCTGGATTCGAACCTCCCTGCAAATCGCGGCTTCGGCGACGCGAGACAGCACCGGGACAGCACGAACCGACCGCGTCCGCGCCTGTTTTAGGCCCGGATTCGGGCTAGCGCGACCGTCCGGTCGGCCTCACGGTAGTCGGTAAGGGCGTAGACGTAATGGTCGGCGGCGACCCGCCGGGAGTCGCCAAGGACCTCGGCGACCTCGGCCAGCGACCCGGTCCGCTTGTAGTGGAGAGACCCTGCCCGAGACAAACGCGCAAAGCTTGCGCGTGAACGGAAGGCCCACGTTCTTCCGCCCCTGGCCGACCATGTCGAACGGGTCGCCGAGGCGCTACCGCGTTCCTACGTTCTCCCCTTCCTGGTGATCGACGAGGCCGGGCCGCGCGTCGGCGAGCTGGAAACGGCCCAGGTCGGCGACCTCGACGAGGACCGGCGGACGATCCGCGTCCGCTGGACCGTCGAAAAGAACGACCGCTACCGCCACCTGGACCTACCCGACGACCTTTCGCCGCGATCCTGGCGACCCTGCCGCCGCGGGACGCGACCCGCGCGCCACTTTTTCCGACGAGGCCGCGTTTCGGACGGCGATTGCGCGGGCCCGCAAGACGACCGGGACGCCGCATTTCTCGCCTCACGGCCTCCGCCGTCGCCGCGGGCCTCCCGCGCCCGACTCGCCGCCTCGATCTCGTCGCGGCGGGCGTCCGCCCGGCGGGCGGCGATGCAAGGGACGCAAATGCAGGTCGGGCGGTGCGAGGCGATCACGGTCGGAGCCTAGTTCGGCCGGGCCGCCCACAGGATGGCGAGGAGAATGGCAACGCTTCCTACTCCCGCGACAAGCCCGCCCACCCATCCGCCTGCTTGTAGCCCGATGTCGGCCGCGCCGATGCCGACGCTGATGATGATTCCGAATATGGCCAGCTTCAGCTCGGTGAGCCAGCGTTCGGCACTGGTAGCAACCGTGGCCGTCAGCTCATCCTCGCGACTCAGCGGGTGCCGAGGGTCGCCCATGCGGCCGAGGATACGGGCCGATAACGACGGCATTCTCCCTCTAGCCGGGCGCGTTACGGGCGAAGTCTCGCCCTTTTTCCGGAGACGGGCCTGTCCGGCCCGTCGGCTCGCTCAAAAAATGCCCCTTCCGGCGCTCAGCGGCTGGACGAAAATGTTACTTGGCCGCGTGAGCCGTGAGGCGCGTGAAACCCACGTGTAGGGCCTCGACCTCCACGGCGCCGCCTCCCAGCAATCGCGCCTTCTCATGCGCCAACTCCAACGCCTTCTCGCTCGTCTCGCCGTAGATATGGATCGATGACAGCGTGACAAGCTCCACGAACCGACGAAAGAGCGGCCCCGCCACCTCCATGTGGTATTCCAACGATGCCGCATCGGGATGCACGTTCACGACGGTCATCCTGGTGCCATCGGCGCTGAAGTAGACGTTGTAGGCGACGAGCCGCGGCTCATTCGCCTCGATGAAGTCGACGAGGTCTTTGAGGCCCGCCTTCAGCTCGTCGAGCGCCCCCTCGCGAACCTCCGAAATGTCGATGTACACGATCGCGGCGGACATATCCCCCGGAGACGAGTATCGACGAATCAGGGTCTTGGTGCCAACGCCTTACAGCAATTCGTCCCGCGTGTCGGGCGGCAGTTCAAGCGCGATCGTTCCTCCCGGCGCGGACGGCCGGGGTCTCCTTGGCTCGCGGACGAATGAGTCAGGCGGAGGTTCCTCAAGCCAGAGGTCGTCGAACACTTGGCCGCGCCAGCGCCAGAATGCGAGCAATCGCAGGACACGGCGCACTCGGCCTGGAGGTCTTCCGCACTTCATCGACAGCACGGGTTCAGGTTTCGCATCGTCTCTCGTCCGGGCCGCCTAGTCAGACCGAAACGAGCGCCCCTCAGCCTCCGCCTGGGCTTTCGCTTCCGGCGCGAGCGGCGTGTGGAATCGCCCAGGTATGTACCAGCGGAGCGTCCGTCCGAGCGAGGTCCTCTGGCATATGCACTCCGGTGGGCAGCCACACCTGCGACCGGAGGGATTGTGGAGACGGGCAGCGAGGCTCCGTGCCATGTCGCCGCGAAGTCTAGGCGTTTCCGGATTTCTGGACACTGGTCGCGCGAGGACTTTTCTTCGCGAGGTCAGTCCCCGCCGGGGATCTAGGGTACGAGGGAGGGAGAGGCCCCCCTCCCTCATCGATCCATCCGCTGGGGCGCCGCTCAGGGGTAGCGGCGTTCGAGAAGCGTCCTCGCCACTGCCGCCGGATAACGCTCTGGAGCCGCCGCGACCAGCCGTCGAAAGCACCGGTGAGCCTCTTCCATCAAGGCGGCGTTGAAGTGCGTGTTACCGCCGTGGAGGCGGTAGCGTACGAGTGGCATTTCCACGACGACCAGCGCGAAACGCGCCAGCACTCTCATGAAGCACTCGTAGTCCTCGACGGCATGTAGCGCCTCGTGGAAGAGACCGACCGAGAGGATCGCGTCGCGGCGAACCATCACCGTCGATGGCAGCGGGACGAACCCGGAGTCGACGATGGCGTTTGCGCCGGGAGGGAAGAGACGGCAGCGCCCGCACACGCTGCCCTCGCCAAGTAGCCGATAGGCGTCACCGAGCGATGTCAGGTATGACGGCTCGACCACGCGTCCCCGGCTTATAGTCGCGCGATCGCATACGATCATGCCGGCCTCCGGCAAGAGCGCTGCCGCTTCGACCTGACGGGCGATCTTGCCTGGCGCCCAGACGTCATCCGCGTCGAGGAAAGCCACCCATGTGCCGCGAGCAATGCGGATACCGACGTTGCGAGCCGCCGACGGCCCGGAGCGGCGGAGGCGGACGAGTCGGGCACCGGAGGCTACGGCAACGCGCGCACTCTCGTCCGTCGATCCGTCGTCAACCACGATGATCTCGAGCACCGGTGGTCTCTGCTCGCGAACGCTGGCGAGCGCCTCGCCGAGAAACGCCTCCGCGTTTCGTGCTGGAATGACGACGCTAACAGGAGCGGAGAACTGGGGGAAGCGCATGGACTTGGTACAGATTCTCGTCGGGAGTCCTAGGAAACCTTGCTGCCCGCGCCATGGTCCATTTCTGCGGCTCACTTCCTTCCGCCGCGTCAGTCCCCTCCCGGGGATGTGTCAGCCGACCCAGACGGCGGACTTCGCCGTGAGCCTCCAGATCGTTCCACGACTCCGGTCGTACTGGATCACGAGGGACGAGTACGGACGACACGTCCGATAGCTCCGGACTTGGGAGGCGAATCCGCCTCCCTTCGCTCCTCCGATCTTTCGTCCGTCCGTATCGAAGATGCGATGGACATGGGCGATCGAGTAGTCGTTATGGACGGCTCGAAACTCTGAGCGCGTGACGCATCCGGGCGTATCAGCTGCCGCGAGTGGGGCGAGCGCGAGTGCGACGAGCGCGAGCGCGATCGCGGATAGGAACTTCATTCCGTCCTCCTCATCCCTAGACGGGCAGTAGGGCCAAGTTCTTCCCTGCCCACCAAGAGGGCGCTGGCACGACGATCGGACGGGACCCCCTCCCTCGACGAGGCTTGCCGGTGTCGCTTCTTCCCGACCTATGGTTCGGCTCAGTCCCGGTCAGGGATCTCGCGTCTGGGGGGAAGAAGGCTCCCCCATCGCCCTTCTGGATCAGTCGCTCGGCAGATTCAGCATTGATTGACCGATACGCCGACGCGCGATTCTCCTCAATCTGCTCCAGGAAGTGGGCTTTCCGTGACTCGGATGGAGGACGATCAGTGTCGGTCGTCCACGAGTTCGAGTTCGAGAAGCGCGCGCTTCACGTCCTCCGGGAGTGCGCCGTTCAGGACCATCCGCTACTCGATGTCGACTCTCCCCGACGACCGCTCGACGGCTACGACCTTGCCGACGAGCAACGACTCGGGCACCGGCCCCCATGCTCGGCTGTCACACGAATGAGAGCGGTTGTCGCCCATCACGAAGTACTCTCCTTCGGGGATCGGCACGGGCCCAAAGTCCTCGCCGACCGCGCCCTGTTTGAGGTACGCCTCGTCAATCGGCTTTCCGTCCGCAACGAGGACACCCGTGCGGATCTGGAGCTCCTCCCCGGGAAGACCCACGATACGTTTCACCAGGCGCTCGCCGAACCTGACCCCTTCGCACGATTCCTGTGCCGGGCTGGGCGTTTCCAAGATGACAATGTCCCCTCGCTCTGGGCTTCCGTCGAGCGAGCGGATCAGCATCACGTCCCCCTCCTCCGCGGTGCACCCCGGTTGTGGGATGGCACAGTGGATCGTGGGCTCCATTGCCGACGACGGATTCTCGTAGCGATCAAAGTCTTCTCCGCGGCAAGCCATCGCCGCAGCGACCACCAATGTGGCGGTGAGTGCCCATAGGGCGAGACGGGCAATCGTGCCCACCATCACGAAATTCTGATCCCAGCCGGGCAACGATTCAAGGCCATCGACCCCACTCACGGGCGCTTCGACGGGCGTAGTAGGACGCTCCGCCACGCCGCGATTCTGACGAAGGAGGCCGATTTCTTAGGGGAGCGCCTGGGGGAGCGGTCCACGAGCATTCCGGACCTTTCCGGGGCACATGGACCGCTCAGCCATGCGGGTTCCGCTCAGCCATGCGGCGAAGAATGGGCCGGGCTGGATTCGAACCAGCGACCTTGGGATTAAAAGTCCCCTGCTCTACCAGCTGAGCTACCGGCCCGCGACGCGAGTGTAGCCAGGGACGGCAGCTATCCTTGCCCCGCCTGGCCCCCATCGACTAGCGGTCCAGGTCACGGCCCTTTCAAGGCCGTAGCGCGGGTTCGAATCCCGCTGGGGGCACTCGGGCGGTTAGCTCAGCTGGGAGAGCGCCTGCCTTACACGCAGGAGGACGCTGGTTCGAGTCCAGCACCGCCCATTCGCCCGATGGCTTTTGTTCAAACGGCTTCAGTCGCTGCGCCATCCTAAGCCGAGCTCAATGCCAGGAGTTTGGGCACGAGTGCCCAGTTCCGCCCATTCAACGGCTTCGGCAAAGGCAACATGCTCGGCCCAAGTGAGCCGAGCGCGGTGCCGCGAGCGTGGGCCAAGGGGCTCGGCGAGGGTGTCCGCATGGAACAGCTCGGGACTGCTCAGGGCCCCGAGCATGCCGCAAGCTCGAGTAGCGAGGCCAAAGCGATCGGCATCCATTCGGGCAGGAAGCTCGCCGCGTAGACGAGCTCGTACGTCTCCTTCTCGACCTCGAACGCCCTGAGCAGCGTCGGGTCGAGGGGAGGTGCAAGCTCCCCGTAGCCGTCGAGGAAATCGGCACGCACCCGCGCGGCCCAAGCCTCGCCCACAAGGCGATCGTCTGCGTCCACCACGTCCCGCAGGACCCAGCGGGGTACGTGATCGAACGAGCGCAGCATCGAGGCAACGTCGCGTACCGGAGACTGCAGCGCCCGCCGCTCGGCCGGCGGGCGGGTCGGCTCGCCCTCGAAGTCGATCACATGCAGCCCGACTGGCGAGAAGAGCACCTGGCCGACGTGGAGGTCGCCGTGGACCCGTGTGAGCGTCCCGATCCCCGCGAAGAGACCGAGATCTGCGCGGATCCGGCTCTCGACGCGTCGCACGGCCTTCGCGGTGTCGGAATCGACCGCTGCGAGCGCTCGCTCGAACTGGGCGAGCGACTCGGCGTGCCAGCGACAGGCGTCGTCGACCGCGGCCGGACGGCCGCCTAGCTGTGCAAGCGCCGCGTGGAGCTGCGCGATCGCCCGACCGAGCGGCCGCGCGAACGCCGTCGTCTCGCCGAATGGCGCGCCTGCGAGTGCACGGCCGAGCAGCTCCTGCGACCATTCCCAGCCGTCCCGCGCGCCGGCGATGTAGTCCTGGATGAGCGCGACCGGCCACACCGTGCCGTCCGGGTCCCGCAGCGAGAGCGACCCGCGGAAGGCGGGCACGACTGGCGTGCGTTGCGTGAGCTGTTCGACGAGCTCGGCCTCGGGGTGCGCTCCCGGCCAGAGGCGCCGGTAGCACTTCAGCACGAGGCGCTCGTCGAGCACGGATGAGGTATTCGACTGGTCGCTCTCCAGACCACGCTCACTGCCAGGCATCTCGCCGCCGCGCCAGTCGAGCTCGAAACCGTCTTGCGGCCGCGCGCGCACCGCCGGCAGTAGGCTGGACCAGACCTGACCGGCCGGTATCGAGTATCGCTGCACCTCGTCGCCGACCTCGACCTCGACGACCGCGAGAAAGGGAGTGATCGCGGCCACCTGCTTGATCCCCGCGACCGGCCGCCCCTTGCCGCCGAACCAGCGCTGGGCGGCGAGCCACGAGGGGTCGAGCGACCCGGACAGGTCCGGGAGCCCCGCCCCTCCGGTCACCGCGTGACTGGGCGCCCGGTCGTCGCCAGCTGCTCGATCAGGTCGGCGGCTCTCACCGTGCCGGGCTCTGAGCGCACCCTGGCCGAGACCGCCTCGAGCCGAGCCGCCAGAGCACGGTCGGCGAGCAGTGCGTCGATCGCACCGGTGAGCTGTTCCGCGGCGCAGGTGTACGGGGCAAGCCGGCATCCGAAGCCGAGCTCGTCAACCCGCTGGGCGTTGTCGTACTGATCCCAGAACAGCGGGAGGACGACCATTGGTTTGCCGAAGTAGAGGCTCTCAGTCGTCGTGTTGTTGCCGCCGTGCGTGATCACGAGCTCGACCTGCGGCAGTACCCTCGTTTGTGGGAGGAACTCCTCGCCGGCCATGTTGTCGGCGAGCCGCAGCAGCTCATGCTGCGGGCCCTTGCTGACGATCAGCCGATACGGCGTGGCGGCGAAGATGTCGACGAGCCGCTGCAGCAGCTCGACGTCGGCCGAGCCCAGGCTCCCGAGGCTTAGGTAGAGGAGACGCCCCGGCCCGGCGACGAGCCGCTCAGGCACGTTCCACTCGGCGTCGGTCTCCCTGACCGAGCACTCGAGCCGATGCCAGGTCGGCGCCAGCGGCGCCGAGCGCGCGTAGTCGACTTCGCCTGGATAGACGTAGAGGTTGAGGTACGGCGATTCGTGGATGAACTCGAGCTCCGGGAGCCCCGGCGCTCCCCTCGTCCGCACGAACTCGTCGAAGTCCTCCCACATGGGTAGATGCGACCGCCGGTGCTCGGCGCGGAACTCGTTCCAGCCTGAGCTGTTATCGGTGGGGTAACCCGAGAACACGGGAGGTAGCGCCGGGTCCTTCAGCTCGAGCGGGTTGCACGACACGATCCGCACCCATGGCCTCCCCGAGGCCTCGATCGCCGGGTACGCGACGACGTTGTCCTCCACGATGACGTCCGGCCGGAGGTCCTCGAAGATCTCGACGAGCTTCGCGTCCACGTACTTCGACCCGTCGATCAGCGCCTGCATGCCCGGCCGGAGGAACTCGTCGAGTTGCTCGATCGTCGGCTTGCGGAACACTGGCGCCATCTCTCGCACCAGCTCCTTCCAGAACTGGCCGGGTACCTCCTCAACCTCGGGCGGCGGCCCGAGCCGCATCAGCCGCTCCTCGAAGCCCTTTGCCTCGAGGCTGCCCGCGAACGACTCCTCGACGATGAAGACGACGCGGTAGCCGCGACCGCGAAGCACGTCACCGATCCCAACGCAGTTGTTCGTCGGGCCGAAGGCAGCCTCCGGGAAGAAGACGACGGTCGGTTTTCTGCCACTCATGCGAAAGGGAGGCATCGTATATCGCGGCAGGCTTCAGGCACGTGCCGAGAACAGAGCTTTCTGGGGCTGCCTGGGGGCGATCGTCTACGCTCGCGGGCGCTTCTTCTCGGTGTCGTAGATGGGCATGGGAGCGACTGTGGCGGGGGCGCTTCCGTTCTCCACGGCGACCTCCACGGTCTCATCGTCGCGGGCGACGTCGGCGCTCAGCACTGTCAGGCCGATGACTTTGCCGAGCGTGGGGCTTGCACAAGGGCTCGTCACCGTGCCGACCCGCTCACCGTGCTTCGTCACGGCGGCGCCGTAGTCGGGGACCGGTCCGTCCACGACGAGGGTAACGAACCGGTTGGGCGGACTCGCGGCCTCGGCCGCGAGCGCCTTCTTGCCGTGAAACTCCGCCTTGTCGAGCCGGACGAGCTTGTCGAGGCCTACGTCGTACGGGCTCGTCTCGTGCTGGAAGTAGTCGCGCCCGATGAAGATCAGCCCGGACTCGATCCTGATCGTTTCGACTGCGGCCAGCCCATACGGCCTCGCGCCTGCGCCGACGACCGCGTCCCAGAGCTGCTCGGCCCCCTCGGGCGAGCAGAACAGCTCGTACCCAAGCTCGCCCGAGTAGCCGGTGCGTGACACCCAGCACGGAACGCCGCCGACCTTCACCTGCTCGGGCCAGAAGCGGAAGTAGCGGAGCCCCGCGACGTCGACGTCGGTGAGACTCTGGAGCAGCTCGCGTGAGCGGGGGCCGCTGATCCCGAGCTGCGGGATCGACCTAGTCATCGGCTCGATTTCGACCGAGAGCCCGTCGACCACGGTCTTGAAGTGGTCGAGGTCGGAGTCGAGCGCGGTGACCGCCATGCACCGGTCGAGGGCCATCCTCAGGACCGTGCATTCGCCAACCAGCTTCCCGTTCTCGTCGCAGAATGGCGTGTACCGCACCTGCCCGATTTCGAGCCTCTGCATGTCGTTCGCGAAGATCCGGTCGACCGCTTTCACGACGTCTGGGCCGCTCAACGCCAGCTTGCGCAGCGGCGAGACGTCCCAGACTCCGACGTCGTTGCGGATCGCGTGGTGCTCGGCTACGGGATCGCCGAAGTGCTTGGGCCAGTACCAGCCTTCACGGTCTAGGTGCTGGACGACCCCCAGCGATTGTTGTCGGCGGTTGAATGCCGTCCGCTTGATCTCCTTGGTCATCCAGCTCCCATCGTCCCGTTCGCCGTCGGTACGGGGTGCAAGACAACAGCGTAGTCCTCCCGGGCGCATTGACATGCCCTCGCCCATGCGACCGCGCGGCTGAGCCGCCCCAATGGGCACAAAGCGCTCCCTCGAGTGCCCAAACCCCGCCGAAACAACCCGAAACGGTCCGAAATCCACTCGACCGCCCGTGGCTGTCGCGAGACGTGCGAGCCCGCATGGCTCCTGACGTAGACGGCGTCGGTAGGGTGCGCCGACGCCCGTCCGACAAGCAGGAGGTCGCAGGTTCGAGCCCTGCACCGCCCACTCGCGGCCCTCGGTCGCTTGACGCTCGCGATACTCGAGTGGTAGAAGCGCGTCGTGAGTAGTAGGGAGGACCCGCCGCAGGAAGTCGACTGGGTCGAAGACCATGGGGACGAGTCCGAGGAGCCGGAGTTCGACGAGAGGCTCGATCCTGAAGGCGGCGAGACGGAGTTTAGGGTCGACCCGGGCCGCGACCTCGAGCAGGTGGATATGCACGAGGTCGATCACGACCTGGGGATCTACGAGTGATCGAGCCGCGCAACATCCGCACAGTCCCGGGAATGGGCGGGAAGGTGTTCGACTGGCGCGGGACCGGCCTGGTCCGGCCGAGCGGCGGCCAGATCACGCCGCTGGTCATGGTGCATCACATCCCGGTCGTCCATAACGCAGAAGGCCTCGTCGACTTCCAGACCTTGGCCAACGTTTTGAATGGGAAAAGCCTTTCGATCCAAGCGGCGACTGACGCCGAAGGAAACGTGGCCCTGTTCGCGCCGTTTGACAGGCGCTGTGACGGCCACCTGGGCGCGAACTCGCTTGCGTGCGGCATCGAACACATGCACATGAGGCTCGAGGAGAAGTGGACGGAGGAGCAAATGAGAGCCGCTGCCTGGTGCGCTCACCACGTCCTGGTAGACCACGGCATCAAGCCGCGGCGCGGGATTCTCACACCAGGCGACGGGTTTTTCGAGGACGGGGAATTCCACCTCACGAAAGAGGTGGGCGTGCAGCGCGGCGGCCACGTGTCCCACATGGAGGTCTCCCGCAAGATCGGCTCCAACCAGCGCACCGACCCCGGCCCGAAGTTCAGCTTCGCCCACCTCTACGAACTCACGAAGTTCTTCGGCAGGAACAACCGCTTCTGACCCGTGACCGCGCGGAAGACGCCGGCTGAAATCGGCGCGAGGTAGTCGGGACGGGCCGACCCCTGGCGCTGGGAAGAACGAGGCTGACGGAGTAACCTCGCCCTGAACACCTGAGAGCTCACAAGGGGGGTCGAGGGTGAGAAAACTCATTCTTTCGGTGGGGATCCTCGTGCTGCTGATCGCCGCCGCGCCTTCTGGCGCCGCGGTCTTCACGATTCACGGCGACTGGCGGATCGGCGGCTACGCGCTGAAACACGGAACGCTTGCCGGCGCGATCGACGAGTTCGGCCAGCCCGGCACCCGCCATCGGCGCGGCGGAAAGTGCGTCGTCCGCTGGCGCGGCCACGGGCTCAAGATCGTCTTTCGGCGCGGCGGGGGAAACCCGTGCCGTCCGGCGACGGGCATCTTCCTCAAGTTGCGCGGGAAGGGGCCCCACTGGCGAACCGGGCGCGGCCTGGAGAGAGCCGATCGGGTGAACCGGCTACAGCACCTGTATCCGAACGCGAAGTGGCACCCGGCTGGATCCGACTGGCCTGCAGGTTGGTGGCTCGTTCCCCGGCGCACTCAGGCCGGGGCGGGGAACCGCTACCCGGGCCTGCTCGCGACCGTAAGAGGGCGGCGGGTGAGCTCGTTCCAGGTCCGGCAACCGGCCGGCGGCCGCTGAGCCTCCGGCGAACCGACTAGCATCCACTCGTCTCCGAGCACGGCTGGGAACCCCTCTCCGGCGGCCGCTGGCGCCAACGTCTTCCACGCCGCGGGCCTTACGACCGCGAGCAGATGCTGGTCGAGTTCGCGCGCGGACGGCGCGTCGCCCATGTCGGCTTCGTCGACGAGCATCGCCTCGACGCGAAGGTCGGGCAGGGGACCTGGCTCCATGCCCGCCTCGCCGAGTCGGCCTCGTCGCTGGTTGGGCTCGACGTCGAGGAAGAGGGTGTGCGCTGGGCGGTCGAGCGCGGCTTCGACGCCCACGCCGTCGACGCACAGTCGGCAGAGGCCGTCGCGGAGCTCGGTCTCGAGCCCGTCGACGTGGTCATCGCCGGCGAGGTGGTCGAGCATCTGGACGCGCCCGGGCCCTTCTTCGCGGCGCTCCGGCAGCTCGTCCGCGAGGACGGCCTCCTGGTCGTGACGACCCCGAACGCGTACCGGCTACTGAACTTCCTGGCGCCGGTCGGGGGCGTCGAGCTCGTGCACCCAGATCACACCGCCTGGCACAGCCCGCACACCCTGGCGACCCTGCTCGAGCGAAGCGGCTGGGGAGTCGTGGGGATCGCCTACTACCAGAACCCGGCGCCGCAGCTGCATGGCGTCACCGGAACGCTCGTACGCGGCGCCCGGGCCGCGTTCGTCCGCATCGGCCGCCTGGCTCCTTACTGGAGCGACGGCCTGGTGGTCTGGGCGCACCCCGCCCCGCTCTCCCGCGGCTAAGATTGTCCGGCGCCCGGGGGCGTAGTTCAGTTGGTTAGAACGCCGGCCTGTCACGCCGGAGGTCGCGGGTTCGAGTCCCGTCGCTCCCGTAAAACTCCCACAAATCGAACCCGTTTCTGCGATGGCGGCTCCTAGTGCGGGTCGACCGGCGGAGTTGCCTCCGGCCGACCCCGTCTGACCTAAGCGCTCCCCGAGCGCAAGCGAAACGACGGCTTCTAGCCGTGCGACCGCTGGAGCGGCTCGATCCGCTCTGTCATGTCCGCTCCCGCGACAAGGACCGGGCAGGGGGCGCGGGCAACGACCTCCGTGCTGACGCTACCGAGAAGCAGTCGGCCCAGGGCCCCGTGTCCGCGAGACCCGACGACCACAAGGTCGTAGCCGCCCGTCGTCGCTTCGGCGACGATCTGCTCGGCCGGGTCGCCAGCTTCCATCTTCATCTCGGACGGGATACCGAGCTCGCGGAGGTACGCGTGCGCCCTTGCCACGTCCTCGTGTGAGTGGGGACGAAGCATGACGTGGCCTCCGGACTTCGAACCGCGGGCGTCCGGCGGAACGACGCTCAGCACGGTGATCTCACCCTTACCCTCGGCCGCCAGCTTCGCAGTCTCCTCGAGCGCGTGCCGGCTGTGCTCGAAACCGTCATATGTAAGCAGGATCCTCATTCCGTTATCTCCTTTTCAGGGGGACCGGCGGAGTCGCCTCTGCCGGCCCCCGTCTGATCTACGCGGGCGACTCCGCGGGCGCCTTGGCGGTCTTCACAACCAAGACCGGCCGTGACGCGTGCCGGAGCACGCCTTGGGAGACGCTGCCGAGAATGGCCGAGGCGACCGCGTTGCGGCCTCTGCTGCCGAGCACGATCAGGTCGGCGTTTTTCGAGTCGGCGAGGGCGACGATCGTCTCGACCGTCTCGCCCCCGAACCGCTCGAGCGCGTAGGAGACGCCGGCGGCGTCGGCCGCTTCGGCGGCGTCCTTGAGCGCGGCTTCCGAATCGTCGATCTCTTCCCGGTGGGTCAGGGCGTGCGCTCCGCCCTTGCCGCCACGAACTTCCTCGGAGGGAGTCACGTGCACGAACGTGACGTCGGCGCCCTGCTCGTCGGCGAGCTCGAGGCCGACATCGACTGCCTCCTGCGCGGAGGGCGAGCCATCGGTTGCGATCAGGATCTGCTTCATGGTTCCTCCTTTTGCCTTGCCTAGGCCTAGAAGGTACGGCCGCCGAGCTCGCTGGCCATCGGGGAATCCCCTCTTTGAACCGTCAGGGGTTATTGCGGATACTCCGCGCGTGACCTCTCGGGAGCGCGAGTCTTCCTTCCAGGGTCTTGTGGAGGCCGGCATCGCGATCAGCTCCGAGCTGACGCTCGACGGCCTCCTCCAGCTTCTGGCCGAGACAGCCGCCGAGTTAACCGGCGCGCGCTACGCGGCCCTCGGCGTCATCGATACCGCGGGGCGTGAGCTGGAGCGGTTCATCACCCACGGGATCGATCCCGAGACGCATGCGGCCATCGGCGACCTTCCGCGGGGGCGCGGGATCCTTGGCGTGCTGATCCGCGACGCACGGGCGCTCCGGCTGCATGACATCAACGAGGACGAGCGCTCTGTCGGCTTCCCGCCGAACCATCCGCCCATGAAGAGCTTTCTGGGCGTCCCGATCCTGCTTCGCGGCGTCGCCTACGGGAATCTCTATCTGACCGAGAAGGAAGGTGGCGCTGACTTCAGCGAGGAGGACGAGAAGCTCGTGACGCTGCTGGCGTCACAGGCCGCGGTCGCGATCGAGAATGCACGTCTTTACGAGTCGAGCCGCGCGTGGGCGCGCCAGCTCGAGTCGCTGGAGGAGATCACCGCAGCGATGCTCAGCGACATCGAGCCGGGCCGGCTTCTGCATCTGATCGTCGAGAGGATGAGCGAGCTCATCGACGCCCGCTTCGTCGCGATCCTCACGCAGGTGGGCGAGGGATGGCTCGAGATCGCGGCGGCGCATGGCGAGGGAGAAGCGGATCTCGTGGGGCACCGCCTGTCGATCGAGCGCTCGAAGAGCGGTCGTGTCTTCCGCGAGGGAACGAGCGTGCGGGTGGACTCGGTCATCGACGATCCCGATGTGGATCCCGAGCTGATGCGGCGCGTCGGCGCGAGGGCCGGCCTGTGGACTCCTCTGACGCTCCGGGGCAAGTCGATCGGTGTTCTCATGTCGCTAGACCGCCGCCAGTTCGACCCGCGTTTCAGCGATGCCGACCTGCGTCTCGCGCAGCGGTTCGCGGCGCGGGCGGCGGTTGCCGTCGACCTCTCGGACCGCGTGGCACGGGTCACCGTTCAGCGGATCCTGGGCGGTCAGGAGCAGGAACGGCGCCGGCTCTCGCGTGAGCTTCACGACGAGACGGGGCAGGCGCTGACGTCGATTCTGCTCGGTTTGAAGTCCCTTGGGGAGGCCAGGGACACGGATCGCTTCGCGGCCGCGCTAGCCGACCTCCGCGAGCTCGTCACGGTCACCCTTCAGGATGTCCGCCGGCTTGCCGTTGAGCTGCGCCCGAAGGCTCTTGACGACTTCGGATTGGCTCCGGCGCTCGACCGCCTCATCTCCAACTTCGAAGAGCAGACTGGAATCGACACGCAGCTCGAAGCGCGGCTCCCCGAGGACAGGCTGCCGAGTGAGGTCGAGACCGTGCTCTACCGCGTCGTGCAGGAGGCGCTCACCAACATCGTCAAGCACGCACAGGCCCAGCATGTGAGCGTGGTCTTGCAGACCAGGCCGGGTAAGGTCACCGCGGTGATCGAGGACGACGGGCGCGGCTTCCTGGCGAACGAAGAGGAAGGCGACGGCCTCGGGCTCATCGGTATGAGAGAGCGCGCCGGACTCGTCGATGGGCGCCTCGAAATCGAGTCGTCCACCTCCGGCACGACCATCGTCGTCGAGGTCCCGCTCTGACCAGCATCAGGATCGTGATCGTCGACGACCACGCTGTCGTCCGCTCGGGGCTCCGCATGCTGCTCAACTCCGCGGAGGGCTTCGAGACCGTGGCCGAGGCCGGGAATGCGCGGGACGCCATCTTCGAGGTACGCAAGCACAAGCCGGACGTCGTCCTTCTGGACATCGGCCTTCCGGACAAGAGCGGCATCGAGGTAGCCGCCGAGGTCCTCGAGGAAGCGCCGGATGCGAAGGTGCTGATCCTTTCGATGGAGGACGACCCACGCTACGTTCGGGAGGCATTCGCTGCCGGCGCATCGGGCTATGTGCTCAAGGAGGCAGCGGACATGGAGGTTGTCGACGCCCTAAGGCAAGTGGCGGGGGGCAATCGATATGTTCACCCAGCGCTCGGTGCGCAGATGGCGGTCGCCGAGGCCGAGGCGACGGCGCGCGCGGAAGCCGACCCGCTCTCTGATCGCGAGCGCGAGGTGCTGCGGCTGTTGGCCCTCGGCCATACGAATCAGGAGATAGCAAAGACGCTGTTCATCTCCGTCCGAACGGCCGAGACGCATCGTGCACACATCATGCAGAAGCTCCGGCTCACGACCAGAGCCGAGCTCGTCCGCTACGCGCTCTCGCAGGGACTCCTAGAGGAGTGAGACCTGCCCTCGGCGCGGGCTGCATGGGAGCCCGCGTGCCCGGCGAGGAATGGGCTCAGATGGCGCGCCGGAATCTTGGCGGCGGGCCACCAGAGAGGCTCCGAGTCTGCGACCGAAGCCGATCCCGCCCGCCGCTCAGGGCAGCTCGGAGGAAGAGCGACGAGTTACTGAGAAGGAGGCTGCGAAGCACAGGTCGAACGCCTCGGTAACGGTTTCGGCTCCCGCCGCGGCAATTGTCCCCGCCGCGGCGTCTGCTTGCTGCGCAGCAAGTCCGCCTTGCTTCACCGAAAACGTCTTGATGTCGCCCGGCCAGCGGCACACCTTTAGGCCGCGGGAGCGTAACCACCGCGTCGCCTGCTGAAGCGACTGCGGGAACCCCGCACGCGCAATCAGGCGGCCCACCGATGCAAGGGCGGGCTCTTGTGCCGAAGCTGAGCACATGCTTCGAATGAGTTACGCGGTCCTTTGGCGTGAGGGAGATGGCCCGGTGAGTGCCGGCAAGCTCCTTCTGAGGCCGACAAGCCTGCGCCTCGACACCGGCTCCGGTCACAACCGGGCTTCCTCGAAGGTGCTCCACTACGGGGACCTCGCAGGTGTCGAAACCGCATCCATTGCCGATCGCATTCGCCGTCGCCCGACCGCGATCGTCCAACGGATCGGCGGAGGCTCGCTCAGCATCACCGCCGTCGACGGCCTGGGAAGCACGCGTGAGATCGTCGAGCGGCTCGCCGCGCACCTTGCCCCCAAGGCAACGCCATCAGCCACTTGAGCTACGAGTGACCTGGAGCTGCGGAAAACCCGCAGCCGATCTTGCGGGAAGTCCCTGCACAGATGCGGTTGCGCCCCGACGTTCCGCGAGGGTCTGGCTCGTACGTTGAGGTCAGGCACTCGACGAAAGAGAGAACGAGATGGCAAGCCATACCGCCCCCAGCTACCGACGTCCGCGCGAGACGGACTCAGGTGCCTTCTTCAAGGTTGCCACCGTCCTCCTCGGAATTCTCGTCGCAGTCATCGGCCTCTTTGCGCTGCTCATGTGGGCGGACGCACGGAAGACCGACAACGCGCCGGAAGTCGCCGTCACCGCTCTGAACCGCGCCGCGCCGCAAGGCTCGGCCACCGGTCATGCCGGTCATGCGCAAGCCGCTGACCACAACACCGCGCTTCCACTCGACAGCTTCGCCGGCGTCGTCCCCGAGAACGCCGACGCGCTCGCCGAGGCACACGCTCCGACTGACGCTGCGCTTCCGTCTGTCCCGGCCGGCGACCTGGTCAAGGTGCACATGGTCCTCAAGGACATGGTCGTCGAGGTCGCGCCCGGTGTGAAGTACAACACGTGGGCGTTCGACGGCCACGGCGCGCCCGGGCCCGTCATCCACGTCCGCGAAGGACAGACGGTCGAGATGACCCTGACGAACGGCGGCTCGATCCCCCACTCGATCGATTTCCACGCCGCGCGGATCGCACCCAACGTCGCCTTCAGGGACGTCAACCCCGGCGATTCCTTCACGTTCCGCTTCAAGGCGGGCGACCCCGGCGTCTACATGTACCACTGTGGGACGAAGCCGGTGCTCGCCCACATCGCGAACGGCATGTACGGCGCAATCGTCGTCGATCCCGCGAAGGCGCTTCCGAAGGTCGAAAACGAGTACGTGCTGGTCGCCAGCGAGTGGTACCTCGACAGCGACGGCATCTCCGAGCCGGCCAGCCTGAGCATGGACAAGGCGCGCGCGATGGCGCCCGACTGGACGACCTTCAACGGCTATGCCAACCAGTACGTCACGCATCCGCTGACGGCCAAGCCGGGCGAGACCACGCGGTTCTACGTGGTCGCCGCCGGTCCGACCCTCGACACCAACTTCCACGTCGTCGGAACGATCTTCGACCGGGCCTGGGTCAACGCCGACGTCACGAACCCGCCGCAGAACGGCGTTCAGACGCTCCTCGTCCCCGCCGGAGGCGCCGCCATCTTCGACGTGAAGATCGACGAGCCCGGCCTTTATCCCTTCGTCAGCCACGCCTTCGCCCACGTGGACCTCGGTCAGGTCGGCCTCCTCAAGGTCGGCAAGGTCGACGGCACCATGTCGCACTAGGGCCTGCCGTTGTCATCAAAGCTACGGCGCCTGGCCGCGGTGCGGGAAAACCGAAATCGCCACGCGGTCAGCCCGCAAGCAAAGTCGGCGCAGCCCCGGATGGCGCGCTCATCGTCCCGAGTAAAGCTCTCGTCATGACAACCCGGAAGGAGAGCAAGATGACCAAGCGCAAGATTTTCGAGTACGGAGGAATGCTCGCGGGAGTTGTGCTGATCGCGTTCGGCATCGGCGCGCTCCTGATGAGCATCGACGCCCGCAGCACGGTGAGCGACGAGCTCAAGCGCGAGCAGATCGTCGGCTCGCCCGACATGAGCCCGACGGCGATCCAGCAGGGCATCGACGAGGCCGGCCTGACCGGCGTCAGCGCCCCGAACTGCGACGTCGCCGACCAGCCCATCGAGAACGGAGCCGACGCGCGCTGCTTCTCGCAGTACATGCGAATCCACGCGCTCGAGTCTTCCGGCGGGCTGACGTACGCGCAGATGGGTCGCTTCGTCGCAGCCGACGATCCGGAGAACCCGGCCGGCACGAGCGACGAGGAGGCGGCGCTCACGGATGAAGAGGGGAACCCGGTTCCCAATGCAGCCCGGAACACCTGGGTGACCGAGACCTCGCTTTCCACGGCGCTCAACCTCTCGTACATGGCCGAGCAGCTCGCGCTCTTCGGCATCGTCGTCGGGTTCGCACTGGTGCTCGCCGGCATCGGCTTCCTGGTGCTCGCAATTGGTGGTGCACTGCGCCACGCGGGGGCCGAAGCTCCGGCAGCCGAAAAGGCGGCGCTCGCATAGTCGCCGCTTGTCCGGTAGGAAGCGCCGAGCCGCCCTCCCCGGGCGGCTCGGCGCTCTTATCGACTCGCTCCTCGACGAAAGGCGGACACCTTGACGCTCTCTGGCTCCTGATCTGGTTCATCTGGGATCTCGTCGGAGACAACGAGCCGATCCTCTTCGACCCGTCAACTTCTGGGCAGGAACGCTGATCCTCGCGATCGGCCTCGTCCTCGCCAGCCTCCGTGCAATTCCCGCCAAGCGAGCCAAGCGGTGATCCCGGTCACTGAGGTGCATCCCCCGCAGGAGCCCATCTCAGACATAGCCCTTGCGAGTGAGCCACTGGAGCGAGGCGTATCCCCAGATAGGCGGCAAGTAGAAGGTCCACAAGCGCTGGGTGATGGCGATCGCGAAAGCCGACGACTCGTCGACCCCCATTGCGATGAGTCCGGCCGCCAGGCTCGCCTCGGCGGCTCCGATACCGCCTGGTACAGGAACCAGACCCGAGAGGACGGCCGCCGATGAATTGACGAAGACGAGCTGGGCCAGGTTCAGGTTGATCCCGTAAGCGAGGCATGTTGCGCCCAGCGCAAGCGAGTACAGGAGCTCCGCGGCGATCGACCCCCCGAAGAGCTCAAGTCGCTTGCGTCGATCCCGGATAACGCTCCAGAGGCTCGAAAGGGCGCTGCGCAGCGGAGGCAGCACCTTCTCTCGGAGCTTCGGCACCTTCAAGATCAGCACCGCGCTGGCAAGCAGGAGGACGCCGATCGCCACGAGGAGGCGAGAATCGGGGCCTCCCCCGAACTGGCCGGTGTCGACCTCCACCCGCACGAAGGGAATGGCCAGGAGTAGGAGCCCGATTTGCACGATCGTCTCGGAACCGTCGTCGGCGGCGCCGGCAGCAAGAGCTTGGGGAGTGCTCGTCCCCATCCGCTGGAGGAAGCGAATGTTCATCCCGACTCGGCCTGCGGAGCTGGGCACTGCCAGGTTGATGAACTTCATTGCCGACTGCAGCACCACACAGGGCAGTAGGGGGAGCGGCTCCCGCACCGCCCCTCGCACCGATATGCCGTTCGCGATAAAGGTGGACTGCGCAAGGAGCAGCGCCACGATCAGCCACGCCGGGTCGGCCTCGGCGAGCTGATCGATGATCGTGCGGAAACCGATATCCGCGAGCTGGCTAATGAGCAGGTAGGCCGCAAAGGCCAAGACCGCGGTCATCAGGAGGTCCTTCGGGCTGACGCGTCGCAGCGGCGCGAGCTCGGGAACCTCCTCACCGGTCGCGGCGGCCGCGGCGGTCCGAAGGTCCTTGAGGTCGAGCTCGTGCGAGCGTGCGTGGTCTCGGAGATGCGGTGTCAGTGCAGCGCGCTGCAGGTAGGGCAGGACGCGGCCGACTGCATCGCCCCAGCCTGCATTGATGGCTTTGTGCAGTGCGCGTTCGGGCCCGACAAGGACGGTGGACGCGACAAGGAGCTCCGCGACATCGATGTCGAGCGCGGATTGCGGTGCGCCCAGGGTTGCAGCGGACAAGTCGACCAACATCGGGCCCTCGGCGAGCACCAGGACGTTGCTCGCGTTGAGGCGCCCGTGAGAAATGCCTGCTGCGTGAAGCCTCGCAGCCTGCTCCCAAAGGCCCTCGAGCGTTTCGTCGCTCACCTCCTCCGGGCTCGAGTGCTCGAGTGGCTCGATATTCGGCTGCTGCGTGACCACGAACGCGTCGCCGTCGGGACCGAGTGCGGCCGTGACCACCTTGGGAACCCGCACCCCGGCCTGCGCGGCCATCAGCGTCGCCAGCGCCTCGTGCTCGACCTGCTCCAAGCGCCCGTCCGCGACGCTCCGCGGAGGATCCCGGTAGGCCAGCGAGCGCCAGCGGCGGGCGAGCCGCTGCGTGTCCTGCGCATCGCGGCCAAGCACTCGAACCTTCAGCTGAACCCCGCTTGCGTCATTCCCCACATACTCCACCGCACCGCGGTGCTGCCGGACTGAGGGCCAGAGCTCAACGACCTCGACACCGAGCGTCGCTAGGGCGCGCCGGACGTCCCCCGAAGGCGGAAAGCCCTCGGCGGTCCCGAACGCCAGGCGCACGAGTGCACCGGCCCCGATCCCAAGCGCCAAGGCCCCGAGTATCGCGGACGGAAGAGCGGCGCCGATGACGACGGCGCCTAGCGCCGCCAAGGGAACGAGCCAGGTGGCGACGACCCGAACATTGCGCACGAGTTCCGGGCCGGCGACGACGATTACGGCCGTTGCGGTCGCGAGGCGGAGCTCGGGGTAGCCCCAATTGGATAGGGCGTGGGCCTCGAGCGGGAACCAGTCGGATACGACGGCGCGACCCAAGAGGATCCCTGCTCCGGCGACGAGGAGACCCACCGAGAGCAGATCGCGTGCCAGGTCCCATCGGCGACGCAGCAGAACGTCGAGGACGATCACGGCGGCAAGGACGAGCACGCCAATAAACACAGCTCGCCACAACGGGTCCGCCCATCGGAGGATCGTGATCAGGGCTTGCGCAACGTCCTCGTCATCCTCGGGAGCTGATGACGCGATCACCGCTGACAGCCCGATGACGATGCCCGCCAGAGCCAGGAAAACCGAATCGATCGTGCGTCTGTTTCGGCGTCCGGCCTCGGTCTCGGTTAGCAGGGCGATCCCCCAGACACGGCCGGTCGAGTCCGCCTGCTCCGCCCCCGTGCGACCTGCCGTCATCAGGGCGCCTCCGGCTCCTCCCCTCGGCGGCGCCGGGGGCGAGCAGGGCAGAGCAACCACATGAAGGTCAGTGGCACGGCGTTAGGGGACCCTCCCACAGGACGATACGTCTGGGAACTTCGGTTTCCTAGTTGTCGAGCACCTTGGAGAGGGAGCGTATGAGGGCCGAGCAAGCGAGGCTATGGAGAGCAGCGATCCCTCTTGCCAGGCGGGATCGCGCCTAAGCCGACCCGTCAGTCGATGACAAAGCCGACGAGGATGGTCTTCACCCTCGACGTGGACAAGGCGATCCGGTAGTCCGTCACGCGGTGCCCGGGCCGAAAGCGGCCGGTCCAGCAGTGGCGGAAATTCGAAAGCTCGGTGCGGCAGTTCAACCCCGGATAGGCGTTGTGGAGCTGCGTCTCGGTCGAGCCGACGTGAATCCCTTCGGCCGTGTGCTGGGTCCGCCGATTTGTGAAAACCGCGGTCGCGCCGGAGTTGCCCTGGAACGTGACCTTCAGCTTCTTCCCGACGTCGTTTCGGTAGGTGAACTCCGTGAAAGGGCCGAAGTCGTTGGTCCCGTGCTTGATCCGGTCCGGCTCGCCCTTCTTCGCCCTCACCTCGGGTCGGGTCATGTTCAGCTCGACGCCGGCGATCGAATGCTGCGGCACGATCAGTGCCGCAGCCGATCCGGTCCACACGAATCCGCCGACCAGGACTGCCAAGACGGCCAGGTAGCGGACGCCGGACACCCCACCGTTCTACAGCTCATCCCCCAGAAGCGCAAGCGCTGCCGGAGCTCGCGGGGTTCGAGTCCCGTCGCTCCCGTCTCTCAAATACGCGGGAACTCTTTCTGGCTCGCGGACATAATCGGTCGATGGGGCAGCCGACCGATGGTGACCTGTGGCGGCGTGCGGTGGACGGTGAGCCCGACGCCTTCGCTGTTCTCTTCGACCGGCACGCCCAGGCCGTCTACAACTATCTCTTCCGCCGAACGGCGGACTGGACGCTCGCAGAAGACCTGACCTCGGTCGTCTTCCTCGAGGCCTGGCGGCGCCGCACGGACGTACGCTTCGAGCGGGAACTCGCCCTGCCGTGGCTGTTCGGGGTGGCAACGAACGTTCTCCGCAACAGACGTCGTTCGCAGTGGCGGCACCGCGCTGCACTCGAGCGGCTGCCGCGCGAGCACGCCCATGACTTTGCCGATGAAGCGAACAGCCGGCTCGACGACGAGCGTCAGATGCGAACCGTGCTACGAGCGATCGCGGAGTTGCCTAGGCGGGAGCAGGACGTGCTTGCCCTCTGCGCCTGGGCCGGGCTCAGCTATGAGGAAGCCGCCGTTGCGCTCGGCGTTCCGGTAGGCACGGTGCGCTCGCGTCTTTCGAGGGCCCGGGCGCGAATCCGGGAACTCAGCTCGGCCCACGGCCACGAACCGGACTGCGAACCTGCCATCCCGGCGAAGGGGGCGTGAAGGATGAACGACGAAACGCCCATTCCGGCCCAGCGTGACCTCCCTCCGGGACGGCTCCAGCTCCGAAAGGAGCATCTCGTGAGGGAAGTAACCATGTGGGATCGAGTAACCCAGCGGCGAAGGCGTCGCCTCGCCCTCGTCCTTGTTCCGGCGATCCTCGCTGTGCTGACCGTCAGCGGCTTCACAGCCTACGCACTCACCCGGGAGCCCACCCATCTCGAGAGCGTTGGCTGTTTCGAGACAGCCGAACTCGACGGGAACATCGCGGTCGTGAACGCCGACGGAAGGGATCCGACGGCGATCTGCGCCGAGTTGTGGCGCCAGGGAGACATGGGACCTGGGCCCGCGCCCAATAGTCTGGCTGCCTGCGTGCTCGAGACGGGCGCGGTCGGCGTGTTCCCGGACTCCCGCAAAGACACCTGCGAAGAGCTCGGACTCGCCGACCTCCCCCCGACGTACGCGGCGGAGGCGAAGCGCTTCGCCGCTCTTCGCGACACGATCGCCGCGGAGCTCGGTGCGTCGTACGGAAGTACGGTGCGTGATCCGAAATGCCTCCGCGAGGAGGATGCCCGCGCGCTCGTTCGCCACGAGCTGACTGCGCGCGGGTACGAGGACTGGAGCATCGAGGTCCTGGGGAGCGGGTTCACCGCCAAGCCGTGTGTCGCGGTGGGCCTGGGGTTCGACGGCGAGCGGAAGGTCGTCCTCCTCGTCCCCGAGCCGGACTTCTAGTGGTCGACTAAGACGCGCTCCAGCTGGAGTCGTAGTGCTCGGGATCCCTCCCGGCGGCAGCCTCGCGCCACCTCTCGCTGGATAGCATGGCCGCATGATCACGCTCTACGACGCAGCCCGCTGTCCGTACTGTGCCCGCGTTCGGATCCTCCTCGCGGAGAAGGAGGTTCCGTTCGAGACGGTCGAGATCGAGCTCGAGAACCGCCCCGCCTGGCTCTACGAGAAGAACCCTGTCGGGAAGGTGCCCGTGCTCGAGGAGGGCGACTTCGTCTTGCCGGAGTCGCGCGTGATCATGGAATACCTCGAGGAGCGCTATCCGGAGCCGCCGCTCCTGCCGTCGCAGCCTGCCGAGCGCGCGCTCGTACGGCTTCGGTTCGAGCGCTTCGAGGACCTTTCCCGGCCCTACTACCGGGTCGTCTTCAAGGGCGAGTCGGCCGAGGCCCTCGATGCCGAGCTCGCAAAGTTGGATGGGGCCCTCGCAGGGAGCCCCTATCTCGCCGGCTCCCAGTTCAGCCTGGCCGACGTCGCCTACGTCCCCTGGATCATCAGGGCGGAGGCGCGTGCGCACCTCGATCTCGGCAGGCACGAGAATCTCCGAGCATGGCTCGGTCGACTCTCCGAACGCCGCTCGGTCGCGGCCGAGCTCGAGATCGTGGCGGCGATCCACGGATCGCCCGCCTCCTCCGAACACGCGCGTTAGCCGCGCGGATACTGAGCGGCGATCGCGCGCCCCAGTTCCGCGGCGGTGACGTCGCGGACGACCGCGTCCGGATGCAGCTCGGTGAGCGAAAGAGTGCGCCGGGTCTCCGCGTTCTCGGGCAGCGTCTCCTGCGTTCGGACGACCGTGGTCGGGACGCCGAAGGCCATAGGGCTCGGGATCCACGCGACCGCTTCGCCGGTCTCGGGATCGACGAGAACAGCGTTGAGGCCGTCCTCGGTCACGAGCTTCGTGTACTCGCGGCCGTCGAGCACCATCGTGCCGTCCTCGCGGACCGCGTCCCGGCGGAAGGCCTCGACGACGTCCTCCCTGAGCCAGTCCGCGCTAGGAAGGTCGCCGGCCGAGCCGTCCGCCCCGACCTCGAGAACCTTGTAGTACTTCCCGTTCCGCTTGACCACGATGTCGGCGTGCTTGCTCCCATCCGGAAGCTCGCGCACCCTGTAGTACAGCGGCCCCTCGCCCGCGGCCGAGGCTCCCGAGTCCTCGTGCGCCGAGTCGTTCTCCGCTTGCGTGCCCACCTGCGCACGCAGGATCTGGTTCTCGCCCGGCAAGTAGACCTCGACCATGTCATCCGACAGCCGGCACAGCGTCAACTGCGTGTCCGGGACTGCCTGGCCGGGCAAGCCCTCCACCGTCCGACGACAGGACGGGCCGTCGCCTGCGATCCACGTCTCGTACTCGATGAACGGCTCGCCGGAATCCAGGCGGTACTGGACGAGGATGTGCTCGATCGTCCCCGGAGCAGCCTGCACCGGCGCCAGCACCGCGGCCTCGGCCTTGTCGACGATCGACGTGCTCCCGGGCCCTCCGAGAGCTCCGACGGCGGCGAGCGCGACGGCCGCCGCCGTCGCGCCGGCACCCACGCCGACGGCGGCACGCGTGACGTGCGAACGGCGGCGGGCCCGGTTCGTGCGCTCAACCACGTCGTTCCAGTCGGCACTCGAGTGCGACGCGCCGAGCCGCTCGAGGTAGCGATCGGTCTCGGTGTCGAAGATGGTCATTGCCTCTCCTCCCGTACGAGCTCGGCGCGCAGCGCCGCGTGAGCATTGGACAAGAGCGCACCCACGGTGCCGACCTCGATCCCCATCACGCCGGCGATCTCCGCGTACGAGAGGTCGCCGTAGTACCGAAGCACGACGCAGTCGCGCTGACGCGAAGGAAGCCGCCTCAGCGGCTCAGCGAGGGTGCTGTCGACGGAGCCGGTCGGGGCCGTGTCCCTTTCGAACAAGCGGAACAGCCGAGCGGTGAGCCGCTCACGCCGAACGCGCCGGCGCTCGGCATCTCGCGCGGCATTGAGCACGAGCCGCCAAAGCCAGGCCTCGAGCGGTCCTTCCCCACGCCAAGAGGCCCGTCGGCGCAAGGCGAGCGCAAACGCGTCCTGGACGACGTCGCTTGCGGCATCCGCCCCGGCGACTGCCGCCGCCAGCCCCCGAAAGCGTGCGGCCTGCGAACGGTAGACCGCCTCGATCGAACTCGCGGACGCGACTCGACGCCGCGCAGCCGCCGCGCGCCGAGCCGCCTCCAGGGCTTCCGTGGTTGAGTTCATGGAGAGATCGACGCTTCGACCGCCATGTTCTCTTTAGTAGTCGCTTCGCGCCCCTCTCCGATGTCGAGGAGGCGCCTCCGCCCGTCTGTCGAGCCCCGTCGCTCCGCGCTTCGCCTATCGGATCCGGTCTGGCTCGTCGTGCCAGATCCACCACCGATACGGCGGGGTCTGAGGGTAACCCTCGGGAGAGTCCTCCCACTCCTCCTGGCGCCCGAGCGCGGTCATGTCGAGGTAGCTCCACGTGCTTCCGAGCGCCTCGTCGCCGCGGCTGTCGACGAAATAGGTTCGGAGCACGCTGTCTCCGTCGCGGATGAACGCGTTGGTGCCGTGCCACTCGTCCACGCCGAAATCGGCGTCGAACTCGTCGGTCAACGTGTACCACGGCATCTTCCAGCCCATCCGCGCCTTCACGCGCTCGATGTCCGTCTGTGGCGCGCGCGAGACGAACGCGAGAGCGGTGTCGCGGGCGTTGAGATGGGCGACAGGTGCCACCTGGTCGGCCACCATCGAGCAGCCGATGCAGGCATGCTCGGGCCAGCCGTTCACGCCGGGCTCGAAAAAGGCGCGGTAGACGATCAGCTGACGGCAGCCGTCGAACAAGTCGAGCAAGGTCGCCCTGCCCTCGGGCCCGTCGAACTCGTACTCCTTTTCTACCGCCAGCCACGGCATCCGCCGACGCTCCGCCGCTAGCGCGTCACGGGCACGGGTCAACTCCTTCTCCTTGACGAGTAGCTGCTGTCGCGCGGCCTCCCACTCCTCCGGCGACACGATCGGTGGCGTGTTCATGAGCACTCCTTGTGGCGGGCTTTCGCCACGGTTTCCTACGGCTTCGTCGAAGGCATGCCCCTACCCAGGCGCTTCGAAACGGCCCACGGGTCGACCTACGTCCTCAGTCCTTGTATAGGTCGTACACGTCCCGGCCGGCCATCGCGACGCCGAGCGGACGCAGGCGGTGCTTCACGCGAATCGTGTCCCCGTGGGCGGCGAGCACATCCGGCAGGCGCTTGTACACCTCCGGCGCCTCGTCCGCACCGCCGCCAACGAGCACGATGCCCTGCTCTCGAAGCCGCGCCTGGACCGCCGGCCAGTCGACGACGCCGGGCTGGAGCTGCACGGTGCGCCGCGTTTTTCCCAGCCTTGTCCCGTGCTCCGCACAGGTGCCGCCCTCAGGCGAGGAACGGGCGTCGAGGAAGTAGGTGCAGTCGCGCGTCGTGCACGCCCACACCTTCACGGTGCGCTGGCGACCCGCAGCCTTGGAGCGGCTCATCACGCGGCCCGCGCCGTGCACGGTCGAGAAGAGCGCCCGCTCGTTCTCGACCGACTCGGCGCCTTCGAGGATGACGGACTCGTCACCCATGGAGCCGCCTACGAAGCCCTCCTGGCCCGGCCGAGCCGGCGTGCAGCCCTTCCGGATCACCCAGTAGGTGCGGCCGAAGTGTTCCTCCCGCCACGCGAAGTTGTGGTGGTTGTGCACCTCCTGCACCGCTTCGGTACCGAGGATCTCGAGCACCCTATCCACCACGACGTCGCGGCCGGCATAGGCGTACTCCCCGGCCAATTCCATCGCCGCCACGTATGCCTCGCCCAGCTCCGAGCCGACTTCGAAGAGCACGGGCGGCGAGTCCATCTCACCCTCCACCGCCCGCTCGCCGAAGCTCTTGCCCTCGGCGAGGGCCAGGAATCCCGAGGCGGTCTTGTGGCCGAAGCCGCGGGAGCCGAAGTGGACACCGACCCAGATCCGGCCGTCCTCGTCCTCCATCAGGTTGACGTAGTGGTTCCCGGAGCCGACCGTGCCGAGCTGCGACTCCGCCAGCCCGGCCAGCTTGCGCTGGGGCGGGAACTCCGCGTTCCGGATCCTCTCCAGCACCGGGTGATCGACCCGCTCCTGCGCCGGCACGCCCATACCGAACGAGATCCGGTCGACGATCACGCGCATGATCGACTCGACACCGCCGAGCGCGTCCAGGTCGGCCTGGGTCAGCTCGGTACGGGCCGCCTTGTTGCCGCAACCGATGTCGTAGCCGACGCCAGAGGGCGAGACGTACCCCTCGTAGGCGATGCCGCCGCCGATCGGCTGCGAGTAGCCCGGGTGATGATCGGCGCAGAGCACGCCGAACTCGGCGTCGCCCGCGGCCATGCAGCGCTCGAGCTGCTCCATGCTCCGCTTGTCGACGGACCCAAAGGCCTTGATCACGCTCATCCCCCCATTGTGTCGGCAAGACGTGGGATGGACTCGAACCGCGTCGAGGACGGCCGCGTATCCTCGCGGGGACGGGGGAGACGATGACGGGCTTTCGCGTGAAACCTCTGGACGAGACGACCTGGGAGGACTTTGCGCAGCTGGCCGAGAGGCACAACGGTGTGTGGGGCGGGTGCTGGTGTCCGTCGCGGCCGCGCGACCGGCGCAGTAGCGCGGCCTCAGCGGGCGAGGGGCATAGGCGCTTGGCCGGTGGCGAGGAGGGGAGACACCGGAGAACTAGAATGCGCCGGTGGCGGTAGCCCTCGCCTTCCTGGCCGCGTTCCTCTTCGCACTCGGGCTTGTCTTGCAGGAGAAGGCGGCCTCGAAGCTGCCGAGCGAGGCCGTCGGCGCCGGCTTCCTCGTCCGGCTCTTCGCCCGCCCGGTGTGGCTTCTCGGCGGCGCCTGTCAGTTGGGGGGCTTCGTGGCCCAGGCGATCGCTCTCGGGATCGGCAGCCTCGTCGTCGTGCAGCCGATCCTCATCTTCTCGATCGTGTTTGCGCTGCCGCTGGGCCGGGTGCTCGAGCAGCGTCGGATCGAGCGCAACGAGTGGATCGGCGCAGCTCTCGTCACCGGCGGCCTCGGCTTGCTGCTCGTCGTCAGCAAGACCGACGCCGGGTCGGACGATGCCTCCTTGGCCCGGTGGGCCGTTGTCGGGGGCGCGACGATGGGCCTCGCGATCGTCCTCTATCTCCTCGCCCGGGGGCGCAAGCCGACCGGCCGCGCGGCCTGCCTCGGGATCGCCGGCGGCATCCTGTTCGGCCTCACCGCCGCCTTGACGAAGACAGTGGTCTCGGACTTCGACGACGGCATCGTGGCTGTTGTCTCCGACTGGGAGCTGTACGCGCTGATCCTCATCAGCGTTGCCGCCTTCTGGCTCGAGCAGGCAGCGCTGCAGACCGGCGCGCTCGCGACAGCGGTCTCGACCACCATGGCGTTCGATCCACTTTCGAGCCTTGTGTTCGGCATCGTCCTGTTCGACGAGGCGCTGCACGAGACGGCGTTCGGCATGACGGTGTCGGCGGTCTCGCTCGCGGTCGCCCTCGCGGGTCTCGTCCTGATCGCCCGCGCCAAGGGCGCCGCTGCTCGGCCCGCCCGACTCGCCCACGTCGCCGCCTGAACGACTACTCGGCCTGTCCGGGCCTTCCGGGGGCGCCACCGATCAGGTCCCAGAAGCGCTCCTTGCGCGGGCCCCACTTCTCGGCGTAACGGGCATACCGCGCCTCGGATCGCCGAAGCTTGCGGCTGCCGGGTCGGTAGCGCTTGCGCGCCCAGAGCGACTGCGGCTTCGCGAGACGAACGGCGCCGACGACCGCTAGGAACGGGAGGAAGACGCCGAAGGCCGCCGTGAGCAGCTTCCCCTTCAACGCCGTGATGAACACGAACACACAGGTGATCGCGATGGACGTGAACAACCCCCAGCTCGTCTCGCCCTCGGTGGCGAAGGGCGCCGTCTGCTCCAGGAGGATCACCCCGAGCACGGTGCTGATCACGATGGCGTCGACCGACGAGCGCCCCTCTTTCTCCCAGTAGACATCTTCGAGCCGAAAGACGAGCGCGAACTCGTCGAGCACGAGGGCGGCACCCGCGCCGAAGGCGGCGGCGAGCAGGAGCTGGAAGAACCCCGGCCCAGGCGTGAATCCGAACTCGAGAGCCCCGGCAACGAAGGCGAGCACCATCCCGACGACGACGTGGTGCATGTGCACGCCACCGACGTTGGCGCTCCCCCACCCGCGCACGCGGGCGAGCCGTGTGTAGCCGCGCGTGAGGATGAACGTGATCAGGAAGGCCAGGAGCATCACGAGCGCCGGCTCCCGCCCCTCGTCGTAGACAACGCTCTCGTATCCGGGAATGAACCGGAAGAGGTTCACGAAACAACGAGTTTGTCACGCGCTTGCCGGGACCGCCTCACGCTCGACCGCGCCGTCGGCCGAGGGTTTCCGTTCCGGTAGGCCGGGTATCGAAGGCGTCCGAAGGGAGGGTCCACATGTACATCGGCGCAGGCACGATCATCCTGATTCTGATCGTCATCATCCTGATCCTGATCTTCTAGGACCGCATCCAGGGGCACGAATACGGGGCCGGCGAGCGTCGCCGGCCCTTCTGCGTCGGAGAGCCGGGCACCGCCGACCGGACACCGGTTCAGTGCCGAGTCCGGATCAGTCTCTCCACAGCGCCCTGCAACCATGCGGCCTCCGCCGAGGCACGTCTTCTCCGGCCACTGGTTGCCTGCCGGCCGGGCGCGATATCTCCGATCACGTCACTCGATCGGAAGGGAGCCAGATGAAGATCACACGAATGCGCGTGCTCGCGGCGCTCGCCGGCGGAGCGCTCGCCCTCGCGGCCGGCGCCGCCCTGGCGGTGGGAAAGGGCTCGCCGGCGGCAGCCGAGGCCGACGAGGTCCTGCATGCCTGCCGCCACCCCAACGGAGGTTGGCTGCGGCTCGTCACCGCCCCGGGCGAATGCCGTTCTCGCGAGCGGGCCGTGTCCTGGAACGTCGCCGGTCCTGCCGGCGAGCCCGGGCCGGCGGGCCCGCCCGGACCGAAGGGCGATCCGGGCGCAGGGCTGACCACGCTGGCCGACCTCGCGGGAATCGCCTGCACGACCGAGGGTGGCGGGGCCGGGAAGGTCGAACTCGACTTCGCCGGCGAGGACACGGTGCTCTTCCGCTGCGTCGTTGGCGGATCTCCGCCGCCACCTCCACCTCCACCGCCGCCGCCCACGTCCTCGCTCGTCCTGAACGAGGTGGACTACGACCAGGTCGGGACCGACGGCGACGGCTTCGTCGAGCTCAAGAACACTGGCGCGTCCGCGATCGACCTCGACGGCATCGCGCTCGTCTTCGTCGACGGATCCGACTCGGAGGAGTACGACCGCGAGGAGCTCACCGGAACGCTCGAGGCAGGTGGGTACCTCGTTGTATCCGGCGATCCGCAGAACGGGGCACCGGACGGTCTCGCGCTGATCGACACAGACGACGGCGGCCTGCTCGACGCCTTCTCCTACGAGGGCGGCATCACAGCGGCGGTGATCTCCGGCCAGACGTACAGCCTCGTCGAGGGGACGATGCTGGCGGCAACCGTCGCCGACTCCAACTCCACCGCGGGCTCGCTGAGCCGCGTACCCGACGGCGCAGACACCAACGACGCCGCCACAGACTGGGTCTTCACGACGACCCTGACGCGCGGTGCCGCCAACGTGGCGACGGCCACTCCGTAACGGGCCGAGGCGGTCGGAGTCGTCGGCCGCCTCTTCCCTTCCTCAGCCCGCAGCCTCGAGGATCCGGCGCGCCACGCTCGACCAGCTCCAGAGCGCGACACTCGCTTCTCGCGCCGCCTTGCGAAGCGCCGTCCGCCTGTCGGGGTCGAGAGCGAGCTGCTCCTCGAGTCGCGCGCGCAGCTCTCCGGCATCGCCGTTCGGGAAACTCGCCAGATTGCGCAATTCGGGCGGATAGTGACCCTCGAGCCCCTGTGCGATCTCGGCGAGGCCGGAGTGGTTCGCCACGATGGGTGGGCACCCGGCCGCTGCGGCCTCGGCGGCCACCATCCCGAAGGCCTCCGGGAAGATCGACGGGACGACGGCAGCGTCCGCAAGTGCGAGTAGGTGCACGAGATGACGGTGCTCGAGCGGCCCGGTGAAGAGAACGTCGAGGCCCTTGGCCAGGTGCTCCAGCTCGGCCCGGTAGTCGCCGAAGCCGACGATGACCGTGCGCGCATCGACCCCATGCAGCGCCTCGAAGAGGACCTGCACTCCCTTGTTCTCGATCAGCTTGCCGAAGTAGACGACCGTCGAGCGGTCGCCGGCAAGGAATGCCTCCAGGCGGTTTGCGTTTCCCTCGTCGGGAAGCCGCTCGTTCGCGTTCGCCGGGTTGGGCGGATCCTTCTGTGACTCCGCGACGAGGGCGGCCAGGGCCTCCTCCCTCGGTGCCGGCTGCCAGAGCTCGACATCCACGCCCGGCGGAACCTCGTGGACGCGCTCGGTCTGTCCGCAGACATCGGCCACCACCTTGCGTATGTGCTCCGAGCCGACGATGGTCGCGGCTGCCTTCGAGAGGGCCTCCTCCCCCCACGCGGAGAGCTCCGCGTTCCCCCGCATCGAGTACTCGAGCTCGGAGCCGTGCGCCTTGACGACGTAGCGCCCGCCGACCGCCTCCCCGACGGGGCCGCCCAGCAGCACGTGGTTGACGAAGACGAGATCGGCCGGAAGGTGCTTCCGCATGGACGCCGCGTTGGCCGCGACCCAGGCATCCAGCTCCGCACGAGTGGAATCCTGGACGCGCTTGACCTCGTAGCCGTCGTACTCATCGATGACGAAGACCGGGAGGAATCCGCCCACGTCGGGGCGCACCGTCTCGGCGCCTCCGAGGTCGAACTGCTCGGGGTGCGGCTCCTGGGAGAACAGAACGACGTTATGGCCCTCTCGACTCCATTCGCGGGCGAGCTGGCGCGCGTAGATGTTCGAGCCCGTCCCTCCGAGGAGGTAGCCGTGCCAGACGAAGATCCGCATCACGGCACCGCGAAGCCGCTGCGCTCGATCATCTCGGGAATCGTGAGGAACTCGTAGCCGTCCTGCTCCTTCCACTGCTGCAGGATCAGCTCGGCCGAGTGGACGGAGTGGCTCCGATCCCAGCCCATGGCGACGTCGCAGCCGTCGTGAAGGAGCACCACGTCGCCCCCGCGGATCTGCTTCTCCGCCTTGCGCATGATCTTCTCGGTCGTCACGCCCTTGTTCCAGTCCCAGAGCGTCACCGACCACAGGATCGGGATGTAGCCCTCCTCCCAGAGGACGCGCACGGTTCCGGGGCGGCGGCGGCCGTACGGCGGGCGCATGAGCCGGCGGCCGTTGACGCGCGCCATCTCGACCCCCGCGTCCTCGATCGCCGCAGTCGTGTCGCGCAGCTCGCGGCGAATCGTGTCGTCGGTGTGCAGCGGCATGGTCACATGCGTGTAGGTGTGGTTGCCGATCGCGTGGCCCGCTGCGGCGACCTCGCGCAGGAGCGACGGCTGCTCGCGGGCGTAGTGACCGATGGAGAAGAACGTCGCCTTGACGCCGTGTTTGTCGAGCACCTCGAGGAGCTGTGGCGTCCAGGCCGTGTTCGGGCCGTCGTCGAACGTGAGGGCCATGAGCTTCCCCTCTCCCGGCGTGCCGGCGAAAGCCTTGCCGAATCCCTGCGCGGTCGGCGAGATCCCGTTGTAGATCCCCCAACCGGCGGCGCCGGCGGCCGCGCCAAGCGCGAACGGCCAAACTCTCATCTCGTTCTCCCTTCCTCGTCGAAGTGCAGGATCGGCTCGCCGCCGCTCCACACCGCTCCCGGCGCCGGAGGCGGATAGGTGCGTACCGCGCCCCGATCGTCTTCTCCCGGACGGCGCATGCGGCGATACCAGCGATGGTAGAGCGGCGCGCCGAGGACGGTCAGCGCGACCAGGATCGCAAGCCCGGCGAGCATCCAGAGGTGGCGCTGGAACGGCTCGGCGTCGCCGGCCGCCCAGGCCGAAAGCCCGGCGAGGACGAGCGAGAGCGCGATTCCTGCGTAGTAGTCGAGCGGGAACCTCCACAACCACGGCACCTCGAACCACCAGACCTTGCCGCGCTCGAAGCGAGCGACCGTGTAGGCGGGATTGAGCACGAACCAGAGGTAGTCCCAGACGACGGCGAGCGCGAAGAAGGTCGCCAGCGTGCGGAGCTCCCCCGCAAGCGTCCAGTCGACGCCCATGACGTACGGAAGGTGCAGGACGACGACCGGGACCGTGAAGGCCCAGACGTGATAGCCCGTGAGTGGTCGCCGGCCCATCGCGACGCCGTAGACGCGGCCCACGACCCCGCGGCTTCGCCACCAGGTCGGCAGGCGCTCGGCCCAGCCGAAGCCGCCTTCGATCTCGACCTCGATTGCGGCGAGCCCGAACGCCCAGACAAAGAGGAGCAGCGTTCGCCCGAGCTCGAGGTCGCTCACCGGCGCCGTCCCGCCGTGAGTTCGTCCGCGAGGCCGTCGACGGTGGCGAGCGCCTCGGAGTTTCCATCCTGCTCGTAGCCGGCGAGCGCCTGCTCGTGCACGGGCTCTCGCTCGAGGAAGCGCTCGAGTGCCGCCTCGTCGAGGGCCGGCGCGGCGGTGCCGAAGCCGAGCCGCTCGAGGTAGCGCGCGTTCATCTCCTGCTCGAACTGGCCCGCGAGCGGGAGCGCGAGCATCGGCTTGCGCAGATACACGGCTTCGCTCATGAGCGAATAGCCGGCCGACCCGACGATCCCGCGAGCCGTGCGCAGATCGTCGATGAATGCCTCGTTGGCGAACGGCCGATAGCTCAACGAACCCTCCTGCACCTCCTCGGTGAGCCCGTCGCGCGCCCCGTACACGTGGCTCTTGGCCCCGCTTGCCTCGAGCGCGGCGATGGACGCCTCGCTGATACGGCCGTAGACGAGGAGGTGCTCGCCCCGTTCGGGCTTCGCCGCGAGGATCTCGGGGCGAAGCAGCGAGGGGACGAGGGTTGTCCGCTGCTTGCGAAGCGGTGGCGTGAAGAACGTCGTGATGACGTAGTGGCTTGCCCGGCCGAGCTTGGCGTGAATGAAGGCCCTGGCCACGCGGTAATCACGGTGGATCCCCTCGAGGATCCCGGCGTCGTGCTTGCAGCGGTCGACCATCTGAATGTTGTCGACGGAGAGCACGGGCTTCCGATGCGACTTCGCGAAGAGGTAGGCGAAGCCGTCGAAGTCGGTGATGACGAGATCGGGGCTGTAGTCGCGCGCGATCTCCGAGCCGCGCTTCCAGTCGGCGGGCACTCCACGGGCGCCACCCTTGACGTTGGCGGTCAACGTCTTCCAGGAGTTGACCGTGCCGTGCTCGAGGACGAACGACGTCCCCCAGATCTCTTCGACGTCAGGCAGATGCTCGCGGAGGTACGGCAGCGCCCGGCCGGATGCGACCATCTTCACCTCGTGCCCCTGGTCGAGCAGGTGCACAGCGACCACCCGGGAGCGCGTGGCGTGCCCGAGGCCCTCGCCGACGGCGCCGTAGAGGATGCGCACGCCGTGAGCCTAGTCGGTCTCCGGTGTGTTGGGTGCGCCCCCGATCAGGTCGAGCAGGCGCTTCGTCCTCGCGTTCCAGCGCTTCTCGTGCTTGCGCTGACGCGCCTCGGCCCTGAGCTGCCGCCGGCTGCCCGACTTGTAGAAAATCCGCGCCCAGGGCGAGTGCGGCTTCGCGAGCCGCACCGCGGCGACGAAGGAGACGAAGGGGACGAACATCGCGAAGAGGCCCGTCACGAGCTTCGCCTTGAGGAGGGTGACGAGCACGAGAAGCATGTGGATCGCCAGGACGACCGTTGCGGTCACGTGGGGAATGTCCGTCGTCTTGTCGTCGAACGGGATCACGTGCAACAGCACCAGGACGCCGACGGTCAGCGCGATGATCACCGCGTCGATCGAGGAGCGGCCCTCGTCCGACCAGTACACGTCCTCGAGGTGAAACACGAGCGCGAACTCGTCCAGGATCATCGCCGCGCCGGCACCGAAGACGGCACAGAGAAGGAGTTCAAAGAGGTTCTCGATCGGCTCGAAGCCGATGATCAAGACGCCCGAGGTCAGGGAGAGGACGATCCCGACCACGATGTGGTGGAGGTGCACGCCGCCGACGCTTCCGCTTCCCCAGCCCCTGATGCGCGCCATCCGCGTGTAGCCGCGGGTGATGACGAAGCAGATGAGGAAGGCGACCAGGGCGACGAAGATCGGCTCGCGGCCCGCTTCGTAGACGAAGGTTTCGTAGCCGGGGATGAACCGGAAGAGATCCACGGGGAAAGTCTGCCAGGCATTCGGCGGTCAATCGGGCCCGGCGCTAAGGTGGACGGCTCGAGGCACGAGACACATGGCCGAGCACCCGCTGACACCCGAGGAGCGGGCGGCGCGGCGCGCCCAGCTCCGCCGCCAATATCGTCGACGCCGACTCACGGCGCTCGTGGTCGTCGTCGCGGGATTGATCGGAGCCGGAGCGCTCCTGGCCGGCTTCGTGTTCGGCGGGGACCCGGTGCGGGCCTCGCAGCAGCAGGAGCTCGGGACGTCGACGGATTGCGAGCCGACCGGGAATCCTCAGACAGTCAGGCCGTCGTGGCTGACGGCCCGGCGCCAGACCGTGCTCGTCGACTCGGTCTTGCTCGGGGGGAAACTTGCACTGCGCGACGCCTTCAAGCGCTGGAAGCTTCGCTTCGTCGGCGAGCCGGCCATCATGCTGCCGGCCATGGAGGAGCGCATCGCCGGGCGGAATCGCGTGGCAAAGCTCGTCGTGCTCGGCATCGGCTACAACTCGATCTGGGAACGGCGGCGGCGCAACTACTCGACGTGGGCCCGGAAGTTCGACTCCGAGGCGAAGGAGCTTCTGTCGACGTTGCGCAAGAAGGGAGCGCGCCAGTTCGTCTGGGTCACCCTCCGCGACGCCCGGCGTCGGATGATTCCGCATTCGGCGCTGTGGCAGTACGACCGCTACGCGTGGTACTTCCCCTACGTCAACCAGCGCCTCCGCCGCCTGGACGCGATGCGCGACGACCTGGTGCGCGCGCGCTGGGACGAGATCTCGAACCGGACGGGCATCACCTACGACGCCATCCATCTGAACCCGGTGGGTGCCGAGCTCATGGCGAAGACGATCCGGACGGCCGTCCTGGAGGAAGGCGAGCGGCAAACGCAGGTCGTGCCCCCGCCAGGGGACTGCGGCTAGCGCCGCGGCACGCTAGGACGTCGGTTGGGCGATCGACCGGAGGTCGCCCTCGGCGAACGGCTGGTCCGTCCGCCCCGTGGCCGCGTAGCGGTAGAGCACCGCGCCGAACGTTGCGGACGCAGCGCGCCCGACGATGCTCACCACGACTACGAGGACGATCCCGACCACGGCCAGGATCCATCCGGCAACGGCCGCGCTCCCGGCGGCTAGCCCGATACCGAGAGCCACGAGCAGGATGCCGGGCAGGGAGAGCAGGAAGAAGACCAGGCCGATGCCGATGCTGCCGGTGATCTGCTCACCCCAGCGCTCCCGGAAGAGCGAGGCGGAGCGCTTCAGCGTGGCGAAGGGCCCGAGACCCTCCGCTGCGATCACCGGAACGGCGAGAAAGGTGACGAGCGCCCACGCAGCGCCGCCGATTCCGGCGAGGATCGCGCCGGCGAGCCCGCCGCGGCTTCGCAGGAGCATGAACAGGAGGTTGACGACTGCGCCGACGACCGACCAGCTGAGGATCGGCCCGAGCCGGGTGAATGCGAACCCAATTCCCTCGACGACGGTTGCGTCCTCTCCGTCGAGAACCCGGCCGACCGCGTGCACGACCGCAACGCCGAAGAAGATGGTCACCGCGTAGCCGAGGTAGAGGCCGAGGCCGAGGAGCACCCAGGCGACCGCTGAGGGCTCGTCCCCTCCGCTGACCACAGCTGCGGCGATCAGGGCGGGCAGCGCAACCAACGCTGCGAGGACGAGGCCGAGGACGACCAGCGCGACCAGGGCCGGATCGCTGCGAACGACCGTCAGGCTTTCCCTGGCGAGACGCCAGCCGCGACTGAGGCGCTCCATTGCCCGAGTGTACTGGCGCGGCTGTTGTCGCCTACGCTTTCGAGCGGATGACCAAGCGAACGATCCTGCTGATCGAGGACGAGGAGGCGATCTCCGAGCCGCTGGCCGCCGCGCTCTCGCGCGAAGGCTTCGACACCGTGGTGGCCGGAACGGCGGAAAGCGGGCTCGAGCTCTTCGACAAGCGGGCTCCCGACCTTGTGCTCCTCGACGTGATGCTTCCAGACGGCGACGGCCGCGATGTCCTGCGGCGCATCCGGGAGACGTCCCGCACGCCGGTGGTCATGCTCACCGCCCGGGGCGAGGAGATGGACCGCGTGCTCGGACTCGAGCTGGGCGCGGACGACTACGTGACGAAGCCGTTCAGCGCCGCCGAGCTCGCGGCTCGCGTCCGGGCCGTCCTGCGCCGGACCGGCGAGACCGCAGCGCCGAGCGAGGCCCTCCTCGAAGCCGGCGAGGTCCGCATGGATCTCGACACGCACGAGGCGACCCTCGCAGGCGAGCCGCTCGAGCTGACGGTGAAGGAGTTCGACCTGCTGCGCGTCCTGCTCGAACACGCGGGCAAGCTCGTCAAGCGGAACGACCTCGTGCACGAGGTGTGGGATCCCGCCTGGTTCGGCTCGACGAAGACGCTCGACGTGCACATCAGCGCGCTGAGGAAGAAGCTGGGCGACGACCCGGCCGCGCCCCGCTACATCCACACGGTGCGTGGGGTCGGCTTCCGTTTCGAAGCGCCGTGACGTTTCGCGCCCGCCTCGTGCTCGCGGCGGCCTACCTGCTCGCCGCGGTCGTCGTCGCCCTGGCCGTGCCGCTTGCGCTGAGCGTCGACCGCCGGGCGACTTCCGAGCTGGAGTCCGACGTCGTCGCGGATTCCGCCTTCCTGTCGGGACGAATCGCCGACCTCGTCCGCCTGGAGGCGACGAACCAGCTCGGCCTTGTCATCGACGAGGCGACGGTTGGCGACGACGCCCGCACCGTCGTCGTCGACAACGACGGACTCGTCCTGGCCGACTCGGCGAGCACGGCGGCGACCGGCGAGGCGTTCGCCACCGAGGAACGCCCCGAGTTCCAGGCGGCGCTCGACGGCCGGGTTGACGTCCGCGAGCGCCACAGCGACACGCTGGGCGAAGACCTGCTGCTCGTGACGACCCCGGTCACCGACCGCGGCGACGTGATCGGCGCGCTCCGTGTCTCGGCACCGCTGGGCGAGGTGGACGCGAGCGTCCGCTCGCGCTGGCTCGCGCTCGGACTGATCGGCGTGGCGGTCGTCGGAGCGGGGCTGGTCCTCGCCTGGATCCTCGCCGGCTCGCTGGCGCGCCCGGTGGAAAAGCTCCGCGCTGCGGCAGGCCGGCTCGGCCGCGGCGACCTCGACGCGCGGGTCGAGCCCGAGGGGCCTCGGGAGATCGACGAGCTCGGCCGGTCGTTCAACCGGATGGCCGGCGAGCTCTCCGCCAACCTGGCATCGCAGCGGGACTTCGTCGCCAACGCTTCCCATCAGCTCCGTACGCCTCTGACGGGGATCAAGCTCCGCCTCGAGGCCATCCGGGCCGAAGGAGGCACCGCGGCCGAGCAGGCTGCCAAGGCGGAGGCGGAGCTCGACCGGCTGAACGCCCTCGTCGACGACCTCCTCGGGCTTGCGCGCGCGGCAGCCGACCGCACCCCCGGCGAGTGTGTCGAGCTCGGTGAGGCGGTACGCGCGGCGGGAAGGCGGTGGACGGATCCGGCTGTCGAGGCGGGCCACGAGCTCTCCGTGAAGGACGGCGCCGGGGGAGCCGTCTGGGCTGCCCCCGTCGACGTCGCCCACATCCTCGACAATCTGCTCGAGAACGCGATCCGGTACTCGCCCCGCGGGGCACAGATTCGAGTCGAGCTCGACCAGGACGGCGACAGGCCTGGGTTCGTTGTCGCGGATACGGGCCCCGGCATTCCCTCGGAGGAACGGGCCCACGTCTTCGAGCGCTTCTACCGCGGCACGGAGGGTCGCGGCGCGGGACCCGGCACGGGGCTCGGGCTCGCGATCGTCGCTGAGCTCGCCGACCGCTGGGACGGACGGGTCGAGCTGCTCGACGGGCCGGGCACACGCGTTCGGGCGACCTTTCCGGCCGTCCCTGCCGACTCCTCACCGCCGGCTAACCATTCCTGAAGACGCGCCTTGGTAACTTCGAGACCATGAGTCGAGCACGGGCGCTCATCCTCGCCCTCGTCGGCCTCGCGCTGCCAGTCGGCCTCGCGCTCGGGGTCTACGTCGCGTCGGCCGGTTCCTTGACGGCTGTGCCCTCGGTGGTCCAGCCTCCGTTGACGCTTGCCCGGGCTGCGACAAGGCAGACGACGTCGGCGACGTCCGGAGCCACCACGACCGAGGCGGACGGTGACGATCTGCCCGGCAAGTGCCGGGACCCGGAGCACCAGCTCGATCCCGACTGCGACCCGCGCTCCGCCGAGGAGGACGGCGACTCGAGCGGCCACGGCTCGGGCGACGACGACTCGAGCGGCCACGGCTCCGGCGGGAGCGACGACTCGAGCGGCCACGGCTCGGGCGACGACGACTGATCTTCCGGTTCTTTACCGTCGCCCTGGAGAGTCTTCACTCCACCGGGGAGCGCGCTTTTCCCGGCCCTTCCTAGCCTCGAAGGAGCAGCTACTGCTCACCGAGCAAGGAGGGTTCCATGTCCACTTTCATGAAGATCATGCTCGTCCCGGCGCTCATCGTCGCCTTCAGCGTCGGTGTCGCGATCGCGGCAAGCGGGGGTGACTCGAGCAGCCCGCTCGCCCAGGTGGCCCCGACGACGTCGACAATCGACACGACGACAACGACGACGACCGACGAGGCCGAAGACATCAGCGGCCCGTGCGACGAGGCCGAGCACGCCGCCGACCCGCGCTGCACCGGCGTCGACGACGACCGCGACGACGACAACTCGGGCCCGGGTCGGAGCGGCGACGATCAGGGTGACGACGACCAGGTCGACGACAACTCGGGCCCCGGCTCGCAGAGCTCCGGCTCCGGGAGCGCCGGCGAGGATGACGACGACCACGGCGGCCGCGGAGACGATGATGGGGACGCCGGCGACGACCACGGCGGCCATGGCGGCCCTGGCGACGACGGCCATGACGGCGGCGATGACCACGGCGGCCACGGAGACGACGACCGGTAGAAGCTCCGGGCAGGGGCTCTGGGCGGGGCGGCCGAGCGGCTGCCCCGCCCCTCGTTCGTCAGCGGCAGAGCGCCCTTCGGCTCGACAGACCAGGATGGCTCGGACAGACTGTCGAATGAGACCTGATGAGCTCGAAGCCCGACGAGGCGAAGACCGCTCTTATTCAGAAGACGGTCGAGCACGCACGCGCGAAGCTCCCCGCCGAGCAGGCGGCGCGCCTCGAGGCCTTCCTCCGCATCTACTACGGCTCGGTCGCCGCGGATGACCTGCTGGAGCGCGACGTCGGCGATCTGTACGGCGCGGCGCTCGGGCACTTGAACTTCGGCTCACGACGCACCTCCGGCACGCCGAAGGTGCGCGTCTACACCCCGCAGCTCGAAGAGCACGGCTGGACCTCGACCCACACCGTCGTCGAGATCGTCAACGACGACATGCCCTTCCTAGTCGACTCGGTGAGCATGGAGCTCAACCGGCTCGGGAGCGGCGTCCACCTCATCATCCATCCGGTCGTCCGCGTCCGGCGGGACGCGGAGGGACGCCTGCTCGACGTCCTGCCGCACGATGCGGACGCCCCGGACTGCGAGCTCGAGTCCTTCATTCACGCGGAGATCGTGCGTGAGAGCGACCCGGCGCACCTGGAGCAGGTTCGCACCGGGCTCGAGCACGTCCTGGCCGACGTCCGTGCGGCGGTCGAGGACTGGCCGGCGATGGGCGCGCGCGGGCGCGACGTCGTCGGCGACCTCGTCGAGCACCCACCTCCGGTCGAGGCCGAGGAGCTGGCCGAGACCACGGCGCTCCTCGAGTGGATCCTCGACCACCACTTCACCTTCCTCGGCTACCACGAATACGAGCTCGTACAGGTCGACGGCGAGAACGCGCTCAAGCGCGTTCCGGGAACGGGGCTCGGGATCCTCCGTGACAGCGACCCGGACGCAGGGGTCGTGAAGCTCGGCCCCCGGGCGGAGGGGCTCGCGCGCGAGAAGAACGTGCTCGTTCTCACCAAGGCGAACTCGCGCGCGACGGTGCACCGGCCCTCGTACCTCGACTACATCGGCGTGAAGCGATTCGACGAGTCCGGCGATGTCATCGGGGAGCGCCGCTTCCTCGGCCTCTACACCTCGACGGCGTACAGCGCCAGGCCCGACGAGATCCCGCTTCTCCGCCGCAAGGTCCGGAAGGTGCGCGAGCGCTCGGGCTTGCCACCCGGAAGCCATGCGGACAAGGCGCTCGTCGAGATCCTCGAGACCTATCCGCGCGATGAGCTCTTCCAGATCTCGGACGACGAGTTGTTCGAGATCGCCATGGGAATCCTCCACCTCGGCGAGCGCCAGCGCGTGCGGCTCTTCGTCCGGCGAGACAAGTTCGGCAGGTTCCTGTCCTGCCTGGTCTTCGTGCCGCGCGACCGCTTCAACACGCAGGTCCGAGAGGAGATCCAGGAGATTCTCCAAGACACGTTCAACGGCGAGAGCGTCGACTACAACATCCGCCTGTCGGAGTCGGTGCTCGCACGGCTCCACTACGTGATCCACACGCGCCCCGGGGCGGCGCTGCCCGACTACGACGTGGGCGAGATCGAGGAACAGCTCGTGGAGGTCACCCGCTCCTGGGTCGACGACCTCTTCGTTGCACTCGTCGAGCAGCTCGGGGAGGAACAGGGCACCGAGCTCTTCGCGTCCTACCGGGACGCATTCCCGCCGGGCTACCGCGCCGACTTCACGCCGCCGGCGGCGGTTCTCGACATCCAGCGCATGGAGCGCCTCGACCCGGCCGGCGACCTCGAGATGAGCCTGTATCGCCCGCTCGAGGCCGACGACGACTTCTTCGTCCTGAAGCTCCTCCGCTCCGGGCAGCCGATCCTGCTCTCCGACGTGCTCCCCCTGCTCGAGGACCTGGGCGTCAAGGTCTACGACGAGCGACCGTACGAGATCGACCGGGCAGGGCCGATCGACGCCTGGATCTACGACTTCGGGCTCACGAGCGAGGACGGGCCGATCGACCTGGATGCGGTAGGAGACGGGTTCAAGGACGCCTTTGGCCAGGCCTGGCGCGGTGAGATCGAGGTGGACGGCTTCAACCGGCTCGTGCTCCGCGCCGGGTTGACGTGGCGCGAGGTCGCCGTGCTGCGAGCCCTGGCCAGATACATGCGCCAGACGGGCACCACCTTCAGCCAGAGATACATGGAAGAGACGCTCGGCGCTCACGCGGGAATCGTGCGCAAGCTCGTCGAGCTCTTCCGGGCCCGCTTCGACCCGCAGCACGGCGACGAGCGCGCGGCCGACGCCGATGCCCTCGGCGACCTGATCGAGAAGGAGATCGACGCCGTACCGAGCCTCGACGAGGATCGCATCCTGCGCGGCTTCCTTCGGCTCATCCAGGCGACCCTCCGCACGAACTACTTTCAGGTCGACGCGGACGGCCGGCCGAAGTCCTACCTCTCCTTCAAGCTCGACCCGGCGCTCGTACCGGATCTGCCGCTCCCCAAGCCGGAGTACGAGATCTGGGTCTACTCGCCGCGGACCGAGGGCGTGCACCTGCGCGGTGGCAAGGTGGCGCGTGGCGGCATCCGCTGGTCGGATCGGCGCGAGGATTTCCGCACGGAGGTGCTCGGCCTGATGAAGGCCCAGATGGTCAAGAACGCAGTGATCGTCCCGGTCGGCGCCAAAGGAGGGTTCGTCGTCAAGCGCCCGCCGGCCGACCGCGAGGGCCTGCGCAAGGAGTGCGTCGGGTGCTACACGACGCTGATGCGCGGGCTCCTCGACCTCACCGACAACATCGTGGGCGGGGAGACGGTGCCGCCGCCGAACGTCGTCCGCTACGACGACGACGACCCCTACCTCGTCGTTGCGGCCGACAAGGGAACCGCCACGTTCTCGGACGTCGCGAACCGGATTGCGGGCGAGTACGGCTTCTGGCTGGGTGACGCGTTCGCCTCGGGCGGGTCCGCGGGCTACGACCACAAGGCGATGGCGATCACTGCGCGCGGGGCCTGGGAGTCCGTGAAGCGCCACTTCCGGGAGCTCGGCGTCGACGTGCAGACCTCCGACGTCACGGTCGTTGGCATCGGCGACATGGCCGGCGACGTCTTCGGCAACGGCATGCTCCTGTCGCGCCACCTGAAGCTCGTCGCCGCGTTCAACCACGAGCACGTCTTCCTCGATCCGGACCCGGATCCCGAAGCGAGCTACGCCGAGCGCGAGCGCCTCTTCGGGCTCCCCGGCTCGAGCTGGGCTGACTACGACTCGACGAAAATCTCACAGGGCGGGGGTGTCTTCCCCCGCACGGCCAAGTCGATCGAGCTCTCGGCGCAGGCGCGCCGCGCGCTCGGGATCGAGGCCGACGACCTGAACCCGAACGAGCTGATCAGAGCCATCCTGACGGCAGAGGTCGATCTCCTCTGGAACGGAGGTATCGGCACGTTCGTGAAGGCATCGACGGAGCCGCACCTGGACGTCGGCGACAAGGCGAACGACGCGCTCCGGGTCGACGGCCGCGACGTCCGCGCCCGCGTCGTCGGCGAGGGCGGCAACCTCGGCTTCACGCAGAAGGGCAGGATCGAGTATGCGCTGACGGGCGGCCGCATCTACACGGACGCGATCGACAACTCGGCCGGGGTCGACTGCTCCGACCACGAGGTGAACATCAAGATCTTGCTCGGCGCGGTCGTGACGGCCGGAGACATGACCGAGAAGCAGCGCAACGAGCTCCTCGTCGCGATGACCGACGACGTGGCGCGGCTCGTCCTGCGCAACAACTACCGCCAGACGCAGGCGCTCAGCCTCGCCGTCAGGCAGGCGGCGTCGATGCTCGGCGTGCACGCCCGGCTGATCCAGCACCTCGAGCAGACCGGGCGAATCAGCCGGGAGCTCGAGTCGCTGCCGAGCGAAGATGTCCTGGCCGAGCGCAGCGCGGCCGGGACCAGTCTGGTCGCTCCGGAGCTCGCCATCCTGCTCGCCTACGCCAAGATCGAGCTCTTCGACGCCCTCGTGGCTTCGGACCTGCCGGATGACCCGTTCACGGAGGCCGAGCTCGCTCGCTACTTCCCCCACGTCCTTTCCGAGCGGTACCGCGACCCGATGCGCGGGCATCGCCTCCGCCGCGAGCTGGTCGCGACCTACGTCACCAACAGCGTCGTCAACCGGGCGGGGATCACGTTCGCCTTCCGGCTCGCGGAAGAGACCGGGGCCGCGGCCGCGGACATCGCCAGGGCCTACATGGTCGCCCGCGAGGTCTTCGACCTACGGGCGCTTTGGACGGAGATCGAGGCTCTCGATTCGTCGATCCCCGCAGACGTCCAGCTGGACATGCTGCTCGAGGGCCGCAAGCTCGTCGAGCGAGCGACGCGCTGGCTCGTTCGAAGCCGACCGCGGCCTCTCGACATCGCGGCCGAAATCGAGCGCTTCGCCCCCGGTGCGGCGCTGCTCTCGGAGACCCTCGGCGAGGTCCTGCACGGCGCCGACCGAACGGCGTTTCAGCAGTCGACATCCCGCTACGCCGCCGCCGGCGTGCCGGACGAGCTCGCGGCCCGCGTCGCGGGCCTCGGAGCGCTGTTCTCGGCGCTCGACATCGTCGAGGTGGCCAGGGAGACGGAGGCGCCTATCGACGACGTCGCCGCCGTCTACCACGCGATCGGGGCACAGCTCGAGCTCCAGTGGCTCCGGGACGAGATCACGGTGCTCCCGCGCGACAACCGGTGGCAGACGCTGGCGCGGGCCGCGCTTCGCGATGAGCTCTACGGCGTGCACAGCGCCCTCACCGCGGAGGCCCTCGAGACCGGCTCTCCCGAGCTGGGCCCGGAGGCCCGCGCCGAGCAATGGCATGCCGAGAACCGGACAGGCGCTGACCGCGTGCTCCAGGTCGTGTCCGACATCCGGATGGGCGGGCTCTCGAGCCTGGAGACGCTGTCGGTGGCGCTTCGGGAGGTACGCAATCTGATCCGGTCGGGCGCCCGCGCCGCGCCGGCGATCACCGAGCTCCCGCCGGAAGCGGTGGCCGAGCCGCTCCCGCTCCCGCCCGAGTCGCTGCGCCTCGGCTGAACGTGCCGCCGGATCGGTTCGGAGCCGGCTCGAAAGCGCCGACTGGACTCTCGACTAGTCCTCGTCGGTTCAAGTTGAACTGACCACGAGCCTCACGTACCCTGCTGTCTGGGAAGGCGGGATCAAATTCGGGTGAAGGGAAGGCGGCGTTGACTTCTAAGATTCTGCGCGCGGTCCTAGGGACCGGGCTTCTGGCGATGTTCGCTCTCGTGTCGGGGACGGCGAGCGCTGCGGTCGAGTCGTGCTCGTACGACTCCGGAACGAAGCGGATCACGGCAGAGATTGCGTCAGGATCGGAGGCGACGCTCAAGGTGAAGTCGTCCGGTGCGCTCTGGTTCGGCCTCGTGCCCGCGGACTGCGGCGGCGCGACCACCACGAACACCGACTTCATCACGGTGAACGGGACGACCGGCACGGTCGAGAAGCTCACGGTCGACATGAGCGAGGGCTTCATCGGCCCCGGCTTCAGCGCCGAGTCCAACCTGCCCGAGATCGAGTTTGCAGTGAACACGGGCGACACGGCCGACCGGTTCGCGGTCATCGGCCGGCCCGAGGGCGACCGCATGGCGGCAGGCGCCTCCGGTTACTCGTTCAACTCGGACGGCGACCTGGACGTGGTGTTCACGCCGCTCCCGTCGCATATGACGATCACCGGGGGAGCCGGCGTCAACTTCCTCACGGCACGAGGCGGCTGGGGAGCCGGCCTTTCCTACGCGGGGAACACGACCATCACCGGAGGCAGCTCGGACGACGAGCTCAACGGCGGCAACGGTGCCGACGAGATCAGCGGCGGCGGCGGCAACGACGTAATCAACGGCTCCGGCGGCCCAGACACCATGACCGGCGGCGGCGGCGCCGACCGCATAAGCGGCGGCGAGGCGAACGACACCCTCACCGGCGGGCCTGGTGCGGACGATCTGATCGCCGGTGCCGCCGACGACACGCTGTTTGCGAACGACCAGGAAACCGACACGCAGATTCACGGGGGAGCTGGCACGGATACCGCCACGGTCGACGCCAACATCGACCCGCAGCCGATCGCCGTCGAGACGACGATCGTCGACAGCGGCCCGCCGCCTCCGCCTCCGCCTCCGAACGGAGCCTGCTCCTACAACGCGGCGACGAAGTCGGTGACGGCCACGGTCGCGGCCGGCGGGACTGCGACTCTCTCGGTGGTCGGCGGCGCAATCCACTTCGGCCAGTCTCCGACTGCCTGTGGGGCGGCCACGACGGCGAACACCGACACGATCTCGGTCACCGGGACGAACGGCTCCTCCGTCGAGCACCTGACCATCGACCAGTCGGGCGGCGCCTTGGCCCCGGGAGCGACCGCCGAGGCATCCGGAATCTCGGAGATCGAGCTCGCGATCAACCTGGGCAGCGCGGCCGACGTGATCGTCGTCCGCGGCACGGCCTCCGCTGACACTCTGGCGGTGGGGTTGAAGGGCGTTTCGTTCAACAACGACACGGACGTGGACGTGACGATCACCCCGCTCCCGAGCTCGATCGAGCTGGTCGGCGGTGGTGGTGCCGACACCCTGACGGCCCGCGGAGGCTTTGGCTCCGGCCAGCTGTTCCCCGGCCCCGTCACGCTCCGCGCGGATGACGGAGATGACAATCTGACCGGCACCGACTTCGCCGACCTCATCGTCGGTGGCACGGGCGTGGACACCGTCAGCGGCTACGGCGGTGCGGACGAGATTCGCGGCGAGGACGGCAACGACCACCTGAACGGGAACGATGGCAACGACACGCTAGTCGGCGGCGCCGGTGCGGACGCGCTGATCGGCGGCACGGGCGACGACACCCTCCAGGCGGCGGACGGCCAGGCCGACACCACGCTGAGCGGCGGCGCCGGAACGGACACCTGCTTCTTCGACGCCGGGCTCGACCCGGGGAGAAGCGGGGTCGAGATCCAGAACCCGCAGTAGCGGACCGGAACGATCGAGCGCAGGTCGGGCGGGGGTCGCTCGACCGAGGCGCTCGACCGGACCGGCCGACCGGCAGGTTCGCAAGACTCTTGGCGATGCGCGCAATCGTTCCTCTCGACGACGAGCCCCGCTTCCGCCCGTTTCCGTTCGACCCCCCGCTCCAGGGTCCGCTCAGGCGCGCGGTCGACGACGCGGCCCTCGTTCTCTCGAGGACGAGAGGGCGATTCGACGGCCCTATCGCCTTCTGTCACGGCGTGTCGCGCGACGGGGCAGTCGTCCGCCGGCACGGGCGCTATGCCGAGGCGATGGTCGTCTTTGCCGAGCCGACGCAGGCCTACCGGCTCGGATTCGCGCTCGGCGTCCAGCTCTTCGTCGAACGGGCCGAGGGCCTGACGCTCTTCCAGCAGCGTGGCCCGTCGATCGGCCGCGACCCCCTGCTCTGGACGGCCTCGGCCTCGGGCGGCCTCGGGCACCGGGAGCAGCCTCGCGACGCGGTGCTCGCCGACGCCGCGGAGGAGATCGGACTCACGGCGGAGGATCTCCCCGGGTTCCGGCCGCTCGCGGTCGTGTTGAGCGACGACACGGGATCCGCCCTCGTCGTGTACCACGCGATGCTCCGCGAGGGGGCCGAGCCCGAGCCGAACTCCGTCAAGGTCGCCGAGCTGCACTGGGCGGCCTCGCCGGACAGCCTGGGCGCCCAGGTGTCCGCCGACACGGTCGCCTCATGGGAAGCGCTCGTGCGGTGGCGGGCTCCGGCCGAGCCGGGACCCGCGCCTCAGTAGGAGGTATCGGCGGCGGCTACCGCTCGTCCGAAGACTCGCCGCCGGTGACCTTCTCCCACCAGTCGTCCTCGCGGCGCTTCAGCTCGCTCTGCACCTGCTCGACGTAGGTAGCGAGCTCGTTCTCCTTCTGGCCGAGACGCTCCTGAAGGTCGGACAGCTCGCGCTCGCGGCGCTCCAGCTTGTCCTCCCGGATCTCGATGTCGGCCTCGGTGCGCGCCTCGCGCGCCTCCAGCTCGGACTCGCGCGAGTCCAGCTCGTGCAGCCGCTCACGGAGCGAGGTCTCGGTTTCGGTCAGGCGCTTCTCGCGCCGTTCGAGCCGCTTACGCTGGGACTCGACGACGTCCTCGGTGTTCGACATCTCAGCTTCGCGCTCGGCGAGCTCCCGCTCGCGCTCCTTGAGCCGCTCCTGGAGGGATTCGACGTCGAGGACCTTGGAGGTCTCGGACTCGAGTCGCGAGACGTGGGTCTCTCGGTGGTGAATCTCCGCCTCGCGGGCGGCCAGCTCGGCCTCCCTGCGGTCGAGCTCGGCAAGACGCGCGGTCGATTCCTGGGACTCGCGCTCGCGTCCGGAGGCTCCGCGCTCGAGCCTCTCCGCATCGAGCCGCAGACGGTCGTGCTTGGCCCGGAGATCCGCTTCGCGCTCCTCGAGCGCCTCCTCCTTCGCCTGGACGCGCGAATGCTCCTTCGCGAGCTCCCGCTCGCGGGCGGCGAGGGCCTGCTCGCGCTTGGACGTGCCTTTCTCGTGCTCGCGCAGGGCGGTTTCGCGTTCGGCAAGCGAGCGGTCGCGGGCCTCCTGCCTGGCCTTCATCTCGGCCTCTCGGCTTGCAACCGTCTGCTCGCGGCGCACCAGCTTCGTCTCCTGCGAGTTCAACGTCTGCGCTTGCTTGGCCAGCTCGGAGGAGAGCTTCTCGCGCTGGCGGTCCGCGTCGCGGAGCTCGCGAACCTTTGCATCGACCTGCTGCGCGCGCTCGCCCGTGAGGGCTTCGCTCGCCGTAAGCCTGTTCTCCAGCTCCGAGAGGCGCTCGCGCTCCTCGCGGAAGTTCTGCAGCTGCTCGGTGAGCCTCGCCTCACGGAGGTCGAGCTCCTGTTCCGAGGAGGCGACCTTCGCGGCACGCAGGTCGAGGTCCGTCGACCGGGAGGCGTAGTCGCCGTCGAGGGAGCTCGCGTGGTCGCGTTCCGAAAACGCCGCCGCCAACTCGATGCGCAGATCGCGCTCGCGATCCAGCGCCGCCGCCAGCTCGCTTCTAAGGGCATCGGATTCGGCCGTGTCCTTGACGTGGACGACGACCGGCTCGGGCTCGGTCGGCTCGGGTGCCTGCGCCTCGGCCTCTCCTTCTGTCTCGGCCACCGGCTCGGCATCGACCTCCGCCGGTGGCTGCTCCTCCTCAGGGGGAGCGGAAGCGCCGTTGGTCTCGGCGGCGGCCGGCTCCTGGCGCTTCTTGAGCTTGCCGCGCAGGCCGGTGCCGAAGCCGGTCTCGGCTTCGATCTTGGGCGACTCCTTCGACTCTTCGCTCACCGCCACGGTCGGGGGGACCCCCTGCCTAGAACAGCTCCGACAGGTTCATGAAGGCCGGCCCGAGGATGACGATGAACATGGCCGGGAAGATGAAGATGACGGTCGGGAAGAGCATCTTGATCGGTGCCTTCATCGCCCGCTCTTCGGCCGCCAGCTGGCGCCTGTTGCGCGTGTCGCTGGCCTGCACTTTCAGGATGCGACCCAGCGAGATACCCAGCTGATCCGCCTGGATGATCGCGCGGACGAAGGCGGAAAGCTCCGGCGTGTCCACGCGCTTCATCATCTTCGTGAGCGCGTTCTGCCGGCTCTCGCCGATTCGCATCTCGCCGAGCGCAAGCGCGAACTCGTCGGCGAGCGGCCCGTCCATGTGCTCCGTGAGCTTGGAGATGGCGCCGTCGAAGCCCATGCCGGCCTCGACCGAGACGGCGAGGAGGTCGAGCGCGTCGGGCAGTTCTGCACGTAGAACCTCCTTCCGCGTCCGCGTCCTCATGGTGACGATGACGTCGGGAAACATGAAGCCCACGATCGCGCCCACGATGCCGAGGAGCAGCGCCTTGGACGCGAGCGCGCCGGCGATGCTTGCGAAGACCTGCCCGCCGACGAAGCCGACGAAGCAGAGGATCGCCTTCGAGGCCAGGTAGCCGGTTGGCGACACCCTGCGGTTCAGGCCGGCCCGGAGGAGTTTGTTGCTGACGGTTTCGACGCTCGCGCGCGGCGTGATGCGCAAGACCCCCCGGGCAAGACCGGTTTTCATGGGCATGAGCGCGCGGTCCTTGAACGTCCCGTCGTCGAGCACGCTCGAGCTCGAGACCGGGCGGTTCTTGCCGTACCCGGCGGCGCGGCGGATGGAGCCCATCCGCTCCCGCGCCGGGATCGTCGCGAGGTCCATGAGCAGGAAGAACGCGAGGGCGATGGTGCCGCCGGCGATGATGAGAAGCCAGATCATGTCAGTACCTGAAGTTGACGATTTTGCGGAGAATGAGTGAGCCGATCCCGATCATCACGAACATGCCGATGATGAGCTTGTGGCCCATGCTCGAATGCCAGAGCGGGCTCATGTATTCGGCGTTCAAGAGCGTGAGCATGAGCGCCACGAAAAACGGCAGGCCGATCAGCACGTAAGCCGACGCCCGGCCCATGGCCGTCAGACCCTTGATCTTCTTGGCGAACTGCTGCCGGTTGCGGACGGTGTCGGCGACCATGTCGAAGAGACTGGCCAGGCTGCCGCCGACCTGGCGCTGGATCGTCACGGCCGTGATCACGAACTCGAAGTTCTTGGAGCCGATGCGCTGCGCCATGTCAGCCAGCGCTTCGTCCATCGGCCGCCCCAGGCGCGTCTCGGTGAGGACACGGTTGAGCTCCTTGGAGGCGGGCGGCTGATCCTCGTCGACAACGCTCTGGAGGGCCTGCCGGAAGCTGTGGCCGGCCTTGAGCCCCGCCGCCATCGTCACGAGGAGGTCGGGAAGCTGGTTCTCGAACGCCTTGACGCGCTGCTTCGCCTTGAACGAGACGAACAGATAGGGAACCGCGGCTCCGCCCACCAGGCCGAGCGCGATCAGGGGCAAGGATCGCGTCATACCGGCCGCGACGACTCCAACGAGGAGGGCGGCGCCGAGCATCAGGTAGACGAACTCGACCGTGCGAAGCGGCAGGTCCGCGCGCTCGAGCGCGCTTTGGAGCCGTCCCCAGGGCTTGAACTTGCTGAGCGCGTTCTCGGTTGCGTGGAAGAGGCCGGCCGCGATCTTCAGCCGTTCGCGACCCGACTGCTTCACCCGCCGCTGAGTGGTGAGGTGGGGCTGCAGGCGGCCTTTCAGCCACGCACTCCGCGGTGAGGCGAACGCGAACGCCGCGGCGAGGAAGATCACGAGGCCGACCACGGCCGCGAAGGAGGCCTGGCCCCAGAAGGTCCCGAAGAACTGCTCGGGGAGCCGGCCCTTGATCTCGGGCTTGTGCGTGACGACGGACGATCCCGGGGCGACGATCTTCACGGAGGCTGTCTCGCCGCCCGCAGTCGCTGTCAGGTCGATCGACTCGCTCGGAAGCGCAGCCGTGACGTACTCGAGGCGCCACGTGCGCGAGAGCTCGTCGGCGATCGAGTTGTATACGCCCGTAAGCGCTGCCGAGTCGGCCGCACCGTAGTAGTTCCCGCCGGTCGCTTCGGCGATTCGCTGAAGCGGCTTCGGGTTGAAGGACTCGCTCTCGATGCCGACGACGTAGACGGAGGCGTTGGCGCGCTGCGCCGCGGCGATCGCGTCTTCGATCGACGCCTCGCTCCTCGTCTCGTTGCCGTCCGTGACGATGATGATCACGCGGCCCTGGTTCGTCTCCGAGGCAAGCGAGTTCGAGGACAGGACGAGTGCGTCGAACAGCGTCGTTCCGCCGTTCGGGTCGAGGGAGATCGAACGGAGTGCCGAGTCGGCGTCCGTGGTCGAGGTCTGGAACCCGGTGAGGAAGATCGGCTCGGTCGCGTAGGTGAGGACCGAGATGCGATCTTCGAGCGGCTTTGCCGAGATGAACTGGCGGGCGGCCTCGACCGCGGCGCCGAGGGGCTGGCCCTCCATCGACCGCGAGCGGTCGACCGCGAGGACGATGCTCTTGGTGCGGCCGAGGTTCGTGGCGACGAGGCCGGAGACCTCATCGCCGTTCTCCGTCAGCGCGGGCGGCGAGTAGGTCGGCTGGTCGGTGACCACGATCGCGCGGACGACCGGATAGTCGCTCGCGTCCGCCTCCACCTTGGCCGCGAGCGCGCCCGCGGGCAGGAGGAGGGTGGCCAGAACGACCAGCCAGGCCAGTACCGTCTTCCTCATCGCTGGAGCCCGCCGAAGCTGGCGGCCTGGAACGTGCTCCGAACCTGGTCGTCAGAGTCCTGCTGGAAGAAGTTCGGCGGCAGCGTGACCCCGTTGGCCGCCATCTTCTCGAGAAAGTGCGGCTTGAGCCCGGTGCACTTGAGCGGCGAGAGCAGCCGCGTGGCGCCCGGAGCCGCCGAGTCCTCGTCCGGAGGCTTGGCGACGAAGATGTCCTGGAGCGTGATCACGTCCGACTCCATGCGCAGCACCTCGGTCACGTGCGAGAGACGGCGGGAGCCGTCGACGAGGCGCGTGATCTGGACGAGCAGGTCGAAGGCGCTCGAGATCTGCTCGCGGATGGCGCGGTGGGGCAGCTCGACGCCGGCCGTGAGCACCAGCGTCTCCAGACGCGAGAGCGCGTCCCGGGGAGAGTTCGCGTGGATCGTGGTCAGCGAGCCCTCGTGGCCCGTGTTCATGGCCTGGAGCATGTCGAGCGTCTCCGCGCCGCGGACCTCCCCGACGATGATGCGGTCGGGACGCATGCGCAGGGCGTTCCGGACGAGCTCCCGGATCTTGATCTCGCCCTGGCCCTCGATGTTGGCCGGCCGTGACTCGAGCGGGATCACGTGATCCTGCTGCAGCTGGAGCTCTGCCGCGTCCTCGATCGTGACGATGCGCTCGTCACCGGGGACGAAGGCGGACAGGGCGTTCAGAGTCGTCGTCTTACCGGTACCGGTTCCGCCCGAGATGAGGACGTTGAGCTTCCCCTGGACGCAGGCGGCCAGGAAGTGCGCCGCCTTCGACGAGACGGAGCCGAAGTTGATCAGGTCATCCATGGTGTACGGGTCGCGCGAGAACTTCCGGATGGTGAGGACCGGCCCCCGCAGCGAGAGCGGCGGGATGATCGCGTTGACGCGGCTGCCGTCCGGCAGGCGGGCGTCCACCATCGGCGAGGACTCGTCGACCCGGCGGCCGACCTGGGAGACGATCTTGTCGATGATGCGGAGGAGGTGCGCGTCGTCGACGAACGTCGACTTCGACAGCTCGATCTTGCCCGCACGCTCGACGTAGATCCGGTCGGGCCCGTTGACCATGACCTCGCTGATGTCGTCCTCCCGGAGCAGCGGCTCGAGTGGCCCGTAGCCCAGGATGTCGTCGGTGATCTCGCGGACGACCTGCCGGCGCTCGTCCCTGGTCAGCGGGGTCTGGTCGAGCGCGAGCTGCTCCGTGACGACCCGCAGGACGCGATCGGTTAGATCCTCGTTCGTCGAGGCTGAGAAGAGCTCCGGGCCCAGCTTGGCGATGCAGGCATGGTGGATCCGGGTCTTCAGCTCGGCGTAGGGATCGACGGACCGGCTTTCCGGCTGCGCATCGCGCGAGGCGCTCTCGATGCGCGTGATCGTGGCTTCGGCGGCGCTGCCGCCGTTCCCGCTTCTGAGGCGATCGTGAAGGCCCATGGCTAGCTCCGCTTGAAGAGGCCGCGCTTCTGGCCCTTCGCGACCTCTGCCGGCTGGAGCCCCTTCGCCATCTCACGAATCGCCTTCGAGAAGTCCGCGCCGGGCTCGGCGAGGACGGCCGGGTTGCCCCGATTGACGGCGATAGGCACGGCCCGGTCACTCGGGACCTCGAAGCGGACCTTCACCTCGAGGGCGCCCTCCACCTCACTCCGCTTCATCCCGACCTTGGAGTTCGCCCGGTTCAGGACGATGCGGATGCGGTTCTGGGGGAACGCGAGGAGCTCGAGCGTCTGCAGCGCGAGCCTGACGTTCTTTAGCGTCGGAACATCGAGCCCGCAGACGAGCAGGAGCTCGTCCGTCCGGTCGAGGGTGGCGAGCATCGGCCCGTGGAAGAAGGGCGATGTGTCGACGACGATGACGTCGTACGACTCCCGCGCCACCTCGAGCAGGCGGGACAGCTTCGTCTCGGTGACGAGCTCTGCGTCCTCGGGGCGAACGGGCGCCGGGAGGATGTCGAGCCCGGACGGGTGCCGGGTCGTGTATCCGGCGAGCTTCTCGGAGTCGAGCTCTCCCGGAGCCACGACGAGGTCGTAGATCGTCTTCTCCGGCTCGAGGCCGAGCATGATCGCCGCGTCTCCGAACTGAAGGTCCAGATCGAGGAGCAGCGTCCGCTTGCCCTCGTACTTGGCGAAGGCGGCGGCGAGGTTCGTCGAGGTGGCCGTCTTCCCCGTCCCGCCCTTCGGCGAGAACACGGTGACGATGCGTCCCCGGCGCGTCGGCGAAGAGGACGGTGCCGGCCGGAGGCTCGACCTGCCCGCCTTGCGGATGGCGAAGACGACGTTCTCGGTCATCTGCGGGAGGAGGAGGACGTCGGACACATCCGCGTCCAGCGCCTCCTCGAGCAGGACCGACGCCTCGCCCGAGGCGAGGAGGATGATCGGTGTCCGCGTGTGCTCGCGGATCGTGGCGATCTCGTCCGCCGGAAGGGTCGAGCTTCTGGTCCCGTGGAGGATCACCGCGAGGTGGCCGCCGGTCAGGACTGCAGCCGACTCGGAGACCGCCACGCTCGAGCCTACGAGCTCGAGCTCTCCGTGGCGCTCGAGTGCGTCGCGGAGCTGATCGAGGCCGTCGCAGGATCCCGTGACGAAGATCCGCGTCTTCTCACGAGTGGCGACAGGAGTCTCGCTACTCATTGGTTGTCCTCCACCTTCCAGAGTCCTGCGATTTGCGATGCCTTGAGACCGTCCTCGAGGAGCGTGAAGTAGGACTCGGCAGCCTCGGGGCTGTCGGACGCGTCCGTCGGCGGCCGGAGCGTGAGCGTCCAAGCGCCGTTCTGCGTCATCCAGAAGAGCTTCTGCTCCTGCGCGTCGGTGAGCGCGAGCTTGACCGAGAGGCCCTTGTCGGCGTCCTCGGTGATCTTCGTCTGCACGTCGGCCTTGACCGCTGCCTCGAGGATGAGGATGTCGCGGAGGAACGTGCGGCTTACGTGGTTGGTCTCGTTCTCCGGCGTGTTCCACGTGCCGACGATGTCGACACGGTCGCCGGCCTGCAGCGTCCCGGCCAGCAGCTGATGCTCGTTGCCGGGAACCTGGACTGCGCGGAGGTTGCCCGTGAGCTGGGCGCGGATCCCCCGCTCCGCTTCAGACTTGAAGCGCAGCTGGCTCACCTGCTCGCCCTTGTAGACCTGGGCGGCCACAACCTTCGTGGCGACGTCCGCCGGATCGAGAAGCGCGCCTGGTGCTACCTGGCCGCGCTCGACCTCGGAGGCCGTGAGGTACCCGCCGGCGTCGAGCTCTGCGCCCGACGTTCCGATGGGGATGTCCTTGGCCGCCACCCAGACCGGGACGAGCTCCTGATCATCCTGGAGCCGACCCCGCTCTTGGGAGACGTAATAGAAGACGAGCAGGACTGCGACGGCGGCGAGCGCGATCGCCAGCCCGAGATTGCGGAGTCGATACGTCATTGCACCACGTCTTTCTGGTCTCGGATTGAGTGCCTTATCGGCGTCCTCGGCCCATGAGCTGAGTACTCATTCGCGGAACGCGACGCGACAACGGCCGCAATCGCTCATTCCACGCGCTCCGTGGTCGAGGCTCTGAGGGTTCCCGACTTCACGACAACGCCCAGGAGGCTGATGTCGTAGGGGTACGTCGCCGTCACGGTCACGTCGGATCCCTGGACCCACGTGGAGCTGACCGAGACGCCGAGCTGGCCAGGATTGAGATCCGCCGCCGAGCGGCGCACACGGTCGATGACGACGGCCTGGGGGTTGGACAGGTCGCGACTGACTGCGCCCTGCCGGCCACCGGCGCGGACGGAGTCCGTCAGCGTCACGTACTGGTGGAAGACGATCCCGAACTGGATGATTCCGAACAGGAGCAGCGCGAGGAGGGGCAGGACCATCGCGAACTCGGTGAGCGTCTGGCCCTCCTGTCTCTTCCTCGAGCTCCTGTGCGGTGAAAGTTTTGTATGCATTTGTCGACTGGCTTTCTCTAGAGGGAGCGGGCCCTCGTCCTGCGGGGGCGCGGGAATCGGGCCCGCCCCTCGTGACCGGCGTTCTTCTTAGAGGAGTCCGGTAACGGCGTCGATCGCGTCGCCGATGGCGCCCGAGAGGGCGGCGAGGGCAACGACGACGGCGAGTGTGATGACGGCGAGGACCACGCCGTACTCCGCCATGGTCTGGCCGTCCTCGCGCCTCAGTGCAACGAGGGATTTGTTGAGCATTCTCGATTCACCTCCCTTCCCTACTGCGAGCACGCACGCCGGCGCGCTGACCTGAACACGAGCCGAAGGCGGAGATGGCACGAGGTCGTGCCGTGAGAGCCGGCTAGACGATCGGGCGGTAAGCATGGTCACGGTGTTGGAAGACCTCCCGAAGCTGCTCGAGCTGCTCGGCGTGACCGCTCCGCCGTTGGGCTCAATCTGCCCCGCACCATCGGGCACTGAAAGGCTGCCGAGAATCCCCCGGCGGAGGGGTTTGACGGCCACTTGACCCTTTTGGGGGAAGATCGCCGTCGCGGCCGGGCCCGATAGTCCGAGCACGACCCGCGCAGTGTTAAGCGGGCCGGGACCAGAAGGACGTTCCGCGCCGAAGTGGCGGCCTCGGCGCCCGACCTACGGGAGCACCAGGCTGATGCCACACAAGAAAAAGCCGAGGCGGTACATCACGCCCCTCGTTCTGTTCACACTGGCCGGTTGGGCGCTTTGGGCGCTCGGTCGCAACGAGCCGACGGCGGAGACGCCCGACGCCGGGACGACCGACCGTCGGCCCACGACCGGCTCGACCACGGCTCCCTCGCGCACGCGCGCGACTTGGAGCAAGCGCCGGCTCGCCACGAGCCTCGTCTTCGCGACACTGTTCTTCGGCGGCGCCGCATTCTCCGCGGGCGCAGGAGACGTCGTCTCGAACGCGATCGAGGACGACGACTCCGCCGATGTCACCTCCACCGAGGAGGCACCAGCGGACGATGCCACCGCCGAAGAGTCGAACGACAACGGCGAGAACGACAACGGCGACGGCGAAGCCGAGCCGCCTGCGGACGATCCCGCGGGCGACGAGGCAAACGACAACGGCGAGGACAACGGCGCCGGCCAGCCCGGCGACGAGGACGATCCTCCCGCCGACGATGGTGGAGACCCCGGCGACGGCGGCTCCGACCCCGGCGACGGTGGCGGACAGCCCGCTGACGACGGCGGGAATGGCGGCGGCAACGGCGGCGGCGGAAGCCCCGGCGACGGCACGCCTCCACCCCCGCTCCCGGGCGACGGCGACGACGGCAATCCGTCTCCGCCCGATCCCGGCGTCGGCGACGGGCCGAACGACCCCTCGCCTCCCGCCGATCTCCCGCTGATCGACAAGCAGACGTGGAGCCCGGCTTACCTCGACCCGGAGGCAAGTGCCGACAGTTTCTTCGCCACGATCTGGCTGCACCAGCCGCTCCCCGACCCGACTCCGCCCGCGAAGCGCCTGAAGCCGTGGTTCGCCACAGCACTCGCCCAGGAGTCGGCCGAGGCCGGCGTCGACTGGGCGCTCGTCCTGGGCGTCCTGCGGGCCCGCGGGTTCGACTCGAGCTCGATGAGCCTCGACACCGTCCGCACGACCGCCGACCGGCTGGTCGAACTTCGCGCAGGTCACCGAAGCCCCCCAACGATGGTCCGCGAATACGGCGGCGACGAGTTCGCCCGAAACGCGATCGCGCTCCGCAACTACAACCGCGCGGTCGGCCTCCGGGCGCTCGTTTCCGGCTTCGAGGCGGCCAAGCCAAGGCTGCAGCGCATGGTGCTCCGCGACAAGAGGCTGAGCATCTATGCCGGCGGCCGGCTCGACATCGCCATGGGCCGGACCGACGTCCGCATCCTGGTGCTCCTGCGCTACCTCGCCGAGGCACACGGACAGGTCACCGTCTCGTGCCTGACGACCGGCCACGGGCTCTATGCCCGGCCGGGCGTGATCTCGGCGCACATCTACGGCCTCGCTGTCGATGTCGCCGCGCTCGATGGCAAGTCCATCTACGGCAATCAGGAGCCCGGTGGGCTCACCGAGCACGCCGTCAGGAACATCCTGCGTCTCCCCTCGGAGATGCAGCCCAAGCAGGTCATCTCGCTGCTCGGCCTCGGCGGACCGTCCTTCCCGCTGGCCGATCACGACGACCACATTCACGTGGGGTACTAGCCTGAACGTCTCCCTGGAACGTCAGGACGGCAGCCTGGTCTGTGAGCGGTGTCTCCTCGCGGAGACACCGCTCTCCCGGCTCCGAGGGCTCCTCGGACGCGCCGGGCTCGAGCGGGGCGAGGGCATCCTTCTTCGCCCCGCTTCATCGATTCACATGTGGTTCATGCGCTTCGCCATCGACGCGGCCTTCCTCGACCGCGGACGGCCGCGTCCTTCGCATCGCCGAGCACCTGCGCCCGTGGCGGATCGCGGGCTGCAAGGGCGCGAAGTCGGTGATCGAGCTCCCCGCCGGCGAGTGCGGGCGGGTCGGTCTTGCCCCCGGCGACGTGATCCTCGTCAGGCCCGCGCGGGCCGCCTGATCCTGCAGGCGCCCGCCCGCGCGGACGGCGTCAGACGGCGCCTTCGATCGCGTGCAGGTCCACGCCGGGCCGATGCGAACGAGGTGGCCGTCCGGATCGGCGAGGTCGTAGACCTCGGTTCCGAAGCGCGTCTTCGTCACGCGGCCGCCCTGGATCCCCTGGCGTTCGAGTCTGGTGATCTCGGCCTGGATGTCGTCGCCCGCGAGCTCCAGGCGGGTCGACCCGCCGATCTCCCGGCCGCGCTCCGGGTCCCAGGTAAGGACGAGGAACGTCTGCCCCTCGAGCACGAAGAAGCCGCTGTGGGCGTTCTCACCCTCGTCGTAGGCTGCAGCCGGCCCGCGCCCGAGCAGGCGCGTGTACCAGTCGATCGAGCGGTCGAGGTCGGTGACGTAGAGGTGGACCGCGGTGACGAGGCTCACGTCGAGGCCGGCTTCGCCTTCCCGCGCGCTGCACCCACTTCCGTCGCGTGCCGCTTCTCGCGTTCCTTCTTCTTGCGCGTGCGGTCGTTCCGCCAGCGCCTGATCGGCCTGGATCCGCGTCCCATGAGGCCGGGACTATACATTCCCCCCGTGCCGCTCGACCCAGGCCGTACCGTCAACGAGCTTCGTGAGCTTCGGGAGCTCACGGGGACCGAGGACGGCGCGCAACGGGTCGCCTGGACAGATACGTGGGTGACTGCCAAGGAGTGGCTCTCGGGCAAGGTCGCATCGACTGGCGCGGTCGAGGAGATCGACGAAGCGGGAAACCAGTGGTTCACGTTGCGCGGCGCGTCGGATCGGGCGCTGCTCATCGGAGGGCACCTCGACTCGGTCCCGAACGGCGGCTGGCTCGACGGCGCTTTGAACGTCGTCGCCGGGGTCGAGGTTCTGCGCCGCATCGCCGCGGACGGGACGCCTCCACTCACCGTCCGCCTCGTCAGCTGGGCGGACGAGGAGGGTGCGCGCTTCGGCCGCTCGCTCTTCGGCTCGAGCGCAGCTTCGGGGACGATGGCCGACCAGGACGAGCTCAGGGGGCGCCAGGACGCGGATGGCGTGCGTCTGGAGGACGCGCTCGCCCCGCACGGGGTCGACCTCGACCGCACGCTTGAGGCGCGCCGACAGCTTGAAGGCGCCTCCGCATACCTCGAGCTCCACATCGAGCAGGGGCCCGTGCTCGAGGCCATGGACCTGCCCCTCGGTGTGGTCCTCGGAACCTTCGGTGTCGAGCGGCATCAGATCACCTTCCACGGGCAGGCGGCTCACGCGGGCTCGACCCCGATGGACAAGCGCCGGGACGCGCTCGCGGCCGCGGCCAAGCTTGCCCTCGAGATCCGCGGGATCGCCGCTCGGACTGGCGACGGCGCTGTCTGCACCATGGGAAGCTGCGTCACCAAGCCTGGAATCGTCACGTCGGTCGTGGAGACGGCGACCGTGCTCCTCGACCAGCGCCACCTCGACGGCGCGAAGCTCGAGGCGATGCTCGCCGAAGCGACCGAGGCGAGCGAGCGCTTCGCGCGCGAAGAGGATGTCGAGGTCGAGTGGGAGCGCGTATGGCGCATCGACCCGATCCTCTTCGACGAGACGCTGATCGGGCTCGCGGACGAGGCCGTAACCGAGGTCGCGGGCCGCTCCCACCGCTTGCCGAGCGGGCCATTGCACGACGCGGCGGAAGTCGCCCGCGCCGGCATCCCGACCGTGATGATCTTCGTCCAGAGCCTCCGAGGCCTGTCGCACACGAAGCTCGAGGACACGAAGCCCGAGCATCTCGAGCTCTCGGTGGAGGCGCTGGACGGGCTGGCGACAAAGGCGCTCGACCGGCTCGCCGGCGTCTAGGCCGGCCAGGAAACTACGGCAGGCGGAGACGCTCCGAATCGACCGTTACGGCACCCTCGGGCCCGCGGTGACGTGATGTCCGACGAGCCGCGGATCGCCGCTCGGGCCCTCCTTGCTCAGGTGGATCGCGGTCCGCCCACCGGCTTCCTCGAGGCCACGCACGATCCAGGGACGGCCGTCGACCGAGGAGCGGCCGAGCTCGGCGCCGACCTCCGGGATCGGACCCTCGTGCGCGCCTCGCCAGAGCTCGTGACCCTCGGAGTTCTCCCGGATCCAAACGATCGGGGCGTCGATCCCGGCATCGGGAGCCGCCGCGCCGCCCGCCTCCCAGACCGCCTGCGGGTCGTAGCTCGGCTGCTCCGAGGCGACGACCTCACGCAACGCGAGCCGCAACTCGTCGGCCGTCGGGTTCCCCCAGTACCAGAAGCCGCACCAGATCCGGTGGATGACGAGAAGCGAGTCCAGCAGAAACGTGAGCGGGAGAAACGGGCGATGGGTCTCGTCCGTCAGCTCGACCAGATCGAGCTCGCCGGCGACCTTACGGTCGACGTCGGAGAGGATCGGAAAGGCGCCACCGAGGCCCGCACGGAAGGCGCCGTTGACGTACGGCTCGTCGACCGTGACGGCCCCGAGCCTGCCGAACTCACGCTGGAGCTCGTCCTGCAGGCCGACCAAATTCTGCATTCGCACCTGCTCCTTCGGACACCACCAGCCACGGACGAACGCGAGTACGAGCGGCTGGCCGCGCGCGATCTCGCTGAGCGCCGTCACCCGGCCGGTCGTGTCCGGCAGATGGAGGTCCGGGAAGGGGTTGCCGGGAGTGAGGTCGTCTCTCATCGCTTCTCCTCCTGTCGTAGCTGATCCCTGATCCAGGCCGGGACGGCGCGGCGAGCGCCCTGGACCGCGCGGACGAGCGCCTCGGGCGCCCCCGCGCCGTGGATGCCTTCGCCATGGCCGACCAGCACGTGTCTCGGCGTGAACGTCGCGGCCAGGTCGCGTAGGCCGCGGGGCTGGTAGAGCCGAAAGAACGGGTGGACGCCGAGCGGCTCGGTTCGGGCCCGAAAGTACGCCACGGTGCCGAGGGCTTCGGCGCACACGAGGACGGCCTCGGCCTCCCACCAGAGCGCGACTTCACGCCAGCCGGGAAAGCTCACGACCGTCCGCACCGAGAACGGCGAGTCGGGCACGCCGCCGAACGGAACCTGGAAGTGCTGGACGCGCAGGCGCTTCGCGAGTGCCGCGGAGTCACGGCCGTGGCGATCGACGAGTTGCAGGACGCCGGCAGGCTCCCCGAGGGCCGCGAGCCGTTCCTCGATCTCGGGTCCGGCCACGGGGTCGACGAGCCAGTAGCGATCGTCGTCCACGAGCGCATGTGAGGCGCGCTGGAGCAGCGTCGGCTCGGAGGCGATCCACCCGAAACCGAATTCCGTCTCGTCGCAGATCCTGATCGTCGTCCCCGCCATGGCCATGTGAAAGGTTGCCCGTTAACCGGGGCGCGGCGGTCGTTCGGGAGCCTTGCGGGCGGATGAGCGCCTAAACTATGATTTAGACGTGTCTAACTCTCGTGGCATCAGCCGCCGGCAACTGATTGCCGGAATTGCGCCCGTCGTAGCGGCGGCGCCCTTCGCAGGCATTGCGCTGGCCGGCCGGCGAGAGCTCGAGGCCACGCACATGGGAATGGACCACGCCGCCATGGGCCATGCCGCCATGATCGGAGAGGAGGCACCGGCCCCCGGGGGCCCCAACGACCTCGACGCACTGACGTACCCGCCGCCCGCCATGCCGCACGATCCGGGTCGGGTCCGCGAGTACACGCTCATCGCGCAGGATCGGGAGATCGAGGTCGCCAAGGGCGTCTTCTACCCGGCGTGGACGTACAACGGCACCGTGCCCGGCCCGATCATCCGCGTGACCGAGGACGACCTGCTCCGCGTCGACTTTCGCAACGCCGGCGAGCATCCCCACACGATCCACTTCCACGGGATCCACCCGGCCAATATGGACGGGGTCTTCGAGATCGTGAACCCGGGCGGGAGCTTCACCTACGAGTTCCCGGCCCGACCCTACGGAATGCACCTGTACCACTGCCACTCCACGCCGCTCAAGAAGCACATCCACAAGGGCCTCTACGGCACGTTCATCATCGACCCGCCCGAGCCGCGCCCGCCCGCGCAGGAGCTTGTCATGGTCATGAACGCCTTCGACACCGACGCCGACGGCGAGAACAACTTCTACGCCGTGAACGGCCCCGCCTTCTACTACGCCCGGTATCCGATCAAGGTCAAGCGCTCGCAGACGGTCCGCATCTACATCGCGAACCTGACCGAGTTCGACCTGATCAACTCGTTCCACCTCCACGGCGACTTCTTCCGCTACTACCCGACGGGGACCGGCGACCGCTTCGAGTACACCGACACGATCATGCTCTGTCAGGGCGAGCGCGGAATCATCGAGATCGACTTCGCGAACACCGGCCGCTTCATGTTCCATGCGCACCAGTCCGAGTTCGCCGAGCTCGGCTGGATGGGCTTCTTCGAGGTCGAGGACTAGGTGCCCCTCCAGACAATCCGCGCCATCCGACTGGATCACCTGGAGGAGCACTGATGGAAGCCCGCTCGGTCGCCGAGGAGGGGGGCCGCCGCCGGGAGCCGCTCCGTTGGCGGCTCTGGGCGCTGGTCCCGATCGTCCTGCTCGTCGCCGTCGTCTCGCTCTTCGCGGCGCGCGGCGACTCGCTCCTCGACCTGGTCGGCGAAAACCCGCCTCCCGCCGATGAGTTCGACGTGCGCCGCGTCGAGTTCTCGCCGGGGGAGATCCGGATCCACGTGACGAACCCCCAGCGGGAAGATCTGACGATCGCCACGGTCACGGTCGACGACGCGATCGTGCCCTACACGGTCGACGGCCCGACCACCCTGCAGCGCCTGCGCTCGGCGACGATCGTCGTGCCCTACGCCTGGGTCCAGGACGACCCGATCTCCGTCGGGGTCACCAGCTCCACCGGGATCCAGACGACCAAGGAGATCGCGGCGGCGGTCGAGACGCCGCAGCCGAGCCCCGGCGGCTTCCTCGGCTACGCGATCATCGGAACGCTCGTCGGCATCGTTCCGATCGCCCTCGGCCTGCTCTGGCTCCCCTCGCTCCGCCGGGCGCGCCCCGAGTGGCTTGCGGCGTTCATGGCCCTGACGGCGGGGCTCTTGACCTTCCTGGCGGTCGAAGCGCTCTCGGAAGCGCTCGAGCTTCAGGCCGCACTGCCTGGCTCGCTCGGCGGCACCGGGCTCGTCGTGCTCGGGGTCGCCACGAGCTATCTCGCCCTCACCTTCCTTTCGCAACGGCTTGGCGGAAAGAGCGTGGCCCGGGGAGGCCCGCTCGGCGGACTGGCTCTCGCCATGCTCGTCGCGGTCGGCATCGGCGTTCACAACCTCGGCGAAGGGCTTGCGGTGGGCACGTCCTTCGCGCTCGGCGAACTCACCCTGGGGACGTTCCTCATCGTCGGGTTCATGCTCCATAACGTCACCGAAGGCCTCGGGATCGCCGCCCCGGCGGCCGAGGGGGAGCGGGCGGGATTCGGCCGCCTTGCAGGACTCGTTCTCATCGCCGGAGCCCCCACGATCGTGGGCGCGTGGATCGGTGGGTACGTGACGAGCGACGTCCTCGGTGTCCTCTTCTTCTCCATTGCAGCCGGGGCCGCACTGCAGGTCGTCGTCGAGGTCGGGCGCTTCGTCGCGCGGCGCGCTCCCGGGGGACTCACCTCGGGCTACGCGGTGGGCGGTTTCCTGGCCGGCCTCGCGCTCATGTACGCCACCGGGCTGCTCGTCGGGTAAGAACGCCGTATGAGGCCGCGTGTATCACCCGGGAGGGTGATAACCGGCTCACCGGATCAGTCGATACTCAGAGCTAGAAGGGGCCCACCCTGCCCCCTCTGCGGCTCATGACGTGGAAGCTTTTCAACCCCCTGGCGACCGACGCGGCACCGCCGCGCAACCCGATGGAGAGCCGGTGAGCACTCCTCTCCGGGAACGTCCCGACGCGCCACTCGGCACCCTGATCTTCAGGGCCGGCCTTCTACCGGCCGAGACGATCGAGAGCGCCCTCGAGGAGGGCGTCAAGACCGGCAAGCGCCTCGGGGAAATCCTGACCGAGCGCGGCCTCATCTCGGAGGTCGACCTGGCACGGCTGCTCGCCGGCCAGAAGGGGCTCGACTTCGTGACGCTCCGAGAGCAGATCGTCGACCCGTCCGCCGCCGCACTCTTCACCGAGGAGCAGGCGCGCCTCTTCCGGGCGTTGCCGTACTCCTTCGACGGCGAACTACCGATTGTCGCCATCGCCGACCCCACCGACGACGTCCTCATCCGGAACATCCGCGAGGCGCTCGGCCGCGAGGACGCGCGCTTCGTCGTGACGGCCCGCGGTGAGCTTGCGGAGATCGCCGCGGACGTCTACTCGAAGCCGCTCCAGCCCGCACCCCCTCCGCCGCCTGCGCCCGAGGTCTCGCCCGAGGCCGCCCACGCGAACGGCCACGCCCAGGCAGACGCCGAGCTCGCCATCGAGCCATCGCCTGCGCCCGACCCTCTTCCGGTCGCGCCCGAGCCCGAGGCCGAGGCTGCGCCGGAGCCCGAGCTCGAGGTCGCACCGACGCCCGAGCCCGAGCTTGAGGCTGCGCCCGAACCCGAGGCGGGGGTCGACGTCGAAGTCGAAGCGGAAGCACCGCACGCCGATCCCCTTGAGCCCGAGCCCGCCGCCCTCCAGGTTCCCGTCGAGGCGCCGATCGACCCCGAGAACGCGGTTTCCGAGCCCGCCCCTGCGCCCCAGTCCGAGCCGCTCGCTGCCGTCGATCCTTCTCCTCCGGTCGAGCAGCCGCTCCCGCCGGAGCCTGCGACTGCCCCGGAGACCCACGCCACAGCGCCTGCGATCGACGAGCCGGCAGCAGCAGAGACGACCGTCCAGCCGGAGCCGACCGCCGAGCCTGAGCCGATGGCCGAGCCCGAACGACCCGAGCTCCCCGAGTCCTCCCTCGAGCCCGAGCCCGTGCCGGTCGCCGAGACACCTGCACAGCTCGAGCCCGTGACTTCCGAGGGCTCCGAGCCGGTTTCGCTCGAAGAGCAGGTGCCGGCGAGCCCCGAGCCCGTCGCGGCCGAGCCCATCCCCTTTCCACAGCCGACTCCGGCGCCGATGCCCGTGCCGTATCCTCCGGCGGCCGAGCAGCCTGCCCCTGAGCCGGAGCCCGCTCCCGAGCAGCCTTCCGTGCCCGTCGTTGCCGAGGGCGAGCCCCCCGAGCCTGCGGAGCCGGTCGGTACCGACACGCCCTGGCGCATGACGATCCGCCTCACGAACGGCGATCGGGTCGACGCCGGCGAGTTCGCGGACGAGGCGTCGGCCAAGCAGGAGGCCAAGGCGATCATGATGCAGATCGCGGCTGCCGATCAGGACGACTGGCCGTTCGTCAACGGGCGCTTCCTCAAGCCGGACACCATCGTCTCCGTGGACATCGCGGAAGACGACGGCAGCGAGAACTAGAGCGCGGCGGCCCCTCCCGGCACGAGCCGCGAGCTCGGGCCGATCGCGAGCCCACGCCGGCCGGCGAGCGCTTCGAGCACGACGACCGTGTCTGCGACCGGGATGTCCTCGAGATACGCATCTCGCTCCTCGAAGGAGGCGAGCACCCGCTCCACACCGTCGCGGTACACGTCGGGATCGCCGAACGCGACCCCGGCCAGAGCATCCGCCACCGGTCGCGGGAAGACATCCGATGACTCCGCTCGGAGCACCTCCGCGAGTACCGCAGCCTCGTCGTCTCGTGCGAGGACCAGAAGCGCGAGGATGGCGGCATAGCGGCCGATCGGCGACTCGGCCTGGGCTGCTCCCTGCTCCAACGCCCAGTCGGCGTCGGCCGCGGCCCCATCCCAGTCTCCGGCAAGCACGCGTGCCTTCACGGCGCCGATGAGCCTCCCCCAGCTTCCGGGCGGGGCGTCTGGATAACTCTCCCGAAAGCGTTCGGCCGAGCGGGCGAACCAGCCCGCAGCCTCCGCGTGCCTTCCCTGCATCAGCCGCGCGAGACCGGCTCCGGTTGCGGCCATCGCCACGCGCACGAGCTGTTTCTGGCGCGGATCCGGATCGGTCGGAAGCCGCGAAAGGCCATCCGCGTACCGTCCCTCCTCCCGCTCCGCGTGCTCCTCCCAGTCCACGCGCGTGAGCCTACTCCTCACCGGCCCTGCCCTTCGGGCCGCCAAGGAGCTTCACCGGGCACGCTCCGCGCGACCCCGTTACGATCATTGGGCCGGGCCAATGCCGGGGGTGCCGCCGACCAGGGCGGCGAACGCTTCCGGGCGGGACACACACGAAGGTCGCTCGAATCGTGCTGCGAGCCATTCGTCCACGAGTGTTCAGATGCCGCGACAGAAAGCAACTCACGTAGACGACCCCAGGGCCGTCGGCGGCCGTCTTAGCGCGGCCCGGGACGCGGCAGGCCTCAGCCAGCGCGAGCTGGCGTTTCCCGGCTGCTCGCCCGCGTACATCTCGCGCATCGAGTCGGGAGACCGCATTCCCTCGCTCCAGGTCCTACGTGAGCTCGGACGCCGTCTAGGCGTCTCCGAAGACTTCCTTGCGACCGGCTCAGATCCGCGCGAGCGCGACGAGATGATGATCGAGGCCGAGGTCGCGCTCCGCCTGGGCGAGCTCGACCACGCGGAGGACCTCTACATGAGGTTGGCCGAGGCGGCGTCCGATGAGGAGATCACGGCGCTCGGGCATGCGGGCCTCGGCCAGGTCGCCTTGCGGAGGGGCGACCCACGGCTCGCCATCCAGCAGTTCGAGCGCGCCCTCGAGCTCGAGGCGCGCCGTCCGGGCGACCTCGCCGACCTCTCGGACTCGCTCGGACGCGCCTACGCCATGGTCGGAGAAGCCGCGTCGTCGATCGCGGTCCTCGAGCGCGCCCTGGCCGCTGCGGATGAGAAGGGCGACCTCCTCGAGCGGATCCGGTTCAAGCTCCTCCTCGGCGAGGCGCTGATCGACAGCGGCGACTTCGGCCGCGCCGAGGAAACACTCGGCGACGCGCTCGCCCTCGGGATGGGCTCGCTCAACCCGAGCGTGCGCATCAATCTCTACTGGACCCAGTCGCGACTGCACGCCGAGCGCAACGACTCCGAGACTGCCGCCCGTTACGCGCAGCGCGCGCTCGAGGCCCTGCGCATCACCGAGGACGCCTCCCGAACGGGTCGCGCGCACCAGCTCCTCGCCCACATCGAGCTCGGTCGGGGTCACGCCGAGGAGGCCCTGGGCACTCTCGCGAAGGGCTGGCCGCTCCTCGAGGCGACGGGAAACCCGCTCGAGCGCGCCCAGTACCGGCTGGAAGAGGCGAGGGCCCTGGCGAAACTCGGGCGGAGCGAGGAGGCCGCCGCGCTCGCCAAGCAGATCTCCGGGATCATCGGCGAGGCGCACCCGGAGGACGGGGCGCGCAGCTACGCGACTCTTGCGGAGGTGTACGAGGAGATGGGCGACCGCAACCGGGCACTCGAGCTGTACGAGCTGGCGGCGGAGCTTCTGCGCTCGGAGGATCCCAACCGCTACCTGCCCGGGATCTACGCGCGGATGGCCGAGCTCTCCGAGGCGGAGGGCAAAGCGGAGGCCGCCCACGAGTCCACGAAGAAGGCCGTCGGAATGCAGCAGAACCTTGCCGCCAGGCGCACGCCGAAGGGCTCTATTGGGTAGTATTCGGGGTGCTGGCGCGAGTTTCACTCGCGCAGATGTCTGGGAAGCAGGCAGCGCAGCGGCGCTGCGTTCATGCAAGAAGCGATAGACGATCCGACGTTCCAGTCGGAGGAACCGGACGCCTTGACGGCGCTCGCCCTCCGTGCCGAGGCCTGGTCCGGCGAGTCGTTCCTCCACCCGGGCGAAGAGGCCGTCGAGGTGCTGGCGGAAGGACGGGCGCGAAGGCGGGCTCTCGACGCTGCGCTCGCCGAGATGGACGCAGGCCGACGCTTTCCATCACCTGCGTGGAAGGTTGAGTACGCCCTGATGCTGGGGCTCGAGCGCGTCCTCACGGACAAGCCCCCGCGGCTCGCCTCGGGGACAGAGCTGAGGCGCCATCAGATCGACGCGCTCGCGGGCATGCTCGCCGAGCTGATCGCCCGCCACGAGCAGAAGGCCGAGAACGGCAACGGCCACGAGAACGGCAAGCTCGCCGAGGACCGGGTCGAGGAGGGCGAGGACGAGCTCGAGGAGGAGGCGGAGGGGGAGAACGGCGACGAGGGCGAGGAGTTGGCCTTCCAGGACGATCCAGGCGCGGTCCGCCGCTACCGGTTCCGGCATCCGACGGCATCGGGCAAGACGATCGCTGCGGGGGGGTTCGTCGAGGCCGCGAGGACGATGGGGGTGCTGATCCTCACGCACCGGCGCCTCCTGGTCGATCAGTTCACACGCGACCTCACCACCGAGGGCTACGGCGACCGGCTGCGCCCCGCCGTCCTCAGAGACCAGGAGCTACTGCGCCAAAACCCGCTCACCATCCAGACCTACGCCTGGTTCGCGCGCCACGTCGACTCGCTCTCGCGCACCGCCTACCAGCTCGTGATCTGCGACGAGGCTCACACCGCCCTCGGCGAGAAGACGAGTGCGGCGATCCGGCGCTTCACGGAGCCGATCTACATCGGCATGACGGCGACCGAGCAGCTGATCGCCAAGCAGGTTTCGGACGTCTTCCCGGCCTCGGTGGACGACCTTCCGCTCGGGGACGCGGCCAGGCGGGGGCTGATCGCTCCGCTCCGCTCGCTGCGCGTGCGCCCGGCGGCCGCGATCTCCTCGGTTCCGATCGTCGGCGGTGACTACGACCAGGAGATCCTGGCCAAGGTGCTCGACCAGGACATCTTCAACCAGGCGGCGGCGAGTCTCTACCGCGACCGCTTCGACGCCGCACCCGGGATCGTCTACGCGGCCGGCGTCGAGCACGCGTACAACCTCGCGCGCGAGTTTCGGGCCGCGGGTCTCAAGGCCGAAGCGGTGAGCGGCCGCACGCCACCCGTGAGGCTCGCCGAGACGCTCGCGGCCTACGAACGCGGCGAGATCAACGTCCTCATCAACGCCCAATTGCTCGCAGAGGGCTGGAACTCGCCGCGCGCGACCGTGTGCATGCACCTGGCCCCGACCGCGAGCCGGCGCGTCTACCAGCAGAGAATCGGAAGGATCATGCGCCTCGCGCCGCGGAAGGAGGCCGGCATCGTCATCGACTTCGTCGACGACGCGGCCACGCACAACGACCGCACGATCACCATCCACAGCCTGCTCGACTCCGACTTCTACCGACCGGGCGCCCGTGTGACGCCGGCCCCGCGTCGCCGTATCCAGCGCCGCGCGAAACGGAAGCTCTCGCCCGCGCCCTGGCTCGTTCCCGTCACTCCCGACCCGCGCCGGCGGGTGACCGTGATCACGCGAGAGTGGGAGCGGGTCAACCCGGGCCGCCTGGCGGACGACGAGCAGCTCCTGTGGGCGCGCATCGCCGGGAGACAGGTGCGCTTCGAGGAGCGCCAGGCCTTCGCCGAGAAGCTCGCCCGCGCAAGCCGCGAATGCCGCGAGGCGTTTCTCCTCAGCTGCGCCGCCGAGAATGCGAATCGCCGGCTCCGCCTCTCCGCTCTCGGCGACCGCGTCGCGGTCTCCGTCGATCGCGCAGACTTCGACGACCTCGTCACCATGGTCACCTCCGCCCCGACCTGGGAAAAGGATCGCGTCCAGGGAGTCCGCGTCCTCCTCCGGGCGATCGGCGAAGGGAAGGTGGAGGCGCCGCTCGACATCGACGCGCGCTGGACCTGGCGCCTGGCTCGCGCCACGCGAAAGATCCAGGATCGCCGCGCGAGCGCCGACCTCCCCGAGGCGAAGCGCCTGCTGGGCGCGCTCACGAATTCGCGCGGACACCGACACGAGGAAAACGCGGCCAGACTGGTCAACGTCGCCCTCGAGCAACCGACCCACGTCGCGGCGGCGCTGCTCGCCTCCGCGGAGGCGTACACGCCCACAGCACAGCGCCTGATCGACGGTGTTCGTGAGCGAATCGGCACTGTGCCGGAAGTGGCGAACGCACTCGCCGACAACCTTCCCGCGCCCAAGCAGCCGTCGAGCAAATCGCGCCGGCGGCGGCGGAAGAAGAAGCGCAAGGCGGAGGAGTCGCAGGCGCAGACGCAGGGCGGTCAGGAGTCGCCCAACGGCAAGCCTGACGAGAAGCCCCGTGCGCCCGTCGCACCGGTGGCGACCGCGCCCCCGGTCACCGAACAGAGCGGCTGAGCCCTTCCGCGGGCGCGGCGGCTAGCATCGATTCGGATGCTGCTGCTGCTCTGCGTGGCTTTCGTCGCCGGCATCGTCACGGCCGTTTCCCCCTGCGTCCTTCCGGTGCTCCCGATTGTCATGGCGGGGGGCGCCACGGGCGGACCGCGCCGCCCGTACGCAGTCGTTGCGGGGCTCGTGCTGAGCTTCACCGTCTTCACGCTCTCCGCGACGGCGCTCCTCTCCTCGCTCGGGCTCCCGGACGACCTCCTCCGGAACCTCGCGATCGCGGTGGTCGTTGTGGTCGGTCTCTCGCTCGTCTGGCCGCGGCTCGGGGATCTGCTCGGCCGCCCTTTCTACGCTCTCGCCCGGCGCCGGCCCGGCGACGGCGGGGGCTTCGTGCTCGGCCTCAGCCTCGGGCTCCTGTTCACCCCGTGTGCAGGGCCCGTGATCGCCGCCGTGGCGACGGTCGCGGCCACGCAGAGCTTCAGCGTGGCAGCGGTCCTGATCACGCTCGCCTACGCACTCGGTGCGGGGCTGGTCCTGCTCGGCGTCGCCTTTGCGGCCCGCCGGGGGATGAACCTCCGTTCCGTTCGTGCACACGCGCCGGCGGTCCGCCGCGCGCTCGGGGTGGCGATCCTGACGGTCGCGATGCTGATGGTCCTCGGGGTGGACAAGCGGCTGCAAACGCGCGTACCCGAGTACACGCGGGCGCTCCAAGGACTGGAGGAGAGCGCCAGGGCCCAGGGCGAGCTCGACGAGCTCGTGGGCGGACCCCCGCTGGCCGAAGAAGCCCGCCTCGATGACTTCGGCGTCGCCCCCGAGTTCCAGGCGATCCAGGGCTGGATCAATTCAGAGCCGCTCTCGATGGCGTCGCTGCGCGGCAAGGTCGTGCTGCTCGACTTCTGGACCTACTCCTGCATCAACTGCCTCCGGACGCTGCCGCACCTGAAAGCGTGGGACGACGCGTACCGCGACGACGGCCTGGTGATCGTCGGCGTCCACACCCCGGAGTTCGCGTTCGAGAAGGACCCGGACAACGTTCGCCGTGCGGTTCAGGATTTGGGTCTCGCCTACCCGATCGCCCTCGACCCCGACTACGGCACCTGGCAGGCCTGGCAGAACCGCTACTGGCCGGCGAAGTACTTCGTCGACCGCAGCGGGCACCTTCGGTATGCGCACTTCGGCGAGGGCGACTACGAGAAGAGCGAGGAGGTGATCCGCCGGCTGCTGGCCGAGGACGACGGCGGAGCTCTCGTTTCAGCCGGGATCGAGGACGAAACGCCGACCGGGGCGCAAACGCCGGAGAGCTATCTCGGGTACGAACGGCTCGACCGCTTCGTCGGCTCGCGCATCGAGCCGAACCGCGAGGCCGAGTACACGATCCCCAAGTTCGTGCCCCTCGACGGGCTCGCGTACGGCGGACGGTGGACGGTCGAGGCCGAGCGGATCGTCGCCGGACGAGACGCCCGGCTCCGGCTCCACTTCAGGGGCAGCAACGTCTTCCTGGTCCTCGGAACCGAGGGCGGCAACGAGACCGTTGCAGTGTCGCTCGACGGCGAGCGGACCGGCACGGTGAAGGTGACCGACGACAACCTCTACACGCTGGCGCGCATTCCCGGCGAAAAAAGCGACCATCTGCTCGACCTCCGCTTCTCCCCCGGAACGGAGGCATACGCCTTTACGTTCGGCTAGGAGGGTGCGGCCGGCCTCTTAGGAACCCGGCGCGTCGTCGTCGAGCTCGCGGCTGCGCTCCTCGTGCTCCTTGAGAAACCGCGTGAGCTCGGCGGCGAGGGTGTCTCCCGAGGGCACGTCCAACTCCTCCCCGAGCGCGTCACGACGGGCCTCGAGCTCGTGCACGTAGGCCTCGGTCTCCTCGTCCTGAGCGACCGCTGCGCTCACCTGGAGCTCGTAGGCCTCCGCGGCCCGCTCCAGGTCGATGAGGTCGAGCGACGTGTCGAGCAGCGCTCCGAGCCGCTCGGAGAGCGCAAGGGCGGCCTTCGGGCTCGCCGCAAGGGAGACGTAGTGGGGAACCGCGGCCCAGAGGCTCGCCGACGGCACGCCCGCGGTCCGGCAGGCATCGTGGAGGACGCCGACGATTCCGGTGGGCCCTTCGTAGCGCGACGAGGCGAGGCCCAGCTCCTCGACCAGTGCCGGATCGCTCGCGGAGCCCGTCACGGGCGACGGGCGCGTGTGAGGGACGTCGGCCAGGAGCGCCCCGAGCGTGACGAAGAGCTCGACGCCGAGGTCGACCGCGAGCCCGGTGACCTCCTGCGAGAACGTCCTCCAGCGGGTGTTCGGCTCGACGCCAAGGAGGATGACCGCGTCCCGTTCGGCCTCCGGCACGGCGGCGCTGTAGAAGACCGTCTCCGGCCAGTCGATCTTCCTGGTCACTCCCTCCTCGAGGCGGACGTGTGGCCGGACGGCCTGGAAGTCGTAGAACTCCTCGGGATCGACGTCGGCGAACCGCTCCGCGTTCCAGGCCTGTGCGAGGAAGCTCGCGGCGAGGGAGGCACCTTGCGCGCCGTCGTTCCAACCCCGAAACGCGGCCACGAGGACAGGACGGCGCAGCGTCGGGCGGCTCTCGATGCGGAGATGCCCTGCGATGATCTCAGTCTACGGGAGGCGGGCTCGATGCCTGAGCACGAGCCGGGAGGCGAGCGCCACGACCGTCACCCAGACGGCCGTAGCCAGTGTCACGTGGAGGAGCACGAGCCCCCATGGGAGCGCCTCTCGCCACTGAATCTCGCCCACCGCCATCTGGGCGAGCAAGAGGGCGAGCGCGGCGCCGGCAAGGCAGAGCTCGACCCGCGCACGGCGGCGTTCCGCCATCAGGAGCATCACGAGCGCGAGGAAGACGACGCCGAAGACCGCGGTGGCACCGATGTGGATGTGGACGGCCTCGATGAGGTTTCCGAAGCGGACGATCTCCTCGCCCCCGGAGTGCGGGCCGGCGGCCGTCACGAGGGTCCCGGACACGACGAGCGCCGCCGCGGCGGGAACGAGGGCGAGCGCGAGCCAGGCGGAGGCGAGCGGCTCCTCGTGGACGGCGGAACGCGCAAGATCTTGCGCGCCGAGCACGAGGACGACCGCAACCGCGAGGGCGAGCAGGGAGAGAAGGAAGTGGCCCATGACGATCAGCGGATGCAGCTCGAGCAGGACCGTGATGCCTCCGAGGACACCCTGTGCGAGCACGGTGAACGGCAGGGCCACGGCGCTCCAGAGCAGCCAGCGGGGCATTCCTGGGACGCGGAAGGCCGCGACGGCTGCGGCGAGCGTCGTCAGGCCGACGACGAATCCGGCCGCGCGATTCCCGAACTCGATCAGCGCGTTGTAGTCCTTGGGCGGGAGAAAGGTGTCGCCGCAATTCGGCCAGTTCTCGCACCCGAGTCCCGAGCCGGTTAGGCGCACCGTAGCGCCCGAGACGACGATGAGGAAGAGTGCTGCGAGCGCCGCGTAGGCGAACCATTCGAAGAGCGCCGGCGAGACCGCGAGCGAGCGAAGCCGTGCAGAACGGGCGCCGGCCTCCATCAGGAGACCGTCACTCCGCTCCCGGTCTCGACGCCGCCGATCCTGGCGAGGAACGCTCCCTCCGCGCGAAAGCGCGCCTCGAGCACCACCGCCTTGTCGGCGGAGAGGGAGACCAGCAGGCCGCCGGCGGTCTGCGGGTCGTAGCCGAGGGCCGCGACATCCTCGGGCGTGCTGTTGAGCCTCACCGCGGCGGCGGCGAAGTCCCTGTTGCGAGCATCGCCGCCGGTGCGAATCCCCTCCGCAGCGGCCTTCATCGCGCCCGGCAGCGCCGGTAGGCGGGCGGCCTCGAGCACGAGCCGCGCGCCGCTACGCTCCGCCATCTCGTAGGCATGGCCGAAGAGGCCGAACCCGGTGACGTCGGTGACGGCGCCGGGCTCGAAGCCACGGAGCAACTCCGCCGCACGGTCGTTCAGCTCGATCATCCGTCGGGTCGCCTCGGCGGCCTCCTCCTCGCCGAGCCTGCCCTTGGCGACGGCGGCGAGGACGAGGCCGGTGCCCAGGGGCTTGGTCAGGAAGAGCGCATCGCCGGGACGGGCGCCTCCCTTGCGCCAGAGCGCCTCCGGGTGCACGGTTCCCACGACCGCGAGCCCGTACTTCGGCTCGGCGTCCCGGATGGTGTGTCCACCTGCCAGGACGGCTCCCGCCTCCTGCACCTTGGCGGCAGCGGCGTCGAAGATCGCGCGCACGGTCTCGACCGGCAACTCCTCCGGAAACGCGGCGATCGAGAGGGCCATGAGCGGCTTCCCCCCCATGGCGAAGACGTCATTGAGGGCGTTTGCGGCAGCCACCGCGCCGAAGACGGCCGGATCGTCGACCATCGGCGGGAAGAAGTCGGTCGTGAAGATGAGCGCCCGCTCTTCATCGAGCTTGTAGACGGCGGCGTCATCGGCCGGGGCGAGGCCCACGAGCAGGTTCTCGGGGGCGCCCGGCACGAAGCCGGCGAGCAACTCCTCGAGGCGCGCCGCGGAGTACTTCGCCGCGCAGCCGCCTCCCGCTTCGAGACCTGTGAGGCGCGCTGTAGTCTCCACTCGATGGAGGTTACCGCCCGTCAGTTCGGCTGTCAGAGCATGATTGCCCCCCTCCGTCGCGTGCTCGTGCGCGCGCCGCGATCTGACGACGCAGCCCTCTGGCGAGCCTACGGCTGGCGTTTCGAGCCGGATCCGGAAGCCATGGCCGAAGAGCACGCAGCCTTTCGGGAGCTCCTGGCCGCCGACGGCGCCGAGGTGATCGTCGGCGAGACTCCGCACGGCCCCGACCCGGACGCGATCTACACATACGACCCGGCGATCGTGGCCGACGCCGGCGCCATCCTCCTGCGCCCGGGCAAGGAAGGCCGGCGCGGCGAGCCGGATGCCATGGGCGCCGACTTCGTCGAGGCCGGCGTCCCCATCGTGGGCCGTCTCGAGGCACCCGCCATGGCCGAGGGCGGCGACACCGTCTGGCTCGACGAGCGCACGCTGCTCGTCGGCCACGGATACCGGACGAACGCCGCAGGTATCGCATCCCTGGGCGACCTCTTGCCGGACGTGGACGTCGTCCCGTTCGACCTGCCCCACTACCACGGGCCGGGTGAGGTCATGCACCTCATGTCCTTCCTCTCGCCGCTGGACCTCGACCTCGCGGTCGTCTATCCGCCCCTGATGCCCGTTCGGCTGGTCGAGCTCCTCCAGACTCGGGGGATCGAGCTGATCGAGGTGCCTGACGAGGAGTTCGAGTCGATGGGCCCCAATGTCCTGGCGCTCGGCCCCCGCGTCGGGCTCGCCCTCGCCGGCAACGACGAGACGCGCCGGCGCATGGAACGCGCCGGGGTCGACGTGCGCGTCTACCAGGGCGAGCACATCTCCCGGCCGGGAGACGGCGGCCCTACCTGTCTCACGCGGCCGCTGCTGCGCGACTAGGGGAGCTCGGCGAGACGTCGCTCCTCGGGGGCACAGCCGTCGGTTTCGCCGAGCTCTCCTGGCTCAGCGGAGGAGAAAGCCTTCGCCCAGTGGGTCTGTCGGGTCGAGCGAGAACGAATGCGCGCCCGTGCGATATGCGCTGCCCTCGACCTCGGTGACCACCGCGGGGCGGCCTGCCACATCGGCATCTCCGACAACTCGAGCGCGGAACTCGCTCCCGACGATGCCTTCGTGGACGAGCTCCTCGCCGCGGGAGAGCTCGCCCGCCTGCTCGAGGAGTGCGAGCCGCGCGGAGGTGCCGCTGCCGCACGGGGAGCGGTCGACCTCGCCGTCGGCGAACACGGTGACGTTTCGCTGCCGGAGCGGCGGACCGGGATCGACCCGCTGCCAGAAGATGACGCCGTAGATGTCGCGCAGCTCGGGCTCCTCGGGATGGACGAACAGGCGCTGCCCCTCGAGGCTGGCCTTGACCGCTCGTCCGAGCTCGATCAGCTCTGGGAGGTTTCGCCCCTGGACGGGCAGCGGAGACGCGATCGAGGCGTAGAAGGCACCACCAAAGGCGACGTCTGCCCGTAGGCCCTCCGCGAGCAGGCCATCCGCCTCCACAAACGCAGGGACGTTGCGAAACCGCACCGAACGGACCGCGCCGCCCTCCACCCGTGCGACCGTCTCGAGCCGGCCGGACGGCACGTCGACGACGACCCGCGTCTCGGGCTCTAAGGTCGGGAGCATCCCGCTCTCGAGCGCCCAGGTGACAAGGGCGATGGTCCCGTGTCCGCAGGCCGTCGAGTACCCCGCGTTGTGGAAGAAGACGACCCCGAGATCGCCGTCCTCGTCCTCGGGCTCGGTCACGAAGCAGCCGTACATGTCCGCGTGCCCGCGCGGCTCGTGGACGAGGAGCCTCCGCACGGCGTCCAGGTGCGCGAGCGCGAACCGCCGCTTGTCGAGGATCGACCCTCCCTCGAGCTCGGGCACTCCGGCGGTGACGATCCGGAACGGCTCGCCCGCGGTGTGGTAGTCGACGGTCTCGACGACGCCCTGGTCGGTCAGGCCGTCACCTCGAACACGGCCCTACGCGCCCCGCTCGATCGGCACGTCGACGAGGTTGCCCCACTCGGTCCACGAGCCGTCGTAGTTGCGCACGTCCTCGTAGCCGAGCAGCTCGCGGAGCACGAACCACGTATGCGCGCTGCGTTCTCCGATCCGGCAGTACGCGGTCACCGGCGCCGACGCGGTGACGCCCTTGCCGCCGTACAGCTCCCGGAGCTCTTCGGCGGACTTGAACGTCCCGTCGTCTCGCACGGCGCTCGCCCACGGGATCGAGACGGCCGTAGGAATGTGGCCGCCGCGCTGAGCGCCTTCCTGCTCGTAGCCAGGCGGCGCGATCAGATCGCCTGCGTACTCACCGGGTGAGCGAACGTCGACGAGAGCGACGCCGCCGCCCACGAGCCACTCGCGTACCTGGTCGCGGTAGGCACGGATCGTCTCGTCGCGTTCGGCGGCCGAATAGGACTGAGGTGCCGGCGAGGGGGTCTCGGTCGTGAGCTCGCGGCCCTCGTCGATCCACTTCTGGCGGCCGCCGTCGAGGATGCGGACGTCCACGTGGCCGTACACCTTCAGGTACCAGTAGGCGTAGGCGGCGAACCAGTTGTTCTTGTCTCCGTAGAGGATGACCGCCGTCGAGTTGCCGATGCCCCGTTCCCCGAGGACCTGCTCGAACGTCTCGCGGTCGACGATGTCGCGCTCGACCGGGTTCTGCAGGTCGTCGCGCCAGTGGAGCTTGACCGCGCCGGCGATGTGGCCCTCGTCGTAGAGGTCGGGGTTCTCGTCCACCTCGGCCACGACGAGGCCCTCGTCACCCAGGTGGTCCGCAAGCCAATCCGTCGTCACGAGCACGGCCTTGGCGTATCCGTTGTCCGCCATTCGAACCTCCAGCGTTCACGTTGCTTCAGAAAGTGAAGCGAACAGTATCACGCAGCCCGCGCGAGGCGCGACACCGCAACGCTACAGCAGGTGCTCGGCCAGGAGCGCGAGCGCCGCGAGCCACATCGCAGCGAGCACGCCGAGGAGCGGTGCAAGTGGGCGGAGGGAAGGACGTTCGTGCATGGATCGGCGGAAGACTCGGATCGCACGTCGATTCGACGCCGACGCGAATCATCCTTCCTGCACCATCGAGGCGACGGGCAACACCGCAGGGCACGGGCAACACCGCAGGCGAGCCGCAGGTCGCGCGTTCCCAGAGATCTTCAGATAGTGCGTCCTAGCGGCCGCCGAAATGGCCGATACCGGCCAGCGGTGCGAGGAACGCGACCACCGTGGTCAGCGTCAGGAGAGCCTTCACCTTCACGTTATTCACCTCCTTAGAAGTGGAAGTCCTGGAGCGCCTCGGCCGCGCAGCGATAGAGCCTCGCCGCTCGACGGTCATCGCCCCGCCGCCCGGCAAGGTCCCCCTGGGCGATCCAGGCCGCGGCGCGATGGCTGGCTGAGGAAAGTTGGTCGAAGCTCGACTCGGCGGCGGTGAACTGCTTGTCCGCCTCGTCGAGCCGGCCCTGCTCGAGGAGCGACCGCCCGAGCACGAGCTGGGCGTTCCCGATCTCGTCCAGGTGGTCGACCCGCCCGTCGAGCATCTCGAGCGCCTGGCGCGCCTGCTCCTCGGCGAGGTCGACCTTGCCGGTGCGGAGATGCACCTGGGCGAGGGACGAGATGACCCGGGCGGCGTCGGTGTCGTCACCGACGTCGATCAGGACCTTGAAGGACTGCTTGAGGTAGGCAATCGCCTCCTCGGGCCTTCCGAGCTGGAAGTTCAGGGCGCCGATCTCGTTCAGCAGCTTCCCGACGTTCGCCTGATCCCGGAACTCCTCGTAGATCGCCTTCGCCTTCTCCGCGTAGGAGCGCGCGAGCACCCAGTTGCCGGTGCGCTCGGCGATGAGCGAGTACTGGAAGTAGACGTGGCCCATCGTGTGGCGGTCGTTGAGCCCTTCGGCGAGCTCGAGAGCGCGCTCGGCGTCCTCCTGCGCCGCCGCCCAGTCCCGCTGCCGCTGGTAGCAGCGTGACCGCCACTCGCAGATGTGCGAGCGGAGGCGGTCGGCGGGCAGAGGCGACCGGTCAGCGAGCTCCAGCGCCTGCGTGTAGAGGGCCAGGGCCGTCGAGATCGAGTTCAGCTTGAACCGGCAGCAGGCCAGGTGGTAGAGCACCTGCGCGCGGTCGACGTCCGTGAACATCGGCTCTTCGGTCAGCGTCCGGCCGCGGTCGAGGATCTCGATCGCCCTCCGGATCTCACCCAGATACATGCGCGACCACGCCTCGGCCAGAACGGCTCGGAGCTCGAGCTCGGGAGCGGCGAGCGACGGGAGCACCGGCGCGATCTGCTCCAGCTCGACGACAGCATCCTCGTACTGACTTGCCTCGATGGCAGCCTCGGTCCGCGCGATCACGCTCTCGACGCGCTCGCGCTCGCTCGACGAGACGCCGATCTCGAGGAACGTCGCGTCGACGGCGAGCTGCGCGGCGAGCCACTCGATCGTCTCAGCCGTCGGGCGGGTCTTCCCGCGCTCGATCTGGCTGACGTACTCCTTCGAGAAGCGGTCGCCGGCGAGGTCGGTCTGTGTCAGCCCGCGGGCGATGCGAAGCTGGCGGACGCGCTCTCCGAGCGTGGGTCGGGCGGATGGGGAAAGGCGGGTGAGTGCGGCGTACTCAGACACGGGCTCTACAGTGAACTATACGAGCAAAGAATTACTTCACAAGCCTACTTGACTTCCAATTTCACTGGGCTATAGTCAGACCGTTCCGCACTTCTGCCAGACGCCAGGCAAGAGGGGTGCGGGAGGCGCGCCAATTCCCGGCGACACCAACCCGGAGGCATCGGCTGGGCCGCAGAGCCGTAGTCTCCGGGTTGTCGCCTTTTAAGAACATGGACGAAGCGTCGGCGAGAACGCCGGTTTCATCCATCCCCCGTTCGGACTCCATTGACCGCTCGTGGCGCGGTCATACCGTTCGCCTACTTCCTCCCTACCGCGAGGCTCTCGCTTTCCCAGGTCCTAGGCGGCGGCCTCGGCGAGCTCGCCGGCGTCCATGTGGCGATGCTTGCGGATCGTCGTCACGGCAACGACCGCGCCGATCAGAGCGAACACCACGCTGACGCGGAGGGCGACCTGGAATCCGTCGATGAAGTCGGCCGGGTTAGGGCGACCGGAGCCGAGGTCGACGTACGAGGCGACGATCGCGCCCATGACCGCGATCCCGAGCGCGCCGCCGACCTGGCGGAACGTGTTGAGGACGCCCGAGCCGACGCCGGACTTCTCGACCGGGACCGAGCCCAGCGCGGCCGCGGTCATCGGGGTCATCACGAGCCCCATGCCGAAGCCGCCGACGATCAGGCCCGGGAGGATGTCCCAGAAGGTCGAGTCGAGCCCGAGGCGCGAGAAGATCGCGAGCGAGGCCGCGAGGCACAGCATCCCTGCGGTCATGAGTGCGCGGGAGCCGATCCGGTCCGAGGACCTGCCGGCGATTGGGGCGACCAGGATGATGAGGATCGTCATCGGCAGGAACGCCGCACCCGTCTTCGTCGCGGAGTAGCCCAGGATGTTCTGCATGTAGATCGACATGAAGAAGAACACGCCGAACATCGCGAGCGTGATCAGCAGGGCGACGACGTTCGCGCCGGCGAAGGTCGAGCTGCGGAAGAGAGAGAGGTCGAGCAGCGGCGAGCGCTGGTGTCGCTCGAGGAAGACGAACGTCACGAGCGCGACCGCGCAGAGTGCGAAGAGGCCGATGATCACGGGGTCTGTCCAGCCGTACGAGTTGGCCTCGATGAGCGCGAACGTGAGGGCGAAGAGCCCGGTGCCCGAGGCGAGGAGCCCAGGGATGTCGAGCCGCTGATCCGCGGAGGTGTCCCGAGACTCCCTGATCACGAACCAGCTGACGACGACGCCGAGGACGCCGATGGGCACGTTCACGAAGAAGATCCAGCTCCAGTCGATGTGCTCGGTGATGAGCCCGCCGATGAGCGGGCCGATGGCAAGGGCCATGGCGGAGACGCCGGCCCAGATTCCGATCGCCGTGCCGCGCTGTTGCGGCGGGAAGGTCGCGGAGATGATCGAGAGCGTCGCCGGCAGCATCAGGGCCGCACCGACGCCCTGGGCGGTGCGAGCACCGATCAGCATCTCGCCGGAGGTGGCCAGGCCGCAGAGGAGCGAAGAGAGCGTGAAGACGACGAGTCCGAGGAGGAAGATGCGCTTGCGCCCGAAGAAGTCCGCCAGCTTTCCGCCCGAGAGCATGAGCACCGCGAACGTCAGCGCGTAGGCGTTGACCGTCCACTCGAGCTGGGAGAGGCCGATCCCCAGATCGCGCTGGATCGACGGCAGCGCCACGTTCACGACGGTGTTGTCGAGCATGATCATGAAGAGCGCGAATGCGAGCGCGCCCAGGGTCCACCACTTGCGGTTCTCGTCGGCGAAGATCCGTGCTTTCAAGACGCTTCCTCCTCGGCGTTCAGGGTTCTCGGAGTCGCGGCAGCGCGCGCGGAGTCGGGCGCGAGGCCGAAGACGATGGTTCGGACGAGCGCCTGCGCGAACGCCGCGGACGCAGTCGGCTCGACTCCTGCGAGCGCGCGCGTCAGCGTCTGGTCGCGGCAGGCGCCGATCAGGATCGAGGCGACCACCTCGGGCGGGATGCTCCCGTCGAGTCGCCCGAGTTGCTGCTCTGCGCGCACGTAGGCCGCAGCCGCGTTGAAGACGGCAACGGGCCCGGTCTCACGCTCGTGCAAGCGCTCCTTGAACCGTGCGAAGACGTTGGGATCGCCCATGAGCGCGAAGAAGATCGGCTGGTTGTCGCGCAGCAGCTGGAGCAGCTCCTCGACCCACGGGACGAGATTGTCCTCGACGTCGTTGTCGCCGGCCCTCGACGGCAGCTCGAGCAGCTCCGCGAAGAAGGGCTCTCGCTCGACGATGACCGCGATGACGAGATCGATCTTGTCCTCGAAGTGGACGTAGATCGACCCTTCGGCACAACCGGCCGCCTTGGCGATCTCCCGCGTCGTCGCGCCGCCGAGCCCGTGCTCGCGGATCAGCGCGTCCGCCGCATCGATGATGCGCCGGCGGAGGGTGGGCTTCGTGTCGACCGTCTCGACCATGAGTGAGTACTCGCTCATTATGGGTGAGCGTTCACTCATTGTCAAGGAGAACCGCTCGATCCCTGGCCGCTCGTAGACTTGGCGGCGCCGTGGCGGAGGCCCTGTGGAGACCCGACGACGAGACGCTCGCCTACGCGAACGTCGTCCGACTCATGCGCCGGCAGGGCATCGAGAGCTATTGGGAGCTCGTCCGGCGCTCGCAGGAGGAGCCCGACTGGTTCTGGTCGGCGGCCGTCGAGGACCTCGGGCTCGAGTTCAGCCGCCCGTGGGACTCGGTCTACGACGACTCGCGGGGGCCTGAGTGGACGACGTGGTTCAACGGCGCCACGGTCTCGATCGCCCGCAACTGCGTCCACCGCTGGGCGGAGCGCGAGCCCGACAGGATCGGAGCGGTCTTCGCCGGAGAGGACGGTTCGCGGCGGGAGCTCACGTTCGCCGAGCTCTCACGCGACGTCGTCCGCCTCGCCGAGGGCCTGACGCGGCTCGGTGTCGAGCCGGGCGACCGCGTTGCGATCTACCTGCCCATGTGCCCCGAGGTCGCGATCGCCTCCCACGCCTGCGCGCACCTCGGCGCGGTGCAGGTGCCGCTCTTCTCGGGCTTCGCGGCTCCGGCGGTCGTGCAGAGGCTGCTGGACTCGGAGGCGAAGGTCGTGATCACGGCTGACTACTCGCTGCGCCGCGGCGCGCGGCTCGCCATGTGCGAGACGGTCGAGGCGGCCGTGCGCGAATCACCCTCCGTCGAGCACGTCGTCACGTGGGAGCGGGACACAGGGTGGGGCGCGATCGTCGAGGAGAGCCCCGGGGAGCTTGCTCCGCTCGAGGTCCCGAGCGAGCACCCATATCTGCTGACGTACACGTCCGGCACGACGGGCAAGCCGAAGGGAGTCCTCCACGTCCAGGGCGGCTTTCTCGTCTCCATCGCGCGCGAGGTCGCCTACCAGGGCGACGTCCACCCCGAGGACGTCCTCCACTTCTCCACGGACATGGGCTGGATCATGGGGCCCTGGGCCGTCGTCGGCGGTGGTGCACTCGGCTGCACTCTCGTCTTCGCCGAGGGTGCCCCGGACCAGCCGCCCGACCGGCTGTGGCGCCTGGTCGAGGACGAGCGCGTCTCGGTCCTCGGCCTCTCGCCGACCCTCGTCCGGGCGCTCATCCCTCACGGCGATCCGACGGCAGATCTCTCCTCGCTCCGGACACTCGTGACGACCGGCGAGCCATGGAATCCGGCCCCGTATCGTTGGCTGTTCGAGCGAGTCGGCGGCGGCAGGGTGCCGATCATCAACTGCTCGGGCGGCACCGAGATCGCCGCCTGCTTCCTGTCGCCGACGCCGGCGATCCCGATCAAGGAGTGTTCGCTGGGCGGTCCGGCGCTGGGCATGGCGATGGACGTCGTCGACGCCGACGGGAGGTCCCTGATCCTGACGGGCGAGGTCGGCGAGCTCGTCTGCCGCAAGCCCTTTCCCGGGATGACGCGCGGCTTCTGGCGCGAGCCCGAGCGCTACCTCGACGCGTACTGGCGCCGCTTCCCCGGCGTCTGGGTGCACGGCGACTGGGCCTCGGTGGACGAGGACGGCTACTGGTTCCTGCACGGACGCTCGGACGACACGCTCAACATCGCCGGCAAGCGCATCGGCCCTGCGGAGCTCGAGTCAGCGGCGGTAGCCCATCCGGCGGTCTCCGAGGCGGCCGCGGTCGGCGTCCCGCACGAGGTCAAGGGGGAAGTCGCCTGGATCTTCTGTGTCGCGTCGCCCGGCCATGAGCCGAGCGAGGATCTCGCCGCCGAGGTGGCCGCGCGTGCCGCGGCAGAGCTGGGCAAGGCGTTCAAGCCGGACCGCGTCATCTTCGTGCCGGCGCTCCCGAAGACGCGGAGCGCCAAGATCGTCCGTCGCGCCGTTCGGGCACAGGCGCTCGGCCAGGATCCCGGCGACCTGTCCTCCGTCGAGAATCCGGAGGCATTGGAGGCCATTGCTCGCGCCGTCTGAGTACGAGGGCACTCCCACCCGCGGATATCTCGACAGCGCCACCTACGGCCTGCCGCCGCGTTCGACGCTGGCGGCGCTCGCCGAGGCGGCCGAAGGCTGGCGCACGCGCCGGCGCTGGCGCGACTGGGAGGAGGACGGCGAGGCATGCCGCGCGCTCTTCGCCGAGCTCGTCGGCGCGCGGCCGCAGGACATCGCGCTCACGCCGGCCGTCTCGGTCGGCATCGGGCTCGTCGCCGCGAGCCTGCCGCTCGAGGCCGGCGCGAACGTCGTTCTCTACGAGCGGGACTTCACCTCCGCCATGCTCCCCTGGCAGGCGCTCGAGCCGCGCGGAGTCGAGCTTCGGCTCGCGCCGCTGGAGGGACTCGCAGACGCCGTCGACGAGCACACGGTCGTCGTGTGCGTCAGCCTCGTGCAGTCGGCCGACGGGCGCGTGGTCGACCTCGACGCGCTGCGCGCGACCGGAGTCCGTATCTGCCTGGACGCGACGCAGGCCGTGGCGTCCTCCCGCATCGACCTGGCCGGCGTCGACTACCTGGTCGCCCACGCGTACAAGTGGCTCCTCTGTCCGCGCGGGGTCGGCTTCCTCTACGTCAGCCCCGAGCGCCGCGAGGAGCTCGGAGTGTGGACGGCAGGCTGGAAGGCGCGGGTCGACCCGTACGAGGACTACTACGGCCTCCCGAACATGTCCGACGAGGCGCGCCGGCTGGACGTCTCGGTGCCGTGGCTGTCGGCGGCCGGCGCGCGTAAGAGCCTCGAGCTGCTCGTCGGGCTCGGAAACGACCGCATCGCAGACCACAACCTCGACCTCGCCCGCTCGCTTACCTCGAGCCTGGGTCTTCCGGAGCCGGCCGCTCCGATCGTGCGCTTCCGCGTCGAGAACGCCGAGAGCGCGGTACGGAGCCTCAACGACGCCGGGATCGCCTGCGCGGTGCGCGCAGGATCGGTCCGCCTTTCGTTCCACCTCTATAACGACGAGGAGGACGTCGGGCTCGCGGTCGCCGCGCTCGGACCGGCGGGCGTCGACACCGGCGAGTAGGTGGCCCAGCGCCGTTTGCTTCTGTAGGCTCCACGCGCCTTGATTCGCATGATCGTCAGAACGCTCGTCGCGGTGGCTGCGAACGCAGTCGGGCTCATCGTCGCCGCCGCGGTCCTCGACGGCTTTCATCTGGACTGGGGCGGCTTCATCCTCGCCCTCATCATCTTCACGGTGGCTTTCGCGCTGATGCAGCCCTTCCTGGTGAGCCAGATGCAGAGACGGGGCTCGTCGGCGGCGGCCACGGGGGGCGTGGCGCTGATCGCCACGTTCGTCGCCCTGCTCGTTACCGACCTGATCTCCGACGGCCTGAACATCGAGGGCGTCGGAACGTGGATCGCGGCGACCGTGCTCGTGTGGCTCGCGGCGCTGCTCGCCGCTTTCATCCTGCCGTTCCTCGGGCTCAAGAAGTACATGGAGGAGCGGCGGGACTAGTTTTCGTCCTTTAGGCGGAAACAGCTAGAATACGGGCGTGCGTCTTGCTCTCGCCCAGATCGACACGGTCGTCGGCGACCTCGACGGCAACCGCGATCGCATCCTCGCCCGACTCGAAGAGGCCCGGGCGGGCGGCGCCGACCTCGTGCTCTTCCCGGAGCTCGCCGTCACGGGCTATCCGCCGGAGGACCTCCTCCTGCGCCCCGGCTTCCTGAAGGCCGCGGCACGCACGCTGGAGCAGATCGCCGCCGCGACGAGGGGCATCGCGGCGCTCGTGGGCACGCCTCACCTCGATCGCGACCTTTTCAACGCCTGCGCGATTTGCGTCGACGGCGAGGTGAAGGCGATGTATCGCAAGCAGTTCCTTCCCAACTACGGGGTCTTCGACGAGGATCGGTACTTCCAGCCCGGCCGGGGCCTCGTGCTCCTTCGCTGCGGCGAGACGCTTGTCGGGCCGACCGTCTGCGAGGACATCTGGCAGCCCGGACCGCCCGCGACCGACCTCGCCCTGGCCGGAGCACATGTCGTCGCCAACATCTCGGCGTCCCCGTTCCACATCGGCAAGGGCGCCGAGCGCGAGGAGATGCTGGCGACGAGAGCCCGGGACAACGCCTGCTGGATCGCGCTCGTGAACGCCGTCGGGGCGCAGGACGAGTTGATCTTCGACGGCCAGAGCCTCGTTCTCGACGAGAACGGCGCGGTCGTCGTGCGCGGGCCGGCCTTCGAGGAGGCCCTCTTGCTGGTGGACGTCGACGCGACGACCGCAGTCGCCCGCCGTCTCCGCGACGCACGCCGGCGTTCCCTCGCCCGCGCCCGCCGCGAGCTGCCGGAGGCCGTCGTGGTCGAGGTGCCCGTGCAGGATCGGGGGGACGAGGACCCGGTCGGCTCGTCGATCGCCGAGCCGCTCGACGAGCTCGAGGAGATGCGGCTCGCGATCGGGCTCGGCCTGCGCGACTACGCTCGCAAGAACGGCTTCACGGACGTCGTGCTCGGAGTCTCCGGAGGCATCGACTCGGCGCTGACGGCGGCGCTCGCCGCAGAGGCGCTCGGAACGGACCATGTTGTGTGCGTGTCCATGCCGTCGCGGTTCTCGTCCCCCGAGACCCGAAGCGATGCTCGGGCGGTCGCCGCATCGCTCGGCGCGCGGTACATGGAGATCCCGATCGATCCGATCGTCGACGCATTCGGCACGGCCCTCGCCGGGGCGTTCTCGGAGACGAAGCCCGACATCACGGAGGAGAACATCCAGGCGCGCGCGCGCGGCGTCATCGTCATGGCGCTCTCCAACAAGTTCGGCTGGCTCGCGCTCGCAACGGGGAACAAGAGCGAGCTCTCCGTCGGCTACGCCACGCTCTACGGGGACATGGCCGGCGGCTTCGCGCTGCTCAAGGACGTGTACAAGACGGACGTCTTCCGCCTGGCCCGGCACCTCAACGCGCAGGCCGGGCGAGAGCTGATCCCGGTCTCGATTATCGAGCGCGCCCCGAGCGCGGAACTGCGGCCGGATCAGCGCGACGAGGACTCTCTTCCTCCCTACGCCAAGCTCGACCGGGTTCTCGAGGCGTACGTCGAGCTGGACAGCTCGCGCGAGGAACTGGCGTCCGACGGCTTCGACTCCGAGGTCGTCGAACGAGCCGTCGCGCTGATCGACCGTGCGGAGTACAAGCGCCGCCAGGCGGCGCCTGGCGTGAAGCTGCGACCGAAGGCCTTCGGCCGCGACCGCCGCATCCCGATCACGAATCGCTGGCGCGGATAAATGAATCCGCGCGCGGCCGTCTAGAGCTCGGCCGCCAGGGCGCTGAACCAGCGAAGCCGCTCGTCGTACGACACCGCCGCGTTTGCGGGCGAGGTCGATGGCAGCACGAACAGCCGCGTCTCGGAGAGCACGCAATCCTGCGGGCCCAGCTCGCAGCGGGCGACGCCGAGCGCTCCCTGGTACGCCGCCTTTCCCACGAAGGCGATCCACGCGGGTTTCAACTCCGCGGCGAGCTGCTCCAGCCGCCCGCGTGATCCTTCGAAGTCGCCGCGGCGCAGGTCGCCGCTGCCTTTGGTCGTCCGGTAGGCGGCGTTCGTGAGCCCGTAGCCCAGGTCAGGCAGACGCCGCTGCTCTCGCGGATCGAGTTGCCCGGGCGTCAGGCCCGCGTCCGCGAGGAGCCGCCAGAAGTCGTTGCGCGGGTTGGCGAAGTGGTGCCCGGCGGCCGAGGAGCGCCTGCCGGGATTGATGCCGCAGAAGACACACCGCAGCCCCGGTGCGAGGATGTCGGGCACGGCGGAAGCAAACGGCGCCGCCACGGCGGTACTCTAGGCCGGAGCAACCAGGAGGCAGAGATGGCGCAGGTCGAGGAGAAGCCCGGGGTCGCAACGGAGACCCTCAAGAACTACATCGGAGGCGGCTGGGTCGAGGCCGAGGGCGTCGAGACGCTCGACGTGACGAACCCGGCGAACGGCGAGCTCCTCGGAGCGGTGCCGCTCTCCGGCCCGTCTCAGATCGACGCGGCGGTACGGGCCGCCCGCGACGCGTTCCCGGACTGGCGCGCGACGCCGCCGGTGGAGCGCGCCCGCGCGTGCTTCGAGCTCAAGTACCGGTTGGAGGGGGCTCTGGACGAGCTCGCGCTCCTCGTCACCCGCGACAACGGCAAGGCGATCAAGGACGCAACCGGCGAGGTCCGGCGCGGCATCGAGTGCGTCGAGGTCGCCACCGGCATACCCTCGCTGATGCAGGGCACGAACCTCGAGGACGTCTCGCGCGGGATCGACTCCGACATGATCCGCCAGCCGATCGGCGTCTTCGCCGCGATCACGCCGTTCAACTTCCCGTTCATGGTCCCGATGTGGTTCCTGCCGTTCGCCATCGCGTGCGGGAACACGTTCGTCTGCAAGCCTTCGGAGCAGGACCCGCTCGCCGCGCAGCGGATGTTCGAGCTCCTGGACGGCGTCGTGCCTCCCGGCGTCGTCAACCTCGTGCACGGCGGGAAGCCGGCGGTCGACGCGCTGCTCGAGCACCCCGGCGTCGACGGCGTCTCCTTCGTCGGCTCGACTCCCGTGGCCCACTACATCTACGAGACGGCGGCGAAGCACGGAAAGCGCGTCCAGGCGCTCGGCGGGGCGAAGAACCACGTCATCGTCCTGCCCGACGCCGATCTCGACACCGCGGTCGACGGCGTTCTTTCCTCCGCCTTCCACGCAGCCGGGCAGCGTTGCCTCGCGAACTCGGTCTGTATCGCGGTAGGAGAGGCCTACGAGCCGCTCAAAGCCGCGCTCGCCGAGAAGGGCGGCGCAATGGTCGTCGGCGACGGCTCGGATCCCGAGACGGAGGTCGGCCCCGTCATCTCCTCCGCCTCCCAGGAGCGCATCCTCGGCTGGATCGAGAAGAGTGCAGGCGATGGCGAGCTCGTCCTCGACGGACGCGGGCGCGGATCCGAAGACGGCAACTTCGTCGGCCCGACGATCATCGAGTCCGAGCCGGGCTCCGAGATCGCCCGCGAAGAGATTTTCGGCCCCGTGCTGACGCTCCTCCGGGCAAGCGACCTCGGGGAGGCGCTCGAGATCCTCAACGCCTCGACGAAGGGCAACGCCGCGTCGATCTTCACGACGAGCGGCGGGGCGATGCGGAGGTTCCGCTACGAGGCGCAGGCGGGGATGCTCGGTGTCAACATCGGCGTCGCGGCTCCGATGGCCTACTTCCCCTTCACAGGCTGGAAGGACTCCTTCTTCGGCGACCTGCACGCGCACGGGCGCGACGGCATCGAGTTCTACACAGAGAAGAAGGTCGTCATCACCCGCTGGCCCAAGGTCTGAGGGCCACGTCGTTGAGCGCCGTCGCCCTCGACGTCGCCGCGGTCCGGGCGCGCTTCTCGGCGCTGGACCGCCCGACCGCCTTCTTCGACGCTCCCGGCGGGACGCAGACGCCCGATTCCGTGATCGAGGCGATGGCGGGCTATCTGCGGGAGTCCAACGCGAACCTGGGCGGGCCCTTCGAAACGAGCAAGCGGAGCGACGCGCTCGTCGTCTCCGCCCACCACACCGCCGCCCGCCTCCTCGGCTGCGACCCGGACGAGGTGGGCTTCGGCCCGAACATGACCACCCTCAACTTCGCGCTCACGCGCACGCTCGGGCGCGAGCTCCAGGCCGGCGACGAGATCGTCGTGACGCGCCTCGACCACGACGGCAACGTGTCGCCCTGGCTCCACCTCGCCCGCGACCTCGACCTAACCGTTCGCTTCGCCGACCTGAACGATGCCGACGCGACCCTGGACATGGACGACCTCGAGCGGCAGTTGACCAAACGGACGCGCGTCGTCGCTTTCCCGTGGGCCTCGAACGCAGTCGGGACGATGACCGACGCAGCCCGGATCGTGGAGCTCGCACACGACGCGGGTGCGCTCGCGTGGGTGGACGCAGTCCACTACGCGGCCCATTGCCCGATCGACGTGCGCGAGCTCGGGGCCGACCTGCTCCTCTGTTCGCCGTACAAGTTCTTCGGCCCCCATCTCGGCCTCTTCTACGGCCGACGCGAGCTGCTCGAGGGCTGGCGTCCTTACAAGGTGCGCCCGGCGCCCGACGAGCCACTCGGCGCGCGCTTCGAGACCGGCACGCTCCCGCACGAAGCGCTCGCGGGCTTCAACGCGGCCGTCGCGTACATCGAGTCCGTCGGCTGGGAGGGCATCGCCGCCCAGGAGCGCGAGCTCGGGGAACGCCTACTCGCAGGCCTTCCGGACGACCTGCGCCTGCACGGCCGGCCGACCATGGACGGCCGGGTGGCGACCTTCGCCGTCACCGTTCCCGGGATGACGCCGGAGGCGGCCGCGACGCGCCTGGCCGAGCGCGATCTCGCCGTCTGGTGGGGTGACTACTACGCAGTCGAGGTAATGCAGCGGCTCGGGCTTCCCGACGGCGCACTCCGGCTCGGGATCATCCACTACCACACCGTCGAGGAGGTCGACCGCCTGCTGACGGGCCTCCACGACCTCGTCTAGCGATGCTCCGCCTCTACTGGGCCAGGAACGACGGCATGGGCGGACACGTCTTCCTCGGGCTCGATGATCTCGAGCAACTCATGGAGGAGATGTCGGCACAGGGCATGTCGGGCTGGCTCCAGCTCGATCGCCTCGAGCCCGGGACGGTCGTGCCGGCCGGAGCGATCGACTTCGCGCTCTCCCAGGCCTCGCCCGAGACACGGGTGGTCGCGGACGAGAAGCTCTGGCGCGACTGGCTCGCCTTTCTCGCCGGAGCGGCCGAGAACGGCGGCGTCGCCGTCCGGTAAGCGGCGCCTGCCTCTGCGGCCGCTGGCAAGATGGCGTCGCCCCCGACTCTGGAGGACCGTCATGAGCCAAGCGCCGCAGGAGCCCCCGTCCGGACTACCTCCGAGCGAATCCGAGGGCTCGCGGAAGCTGTGGATCTACCTCGCGGTCGGCACCGGAGTCATCATCCTGGCCGTCATCCTCTTCGTCGCGCTGCGGCCCGACGACAGCGAGCCTGCCGCAAACACGACGTCCGAAGCCCAGACGACGACTGTGCAGACGACGACCGAGTCGACCACCGAGGAGACGACGACGGTCGACACGACGACGGAAGAGACGACCACGACGACGCCAGCCGACCAGCCCCAGCGGGTGAGCGTCGTGTACGAGAACGGCGAGGTCGTCGGCGGCGTCGTCGAGGCGGACATTCAGGAGGGCTCCCAGGTCCTCCTCGTCGTCCGGGCCGACGTCTCCGACGAGGTGCACGTCCACGGGTACGACCTGTCCACGAACGTGACGCCCGGACAGGCCGCCCGGATCACATTCCGCGCGGACGTTCCCGGCGAGTTCGACGTCGAGCTCGAAGAGCTCAGCGTCCCTCTCGCTGTTCTGACGGTCAACCCGTGAGGTGAGCATTCCGCTCGCGCACGGCCTCGGCGGGGTCAGGGACCTGCCGGTCCCGCTCTGGCTCTTCTACTACGGCGCCGCGCTCGTCCTCATCTTCTCGTTCGTCGCGCTGTGGGCGCTGTGGAAGCGCCCACTGCTCCGACGGGCGAGCGCCGGGCGGCCGCTTTCCGACTCGCTCGAGCGCATCCTTCGCGGTCGGGCGGTTCGTGTCGTCGCGGGCGTGGTCTCGTTTGCGCTCCTCGTGCTCGTCGTCGTCGCGGGTGTGATCGGGGACACGTCGGCCAACGAGAACATCACGCCGCGCTTCGTCTTCGTGGTCTTCTGGCTCGGGCTGCCGGCGCTCAGTGTCCTCTTCGGCAACGTCTGGACGGTGCTCAGCCCCTGGCGCGCCGCCGCGGATGCTGCCGCCTGGGCGTCCGAGCGAACCGGCGTGCGCTGGGAAGCGCCGTTTACCTACCCGGCCCGTCTCGGCCGCTGGCCCGCGGCCGTCCTGCTCTTCGCCTTCGCGGCCCTCGAGCTTGCCTACTGGGATCCGGCCGACCCTCGGGCGCTGGCCCTCGCCATTCTGGTCTACAGCGCGATCGCCTGGCTCGGGATGCTCGCCTACGGCCGTCGGGCCTGGCTCGAGGGCGGGGAGGCCTTCGCCGTCTATTTCGGACTGCTCGCGCGTATCGCGCCCTTCGGCGAGCACGAGGGAAGGCTGGTCGTCCGCTGGCCCTTCACAGGCCTCGTGGACGTGGATCCCCGCCCGGGCACCCTCGCTTTCGTCGCCGTCATGCTGGGCTCCGTCGCCTTCGACGGCTTCAGCCAGACAACAGTCTGGGTCGACTTCTACGAAGAGCGGCTGCGCTCCGTGATCCAGCGCTCGCCCGATCTCGCGGACGCGGTCGGGATGCTGCTCGCCAGCGCGGGGCTCCTGCTGATGGTGGTGTTCGTAGCGCTCGCCTACGTCCTGGCGATGAAGGCGGCCGCGGCCGCCGTGCACTACGACGGGGACCTCACAGACGCCTTCCTCGGAAGCCTGGTCCCGATCGCCCTCGCCTACGTGGTCGCTCACTACTTCTCGTTCTTCGTCCGAGAGATGCAGTACCTCGCTCCATTCGCGTCCGACCCCTTCGGCTTCGGTTGGGACCTCTTCGGGACCGCGGACATCAAGCCCGAGATCGGCGTGCTCGCCCCGAAGACGATCTGGTACGTGCAGGTCGCGGCCCTGGTCATCGGCCACGTCGCCGGGCTCGTGCTCGCGCACGACAGGGCCGTCGAGCTCTTCGACTCTCCGCGCAAGGCGGCCATCAGCCAGTACGCCATGCTGGCGCTCATGGTCGTCTACACCCTCGCCGGCCTCTGGCTCCTGTCGCAGTAGCCCGCGCAAGAAGGGAGGCCTGCCTGAGCAGGCCTCCCTTCGCAGCTCCTAGCCGTGCGGGAGCTTGACGGCCTTGCCGTCGAAGGACCCGCGCCGGATCCCGAGCTCCCTGAGCGCGGTCGGAAGGATGTCGACCGACCGGAGGGCGTAGTTGGGAGCGGCGCCGGACCTGAGGCCCGCGCTCCAGAAGACGATCGGGATCTGCTGGACGGGCTTCTGCGCGCCGCCGTGGTCTCCGATGACGCCGTAGCTCGTGTTGTCCTGGAGCAGGCCGACGACGTCCGCGGCGAACGGCGCCGCCATGGTGTTGACGAGCTCCTTGGCGTGCTCCCGCCACCACTCGTGCTCGTCGTCCGTCATCGGGGTCGAGGTGTCGGTGGTGTAGAGGACGTACCTGTTCCCCTTGCGGTAGTAGGAGGCGATCACGCTCGGGAGCGTCGCCATCGCCGCCGCAGCCTCCCGCTTCTTCTCGAGCGATTGGTCGATGAGCCACGACCGAACCGCGCTGTCCTGGTAGTTGAACGCGATGTTGCCGGTCGCCAGGAGCGGCGCGATCTGCGGCTGCGGCATGAGGTACGTCTCGTCTGCGTCCTGGCCGTAGTACCAGTTGAAGTTGCTGCGGCCGGGAGCGTTGATTCCGTGGAAGTTGAGGGCAGGGTTGCCCGCGTGATCTGTGGTGAGGACGACGAGCGTGTCGTCGAGCTCGCCGTTGTCGCGAAGCTTGTCGAGGAGGTGGCCCACCTGCTCGTCCGCGTTCTTGGCGATGAAGCGCTCGTGCACCTGGTCGAACGGCGCCGGATACACCCCGGTGTCCGTGATTCCGCCCCACATATGCCCGATCTTGTCGACGCCACCGAGGCTCACCAGCATTCCGCTCCAGGGCTCGTTGTCCATCATCGCCATCGCTGCGTCTGCAACCCAGGTGTCACCGCCCAGATGGTCGGGGTCGAGCCCGGGCACGAAGCGGTTCCCGTCCTCCGGGTACATGCAGGCCGGGCAGTCCGTCTTCGTCCCGTAGTCGTTATCGGAGTTCGAGTCGATGTAGTACCGACCGCATTCCGGCTCGGAGAGGTAGGTGGGAACGGCGACACCGGTGGGGCCGCGGTAGGTGTTGCCGACACCGGCGCAGTCGAAGTTCGCGACCGCTGAAGGTGACGATGATGTCCGCCGACGGCCCGCCCGACGTGTAGGTCGCCGTCGGCTTTTCGCCGACGGTGATGAACTTGGTGCCGGGAAACGACTTGTGCAGGAAGTCCCCGAGGCGCGGCACGCCCGAGGCGGCCTGCAGGTCGAAGAACTGGTCGCTCGCCAGGCTGGACGTGACGAAGAATGCTCCCGGGCCCTCGTCGAGCACGTCGTCGACGTCACGGTAGACCTCGTCCGACCAGCCCATGTGCTTGGGCAGGACGCCCGTGGTGAGGACGTTGTGGGTGACCACCGTCTCGGCGCCCATGTGGCCGAGATAGGCGTTCCGATAGTTGACGCCGTCCTTCATGAGTCTTCGGACGTTGTCCATGTCGAACGTATCCACGTAGTCCGGCCGCATCTGGTCGATGACGATGATCAGCACCCGCGAGGGCCGGTCCCGGGACGCCTGCGCTGGTGCCGCCATCACCAAACCGATCGAGAGAACGAGGAACGTCAAAGCGAACCTGCCAACCCTGCGTCTCATGATGTGCCTCCTTGTCCCCAGGGATGGCCGACGCTAACAGGGAACCGGCCTCCCGCCTAGTTCGGGATCAGGAAAAGGACCGGCGGGCCGCGTTCCAGCGCGGCTCGTCCCAGCGGATCGTGTCGGGCTCGACGCCGCGAGCCTCGGCCAGGGCCAGGGTGAGGAGCTGGAAGCGGACGATGTCGACCGCGGGATGCTCCGTCGGGACGAGGGTCGTCTCGGCGCCGATCTCACCCAGCGCGCGAACGACGTCGGCCGAGCGCTCGGCGCCGCGGCCCTCGCCTTCGAGCACGAAGACGCGGACCGTCTCGTCGATCGCCGCCAGGTGTCCGTGAAGGATCTGCTCGGTGTGGTGCGCCTCCGCCGGCAGATGGACGCCCTCACGCAGCTTCAGCACCGCCTCCTGCGCGGTCGGCCAGTTACGCCCTCCGCCGACGACGACCACCCGCTCGTGGTCAAACACCGGGAAAGGCTCTTCGGCAAGGACGCGCTCGACCGCCCCCGGGAGCGCCGAGACGTCGTCGCCCCGAAGCGCGGCGAGCGCGGCGACGGCAGCGGTGTAGCTCGCCGTGTGGCAGTAGGACTCCTCGATCTCCGGCGTGACCACCAGCACCTCGTCCGCGGCCTCGGCGAGCGAGCTCTCCTCCTTGCCAGTGACGAGCCAGCTCGAGCCGGAGAACGCCTGGACGGCCTCGAGCGCGAGCGTCGTCCCGCCCTCGTGACTGACGACAACAAGGAGATCCGCCTCGGGCGGCGCGAGCGCGGCCTCGAACGACTGCAGCGCCTCGCCGCCCGTCTGGGCCGCGTGGAAGGACGTCCCGCAGCCGGTGAAGACAATACGGCCTTCGGGCAGCCGACGGTCGCCGACTCGTCCCGGCACGCCGCGCAGCCATTCCGGCTGGGCAAAGACCGCCTTGCGCGTGAGCTCCCCGGGCACGAGAGCTGCGAAAGTACCATGCCGCAATGGAGGGCTACCGCTTCATCCTGCCGCGCGAGGTTGAGTTTCGGGACATCGACGCCGCCGGCCACGTCAACAACGCCGTCTACCTGACCTACATGGAGACTGCGCGAATCCGCTACCTCATCGAGGTCCTCGGCCCGCAGCTCGCCTACGAGCTGTCATTGATCCTGGCCCGCATCGAGATCGACTTCCGCTCGCCGGCGCGGTTCCCCGAGACGCTCGAGCTCGGAGCCCGCGTCACGCGCCTCGGCACGAAAAGCTTCGACATGGAACACCAGATCCTGGGCGCCGATGGCCGGACGGTGCTCGAGGCGTCCTCCGTGCTGGTTGCCTACGACTACGAGGCGAACGCGCCCATGGCGGTCCCCCCGGACTGGCGCGCGCGCCTCGATGCCTACGAGGAGAGGAGCTCTGTGGCTCGATGAGCACGACGACGACGACGTTCCAGAAGACGACGCTTCCGAACGGCCTGCGGGTGGTGACCGCCGACATGCCGCAGGCGAAGTCGGTCGCCTGCTTCGTAATGCTGGCCGCCGGGTCGCGCTACGAGACCAAGGACACGAACGGCATCGCGCACTTCGCCGAGCACATGTTCTTCAAGGGAACGGAGAATCGCCCCACTGCGCGCGACATCGCCGGCGAGATCGACTCGATCGGCGCAGAGTTCAATGCGTTCACCGGCAAGGAGTACACCGGCTACTACGTGAAGTGCGCGGCCGAACACCGCGACACGGCTCTGGACGTCCTCGTCGACATGCTCCGCCACTCCAAGTTCAACGCCGAGGAGATCGAGCGCGAGAAGGGGGTGATCGTCGAGGAGATGAACATGTACTACGACACGCCTCGCGACTATGTCGACGGCGTCTACGACGACCTCCTCTACGGCGACCAGCCGCTCGGCTGGGACATCATCGGGACGAAGGAGACCGTCCGCGCGGCGACACGCGAGACGTTCCTCGACTACCTCGACCGCTGGTACCGCGCCCCGCGCATGGTCGCCGGTCTGGCCGGCGCCGTCGGCGACGATGCCGTCGACCGCGTCGCATCGCTCCTCGGCGACGTCGCCGACGGGACGACCGGCGCCCCAGCCCCGGTGAGCTGGACCCAGGATGCGCCGCGCGTCAAGGTGCACACGAAGACCTCCGACCAAGCACACGTCCGCATGGGCGTGCACAGCTACGCGCTCGGTCATCCCGACCGCTACGCGCTGATGCTCCTGGCCACCGTCCTCGGCGGCGGAATGTCCTCCCGCCTCTTCACCGAGGTTCGCGAGCGGCGCGGGCTCGCGTACTACATCTACGGCTACAACCAGGGCTACACGGACGCGGGAACACTGTTCGCCCAGGGCGGCGTCGACATCCAGCGGATCGACGAGGCGATCTCCACGATCGTCCGTGAGTTCGGGCGCATCGCCTCCGAGCCCGTCGACGCCGACGAGTTGGAGAAGGCGCGGAACTTCGCGAAGGGGCGTCTCGTGCTCTCGCTCGAGGATCCGAAGGGCACGATCTCCTTCGGGCTTCGGGACGAGGTGCTCGAAAGCCGCACCCGCGAGCCCGAAGAGGTTCTCGCGGCGCTCGACCGGGTCACGCTCGACGACCTGCACCGCGTCGCCCAGGACATCGTGCGCGCAGAGCGCCTGAACCTCGCGGTGATCGGCCCGTTCGAGGAGCCCGACCGCTTCGAGCCGCTCCTCGAGCTTTCTGCCTAGGAGGATTTGGGCGGAGGTCGCTCGGCACAGCCGTCTGTTTCGCCGAACCCTCCCACTAAGCAGAGCGGGCGAGGAGCTGCTCGCCCTCCTGGAGGTAGGCGGTCGCCCGGACGCTGCGGAAGAAGTCGAGCGCGCGCACCAGCTGCGCCTCGCCTTCCGGGCCGCGGCCTGCCGCCAACAGCCGCTCGCCGGCCCGAAGCCGGGTCATCGCCTCCTCTCCCCGCCAGCCGCACTCGCCGAGCCAATCGGCCGCAGCCGCGAAATCGCCCGTCGTGAGCGCCGTGAGCACGTCGAGGTACGGCGTCGGCAGGGACACGCGCGAGGCGAGGTCGGCGATGGCGTCGAAGCGCTCGAGCTCAGCGAGGGCCAGGCCGACGTACACGACCCAGTACGCGGGTACGCCCTCCGCAGCGGCCCTGACGAGCGCCAGGAGCTCGCCGGCGATCTCCGCCGCCTCGTCGGGCCGCCCGGCCCGCAGGAGCATGAGCGCGTTGAACCCAAGGATGGGCCAGAGGTTCTGCGGATCCTGGGCGCGCCTGGAGTGCTGCAGCGCACCGTCTGCCTCGTCGAGTGCCCCGTCGGTGTCGCCGCGCGCCATCCAGACGGCGGCCCGGACGACGCGACAAGCGCTCACCATGTAGTGGTCCGGCCGGGTCGCGATGAACCTGTCGGAGCGCTCGAGTGCCTCGTCCCAGCGGCCCTCGCAATAGCGGTCGTATGCGAGCTCCGCCTCCAGCCACTGGATCGGCCCCCCGGCTCCGAAGCGGCGCGCCACCAGCAGTCCTTCTTCATGCAGCCGGGTTCCAGAGGCACGATCTCCGAGGTCGTCCTTGATCGACGCCAGGTTGATGTAGGCCCGCAGCACTTCCGGAGTGTTGAGCCGCGTTCCGAGCTCGATCGCCTGCTCCAGATCACCGAGCCCGCCGGCGTCGCCGGTGATGATCCGGGCCGTCCCAAGGCTGACGAGCACGTGGAGGCGCAGCCACTCGAGCCCGAGCGCGTCGGCGGTGGCAAGCGCCTGCCTGGCCCGTGTGATCGCCGGGTCGCCCCGGTTGGCAAGCATCTCGAAGCGGGCCAGCTGCGCCAGCACGTAGGCGGACGCGGGCGAGGGGGGAAGACCGTCGATCAATTCCTCGGCCCGTTCGAGGTGACGCAGCGCCTCGTCGCGGCGCGCCACTCGCCAGGCGAGATCCGCGAGCAAGACCTCGGCCTCGGCCGCGAGCTCGACCTTGTTCTCTGCGAGAAGCGCGGTCGCTGCTGCCGCGATCATCTCGGTGCCCGCGTTGCGGCCGACGAGGAGGGCGCGGCCGCAGGCGAGCAGGACCTCGCCGCGCTCGGGGTCATCGTCGGGCCAGCGGTCGAGCGCGGCTTCGTAGAAGCCGATCGCCGCCTCGAACGCGTTGAGCGCGTACGCGCGGTCGCCGGCCTGGCGGAGAGGAGTGCGCGCCCGCTCGACGAGCTCCGGGCTCGGCGAGCCGGCAGCCTGCGTGAGCTCGAGCGCGGCCAGGTAGTGGTGGCCGAGCATCTCGGCGCGGTCCTCCGAGCGGTCCGCCGCCAGCGACTCGATCCAGCCCGCCACGCGCCCGTGCAGCTCGGCTCGCCGCGCACGGGGGATCTGCCCGTAGGCGACGTCGCGCACGAGCATGTGCCTGAAGGCGTACTCAGCCTCGCCGGCGACCGACGAGCGGCGCTCGCGGCGAACGAACTCCTTGCGCTCCAGCCCGTGCAGGAGCTCCTCCGCCTCCCGAGGGTCGTGCTCGCCGACGGCGGCGAGCGCGCCGACCCACATGACCTTCCCGACGACCGCTCCCTCCTGGAGGAGCGCCTTCTCCTCGGGACCGAGGGCATCGAGCCTCGCGGCGATGATCCCCTGCACCGTCTCGGGCAGTTCGATCTCGCTCGACCCGGGCTCGTCGAGCATGCGGACGTACTCCTCCATGTAGAGCGGATTGCCTCCGGCGTGCGTCAGGAGCTCGGATTGCGTGTCGGCGGGAAGGAGTGGGCGATCGAGGAGCGCCGCGAGTAGGCGTGCGACCTCTTCGTCCGCGAGCGGAGCCAGGGAGAGCGTGGCCGCATTCGACTTTCCTCCGCCCCAGCCGGGCCTGCGGGTGAGGAGCTCCGGGCGGGCGGTGCAGACGACGAGCATCGGGACGTCCCGCGCCCACTCGGCAAGGTGGTCGACGAAGTCGAGCAGCCCATCGTCCGCCCACTGCAGGTCCTCGAAGACGAGCACGAGCGGGCTCAAGTCGGCGAGTGCCTCGAAGAATCGTCGCCAGGCGGCGAACGCCTCGTCGCGACGATCGCCCGTCGCGTCAGGCCCTCGCAGACCGACGAGCGAGCTCAGATGGTCTTCGATCCAGCGCGCCTCCTCGACGTCGGCGACGGCCTCGGCGACGACGTTCCGGATCTTCTCGCGGGTCACCTCGGCAGGATCGCTCTCGAGGATGCCCGCATGCGCCTTCACCGCCTCGCCGAGGGCCCAGAACGAGACCCCTTCGCCGTACGCGAGCGACCGCCCTTGCCGCCAGTAGATGAGTTCCTCGGGGTCACGGTCTACCTCGCGCGAGACCTCCCAGACGAGCCGGCTCTTGCCGATCCCGGGGACGCCGACCACCGTCACCAGCTGCACCGAGCGCTCTTCGCGGGCCCGCGCAAGCGCGCCGAGCAGGAGGTCGAGCTCTCGCTGGCGGCCGACGAGCGGAGCGCTCGGAGCTTGCTCGAAGTCGATCCCGAGGCGGGAGCGGGGCTCGACGGCCCGCCAGACGGCGACCGGCCGAGCCTTCCCCTTCGCGTCGACGGCAGGGGCTTCCTCGTACACGATCGTCCGCTCGGTTGCGCGGAACGTCGCCTCGCCGACGAGGACGCCGTCGACCGGAGCCGCGGCCTGAAGGCGCGCGGCCGTGTTCACCACGTCTCCGGAGACCATCGCGTCGCCTTCACCCGGCCTCGCATCGATCGCGACGAGCGCCTCCCCGGTGTTCACGGCGACGCGCGTGTGGAGGTCGAGCCCGGGACTTCCGTCGTTGAGCCTCGCCACCGCATCGTGGACGGCGAACGCGGCGCGGACGGCTCGCTCGGGATCGTCCTCATGAGCGACCGGCGCCCCGAAGACCGCGACGATCGCGTCGCCGATGAACTTCTCGACCGTCCCCCCGTAGCGCTCGAGCTCCCCGCGCACCCGCCCGTGGTAGTCGCCGAGCGTCGCGCGGACGTCCTCGGGATCGAGCCGCTCGGCCCGACCAGTGAAGTCGACGAGGTCGGCGAAGAGCACGGTGACGATCTTCCGCTCCTCTCGACCCTGAGGCGCCACCTCGCCGAGCTGCGTGCCGCACGCCAGACAGAAGCGGGCGTGCTCAGGGTTCTCCTCCCTGCATGCAGGGCAGACCTTCATGCGGGAATTCTAGGGAGGGAGTCCTGGTCGGCCGCTACGGCGTCAGGTCGTACGGGTAGTCCGTCAACACCTCGCAGCCGTCGTCGGTGACGACGACGAGGTCCTCGAGACGGCAGCCTCCGAAGCCCTTGCGGTAGAGGCCGGGCTCCACGGCGAGGACGTCGCCCGCGACGATCTCCTCGCCGACTCTGCCGAGCCCTGGTAGCTCGTGAACTTCGAGGCCGACTCCGTGGCCGAGGCTGTGGAAGAACCCCTCCTCGAGCACCTGGCCCGGCTCCTTCGAGAGCTGGGTCTCGTAGCCGTGCGCCTCGAAGAGCTCGCAGACGAGACGATGCGCCTCGGCGCCGGTGAGCCCGGGCCGGATGGCGCCGTACGCCACGTCGAGCGCCTCACGGACGAGGGCGTGGTAGCGGGTGAGCTCCTCCGGTGGCTCGCCGATACAGAAGGTGCGGGTCATGTCCGAGTAGCAGCCCGACACGGGATCGCGCGGGAAGAGGTCGACGACGATCGGCTCACCCTCGCCAATCGGGCCCTGGCCTGGTTCGTGGCCCACCGTAGTCTGCGCTCCGGCCGAGACGAGGACGACATCGTCGACCATGACGCCCTCCTCGCTGAAGACACGCATCGCCTCGGTCTGCAGGTCCTCGCACGTCACCCCGGCTCCCTCGCGAAGCCGCTTGCGGATGGCGTCCATGGCGCGCTCGGACGCCCGCTGGCACCGGCGAATTCCGTCGAGCTCAGCCGCCGACTTGACCCGACGCCGCTCGTCGAAGAGCTCGCCGCGGGCTTCGACCTCGATCGCGTTCGCGCGGAGGAAGTCGGCAAGCTCCAGGGGAAAGTCGCGCGGAGTGACGGCCGACTCGACGTGGGCGGCACGACAGGCTCGGAGCACGAGCTCGGTCGTCATCTGGTGCCAGCTCAGCCCTCGCTCCACCAGCTCGTCGAGGCCGAGCTCCTCGAGCGGAACCGTCCCGAGTCCTTCGAGGTCCTTCAGTCGCGGCACCTCGAGCGAGCCGACGTACGCAGTTCGACTGCCGTTCCGCTCCACGTACACGAACGGATCCGCCACGGCAATGGGCACTTCGTGGCGCAGCTCGGGAGAGCGAATGGTATCGCCGAAGATGATGACGTCGGGCACGGCTCCCGATGGTAGCCGCTCCGGGTAGATTCACTGCGTGGAAGCCGTTCTCGAGCGGGCCCGCGGACTCGTCGAGCGCTACGAGGAAGAGGCGCGCGCGCTGCTGCCCGCGGACGCGAAGCTGTTCGACGCGCACGTCCACGTCGGTCGCGACATCGACGGCATGGTTGCGCCGTACGAGGATCTCGTCTCCTTCCTGGGCCGCTGGAAAGTTGAGCGAGCCTTCGCGTTCTGCATGGACGAGCCGGACCGCGAGCCTGCCTTCCAGGCCGCGAACGACCGGACGCTCGCGGCGGCAGAACGCTCTGACGGCCTCCTGGTCCCTTTCGTCCGCCTCGACCTCGCCGCAGACGCCGATCGAGGAGGCGACCCGGGTGCTCGACCTCGGTGCGCGCGGAATCAAGCTCCATCCGAGAGCACAGGGCTTCCTACTCGACGACCACCGGCTCGAGCCGGTGTTCGCCCTGGCCGCCGAGCGCGGCGTTCCAATCCTCATCCACGGCGGCCGTGGGCTGCCGCCGATCGCCGAGCACCTCCGCAAGCTCCACGAGGCCTATCCCGACGCTTCGCTGATCATCGCGCACGCCGGGATCGCGGATCTCGCCGCCCTCTCCGAATGTTTCGCCGGGCGGCCGCGAGTCTACTTCGACACCTCGGTATGGAGCGCTATCGACCTCCTCGACATGTTCGCGCGCATCTCGCCCGAGCAGGTCCTGTACGCATCCGACTACCCGTACGGGCAACAGCCCGGTGCTCTCCTGCTCGCCATTCGGTCGGCGCGCCTTGCCGGGCTTTCGGACGACGAGGTATGCGACATGCTCGGCCGCTCGGCCGCGCGCATCGCCGACGGAGAGCGGCCCGCCCCCCTTTCGGAGCCCCGCGGCTCCCGCCAGTTCGAGCAGCCGCTCGCCTTCGCGCGGATCCACCACTACCTCGCGATGGCCACACCCCTGCTATGGACGCGGCAGGCGGACACGATCGGCGTCCTCGGGCTCGCGCTCAACGCCTGCGCCGAGCGCGACGGGCACGCCGAGGAGAGGGAGCGGATCGCGGAGCTGCTCGGGACGGCACGCGACCTCTGGCGCACCCTGCCGGAGGCCCAGGACGACGCCGAGGTGTGGACGTTGAGCCGTGCGACGTTCCGGCTTCTCCACGTCGCGGATATCCTGACGCTCACGCTCGACCCGGACTAGGCCGTGTCGCCGCCCCGAGGACCTGGACAGGGCGGCGCCGGGCCCGTCGGGGCCGTCGTCCTCGCAGCAGGCGAGGCGACGCGCTTCGGCTCACCGAAGCAGCAGCTGCTCCTGCCACGGGTCCTGGACCGGCTGAGCGGAGCGGCGGTCGACGAGACCGTCGTCGTCGCGGGCGCCTATCCGCTGGATCTCGAGGGCACCCGAACCGTGACCTGTCCTGAGTGGAAGAAGGGGCCGGGGGCCTCCCTCCGTTGCGGCCTCGCTGCACTGTCCCCGGAAACGGAGACCGCGGTGGTCGTCCTCGCCGACGGGCCCGAGCTCGCCGCCGCAGCCGTCGACCGCGTGGTCGGGGCCTGGCGCGAAGGGGCCGGGGCACTCGTGGCTGCGAGCTATGCGGGCGAGCGTGGGCATCCGATCGTGGTCGCAAGAGAGCTCTGGGCCGCCGTGCCGGACGAGGGCCTCCGAGCCTTCGAGCCCGTGCTGGTTTCGTGTGACGACCTCGGGGCTCCCGGGGACGTCGACCGCCCCGAGGATCTTCGGTGACGCGCAGGCTCCTTCGGCCGGCGGTCCTCATTCCGGCGTTCGTCGTCCTGGCGCTGGGGGCGGGCATCGCCTACGCGGCCTGGCAGCAGCTCGATCCCCGTCGGGCCGAGGCCAACGAGGCGGTCCTCGACTCGCTCCCCCTCTACCCGGGCGCCCGCGAGATCCAGCGGATCACCCAGACCCAGACCGGTGAGGACGCGCTGCCGATCCCCGACGAGATCATCACGAGCGCGCTCTACGCTCCGCCCCGTAGCGCAACCCAGGAAGACATCGTCGCGTTCTACGCCGAGCGGCTCCAGCCCGAGTGGAAGCCGCGGACGCGGGTCGTGAAGGCGAGCGGAGACGTGGAGGAGGACGCGGCGCCGAACTCCTTTCGTGTGGACTTCTCGCGCGACGACGACTGCCTCAGCCTGCTCACGTACGGCATGGCCCCGGGGCACGTCGGCGACCCGACCTTCGCCCTGTCCGTGCAGACCGGCGGTGGTCCCTGCCCGGAGCCGGAGTAGCCCTCAAGCCGGCCGCCTCCCTGCCGATGAGAAGGGCAGGGTGAACGAGTCGCCCGCCGAACACTGAGGGTCGAGAGAGATGGAGGCACACGCAGCATCGTCGCCGCTCGTCGCGGCACGCCTGCGCCGGCGTCTGACGCTGGAGGAGGCTGCCGCGCTCACGAGCCTCGAGATCGACGACATCAAGTCGCTCGAAGAGAGTCGGACGTACCGCTTCCCGTCGACCGCGGACGCGATCGCGGCGATCGTGGTCTACGCCTCGGCACTGGGGATCACGGAGCGCGAGGCGCGAGAGCTCGCAGGGCTCCCCGTGCACTCGGTGGTCGAGCGCTGGTCGCTCCAGCGCTGGGCGATCGTGCTCGGCTTCGTCGCCGTCGTCGCCGCGTTCCTGGTGTTCGTGCTCAGGCCACAGATTTTCCCGGCCGACGCGGCGCAAAGTCCGATCGCGCCGGCGACCCAACAGCCGCTCGCTGCCGCACCGCTCCCCGAACGCTGGGAGATCCAGGTCGACGTCTACAACGGCACGAAACAGGGGAATGCTGCAGCGAGCGTCGCAAACGAGATCGCGGGCCTGGCGTATCGCATCGGCGAGGTAAAGAACGCGGACCGGCGGAACTACGCGGCGACCCGCGTCTACTACCCGCCTGGAGCGGAGGCGATCGCACAGCGCCTCGCAACCGAGCTCCGGGTCGAGACGACGGCACTGCCGGGCGGCGACAACCCGACTCGCCTCGTCGTCATCGTCGGCCAGGGAGGCGGCTAGAGCCCGCTGCTACTCGAGGGGAGTGCGGAGCGAGGCGAGCTTCGCCTTGAGCTCCGGGGACATCTCCTCGTTGCAGCAAACCTGGCGGACGTACCGGCGGAGGCTCACCTCGAACCGGTAGCGCTTGCTGCAGTAGCCGCACTGCTCGAGATGACCTTCGGCCTCCACGCGCTCGCTGTCGCTCAGCTCGCGATCGAGGTACGGCTGGATCAGCTCCTCGCACTTCTCGCAGATCGACTCGAAGTGCGTCACGACTCGTCACCCCCGACCGCGGTCTCTGCGAGCTCGCCCTTGAGGATCCTTCGTCCTCGATGCAGCCGCGACATCACGGTGCCGATCGGGACGTCGAGGATCTGCGCGGCCTCCTGGTAGGAGAAATCGCCGATGTCGACGAGGACGATCACGTCCCGGAAGTCGTGCGGCACCCCTGCAAGCGCCTCGACGATGGAATCCTGCGAGAGCCGCTCGACGATGCGCTCTTCGTCCGACGGGCCGGTCGTCTCCTCCAGGCGGTTGTAGAGGAAGTAGTCGCCTTCCTCCATCGGCTGCATGTCCGGGGCCCGCTGCTCGCGCCGGCCCCGATCGATGTTCAGGTTGGTCAGGATGCGCATGAGCCAGGCCCGGAGGTTGGTGCCGGGGGTGTAGGACCGCCAGCTACGAAACGCCCGGGCGTAGGTCTCCTGGACGAGATCTTCTGCCTCCTCGCGGCTCGACACGAGACGGCGTGCGACCCGATAGACCTGGTCTGCCAGGTCGAGCACCTCTTCTTCGAAGCGGACGCGGTCACGCGCTTCGGTCGCCAGACGACGGGCGTCGGTTTCGGCCTCTGCCATTCGTCGGACACTAACAAGCTAACGCCCTGCTCCCGCCAGGTATTCCGAGTCAGGAAACGGCGGCCGGCCGAAACCCAGCACGGTCGAGCGCGGCGAGGATCTCGTCCTTTTGCACCACCTCGTCGTCCCACGCGAACGTGACCTCGCCGAGCAGGTTCGCGTGCGCGGACTCGAGCCCGGCCAGCTCTCCGAGCGCCCCGCCGAGCCGGAGGACACAGCGCTCACAGCGGATCCCGGTCATCTGCACCGTCTCCGACCTGACCATCACAGGCCATCGTACGTGAGGGCCACAAGGCGCTCGCGCAGGGCACGCAGGCCGCTCGCTCGGCCGACCTCGAGCTGAGCCCCGGCCTGGTCGAGACCGTCGAGCCCGCGGAGGAACCGAACGCCCCCGAGCCGGCCGGCGCCGGCCGTTATGCCCTCCAGCAGCGTGCCGAGGAGCTCGGGGACTGAGCACAACACCGATCCGGGCCCGACGAGCTCGGCGGCCGCTCCGAAGCGCGCCGCCGACCAGCGATTCTGCGCGTAGATCCCGCGGTCGGCGGGAGGCCCGTCCGGATCCGCCCAGGCGACGAGCGCTTGGGCGAGGGCGGCGAAGGCGGCCGTGCTCCTCAGGCAAGTCGGCTGGTCGGGCATGCGGATCTCGAGGGTCCCGAGTCGCGGATGCGGCCGAACGTCCCACCAGAGCCGCATCGGGTCGTCCGACAGCCCGAGCTCGACGAGCAGCTGCGTAAATCGTGACCAGCCGTCAAAGTCCGCGAAGGCAGGCGGCGCCCCCGCACGGGGCAGGAGCAGAAGGAGCTCGGCGCGTGTAGAGGCGAGCCCGGACTCCTCACCCCCGACATACGGCGAGTTGGCCGACAGCGCGAGGAGAAGAGGAAGCCAGGGCAGGACCCCCTCGAGCCTGCCCATGCACTCTTCCGGACTTGCGACTCCGACGTGGACGTGAAGGCCCGCGCAGTGCTGGCGGCGCGCCGAAGAGCCGGCGTGGTCCGCAAACCGCTGGAGTGCTTTCACCGGCGCCACGGGCTGCTCCCCGAGCACGGCCGTCGGCCAGGTCCCCACCGCCGCCAGCTCGAGCCCGTGCTCCAGAAGACGGCGCCTCGCCTCGGCTCTGAGAGCTGCCAGCTCGTCCACGGCCTCCTCGACGTCCGTGCAGACAGACGTGTTCAGCTCGAGCATCGTGGTGAAGAGCTCGGGCTTGAACCGCTCGCCGTCGAGCACGGTCTTCGGAACCGACGCCGGCTCGAGCGTCTCGGCGTCCAGGACGAACAACTCTTCTTCGAGCCCGATCGAAAACGGCGACGAGGTGCCGAAGCGGTGGGGCAGCATCGCGCGAGTCTAGGAGGAGAGGGTGGTCGGATGGAGAAGAGGGTGGTCGGAGGCCCGGGCAGGCAGTGCGGGCCTCCGACCGGTCAGCCCCTGGGGGGAGGGGCCGCGGGCCTGCTAGCCGCCCGGCTGGGCGGGCTGCTGCCCGAGAGTCACATTGACAGTTCGTTGCAAGTCGTCTCGTCGGATCTTGAGCGTGATCGAATCGCCGGGCTTCTTCTCCATGATCATGGCCCGGAGGTCGCCGGGTGAGGTCATGGGCTGGCCGTCGGCGCTCGTCACGATGTCTCCTCCCAGCACGTAGCTCCTGCCGTCGACGATCACCGACTGGTCTCCACCCTTGAGCCCTGCCTCGGCGGCGGGGCTGCCGTCGAGGACCCCGGCGATGATGACGCCCTCGTCGACCGGGAGGTTGACGGTGTCGGCGAGCTCGGCGGTGATCGGCACCATCTCGACGCCGAGGAACGCGTGCTCGACCTTGCCATGCTGCTTGATCTGCGAGACCACTTCGCGGACCGTGTTCACCGGAATCGCGAAGCCGATGCCGACGTTGCCGCCATTCTCGCTCTCGATCTGCGAGTTGACGCCGATGACCTCACCGCTGGTATTCAGGAGCGGGCCACCCGAGTTCCCCTTGTTGATGGGCGCGTCGATCTGGATGACCTCGTCAATCGTGTATCCGTTCGGCGCCGTGATGTTCCGCTGGAGCGCGCTGACGATTCCCGCCGTGGCGCTCCGCTCGAGGCCGAAGGGATTCCCGATGGCGACGACCGCGTCCCCGACGTGCACCGCGTCTGAGTTACCGAGGGGGAGGGGAGTCAGAGCGCGGGAATGCTCGTCGATCTTGAGGACTGCGAGGTCGGTGGAAGGATCGCTTCCGATGACCGTCGCCGGGACGCGATCGTCGCCCGAAAAATTGACCTGGACGTCCTGTGCGTTCTCGATCACGTGGAAGTTCGTGACGATGTAGCCGTCACGATCCACAACGAAGCCGGAACCGAGAGATGTGGCGGGCTGGGGGCCGAAGAAGGGACTGTCGGACACCACGGTCTTCGACGTCACCTGGACGACGCCGGGGGCCGAGGAGTCGTAGATCTCCTGAACCGACTTGGCGCCGTTCTCACTCGCCTCGAAGGTCGCAGCCTGCGGCTCGGCGGCAACAGTGCTGACGACGGTTTCGGAGCCGGCGTCATTGCCGCCGATCGCCGCGCCGATCCCGACGGCGGCGCCACCGCCGAGGAGAGCTGCGAACACGAGCGAGCCCATGCGTGCCCAGCCTGAGTCCATTGGTCTCCTTATAACCGCGCGCCCGTGAAGTCCCGGTTGTCGCAGGTTAAGAGAGCGTTAAGCGGCTGGTACCGAAGAGTCCGTCTGCGGAACGCAGCGCGTCCGACTCGCCTCGCTCAGCCCATTTGCTGCGTGAGCCCGATCAGGTTGCCGTCCGGGGCTCGGAGGACGGCGAGCCGGCCGCCCGACACGTCCACGATGCCGGTTGCCGGATCGCCGTTCGTGACCGCGGCCGTGCCGAGCTCGGCGAGCGAACCGTCGGCAATCTCACCCAGCGGAGTCGCCCCACGGGCGGCGAGGATGCGATGGGAATCTTCGATGTCGTCGACCCGCCAGAACACGAGAGGGTGGTCGACCCAGGGAAGTGCGGTCAGCCCGACCTCGACGCCGTCACCGCTGAAGACGGCGAAGTCCTCGCCGACGAAGGCCGGCTCCCGGCCCAGCATCGCAGTCCACGCCGTGACTCCCGCATCCAGGTCGCGCGCCGGAAATACGACGTTCGCGAAGCCCTTCACCTCGCTCATGACGATCTCCCTCTGTCGCTTTGACATAATGCTGTCATAGCAGGAAATCTATCGACAAGACAGAATGCTGTCAAACCTCGCCGGCGGACACCGGCGGGCGCCGCGATCTCGGACGTCCTCGTCGAGGTCGTCCGCCTCGCGGAGTTCTTCACGCAGTCGGGCGAGAGGCTCGCGAAGACGGAAGGGCAAACGCTCGCGCGCTGGCTTGTGCTCGAGACGCTCGAGGACGAGCCGAAGCCGGTCGCCGAGATCGCGCGACGTCTGCGCCTTGCCCGGCAGAGCGTCCAGCGCGTTGCCGATCTGCTCGAGCGTGACCGCCTCATAGCTTACGAGGCGAATCCGCGCCATCGCCGCGCGAAGCTCGCCCGCCTGACGCCGGCCGGAGCCAAGGTACTCGCCCGGATTCAGCGCGCCCAGCGCGAGTGGGCGGATCGCCAGGGCGCCGAGATCGGGCTCGGCGACCTGGAGCAAGCGGCCGCGCTCCTCCACGGCATCCGCGGCACCCTCACGGAGGCATAGGGTCGCCGGAACGATGCGACGGCGCGGCCCAATCGCGATCCCAAACGACGCGATCCGAAACTATGCGGATCGGCTTCTCAGCGACCCCGCAAGCCGACCGGCGCGAGCGATCGCTTTCTCCGAGACCTGCGCGTCGTCGGTCGAGGTTCTCGTCGAGGGCAGCGCGTTCTACCCACCGATGCTCGACGACATCGCGTCCGCCTCGTCCTCGATCCACATCAACCAGTTCGGCTTCCGGCCCGGGGTCGTAGGGGACGACTTCGCCGACGTCTTGGTCCGCAAGGTGCGAGAGGGCGTCCCCGTACGGCTCGTCGTCGACCGGCAGGGCTCCGACCCCGAACGCGGCGCACGCGAGCACTACAACCGGCTCGCGGCCGCCGGCGTTCAGGTCTGCGTCGTCCGCGCCACGCAGCCGCGAGTGCCGGTCGGGCCGCTCGGCAGCGGCGGGCCGACCCGCTGGAATCTGGCAGGCCTCGGGCACATCGACCACCGAAAGGTCATCCTGGTCGACGGTCGCGTGGGCTGGGTCGGCGGAGCCGGGATCGAGGACCACTTCCAGGACGGCCGCTTCCACGACCTCTTCCTGCGCGTCGCGGGACCGGTCGTGGCTCAGCTGCAACTCGTCTTTCTCGCGGGCTTCCGCGGGCTCGGCGGCACGATCCCGCTCGCGGAGCTCGACGACGTGTTCCCTCCCCAGCAGGCCGGCACCGAGGCGCTTCCGGCCGTGGTCCTCCACAACGCTCCCGGTAGGTACCGCCCGATCACCGACGAGATTGCACGCCTGCTCGAGAGCGCCCGCGAGACCCTCGATGTCGTCAACCCCTACGTGACCGACCGAGGGATGATCCGACGCATCGCAGACGCTGCACTGCGCGGGGTGCGGGTCCGCCTGTTCGTTCCCGCGAATGCGAACAACTGGGCGTGCGCGGCGGCGCAGCAGTTCCACCACGGGACGCTGCTCGATGCCGGCGTCCGCATCCTCGAGTATCCGACGATGCTGCACGCCAAGGCGTTCGTGCGCGACGGCGAGGAGCTCCTGGCCGGGACCTGCAACCTCGAGGCGTGGAGCCTCAAGCGCTTCTTCGAGATTGACCTTGGGATCAGGTCGAGAGCGGTCGCGGCGCAATTCGAGGAGCGGTTCAGCGAGCCGGCCGAAGCCGTGTCGTCGCCTGGGCGCCGACTGACTGGGCTCCGAAAGCGCGCGCGAGCGGCGGCCTTCGCCGGCATCTCCCCGCTGCTCTGACGGGCCCTAGACTCGCGGAGCCGCCGCTACCGCTGAACGTCGACGAAGACCGGCGGCCTGAGCAGTTCGACGTCTCCTGTCGGCACGGCCCCGGCGGTCTCGTCGATCTCGGCCGCAACCCCTTCGATGTCCCGCATGCCCGGGAGGAAGAACGCGCCGAGCGTGGCCACGCCCCCGATCACGGCGGCGCCGATCAGCGTCGCGCGGACGCCGACGAGGCTCACGACCGGCGCCGTGAGCGCGAAGGAGAGCGGGACGAGGCCGATGGAGATCAACCAGTCGAGGCTGGAGACCCGCCCGAGCATCGACGCCGGGACGTGGTGCTGCTTGATCGTCGCCCAGACGATGGTTCCCGCCGTTTCGAGCGCGTTGAAGAGGAGGCAGGCGACCATCAGCTGCCAGGATGCGGTCGCGAGCCCATAACCGGCCACGGCCAGGGTGGCGAGCGTCCAGGTTCCGTACATGAACGTGACGTCGCGGCGAGGATGGCCGCGCTGTCCCATCGCGAGCGCGGCGCCGATCGCCCCGATTCCGCCGGCCGCGAAGACGAGGCCGAGATCGCCGGCCGACGCGTGCAGCTCGTTCTTGACGATGTACGGGAGCAGCACCTCGGCGGGGCCCATGAACGCGAGATACGCGATGGTCGCCGAGAGCAGGGTCCCCCACAGCCAGACGCGGCCGCGGACGAACTGCAGCCCTTCCTTCACTGCGCTCACCGACGACGAAACGTGCTCCGAGCGCGCGTGAGGCGGAGGGCGCATGAGGACGATCGCGACCGTGGACGCGACGAAGGAAGCCGCATCGACCGCGAAGGCCCCGCCTGTGCCGACGCTTGCGACGAGCACACCGCCGAGCGCCGGGCCGGCAAGGCGCAGGGTGATCGGCCGCACGAACTGGTCGAGGGCGTTGGCCGCCGCGAGGTCTTGCGCGGGAACGATGTCGGGGACGATCGCCTCGAAGGCGGGGGTGAAGAAGGCCGTGGCGACGCCGTACAGGGCGACGATCGCGAGGAGCTCCCAGAAGTTCAGGAGCCCGGTCAGCGAGAGGACCGCGAGGGCGCCGATGATCACCGCACGAGCGATGTCCGAGCAGAGCATGAGCGAGCGGCGGTCGAGCCGGTCGCTGAGCACGCCGGCCGGGAGCAGGAACGCGATCGTCGGGATCGTCATCCCGATCCCGAGGAGCGAGAGCGCGGCGGGGGCGTTCCAGAGCTCGTAGGCCTGCCAGGCCATGGCGACGAGGAAGATCCCGTCGCCGACGAGCGAGACGGTCATCCCGGCCCAGAGAAGCCGGAAGTCCCGGTGGCGAAACGGCGTGAGGAGGTTGACGCGGGAAAGGCCGCCTGGGCGGTCGAGCCCCTCGTGACTATGCTGCATGCGAGCTTTGCTCGCCGGTCTCGTCCTCGCCGAAGTCGAGATACTCGACCAGCGCCTCGTGATTCATCGGCTTGGCGAACAGGAAGCCCTGGCCGAGACCGCACCCCAGCTCGCGCAGGGAGTCGATCTGTTCCGGCTCCTCGATTCCCTCGGCGACCACGTCGAGATTGAGGCTGTTGCCGAGGGCGATGATCGCGCCGGCGAGGCCCGACTCGTCGTGCTCGGACGAGAGGAACGAGCGGTCCATCTTCAGGATGTCGACCGGGAAGCGGCTCAGGTACGAGAGCGAGGAGTAGCCGGTTCCGAAGTCGTCCATCGCCAGCAGCACTCCGAGCGACTTGAGCTCATTGAGCCGCTGCACGGCAAGGTCGGTGTCCGCCATCATCACGCTCTCCGTGATCTCGAGGACGAGGCTCGACGGTGGCAGGCCGCTCGACTCGAGCGCATGCCGGACGTCGTGGATGATCGTGTCCGACTGGAGCTGCTTCACCGAGAGGTTCACGCTCATCGTCAGCGGTGGCTTCCTCGGGAAGCGCTCGTGGAGCAGGACGCCCCGGCGGCAGGCCTCCTCCAGCACCCAGCGACCGATCGAGATGATGAGCCCGGTCTCCTCGGCCAACGGAATGAAGTTGAGGGGCGGGATCGTGCCGCGCGCCGGGTGCATCCAGCGGAGAAGCGCCTCGACGCCGTAGTCGGCCCGCTTGTCGAGCCGGACGACCGGCTGGTAGTGGATCTCGAGCTGGTTCAGCTCGAGAGCGCGCTGGAGCTCCGCCTGGAGCTCGAGCCGCTCGACCACACGCTCGTGCATCGCCGGCTCGAACACGCGGTAGCTGCCCTTGCTGTCTCGCTTGGCCATATACATGGCGACGTCGGCGTTCCGCAGCAGCTCCTCGGCGTCGGCCGACCCGACCCCCTGGCCGGCCAGGCAGATGCCGACGCTCGCGCGCGGATAGACATGCTTGCCGTCGACGTCGTACTGGAGCTCCAGAGCGCGGAGGATCCGCCCGGCGACGTCCGCGGCTTCCTCGGAGTCCCTGACGCCGTCGAGGAGCACGGCGAACTCGTCGCCGCCGAAGCGGGCCACGGTGTCGGCGGGACGCACGGCGCCCACGAGGCGGCGCGCGACCTCCTGGAGAACGGTATCGCCGGCGGCATGCCCCAGACTGTCGTTGACGGTCTTGAAGTCGTCGAGGTCGATGAACATGACGCCGATCGACGGGCCCCCGCGGATCGAGCGCATGATCGAATGCTGCACGCGGTCTGCGAAGAGCGCGCGGTTGGCGAGGCTCGTGACGGGGTCGTGAAAGGCTTGATGGGCGAGCTGATCCTCGAACGCCTTGCGCTCGCTGACGTCGCGGCTGTTGAGGACGACGCCGCGAACGTGCTCGTCCTGCAAGAGGTCGGTGTGCTGGACTTCGAACTGGAGCCAGGCCCCGTCGCGGTGTCGAAGCGAGCACTCGATCACGTGAGTCTCGGTACCGCCGCCCGCGTATGCGTCGCCCACGCCGGCGACGATCTGGGCCAGCCGGGGCCGATCGGTCTCGGCGAGCAGCCGCGCGAAGTCTCGGCCCTCGATCTCGTCGGCCCGGTAACCGAGCACGCGCTCGACCGAGGGACTCTGGTAGGTGACCGTCCCGTTGGCGTCGAGCACGGTGATGAGGTCGCTCGAATGCGCCACGAGCGAGCGGAACCGCGCCTCGCTCTGGCGGCGGTGCAGATCCTCGGCGAGCGAGGCTCCCTCGAGCGCCAGCGAGACCTGCGACGCGAGCGACTCGAGCGAGTCCACGAGCTCGCGCGAAAGAGGTAGATGCGAGCGGAGGACGAGGAGCCCGCGCGTTGCGTCGCGGGCCGTAAGGGGGAAGAGGAGGATGATCCCGGCCTCGTCGAGGCGAAGCTGGCTTCGAACCTCGTCGGGCATGCGATCGGTGGGAATCTGCTGGCCGGTCCCGACAGGCTCCCGGAGCCAGGCGGCCGCCGCCTTCGAGAGCGGCCATTCGCCCTCGTCCCCGGAGGAGGCGGCGACGACGGCGCCGTCGCCGAGGAAGACGAGGCGGACGCTGACCGGCCGCTCCGTGAGGGCGAGAACCGATGAGATGGCGGCCTCGTGCACCTGCTCGCGGCTCCCGGCGGCAACGAGCTCGACGCCCGCGCGCTGTAGGGCGAGCTCGCGGGCCGCCGCCCGCTCCTCCTGGCGGACGAGGCCGACCATGCGGGCGACCACGAGGAGGAAAAGGAGGGCGGACGCAAAGATCAAGACGAGGCGGTCGCTATCGCCCCACGACTGCCAGGCGCGGACGCCGGGGGCGATCAGGCATGCACCGGCGAGTAGTCCCAGGCGGAGGGGCGTGAGGCGCGTGCGCGACTCGAGCGCCGGTTCCTCCAGCGTTCGCATCGACGGATGAAGTGCTGCTGCACCCCAGAGGAGGTAGAACGCGATCCAGCCGACGTCGTAGCTGAGCTGGTGGTTGTACGTGCCCGTGAGCAACGCATAGTTGTACGCCGAGTCGACGGCGAGCAGAGAAACGATGCTCCCGACGAGGAGGTAGAAGGCCGGGGCCCGCTTCCCGTTGTCGACCGCGAGCCGGACCGTCGCGGCGAGGAGGAGGATGTCGCCGAGCGGATAGGCGGCCGAGACCGCCTTCTCGAGCACCGTCAGACCTGAGAGGTGGATGTTCGGCGCGACGAGAAAGACCCAGGAGAGCAGCGCGATGCCGACCGAGATGATCAGCGAGTCGATGACGCCTGCGCGGTCGCCCTGCGGGTTACGACGGCGGACGAGGACGAGCAGGCCGGCCACGAGCGGCGGATAGACGGCCAGGTAGATGGCGTCGCCGATGGACGGGAACTCGACTTCGGCGCCCGTCAGCTTGGGGTAGCTGTACGTGTAGAGGTCGCCGGCGAAGAAGAGGAACAGCCCGACGATGAAGAGAACCCAGGCCGCCCATGCCTTCGGGCGGTGGATATAGATCCCGAGCGCGACGGCGACCGACGACGAGAGGCCGAGCAGGTTGATGAGTGGGCCGTTGCCCCTGAGCGGCGGGAACCAGAGGTACGCCGCCGTGAGGACAAGCCCCGCCGCGAGATAGATGAGCCAGGCGCGACCGCGCCAGTCGAATCCCCGAGCTGGGCTCACGCGGCGTACTCCTGCCGGGTCGTCGGCCGCAGGTCGAAGGCATTGGCGAGCTTCCCGAGGACGTCGACCAGCCGCTCGATCTCGGCCTGGGAGTTCGAGGCGGTGACCTGGATCCTGAACCCGACCTCGCTCTTCGGGACGAGCGGATAGGCGGCGAGCGTCACGTAGATCCCGTGGTCGAAGAGGAAGCGCCCGGCCGCGTCGATGTCCTGATGGCGCGACAGCGGCACCTCGATGATCGGGAAACCCGACCGGTTCGGCGTGTGGACGCCGAGGCGGTCGAGGCAGCTGAGCACGGTGTCCGTCTTACGCCAGAGGTCGGTGCGGATCTCGTCGCCGCGGGCGTCGTTGACGTCGAAGCCTGCAAGCACGGTGGCGAGCGACGCGGTCGGCGACGGCCCGGAGTACAGGTACGGAGGCGCTGCAGTCTTGAGCAACTCCTTGAGGTCGGTCGGGCAGGCGACGAAGGCCGCCAGGGAGGAGTACGACTTCGAGAACCCGGCAACGAGAACAACCCCGTCGTAGGACTCGCCGCAGTGCCGGACGATGCTGTTCCCCCGCAAGCCGTACGGGCTCGGCTCCTCGGGCGTGCGCTCGCCGATGACGCCGAACCCGTGCGCGTCGTCGACGTAGAGGATCGCGTCGTAGTGGCGCGCGAGGCGCGCGAAGTCGTTCAGGTCGGGGGCGTTCCCGGTCATGCTGTTGACGCCGTCCATGCAGATGAGCCTGGTGCTGGAGCGGTCCTGGCGCAGGAGCTGCTCGAGATCGTCCGGGTCCTCGTATCGGAAGCGCTTGACGGTTGCTCCACGCGCGGAGGCGAACTGGCAGCCGTCGTAGATGGTCTTGTGCGCGCGGCTGTCCACGTAGATCGTTCCGTCGCCCGCGAGCACAGGGATGACCGACAGGTGGATCAGCGTGATCGTCGGGATGACGAGAGCGTCCTCGCAGCCGAGGAGCTCGATCAGGCGCTCCTCGATCTCCGGGTAAAGCACCGGGCTACCGAGCATCCGCGACCAGCTGGGGTGCGTGCCCCACTTCTCGAGGTACTCGGGGACGGCGGCGATGATCTCGCGGTCGAGGTCGAAGCCGAGGTAGTTGCAGGAAGCGAAGTCGGCCAGCCACTTGTCGCCGATGCGGATCATGCGGCCGTCGATCTCGTCGATGACGGCGTCGGTCATGGGGTTCGATCGCTCGAGCTCGGCCAGCTCGCTGCAGGCCGCGAGCCAGCGATCGATCCAGCGTGGGGAGGCGGACGGGGACCGGGGGCCGTCCGGACGATAGACGCTCATTCGCCCCACATCGGCGTTTGCTCTGGAAGCTTTAGGAATTTCGGCACCCAAACGGGTGCTGGCCCCTTTGCGACGCGGGCGCGGAGAGCGGGGCCGCGCTCCCCGCCCCCCGCGCCTGGAGCTCTAGATCGTCAGCGCGCCCGTGCAGACCTGGCCGCTGCCCAGGTGGACGGCGCGTGCCTTGATGCGGTTCGGCCCGGGCGTGTTCCCCGGCTTCCGCTCGACCTCGAACGAGCCGCTCGGGGCGTGCGTCGTGCGGATGCCCCGGAAGAAGCTGTTGCCGTCGCGCTTGAGCACGACCCGCCACTGCTCGCCGTTTCGATTCTGGTCGACCTCGAACTCGACCTCGATCCGGCCGTCGTCCGGCTTGGCCTTGAGCTTCCAGTCGGCGCCGCCGCTGCAGCTTCCGCTGCGGACGACCTCCTGACCGCCTGCAGCGGCAGGTAGTGCTCCGACCAGGACGGCCGCGGCGGCGAGCGTCGCGACTCCGAGAGCTATGAGGATGCGCATTGTCTCCTCCTTCGGTCCGTTTGTCCCACCGACGCTACGGACCGGTCGCCCAGGGATCACCCCGAGCTGGGCAAAGACTCGGCAGGTGCCTCCCAAGACTCGGTAAGGGCCTCGGTGGAAGCGTCCGCGTCACGGAAGACCAGGGACGCGTACCGCCCGCCGCGCGCGAGCAGCTCCTCGTGCGTCCCGATCTCGACGACCCGCCCGTGGTCGAGGACGACGATCTGATCCGCGTCACGAACGGTCGAGAGTCGATGGGCGATGGCGATGGTTGTCCGGCCCTCGGCGAGGCGCTCCAACGCGTCCTGGACGGCGCGCTCGGTCTGCGCGTCGAGCGCGGACGTCGCCTCGTCGAGGACCAGGATGGGCGGGTTGCGGAGAATCGTGCGCGCGATTGCGAGGCGCTGCTTCTCGCCGCCCGAGAATCGGTAGCCTCGCTCGCCGACGACCGTGTCGTAGCCGTCCGGTAGCGAGGCGATCAGATCGTGCACCTGCGCCGCGCGCGCCGCGGCCTCGATCTCGGCATCACTCGCCTCCGGGCGCGCGAAGCGCAGGTTTTCGCGCACGCTGGCGTGGAAGAGGTAGGTCTCCTGGGAGACGACTCCGACGGCTGCCGCGAGCGACTCGAAGGTCAGGTCGCGGAGGCCGATCCCGTCGATCGTCACCCGGCCCTCCGTCGTGTCGTAGAGCCGCGCGACGAGGTAGGCGCACGTCGTCTTGCCCGAGCCGGTCTCGCCCACGAGCGCCGTCTTCGTCCCGGCGGGGATCGAGAACGTCACGTCCTCGAGCGTCCAGGCCTCGTCCCCGTAGCGGAACCTGACGTGATCGAAGGCGACGTCTCCGTTGGCCCTGTCGAGCGTCCGCGTCCCCTCGACGATGTCCACCGGCTGGTCGAGGTAGTCGAAGATGCGGTCGAAGAGAGCAAGCGAGCTCTGCACCTCGACCTGGACGCCGAGAAGCGACCCGATCGGGAAGAAGAGCCTCGCCTGCAGGGTGGTGAACGCGACGAGCGTCCCGATCGAGATCGCGCCGCTCCCGTTCGCCATCGTCCAGCCCGCGAACCAGTAGACGAGGGCGGGCATGACCGCGAACGTAGTCTGGATCGCGGCCATCATCCAGCGGCCCGTCATCCGGCTCCGAACCTCGAGATCGGCGAGCCGGCTCGACTCCGAGCCGAAGCGCTCGGCGAGGTCGTCGGAGCGGCCCATCGTCTTGCCGAGCAGGATCCCGGAGACCGACAGCGACTCCTGAACGATCGAGGAGACGTCGGCGAGGGAGGCCTGGAGGTCGGCCCTTACCTTGCGCCGCTGATCGCCCACGCGCTTGGTGAGGTAGACGAAGAGCGGCAGGAGCGCAAGCGCGAAGACCGCGAGACGCCAGTCGAGAAGGGTCATAGCGATCACCGTGGCGAGCACGGTCGTCACGTTGGAGACCACCGACGTCGCCGTGGACGTGACCACGGTGTCGATCCCGCCGATGTCGTTCGCGATGCGGCTCTGCACTTCTCCGGTGCGCGTCCGCGTGAAGAAGGCGAGCGAGAGCCTCTGCAGATGCCGGTAGACGGACGTGCGCAGGTCGTGCATCACCGCCTGTCCGACCCGGTTCGACAGAAGTGTCTGCCAGACGCCGAGCACGCCGGTGACGATCGGGATGGCGATCATCCCGGCGACGAGGGCGCTCAGGAGGCTCAGGCGCTCGTCCGGAATTGCGACGTCGAGGACTTCCCGCAGCAGGAAGGACGGGATCACCCCGAGCGCGGCCGAGACGAGGATCAGCCCGTTGACCGCGAGGAGCGTCCGCCGGTAGGGCCGGAAGAGCCGGACGATCCGGTGGAAGTTCGCCTTGCGCACGGCAGGATCGGCCGGGCGCTCGGGTGCCTCCCCCGGCGCCGACTGCCCCCAACCGCCTCGTCGTCCTGCCATCCTGGAAGCTTGCCTGCTCGAGAGCGGTCTGCCGCAGGCCTTGGACGTCCCGCGGCGCGGCTAGCGGGCTACCACTTGGAGCGGCGGCTGCGCCTGCTCGTGTATACGAGCTTGGGGCGCGCCGACGTCATGCCCGCGCTCTCGAACTGCTCGCGGTGACCGAGACGGCCCGCGACGCGGCTCGTGTCCGCCTGCTGTTCAGGGAGGACGAACGTCACCGCGACTCCGCTCCGCCCCGCACGGCCGGTGCGGCCCGTGCGATGCAGGTATCCCTTGTCCTCCTCGGGCGGATCGAAGTTGATCACGTGCTCGACGTCGTCGATGTCGAGCCCCCGGGCGGCGACGTCGGTGGCCACGAGCACGGAGACCTTCCCGCTCTCGAAGCGGTCGAGCGCGCGCCGGCGCGAGGACTGGGACATGTCGCCGTGGAGCGCGTCGGCCTTGACGCCGTGACGAACGAGTCGCTTGACGAGCCGGTCTGCGCCGCGCTTGGTGCGGACGAAGACGAGTGTGAGGCCCGTGTTCTCGCCAAGATGCTCGACCAGGGTCTCCACCTTCGTGCTCGGGTCGACCGGAACGAAGCGGTGCTCGATCTCGCCGCCCGAGCTGTCGGCCGGCAACTCGGCCTCGAACCGCGAAGGGCTCGAGGTGTAGGCATGTGCGAGCGTGCCGACCTCGCCGTCGAGCGTGGCCGAGAAGAACATGGTCTGCCGGTTCTTCGGCACCCGGCGGACGAGACGGTCCACTTGTGGCTTGAAGCCCATGTCGAGCATGCGGTCCGCCTCGTCGAGGACGAGGATGCGGATCCGGTCGAGGCTGATCAGCTTGCGCTGCGCGAGATCCTCGAGCCGGCCCGGTGTGGCGACGACGACGTGCGCCTCCCGCGCCTTCGCGGCCTGGCTCCTGATCGGGACGCCGCCATAGACCGGGGCGACTCGCAGGCCCTTCGGCTTGGCGACGAAGCGGAGCTCGTCAGTCACCTGCTGGGCGAGCTCGCGCGTGGGAACGAGAACGAGAACGCTCGGCTTCCCGTCCCGGGGCTCGACACGCTCGACGATCGGCAGCGCAAAGGCAAGCGTCTTGCCCGAGCCGGTGGGCGACTTGGCAAGCACGTCGATGCCTCCAAGCGCGTCCGGAAGGACGAGCGCCTGGATGCTGAAGGGTTCGCGGATCGAGCGGGCTGCGAGAGCCTCGGCGACAGGCGCCGACACGCCAAGCCCGCGGAAAGACTGGTGGGACAACGTTCTACTCCTTTGTCGTTCGAGACTCGCCTTGCCCGAACGTCCGAAGGAGGAACGAGAAGCTCATCTCACGGCCGACCGAGTGCCGACCTGGTGCACCAACGGTAGCAGCAGCGGTCCCTTCGCCCGCGGTACAGTCGCTGACGTCAACGACCGGAAGGGGGATGGATGGCTACCGACCGGCACGCCGAGGTTACCTGGAACGGCAGCCTCATCGAGGGGTCCGGCTCGATCGACAGCGTCGGGAGCGAAGCGTTCGGACCGCTCGACATCACCTGGGCATCGCGCGCCGAGGAGCCGGGCGGGCGCACGAGCCCCGAGGAGCTGATCGCTGCCGCGCACGCGGCGTGCGTCTCGATGGCGCTCTCGCACGGCCTCGACGAGGCGGGCACGCCGCCCGAGCGGCTGAAGACCTCGGCGACGGTCACATTCCAACCCGGCGAGGGGATCACGAAGGTCGCGCTCGTCATCCGCGGCACCGTGCCGGGCCTCGACGAGGACGGGTTCCGCGCCGCGGCCGAGGACGCGAAGGCGAACTGCCCCGTCTCGAAAGCCCTCGGCGGGGTGCCCGAGATCACCTTGGACGCTTCCCTGGCGTAGCCATGTGGGGCTCCCCTCTCCTCTACGAGCGCCTTTCCTGGCCGGAGGTTCGCCGCGCGGCCGCCGAGGAGCGCGTCTGCCTCATCCCCGTCGCCACCCTCGAGGACCACGGCCCGCACATGCCGATCGACACGGACGTCCGCATCACCTGGGAGATCTGCCGGCGGACCGCAGAGGCGGCACCCGACGAGATCGTCCTCCTGCCGATGATCCCCCACGGCTACTCGCCCCACCACATGGACTTCCCCGGACCGATCACGATCGGCTGGGACACGTTCACGCGCTACTGCAAGGACGTCGGCAGCTCACTCGCGCGCCACGGCTTCCGGCGCATGCTCTTCCTCAACGGCCACGGCTCCAACCAGCCGTTCGTCGACGCAGCGGCGCGGCTCGTCGGAGTTGACCATCCCGACGTCCTCGCGGCTTCCGCCTTCTACCTCTCCGGAAAGCGGGCGTTGGAGCGCATCGAGGAGATCCGAGACTCGGACGCGGGCGGCATGGCCCACGCTTGTGAGCTCGAGACGTCCATCTACCTGGCGATCGACCCGGATGCGGTCGACATGGAGAAGGCACTCGACGAGCGCGGCTTCCCCGCGGGCGAGTACTCCTACATGGAGTGGTCCGACGGGCCGATGCGCGTGATGCCCTGGTGGTCGGCCTTTTCGCTCACCGGGATCCAGGGAGACGCCTCGAAGGGCACGGCGGAAAAGGGCGAAGCCTTCCTTGGCGCGGCGGTGGAGGAGTGCCTCGGCTTCGTCCGCGACCTGCTGACGAAGCCGCTGCCCGTGCGCCGCGAGCCGCAGGAAACGCTGTGACTCCGCCGCAGATTCCGCTCGTCCGCGCGGCGGGGAGCCACCGCGAGGTCGGCCTGCAGATCGGCTCGGCGACCGCGGAGACGGTGCGTCGGCTGGCCGCTGAGCACTATGACTCCGACCTCGTGTGCCGCTACCGCGAGATCACGGTCGAACACGTCCCTTGGATCGTCGACGAGCTGGACGGCGTGGCCGAGAGTGCGGGCATAGAGCCGATGGCCGTGTTCGCGGCGTCGATCGAGGAGCTCGCGCCCGCCGAAGCGCCGGCGGGGTGCAGCGACCTCGTCGTGACCGGAGAGCTGAGCGAAGACGGGCATCTCCTCGTCGCGCACACCAACGATCTCTACGCGGAAGACGAACAGGACGTCGTGGCGATCGAGTGGCGGGTGCCCGGGGAGCCGGTCGCCTTCACGCTCGGACTCGGGCCCTGGCTCAGCGTGGGGTGGAACGACGCCGGGCTCTCGGTCACCGGTAACGAGCTCTCGCCGAACGACGAGCGCGTCGGCATTCCCCGCCTCCTCCAGATGCGCGACGTGCTCACCCGGCGAACGCTCGGGGACGCGGTCGAGGCGGTCTTGCACCCTGCAAGAGCCTCGTCGTACAACTGGGTCTTCGCCCATGCCGACGAGGGGGCTCTGAACGTCGAGGGCTCGGCGACGCAGGCCGGCCTCGACGAGCCCGGGCCAGACGGCTTCATCGCCCACACCAACCATTACGCCCGGGCCGACATGCAGGGATTCGAGCGCACGAAGTACCTGGCGAACTCCTGCACGCGGCTCGACCGTGCCCGCGAGCTCGCGCAGGGCGGCCCGTTCACCGTCGAGACGCTGCGGACCGCGCTCGCCGACCACGAGAACGCCCCCGACTCAATCTGCGGCCACGGCGAGGGGCCGAAGCCGGTGAAGACGGTCTTCTGGTGCGTCGCCGACGTCACGGACGGCGAGATCACGTACGGGCGTGGCAACCCGTGCGACTCGGAGGCGCAGGTCTTCCGCTTCGAGTCGTGATCGAGGCCAACCTCTTCGGCAAGCCGCTCCCCGACGGCGGCACGATCGGCGTCGCAGCGCCGGCCAGCCCGTACGAGAGCCGCTCCGATGTCCTCCGCAGCGTCGAGTGGTGGGAGTCGCAGGGCTACGGTGTGAAGCTCGCCCCGCACGTGCTCGCCCGGGACGACTTCGTCGCCGGGGATGCCCGCGACCGCGCCGCCGACCTCGGGGCGCTCTTCGCAGATCCGGAGGTCGACGTCGTCCAGTGCCTCCAGGGAGGCTACGGCTCCGCCCAGGTGATCCCCTACCTGGACTTCGACGCCATCGCGGCCGGCCCGAAGCCCTTCATCGGCTTCTCGGACATCACCGCGCTGCACGTCGCCATCCGCCAGCGGACGGGCCTCGCCACCTTCTACGGGAACGGGCTCCTGGGGATGGGCGATCCCCAGACGTCCGCGTTCTCGAAGAAGCGCCTGCTGGCGGTCTTGCGAGGGGGTGGTGCGGGCGAGGTCCCGCCGAGCCCCGACGACCCGTTCCTGCGCGTCATCCGCGGCGGGACGGTCACCGCGCCGCTCGTGGGCGGATGCCTCTGGCTCCTGATGCAGACGCTGGGGACCCCGTGGGAGATCGACCTCGACGGGGCGATCCTCTTCTTCGAGGACTACCACCTCCCGCCCTACTACCTGGACGGAATCCTGACCCAGCTCGCGCACGCGGGCAAACTCGAGAGCGTGGCTGGAGTCGTAGTAGGAGACATGGAGAAATGCGACTGGGAAGACCATCCGGCGGGGTGGCCGCGGACGCGGACGCTCGAGGACGTGCTGGAGGTTCACCTGGAGCCTCTCGGCGTCCCCGTGCTATACAAGCTTCCCTTGGGGCACGCGAAGCACCTCGCAGCCATTCCGCTCGGCGTCACGGCGACGCTCGATGCAGACGCGAGGACGCTCACGTTCGAGCAATCCGGCCTGGCGACGGAGAAGGAGTGAGAGCATGACGAAGCGAGTGGTGCTGGCGATCGCGGTCCTGGTCATGGTGGTGGGCCTTGCCGGGTGCGGAGGGGGCGGAGGCGACGCCCAGCAGGGGACGGGCGCGGCCGACGGAACGCCGCAGAAGGGCGGGATCCTCCGCGTCGGCTCGCTCAACTACATCGACTCGCTCAACCCCTTCCACTACATCGAGTCGCAGGCCTACCAGGGCATGCTCATGATCTTTCCGCAGCTCGTTCAGTACAAGCAGGGCGACGACGGGCTCGAGATCGAGGGCGACTGGGCCGAATCGTGGGAGACGTCAAAGAACGGCAAGGATTGGACGTTCAAGCTCAAGCCGGGCGGAACCTGGTCGGACGGAAAGCCTCTCACCGCGAACGACGCGGCCTGGACGATCAACACGACGCTCGAGTACGCGGACGGCCCCACCGCCGTCGCAGCGGCTGCCCTCCTGCACGTGGAGAACGCCGAGGCCGTGGACGACAACACGCTCGTGATTCACTACGAGGCCCCGGTCGGCAACGTCCTCGCCCAGCTCGAGCAGCTCTTCATCGTCCCGCAGCACGTCTGGGAGCCGCTCGTCGGCTCGGATGGCAAGGGCCTCAAGACCTTCCAGCCCGAGCTGAACCTGCCGATCGTCTCCGCGGGCGCGTACACCGTCAAGCAGTACGAGAAGAAGGGCACGACCGTCTTCATCCCGGCGGAGGGCTATTACGGAGAGCCTTCCAACGCCGAGGCGGTCACGCTCACGTACTTCACGAACGCGGACTCGATGGTCTCCGAGCTCCAGCAGGGCAATCTCGACTGGGTCGACCAGGTTCCCTTCAACGCGGTGGACGTGCTCAAGGAGGACAAGAGCCTGGTCGTCAACGAGGTGCCGGGGGCGGAGACGACGAACATCACCTGGAACTCGAACCCACGCAAGGCACAGAACCGCGAGCTCCTCGACCCGCAGGTGAAGAAAGCACTCTCGATGTGCGTCGATCGGGAGCGGATCATCGACGTGGTCTTCAACGGGTATGCAACCCTCGTCGAGAGCCTCCCCGGGCACATCACAGGCCCGATGGAGAACCCGAACCTCGGTCCGCTCGAGTACAACTGCGACGAGGGCAACCGGATGCTCGACGAGCTTGGCTACACGAAGGGATCGGACGGGATCCGCGTCGCCCCGGCGACCACGGGCCAGTACGCGCAGGCGGCCCACCCGATGAAGTACGAGGTCATCACGCCGACGTCCACCGACTTCAACGTCGACCGCTCCTTCGAGATCGTCCAGGAAGGCTTCGCCGCGGCGGGCGTCGACGTGACGCAGAAGGTCGGCGGCGACACGGCCCAGTCCTATGCGCTCGAGACCGACGAGGACTGCGACGCCAAGACGTCGAGCGGCTACGCGACCTTCGACATCGCCATGTGGGACTGGGTCGGCTACGTCGATCCGGATTTCATGCTCTCGGTCGTCACGAAGAGTCAATGGTGCGCGTGGAGCGACACCGGCTGGGACAACCCCGAGTACGACAAGATGTACAAGGAGCAGGGCACGCTGGTCGACCCCGAGGAGCGACAGGCACTCGTCTGGGAGATGCAGCAGATGATCTACGACAACTGGGTCTACACGCAGCTGACGAACCACGTGTATATCGATGCCCACTCGGCCAAGTGGGCCGGCATCGAGACAGACCTGAACGCCTACTCGAAGAAGTACTGGACGTCGCCGTACATGGTCGAATAGGCGCCAACTCAATCGAGGTGGACGGAGGGCTCGACGTGTGAGGTCGGCCGACTACGTCATCAAGCGCGTCTTCTTCGCGATCGTGACCGTCTTCGTCGCGATCACGCTCAACTTCGTGCTCTTCCGCGCCGTCCCCGGCGACGCCGTCGACGCGCTCCGCTGCCGCCAGTGCAGCGCCGATTTCAAGGAGAGCCTGCGCCAGGAGCTCGGCCTCGACGAGCCCTGGTACATCCAGTACAAGCTGTACCTGGCCGACCTCGCCCACGGCGACCTGGGTAATTCGCTTCGCACGCAGCAGAAGGTCACGACCGAGCTCTGGGAGCCACTCAAGAACACCCTGCCGATGATCGCGCTGGGGACCGTCTTCGCGATCATCTTCGGCACGCTGACGGGTGTGATCTCCGCGTGGCGGCGGGACACCGTCGTCGACAAGGGAGGCCTCTGGACCTCCCTCGCGTTCTACTCGATGCCGACCCAGTGGCTCGGGCTCCTGATCGTCCTCTTCGTCGCCGGAGCGGTGGGGTTACCGACATCCGGGATCGAAAACCCGACGCTCGGGGTGCTCGAGGATCCGACGTGGTTCGAGGTCGCGTCGATCGGCTCCAGCACATGATCCTGCCGGCGCTGACGCTCGGGCTTGTGCTCTACGGCGACTACGCGCTGATCGTGCGCTCGGCGATGCTCGAGACGCTCGGCGAGGACTACGTGCTCACGGCCCGCGCGAAGGGGCTCTCGAACTGGCAGATCGTGCGCAAGCACGGCTTTCGAAACGCGCTCCTGCCAATCGTCACACTCGTCGCTCTCTCGCTCGGGTTCATCATCGGCGGCTCGATCACGATCGAGTACGTCTTCTCCTATCCGGGCATCGGGCTCGAGACCGTGGAGGCGATCGACCAGCGCGACTGGCCACTACTCCAGGCCATCTTCCTCCTCCTGACGTTCTCGGTGATCCTCTTCAATCTGATCGCCGACCTCCTCTACGTGAAGCTCGACCCGCGGGTCGTGGAGGCATGAGATGAGCGTCCCCTCGCTTCCTCCAACCGCGTTCGACGAAGAAGCCGCCGTCGCCGACATCGCGGGCATCGAGACCAAGGGACGACTCGACTTCCTCCGCTCCTCGGTGTTCCGGAGGCCGGCGATGATCTTCGGCCTCACCGTCCTCATCCTCTTCATCCTGATCGCGATCTTCGCGCCGCTGCTGGAGCCGTACGACCCGCGGGCGAAGACCGGCGAGGTCTACGAGCCGCCGTCGAGCGCCCACTGGCTGGGAACGGACGACGGCGGGGCGGACATGCTCTCACTGGTGATCGCGGGCTCGCGCGTCTCGCTGATCGTCGGGTTCGCTGCGGCGCTCGTCGCCATGCTCATCGGCGGGACGATCGGACTCTGGTCGGGGTTCTACGGCGGCAAAAGCGACACGGTGCTCATGCGTATCACCGACTACGTGCTCGTGATCCCGGACATCCCCCTGATGATCATCGTCGCCGCGCTCTTCGGGCGCAGCCTGACCAACATCATCCTCATCATCGGGATCATCTACTGGACGAGCACGGCGCGCCTCATCCGGGCGCAGACGAAGAGCGTGCGCGAGCGTGCCTACGTGATGCGCTCCCGCGCGCTGGGCGCCGGCAACCCGCGCCTGATCGGCAAGCACGTGCTGCCACAGGTGATGCCGCTCCTGATCGCCAACACGGTGCTCACGGTGGCCATCGCGATCTTCGCCGAGACGTACATCACGTTCCTCGGCCTCGGCGATCCATCGCTCATCTCGTGGGGAAAGCTGATCGAGAACGCCTTCAAGGGCGACGCCGTTCTCAACGACGCATGGTGGGCGATCATCCCGCCCGGGGTTTGCGTCACGCTCGTCATCCTCGCCTGCACGATGATCGGAATGGGGATCGAGGACGCCCTCAACCCGCGCCTCCGCGTCGGGCACCTGTCCGTCCGCCGCTTCCGGCTCCGACCGCTCAAGGGAGCCCTGGACTCCGAGTGACGGTCCCCCTTCTGCAGATCGAGGACCTGCACGTCTGGTTCGACCTCGAGGGAGGCCGCGAGCTCCATGCGGTCCAGGGCGTCGGCCTCGAGCTCGACGCGGGAGAGAGAGTCGGGCTGGTGGGCGAGTCGGGGTGCGGCAAGACGACGCTTAATCCTCGCCGCCATGGGTCTTCTGCCTCCGTCGGCGAGCATCGCCGGGCACGTCTACCTGGACGGGGAGGACATCCTTGCTCAGGGCGAGGACTCGCTGAGCCCCCACCGCTGGGTGGACATCGCCATGGTCTTCCAAGGAGCGATGAACGCCTTCAACCCGGTGAAGACGATCGGGGAGCAGATCGTCGAGCCCATGGAGCTGCACGGAACGGCGAGCGGCCGTCAGGCACGGAGTCAGGTTGGTGAGCTGCTCGAGCGCGTCGGGATCCCGGCCGCGCGGGCATCGAGCTATCCCCATCAGTTCTCGGGCGGGATGCGCCAGCGGGCCGCGATCGCGATGGCGCTCGCCTGCAAGCCGAAAATCCTTCTTGCCGACGAGCCGACGACTGCACTCGACGTGATGGTGCAAGCCCAGATCCTTCAGCTCCTCGTCGGGCTTGCCGACGACTTCGGCCTGGCGCTCATCCTGGTCACGCACGACCTTCCGGTCGTCGCCCAGGTGTGCGAGCGCGCTGCGGTCATGTACGCGGGCGAGATCGTCGAGCTCGGCGCGACCGACACGCTGTACCACGACCCCCGCCATCCGTACACACGGCTTCTGTTCGCGGCGACCCCGGATCTGTACGGGGAGGACGAGGTCGTTTCCATCCCCGGCACACCTCCGCGCCTCGACCGGGAGCTCACCGGCTGCCCGTTCACGCTGCGATGCGACAGCTCCTTCTCGCCGTGCGCGAAGGTCAAGCCGCGCCTCGTGGCAACCGGTCAGGACCATCTGGCTGCGTGTCACCTGAACGATCCGGCGATGAAGGCGGCGTCGTGACCGAGAACGGCGAGCCGGTCCTGCTCGAGGTCGAGAACCTGGTGACGCGCTTCCCCGTGCCGCGCGGGCTCGTCGGCGCGGCCATGGGTCGGCCGAAGCGAGCGGTCCGGGCGGTCGACGATGTCTCGTTCTCGCTTCGCAAGGGCGAGATGCTCGCCCTCGTCGGCGAGTCCGGAAGCGGCAAGACGACGACGGCCCAGTCGATCCTTCGCCTCGTCGAGCCCGAGTCGGGAACGATCCGCTTCCTCGGTGAGGACCTTCTCGAGGTTTCCAGCGCCAGGATGCGGGCGCTGCGCCGGCACGCCCAGCTCATCTTCCAGGATCCCTACGAGTCGCTCGATCCGCGCTTTCGGGTGCGGGCGACGGTGGAGGAGCCACTCCTCGTCCACGGGGAGGGCGGCGGCGGCGGCGAGCGCGAGGAGCGTGTTCGCGAGGCGCTCACACGGGCCGGCCTGACGCCCCCCGAGCTCTTCATCGACCGCTTCCCGCACGAGCTCTCGGGGGGACAGCGCCAGCGCGTCGCCATCGCCGCGAGCCTCGTGCTCAACCCGCAACTCCTTCTCGCCGACGAGCCTGTCTCGATGCTCGACGTCTCCGTCCGCGCCGGCATCCTGGCCCTTCTCGACGAGCTTCGCCGGAGCGGGCTCGGGATCCTCATGATCACACACGACCTCTCGACCGCGGCCCACTTCGCCGACCGGATCGCCGTCATGTACCTGGGGAGGATCGTCGAAGAAGGGTCCACGCGGGAGGTCGTCACCGACCCGAAGCATCCGTACACGAAAGCGCTCATCTCGGTCGTCCCCAAGCGCGACCCGCGCGCGACGGTCCAGCCACAGATTCTCCAGGGGGAGACGCCGAATCCCATCGCGATACCGCAGGGGTGCCGGTTCCATCCGCGCTGTCCGATCGCGATTCCCGACTGCCGAACGACGGACCCGGAGCTGCGGGTTCCGTCCGGGGCGAGGGCCGGGCACCTCGCTGCCTGCATCAGGGCCTAGCACCGCGTGGATCTCGTCCTCACCGAAGGCAGCGTCTTCACGGCCGAGGCCGCGCTGACACACGCCGAGGCCGTCGCCGTTCGAGACGGGCGCATCGCCTGGGTCGGCCCGGCCTCGGAGGCCCGTGACCACGTTGACTCCAAGACGCGAGTCCTCGAGCTCGAGGGCCGGACCATCCTTCCGGGCTTCCAGGACGCGCATTGCCACCCGGCCGAAAGCGGCGTCGAGACACGCCGCTGCCCGCTCGACGACGCGCACTCCCGCGAGGCCTGCCTGGCCGCGATCGCCGGCTACTCCGCGGAGCATCCCGAGCTCGAGTGGATCGTCGGCTCGGGCTGGTCGATCGACTCGTTCGAGCGCGGGACGCCGAGCCGCGCCGATCTCGACGAGCTCTTGCCCGACCGGCCGGCCTTTTTCGAGAACCGCGACGGCCACGGTGCCTGGGTGAACAGCCGCGCGCTCGAGCTCGCGGGCGTGACGCGCGCGACGCCGGACCCGTCGGGGGGCCGGATCGAACGCGATGCCGCCGGCGAGCCCCAGGGCACCTTGCACGAGGCAGCGATGGACCTCGTCGTCGACCTGCTCCCGCCGACGACGGCAGAAGAGTGGGAGTCCGGGATCCTCGCCGCCCAGTCGATCTTCCATGCGCTCGGGATCACTGCGTGGCAGGACGCGAGCATCTACGATCCGCTGGCTCTGGACGCCTATCGCGCCGTCGCCGAGCGAGGCGAGCTGACCATGCGGGTCGAGGGCAACCTGCTCTGGGACCGGGCCCGCGGCGAGGAGCAGATCGACGACCTCCTGTCGCTGCGGGCGCAGGGATCGCTCGGGAGGCTGCGGGTCCGCGGAGCGAAGATCTTCGCCGACGGCGTGCTCGAAAACTTCACGGGCTCGCTGCTCGAGCCGTACGTGGGCACGGACAACTACGGCATCTCGATGCTGGATCGGGAGGAGCTGGAGCGGGCGGTGGTCCTTCTCGACGCCCACGGCTTCCAGGTGCATGTCCACACGATCGGCGACCGGGCGGTCCGTGACGCGCTCGATGCGATCGAGGCGGCCGAGCGTGCGAACGGCCGCCGGGATGCGCGCCACCACCTGGCCCATCTCCAGCTCATCCACCCGGACGACCTCCTGCGGTTCGTCGAGCTCGGGGTAGTCGCCAACGTCTCGCCCCTCTGGGCGTGCCATAGCGGCTACGTGGACGAGCTGACGGTGCCGTTCATCGGCCCCGAGCGCTCGGCGCGCATGTACCCGTTCGGGAGCCTGCAACGCGCCGGCGCCCGCCTCGCATTCGGAAGCGACTGGGCCGTCTCGACGCCAGACCCGCTGCCCCAGCTCGAGGTGGCTGTGACCCGGACCTACCCCGAGACGCGCGACGAGAAGCCGCTCCTCCCCGAGGAGGGGCTCGACCTCCCCACGGCCCTGCGGACGTTCACCGCCGGCTCGGCCTACGTCAACTTTCTCGACTCCGAGACGGGGACGATCGAGCCTGGGAAGCTCGCCGACCTGGTCGTGCTCGACCGGGACGTGCTGGATCCCGGATCGGGCCCGATCGGCGATGCGCGCGTCCTCCTGACGCTGGTCGAGGGCGAGGCCGTCTACGCTGACCCTGGCCTCGGCTGGTAGCCGTCAGCGGCCGCGCAGCTCGTTCTTCAGGCCGAGGGCTTCCTGCTCGCTGAGGAGCCAATCGGCGAAGAACGGCTCCACGATCTGGTAGACGCGGCTCTCGTCACGCGCGACGACTTCCTTCGTGACCAGAGCGCCGATGGCGCGCTGAAGGGCAGGTTTGGCCGGGAGATCGTGTCGCTCTGCGTACTCGGCGGCGTAGAGCGAGCGCGTCGGTTCGTCGGCGAGCGCGAGCAGGACGAGGCGCTGGGCATGCGGCGCGTCGTCCCAGAGCTTGGCGAAGTGGTTGTGCTCGGAGCGAACGACCTGCTCGAGCGCCGCCTCGACGTCCCGGATGCGTGCGAAGTGGCCCGTCGGAACCACCTCCCAGAGGAAGTACGCGAGCTCCTGCGTTCCATACGGGTGGCCGCTCGTCGCCTCGAGCACGCGCTCGAGCGCCTCGTCGTCGATTCCCTTCTCGGTCTCCTCGAAGCGCCGTACGACGAAGCGACCGAACTCCACCGGCGCGATCCGGCCGATCTCCAGGCGCTTCGCGCTGCGCCAGAAGGGCTCGTTCTCGTCGTCGAAGATCCGTTCGAGGACATGGCGCTTGCTCCCGAGGTACACGTGGGAAACGCCAGGCTGCTCCTGGAACACCGCGCGCATCAGGTTCGGATAGTGGCGATCGAGCGTCACGATCTCCTGGAACTCGTCGAAAACGAGCACGGCACGGCGCTTGCGCTCGGCGGCGATCCTGCCGGGGAGCGCAAGCAGGCCTTCGATCGTGTCGTCGACGGCTGCACGCTGCCGGCCGCCTTGGAAGATGAACCGAAGGCTCCCGTCGATCGGATCGACCTCCATGATCGGCGTGATGCGAAGGCCGCGGAAGAGGCGGGTCGCCCGCTCCACCGCCTGCCCGGCTGAGGTCTCGAGGTCGCTGTAGATCGTCTTCGCGAGCGCCGCGGCAAAGCGCTCCTTGGTCGGCGTCCGCATCAGGTCGCAGTAGCCGACGAGGATCCCCTTCCGGATCGCGCGCTGCGCGGCACGAAGGACGAGGGACGACTTGCCGTACCGCCGCGGCGCGTAGACGAGGACGTCCTGTCCGTTCTGCATGTCCCGCACGAGCTCCCGGATCTCGAGGTCCCGGTCGGTGAACGAGCGATCCAGCGCAAGTGCGCCGAAGGTGAACGGGTTGGTATGCGCCACCGCCTTATGCAGTATTGCATACGCTCGGTATGCAGATCCGCATGATGCAGGGCGGCATACTGACGACCCTAGGCAAGCACGAGAACGCGACCCTCGTCGACCCGCACCGGGTAGATCGCGGCCCTGAGGGTCGGCTCGTCCAGGCACGCGCCCGTGTCGAGATCGAACTCCCAGCCGTGCCAGGGGCAGCGCAACGTCCGCTTCCCGGCCAGCTCGTAGACGCCCGGCTCGCCCCCGACGCGGTCGCCCACGCGTCCGAGGCAGAGCGGCCCGCCGTGGTGGGGGCAGCGATTCCGGATGCCGTGCAGGGTGCCGTCTGGCTCCGCGACGACTCCTACCTCGCGTCCGTTCACCCGGGCGACCAGCCGCCCCGTGCGCTCGAGGTCGGCGGCGGAGCCGACGTCGATCCAGTCCCTACCCAACGGCGGGCAGGTTCAGGCGCGCGCCGTAGAGCTCGGCTGCGTTTTCGTGCAGGACCTTGGCCCGCCACGTCTCGGGCAGGCGGCTGAGCATGAAGCCCGGATCGTCGAAGTCCCAGTGGGGATAGTCGGAGGCGAAGCAGAGGTTGTCGGGCGCTCCTGCGGTCTCGAGCATCTCGAAGAGCGTCTCGTCGCGCCCGTCGGTGTGCTCCAGCGGCTGAGTCGAGAAGCGAATGTGCTCGCGCGCGACCTCGCTCGGCTTGCGCTCGAGCCAGGGCACCTCGCTTCGAAGCGCGCGCCAGTTCGTGTCCAGCCGCCAGAGCATGCCCGGCAGCCAGGCGATGCCGCCCTCGATGAGGAGCACCCTGAGCTCCGGCAGGCGTTCGAAGGTCCCGTGGCAGAGGAGCGAGACGAGATGCGACATCGTCGAGCAGGCGGAGCCGAGCGTGTGCCACTCGATGTAGAAGGTGACCGGTCCGGCGCCGCCTGGCGGCGCTGCGATGCCCATGCCCTCGCCGCCGGAGTGAATCGCGACCGGGAGCCGGCACTCGGCGGCGGCTTCGAAGATGGGGAGGTAGCGCGGCTCGCCGTACGGCCGATCGGCACCGCCGCAGAGGAGAACCTGAACGAAGCGCTCGTCCTCGGCGGCCCGGCGGATCTCCTCCGCCGCCGCCCGCGGGTCCTGCGCCGGACAGAGGATGGAAGCACGCAGACGCGGCTCGGCGTCGAGCCAGCGCTCGCGGAGCCATTCGTTGTGCGCCCGCGCGAGCTCCGCGGCCCGATACGGGCTCGGCATGAGCGAGACGAGCACGGTGTCATCGCCATTCAGGACCCCGATGTCGGTGCCGGTCGGGTCGAGGAGCTCGCTCCGAACTGTCTCGACGTCGGAGGCCGGCGGGCGCCCGTTCTGCTCGATGTCCTGTCGAAACCAGGAGGAGGGGTGCGCCCAGGAGTAGCCCGGAAGCCCCAGAGAGCCGCCCTGGGCACGGAACCAATCCCGCTGGGCCGGAGTCACGTAGGCGAGCAGCTCCTCGGGGTCTCCGATCTGCGGGTGGATGTCGCAGTCGATCACGGTTTCCACACTATCGCGCAGCGGCGACCGAGGACTCTGCGGTTGCTGCCCGCCACCGCCCCAACCCTCCTAAGATCGCCTGATCGTGTCTGTCGACGCCCTTCGGGTCTACATCGAGGAGCTGCTCGCCGTCCAGGGTTTCCCCGGCCTTGCGGTGGCGGTCACCGATCGGGAGGGACTCGTCGCGTCGGAGGCCTTCGGACTCGCGAGCCTCGAAGCGGAAGAGCCGGTGACGCGTGGGACGTACTTCGAGCACGGCTCGATCGGAAAGACGTTCACGGCCGTTATCGTGCTCCAGCTCCGCGAGGAAGGGCAGGTCGACCTCGACGAGCCGCTGACGCGGTACCTGCCGTGGTTCGAGGTTCGATCCGAGCATGCCCCGATCACGGTTCGGCACGTGCTCACCCACTCGAGCGGCCTGATGGTGGGCGCCGACGTCAGCGCGAATTCGCGCTTCGACGTCTGGGCCCTGCGCGAGTCCGAGGTGGGCTTCGCTCCGGGAAGCCGGTATCTCTACTCGAACGTGGGCTTCCGCACCCTCGGCTACATCGTGGAGGAGCTCACGGGCAAGCCCTATTCGCAGGTGGTGCGGGAGCGCGTTCTCGGGCCGTTGCGGCTCGAGGCAACCGATCCGGCCATCACCAACGAAGGCCGGCACCGGCTCGCCGTCGGCTATGCACGTCGCTTCGACGACCGCCCGGCGAGGCGCACCGACCCCTGGGTGCCTGCGCCCTGGCTCGAGACGGCGACGGGCGACGGCTCGGTCGCGGGAACGATGGAGGATCTTGCCGCGTTCTTGCGCTCCCTGCTGAACCGCGGACGCGGGCTCCTCCCACCCGGGTCGTTCGAGCTCATGGCCACCCCGGCGATCGAGGCCGACGAGGGCTGGTCGTACGGCCTCGGGCTGGAGCTCCGCACGCGCGACGGGAGGCAGGAGATCCGCCACGGGGGGTCGATGCCCGGCTTCGGCGCGACGATGCTCGGCGACCTCGACTCGGGGCTCGGAGTCGCCGTCGCTGTCAACTCGGTGGACGAGCAGGACCTCCTGGAAGGAATCGCCGAGTCGATCCTCGAGCTCTATCGCACCGGCACGCTGCCGACGGTCACCGATCCGCTCGCGGTCGAGGACGCAGAGGAGCTCGCCGGCGAGTACGCCGGCGACGCGGGCAGCCTCCCGATCGTCGCCGAGGGCAACCGCCTGCTCCTGGACGGAGAGCCTCTCGAGCCGCGCCGGGGCGACCGCTTCCTCGTCGACCGCCCGGAGCTCTCGGGGTTCTTCCTGCGCTTCGTCCGTGACGGTGACCGTGTCGTCGGCGCCACGCACGGAGCGAACACGTATCGACGCGAGGGGATCGCGGCGACCGAACCGAGCGCCGTCTCGCCCGAGTGGGGCGCCTATCCGGGGCACTACCGGGCCTACAGCCCGTGGTACTCGAACTTCCGCGTCGTGCTCCGTGACAGCGAGCTGGTCCTCATCTTCCCGTGGGGCCTGGAGTTGACGCTCGAGCCGCTTCCCGACGGAAGCTTCCGGGCCGGCGACGAGTCCTCACCGGAGCGCCTGCGTTTCGAGGCGATCGTCGACGGCGCCGCACTGCGCGTCGACTTCACGGGCGAGCGGTACTACCGGCTCCCCTAAGAGGGTTTGGCGGAACGGTCGCTCGTCGCCGGGGTGTTCTGGTCGTTCCGAGGCAAGGACGGAGGTCGCTGCCCTCGGGGCGAGCAGCGCGGCCCGGCGGCACAGCCGTCTGTTCGCCAAACCCTCTAGACGCCGTCGCGCGGGAAACGGTACGTCCATGTGCGGGCGAAGATCCATTCCTCGCGTTCATGGACCTCGAGCGTCGTCGTCACGTCGAACGCCTCCGGGTCGGAGGCCATGGAGCTCGTCACCTCCGAGCGCATGCTCCAGTCGCCGCGCCCCATGCCGGACGTGGCGTGGAAGCGAACTTCGGCCGAGAGCGGGTCGCCTTCGCGGATCGAATAGACGGTGTGGCTCGTGTCGGAGGTCTCCAGATCGATGTCCACGAGCCGCTGCGTGCCGCCGAGATCCCAGTCGAAGACCTGCTCCACGAGCCCTGTGGCGAGGTCACGGCGGATGGAGCGGCCTTGCGGTGAGCCGGCCTCGGACTCGAGTGCGAGCTCGGCGGAGCACTCGGGCTCACCGAACTCGGGCAGTTCCGCATCTTCGGCGCGCGGCGGTCGCTCCGGGAGCTCGACCCGGCCGCCGTGCAAGGTCAACGTCACGGGCTCGGGCGAGGGCCACGCCCACGGCCAGTAGGTCGGTGACACGGCCAGCCGCAGCCGGTGGCCTGCCGGGATCGAGTAGCCCATGACGTCGAGCGGCACGCGCACCTCGTAGCGGCGGCCCGGCTCCAGCGGCTCGGGGTGCTCATGGCTGTCGCGGTGCGTGAGGTTGAGGACGCCGCGCGTGACGAGCGCGGAGGTGCCGTCCGGGAAGACGTCGCAGAGCCGCACGGCGACCAGCGCGCTCGGCCGGTCGGCGGACAGCTCCAGCACGGCCTCGGAGAAGCCGAGGATCTCGACCGGCTCGGCGAGCGGCTCGAAGTCGAACGTCAGCGAGAGCGCATCGTCCGCCCGCTGGTCGCCCGCGAGGTCGGCAGATTGCCCCTCCGCACACCAGACGCCGGCCTCCGTCCCGCACGACTGGACGCCGAGTAACGCGCGGGGTTCCGCGACCGGCAGCTCCCACACACGGGTGGCGATGCGCGGCGACGGCCACTCCTCCTCGGCCACCCAGCGCCCTGGACGCACCTCGTAGGTCGGCTGCGGCTCGACCGAGTCCTGCATCCAGACGCGGAGCATCGGCTCGTCCATGATCCCGGTGTCCACACCCTTGAGCCAATGGTCGAACCACCGCACCGTCTCTTGGAGGAAGCCGATCGAAGGCCCGGGCGCAGCGTCCTCGGGGAACACGTGCGCCCACGGCCCGATGATCCCCTTGCGCGGGCTCGTGAGCCCGGCGAGCAGACGCGGGACAGCGTTCGTGTAGCCGTCAGCGAAGCCGCCGACCGCGTAGACGGGGCACTCGATCGCAGCGTAGTCCTCGCAGACGGAGCCGTGCTTCCAGTACGCGTCGCGCCGCTGGTGCGAGAGCCAGTGCTCCCCCCACGGCGATAGGCCCTCGAGGCGATCGAGCCAGGTCTCCCGCCAGCCGTCCCCGTAGAGGCGCGGGTTGGGCGGCCGCGCGTTCCAGGTCAGCATCGACGACGACCAGTGGAGCATGTCGAGCCCGAGGATGCAGCCGCCGCGGTAGTGGACGTCGTCCGCGTAGCGGTCGTCCGTCGAGCACATCGTCATGATCGCGCCGAGCCCGGGCGGGCGCAGAGCGGCGATCTGAAGCGCGTTGAACCCGCCCCACGAGATGCCCCACATGCCGACGTTCCCGTCGCACCAGGGCTGCTCCCGGATCCAGGCGATGATCTCCAGGGCGTCGTCCTGCTCCTGCTGGGAGTACTCGTCGGTGAGGCTGCCGTCGCTTTCGCCGGTTCCGCGCATGTCGATCCGGACGGCGGCGTAGCCGAAGCCTGCGACGTACGGCTGGCGCCTCGCGTCGCGCACTGCCGTGCTGTCGCCCTTCCGGTACGGAAGGTATTCGAGGATCGCCGGAACCGGGTCGGCCTCGGCATCGTCGGGGAGCCAGATGCGGGCGGCGATGCGCGTACCGTCGGAGAGGTGGAGCCAGGTGTTCTCGATCTCGCGAACTTGCCGCGGGAACTCGGTGCGGACGACCGCCACTAGATCGTCGGTACCGATTCGAGCACGAGCCGCTCGCGCTTGTAGGGAAGCGGGATCGCAGGGTTCTCGGCGTCGATCTCCCGGGCCAGCCGGTGGCCGTCGAAGATAGCCTCGGCGATGATCCGCGGCGCCACACAGTCGCCGATCCGGTAGAGCGCCTCGATCCCCTCGTCTGCCAGTGTCTCGCCCGCGGCCTTGAGCTCGCGGTAGAGCGCGTCGTCGGAGAGCCGCTGCGTCACGAGCACTACGGCGTCCGCCTCGAGCTCGAACGGCTCGCCGAACTCGTCCGCGGCCGTTACGCGGCCGGGCTCGATCCCGTTCAGCATCGTCCCCGGCCGCATGACGATGCCGAGACCGTGCAGATGCTCGCGAAGCATGGGCCCCTCGAGCGTCTCGTCGCAGATCGGCGCGATTCGCTCGTGCGGCGCGGCGAGGGCGACGGCATAGCCGTCGGCCGCCAGCTTCTCGGCGAGCCCGGCGGCCATGAAGTAGCCCTCGGCGTCGAAGACGAGCACACGCTCCCCGGGCGGAGACTTTCCCTCGAGCATCACCTGTTCGGGAGTCAGCACGTGCGGCAGCGACGCATCCGCACCCGGGATGGGCTCGTGGGTGACGAAGTTGAGGCCGTCCGCCGCCCAGCGCGCGCCGGTGGCGACGACGACGATCTCGGCGCCGTACTCCCGCACCTCCTTCGCCGAGAGCCGCACGCCCGTGATCTGCTCGACGTTGTCGAGCTTCCCGAGCTGTACGGAGCGCCAGTTCAGAACCCGGCCCCACTCGCCGAGCCCGGGTAGCCGCGGGATCCAGCGCATGATCCCGCCGATCTCCGCCTCGGCCTCGACGAGGTGGACGCGCCGGAAGCCGCGCTTCCCGAGCACGATCGCGCATTCCATGCCCGCCGGGCCCGAGCCGACGACGAGGACGTCGCGGTCGCGATTCTCGGCCGGCTCGAACCGCTCGGGGTGCCAACCGCGGCGGTACTCCTCCCCCGCGGTCGCGTTCTGCGTGCAGCCGATGTGGTTGCCCGACTCGGCTTTCAGCACACAGACGTTGCAGCCGATGCACTCGCGCACCTCGCCGTAGCGGCCCTCCTCGACCTTCTTCGGAAGGAACGGATCGGCGATGGACGGGCGTGCCGCGCCGATCAGGTCCCACGCGCCCGAGCGGATGATCTCGGCCATCCGGTCGGGGTTCGTGAGCCTGCCGACACCGACGATCGGCTTCGCCGTCGCCTCGCGCACGCGGCTCGTCCATTCGAGCTGGTAGCCCTCCTGGAAGAAGCGCGACGCGCCCGAGTCCTTGGACCACTCGATGATCGAGCCCACGTTCACGTCCCAGAGGTCGACAAGGGCATCGGCCAGGCGCACGAATCCGAGCCCCTCCTCGAGCTCGACGCCGGCGGGCCCGAGCGCCTCGACGCACAGGCGGACCGCGATCGCGCAGTCGTCGCCGACGGCCTCGCGGACGACCTCCAGCGTCTCCAGCCAGAAGCGGGCGCGATTCTCGAGCACGCCGCCGTAGGCGTCGGTTCGCTTGTTGTAGAAGGGCGACAGGAACTGGAGCGGCAGGTACGAGTGCCCGCCGTAGACGTAGACGATGTCGAACCCGGCGTCGCGGACGAGTTTCGCGGCGCGCACCCAGTCGCCCCGGACCCGCCGGATGTCGTCGAGCTCCATCTCCTTGGCGACGACCGACGAGTAGTAGTCGCTCGCGAGCTGCGAAGGCGCGATCGCCGGCCAGCGCGACTCCTTCGTGTTCCCGTGCCCGCCGCCGTGCGTCAGCTCGACGCCCGCGAGAGCGGAGTGTTGATGGGCCTCCTCGGCCATGAGCGCGAGGTTGCGAGCGTCGTCGGGGTCCCAGATGCGCTGGGAAACGACCGGCCAGAAGTCCGAGTCGGGGCTGACGAGCGCCTCTTCGGTGCAGACGGCCGCCCAGCCGCCTTCGGCCTTCATGCCGCGGAAGTGCGCCTGCGAGAGCGGCTTCTCGCTCCCGAAGCCCGTGCAGTGAGGCACCTGGTAGAACCGGTTCCGTAGCGTCTTCGGCCCGATCTGCACGGGCTCGAAGAGGATGTCGTGGCGGGGGTCGCGCACCATTCGCCTGGATAGGATCGCTGCTATGGCGCAGACGGTCAAAGCGCGTACGGGCGGAGGCCTGGTCGCGGAGAGCCTCGAAGCGCTCGGCGCCGAGGTCGCGTTCGGCGTGCCGGGGATCCACGCGCTGGCGATCTGGGACGGTCTGCGCACGAGCTCGATCACGGGGATCGGCCTTCGTACCGAGCTCTCGGCCGGCTTCGCCGCCGACGGCTACGCGAGGACGAGCGGGCGGGCGGCGCCCCTCCTTCTCTCGACCGGGCCGGGCGCGCTGATCTCGCTGGCAGCGCTCATGGAAGCGGCGAGCTCACACGTCCCGGTCGTGGCGATCGCGAGCCAGATCCCCCGAGAGCTGATCGGCGCCGGACGCGGGTTCTTGCACGAGCTCGCCGACCAGAAGGCGTCCTTCGATCCCGTCGTGAAGTGGGCCGCGCGCGCCGAGGCCGCCGACGAGATCCCGGCCCTGTTGGCCGAGGCGTGGCGACGGGCGCTCGCGCCGCCGAGCGGGCCTGTGTTCCTGGAGATTCCGGTCGATGTGCTGGCCGGGAGGACGGACGCTCCCGTCGGCGATCTGGATACGTCTCCCCTCCCCGCGCCCTCTCCGGAAGAGAACGCGCTCGCCGAGGCCGTCCGACTGCTCATCGCCGCGGAGACGCCGGTCGTTTGGGCAGGAGGCGGCGTCCTGCGGGCCGGCGCGTGGGACGAGCTTCGGCTCGTCGTTGAACGCCTCGGCGCCCCAGTGGCGACGACGTACATGGGCAAGAGCGCGTTCCCGGAGGACGACCCGCTCGCTCTCGGCACCGCCATGGACGAGCCCGCGTTCAAAGAGCTCGTGAGCGGAGCGGACGTCGTTCTGGCGATCGGCACGGAGCTCGGCGCCGAGACGACCGGGCACTACGAGCTCGAGCTCTCCGGCACCCTCGTCCACGCCGACGCCGACCCGAGACGGATCGGGGCCACCTACGACGCGCACGGTCTCGTCGGCGACGCGAAGGCCGTGCTCGCAGCGCTCGCCGAGCGCCTCCCGGACGCTCCCCGCGTCGACGGCGTAGCCAGGGTCGCCGCGGTCAGGAAACGTATCGAAGAAAACCTCGGCGGCCAGGGGCGCGACACCGAGCGCGGCCTCCTACAGACGGTCCGAGACGCGCTCCCGCGGAACGCGATCACCGCCTGGGACATGACCATCCTGGCGTACTGGGCCGCGGCGCACTTCCCGATGTACGAGCCGCGGACCTTCCTCTATCCGCTCGGCTCGGGGACGCTCGGCTACGCATGGCCCGCCGCCCTCGGCGCCTCGCTCGCCGCCCCCGACCGGAAGGTCCTCGGGGTCGTCGGAGACGGCGGTTTCAACTACGGCATCGCCGAGCTCGCCGCCGCCAGCCAGTACGGAATCGACGCGAAGCTCCTGCTCGTGGACGACGGCGGCTACGGGATCCTGCGCGAATATCAGCGCGACCAGTTCGCCGAGACGACCAGCGTCGATCTCGTCGAGCCGGACTTCCGCGCCCTCGTCGAGGCATACGGCGTTCCCGTGCTCTCGGTTCCCCCCGAGGAGGTCGGTGAGGCTCTCGCAGCGGCCTTCGCGGAGGACGGCCCGGCAGTCGTCCACGTTCCAACCCTCCTCGAGATGTGGACATGACGGACTGGAGCCGGATCGTCCGGCCGTCGCTGCTCGGCCTGGAGCCGTACCGGCCGGGCGCGAGTCTCGAGGAGCTGAAGGAGGCGTACGGACTCGACGAGATCGTCAAGCTCAACTGGAACGAGGGCCTCGAGGGGCCGTTCCCCGGCGTCGAGGAGGCCGTCGCTGCGGAGCTCGAGCGCGCGTGGATCTATCCGGCCGAGGCCTACGCCGACCTGCGCGAGAACGTGGCGGCCTGGCTGGGCACGACGCCCGAGCGGATCGTTCCGAGCCATGGGATCCAGGCGCTCATCGCAACGGTCGTCCACGCCTTCCTGGAGCCCGGCGACGCGGTCGTCCAGACGGCCCCGACCTACGGGCTCTACGCGACCACCTCCGCCGCCGCAGGGGCGCGAGTGGTCGACGTGCCGAGCTTGGACCGTCGCCACGACGTCGATGCGCTCGCCACAGCCGCGCGCGAGCACGACGCCCGGCTGATCTGGCTCTGCGACCCGAACAATCCCACCGGCGCGCTCGTCACAGCCGACGAATGGGAGCGCCTGCTCGCCGGCGTTCCCGACCGCTGCGCCGTCGTCGTGGACGAGGCCTACGTCGAGTACGTCGATCCCGCGGTGCGCCTCGACCGGGTGCGCGACGTCGAGGCCGGGCTCCCGGTCATCGTCATGCGCACGTTCTCGAAGGTCTTCGGGATCGCCGGCCTCCGCCTCGGCTACGCAGTCGTCAGCGAACCACTCGCCGCCATGATCGACGTCGTCCTCGAGCCCTTCAACGTCAACCGGGCCGCCCTCGCCGCAGGCCGGGCGAGCCTTCTGCACACCGACCTCGTCGAGACCCGGCGGCTGGCGAACGAAGCGGGGCGCGAGCGGCTCGCAGAGCGTCTCCGCGCGGCCGGAGCCGAGCCCTACTCGTCGCAGGCGAATTTTCTCCTCGTCGAAGTCGGCGTGGACGACGTCGCGCTCACCGAAGCCCTTGCCCGACGCGGCTTCCTCGTCCGGGCCGGCAGCGAGTTCGGTCTCGCCGGCTGCATCCGGATCACCACGGGACCGATCCCCCTCATGAAGCGCGTCGCGAAGGAAGTGGTCGAACTGCGGGAGGAATTGCTCGCATCGAGAGCGCCTGTCCCTTGACGTAGGCGGGGTCGGGCACGTTGAATGCCTGGTCCGCCTGGCATGTCGCATCCGAAGGACCGATCTGGGCTAACCAGAGGACAGCTGCTCCGCGGCGCCGCCGCGGCCGCGGCCGGCGTCGGAGTGGCGGGCGGCCTGGCCGCGTGCGAGAACACGACAGAGCCGCTCGCAGTCGGCTGCGAGCCTGGGGCCGAGAACGGCGGCGGCTCGCCGCTCGTCGTCGCGAAGCCCGTGGGGCCGGGGAACCTCCCGCTGCCCCGAACGGACAACAGCGTCACGTGGGCGATCGTCGACGATAACGCACCGATCGCGGACGACCTCCCTCCGGAAACAGGCGCCACCCTCAAGATCTTCAACTACCCCGACTACATCTGGCCCCGCCTATTGAGGCGTTTCGAGGACCGCTTCGACTGCGAGGTCGCGCCGGTGGCGACGTACAACTCGGCCGACGAGGCCATTGCCAAGCTTCAGTCCGGGGTCGTCGAGTACGACGTCATCATGGGCCTCTCGGGCTCGAACATCGTCAACCTCATGGCGCTGCAGCTTCTGCAGCCGCTCAACCACGGATACCTGCCGAACCTCGCAAAGAACATCTGGCCGGAGCTCGCCAACCCGTTCTACGATCTCGGCTCGCACTACACCGTGCCCTATGTCGTCTGGGCCGACGGGATCGGCTGGCGAAACGACAAGATCAAGGAGGACATCCCGGGGCTGGACGTGCCCTGGGATATTTTCTGGCAGTCCGAGGCCTGGAAGGGCAAAGTCGGCCTCCTCGACGACAAGCGGGACGGCCTCTCGATGCCGATGCAGCGGGACGCAGAGACCGCCGGGACGATCCCCGATCTGAACACGGAGGACCCGGACATCGTCGCCAAGGCGGGGACCGACCTCGACCAGCTCAACGACATCTGCAACATCAAGGTCACGATCACCGACTACCAGACGCTGCCCGAAGCGACGACGTACCTGCATCATTCGTGGTCGGGCGACCTCTTGGCCGGTGCGTTCTACTACATGCCGCCCGGCGTTCCACCGGATGTCCTCTCGTTCTGGTGGCCGGGCGCCAACGGCGTCGTGCAGAACGACTTCCTCTGCATCGCCAAGGGTGCGAAGAACCCCGTCCTCGCGCATGCCTTCCTCAACTACCTGCTCGACGAGGGGATCGCGTACGAGAACTTCGTCAACTGGAACGGCTACGTGCCCCCGCAGATAGGAATCGACGGCGACGCGCTCATCTCGGAGGGCGTGATCCCCGAGACGCTCGCATCGGCGGTCGTGCGTCCCGAGGAATTCCTGGCCAACCAGGAGCTGCTCCAGCTCACGGTCGAGGGCGAGCGGCTCTGGGACGACGCCTGGTCGCAGTTCAAAGCGGGATGAGGCCTAGCTAGTGGAGTCTCGATGGACCTGGCGGTTCCTCGCGCTTCCCGGAGTCGCCTGGCTCTCGCTCTTCTTCCTCGTCTCCTTCTACGCGGTCATCTGCGTCGCGTTTGGCAACACCAACACGCTCAGCGAGCCGGTGCCGACTTGGAACCCGCTCGACTGGAACGTCGGCTACGTCTCCGAGGTGCTCGAAAACATCAAGGACGGCGGTCAGTACCTGACCGTCTTCCTGCGGACGTTCGCGTACGTTGGGATCGCCATCAGTCTTTCGCTGCTCGTGGGCTATCCGGTCGCCTACTTCGCCGCGCGCCACGCCGGGAAGTGGCGGGGGCTCATCCTCCTCCTGCTCGTGCTCCCGTGGTGGATCAACTACCTCATGCGGATGCTGGCGTGGATCAACCTCCTCTCGCCGGAAGGCTGGGGAACGAAGGTGCTCCACTGGACCTCGATCGACCAGTTGTTCATCTCGTTGGGCCTGCTCGAGAATGAAGGCGGCTGGCTCGAGGGGCGGTCGCTCACCGTGATCCTGGCGCTTGTCTACGGCTACATCCCGTTCTTGATCCTGCCGCTCTACGCGGCGCTCGACCGGATCGACCAGCGCCACATCGAGGCTGCGCGCGACCTCGGGGGCAGCCCCTTCTCGGCGTTCCGGCGCGTGACGCTCCCGCTCTCGATGCCGGGCATCCTCGCCGGCCTCGTCCTGATCGCCCTGCCGATGTTCGGGGACTACTACACGCCGGACCTCGTCTCCGCCTCGCCGAGGACGTCCATGATCGGGAACCAGATCGACCAGTTCACGCGTCAGGGCTCGCAAAAGACCATCGGCGCCGTACTCACGGTCGTCCTCGCCGCACTCCTGCTCGTCCTGATGCTGTACTACCTCCGCACCACGCGGCGCGCGGGCGAGGCGGCGAGCCGCGCGTGAACTGGCTCCGAAACCCCTGGGGACAGCCGCGGTTTCTGCCGCTTTTTACCGGGGTCTACATCCTGTGGTCGATCGTCCCGGTCGCCGTCGCAGTCCTCTTCGCCTTCAACAACGGGCGCTCCCGGACGACCTGGCAGGGTTTCTCAACCCGCTGGTTCTCGGGCGATGCCGGAAGCGTGCGAGACGATCCGGCGCTCCTCTCGGCGCTCCAGCACACGCTCCTCCTGGCCGTGATCTGCGTGGTCGTGGCGGTGCCGCTCGGCGTCTCCCTGGCCCTCGGACTTCAGCGGTGGCGAGGGTTCGGGGGCGGCCCGGTCAACACGCTCATGCTGCTCCCGCTCGTCACACCGGAGCTGGTCATGGGCGTGGCGCTCCTCCTCCTCTTCCTCCAGATCTTCAACGGCTGGGGCCTCGGCACAACCGCTCAGGCGATCGGCCAGGTGACGTTCGCGGTCTCCTACGTCGTCGTGATCGTCCGGGGTCGCCTCGTGTCCATCGGGCGCGACGTCGAAGAGGCCGCCGCCGACCTGGGCGCACCGCTCCACTCGCGTCTGACACGCGTCGTGCTCCCGCTGCTCGCCCCGGCCATCATCGCGAGCGCCGGCGTCGTCTTCGCGCTCTCCATCGACGACTTCGTCGTCACGCAGTACCTGGCCGCCGGCTCGGAGACCAACACGGTCTCCATGCTTCTTTACGCGACGGCCCGCGGGGCGCCGACGCCGGCCCTGAACGCGCTCGCTTCGATAACCCTCGTAATCACCCTGGCGACGGTCGCGCTGGCGTTCATCGTCTACCGACGGTTCGCCGGGGCAAGTGACGCCTCGGAGGCCGCCACCCTCGGGGAGGTCGCAATTGAGCGGTAACGGTGAGCTCGGAGAGGTCAGACTCGAGGAGCTGACGAAGACCTTCGGCAACGTCACGGCGGTCGACGGCATCGACCTCCACATGCCCCCGGGCGAGTTCTTCACAATGGTCGGCCCATCCGGCTGCGGTAAGACGACAACCCTTCGAATGATCGCCGGCTTCGAGCGCCCGAGCAGCGGCCGCATCGTCCTCGACGGCGCCGACGTGGCACACACGCCGCCGCACAAGCGCAGCGTCAACACCGTCTTCCAGAGCTACGCCCTCTTCCCCCACCTCAGCGTCGCCGACAACGTCGCCTTTGGCCTCAAGTACCGCAAGGTGTCGAAGAGCGAGCGGAAGCGTGCAGTCACGGAGATGCTCGAGCTCGTGCGGCTGCCTGGCTTCGAGCAGCGCAAGCCGCACGAGCTCTCCGGCGGCCAACAGCAGCGGGTCGCGCTCGCGCGCGCGCTCGTCCTCAAGCCGCAGGTGCTCCTCCTCGACGAGCCTCTGGGCGCGCTCGACGCACGCTTGCGCAAGGACCTGCAGGTCGAGCTCAAAGCGCTCCAGGCAGAGATCGGGGTCACGTTCGTCTTCGTGACGCACGACCAGGAAGAAGCACTGACGATGAGCGATCGGATCGCCGTCATGAACGAGGGGCGCGTCGAGCAGGCGGGGCAGCCGCAGGCTGTCTACGAGGACCCGCAGACGCTCTTCGTCGCCGACTTCCTGGGTGTCTCTAACCTGATGCCCGCCGACGCAACAGGTCAGGACGGCGATTGCTGCACCCTTCAGGTCGCCGAGCGGATCCTACGCGCCCGGCAGGGCACCCTCACGGCGCGCGGCGAGGTCAAGGCGATGATCCGCCCTGAGCGCGTGGTCGTGGGACCTCCGGACGGCGAGGGTGAGAATCGGCTCCCAGGCCTGGTCGAGCACGCGGTCTTCCTCGGGAGCTTCCGCGAGCTGCGCGTCCGCGTCCTCGGTGGGAGCCTGATCAAGGCGGTGCTCCCGAACGACGGCGCGCCCCTTGTCTACGAGGAGGGAGCAGCAGTTACGCTTCACTTCCCGCCGGACGCGCTCCGCGTCCTCGCACCCTCCATCGCCGACGAGCCGTCGGCCGAGACCACCGAACAGGAGACGAGCACCGATGGCAACTGAAGCGACCGTCGTCGAGATCGACCGCGCGCGGATCAAGGAGCTTGCCGACCGCGAGGAGAAGCACCTCGACGAGCGGACCCAGGCATCGCGGGCCATGTACGACCGCGCCCGGAAGACCCTCTCCGGCGGCGTCGCTTCCTCGTACCAGGTACGCGACCCGTGGCCGATCTACCTCGAACGCGGCGCCGGCGCGTCGGTCTGGGACGTCGACGGGAACGAGCTGCTCGACTTCCACAACGGCTTCGGCTCCATGGTGCAGGGCCACGCCCACCCGGCGATCGGCAAGGCGATCGCGGAGCGCTACCCGCAAGGGACGCACTTCGCCTCCCCGACCGAGGACAGCATCGTGGTGGCCGAGGAGCTGAAGCGGCGCTGGAGCCTCCCGCGCTGGCGGTATACGAACTCGGGCTCCGAGGCGACCATGGACGCGATCCGCATCGCCCGGGCGGCGACGGGCCGGGACACGATCATGAAGATCTTCGGCTCCTACCACGGCCACCACGACTACGTGATGGTCTCGATCGGCGTCCCGTACGACCGCATCGGCCTGCGAGACAACCTCGAGTCGCTGCCGTACGGAGGCGGAATCCCGCAGGTTGTCGCGGACCTGACCATCCCGGTGCCGTTCAACGACGCGCCGGCGATGGAGAGCCGCATCGAGCGCCTGATCGAGGAGGGCCGCAAGCCCGCCTGCGTGATCATGGAGGCGGCGATGATGAACCTCGGGGTCGTGCTCCCGGAGCCGGGCTATCTCGAGGCCGTCCGCGAGCTGACGCGCAAGCACGGGATCATCCTCATCTTTGACGAGGTGAAGACCGGCCTCTGCATCGCGCCCGGGGGCGCCACCGAGCGCTTCGGCGTCCTGCCCGACATGGTGACGCTGGCGAAGACGCTGGGCGGCGGCCTTCCGTCCGGCGCCATCGGCGGCAGCGAGGAGGTCTTCGAGGTCGTCGAGAATGGCGGCGTCTATCAGGTGGGCACCTACAACGGGAACCCGCTCACCATGGCCGCGGCCCGCGCCAGCCTCCTCGAGGTACTGACGCCCGATGCCTACGAGCACCTCGACGCGCTCAACGACCGCATCCTCGCCGGCTGCCAGAAGGTGATCGACGACTACCGGCTGCCGGGCTACGCCGTGGGCGTGGGCGCCAAGGGCTGCGTCACGTTCTCGCCGGCGAAGATCGTCGACTACGAGACCTACAAGGAGAACCAGGACGGCGAGCTCGCCGACCTCGCGTGGCTCTACAACATGAACCGTCGCGTCTTCATGACCCCCGGCCGCGAGGAGGAATGGACGCTCTCGGTCGTCCACTCCTTCGAGGACTGCGACGTCTTCGTCGCCGCCTTCGAGGAGATGGCTGCTGACCTCACGGCGTAGAATTCGGTCATGAACGCGGATCTGGGAGCCGCTCTCGCGGCGGGGGCGACGCTCCCGGCCGACTGGTACGCCGACCCGGCGATCCAGCGGCTGGAGGGCGAGAAGATCTTCGCGCGCACCTGGCAGTACGCCGGCCGGGCGGACCGGGTCGCGAATCCGGGCGACTTCTTCACATGCTTCGCGGGGCAGATCCCGATCGTGGTCGTGCGCGACACCGAGGGCGTCCTGCGCGGGTTCGTGAACGTCTGCCGGCACCGCGGCCACCTGATCGCGCAGGGGGACGGGAACCGCAAGGCGCTCCAGTGCCCGTACCACGCCTGGACGTATGACCTCGACGGGACGCTCCGCAAGGCGCCTCGCTCGGAGCGTGAGCCCGACTTCGACAAGGAGGGCTTCTCGATGCTGCCCGTGGCGATCGAGGCCTGGGGGCCGCTGGTCTTCGTCAACCCCGACCCCGATGCCGCCCCGCTCGCCGACGCGCTGGGCCCGCTCCCCGCCAAGGTCGCGGCCAGCGGGATCGAGCTCGACCGCCTTCGCTTCCGCGTCCGCAACGACTGGGAGATCGAGTGCGACTGGAAGGTGGCGATCGAGAACTACCTCGAGTGCTACCACTGCTCAGTCGCGCACCCGGGCTTCTCCAAGGTGCTCGACGTGGGCGCCGACGAGTACCTGTACGAGGCAGAGGGTCTCGCCCTCATGCAGTTCGCGCATCTGCGCGACTCCGTGAAGACGAACGGGAAGGTCGCCTACCTCGCCGACGCCGACGTGGAGCAGGCCCAGTACCACATGCTCTTCCCGAACTGCACGATCAACATCGACCCCGGCCCGGGGAACATGTCCGTGGACGTGACGCGACCGGCCGGCCCCGGCCGCTGCGCCGGCTCGACCGAGTACTTCTACTACGAGGAGGTCCCGGACCAGACGGCGGAGGAGATGATGGCCTTCGCCAACCAGGTGGGGCTCGAAGACGCATCCCTCGTCGCCTCGGTGCAGGTCGGGCTCTCGTCCGGGATGATCCCGCATGGACGCCTCCTGCCCTCGAGCGAGGTCCTGATCCAGCACTTCCAGCGGCTCGTGCACGACGCCCTCAGCCAGAGCCCCTCCAGGTGATGCCGGACCATCGTTTCTGCCCCGCGATCACGCGACGCCAGAGCCTCACCCTCGCCCTCACCAAGGCTTCCTCAGCCTTGGCTTCGGACGAAGGCGAACTCTGGCTTGGTGCTCGCGACGCAGAAACGGGGCAGCACCACCTGGAGGGACTCTTTGACTGATCCCAAGCACGCCGTCCTCTTCGAGCCGCTTCAGATCGGCCCGAAGACGCTCCGGAACCGCTTCTACCAGGTTCCCCATTGCACGGGGTTCGGCGTTCAGAAGCCCGGAGGGCAGGCCCGTCACCGCTCGATGAAGGCCGAGGGCGGATGGGCCGCCGTAAACACCGAGTACTGCGCCGTCAGCCCTGACTCGGACGAGACGCCGTTCATCTCGGCGCGCCTCTGGGACGACGGCGACCTGGCCGCGCTCGCGCTCATGTGCGACGAGGTGCACGAGCACGGGGCGCTCGCGGGAGTCGAGCTGCACCACTCGGGAGCGCATTGCCCGCGGCGTGAGTACCGGCTGCCAGCGATCGCTCCCTCCCAGCTGGCGAGCGACTACCTGCTCGTGACCCCGAAGGCGATGGAGCGGGACGACATCCGCCGCGTGCAGGAGGACTGGGCGGCCGCGGCGCGGCGGGCCCGCGAGGCCGGCTTCGACATCGTCTACGTCTACGGGGCGCACAGCTATCTGCCCATGCAGTTCCTGTCGCCGTTCTACAACCGGCGCACGGACTCCTACGGCGGCTCGCTCGCGAACCGGGCCCGCTTCTGGCTCGAGCTCCTCGAACTGACCCGCGAGGCCGTCGACGGCGAGTGCACCGTGGCGACGCGGATCTCCGTCGCTGCGCTGAGCCCGTACGGCGTCGACCTGGACGAGGGCCTGGAGTTCGTGAGGCTCGCCGACCACCTCGTCGACCTCTGGGACGTCGCCATCGGCTCGGCGACCGAGTGGTCGAAGGACTCCGGCGCCTCGCGCTTCTTCAAGCAGGGCTGGCAGCTCGAGTGGACGAAGCACGTGCGCGAGGCGACCGCCAAACCGATCGTGGGCGTCTCGCGCATGACCGACCCCGACCGGATGGCGGAGATCGTCTCGAGCGGCGCGTGGGACGTGATCGGCGCCGCACGGCCGTCGATCGCCGACCCGTTCCTCCCTCGCAAGGTCGAGGAAGGCCGCCTCGACGAGATCCGGGAGTGCATCGGCTGCAACATCTGCATCCCGAAGTCGGATCCCGGCGGCAACATCGGCTGCACCCAGAACGCGACGGCGGGCGAGGAGTTTCGACGCGGCTGGCATCCGGAGCGATTCGAGCCGGCCGACAACCGCGACCGCGACGTACTCGTCGTCGGTGCGGGGCCGGCCGGTATGGAGTGCGCGATCGTGCTCGGCAAGCGCGGCTTTCGGCGCGTGCACCTCGTCGACGCGACCGACGACATCGGCGGGATCATGCGCTGGATCCCGCAGCTGCCCGGACGCGGCGAGTGGGCCCGTGTCCTCAACTGGCGCCGCATCCAGCTCGACAAGCTCGGAAACGTGGAAACCCTCACCGGCCTCCGCCTCGACGCGGACGGCGTGCGCGAGTACGGCGCCGAGCTCGTCGTGCTCGCGACGGGTTCCTTCTGGTCGCCGGTCGGCCTGAACCGCGAGACCCACGACCCGATCGCGGGCGCTGACGCCTCGCTGGCGCACGTCCTCACGCCCGAGCAGATCATGGTGGAGGGCAAGTCGCCCCCGGGCGAGCGCGTCGTCGTCTACGACTCGGACGGCTACTTCATGGGGCCCGACCTCGCCGAGAAGCTCGCGGTCGAGGGGCATCGAGTCGACCTCGTGACCTCCCTGGAGGACATCGCGCCCTTCGCCGAGGAGACGCTCGAGCAGGTCTTCCTGAAGGAGCGACTCCACGAGGTGGGCGTGCGGATGCACCGCGGCGCCACCCTCGACCTGGTCGAGCCCGGCCGTGTCTCCGGGGTCGGGGAGTTCGGCGAGCCGTTCGAGCTCGAGGCGGATGCGGTCGTGCTGGTGACGCAGCGGCTTTCTGACGACGCGCTCTACCACGAGCTCAGAGGGGACGAGGAGCGCCTGGAGGCCGAAGGGATCGAGGCCGTCTACCGGATCGGCGACTGTGTCGCGCCGCAGCTGATCGCCGACGCGATCTTCGACGGGCACCGGCTCGCCAGGGAGATCGACAGCGAGAGCCCGGCGGTCCCGCTGCCCTTCGTCCGCGAGCGGCCGGTGAGCGCGCTTGCCTGAGAAGCTCCTGGACATCCGCCGCCAGGACGCTGTCTGCATCCTCACGTTCCAGCGCGAGGAGAAGCTGAACGCGATCTCGACCGCCGTGGAGCAGGCGATGCTCGACGCGCTTGCCTCGGCCGACGTCCGGGAGAGCCGCTGCGTCGTCTTCGCCGGCGGCGAGCGGGCGTTCTCGGCAGGCGCCGATCTGCTCGAGGAGCGCGAGGAGACCCCGGATGGGATCGACGCGTACTACCGCGACACCGGCGACGTCTACGAGCGGATCGCGGCGCTACCGCAGCCGACGTTCTCCGCGATCGAGGGCTGGTGCCTCGGCGCCGGCTTCGAGCTGGCGCTCGCCACCGACTTCCGGCTTGCGTGCGAGACCGCCACGTTCGGCCTCCCCGAGGTCGAGCTCGGCATCGTCCCGAGCTCGGGCGGGACGTACCGGCTCGTGCGCGCCGTCGGGCCGGCGCTGGCGAAGGAGCTCCTGATCCTGCGAAAGCGCATCGACGCCTCGGAGGCCTACCGCCTCGGCATCCTCACCGAGGTCACGAGCGAAGGCGAGGCGCTGACGCGCACCCTCGAGCTCGCCCACCAGGTCGCCGAGCTTCCGCCCCTGGCCGTCGCCGCTGCGAAGCAGGCGGCGAACGCGATCGCCGAGTCGAGCCGCGAGGCGGGGATCATGCTGGAGCGCCTCGCGTACGCCGCCCTGGCTCAGACCGACGAGGCGCGGGCAGCCGGAGAGGCGTTCGGCGCTCGCAAGAAGGCGAAGGAGCAGGCCGACTAGCCGGGCTCGACCTCGACAGCATCGCCGACACGGACGTGTCCTGGTCGGACGACGTGCGCGTACACCCCAAAGTCGATCTTCTTCCCATCCCGCTTGCCGCGGTACGCGGCAATCTCGCGGAGGGTGTCGAAGTCGCGCTTCCCGGTGCTCGGGTCACGGGTCGTCGTCGCGCAGCGGGCGACTGGCCCGCCGAGCTCGACGACGGCCTCTCCGAGCCGCGCTCGCCGGCCCCTCCAGGTGTCCTCCTCGTGCGGGGCACACCCCTCGATCTCGAGCAGCATGCGGAACCGGCGGCCGTCCAAGGGAGCGACTCCGGCTCGGCAGGCGAGCTCGGCGATCGACTCGGAGGAGACCAGCGTCAGCGGCTCGATGTCGACGCCGCCCGCAGGCACGTCGGCCTTCACGAGCCGCACGTTCTTGCCGGCGAACCCGGAGAGCGCGTCGGACCAGGGCCCCTCGACGGTCCTCCCTTCGACCCGATGGCCCCAGAAGTCCGTCACCACGGGCTCGGAGAGGGCGACGTCGCCGTCGACGACCCTGCCGTCCGGAAACGTCAGCGTGAGACGGTCCGCGCCAGGATCCCAGTCGGCGTGGACGAGCGCGAGCGGACCGAAGTGGACGCCGGCAAGCAGGCGTCCGTCCTCCCGGATCAGGTAGAAGCGCCGGTCGACCGCCACCCCGAACGGCTCGAGCAGGACCTCCAGCGGATGGTGCAGTTGCAGGCTCTTGACGGGAGTCGTGGAGAGACGGACGACGGTCGGCACGGCTACTCCACCCTCGGCGGCGGCTCGGCGTGGCCCCACGCATCTGCGCCGCCGTCGACGACCACCGTCGTCCCGGTCACGTACGACGCCGCCGGGGAGACGAGAAAGGCAATGACCGCCGCTACCTCTTCCGGCGTTCCGAGCCGGCCGGCGGGAATCGACGACTCCCAGGCGGCGATCTGATCTGCGCCGTAGCCCTCGAGCCCCTCGGTGAGGATCGTCCCCGGGGCGACGCAGACGGCCCTGATCCCGTAGCGGCTCCACTCGCCCGCAAGCCCGGCGGTGAGGTTCTCGACGGCAGCGCGGGCGGCCGCGGCGTGCGCGAAACCTGGGATGCCGCGGCGCGGGCTGAAGCCGACGAAGACCACGACGCCGCTTCGGTTCGGGATCATCGAACGGGTCGCGACCTCCCGCGTCACGTCCCACGTGGCATCGACCGCGAGCCGGTGCACGGCACGCCAACCCTTGAGAGAGATCTCCTCGGCAGGCGCGATGAACTGGCCACCGGCGTTGTTGACCAGGGCGTCGATGCGCCCGAAGCGCTCGAGCGCAGCGTCGACGAGGGCAACGACCTGCTCGGGCTCGCGGACGTCGGTGGGAATCGCGAGACACTCGCCGCCGAGCTCCTCGACCGACCCCTGGGCATCCGCAAGCGGTTCGGGCCTCCGGCCACAGAGGACGAGCGAGGCGCCGGCCCGCGCGAGCTCGAGGGCGGTGGCGCGGCCGATGCCCGTCCCGCCGCCGGTGACGAGCGCGATCACGGGCGATTCACCGCTCCGTCCGGCTCGCGGCCTTCCAGCACCGCCCGAACCGAATGCACCGGCCGCGTGACGCAGGCCTCCTCGGCCTCCGCGCTGTACCAAGCCACGTGCGGCGTCACGATCAGGCGCGGCCAGGCCGGCGCGGGATGCTCGGCCGTGGGCGGCTCCACGGGGATCACGTCGAGCGCCGCTCCGCCGAGCCGCCCGCTCTCGAGCTCGCGGCGGAGCGCGTCGAGGTCGACGAGCTGCGGCCGTGCCGTGTCCACGAGCACGGCACCGTCGGGCATGGAAGCGAGCTCATCCTCACCGAGCAGCCGTTCGGTCTCGGGCGTCAGCGCAACGTGGAGCGAGACGGCGTGGCAGGCGGCAAGAAGGTCCGCGAGGAGAGCCGGACGAGCGCCGGCCGCGGCGATCTGCTCGTCCGAGAGGGCCGGATCCGTGCCCCAGACCTCGAAACCAAGGGCGTTCGCCCGGTCGGCCAGCGCCCGGCCCGTGCGACCGAGGCCGACGACGCCCAGCCTCGTCCCGCCGATCCGGCGCAGCTCGCCGGCCGCCGTCCAGTCCCAGCCACCGGCCCGAACGTCGCGATCGAGCGCGACGACCCCGCGCAGCAGGGCCAGGACGAGCGCGAGCGCGTGGTCGGCGACCTCCTCGACGCAGTAGTCGGGAACGTTGCAGACCCAGATGCCTCGCCGCTCGGCCTCGTCGACGTCGAGGTGGTCGAAGCCGACGCTGCAGGTGGCGACCACGCGCAGCGCCGGCAGACGGTCGAGGTCGTCCGCCCGCACCTCGGTCTCGGTGCCGACGAGCAGGCCGACGACGTCCTCGCCTCCCCACGGCTCCCGGCCCTCGGCAATCGTCACGCCGGTCCCGGCCAGGACCGCGCGCACGCGCTCCGGGTCGTAGACCTGGTCTCCGACGATGACACGCGTCTCGCCTCCCGAGGGCACGGCCGAGTTACTATCACCGCCCGCGGCCCGACGGCAACCCGTGCACGAGAAAGAGATCGAGATTCGCTGGAACGACCTCGACCCGTTCGAGCACGTCAACCATGCCGTCTACCTGACCTACTTGGAAGAGGCGCGGGACGAATGGCTGGCGCGCGCCACGGGCGGCGCGATGGACTACGTCGTCGCCCGCGTCGAGATCGACTACCGGCGCGAGCTGACCCTCGAGGACGACCGCGTCACCGCCCGCATCCGCCTGGACTCGCTGGGGACGTCCAGCATACGGACGCTCGAGGAGCTCGAGGTGCCGTCGGGCGAGACCGCGGCCGACGCGAAGGCGGTGCTGGTGGCCTGCGATGCGCAGCATCGCTCACGGCCGCTGACGGAAGCGGAGCGCGGCGCGCTCACAGGTGCGTAGGATCTCGCGGATGATTCCGACCGTCCCCGAGCTCCCAGAGGAGATCCGCGAGCTGAAGGCGCGGGTCGCCGAGTTCCTCGAGCGCGAGGTTTATCCGCTCGAGCAGCGCGTCGCCGAGGCGGGCCGGATCGAACCCGAGTGGACGAACGAGCTTCGACAGAAATCCTGGGCCGAGGGGTTCGCCATGCTCAACATGCCGGAGGACGCCGGCGGGCGCGGCCTGTCGATGCTCGGCCAGGTGGCGCTCGAGGAGGAGTCGGGGAAGGCGACGAACGGCCTCGGCTTCACCGTCGTCGATCGGGGCCCCGCCGAGCTCTGGGACATCGCCACGCCCGCCCAGCGGGATGAGTTCGTCGCACCAATTCTGCGCGGCGACTATCGCGAGGCATGGGCCGTGACCGAGCCGGGCGCCGGCTCCGACGTCCGGAGCCTGGCCGCCGCCGCCGAGCGGGACGGGGACGAGTGGGTGCTGAACGGCGAGAAGTGGTTCGTGACGAGCGAGGGCGACCCGGGCTTCTACCTCGTGCTCGCGGTCGCCGGAGACGAACAGGCGTTGTTCATCGTCGAGCCGTCGCGCCCCGGCCTCGAGATCACGAAGACGCCCGCGTTCTTGCACGACCCCTACCTCGACCACCACCCCGAGATCGTGCTCACGAACGTCCGGGTGCCCGAGGAGAACCGCATCCCCGAGGGCGGCGGCGAGGGCGCGCGCGAGTGGTTCCTCGTCGAGCGCCTCTTCATTGCGGCGCGCTGCTGCGGGGCGGCGCAGCGTTCGCTCGAGCTGGCCCGGGCCTACGCGCTCGAGCGAGAGGCGTTCGGGTCGAAGATCGCCGACCACCAAGGCGTCTCCTTCCAGCTGGCCGACTCGCTCACCGAGCTCCTGGCGGCCAGGCTCCTCACCTACCACGCGGCGCATGCATTCGACGCCGAGCCCGACCGGCGGGTCATCCACGGCAAGGTGGCGATGGCGAAGCTCTACGCCTCCGAGGCCGCCGGCCGGATCGTCGACCGCTCGCTCCAGATCCTCGGCGGCCGCGGCTACATGACCGAGAACCCCGTGGCGCGCTTCTACCGCGAGGTCCGCGTCGACCGGATCTGGGAGGGCACGAGCGAGATCCAGCGCCTCATCGTCTCCCGCGGCCTTGCGAAGCGCGGCGTCGAGACGTATCTGCGCTGAGCCCTAGTCGTGCGCCTGCAGGGCGGGCATGTAGCTCTCCTGCTCGAGCCAGTGGCCGCCGTCGATCGTCAGCGTCTCGCCCGTGATGTAGCCCGCGTACGGCGAGCAGAGCGCGGCCGCCCAGGCCGCCACCTCATGCGGCGTTGCCAGGCGGCCCAACGGAACGGTGGAGGCGACTCGCGCCCGGTCTTCCTCCGTCGGCCAGAGCGCGGCGCCGGCGCCTTCCGTGTCGGTCGGGCCGGGACAGATGCAGTTGGCCCGGATCCCGTGCGAGGCCCATTCGACCGCCAGCGTCCGCGTCATCGCCACGAGCCCGGCCTTGGCGGCCGCAGAGTGGATCGTGCCCGGACCGCCCGTCCAGGCGTAGCTCGCGATCACGCTCAGAATCGCGCCGCCGTCACCCTGCTCGATCATCCGCCTCCCAGCGGCGCGCGAGCACAGGAATCCGCCATCGAGGACGATCGCAACGACTGCGCGCCAGCCGTTCGGCGACAGGTCCTCGGCCTTGACGACGAAGTTTCCGGCGGCGTTGTTGACGAGGATGTCGACGCGGCCGAACTTCCCGATGGTGGCCGCGATGAGGGCGTCCACGGCGTCGGGATCGCGGACGTCGGTGGGCGCGGCCAGCCCGTTCCCCCCGAGAAGCGCGACGGTCTCCTCGAGCGGCTCGGGTCGCCTTCCAGCCACCACTACGGAGGCGCCCAGGCGGCCGAGCTCGAGCGCGATCGCGCGCCCGAGGCCGCTCCCGCCCCCGGTCACGACGGCGACCTTGCCGTCGAATGTCCCCTCAGCGAGCATCTGAGTCGAGGACGATACGCGCGTCGAGGGCGAGAGCGCCGGCCGGGAGGGCGAGCAGCGGGTTGATCTCGACCTCGCCGACCTCAGGGTGCTCGGCCGCGAAGCGTGAGAGCGCCGCGGTCGCACGCGCGGCGGCGACTACGTCCACTGCGGGCTTGCCGCGCGCTCCGTCGAGAAGCGGGGCGATCTGCAACGAGCGGAAGAGCGCCTCGGCGGCCGCCTCCGTCACCGGGGCGAGCGCGACCGCCACGTCCTTGACGATCTCCGAATAGAGCCCGCCCGCGCCGACGAGCAGAATGGGCCCGAACCTCGGGTCGCGCTTCGCGCCCACGATCAGCTCGAGCCCCTGCGAGAGCGGGGCCATGGCCTCGACCGAGTACGACGGCGGCGAGAGCGCGGCCTCCATCCGCGCGAACGCCTCGTTCAGCTGCTCGGGACCTTGCAGGCCGACCGCGACTCCGCCCGAGTCCGACTTGTGCAGCTCGCCGATCGCCTTGAGGACCACCGGGTAGCCGATCTCGGCGGCGGCGGCCACTACCTCCTCGATGCCCGCAGCTTTGCGGGCCTCGGCGAACTCGACCCCGGCCGAGGCAAGAAGCTCGCGCGAGGCGAAGTAGTCGGGCTCTCCCGCGATCCGCTCTCCGGCTGGCGGCAGCTCTGGGACCTGCCGGAGCGCCTGTGGCGTCACGTGCGCGAGGCGGCCGGCGGCCCACACCGCGGCCTCGACCTCGCGGAAGACCGGGACGCCTCTCTCACGCAGCATCTCGGCAGGCGGCGAGCGCCAGTACATCGTGTGGGCAAGCAGCGGCACGCCTGTGTCCGCAGCGGCTTCCGCCATGCCTTCGGCCGACTGCACCTCGTTCCGCTCGAACTCGTCCGAGTAGTGCGCGTATCCGCCGAAGTACCCCGTGAAGAGGACTGTGTCGACCTCACCGGACTCGAGCAGCGCCCGGGCGACCTTCGCGAAGCTGGAGATGTCCTGCTCGCCCCCGCCTGCGAAGTCGACCGGGTTTCTCAGCGTTGCCGTCGGCGGCAGAGCCTCGGCGAGTCGCGCGCGCGTGGGCTCCGAGAGCGCCGGCAGCTCGAGCCCGGCGTGCGCGGCGAGGTCTGAGGCGACGACGGTATGCCCGCCTCCGTCTGCGGCCAACGCGATCCGCTTCCCGCCCGGACGGCCGCGCGTGAGAAGCGCCTGGGCGAGGTCCACGACCTCCTTCGGCGACGAGACGAGCTCGATCCCTGCTGCGATCGCGGCGGCCTCGATAGCCGAAAGGTCGCTTGCCAGCGCCCCGGTGTGCGAGCGCGCGGCGAGCGCGGCCGCCTCGGTTGCACCACCGGCGAGGAGAACGACCGGCTTTCCGGCCGCCGCGCACGCGCGCGCGAACGCCCTCCCGTCACGGAAGTCCTCAAGGTAGATGGCGATGAGCTTCGTCGGCTCGTGCGCGGCGAAGGACTCGACAAGCTCCCAGGCCTCGACATCGGCCTGGTTCCCCAGCGAGACGAAGCGCGAGAAGCCGAGTCCGAAGTCCGCGGCGAGCAGGCCGACCTCGAGCGCGAGGTTGCCGCTCTGCGAGATGAGGCCGATCGAGCCCGCGACGAGGTTCTCGGAACAGAGCTCGAGCCCGGCGTCCGCGTCGTAGACGCCGAGGCAGTTCGGGCCCACGAGGACGGCGCCGGCGGCGCGGACGCGCTCGACGATCGCTTCCTCGCGAGCTCGACCGTCGGCACCCATCTCGCCGAAGCCTGCGCTGATAGCGACGAGTGCCCTCGCGCCTGCCTCGAGCGAGTCTTCCACCGCTTCCTCGAGACCCGAGGCCGGCACCGAGATCACGACGAGGTCGGGCGGCTCCGGTAGCTCGGCAACCGAGGTGTGGGCCTGACGTCCGAGGATCTCACCGCCCTTGCGGTTGACAAGGTAGACAGAGCGCCGCCCCTCGCCCCGAATCGCGCCGTCGGCGAGGAGGTAGCCCCACTTGCCCGGGGTCGCCGACGCGCCGAGGACGGCGACCGAGCGAGGGTCGAAGAGAGCGGAGAGGTCGCGGGTCACTTGAGGAGGTTCCGAGAAATGATGAGCCGCTGGATGTCGGACGTCCCTTCCTCGATCTCCTCGAGCTTCGCGTCCCGCATCCACTTCTCGACCGGGTATTCCCTCGAGTAGCCCCAGCCGCCGAGGGTCTGCACGGCGGCCCACGTGCACCACATCGCCGTCTCGGAGGCGAAGAGCTTGGCCATGGCCGCCTCGAGCGGTACGGCCTCACCCGCGTCGATGCTGCGCGCGGCGCGATGCACGAGCAGGCGCGCGGCGTCGACCCGGGTAGCCATGTCCGCGAGGCGAAAGGCCACCGCCTGGTGGTCGGCGATCGGCTTTCCGAACTGCTCCCGCGACTTCGCGTACTCGACCGCGTACTCGAGCGCCGCCCTGGCGATCCCCGTCGCGGACGCCCCCAGCGTGATGCGCGAGCGGTCGAACGTGTGCATGAGCCCGTAGAAGCCCTGTCCTTCCTCGCCCAGCCGGCGGTCCTCCGGCAGCTCCGCGTCCTCGAGGAACATCTCCGCGTTCACGATCGCCCGCTGCCCCATCTTCCGCATGGGCTCGCCGAAGGTCACGCCCGGATCGCCCTTCTCGACCACGAAGGCCGTGATGCCGCGCGAGCGCGAGCCCGGCTCGACGGTGGCGAAGACGACGTAGTAGTCGGCAAGGCCGCCGTTCGAGATCCACGTCTTCTGGCCGCGCAGGACGTAGCCGCCGGCGGTATGCGTCGCCGTCGTAGAGATCGACGCGGCGTCGGAGCCGGCGCCGGGTTCGGTGGTGGCGAGCGCCGTCAAGGGCGGCCGCTCCCCGGCGATCGGCTCCAGCCAGCGGCGTTTCTGCTCGTCGCTCCCGAGCTCGGCGACGGGCTCGGCGAAGAAGCCGCCCGAGGTGATGAGGTTGCCGATCCCTGCGCAGCCGCGGCAGAGCTCCTCCTGGACGACGACGGCCGTGACGCAGTCGGTCAGCCCGCCGCCCCCGACCTCCTCCGGGAGCATGAACGACGTCAGGCCAAGCGCCGCGGCCTTGTACCAGACTTCCCACGGCATCTCGACGTCCGCCTCGTCGACGGCGGCGGCAATCGGCCTGATCTCGCGATCGGCGAACTCGCGGCAGACGTCCTGGATCTCGCGCTGCTCGGGCGTGAGACCGAGCGGTTCGAAGGAGACCTCGCTCACGGGGTGATCCTCGCAGATGCGCCCGTCTGCGGGCCTCACTCAGCCGCTGAAGGCGATAGCCTCGTGCGCGAGAGATGGCTCCCGAGTCTGCCGAGATCGTGATCGTCGGCGGCGGCGCGATGGGCACGAGCGTCGCCTACCACCTCGCCAAGAAGGGCGTGAAGGACATCGTCCTCCTCGAGCGCGAAACGCTCGCGAGCGGATCCACGAGCAAGTCCGCCGGAGGCATTCGCGCCCAGTTCGCCGACGAGCTCAACGTGCGGATCGCACTGCGCTCGATGGCCGAGTTCCAGGCTCTCGACCGCGTCAGCGGCATCGAGTACAAGCGCCACGGCTACCTCTTCCTCCTCACGAACGAGGTCGACGTCGAGAGCTTCCAGAACGCACTCTCCCTGCAGCAGAACCTCGGGGTGCCGTCGGAGCTCGTCTCTCCCGACGACGTCAAGACGATGATCCCGGCGCTCGAGACGTCGGATCTCCTGGCGGCCGCCTACTGCCCGATCGACGGGCATGCCTCGCCGGAGTCGGTCGTCCAGGCGTACGCGGGCGCCGCGACGGCGCAGGGAGTGACGATTCTCCAGGGGACGTCGCTCGACCGAATCGCCGTGCTCGGCGACAAAATCGTGACCATCGAGACGTCGGCCGGCCGCATCCGCACCCCGACGGTCATCTGCACCGCCGGCGTGTGGTCGCGGGACGTGGGGAACCTCGCCGGCCTCGACATCCCCGTTCGGGGAGAGGCACGCTGGATGCACTACACGCCGGAGGACGGCGGCCTCCCGCCCGACCTCCCGCTCACCGTCGACTTCGCGACCGGCTTCTACTTCCACCGCGAGGGCGAGGGCCTGGTCTTCGGCGGCCGCGAGCCGACGATCGAGGGCGTGGCGAGCCACGGAACGCGCCGCCTGCCAGTGCTGGCCGAGCTCCCGATCCAGTCGTCGTGGTGGGGCTTCTACGAGATGAGCCCCGACCACAACGCCATCGTCGGCGAAGTCTCGCAGCCCAGACGCTTCCTCTACGCGACCGGGTTCTCCGGCCACGGCTTCCAGCAGGCACCGGCGGTCGGGGAGCACCTCGCCGAGCTCATCGTGGGCGCCGAGCCGACGCTAAACCTGTCGCCGCTCTCGCTCGACCGCTTCGCCCGCGGCAGCGAGCGGCACGAGCGCTTCGTGGTGTAGCGATTGCGCGTATTCGTATTCGCACGTCACGGCGAGTCGACCCTGAACATCGAGCGGCGCGTCAACGGCGATCCGTCGGTCCCGGTCGCCCTCACCGAGCAGGGTCGGGAGGAGGCGCGCCGACTCGGGGACCAACTGGCGCAGTTCTCGTTCGATGCCTGCCTCCACACGCGCTTCCCGCGCACGAGGGAGACGGCCGAGATCGCGCTGGCCGGTCGCGAGGACGTCCCGCTCGTCGAGGAGGCGCTCTTCGACGACATCGACGTGGGCGACCTCGAAGGCGAGCAGCTGGAGGCGTACAGGGCCTGGAAGCACGAGCCACTCTCGCGACGTCGCGTTTCCGGGCGGGGAAAGCCTCGACGATGCCGCCAGGAGGTACGCGCGCGGGTTTGCCCGGCTCGCCGACTCGCAGTGGCGCTCGGTGCTCGTCGTCTGCCACGAGATCCCGATCCGCTACGCGCTGAACGCCGCCGCCGGGTCGGAGTCCCTCGACGGGCCGGCTCACGAGATCTCGAATGCGATGCCGCACCTGTTCGACGAGGTCGCGCTCGGCCGAGCGGTCGAGGGGATCGAGCGCCTCGCGGGTAAGATCACGGCGTAGAGACCGGGGAGCTGCTTCCCAGCGGCTGAGAGGGGACTGTCGAGTCCCGACCCGCCGAACCTGAACTGGGTAATGCCAGCGAAGGGAGGAACCATGCAACCGATCGAGCGGACGTGGGGCGTCAGTCCCGTGCCCGACCGGCTGCGCACGCTCTCCGGGCTGGACGTCGGCCTGCTCTGGGGAAACCTCGGCATCAGCCTGCTTGTCCTCTTCACCGGAACCTTCCTCGGCGGGCCTCGGGCTGCAGCGGGCGCTTCTCGCCGTCGTCGTCGGCTCCGTGCTCGGCACGGCGCTGCTCGGCCTCGCCGGGCTCATCGGATTCGAGCGGCGGGTGCCCGGGATGGTCCTCCTGCGCGATCCGCTCGGCGTGCGCGGCTCGTACGCGCCGACCGCGCTCAACGTGCTCCAAAACCTGGGCTGGGCGGTGTTCGAGCTCTACGTCATGTCGCTGGCCGCGAGCGCCCTCTCCGAGCGCGCGTTCGGATTCGAGGCGCGCTGGCTCTGGGTGCTCGTCTTCGCGGCGCTGACGCTGTGGCTCGCCCTGGCCGGGCCGATCTCGTTCGTGCGCCGTTGGGTGCGGCGCTTCGCGATCTGGGTGGTCGCTGCGTCGACGGCGTACCTCGTCTGGTGGGCGCTCGACGGCGCTGACGTCGGAGCGCTCTGGGCGGCCGACGGCGCGGGTGGGATGCGCTTCTTCCAGGGAGTCGACCTGACCGTTGCAATGGCCGCCTCGTGGCTGCCCCTCGCGGCGGACTACACACGCTTCTCGCGCAGCCGGCGAGCCGCCTACTGGGGCACGGCCGTCGGCTACTTCGTCCCGCTCGCGCTCCTGTTCGCGCTCGGAGCCGTCCTTGCGCTCTCCCGCGGCCTCGGCGACCCTGCCGCAGTCTTCACGGCGATCGCGGCCGGCGGCGCAGGCAGCGCCGTCGCCCTTCTCGCCTTGACCGTCGACGAGGCCGACGAGCCGTTCGCGAACGTGTACTCGGCCGCCGTTTCGATGCAGAACGTGCTGCCGGCCGTCTCGCAGCGGTTGCTCATCGGCGCAACCGTCGCCGCGGCCGCGGTCGGCGCGCTCTTCGTCGACATCATCGCCTACGAGACCTTCCTCCTCCTGCTCGGCTCGTTCTTCGTGCCGCTCTTCGGCGTACTCGCGGCGGACTTCTTCCTGGGCCCGGAGGAGTCCGTTCGGATCCGTTGGAGCGGCCTGATCGCCTGGGTCGCCGGCTTCGCGCTCTATCAATGGATCCAGCCCACCGGCCCGGCGTGGTGGACGGACCTGCTCGCGGACGTGCCGGGAGTCGGGGAAACGACGATCGGCGCGTCGCTTCCGGCGTTCGGCCTCGCGTTTTTCCTGTACGCGGGCGTACGCTCCGCGCATGCGCCGCTTGGGCGTCGTCGGGCTCGTCTCGCTGGATCGCGTTGACGGCGGCATCCCCCGCCTCGGCGGCGTGCCGGTGTATGCGGCGCGCGCGCTTCGCCTGCTCGCTCAACCGGCCGTCGTGGCCACGAAGCTGGCCGACGAGGACCGACCGCGTCTCGCTGGGCTCGGCCTGCCGATCTTGGCCGAGAGCGCGACGCGCACGACCGAGTTCCGGATCGAGAACGACGGCGACGGTCGGCGGATGGCGATCGACGAGCTGGGAGAGCCGTGGAGCGTGACAGAGGCCCGGGGCTGGCTTACGCGGGCGCTCGCCGACACCGACTGGGTGCACGCGGGCGCGCTCACCCGGGCCGACTTCCCCGCCGACACGCTGGCGACGCTGGCGCGCGGCCGGGTGCTCAGCCTGGACGGCCAGGGCCTCGCCAGGCGGGCCGGCGTCGGCGAGCTCGTGCTCGACGCCGCGTACGACCCCGACGTCCTGCGCCACGTCAGCGTCCTCAAGCTCGCCCGGGACGAACTGGACGCCCTCGGCCTCGAGCTCACGGAGGGCTCTCTCGGCTCGCTGGGCGTCAGGGAGGTGGTCGTGACGCTCGGAAAGACGGGCGCCGTGGTCTACGCGGATCGGCTCGCCGAGCACGTGCCGACGATTCCGCTCGAGGGCGTCGATCCCACGGGGGCGGGCGACTCCTGGATGACCTCGTACCTCTGCTTCCGGCGCCGGCGCCACTCACCGGTCTCTGCGGCGCGGCTCGCCAACGGCGCCGTCGGCGCGATCCTGGGGCAGTGATTCGGCCGTTGATCGTGATCGCCGGCTGCGAGGACGGCACGTACCTCGTCGAGGTGGGGGCGAGCGCCGACGAGGATCAGCTGGCGGGCCGCCAGGAGGGAGCGGCCGTCGAGCGCGAGCGCCCGCTCGAGCTGGCGCCGTCGTGGGCCGCGTCGCTCGTCCTCGATGTCGACTCGGTCGGCTCCACGGTCGTCCTCCTGGTCGACCGCAAGCCGCCGCTCCTCGTCTCCCACGACAGCGGGCAGACGTGGGAGGAGCGGGGCGCCGGCCTACCGGCGGGTCGCGCCGTGGCGCTTCGCGAGAACCCCGATCACGTGCTCTATGGCGCCCGGAACCGCCTGTTCGTCTCTGGCGACGGCGGCCGTTTCTGGCGGGCGCTGGCCGTCGAGCTGCCCGAGATCCACGACGTCGCGTGGGGCTGAGGCGGTCCCGATCAGGCCGGGGCCACGCCGCGAAGGCTGAACTCGCCGCGGGCGACGACAACCGCTGACCCGCCCACCTCGACCCGCTCCACACGCTCCGCAGCGCCGTCGGCCCGCGCGTACAAGGTGCTTGGGCGGCCGATCTCGACGCCCTGCGTGATCTCGATCTGCTCACCGAACGGGATCCAGCCGTGGCGCGCGAGATGGACGGCCAACGGTCCCGCGGCCGAGCCGGTGGCCGGATCCTCCGGGACACCGTCCGCGGGGGCGAACATCCGCGTCTTCCAGCGCGTGCCCGACCCGGCGAAGCAGTTGACGCCGACGATGCCGGTCAGGCGGGCGAGCGCACCGTAGTCGGGCTGGAGCGCCGTGACGGCCTCCTCGCCCGGCAGCGCAACGTAGACGTGCCGGATGCCGAGGTCGTAGAGCTCGACGGGGAGCTCCGAGCCCGCGATGCCGAGGGCGGCGAACAGCTCGGCCTGCGGCTCGAATGGCTCGACCGTCGGAATCGGCTGCTCCATCCGCCCGAAGACGATCCGGCCCGACTCGTCCCGCTCGAGCACGACCGGGACGACACCCTGGCCGGTCTCGAGCCTGATCTCCGGAAGCTGGAGCGGCCCGCCCAGGACGAACGCGGTTCCGAGCACTGGATGGCCGGCGAACGGGAGCTCCGAGCTCGGCGTGAAGATGCGGATGCGGGCGTGTCCGTCGGCCTCGGGTGTGTACACGAAGACCGTCTCGGAGTAGTTCATCTCCTTCGCGAGAGGCTGAAGCGTCTCCTCCGGGATCTCGCGAGCGTCCGTGAACACCGCCAGCTGGTTCCCCTGCAGCGGCGTGTCGGTGAAGACGTCGGCGATGACGTACCGGGAGGTCGCCACAGCCTGACTCTAGTGGGCGTCGGTGGATCGGGCCGAGCGGTCGAGCTCGAAAACGAGCTCGAGGCCGTCCTCCTCGTCCCACTGCTCGCCGGTCTGGACAAACCCGAGCCTGCGAACGATGGCCAGCGACGGCTCGTTCTCTGGCGAGACCGAGGCGACGAAGTGTCGAATCCCCTGGGTCGCGGCCCAGGACATCAGGGCGTCGGCCGCTTCGGTCGCATAGCCCCGGCCGCGGTAGGGCGGGAGGACCGTGTAGCCGAGCTCCACCTTGTCGGGCGCGATCCCCCAGGATCCCGGCGGCCCATGGAAGCCGGCGTGACCGATCATCCTGTGATCGCGCCGTCTGACAACCCCGCGCACGAGCCACCGCTGCGATTCCGGATCCCGCTGCATCTGTCCGAGCCGCAGGCGGAGAAAAGGCTCCACTTCGTCGTCCAGCCAGTCTTCGGGCAGGGAGACGGACAGCTCGGCCTCCGCCTCGCCGCGGCGGCCGTTCACCAGCGCCTCGAGGACCTGCGGGGACAGCGACACGAGCTCGAGTCGTCGCGACCGGATCGGCGGAACATCCATCCGCGCAACCTAAGCCTTCGTCCGAGCGGCCGTCGATATCCTCGCCCTTCGTGAGCGCGATAACGGTCTCGGACCTGCGGAAGTCCTATGGCGGGCGCGAGGTCCTCCACGGACTGTCCTTCGGCGTCGAGACGGGTGAGGTCTTCGCGTTGCTCGGCCCGAACGGCGCCGGCAAGACGACCACCGTCGAGATCCTCGAGGGCTACCGCCGCCGCGACGGGGGCGACGTGCAGGTCTTGGGACAGGATCCCGGTCGCGGCGGCCGCAACTTCAAGGCCCGGATCGGCATCGTCCTCCAGTCCTCGGCCGTCTATCACCTCCTAAGCGTCCGGGAGATCGTGGAGCTCTTCGCCGGCTACTATCCGCACCCGCGGCCTGCCGACGACGTGATCGAGCTCGTCGGCCTGGTGGAGAAGCGCGAGGCGCGCGTCCGCACGCTTTCGGGAGGACAGCTGCGCCGGCTCGACCTGGCGCTCGCGCTCGTCGGCGATCCTGAGCTCGTCTTCCTCGACGAGCCAACGACGGGCTTCGACCCGGCCGCTCGCCGACAGGCCTGGGAGACGATCCGCGGGCTCCGCTCCCTCGGGAAGAGCATCCTCCTGACGACGCACTACATGGAGGAGGCGCAGCGCCTCGCCGACCGCGTGGCGATCCTGCGCGACGGGAGGATCGTCGGCACGGGCTCGCCCCGGGAGCTGCTCTCCGGCCATGCTCCCGTGGAGATCCGCTACCGCCGCAACGGAAGCGAGGTCGTCGTCGCGACCGAGGAGCCGACGCGGGTCTTGCACGAGCTGACGGCGCAGGCGCTCGCGGACGGCGTCGAGCTGGAAGGACTCGAAGTGCACCGACGGAGCCTCGAGGACGTCTACCTCGAGCTCACCGGCGAGGAGACCGAATGACCCTCGTCCTCCACGAGCTCCGCGTGCAGCAGCTCCTCTTTTGGCGAAACCGCGAGGCGGCCTTCTTCAGCTTCGTGTTCCCGATCCTGTTGCTCGTCCTCATCGGCTCGGTCTACGGAGACGATGCGATCGAGGGAGTGAGCGGACCGACCTACCTCCTGATCGGGCTGCTCGGGTACGGCGTCTCGGCCAACGCCTTCGCCTCGCTTGCGATCACGCTCGTCGTCCGGCGGGAGGCCGGGCTTCTCAAGCGTGTGCGCGGCACACCCCTCGGGGCCGGGACCCATCTCGTCGCCGTGATCGGCTCCACCGTCGTCGTGATCGTGCTCGAGGTCGTCGCCCAGCTCCTCCTCGGCGTGTACGTCCTCGGCGCCGACTGGCCTGACGACCCGCTCGCCTTTACGTTCGCCATCCTGCTCGGCGCGGCCGCATTCGCCGCGCTCGGGCTCGCGGTCACGACCGTCGTCCGAACCGCGGAGGGCTCGTCCGCCGTCGTCAACGCCATCTACCTGCCGATGGCGTTCATCTCCGGAGTCTTCTTCTCGACGGCGGAGATGCCGGCTTTCCTGGAGGCGATCTCCGAGGTGCTGCCGCTCACGTACTTCTTGGATCTCATCCGCGCCTCCTTCGTGCAAGGCGAAGGGCTCGGGGCGTCGGCAGTAGCCGTGCTCTCGCTCTGGGGCCTCTTCGGCCTCGTCGTGGCGCTCCGTCGGTTCCGCTGGGAGCCCCGCGAGGGCGTGGCAGAGTCCTAGCCGGGGCATCCGGCGCCGAGTCCCTTTCGAGGGGATGCACAGGCAGCCACACCGGGCCGACTCGAAGCTGGCGGAGGTCTCGCGGCGGCGGCGGGACCTCCGATCGATCTCTAGGGCGAAACGGCGCCGCTCGCGCGCTGAAGCCCTGCGCGCACGGTGCTACCGTGACCTCGCTGCGCCCCCGTAGCTCAGTGGATAGAGCAGCGGTTTCCTAAACCGCGCGCGCACGTTCGATTCGTGCCGGGGGCACTATTTGCGGCTTTCTGCCCCGCAAGGGTGTCACGGGATCGACCGACCTGTCGAGGGACTGATCGCCCTCTTCTTCGTGCAGCCGGTCACCCAGCCCGAGCAGATGGTGCGCGAGCTCGAATCGGACCTTCAACGTGTGCGCCGTCGTGCCTGGCGCCGGATCCGGCAGAATGGTGTCGCGGTGGGGCAAATCTCCTCCAGTGCCCAATGACGGAGTCTCGTCGCCCGTCCGTCGAGGTGACCGCCGACGAGTTCAGCGAGATCTTTCGCAGCGTGAGTTCCTGGGGGCGATGGGGCGAGCGCGATGAGCGTGGGGCGCTGAATCGGCTCGTGCCCGAGCGGATCGCCGCGGCCGCCAGCCTCGTGCGCGAGGGCACCAGCGTGACGCTGAGCTTGCCATTGAACACCGCGGCCGCAGCGGACAATCCCGTCCCCGCAGTTCACTTCATGACCACCGAAGAGCACGACGACAACCGGCCGGGGCCGCTGCGGTTCGCCATGGACTTCGTGGGCGCCGACTACCACCACGACGGCCACACGCACATCGACGCGCTCTGCCACGTCGCCTACAAGGGGTTTCTCTACAACGGGACGCCCGTGAACGCCGTGACTGCCCGAGGCGCGAAGGCCGAATCGATCGAGGTCCTCAGGAACGGATTGGTCGGGCGGGGCGTCCTGCTCGACATTCCCCGTCTCCGCGGACTGAGCTGGCTCGAGCCCGGCCAGCACGTCTTCCGCGACGACCTCGAGGCGGCCGAGCGAGAGCAGGGCGTCACCGTTGGCGAGGGCGACGTGCTCCTGGTACGCACCGGCCACTCCCGCCGTCTCAGCGAGCTGGGCCCTTGGCCTGTGGCGGACCTCAAGTCGGGGTTGCATCCCACGGCGATGCCTTTCGTCGCCGAACGCGGCGTCGTAGCCTTGGGTGGCGACGGAAACAGTGACACCGCGCCCAGCAGCACCGAGGGGGTTGACTTCCCGATCCACATCCTGGCGCTCAACGCCATGGGCGTCCACCTGCTCGACTACCTGCAGCTCGAGGACCTCCTAGCCGCCTGCGAACGGGCGGGACGCTGGGAGTTCCTCTTCGTCACCGCCCCGCTGCGAATCCCCGGGGGAACGGGCTCACCCGTTAACCCCTGGCGATCCTCTAGGGTCGCTCACCATCTTCTCCTCCGGGCGGCTGACGCGCGTGACATCGATCGTCGCAGGCGAGCCCACCGCAGTCCACCGGCTCCTCGGATCAGCCGCGGGGGCGCGCAACCCCTCCGGGGACTGGCGGTGGCGCGCGGGCAGCCGTTAGCAGACGATCTGCCTGCAAAGCGCGACGTTAGGACGAGGCTTCCTAAACCGCGTGCGACGTTCGATTTGTGCCGGGGGCATTCTGCGCGAAGGCTCCCCGACTCAGGCACTCTCGACGCCATCGGTACCCTTTGCACCGTCTGCCACCTGCATGGAGACCTAGCGCTCACGGCGGCTGAGGCGCGTCCTGCTCGAGGAGCTCATGATCGGGAGGAAGTCCAAGAAATCACAGGAAGAGCGGTGGCACGACGTCCTGACGGGCGAAGCCCGGGGGCACGTCTGCTGGAGGCCGTGGATGCGTCGGATCAGCCGGTCGATACCGTCGGATCCCCGCTGCAAGCTGTGCGACACGCCGTTTGGCCCCCCGGGGAACCTGATGCGGTTCATCGGGTTCGGCCCGTCGCCCCTCAATCGACGTATCTGCAGCGGCTGCATCCGCGCGCTGCAAAGGCGCCCCGGCGGCGCCGAGGTTGAGCTCTCATTCCTCTTTGCAGACGTCCGCGGCTCGACCGCTCTCGCAGAGCAGACGGGCGCGGCCGAATACTCGCAGCTGATCGCGAGGTTCTACGGCGTCGCGGCGAAAGCGGTCGATCGATGGGACGGAATCGTCGACAAGTTCGTCGGCGATCAAGCCGTGGCGCTCTTCATCCCCTGCTTCACTGGCGAGACGCACGCCGAGGCTGCGATCGCGGCTGCGCACGAGCTGCTCGTCGAGACCGGCCATGCCGACGGAAAGCCCTGGATTCCGGTCGGCGCCGGCGTCCATACCGGGTTCGCCTACGTTGGAGCGATCGGCGAAGGCGACGCGCTGGACTTCACCGCCTTGGGTGACTCCGTCAACACCGCAGCGCGGCTAGCTGCCTCCGCCGGCATCGGCGAAGTCCTGGTCAGCAGCGCTGCGTCGTCGGCTGCGCAGCTCGACTCCAACGGACTCGAAACTCGAAGGCTGAGCGTGCGAGGACGCACCGAGGACGTCGAGGCCTGGGTGCTTCCGATCCTGGGCGAGGCCGCGAAAGACGCCGTGGTCGCGCCCTAGGTCGACGAGAGCAAAAGTCTGCTGGAGCCGCGAGCAGCAGTTTCCCTGAACTGCGTGCGCACGTTCGATTCGTGCCGGGGGCACTCACCGCTTCCTTTGTAGGGGATGAGGTGCCCGGCGCCCTTGCCCAAGTTCACCCGGATGTTGTCGTCGGCGTGAGCCATCTGCTCGCTCGAGGACCTCAACGCGAATCTCAAGCGCCGTCACGTAACGGAGCACAGAGCCGGCCGGTGGAGAAGAGGCGGTCTTCGCGATCCTCCGAGAGGAGGATGCCGACGCGAGCCGCGGCCGCGCAGGCTGTCTCCACCTGTAAAGGAGGACACGATGAAACTGCGCTCCCTCGCCCTGGTCTCCGTCGTTCTGACCCCGTTCATCTTTGCCGGCACGGGGACCACGGCCGCGGCCACGGCGAAGCCGTCGATCCACTTCACCCCGAACCCGGTGCACGCGGGCGCGGTCGTGCGTGTCCACGGCTCCGCGGGCGGCTGCCCGGTCGGAGACGCCGTGATCGTCCTCTCGCGCGCCTTTCGGCACAGGCACACCTTCGCCGGCGTCCCCGCAGTGTCCACGAAAGTTCGGCACGACGGCGACTACGCGAAGCGAGTGCGAATCCCGCTCGAACGCCGCCCAGCCTCCTACAAGGCCACGGCACGCTGCGGCGGCGGCACCTTCGGCGTCGTCACGAGACTGCACGTGTTGCCCGCATAAACCGGTGCGCACGTTCGATTCGTGCCGAGCGCATCTCGTCGTCGTGTGACGTACGCGTCGTCGTGTGACGTACCTTGACGTCGGAGACATTCGATGGCGAATGCCCAGGGGACTCGAGGAGTAGGAAGTGTCAGCGCGGCCGCGCTCGTCCTCTGCGGCGCGCTCGCGGGGTGCGGCTCCGAGCCCGCTTCGGAACCAGGCACGCTCGCCGAAGGCTCAGCGCCGGCCCTCACGGCTTCGCCTGCTGGAGCTATCGGCGGGTGGAGGGTCGCGGTCTCGGTCGAGCCGGCGGTAGTCGGGCCGATCGCCGTGTCCGTCCGACCGATTCAGCCTGCTCCTACAACTGATGCCCGCCCGTGGGCGCAGCATGCGCTCGTTCTCGAGAACACCGGCGGCCGCCCCATCCAGTTCGCCGACACGGACACATCGGCGTTCATCGGCCCGGCGGGCCATCGGCGGAGACTGCTCGCCGCCGACGAGACGTGCGGCTACGGGTTCAAGACGCCAAACTCGCCGATCGAGGCCGGCGCGTGCTTGCTCGTGCTCAACGCGTTCGAGGTCGAGCCGCACTCCTCGAGGAGCCAGACGATCACGCTGTTCCAGGGACTGCGCGGCATGGAGCAACTCGTTCCCGGCAGCTACGTCTTCGAGAAGCAGATCCGGTTTCGGCCGGGCCGCCGGACCCCACCGCAGGACTCCGGCCGCACCGGAGTCCTGCGAGTTGTCTACGAGATCGAGCGACGCGCCTCCCCGTAGCGGCTAGTAGCCGTAGCCTCCCTGCGTCGAGGTCGAACCGCCCTGGATCGCACCGGTGCTCGCGACGTGCCAGGTGAAGTTCGTGCCATCGAAGCTGTCGGAAACCCCGTTCCCGGTGACCATGTCGGGCGCCTTGTCCTCGACGAACGTGTAGAGCGGCTTCCCGTCGAAGGTCACCTGCTTGGTGCCGTCGGGACGCTCGACAACGCCGAGCTTCGAGCTGACGTCGGACGGACCGGTGGGCTCACTGCCGCTGGACACGGTCAGCGGCTCCCAGATTGAGGTGCAGCCGTCCATGCACAGGACTTTCCCCCCGGCCTCCTGGTCGGGCGAGTAGAGAGCATCTCCGTGCGAGTCGACGAGCACGTTGCCGACGCCAGAGACGTCGGCGAGAGCGACGGTCTCGCCGGAAGCCGAGCCCGTCGTTGAGCTGGAGCTCGATGAGTCGCTGCCTCCGCAGGCGACCAGTGCGAAGACGGAGGCGAGCGCGAGCACCACGAGCGCTGAGTATGTTCGAATGGAAGTCATACCCAGGGCTACGGCTCGCCCGGGACAAAGGATGTTGCGTCCCGATTAAGCCAGCGCCAGCGCCGCTTGGAGGCCCGAACTAGCGAGCGGCTTCGTATGTCTCGATCAGCGACTCAACCGCCTTTTTTTCAAGATGCTCGGTGACCCAAGGCGGCGACGCTCCGATCCCTTCCGGGGCCTCGAGCCGACAGTGACCGCGTCGCCAGCGGCGCCTTCACGGGGCGCGTAGATCGGCTAGGGCGAGCGTCTCGTCAAGGCCGGCGATTCCCTCGACCGCCCCGACGGCGGTCGTCGCCAGGGCGCCTGCGGCGTTCGCGAGTGCGGCGGAGCGCTCGAGCGGCCAGCCCGCCAGCCGCCCGTAGAGGAAGCCTGCGGCGAAGGCGTCCCCCGCGCCCGTCCCGTCGATGGTCTGAACCTTCGGCGCCGCCAGAAAGCCTTCGAACCCCTCGCCGGAGACGTAGCAGCCCTCAGGGCCGAGCTTGAGCGCCACCGTGCCCACGCCTCGCTCCCGCAGCCAGGAGGCAGCGGCGGCCGGCTCCTGCTCACCGGAGACCGCGGCGGCCTCCGCGAAGCTGGGCACAAAGAGATCGACGTGGGGAAGGCTCGGCACGAGACGCTCCCAGCGGCCGGTGGCGTCCCAGACAGTGTCGAGGCTCGTCATGACGCCGCGGGCTTTCGCCCGCTCGAGGACGGCGGCCGTCGGCAGCCCGTCGAGCTCGGGCATGACGAGGGCGCCGGCGAGATGGAGGGCGCGGGCCGAGGAGAACGCTTCCTCGTCGAGCTCCTCCGATCGAAGACGGCCATTGGCGCCGGGGAGATGGAGGAACGTCCGCTCGCCCGCCGAGTCCACGAGCACGACGCTCGCGGAAGTAGAGGTTGCCGGATCGCGCACGACCCCCGCGTGCTCGACGCCGCGCTCCTCGAGGAGCTGGAGGGCGAAGTCCCCGAGCGGATCGGCTCCCACCTTTCCGACGACCGCTGCCGAAAGCCCGAACCGGACGAGCACGCTCGCGGTGTTGAGGGCACAGCCCCCTCCGTGCATCGAAATCTCGTCCACGAGCTCGAGCTCGCCGCCTGGAGGAAGGCCGTCGACCGGTCGCACGATCACGTCCGCGACGAGGATCCCCAGGCAGACGACGTCACTCAACGACGCCGGCGGAGCGCAATTCCGGTCAGGATCTCGCGGACGATCCTGTCCCCGGCGAGGGCGGTGATGTCCGCAGAGCCCACGGCCGTCGGGATCACCTCGACCACGTCCGCGCCCACGAGCTCGAGCTCGGTGCTGAGCGTCCGGGCGGCCCAGAGGAGGTCGGCGCTCGTCATCCCGCCCGGCTCGGGCGTTCCCGTGCCCGGGGCGAAGGCCGGATCGAGCACGTCGACGTCGATCGTCAGGAACGTCGGCCCTCCTGCGACGACCTCGATCGACCGCCGGACGACCTCCGCGATCCCGAGGTCGCGCACGTCGTGCATGAAGAAGCTCGTCACACCGTGCTTCTCCTGCCAGGCGAACTCGACGTCGCCGGGCCAGTAGCCGCGCAGGCCGATCTGCACGTAGCGCTTCGGGGCGAGGTGGCCCTGCTCGACGAGGCGGTAGAACGGCGTCCCGTGGGAGACCTCGACGCCGTAGACCTCCGAGCCGGTGTCCGTGTGCGTGTCGAAGTGGACGAGGCCGACGGGGCCGTGGGCCGCCGACACCGCATGAATGTCGGGCTCCGAGATCGAGTGATCGCCGCCGAGGACGATGGGGAGCCCGCCGACCGCGAGCACCTGGGCGACGGTCGCCTCGATGGCGGCATGCGTGCGCACCGGGTCAGCCGGAATCACCGGCGCGTCGCCGAAGTCGACGACGCGGAGCTCGTCGAACGGGTCAATTTTCGCCTCCAGGTGCGGCCCCGGCGGGCAGCTCGCGGCTCTGATCGCCCGGGGGCCGAAGCGGGCGCCCGGCCGGTCGGAGACGAGATCGTCGGTCGGCGCCCCCACGATCGCGACGTCGAAGCCCTCGAGCTCAGCCGGATCCTGCGTGTAGGGCAAGCTCGCATACGTGAGCAGCCCGGCGTAGTCCGGCTTCTCGTCGTGGCCGCGCGGCCAGCGGTCGGTCGGGTCGATCACGGCGCGTGAGTCTACGCCCCCACGAGCGACGCTGTTGCTAGGCCGCGTCGGCAGCCTGCTTCGACCGGCGGCCCAGGCGGGCGAAGGCGAAGGCGGCCGCGAGCACCAGCGCGAGTGAAACGAACTCGGCGAGCACGAAGCCGAGGCGGTCTCCGGCGAATCCGTCCGGGAGCGCGGCGTCAGGGTTGGGCGTGCCCAGTCCCGGCCAGAGCACGGCCAGGATTGCGAAGGCCGCCCAGGCGGTGGCGAGGGTGCTACACAGCCAGGCGCCCGCAGCGCCACCCGGCACCCGGAAGGGACGCGCGACGTCCGGGTGCGAGCGGCGGAGCTTGACGAGGGCCGGAAACACGGCCAGGTTCGAGAGGGCGAGGAGCACGATCGAGAGCGAGAGGACAACGCTGAAGTAGCGCTCGCCGTTTCCTCCGGAAACGGCAAAAGCCGCGGCCATCGTCGCTGTCGCGACCCCTCCTGAGACGAGACACATCAGCACGGGGGTGCCGAGGCGGCGCGAGAACCGTCCAAGGCAGCGCGGGCCCGCACCGTCAAGGCAAGCGACCGCCTGGCTCCGACCTGTGCCCATGACCCAGGTGAGCCCGTTCGCGAGCAGCACCCAGATGAAGCCGGCGGCCGCCAAGGCGCCGAGAGCCTGCCCCGCACCGGCCAAAACGACCGTCCCGTCGGGCGCGACATGGCCGCCGTACACGGTAAAGACGCTCTTCATGGCGTCGATGAAGCCGGCCAGGCTCGTAATCCGCTCGGCCGGTACGACTGCGAGGATCGCAACGATTGGCACGCTGTAGAGCACGAGGGTGAGGACTCCCGCGCGAGCGATCGAGGCCGGGACGTCGCGCTGCGGGTTGCGCATCTCTCCGGCTGCGGCGGACGGAAGCTCGAAGCCGATGAGGTTGTAGAAGAGGACGGGAGCGACGGCGATGAAGACAGCCCAGGTAGGCGAGAAGTGGCCGATGCCGAAACCGTGGACGCCGTTCTCGAGCGCGTAGAGGCCCACGGTCGCGGTGAAGAAGGTGAGGAGGATCACCTGCGCGACCGCTCCGCTCGCCGGAACTCGCTTCCCCTTCGAGAGCGGCGCGATCGCCACTGCGATCGCCGTCCAGATGAAAGCGAGCGCGAAGACGTAGCGCCAGATCCCCTCGAGCGGCTCGAAGAACTCGCCGAACACGGTCAGGGCGGTGATGGTGAGAGATCCCCCCAGCCAGATCGGAGACTCGATCCAGTAGAGGAAGGCCGTCAGGGCGCCGCAGAGACGCCCAAACGCAAGCCGTGTCCAGATATAGGAACCGCCTTCCTGCGGGAAGGCGGCGCCCAGCTCGGAGATAACGAGCCCAGCCGGGACAAAGAAGGTCAGGGAGACAACGAGCAGCCAGGTCAGCGCCTGTGCACCCCCGTTCGCAACAGCGCCCAGAGTGTCGATGACCACAACCGCCGCGATCAGCAGGCAGACCGTGTCGAGGCGACCGAGCTCGCGCCGCAGCTTCGAACTCTCCGACCGGGAGCGGTAGAGCGACTGCTGGGCCTCACTGACCATCGCTTCCCTTTGCTCGTTGCACCGGGGAGAATGGGCGGCCTAGCTGTCACGGCACTTGCACGCCGCTTTCGCGGAGGGGGACTTGGAGTTTCGAATCCTCGGGCCAGTCGAGGCGCTCGACCATGAAGGTCGCTCGCTCGAGTTGCCACGAGGGCGGCCCCGAGCCCTCCTTGCTTTGCTCGTCGTCCAGGGCGGGGAGGCGATTTCCGCCGATCGCGTGATCGAGGAGCTTTGGGGCGACAAGCTCCCGGCGCATCCACACAACGCCGTTCAGGTCGTCGCCTCCCGACTTCGCAAGGCGATCGGAAGCGACATCGTTCTCTCAGGTCCAAGCGGCTACGGGCTTCAACTCGAGCCGGGCGAGCGCGATTCGGACCGCTTCGAGGAGCTCCTGGCAAAGGGCAGGGTCGAGCTGGGGCACGGAGATGCTGCGGGCGCGGCCGAGACTCTCCGGGCGGCGCTCGGGCTCTGGCGTGGCCCGGCGCTCGCCGACGTGCGCTTCGAGAGGTTCGCCCAGGCGGAGATTGCTCGTCTCGAGGAGCTCCGGCTTGCCTGCTCCGAGGCACGGATCGACGCGGATCTCGCGCTTGGCCGCCATGCGGACGTCGTCGGTGAGCTGGAAGCGCTCGTGGGCGAGCATCCTCTGAGCGAGCGGCTACGTGGACAGCTCATGCTTGCCCTCTACCGCTCCGGTCGCCAAGCAGAGGCACTCGCGGCGTACCGCGACGCTCGCCGCACGCTCGTTGACGAGCTCGGGATCGAGCCGTCGCCGGAGCTACGAGGGCTCGAGCAGTCGATCCTCCGACACGAAGCCGGACCCCCGACAGTGCCGCCGGACGCCGCCCCGGCCCCGGCGAGAGCGCTCCGGCGGAGGATCACGTGCCTCGTCTCGGATTTCGCCGGCTCGGCCGAGTTGGGCCAACTGCTCGACCCTGAGATCCTCCGACCACTCCTCATCCGCGCTCACGACACGATGCAGATTGTCTGCGAGAAGTACGGGGGCGCGGTGCACGAATCCATCGGCGACGGGCTCGTCGCCGTCTTCGGGACGCCGATCGCGCACGAGGACGACGCTTTGCGCGCCGTGTTGGCGGCCGTCGAAATGCAAATCCGGCTAGCCGAGCTGAACGCCGAACTCGAGCCTGTCTTCGGAGTGGAGCTCGCGGCCCGCACGGGATTGAACACGGGAGAGGTGCTGACGCCGGGGAAGGAAAGCGAAACGCTTGTCCTGGGCAGCGCTGGCAGCGTCGCCGCTCGACTGGAGCAAGCGGCAGCACCTGGCGAGATCCTGCTCGGGGAGACGACGCGCTCGATCGTCGGCGATGCTGTCCTCGCGGAGCTCAATCCGGTGATCGCCTCGGGTGAGCCCGCGCCGATTCGCGCGTTTCGCCTTGTCGAGGTCGCGCCCGCGGCTTCTGCGATCGGGCCACGGGTCGAAACGCCCTTCTTCGGCCGTGAGCCCGAGCTTCGCCTGCTTCAGAACGCGTTCGATCGCTCGGTGGCCGAGTCCGGCTGCCACCTGGTGACCGTCCTGGGCGAACCTGGGATCGGGAAGTCGAGGCTCGTACACGAGCTGCGGCCGCTCCTCGGGTCGGAAGCGATGTTTCTCGTGGGCCGTTGTCCTGCGTACGGAGAAGGAATCACATACTGGCCCGTCCGCGAAATGGTCGTACAGGCGGCCGGACGAGGCACGATCGACGAGCTCGTGCGGGAGCTCGACGATGGGCCGGACGTCGCCCGCAGGGTGGCAGCCGCGCTCGGCCTCGAGGAAGGAGTCGCAGGCGAAGAGGCGCTCTGGGCGTTTCGACGGCTCTTCGCGGCGATCGCGCGAGCGCGGCCGCTGGTGCTTGTCTTCGAAGACGTCCACTACGGCCAGCCCGCGCTCGTAGACCTCGTCGACCATCTCGCGAGCTGGATCCGGGACGCTCCCGTCCTCCTCCTCTGCCTCGCGCGGCCGGAGCTCCTCGATGCGCGCCCGGGCTGGGCGGGCGGTCAGCGAAACGCAGCCTCGCTGACGCTCGGCCCGCTCACTGCCGAGGAGAGCCGAGAGCTCCTCGTCGCCCTCGCAGGGACGACGCTCGAGGAGGCTGGGCTCGAGCGCATCGCGGCGACTGCGGGTGGGAATCCCCTCTTTCTGGAGCAGCTCCTGGCCCATATCGACGAGCGGGGCACCAAGACCGTGGATCCCGGCCTCCCGCCCGCCCTCCATGCCCTGCTGGCGGCGCGACTCGACCTGCTGGGCCCGGAAGAGCGAACTCTGCTCGAGCACGGCGCCGTCGAGGGCGAGGTCTTCCATGTCGGCTCGGTGCTCGCCCTCTCCGAGGATCTGTCCCGTTCCGATGCGGAGAGCGCGCTGCAGGAGCTCCTACGACGTGATCTTCTCAGGCCGGAGCAGCCGACGCTCGCGGGAGAGGCCGCCGTGCGGTTCCGCCACGAGCTCATCCGCGACGCGGCCTACGAGTCCCTGCCGAAGGCGGCTCGAGCCGAACTCCACGAGCGCCACGCCCGCTGGCTCGAGAGCCTCGGCGTCGCGGTACCCGAGCCGGACGCCCGAATCGGCTTCCACCTCGAGCGCGCTTTACGTTTGGCCCGTGAGGTCAGGTCGGACGACGACGAGGCACACGACCTCGCGGTCCGGGCCGGGCAGCGGCTGGCCGAAGCCGCGCGTCAGGCCCACCGCCGCGGTGATCTTTCAGGCGAAATCGGCTTTCTCGAGCGCGCCATCGAGCTCCTTGGTCCCGGCGAGCCCGCGGCCGTCGAGCTCCTACCGGCGCTCGGATCCGCCCTCTCGGAGGCCGGAACGTTCGACCAGGCGGCGGAGGTGGCAGAGCGGGCCGTGATGCTGGGCGAGCAGCTCGGTCTCCCGCTCGTTCGGTGGCGGGCAGTGGTCGAGAGCGAGCGCCTGAGGCTCTACCGCCATCCGGAGTCGGTCGACGTCGGCGCAACGATCGCCGCCGCCGAGGCGGCCGCGGCCGCGCTTCAGGAGCTGGACGACGACCTCGGGCTTTCTCGTGCCTCGTATCTGATGTGCGATCTCGCCTGGACGACGGGCCGCATCGAGGCCAGCTTCCAGCACGCGGAGCGCGCGGTCGAGCAAGCACGGCGTGCCGGTATCGGCTTCGAAGTGGCCGCCTCCCTCAACTTCGTCGCGGCGCTCGTCGAGGGCCGAACGCCCGTCTCCGAGGCGATCTCGCGCTGCGTTGCCCTGGAGCAGGAGGTCGTGGGCCACCGCGCGGCCGAGCTGAGCCTGCTTGGCTGCCGCGCGATGCTCGCGGCGATGGCCGGACAGGCAGGTGAGGCGCGCGAAGGCATGGCTCGGTCACGGGCAGGTCTCGAGGAGCTCGGTCTCCACGAGGCCTCCGCCTGGATGGCCCTCATGGACGCGCAGGCCGAGATGCTTGCAGGGAATCCGCTGGCTGCAGCGAGAGCCGCGCAGGACACCCAACGGATCACGCGCGCGATCGGCGACCGTTGGTTCCTCTCGGCAGCTCTCGTCGACTACGCCCATGCGATTCTCGCCCAGGACCACCTCGGCGAGGCGGCGGCAGCCGTCGAGGCGATCGACACCGTCCCCGCCCCGAGCGACATGGAGTGGCTGATCAAACGCCACACCGCCCGCGGAAAGCTCGCTGCTCGCCGGGGCGACGCCGAGGGCGGTGTAACCGAGGCGCGGCAAGCCGTGGAGCTCGCAGACCCGACAGACCTGATCGTCTATCGCGCGGACGCCTACCGCGTCCTCGCGCACCTGCTGCTGAGCGCCGGCCGGGCTCGCGAGGCCGAGGAGGCGGCCGAGACGTCGCTCGAGCTCTGCGAGGCGAAGGAGAACGTCGCTGCGGCCTCGCACGTCCGGCGCTTCATCGAGACTCTCCGAGCGGAAGCCGAAGCCTAGAAGGCGCCCAGCGCCTCCCGCGCGATCCGGTCCTGCTCAAGCCGGTGTGCGGTCGGGTAGCCCTCACTCGGGCTGGCCCGCCACGGACGGCCGACGTAGCGGAGATCGACCTCGGCCGGCAGGCCCTCCTCGAGACGGTGGCGGATCGCTCGCCACGCGCCCATGTTCTGCGGCTCCTCCTGCGTCCAGACGACCTCGGTCAGGGAGGGGTAGCGGGAGAGCAGCTCGTCGTACGCGGCCACAGGGAACGGGTAGAGCTGCTCCAGCCGGGCGACCGCGACGCCTTCCGTCTCCTCCAGAGCCTCATGCCCGACGATGTCGTAGTAGACCTTCCCCGAGCACAGGATCAGGCGTCCTGCCTCCCGCTTCTGGTCGGCGTCGAGTCGCGGGTCGTCCAGGAGCGGCTTGAAGCCGCCCTTGGAGAGCTCCTCCAGCCACGAGGTCGACTCCTTCAGACGAAGGAGCCCCTTCGGCGTCAGCAGGACGAGCGGGCGCCCCTTCGGGTGCAGGGCCTGCCGCCGCAGGGCGTGGAAGTACTGCCCGGCCGTCGACGGATTGATGATGCGGACGTTCTCCTGCGCGGCGAGCTGCATGAAACGCTCCAGCCGTGCACTCGAGTGCTCGGGCCCGTTGCCCTCGTACCCGTGTGGGAGGAGCAGCGTCAGCCGCGAGCTCTGGCCCCACTTGGAGAGACCGGAGACGATGAACTGGTCGACGATCACCTGAGCCGAGTTGACGAAGTCGCCGAACTGCGCCTCCCAGAGGACGAGCGCGCGGGGGACCTCGACCGAGTAGCCGTACTCGAACCCGAGCGCCGCAGTCTCGGTCAGCGGCGAGTTGTGCACCTGGAAAGGCGCCCTCGACTCTGGCAGGTGCTGGATGGGCGCGTACTTCTCGCCGGTCTCGTAGTCGTTGAGGACGAGATGGCGATGCGAAAAGGTGCCGCGCTCGGTGTCCTGGCCGGTGAGCCGCACAGGCGTCCCATCCGCCAGGAGGCTCCCGAACGCGAGCACCTCCGCCTGGGCCCAGTCGATGCCGCCTTCCTCGCCGAGCGTGTCGCGCCGGCGCTCGAGCGACCGCGCGAGCTTCGGGTGGATCGTGAAGCCTTCCGGGACGTCGAGCAGCTGCTCGTTGAGCTCGCGGAGGCGATCGGCAGGGACCGATGTGTCGATCTGCGCGTCGGCGCCGCGCCCGATCCTTCGCTCCTTGCGCCGGGCGCTCGTCTCGAAGGAGGCCCGGAGCTCCTCGTGCGCCGCGCGCAGGCGTGCCTGGACGTCCTCGAGGAGGCGCTCGGCCTCCTCCGGCGTGACCAGACCGAGCTCGGCAAGCTCCCGCGCGTAGAGCGCGCGGACGCTCGGATGCTCGTCGATCAGCTTGTACATGAGCGGCTGGGTGTAGCTCGGCTCGTCGCCCTCGTTGTGACCGAAGCGCCGGTAGCCGACGAGGTCGACGACGACGTCGTGGTGGAACCGCTCCCGAAAGCCCATCGCCAGCCGGATCGCCGAGATCGCCGCCTCTGGATCGTCCGCGTTCACGTGGATGATCGGCGTGTCGAAGCCCTTCGCCAGGTCGGAGGAGTAGCGCGTCGAACGACCCTCGCCGGGGTCGGTCGTGAAGCCGACCTGATTGTTGGAGATCACGTGCAGCGTGCCCCCGGTGGTGTAGCCGGCCAGGCCGCCGAGGTTGAGGGTCTCGGCAACGACCCCCTGGCCGGGGAAAGCAGCATCGCCGTGGATGAGGACGGCGAGCGCGAGGTGCGGGTCGTGGCCGCCCTCGGCTGAGTTGTGATCCGTCTGCGACGCGCGCACCTCGCCCTCCACCACCGGATCGACGTACTCCAGATGGCTCGGATTCGATGTGAGCGTCACGGTGACCTCGCCGCTCGGCATCTCGCGGACGGCCTCGGCACCGAGGTGGTACTTGACGTCGCCGGAGCCGCTTTCGAGATCGGTGGACACAGCCTCGAGCACCCGCTCGCCCTCGAACTCCCTGAGGATCGCGTCGGCGGCGCGGCCGACGTTGTGCGCGAGGACGTTGAGGCGTCCGCGGTGCGCCATCCCGATGACCACGTGGTTGGCGCCGTTGAGAGCGGCGAGCTCGATCGCCTCGTCGAGCATCGGCACCATCACGTCGAGGCCCTCGATGGAGAACTGCTTCTGGCCGAGGAACGCACGGCGGAGGTAGCGCTCGAACCCTTCCACTTTGGACAGCTGCTGGAGAAGCGCCTTGCGCTCGTCGGGCGTAAGCGGCTGGCGGTACGTCCCCGACTCGATCGCATCGCGCAGCCAAAGACGCTGCTCGTGGCTCGAGATGTGCTCGATCTCGTAGGCGAGCGTCCCGCAGTAGGTCTCGCGCAGCTTCGGAAGCGCCTCGACCAGGGTCTCCGCCGGGACGTAGAGGCGCAGGAATCGTGCCGGGATCCGTGCCTGGAGCTCGGGAGTCAGCTGCGGCTCGAGCCGGTCGGGGTCGAGGGCCGGATCTCCCGGCGGCTCGGATCCGAGCGGGTCGATGTGCGCGGCGAGATGGCCGTGCGTCCGGTGCGCCTTCACGAGGGACATGGCGGCTGCCACGGCACCCAGAAGCTGGTCGTCCACAGGCGCGTCGGCGCCCGGCTCCTCGACGGCGGCCGGCGCCTGGGCGCCGTTGCCGTCCCCGTCCTGGGACAGCCGGCGAAGGCCCTCGGCGTTCGGCAGGCGCTCGAGGATGAGCTCGGGATTAGATTCGAAGAGGGCTCGCCACTCCGGGTCGACGGAGTCGGGCGAGGTGAGGTAATCGGTCAGCAGCTCCTGGACGAAGCCGCTGTTGAGGTCGTCTATCTGGTCGCTGTCCACTCCTGCCCTGAGGATAGCGGCCGCCAATTCCAAACAGTAGGCTTCACAAAGTGAAGCGTCAACGCACCGCCGACCCGTACCGGGACCTGGACGTCATCGACTCGCGAGCGCCGCGCTTCAACCAGGCAACCGTCGGCGTGCTCGCGCTCGTCGCCGTGCTCACCGGCTGGTGGCTGATCCTCGGGCTGCTGGCCGCGCAGCTCGCCATCGGCCTCACCCTCGGCCGGCGGTTCTGCCTGCCGTGCCTCGCGTATTTCGAGCTGGTGCAGCCCGGCTTTGGAGAAGGGCCCGTCGAGGACTCTCGGCCACCGCGGTTCGCCAACATGATCGGAGTCGTCGTCCTGTCGGGGGCAACCGTCGCCTACGTGCTCGGAGCCGGGCTCGCCGGCGTCGTGCTCGGCCTGCTCGTCACCGTGCTCGCCCTCCTCGCCGCGACAACGGGCCTCTGCGCGGGCTGCGAGGCCTACCGCCTTGGCGCGCACCTCCGAGGAATCCGGTCGCACCGGCTCGACCGGGTCGAGCTCCGAGACTTCGGCCTGGCACCGGACGGAGAAGTGGTCGTCCAGTTCACGCACCCGCTCTGCAGCGACTGCGTGAGCCTCGCCCGACGTCTCCAGGCGGAGGGTCGCGACGTGGTCATGGTCGACGTGTCCAGGCGGCCCGAGCTCGCGCGCAAGTACGGAGTGGCCCTGGTCCCGACCGCCGTCCAGATCAGCTCGACGGGGGCTGTTCTGGCCCGCCTGGCGGGATGATCGGAAGCCCCGAGGCCACGACCCGCCGGCCGCCCGCCTCGTAGACGACGTCGACCGAGTCGTTCTTCCGGTAGGTCCCGGCCACGCCGAAGAACATGCTGGCCCAACGCAGGGGGCCGAGGCGGCCCTCGCGCGCGAGCGGCTTCGAGAAGCGGAGGACGCCGCCGTAGGCGGTGAAGTCCGCTCCCGGCTTCTGGAGCACGCCGTTGACGAAGACCTCGTACGGCTCGCGCACGTCCGCCGGCAGCCGAACGATCCAGCCTTCGTCGGCGGCCATGCCGGGAAGACTAGCCCCCTCGACAAGGGGGCCTTGGGGGAAACAGGGTTCCCCCAAGCGATCTCTCCCCTCGGCGCGCGAAAACCTCTCCCAGCTTCCGGCGATGCCGATGCGAGGACCTCTTTGCCGCTAAAGAGGGGTACCTCGCTTGCCCTTACTGAACCACATATCGGGTGAATTGCAACTCACCCAAACGGGTGACATTCGTCGCGAAGCCAGGCTTCTGCCGAGCGGAATAGAATCGCACCGGCCTATGCGGAGGAGCCCGCCGCCCGCCGTCGTCGTCGCCGCGCTCGCGGTGCTCGCGCTCGGCGTCGCGCCGGTCGCTCTGGGACAGGACGCGGGCAACGGAGGCGTCGGCCCTCCGAACTCGGCGACCCCGAGCGGCGAGGCGATCAACCAGCTCTACTGGTTCGTCTTCGCCATCTGCGCCGTCGTCTTCGTCGCAGTCGAGAGCGCGCTCGTCCTCTTCATCATCCGCTTTCGCCGCCGGGGGTCGACCGGCGACGAGGTCGAGGGCCCGCAGATCCACGGAAACACGCGGCTCGAGATCATCTGGACGCTGATCCCGGCCGTCATCCTCGTCGGAATCGCCGTCGTCGTCCTCGCCCGCACGTCGGCGGTCGAGGCGAGCGGCGAGCGCTCCAACGAGCTCGTGATCGAGGTCGAGGGCCACCAGTTCTACTGGCAATACGTCTATCCGGACGGCCAGATCGCCATCGACCACCTCGTACTGCCGGTCGACCAGCCCGTCCGGCTCGTGCTCGTGTCGCATGACGTGAACCACAGCTGGTGGGTCCCCGAGCTCACTGGAAAGCGCGACGCCATCGTGGGCCGAACCAACGAGCTGCGCTTCACGCCGACGCAGGAGGGCGTCTACGAGGGCCGCTGCGCCGAGCTCTGCGGGATCCTGCACACCGTCATGCCGACCACGGTCGAGGTTGTCTCGCAGGCTGACTTTCAGAGCGATCTGCAGCGCCTGACCGGCCAGGACCAGCCCGGGGCGGCCCAGCTCTCCCTCGGCCGCGAGTCCTGGGACCGGGTCTGCGCCAAGTGCCATGGGCTCGCCGGCGAAGGCGACATCGGACCGCCTATCGCCCAGAGCACCGTCCTGGCCGACCCTGTCGCCCTGACCGAGCTGCTCCACGCAGGTCAGGACACGTCGGACAACGAGAGCTACATGCCGCCCGTCGGCCGCGGTTGGCCCGAGTTCCAGGTCCGGGCCCTGGTCGAATACATCAAGTCGAACCCGCGGCTGGCTCCTCCGACGCAGCCGGATCAGGGCGGTCAGGGGTAGTGGCCGTCCGCACGGAGACAGTAAGCCCGACCTGGCGCGACGGCCGCGTCACGAGCTGGCTGACGACACTCGATCACAAGCGGATCGGGATCCTCTACATCGTCACCGCGTTCTTCTTCTTCTTCGCCGCCGGCGTGATGGCGCTCCTGATGCGGACCCAACTGGCGCAGGCGAACTCGGACTTCATCACCCAGAACTCCTACAACCAGCTGTTCACGGTGCACGGGACGATGATGATCTTCCTCTTCGTCGTCCCAATCCTCGCAGGCTTCGGCAATTACCTCGTGCCGCTGATGATCGGCGCGAGGGACATGGCGTTCCCGCGGCTCAACGCACTCTCGTACTGGCTCTTCCTCCTCGGCGGCCTCATCATCCTTTCGAGCTTCTTCACGAACGGCGGCGCGGCAAGCTCGGGCTGGACCGCGTACACGCCCCTCTCGACGGCCGAGTTCAGCCCCGGGTCGGGCCAGGACCTCTGGATCCTGGGGCTCCACCTGACCTCGCTGTCCTCCCTCGCCGGGGCGATCAACTTCATCGTCACGATCCACAACATGCGCACGCCGGGGATGACCTGGATGCGCATCCCGCTCTTCGTCTGGTCGATCGAAGCCTTCGCGGTGCTGCTCGTGCTCGTCCTGCCGACGATCTCGGCGGCGGTGACGCTCCTCTTGCTCGACCGCCAGGCGGATACGACGTTCTTCACCGGCGACAACGGAGCGCTGCTCTGGCAGCACATGTTCTGGTTCTTCGGCCACCCCGAGGTCTACATCATGGTGCTGCCCGCCATGGGGATGCTCTCGGAGATCATCCCGGTCTTCTCGCGGAAGCCGATCTTCGGCTACAAGGCGATCGCGTTCTCGACGATCGGCATCGCGTTCGCGAGCATGCTCGTCTGGGCGCACCACATGTTCACGGTCGGACTTTCGGTCCCGCTCCAGGCGTGGTTCATGATCGCGTCCTTCTCCGTGGCGGTGCCGACAGCGATCAAGATCTTCAACTGGTTGGCGACGCTCTGGAGGGGCCATCTCTGGTTCCGGGCGCCCCTCTACTTCAGTCTCGGCTTCATCGCCCTCTTCACGATGGGCGGGCTCTCGGGGATCCTGCTGGCCGCCTACCCGGTCGACTACCAGGCGCAGGATTCCTACTACGTCGTCGCGCACCTCCACTACGTCCTCTTCGGCGGCACCGTCTTCGGGATCTTCGCCGGGACCTACTACTGGTTCCCCAAGATCACGGGCCGAATGTACGACGAGCGCCTCGCTCGGATCCACTTCTGGCTCATTTTCATCGGCTTCAACGCCGCCTTTCTCCCGCAGCACATGCTCGGGTTGATGGGGATGCCGAGGCGGGTCTACACGTACGATCGTGTAGGGCTCTTCGAGTGGTACAACCTCATCTCGACGCTCGGTGCGTTCCTCATGGGCATCTCCATCCTCATCTTCGTCTGGAACGCGACCAAAAGCTGGCGCAGCGGCCCGCGGGTCGGAAACGACCCGTGGACTGGAGACACGCTCGAGTGGTACGCGACCTCGCCGCCGCCGGCCTACAACTTCGAGACGGTGCCCTACGTGTCGAGCCCGCGCCCGCTCCGCGACCTGCGGCTCAAGCTGAGGGAGCTCCGGCCATGACAACGCCCCAGCCCGGGCCCTGGCTCCGCCTGACTGCGATCGCGAGCACCGTCGGCGTGGCAGTGGTCGTCGCGACCGGGTCGTGGGGCCTCGCGCACGACGTCGCTGCGAACGTGGCGCTCGCCCTGCTCGCGGCGACGGCGCTCGGGGCCCGCCTCGCGCATCCTGATCGGCCCGAGCTGCTGCGGTCTGCTGCCGTGTCGTTCCTCCTCTTTGCCGCCGCCGGGGCCGCGGCACTCGCGGGGGCGCCGAGCTGGCTCCACATCACCTTGGGAAGCGCTGCGTTGGCCGCGGCCGCGGTCTGTACCGCGATCGCCTTCCGCGGAGGAGCCCCGGTGCCGCGCGCGACCTGGCGCGACTACCTGACGCTGACGAAGCCACGGATCATGGTGCTCCTCCTGATCACGGGCGCCGGCGGGCTCGCCGTTGGCGCCGGCGGGCTGCCGCCGGCCGGGCTCACCCTGGCGACGCTCGGCGGCCTCGCGCTCGCCTGCGGCGGCGCGAGTGCCTTGAACCACGTGCTCGACCGCGACATCGACACTGCCATGGCGCGCACGGCCATGCGGCCGGTGGCCTCGGGCCGAATTCCGCCGGAGCGGGCGCTCGAGTTCGGCCTTGCTCTCTCCGCACTCTCCTATGTCGTCCTGTCGAGCTTCGTCAACGTCCTCGCAGCCCTCCTCGCGCTCGCCGGGAACCTCTTCTATGTGCTCGTCTACACGCGCTGGCTCAAGCGCTCGACGCCGCAGAACATCGTCATCGGCGGCGCCGCGGGCGCCGTGCCCCCGCTTGTGGGCTACTCCGCCGCGACCGGCAACCTCACGCTCGTCGCGCTGGCATTGTTCCTGATCGTCTTCTTCTGGACACCGCCGCACTTCTGGGCGCTTGCGCTCCTGATCAAGCGGGACTACGCGGCTGCGGGAATCCCGATGCTGCCCGTCGTGCGGGGCGAGCGCCAGACGGCCCGCTCCATCGTCATCTATTCGTTCGTGCTCGTCGGCGTGACGCTTCTGCCGGCACTCGGACGAACCCTCGGACCGCTGTACCTCGTCAGCGCCGCGGTGCTCGGGCTCGTGTTCGTCGCTCTTGCGCTGGCGCTCCAGCACCGGACGACTCCCGTGCGCGCCCGGCGGCTCTTCAGCTACTCGCTCGCATACCTCGCGTTGCTCTTCGTGGCAATGGCGATCGACCCGGTGCTGGTCGGCTAGGAGTCGAGGTGGATCCGGAGCTGAGCCGTCGGAACATTCGCCTGGGGCTCCTGCTCTTCGGGATCGCCCTGGTCCTCGCTGCGGGCTCGGTTGCCATCGCGGTCATCTACGACTCGGTTGCCTGACCCGTTCAGGGCGTTTCTGGCGGTTCCCGAGGAGCCGCCGAACGGAACTCGGCTCGCGGTCAAGGATCTGATCGACACCGCCGCGCTCGCGACGACGTACGGCTCTGCGGTCTTCCGCGACCACGTGCCCGAGCGGTCCGCGAGCTCCGTGACGCGGCTCGAAGGGGCCGGCTACGGCGTCGTCGGGAAGACGAACCTGCACGAGTTCGCCTACGGGATCACCTCGGACAACCCGCATTTTGGGGCGGTCGTGAATCCCCTCGACCCGACGCGCATCCCCGGGGGATCGAGCGGCGGGAACGGCGCCGCCCTGGCGGCCGGCCTCTGCGAGGTGGCGCTCGGAACCGACAGCGCCGGGTCGATACGGCTCCCGGCGGCCTGCTGCGGTGTGGTCGGATTCAAGCCGACACACGGGCTCGTACCGACCGACGGCGTCTTCCCGCTCGCGCCCAGCTTCGACACGGTGGGGCCGATGGCACGGACGGTGGAGGACTGCGCGACCTTGCTCGCCGCGCTCGGGCTCGGGCTCGTGAACGGGAACGGGGCACGGGACATCCGCGCAGGGCTTGCATGGACGGAACACGGCGACCCGCTGGTCCGCGCGCGCGTCGAGGAAGCCGCAGCTCTCCTGCCGGGAGTGGAGCCCGTCGCCTTCCCGCTTCCAGGCGACATGAACCCGGCGTTTCAGGTGGAGGCAGCTGCGGTGCACCGCGACCTCTTCGCCCGCCACGCGGATCTGTACGGAGAGAACGTGCGCCGGAAGCTCGAGGCGGCGTTCTCGGTCTCCGAGGAGGACGTCGCGACGTCCGTCGCCGAGCGGGATGCCTACCGGGATCGGGCGCTCGAAGCGTTCGAGGGCTTCGACGTCCTCCTCACACCGACCATGCCGATGGTCGCCCCGCCCGTCGGCCCGGGAGACCTCGTGCTCCGCGAGCGGATGATCCAGCTCACGAGGCCGTTCAACGCTACGGGCTGGCCGGCGCTCGCCCTCCCCTGCGGTGGAGCGGAGCACGGCTTGCCGGCGTCGATCCAGGTCGTGGGACGACCGGGCGAGGACGCGCTTGTGCTCGCCGTCGGCCGGACACTCGAAGCGGCCCTAGCCCGGTAGCGCGGCGGCCTTGTCCGCGAGCACGACAGTCTCGGCGGCGTCCACCCGCGCGGCGGGGAGCGTCTCGTCGCCGGCCAGCACGCGCGCGAGGATCTCCCGCTTCTCCTCCCCGGAGACGAGGAAGGCGACGAGCGGCTGGGAGTTCAAGTAGGGGAGGGAGAAGCTGATCCGCGGATGGTAGGGAGGGCGCCCTGGCTCCGGGACGTAGACGAGCGGGCCCGGATCGTTGAGCTCCTCCTCGTGGCCGGGGAAGAGCGATGCCGTGTGCCCGTCGGGGCCGAGGCCGAGCAGGACGAGGTCGAAGCGCTCCGGCAGCTCCTGCTCCAGCGAGCGCAATGGATGGATCTGCTCTTCGGGAATGGGGACGCGCGAGAGGAGCTCCTCGCGGGCGAGGTTTTCGTTGGAGTTCGGGTCGTCGGCCGGCACTGCGCGCTCGTCGCTCCACCAGACGTGCCACGACGACCAGTCGAGCGGAAGCTCGGCGAGATGCGCATAGACGGGGCCCGGAGCCGAGCCGGCCGTGAGCGCGATCCGAAACGGCGAGCGCCCTTCCGCGCGTTCCGTGATCCACTCGGCGCCGGTCCGAGCGAGGTCGTCTACGACGAGAAGCTCCGTACGGCCTCCTCGAAGATCCTGTCGCGACTGTAGAGCTCGAGCTGGTCGGAGAGAAGGTCGCTGGACGTGCCGACAATGGCCCGGAGCGGGTGGCAGTCGAGCCCGTTGACCTCGACCAGCTCGATCTCGCCCGCGGGCTCCAGCCGCAGCTCGACCTTCCGCTGGAGCCGCGAGGCAAGCCAGGCGCGGAGAAGCTCCGCCTCGATCTTCGGCCCCGCGACGCGCATCACCGACGCATCCGCGACCTTCGGCCAGAGATCGGCGACGGCGGCCCGCCAGCGCTCGGTCCGTGCCCAGGAGATGTCGGAGACGGCGATGCGGTCGAACAGCTCCGGGAGCCGGCCCAAGTCACGCTCGGCGTCCGGCCACTCGCGCGAGTCCAGGACGAGCCGGTCGGCGACACCGACGAGCTGCTGCAGCTCAGGAGCGTCGAACGGCAGCGGCCCGCGCCAGCGAAGGAAAACCGGGAGGTCGGAAACGAGCAGCGGCATCACGACACTCGCCGGCGCTTGCGCCCGGCGGCCGCACAGACGCATGGTGATGACCTCCGAACAGACCTCGCGCCGCTCACCGCCGCGCACGAAGCAGCGGAAGTCGACCTCGCCGTCGAGGATGTCGTGCTCGTCCTCGGGCCTGGGGATGAGCATGATTGTGCGCGAAGGGTGGCGCTCGGCGAGGCCCGCGAGCGTGTCGGTAGCCGCCTCGACCCAGCGCTCCGGCACCCAGGCGATGTGGGTCATCACACTGGCCCGCATGCGCGGCGCTTCACCCGGCTCGGCCGACGCGACCCGGAGCTCGGCGAGGTCCCGCTCCAGCTCCCGCAGCGAGCTTGCCATCAGTGACGCCGCCAGGAGCGGCCGTCACGGTGCAGGAGCTCGTCGGCCGCGAGCGGCCCCCACGTCCCAGCGGCGTAGTTGGGGAAGTGCGGCCGGTCACGCTTCCAGGGCGCGACCATGGTGTCGACGAGGGCCCACTGCTCCTCGACCTCGTCGGCCCGGGTGAAGAGGGTGGCATCGCCGTTTAGACAGTCGAGGATCAGCCGCTCGTACGCTTCCGGCAGGCCGACGCGGAAGGCACCGCCGTAGAGGAAGTCCATGTGCACGGTACGGATGGAAACGCCCTGCCCCGGTACCTTGGCCCCGATCGCCAGGGACACGCCCTCGTCGGGCTGAATGTGGATGAGGAGCACGTTGGGCCGGAGACCCTCTTCGTCGTCCACCTCGAAGGGCGGGTGCGGAGCACGCTTGAACTGGATTGCGATCGTCGTCTCGCGCCGCGGGAGGCGCTTGCCCGTACGGATGTAGAACGGCGTGTCGGCCCAGCGCCAGTTGTCCACGTAGAGCTTGGCCGCAACGAAGGTCTCGGTCTCGGTGTTCTTCGCGGCGCCGATCTCCTCGCCGTAGCCCGGAACCGGCTCGCCCTCGATGAAGCCGGGGCCGTACTGTCCTCGGACGACGTGCTTCGGCCCGGGGGTGTGCAGCGCCCGGAGCACCTTGACCTTCTCGTTTCGCACCGCCTCGGCTTCGAAGTCGATCGGCGGCTCCATCGCAGTGAGTGCGACGAGCTGCAGCATGTGGTTCTGGACGACGTCACGGATGGCGCCGGTCTGCTCGTAGAAGTCGCCGCGGCCCTCGACACCGAGCGACTCGGCGACCGTGATCTGGACGTGGTCGATGAACTGGCGGTTCCAGATGGGCTCGAAAATGCCGTTGGCGAATCGCAGCACCAGCATGTTCTGGACGGTCTCCTTGCCCAGGTAGTGGTCGATCCGGTAGATCTCGCTCTCCTCGAAGTTCTCGTGGATGAGCTCGTTCAGCCGCTGGGCGCTCGCGAGGTCGAAGCCGAACGGCTTCTCCACGATCAGGCGGGTCCAGCCCTTTGTCGTCCGCACCTTGCCGAGGGCGGTGACGACCGCGGCGCACGCCATTGGCGGCACGGCAAGGTAGTAGACGCGGTTTCCGGCGGTGCCGCGCGTCTCGTCGAGATCGTTCAGGCAGTCGATGAGCGGCTTTTCGCCCCCCTCGGCGCCGAAGTCGGCGGCCACGTAGCAGAGCCGCTCCGCCAGCGGTTCCCAGACGTCGTCTCGGAGCTCTTCACGGCCGTGATCGATGATCGCCTGGCGCATTCGCTCGCGGAACTCGTCCGTCGCCATCTCGGTTCTCGCCACGCCGGCAATGCCGTACTCGTCGGGAAGCAGGCCGCGGAACGCCAGCGAGTAGAGCGCGGGCATCAGCTTGCGCTGCGTGAGGTCGCCCGAGGCGCCGAAGATGGTGAGGGCGAACGGCTCCGGCAGCCTCCGCATCCGCAGGCCCTCGGCCAGCGGGTTCTCAGCAAGGGCAGTCTCGGTCATCCGGCGGGTTTCACCTCCTCCGGGATGCTCCCTGCAGCCTCGACGGCATGTCCGCCGAACTGGTTGCGAAGCGCCGCGTTCACCTTGGCGGCGAATGATTCGTCCTGCCGCGAGGCGAAGCGGGCGAAGAGAGCCGCGGTGATCACCGGAGCCGGGACCGCCGCGTCGACGGCTTCATGCACCGTCCAACGGCCCTCGCCCGAGTCCTGGACGACGCCGCGGATCTGCTCCAGGCCGGGGTCGGATTCCAGCGCTCGGTGGAGGAGGTCGAGGAGCCAGCTGCGGACGACGGAGCCGTGCTGCCAGAGAGCGGCCACCTGCGCGAGGTCGAGGTCGAAGGGCTCGACCGCGTGCATGAGCTCGAAGCCCTCGGCGTAGGCCTGCATGACTCCGTACTCGATCCCGTTGTGCACCATCTTCACGAAGTGGCCAGCCCCCGACGCCCCGACGTGGGCGTATCCGCCCTCCGGTGCCAGTGTGGCAAGCGCAGGCTCGACGGTCTCGAACGCAGCAGCTTCTCCGCCGACCATGATGCAGTAGCCCTCCGCGAGCCCCCAGATGCCGCCGGAGACACCGGCGTCGAGGAAGAGGACGCCTTTCGCCTTCGCCTCTTCTGCCCGCCGCATCGAGTCGCGGAAGTTCGAGTTCCCGCCGTCCACGACGACGTCACCGTCCTCGAGGAGCGGCAGGAGCGTCTTGAACGCCAGCTCCGTCGGATCGCCGGCGGGAATCATGAGCCACACGATCCGCGGCTGCTCGAGCCGTGTGGCCAGCTCGACCAGCGAGTCAGAGGTGCGATCGGGAGCGGTGCGCGCGTACGTCTCGACGATGTGGCCGCCCTTGCGGAGGCGCTCCGTCATGTTGCCGCCCATGCGGCCGAGACCGACGATCCCGAGCTTCACCGGGGCGTCCACGGACTACGTCGCGACGAGCTCGCCCGACTTGGCTCGGATGCCGTCGAGGAGCTCGGCGAACGAGTCGGCGAACTTCTCGACACCCTCACGCTCGAGTGTGTCGGTCACGTCGTCGTAGTCGACGCCGGCCTCGGCGACCCGGCGAAAGACCTCGTGCGCCTCGTCGATTCCCTCCTCGAGCGCGAGCGCAACCCGGCCGTGGTCCTGGAAGGCCTGAATCGTCTCCTCCGGCATCGTGTTCACGGTCTCCGGCCCGATCAGGTCCTCCACGTACATCACGTCGCGGTAGGCGGGGTTCTTCGTCGAGGTGGACGCCCAGAGGCAACGCTGCGTCGTCGCGCCATGCCTGTCCAGGGCCTCCCAGCGGTCGCCGGAGAAGATCTCCTTGTATGCCTGGTACGCGAGCTTCGCGTTCGCGACCGCCAGGCGGCCCTGAAGGTCGGCCGCCGCACCGGCCTGCTCGAGGCGCGCGTCCGCCTCGGTGTCGACCCGGGAGACGAAGAAGCTGGCAACCGACACGACGGTTGAGAGGTCGCCGCCCGCATCGGCGAGGCGCTCGAGGCCCCGAATGTAGGCCTCGGCAACCGCCCGGTAGCGGTCGAGCGAGAAGATCAGCGTCACGTTGATGGACTTGCCGCGCGCGATCATCTCCTCGATCGCCGGTAGGCCCGGCTCGGTCGCCGGGATCTTCACGAAGAGGTTCGGAGTGTCGACGAGCTCGTGGAGCCGCATTGCCTCCGTGATCGTCGCTTCCGTCTCGTAGGCGAGCGTCGGGTCGACCTCGAGCGAGACGTAGCCGTCACGCCCTCCGCCCTCGTCCCAGACGCGACGCAGAACGCCACAGGCGTCGTGGACGTCTCGAACGGCGAGACGCAAGAAGAGCTCCTTCGGGTCACGCTCCTCCTCGAGCTCCTGCCTGAGCTGTTCGTCGTAGGCGTCACCGGCAGCGAGCGCCTTCTGGAAGATGGTCGGGTTCGAGGTGACGCCGACGACGGCGTCGTCCTCGATCAGCCGGGCGAGCTCTCCCGTCCGCAGCAGATCGCGCGACAGGTAGTCGATCCAGACGCTCTGCCCGAGCTCTGAAAGCTGATGCAGTCGAGACTTGGCCATGCTGCCGTCCTTCCCGGTCGGCTGGTTTCCACTCCTACCGTAGCGCGCGGGCGCGTACGAGCCTGCGTGCCGCCTCGGCGATGTGGCCGCGGTCGATGCCGGCTGCCGCCATCAGCTCCGCCGGCTTGCCGGAAGTCGGCATGCCGCTGACGGCGAGTCTCGCAACCGCAGGATGCTCGTCGAGGTCGGCCAGAGCGGAGAGCACGGCCTCGCCCAGACCGCCCTGCGGCCAGTGATCCTCGACCGTGACGATCGCTCCGGTCGCGATCGCTGCGTCGCGAAGCCCGTCGGCGTCGATCGGCTTCACCGAGTAGCAGTCCACGACTCGCGCTGAGATGTCCTCGCTCGCGAGGTCATCCGCGGCGGCGAGGGCCTCGCCGACGGTGATGCCGGCAGCGACGATCGTGACGTCGTCGTCGTCCGAGGAGCGGACGACGCGACTGCCGCCCACCTCGAACTCGTCGTCAGGGCTGTACAGCACCGGCGTTGCACCGCGCGTCGTTCGCATGTACGAGATGCCGTCGATCTCGGCCATCGTCGCGACGAGCTTCGCCGTCTGGTTCGCGTCGCAGGGGTAGAGAACGGTGCTGCCGCCGACGGCCCTCATCATCGCGAGATCCTCGAGCGCCATCTGGGAGGGGCCGTCCTCGCCGATCGAGACGCCGGCGTGGGATCCCGAGAGCGCCATCGTCGCCTGGCTGACGGCCCCCATGCGGATGAAGTCGTACGCCCGCGTCAAAAACGCGGCGAAGGTCGATGCGAACGGCTTCCAGCCGCGCACCTGAAGGCCGACGGCCGCCGCGACCATCTGCTGCTCGGCGATGAACATCTCGAAGTACCGATCGGGATACGCGGCGCCGAAGATCTCGGCGTAGGTCGAGTTGGCAACTTCCCCGTCGAGTGCCACCACATGACCGTCGGCGCCGCCCAGGGCGGCGAGAGCGTCGCCGTAGGCCTTCCGCGTGGCGACCTTGTCGCCCAGCTCGTACCGGGGCAGCTCCAGCGCCCCGGTGGGGAACGAGTGAGGCTCCGCTCGCTCGCGAACGTGCACCTCGACTCGCAGGTCTCGATCGCCCCCGAGCTCTACGACCGCGGCTTCCGGATCCTCGATCGGCTTTCCATGCCAGCCGTTCCTGTTCTCGACGGCGGCCACGCCCTTGCCCTTCACGGTCCGCGCGACGATCACCGTCGGACGGCCCTCGACCGCCAACGCCTCGGCGTACGCGGCGTCGATCGCGGCGACGTCGTGCCCGTCGATCGCAACCGCCTGCCAGTCGTACGCCTCAGCCCGCCGGACGTAGGACTCGAGATCCCAGCCGTGCATCGTCTCGCCGCGCTGACCCAGGCGGTTGACGTCGATCACGGCGGTCAGGTTGTCGAGTTGTTCGTGGGAGGCGTGCTCGAATGCCTCCCACATCGAGCCCTCGGCCATCTCGCTGTCTCCGCACAGGACCCAGACGTGGTACGGCAGGCGGTCGAGCCGCTTACCGGCGAGGGCGACGCCGACCGCAATCGGCAGACCCTGCCCCAGCGATCCGGTGGCGACGTCGACCCAGGGGAGGACGGGGGTCGGATGACCCTCCAGACGGCTTCCGAACTTGCGGAACGTGAGCAGCTCGTCGTCGGTGATGGCCCCAGCCTCCTTGAAGAGCGAGTAGACGAGCGGTGAGGCGTGGCCCTTCGAGAAGATGAGATGGTCGTTCGCCGGATTCTCGGGATCGTTGAAGTCGTACTCGAGGTACTTGTCGAGGAGCACGGCCATAAGATCCGCGGCCGACATGGAGGACGTCGGGTGCCCGGACCCGGCCGCCGCAGCCGCCCGGACGGAGTCCACACGGAGCTGCTGTCCCAGTTCCTGCCAGCGTTCCTGCTCGGTCATCGAGGCCATCCTACCCCGGTAGGCGCGTTCGACACGTCGACGACAAGCTCACTCCAGCACCCTCCGCGCGGACGCGGGCGAGCACGCTCGTGCCACCATTGGTGGCATGGCCGTGGTGATCGCCTCCAACCTGCGCAAGGAGTTCGCGGGCAACCTCCTCTTCGAGGGCGTCTCGTTCAAGCTCGAACGGCGCGACCGGCTCGCGCTGGCCGGCCCGAACGGCGCCGGCAAGACGACTCTCATGCGGATGCTCATGGGCGAAACCTCGGTCGACGGCGGCGAGCTCGTGATCGAGAAGGGCACGCGAGTTGCCCTTCACGACCAGCGGCCGCCGCTCGGCCGCGGCCACACCCTGCGCGAGTACGTGCTCGCGGGAGCAACGGACCTGCTCGCCACCGAGCGGGAGCTCGAGCGGCTCGAGCAGGCCATGGCCGGAGGTGACCACGACGAGGCAACCCTTGGCGCCTACGCGCGGGCGCAGACGCGACTCGAGCACGCGGGCGGATACGGGTGGCGCGACCACATCGGCGCGGTCGCGCGCGGCCTCGGCTTCCACGACGGCGACTTCGACCGGCAGCTCTCGACCTTCTCCGGAGGCGAGATCACCCGTGCGTCGCTGGCGCGCGCGCTCGCCGGCGACCCCGATCTGATCCTCCTCGACGAGCCGACCAACCACCTCGACGTGGCGAGCCTGGAATGGCTCGAGCGCGAACTCGCCTCGCTGGACGCCGCGTGCATCATCGTCGCGCACGACCGCTGGTTCCTCGAAGCGGTCACGAACGCCACGCTCGAACTCGAGGCCGGCCACGCGACCTACTTTCCCGGGTCCTGGCACGTCTGGCGAATCGAGAAGGCGCAGCGGGCAGCCCACGCGCAGAAGACGGCCGATCGCGTCGCGGCCGACATCGCGCGGCTCGAGCGCTTCGTCGCCCGCTTCCGCTACAAGAAGAGCAAGGCCAAGCAGGCCCAGGCCAAGCTGACGCAGATCGGCCGCCTGACCAAGGAGAAGGACGACGCCGCCTCGGAGGCGACGCTCCTGACCCGGAAGACGCGCGGGCTCGGCTTCGACTTCGCCCAGCCGAAGCGGAGCGGCCGCGACGTCCTCGTTCTCGAGGACGCCACCGTGGAGGTGCCGGGGCGCAGGCTCCTCGACGACGTGACATTCGCGCTCGAACGCGGGGACCACGTCGCGCTCGTCGGCCCGAACGGCAGCGGAAAGACGACTCTGATCGAGCAGGCGGTCGCCGGGGAGTTCAAGCTCGGTCACGGCGTCGAGGTCGGCTACTTCTCGCAGCATGGGGTCGAGCTGGACGAGCGGGGCAGCGTGCTCGACTGCGTCCAGTCGATGACCGGGCTTACGAGACCGCAGGCGCAGACGCTGCTCGGGCGCTTCCTCTTCTCCGGCTGGGAGGCGCACATGAAGCAGGTGCGCGACCTCTCGGGCGGCGAGCGGCGGCGGCTCGGGCTTGCGGTTCTCGTCACCTCGGGAGCGAACTTCCTCGTGCTCGACGAGCCGACGAACCACCTCGACCTCGACTCCCGCGAGACGCTCGAGATGGCGCTCGAGGGCTTCCCCGGCACCGTCCTTCTCGTCTCGCACGACCGGGCCCTTATCGACGCCGTCGCACACCGAACTGCCGCGGTGGAGGACGGCACGGTCAGGGTCTACGACGGCGGCTGGGCCGATCTCGTGCGCACGCGCGAAGAACGCGAGGAGCCGGAGGCCGAACGGCTTCCGAAGCCAGAGAGAGCCAAGGCCGCGCCCACGCCCAGGCCGAGGACCACGTCCGGGCCCAACCGGCTCGCGGCTGTCGAAGCCGAGGTCGAGGCGGCCGAACGCAGGGTCGCGGAGCTCGAAGCACGGCTCGCCGAGGACTGGGAGGACGCCGAGGTGATCGCCGCGCACAAACGCGCTCGCGAGGACCTCCAGGACCTGCTGGCGCAATGGGAGACGCTCCTCGAGGAGGTGGCCGAGCCGTCCTCCTGATGGGCCGTGGCTCAAGAGGCCGTCTGACGCTGCCGACCCTCCTGGGGATGACGGCGACGCGGATCCTCGCCTGCCTCGCAGCGCTCGTAGCGCTCGGCTTCTACGTGGGGCCGCATCGCACGCTCGTCGCCGACGAGGCCGAGCTCGCCCGCATCGCCACCGTCATCGCCGGCCGCGACGTCAGGATCTCCTGTCCGGGCACCCTGGCCAGGCTGACCGAAGCCTCGGCCCAGGACGGCTCGGTCCTCTTCTCCGCCGAAGGCGCGCCGGCCGACGAGGCGAACCTCTCCGGCGACACGTGCTCGAAGCTCCACCGCTTCCTCCACGGAGGAGTCGCAGGGCTCGCCTGCCTTGCCCGGCATCAACCGTGCCCGGCCGACGTGCGCGAGGCGGCGATCGCGGTCAACGTCCTCTCGCACGAGTCCTGGCACCTCGCAGGTGTCCGCGACGAGGCGGTCGCACAGTGCTACGCGCTGCAAACGAACGCAGACACCGCTATGCGGCTCGGCGCCGGCCCGGACGACGCGCAGGCGATTGCCGCGTTCATCCAGCGCGAGGTGCAGCCGGTCCTCCCCGCGGACTACAGCTCGAGCGACTGCTTCGAGGGCGGTCCCCTCGACCTCCGGCCCGACCGGCTCTACTGGCCCTAACTGATCATGTCTCGGCGAAGGTGGCGATCAGGGCCTCCGCAACGACCCGCATCGGCCGTCCGGAGACCTGACTGGCGCCCCGAAGCCGCGCGAATGCGTCTTCCTCGCTGAGCCCCTCCTTGGCCATCAGGAGCCCCTTCGCCCGCTCGACGAGCTTGCGGGTGACGAGGGCCTCGGCGAGCGACTCTGCCTCTTCCCGTAGCTCCTGCAGCTCCGCGTGACGAGCGCGGGCCGCGTGGATGGCCGGCAGGAGGTCGGTCTCGCGAAACGGCTTGACGAGATAGCCGAACACGCCCGCCTCGACCGCTCGCGAGACGAGCTCGTCCTGGCCGTAGGCCGTCAGAATGACGATCGGTATCGGCCGCTCGCCGAGGATGCGCCTCGCGGCTTCGATTCCGTCCACCCGGGGCATCTTGACGTCGAGGATCGCGAGGTCCGGTTGCTCGCTGAGTGCGAGCTCGACGGCCTCCTCGCCGTCACGCGCCTCCGCGCAGACCACGAAGCCGGCCCGCTCGATGATTTCGCGCAGGTCGAGCCGAATGATCGTCTCGTCCTCGGCGATCAGAATCCTCACGTCAGCTCTCCATTCGAGTCGCCGCTACGGAACCGGGAAGACGACCTCGGCGCGGAGACCCCCGGCCGACTCGAGCAGAAGCTCGCCGTCGAGCTCCTCCCGCACCAGGGCCCGGACGATCGAAAGGCCCGTTCCCTCGCGCTCGCCGGTACTCCACGAGCCGTTGTCGGCAACGGTCAGGTTGACCCGGCCGTTCGATCGGACGAGCTCGACCTGCACCTTGTCGCCTCCGTGCTCGAGCGCGTTTCCGAGCAGCTCGCAGAAGACGAGCGCGAGCGCCGTTGCACGCTCGCCGTGGAGGGAGATCGGCTCGAGCCGTGAGCTCACCTGCTTGCCGGCGCCGAGGCCCTGGACGAGCATCGAGCGGAGGCGATCGACCAGGTCGCCCAGGTCGACGTCCTCATCGCGGCGCTCCGTCAGCACCTCGTGAACCGCCGCGATGGCGAGAATGCGGTTGACGGAGTCGCCGAGCGCCTTGCGGGGATCGATCGGCTCGGCGCTCGCCGCCTGGAGCCGAAGGAGCGAGGCCACGGTCTGGAGGTTGTTCTTCACCCGGTGGTGAATCTCCTGGGCAAGCACACCGCGCATGACTGCTCGGCCGTGCTCGAGCGCCACTGCGGCTTGGCGCGCGATCGACGCGAGCAAGCGGCGTTCCTCGTCCGAGAACGGACTGTCCCGATCGCAGACGAGCTCGCCAACCTGCCGGCCCTTCCAGCGCAGTGGAAAACGCAGCGCGTGCGCGCCCGGGCGCCCCTCCGGCCACGCGATCGTCCCGTCTTCGAGAACGAGCGCCGCGCCGGTGGCGTCGACGGCCTCGATCGTCGTGTTCACGATCGCCTCGAGCGACTCCTCGAGGTAGAGGGAGTCCGAAACCGCCTCGGAGATCGCGGCGAGCGCCTCGAGCTCTGCCACCCGTCGCTGCGCGTGGTCGTAGAGCTTTGCGTTCTCGATCGCCTGGGCGACCTGCCCCGCGATCGCCATGAGCAGGTCGATCTCGTCGCGGCTGAACTCCCGCGGCGCTTCGGTGCGGACGTTGAGCGCGCCCTCCAGACGCTCGCGGGCGAGGATCGGGACGGCGAGAATCGACTGGTAGTGCGCCTCGCGCAGGTTCGGAAAGTGCTTGAAGCGCGGGTCGAGATGAGCCTCGCGCGCGATCATCACGGGGGCGCGCTCCGCCGCCGCAGCGCCCGTGATCCCTTCACCGGGACGCATCTTCGGGACGCGCGTCATGTCCTCGACCCGCGTTCCGTACGAGGCCCGCAGCACGAGCTCGTCCGCCTTCTCGTCGTAGAGGTAGACGAAGCACGCGTCGGTCTCGAGCGCCTCGGCCACCTTTCGGGCGATCAGATCGAACACCTCGTCGAGGTCGAGCGTCGAGTTGACGGCGGCGATCGTCTCGGTCAGGAGGCGCAGGTGGCGGGCGGAACGATCCACGTGTCCCCCATTCAAGCAAGGGTTTCGGCACACCGATAACCAGGAGCGTGACCCCCTCGGCTCCGCCTGCGCCGAAGAGGCCGCCGCGCCTCGTCCTGCGCTTCGCCCTCTACAGCGCGATCGCGCTCGCGCTCGCGTGGGTCGCCATCTTCTGGGTCGTAAGGAGCGAGGCGGAGGAACGCGGGCGCCAGCAAGTGGCCGCCCACGCAACCGAGGTCGCCGCGAGGACTTCGGCATCGCTCGTCGACGCGGACTTCGGCCGCCCGGCGCCGCCGGCTCGTCAGGCCGAGCTCGACGCGGTCTTCGAGCGCGAGCTCGTCGGCAACCTCTTGCGGATCAAGCTCCTGAGTCCAGACGGCATCGTCACCTACGCGACCGACCACGGCCTGATCGGCGAGCGGATCGACGATCCCGCGCACCTCCGGGCGCCGCTGGCCGGGGAGACGAGACAAGACGTGTCCACACTCAACTCCGAGAGCGCGGGCGCGGACGGCGAGAACTCGAAGGCCTTCGAGTCCTACGTGCCGGTCCTGGTTGGCGACTCGGAGCAGCCGACCGGAGTCCTCGAGGTGTACGAGGCCTACGAACCGATCGCTGCCGACATCCAGGAGACGATCACGCCGGTCGGCATCGCGCTCGGTCTCGCGCTCCTCCTCCTCTACGCCGCGCTCTTCCCGATTCTCCGGCAGGTGACACGGGCCTTGGAGAACCGTCACAGGGGCCTCGAGAAGCACGCAACGGCCCTCAGCCAGGCACTAGACGAGCGGGACAAGGCAGAGGTGCGGGTCAGCCAAGCTGAGCGCAACTACCGAAGCCTCGTCGAGCAGCTCCCGCTCGTCATGTACATCACCCGCCTCGACGAAACGCGCTCCTGCATCTACATGAGCCCGCAGATCGAGGAGCTCGTGGGCTACACGCCGCTGGAATGCATGAGCGACCCGGAGCTCCTCGTCAAGATCCTTCACCCCGACGACCGTGATGCGACGCTCGACGCGTATAAGCGGGCGCACGAGGCCCGCGAATCCTTCTCGATTCGCTACCGCCTGATCGCGAAGGACGGGCGGGCGGTCTGGGTGCACGATGAGCTGACGATTGCGATCGACCGCGCGGGGCGCCCCATGCACGCACAGGGGTTCCTCATCGACGTCACCCCCCAGGCCGCCGCGCAGGAGGAGCTCGAGCGACAGCACGCCGAGCTCGGTGCGCTCCACGAGACAGCGCTCCTCCTCATCGACGAGCTCGACCCACAGAAGCTGCTCGAGCGGATCGCGGTGCAGGCGGGCGAGCTCGTCGGAACCCGCGACACCTACGTCTACCTGCGGGAGGAGGACGAGCTTCGGATTGCCGTCGGCACCGGCTCGTTCGCGGCGAACGTGGGGATACGAATCAAGAAGGGCGAGGGGGTCGCGGGACGGGTGTGGGAGACGACTCAGCCGCTCGCGATCGAGGACTACACAGCCTGGGACGGGCGCCTGGAGCGCTTCGGGGACGACGGGCTCCATGCCGTCGTCGGCGTGCCGCTGCGATCGCGCACAGAGGTCGTCGGCGTGCTCGGGCTCGCGTACGACCGTCCCGGCAAGACCTTCGGGGAGCCGGAGATCGCGCTCCTCTCCCGGTTCGCCCACCTCGCCACACTCGCGCTCGAGAGCGCGCGACTGTACACGGCGGCGCAGGAGGAGCTGCAGGAGCGCCGGCGCGCAGAGGCCGCGCTCCGGGAGGCGGAGCTCCGTTATCGCACGCTCGTCGAGCACCTACCGCTCGTGACCTACGTCAGCCCCGCGGACAAGGCGCTCGGAAACGTCTACGTGAGTCCCCAGGTGGACGCCCTGCTCGGCTACCCGGCCGACGAGTGGATCGAACGGCCGACCCTCCTGAACGACGCCGTGCACCCCGACGACCTCGCGAGAGTGCTCACCGATGCCGAATGCCTGCGCGAGACGGGCGAGCCGCTCCGCTCCGAGTACCGCTACATCGCGGCGGACGGCCGGATCGTCTGGGTGCTGGACGAGACCATCCTCGTTCGGGACGAGCGGGGAACGCCCCTCTGGGTGCAGGGCTTCCTGGTCGACATCACCGAGCGCAAGCTGGCCGAGGAGACGCGCGCGCGTCTCGCCGCGATCGTAGAGTCCTCCAGCGACGCGATCACGAGCGTCTCGCTCGAGCTCCGCCTGACGAGCTGGAACACCGGGGCCGAGCGCCTGTTCGGCCGGCCGGCCGACGAGATGGTCGGCCAGCCGATCACGAGCGTCATTCCCGAGGAGCAGAGGGAGAACGCGGTGGGTCTCCTCGGCGAGGTGGTCGCCCGAGATCACGTCGCCCTGCTCGAAACGGTTCGCGAGGGACCCGACGGACGCGTGCGCCACATCGCGTTCACCTTCTCCCCCATCCACGACTCGGACGGGGAGGTGGTCGGCGTCTCGGCGATCGGACAGGACGTCACCGAGCGCAAGCTCGCGGAGGCCGACCGCGAGCGCCTTTTCGTCGCCGAACAGGAGGCACGTGCGTTCGCCGAGGACGCCCAGCGAGATCTCTTCGCACAGAACGAGCGCCTGCGCGAGCTCGACCGCCTGAAGGACGAGTTCATCGCGCTCGTCTCGCACGAGCTGCGCACGCCGCTGACCTCGATCCGCGGCTACACCGAGCTCCTACTCGACGGCGAGGCCGGCAAGCTGACCGACGAGCAGCGCAAGTTCCTCGGCGTCGTCGAGCGAAACTCGCACCGGCTCCTGCACCTCGTCGGCGACCTTCTCTTCCTCGCCCAGGTGGAGGCCGGGAAGCTCGTGCTCGAGGTCGGGGAGTTCGATCTCGGCGCGGTCGCGTCGGAGAGCGTCGAGACGGCCCGGCCGCAGGCCGAGGCCAAGGCGATCACGCTCACGCTCGCGACCGGCCCGGTCCCGGTCGTCACCGGCGATCGTGCGCGCGTCGCACAGCTCCTCGACAACCTCGTCTCGAACGCCGTCAAATTCACTCCGGAGGGAGGGCGTGTCGACGTGCGCGTCCGGGCGCGCGAGGACCAGGCGATCATCGAGGTCCGGGACAGCGGTATGGGGATTCCGGCCGACGAGCAAGAGTTTCTCTTCGAGCGCTTCTTCCGCTCGAGTACGGCCACCGAGCAGGCGATCCAGGGAACAGGGCTCGGACTGGCGATCTCGAAGGCGATCGTGGAGGCCCACGGCGGAGAGATCACGGTCGCGAGCGAGGAGGGGACGGGGACGACGTTCCGCATCGCGCTCCCCCTGCACGCCGAGGGCGAGGTCACGGAGCGAACCGAGGTCGCGTGACGGACCGCTACGGGCGGTAGCGGTACCCGAAGCCGCGCACCGTCTCGATCACCGAGCCGTCGGCGCCGGCCGCCTCGAGCTTGCGGCGCAGGTAGCCGACGTAGAGTTTCACCTGGTCGCGCGAGGCCGAGAACGAATCGCCCCAGACCAGCTCCAGCACCTGGTCGTGCGAGAGCAGCTGCCCGGGATGACGGACGAAGGCGGCGAGCAAGCGGAACTCGAGCGGTGTGAGCGCGACAGCGGACCCGTTCACGGCGACGCTGCGCTGGACGAAGTCGACGTGAACGAGCGAATCTGCGTAGGTTCTCGTCGCTTCCTCGCGCGGCCCCGCACGACGGAGCATCGCCTCGACGCGGGCGAGCAGCTCCTGGCGCCCAAAGGGCTTCGTGATGTAGTCGTCCGCGCCCGACTTGAGGCCGCGCACCTTCTCGAGCTCTGCCGCCCGGGCGGTCAGCATTGCAACGGGCACGTCGGAGAGGTCGCGGATCCGCTCCAGGGTCTGCCAGCCGTCGAGCTCCGGCATCGAGACGTCGAGGAGGACGACATCGGGCGTGGTCGAGTAGAGAGCACGAAGGGCCTCCTTGCCGTTCGCCGCCTCCGTCACGCCGTAGCCCTGACGCTCGAGCAGCTCCTTCAGCAGGGCGCGGATGTCGGGGTCGTCGTCGACGACGAGAACGTGCCCGCGCTTCATACCGGTTCCATACCAGATCCCGCCGCGATCCGCTCCCTGGAACCCGATGGTGAGATCGTGAGAATCCTTGTCTGCGAGCCCCAGGCGGAGGTGCGCGCCCTGCTCGGGCACGTCGTGGAGCGCCTCGGCCACGAGCCTGTCTTCCCGGCCGACCGGACGAGCGACGGCCACGCGCCGGCGGACGTCGACATCGTTCTGTTGGAGCCTGCCGACCCCGACGCGCGCGCCGCGGCCGAGGCTCTGCAACGGCGACCGGGAGGAATCACCGTCGTCTGCACCAGCATCTACCCCGATTCCGGTCAGACGAGTTCGTTGCACCCGCTCGCATACCTCGTGAAGCCCTTCGGTCTCGCCGAGCTCGAGCATGCGCTGACCGCGGCGGTCGAGCGCGTCGCGGGCCGGCCGGCCGCTTAACGACCACGAGCTGCTCAGCAAGCAGCTCGCGGTCGGCCGTCAGTCAGTCCCCCGCTTCTAGGAGAAGCGGCGACACCGGGATCAATCTTACCTTTCCGCGCCCGCTCCTACAAGACCGGTAGGTACTTCTCGAGCTCCCACGGGGTCAGCTGGACGCGGTATTCGTCCCACTCCTGCCGCTTGAGCTTCACGTAGTTGTCGAAGACATGGTCTCCCAGCGCCCGGCGGACGAGATCCGACTCGGCGAGCTCGTCGATTGCCTCGCCGAGCGTCTCCGGCAGGGCGACGATGCCTCGGGCTTTTCGCTCCTCCGCGCTGAGCTTGTAGAGATTGCTCTCCATCGGCGGCGGAAGCTCGTATCCCTGCTCGATCCCTTCGAGTCCGGCGTGGAGGAGCGCGGCGAACGTGAGGTACGGGTTGCAGGCCGGGTCCGGACACCGGATCTCTGCCCGTGTCGCCTGCTCGTTCCCGGGCTTGTAGAGCGGGATCCTGATGAGCGCCGAGCGATTGCGGCGCGACCAGGCGGCGTAGACCGGCGCCTCGTAGCCGGGCACGAGCCGCTTGTAGGAGTTGACCCACTGCGCGAAGACGGCGGAGATCTCGCGGGCATGGCGGAGCTGACCGGCGATGAACCCCTTGCCAACCTCCGAGAGGCTCCATTCGTCGTCGGCGTCGAAGAATGCGTTCTTTCCCTCCGCAAAGAGCGACTGGTGCGTGTGCATCCCCGAGCCGTTCTCGCCGAAGATCGGCTTCGGCATGAACGTCGCGTGATAGCCGGCCTTCTTGGCCAGCTCCTTGACCACGAGGCGGTAGGTGATCGTGTGGTCCACCATCGCGAGCGCGTCCGCGAACTGCATGTCGATCTCGTGCTGCGACGGGCCCACCTCGTGGTGGACGTACTCGATCGGGATGCCCATCGCCTCGAGGGCCTTGACCGTGTCGTGGCGCAGGTCGCTCGCCGCGTCCATCGTCGTCATGGCGAAGTAGCCGCCCTCGTCGAGCGTCTCCGTCCCCTCGTCGCTCCGAAAGAGGAAGTACTCGAGCTCGGGGCCGACGTTGAACGTGTCGAAGCCCATGCTCTCCATGCGATCGAGCGCGAGTCGGAGGACGTGCCTCGGATCGCCCATGTAGGGCTCGCCGTCCGGCGTGACGACGTCGCAGATCATCCGCCCGACCGTGTAGCCGCCCTCGGGCATCAGCTGAAAGGTGTCCGGGTCCGGGATGGCGACCATGTCCGACTCTTCGATCGCGTTGAAGCCCGTGATCGACGAGCCGTCGAAGCCCATCCCGTCGTCCAGCGCGCCCTCCAGCTCCTGGAGCGTGACCGCGAAGCTCTTGAGGTGACCCTCGATGTCCGTGAACCAGAGGTGGACGAACTCGACCTGTTCGTCCTTGACCTTCTTCAGCACACCCTTGCGCGCCGCCGGGTCGCTCTTCGACCTCCCGGTCTCGACCTGCGCCATCTGCGACCTCCTCCTTAAATGCAAAGAGCCTCGGGCCGCCGTCGGCCCGAGGCCTCGTCGCCTCGAATACGCCCTCATCCTATACGACTCTCCCGGGAGGCTTGAGGTCCGTCCATGCCCGCCGCTATGGTGAGGGCGTGGCGCCGACGTCGGCGCCACGGTAGGCGACGCAGCCTCAGAGATCGACTCGATCGCTGGGGCTTTTTTCGTGGACCGAAGGAGGGACGATGCACGAGATCGAGGCGAAGGCGTACCTGGCGAACGGAGCGCAGCCCGAGGCCGAGGAAGCCGTGGCCTGGGCGGCCGAGCAGAAGACCCAGCTCGTCGACCTCAAGTTCTGCGACCTGTTCGGAAGCTGGCAGCACATGACGCTGCCAATCGGCGCCTTCGGGCCGTCGGCGTTCACAGACGGCCTCGGCTTCGACGGCTCCTCGATCCGCGGCTGGCAGGGAATCGCCGAGAGCGACCTCCTGCTCATGCCGGACCCCGCCACCGCGGTGCTCGACCCCTTCACGGCGGCGCCCACCCTCTCGCTCGTCTGCGAGATCGCCGATCCCACAACGGGTGAGGCCTACGGGCGCGATCCACGCCGGATCGCCCGCCGCGCCGAAGCGTATCTCGGTGAGACCGGCATCGCGGACACGGCCAACTTCGGTCCCGAATGCGAGTTCTTCGTCTTCGACGAGGTCTCCTACGAGCTGTCGCCGCACCGCTCCCACTACGCCGTCGACTCCGCCGAGGGCCACTGGAACTCGTCGGTACCCGGTCTCGGCTACACCGTGCGCGAGAAGGGCGGCTACTTCCCGCCGGCGCCGCACGACACGCTGCACGACCTCCGCTCGGAGATCGTGCTGACGCTGGAGCGAGTCGGGATCCCGTGCGAGTTCCACCACCACGAGGTCGCCACCGCAGGACAGTGCGAGGTCGACCTCCGCTTCCAGCCGCTCACCCGCATGGCCGACCAGGTCATGACCTACAAGTACGTCGTCCGCAACGTCGCCAAGGCCGCAGGCAAGAGCGCGACCTTCATGCCGAAGCCGATCTTCGGCGACAACGGCTCGGGGATGCACACGCACCAGTCGCTCTGGAAGCAAGGCACGCCGCTCTTCTCCGACCGCTCCGGCTACGCGGGTCTCTCCCAGCTGGCGCGGAGCTACGTCGGCGGCATCCTCATGCACACGCCGGCGCTGCTCGCTTTCTGCGCGCCGACGACCAACTCGTTCCGCCGGCTCGTGCCGGGCTACGAAGCGCCCGTCAACCTGGTCTACTCCCAGCGGAACCGCTCGGCCGCGATTCGCATTCCCATGTACTCCGACTCCGCCGCGGCCAAGCGCATCGAGTTCAGGTGCCCGGACGCGACCGCCAACCCGTACCTCGCCTTCGCAGCGATGCTGATGGCCGGAATCGACGGGGTGCAGAACGATCTCGACCCCGGTGAACCGGCCGATTTCGACCTCTTCGAGGAGCACCGCACCGATATCCCCCAGGTGCCCGGGTCGCTTGCTGAAGCGCTCGACGCGCTCGAGCGCGACCACGAGTTCCTCCTTGCAGGCGGCGTCTTCACCGAAGCGCTGATCAGGACGTGGATCGACTACAAACGGGAGCAGGAGGTGGACGTCGTCGCGCTCAGGCCGCACCCGGCCGAGTTCGCGCTCTACTACGACGCATAGGCGGGTTGGCGGAAACTCTCCTAGTCGATTGCCACCGGGCTCGCGGGACCGCCCGCCTAGGCGAACGCCGCCAGGTACGGCTGCCAGCCGTCGGGAATCCGCGGCGATGAGAGCGTCACGAAGAGGGCCGGTGTCGGGGCCCTTGGCTTCACCAGCAGGTGCATCTCGATCTCCTCGGGCAGCCGATTCCCCTTGCGGAGATTGCACGGCGCGCAGGAGGTGACGACGTTCTCCCAAACGGAGTCACCGCCGCGTGACCGAGGCACGACATGATCGAGCGTCAACCGACCGGCAGAGCCGCAGTAGACGCAGCGATGCCCGTCCCGCGCGAAGAGTGCTCGGCGCGAGATCTTGCGCTTGACGGCACGGGGGACGCGAACGTAGGCAAGGAGTCGGATCACGTGGGGCCACGGGAACGTGTCCGAGGCCGAGTGGAGGCGCTGCTCGAGCTGCTCGAGCACCTCAGCCTTGCCCTTGAAGACGAGCACGTGCGCACGCCGGACGGTGCACACGTTCAAGGGCTCGAAGCTCGCGTTCAGGACAAGAACCTGCTGCATCCCGGAAATCGTAGTCGAGCGGGAAGCCTCTAACGACGCGGCAGCACGAGCTCGAGCAGATTCTCACCGGCCTCGACGAAGCCCCGGCCCCGGTAGAAATCGAGGGCCCGCTGATCCCCGCCCGAGACGACGACCTGCAGTGCCAGCGCGCCCTCCGAGATGGCGTAGCCCTCGGCATACTCGAAGAGCTGACGTCCCACCCCTTCGGCCTCGTGCTCCGGGCTCACGAAGAGCTGATCGACGCGCATCGCCTCCTCGGCGCACTCGACGGCGACGTAGCCAGCCGGAGCGCCGTCGACCTCCGCCACGAACACCGTCTCCCGCTCGAGCACGGCCAGCGTGCGCCGGTCGGCACCGCGGTCGAGGTTGGCGAGGCCGAACAAGAGCGCCTCGTCGGCCGGGTCGTACGGACGGATGTCAGCCTTCCGGTACGTCACTGGGCCATCGCCCGCTCGACCGCCTCCTGTTCCTCCGGCGACAGCGCCACCGGAGCACGGCCGCGGTCGAGCTGCTTCACGTAGATACGCGCGTAGTCTCGCCCCTGGATCGCGCTCATCACAACTCCGGATCGCGCCCCGTCGAGAAAGGCCAGCGAGGCGGACTGATGCCCGCCCGCGTCCTCGTAGGCGTTGTAGCGAACGAGGGCAGTGTGCGAGAGACAGCCGTCGACACGCCGGTCGATGCGCGCGAGCCCGGCGGCGACCTCGTCGACGACTCGGTGCAGGTCGTCGATGCGGGTCTGGAGGGAGACGGCGAAGTTGACGAGGTCGTCCTTCCCCGTGCCGAGGAGAACCAGCTGGGCCTTCCGCACGGCGCGCAACTTCAGGTAGAAGGCGAAGGAGAGAAGAAGGGCGACGACCGCCGCCGCTGCGGCGCCGATGGCGATCCAGGGGGCGGCGTCGGAGAGATCCGACATCGAGCCCTAGCCTACTCCTAGGCGAGCGTGAAGATGATCGGGTACTCGACCGTGTTGTTGTCGGTGTTGTTCTCGCCCTCGACCGGCTCGACCTGAACCTGGAGTGTCGTCTGGGCCGAGAACTCGAGGTTCTCGAAGCCCGTGAACCGCACGGTCTTCGTCTCGCCCGGATTGATGACGTCGACCGTCTGCTCTTTCCGGATCTGCGGATCCTGGCGGATGATGAGGGTCACCTTGACCTGGGTTTCCTGGCTCTCGCCGGAGTTCTCGATCAGCACCTCGAAGGCGAGATCGGCGCTCTGCTCGACCGTGTTGTCCTCGCCGCGGACGAGCTCCTGGCCACCCGGCTGAACCCTGACGCCGGCGATGCCGTTGCCGTGGACGCCACCCGCCTCGGGGCCCTGGGTCAGACGCTGGACGGTCTGCGTCCAGAACGACGGGCTGGCGAACTCAGGATTTTGGACGAACACCGACGCCGGGACGGCGATGTTGGTCACCCCCTGCTGGTCGAGCACAGACTCGGACGCCGCCCTGAAGGCGTCGGCGTAGACGATGTCGCTGGCGACGAGGCGCTGCGCCTGGTCGGCGAGATTCCCGCCTGATTCTTGCGGATCGTCGGTCTGAGCCACGAGCTGGAGTCCGCGCGCGATGCCCGCGAGGCCGTTGACCCGGAACTGCATCGTCTCGACGAGCGCCTCCTGCTGCTCGACGAGCGGTCCGGGCGGGCTCAAGTCCTCGGTGCGCGCGAGGATCTGCTCCTGCTGTTCCCGCAGCCCCTCGACGTTCGCGCGGAGCTCCTCGAGCTTGATTCCGGGCGTCGTCAGCCTCTCGTTCAGCTGGCTCCCCAGCTGGGCCGACTCGGTCGCGACGCCGTCGACGTCCTCCATGTAGCCCTCGTATGCCGACTGCTTCTGGTCACCGCGGCAGTTGTTGATGACGAGGATGAAGATGACCGCGAGCAGGATCGCGCCGGCGATGAGCACCCCGAGCCGGTAGAGCCGAGGCCCGCCGGGGGGCCTGGGCGGCCGTTTGGGCAGCCTGGGCCGCTTCCCGGGCGGCCGCTCCTTGTCCGGCGTCGTCTCGACGGTCGGCGACTCGTCGAAGAAGTCGAATTCGATATCGGTCTGAGGGTCGCTCTTCTCGCGGTCGAACACGGGTCGATCCGGGTCGAGGGAGTCGCCGAGTCTACCACCCGGTCCGGACTTTGCAGGACTTTCCCGACCGAGCGCCAAGAGCCGACTACCAGCGATGCAGACGGCTGTCGCGCTCACCGAGAATAACCTCGTCCTCGGCCGATACAGGCCGCTCCGGCCCCTCGGAAGCGGCGGCGGTGGATCGGTCTGGCTGGCACGCGACGAACACGCCGACCGCGACGTCGCGCTGAAGGTCGTCGAGCGCGAAGGGAAGCCCGGCGCGCGGGCCGAGCGCGAGGTCGACGCGGCCACCCGCCTGCGCCATCCGCGCTGCCTGCGCGCGCTCGCGCTGGCCCGCGACGACCGCCACGTCTACGTCGCCTACCCGTACGTCGAGGGCCGTACGCTTCGCGACGCGCTCCGCGCCGGAGCGGTCGACGACTGGAGCGCCGTCGAAGCCGCCGCCCAGGTGCTCGAAGCACTCGACCACGCCCACTCGAAGGGCGTCGTCCACCGCGACGTCAAGCCGGCCAACATCATGCTCGAGGACGGCGACGAGGTCTCCGTCCGCCTTCTCGACTTCGGGCTGGCGCAACTCGAGCACGCCGACACTCTCACGGCGGTTGGGGACGTCCCCGGAACGCTCGCCTACATCGCGCCCGAGCGGCTCGCAGGGGCCGACGCGACCGGTGCGGCAGACGTCTGGGCCGTCGGGGTCTTGCTGTGGGAGGCGCTCGCGGGACGACACCCGTTCTGGGCCGTCTCGCCGCTCGAGACGGCCCGCCGCGTCGGGGAGGGCGCACAGCAGCTGGCCGAGTTGCGCCCCGACCTCCCCCGAGAGCTGTGCCGCACCGTGGACCGCATGCTCTCGGTCAGTCCCCGCAAGCGGCCGAGCGCGAGACAGGCGCTCGACCTCCTGCGAAGCGCCGAACAGGACCGCACGGAGCGCAGGCGGGCCAGAACCTCGCCGGCCGTCCTGCGCGAACGGGCGCCGCACGCCGTGCTGGCGGGCCTGTTCGCCGGGGGGACCGCGTTCCTGCTGCCTTTCTTCCCTACCGGCTGGCCGTTCCTCCTCGGAGGAGCCGCCGCACTCATCGCGTTTTTGAACCCGGTCGCCGGGCTCGCCGCAGCGCTGGCCGTACCGGTGCTGCCGCTCGGCAACATTTCGTTCGGGCTCGCGATCGCCTACATCCCGCTCGCGATCGCCTGGCTGGTCCTCTTCGCCCGCGACGTCCGCTCGAGCCTGTTTTTCCTCTCGGGACCTGTGCTCGCCTTCGTACACCTGCTGCCCCTCGTCCCCGTCATCGCCCTGGAGGCCCGGGGACCGGTCCGGCGTGCCGCGCTCGCCGTTGCCGCCGTGGTGACCGCGGTCGCGACTGTCGTCGTCGTCGGCTTGCGCCTTCCTCTCTCCGGCGACCCGGCGCCCCAGCCTCGTGGCGTCAGCGGCGCCGAGACCCCGGGCACCGCGCTCGACGGCGCACTAGGCGTCCTGACGAGCCGCCCGACGATCATGGCCGCGATCGTAATCGTCGGCTGCGCCGCCGGGTTCGCGAGTATCGCCCGCAGCCGCGGCCTCTGGGGCGTCGCCGCGTGGGGCGCCGGGTTCCTGGGCGCCCTGCTCCTCGTCCCGCTCGCCGCCGGCGGGGCGTCCGTCGATCCCCTCTGGGCAGCCCCTGCAGTCTGGTTCGCGGCGGGCGCGCTCGCATATCCGCTGGTTCGGGCGCCTCGATAGAGTGCTCCGCGGGCACAATGGTGCCCGGTATGAGCGTCCTGCGAAGCATCGAGCACAGGATCGAGTCGATCGTGGAGGGCGTGTTCGGGCGCGCCTTCCGAACGCACGTCCAACCGGTCGAGCTCGCGCGCAAGCTCGCCAAGGAGATGGACGATGCGAAGAGCGTCTCGGTTTCGCGCGTGTACGTCCCCAACGAGTACACGCTCTACCTCTGCCCGGGGGACCGCGAACAGTTCGCAAGCTACGAAGACTCGCTCCTCACGGAGCTCTCCGACTACCTCTCCGAGCATGCACGCCGCGAGGGCTACGCCCTCCTCTCGACACCAACGGTCCTCATGGAGGAGGACGAGGATCTGGGCGTCGGCGAGTTCGGCATCGCCACGCGCATGGTGCAGCCCGAACGGCCGCAGTCGCCGACACCGCCCGACGTCGTGCCCCAGGCCGTCCCGAGCCAGACGAGAATCTACCGGCCGCCGCCCACGGAGGCGGTGTCCGCGGAGCTGGCCGAGGAGCACGACCTTGCGCGCACGCCAGCCGCGGTAATCGTGAGCGGCACGCGTCGCGAGCTGGGCGACGGGGCACTGGTCGTCGGGCGCGCGAGCGGGTGCGACGTCGTCGTCGACGACCCCAACGTCTCACGCCGGCATGCCGAGATCCGGCGCGAGGACGGCGCCTACTGGATCGTCGACCTCGGCTCGACGAACGGCGTGACCGTGAACGGGAAGCGCGTCGAACGGGCCCGGCTGACGCCGGAGGATCACATCCTCATCGGCACCACCGAGGTCCGCTTCGAAAGCGGCTACTAGCAAGAGCGAACCCGGACCCGTGTCGGTCGAGCCCATTCTCATCGCGCTGCAGGCCGCCTTCGTCCTCCTGCTCTACCTCTTCATCTGGCGCGTCGTCCGCTCGGCGGAGCGCGGCCTGCCCGCCGCCCCGCAGGAGAGCTTCGTGCTCGCGCCCGCTCAGGTCGCCCAGGCGAAGGCCGAAGCGGGAATCGTGCCCGGGAAGCTCGTCGTCACACGTTCCACGATCGTTCCGCTCGGAACGTCCTTTGAGCCGGGCCCTGTCCCAACGACCATCGGACGCGCCGACGACAATGTGGTGGTGCTCGCCGGCGACGACTATGCCTCCGGCCGTCACGCCCGCGTCGAGAGCGGGCTCGACGGAACCTGGGTCGTCGACCTCGGCTCGACGAATGGGACGTACGTGAACGGCGAGCGCCTCGAAGGGCGAAGGAGGTTGCGCGAGGGCGACCTTCTCCAGGTCGGCGACACGGAGCTCCGGTTCGAGCGATGAGACTTGGGCAGAGCGCAGGCCGAACAGACCCGGGCCGTGTCCGCCGCCGAAACGAGGACACCTTCGTCCTCGACCCGCCGCTGTTCGCGGTCGCGGACGGCATGGGGGGCGCCCAGGCGGGCGAGGTGGCGTCCCGGCTCGCAGCTGCCGTCTTCCGCGAGTACCACGACGCCGACCGGCTCGCTCCCGACGAGCGCGTGCAGGCGATCATCCAGGAGGCCAATCGGCGGATCTACGAGCGTGCGCGCACCGACTCGAACGTCTCCGGCATGGGAACCACCGTCACCGCAGCCCTCCTAACGGGCGGGCGGGTCATTCTCGGCCATGTCGGCGATTCCCGCGCCTACCGGATCCGCGACGGCGAGCTCGAGCAGCTGACCGATGACCACTCGCTGGTCGGCGACCTCATGCGGAGTGGACGGCTCACGCCGGAGGAGGCCGAGGCGCATCCGCAGCGCTCCGTGATCACGAGGGCTCTCGGGACCGATCCCGAGGTGGACGTCGACACGACCAGCGTCGACGTCGAGCCCGGGGATCTCTTCCTCATCTGCTCGGACGGGCTCACGACGATGGTCGGGGACGACGACATCCTCGGCATCCTCGCGGCCGCCCCGACGCTCGACGACGCCGCCCGGGAACTCGTCCGCGCCGCGAACACCGGCGGCGGCGAGGACAACGTCACCGTGGTGCTTTTCGGCGTCGAGAGCGACGAGACGGTCGAGGAGACGCTGGTCGCCCCGGCGGCCGCGGAGGGCAACGGCCAGGGGGACGTGGACGAGCTCGAGGACACCCTGACGAACCTGCAGCCGGTCGCCCCTTCCAAGCCGGTCCCGGTGGCTGTCGAGCCCGCAAAGCCCCGGAAGAAGCGACGCGGGTGGGGTCGTCGCGCCGTCTGGGCAGCCCTGGCGCTCACCTTCCTCGCCCTCCTTCTCGGAGGAGCGCTCTTCGGGCTCTCCCGTGCGTACTTCGTGGGCGCAGACGAACACGGCAACGTCGTCGTCTATCAGGGCGTGCCCTTCGACCTGACTGCCGACACCGGCCTCTACCGCGAACGCTATGTCAGCAGTCTCCAAGCCTCGCAGCTCTCGCCGGAGGAGCGCGCCGCCCTGTTCGACCACGAGCTCGTCTCGTATGACCGGGCGCGCGCCCGCGTCGCCGTCTACGAGGCCGAGGCGGTGCCCTAGCCCTGAGCCTGCGCAACCGCGAGCTCGTCAACCTCGGAATGGTCGGCCTCCTAACGGCGGCCGGCTTCGCGTCCGTCTACATCGCCCGGTCCGACGTCGTCTCGGCGGGGTCCCTTTCGTATGCGGCCTTCTTCATCTCGCTCTTCGTGATCGCGCACCTGATCCTGCGAGTGCGCCTCCCGCACGCCGATCCCTATCTCCTGCCTCTCGGCGGGCTCCTCTCGGCGCTGGGCCTCACCATGATCTATCGAATCGACCCTCAACTCGCCTTCCGGCAAGGCCTCTGGGTCGTCGTCGGCGTCGCGGTGTTCGCCGGGCTCGTCCTCTTCCTGCGGGACTACCGCACGCTCGACAACGTCAAGTACATCCTCGGCGTCTCGGCGATTGTGCTCCTGATGCTGCCCGCATTGCCCTACATCGGCCGGACGATCAACGGCGCGACGCTCTGGGTCGATCTCGGCGGCGGGCTCGTCTTCCAGCCGGGCGAGCTTGCGAAGGTCTTCTTCGTCATCTTCCTGGCCGGGTACCTGCGGGACAACCGCGAGCTGCTCTCGTACGGCGCCGCGGGACAGGGCCGCCTCCCGTCGCCCAAGCACCTGGGCCCCCTCCTGCTCATCTGGGGCGGCGCGATGCTCGTCCTCTTTCAGACGCGGGACCTCGGAGGCGCGCTGCTCTACTTCGCCATCTTCCTCGTGATGCTGTACGCCGCGACCGCGCGCTGGTCGTTCGTTGCGGCCGGGTTCGCGCTTTTCCTCGCCGGCGCCTTCGCTCTCTACCAGGTGATCCCCCACGTCCAGACTCGCGTTCAGAGCTGGCTGGACCCCTGGGCCGACCCGCAGGGCGACTCGTACCAGCTCGTCCAGTCCCTCTACGCCGTCTCGAGCGGCGGCGTGTTCGGCTCCGGGCTGGGGAGTGGGGTCCTGCTCACGCCTGACGGCAGCCCGTATATCCCCTTCCTCGAGACCGACTTCATCTTCTCCGCGATCGCGCAGGAACTCGGCCTGGCCGGGGCAGCCGGGGTGATCCTCCTCTACCTGATCTTCGCCTACCGCGGCTTTCGCATCTCCATGCTCGCGCAGGACGGCTTCTCGAAGCTTCTCGCGGCGGGTCTCACAGCCGCTGTCGCCATTCAGGCGTTCATCATCATCGGCGGGGTGATCGGGTTGATCCCGCTGACCGGGATCACCTTGCCCTTCGTCTCCTACGGGGGCTCGAGCATCGTCGCGAACTTCGTCGTGCTCGCGCTCCTCCTGATGGTCTCGGAGCGCGTGAACCGGGGGGAACGCGGGTGAACCCGCAGATCCGGCGCCTCTTCCTCGCTTTTGCGTTCCTGTTCGTGGCGCTGATCGCGACGGCGACGTACTGGCTCTGGCGCGCACCCGACCTTGAGGCGCGGCAGGGAAACCCGACGCTGATCGTCCGCGAGCTCGAGATCAAGCGGGGGCTGATCTTCGCCGCCGATCACCAGACTCGGCTCGCGGCGAACCGGCGGCGCCAGCTGGAGGACGGACGCGTCTGGTGGCTCCGGCGCTACCCCGAACAGTCGCTGACTGCGCACGCGGTCGGGTACTCGACGATCGGACAGTCGCGGACCGGGCTCGAGCTCTCGATGAACGACTTCCTCACGGGCTCGAACGCCAATCTGAGCACGGTGATCGACTCGGCCCTGGACAAGCTCCGCGGGATCCCGCGCGAGGGAAACGATGTCGTCACGTCCCTCGACGTGGATACCCAGCGTGCAGCCGTCGAGGGCCTGGCCGGCAGCTGCGGCGCGGCCGTCGCCATCGAGCCCTCCACCGGTCGCGTGCTCGCTCTCGCGTCGGCACCGACGTTCGACCCGAACCTCGTCGAGTCCGACTTCGACTCGATCGAGGCGATCACGGCGCCGTGCAAGCCGGCCTCACCGCTCCTCGACCGGGCGACGGCCGGCCGCTTCGTCCCGGGCTCCACGTTCAAGATCGTCACGGCCTCGGCTGCCCTCGACACCGGCAAGTTCACCCCGGAGAGCGTCTTCGAAGACCCCGGCTACTGCACCGAGTTCGGCCAGCGGGTGTTCAACTTCTCCGACCAGGGGACCCAGCGGCTTCGGCACGGTGACGCTGACCCAGGCCGTGCAGAACTCCATCAACTCGGTGTTCTGCAACATCGGCAAGGACCTCGGCGCGGGAACCGTGCTCGAGTACGCGAAGCGGTTCGGCTTCTACGAGCGTCCCCCGATCGATCTGCCCTCGGAGGAAGTGCTCATCAGCGGTCTCTACCGCAACGGGCGGCTCTACGACCCGGAGGATCCGAGCCAGGTTGACCCGGGCCGCCTTGCCTTCGGACAAGAGCGATTGGTCGTGACACCCCTGCAGATGGCTCTCGTCGCCGCCGGCGTCGCCAACGACGGCGTCGTCATGGAGCCGAAGCTCGTCGACGAGATCGTCGCTCCTGACGGGGACGTGATCCAGCGCTTCGAGCCCGAGGAGTGGAAGACGGCGATCAAGCCGTCCACGGCAGCCGACCTGACCACGATGATGGTGCTGGCAGTGCAGTCCGGCACCGGAGTCGCCGCCCAGATCCCCGGCATCTCCGTGGCCGGCAAGACGGGGACCGCCGAAACAGGCGTCCCCGGCCACAACAACACCTGGTTCATCGCCTTCGCGCCTGCCGAGCGGCCCGAGGTCGCGGTGGCGGTCGCGCTCTCGGATCAAGCCGGCACAGGGGGCGCAACCGCCGCACCGATCGCGCGAGCCATCATTGAGGCGGCCCTCGGGAGAAACGCCTAACCTCTAGAAAATCCGCCATGGCCGGCGTCACGGACTCCCTCATCAACACACTCTTCGACGGCCGCTACCGGATCCTGAGGAAGCTCGGCTCCGGCGGCATGGCCAACGTCTACCTCGCCGAGGACGAGGAGCTCGGCCGCCGCGTCGCCATCAAGATCCTGAACGAGCGCTACACGGAGGACGACCTCTTCATCGAACGGTTCCGCCGCGAGGCGAAGTCGGCCGCCGGGCTTTCCCATCCAAACATCGTCTCCATCTACGACCGCGGCGAGGCCGAGGGCACCTACTACATCGCGATGGAGGTGATCGAGGGGCGCAGCCTCAAGGAGCTGATCATGACGCGGGGCGCCCTTCCGATCGACACGGCGGTCGCCTACGCGAAGCAGCTGCTGGAGGCGCTCCGCTTCGCCCACCGCCACGGGATCATCCACCGCGACATCAAGCCGCACAATGTGCTCGTCTCTGCCGACCAGCAGGTCAAGTCCAACGAGCCGCGGCTGAAGGTCACCGACTTCGGCATCGCCCGCCACGGCGCCTCTCAGATGACCGAGGCCGGCTCGATCATGGGCACGGCGCAGTACCTCTCCCCCGAGCAGGCGAGAGGAGCGCCGGTGACAGCCGCCTCCGATCTCTACTCGGCCGGCGTCGTCCTCTACGAGATGCTCACCGGCAAGGTGCCCTTCACGGGCGATTCCGCGATCGAGATCGCGATGAAGCACGTGAACGACGCGCCCGCGCCACCGTCGACGCTTCGGCCGGAGATCTCACCCGAGCTGGACCAGATCGTCCTCCGCGCCCTCGCCAAGGACCCGGCAGGCCGGTATCAGACCGCCGAGGAGTTCATCGAGGACCTCGAGCGCTTCGAGGCAGGCCTTCCGCTCTCGCGCGCCACGTCCATGGCCGCGGCCGCCGTGATCGGCGGAGCAACGGTCGGGGAGGCCACCGAACTTCTCTCGGAGAGCCCGACCCGTGTGGTCGCGCCTCCACCGCCCCCATCGACCCCGCGGAGGCCGCCCACCTACCCACCGGCGAGCCCGTACGACGAGCCGCCCAAGAGGCGCCGGCGGTGGGTGCCCTGGCTGTTCGTCGCGCTCCTCATCGTCGGGGCCGCGCTCGCAGGCTGGTGGGCCTACAACCAGATTCAGGATCAGCTCGACGACAACGCCCTGGTCGGCGTGCCACTCGTTAAGGACCTCGACCGCGATCTCGCCATTGCGCAGATCGAGGATGTCGGGCTCGAGGCCGAGGTGAAGGAGCAGCCGAGCACCGAGATCGAGGAAGGCAAGGTGATCGATCAGAACCCCGAGGAGGGCACGCGGGTCGAGCAGGGCAGCACGGTGACGATCACGGTGTCGACCGGGCCGAAGGAGGTCGAGGTGCCCCGGATTGTGGGCCTCACCTACGAGGACGCAGTCGACGCGCTCAACGACGTCAATCTCGATCCGCGCCGGGTCGACGTCTTCTCCCAGAAGCCCGTCGGCCAGGTCACGGCGCAGGATCCGGGTGCGGGGGAGCAGGTCGACGAGGGCACCGAGGTGGAGGTGCGCGTCTCCAAGGGCGTTCGGGAGGTCGAGGTTCCCGACGTCGTGGGCCAGTCCGAGTCGAGCGCGCGCTCCGAACTCGAGGCGGCAGGCTTCGAGGTGGCGGTAACCGAGGCCCCGAGCGACACGGCCGAAGGGCTCGTCGCGTCCCAGACCCCGTCTGCAGGCAGCCAGGCGGGCGAGGGATCCACGGTCACGATCACCGTGTCCACCGGGCCCGAGCTCGTGACCGTTCCGGACGTCGTCGGCGAGCGGCAATCCAGCGCCCGGGCCACGATCCGGAGTGCCGGCCTGCAGCCCAGCGCCGTCTGCGAGGTGGTCACCGACCCCAGCCAGAACAACGTCGTCCTCGGGCAGGACCCGGGCGGCGGCACACAGGCCGACTCCGGCTCGACCGTAACCATCATCGTCGGCCGCTTCAGCTGCTAGGGATCGAGGAGGGCGCATCGCCAGGCTGCGCGTAGCAGTGCTTCGAGGAGGACGCTCCAGCGAGCACGACGTCTCCCTCGACTCCGCCAGCTCGGTGCTCGAAGGGCTCGATCCGGAGCGCTATGACGCCTTTCCGATCGATATCCCCCGCGACGGCCCCTGGCTGTTCGACGCGAATGACGCCGAGGGGCTCGACGTCGTCTTTCCGGTCCTGCACGGGCCGTTCGGCGAGGACGGCGCGGTGCAGGGCCTGCTGGAGCTCGCCGGCGTGGCCTACGTCGGTGCCGGCGTCACCGCCTCGGCCCTCGCGATGGACAAGGATCTCTTCAAAGCCGTCATGCGCGACAACGACATCCCGGTTGCCCGGAGCGTGACGCTCCGGACGGGCGACCGGGCCGAGTGCCCCTACGGCTACCCGTGCGTCGTCAAGCCGGCGCGCCTCGGCTCGAGCGTGGGGATCAGCATCGTCAAGTCCGAGGAGGATCTTCCGGGGGCGGTGGAGCTCGCCTTCGCCCACGACGAGAAGGTCCTCGTCGAGGAGTTCCTCGACGGGGTCGAGGTCGAGTGCAGCGTGCTCGGGAACACCGACCCTGTCGCATCCGTGCCGGGCGAGATCGTCCCGCTCGCGAGCGACTGGTACGACTACGAGGCAAAGTACGCCGAGGGCGGCATGGAGCTCATCGTCCCCCCGCGCGTCTCGGCCGAATCCACAGGACGCGTCCAGGAGCTGGCGGTTGCTGCTTTCGTCGCATCCGACTGCGAAGGCATGGCCCGGGTCGACTGTTTCGTCCGACCGGACGGCGAGGTCGTCGTCAACGAGCTGAACACCATTCCGGGCTTCACTGCAACGAGCGTCTACTCGAAGCTCTTTGCGGCGAGCGGGATCGCCTATCCGGATCTGCTCGACCGCCTCGTGGAGCTCGCGCTCGAACGGCGAGACCGACGAGCCGGCCTGCGCTACTGATTGACGTAGGCGCGCACCTCGTTGACGTGCGCGCGAGTGTCCAGATCCGTGATCCAGAGAAGGTAGTACCGGAAGGGCTCGTCCCGCGTGTCGATGTCCAGGGTCGTCCGCCGGGCGATCTGCTCTATGTCGGAGACGTCGACAAAGCTCCCATCGAGCTGGTTGCCGGCCAGGATCTGGGCGGTGAACCCGGGCTCGTCCGTCACCACCCCCACACTGGAGAGGCGAAGGCGGCTCCCGGCGTCGAGCACGATCCCGACGCCGTCCTTGTCGAAGTTCTCGTACTCCTCGGTCGTCCAGTAGGTGGCCGCGTCGCGGTCGGTCGCCGCCGCGACCGATTCAGGATGCTCGCTGAAGTCGCCATCGGGGTCGAAGTCGGCGATGGCGTTCACCTGTACCGGCATCGGCTCGCCGCCGCCGGACCAGGGAAGGTTGCCGTCGAACACGAGCTCGAGCACGAGGAGGTTGCCGACGACGACCACCGCCGCGAGGAGCAGCACGGCTGCGACCCGCAAACCAGAGCGCCGGGGCTTTCCAGGCTTCGCGACCCGCGTCGGCGGCGACGGCGACACCACTTCCGTGCGCACGGAGGGGGAGGAAGGCCCGTTCGGCGGCATCACGCCCGTGTCTTCGTCCTCCTCGAAGGGCTGTCCCGCCTCGACGTCCACACGGCACGCCTCGATGGCCGCGACCAGTGCGTCCATCGACTCGAAGCGATCCTCCGGCCGCTTCGCCATCGCCTTGGCGATGACCGCATCGACCCGCTCGGGAACGTCGGGGCGCACGGCACGAGCGCTCGGCACCGGATCGCGCACGTGCCGTATCGCGACGGCCATCAGGTTGTCGCCGGAGTACGGCACCCGCCCTGTCAGGAGCTCGTAGGCGACGACACCGAGCGAGTACTGATCCGAGCGCTCGTCGCCGCGTTCGCCGTTGGCCTGCTCGGGCGAGAGGTACTGGCCCGTGCCGAGCACGGTTCCCGTTTCGGTCAGCGCGTCGTCGGAGTCGAGCGCGCGTGCGATGCCGAAGTCGGTCACCTTCGCGGTGCCGTTGCCGTCGAGAAGAACGTTGTGCGGCTTCACGTCGCGGTGGACGATGTCCAGGCCGTGCGCGAACGAGAGAGCGCGCGCGATCTGGGCCGCCAGATCAAGCGCCCGGTCGACGGGCAAGGGGCCCGTGCGCGCGAGCGCCGCCTTCAGGTTTTCGCCGGCGACGTGCTCGAAGACGATGAACTGGCGACCCTCCCATTCGCCCCGATCGATCACCGTGACGACGTTCGGGTGAGCGAGACGCGCGATCGCGCGGGCCTCGCGGCGAAACCGCTCCACGTACTCGGGATCCCGCGAGTAGTGCTCGTGCAGGACCTTGATCGCAACGCGGCGCTCGAGCACGGTGTCGTGCGCCCGGTAGACGCTCGACATGCCGCCCTCGCCAACGAGCTCCTCGAGCTCGTACCGGCCCACGATCAACTCTCCGACATGCACCGCCATAGTGTTGCTGCCGCAGGGAAGGCGGCCTAGCCGAGCGCTTCCGTCAGCGCTTCCTCCCAGACGTCGAGCGCCTCCTCGAGCTCGGCGTCCTCGATCACGAGGGGCAAAAGCACGCGGATGCACTGGGAGTGGATGCCCGCTTTGAGAAGGAGCAGTCCACGACGCGCAGCGCCCTCGGCGACGGCGGTAGCGAGGTCGGCGTCCGGCCGCCCGTCCCGCTCGATCGCTATCGCGAGCATCGCCCCGAGACCGCGAACCTCGGCGACCTCGTCGAAACGGTCCCGCCAGCTCACCATGCGGGCACGAATCGTCTCGCCGATCGCCTCGGCGCGCTCGTTGAGCCGCTCCTCTTCGAGGACGTCGAGGACCGCGTGCGCGGCGGCGATCGCCACCGGGTTGCCGACGTAGGTGCCCCCGACGGCGCTGTCGCCGGGGGCGTCCATGATCTCCGCACGTCCCAGCACACCCGAGAGCGGGACGCCGGCCGCGAGCGACTTCGCGATCGTGATCAGGTCGGGCTCGATGCCGAAGTGCTCGACGGCGAAGGTCTTGCCCGTACGACAAAAGCCCGTCTGCACCTCGTCGACCACGAGGACGATGCCGCGCTCGTCGCAGATCCGCCTCAGACCTTGCATGAACTCGCGGGAGGGAACGACGAAACCGCCCTCCCCCTGGACGGGCTCGATCACGATCGCCGCGACGTCTTCAGCAGCCACGCGCGTCTTGAAGGCGTACTCGAGCGCGTCGAGGTCGTCGAAGGGCACCCGGTAGGTCTCGGGTGCAAAGGGGCCCAGGCCCGCCTTGTACGGATGCGTCTTCGAGGTGAGACTGAGCGCGAGGAGCGTCCGCCCGTGGAAGGCGCCCTCGAAGCCGATCACCGCCGACCGCTTCGTGAAGGACCGGGCGAACTTGATCGAGTTCTCGATCGCCTCGGCGCCCGAGTTGAAAAACGCGGCCCGCGTCTCGCCCGAAATCGGGGCCAGCCCGAGCAGCCGCTCGGCGAGGGCAACGTAGTTCTCGTACGGGATGATCGTGAAGTCGGTATGCGTGAAGAGCTCGGCCTGCTCGCGGATCGCCTCCACTACGCGCGGATGCGAATGACCGACGTTCATGCAGCCGACCCCTCCTGCGAAGTCGACGTACGTGTTTCCATCAACATCGGTCAACGTCGCGCCCCGCCCCTCGGCGATCACGAGCGGGAGGTAGATCGAGAGCGGCTCCGCGACCACCCGCTCCTTCCGGGCGAGAATCTCCGCGCTGCGCGGGCCCGGAATGTCCGTCTTGATCTCGATTGTCCGTGTCGTGGCCACGCGCGGAGCTTATAGATTGGCACTGCTCATGGTCCTGTCCGACCGTACGATCCGGCGCCTCCTCGACGAAGGGCGAATCGGCATCGAGCCGTACGCGGAGGAGCTCCTGCAGCCCTCGAGCGTCGACGTTCGCGTCGACCGGCTCTTCCGCGTCTTTCGCAACTCGCGCTACCCCTTCATTGACGTGAAGCAGGAGATGGAAGGGCTGACGGAACTGGTCGAGGTCGATGCCGGCGAGGCCTTCATCCTCCACCCGGGCGAGTTCGTCCTCGGCTCGACGTTGGAGCGAATCACCCTCCCCGACGATCTCGTCGCCCGTCTCGAAGGCAAGAGCTCCCTTGGTCGGCTCGGGCTCCTCATCCACTCGACCGCCGGCTTCATCGACCCGGGCTGGGACGGCCACGTCACCCTCGAGCTCTCGAACGTCGCCAACCTCCCGATCACGATCTACTACGGGATGAAGATCGGCCAGCTCTCCTTCGTCCAGCTGACCGAGCCGGCGGAGCATCCGTATGGAAGCGGAGGGCTCGGCTCCAAGTATCAGGGGCAGGCGGGACCGACCCCCAGTCGCTACTGGAAAAACTTCGTCGAATGATCCTGGTCGCCGGGGGAACCGGCTTTGTCGGCACGAAGGTCGTCCACGCCCTCCGAGCGGCAGAGCTACCCGTGCGCGTGCTGGCTCGGAGGCCGGAGAAGCAGGATCAGCACCGCGCCTGGGGCTGCGAGGTCGTTGCAGGCGACCTGACCGACCCGGAGAGTCTGCGTAGGGCTGTCGACGGCTGCGACACGGTCGTGCATCTGGTCGCGATCCTGCTGGGGAACCGCAGCGACTTCGAGCGCATCATGGTGCAGGGGACCCGCGACCTCGTGGAGACGGCCAAGGGTGCAGGCACCAAGCGGCTCGTGCTCATGAGCGCCCTTGGAACCGAGGAAGGGCGCGAGACCACGCCCTACTACCACGCGAAGTGGGAGGAGGAGCAGGCGGTCAAGTATTCGGGGCTCGAGCACGTGATCTTCCGGCCGAGCTTCGTCTTCGGGACCGACGGCGGCATCCTCCCCCAACAGATACGGCTCGTCCGCTACTCCCCGGTGACGCCGATCCTCGGCCGCCATCGCATGCAGCCGATCTGGATCGACGACGTCACGTCGTTCTTCGTGCAGGCGGCCTCGGCACCGGAAGCGACCAACAGGACGTTCGACCTCGCCGGCCCCGACAGGCTGACCTGGGTCGATCTCCACGCGCTCATCCGCAAGTTGCTCGGCAAGCGGCGGCTGGCGTTCGCGATGCCACCGGGGCTCCTCAAGGCCGGCGCAACCGTCGGCCAGATCCTGCCGCCGTTTCACGGCGCCCGCGACGCTGTCGAGATGCTCGACCTCGGAGACAACGTCGGCGATGTCGAGCCTGCCATCGAGGCCTACGCCGTACGGCCGATCGGGGTCGAGGAGCAGGTGCGGCGAGCGGTCGCAGCCTGAGCGAACTGGCTCTATTGTGCGGGCATGGAGGCCCTTTACGCCGTCATTGCCGCTGACGGGCTGGATAAGGACGAGGCTGCGCGGATCGCCGCGGAGAGTCGCGAGTCAGGCATCGTGCCCATCGAGGCGCAGCAGGCCGGACGCAAGGGCCCGTGGCTTCTCGAGCTCGCCGGCCTCCACCTCCTGCTCGACGAGGAGGCTGCCCCCGACTCCGTGACGCTGAACCTGACGCCGATCGGCGTCGAGCGGCTGGCGCAGGCCTTCACGTGGCTCTTCGACGAGCTCCACGGCGAATTCACGTTCGAGCTCCTCTGGGGCGAGGCACCGATCGACAAGGTCGTCTCGCGCGAGGAGCTCGTCCGGATCGTCCGAACCGGCCACCTCGCGGGCCGCACGCGCTACCGGGTCCTGGCCGGGTAGCTCCGGTTCGTTTTCGAGAAAGAAACGGGGGGCCCGAAGGCCCCCCGTTCCGGTAGATCGCCTGGAGTAGCAGGGGCGCTGGGTTGTCCCCCACGCTGGCTAGGCGATTCCCCGTAGGTCTGGAGACACGCCCCTACCTGCGACTACCTCCACTGCCCGTACTGTCGGAAATCAAAGCCGGACCACCCCCTTTCCGTGGTTGAAGCCATGATACGCATTCCGCCAGGACGACCAAAGAAGGGAGTGAGCCGATGCAGACGGTGACTCCGTATCTCCTCTACGAGGACGTCGACGCGGCGATCGACTGGCTCGGCCGCGCGTTCGGATTCACGGAGCGGCTCCGGTTCGCGGATGCGAGCGGCACGGTGACGCACGCAGAGCTGGCCCTCGGCGACGGCGAGGTTTTCCTCGGCCACCCTGGCTCCGAGTTTCGCAGCCCGAAGAGCCTCGGCGCGTTCACCGACCTCGTTCATGTTTACGTGGACGATGTCGACGCGCACTACGCCCGGGCCGTCGAGGCGGGGGCCGTGATCCACGCGGGGCTCGAGGACACGCCCTACGGCGATCGACGCTACGACGCCGAGGATCCCGAGGGGCATCGCTGGTCGTTCGCCCAGCACGTGCGCACGGTCGAGCCCGAGGAGTGGGAGGCGACGAGGACGGCCTAGGGCTCGAGGACCGAGGTCAGCTCCAGCCCGCTGTCGAGCGGCACCGTGACGCTCACGAGCGTCGCGTCGCTCTGGCGCGCGCGGCTGTAGTCGCCCAGCACGTCCTCGTGCGAGAGGACGTTGTCGGCTAGAACGAGGCCGCCCGGGTCGACAAGCTTCCGGGCGAGGTCGAAGTACTGCTCGTACTCGTCCTTGCTCGCGTCGAGGAAGACAACGTCGAAGACGTCGTCGAGACTTGCGAGCGTCTCAAGCGCGTCCCCCTCGATCAGCTCGGCCCACTCCTCGAGTCCAGCTTCCGCAATGTTGCGGCGCCAGTCGGCTGCGACCTTCGGATCGCGCTCAAGCGACACGACGCGTCCGCCCAGAAGCCGGACGCCTGTCGCAAACCAGATCGTCGAATGACCCCGGCCGGCACCGACCTCCAGAACCTCACAGTCCGCCTGGGGGGCAACGAGCGAGAAGAGAAAACGGCCGGTCGTCGGCCTGACGGGAACGGCCGGGGGACGGCGTTCCTCCGCTTCGAGGCGGGCGAGCACGCTGCGGACGCGCTCGTCGAGCATCAGGGAACCGTCACCTTCACGATGCCGTCCTCGACCGTGACCTCGAAGGTGTCGACGGGGATGTAGGCGGGAAGAGTCAGCGGTCTCCCGGTGCGGACGTCGAAGCGAGAGCCGTGGCGCGGGCAGATGGCCACGCACTCGTCGGGCTCGAAGTCGCCTTCACAAAGCGGGCCGTCGTCGTGGGAGCAACGGTCCTCGATCGCGAAGTACTGACCGTCGCAGTTGTAGACGCCGATCACGAGCGTCCCGTCGCGAACGATCTTCACCTCTCCCGGCGGCAGCTCCTCGACCGGGCCGACGTCGATCTCGCCCACCGTCTAGGAGAGCTCGAGCTCCTCGAGCCCCGCCCACTCCTCCGGAAGCGGGGTACCCCGTCCCTTGTGCAGCGCGAGCTTGAGGACGCCCAGCCCGAGGAGGGCGCACTTGAGTCGGACGGGCGTCAATGGGATGCCGACCTCGTCGAGGAGCTCGTCCCGCGACATGGAGGCGACCTCCTGCGCGGTGCGACCCTTGACCATGTCCATCAGCATCGAGGTCGCCGCCTGGCTGATCGCACAGCCGCGGCCCTGGAACTTCACGTCGGCGATCGTATCGCCCTCGAAGGCGACGGCGATGGACACCTCGTCGCCGCAGAGCGGATTCTGCCCCTCGGCCTCGGCGTCGGCACCGGAGATCACCCCGTGGCCGCGGGGGTTCTTGTAGTGGTCGAGGATGACCTCGCGATACAGGCTGTCGAGCTCGCTCATCTACTCGAAAAGCTTACGCGCCCGGTGGAGCCCGTCGACGAGCCCGTCGATCTCCTCGGGCAGCGTGTAGAGGTAGAAGCTCGCCCGCGTCGTTGCGTTGACGCCCAGCTTCGTCATCAAGGGCTGGTTGCAGTGGTGCCCGGCGCGGACTGCGACGCCCTCGGCGTCGACGATCTGGGCGACGTCGTGCGGGTGGATGCCTTCGAGGTTGAACGACACGATGCCGACGCGCCGGTCGGCGGCCGGTCCGTACAGGCGCAGGCCAGGGACCTCGCCCAGGCGGCCCAGCGCGTACTCGGTCAGCTCGCGCTCGTGGCGCTCGATCGACGGCAGTCCGACGTCGGATACGTAGTCGAGCGCCGCTCCGAGCCCGACAGCCTCGGCGATCGGCGCCGTGCCGGCCTCGAACTTGTGCGGAAGCTCGTTCCAGGTCGTCTTCTCAACCGTAACCTTGCGGATCATGTGCCCGCCGAGCTCGAAGGGAGACATCCCCTCCAGCAGCTCCGCGCGACCCCAGAGAGCCCCAATGCCGGTCGGCCCGCAGACCTTGTGCCCGGTGAAGGCGACGAAGTCCGCCCCGATCGCCTGGACATCGACCGTGGAGTGCGGTGCCGCCTGCGCGGCGTCCACCACGGCGATCGCGCCCTGATCGTGGGCCCACTCGACGAGCCGCGAAAGCGGCGTGATCGTGCCGAGGGAGTTGGAGACCGCGGTGCACGCGAGCACCTTCGGCCGGCCCCGCGACGCGAGCTCGTCCAGCCCGTCGAGCTGCAGCTCGCCCTCGGCGTCCACCGGTACCACGCCGAACTCGGCACCCGTTCTCCCGGCGATGTACTGCCAGGGCACGAAGTTGGAATGGTGCTCGAGCTCCGTGGCGAGGACGAGGTCTCCGGGGCCGAGGTTGTCAAGGCCCCAGCCGTACGCGACGGTGTTCAGCGCGGAGGTGACGTTCCGCGTGAAGACGATCTCGCGCATCGACTCGGCGTTCACGAAGGCACGCACGGTCTCGCGCGCCGCCTCGTAGGCCTCCGTCGAGCGCTCCGCGAGGTCGTAGACCCCGCGGTGGATGTTCGCGTACGACGTCTCGTAGAACGTCGTCATCGCCTCCAGGACCTGCCGCGGCTTCTGGGAGGAGGCCGCGGAGTCGAGATACGCGAGCGGCTTCCCGTGGATGGACCGTTCGAAGATGGGAAAGTCGGCGCGAATCCTTTCCGCGTCGAGCCTCGGCTCTGCGCTCACGGCCATGGACCTATCGTAGCGACGGGCCCGCGGCCGGCTATGCCGGGCGCTCGAAGGCGGCGACCTGCCAGATGCGGCCGTGGTTCTCCGTGGCGAGCGCCAGTCCCCTGCGCTCAGCCGCTTCGACGAGCGCCTGCGGCGGGTGCACCCACGTGCGGTACTCCCAGCGAAGCAGCCTGGCGCCCACGTTCATCAGTCCCAGCCCGGCCCGGACGAGCCAACGGGGGCGCGGAAAGCTCATGACCAGGTAGCTGCCCGCCCGATCGGAGGCGGCGCCGACGAGCCTCTCGTAGTCCGGATAACAGCAGACGACCCGGTGCATCACGACCGCGTCGGCCCCTCCCGCGAGCTCCGGCGCCTCCACGAGATCGCCGAGCCGGCGCTCCACGCGATCGTCGAGCCCGCGCTCGTGCACGAGCTCCCGGGCCGCGTCCTCGTACTCGGGCGAGAGCTCGAGGTTCGTCGACCGTTCGGCGCCCGCCTTCAGAAGCTCGAGCTGGATCGCCCCGATGCCGCCGCCGATCTCCAGCACCGATGCGCCCTCGATGCCGCGATCACGCAGGAACGCGACCATCTGCGCGGCGGTGTCGTCGAGGCCCTGCTCGCGATAACGCTTCGCGTCCCGTCGGGCGGCCCGCTTGGAAAAGAGCCTCGCGTACCCGCGCGGAGGCTGGCAGCAGCCCACCGCTAGGAGGCGAGCAGACGCGCCTCGAGGACGCTCTGGAGCGCGTCACGGACCGGAGCGAGCTCGATCCGGTCGAAGATCTCCTGGTAGAAGCCGCGCACGATCAGGAGCTGTGCCTCCTCCCGCGAGAGCCCACGCGCCATGCAGTAGAAGAGCTCGTCACGGTTGACCTGCGAGACCGTCGCGCCGTGGGTGCACCGAACGTCGTTGGCGAGGATCTCGAGGCCGGGAATCGAGTCGGCGTGCGCCTCGGACGAGAGCAGGAGGTTGCGGTTTTCCTGATAGGCGTTCGTGCGTTGCGCGTCGCGCTCCACCTTGATCATTCCGCGCCAGACCGACCTTGCCCGATCGCGAAGCACGCCCTTGAACGCGAAATCGGACGTCGTGTTCGGCGCCTGGTGCTCCTGCAGCGTGTCGTAGTCGAGATGCTGGTCGCCGTCGGCGAAGTAGGCGCCGGTGACACGAGATGTCGCGCCTCTGCCTGCCAGGCGGTTCTCGATCGTGATCTTGCCCTTGCGGGAACCGAAGCCGCCGGCGACCCAGTCGAGCTCGGCGTCCTCGGCCACACGCGCGCGGTGCGTGGCGAAGTGCCAGGTCGAGCGCGAGAGGTTCTGGATGGAGACGTACTCGAGCTTCGCGCCGCGCTCGACGAACACCTCGGCGACGGCGTTCGAATAGGACTCGAGCGCGGGATCGGTCGAGGCGGACTCCTCGATCAGCGTGAAGCGGGAGCCCTCCTCCGCGACGACGAGCAGCCGCCAGAAGAGGGAGCCGCCGGGCGTCGAGTTGCCCACGCGCACGTAGAGCGGCTTCTCGAGCTCGACCCCGGCGGGCACGCGCACAAGGAGACCGTGTTGCCAGACGGCGGCGTTGTGTGCGGTCAGCTTGTCCTCCGCCCCGACCAGCGTCCCGAGCAGCTCGTGATCGCCCAGCGCCTCGAAGGTAATGCCTGCGGGGCCCCTGACGATGTCGATGCCGCCCTCGGTCGCGTCGGCGATTCCGGCGGCGTCGATCTCGAGCATGCTGTCCGCCACCGACAGGGCCTCGGCGCCGTCGACCGCGTACGAATCCGGGTCGAAGCCGCGCAGGTCGGTGAAGCGCCAGTGCTCGTCAGATGTGGATGGGAGCGGGAGTTCCCTGTAGCGCTCGAGCGCCTGCGCCCTACTCATGAGGCGCGTACCTTCGGTGGAGCATGAGTGCATTGCCGTCCGGGTCGCGGAAGAAGGCCATGTGACAGACGCCCGTGTCGAGGACCTCGCCCTCGAACTCGATCCCGTCGGCCTCGAGGGCGGCACGTGCCTCGGCCACGTTCGGGACGCGCAGCGCGATGTACCCGCTGTGCGGCCCCTCGAACGTCCGGCCCATGTTGGTCGGGTCGACCAGGTAGAGGCTGACGTTGCCCGTCTCGAACTCGGGCCAGCCGTCCTCGCCGAGGTTCGGGCTCGGCAGGCCGAGCGTCTCGGCGTAGAACCGCTTCGACCTCTCCATGTCCCGGACCGGCACCGAAATGAAGTCGGTGCGCTCGACGCCGATTCCGCTAGCCGACACTGCCTTCCATCTGGAGCTGAATCAGCCGATTCATCTCGACCGCGTACTCGAGCGGGAGCTCCTTCGTGATCGGCTCGACGAAGCCGGAGACGATCATCGCGGCCGCTTCGGCCTCCGATAGCCCGCGGCTCATCAGGTAGAAGAGCTGCTCCTCGCCGATCTTCGAGACCGTGGCCTCGTGCCCGATGTCGACGTCGTTCTCGTCGATGCGGATGTATGGGTAGGTGTCCGTGCGCGAGTCCTCGTCGAGGATGAGCGCGTCGCAGACGACCTTCGAGCGCGCGCCGTGAGCGCCCTTGGCGACCTCGAGGAGCCCGCGGTAGCTCGAGCGTCCGCCGTCCTTCGAGATCGACTTCGACGTGATCACGGAGGACGTGTTCGGCGCGACGTGCACGGCCTTGCCGCCCGCGTCCTGGTGTTGGCCGTCGCCGGCGAAGGCGATCGAGAGCACCTCACCGTGAGCTCCCTCGCCCATCAGCCAGATGGCCGGGTACTTCATCGTCTGCTTGGAGCCGAGGTTCCCGTCGACCCACTCCATGGTCGCGTTCTCGTACGCGACCGCGCGCTTCGTGACGAGGTTGTAGACGTTGTTCGACCAGTTCTGGATCGTCGTGTACCGGCAGCGGCCGCCCGGCTTCACGATGATCTCGACAACCGCCGAGTGCAGCGAGTCGGTCGTGTAGATCGGCGCCGTGCAGCCTTCGACGTAGTGCACGTAGGCGCCCTCATCGACGATGATCAGGGTGCGCTCGAACTGGCCCATGTTCTCGGCGTTGATGCGGAAGTAGGCCTGGAGCGGCATCTCGATCGAGACGCCCGGGGGCACGTAGATGAAGGAGCCGCCCGACCACACGGCCGAGTTGAGCGCCGCAAACTTGTTGTCGTTCTGCGGGATGATCGTCCCGAAGTACTGGCGCACGAGCTCCTCGTGCTCGCGCAGACCCGAGTCCATGTCGAGGAAGAGCACACCCTTGGCCTCGAGGTCGGCCTGGAGCTTGTGGTAGACGACCTCGGACTCGTACTGCGCGCCGACGCCGGCGAGGAACTTGCGCTCGGCCTCGGGGATGCCGAGGCGGTCCCACGTCTGCTTGATGTCGGGTGGCAGGTCCTCCCAGGACTTCGCCTGGTTCTCGGTCGGCTTGATGTAGTAGTAGATGTTGTCGAAGTCGATGCCGGAAAGATCGCCGCCCCAGGACGGCATCGGCCGCGCTTCGAAGTAGTCGAGCGACTTGAGGCGGAAGTCCCGCATCCACTGGGGCTCGTCCTTGTGCGCCGAGATCGCCTCGACGATCTCGCGCGAGAGCCCGCGCTGGGACTTGAAGAAGTAATTCTCGGGATCGCTGAAGCCGTAGCGGTACTCGTTGCCGATCTCCGCGACGACCTGTGTCTCCGGAGTGGCCATCAGACTGTCGCCTCCTCCTTGGCGCCGAAGGCCTCATAGCCCTCGGCCTCGAGCTGCTCGGCGAGCTCCGGCCCGCCTTCACTCACGATACGCCCGTCGACGAAGACGTGCACGAAGTCGGGCTTCACGTAGTTGAGAATTCGCTGGTAGTGCGTGATCACGAGGGCGCCCATTTCCGGGCCGACGAGACTGCGGACGCCGTTCGCGACTATGCGGAGCGCGTCGATGTCGAGGCCCGAGTCGGTCTCGTCGAGCACGGCGATCCTGGGCGAGAGCATCGCCATCTGCAGGATCTCGACACGCTTCTTCTCTCCGCCGGAGAAGCCGTCGTTCAGATAGCGGCCAGCCATCTCCTTCGGCACCTGGAGATGCTCCATCGCGGCCGTCAGTTGCTTCCGGAACTCGGGAATCTTGACCGGGTCGTCCTCGCCCCCGTTCCTGGCCTTTCGCATCGCGTTGACCGCGGAGCGGAGGAAGCTGGCGACCGTCACGCCCGGCACGGCGTGCGGGTACTGGAAGGCCAGGAACAGGCCGCGCTGGGCGCGCGCGTCGGCCTCGAGCTCGAGGATCGACTCGCCGTCGAGGAGGATGTCGCCCTCCGTGATCTCGTAGGCGGGATGGCCCATGAGCGCGTAGGCGAGCGTCGACTTGCCGGACCCGTTCGGGCCCATGATCGCGTGCACCTCGTTCGAGGCCACGGCCAGGTCGAGACCGCGGACGATTTCGGTGCCGTCCTCGGTCGCGACGTGCAGATTCTTGATCTCGAGAAGAGCCATGGTCGTAACTGCGTGGTGAAGGTTCGTCAAGCGGCCTCAGATGCCGCTTCGTGACCCCGATAGTGTAGCGGCTGGTCTAGGCGCGACCGCCGAGAGGACGATGGTATCCTGAGCTCAATGCCCTTTGGAATCGGCATCTGGGAGCTCGTCATCCTCATGGTCGTGCTCCTGCTCGTGTTCGGCGCGAAGCGGCTCCCCGAGATGGGTCGCTCGATCGGCTCCGGGATGCGTGAGTTCAAGGACGCGGTCACGGGCAAGGACGAGCCTGAGAAGACCGAGCTGACGCCGCCCCCGGCGCCCGAGAGCACAGCTCCGCCTGCCGCGCCGCCGACCGAGCCCGAGCGCGTCGAGTCCGAGCGCGTCTCCCGCTAGAGCGCCATGGCCCGACTGCCGCGTCGCCTCTCGCACGGCGATCGCGTCACGCTCGTCGAGCACCTCGACGAGCTCCGTACGCGCCTGATCATCTCCCTCGCCGCCATCGGCGTAGGTTTCGTCGTCGCGTTCATCTTTCAGGACAGGATCCTCGACTGGCTCGAGGCGCCGCTGCCCGACGGGAAGACGCTGATCACCTTCGGCGTCACCGAGCCGTTCTTCACGTCGGTCAAGGTGAGCTTCTACGCAGGCTTCGCCCTGGCGCTCCCGGTCGTGCTGTGGCAGATCTGGAGCTTCCTGGCGCCCGCCTTCCAGGAGCATTCGCAGCGGATCGTCGCGGTCTTCGTGGCGATCTCGACGGCGCTCTTCGCAGGCGGGATCGCCTTCGCCTACTGGATCGTGCTCCCGCGGGCGCTCAACTTCCTCACGACCTATAACGAGGAGTTCTTCCAGATCGAGATCAGGGCGAACTACTACTTCTCGTTCGTGACCCTCGGCCTGATCGGCTTTGCGATCGTCTTCCTGCTCCCGATCTTCGTCCTGGCACTGGTCCGGCTCGGAGTCCTCACCTCGGGGACGCTGCGGCGCAACCGCCGCATCGGCTACGTCAGCGTCCTCGTGGTCGCGATCATCCTTCCGACGGTCGACCCGATCTCCCTCGTCTTCGAGGTCGTCCCCCTCATGCTCCTCTTCGAGCTCTCCATCTGGGCCTCCGTCATCCTCGAGAAGCGCTGGGCAGCTCAGATCGAGGCGCGTCGCGAGGCGTACGCCGGCACCGACACCTAGTGCTTCTCCGGCCGAACAGACACTAGTGCCGGCCACCGTCTACGCAGCCGACTGGGTCGTGCCGGTCGAGGGACCGCCCGTGCCCGCCGGCGGCGTCGCCGTCGAGGACGGCAGGATCATCGCCGTAGGGCCCGCCGCGGATCTCGCCGGCGAGCAGAGGGTGTTCGAGGACGCGGTCGTCGTCCCGGCGTTCGTGAACGCCCATTCCCACCTGGAGTACGCGGTCTACGCGGGCTTCGGGGACGGCCTCTCGTTTCCCCCGTGGATCGATCTCCACGTGACGCGGAAGAGACGTCTCCTCGACGGCGACGCTGTCGCCATCGCAAGGCTCGGGGCGGCGGAGTGCCTACGCTCGGGGATCGCGACGATCGGCGACGCGAGCTTCACCGGCGCAGCCGCCGTCGCCGCCGCCGACCTCGGACTCGCAGGGGTCGTGTACCTGGAGGTCTTCGGCGACGACCCCGATGCCGCCCTCTCTCACTTCGGAGAGCTGCGCGACGAGGTCGCCGGCTCCCTCTCCGAGCGCCTCGCCGTCGGCGTCTCACCGCATGCGCCGTACACGACCTCCGGAGCGGTCTACGAAGCCTGCGCAGGCCTCGGGCTCCCGTTGACGACGCACCTGGCCGAGAGCGAGGCCGAGCAGGAGTGGGTCCTGCACGGACGCGGAACGATGAGCGCAGCAGCCGAGCTCCTCGTCCCCCCGGCCGGCCGGACGGGGATCTCCATGCTCGGCGAGCTCGGATTGCTCGGGCCGAACGTGCTCGCGGCCCATTGCGTCCACGTCGACCCCGAGGAGATCGACCTCCTCGCGCGGCACGACGTCGCCGTCGCACACTGCCCGCGCTCGAACGGAATCCTCGGGTGCGCGGCGGCGCCGGTGGCCGACCTGCTGGCGGCCGGAGCCCGCGTCTCGCTGGGCACCGACAGCCCCGCGTCGACGCCCTCGTTCGACATGTTCGAGGAGATGCGCGCCGCGATCTACGTCGCACGCACGCGCGAGCAGCGGCCTGATGCGCTTTCGGCGAGCACGGCGCTGGAACTCGCTACTCTTGGCGCAGCGCGCGCGCTCAGGCTCGAAGACGAGACGGGCTCGCTCGCCGCCGGAAAGCGCGCCGACCTCGCAGTCGTCTCGCTGGCCGGGTCGCCGTTCCTCCCCTGGGAGGAGCCAACCACCGCCGTGGTCTTCGGCGGCTCGCCGGACCGGGTGCTCCTCACCCTCGTCGCCGGCGAGGTTCGATACGAGGAAGGAGGATTCGAATGGCACGAGCTTCGACGCAGCGCAAGCGCCGCCCGCGGCCGCCTGCTCAGCAACGTGCCGCTCAGGCCGAAGACCTGATGTTCTTCCCGAAGCTGCGGCGTCGGGCCAAGTGGGTCTTCCTCTTCCTCGCCCTCATGTTCGCGTTCAGCTTCGTGTTCTTCGGCGTCGGTGCCGGTGGCTCGGGGATCGGCGACTACATCTCCGACCTCTTCAACCGCCCCGTCTCGAGCGACACACCGGCGCTCGACGACGCACAGAAGGCCGCGATCGAGAACCCGAACGACCCCGGGGCCCAGCTCGAGCTCGCGCAGGCCGCGCAAGCCGAGGGCCAGACCCAGGTCGCCATCTCCGCCTTCGAGAAGTACCGGACGATGCGACCGGAGGACCCGGACGCCCTGCGGACACTGGCGGCGCTCTACGGGGCGCAGATCGCGGCAGCGCAGCAGCGCGCGGCCGTCGCCTCGGGCCAGGCCGCGGAGGCATCCCTCCCGAAGACCCTCGCGCCCGAGGACAGCCAATTCCTGCAGGAGCTGACCACGAACCCCCTCACCGCCTCGCTGAGCGCGCAAGCGCAGGCGCGTGCCGATGCCGCCACCGCCGACGTCCGACGCCTCGGATTCGCGCAGGTCGCGGTCTTCTCCAAGCTGACCGAGCTGGTCAAGGACGATCCGCTCATCTTTCTCCAGTACGCAAACGCCGCGGAGATTGCCCAGGACTACCAGTCGGCTGTCAGCGCCTACGAGTCGTACCTCGATCTGCAGCCCAACAGCCCGAACGCCGAGCAGGTTCAACAGCGCATCGACACGCTGAAAGCGGTCTCCGCCACGCAGCCGGAGGCTGCCTCGCCGAGCGGATCGGACGACGAGTCGGACAGTCCGTAGAGCGGTTAGGTTAAGCGCTCGATCCCGGAGAGAGGACACATGAACTTCGACTGCAAGGCGGAGCAGGTAACGGGCGAGGTCTGGGTCATCGCCCTCAGCGGCGAGGTCGACCTCTACACCGCCCCGGAGTTCAAGCAGCAGCTCCTCGACGTGATCGCCCAGGGGGCGAGCCACGTCGTGGTCGACCTGACCGACACCACCTTCATCGACTCGACGACGCTCGGCGTGCTCGTCGGCGGGGTCAAGCGGCTCCGCCCAAACGGCGGTCAGGTCCTGATCGTCTGCAGCGACCGGAGCATCACGAAGATCTTCGAGATCACGGGGCTCAACCGCGTGTTCGCGATTCACGCCACGCGCGCGGAGGCGCTCGCGAGCGCCGGCGTCACCGAGGCGCAGCACTCCTAGTGCCCAGACTGGCCGCGATCCTGCTCGCCGCCGCAGCGCTGTTCGTGGCGGGTTGCGGAGGAGGAGGCGGGGACGAGGTGACCGGTATGGAGGGTGCCAACCGCACGAACGGCAAGACGCTCTTCGTCTCCGGAGCAAACGGTATGGCGAGCTGCGGCTCGTGCCACACGCTGCTCGACGCCGGGACGGCGGGGACGGTCGGCCCCAACCTCGACCAGGCGCTCGGCTACAGCTGCGCGCAGGGATTCGCGGAGAGCACCATTTACTCAGCCGTCCTCGGCCAGATCGATCTGGCCCAGGGAGCCATGCCGGCAGACCTGGTCACGGGGCAGGACGCAGTCGACGTGGCCGCCTACGTCGCCAGCGTCGCCGGCAAGGACATCCCGGGGTGCAACCCGAGCGGCGACCAGGGAGGCACCGGGACGACGGCGACGTCCTCCGGCTAGGAGGGCCAAGCTCTTCTAGCGCGAGGCGGTGCCGGTTGCCGCGCTGCGGCCACCCTCGAGCTCGAGGTCCACGACCACGTGGGTCAGCGGGAGCGGGTAGCGCTCCCGAGCCCGCTCGATGACCCCCTTCTCGAGCCAGTTCGAGCGTCCGGGCGGATGCGTCGAGATGACGATCTCGTCCGCGCCGAACGTCCGCAGGGCATCGTCCATCGCCTGGATCGGATCGGCGTCCCCGACCTCACCCCGCGCATCGACGCCCTCCGCGGCGAGTGCAGCCAGGGATTCGGCCAGTCTCAGCTCGGCCTGCCTACGGGCTCCGTCCTCGTCGGAGGCCCAGTGGCGGATCGGCGAGTTGAGCGCGGGGCAGACGACGAGCACGTCGGCGCCCTCGCCCGCTCGACCGACGACCTCGCCCCGGAGCGCGCGTCCCGCCACCGTCTCGTTGGCCACGACGAGGATCTGGTGGCGATCGTGGTCGCGCGAGCGAACCGGCTTCGCGGGCGGCTTCGGCTCGCCCTTTACATAGAAGGCGACGCCGATCGCGAGCACGATGAAGACGGCGAGAGCGACCCAACCTCCGAAGAAGATCCCCGCGACGGCGACGAGGGTGAAGAGCGCGACGCACACCAGGACGAAGCCGAATGCCTCGGCTTCGGTTCGGATTGGGTTGCGCATGACCCCCTCCTGGAGCTCGTGGCTTAAAGCACGTACACCGTGGTGTACACGACGATCCACATTACGTCCACGAAGTGCCAGTAGATCCCTGGCAGCTCGACGCCGAGGTGGTCCTCGGCCTTGGAGCCGTAGTGACCGCGGAGCGAGCGGATCAGCGCGTAGAGCAAGAGATTCAGGCCGATGAACACGTGCAGCCCGTGTAGGCCCGTCAGCCCAAAGAAGGTCGAGGCGAAGGCGTTGTCGGCCGGCTTGAAGCCGATCCGCGTGTACTCCCGCGCCTGGATCAGCAGGAACGTGAGCCCCAGCAGGAACGTGAGCGTCAACCCCGCGATCAGGCCCGAGCGGTTGTTTCGCTTGATCGACTGGAGCGCCCAGTGCATCGAGAAGCTCGACGTGACGAGGATGATCGTGTTCATGAGCGCCAGGTAGACCGGGAGCTCGAAGCCCTCCGGCGGCCAGGGCCCGCCGCCGCCCACGACGACTCGGTCGAAGAAGTAGATGCTGAAGAACGAGCCGAAGAGCATCGTCTCCGACGCGATGAAGAGGTACATGCCGAGCAATCGCGCATCAACGCGCGAGCTTCTGTGCGCGGCAGGCGGGTGATCCTGATCGTGGGCCTGGGCGACCGACGCCATGCTAGGAGGCCACCTCCGCTTCGACCTGCTCGACGACCACGTGCTTCACCGGCAGGGACGCGCCGCTTTCGATCCGGCCGACGACGTCACGGCGAAGCCAGCCCGAGGTCGCCTCGGGAAACGTCGAGACGATGATCTCGTCGACCTGCTCGTCGTGGACGACGTTGAGGGCTGCCGTGACAGGATCCGCGTCGCCGATGTGCCCCGTCGCCTCGACTCCCTCCCGTTTTAGCTCAGCGAGTGCCTGCTCGAGGCGCTGCTGCACGCCCGGCTGGTCGGCCGGGGCGACGAGCGTGAAGTCGGTCGGGCCGCTCCGCGCACGTTCTCGGATCGCCTCGAGGAGCGGGCCCCCGACGATGGTCTGGTTCGCAATCACGAGGACGTGGATCCGCTCCCGCGGGGACTCGAGGTCCACCTCGACGTGGGTTACGGGAACGTCCTTGGCGGCCTTTTGCGCGCGGTCGATCAGCCCGCCGCGTAGCCAGCTCGAGCGCACCGCGCCCGGGTGCGTGGAGATGATGACCTCGTCGACGGGCGCGTACTGGTGTAGCGCATCGCGCAGGGCCTGGAGCGGGTCGGGGTCGACGATCGCTCCACGGGCGGCGATCCCGGCCTCGTGGAGCAGGTCGAGCGTTCGGCGAAGGCGCCGGTCGGCGCTGGACCGGCGGCTGTCCTCGTAGACAACGTAGCCGGCGTGGGGATCGTTCTGCGGCGAGACCACGGTGACGCGGATCGGGCCCGCGGCCGCTCGCTCCTCGATCGCCTCCAGGAGCGTTTTTCCCGCGACTGTCTCGTTCGCGAGCACGAGGATGTGCCGCGGCCGGGGTGCCGCCTCGGCCGGGGGCTGCTCGTAGGGGTTCTCGCTAGTGATGGATGGTCTCCACCGGCTCAGGGGCTTTGCCCGTCTCCGCCGTCTTGCCGTTCAGGACCGCATGGCGCGCCCCGCGCGTGCCGTACTCGTATGGGCTGCCGACGACCTGCGGGATCTCGTCGAAGTTGAAGATCGGCGGAGGCGAGGACACCTGCCACTCGAGCGTGAGCGCGCGCCACGGGTTCCCGGGCGCGATCGGCCCGCGCCGCCAGCTGACGATCATGTTGTAGAGGAACACGACAGTCGAGGCGCCGAGGCCGAACGACGCGATCGAGATGACGAGGTTCCAGTTCCCGAACTCGGGGGCGTAGTCCGCGACCCGCCGTGGCATCCCCTGCAGGCCGATCCAGTGCATCGGGAAGAAGGTGACGTTGAAGCCGATGAACGTGAGCCAGAAGTGGATCCTGCCGAGCCTCTCGTTGTACATCCGGCCCGTCATCTTCGGGAACCAGTAGTAGATGCCCGCGAAGATCGTGAAGAGCGACCCGCCGAAGAGGACGTAGTGGATGTGGGCGACGACGAAATACGTATCGCTGGCGTGGATGTCAATGGGCACCGAGCCCAGGTAGATCCCGGAAAGCCCGCCGATCACGAACATCGACACGAACCCCGACGCGAAGAGCATGGGCGTTTGGAAGTGCAGACGCCCCTCCCACAGCGTGGCCAGCCAGCTGAACACCTTGATTCCCGTCGGCACGGCGATGATGAGGGTGGTGACCATCATCGGAACGCGGATCCACGGCTGCATCCCCGACACGAACATATGGTGCGCCCAGACCGAGAACCCGAGGATGAGGATCGCCATCAGCGAGAGCGCCATCAGGCGGTAGCCGAAGATCGGCTTCCGCGCGAAGACGGAGATCACCTCCGAGGCGATGCCGAAGCCGGGCAGCATCATGATGTAGACGGCGGGGTGCGAGTAGAACCAGAAAATGTGCTGGTAGGCGACGATGTCCCCGCCGAGCTCCGGGTTGAAGAAGTTCGTGTGGAGGACCCGGTCGAACATGATGAAGAACTGCGAGCCGGCAACGAACGGCGTTGCCAGGACGACGAGCGTCGAGGTCGCGAAGTTCGCCCACACGAGCAGCGGCATGCGCCAGAAGGACATCCCGGGCGCGCGCATGGTGATGATCGTGACCAGGAAGTTGAGGGCGGTCATGATCGAGGACGCGCCGGCCCACTGGACCCCCATCTGGAACATGAGGTTGCCGTCCGCCTGGTTCACCGCCAGGGGGACGTAGTTCGTCCAGCCCGCGGCGAACGCCCCGCCGTCCGGCACGAGGTAGCTGGACATCATGATCAGGCCGGCGATCGGCAGCAGCCAGAACGAGAGCGCGTTCAGGCGCGGGAACGCCATGTCCGGCGCCCCGATCATGAGCGGGATGACGTAATTTCCGAGGCCGGCGAACGCCGGGATGATGAAGAGGAAGATCATCAACGACGCGTGCACCGAGAAGAGCCCGTTGAACGTGTTCGTGTCGACGTACTGCATCCCCGGCTGGGCTAGCTCGGCGCGCATGAACATCGCCATCAGGCCGGCCGAGACGAAGAAGAAAATCGTCGTGACCACGTACTGGATCCCGATCACCTTGTGGTCGGTGTTGACGCGGAAGTAGTCCTTCCACGTGCGGGCGCCGTGGCCCGAGTGGTCCTCGGGACGCGTCGGCCGGCCGGAGATCCAGTAGAGCCAGTAGTCGAAGCCGCCGAGACCCGCGAGGAAGGCGAGCGGCACGATGACCGTCCACGCGACGACCAGGACCTGGAAGGCCCACAACGGGTGGAAGTCGAGAGCCGCCCGCAGGCCGATGACGAGCAGCGTCGCAAACACCCAGCTGAGCGGGACGAACCAGAGCACCCGGAGCCAGCCGGGGCCCGTCAGCCGCCGGAGGCCCTTCCGGGGTGGCGGCGGCCCGTGCGCGACGGCAGCCTCTGCATCGTGCGCGTCGTGGACCTCGACGGCCACTACTGTGCTCCTCCTCCCGTTGCTTCGAGCAGGTACTGGACGAGCCCGTCAAGCTGCGGGTCGGTGAACATCTCTCCGAAGTTCGCGGGCATTACACCATCCTGGTAGCCAGGAGCGATCTCGGCACTCGGATCCACGATCGACTGCCGGATGAAGTCTGCGTCGACTCCGGACAGAACCTTGTCGAGATCGGGCCCCACCTGACCCTGCGTCCCGGCGTCGGCGAGGATATGGCAGCTGCCGCACTGCTGCGTGAAGAGCTCCTTCCCTTGGATCGCGCCGCCCTCCCGGGCCAGGCGCTTCTGCTCCTCGACCCAGGCGTTGTAGTCGGCCTGTGAGAGCACCCGGGCATTCGAGCGCATGATCGCGTGACCGAGACCGCAAAGCTCGGTACAGATCACCGGGAATGTCCCGATCTGGGTGGGAGTGACGGTCGTGTGCGTGACGATGCCGTTGACCGCGTCCTGTTTCATCCGCCATTCGGGGACCCAGAACGAGTGGATGACGTCCTTCGACGTGATCTCGAAGGCGATCGTCTGGTCGATCGGGACGACGAGCTCGCCCGTGGTCAAGGGCTTGCCGCCCTCGAGCTCGACATCGGGATAGGTGAACGTCCAGGCGAACTGCTCGCCGGTCACCTCGATCGTGCGATGGTCGGGCGGAAGCTCCTCGGACTGAGCGAGCGCCACGCCCGAGTAGACGGCGATGCCCGTGACGAGGATCGCCGGGATCAGCGTCCACGTGATTTCGAGGCTCGTGTTTCCGTGGATCGGGCTCCCATCGTCCATGTCTCCTGGAGGCGCCCTGAACTTGTAGACCGCGTAGCCGGAGACCCCGGCGACGACCGCGAAGACGACCACGCAGATGATCGTCACCACCCAATAGACGCTGTCGATGATGTCCGCCTGCTCCGACGCCGCGTCCGGGAGCCAGGGAATGAAGACGGCGACGATGGCGAGCGCTGCGCCGACGGCGACCCCGACCAGCGTCATTTGGATGATCGAGCGTTTCCGCACGGAGTAGGCGGGGGATCACGGCCCCGCAGGAAACCCTAACGCAACGGCCTCCGGGCCAGAGCTTCGAACGGTCGCCCTTTCAGCGGCGAAGCTCGCCCCGCCGCAAACAGCTAGTCGTGGAGGACGCGGCCCTCCATCCCACCAGCGACCGTGACCACCTGACCGGTGACGTGTCCGGACAACTCGTCAGACGCGAGCACGACAATCTGACGTGCCACGTCCTCGGCCTCTGCCACCTTGCGGAGTGCCATCGTCCGCGTCACGCGGTCGACCAGGCCGGGCTCGTCGAGCGTCGAACGGGTCATCGGCGACACCGTCCAGCCCGGGCAGACGGCATTGACGCGACCGTGCGGCGCGATCCTCACGATCTCGTTCTTCAGACTGAGAAGCAGGCCGCGCACGATCGCGGACTTCGCCGCGGCGTAGTCCGCGTGCCCGGCCTCGCCGAACAACCCGGCCGTCGAGCCCACGAGGACGAGGTTTCCCTGTCCGGAGCGCTCGACCTCCTGCAGGAACCCCCGCGCGGTGAGGAAGGTCGCCGTCAGGTTCGCGGCGAGGGTTCGCTGCCAGCGGTCCAGCGGGAGGCGCCAGAGCGGCACGTCCTCCTCGGGCCAGATCCCCGCGACGGCAATGCAGACGTCGAGGCCCCCGACGGCAACGCGGGCCTCGTCGAAGAGGCGCTCGGCCTCCTCCTCGCGAGTGAGGTCCGCCTGAGCGAGAACGGTGTCCGAGCCGCACTCCGCGGCCACGGCCTCGGCACGCTCCAGGCCCTCGTGGTAGTGGACGACGACACTCGCGCTCTCGGCGGCGAATGCGCGCGCGCAGGCCGCCCCGATGCCGCCCGAGGCGCCCGTTACGAGCACGCGCTTGCCGGAGAGCCCTGCGTCCATTGCCCCGCAGACATGCTCTCACGCCACGGCCAGAATCTCGACCCGGGGGGCGGGTCGGCGAGGCCTCGGCGGTGGCGGCGACTACCGCCGGCGCCACTCGGGCAGCCGCATCCGCTCGTCGAGGCGGGAGTCCGCGCCGAGGAGCAGAGCCAGAGGCCCGACCAGCAGGAGAAGCGAGAGGAATGCGATTGCCATGGACTCAGCATCGGCTCATTGTTCAATAAGCACAAATCTAGTTATCATTCATGTTGATCATGCGCTCTGATGGATGGCTCGGCGTCGAGATCCGTCATCTCGCCGCGCTGCAGGCGGTGGCCGAGGAAGCCTCGTTCGGTCGCGCCGCCGAGCGGCTCGGCTACACGCAGTCGGCAGTCAGTCAGCAGATTCAGGCGCTCGAGCGGATCGCCGGCCAGCAGCTCGTCGAGAGGCCCGGCGGGCCCCGCCGCGTCTCGCTGACCGAGGCCGGCGAGCTCCTCCTCCGCCATGCGGCCGGCATCGTCGCCCGCCTGCAGGCGGCCCAGGCCGACATGGCCGCCTTCGCCGAGGGCTCGGCGGGAACGCTCCACGTCGGCACCTACCAGAGCGTGGGGGCCCGGATCCTGCCACGGCTGCTGCGGGAGTTCGGCACGACCTGGCCCGACGTCTCGGTCCAGCTGACCGAGTCGGCCGACGACGGCGGGCTGCTCGAGCTGGTCGAACGAGGCGAGCTCGACTCCACCTTCGTGATGCTCCCGGCCGGTGACGGGCCGTTCGAGAGCATCGAGCTGATGCGCGATCCGTACGTCGTCGTGCTGCCCGCCGACTCGCCGCTCGCGGGGCGTCCGAAGCCGCCCTCCCTCCGCGAGGTCGCCGCCCTACCCCTCATCGGCAACCGCCAGTGCCGGAGCGTCCATCAAATCGAGAACCGGTTCCACGACGCCGGCCTCGAACCTCGTGTCGTCTTCCGCTCCGACGACAACGGCACCATCCAGGAACTGGTCGCCGCCGGTGTCGGCGTCGCGCTCGTCCCACTCCTGACCGTCGACCCCGGCCACAAGGGAACGGTCGTGCTCGGCCTCGGCGGCGTGCCCCCGAGGCGGATCGGGATCGCCTGGCACCGAGATCGATACCGCTCGCCCGCCGCAAGGGCCTTCGTCGAGCTCGCCCAGGAGATCTGCTCGCAGGTCGAGGCCGATCAGTCGGGCGCCGCCGCAGCCGCCTAGCCCTACCGCGGCAGGCTCGACTGCAGCGACTCGGCGATCTCGATTGCCCGCTCGCGGCTGAGCTCGCCCTCGATCCGGACGAGGACGTCGTTACGCTGGACGAGCAGTGTGTTCCCGGCGAGGCGGCCGCGGTCCTCGAACGTACTGCCACCCTCGCCGAGGAAGAGAACGGCGTGCGGGCCGCCCTCGAACCAGAGCGCCGGGTAGGGCCCGACCCGGAGGCGCTGCACCGTTACGCCGCCGTCGACGAGCTTCTCGACCCAGCCCCGGTCGGCCTCACCGACGAACTCGCTGACGAGGATCCCGACGCCGTCGAACAGCGACTCGGGAATGCCGTCGCCCGGCTCGTAGACGAGATTGAGGCGCGAGCCGTACACCTCGCGCGACATGTAGGCGGCATCGGGGGCCCCGAGCGCGGAGGGAACGAGCACCTCCGGAATCGTGACGTTCGGGACGCCGCCCTCCCCGAGCGGCACCGGACGGCCGAGGTCGAGCACGTCTGCCGTGGGCCGCGGAAGCGTCGGCAGCTTCTCGACCCGTTGCACGGTCGCCCCGCGCAGGTGGAAGAACTCCAGGATCGCGGTTCGCGCCTGCGGAACGGCCATCGCCGCCGCCACAACCACCGCGAGCACGGCAAGCGCGATGACGAGAGCTCGGCGATTCAGAACGCGGCGCGGAGGGGCAGGCTCGGCTGCCAGACGCGCCAGGACACGCCCCGAGACGTCGGGCGCCTCGGGGAGCGCAAGCTTGCCGCCCAGCTGGACGAGTGCGCGCTCGAGCTCGGTCACGCCTCCACCCCCATTCGCTCACGGAGCCGGTCGAGCGCACGCGATGTCCTCGACTTGACCGTGCCAGTCCGCCAGCCGAGGGTCGAAGCCGTCTCCTGCTCGGAGAGGCCCAGGAAGTAGCGGCACGCGATCGCAAGCCGGTCGTCCTCGCGGAGCTCGTTCACGGCGGCCAGGAGCTCCTCCCGCTGCTCGACGTCGAGGAGGGCCGCCTCGGGGGACGGGACCGCGCCCCCCGAGAGCGGATCCTCGGCCGCCCGCAGCGCAAGCTGCTCACGCCGGCCGGCCGACCTTCGGCGGTTTCGCGCCTCGTTGGCCACGATCGCAAGCAGCCACGGCCGAAAGGGCGCGCCCTGCCTGAATCTCCCGAGCGCCTTGTAGGCCTTCACAAAGGCGTCCTGCACGGCATCTTCGGCGTCCGCAGCCGAGCCCGTCAATAGGTAGGCGGTGCGAAACGCGAGCGTCTGATGCTCTTCCACGAGAGTTCCGTAGGCGCGGGTGTCGCCCCGTCTTGCTCGGGCGACCAGATCGTCGTCTGTTGCCAGTGGCCGGTCCCCCACTGCACCCGTTTCTACACCGGCCACGGGTCGCGGGTTCCGGTCAGCCCCGCTAGTCGGCTTCGACGAAGCGGTAGATCACGCCGTCGCCGGAGAGAGCGTAGAGCTCGCCGTCGAGATCCTCGGCGAACGACGTGAGGTTCGGGATACGGAACTGGTGACCTCTCCGCATCGGCTCGTGATCGAGGCGGGCCACGCTCCAGATCTGGCCGGAGCAGTAGTCGCCGTAGAAGTATCGGCCCCACGCGTCCTGGCGGATCTCCTCACCTCGGTAGACATAACCTCCCGTGACCGAGCACCCGAGGTCGTGGGAGTACTCGGTCTGCGGATCGACCAGGATCCCGCCCGGGGTCAAGGGTTTGTTCTCGTACACCTCCGAGCCCTCGAAGACGTCCCACCCGAAGTTGTAGACCTCGCCGAGATCGGGAGCCGAGACGAAATCGATCTCCTCCAAACTGCTCTGGCCCACGTCGCCGATCCAGAGGTCACCGGTGACCCGGTCGAAGGAGAAGCGCCACGGGTTTCGCAGCCCGTAGGCGAACATCTCCCACTCGGACTCCGGATCGTCGACGTCGATCCGGAGAATCTTTCCGAGCCGGCTGGAGAGATCCTGCGCCCGGTTCTCGGGGTCGCCGCCAGAGCCGCCGTCGCCCATCCCCACGTACAGGAGGCCGTCGGGGCCGAAGGCGAGCTGCCCGCCGTTGTGATTGGCGTAGGGCTGAGGGACATACAGGAGCTCGCGCGTCTCGACCGGTCCGTCGTTCCTCCCCGAGTTGCGGTACTCCACGACATGCGTGTTTCCGCGCACGTCCGTGTAGTCGACGTAGAAGAGGCCGTTCGACTCGTAGTCGGGATGGAAGACGGCCGAGAGGAGCCCCTGCTCGTTGCCGGTGGAGACTTGATCCGCGATGTCGAGGAACGGCTCGTCGAGGATCTGGCCGTCCTCGAGGATCCGAATTCGACCACCCTTCTCGACGACGTAGAGCCGGTTCGGCTCGCCGGGAGCCGCCGTGGCGAAGACCGGCCAGAGGAATCCGGTGGCCACCTGCTCGAGGCCGAGCAGCCCGCCGGGAGCCGGAGGGCCGGCGTCGATTCTCGGAAGCGTCGCGCCGGTGTTGGTTTCGCCGCCCGTCGACGTCGTGGTATCCGGCTCAGTCGTCGTGACGAGCTCGGTCATGCCCTCCCCTGGACTCCCGGTGCATGCAGCGACGACGAGCACGAGGAGGGCGGCGCCAGCGGCAAGCCTTCCCAGACGCATCTTTCCTAGGTTACGGACACTCTTTCCGCCGCGGCGGGCGAACCGGCGCCCAACCCGAGCTAGGACACGCCGACGAGGGCGGGGAAAAGCGGCTCGCGGGCGCGAATCGACTCGGCGAGGGCATCGAGCATCGACGCGAGGCCACGTTCGTCGCGCCCGCCGGTCCGGTAGGCGGCGTGGACGCGTCGCTTCGGACCGAAGGCGATCGGGCGAACGGCGACACCGGGATTCAGTCGCGAGAGCCCGAGGTCCGGCGCGAAGGCGACGCCGGCCCCCGACGCCACGAGGTTCTGCATCGCCGTGTAGTCGTCGAACTCGAAGCGCACCTTGGGCTCGAAACCCGCCGCCCGGCACGCGCGCTCCGTGAAGGGGTTACAGGAGGAGCGCGTCGTGCTTCGGATCCATGTTTCCTCGGAGAGATCGAGCAGGCGGACGGCGCGCTGTCGCGCCACGGGATGGGACGCGGGCAGGACGATGCGCATCGGCTCCTCGAGCAGGAGCTCGAGCTCGATGCGACGGTCGGACGGAAGCGGTACGTGGTCGTACTCGAACACGATGCCCAGGTCGAGCTCCCGCACGCGCACGCGGGCGAGCGAGACAAGCGGGTCGGCCTCGGTCACGGTTACCTCGATCTCGGGCCGCGCCGCCGCAAAGCGAGACAGCGCCTCCGGCACGATGCTCGCCGCCGCGGTCGTGTTCGCGCCGATCCGCAGGACAGGCGGCGACCCGTCGAGCTCCCGCATGTCGGCTTCGGCCTGCGCCAGCTGCTCCAGGATCACCTCCGCGTGCTCGACGAGCCGCCAGCCTGCCGGCGTCAGCCGGACGCTCCGCGGGCTCCGCTCGAGCAGCGGGACCCCCGCCTCCACTTCGAGCTTGGCGAGCTGCTGCGAGACGGCCGAGGGTGTGAAGCGAAGCGAGTCGGCGGCAGCTGCGATCGAGCCGCGAAGCGCGACCTCGCGGAGGACGCGGAGGCGCCGGACGTCGAGCATAAGCAAAGCTTAACCACTCGCGAAGCAATGCGAGTGGTTACAAGCGCGCGCGGATGGCAGCGTGGAGGTGTGCACACGTTTCGTCGCCTCGCCTATCCGGTGAAGCTCGCCTGGGTGAGGATGTCCCGCCGCGTTCCGACTGCGCTTCTCGCCGCGGCCGGAGTCGCTGCGGGAGCCGCGATGCTCGCCACCGTACTCGCCGGCACGGTCGTGGCACGGGACGAGAGCGTCGGGCGCGCAGTCGAGGACATCCCGGCTGCCCAGCGGTCGGTTCGCGCAGCCTGGTTCGGGATTCCGGCGCAGGACGAGGATCACGCAACCCTGGAGCGCACCGCGACGCAAGCTCTTACGAGCGTCGTCCCGGTGAAGCCCTCGTCCTTCGTCCTCTTCCGCGAGAGCACGATTGCCGGCACCTACCTCGGGCTCGGCGCAGTCGACGGCCTCGCGGACTGGGTGACGCTGCGCTCCGGCCGACTGCCGCGAACCTGCGAGCCGGAACACTGCGAGGTCATCCGGATGCATGGACAGGGGAGCATCCCGAACGTCCCGGGCCTGCGGCTCGTCCAGGTCGGGACCGCAGTCGTCAAGTCACCGGTCCTGTTCGGGGATTTCATCGTCCCGGCGGAGAACGAGCAGAGCCGCGCGACGCTCAGCCCGAGCTACCTTGAAGCCGCCCGGTACCACCGTCCGGAACCGCCGCCGCTCGTTCTGGCCGAGGGCGTCTCCGGGCTCGCCTCATCCCCGAGGCTCGACGCCGTGTACCGCAGCTACGCATGGGTGGCGCCGCTCGAAGACGGAACGGTCCGGGCCTGGGAGATCGACCGGCTGGCCGGGGATGCGATCCGGGCCCGCACGGACGCTCCAGACAACGTCGGGCGCATTCGACCTCACCGCGCCCGTCGAAGAGCTGCGGACTGCTGCAGAGGCGAGCAGCGTCGCCGGGCGCCGGCTCCTCCTGGTGGGCGGCGAGTCCGCGGCGCTCCTCTTCGCCTTCGCGGTCCTCGCCGCCGTGAGTATGCGCCGTGACAGCGAGGCGGCAAGGCAGCGGCTCACGTGGTTCGGCGCCAGGCGCTGGCAGCTCTCGATCTTCACGGGCATGGAGGCGGCGGTGATCGCAATCGGCGGAACCCTCGTCGGTTGGGCGCTGGGAACGCTTGCCGGAGCCGCGGTTGCCTCTCGGGCAGGGGCGCCTGTCAGTGACGTGCTGGCACACTCGACGCTCTCTGCCACGGGCCTCCTGACCGGACTGGCGATCGCCGCCGCGCTCACGCTCGTGCTCCTCGCCGCCCTGCGGGCCAAGCCGGTCGCCTTCGGCGGGCGCTCCTTCTCCGCGTTGGACGCTGCCGCCCTCGGCGCGCTCGCAGTCGTCGTCGTCACCCTGCTCCGCGGCGACCTCGACCAGCAGAGTCTGGCGGCCGAGTCGGGCACCTCCGTGGCGTTGGTCCTTCTTCCGGGCCTCGTCACGTTCATCGCGGCCGTCGTCTGTGCACGGCTCCTGCGCCCGGTGCTTCTCCTGCTGGAGCGGGCATCGAGAAATCGATCGGTCTCGCTCCGCCTCGCGGCGCTGTCGTTGGCTCGCCATCCTGGACACGCCGCTGTGGCCGCCGCCTTCCTCCTGGTCAGCGTCGGCCTCGCGGTCTTCGCGGAGAGCTACAGGACGACCCTCGACCGCGGGCAGGAGGAGCAGGCGGCCTTCGCCGTCCCCCTCGACTTCACGGTCAAAGAGGACCTCAGTCGCCTCATCCCCGTGCGGGAGGCGGTCACATCCGATCAACTTGCGGCCCTCGGCAAGGACGTCCAGGTCGAGCCCGTGCTGCGGCTCTCGGCCAACTCCGGCGGCGCCGGCGGGCGCACCGGCATCGCCGTGCTCGGCCTCGACTCGGATGCGATTCCCACGCTGAACGGCTGGCGCGACGACTTCTCCACGCTCCCACCGCGGACACTCGCCGAACGGGTCGAGCCTGCCGGAGACGCTGCGATGCGCGGCCCCGTGCTCCCCGTGGACGCGACGGCCCTCGAGCTTCCGGCGCGCGGGCAGCCTGTCGTGATTACCGCGAGCGTCCAGACGCCTGCCGGCGACTTCACGCAGCTCCAGCTTGGAACGCCCGACGACGAACGGGCAACGGTGCTCGCCGTACCCGTGCCCGAGGAGGCACGTGGAGGTCGGATCACGGCCCTCACCGTGTCGCCTCCTGTGAGGGTGCAGGAGCGCGGGGGCGAGGGAGTGCCGCTCGAGCTCGAGTTGGAGCTGGGCGGGCTCAGCGCCAGGACGCCGAGCGGAAGCGTCACGCTGGGGAACTACCAGGATTGGCTCGCCGTCAACGGCATCGAGGCCGACGCCGACGGGAACGGAGCCACGCTCACCGGCACGCTCAGCGAGTCGGTCGCGAGCCGCTTCCGCCCCGCGCAGCCGAGCGACGAGCAGCCGCTCACGGTGATCGCCTCTCCAGACGTGGCAGCAGCCGCAGGGCCTGGTCGCGAGCTGGCGCTGCGGGTGGCCGGCGAGCAAGTCGTCGCCCAGGTCGTCGGGGTCACCGACCGCTTCCCAGGCGTCGGCGAGGACTTCGTGGTCGCCGACCGGACGCTGCTCGGCACCGCACTCAACTCCGCTCGACCGGGCGTCGCCGTGTCGAACGAGGTCTGGCTTGGTGCGCCCACCGATCTGGGTCGGACCGAGCTTGCTGCGGCGCTCGCCCGCTCGCCGTACAACGTCCTCGCCATCGAGTCCCGCGCCGAGCTCGAGAGCTCACTCAGCAACGACCCGCTGGCGCGGGGAACACTCCTAACGCTGCTCGCGGCCGCCCTCGTAGCCCTTGGCCTTGCCCTCGTCGGGGTTCTGCTCGGGGTCGTGTCCGATGTGCGGGACGAGCGGGGTGAGCTCGACGACCTGGAGGCCCAGGGAGCACGGCCGGCTCTCCTACGGCGGGTCGTGCGCCTGAGAAGCCTCGTCGTCGTCTCGGTCGGCGTCCTCGGGGGCCTGGCGACGGCGGCGCTGCTCGGATTCCTCGTCGTCGACCTCGTCACCGTGACCGCAGACGCTCGCGCGACGGAGCTGCCGCTGAGGACGGCGATTACCTGGCCCGTTCTCGCCGCAGCGCTCGCCGCCGGCGTTCTCGCGGCCGCAACCCTCGTTACCGCCGCCTCCCGCCGCGTATGAGCGACAGCGCCGTTCAGCTCCGCGACGTCTTCCGGGTCTACCCGGCGCCGGAAGGAGGCGTCGTGGCGCTTCAGGGCCTGACGCTGGACATCCGCGAGGGCGAGATCTGCGTCGTCCTCGGACCGAGCGGCTCGGGGAAGTCCACGCTCCTCCGCATGCTCGCGGCGCTCGACTCGCCGACCGCGGGGAGCGTGCACGTACTCGGCCGCGACCTCGCACGGCTGAGTCGTCGCGGCAAGGCCGCGTACCGCTCGGACGTCCTCGGCTATGCGGACCAGCACTACTGGCGTGCGCTCGCATCGGAGCTCGAGGTGCGGGAGCTCGTCGGCGTCCAGCTCGGCCTCGCGGGCCTACCACGGACGGAGCGTCTCGGACGCGCAGGGGAGCTGCTCGAGCGCGTCGGTCTACTCGACCGCGCGGAGGCCCATCCGCGCGAGCTCTCCGGAGGCGAGCAACAGCGCGTTGCGATCTGCGCCGCGCTCGCACATCGCCCGCGGCTCCTGCTCGCGGACGAGCCGACCGGCGAGCTCGACGCTGCGAACGCCCGCCGGGTCTACGAGGCCATCGCCGAGCTCGCCCGTGAGGGAGGGACGACGACGGTGCTCGTCAGCCACGACCCGGAGTCGGCGAGCGTCGCCGACCGGATCGTGCGCGTTCGGGACGGTCGCGTGAGCGACGAGGCAGCACTTGCCGACGGCCGGGACGAGTCGATCGTCGTCGGCCGCGGGGGTTGGCTCCGACTCTCCGAGGAACTCCTCCGGCGAACCGGCATCCAGGCACACGCGAAGGCGACCCTCCACGAGCACGGCCTTCTGCTTCAGGCAACCGGAGACGTGGTCGCCGAGGAGCCTCCGGACGAGGAAGGGCTCCCGCGACCGTCCGAAGGCGGCAGTCCGGTCGCCGAGGCCGCGGGGCTGACACGGACCTACGGCGAAGGCGCGGCAGCCGCGACGGCACTGGCCGAGATCGACACGGTCTTTCGCGGCGGGCAGCTCACGGCGGTGACGGGGCCGTCGGGCTCGGGCAAGACGACACTTCTGCACCTTCTCGCGGGGCTCGACCTGCCGTCGGCGGGCGAGGTGCGCGTGTTGGGAGAGACCCTGTCCGCGCTCGATCGCGACGCACGCGCCCGCTTCCGGGCCGAGAAGATCGCGCTCGTCAGCCAGGAGACGGGGCTGGTCCCGTTCCTGACCGCCGCCGAGAACGTGGAGCTGGGCCTCTCGCTCCGCGGGTTCGAAGCCGGAGACGCACGCTCACGCGCGGCCGAGGCACTCGCGGCGGTGGGCCTCGCCGGTGCGGCAGGCCGCCGCGTGGCGGATCTGTCGAGCGGCCAGGGTGAGCGGGCGGCGGTCGCCCGCGCGGTCGCGGGGCGCCCAGCGCTTCTGCTCGCGGACGAGCCGACCGCACGTCTCGACCAGGCGAACGCGCTCGCGGTCGCGCGGTTGCTCGTGGGCCTGGCGCGCGAGACCGGCACGGCGGTCGTCTGCGCCACCCACGATCCACTCCTTATCGAGCACGCGGACGACCTTCTCGACCTCGCGGCACACCGTCGAGCGGCGGCCGCACGGACCGGCGTCTAGCTCGCCGCCGCGGCCTTCGTCTCGATCGCGAGGAGGGTGCGGGCGCCGCCGGCAGCCTTCGCGCGATAGGCGGCGAGATCGGCCAATCGATACACGTTCTCCGCGGACGATTGGATCGGCGTGACCCGGGCGATCCCGCCCGAGAAGCTGTACTGGCCGTTCCCGATCTGCGCGAGCGTCTCCTGTGCACGCTCGGCGACCTTGATCGCATCGTCGGCGCTCGATCCGGGGAGGATGACGCCGAACTCGTCACCCCCGAGTCGGCAGGCGGCGTCCGTCGCCCTGATCGTCGCCCGGAGGGCGTCCGCCAGCGTCCTCAGTGCCTGATCGCCGGCGACGTGGCCGCTGACGTCGTTGATCCGCTTCAGCCCGTCCAGGTCGACGATCAGGAGCGCGAGGTCCTCACGGGTTCGCAGGCTACGTGCAACCGCCGCCTCGAACTGCTCCTCGAAGAGCCGCCTGTTGTAGAGGCCGGTGAGGGTGTCGCGCGCCGCGGTCTCCTGGAGCTCGGCGAAGAGCATGGCGTTGCGGATTGCAGTGGCGACGATGTCGCAGAGGGCCCGGCAGAAGTCCACGTCGGCGTCGTCCCACACCCGGGCCCGCTCGTCCAGGATCTCCATCAGTCCGATCGTCTCGCCCCGGGCGACCAGCGGCAGCATGAGGAGGGACTGCTGTCCCTGCTGCTCGAGCAACGCGCGCTCGGCCGGATCGTCATGGGGCCGATCGACCCGCACCTGCACGGCCTCCTGCGTGTCGAGGACGTGGCGCGTCGCCGGATAGTCCGTCAGGAGGTACACCTGGCCACCGGTCGCCGTGATCTCGTCCCGTCCCTCTCGGTACTCGACGAGCATGATCAGCTCGCTGCGGGCCGGGTCGTACGTCGAGAGCTCGGCGGCGGTCGCTCCGGTCAGCTGAGCCGCGTGCGAGGCGAACTCGTGCAGGACCTCGCGCAGGTCGAGGCTGGAGGAGAGCGCTCGCGAGACGTCGAGCAGCGCCTGCAGGCGTTTGGCTTGAGCCATCGATAAGGAATCGGCGTTCAGCGTGCACCGCTTGAGGGCGTTTCTACCTTGGTCCACCGTCCCTCGTCAGGCTTGATCAGCATGCCGAGGAGCAAGTTGACGATCGAGACGATGATCGCCGCGACGAGCGTCCACCAGAAGCTCCCGGTCTCGAAGCTGGGGACGATCCAGTCGGTCAGGTAGAGCATGAACGTATTGATGAGGATGAGCGCCAGGCCGAAGGTCAGGATCACCGCCGGGAGCGCGAGCAGGATCACGATCGGCCGTATGAGCCAGTTCACGAGCGTGAACACGAGCGCGGCGATGAAGAGGACCCAGAAGTCGTCGCCGTACTCCATCCCGGGCACGATCCAGGCCGCCACGAAGAGGGCGACGATGTTGGAAAGCCACGAGATGAGAAGCGCGATCCACATGGCGTGATGGTGTCAGACTACGCGAGGTCGTCGAGGAATCGGCGCACGCGCTCCTTGACGAGCGTCGTAGCGTCCTCGTCGTAGTCGGCGAGGCTGCTGTCGGTGAAGAGGTGCCGATCGCCCGGGTACAGGAACAGCTCGGCGCTCTCGGTCTCCTCCGCGACCTGGCGGGCGATGTCGGCGTCCCCCCACTCGTCGGCCTCCCTCGTGTGGATCTGGAGCGGGACGCCATCCGGCCAGGGGCCGCCGAACTCCGACGTCGGGACACAGGCATGGAACAGGAGCGCTCCCGCTGCTCCGGGCCGGGTCTGTGCGAGCATCTGCGCCGGCATCACGCCGAGCGAGAAGCCGGCGTAGACGAGCGTGTTCGGCAAGTCCTCCGCGGCGAACCGGCCGCGGTCCATGATCGTCCCGAAGCCGAGCTGCTCCAGGTAGGCCATGCCGTCGGTGAGCTCGGCAAACGTCTCTCCCTCGTAGAGATCCGGGGTGTGAACGGCGTGGCCGGCGGCGCGAAGCTCGTCGGCGAACGCGAGACACCCGGGCGTCAGTCCCTGCGCGTGATGGAAGAGCAGGATTTCAGCCATTCGCCGTCACCTCTGGCCGCTCGTGCCGCACACGATACCCGGGGCAGCGCCCCAAAGCGTGTCCCGGACGCCGGCCCTCCAGCCTGGCTTGCGCCGGTTCAGAGTTCGTTCTCGCGAACCTTCCGGGCCAGGACGCCCGGGATCATGAGCAGCGCTTCCGGAGTCGCAAGCCAGGCCTGGACGATGCCAAATCGGAAGCGGCTCGCGCTCGTCGCTGGGTGGGAATCCGGCCGGGATGGCCAGGACGGCGAGAGCGAACGGAAGCAGGAGCGCCCACCAGCTCCCGATCGCAAACCCGAAGCCGATGTGAGCCACGACGACGAGCAGGGCGATCAGCACGGGTCTCGCCGTACCCGCTGTGAACCCTTCGGTCGTGTTCCAGATCCCGTAGATCAGCGCACAGCCGAGACCCAGATAGACGAGGGCGCAGACGCGCCGATCCAGCAGCCAACGCAGATGGGCCGTGAAGGATTCGAACCTTCGACCTTGGGATTAAGAGTCCCCTGCTCTACCAGCTGAGCTAACGGCCCCCAGGCGGGGCCAAGTGTAGCGGCGTCAGGTTCGATTCCCGGTCAGGCCGGGCGCTCGAGGCGGCGCTGTGTGTACCAGGCGACGGTGCGCCCCGCACCGAGCGGGCGAGCAAGGAGACCGAGGCCGCCGATCAGGAGCTTGATGGTCATTGCGTTCGGCTACATTCGCCGGCGGCGTGCGAATCCTTTCCGTCGTCGGCAACCGGCCGCAGTTGGTCAAGTCAGCTCCGCTCGCGCTCGCCTTGCGCGACCGGGGAGTCAACGAGATCGTCCTCCACACCGACCGCGACGACGACCCAGAGCTCTCCGCGACCTTCTTCGAGGAGCTCGGGCTGGCACCGCCGCGCTACCGCCTCGAAACGGGCTCCGGTACCCACGGCGAGCAGACAGGCCACATGCTGCCTGCGATCGAGGCGGCGGTGCTGGAGGAGAAGCCGGACGCGGTCATCGTCTTCGGCGACGGAAACTCGACGCTGGCGGGAGCGCTCGCGGCAGGCAAGCTGCTCGTGCCGGTCGCCCACGTCGAGGCGGGGCTCCGCTCCTTCGACCGCACCATGCCGGAGGAACTGAACCGGGTGCTCGTGGACCGCATGTCGACCCTGCTCCTCTGTCCCTCCGAGGTCGCCGTCGGCAACCTCGCGACTGAGGGGGTCACGAAGGGTGTCCAGCTCGTCGGCGACGTCATGTACGACGCGGTGCTGCGCCTCACGCCGGCGGCGCGGGAGAGCTCCGACGCACTGGCGCGAAACGGGGTCGAGCCCGGCGCCTACCTCGTCCTGACGCTGCATCGCGAGGCCAACCTCACAGCAGAACGCCTTGCCCAGGTCTGCGAGGCGCTCGCCGAGCTCGACGAGACGGTCGTCTTCCCCGCCCACCCTCGCACGAGCGCGGCGCTCGCCGCGACGAGCGTCGAGTTTCCGCCGTGGGTCCGAAGAATGCCCCCGGCCGGCTACCTGGAGTTCGCAGCCCTCGTCTCGCAGGCACGCGTCGTCCTGACGGATTCGGGAGGCGTCCAGAAGGAGGCGTACTGGCACGGCGTGCCCTGCGTGACGCTTCGGACGACGACCGAGTGGGTCGAGACCGTGGAGTCGGGCTGGAACAGATTGACTGGGACCGACCCTGCTGCGATCGTTGCGGCAGCGCGCGGAGCGGCACCTCGAAGCGAAAGACCAGCTCTCTACGGCGACGGAAACTCCGCCGCGAAGATCGCTGACCTGCTTTGTACGATGAGTCGATGAGCGATGTCGCCATCGTCGGCGCCGGCTATGTCGGTGTCCCGCTCGCGCAGGTCTTTGCCGAGGCAGGGTTGAGCACGGTTCTCGTGGACGTGGATGCCGACCGCGTCGCCGCACTGAACCGCGGCGAGAGCTACATCGAGGACGTGCCGTCGGAGAGCCTGCGCCCCCTCGTCGAGTCGGGGGCCATCACGGCGACGACCGACTACGACGCGCTCAGAGACGCCGACGCGATCCTCATCGCCCTGCCCACGCCGCTTTCGGTCAACCGCGAACCCGACCTCTCGATCGTGGTCACCGCGGCCGGCGAGATCTCAACGCGCCTGCGGCCGGGCCACCTCGTCGTGCTCGAATCGACGACGTACCCCGGAACGACCCGGGAGGATGTTCTGCCGGTTCTGGAGACAAGCGGGCTCACCGTGGGCACGGATTTCCACCTCGCGTTCTCTCCCGAGCGCGTTGATCCGGGCCGCACGGACTGGACGACGAAAACGACTCCGAAGATCGTCGGCGGCATCACGGAGAGCTGCCAGGCCGCGGCTTGCGCGTTCTACGAACGGGCGATGGACACCGTGATCGCGGTGTCCTCTCCGGAGGCCGCGGAGCTGACGAAGCTCCTCGAGAACATCTTCCGTTCCGTCAACATCGCGCTCGTCAACGAGCTGGCACAGCTCTGCGACCGCATGGGCGTCGACGTCTGGGAGGTCGTGGACGCCGCAGCCACGAAGCCGTTCGGCTTCATGAGCTTCAAGCCCGGCCCCGGCCTGGGCGGCCACTGCCTGCCGGTCGACCCCTTCTACCTTTCCTGGAAGGCTCGGGAGTACGACTTCTACACCGAGTTCATCGAGCTCGCCGGCAAGATCAACGAGAACATGCCGTACTTCTGCCTGGACAAGATCACTCGGGCACTCAACTCGGTCGAGAGGTCGGTCAAGGGCAGCACCGTCCACCTCGTCGGCGTCTCCTACAAGGCCGACGTCGGCGACCTCCGCGAGTCGCCCGCCCTCAAGCTCGTCGAGCTTCTGCGGGATGAGGGAGCCGAGGTCTCCTACCACGACCCGCACATTCCGGCGCTGCCGGAGTACGGGCTCGAGTCCTCGTCCCTGGACGGTGCCGCCGCGAGTGCCGATTGCGTCGCGATCGTGACTGCGCATTCGGGCATCGACTACGACGACCTGGCCTCCCGCGCCAAGCTCGTCGTCGACTTCCGCAACGCGACGGGCCCAAACGGAAGCCTCAACGGGCGCGTATGGAAGCTCTAGGCCCCGAGAGCGGCCCGACGCAGGTCGCCGTTGCCGGGCTGGGGCTGTGGGGATCCAACCTGGCACGCAACTTCAACGAGCTCGCACGGCTCGAATGGATCTGCGACCTGAACGAGGAGCGCCTCGCCTCGGCCGCGACGCGGTATCCGGCGACGCGGGCGACGACGAGCTTTGACGAGCTCCTCGCCGACGACGAGGTCGAAGCAATCGTCGTGGCGACGCCGGTGCCGACCCACGCCGAGCTGGCACGGCAGGCGCTTGCCGCAGGGAAGCACGTCTTCGTCGAAAAGCCGATGGCGCTGGCCGCCGACGAGGCCGAAGGACTCATGGCTCTCGCGGAGGAGCGGGGCCTGGTGCTCATGCCCGGCCACCTCCTCCTCTACCACCCGGGCGTCGTCAAGCTGAAGCAGCTCGTCGACTCCGGCGTGCTCGGCGACGTTCTCTACGTCTACGGAAACCGCCAGAACCTCGGCACGATACGGCCCGACGAGAACGCCCTCTGGAGCCTGGGCGCGCACGATCTCTCGATCATTCTCTACCTCATCGGCGAGGAGCCGAGCGAGCTCTGGGCACGGGGCGAGTCGTTCCTCAAGCCGGGGGTCGAGGATGTTGTCTTCTGCTACCTGCGCTTCCCGTCCGGGAAGACCGCACACATGCATCTCTCCTGGCTCGACCCGCACAAAATGCGCCGCATGACGGTGGTCGGGAAGGAGCGGATGGCGGTCTTCGACGACATGGAGCTCGACCGCAAGGTGACCGTCTACGACAGCGCCGCTGAGCCCCCGATCGGAACGTTCGGCGAGTGGAGCACGCGCGCGGGCGACGTCCACAGTCCTCGGGTCGCGAACGCCGAGCCGCTCCGCCTCGAGTGCTCGCATTTCCTCGGGCTCGTCCACGGAGACGGCGACCCGCTGGCGGCCGCCCGAGCCGGGCTCGCGGTCGTCCGCAGCCTCGAGCAACTCCAGGCCTCGCTCGAGCGAGAGCGCGTTTGACAGCACGGATCGCCGAGACCGCGGTCGTCTACCCGGGGACCGAGCTTGGGAACAACGTCGTGATCGAAGACCACGCGGTCGTCGGCAAGACGCCGACCCTCGGCGCGCGCTCAACGGCGAGCAGCGAGGGGCTCCCGCCGCTCGTCGTCGGGGACGGGACAGCGATCCTCGCCGGCGCCGTCGTCTTCGCCGGAAGCCGGCTCGGAAAGGGTGTGATCGTGGGCGACCAGGCGTGCGTCCGCGAGCGATGCGAGCTCGGCGACGAGGTGGTCGTCGGTCGGGGCGCAATGGTCGAGAACGACACCGCGATCGGCGCCCGGACGAAGATCCAGGCGAACGCGTACGTGACCGCCGCCTCGACCGTGGAAGAGGACGTCTTCATCGCCCCGTGTGTCGTCACGACGAACGACGACCTGATGGGCCGAACCGAGGAGCGCCACGCGCTCCGGAAGGGGCCGACGATCCGCCGAGGCGCGCGTGTCGGGGGAGGAGCGGTGCTGCTCCCCGGGATCGAGATCGGCGAGGAGGCCTTCGTCGGAGCCGGAGCGGTCGTCCTCGAGGACGTGCCCGCCAGGGCGGTCGTCGTCGGCAACCCTGCCCGGCGGATCCGCGACGTGCCCGAGGCCGAGCTGCTCTCGGAAAGCTCCTAGCCGACGACGACGGTCAGCGTCGGTCGTTTGCACCTGTCCCTCGGAGGCCACGTACGCCCTGTAGGTGCCTGACGAGACGGCGAGCATCGTCTTCCACGATCCGTCCTCGTGCGCGAGCGCGACGGCGATCGTGACCCAGTCCCCGGTCGGATCGCGACGCTGGACCTGCACGATGTCTCCAGGAGTCGCAATCCCGGCGAACCCGCTTCCGCGCTGATCCGACGTGAACCGCGGGGCGCCACGGACGACCACCTTGACCGGTGCGGTCGTGGCCGCCCGGGATCGCAGCCGATAGAAGGCGGTCGCCGAAGGCCGCACCGAGACGCCGACACTTCCCTCGATCGACCGGAGGTTTGCCCATCCCCCGGAGCCGTTCCGGCGCTGGAGCGTCGCGCCGTTGAGATTGCGGGCCAGAGCGTGGAGCCGCTTCGCCTGGCCCTTCTGGATGGAGCCGCCGCCGGTCAGGCGCAGGACGCCGATCGAGAACCAGGTCGAGCGCAGGCCCAGGATGCTGCGGAGATCGCCGCCGCTGATCTCGAGTTCCGGAGGGGCCAAGCCTCGTCCGCTCGACGCGGCTGGATCCGTTGCGCTCCACGACCCTGAAGTCCCGGATCGAGGCCGGTGCGCGGCCTCCAAGCGCTCGCTTGAGCGCGCCCGAAGACCAGACGCAGTCTCGACCCCCGCCTGGGCAGTCCTCGTACGCGTCGGGGCCCCAGGTGTGGTGGGGTGAGATGCCGTCGTACGGATCGTTGACGCTCGCGAGGTACGGCATCCCGGACAGGTCCCACTCGTCCAGGCGCGAGGCGGTCTTGCCGCCGGAGGTCGAGTGGTAGAGCGTCCAGGCGAGGTCACCCTGCCAGCGCACGACCTTGCGGCGCGTCGCGTTGACGGCGGCGTTCGTACTGCTCGTTTCCGCCCGTACGCCGCCGTAGACCTGACTCCGCGTGTCGTCGTACAAGTCGAACCAGCCCGACTTGCGACTGACCAGGCCGTACGTCCTGGCGACGACGGCCTGCGCCTTCAGGGCCTCGCGCGTTCCATGACGACGGCATCTCCCAGGCGACAACGCCCTTCACGTACGGCTCGAGGCCGATGTCGTTGACGACGGAGAGGCGCCCTCCCTGGGAGCGCGCCCGCAAGCAGGCCCCGATAGCGATTACCCGAGAGTCGCAGCAGGGACGAGCCGGGAGTGAAGCGGACTGGGTCGGCCAGAGTCCTCATCTGCCCGCTTGCGCTCCGAATCCGGAGGTTCGGCCCAAGAACGTGCGCGCCCGCAGTGAGATTGACCGTTCGGCCGTTCGCGTCCCGGACGGTGAACGCCCTCCCCGAGCCGACCGAGAGGGAGCCGACGTTTCCGGCGAGCAGAACGCGCACGCGCCCGACGCCCGCCGTGCCGAGCGTCGTTCCCGGGTAGTAGTGGTCGAGGATCCAGGCGTAATCGCGGCCGTGCTGGGCGAAGCCGTACGCGCCGTACTGCGCCATGCCGATGCCGTGACCCCAGCCCTTTCCCTTGATGACGAAGGTGGCTGCAGGCCGAGCGGCCGCCGCGCACGACAGTGCGATGGCGAGTGCGATGGCTGCCACGAGTGCTCGACGCATGAGGACCCCGATCGGCAGCAAGGGTACGTCAGCGCCGTAAGGATTGCATGAGGGAACCGGGTCGACGGCGTCAGGCGAGCCGCTCGGCGTACTGCCGGCGGTAGTAGTCGGCGTACTCGCCCGACTTGATCGGCTCCCACCACCCGCGGTTGGCGCGGTACCAGTCGACGGTCTCGGCGAGGCCGTCCTCGAAGGCGCGCTCCGGCGCCCACCCGAGACCCCGCAGCTTCGAGGAGTCGAGCGAGTAGCGGCGGTCGTGGCCAGGGCGGTCGGTGACGTGGCGCACGAGGGTCGGATCGGCGCCCGTGAGCTCGAGGATCAACTCGGTTATCTGCACGTTCTCGCGCTCGTTTCCGCCCCCGATGTTGTAGGTCTCGCCCGGCTCGCCCTCACGCAGGACGAACTCGATTCCGGCGCTGTGATCCTCGACATGAAGCCAGTCCCGGATCTGCCGGCCGTCGCCGTAAACGGGGAGCGGCTCGCCGTCCAGCGCGTTCGTGATGAAGAGCGGCACGAGCTTCTCCGGGTACTGGTTCGGTCCGTAGGTGTTCGAGCCTCGGGTGATCGACGCGTTGACGCCAAAGGTGCGCACGTATGCGGGGATGTGGAGGTCGCCCGCCGCCTTCGCCACGCTGTAGGGGCTCGAAGGGTTGACCGGGTCCGTTTCCCTCGCCGAGCCACCGTGCTCCAGGTCGCCGTAGACCTCGTCGGTGGAGACCTGCACGTAGCGCGCGCCCGTGCGCCGTACCTCCTCGAGCAGCACCTGCGTGCCGAAGAACTCGGTGCGGCCGAAGTCGGTTGCGCCGAGAATCGACCGGTCGACGTGGGTCTCGGCCGCAAAGTTGACGATCGCCTCGCATCCCTCGGCCGCGCGCGCGACCGCCTCGGGGTCGGCGATGTCACCGACCGTGAGCTCGCACTCGACGCCGTCGGAGATTCTCCTTGCGCCCCGAATAGGTCAGCTTGTCGAGCACGGCGACTTCGTCTCCGCCGGAGACGAGGCGCTTGACGAAGTGGCTGCCGATGAAACCGCAGCCCCCGGTGACCAGAACTCGCACGTCTTGATCGTAGTCGGCCGACCGCGCGCTTCCACCGAAACGGCGGCTACGCAGCCGCCAGCCAGCGAGCGCAGGCGATCACCTCCTCGTCCGGGTCCCCATGCAAGGGCGAGCCATGCCGCCGCCCGGCTCGCCGCGCCACCACTCGAGCCCCCGCCGGAATCGTCACATGCGGGCGAGGCATTCCCGCAGGCCCTCACGCCAGTGCGGAAGCGCGGGCACTCCTTCGCGCTCGCTCCGAAGGATCGAATTGGCGGGACGGGGAGCCGGTCGGCCGAGCTCCGCGGTCGAGATACGGATGACGCGGCAGTCGATGCCCGCCTCGTCGAAGATCGCCTCGGCGAACTCGGCCCACGTCGCCTCGCCCTCGGCGGCCACGTGCCAGACACCGCCCGGCAGCGCCACGAGATGTCGCGTCGCGGCAGCAATGTGGCCGACGTACGTCGGGCAGCCCACCTGGTCGTCGACCACGCGCACCTCGTCTCGCTCGGCGCCGAGCCGGAGCATCGTCCGCACGAAGTTGTGCCCGCTCCAGCCGAAGAGCCAGGAGCTCCTGACGATCCAGCCCTTCTTCACCTCACGCTCTCCGAGAAGCTTGCTGCGCCCGTAGGCGCCCAGCGGCGCCGGCTCGTCCGACTCGACGTAGGGCGCGCCCTTGGCTCCGTCGAAGACATAGTCGGACGAGTAGTAGACAACGGGCGCGCCGAGTGCGACCACGTTCTGCGTCCCCCCAACGTTCACCCGGAGCGCACCTGCCTCGTCGCCCTCGGCGCCGTCGACATCCGTCCAGGCGGCGGCGTGCAGCACGAGATCCGGCACGTAGCCGAGCACGATCGGCTCTGCCACGTCGAGTTCGGCCCTGGTCCTGGCGTCGCCGCCGGGGTACTCCTCCCTGAGCGCGGCGCCGAGCTGGCCGCCGGCCCCGGTTAGGAGGACGCGTCCCGCTCCGACAGAATCGGGTTGTCCGTGCTCCACAGGTGCCTGACGCGCGGGTCGTCCCAGGAGACTCCGTGCTCGTCCGGATCCGCCGGGTCGTATTCGCGGGTGACGTGGTAGCAGAAGAGGAGATCCGTCAAGGCCTCGAATCCGTGTGCATGGCGGCCCGGGACGTAGACCGCGACCGGATTCTCGTCGCCGATGTCGACGGTGAATGCTTCGCCGGTCTCGCGGTCGAGGACGACAACACGGGCCGTCCCCGTGAGACAGACGAAGAGGTCGTCCTGTCCCCGCTCGTGGAAGTGAAGCCCGCGGATCACCCCCTTCCGCGAGAAGGAGACGTTGGTCTGCACGGTCGGCCGCGGAAGCAGGCCGTCTCGCCGGATCTCGGCGAACCAGCCGCGCTCGTCCGAGAAGACCTGCAGCGGCAGGAGAAGGACTCCGGGGATCATGCCTGCTTGTTCGCGCCGGTCTCGTCGATGAGCGTCCCGATGCGACCGAGCGCCTCGTGTGTCCCGGCATCGCGCCACCACCCGCTGATCCGAGCGGAGCGGAGCCGCCCCTGCTCGGCGTACCATCGGTTGACGTCCGTGATCTCCAGCTCCCCGCGCGAGGACGGGGCGAGGCCGCGGATGATCTCGAAGACATCCGGCGGGTAGCAGTACAGCCCGACCACGGCGTCGCTCGACGGCGGGCCGTCGTAGCGCAGGTCGACGATGCCGGCCTTCTCGACGACGTCCGAGACGGCGCCGTCCTCCCCATAGACGACGACGCCGAAGCGCTCCGGATCCGGCACCTCCTTGACGAAGATCAACGCCTCGCCGGGCGCTTCGAGCCAGGCGCGCACCGCGTCGGTCTCGACGTGCTCGAAGATGTTGTCCCCGAGGCAGACGACGAGGCTCTCCCCGCCCGCGAACGACTCGGCCATGCCGACGACCTGCGCGATCCCGCCCGGCTCGGTCTGCACCTTGTAGGTGAGATCGAGGTCGAAGAGAAGATCGTCGCCCTCCCGCTCGCGGACGTGCCCGTCTCCGAGCAGGTCGATGAAGTCGCCGGCGTGGCCCTGCCCGGTGACGAGCAGGACGTCGCGGATGCCGAGCCTCTCCATCAGCTGGAGCGGGTAGTAGACCATCGGCCAACGCCCGATCGGCAGCAAATGCTTGTTCGTGATGCGCGTGAGCTCCTGGAGGCGGGTCGCCTCCCCGCCCGCGCAGATCAGGCCGCGCGCACGGATGCCCTTTCCCTCCATGACCGCCTGATGCTACTCAGCGCCGAGGGCGGCGCGAAACGCTTCCTCGGCGTCCTCGCCGTAGACCGCGAAGAGGACCCGCTCCAGGTTCGTCGGCTCGTAGGCGCGGGCCTCCCGCACCATGATCGCCGCACACTCGTCGAGCGGGAAGCCTCCCACGCCCGTTCCGAACGCGGGCAGGGCAAGCGAGCGGGCGCCGATCTCGTCGGCGACCTCCAGCACCCGCGTCGTCGTCCGCGCGATCGTCGCCGCGTCCGTGCGGAGGTCCTGGCCCATGACCGCTCCGTGGATCACGTGCCGAGCGGCAAGGCTCCCGGCGCCGGTCGGGATCGCGTCCCCGAGCTCGATCGGGCCCTTCGCCACGGCCTCTCGCTCGATCTCCGCTCCGCCCGCGCCCTTGATCGCGCCCGCGACGCCGGCGCCCATCCAGAGCTGATTGTTCGCCGCGTTCGCGATCGCGTCGACCTCGAGCTCGGCGATGTTGCCCTCGACGACTTCCAGCTCCATTCTCGGCAGCCTACTCGGCTCCAAGCGACGGATGCTCCGGGGAGGATCGCCTCGCCAGCTAGCGGCCGGTCACGGTCCCAGCGCGCTCTGAGCGCCCTCAGGAGCGGCCGACCGCCCGGCGGGCGGCCTTGCGGGCGCGGATCGCCGGCGCCTCGCGCACCGCGGCGATCCAGATGTAGATCACGACTCCTCCGCCGATCACGACCGCTTTCAGAACGCGTTCCATGGCTACGATTCTCGCATGACCCAGCGGAGGAGCATCGACCGACTGACGAGCGAGATGGAGGAGCTGTTCGCAGACCTCTGGTACCACCGGCTCGCGCCGCAGCGTGCCGGGTTCCGGCCGCGCGTCGACGTCTTCAGGACGGAGGATCCGCCTGTCCTCCATGTGGTGGCCGAGCTCCCGGGCATCGACCCCGAGCAGGTCGACGTCGCCGTCAGCGAGGGCGTGCTCGTCATCGCCGGCCGCCGGCAACGCCCGCAGGGCGACGGGCGCCGCTATCACCACATCGAGATCGACTACGGAGCCTTCGAACGCCGGATCGCCCTGGGCGACGGATTCGACGCATCCGCCGCCGAGGCGACGTACGAGCAGGGCATGCTCACGATCGCCGTCCCGCTCAGGCAGAGAATCCCGGGACCGGTTCGGGTTCGCATTCGTGAAGGGAGCTCCGAATGAGTGCGGTCGAGGAGCGGACACCGACGGACGAGATCGAAGGGACGGCGATGCTGCCGATCCTCCCGCTGCGCGAGAGCGTCGTCTTCCCGGCGTCGGTGACGCCGCTTGCGATCGGGCAGGAGCGCTCGATCCGCCTCGTCGACGAGGCGGTCGCGAGCGACCGGACGATCGCGCTCGTCACGGCGCGCTCCCCCGAGGAGGAAGCCGAACGCGCCGATGACCTTCACGAGGTCGGCACGTCGGCGGTCGTCCACAAGATGATCCGCGTCCCGGACGGGACGCTGCGCGTCCTCGTCCAGGGCCTCGAGCGGATCCGTCTTGACTCGGTCGAGCAGACCGAGCCCTATCTCACGGGACTCTTCACGCCGCTCCCGGACGTCGTCGCGCACGAGAAGGAGGCGGAGGCCCTTGCCCGCTCGGTCGAAGGCCTCTTCGGACGGATCATCTCGATCGCTCCATACCTTCCCGAGGAACTGCTGCTCGCCGCTGCCAACGCGGAGACGCCGGGCGCGCTCGCCAACCTGATCGCCTCGACCATCCGCCTGAAGACCGAGGAGAAGCAGGAGCTGCTCGAGACGATCGATGTCCAGGATCGACTCCGCAAGCTGACGGTGATCCTCTCCCGCGAGCTGGAGGTGTTCGAGCTCGGGACGAAGATCCAGTCCCAGGTCCAGGAGGAGATGGACAAGTCGCAGCGCGAGTACTTTCTCCGCCAACAGCTCAAGGCGATCCAGGAGGAGCTCGGCGAGACCGATGAGCAGCAGGCCGAGATCGCCGAGCTACGGGCACAGGTCGAGGAGGCGAGCCTCCCCGAGGAGGCCGACAAGCAGGCCCGGCGCGAGCTCGACCGCCTCTCGAAGCTGCCGCCCGCCGCCGCCGAGTACGGAGTCATCAGGACGTACCTCGAGTGGATCCTCTCGCTCCCGTGGAACGAGACGACCGAGGACGACCTCGATCTGAAGGCGGCCCGGCGGATCCTCGACGAGGACCACTACGACCTCGAGAAGGTCAAAGAGCGGATCGTCGAGCACCTCGCCGTCCAAAAGCTGACCAACAAGCTCTCTGGCCCGATCCTCGCCTTCGTCGGCCCTCCCGGGGTCGGCAAGACGTCGCTGGGGCAGTCGATCGCCAGGGCCCTCGGCCGCAAGTTCGTACGCGTCTCGGTCGGCGGCGTCCGCGACGAGGCGGAGATCCGCGGTCACCGGCGTACCTACATCGGCGCGATGCCCGGCACGATCCTCCGCGCGCTCCGAGACGCCGGGACCAAGAACCCAGTCTTCATGATCGACGAGATCGACAAGATGGGGTCCGACTGGCGCGGCGACCCGTCGAGCGCGATGCTCGAAGTCCTCGACCCGGCCCAGAACTCGACCTTCCGCGACCATTACCTCGACCTGCCCTTCGACCTCTCGCAGGTTCTGTTCGTGACGACCGCGAACCAGCTCGAGACCATCCCGTCGCCCCTCCTCGACCGCATGGAGATCATCCGCGTCGCGGGTTACACGGAAGACGAGAAGGTGGGGATCGCTCGGCGCTACCTCGTCCCGAAGCAGCTCGAGGCACACGGGCTAGGAGCGAAGCAGATGACCTTCACCGAGAAGGCGCTGCGTCTCCTCGTCCGCGAGTACACGCGGGAGGCGGGCGTGCGGAATCTCGACCGCGAGATCGCCGCGCTCTGCCGCAAGGCTGCCCGCGAGATCGCCGAGGGCAAGCGCAAGGGCGCGCGGGTCGACGAGAACCGCGTCCGCGCCTGGCTCGGGAAGCGACGCTTCTCGGCCGAGGCGCGCAGGCGCACGTCGGATCCCGGAGTCGCCACCGGACTCGCCGTGACGCCGGTCGGCGGGGACATCCTCTTCGTCGAGGCAACGGCTATGCCGGGGAGCGGCAAGCTGACCGTCACCGGCCAGATCGGCGACGTCATGCGCGAGTCGGCGCAGGCCGCCCTCTCGTGGATTCGCGGACACGCAGGCCACCTCGGCCTCGACTCCGACTGGTTCGCCGAGCGCGACGTCCACATTCACGTGCCGGCCGGCGCCGTGCCCAAAGACGGGCCCTCCGCCGGGACGGCGATGGCGACCGCGCTCGCCTCCCTCGCGACCGGCGTCCCGGTCTCCGAGGACGTGGCGATGACCGGCGAGATCACGCTCACCGGCCAGGTTCTGCCGATCGGCGGCGTGAAGGAAAAGACGCTGGCTGCCGAGCGCGCAGGCATCGGCACGGTCATCCTTCCGCACGAGAACGAGGCTGATCTGGACGATCTCCCGGACGACGTTCGCAAGAGCATGAACTTCGTCCTCGCGGATACCATCGACGACGTGCTCGAGGCAGCGTTCCCGGCCGCGACGGTCGAGGAGTTTCCCCGAGCGGCCCGCGGGTAGATAATCCCCCCGACGACAACGAAAGGAAGATGATGAAGGACAAAGTCTACGGCGCGGTCGGCACGGCCCGACCCTATTTCGACCGGCTTTCGCAGGACGATGAGCTGCACGAGCACGTAAAGAACGCCTACGCGTCGGCGAGGAGCATCTACGACGAGCTGCTCGGCGGCCGCGGCGCTCAGGCTGTCGCAACGCGTGTCGCCAGGGACAAGGACATCCAGGCCGACCTCAAGAAGGCCGTCGAGGAACTGCGCCTGGCCGGCGCGCGCGCGCAGGGCAAGTCCTCTTCCCACGCAGCACGGAACACGTTCCTGCTCCTGACGGGGATCACGCTCGGCGTCCTGTTCAACCCGGCGACGGGCCCGCAGACCCGCAAGTGGCTGAAGGACAAGGTCCTCGGCCCCGAGCAGCCGTTCGAGTACCAGACGAACGAGCAGTAGCCCGCGCGGCCGTCAGCCGTCGGCAGGCTCGAACCCCCTCGCGGAGAGTCCGCGCCAGTCCGGGACGACCTCGTCGTCCGGCTCGATGATCGTCCGGGCGGCAGCCAGAAGAGCTCGCCTGTACCGACCCGCCTGAGCCCGATCCCATGGTGAGCATCGACACGCGCGACCTCGCCCTGCAGCTGGACCTCTGCGATCGCCTTGCCGTTCGGCCGCTCGTCAGCCCGCCGAGCACATGCTTGCCCAGGAGGCCGTGTGCGGCGAGCTCATCCCACGAGGCCGTTAGCCGCCGAAGCCCGGCCCGGCACCGACGATGACCGGACCCGCCTCACCCTCACCGAACAGCGCCGGGACGACCAGGTACGACGAGAGCGTGTCGTCACCGAGCGCGGAGAACGACGAGATGTCGTCGGCCTGCAGGAGGACGGCTCCGACCTTGGGGGCGGGCCCCGGCGCCGGCGACCACGAGCCGAAGGTGAGGTCGTCGAGACGCAGCCATGCAAGCAGGTACGGGTAGGGGTCGATCGCACCGTCGTAGCCCATCCAGAGAAGTTCGCGCGGATGGACCTCGAAGTGAAGGTGCGGCGGCGTTCCTGCAGCGTCGCCGGTCGTGCCGACGAAGCCGATGACGTCTCCGGCCTTGACCGCGGCGCCTTCCCTGGCCAGCGGCGAATACGCCGAGAGGTGCGCGTAGTAGAACTCGTTGCCCGCAGCGTCGCGAACCCAGAGGCGGTTGCCCCCGACGTCGTTCCAGCCGACGTTGAAGAGCGTTCCGTCCGCGACGGCGAGCACCGGCGCCCCGAGCGGCGCGAAGATGTCGACACCGTGGTGCCAGGTGGTCGTTCGCGCCGCACCGAAGCTGTCGGACGTCGACGCCGGGCCGTAGATGGGGAAGACATAGCCCGCTGCCGTGAGCTTTGGCTCGACATCGGGCGGAGGCGGTCGCACCGTGGGCGGCGCCTGCGGCGTCGAGGACGGCACCGGCTCCTTCGCGGGACCGCCGTCCGAAGGTTGCGGCGGCGGCGGCGGCTTCGGGTGAGGCGCACTCGCCGCGGCCTCCGCGTACCCGACCATGATCTCGGTGCCCTTCGGGAGACCGCCGTGGTCAGTCGTCAGGACGACGTGGAGCCCGGTGACGAAACCACGGAACCCGAAGCGGGGGCTCCGGCTACGGACGACCGCGGTCTCCAGCGTCACCGCATAGCCCCAGTTCCCGAGCCGTACGCGAACGTTTTGTCCGGTCTGTACCGACTCGTCCAGGACGACGAGGTTCGAGAGCGACGAGGCCGAAAGGTCGCCGTTCGCTCCGCTACCCGAAGCCTGGGCGCTGCCCTTGACGAAGACGCCGTCGACCGTGACCTCGCCCCCGAAGAGCGAGATCGACCTGACGGACGAGCTGGCGGCCGCAGACGACCCCGCGGCACCCGCGGGCGAGCGAGCGGCGATCGAGCTCCAGCCCGAGACGACGGCTCCGTCGGCATAGCTCCACCCGTTGAGGACCGCGCTCTTTCGAGGAGGAGCGGCGACGGAGGCCGACGAGGCGACCGTGCCGTCGGGAAGGATCACGCGGACGCCGAACGCAAGCGCGGACGAGCTCGGGACGCTCTGCGCGGCTGCCGTCGAGCCGAGCGCGAGCACGGCCAGGGCGACAATGGCCGCTTGGACGAAGCGGTGCCTCACCATCAGGAGATTATCGGCCTCGAATGCCGGCCGACGAGGGTCAGCTGTCCCGGGTTGACCAGAGGAGCTGCACGGCGACGAAGAGGAGGAAGAGCGCGAACAGCCCACGCAGGAGCTCGTCGCCCAGCGACGTCGCCAACACTGCGCCGCCGAGGACCCCGACGACGGACGCGACGCCGACGGCGAGGGCCGCCTTCCAGCGGACGTTTCCGCCCTTGTGCTGCTGCCAGGCGCCGAAGAAGACAACGGGAATCATCGCCGCGAGCGACGTCGCCTGCGAGTCGAGCTGATTCAGCCCGACCACGAGCGCGAGGGTCGGCACGAACAGGACGCCTCCGCCCACACCGAAGAGGCCCGAGAGCGTGCCGGCGCCGAAGCCGAGAGCGAGCGCGAGGACGACGGTCGTGACGCTCATTCGAGGAAGAGGATCACGGCGATGCCGACGATGAACAGGGCGAAGAGACGCGTGAGAGCCGTCGAGGAGATGCGCTTCTGCAGGCGCACGCCCGCGATCGAGCCGAACAGGGCAGGAAGACCCACGAGCGCTGCCGAGTTCCAGTGGACGTGGTCGAAGAGGGAGAATGAGAATGCCCCTGCGATCGCGGTCAGGCCGATCGCTGCGAGCGACGTGCCGGTGGCCGTCTTCGGATCGAAGCCGAGCAGAAGCACGAGGGCCGGCACCACGATGACTCCCCCGCCGACGCCGAAGAGGGCGCTCAGAAAGCCGGCCGCGACGCCGACGCCCGCGAGCAACAGGAGCGTTCGCGTGGCCGGCACGACCGTATCCTAGGCGGGCCGATGGAGGCCGCGGAGCTCCTTGCCCCTCTCGCCGACGCCCCCGAGCGGAGCGCGCTCATCCTCGACGTGGACGGCACGCTCGCCCCGATAGCACCACGGCCCGAGCTCGCCTCGGTGCCCGAAGCTACGCGTGCCGAGCTGGCGCGCCTCGTCGGCCGTTACGTCCTCGTGGCCTGCGTCAGCGGCCGCGCGGGAGAGGACGCACGCCGGCTCGTCGGCGTCGAGGGGATCCACATCGTCGGCAATCACGGCCTCGAGCTCGACCCGCGCGCGCACGACCTCGCGGCGGAGATTGCCAGGTTCCGCGAGCTCGTCGCCCTTCCGGTCGAGGACAAGACACTCTCCCTGACCTACCACTACCGCGAGGCGCAGGACGAGGCCGCCGCGCGCGCGGAGCTCGAGCGGGTGGCCGAGCAGGCGAGAGCCGAGGGCCTCGACGCCCGCTGGGGCCGCAAGGTCCTGGAAATCCGCCCTCCGGTCGCGGCGGACAAGGGGACTGCGGTCCGGACGCTCCTCGACCGGACCGACGCCCGCCTGGGCCTGTACGCGGGTGATGACACGACCGACCTGGACGGGTTCGCAGGCCTCAGAGAGGCTGGCCTCGACAAGGCCGTCTGCGTCGCAGTCGCCTCGAGCGAGGCTCCAGCCGAGCTCGTGGGCGCCGCCGACCTCGTGGTCGCGAACCCGGCTCGCCTCGTCACGCTCCTACGTCTCCTGTAGGAGCTCCCAGGCGCGGCGAACGTCGTCCTCGGTCGTCCTGTGGTTGCCGACCGCAAGGCGGAGGACGTAACGGCCGTCGAGAACCGTGTGCGAGAGGTATGCCTCGCCGGTTGCGTTTACATGCTCGAGTACCGTCGCGTTTTCCTCGTCGGAGCCGTCTCGGCGGAAGCAGACGACCGAGAACGGCACCGGCGCGACGACCTCCCAGCCGGGAGCTTGCTCGACCCAGCTCGCGAAGAGCCGGGCGAGGCGAGCGTGCTCGCGGATGAGCGCCTGGAGGCCCTCCCGTCCGTGGCAGCGGATGACCGCCCAGAGCTTCAGCGATCGGAAGCGCCGGCCGAGCGCCGGCCCGTAGTCCATGAGATTGGTGACGTCCTCGTCGCTCGTCCGGAGGTACTCGGGAAGGATGCTGAAGGCGTCGCGCAGCACATCCGGGCGCCGTGTGTAGAAGACCGAGCAGTCGATCGGCGTGAACAGCCACTTGTGCGGGTTGATCACCAGCGAGTCCGCCGACTCGACGCCGGCGAAGGCCCAGCGGTTCTCCTCGCAGACCATGGCCGACCCCGCGTAGGCGGCGTCGACGTGGAGCCAGGAGCCGGCCAGCTCGCAGAGCGGGGCAATCTCGGCGACCGGGTCCACCGACGTGCTCGACGTCGTTCCGACCGTTGCCACGACCGCCGCGACATCGTGACCGTTCAGCGACTCGGAGAGGACGTCCGGGCGCAGCCGAAACTCGGTGTCGGCAGGGATCTTGACGAGCGGCAGCTCGAGCAGGCGGGCGGCCTTGTCGACAGAGGAGTGGGCGTGCTCCGAGCAGACGACGGCTCCTCCCGGCCGGAGATGGCGCGCTGCTGTGAGCGCCGCCAGCGTCGAGGTCGAGGCCGTGTCCTCGATGTGCCCGTGCAGCCCCTCGGGGAGGCCGGCGAGCTGGCGCAGCCAGTCCACCGCCACCTCCTCGAGCTCGGTGGCGGCCGGCGACGTGCGCCAGAGCATCGCGTTCACGTTCAGCGCCGCGGTCAGGAACTCGGCCAGGATCCCCGGCTCGCTGCCGGATATGGCGAAGTACGCGAAGAACCGCGGGGAATTCCAGTGCGTGATCCCGGGCAGCAGGATCTCGTCCAGGTCGCGGAGGACGGCCGAGAACGGCTCGGCACGATCCGGAGGCGACGCCGGCAACGCCGCCTTGATCTGCCCCGGTTCGACCTGCGAGAGCACCGGCAGGTCGCGGACCCCCTCCAGGTAGCCGGAGATCCACTCGGAGGCGGCCACGGCGTCGTCGCGGAAGCTATTCATCGCTTCTGAAGCTTCTTCACCTCGGCCCAGGTGCGGGTGTTGACGACCTGCTCCGGCGTCACCCAGCCGCGGCGGGCCTGGGCGACGCCGAGCTCCAGGTTGTCGAGCTCGTGGAGGCGATGGGCATCGGTCGAGATGACGATGCGCACTCCGGCCTCCGCGGCCGCGCGGGCGAGCGTGTCCGTGAGATCGAGGCGGTCCGGCTGGGAGTTGATCTCGAGGAACGTTCCCGTCGCCACCGCCGTCTCGCATACGCGCTCGAAGTCGAGCTCGTACGGCGGGCGGCGGTTGATCTTCCGGCCGGTCGGATGGCCGATGCAGTCGACGTGCGGGTTCTCCATCGCGGCGACCAGCCGGTCGGTGAGGCGCTCGCGGGGCCCGTCGAAGCCGGAGTGGATCGAAGCCATCACCCAGTCGCGCTCGGCGAGCATCTCGTCGGCGAAGTCGAGCGCTGCCGTCCGCTCGGATGTCGACCTCGATGCCGGCAAGTACTTTGATACCGGAGACGCGGGCGTCCACCTCCGAAATCGCCGCAGTCTGCGACTCGAGCCGCCCGTCGCGCAGACGCCGGGCGTGATCGCAGATCGCGATGTAGCGACGGCCGCAGTCCTTGGCCGCCAGCACCATCTCCTCGAGGGTCGCACGACCGTCCGACCAGTCCGTGTGCATGTGGAGGTCGCCCTTCAGGTCGTCAAGCTCCACGAGGCGCGGCAGCTCGCCGTCGCGCGCCGCTTCGAGCTCGCCACGGTTCTCGCGGAGCTCCGGCGGAATCCAGGCGTAGCCGAGACGGGCGTAGACGGCGTCCTCGTCCGCGGCCTGGAAGGTCTTGTCGCTCTCGACCTCGAGAACCCCGTACTCGCTGACGGAGAGGCCGCGCCGAACGGCCTCCTCCCGGAGGGCGACGTTGTGGTCCTTCGAGCCGGTGAAGTGCTGGAGCAGGTTGCCGTAGCTCTCCGGCGGAACGACGCGGAGGTCGAAGCGAAAGCCCTCGTGGGACACGACCGTCGCCTTCGTGCCGCCCCTGGCGACCACCTCCGCCACCCATTCTCGCTCGGCGAAAAAGGTCGTCAGCGCCGGAGGATCGCTCGCCGTCGCGATGAGATCGAGATCCTTCGTCGTCTCGCAGCGGCGGCGGACGCTTCCGGCCTCCGAGACCCGCTCGGCGAGGCCGCTGGCTTCGATCTCTGCGACCGCGCGGCGAACCGCGGGCAACGCTTTGCCGAGAAGGGTGCGCCCGGTCGCCGCCGAAGCCTTGGCCGGCAGCCGTCGAGCGACTTCAGGATCTTCTCCTCGGTCTTCGCACCGAGGCCCGGCAGCGCGCGAAGGCGCTCCTGCTCCGCCGCCGCACGGAGGTCGTCCAGGGACTCGACTCCGAGTTCGGACCAGAGCTTCCGCGCCGTCTTGGGGCCGAGACCCGGAACGTGCATCACCTCGACGAGACCCGGCGGCAGCTTCGCCCGCAGCTTGGCGAGCGCCTGCATGTCGTCGGTCTCGACGACCTCCACGATCTTGCCCTCGATCGTCGAGCCGATGCCGGAGAGCCGGGTGGCCTTCCCTTCAACCGCGAGCTGCGCCACCGGAACCGCGGAGTCCCGGATCCGAGCCGCCGCACGCCTGTAGGCGGCCAGTCGGAACGCGTCGGCGCCGTCGAGCTCCAGCATGTCGGCCAGAAGCTCGAAGCGCTCGGCGAGTTCGGTATTCGTCGGCAGCTTCGCGGCCACGGCGGCGATGATACGCGCGTGCGGCTGGTCGTCTGTGTCCCCACCTATGACGAGCGCGAGAACCTCGACCCGATGGTCCGGGCACTCGGCGCCGTCCTCGACGGGCTCGAGCTCTCCGCCCGCGTGCTCGTGATCGACGACGCCTCGCCGGACGGAACCGGCCGGCTCGCCGACCGGCTCGCGGGCGAGGTCGACTTCCTCGACGTCCTCCACCGCGAGCGCAAGGAAGGTCTCGGCCCCGCATACGTCGCTGCCTTCGAGCGGGCGCTGGCCACCGATGCGAAGCTCGTAGCCACGATGGACTGCGACTTCTCACACGAACCGAGCGATCTGCCGAGGCTCGTCGAGGCAACGTCGCGTGCAGGATCGCGCTCGGTTCTCGGTACGTCACGGGCGGCGGGACGGAGAACTGGGGCGCTCTGCGACGGCTCGTCAGCCGCGCGGGCTCCACGTACGCCCGTGCCGTGCTCGGCATCTCCGTAAGGGATACGACCTCGGGGTTCAAAGTCTATCGGCGCGAGGTGCTCGAGGCGATCCACCCGGCGCGAATCGAGTCGCGCGGCTATGCCTTCCAGATCGAGACCGTCTACCGGGCGCTTCGAGCGGGGTTCGCGGTCGAGGAGGTTCCCATTCGCTTCACCGACCGCGCCGAGGGCGGTTCGAAGATGGGCCCGGGCATCGTCCTCGAGGCAATGGCAAGGGTCCCAGCCCTCCGGATCGCGGCCGCTCGGGGCCGACTGTGACGGTGGCTATAGTGGCCGCGTGGCCGAGCTCAACCAGGTCGGAGACTCCGATTTCGAGCGTGAGGTCCTCCAGGCGGAGGGCCCCGTCGTCGTCGACTTCTGGGCGCCCTGGTGCGGCCCGTGCCGCGTCGTCGGGCCGATCCTGGCGGACATGGCCGACGAGCACAGCCGCGTTCGCTTCCTCAAGCTGAACGTCGACGAGAATCCAGCTACGCAGGTGCGCTTCGGCGTCCTCTCGATCCCGACCGTCATCCTCTTCGAGGGCGGCGAGGCACGCGAGACGATCGTCGGCGCCCGCTCCCGCAGCCACTACGAGGCTGCCTGGGAGAACTGGCTCAAGGCCGCGGCCTAGCTCCTCCGGAAGGAGTCCCAGCCCTCCAGGCCCGTCGGCTCGACGCCGGGCTCGCCCTCCTCGCAGTGGCCGACGACCGCGAAGCCGGACGCGTCCGCGTCCTCGGGCGCGAGAACGACCAGCAGCTCGTAGTCCTCACCCATCGTCCAGAACGGGAGCTCCGCCACTTCGTCGATCCCGGTTGCGCGCGGGATCCGATCCGGCTCGAGCACGATTCGGCAGCCTGACCGCTCGGCAATGCGGGCGGCGTCACCGGCGATCCCGTCGGAGAGGTCGACCATGGCATGGGCCGCTGCTGCGAGGCGGCGTCCTTCCTCGAGTCGAACAGGGGGGCGGCGGTGACGGGCGACCAGCTCATCGAAGCCTGTGAGGCCCTCCCGCAGCACGTGAAGACCGGCTGCTGAGCCCCCGAGCGGCCCGGTGACGACCAACACGTCGCCCGGACGGGCGCCGGCCCGGCCGGGGACGCGCTCGGCGCGACCCACGGCCGTCACCGTGACGACGACGGCCTCGCCGCGCGTGGTGTCGCCGCCCGCAATGGGCACGCCGGGCTCGTTCAGACCCTCGTACAGCTCGCCGACCGCGCTCAACGTCGACCCCGGGAGGTAGGGAGAGCGCGACGAGCAGCGCCTCCGGCTCGGCGCCCATCGCTGCGAGGTCGCTCAGGTTGATCGCGGCCGCCTTGTACCCGAGGTCCCGCCAGGACGTCCAGTCACGGCGGAAATGGACGTTCTCGACGAGCGTGTCCTGAGTGACGACGACGCCGTCGGCCAGGACGGCGCCCTCCGCGTCGCGGCCGAGCACGAGCCCGCGTCGCTCGAGCTCAGCGAGGAGCCCGAACTCTCCGAGCTCCGAGAGCCTCAAGGTGAAAGACGTCGACCGGGCCGGACCCGGCGCCGAGTTCGGCGAGCCCGTGCAGGACGGCTGCGGAGGCGACCTCGGCGGCCCTGCGCGCCGCCTCCTCCAGGGTCTCCCCTCGAGCGAGGAACGCCGTCAGGCTCGCCGAGTGCGTACACCCCGCTCCGTGGGTCGCCTCCTCCCCGAGTCGCTCGACGGCGATGGGGACGTGCTGCCGGCCGTCGAAGAGCCAGTCGACGGCCTCCGTGCCATGACCTCCCGTGACGATCACCGCTGGAGCACCGAGTTCGTGCAGCGACTCGGCGAGCGAGCGGCGGTCGGCGACGTCCGAGTAAGGGAGCCCGAGCAGAGAGCAGGCCTCGTGGAGATTCGGCGTCACCACCGTCGCGAGCGGAAAGAGCTCCTGGACGAGCACGGAGACCGCGTCGTCCTCGAGCAGCGTCGCGCCGGACGCGGCGACCATCACCGGATCGACGACGAGCGGAACTTCCCGTCCGCGCAGGAAGTCGGCGACCGCCTCGATGATGCGGGCGCTGAAGAGCATCCCCGTCTTGGCCGCGTCGACTCCGATGTCGTCGAAGACGGCCTCCAGCTGGGCCCTGATGAACGCCGGCGGCGCTTCGTGGACGGCCTCGACCGAGGTCGTGTTCTGCGCCGTGAGAGCCACGACAGCACTCATGCCGTGGCAACCGAGCGCGGCGAACGCCTTCAGGTCCGCCTGGATCCCCGCACCTCCGCCGGAGTCCGAGGTCGCGATCGTAAGACACCGGGATACCACGGACGACGAAAGCTAGCATCGGCTCGATGGCCGTCGTGACCTGGGAGGGGATGCTCGAAGGGGAAGAGCTCGCCTATCTGACCGAGATCCCCCCGAGCGAGGCGCGGACGGTGGCGTTGCCGGAGCTGCACCCGAAGCTTGACGCGGCCCTGAGGGCGCGGGGCGTCGAGGCGCTCTTCACCCACCAGGCCGACTCGCTCGCGGCCGCCCGCCGGGGCGAGCACGTCATCGTCGCGACCGGCACGGCCAGTGGGAAGACGCTCGCCTTCAACTTGCCGGTGCTGGACGCCCTCGCCGCCGAGCCGAAACTGCGCGCCCTCTACCTCTATCCGACGAAGGCGCTCGCCCAGGATCAGGCCCGCTCGCTCGCCGAGCTCCAGGTTCCGCGCGTGAAGCCTGCGATCTACGACGGCGACACCGAGCACGAACGCCGCTGGCAGATCCGCAAATGGGCTAACGCGATCCTGACCAACCCGGACATGCTCCATATCGGTGTGCTCCCGCACCACGACCGCTGGGCCGACGTCCTCGCCAACCTCCGCTACGTCGTCGTCGACGAGGCACACGTCTACCGCGGCGTTTTCGGCTCGCACGTGGGAAACGTCCTGCGGCGGCTCCGGCGGGCAGCGCGGATCTACGGGGCTGAGCCGCAGTTCCTGCTCGCCTCGGCGACGATCGCCAACCCCGGCGAGCTGGCGCGTTCGCTCCTCGGCCTCGATGCGACCGTGATCGACGACGACGCCGCTCCGCGCGCGGCCAGGACGATCGCCTTCTGGAACCCACCCGTGCTCGACGAGCCCCTGCAGCTGCGGGCGAGCGCACTGGGCGAGGGCGCACGACTACTCGCGGAGCTCGCCTCGCGCGGCCTACGGACGATCTGCTTCGCCAAGAGCCGCAAGGCGACGGAGCTGATCCACCGCTTTGCATCCGAGCGAGTCGACGCCGAGACGGCCGCGCGGCTCTCTCCCTACCGGGCCGGGTACACGCCCGCCCAGCGGCGTGAGATCGAGCGGCGGCTGGTCGAGGGCGAGCTGCTCGGAGTGACGGCGACGGATGCGCTCGAGCTCGGCATCGACATCGGCCTGCTCGACTGTGCGATCTCGGTCGGATTCCCCGGCACGGTCGCGAGCCTTCGCCAGCAGTGGGGCAGGGCAGGCAGACGGAGTCACGGCCTCGCGGTGCTCGTGGCGAGCGAGGACGCACTCGACCAGTTCTTCATGCGGGAGCCAGAGGCGCTCCTCGGCCGCCGCGTGGAGGCTGCAATCCTCGACCACACGAACCCGCGGATCCTCGACGGCCACGTCCTCTCGGCGGCGTTCGAGGCACCGCTCGACGAGCGAGACCGGGATACGCTCGGGAGCGCGGCCCTGGAGCGGGCAGAGGCCCTCGTGGAGGAGGGTGAGCTGCGAAAGACGCCCGCGGGCATCGTGTGGGCGGGCCGCGACTACCCGGCCGGCCGAGTGGCCCTGCGGTCGGCCAGCCCGGAGTCGATCGCCGTCATCGACGCCGGGACGGGGACGGTGCTCGGCGTCGTCGAACGCGAGCGGGCGTTCTCGACGGTGCACGAGGGCGCCGTCTACCTCCACCTCGGCGAGTCGTACCGCGTGCTCGAGCTCGACCTGGACGGCCGTGCCGCGCTCGTCGAAGCCTTCACGGCCGACTACTACACGCAGCCGAAGAAGGAGACGACGACGGCGATCGAGGAAGCCGAGCTCGGCGACCGGCGGCTCGGAATGGAGACGTTCTTCGGCCGTGTCAGCGTCACCGAGCAGGTGATCGCCTACCAGCGCAAGTCGATTCGCGACCAGGCGACGCTCGAGCTCGTCACGCTCGACCTCCCGCCCACGACCTTCGAGACGGAGGCGATCTGGTACGTCCCCTCCGACGAGCAGCTCGAGGGCCTCGAGCCGCTCCCGAAGCTTCTGGGCTCGCTCCACGCCGCCGAGCACGCCATGATCGCCGTCCTCCCGCTCTGGGCGATGTGCGACCGCTGGGACATCGGCGGCCTCTCGACGAACCTCCACTTCCAGACCGGTCGACCGACGGTGTTCGTCTACGACGGCCACCCGGGCGGCGTCGGAATCGCCCGGCGCGGCTACGACGAGCTCGAAGGTTGGGTCGGTGACACGGAGCATCTGCTCGCCGGCTGTCCCTGTGCCGACGGCTGCCCGTCGTGCGTCCAGTCCCCGAAGTGCGGCAACCTGAACGAGTTCCTCGACAAGGCAGGCGCGCTTGCCCTCCTCCGCCGGATGCTTGCCGCCGGGGTCTAGAACAGAGTTTCGACGCCTCGGACGACGTCGAGGCCCTGGTTGACGCGGCCCCGATCGTGACCGGCATCGCCCTGGACGTAGTCGAGTGCGCCGTCGCGCGCCAGCAGCGTGTCGGCGCCGTCGCCCCCGCGTAGGCGATCCTGCCCGCCCGCACCGACAATCGAGTCCTGGCCGTCCGCGCCGCGAAGCCGGTTGTCCTGGCCGTTGCCGACGAGGCGGTCGTCGAAGCTGGATCCGTCGACGTTCTCGACCGACGCGAGGGCGTCGATGCCGTCGCCGGTTGCCTCGCCCGTTGCGAGGTTGGCGATGATCCCGATCCGCCCGTTCACCGGGAAGAAAGTCGCATAGTCGACCGTGTCGACGCCTGCGCCGCCTGTCATCGTGTCCGCTCCGGCGAGCCCGCGCAGCTTGTCGTTCCCGTCGCCGCCGTCGAGGACGTTCGCGGTGCCGTCGCCGGTCAGCACATCGCCGCCCGACGTCCCGGTCACGTTCTCGAGGGCAGTGAGCAGGTCGTGGTCGCCCGAGCCTGCGCCGTTTCCGGTGGTCAGGTTGACGACGACGCCAGCCGGCCGAGCCGAGTAGTCGACCGTGTCGGAGCCGGTCCCGCCGTCGAGGACATCGTTGCCGGCCGTCGCGAACACCGTGTCGTTGCCCGCACCGGCCGTGACCACGTTGGGCCCCGAATCGCCGGTGAGGACGTCCCTGCCGGCGCCGCCGGTGACGTTCTCCATCGCGGCCAGCGTGTCGACGCCGGCCCCGACCGTGTCCTGCGGCCCGGCGAAAGAGAGGTCGACGCTGACCGCCAGGGAGGAGGCGCCGTAGTCCGCGGTGTCGATGCCAGGGCCGCCGTCGAGGCTGTTCGAGCCCACGGTGCCGGCGAACGAATCCGCGAACGACGATCCGATCACGCTCTCCGAGGTGAGAATCGTGTCCGTCCCGGCGCCGCCCGTGTTCTGGGCGGCCAGGCTGGCCAGGTTGAGCGTGACCCCGGCATCCGCGGCCGAATAGTCGAGCGTGTCCGACCCCGGGCCGCCTTCGAGGGTGTCGTTTCCGCGCAGGCCCGCGAGCGTGTCGTCGCCGCCGTTTCCGACCAGGACGTTCGCGCCGGCCTCGCCGGTGATCGAGTCGTCGCCCGAGCCGCCGGTGACGTTCGCAATCGCAAACAGTGTGTCGGTTCCTGTCGTCGCCGTCGCGGCCGAGCCCGGACTCGAGCCATTCACCGGGCCGAGCATCACCGAAACGTCCTCTGCGAACGACGAGTAGTCCACCGTGTCGGTGCCGAGGTTGCCGTGGATCGAGTCGTCGCCGGAGTCACCCTGGAACGTGTCGTTCCCGGCGCCGCCCAACAGAACGTTGACGCCCGCGTCGCCTGCGAGAACGTCCGCGCCGCTGCCGCCGGTCAGGTTCTCGAAGCCTGCAGCCGTGTCCGTCCCGGCGCCGCCCGTCGCCTGGGCCGCACCGAGGGCGAGGCTCAGGGTGACGCCGCCTGTGACGCCCGAGTAGTCCAGGGTGTCGGTGTCGGCGCCGCCGTCGAGGACGTCGTTTCCGGCGCCGTCGAGAATCGTGTCGTCGCCGTCGTCGCCGAACACGACGTCGTTGCCGGATCCACCGGTGAGCCGGTCTCCGACGGGCCCGCCGTTCAGGGTGTCGTCGCCGGCGCCGCCGTCGAGGATGTCGTTACCGGGGCCGCCCGTAAGGTCGTTTGCGCTTCCGCTGCCGGTCATGACGTTGTCGCCCGCGCCACCGACGGCGTTCTCGATGTCCGCACCGACGTTGTCTGACTCGCCGGCCTCGCCGTCGTCGAACGCGCCGTCCATCGTCACCGTGACTCCCGCGGGACGGCCCCCGTACGTCACGAGGTCGTTGCCGCCGCTGCCCGCCATCGAGTCCGTGCCGTTGGCAGTTGCCTCCTCGTCGAAGACGTCGTTGCCAAGCCCGCCGGTCAACGTGTCGCCGCCGTCTCCACCGGCCAGCAGGTCGTCGCCCTGACCGCCTGTGATCGTGTCGTCGCCGGCGCCGCCGTAGAGGACGTTTCCGCCCGGCCCACCAGTGATCGTGTCGTCGCCTTCGCCTCCGACGGCGGTGTCGTCGCCACCGTCACCGTTCATCGTCAGAAGAAGGACCGTGGCCGCTCCGGTTACCGCGTCGCCGCCCCCGTAGAGGGCGTCGTCTCCACCGCTGCCGCTGACGGTTCCGAGCTCGACGTTGCTCAACGTCACGTCCACGTCGTTGTCGCCGTTCAGATTGATGCCGCTCGCTCCCAGCGTGACCGTGTCCGCTGAGGAGCCTCCGATAACGGTTACGCGGTCCTGCACGCCAGCCGAAAGATCGACGACGAACTCGATTTCTGCGCTACCCGAGCCTTCGGCCGCGGCTCCAGGGGCGAACTGGCCGCCGCTCAGGTCGATCGTGACGGTCTCGGCGCCTGTGGTGCCGTTGACGACGATCGTGTCCGTGTTGGCCGTCGTCGCGGGAGTGCAGAAGGTGGCGCCCACGAAGATCCTGCCCGCGTTGGCGCCGGTCCCAACGGAGATCGATGCCGAGTCGCCGGCGGCGGTCATGTTCACGGTCGCCGTACCAGCGCCGAGCGCGCAGCTCACGGCGGCCTGGGACGGCGCTGCCGCCACCAGTGCGCCGAGCACGACGAGGAGCTTGATCAGTGTGCGCATGGAAACCATCGGCCGCTGCGCCGAGGTTTCGACAGCAACTGCTTGATTCTTTAGAGCACGCGGCGGGGCCGCCGGACGAGCTCACCGCCGCAATTTGGGCAGATCGACTCCATCGCCTCCGAGCACGGAGCGCAGAAAGTGCACTCATAGCTGCAGATACGGGCATCCGACTCGAAGTCGAGGGCGACTCCGCAGCGCTCGCACTCCGTGCGCATCTCGAGCCCCATTCCTACCGACTTCCTACCAAGTCGAGGGCCAGCTGAACGGCTTCTGCCGGGGTCTCGGCGTGCTCGATCCCTTCACCCTCGGCGCCCGGGCCGGGCCCGAGCACGACCACGGGGCGCCCGAGCGTCCGGGCGAACGCGACCTCGGCAAGCGTCCCCCACTTACCGCCGACGGCGACCACTGCCTCGCACGAGGCGACGACGGCCAGGTTTCGGGCGTGGCCCGTACCGGTAGCGACCCGGTAGTCGATCCAGGGATTTGCATCGTTTGGGCTCTCACCGGGAAGGATTCCGATCGTCGTCCCTCCGGCGTTCTTGGCGCCGCGCGCAGCCGCCTCCATGACCTCGCCGAGCCCACCGCAGACAACGACGCACCCGCGCTCCCCGAGCAGCCGCCCGACCTCCTCGGCCTGCGCGACCCACTCCGCGCCACTGCCGATGACCGCGATCTGCACGCGGCCGATGATATGACTGAAGCCGTGAGGAGTCGCCTCGCCCGCGGCGGAACCCTCGTGCTCGGTGGCGGATTCGCCGGCGGGTACGTGGCCCGACTGCTCGGCTCGGCCGGCGCGACGATCGTCAGCCCGGAGAACTTCATGCTCTACACGCCAATGCTGCCCGAGGCGGCCTCTGGCACGCTCGAGCCCCGCCATGCCGTCGTTCCGCTGCGGGTGATGTGCCCGCACGCCGAGCTGCTCCTCGGGCGGGCAACGGCCCTCGACGAGGACGCGAGCACCGTTCGCGTCGTCACCGACGAGGAGGAGATCGACGTCGCCTACGACCAGCTCGTCGTCGCCCTCGGGGCCGTCCCTCGGACGCTTCCGATCCCGGGCCTGGCCGAGCACGGTCTCGGATTCAAGTCCCTGGCCGAGGCGATCTACCTCCGCAATCACGTCCTCCGCGAGCTCGAGGCGGCAGCTGCGAGCCTGGACGGTACCGGCCCCCATCTCACGTTCGTCTTCGTCGGAGCCGGTTATGCGGGCGTGGAGGCCCTCGGCGAGCTGTCCGACCTCGTGCGCGACGCTCTGCGCTACTACTCGTCGAGCCTTCGAAGCGCCCCGCAGCGGTGGGTGCTCGTCGACGCGGCGCCCAAGATCCTCTCCGACATCCCCGCTCCGCTCGGCGACTACGCCGCCCGTCAGCTCGCGAAACGCGGGGTTGATATCCGGGTCTCGACGACGCTCGAGTCGGTTGACGCGGAGGCGGCAGTCCTCTCGGACGGCAGCCGCATCGAGACCCGGACCCTCGTGTGGACCGCCGGGGTCAAGGCCCATCCGCTCCTCGGAGGCCTCGGGCTGCCGCTCGACGACCGCGGCCGCATCGTCGTCGGCCCGACGCTCAGGGTGGAGGGCAGGGAGAACGTCTGGGCACTCGGCGACGGCGCACGAGTTCCGAACGAGGCGACGCCCGGTGTTCCTGACCCCCCCACCTGCCAGCACGCCCTCCGCCAGGCCCGGCGCCTGGCGAAGAACCTCAAAGGCGAGCACAAGCCCTACCGCTACAGGATGCTCGGCCAGGTGGCGACGCTCGGCCGCTACAAGGGTACGGCCGACGTCCTCGGTCTCCGCCTGCACGGCTTCCCGGGCTGGTTCGTGACCCGGACGTACCACCTTTTCCAGCTGCCCCTCGTCTCCCGCAAGCTGCGCGTCGTCGGCGACTGGACGGTGGCCCTCTTCTTCAGAAGGGACATCGCCGAGCTCTCGATGCTCGGCACCCACGAGGCGCTCGACGAGACGCGGGGCATCGGCGTGACGGCGCGCTCGGCCGGGCCGAACGACAATCGACCATAAACCAGGCCGCTCTCGCGACCGATAACAGCGTCCATGCACTCGCTGCTTCGGGCACAAACGACCTCGGCGCTGTTCGCCTGTGCCGTGGGCGTCGCCCTCCCGGCCGCCACGCTCATCGTCGTCGGACGGCACCATGCCCATCCGGGGAACGGCGTCCACTTCTACGGCGTCGGCCTCACCGCCGTGGCAGCGACCGCCGCCGCGGTGATCCTGACGGTCGTCGGTGCCCGCCGCAACGACGCCCGCACCGTCCTCGCCGGCACGGCCTTCTCCGTGATGGCCGCGCTGCTCGCGCTCCACGGGCTGGCGACCCCGGGCATGCTCGTCTCGTGGAATGGCCTGATCGCCTTCACCGGCGGCGCGACACTGCCGGTCGGCGCGCTCATCCTCGTGCTCGCCTCGCTGCCACTGGTGAACAGCCGCCAGAGCGTTCGCCACCTTATCGTCCTACAGGTGGTGCTTCTGGTCACCGTCGCCGTTCTCGGCGCGGTGGGCATGCTCGCCCCGGATCTCGTCCCGGGCGTGCCCGAGGCCGGTGGCCCGCTCGCGCTCGCCCTGCTCGCGTTCGGCCTTCTCCTCTACGCCTACCTGGCCGTGCGCGCGATCAATACGTTCCTCCTCACGCGCCGGCGCGCCGACCTCCTGGTCGTCGTCGGCCTCTCGTTTCTCGCCACGGCGCTCGTCGGCGCCCTGGTCCTGGACTACATGCAGCTCGGCTGGTGGCTCGGCCACGTCTTCGAGCTGCTGGGCATCCTCATGCTCGGGGTCGCGATGGCGGTCGACCTCCGCCGGGCGCAGCCGTCCCGCTCCCTGACGGGCGGGCCGCGCGCCGGTGAGCTGGTGCAGGCCGAGCACGCCTTCCTCGGCGCCCGGGTGCGGGCACTCACCCTGCGCCTCGCGGAGAAGGACGAGTACACGGAAGGCCACACGCGCCGTGTCGCCCTGCGGGCCGTTCTGGTCGGCGAAGAACTCGGCCTGGCCCCGAACCGGCTCCGCGTGCTCGCAACCGGCGGGCTCCTGCACGACATCGGCAAGCTCTCCGTGCCCGACGAGATCCTCGGCAAGCCGGGCCCGCTCGACGAGGACGAGTTCGCCGTCATCAGGAAGCATCCCGAGTGGGGTCACAGGCTGCTCGGCGAGCTGGGTGGGTTCTCGGACGGCGTGCGCCGCCTCGTACTCGATCACCACGAGCGGCTCGACGGAAACGGCTATCCGAACGGCCGCGCCGCATCGGAGCTCGGCATCGAGACCCGCATCCTGACGGTCTGCGACGTGTACGACGCGCTGCTCTCCGTGCGCGTCTACCGCGACGCCTGGACGCACGAGCGGGCGATGGACCTCCTGCGTGAGCAAACAGGCTCCGCGTTCGATGCGAGCTGCGTTCGCGCGCTCGAGCAAGTGCTCTCGCGGGAAGCATCGCTCGCGTTCGACATCGCCGTCTAACCTCACGGCATGCCGATGGAGCTCGACCGAGCGCTCGCCTTCGAGGAGGCGATGAGCATACGCTGCGCCGAGCGGATCGTCCCATTCCGCTCCGGCCGGGCGTACTTCAACGACAGCTTTCCGCGAGTGTGGTGGCTCAACTTCCTGCTCGTCGACCCGGGCAAGCCCGTCGATCCGGGCGAGCTCGCCGCCGATGCCGAGCTTCTGCACACGGACGCCGGCCACAGCCACCGTCGGATCGAGATTCCCGACGAGGTCGTCGGCGCCGAGTGCGAGCGCTTCTTCCGCCGGATCGGGTGGCGGGTCGAGTCCCTGCTGCTCATGGCCTACCGGGGAGAGGGCAAGCGGACGGCCGACACCTCCTCGGTCGAGGAGGTGTCCTGGGAGACCCTGCTGCCCCTCCGCGAGGAGATCGCACGCGGTGAGCCGTGGGCGACCGACGACGGCGACGTCCGTCAGGTCGTCTGCGCGGGGGCCGTCGGAGCCCGAGCCGGGAACACCCGGTTCTTTGCGGTGCACGTGGGCGGGCAGCCGGTCGCAGCGGCGGAGCTCAATTCGGACGGAAGGGTCGCCGAGGTCGACGACGTCGCCACCCTGCCCGCATTCCGCAACCGCGGCTTCGGGAGCGCGGTCACGCTCCGGGCAGTCGAGGAGGCGGTCGCGGACGGCCACGACCTCACCTTCCTGGTCGCCGACGACGAGGACTGGCCGAAGGAGCTCTATGCCAAGCTCGGGTTCGAGCCCATCGGCCGGACCTGGAGCTTTCTCCGCACGCCCGCGCTCGTGGCCAAGGACTAGCTCCGCAGCGCGTCCAGCGCCTTGCCGAGCGCCTGTCGTGTCGACAGAACGCCGTCGTGCAGGTCGCCGTCGCGCCGAACCCGGTCGAGCACGACGTCGATCGTGAAGGCTCCTGGATCGAGGTCGTCGGTGACCTCCTGCCAGCGAAGCGGCGTTGACACAGGCGCTCCGGCGTTCGGCCGCACCGAGTAGGCCGAGGCGATCGTCTTCCCTTCGCCGTTCTGGTTGGCATCGACGAGGACGCCGCGGCGCTTGGCCTTGGCCCACTCCGTCGTCACGAGCCCCCGATGCAGGCGGGCGAGCGTGCCGGCGACGATCTCGGCAAACTCGCGGGTCTGGTCGTAGGAGTAGCGACGCGCAATCGGCACGAGAACATGGAGCCCGTCGGCGCCGCTCGTCTTGGGGAAGCCGGTGAGACCCAGCGCGTCGAGCACCTCTTTGATGAGGAGCGCGACCTGAACAACCTCCGGAAAGCCGACGTCGGGGGACGGGTCGAGGTCGAACAGAACGAAGTCCGGTGCGGCCGGCTTGTCGACCCGGGAGTACCACGTGTTCATGTCGATGCAGCCCATGTTCGCCATCCACAGAAGCGCAAGCTCGTCGTTGACGAGCGGGTAGCGAAGCGTCCGCTTCTCCCGCGTCGCCCGCGACGTGGAGCGGTAGGAAAACGTCCGAATCCACCCCGGCATGTGCGAGGGCGCGTCTTTCTGGAAGAAGTGCTTCCCCTGCCAGCCGTCGGGATAGCGCTTCATCGTGAACGGGCGATCGCGGAGGTGCGGGACAAGGACGGGCGCGATGTCGCGGTAGTAGGCGATCAGGTCGCCCTTCGTGATGCCTTCCTCAGGCCAGAACAGCTTGTCGAGGTTCGAGAGCCGGAGCGATCGCCGGCCCTTCTTGATCTCGGTGGGAAGCGGCTCCTCTCGTCGCACCTCGCTTGGCTCCTTGTCCTCGCGCAGCCCCTTGTAAACCGGCGCCCGCAGGCGGCCGTCGTGCGTCCACTCCGCGAACTCGACCTGGGCGACCAGCTCGAGCTCGACCCAGACCACGTCGTCTCGGCGCACCTTGGGCATCTTCGGGACGTCGCGGAAAGGTGCCGTGCGGCGTTCCAGCGGTCGCAGCAGGCCGATCAGCCGCTCGATCTCGGCCTCGTCGAAGCCGGTGCCGACGTTGCCGACGTAGGAGAGTTCGCCGTAGCGCATGACCGCGAGGACGAGTGAGCCCAGCGTGCCGGCCCGGCGCCCCTTTCCCTTCGTATAGCCGGCGACGATGAACTCTTGCTCCCGGTGGGTCTTGATCTTCAGCCAATCGCGGGTCCTCTTGCCGGGTTGATACCGCGACTCGGCCTTCTTGGCGACGATGCCCTCGAGCCCCCGTTCCTTCGCAGCGTCGAAGAGCGCGAGGCCGTCCTCGAAGGCCTCGGAAACCCGAAGCGTGCTCCCCCGGCGATCGAGGAGCTTGGAGAGGCGCTTGCGTCGCTCCTCGAGCGGAAGGTCGATCAACGGCTCCCCGTCGGCCTCGAGCACGTCGAATGCGTAATAGACGAGCGGCCCGTTCCCCTGCTGCATGACGCTGAAGCTCGACCGGCCATCCTCGTCGAGAGCACAGACTTCACCGTCGAGGACGCAGTCCGGCGTTCGAACGCCTCGCTCGAGGGCGCGCGCGATAACGGCGAAGCGCTCGGTGAGATCGTTCCCACGCCTGCTCGTCAAGGTGACCTCGCCGCCCGAGGCGACCGCAAGCGCCCGATAGCCGTCCCACTTCACCTCGTAGAGCCAACCCGGGCCGACCGGAACCTCGTCGGCCAACGTCGCCAGCATCGGCTCGTAGTCGCTGCGCCCGCTGCGCGTTGGCGTGGTCTCGTCACGCTTCCGGATGAGGAGCCAGTTCTTCTCGTCACCATCGAGCCGCGCCGGGACCAGCGTCCACAGTCCCTGGAGCCGCTCGCCGGCCAGTCGCACGGTCAGGCCGCCGTCGCGCTTCTCCTCCACGAGCTCGTAGGTGCCGCGGTCCCAGATCTCGACCGTGCCCGCGCCGTACTGCCCGGCCGGGATCTCGCCTTCGAAGGTCGCGTAGTCGAGCGGATGGTCCTCGACGTGGACGGCCAGGTGGCGCTGGCCAGGCTCGAGCGGGATGCCCTTGGGCACCGCCCAGCTCGCAAGCGCGCCGTCGCGCTCGAGGCGAAAGTCATAGTGGAGCCGCCGCGCGTCATGGCGCTGCACGACGAACGCGGGGTCACCCTTCCGGCGACGCCCACCGAAGGGTTCCGGCGTCGCGTCCTTCCGCCGCTTGCGCTCGTACTCCCGAAGACGCGCCACGCTCGGAAGCATGCCGGGGTTTGGACGCGCGTGAGGAGGGTATGACGAGGCCGATCAGTTGCCGATTGGGGGTAGGCAGACAGAGGGGCCGGCCGAGCCGGCCTTTCTGTTGTCCCCAGACAACGTCACAGGGCACCGGGGATAACTCTGTGGACGCTGTGGATTGCTGAGATCTCGACCTCTAGTCGAGGTAGATGCCCATGGCCCGGAACTTGCGCCTCCGCAGGGATCGGCGGTCGGCGGCATCGACCGGGTCGAGCTCTGCGAGCGAGGCCCTCAACGAGTCCGCGAGGAGCACGGCCGCCTGATCGTGGCTCGTGTGCGCGCCGCCCGGAGGCTCGGGGACGATCGCGTCGATGACGCCGAGCTCGAGACAGTGGCGGGCGTCCGGCTTGAAGGCCGCGGCGGCCTTCTTGGCCTCGCCTGCGTCCCGCCAGAGAATCGCGGCACAGCCCTCGGGGGAGATGACGGAGTAGATCGCGTTTTCCTGCATCAGTACGCGATCGGCGACGGCGATCGCGACGGCCCCGCCTGAGCCGCCCTCGCCGATGACACAGGCGACGCTCGGAACGCCCAGCCGCACCATTGCGAGCTGACAGCGCGCTATCCAGCCTCCCTGCCCGTGCTGCTCCGCGGTGACGCCGGGATAGGCGCCGGGAGTGTCGATGAGCGTCACGACCGGGAAGCGATGGCGGTCGGCCAGCTCCATCGCGCGCATCGCCTTGCGGTAGCCCTCGGGATACGTCATCCCGAAGTTCCGGTGCGTACGCTCGCGGATGTCTCGCCCCTTCTGATGGCCGACGAGCACGATGGTGCGCTCGTCGAACCGCGCCAGGCCGGCGACGATTGCCGGATCGTCGGCGAGGGAGCGATCCCCGTGGAGCTCGACGAAGTCCTCGCACATGCGCTCGATGTAGTCCAGCGTGTACGGGCGCTCCTGATGTCGCGCCAATTCGACGGCGTGCCAGACCTCGTCCTCGCTCGGCTCGGAGGCCATGCGGTCGAGCTGGCGCTTGAGCCTCGACATCTCGCCTGAAACGCCCACCCCGCGCAGGAGCGGGAAATCGCGCAACTTCGCGAGCCGCTCCATGAGCTTGAGCTGCTCGACCTGGCTCGCCGGCGTTTCGGTCACGACGTCACTGCGCCTGCACGAACATGGCCAGGACGCGGCCCACGAACGGCCGGAGCTCCGGTCGCGGGACGATGGCGTCGACGTGGCCGAACCTGGCGTTCGACTCGGCCAGACCGAAGTCGTCCGGCAGTCGCTCGCGGGTCGTCTGTTGAACGACGCGGGGTCCGGTGAAGGCGAGCAGAGCACCGGGCTCGGAGATGGTCACATCGCCCAGGCTCGCGAAGCTGGCAAGGACGCCGGCGGTCGTCGGATGGGTCATCACAGAGATGAAGGCGCAATGCGCGTCGCGGAGCTCCTCGACCGCGCAGACCGTCTTCGGCAGCTGCATCAGTGAGAGAATGCCCTCCTGCATCCGCGCGCCGCCCGAGGCGGTGACGCAGACGAGCGGCACCTGCCGGGCAGCCGCCCGATCGCAGGCGCGCGCGAACTTCTCGCCGACGGTGCTCCCCATCGAGCCGCCCATGAAGGCGAAATCCATGACCGCGACCTCGCACGGACGGCGCTCGATCGCCGCGGCACCCGCGATCATCGCATCGCCGAGCCCCGTCGCCACCTCGGCCTCCGCCAGGCGCTCGGTGTAGGCGCGCAGATCGAAGAAGCTCAGCGGGTCGGCCGAGCGAAGCGCCGCATCCTCCTCGGCGAACGTGCCCCGATCAGCGAGCTGGGCGATCCGCTCGCGGGCCCGCACCGGGAAATGATGGTCGCATTGCGGGCAAACCCGAAGCGTCTGCTCGAGCTCGTCGTCGCGATAGTGGGAGTGGCAGCGAGGACAGGTGTTGGGATGCCGCTTTCCGTCGTCCGTCGGCGCAGCCTCGCGGTTCTCGACGGTTACGTCGACGCGGCTCTCCATGGCGGCCATCTTACGGGCTTCCCCGTCCATGCCCGATTGAAGCGGCGACGCCTAGAAGCCGACGGCGCCTGCGAGTCGGGCGACCGGCGCAACGTTCTCGGGAGCAGGGCCGAGCCCCGTGACGCCGATCCCGGCGACGGTCCGTTGCGCGGCGACCCGCCGAAGGAGCGCCAACACCTCGACCACGGTGAAGCCGCCGGGCTCGGGCATGAAGCACACCACCTCGTCCTCGGGATCGAGCACGTCCGCGTCGAAGGCGACGTACACGGCGTCGGCTCCCTCGAGAGCCGGCTCGACTTCGTCCACGCCCGTGCGAAGCCCGCTCGCGGCGATGAACTCGACCTCGGGCGGGTCGAGGTTTCGGGCGCCGACGAGCACGGCGTCGGCCGGATGAACCGTGCCGGAATCGAGCAGCATCCGAAAGGGCATGCCCCAGAGGTTTCCGCTGGGGGAGCTGTCGGGCGTGTTCAGGTCTCCGTGCGCGTCGAACCAGACGACGGCGAGACGGTCGTAGCGGGTCGCCAGCCCCTCAACGGCGCCGACATGCGTGCAGCAGCAGCCGCCCAGGACGACCGGTCGCTCCGGGAGCGCCGCCGCGAGCGCGAGGTTTTGCTCGGTGAGCGACTCCTCGTTGACGACGGCCGTCTCCGGATACGGCAGGCCGAGGGACGCGGCATCGGCCATTGCGTCACCGCCCGCGCCCCAGGCGCGCGGAACCCGGACGAGTCCCGCCGGAAACGAGCTCCCGCAGGAGTGACACTCATATTCGCCGGCCTCGAGCGCGACCGCGGTCAGCGTGTTGCAGTCAGGACACTTCGCCCGAAGTCGCGACATCAGGACCCAGGCTACCGGGAGGCGAGCTCCGCCGGGACGATGCGGTCGAGCACCTCCGGAAGCTCGGAGAGATCGGTGAGCTCGGCCGCTCGCGGGAGGTCGCTCGTCTCGCCGAGGCGGTTGATCCAGACCGCAGGAATGTCGAGCTCCCGCGCCGGCGCGATGTCGTGGAAGAGGCTGGCTGCGACGTGGACGTGGCGCCCGGGCGCAGGATCAAACCGTTCGGCGAAGACCTGCCAGTGGCCGTGCGCAGGCTTGTACGAGCCGATCTCACCCGCGACGATCGCCCCGTCGAAGGGAACACCGATGGCCTCCATGGAGACGGCGAGGAGGTCCTGATCCGTGTTCGAGAGCGGCACGAGTCGCCACCCTCGCGACCGGAGCTCGGCGAGGGCCCCGGGGACCTCCGGGAAGACCGGCCACGCCGGCAGTGACTCGGGAAGGGCGTACGCCCCGCCTTCCGGGAGCCTCAGGCCCTCGCTCTCGGCGAGCAGGACGAGCGCCTGGTGCAGGACTTCGCGGTAGGGCAGCGAGCCTTCGAGCTCGACTCTCGGCTCGATCTCGTGGTAGCGCTCCAGGAGCTCGTGGACGTCGGCCTCTGGCCAGAGACGCGCAAGCTCCCGGCCGATGCCGCCGTTCCAGTCGACGAGCGTCCCGTAGCAGTCGAAGGTCGCCCAGCGAGCGCCTTGCGATGGGCTAATCGGTGAACTTCCTGACGACGAGGCAGGCGTTGTGCCCACCGAAGCCGAAGTTGTTGGAGAGCGCAACGTCGGTCTTCCACTCGCGCGACTCGTTCGGAATGTAGTCGAGGTCGCACTCGGGGTCCGGGACCTCGTAGTTGATCGTGGGCGGAACGACGTCCCGCTGCACGGCGAGGATGGAGATGATCGCCTCGATGGCGCCGGACGCGCCGAGGCAGTGGCCGGTGGCGCCCTTCGTCGAGGAGATGGGCGTCCGGCGCGCCTTCTCCTCGCCGAGTGCGAGCTTGATCACCCGCGTCTCGCTCGCGTCGCCGATCGGCGTCGACGTACCGTGAGCGTTGATGTAGTCGATCTCGTCGGGGGTGATGCCAGCGTCCTCCATCGCCATCCGCATCGCCCGGGCGGGATGACGGCCGGTCGGATCGGGTTCGGTGATGTGCTGCGCGTCCGACGAGAGGCCGTAGCCGATCAACTCGGCGTACACCTTGGCTCCCCGGTTGCGGGCGTGCTCGAGCTCCTCCAGGACGATGATGGCGCCTGCCTCCCCCATCACGAAGCCGTCTCGCTCGGCATCGAAGGGGCGGCTCGCACTCTCGGGGCTGTCGTTGCGGCGAGAGAGGGCGCGCATCGCGGAGAACCCGCCGATGCCGACCTTCGTGATTCCGGCCTCGGTGCCTCCGGCGAACATGACGTCGGCGCGGTTGAGCCGGATCGCATCGAGCGAGCTCCCGACGGCCATGTTCGAGGCGGCGCACGCGGCGCAATCCGCCGTCAGCGGGCCACGCGTCCCGAGCTCCATGGAAACCCAGGCGGCGCCCATATTCGGGATGATCGCCGGGATCGAGAGCGGGTTGACCCGGTCAGGGCCGCGGTCGAGCAGCTGGTCGTAGCAATCCTGAAAGCTCTGGAGCCCGCCGATGCCCGTGGCGACGGCGACTCCTGTCCGCTCCGTCTCGGGCTCGATTTCGAAGCCCGAGTCCTCCTCTGCCATGCGGGCGGCAGCAAGGATCATCTGCGTGAAGCGGTCCATGCGGCGCGCCTTGCGGTGCTCGATCCAATGCGTCGGCTCGAAACCCTTCAGCTCGCAGGCGAAGTGAACAGCGAACTCGGACGGGTCGAACGAGGAGATCGGCCCGGCGCCGCCCTTCCCCGCAGTGAGCTCGCTCCAGAACGTCTCGGCGTCGTTGCCGAGGGGCGTCACCGCGCCCATGCCGGTGACCACGACCCGTCTGCGTCCGTTCTCCGAAGCCATCGCTACATCCCCAATCCGCCGTCCACGAGCAGCACGTCGCCCGTGATGAACGCGGCCTCGTCAGAGCAGAGGAAGCGTACCGAAGCGGCCACGTCCTCCGGCGTCCCCAGGCGGCCCAGCGGCGTATTGCCGAGGATGAGCCCGGTCTGTTCCTCGGTCAGCACGTCAGTCAGCTCGGTCGTGATGTAGCCGGGCGCAATGGCGTTGACACGGACCCCTCGGAGGCCGAGCTCGCGCCCCAGCGCCTTGGTCAGTCCAATGATCCCCGCCTTCGAGGCCGCGTAGTTGGCCTGGCCGGGATTGCCGTGGACCCCGACCACACTCGACAGGTTCACGATCGCGCCTGCCCGGCGGCGCAGCATCTTGCGGGAAACCGCCCGACACGTGTTGAAGGTGCCGCGCAGGTTCGTGTCGATCACCTCGGCCCAGTCCTCGTCGCTCATCCGGGCAATCAGCGTGTCGCGCGTGACGCCTGCGTTGTTCACGAGGATGTCGAGATCGCCGAGCTCGGACTCGACCTGCTCGACGAGCGCCTGCGCCTCGCCCGGGTCGCCGACGTTCGCACCGATCGCAACGCCGCTGATCTCTGCTGCGATCGATTCGGCCGCCTCGCTTCCCGAGCGATAGTTGACGGCGACCTTCGCCCCGGCCGCGGCCAACTCGCGCGAAATAGCAGCACCGATGCCGCGCGAGCCCCCGGTGACGAGGGCGACCTTGCCGTCGAGTGAGGCGAATTGAGTGGTTCGGCTTGTCATGACGGCCGAGCAGCCACTAGATGACGGAGAGCAGCTCCCGGAGCTTGCGGAGCGACTCCGGGTCGCTCACCGAGATCGTGCGCAGCGAGCGGTCGCAGCGGCGCAGGAGACCGCCCAGTACCTGGTTCGGCCCGATCTCGACGAACATGCCGACGCCGTCCTTGACCAGGCCGCGCACCGCCTGGGTGAAGCGGACGGGAGCAGTCAGCTGCTCGACCAGCAAGGCAGCCATGCGCTGAGCGTCTTCGAGCTTCGCCGTGACCGTCGACATGAAAGGCGGCGCCGGGTTCTGCCAAGTCGCCTTCGCCAGCGCAGGCCTGAGGCGCTCCGCGGCGCGGGCTACGAGCGGACTGTGGAAAGCACCGCTCACGCGCAGCTTGACGGTCTTGCGAGCTCCCCGAGCCGCCGCCGCCTCGATGAGACGGTCGACAGCGGTGTTCTCACCGGAGACCACGACCTGGCCCGGGCAGTTGTAGTTGGCAGGCCACACTCCGTCGATCCCGCGGCACAGCTCCTCGACGACCGCGTCCTCGAGACCCAGCACCGCGGCCATCGCGCCGGGGGACTCATGCGCAGCCTCGGCCATCGCCTCGCCGCGCTCGCGGACGAGCGCGACGGCATCGCCGGCGCCGATTGCATCGGCCGCCGCAAGGGCGGAGTACTCGCCGACCGAATGACCGATCACGAAGTCGGGCTCGATCCCGATCGTCTTCACGGCGCGGAGGCAGGCGATCGAGGTGGCGACGAGCGCAGGCTGCTGGAGTTCGGTCCGGGTCAACTCCTCGAGCGACCCTTCGAAGCACAGCTTCGCCACGTCGAAGCCAACGGCCTCGGACGCTTCGTCGTACACCGCCCGCGCGGCGGGAAACTCCTCCGCGAACGCGCGCCCCATGCCCACGTCCTGCGATCCCTGACCGGGGAAGCAGAATGCGATCTTCATTTGCTCTTCTCCTACTCTCCGCCGTTGGTGGTCCACGTCAGATAGACCGAGCCCCAGGTGAGCCCGGCACCGACTGCGCTCATGAGTACGCGCGTCCCCTCTTCCAGCCTCCCGTCTGCCTGCGCCTCGGCGAGACAGATCGGGATCGAAGCGGACGACGTGTTGCCGTACCGGTCGATGTTCATCAGCACCTTCTCCGGGTCGAGGCCGAGGTTCTTGACCGCGTGGTCGACGATGCGCTTGTTTGCCTGGTGAGGGACGTAGAGGTCGACGTCGTCGATGGTGGCACCGCAGACGCGGAGGAGCTCTTCGGCCGAGCTGACCATCACGCGGGTCGCGAACCGGAACACCTCGGCACCGTTCATCCTGATGAACTGCAGGTCCTTCTCGAGCACGTTCGGCGAGAGCGGCTCGCGCGAACCGCCGGCGGGCACGCAGAGGTCGGGGCCGCCCGAGCCGTCGGCGCCCAGCTCCAGACCGGCGATGCCCCCGGCCTCGATCGGCTGAATCACTGCAGCACCCGCGCCGTCACCGAAGAGGATGCACGTCGAGCGGTCCTGCCAGTTGGTGATCTTCGAGAGGACCTCGGAGCCGATGATCAACGCCGTCTTGGAGAGCCCCGTCGCGACCTGGCCGTACGCCTGGGAAAGCGCATAGACGAAGCCCGTGCACCCAGCCAGGAGGTCGTATGCGGCCGCCCGCTTGGCACCGAGCGCATCGGCGACGATCGCCGCCGTCGCCGGAAACAGCATGTCCGGCGTGGCGGTCGCGACGATGACGAGGTCGACCTCCTCGGCATCCACGCCGGCCTGCTCGAGGGCCTGCCGGGCAGCCGGGAGCGCAAGATCGCTCGCCGCCTGCTCGGGAGCGGCGATTCGACGCTCCCGGATCCCGGTCCGCGTGACGATCCACTCGTCGGAGGTCTCGACCATCGTCTCGAGGTCGGCGTTCGTCAGCACGCGCTCCGGTGCGTACAACCCGAGCCCGGTCAGACCGACCGCCAACCCATTTCCAGCGACGCTCCCGATCATGCGTCCTCCGTCACGGCGAAGGTCAACGTCCCCCGGACGGCGAGCTTTCCGTCCACCGACGCCGTGGCCTTGCCTCGCCCGACGGGCCCTCGCACCCGTTCGAGCTCGCAGGTCAGCTCCAGCTCGTCCCCGGGCAGCACGATTCGCTTGAAGCGGACGTCGTCGATCCCGGCGAAGAGGGCCAGCTTCCCGCGATTCTCCTCGGCCGAGAGCGCTGCCACCGCCCCCGCCTGGGCCATCGCCTCGACCATGAGAACGCCGGGCATGATCGGCCTGCCCGGAAAGTGACCGGCGAGATACCACTCGTCTTCGCGGACGAGCTTGCGCGCGACGACGCGCGTACCCGGCTCGAGCTCGACCACCTCGTCGAGAAGCAGGAACGGGTCCCGGTGCGGGAGGATTTGCTCGATCTCCCGCCGGCCGAGGGGCGGAGTGAGGTTCACGCTTGTCGACTCACCCGCCTGCCGCTTCCTCCAGCCGCACGCGCAGTCGAGCGTGGGCCCGATGCACGTAGCACTTCGCCGTCCCCACCGGCATGCTCGCCGAGCGCGCGATCTCCTCGTACGTCATCCCGAAGACGTCCCGAAGGACGACCACGAGCCTCTGGCTCGGCGTGAGGCGTGCGAGCGCGGCCGCGAGCTCGCGCCGCTTGTCCGCAAGCAGCGCGGCACGCGAGGGATCGCTTTCCTCGCCGGCAGGTTCGTCCTCGAGGGAGAGCTGCTCCGTCTGGCGGATCCGCTGTCGCGCGAGGCGGTCGCGGCACGTGTTCACGACCAGGCGGTGGAGCCAGGTGGCGAACTGCGACTCGCCGCGGAACTGGCGCAGGCGCGTGCACAGCTTGACAAGCGACTCCTGCGCGGCATCCCGCGCCTCCTCGAGGTCGCCCATGAGCTGCGCCGCGAGCCGGTTCACGCGAGGTGCATGCCGTTCGACGAGAACGTCGAGCGCCCGTCCATCACCTGCTCGTGCCTTGCTGACGAGGTCCACGTCGCTGAGGTTTCGGTACACGATCGGCCGCCAGAGTGGCGGCTGCTGCTCGGTAGGACGGACGGGCGCGGCGGCTGGTTGCACGGCGGAGTTAGTGTAGTCCCGCCGATGGCCGACGCGCTGACCCCGGATACCGTCGAACCTCTGCTCCAGGGCCGTTTTGGACGCCCTTACATCTACCGCGAGAGTTGCGAGTCGACCCAGCGGCTGGTCGAGCCGGGTCTCGGCGAGGGCGCAACGGCGATCTGCGAGGAACAGACGGCCGGGCGCGGGCGGCTCGGCCGGTCGTGGAGCGCGCCGCGCGGCACCGCCATCCTCTGCTCGGTCGTACTCGAGCCGCCGACCGGGCGCGTGGTGGCCGAGCTGTCGCTCGTCGGCGGAGTCGCCGTGGCCGAGACGGTCGAGGCGGCGACGTCGCTCTCGGCCCAGATCAAGTGGCCCAACGACGTCCTGGTCAACCGCCGCAAGGTCGCCGGACTGCTCGCGGAAGCCGACGGAGGCTCCGTCGTCCTGGGCATCGGCATGAACGTCAACCAGTCCCGAGAGGAGCTCCCGGTCGACACCACTGTTGCGCCGGCGTCGCTTGCGACGACCGACGGCGTGCGGCGTGAGCGGGCGCCGATTCTCGCGGACCTCCTCCTGCGGCTGGAGCATGCCTACGATCGCTGGCGCGATGGAGGTCTCGACGCTATCTACGATGGGTTGGGCGCACGGGACTTCCTGCGCGGCCGCCGGGTCGTCGTGGACGGCGAGACCGGCCTGGGCATCGCCATCGATCGCAACGGCCGGCTCGAGGTCGAGGTCGCCGGAGAACGGCGCCTCGTCGAGAGCGGCGAGGTCCTGTTCGAGCGCTAGCGGCGGCGGGCGCGGTAGACGACCGCGGCTCCGCGGTTCAGCCCGTCGTCGGTTGCGAGGATCCGAACGACCTTCGTCGCCTGGAGCGGCCGCCTGATCCAGACCGCGCCGGCGGGGCGCGCGACCACGAAGCTGCCTCCGTCGCTCCAGGTTGCCCGGCCGTGCCAGACACGCAACTCGGCGGGCTCGCTCAGCTGCACGCGGAGGCGCATGACGCCCTTCACAGTCCGCAGCGACAACACGCGAACGACGGGAGCCCTCGAGTCGACCTCGAGCGAGCGCGAGAGCCTGCGCGCGCCGAGCGAGGTCGTCGCCGAGACAACCGCCGTGGCGTCGCCGTCCGGGACATGGGCACCGTGCGCACGTCCGTTCCAGGCGACCGTGTGAGCCCCAATTGCCTGCGACCGGTTGAGAATCGTGCGGAGAACATCGCCGTCTCGCTTGATCTGAACGCGAACCGTCGCTCCGCGGGTGAGCGTGTAGCCGATCTCGAGCGCGTCGGCCGCCCCGTCTCCGTTCGGCGAGACGACCCTCGGCAACGCGGAGACACCGCCGAGCGTGCGGTCGACGACGACGCGAATCGAGCGTGTGACCTGCTCGACACCGGCCTCGGCAGACACCTCGATCCGGTAGCGGCCGTCGGGGACCGGGGATCCGCCGGTCGTCCTACCATCCCAGCTGATGCTCCGCCGTCCGGCTGAGCGTGTCGAGCTCGCGAGCAAGGTGCGGACGGGGTTCCCGGTCGACAGGCTCACGACCCTGACACCGAGGAGCGCGCGGCGGTTCAGGCCGAACCGGACCGACGTACGTTCACCGCTCCAGTCGCCGTTGGGCGTGACCGCGCGCGGTGAGGCCCTGAGGCGGAAGACGGCGAGCGGAGGCGGCCCCGGAACGGGCAGCGTGGAAGGCCTGACGTTCGGACCGGCGCTGATCGTGTACGTGTAGGAGGCGATGGGCACGGCGGTCGCATCCCAGGTCCAGTCGACCGCGGTGCCGTTGCCGGTCTGCGAGTCGACGACCGATCCCGCGGCATCTCTCACCTCGACCCTCCACGGAAGGGCCGACGAGAGCCGGGCGGTGAAGCGTACGGGCCCACCGACGCTGCCTTCTGCCTCCGGCGTCCAGAGCTTGGGCAGGCCGATCCTCGTCACCCTCCGCGCGATCCGACCCAGCTGGCCGTAGATTCTCCTCCCCGGGCAACTCGTGAGGCTCGTGTCTCTATGACCTGAGATCGCACGGAGGCGGACGACCACCCCCGCCGGCCAGCGTGAGCTTCCGGCCGAGACCGCGTCGACCCTGCCGCGTGGGAAGACATGGCCGACGTCGAGGCGCCAGGCGAGGAGCCGCTGGAGGGCCGTCCTGGCGGCGCGCGAGAGGCTCGCCGAGTCGTAGTTGCCGATGACGGCGACGCCGACACTGCTCGTGTTGAAGCCGCCCGCATGGGCGCCGATCACATTCTCCGTGATGCCGCCGCCCCGTCCCTCGAACACACGGCCGTACTTGTCGACGAGAAAGTTGTAGCCGATGTCGTCCCAGCCGTTGCTCAGCACGTGGTACCGCTGGATGCCGCGGACGATCGCGGCAGACTCCGAGCGCGAGTAGCTGTTCGAGCCGGCGGTGTGGTGGACGACAGCGCGACGAAGACGCGCCGCGATCGCCGGGGCGTCCCGGACGATCGATTCGTCGGCGTTCCACTCCGCGCGCCGGACGATGGACGGCTGGACCACCGGGCCCAGCGCGGCCGCCGTCACTGCCGTTGCGGAGGACGTGCGGGAAGCAGTTGCGCTCACCCGGTCGGCCACGGTCACCGGGCTGTCGATGAAGTACGCGCGCAGACGGGTTACTCGACCGGACGTGCGGTACTGCACCCAGTGCGCCTTGCCGGTCCACCATGGATTGCCGATCCGCCAGTCCGGCTGCCCGTCGGCCTCGTCGCTCCCGACATCAGGAGCGTCGTCGGCCTCGGGCTGTGCCGAGCGCCAAGGCCCGAAGCGGCCGGGCTCGGCCGCCGTTCTGAACCAGACCTTGCCAGAGCCCTGCCAGTGGATCCCGATCATCGTGAAGGTCTGAGGCGCCAGTCGGGTGTCAGACGCGCGGGCAGCGTCGAGCGGCACGTCGCGCGAGACGACGCGAACATCCTGGGCGGCGGCCGTGCCGGGCGCGAGCGCGGCAAGCGCGGCCACGAGCGCGAGCTGGCGGCGGAAGCTCATTCTGGGCGGCAGGCTCCTTCGATACCGAAGCAGAGGACTCCTTCGTCCTCAAGGGGATCGGCATGTCCCTGATAGAATCTTTACACCGAAGTGCCGCGCTTGCGGGGTTTTTTCTGTCTACTCATGCTCCTCGCGGCGGCGCTCGCGCTCGCAGGAGCCGCGGCCGCCCAGGAGACGGCGCCGCGCGTTCTCGCAGTCGAGCTCGCGAACGACATCAACCCGGTCACCTCGGACTACCTCGTCGACGCAATCGAACGCGGCGAGAAGGAGGGGTACAACGCCGTCGTCATCGAGCTCGACACTCCCGGCGGGCTCGACTCGGCCATGCGCGACATCATCAAGAAGGAGCTCGACGCCGACGTCCCCGTAGTCGTCTATGTCTCTCCGCCCGGCTCGAGAGCCGCATCGGCTGGAGCCTTCATCACGCTCGCGGCGGACGTCGCCGCAATGGCACCGGCGACGAACATCGGCTCGTCGACTCCCGTCGCCGTCGGCGGCGGCGAGATCTCGAGCGATCTCCGCCGCAAGGTCATCAACGACGCCGCCGCGTACGCGCGCGAGCTCGCCGAGACGCACGGGCGAAACGGCGACTGGGCCGAGCAGGCCGTGCGCGTCGCCTCCAACCTGGGCGCTCAGGAAGCCCTCGAGCAGAATGTCGTCGATGTCGTAGCTCCCGACCTTCCGACTCTCCTCGAGGACATCGACGGTATGACCACCACGCCGAAGGGGATCGTCCTCGACACCGCCGGCGCGACGATCGATCAGGTCGAAATGTCGCTTTGGAAGCGCATCCTGGACCTGCTCGTCGATCCGAATCTGATCGTTCTGCTCATGTCGATCGGTGTGCTCGGAATCACGATCGAGATCCTCAACCCCGGACTCATCTTCCCGGGAACGATCGGGGTCATCTCCCTGATCATCGGCCTCTTCGGGCTCCAGGTCCTACCGGTCAGCTGGGCGGGGATCCTGCTGATGCTGCTCGCGGTCGCCTTCTTCGTCACGGAAGCCTTCGTTCCGAGCCACGGAGCCCTCGCGCTCGCCGGTGCGGTCAGCTTCATCGTGGGCGCGCTCATGCTCTTCGACCCTGCGGGCGAGGGTTACCAGGTCTCGATCTGGGTCGCGCTCGCTGTCGGGGGCACACTCGCCCTGGTCACCGCCGTTGTCGCGACGAAGGTCATCCGCGCGCGGCGCGCACCCACCAAGACCGGGCGCGAGGAGATGGTCGGCGAGATCGGCGTCGTCAGAAGCGCGGTCGCTCCGACCGGCCTCGTGAATATCCACGGTGAGATCTGGAAGGCACACACTGATGGCGTGCCGCTCGCCTCGGGCGAGTACGTGCGGGTTCAGGGGATCGGTGAGGATCTCGTCCTCGACGTCACGCAGGCAGAGGAGCCCACAGCCGTGGCCGCCTCCTCGTAGGATGCTTCCGGCCGATCGAAAAGGAGCCCAATGAGTGTCGCCCTGATCGCCGTCGCCGCAGTCGTCGTCATCCTGGTACTCCTGCTTGCGCTGTCGGTGCGCGTGGCGCGCGAGTACGAGCGAGGGGTGATCTTCCGGCTCGGCCGACTCCACTCGCCGCCGAAGGGCCCGGGGCTCTTCCTCCTCATCCCGATCATCGACAAGATGGTCCGTGTCGACCTGCGCACGGTGACCCTCAACATCCCGCCGCAGGAGGTGATCACGAAGGACAACGTGCCCGTGCGCGTGAACGCGGTCGCGTACTTCAGGATCATCGACCCCGAGCGGGCGATCGTGCAGGTCGAGAACTACATGGTCGCCACGTCGCAGATCGCCCAGACGACCCTGCGAAGCGTCCTTGGCCAGCACGTTCTCGACGAGCTCCTGTCGGAGCGCGACAAGATCAACACGATCCTCCAGGAAATCATCGACGAGGCCACGTCGCCGTGGGGCATCAAGGTCTCCATCGTCGAGGTGAAGGACGTCGAGATCCCGACCGGCATGCAACGGGCGATGGCGCGGCAGGCGGAAGCCGAGCGCGAGCGGCGGGCGAAGGTGATCGCGTCCGAGGGCGAATTCCAGGCCTCCGAGCGCCTCAAGGACGCGGCGAACGTCATGGCGACCAATCCGATCGCATTGCAGCTCCGCTACCTGCAGACGATCCTCGAGATGAGCTCCGAGCGCGCGACGATCATGGTCCTCCCGCTGCCGATCGATCTGCTGCGTCCCTTCCTGAACAAGGGCGCCGGCGAGCCAGGCTGACGGAAGGACACTCGCCGCCGGAGCTGCGTCGCGACCCGCTTTCGGGCCGCTGGGTCGTGGTCGCGCCCTCGAGAGCCCGCCGTCCCGGAGCCCCGCACGCCCAACCGGTCGAGGAACGCGGCGACCCGGCGGGTTGTCCGTTCGACGAGGGGCGAGAATCGGCCACCCCGCCCGAGACCTACGCCGTCGGGCCCCCTGGTCGGCCGCCCGACACGCCCGGCTGGCGCGTGCGCGTCGTTCCGAACAAGTTCCCCGCCTTTGGGCCCTGGTCGCGCGACGGCGACCGTCCGGACGGCCTCTTCGCACGTCGTGCGGCGGTCGGACGACAGGAAGTCGTGGTCCACTCACCGCGCCATGTGCGCTCGCTCGCCGACTTGACCGTGCGGGAGCTCGGGCTCGTGGCCGAAGCGTGGCAGGCTCGGGCGGCGGCAGCCCGTGAGGTCGGGTTCCCCTACGTGCACGCGCTTGTGAACGAAGGCGCCGGCGCCGGGGCGAGCCTCGCCCACAGCCACTCGCAGCTCGTCTGGCTCGAACAGGAGCCCCCGCTCGTCGCACAGGAGCGAGAAGCGCAGGCCGCCGACGGAGGCTGCCTGCTCTGTCGCGTCCTCCTCGAGGAGAGGGGGCAGCGGATTCGCGTCGTCGAGGAGCGCGACGGGCTGACCCTGCTCTGCCCCTTCGCCGGTCGACAGCCCTACGAGCTGCTCGTCGCCCCCCTCGAGTGCGAGGCGGATCCGTTCACGAGCAGCCACCTCGCGGAGGCCCTCGTCCTCGCTGCCGAGGGAATCCGCCGGATTCGCATCGCCGAGGGAGCCGTGGCGCTCAACCTGTGGCTCCATGCGGGCGGGCACTGGCACATCGAGTTGCTCCCGCGGATCGGCGTCATGGCGGGGATCGAGCTCGGCGCCGGCTACTTCGTGAACACCATGGCTCCGGAGTCCGCCGCCGGGATCCTGCGCGGCTCGTAAGCCGGGCGGGATGCGATGCAGTCCGCGTCAGTTCCGGCGCGGCACCGTCGGCGCCTTGGCCGCCTTGAACCGCTGGGCCGCCTCGATGGCGGCCTGCAGGGAGAGACCCTGGCCCTTGCCTTGCTTGATGAGGAGTACGGTCTCGAGCGCGTCGAGGTTGTAGAGCCGCTGCACCTTTCCCTTGGTGGGAATGCGTGCCCGCGTCGTCCAATAGTCGAGCTGGGTCTTCGTGATGCCGGCCAGGTGACAGACCTGCCCGAGCGAGAGCTCCAGCTTGCGCAGATGACGCATCAGGTCCACCGGCTCGAGCAGGTCCTCCGGACGGCGCGCGGCCACGCGCTCTACTCGGCGGGCTCGGGAGCGGCCCCGTTCTCCGAGGCCGGTGACGTCTCCGCTTCGGTCTCGGCCTCCACTCCGTTCTCGTCCTGCTCGACCACGCGAGCGAGCGTCGAGACCAGCTCACCCTCGCGCGGCCGCATGACGATGACGCCCTGCGTCGCACGGCCACTTAGCTTGATGCCCTCGGCAGGAACGCGGATGACCGTTCCCCCCGTCGAGATCAGCATCACCTGGTCTCCCTCGTGGACCACGAGCGCACCGGCCAGCTGGCCGCGAGCCTCCGTCAGCTGAACGGTCTTGACGCCAAGTCCACCCCTGCCCTTGACCGGGTACTGGTCGATGCGCGTCCGCTTTCCGAAGCCGTTCTTCGTCACGACCAGGAGATCCGCGTCGTTCCTTGCGATGTCGGCCGCGATCACCTCGTCTCCCTTGCGCAAGCGCATGCCGGTCACGCCGGAGGTCGCACGCCCCATCGGACGCGCGAGCTTCTCGTTGAAACGGATCGCCTGGCCGTGGCGCGAGACCATCAGGATGTCGTCATCGCCTGACGAGTGCAGGACGCCGACGAGCTCGTCGCCATCGCGCAGCTTGACGGCGATGATGCCGTCGGCCTTGAGGGGCGTGTTGTAGTCCTCGAAGCGCGTCTTTTTCACGAGCCCCTTCCTCGTCACCGCAGTCAGGTACTCGGCGTCCTTGAAGTCGCGGGTTGCGATCACGGCCCGGATCGTTTCGCCCGCCTGGAAGGGCAGCAGATTGACAATCGCCCTGCCCTTCGACTGGCGCGAGCCCAGCGGGAGCTCGTGAACCTTGAGGCGGTAGACCTTCCCGACCGAGGTGAAGAACAGCAGATAGTCGTGCGTCGAGGCGACGAAGAGGTGCTCGATGTAGTCCTCGTCCTTGAGCTCCATGCCCATGACGCCGATGCCCCCGCGCCGCTGCTCCCGGTACGTGGTCACCGGCAGGCGCTTCACGTAGCCCGAGCTCGTGATCGCGATGACCATGTCCTCCTCCGCGATCAGATCCTCGAGCTCGAGCTCCTCCTCGGCCGCCGCGATCTCCGTTCGCCGGTCGTCGCCGCGGCCGTAGATCTCCTTGATCTCGAGCAGCTCGTCGCGGATGAGGGCGTCGATGCGGGCAGGGTCTCCCAGGATGGCGCGAAGCTCGGCGATCCGTTCATGGAGGTCGGCGAACTCGTCCTCGATCTCCTTGCGCGCAAGTCCCGTCAGGCGCGCCAGCCTGAGGTCGAGGATCGCCTGGGCCTGGATCTCGGAGAGCCCGAAACGTTCCATCAGCCCCGTGCGCGCGGCATCGGTGTCGGCCGACCCCCGGATGAGCGCAATGACCTCGTCGAGGTTGTCCAGCGCAATGAGGTAGCCCTCGAGAACGTGAGCACGCTCCTCGGCCTTTCGCAGCTCGTGCTTCGACCGACGCGTCACGACCTCGCGCTGATACCGGAGGTACTCGTGAACGAGCTCGAGCAGCGAAAGGGTCCGCGGGACGCCGTCGACGAGCGCGACGGCGTTGTAGCCGAACGTCGTCTGCAGCTGTGTGTGCTTGAAGAGCTTGTTGAGCGCGACATACGGCGGTGCGTCTCGCTTGAGCTCGATCTGGATTCGCATCCCCGTCCGGTCCGAGTGATCCTGCAGGTCCGAGATCTCGGTGAGGACCTTGTCCTGCACCAAGTCGGCGATCTTCGTGATCACGCCGTTCTCGCCGCCCTTCTTCACCCCGTACGGAAGCTCGGTCACGATGACGGCCGACTTCCCTCCCCGGAGCTCCTCGACGTGGGCGCGGGCACGCATGACGATCCTGCCGCGCCCCGTCCGGTAGGCGTCCCTGATCCCCGAGCGGCCGATGATGAAGCCACCCGTGGGGAAGTCCGGTCCCTTCACGTGCTTCATGAGATCGTCGGCGCTCGCGTCGGGCGCGTCGATGAGGTGCACGATCGCGTCGACGACCTCGGAGAGCCGGTGTGGAGGAATGTTCGTGGCCATCCCCACAGCGATTCCGGCCGAGCCGTTCACGAGCAGGTTCGGAAACCGGCTCGGAAGAGTCAGGGGCTCCCGCCGCGACTCGTCGTAGTTCGGGATGTAGTCGACGGTGTCCGCGTCGATGTCACGCAACATCTCGGTGGCGATGCGTGCGAGCCGGCACTCCGTGTAGCGCATGGCGGCGGCCGAGTCGTCGTCGATCGAGCCGAAGTTCCCCTGGCCGTCGATGAGCGGGTAGCGCAGGGAGAACGACTGCGCCATGCGGACGAGCGTGTCGTAGATCGCCGCGTCGCCGTGCGGGTGGTAGTTACCCATGACCGCGCCGACGACGTTCGCGGACTTCTTGTAAGGCCGGTTCGGCTGCAGCCCGTTCTCGTGCATCGAGTAGAGCACGCGCCGGTGGACCGGCTTGAGGCCGTCTCGCGCGTCGGGCAGCGCCCGCCCGACGATGACCGACATCGCGTAGTCCAGGTAGCTCGAGCGCATCTCCTGCTCGAGCTCACGGGGCTCGATCCGGCCCGGTCCGAGGATTCCGACCTCAGACATCCAGGAAGCGGACGTCCTTCGCGTTCGTCTCGATGAACTCTCGGCGTGGTTCGACCTGGTCGCCCATCAGGGTCGAGAAGACCCGGTCGGCCGCCGAGGCGTCCTCGACGTCGACGCGAACGAGCAGTCGGCGCTGGGGGTCCATCGTCGTGTCCCAGAGCTGGTCGTGATTCATCTCCCCGAGGCCCTTGAACCTCGAGAGCTGGATGCCCTCCTTGGCGGCGTCGAGGAGATCGCTGCGCAGAAGTCCGAATGTCTCCGCCTTACGCTGCTTCTTTCCCGCACCGACCGTGAACGGGGGCGAACCGACGAGCTCGACGAGCCGCGCGTAGCTCGTCCGGAGCTGCTCGTAGACCGGCGAGGAGAGCAGGTCGCCGGAGACTGCCACGTCCTGGGCCGCGCTCGTCTCGTTCTCTACGACCCGGATGAGGACGGCGCCGTCGCGGCGATCCGCGAGTGAGAGCGTGTACCCGTTCTCCGCTCCCGCCTCGACGGCCTCCCCGAGCTTGTCGAGGGTCGGCGTCTCGGTCTCGACGAGGCGGTGGGTGACCATGAAGTCAGCGGCCGCAGGCCCGTAGTCCGCCCGCAGACGCTGCAGCCAACCCTCGAACTTCTCCAGCGCGTTCGTGAACTTGCCCCAGCGGCTCACCGTCATCTTGACGGCATCCCCGGTACGCGGGCGGATCTCGACGTCACCGACGCGCTCCCGTACCAGCAGCTCCTCCAGCTGGGCGTCCTTCTCGAAATAGAACTCCTGGTTCCCGATCTTGACCTTGTAGAGCGGCGGCACCGCGATGTAGATGTGGCTGCGCTCGAAGAGCTCCGGCATGTGCCGGTAGAGGAAGGTCAGGATCAGCGTTCGGATGTGGGAGCCGTCCACGTCGGCGTCGGTCATGACGATGACTCGGTGATAGCGCAGCTTCGAGATATCGAACTCGTCGCTGATCCCAGTTCCGATCGCGGTGATCATCGCCTGGATCTCGTTGTTCGAGAGCACCTTGTTGATGCGGTTCTTCTCGCTGTTGATGATCTTGCCGCGGAGCGGAAGGATCGCCTGGAAGGTGCGGTCACGCCCCATCTTCGCCGAACCGCCGGCCGAGTCGCCCTCGACGATGAAGAGCTCGGCGTCCTCCGGGTTGCGGATCGTGCAGTCGGCGAGCTTGCCCGGAAGCGAGGAGCTCTCGAGCGCGCTCTTGCGGCGCGTGAGCTCACGCGCCTTTCGCGCAGCCTGGCGGGCCCGAGCCGCCGAGATTGCCTTCTGGACGATCTGGCGCGCGTCGGTCGGGTTCTCCTCGAGAAACTCGGCCAGCCCCGCATTGACGGTCTGCTCGACGAGACCTCGCACCCAGGGGTTCCCCAGCTTGGTCTTGGTCTGCCCCTCGAACTGCGGGTCGCGGAGCTTCACCGAGATGACTGCGCCAAGACCTTCGCGGACGTCCTCGCCCTCGAGGTTGTCCTCCTTTTCCTTGAGGAGGCCCTTGTCTCGGGCGTACTTGTTGAGCGTCCCGGTCAGAGCCGCCTTGAAGCCCGAGAGGTGCGTGCCACCCTCGTGAGTGTTGATGTTGTTCGCGAAGGAAAACACCGACTCGACGTACGAGGTGTTCCACTGCATCGCCACCTCGACGGTGCCCTGGTCGTTCCCGCCCTCGAAGTAGACGATGTGGCGGTGCACGACATCTTTCGTCTCGTTGACGAAGGACACGAAGTCCCTGATGCCTCCCTCCGCATGAAACTCCTGTGTCTCCTCACCCTCGCGCTCGTCCACGAAGACGATGTGGAGGCCTTTCGTGAGAAAGGCGGTCTCCCGGAAACGTTGCGTGAGCATCTGAGACGAGAGCTCGAGCTCCTCGAAGACGTCCGAGTCCGGCAGGAAGGAGATCGTCGTCCCGGTGTCGTCCTTCCCCGACTTTCCGACCTCCTCGACCTCCGTGGTCGCCTCCCCGCGCGCGAACTCCTGCCGATAGACCTTGCCGTCGCGGTGGACCTCGGCGACCAGCCACTCCGATAGGGCGTTCACGACCGAAACCCCGACGCCGTGCAGCCCGCCGGAGACCTTGTAGCCCTCGCCGCCGAACTTCCCTCCCGCATGGAGCTTGGTGAGGACGACCGTGAGCGCCGGCAACCCCTGGTCTTCCATGACACCGACCGGGATGCCGGAGCCCCAGTCACGAACGGTCACCGAGTTGTCGGGATGAAGGCGGATCTCGATGCGCTCGTTTCGCCCCGCGAGGGCCTCGTCGACCGAATTGTCGACGACTTCGTACACCAGATGGTGGAGCCCGCGCGCACCGGTCGAGCCGATGTACATGCCAGGCCGCAGACGCACGGGCTCGAGGCCCTCGAGAACGGTGATATCCTTGGCATCGTAACTGGTTTCGGCCATAAAAAATCCCTGCTCAGAGGGGATTTTGGTCGGACTCTCAGTCTATCAGAAGGACCGGTCGTCCGGGCGCGCATCCGCCACAGCCAGGCTTGCCGCTGCAGCCCGCTCGACAGCTTCCCGGAGAGAGGCGTGCTCGATGCCGGCGGCGATCTCGCGGCCCATCGCGACGGCCTTCGGCGAGGGAGGCAGCGTGGACCGTTTCGCGGGCTCCGCGGTTGCTGCGCCGGGTTCGGGAATCCGCCCGGGCGCGAAACGCAGGCGCAGAGGAGCCAGTTCGCCCAGCCGCTCCTGGAGGCGGTCGCGCACGGTGCTCTCGAGGTGTGTCAACTCGAAGGCCCAGGTGCTCGAGCTGGTGGCCACATGCAGCGTGCCGTCGCGGGCGATCCGCGCCGGCCACGCGTTGGCGGCGATCGTAGGGCCCACAGCATGCGGCCAACTCTCGGCGATCTCCGTGATCGCGCCGCCTGGTCCGAGCCGCTCGAGCTCTCGACGGAGTTCACGGCCGATCGGCTCCAGGCTCACGACGCCTCCACGAGACTGGTGGTGCCCTCCCGCCTCACCCAGACGACCAGAGCAGGCGGCGACGCGGCAGCCGGCAGTGCATCGGCGGAGGTCGCCGTGGCGAGCGTCTGTCCACCTGGTGGGAGCGCGGCCAGGAGCGCCGACCGGCGAGCCCGCATCGAGCTCCGAGAAGACATCGTCCAGAAGCAAGAGCGGAGGTGACCCACGCCGCTCACCAAGGACCGCAGCCTCCGCAAGCAGGAGTGCGAGCACTGCGGTCCGCTGCTCGCCCTGCGAGCCAAAGCTGCGCAGATCGCGGTCGCCCGCGCGGACCTCGACGTCGCGTAGGTGTGGGCCGACCCCGGTCGTGCCGCGGTCGAGGTCACGGCCCAGCCGTGCTTCGAGATCGGCAACCGACAGCTCGCGACCCTCGTAGGCGAGCGTCGCATGTGCGAGACCGAGTACCTCCGTGGTCGAAGCGAAGCCAGGGGCGAGCGCGGAGACGATCTCGGCACGCGCAGCGTCGAGCTCGGTGCCGAGGACCGCTACCCGCTCCGTCCAAGGCTCGACCGCGTCGCGGGTCGACGCGCCGGCGCGGGCTCGGCGAAGCGCTTCGTTCCGCTGCGCGAGCGCGCGCCCGTACTCGGTCGGAAGTGCAGCGAGCGACGAGGCGAAGCGCCCCAGCATGCGGTCGAAGTAAGCCCGGCGGACCGCGGGCCCGCCCTTCACGATCGCGAGCCGGTCCGGAACGAACGCAAGCGCCGCAAGACGCGCCCGGAGCTCCTCGGCCGACGCCACCGCGGCTCCGTTCATCGCGATCCTCTTTCCCTCACCGGGAGCGATGGTGACCTCGGTCTCGACGGATGCACCTCCTTCGTCTCCTTCGAGTCGTACGCGGGCCGCCGTCTCGCCGAAGCGAACGAGCCGAGGCTCCGCCCGGGTGCGCGGCGAGAAGCCCTGAGCCCCGACGTGGAGCGCCTCCAGGAGGTTGGTCTTCCCGGCGCCGTTCTCCCCGACGACGAGCACGAATCCAGGCACGAGACCCAGGTCGAGTGTCGCGTACGAGCGAAAGCTCCGGAGCGTGGCCCGTGCGACGATCAGCCGGCCAGCCTGATCGGCATGATCAGGTAGAGGAAGTCGTCGCTCTCGCCATGGAGCAGACCGGGCCTGAGCGGGCTGATCAGCTTGAGGCGGGCCGTGTCGTCGGTCACCGACTCGAGCCCGTCGCGTAGGAACTCGGCGTTGAACCCGATCTCCAGCGCGTCGCCCGTGTACGCAACCGGCAGCGACTCGTGCGCCTCGCCGACGTCCTGCGTCTGGGCGGAGACCGTGAGCTCGCCATCCTCGAAGCGAAGCCTGAGCGGGGACTTCCGCTGCGCGAGCAGGCCCGTTCGGCGGACGACGTCGAGAAGCTCTTCGCGCGGCAGGTGCACCTCGGCCTCGAACTGCTCCGGCAGAAGCTGCTTGTAGTTCGGGAACTGTCCGTCGATCCGGCGGGCGGTCAGCCAGATCCCGTCGACCCCGAAGACGACCTGGTTCTCCTGGACGCCGACCTCGATCGACTCGCTTTCGGCCGCCTGACCCACCCGTGCGAGCTCATGCAGCGCCCTCGCCGGCACAATCGCCTCGAGCTCGTTGCCGGGCCCGCTCGAGAGCGTCGTCTCCTTGACGCTGAGCCGATAGGAATCCGTTGCCGCCATCACGAGCTTCTCTCCCTCGAAGCGCACGAGGATCCCCGTGAGCACCGGCCGCGACTCGTCGCGCGACGCGGATCGGCCGACACGCCCAATCGTGTCGAGAAACGCTCCGCGTTCCACTGAGAACGCGTTCTCCGGCTCGATCTCCGGGAGACGCGGAAAGTCCTCGGGTCCGTACGTGTTGAGCGAATACGACGCTGATCCACACGTCAGGCGCGCAAGACCCTCGTCGGCTCGATGCTCGAACGTAACCTCCCCGGCCGGGAGCAGACGCACGATGTCGACGAGCAGGCGTCCTGGTACCACAACCGCGCCCTCTTCCTCCACCTGCGCCTCGAGTGAGTCCCGGATGGAGATCTCCATATCGGTCGCGCTCAGATGGAGCCCGCCACCGCTCGCCCGCAGCATGATGCCGGCCAGAATCTGGACCGTCGTCCTGTTCGAGACCCCCCGGCCGACAACCTGGAGCTTCTCGGCCAGCTCGTCCTTTCCGCAGACCACGCGCATGCTCGTGGCGGCAACGGTATCTATGGATGCCATTTAAAGAAAACCTCTCGTAGTAGTCATAGAGAGTGTGGATGTCGGGGAAGACAGCATCTTTCGGGATGCTTGCAGGTGATCTGCGGTGGACGAATGCTGGGGAGAAGTAACGGCTTCCCACACCCGTCCGACGGAAGGCGAAGCCGTCCCCAGACGACGCTCGTTCTCCACACCCGTCGTCAACGGACCTGCTTGATGCGTGCGGTGAGCTCCTGGACCAGGTTGTAGACACTCCGGTCCTCCTTGATGAGCTTGGCGATTTTCGACGTGGCGTGGATGACCGTCGTGTGATCGCGCCCACCGAACTTCTTGCCGATCTTGGGCAGGGAGCTGTCGGTGAGCTCGCGGCAGAGGTACATCGCGACTTGCCGCGGATAGACGATCTGTTGCGACCGGCGATCGCCGGTCAGCTCCTGGAGTGACATGCCGAACCGGCCGATGACGATCTCTTGGATCTGCTCGACGGAGATCTCGGGCATCTCGCCCTGTGGAAAGACGTCCTTTAGTACTTCCTGCGCAAGCTCGACCGTCATCGGCCGGCCCGTGAGCGACGAGAAGGCAACGACGCGAGTCAGCGCACCCTCGAGCTCGCGGATGTTGGTCGAGATCCGACTCGCGATGAAGGTGAGAACCTGGGTGTCGGGAACATGGATCGCGTCCGTCTTCACCTTCTTGCGAAGGATTGCGATCCGCGTCTCGAGGTCGGGAGGCTGGATGTCCGTGATCAGGCCCCACTCGAACCGGCTGCGCAGCCGGGACTCCAGGGTCGAGATCGCCCGCGGCGGGCGATCCGACGAGATCACGATCTGACGCCTCGCCTCGTAGAGGCTGTTGAAGGTGTGGAAGAACTCCTCCTGGATCCGTTCCTTGTGCTCGAAGAACTGGATGTCGTCGATCAGGAGGACGTCGTAGTGGCGATAGCGCTGCTTGAACCCCTCGATCCGCTTGTCGCGAAGCGAGTTGATGAAGTCGTTCATGAACGTCTCGCTCGTGACGTAGCGGGCCGTGAGGTCGCCGGTGTGCTCGGTCACGTACGCGGCCACGGCCTGCAGGAGGTGGGTCTTTCCCAGGCCGGTGCCGCCGTAGATGAAGAGCGGGTTGTACGCCTGCGCCGGCGCCTCGGCAACCGCCAGGGCGGCGGCGTGGGCGAACCGGTTGGACGAGCCGATCACGAACGAGTCGAAGGTGTATTTCGGATTGAGACCGTCCATGGACCTGCCGGGCCGCGTCGGAGCACGGAGTTCGTGGGCGACCGTCGGGGCGCTCGACGGGATCTCCTTGACGACGATGCGAACGTCCCGGTCGTCTCCGGTTGTATCGCGGACAATTGCCTCGAGCAGGCCGCGGAAGTGCCCCTCGATCCAGTCCCGGGTGAAGTCGTTCGGGACGAAGAGAACGAACGACTGGCCGTCGAGCGAACCGGGCTCCGCGTCCGAGAACCACGTGGAGTAGGTCGTGTCGTTCAGCGCGTCGCGCAAACGGGACGAGATGTCGCCCCAAAGCGCGTCCGCACTCAACTCTGACGCCCGCTGCACGCCGTTATTCCGCCCCTCCGCCGGTCTACGAGAAGCGGCGACTATAGCAGCGCCATCGAGCCATCTTCAACGCCTACACCTGGGGAAATTGCAGGAGGCAAAAAGGGGAGGTTTGCAGGGATTTAGACCCTCTCCACACTATTATCCACAGGTGTGGAAAGGTCGATGGTTGCGCCCTCCCATGCGCCTTCGCGCCTGTGGATTTCGGTTGTGCCCTAAGCCTCTTACTCGGTCGTGCGACCTGCTCATCTATACTGGGCGCCCGGCCGCCCGAGCGGCCGTTTTTCGACACTCTCATCTCGTGAAGCGAACGTATCAGCCGAATGTGCGCCGGCGGAAGCGCCGGCATGGATTCCGGGCGCGGATGTCGACGCGTGCGGGTCGGGCGATCCTCAAGCGCCGCCGCGCGAAGGGTCGGAAGCGCCTCTCCGCGTGAGCGGGGTCGAGTGAGCAGGCGCCAGCATCGTCTCTCTCGCTCGCGCGACTTCGACACCGTCTACCGGAAGGGCCGGTCGGTCTCGACCCGGTTCCTCGTTCTCTACTCGTTTCCGCGCGAGGACGATCCCGACGGCGGGCCGCGGCTCGGCCTGGCGGTGTCGCGGCAGATCGGCGGCGCCGTGGAGCGAAACCGTCTGAAGCGTCGCCTGCGCTCGTCCTTCGACGAGCTCGCAACGGGCCTTCCGGCTGGACAGGACTTCGTGCTGATCGCCCGGCCCGGCCTGGCCGAGGCCGTCGAGAGCCGTGGCTACCCGTGGCTGACCGAGCGAGTCGGCGAGGTCTTCCGCCTCGCCGAGGGGACGGCTGCATGAGACAGGTTGTCGCCCTCCCAATCCATGCGTACCGGATTCTGGTCAGCCCGCTTCTCGGTGCACGCTGCAGGTATCACCCGAGCTGCTCGCGCTACGCGCTCGACGCGCTCGAGGAGTTCGGCGTCGTCCGAGGTTCAGTGCTTGCCGGGTGGCGGATCCTCCGCTGCAACCCGTGGAGCCGCGGCGGCGTTGACTACGCACACGACCAGACCCTCTTCAACCTGCGCCGATGACCGGAATTCTCCGCCCGATCGAGAACGTCCTCACGGCGATCCTCGAGTGGCTGCACGGCACGATCGGGCTGCCGTGGGCGTGGGCGATCATCGCCCTGACGCTGATCGTGCGGATCGTGATCCTCCCGCTGACGATCAAGCAGATCCGCTCGATGCAGCGGCTGCAGATTCACGCGCCAGAGCTGAAGGAGATCCAGAAGAAGTACAAGCACGACAAGCAGAAGATGAACGAGGAGGTCATGAAGTTCTATCGGGAGAACAACGTCAACCCGTTGGCCTCTTGCCTCCCGCTCCTCCTCCAGATCCCGGTCTTCTTCGCGCTCTTCTACGTGCTCAAGGACTTCGAGAAGGAGGTCTTTCCGAACTATCCGGACTCGGATCTCGGCTGGCTCGGGATCGTGCCCAACATCACCGAGAACCTGAACACGCATTGGACCGGGTGGCTCTTGCTGGTGGTCTACGTGGGGAGCCAGCTTGCCTCGACCTTCTTCATGTCGACCACGATGGACCCGCGCCAGCGCTATCTCTTCCTGGCGCTCCCGTTCCTCTTCATCTTCTTCGTCATCAATTTCCCGATCGGCCTCATGCTGTATTGGTCGACGACCAACCTGTGGACTGTCGGCCAGGGCCTCATCACCCGCCGTCTCGTCCCGAAGCCGCAACCTCCCCCCAAGCGAACGTCGAGAACGCCTCCCAAGTCGGAACCGGAGCCGGAGCCGGCCGTGGTTCAGGCCGACGGCGACGCCGACGCGACGCCCGCCAAGCCGGCGGGCAGCGGGCAACAGCGCGTTCGCCGGCGCAAGAAGAAGGGTCCGCGAGCCCGACGGTGAGCGAGCCGGAGAGCCAATCTTCGGACGACGGCGTCGTCGAGAGCGAGGGCGAGACGGTCGGCGAGGCGAAATGGACGGCGCTGCGGGAGCTCGAGCGCAGGTTTCCCGGGCTCGACAAGTCCAGGGTTCGGTTTACGGTCGTCTCCGAAGGCGAGCGGGGCCTCCTCGGCGTCGGCCAGGTGCCCGCGCGGGTCCTCGCCAAGGTCGACGAGGCGGGGAAGCCCGCGACCGTGGCGGCCGAGGAGCCGGGGTCTGCGTCCGCGAAGCTCCGCGAGCTCCTCGAGTGCGTCTGCGGCGCGCTCGGCGCGCCGTGCAAGATCGACATCACGGAGGACAGACGAGGGCATCTCGGCGACTTTGACCGGTGCCGACCTTGGTCTCGTGATCGGCAAGCGTGGCCACACGATCGACGCGATCCAGTACCTGGCCAACATCATCCTCTGGCGCGGCGCGGGCGATGAGCGCAAGGAGGTCGTCGTCGACGCAGCCGGATATCGCGATCGCCGCCGCGGCTCGCTCGAGGACATGGCCGACAGGGCTGCGTCCGACGCAGTGCAGAGCGGCCACGCGGTCGCGCTCGAGCCCATGACCGCCGTGGAGCGGAAGATCGTCCACGTTCACCTCGCCGAGCGAGAGGACGTCGAGACCTCGAGCGATGGGACCGAGCCGAACCGGCACGTGGTCGTCGCCCCGACGTCCTCCGAGTGAGCGGGACCGACGCGCGGCTCGAGCACTGGCTCGAGGTGCTCCTCGCAGAACCGGGCCTCACGGCCGCCAAGACGCTCGCCGAAGCTCGCCGTGTCCATCTGGACGACGCGCTCGCCACGGTGGCGTTGATCGAGGAGGGCCCGGTCGTGGACGTCGGCTCCGGGGGTGGTTCGCCCGGGATCCCGATCGCAGCCGCACGGACGGACCTCCGCGTGGACCTGCTGGACGGTCAACGGCGCAGGTGTACGTTCCTCGAGCGCGCGGCCGCGCCCTTTCCGAACGTCAGGGTGGTCTGCGCCCGCGCCGAAGACCACGGGCGCGGCGAGGGCCGGGATGCCTACGGCACTGCGGTCGCCCAGGCGCTGGCGCCGCCGCCCGTGGCGCTCGAGTGGTGCTTGCCGCTCGTGCGGAGCGGGGGCCGCGTCATCCTCCTGGCCGGGGAGACCCAGCTCGACCGTGCAGCCGCTGCGGCGTCGGCGGTCGGAGGCGGTCGGCCGGAGGTGGTGGCGCTTCCGGGCTCCGAGCGCCGCTCGCTCCTCGTCGTGCCGAAGGTGGCGCCGACCCCCGAGCGCTTTCCCAGGCGGTCCGGGATGGCCCGGAAACGTCCTCTGGCCTGACTAGCATCGCAGCCATGGGGACGGTCTTCGCGGTCGCGAACCAGAAGGGCGGCGTCGGCAAGACCACGACGGCCGTGAACGTGGCCGCGTGCCTGGCCGAAGCGGGCGCTACGACGCTCGTCATCGATCTCGATCCCCAGGCGAACGCGACCTCAGGTCTCGGCGAACGGGCAAACGGCACGTCGACATATGACCTTCTCGACGGTGCGCCTCTCGACGAGCTTGCGCACGAGACCGGCCTCCCCAACCTCTACCTCATCCCGTCGCGGCCGGAGCTGGCGGGCGCCGTTGTCGAGCTGGCCCGACGTGAGGATGGCGAGACGTTCCTTCCGGAGGCGCTCGCACCTGTGCGTCAGCAGTACGACTTCGTCTTCATCGACTGCCCGCCGTCGCTCGGGCCCCTGACCGTCAACGCCCTGGCTGCGACCGACCGGGTGCTCGTCCCGGTTCAGTGCGAGTACTACGCGCTCGAGGGCCTCGCACAGCTCCTGCATTCGATCGAGCTTGTGCGGACGCGGCTGAACCCGCGGCTTGCGCTCGCAGGGATGATCCTGACCATGGTCGACGGGCGAACCCGCCTCGCCGCGGACGTGGCGGCTGAGGTGCGCCGCCATTTCGGCGAACTGGTCTTCAACGCGGTCGTTCCGCGGAGCGTTCGCCTGGCCGAGGCTCCGAGCCACGGCCTTCCCATCACCGTCTACGACCGCGGCTCCGCGGGAGCTGACGCCTACTATCGGGTGGCGAGCGAGCTTGTCGACCGCGGCTAGCCCGAGTCCACGCCGCGGCCTCGGCCGCGGCCTCGAGGTGCTGATGGGAGGCGCCGCGGCTGCGTCGGAGCTCGTCCAGATTCCCGTCGGCTCGATCCGTCCGAACTCCCGCCAGCCCCGCCGTCGGCTCGACGGCGAAGGAATCGACGAGCTCGCCGAGTCCATCCGCGCGCAGGGGCTCGTCCAGCCTGTGCTCGTCCGAAAGTCGGCCGAGAGCGGCTACGAGCTGATCGCCGGGGAACGTCGCTGGCGCGCCGCCCGCGTCGCGGGCATGGCAACCGTCCCCGCGCTCGTGCGGGAAACCGACGATCGCGATTCCCTTCTCCTTGCTCTCGTCGAGAACGTCGCCCGCGAAGATCTCTCTCCGGTCGACGAGGCGCGCGCCTATGCCGTTCTCATGGACGAGTTCGCCCTGGGTCTCGGCGAGGTGGCCGAGCACGTGGGCCGCTCGAAGCCGACGGTATCGAACCGCGTGCGGCTGCTCGAGCTTCCGGATGACGTGCTCGGGCTCGTCGAGCGCGGCCAGCTCTCGGAGGGGCATGCGCGTGCGGTTCTGGCCGTCCCCGACCACGAGGAGCGCCGTCGGCTCGCCAGGCGGATCGTCCGTCAGGGCATGTCGGTCCGAGCGGCCGAACGGGCCGCCCGCTGGGCAGGTGCGCGGACGAAGCCACGCCGCAGACAGCCGGTCGACCCGGCTCTCGCCGAGCGTGCGCGAGAAGCTCTTCGTCGTCTGACCGGAACAGAGGCCAAGGTGGCGGCCGGCCGGATCGAGCTCTACTTCGAGGATGAAGTGGAGCTCGAGGAGATGGTCGAAGCGCTCGAGCGCACCTCGCTACAATCCTCCGGCGCGGGCGATTAGCTCAGTCGGTTAGAGCGCCGCTCTGATAAGGCGGAGGTCCCTGGTTCGAATCCAGGATCGCCCACTTCGGCGCGCCCTCGAGCGATCGTTTCCTTCCCTGTTCGGGTTCAGGAAGGCCACGGCTATGATCAGACGAGGCCCGCCCATGCAGGAAATGATCATCTATGGCGTGAGCTTCGACATGGTCGGCAAGCAACCGATCGTGTTGCTCAAGACCGCCGACGGCAACAAGTTCCTCCCGATCTGGATCGGCCACCCGGAGGCGGCGGCGATCCTCATGAAGCTCCAGGGTGCGGCGACGCCGCGGCCGATGAGCCACGACCTCTTCACCGACATCCTCCTCCAGCTCGAGGCGCGCGTCGTCAAGATCGCGGTCACCGAGCTCCGGGAGAACACGTTCTACGCGCTGATCACGGTGGCGGTCGACGGAACCGAGATCGAGATCGACTCCCGCCCGAGCGACGCGATCGCCCTCGCGGTTCGAGCCGATGCGCCGATCTTCGCCGCGGAGTCGGTGATCGAGGAGAGCGCAATCGAGTTCGAGCACGAGGACGTGAACGAGGAGGAGGTCGTCGAGGAGTTCAAGCGGTTCCTCGACGAGGTCAAGCCGGAGGATTTCTCCACGGACTAGGAGGGATTGGCGGCCTAGGGCTCGACCTCGCGCTTCGTGAGCGCGAGCAGGTCGCCGAAGAGCTCGCGAAGCCCGGCCTCGCTGAGCGGGCCGGGGTTCTCCGCTGCGAGCAGCGCGAGCAGGCGCTCCTCACGCGCCTCGTCGACGAAGTCCCAACCGTGCGCGAGCTTGTGCTGCTTCAGCTCGCGGACGAGCTCGATGCGCTCGTTCACGGCCGCGAGGATCGCGCGGTCGAGGTCGGTGATCTGCCCCCGCAGCCGGCCGACGACGGGATCGTGTCTCGGGTCGCTAGACGGCACGGGGCCAAGAATAGGGCGTCATGCGCTCCACGAGATGACGAGGACGAGCACCCCGAGGCCGTTGTAGGCCGCGTGCCCGATGAAGGAAGGCCAGATGCTCGCCGACCGTAAACGCACCCAGGCGAGCCCGATCCCGAAGAGCACGAGCGGCGGCAAGGCTCCCAGGATGCCGTGGACGAGGCCGAAGATCACGCCAGTGACGAAGATGGCGAGGACCCCTCCGTAGAGCATGAGGGCGCGAACGCCGAGGCCTCTGAAGAAGAGCTCCTCGGCGAAAGGCCCGAGCAGGATGAGTACGAACACGTTGGCGGCGAAGGCGCCGGCGTGCTCCGGTTCCCATCGGTCCGCGCCGAAGCCCTGGTCCTCGCCACCGTGGAGGAACGGCTCGACCGCGACGGCCACGATCGTCGTGGCGAGCACGACCGCGAGCGAGAGCCACAGCCAGCGAAGCCGGAAGCGGCGAAAGCCGAGGGCATCGGTGGGCCGTGGGTACGCGCGCGCGATCGCGAACGAGATCAGGATCATGAGGCCGTAGAAGACCGCCCCGCCGATCGCGAGCTCGAAGTCGTAGAGGATCTCGCTGTCGCCACCCGAGTCCGTGCTCTGGCTCGCCCCGATGAAGGCGACGACCACGAGCACGCTCGAGAGGGCCAGCCAGGTGACCGCGGGCCAGGTCTTATGCCTGTGCAAGCGCCTGATCGAGGTCGGCGACGATGTCGTCGGCATCCTCGCACCCGACGGAGAGGCGCAGGAGTCCGGCCGAGATGCCGGCTGCGGCCAGCTGTTCGGGCGAGTACTGGCGGTGGCTGGTGGAAGCCGGATGGTGCAGCACCGTGTCGACGCCGCCGAGGCTCGTCGCTCTGCCGCACAGCTCGAGGGAGTCCATGAAGCGCTCGCCTGCCTCGCGGCCGCCGGCGAGCTCGAACGCGAGCATCCCACCGAAGCCGTCGAGCTGGCGTCGGGCGAGGTCGTGTTGCGGGTAGCTCTCGAGTCCCGCGTAGAGGACGCCCGCAACCTTGGCGTGGCCTTCGAGGAAGCGCGAAACCGCAAGAGCGTTCTCACCGGCCCGCTCCAGCCTGAGAGCGAGTGTCTTCAGCCCCCGTCGTACCAGGAAGGCTGGGAACGGGTCGAGCACGGAGCCGACCTCGATCTGATGGGCTCGAGCAGCCTGCACGAGTTCTCGGCGTCCGGCGACCACCCCGGCCATGACGTCGTGGTGGCCGTTGAGGTACTTGGTTGCGGACTCGCAGACGAGATCGGCGCCGAGCTCGAGCGGCCGGCAGAGCACGGGCGAAGCGAACGTGTTGTCGACGATCAGGAGGCCGCCGCCCTTGGTCGCGGCCAGCGCCGAGAGGTCTGCCAGCGGGAAGCCAGGGTTGGCCATCGTCTCGACGTAGCGCACGCGTGCGGGTCGGTCCCAGGCCGCCGCGTCGGTGACGTCGAGGTAGTCGATCTCCACTCCGCGCGGACGCAGCTGGGACTCCGCGAGCTGGTACGTCGTACCGTAGAGCTGCTGCGGCAGGAGCAGGGTGTCGCCCGGAGCGAGCGTCGAATGGAGGGCCGCGCTGATCGCTCCCATTCCGGTCGCGAAGCACTGCGCCGCCTCGGCTCCCTCGAGCTCGGCCAACACGACGGCCAGCTCCTCGACGGTCGGGTTGCGGAGCCGTCCGTAGGTGAAGCCGTACTCCTCCTCGGCGATCACGGCGCCGAGCCCGGCGACATGATCGAAGGAGAAGGTCGTCGACGCCACGATCGGGCCGACGAGCGGCTTGCCCGAGCCTTCGGGGAGCGGCGGCGAGTGGATCGCCCGCGTTGCCAGACCCAGCCTGCGCTTGCTCATGGTCGCCGGCCCAGTCCGAGCCGTTCCGGGAGGGTAGCGAGCGGTACGGGCTCGAAGGCGAGTCCGGCCGCTACGGCGCCCTGCTCGTCGGTGTCGCCGTCGCCGATGTGCAGTGCTCGTTCGGGCGGGACTCCGAGCCTCTCGAGCGCGAGCAGGAACACGTGAGGATCGGGCTTCGCTGCTCCCGCCTCGGCGGAGGTGACGATGTCGGAGAAGGCGCCTACAAGCCCTGCCTCGTCAAGGTGGCCGGCCAGAGAGATGTCCCAGTTCGAGACGCACGCGAGGACGAGGCCTGCCTGGCGAAGTCGTTCGAGCGCTTCTGTCGCTCCGATCAGCGGGCGGAAGACGATGCCTGCGAGGAACGCCGGGGCGAACGCCGCGGGGTCGAGGTCCGTGCGTGCGTGCTCGAGGAAGACGCCGGTGCAGCGCTGGCCAAGGTCGGCCAGGCTCTCCTCGTCCCGGCCCTCGAGGGTTCGGGGGATGTAGTAGGCGACCTCGGCCTTGAAGGCCGCCGCCACCTCGTCGAGCTCGCGCTCGACGCCGTGCTCGGCAAGCGACCGCTGAAGCCGCGGCGCGGGATCGTCGAGCTCGACGAGCGTTCCCATCGCGTCGACGGTGATTGCGTCGAGCGCGCTAGCGGCTGGACTGGAACGCATCCGGGTGGAGGGCCCTCGCGACCCGCTCCAGAGCCTGCGCCACATACGGGCCTGCTCGCTGCACGAGCGCGGATGGAAGCACGCGGAAGTGCGCATCCTCGACCGCCGTCAGCTTGGCAGTGCGGTGATCCTCCCGCAGGTCCTTCAACGTGACGCGGCTGTCCGTGGTTGCGAGATACATCTCGGGGTCGAGGTTCAGCAGGCGGTTGACGGGAAACGGCTCGCCGCTCGGGGCTTCGGCGGCGATGTCCTCGCCGCGCGCACGAATCACGAGGTCGCCGAGGAGGGAGCTCTGTGAGGCGGGGACGAAGAAACCCGTGTCGACGAAGGTCGTGACGATGGGCTTGCCCTCGATGCGGTCGTCGACCTCGGCGAGCTCGGAGCGGATCCGCGAGGCGACTGCTCGCGCCTCCACCGGCTCACCGACCAGGAAACCGATGTCGTGCGTTGCACTGAGGATGTCCGCGATCGAGGCGCTCGGTTGCACGTAGAGGGGCGCCTCGGTCTCGTGCTGGACCTTCGAGGCGTCGAGCTGATCGGTGCTGGGTGACGCAAGGAGCAGGTCGGGATCGAGGGCGACGGCGTCGTCAACCCGGACGCGCCCGTTGGGCGAGACGACCTCGGTCGCGGACGCCGGTGCTTTCCTCGGTCCGTCTCCTTGAGGGATTCCGGCGGGGATGCCGACGAGCCGGTCGCCTGCGCCGAGGGCGATGACGAGCTCCGCCGCGCCGGGATCCAGAGCCACGATGCGCTCGGGCCGGCTGTCGACGACGGCGGGCTCCTGACCAGCTCCTTGCACCGTGACGGGGTACGGCTGTTCGAGTTCACCGAGAGGCTCCGCACGTTCGCCGCAGGCGGTAGCGACAAGCGCGACCGCGAGCAGGCTCAGGATCATGAGGCACCGCTTCACGTCGGTTGGCACTATGGCGAAGATGGAGCTCTTCACGCCGGATGAGGCGAATGCGACGTTGTCCGAGGTGCGGCCCCTCGTCGAACAGCTGATCGAGGAGCGCAAGGCGCTCGTCGCTCTCGGCGAAGAGCTCGAGGCGATGCAGGCGCTGATCGGCGGGAACGGGGGCAGTCTCGATCCGAGTCGCGTGGGCGAGCTCCAGGAAACGGTCGCGCACTCGGCCGCAGGGGTTGCGCGCCTCGTCGACCAGCTCCACGAGCTCGGCGTCCAGGTGAAGGACCTCGACCGTGGCCTGATCGACTTCCCGGCCCGCCATCCGCAGACCGGGGACACCGTTCTCCTTTGCTGGGAGCTGGGCGAGCCCGAGGTCGCCTACTGGCACGAGCTCGAGACAGGATTCGCCGGCAGGAAGCCGCTCCCCTTCTAGAGAACTCAGTGCCGATGGACACGGAGTGGATCGAGCGACTCGTCGTCGCAGGCGTCGTGCTGCTCGCGACCCTGGTCGTCGCGCATCTTGCCGACCGAATGATCGCGAAGCGCTTCGAGCTTCGCCCCGAGACGCTGACGCTCTACCGGGTCGTCCGCAGGAGCGTCCTTGCCGTGATCATCGGCGTCGGGGTGTTGAGCGCTTTGCTCGTCATCCCGGCAGTCAGGGCGGTGGCGGGCAGCATCCTCGCTTCGTCTGCCGTGATCGCGCTGGTCGTCGGTCTCGCCGCGCAGACCACCCTGTCGAACTTCGTCGCAGGGATCCTCGTTGCGGTGGCTCAGCCGCTGCGGCTCGGAGACAGCGTCGCGGTTGCCGGCGCCACGGGAACGGTGCAGCAGATCGGGCTCACGTACACGATCATCCGGGGCGCCGACGGTGCGCGCTTCTATGTGCCGAACGCCAAGCTGGCCTCCGATACCATCAGGAACGCGACCATTGCAGGTGCGGAGCACCTGGCTGCGGTGAAGGTCGCCGTGCCGCTCAGCGCCGACCTCGACCGTGTGCTCGAGCTCCTGCTCGAAGAAGCAAGACAACTTCCCGATGAAATGACCGTGCGAGAACCAACCGTCTACGTGAGCCAAGTCGATCAGGACGAGGTCGTGATCACGGCCGAGACATGGGCGCGGACCTCGCGCCAGGCGACCGACCTTGCCTCGATGCTCCGCCGTGCGATCGCCGAGCGGCTCAAGGCCGAGGGGATCTACTCGTGACCGGGAACGGACGCAACGGAGTGAACGGCAACGGCAAGAACGGCAACGGGCTTCGAGCTGCGGACAACCGCAACCGTCGCCGCCGCCGGAATCGCCGCCGCAGGGACCGGACCCAGTCGCGCCGCTTCGTCCTGGTCCTCGTGATCGCTGTCGCCCTCACGGGCGCCGGCATTCTCGCGGCCGCCGCGTTCACGGGCGCGCAGGCGTTCCTCAACAGCTGCTCGCTCGCCTCGCTCAAACCCGTCTCCATCGGCGAGAACTCGTTCGTCTATGCCACCGACGGCTCGCTGCTCGGCTCGATTCCCGCCGAGCAGAATCGCCAGCCCGTCGCGCTCGACCAGATGTCGCCTCTCCTGGCACAGGCAACCGTGGCGATCGAGGACAAGCGCTTCTACACGCACTCGGGAGTCGACTACGAGGGCATCCTGCGCGCTGCGGTGAAGAACCTCCAGGAGGGGGAGATCGTCCAGGGAGGCTCGACGCTCACCCAGCAGCTCGTCCGCAACCTCTACATCGGGCGCGACGTCTCCTGGGAGCGCAAGACGAAGGAGGCATGTCTCGCGTTGAAGCTCGAGGACGAGGGCCTGCCGAACCTGTGGGGGCCGACCCCGGCCGATCTGACGCCCGACGAGGTGAAGCGCTGGACGAAAGACCGGATCCTCGAGACGTACCTGAACCAGGTGTATTTCGGCGCGCACGCGTACGGGGCCGAGGCGGCAGCGCAGACGTACTTCTCGAAGCACGCCGCCAACCTCAACCTGGAGGAGGCTGCGCTCATTGCCGGCCTGCCCCAGGCCCCGTCGATCTTCGACCCGTTCCAGAACCCCGACCAGGCGCTGGCACGCCGAAACGACGTGCTTGCCGCCATGCGGGAGTCGGACATCATCAGCGAGTCCGCCTACCAGGCGGCGCGCTCGCAGCCTCTTCGGCTCGACCGGGGCCAGATCTACACGAGGATCCGCGAGCCGTTCTTCTTCAGCTATGTCCGCGAGCTTCTCATCGACAAGTACGGGGCTACGGCCGTGCGGAGCGGTGGCCTCAAGGTCTACACGACGATCAACCCCAAGTTCCAGCGCATCGCCATCGACTCGATGAAGGACGTCCTCAACCAGCCGGGCGACCCGGCGTCAGCGATTGTCTCCATCAATCCTGAAAACGGCGCAATCCGGGCGATGACCGCGGTCGTGCCCGGAAAGAAGGAGATCCAGTTCAACCTGGCGGCGCAGGGCCGGCGGCAGTCGGGATCCTCGTTCAAGACCTTCGTCCTCACCGAGGCGATCCGGCAGGGCATCAACCCGTACACGACGCGTTACCTCTCCGCGCCATTCCACTGGCAGCCCGACCCGAACTCGGAGCCATGGGACGTGGCCACGTACAGCCACTCGTACCTTGGCCCGGTCCCGATCGCGACCGGAACGCTCAGCTCGGACAACACGGTCTACGCGCGTCTGACGCTGGACGTCGGCCCCGAGAACGTCGTCAGGGTCGCGAGGCAGATGGGCATCGAAACGGAGCTTCTGCCGGTTGCCTCGATCGGGCTCGGCTCGAACGCCGTCTCCGTGCTCGAGATGGCGTCGGCCTACGCGACGCTCGCCGCCCAGGGCGTCCACACGGAGCCGATGGCGATTCGCAAGGTCGTCCTGGCCGACAGCACCGTCGACCGCGATGCCGGCTGGGGCGTCTCCAAGCGCAAGCGCGTCTTGTCGGACGGTGTCGCCTACGAGGTGACGAAGATCCTGCACAGCAACATCGTTGGCGGCACGGGGACCGGCGCCTACTACGGCGATCCCTCGTCGGCGGGCAAGACCGGCACGACCGACAACTCGGCCGACGCGTGGTTCGCCGGCTACACGCCCCGGGCGTCGACGGTCGTGTGGGTCGGCTATCCGAACGCCCAGATCTCGATGACGAGCGTCCATGGCATCACCGTTACGGGAGGCTCCTTCCCGGCGTCGATCTGGCGGCTCTTCATGTCGCGTGCGCTTCGCGGAATGCCTCAGCTCAGCTGGCCGTATCCGAGGCACCCGGCGGTCTGGGTGCCGTTCGTGGGCGAGTTCGCGTTCGTCGGCGCGCCGCCCAAGCCGGAGAAGCCGGAGGACAAGAACACGGACACCGGCGAGGCCCCGCCTCCGACGACGACGGAGCCCCCGCCGACCGAGACTGAGCCACCCCCCACCACCACAGAGGGTCGGTAGCCAGACGGTCGGGTGGGCGCTCCTCGCCGGAGCGCTCGTCCTCGCGCTGACTGCGACCGCGGTCGCCTTCGCCTATCCGTCGTCCTCGCCGCTCGTGCCCGAGCACGAGGGGGACGAATCGCAGTGGGCCTGGCTCTACCTCGGCGCGATGGTCGCCGCGTTCGCCGCGTACCTCGCCGGTCTCTATCTGCTGAGCCGGGCCTCGGGTGGCTCGCTCCGGAAAGCCGTGGTCGCGCTCGCCTGTGCGATCCAGTTGGTCCCTCTCGCGGGCCCGGTCCTGCTCTCGACCGACGTCTACACCTACTGGGACTACGCCCGCATCTCGACCGAGTACGGCGGCAACCCCTACGTCGACGAGCCCGCCGACTACCCGACGGACGTCGCCTATCCGCTCATGGGCTCCCGCTGGCACGAGACGACCTCCGTCTACGGGCCGGGGTTCACGCTCGCATCCGAGGCGCACGCTTCCGTCGTGGGGGCGTCGGCGGACGAAGCGGCGTGGCTCTACAGAGGCCTGGCCGCGGCGGCCATGGTTGCCCTCGTCCTGCTTGCTGCACGGCTTTCGAGCCGTCCTGCGTTCGCGGCGGCTTTCGTCGGCTGGAATCCGCTGTTGGCCGTTCACTTTGCGGGAGGGGGCCACAACGACGCCTGGATGATGGTCTTCGTCCTCGCCGCGCTCGCGCTTACGGCATCGGGCAGGACAGTGCTCGCCGGCGTGTCGTGGGCGCTTGCGATCGCAATCAAGTGGGTGCCGCTGCTCTTCCTGCCGTTGCGGTACCTCGAGGCCCGGAAGACCGGCCGGAGGGTCGACCACTGGGGGCTCGTGGCCGGTCTGGGCACAATCGTGACAATTGCCACGATACAGTACGGTTTCTCCTGGCTAGGAGCCGCAGGCCCGCTCGCGACAAATCTCGCCGAGGATCGCGCGAAGTACGCGATCCCCACCAGGATCGCGTCGCTGGGCCTGCCCGAGGGCGCGGTCGCGATCGTCTTCGCACTCACGTTCGTCGTTGCCTACGTCTGGCTTCTCCGCGAGGCCTGGCGCGGGTGGGCGAGACTCGCGCTCACGGCGGGCATCCTGCTCGCCTGCACCTCGTGGCTCGTTCCCTGGTACGCGGTGTGGGCCGTTCCGCTGGCGGCGGTCGAGGAAGACCGGACGGCGCGGGTGCTCGCCCTCGCCCTGTCGGCCTATCTCATCCGCGTCGCCGTGCCGATCTAGGGCTTCGCCGGAACCCCGCCTGGTTCGTGCGGCGAGCCGCTGCGGTGGTCTACGGTACGCCGTCGTGGGAGCTCTGATCTCCGTCGCCGAGGCGCAGCAGCTCGTCCTCGATCGTGCGAAGCGGCTCGAAGCCGAGCGCGTGCCGATCGAGCGCGCGGCCGGGCGCGTACTGGCCGAGCCGGCTGCGGCCACGGTCGATCTCCCCCCGTTCGCCAGCTCGGCGATGGACGGCTTTGCGGTTCGCTCCGCGGAGACGGAGGGGGCGCCCGTAACTCTGCCGGTCGGCGCGCGGATCGCCGCCGGGAGTCCGGCTCCACGACCGCTGGGGACACACGAGGCGATGGCGATCGCAACCGGCGGCGCCGTTCCCGAGGGAGCCGACGCCGTCGTGCCCATCGAGGTCGTCGACGAGGCTTCGGAGGGCGTCACGGTGCGGGCGCCGGTGTCGGCCGGGGAGAACGTTCGCCCGCGTGGCGGCGACATCGAGAGCCGGCGAGAGCGTGCTCGAGCCCGGGGTGATCCTCGGCCCCGGCCAGGTCGGGGCGCTCGCCGCCGCAGGAGTCGCTGAGGTGCGCTGCGTCAAGCGCCCACGGGTGGGCATCCTCGTCACGGGCTCCGAGTTGCGGCAGCCCGGCGATGAGCTCGGGCCCGGGCAGATCTACGAGTCGAACGGCCTCCTGCTCGCGACGGCGCTCCAGAGCGCCGGCGCGGTCCCGGCGCAGCTCGGTGTCGTCGCCGACACCGAGGAGGAGCATCGCCGCACGATGGAGCGCGCGCTGCTCGGATTCGACATGCTCGTGACGACCGGCGGGGCATCGGTCGGTCCGCATGACCTGGTACGGAAGGTGCAGGTCGGCCTGCGGGTCGAAGAGGTCTTCTGGGGCGTTGCGATGAAGCCGGGAAAGCCTGTCGCGTTCGGCGTTCGCCGCGACCATCTGGTCTTCAACCTGCCCGGAAACCCGGTGTCGGTGCTCGCGACGTACGAGCTCCTCGTGCGACCCGCTGTGAAGGCGCTGCTCGGTCTGCCCAGCCCGCTGCCTGCGTTCCGGCCGGGGTCGCTAGCGGCAAATGTGCGCCGGAACCCCGAACGGGACGAGTTCGTCAGGGCGACCCTGGTGGACGAGAACGGCGTGTCCGTGCTGAGCCCCGTGCTCGGCCAGGAATCTCACATGATCGTCCGAACTGGCAGGGCAGCGGCGCTCGTTTGGATCGAGGCAGGCGAGGGCGAGCTGGCAGCCGGGTCGTCGGTGCGCTTCCTCGAGCTCTAGGGCCTACGGGCCCTCGGCCTTGTCCTGCTCCGATTCGACGACGACCAGGTGCCGCTTGCGCGCTCGGCGTACGGCGAGGACGGCCTGGCGGCTGGCTTCCCTGAGCGGTCCGGGCGTCCGCTCGTCGGCGTCGGGGTACGGCGCGTAGGCCCGCAGAGCGACGGCTCCCACCTGTCCGGCTGCGGCGCCCCAGGCGAGGAAGGCGACGACCAGCGGCACGGGGACGTAGCCGACGGCGGTCAGCTCGAGGACGTACCAGATGGCGTCGAGGCCCATGTCGAAGCGAAGAGCGAACGATGCGAGCAGGAGGAGCGGCCCCGTGAAGCCAAGCGCATACACGGCGACCTGGACTGCGCGGCCGCGGTCGCGCACCTGTGGGAGCCAGAGCCAGGCATGCAGGGAAGGGAGCACGAACAGAAGCGAATACGGGTTCACCGCGGCGACGATGAGCGCCACGATGCCGAGTACGAGCATCGCCGCGAGGTGCCCGCCGAGCTCCTCCTGCCGTGAGATCGACCGGGTCGGTGTCAGCCGTGGCCTGGCGAGAAGCCAGGCGAGCGCCGAGACGCCGAGCAGGGCACCCAGCGCGACCACGGGCCAGTCCCCGGCCGTTGGCGCATCGGCCCCGATCGGTCTCCCGGCACCGCTCGGGATGAGCCCGATGGCGACGAAGAGGGCGAAAACGAGCCCCATCCAGAGCCAGACGGCCAGCCGGCTGAGATAGCTGCGCAGGGCGGGCAGAAGCGCGATGTGACGCCGGCGGCAGCGGGCGAAGAGATCGACCGTCGCCGCCAGGAAGGGGATGAGCGCTGCCACGAGCAGGAGCTGCAACGTCCAGCCGTAGAGCAGGCGCGTCCCGAAGTAGAGGTACGACTGGGTGCCGCTTGCGACCTCGGCGGACTCGTCCAGCGAGGCGACGAGCATCTGCGCGGCGCGCCCGAGCTCTCCGAGGTGGTCGTCATCGAGGCCGGCGACCGTGTCGCCCTCGGCCGGCCTGGGGCGGCTGCTGCTCGTCGTTATCGTCACGGCCGGCACGCCGTGGGAGACGAACGGCGCCTGCTCGTAGAAGCTGAACGGGAACCCGAGGTCGATGAGCTGTGCGAGCGCACCGGGTCGCTTCGGCTCGGAGCCCGCCTGGGCCTCGATCGAGTCGGAGGCGGTGGCGAGGAGCGTCGGGCTCGGCACCCGCGCGGTGTCGCCGGCGAACTCGATCCGCGGCGGTCCGTGCGATGCGAGAGCATCGAGGTTGACGAGGGCCGCCGGGCGGTCGCCGTACGGGAGACTCTCCACGTAGTGAGCCGCGCCCAGGCCGCCGTACGCGCCGCCGTCTGTCGATACGAGGACGATCGGATGTGCGTGCGCGGCGCTGCCGAGGTCGCGCGCGAGCTCGAGCAGCGCCCCGGTGCCCGACGCGTTGTCGTCGGCACCCGGTGAGACGCCGATGTTGTCGCGGTGGGCCAGAACCACGATCGGGCGCTGCGCCTGGGCCGCGGCGGGCCCGGAACGCGGCGCGACGGCGATGAGGTTGATCAGCTCCTCGGTGCCCAGCCCCGGGATGTCGGCCGAGAACGTCTGGCGCTCGACCGTGAAGCCGTAGCCCTCGAGCCGGTCCTGAGCCCAGTCCGCTGCCTCCTTCTGTCCGCTCGACCCCGGGGTGCGGTTCGGAAACTGTGTCAGCTCCTGGGTGAACTGCAACGCGGTCGCCTGGTCGAAGAACGGCTGTGTGCGGGGAGGCGGAAGGGCGTCGGGTCGTCCGACGCTGAAGGCGGCGACGAGTACAGGCACGGCGACGACGAGCCAGGCGGCGCGATAGATGCGCGCCGAGACCGGCCGCTCGAGGGACCCGCGCCGCGGCCGACGGCGTGGCGCTTCTGCGGCCATGAGCCAGGCAAGTGTAGATGCGCCACCGGCAGCATCGGCGGTTCGGCTCGATCTGCCCCGGGCCGTCCCTATCCTTAGCGCAGCGATGGAAGCTCGGCCAACGGTGCTCCTCGTGGACGACGAGGAGTCGGTGCAGAAAGTCCTCACGTATCCGCTCGAACGGGAGGGCTACCGCGTCGTCCAGGCCCGCGACGGCGAAGAGGCGCTCGAGCGCTACCGGTCGGAGACGATCGATCTCGTGATCCTCGACCTCATGCTCCCCCGGCTCGACGGCCTCGCAGTCTGCCGGCGCCTCCGGGAGGAGCGCAGCGCGGTGCCGATCATCATGCTCACGGCCCGCGGCGACGAGGGCGACAAGGTGCTCGGCCTCGAGCTGGGGGCGGACGACTACATCACGAAGCCGTTCTCGATCCGAGAGTTCATGAGCCGCGTGCGCGCGCTTCTGCGCCGTGCGCAGCTGCCTGCGCCCAGCGGGCGGCACGAGGTGATCGAGGCTGACGGAATCCGGATCGACACTGCGAGGCGAACGGTCGAGGCTCACGGCGACCCTGTGCAGCTCACCTATCTCGAGTTCGAGCTCCTGCGCATGCTGGCGACCAGCCCTGGACGCGTTTTCACGCGAAAAGCGCTGCTCGACGAGCTCTGGGGCGGTTCCGACTTCCGCGACCCCCGGACGATCGACGTCCACGTCCGGCACCTGCGGGAGAAGCTCGAGGAGAACCCGGGCGAGCCAGACTTGATCTTCACCGTCCGGGGAGCGGGCTACCGGTTCCGCGACGCCCGATGAGAAGGCCGCCGCTCATCAGCCTCAGCGTCAAGGTCGGCCTCATTCTCTTCGCGGTCGTGGGCGGGGCGCTCGCCATCGTCTACATCGCCGTCGTGCCGCAGCTCGAAAGCCGTCTCGTCGATGCGAAGATCGAGGAGCTGGAACATGCAGCTCCGGCGGTCGCCGAGCAGGTCCGAGGCCTGGATTACCGGGACATGCAGACGAGAGCACAGGAGCAGGCGGAAAGCCTCGACTCGCGCGTCATCGTGCTCGAGGAGGTCACCGACGATCAGCTGCGGAACGTCGCCGACTCGCGCAACAACCCACTCGGAGACTTCAAGGTCGACCCGTTCGCGCTCGAGGCGAATCGCAGTGGACGAAGCGCTTCGGGCCGCGCCGAGTACGAGGGCCAGCAGTATGCGGAGTACGCTGCGTCGCTCGGCGACGGCCAGGTGCTGCTCCTGGCGGCGCCGCTCGACGACGTGCTCGCCAACGTCCGGCTCATGCGCCGAGCGCTCGTGGCTGCGGGCGCCGCGGCGCTCTCGATCTCCTGGCTCGTGGGCTACCTGCTCGCGCTCCGCTTCACGCGCCGGATTCGCCGGCTCGAGGCCGCGGCCGAGCGGCTCGCGGACGGAGACTTCGAGACGCCGGTCGTCGACGGAGGCCGCGACGAGGTCGGTCAGCTTGCGGATGCCTTCGACAGCATGCGCGCGCGTCTTGCCGTCCTCGACCGTGCGCGTCGGGAGTTCATCGCCAACGCCTCGCACGAGCTGAGAACGCCCTTGTTCTCCCTCGGTGGCTTCGTCGAGCTTCTCGACGACGACGACATGGACCCCGACGTGCGCCGGGACTTCCTCGCCGAGATGCGGGACCAGATCGACCGTCTCACGCGGCTCGCGACCGATCTGCTCGACCTGTCGCGCCTCGACGCAGGCCAGCTCGAGGTCGAGATCGGGCGGTTCGATCTCGCGGCCGCCGCGCGCCTCGTTGGCGACGATTTCCGGGCAGTCGCGGAAGCCGGCGACCACGAGCTGCAAGTCGAGGCCGATGTTCCGGTGGACGCCCTCGGCGACGAGGTGCGCGTGCAGCAGATCGTACGCGCGCTCGTTGAGAACGCGATTCGCCACACCCCGACGGGGACGACAGCGATCGTCCGCGTCTTACGGCGGGGTAACGCGGCGGTGCTCGAGGTCCGTGACGACGGGCCCGGCATCCCGACCGAGGATCAGAAGCACCTTTTCCAGCGCTTCTATCGCGCCGCCGGGGGCAAGGCATCGGGTAGCGGCCTGGGACTCGCGATCGCCTCCGAGCTCGCCTCGAGGCTCGGCGGGTCGATCGAGCTGTCGTCACGGCCGGGCGCAACGGTTTTCACGTTGAATCTGCCTCTGGCCGAAACGGCGGCGGCGAAGCCGCGAGGAGACCTCGTGGCAGATGCCGCAAGCCAGTGAGCGTGCAAGACGTTTCGGCGTCACTACGATGAGTCGGACGTGACCCGCCCGGGGGCCATCGCTGTCATCGCCGTCGTGTCCGCTCTCTTGGGCGGCACGCTTGCGCTTGCGCTCGGGAAGGCGGTGGGCTGGATCGACGACGACGGCGCGCAGGTGCAGACGGTGCTGGTGCCGACGCCGGACGACCCGACGGCCGCGGCCGACGATGCCGGGAGCGCGGCAAGGCCGCTCGTCGGGAACGGCTTCGACGCCGCCCAGCTCTACCGCAAGCGCGCGGGCGGAGTGGTCACGATCTATGCGCTCTTCGGCGAGGGGGGCTTCGGCGCCGCCGATGTCACCGCATCTCAGGGATCGGGCTTCGTCGTCTCCGACGAGGGCTACATCCTCACGAACTCCCACGTCGTGACGACGGCCGGCGAGTCTGCTCCGGACGAGACTCCGGTCGCCGCCGACACGATCTACGTTCAGTTCAAGGACGGCGAGCGGGTTCCGGCGAAGATCGTCGGCTGGGACCTCTTCGACGACGTTGGGCTTCTCAAGGTCAATCCGGACCATCATCCGCTCACACCGGTCCCGCTCGGCGACTCGAGCGCCGTGGTCGTCGGCGAGCCGGTCGCTGCCATCGGCAGCCCGTTCGGCCAGGAGAGCTCGCTGAGCGTCGGTGTCGTCTCGGCGACCGAGCGGTCGATCGACTCGATCACCTCGGGCTTCAAGCTCGTCGATGCGATCCAGACCGACGCCCCGATCAACCGCGGCAACTCGGGCGGCCCGATGTTCAACGCCCACGGCGACGTGATCGGCATCAACGCGCAGATCCGGAGCGAGTCCGGCACCGCCGAGGGCGTGGGCTTCGCAGTTCCGATCAACGCAGCGAGGCGATCGATGGACCAACTGATTCAGACAGGCAAGGTGCGCTACGCCTGGCTCGGGGTCACCACACAGACCGTGACGCCGAGAATCGCCGAGCGATTCGGCTTCCCTGCGGAGCGGGGCGCGGCCGTCCAGTCGGTCGCCGACGGAAGCCCCGCGGACCACGCCGGACTGATGGGCGGCGGCTCCGAACAGGAGGTCGACGGGCTGCCGTTCTGCCCGGGAGGGGACATCATCGTCGAGATCGACGGCATTCCGGTTCACTCAGCCGAGGACGTTGTCAGGGCTGTCAACCAGCAGCGGTTCCCCGGCGAGGAGATCCACCTGGTCGTGCTTCGTGGCAGCCAGCGGCTCGAGCTCGAGGCGAGGCTCGGCGACCGGCCGGCGAATCCGCCGGAGCTCGCCTGCTAGGGCCGTAGACTGGGACGGGTGCCGGTGCTGCCCAGCGAGGATCTCGTTCTCCTCGGCGACAACCTGGACGTGCTGCCGCGCTTCGCCGACGGCTGTTTCCAGCTGATCTACGCTGACCCGCCGTTCAACACCGGGCGGCGACAGGAGCGGCTGACCCTCGCCACCGAAGTGCACACGGAAGGCGACCGAACGGGATTCGGCGGAAGGCGGTACGCGACCGAGGTGCTCGCCCGGTCGTCCTTCGCGGATTCGTTCGAGGACTACCTCGGCTTCCTCGAGCCCCGGCTGCGGGAGCTCCACAGGCTTCTGGGCGCCGAGGGGACCCTGTACCTCCATCTCGACTACCGCGAGGCGCACTATGCGAAGGTGCTGCTCGACGGAATCTTCGGACGCGAGTGCTTCCTGAACGAGATCGTCTGGGCCTACGACTACGGTGCCCGTCCCCGTCGGCGTTGGCCGGCGAAGCACGACACGATCCTCGTCTACGTCAAGGATCCAGACCGCTACTGGTTCGACGCCGAGGCCGTCGAACGCGAGCCGTACATGGCTCCGGGCCTCGTCACGGCGGAGAAGGCGGAGCGGGGCAAGCTCCCGACCGACGTGTGGTGGCACACGATTGTCTCGCCCACGGGGAAGGAGAAGACCGGCTATCCGACCCAGAAGCCGGAGGGGGTGCTTCGCCGGATCGTGCAGGCGTCGTCGCGGCCGAACGATTGGTGCCTCGACCCGTTCGCCGGCTCGGGAACGCTGGGGTCGGTCTGCGGTCAGCTCGGACGCCGCTTCGTCCTCATCGACTCGAGTTCCGAGGCGGTCGAAGTGGCCAGCCAGCGTGTCGAGCGGTTTTGTCGGCGCGGGCTGCGGGTACCTGCCGTTCAGGGTCGCGAGCCGGCGAGAACCGGCAGGCGGTAGGTTTCAGCACCATCTGCAGCGGCACCTTTCGCGCGTGAGCACCGAGAACGGAATGTCAGCAAGGGTCGTCTCGCTTGTCATCCCAGCCAAGGCGGAGTACATCGCTCTCGGCCGCCTGGCACTGACGGGCCTCCTGCGCGCGCGGGCGGTGGAGCCCGAGGTGATCGCGGACGTCAAGCTGGCGCTCACGGAAGCCTGCTCGAACTCCATTCGCCACGCGTACGCCGACGGGCGGCGGGGAGAGGTCGAGATTCGCTACGAGCTCGCCGACTCGAGCCTCGCGGTCGAGGTGTGGGACGAGGGTGCCGGCTTCGACTCGAATCGCCTCGACTCTGATCCGGCGGAGCTCGACGAGGGCGGTCTCGGCATCGCGATTATCCGTGCGCTCACCGACGATCTGAGCATCGGCCGGCGTGCCGGCGAGACCGGCTACTGCGTCCGTTTCACGAAGAGCCTGTCCTAGAGAGGGGTTTCCCCCAAACCCTCCTGGAGTCGGAGCGCCCGGCCCGAGCGGTATCGTCCGCCTCCGTGCAGCTTCAGCTGGTCAACGTCGGGACGAAGCTGTTGACCGAGTACGCGTCGATTGCGACGCGCGGTCTCATGGATCAGATCCGCGAGCTCGCCGGTCCGCTCGAAGGCAAGCGCGTACTACACCTCTCAGCGACCGCGTTTGGCGGAGGCGTGGCCGAGATTCTTTACACGCTCGTGCCACTCATGCGAGACGCGGGGCTCGACGTCGAATGGCGGATCATCCAGGGCGGGGACGAGTTCTTCGACGTCACGAAGGCGATCCACAACGGCCTCCAGGGCGATCCGACCGGTCTTGTCCCGGAGCAGGAGGAGATCTTCGAGCGCTACCAGGTCCTGAATGCGGATGCGCTCGAGGGCAACTACGACTTCGTCATCGTCCACGATCCGCAGCCGGCCGGCGTGATCGCGCACGCACGTGACGTGGGCCGCCACTGGACGTGGCGGTGCCATATCGATCTCTCGGAGCCGAATCGCGCCGTCCTCGACTTCCTGCTTCCGGCGATCTGCACGTACGACGCGGCAGTCTTCCACCGCCGCCAGTACGTTCCGCGCACGGACTCCCTCCCGACCGCGTGGATCTGGCCCCCGGCCATCGACCCGCTGGCTCCGAAGAACATGGCTCTGTCGGCCGAGGATGCCAGCTACATCGTCGACCAGTTCGGCATCGACGTCACTCGTCCCCTGATCACCCAGGTGAGCCGCTTCGACCCCTGGAAGGATCCTCTCGGCGTCATCGATGCGTGGCGAGTCGTGCGAGAGTCGCATGCGGACGTGCAACTTGCCCTCGTTGGCTCGATGGCGCACGACGACCCAGAGGGCTGGGAGTACTACAACCGAACGGTCGCGGCGGCCGACGGCGACCCCGACATCTTCATTCTCTCGAACCTCAACAACGTCGGCTCCGTCGAGGTGAACGCGTTCCAGGTCCACTCGGCCGCTGTCCTGCAGAAGTCGATCCGGGAGGGCTTCGGCCTGACCGTGACCGAGGCGCTCTGGAAGGGTCGGCCGGTCGTGGCCGGACGGGTCGGCGGGATCGTCGACCAGGTCCAGGACGGTGAGACCGGCCACCTTGTCTCGACGGTCGAGGAGTGCGCCGAACGCACGCGGCTCGTACTCGACACCCCGGGGGACAGCCGCGAGCTGGCCCTCAGGGGCAAGGAATATGTCCGACGCCACTTCCTCACGCCCCGACTCCTGCGCGACTGGCTCGTTCAATTCAACGAGCTGGAAGGAAACGCCACCGAGGTGCGCGAGCTGGCCGAGTCCCTGCGCGGCGCGTAGACCCCGACTAGGGTTTCCGCCATGGCGGGCAGGCGCAAGCTGATCGTCGTCTCGAACCGAGGCCCCGTTGTGTACGAGCGGGACTCCGGCGACGAGCGGGTCGCCCGCCGTGGCGGCGGCGGGCTGGTGACCGCGCTCCGCAGCCTCGTCGAGCATCACGACGTCACGTGGATCGCAAGCGCCATGTCCGAAGAGGACCGGGAGGTGGTGGACGAGGCCGACGGCGGCCCGATCGACGAGACGGCACGTGGCGGCGCCGCCTACAAGCTGCGGCTCGTCGCCCACGACCCGACGGCGTACGACTGGTACTACAACGTGATCGCGAACCCGATGCTGTGGTTCATCCAGCACTACCTCTGGGGGCTTGCGAGCGCGCCGGACGTCGACCACGGTCTTCACCACGCCTGGAGCGAGGGCTACGTGGCCGTGAACCGCGGGTTTGCGGACGCGGTCGTCGAGGAGCTCGACCGTGAGCCCGATGCGGCGGTCTTCTTCCACGACTACCACCTCTACGTCGCGCCGGCCCTCGTGAGGGAGCGCGTGCCCGACGCGCTCATGGCGCAGTTCATCCACGTCCCGTGGCCGATGCCGGACTACTGGCGGGTCCTGCCGGAGTCGATCCGGCGGGCGGTTCACGAGGGAGTCCTCGCGAACGACGTCGTCAGCTTCCACACGCCCCGCTGGCGGTACAGCTTCCTGCGCTCGTGCGTGGACATCCTCGGGATCGAGCCGGACCGGACGACGTTCCAGATCCCGGTCGAGGGCCGCGTCGCCAGGCTCCATGCGAGGCCGATCTCGGTGGATGCGGACGAGTTCGACGAGCTCGCAGGCAGCGAAGCCGTCCTGGCCGCCGAGGAGACGATCGTCGCCGACCGACCCGAGTTTCTCATCCTCCGTGTGGACCGAACCGATCCCTCGAAGAACGTCGTTCGGGGTTTCCGTGCCTACGAGCTCTATCTCGACGCGCATCCGGAGATGCACGAGCGTGTTCAGATGCTCGCGCTGCTAGACCCTTCGCGGCAGGACATCCCCGAGTACGCCGAGTACCTGGGCGCGATCCAGCGTGCCGCCCGGGTCGTGAACGACCGCTTCCAGAGGGAAGGATGGGTGCCGCTCGACGTGCAGATCCAGGACAACTTCACGCACGCGGTCGCCGCCTACAAGCAGTTCGACGTGCTGCTCGTGAACGCGATCTTCGACGGCATGAATCTCGTCGCCAAGGAGGCGCCGTTGGTGAACACGCGCGACGGCGTCCTCGTCCTCTCCGAGAACGCGGGCGTGCACGTCGAGCTGGGCGAGTGGGCGCTCACGGTCAACCCCTTCGACATCGCCGGCCAGGCCGAGGCGATCCACGAGGCGCTGACCATGGCGCCCGCCGAGCGGCGCCGGCGCCGCGATGCGATCGTCGCCCAGGTGCGCGAGCACGACATCGCCAGGTGGATCGACGCGCAGCTCGGGGATCTCGACGAGGCTCGCGAGCACGCGCTCCTGGCGACCAAGGGCTGACCTCCGGAGTCGGGTCGCGCAGCGGACTGCGATGAGGCTGTTTCGCCGCGGGGCTGATCCACGGATCGAGGAGGCCAAGGCCGCGCACGCGGTCGGCGACTTCGCCAGGGCCCGCGACCTGGCTCTCGCCGTCGTGGCCGAAGGCGATCCTCCGCTCGAAGCGGTTCACGGACTCGGCGAGCTCGAGTACCTGCTCGGCAATTAAGAGGCAGCGGAGCCCCTGCTGAAGCGAGCGGCGGCAGAGGCGGGTAGGGACCGTGCTGCGCGCGTGGACGCAGAAGTGGCTCTCGTCCTTGTCTACCTGCAGACGAACCGGTTCGACGAAGCCGGCTCGCTCTTCGCCGGTCTCGAGAGCTCCATCACACTTCCCCTCTGGGAGCTGATGAAGTCCTTTGGCGACGAGCGGCCCTACCGGACCGAGTGGCGGCGAGACCGAACTGGTGCTGCCCTTCCTCCAGTCGACGCCGTGGCAGCTTCCCCGGCTCACGATCGACGTGAACGGGCTCGAGGCCGACGCGCGGATCGATACCGGAGGGGAGCTGCTCACGCTGTCCCCCGATGTCGCCGCAGCGGCCGGATTCGAGCCCGTGGTGACTGCGGAGGGTGTTTTCGTCGCGGGCGCGCGGGGCGAGATCGGCTACGGCCGCATCGAGTCGATCCGCCTCGGCCCCTGCTCATCCGGGCCGTGCCGGCGGCCGTCATGGCCTTGGAGCGTCCGGTCGTTGGAACGGGGTTCCTGCGCCAGTTTCTCGCCACGCTCGACTATCCGTGCAACCGTCTGGTTCTCCGGCCGCGAGGAAGCTCGGCCCCGGAAGGCGGCGCGAAGGTCCCGTTCGCGCTCGCGGCGAGCCACCTCCTGCTCGCCAGGGGCTCGCTCGACGACCTCGACGCGCTGACATCATCGTCGACTCTGGTCTCGAGGACGCGGGCGGTGCGTCCTTCGCCGTTCCCGGTGTGACGCTCGAGCTGCTTGGGATTCCGGCCCCACCGCTCACCGACGAAATCGGCGAGTCCGGAGCGGGTTCCCTCTCGCTTCGCTTCGGCCGTTTCCCGGTGGGGCGGGTGGCCCTTGGACCATTGGTCCAGCATGACGCCGAAGGGCTGTACGGCATCTTCCCCGACCTCTGGACGGACGTGGGCGGGGTCGGCATCCACGGTCTACTGAGCCATGGTTTCCTGCGCCGATACGCCTGGACGCTCGACTTCGAGGCGATGACGATGAGCTTCGCAGCGTAGGCTTTGGACGTGCCGGGTGAGGAGCTCAGCCACGTCGACGAGGGCGGCGCCGTCCGCATGGTGGACGTGGGCGGGAAGCCGCTCTCGCGACGGCGTGCCCGGGCGAGGGCGGTCGTGCGCATGAGCCCGGGCACAGCGGAACGACTCGGCGATCTTCCGAAGGGCGACGTCCTGACAACCGCCCAGCTCGCCGGGATCATGGCGGCCAAGCGGACCGCCGAGCTGATCCCACTCTGCCACCCGCTTCCGCTGGCGCACATCGACGTTCGGCTCAAGGTCGAGGAAAACAGTGTCGCGATCGAGGCGAGCGTCGAGACGACGGCGCAGACGGGCGTCGAGATGGAGGCGCTCACCGCGGCCTCGGTCGCGGCGCTCACGGTCTACGACATGGTCAAGGCAATCGACAAGGAGATGGTCGTCGAGGACGTGCGGCTGGTCGAGAAGTCGAAGGAGGCCGTCGAGTGAGGGCCGCCGTCCTGACCGTGTCGGACGGCGTTTCGGCGGGGGAGCGCGAAGATCGAAGCGGCGAGGTGCTGGCGGAGCTGCTCGCCGGCGAGGGCTACGAAGTCGAGCGGCGCATCGTCCCGGACGAGCGCACGGGCATCGCCGAGGCGCTACGGGAGCTGGCCGGCTCCGCGCGGGTCGTGCTCACCACGGGCGGCACGGGCATGGGGCCGCGTGACGTGACGCCCGAGGCAACCCGCGACGTCCTCGACCGCCTCGCTCCCGGCATCGCCGAGGCGGTGCGGGCCGACTCGATCTCCAAGACCCCGCACGGTCTGCTCTCCCGCGGTCTCGCAGGCGTTCTCGGCACGACGCTCGTCGTCAACCTTCCGGGTTCACCGGGCGGCGCGCGCGACGGCTTCGAGGTGCTGAGGCCGGCCCTCGGTCACGCGCTCGAACTTCTGGCCGGGGAGTCGACCGCCCACCGCCAGACGTGATGGCCGAGACCGCCCTCCGCTACCCAAGGCTCTTTCTCTCACTTGTCAAGTTCGAGCACACGATCTTCGCGCTTCCGTTTGCGTACATCGGCGCCTTCCTGGCGGTCGACGGTGTCCCGAGTGCCGCGGACCTCCTCTGGATCACGGTTGCGATGGTCGGGGCACGGAGCCTGGCCATGGCGCTCAATCGGCTGATAGACGCGGGCATCGACGCGCGAAACCCACGGACGGCTGGGCGGGAGCTTCCCCGCGGAGCCCTGACGCCGTGGCAGGTCATGCTCTTCTGCCTCGTCTCGCTCGCCGTCTTCCTCGTCGCCGTCTACCAGCTGGCGCCGATCGTTCGCTGGCTCTGGCCGATCCCGGTCGCCGCGTTCGTGGTCTATCCGTATTTGAAGCGGGCGACCTGGATCTCCCACTTCTGGCTCGGCGCCGTCGACGGGCTTGCGCCGGTAGGCGCCTGGGCGGCGATCACGAACGAGCTGCCGCTCGAGGCGTGGCTGCTCGGCGCGGCCGTTGCGGCCTGGGTGGCCGGGTTCGACGTGCTCTACGCGCTCTTCGACCTGGAGCACGACCGCGCCCACGGTCTTCACTCGCTTCCGGCCCGGTTCGGCGTGCCGGCCGCGTTCGCGGTCTCCCGCGCCTGCCATGTTGCGACCGTCGTCTTCCTCGTGCTCGCCGGGTTCAGCCTCGACGCTGGGGCTCTCTACTGGGTGGGTGTCGCCGTGGTGGCGGCACTCCTCCTCTACGAGCACTCGCTCGTCTCCCCGCGGGACACGAGCCGTCTCGACATGGCTTTCTTCACGATGAACGGCGTCATCAGCGTCACGTTCTTTCTGTTCGTGCTCGCGGACGTGGTCGTGTGATCGCGGCGCGCGGCCTCGGCCGGAGCTTCGGGGCGAAGAGCGTGCTCCGCGACCTCGACCTCAACGTCGAGGAGCGCGACGTCCTACTGGTCACCGGCCCGAACGGATCGGGCAAGTCGACGCTCCTTGCCCTCTGTGCGGGCCTCCTGGTGCCCACCCGGGGTGAGCTCGAGGTCGCCGTCGATCGGGGTCAGATCGGCTATCTGGCTCACGAGCCACTCGTCTATCGGGAGCTGAGCGCGCTCGAGAACCTCGACCTCTACGGGCGTCTCTACCACATCCCCGAGCGCCGCGAGCGCATCGGCATGCTCCTGGAGCGGTACGGGCTCTGGGATGCCCGCCGCGAGCGGGTAGGGACCTTCTCCCGCGGCATGCAGCAACGGCTTGCGCTCTGCCGCGCGCTTTTACACGAGCCCAAGCTGCTCCTGCTCGACGAGCCGTATGCGGGCCTCGACGGCGAAGGGGAGGAGCTTCTCGACGCCGAGCTGACCGCCCTGGCGGGGGAGAGGACGATGGTCCTCGCGACGCACGACCCGGGCCGTGTGGCCTCCCTCGCCACCGGAAGGCTGGCGCTGGCGTGACGTATCTCGCGGACGTCGGCACGTGTGCGCGGAAGGATCTGCTGCTCGAGCTCCGGTCGCGCGACACCGTGCCCGCGATGCTCCTCTTTGTCGTGTCCACCCTCGTTGTCTTCAACTTCGCCCTGCCGGCGGCGGCCTCTGACGAGGCCGCCTACGGGCTTCTCTGGGCGGCGCTGGTCTTCACCGCGATTCTCGGTCTCACCCGCGCCTTCGCCGCGGAACGGGAGCAGCGCGTGCTCGACGGTCTCGTGCTCGCCCCCTCGGATCGGAGTGTCATCTGGCTCGGCAAAGCGATCGCGGTCGTGGCGTTCCTGGCGCTTGCGGAGGTCGTCGCGCTGCCCGCGTTCGCGCTTTTCTTCGAGCCTGTGGGCTGGGAGCTCGTGGCGGCCGTGGCACTCGCGACAGTCGGCTTCGCGGCGGTCGGCACGCTTCTCGCCGCGATGGCGGCCGCCAGCCGTGCGCGGGAGCTCCTCCTTCCGCTCCTCTTCCTGCCGCTGGTGATCCCGGTGGTCGTCGGCGGCGTCGGGGCTTCGATCGCCGACGATCCCGGCCGCTATCTCGGCTTCCTCGCTCTTTACGACCTGATCTTTGCGATCCTGTCGTGGGCGAGCTTTGAGTACGTCGTTACGGAATAGCCGCGCTGTCGTGCTCGCGGCCGCAGCCGCGGCCCTCTTGCTCGTTGGTCTGATGCTGGCGTTCTACTGGGTCCCGACCGCACCGATCGAGGGCTTTCGACAGCGGATCTTCTACATCCACGTCCCGATCGCCCTCACCGCATACGCCTGTTTCTTCTGGGCGGCCTGGAAGGCGCTGCGGCTCCTCTGGACGCGCGATCAACGCTACGACCTGGAGAGCTACACGGCCGTCCACATGGGCGTCATCTTCGGAATCCTCACGCTTGTCACCGGCTCGATCTGGGCAAGGACGTCGTGGGGGGTGTGGTGGACGTGGAGTGAGCGGCAGCTCGTGCTATTCCTCGTTCTCTTTCTCTTCTACTCGGCGTATTTCATGCTTCGCTACTCGGTCGACCCGGGCCCCCGAAGGGCCGGCATGTCGGCCGTCTACGCGCTCTTCGGCGTGGTGCTCATCCCGGTCAGCTTCCTGGCCATCAGGCTCGCCGAGGGGCTCATCCACCCGGTCGTCTTCGACCGGGACGTCGGCTCGAACCTGTCCGGGAGCCAGCTTCTGACCTTTCTCGTCTGCTTCGCCGGCATGCTCGCGCTCGCGGGCTCGCTCTACGTCAACGAGCTCACCGGAAAGCGGCTCGACGCAAGGTTGTCCGATCTTCGAGAGGCACTGTCGTGACGTCGGCCGAGCGCTACGTCACCGCCGCGTATCTCGTCGTGCTCGCGGTCGTGCTCGCATACATAGTCATCTACGCCTTCAAGCTCTCGAGGCTCGAGCGCGAGGTCGGCGAGCTGGCCGAGCTGGCGCGCCGCCGCAAAGAGGACGCGCCGGAACAGGAGCCCGAGCGCGAAGAGGTTGCCGGATGAACGAAGCTGCGCTGCTCCTGTTCTGGCCTGCGCTCGCGGGCTACGCGGAGGCGGCGGTTGCCTACGCCGGAGACACGGTTCGTCCCGGACGGCTCGTCCGGTACGCCATCTGGGGCGTCCGCCTCGGCTGGTTGGCGCAGACCGCGCTGCTCGTCGCCCAGGCCGTAAGCGCCGACGGCTTCCCGTGGGGAAGCTGGGCGGGCTCCCTCAACCTGTTCGTCTGGATGTGCGTCGGGGTCTACCTCATCTGGGGCTGCCGGGCGCCGTTCAGGCTCCTCGGCCTCGTCGTCATGCCGCTCGCCGCCGCCCTGCTCGGGCTTGCCTGGATGGCCGGAGGCATGCGCGAGCCGGTGCGTAGCGAGTTCGGCGACGTCTTCCTCGCCGCGCACGTGGGGCTGATCCTGGCTGCTTTCGCCGGTTTCACCCTCGCCGCAGCGCTGTCGGTGCTCTACCTCTGGCAGGACGAACGGCTGAAGCGGCGTGCGCCCGGGGTCCTGCGTCTCCTCTCGCCCTCGCTCGAGACGCTCGATCAGCTGACCGGGCGGACGATCGCCGTTGCCCTGCCGGCGCTCACGGTCGGGGCCGGCATCGGGCTCGCGCGCCTCGAACAGGACGGCGCCTCGTTCGACGCGATCATGGGTCTGACGGCTCTCACCTGGATCGTGTACGCGGCGTTTCTCGTTCTCCGCTGGGAGGCTGGCTGGCGCGGCAGGCGCACCGCGTACCTCGCGCTCGCCGGGTTCCTGCTCGTCGTCCTCGTCCGCCTCGTTTTGACACCCTTCGTCCACTTCTGATGTCCCTCCTCCTCGTCGGCACTTCGTACCAACGCGCTCCCGTCGAGCTCAGGGAGCTGCTCGCCTACGACCCGGGGCTGCGGCGGGAGGCGCTGGGGCGGCTGGGGTCAACCGGCTCCGAGGCTGCAGTTCTCTCCACCTGCAACCGCACCGAGGTCTATGGCGTGAGCGCCGAGCCGGCCGAGCTCGAGGAGCGGATCTACGGCGAGCTCGCAGACCTCTCGGGCCTGTCCCACTCCGAGCTGTCTCCGGCGCTCTACTCGGTTAGCGACGAAGCGGCAGCGCTGCATCTCTTTCGGGTCGCGGCCGGCCTCGACTCGATGGTGCCCGGGGAAGCGCAGATCCTCGGCCAGGTGCGGGAGGCCTACGAGGCCGCGCGCGAGACCGACACGACGGGAGCGACGCTCCACCGCCTCTTCCGCCAGGCTCTGCGGGTCGGGAAGCGGGTCAGGACGGAGACCGCCATCGGCGAGAACCCTGCGTCGGTCTCGTCGGCCGCTGCCCAGCTCGCCGAACGGGTCTTCGAAAACCTCGCCGGTCGCCGAATCCTGCTCCTTGGCGCCGGGAAGACCGCAGATCTGACCGCGGCAAACCTCATCTCGCGCGGTGTCGGCGAGATCGTCGTCGCCAACCGCACGCCGGAACGCGCCGAGGCGCTCGCGCGTCGATTCGACGGGCGGGCGGTCGGCCTCGACGCGGTGGAGGCGGAGCTGGTGCGGGCGGACGTGGTCGTCGCATCGACGGGCTCGCAGGCGCTCGTCGTCACCGCCGCGCAAGTCGAACGCGCCATGAAGGCGCGTCGCGGGCGCCCGATCTTCTTCATCGACATTGCAGTCCCGCGGGACGTGGATCCCGCCGTGATCGAGCTGGAAGGCTGTTACCTCTACGACATCGACGACCTCGAGCGCGTCGTCGCGGAGAGCGTCGCCGGGCGCCGTGAGGAAGCCGTGCGTGCCGAGGCGATCGTGAGCGAGGAAGCCAATGCGTTCCGCGCATGGCAGCTCTCGCTCGACGTCGTGCCCGCCATCTCGTCCCTGCGCGCTCGGGCCGAGTCGATCCGCCGCGAGGAGCTCCGGCGCGCCGAAGGGCGACTCGCCCCACTGTCGCCCAGCCAGCGGCAGGCGGTCGAAGCGCTCACGAGCCAGATCGTGGCGAAGCTTCTGCACCAGCCCACCGTCCGGATGAAGGAAGCTGCCGCAGGGGCCGAGGGCGTCCTCTACGCGGATGCGGTCCGCCATCTCTTCGGGCTCGGGGACGATGCTGGTCAGGCTCGGAAGCCGCGGCAGTAGGCTCGCGCTTACCCAGGCCGAGCTCGTTGCCGACGGGCTTCGCGGCGCGTCGACCGATGTCGACATCGCCATCGTCCCGATCACCACGGCCGGAGACCGCGACCGATCGAAACCGTTCGGCGAGATCGGTGCGCGCGGGGTCTTCGTCAAGGAGATCGAGGAGGCGCTGCTCGCCGGCCGGATCGACGTCGCCGTCCACTCCGCCAAGGACATGACCTCCAGCGACACCGATGGGCTCGTCGTCGGTGCCTACCTTCGCCGTGAGGACCCGCGCGACGCGCTCTGCGGCGCCGACGCGATCCGGCCCGGGCTGCGGGTCGGCACGGCCTCGGCCCGCCGGCGCGCACAGCTCCTCGCGCTCGAGCCGAGCCTCTCCATCGAGCCCCTGCGCGGTAACGTCGACACCCGCTTGCGAAAGCGTGGCGAGCGAGGCCTCGACGCGATCGTGCTCGCAGCCGCAGGGCTCGAGCGACTTGGTCTCTCCAGTGAGATCGGGCACCGCTTCTCCCCCGAGGAGGTGCTTCCGGAGGCCGGGCAGGGTGCCGTCGGGCTGCAGGTTCGGGTCGGCGAGGAGGACCTGGTCCGGACGCTCGACGATCCGGGGACGCGCGAGCGTGTGGCCGCCGAGCGCGCCTGCGTCTCCAGGATCGGCGGAGGCTGCCTCGCGCCGGTCGCCGCCTACCACGACGGCCAAACGCTCACCGCGCTCGTCGCCGACGAGGACGGTGCCTGGCTCGAGCGCCGAAGCGGGAACGACCCGGTGACGCTCGCCGACGAGCTGCTCGCGGCCACGGCATCCCTCCGAGGATGAAGATCCTCCTGACGGCGACTGAGTCGCTGTCCGCGCCGCTCGCGGCGGCGCTCGGCGAGGCGGGCTTCGAGGTCGAGACCTGCCCACTCGTGGCGATCGAGCGGATCGGAGGCCCTCCCGTGCGGCCGGCCGACTACGACTGGCTCCTCCTCACGAGCAGGAACGGTGTCGACGCGCTCTTCGCCCGGCTCGAAGGCCCGCTGCCGCGGGTCGCCGTCGTCGGGAGGGGAACCGCCGAGGCGCTCCGCAACCACGGAGTCGAGCCGGATCTCGTCGCCCGCACGTCGACGCAGGAAGGTCTGGCCGTCGAGCTCCCCGGGAAGCCGGGGCGGGTGCTCTTCGCCGGCGCCGAGGACGCGCGCGAGGTGCTCGTCCGAGAGCTCGGAGCAGACTTCGTTCCGCTCTATCGGACGCGACTGCTTCGGCCCGCGCAGGTCCCGAAGGCCGATCTCGTCGTGCTCGCCTCCGCCTCGGCGGCGAGGAGTTTCGCGGCGGTCGGCAGTGACCTTCCGTGCGTTTCCATCGGCCCGGTGACCTCCGAAGAAGCCGCCCGACTCGGGCTCGCCGTCGTCGGCGAGGCTTCCACGCACGACCGGGACGGGCTCCTCGCAGCGGTTAAGCTCGCCGCATCCCGCGGTTCATCACCTTCCTGACCGACTTCGGCCTCGCGGACGACTTCGTCGGCACGTGCCACGGCGTCATCAAGCGCATCGCACCGGAGGCGCAGGTGATCGACATCACGCATGGCATCGCGCCGACCAACGTGCTCCAGGGCGCCCTCGTCCTTGCGAGCACGCTCCCGTACATGCCGGAGGGAGTGCATCTTGCCGTCGTCGATCCGGGCGTCGGCAGCGATCGTAAGCCGCTTGCCCTCCGCGGGGGCGACGGACGGCTCTACGTCGGGCCCGACAACGGACTCCTGCTCGTCGCGGCGGACCGGTTCGACGGCGTCGAGGAGGCAGTCGAGCTCGCGGAAGCCCCCTACCGCCTCGAGCCTGTTGCCCGAACCTTCCACGGGCGAGACATCTTCGCTCCCGCGGCCGCGCACCTCGCCGGCGGCGTCGAGCTCGACGCGCTGGGACCGAAGGTGGCGGTCGGCGAGCTCGTACGTCTGGAGCTGCCCTCGCCCGACATCGGGAAGCGCCGGATCCGGGCGACCGTTCTGGATGTTGATCGCTTCGGGAACGTCCAGCTCAACCTGAGGCCCGCGGACCTAGACCAGGTCGGGATCGACGATGGCTCACGCGTCGAGGTCGAGGTCGGGTTCGAGCGCTACTACGCCGTCGCGGCCCGGACCTTCGCCGAGGTGCGGCGCGGCGACATCGTCCTCTACGAGGACGCCTACGGGAACATCGCTCTGGCCATCAATCAGGGCGACGCGGCCAAGATGTTCGTGGTCGCGGTCGGCGAGGACGTTCGCCTGACCGCCGTGGACGCGTGAACGAGCTCGCCGTCGGGATCGGTAAGCGCTTCGCGCGGTTTGCGACGCGGGCCGTGGTCCGTTGGCCGGCGCTCTGGCGCCTTTTTCGCTGGCCGCTCCGCGCTCAGTTCGATGCGCTCGCCCGCCAGTGGCAGGGTCCGGGCGGCGCGGGGGCAGTGGCGCCGCTCACCGTCGTCTTCGAGCGGCTTCCCCGCCCGCCCGCGCGCATCCTCGACCTCGGCACCGGAACCGGGAACGGCGCCCAGCTTGCGGCCGGGCGCTTTCCCGACGCGACGGTGACGGGGGTCGACATGTCCCCCGGCATGATCGCGGAGGCCGGCCGCCGCCTCCCGGCCGAGTTCGCGGGCCGGGTTCGCTTCGAGGTCGCAGACGCGTCCGCGCTCTCCTTCGAGGACGGCGGCTTCGACCTCGTCCTCCTCCTCAACATGATCCCGTTCTTCTCCGAGATCGCCCGGGTCACGGCCCCGGGCGGCGCCGTTGCGATCGTGCACGGGTCGGGCTCGTCGACGCCGATCTGGACGCCGCCGGAGACGCTGCGCGAGGGGCTGGCTCCGTTCGGGTTCGGAGACTTCGAGGAGCTGGCGGCCGGCTCCGGCACGGCGCTCATAGCGCGGAAGCGCGGCCGGGAGTAGGATCCTGCAAACGGCGTTCGCGGCACGGTTGCACCGGCCCGGACGTCGTTTTTTTGCGTCCGCTACGTGCGCCGGGGAACGATCCTGACGTCCATCTCCTTCATCCGCCGGTAGATCTTGCGATCGCGGCTGTAGTACCAGCGGTCGTACACGAGCAGGCCGATGGGAACCCAGAGAATCACCCACGACGTGACCTGCAGCCCTTCGGCGACGACCTGGAGGAGGGAGTCGTCGCTCCTTTCGAGTGGCCTTGCCAGGCCGCTGAGGACGAGCACGGCGACAAGGCCGAAGAGGAGTGCTCGGATCCCGTGTCGCGTCACCTCGTGCAGGTCCTCGTCGAGGATCTCCAGCTTGACGCGGCAGTACCTCTCGACCGCATCGGCCGCCTGCTTCTCGACGCCGGCTTCACGGCGTCAGGCGGCAGCTCGATGGTCGCCTGGATTCGTGAGGTGCGCCCCTCGCCGCGGAGCCGAGCGGCGATGTGGTCCATCCCCGAGCGGTTGCCGTAGACCACGTAGTCTGGCGAGAGCGGAGCGAGGGCTGGTGCGACGAACAGATTCTCGAGTGCCGGCAATGGGAGCGTGATCTCGACGTCGCGGCGCCGGAGGAAAGAGAACAAGGCCACAACCTACTCGCGCCTACACTGCCGGAGCTTGCCAGCCGCCACCTCTCGTCTGGTCGCCCGGGCAGCTGCTGTGTTGGTCGCGCTCGTTGCAGCATCCTCGGCCCACGCGTCCGACCCCGCGCAGGAGCTGGCCGACCGCTACGCGCCGATCGTCGCGCTCAAGAACCAGGACGCCCCGTGCGACCTGGGAGCCATCGACGGCGAGCCGTGGCGTCCGACGACGGTCGACATCGTGCTGGGCAACCCCGAGGTGAGCCTGCGCGGCCCCGGCAAGGGCGCTCCCGTCGTGAAGAAGGCGCCGGCGGCCGCCGATCTCTTCGAGAAGGGACCCGATTACTTCCTCGACTTCCCCGGCGACCCCCTTCGGCCGGGCTGCACCTATGCGCAGGACGGCGAGCGCTTCGCCGAGGGACAGCCGTCCGTGACCTACGTCCACATCGTGGCCGAGCAGGGCGAGCTCGCCGTCGAGTACTGGTTCTACTACTACTTCAACGACTTCAACAACAAGCACGAGAGCGACTGGGAGGGCATCCAGGTCGTCTTTCCCGTCGATACTGTCGAGGAGGCGCTCGCGACCGGCCCGATCGAGGTCGGATTTGCCCAGCACGAGGGGGGCGAGTGGGCCGAGTGGGACGACGACAAGCTCGAGAAGGTCGGCGACCACCCGGTCGTCTATCCGGCGGCCGGCTCGCACGCGAGCTACTTCTCGGATCGGCTGTGGCTCGGCCGGGCTCCGAGCGAGGGGATCGGCTGCGACAACTCGACCGGGCCGTCGCATCAGGTTCGGCTCTCGGCGCTGCTCGTGCCGGACGAGCCGCCTACCTCCCGTAGCGACCCCCTCGCATGGCTCGCGTACGAAGGGCTCTGGGGTCAGCGCGAGCAGGGCCCGAACGCCGGGCCGACGGGCCCGAACACGAAGGCGCGCTGGTCGGAGCCGATCACGTGGCAGGACGAGCTTCGAGGCGGCAGCGTCGCCGTGCCGGCGGTCGAGACCTTTGGATCGAGCGCGAGCAACGTCTTCTGCGGCGCCGTCGGCTTCGCGGCGAGCACCTACATCGACTACCTGTCCGATCCGCTGATCACGGTGCTCCTGCTCGTGGGCGCGGTCGTCCTGATCGGTCTACTGATCTGGAGGATGACGCTGGCGACCGACGCGGCCTGTGCCGATTCGCTCGCGCCGGGGCTCGGGCCAGATCCTGCTCGCGGCCGGCCGGATCTACCTCCGCAATCCCATCCGCTATCTCGCGCTGGCCTCGATCGTCCTCGTGCTCGGATTCCTGAGCACCGGACTCGCGTGGCTCTCGAGCCTTCTTCCCGTCCACCTGACACTGCGTCTTTCGTTCGACGGGGTTGCCGTGCTGCTCGGGACCGCCGCAATCGCACTCGTCATGCGGAATCTCGACTCCGGGCGGCCGGGGGGCTGCGTCGCGGCCTACCGAATCGTCCTCCGTCACTTCTGGGGCATCCTCGGCGCCGCCGCGATCGCGGTCTTCGTTCAGCTGGCGATCTTCCTCACCATCGTCGGGATCCCGGTTGCGGTCTATCGCTTCGTCAGGCGGGTGTTCGTCGCGAACGAGGTCGTCCTGCGCCGGCACTCCGCCCGCAGCTCCCAGGGGGCATCCGTCGACCTCGTGCGCGGCAACTGGTGGCGAACGGCCCTGATCGTGCTGCTCCTCTACTTCGTCACGATTTGGATCGGGCCCGTCGGTCGGCTTCGTCCTCCTCTTCCAGACCCGGCTGTCGCCGGATCTCATCAACGTGATCGGGTCGCTCGTCTACACGGCCGTGTTCCCGTACGCGGCCATCGCCGGCGCGCTCCTCTACTTCGACCTCGAGGAGCAGCGTCGTGCCACGGTCGTGGCGGCGGCTCCCGATCCGACCGACCGGGCCGCCTAACCGCTCCTCGGATCGACCGTCGGAGACTTTCGGTGTCCCTCGCCGCCTTCGTCCTCCGCCGCCTTCTCTGGGCGATCCCCGTCCTGCTGTTCGTGATGCTCTTGACGTTCCTCCTCATGCGGGCCGCGGGGGGAAGCCCGTTCCAGCCGCCCGAGGGAGTCCCCGGGCTGCCGGCGCCGCTCCAGCGGGAGATGACCGAGTTCTACAACCTGGACGAGCCCTGGCCCGTCGAGTTCGCCACGTACGTCAAGCACGTCGTCACGCTCGACTTCGGCCCGAGCCTGGTCAACCGCTACCGGTCGGTGGACGATGCCGTCGAGCAAGGGTTCCCGACGACCGGCCAGCTCGTCTTGCTCGCCGCCGCCTGGGCGATTCCGGTCGGACTGCTCTTGGGACTCTTCGCCGCGGTTCGTCGCGGCTCGACCCTCGATCATCTAGCGACGTCGGCGGCCAGCGTTCTCCTCGTGGTGCCGGTCTTCTTCGTCACCTACGTGCTCTCGCGCTACCTCGTGCTCGAGTGGCACGTCTTTCCGCTCGAGTGGGAGACCTGGCAGGGAAAGGTGCTCCCGGTCTTCGCGCTCGGCCTCGCGCCGGCGGGGTACGTCGCGCGCCTGACTCGAGTAGCTGCGGTCGAGACGCTCCAGTCCGACTACATCCGCACGGCGAAGGCGAAGGGGCTTCGGCGCAGCCGCGTGATCGGCCTCCACGTCCTCCGAAACTCGGCCGTGCCCATTCTGTCTGCGACGCCGCCGATGCTCGCGTTGCTCATCACCGGCGCCCTTTTCGTCGAGACGGCCTTCGCCGTGCCCGGTGTCTCGAACGAGTTCCTGCAGGCCTCGCGCGCGAAGGACTATCCGATGATCCTCGGCCTGACCGTCGCGCTCACGGTGCTCGTCCTCGCCGTCAATCTCGTGGCCGACGTGCTGATGGCGATTCTCGATCCGAGAATTCTCGAAGGACTCGGCATGAGCGGTCGGCGGCGGATGGCGGGCGCGTTCCTGCGCAACCCGACGGCGTGCCTGGGAGCCGCCGTCGTCCTGCTCGTGGTCGCCTACTGCGTTCTCGTCCCGGCACTCTCGCCGTACGATCCCGAAAAGGCCGACTTCACGTCCGGCCGGCAGGCACCGAGCGGTGAACACTGGCTCGGCACCGACCAGTACGGGCGCGACATCTTCACTCGTCTTGCCGCCGGCGGAGGGACGACGCTCCTGATCGCGGGCGCCGCTCTCGCCGTGATCCTCGTCCTCGGCGTCGGCTACGGCGCGACCTCGGGCCTGCTCGGAGGACGGGTGGATGCGGCGATGATGCGGATCCTCGACGGGCTGCTCGCCATTCCACGGTTGCCGGTCAGCATCGTCATCCTCGTCTTCGTCGGGCTGCAGGCACAGAACGTCCAGACGGTCGTGCTCGCACTCGCGATCGTGAACTGGATGATCACGGCGCGCCTGGTTCGCGGCGAGGTCGTGTTTCTGAAACAGCAGGACTACGTGCGGGCCGCGCGCGCTCTCGGAGCGGGGCGTGGCGCTCTGGCCAGGCGCCACATCGTTCCAAACGCGTTCGGGGTCGTGCTCGTGACCCTCTTCCTGGAGCTACCCGCGGTGATCCTCGGCGAGGCCTTCCTCGCGGTGCTCGGCCTCGGGCCCGCGGCGCCCACGGCGACGTGGGGCAACATCGCTCTCGAAGGCATTACCTTCGGACGGCTGTGGCTCGTCTTCCTCCCGAGTCTCGCAATCGCGATTCTCGCGGTCGGAGCGAGCTTGCTCGCCGACGGCATCGGGGACACCCTGGATCCGCGCCGATGGCCGAGCGCGAGGATGCGCCGCCGCCGCTTTGCGGGCTCAGTCCGGCGGCCGCAGCCCGAGGTCGGGTAGGCCGGAAGAGGACGCGGCTCAGACGGGCTTGTCCTGTTCCTTCGACCACTGCCAGAGAGCCTGGTCGAGCGTGCGCCCGTCCACAGCCGGCCTGTTCCGCCAACTCCCTACACACGGCGACGTAGGCCTCCCAGAACGAGAAGCTGTACGAAGAGGCGCGTACGCCCAGAGCGTGCAGGGCCCGCGTGTCGAGGATCGGGTAGCGCTCGGGGTAAGCGACGTGGAGGAGCACAGATGCAGTCGGCCAACCTACGCCCCGCAACGAGAGGAGCGCCTCGATCCGCTCCCGCTCGTTGCCGGTCTCGTCGAGCGCCAGGCGGGTCGCGTCCCTTACGGAGCGAGCATTGTTCTGCGCGACGAGCGGGGCGCTGCGCGGAGTCTTCCAGCGACACATCCTGCGGAACTCGGTGAGGGTGTAGTGGCCGCGGTCGCGGGCACGCCGCCCGATCGCGAGGGCCTCTCCATCGTCCTCGGAGGGGAAGCGCGCCGCATACTCGGGGACCCGCTCGACTGCGAACTGGAGCGCGAACTCCGGCATCCGCCGAACCGTAACGGGCGCTCGGAATGCCGAGCGTGGGGCCAGAAGGGGAGTACATTGCGCCGGTGACCGTGTTCGCTGGCGTCGAGCGCCTGCTCGGCAGCTCCCCTTTTAGGCGCCGCGCCGTCGGCATCGCGCTCTGTGTGGTGGCTCTGGCGCTCACGACGGGCGCCATTTACGTCTGCAAGACCTTCGTGCCCGTCCTCAGCCTGAGCGTGCTCTACCTCCTTGCAGTGCTCCCGGTCGCGGTCCTGCTCGGTCGCGCCTACGCGATCGGGGTCGCCGTGGCGAGCGCTGCGCTCTTCAACTTCCTCTTTCTCCCGCCGCTCTACACGCTGCGGCTCTCGAACGGCGAGCACTGGTTCGCCCTCCTCGTCTATCTCGTCGTCGGCGTCGTCGCAAGCGACCTCGCGGCGAGATCGCGCGAGCGAACGGCTGAGGCGGAACAACGAGGGCGTGAGGAGGCCCTCCTCGCCCAGATGGCGACGGCATTTCTGCAGACCGAGAGCGCGACGGCCGAACTCGAGCGGTTCATGCCGGCGATTTCCGAGGTTCTTCACGCCGAGCGCGCGCGCATCGTTCTCGGGCCGTCGAAGGAGCCTCCACCGGGCGAGTCGCCGCTCGAGCTGACCGCGGGCAGCCGTCGGCTCGGCACGCTCTACCTCCGCGAAGGCGCGGGCTCGAGCCTGGCGATCCGGCGCCGCTTCCTCCCCGCGCTCGCCTCGCTGGTTGCAGTCGCGGTCGATCGCGAACGCCTCGCCCGGGAGGCGGTCGAGGCCGAGGCGCTCCGCCGGAGCGACACGATCAAGACGGCCGTCCTTCAGGCTGTGAGCCACGATCTGCGCTCGCCGCTAACCGCCATCAAGGTTGCCGCGGACAGCCTTGCGAATCCGGCGCTCGCTCTCGACGAGAAGGACCGCGCAGAACTGCTCGAGGCCGTGCAGGTCGAGGTCGATCGTCTCGAGCGTGTGGTCGGGAACCTGCTCGACCTCTCGCGTCTCCAGGCCGGTGCGGCGGAACCGAACCGCGAGCTCTGGGCGCTCGACGAGCTCATCGCACAGGCGCTTGAGCAACTCGGTGCGGAGGCGAGCGGACGGGTCGAGCTCAATCTTCCGGAGGAGATCCCTGTCGTCAGCGTCGACGCCATCCAGATCGAGCGCGTTCTCGACAACCTGTTCGAGAACTCGCTGAAGTTCTCGCCCGCCGACGAGACCATCCATGTCCGGGTGACGACCACGCGGAGCGAGGTCCTGGTGCGCGTCGTCGATCGCGGACGCGGCATTCCCGAAGCCGAGCTCGAGCGCATCTTCGAGCCCTTCCTCGGCTCCTCGGCGGACGAGCGAGGCGGCACTGGGCTTGGGCTCGCAATCGCGAAGGGATTCGCCGAAGGAAACGGGGGTCGTCTCTGGGCCGAGTCTCGCCGCGGGCAGGGTGCGTCGTTCGTGCTCGCCCTCCCGCTCGTCGAAACCGCGGTCGGAGCGAGGCCTTGAGTGCCCCGCGCGTGCTCGTCGTGGACGACGAGCCGCAGATCCTCCGAGCTCTTCAGACCACGCTCCGAGGCGCGGGCTACCAGGTCGATTCCGCGGCAACCGCCGAGGAGGCGCTGACGAAGGCCGCCGTTCAGCCGCCCGAAGCGGTGATCCTCGATCTCGTATTGCCCGACCGAAGCGGAGTCGAGGTCTGCCGGGAGCTGCGAGCCTGGTCGAAGGCGCCGATCCTCATCCTCTCGGCGGTGGGGGAGGAGGGCGACAAAGTCGCCGCCCTGGACGCCGGCGCCGACGACTACGTGACGAAGCCGTTCGGGGTCGACGAGTTGCTTGCGCGCCTCCGCTCGGTGCTGAGGCGGGCCGGGCCCAACGGTGACCCGACTGTCAAGGTCGGCGAGCTGGCGATCGACCTCGAGAAACGTGCAGTCCTCCGTGACGGCGAACGAGTCCATCTGACTCCACACGAGTTCGGGATGCTGAGTCTGTTCGCGCGCAACGAGGGCAAGCTCCTGACGCACCGCACGATCCTGAGCGAGGTCTGGGGCCCGGCATACCAGGTGGAGTCGCACTACCTCCACGTCTACGTGTCGCAGCTCCGACGCAAGATCGAGCGCGACCCCACGCGGCCCCGCTACATCCTCACGGAACCTGGTGCGGGCTATCGCTTCGTCGACCCGACAGCCTCTTGAGCGCGTCTTAAGACCCGCACGCACGACCTTGAGCCTGCCCTGATCGAGGGCGGCCTACGGTGCGGGCATGTCTGCCCTTCTCGCATCGGGCCTTCGGTGATGTACGACCTGGCCTCGCTCGCGATCGCTGCTGCGTGCCTGCTGGCGGCCTTCGCGTTCATCTACCTCCTGGATCGAGTCTGATGTCTGCCGCCCAGGCATTCGGACTAGCGATCTCGATAGCCGTGTTCGTCTACCTCTGCTACGCCCTCTTCCGCGGGGAGAAGCTCTAGGTGCAGGCGGTCTCGATCGCCCAGCTCGTCTTCTACGCGATCGCCCTCGTCGCGCTCGGGCTGCCGCTCGGCCTCTTCATGGCCCGCGTGTACTCGGCCGAAGGAGGGGTATTCACGCGCCGACTCGGGCTAGGAGCGCTGGAGCGTGGCTTCTACCGGATCGTCCGTACCGACCCCGCGAGGGAACAGGACTGGAAGAGCTACGCCAAGACGGTCGTCATCTTCACCGCCGTCTTCTCGCTCCTCCTCTATGCGCTCCTCCGGTTGCAGAGCCATCTCTTCCTCAACCCAGACGGCCTGCCCGCTGTCCCGTCGCACATCTCGCTGAATACGACCGCGAGCTTCGTGACGAACACGAACTGGCAGTACTACGGCGGCGAGACCACGATGTCGTACCTGAGCCAGATGGCGGGGCTCGCGGTGCAGAACTTCGTCTCCGCCGCAGTCGGCATGGCCGTCCTCGTGGCCGTCCTCCGCGGCTTCACGCGCCGGTCGTCGAAGACGCTGGGGAACTTCTGGCAGGACCTCTACCGCTCGCTCGTGTACATCCTCCTGCCGCTCTCGGTCGTGCTGGCCGTCGCGCTGATCTCCCAGGGCGTGCCGCAGACCTTCGACGCCGCCGCCACCGCGACGACTCTCGAGGGCGCGGATCAGTCGATCGCGCGCGGGCCGGTGGCATCCCAGATCGCCATCAAGCAGCTGGGGACGAACGGCGGCGGCTTCTACAACTCGAACTCGGCCGTCCCCTTCGAGAACCCGAACGGCTTCACGAACTTCCTCGAGATGCTCTCGATTCTCCTCATCCCGGCCGGTCTCGTCTTCATGTTCGGGAAGCTGGTCGGGGCGCGGAAGCAGGGCTACGCGGTCTTCGCCGCCATGTTCGCGATGTTCGCGATCGGCGTGGCGGTGATCACGCCGCTCGAGCAGCACGGATCGCAGGTGCTCCAGGCGTCAGGCGTCGACCTTGCCGCGGGCGACGACCAGAGCGGCGGGAACATGGCCGACAAGGAGGTGCGTTTCGGGATCGCCAACACGTCCCTCTGGGCGGTGGCGACGACGAACGCCTCCAACGGGTCCGTCAGCGGCGGGCACGACGCCCTCACTGCCGGGGGCGGAGCTGTGCCCGTCGTGAACATGTTTACGGGCGAGGTCATCTTCGGCGGGGTCGGCTCCGGCCTCTACGGGATGGTCTTCTACATCGTCATCGCCGTCTTCGTGGCCGGTCTGATGGTCGGCCGCACGCCGGAGTACCTGGGGAAGAAGATCGAAGCGCGGGAGATCAAGATCGCCGCCGTCGGCGCGCTCTTCGTCCCCACGATGGTCCTCATCCTGGTGGCCGTCTCCGTCGTCACCGACGTCGGCCTCGCCTCCATCTTCAACCCCGGCGCCCACGGGTTCTCCGAGGCCTTCTACGCCTATGACTCGCAGTCGAACAACAACGGCAGCGCCTTCGCCGGCTACGGTGCCACGGACTTCTCCACCCGGTTGGGCACCGTGGCCCTGTATCTGGGTCGCTTCGCCCCGCTGATCGCCGGGCTCGCGCTCGCGGGCTCGCTCGCTGGGAAGAAGATCGTGCCCGCCTCGGCCGGCACCTTCCGCACCGATGGGCCGACCTTCTCGGTCCTCCTCGTGGCCGTCATCCTCCTGACCGCGGGCCTGATGATCTTCCCGGCGCTCGCCCTCGGCCCGCTCGTGGAGGCGCTCTCCTGATGCGGGCGCTCGTCTCGTGTTTCATCGCGGCAATCCTCTTCACGGCCGTCTTCGGCTTCGCCTACCCAGCGCTCATGACCGGCTTCGCCCAGGTCGCGTTCCCCGAGAAGGCCGACGGCAGCCTGATCGAGCGCGACGGGCAGGTAGTCGGCTCGCGGCTCGCCGCGCAGGCGTTCACCGCGCCTGAGTACTTCTATCCAAGGCCATCCGCCGTGGACTACAACGCAGCGGGAACGAGCTTCGCCAACCTCGGACCGACGAACCCCGACCTCGCCGCCGCGGTCGACGAGCAGGCGCAGGCGATCCTCGAGCTCGAGGGCCCGTACAACCCCGGCCTCGAGATCGGCGGCATTCCTGTGGACGCGGTCACGACGTCCGGCTCGGGCATCGATCCGCACATCTCGCCGGCATACGCGCAGCTCCAGGCCGCGCGCATTGCCGAGGTTCGCGGGCTCCCGCTCGAGCGCGTCCAGGAGCTGATCGACGACGCCACGGACAACCGCTTCATCGGCTTCTTCGGCGAGCCCGGCGTGAACGTGCTCGAGCTGAACCTCTCGCTGGACGAGGAGAGCGCACGATGACCACCCGCACCGAGAGCCTCTTCACGCGCGAGATCGTCGTCGGCGCGATCGCGGATTCATTCAGGAAGCTCGACCCTCGCACCCAGTTCCACAACCCGGTCATCTTCATCGTCTGGCTGGGCAGCATCATCGTCTCGGGGATCTTCGTGATCGATGCCGTCCGCGGAGATGCGGGGCAGGAGCCGCTCTGGTTCACCGGCATGCTCGCCTTCTGGCTCTGGCTCACGGTGCTCTTCGCCAATTTCGCCGAGGCGATGGCCGAAGGGCGCGGCAAAGCGCAGGCCAAGGCGCTGCGCGCGACGCGAACGACGACGGTCGCCCGCCGACAGCTTCCGAGTGGAGGCGTCGAGGACGTGCCCGCTCCCGAGCTCAGCCCAGGCGATCTCGTCGTCGTCCTGGCCGGCGAGGTGATTCCCGCAGACGGGGAGATCGTCGAGGGCGTCGGCTCCGTGGACGAGTCGGCGATCACCGGCGAGTCCGCACCTGTCATTCGCGAGGCCGGCGGCGACCGCTCGGGCGTCACCGGCGGCACGCGGCTGCTCTCCGACCGCCTCGTGATCGAGGTCACGCAGGAGCCCGGGCACTCCTTCCTGGACCGCATGATCGCTCTGGTCGAGGGGGCCGAACGCCGCAAGACGCCCAACGAGGTCGCGCTGAACATCCTGCTCGCCGGCCTCACCATCACCTTCCTCGCCGCCACCGTGACGCTCTACCCGTACGCTCTCTTCGCGGGCACCAAAATCTCCATGCCGGTGCTCATCGCGCTCCTTGTGGCGCTGATCCCGACGACGATCGGAGGACTCCTTTCGGCGATCGGGATCGCCGGAATGGACCGCCTCGTCCGGCGGAACGTCCTCGCCATGTCAGGCCGCGCGGTCGAGGCGGCAGGCGACGTCGACGTCCTCCTCCTCGACAAGACGGGCACGATCACGCTCGGCAACAGGCAGGCAAGCGAACTGATCCCGGCAGACGGCGTCGACGAACTCGAGCTCGCGGACACTGCCCAGCTCGCATCCCTGGCCGATGAGACCCCCGAGGGCCGCTCGATCGTCGTTCTCGCCAAGCAGCACGGAATCCGCGAGCGAACGCTCACCGAGGTCGAGGCGGAGTTCATCCCCTTCAGCGCGACGACGCGCATGAGCGGGGTCGACCTCGACGGGCATCAGATCCGCAAGGGCGCGCCGGACGCCGTCAAGGCGTTCGTCGATGCGAACGGCGGGCGCATTCCCACGGAGCTCGACGCCGCCGTCCAGCGCATCGCGGAGGACGGTGGCACACCGCTGCTCGTCGCCCGAGACAACTGGGCGCTCGGCGCGGTCTATCTGAAGGACATCGTCAAGGGCGGCATGGAGGAGCGTTTCGTCGAGCTCCGCCGCATGGGCATTCGCTCGATCATGATCACCGGCGACAACCCGGTGACGGCCGCTGTCATCGCCAACGAGTCCGGCGTCGACGACTTCCTTGCGGAGGCGACGCCGGAGCGGAAGATGGAGCTGATCAAGGACGAGCAGGCCAAAGGGCGGCTCGTGGCGATGACCGGCGACGGCACGAACGACGCGCCTGCGCTCGCCCAGTCGGACGTCGGCGTGGCCATGAACACCGGCACCCAGGCCGCGAAGGAGGCCGGCAACATGGTCGACCTCGACTCGAACCCGACGAAGCTGATCGAGATCGTCGAGGTGGCGAAGCAGCAGCTGATCACACGCGGCTCGCTCACGACCTTCTCGATCGCCAACGACGTCGCCAAGTACTTCGCCATCATCCCGGCGATCTTCGCGGCCACATATGCAGTCAGCGGGGATTCAGGACCGCTCGACACGCTGAACGTCATGGACCTCGGCACGCCGGAGAGCGCAATCCTTTCGGCCATCATCTTCAACGCGCTCGTCATCCCGGCGCTCGTACCTCTCGCGCTCCACGGCGTCCGCTACCGCGCGATCGGGGCGACGGCCCTCCTGCGCCGGAACCTCCTCCTCTACGGGCTCGGCGGCGTGATCCTGCCGTTCATCGGGATCAAGCTGATCGACCTCGTAGTGCACAACCTCCTCGGCGCGTAGATTCCGGAGGGTGCGCGGGCGCTACCGCATCCTCCTCGGAGCCACGGCCGGGGTCGGCAAGACCTTCCGGATGCTCCACGAGGGGCAGCAGGCGAAGTCCGAGGGGACCGACGTCATCATCGGCTACCTCGAGCCGCACGACCGCCCGGAGACGGTGGCCCAGTCCGAAGGGCTCGAGGCGGTGCCGCGGCTGCAGGTCGAGCGCGGGGGTCTCATGCTGGAGGAGCTCGACCCTGACGCGGTCATCAGGCGCGCTCCCCAGCTGGCCCTCGTCGACGAGCTGGCGCACACGAACGCGCCGGGGTCAAAGAACGCGAAGCGCTACGAGGATATCGACGAGATCCTCGACGCAGGCATCGACGTCATCTCGACAGTCAACGTCCAGCACCTCGAGAGCCTCAACGACCTCGTCTTCGAGCTCACGGGCATCCGCGTCCGCGAGACCTTCCCCGACCGCGTGCTCGACCAGGCCGACCAGGTGGTGCTCGTCGATTTGACGCCGGAGGAGCTCCAGCTCCGCCTGCGCGCGGGGAAGGTGTATCCGGGCCGCGAGGTCGAGCGGGCGCTCATGAACTTCTTCAAGCACGAGAACCTCGCCGCCCTCCGCGAGCTCGCGCTGCGCGAGGTGGCGGAAGACGTGGAGGCGCGCCGTCATCCGACCGCACTCGACCCGACGGGCGAGAAGCCCGTCGCCGAGCGGATCCTCGCCCTGATCACGCCGCAGGAGCGCTCGCAGCGCCTACTCCGGCGAGCGTGGCGCTCTTCGCAGCGGCTCCAGGCCGAGCTCGACATCCTCTGGATCCGGCGCCCGGGCCAGCAGCTCGACGAGCGCGAGGTGTCGGAGCTCGCGGCTCTACGGCGGCTGGCTGTCGTCCTCGGCGGCCACTTCCTCGAGGAGGAAGCGGAAGACCTCGTCACCACGGTGCGCTCAGTTGCCGCCGATCGGGGGACGACCTACCTCTTCCTCGGAACGCCGGACAGCCGCCGCCGGGAGGAGGTGCTCAAGGGCTCCCTCGTGATGCGGCTTGTTCGGGCGCTGCCGGGTATCGACGTCCGGATCGTCGCCGACCCTGCGCGGCGCGACGAGCTCGCATCGGGCGGGCGTTGATCAGAGCCTCCGAGTGGGCGGCTTCCTCGAACTCCGTCAGCCAGGGCTTGGAGCCACGTTGGCCATGGATAGAAAGCGGGCTACAGAACGTGCGAACTGGATTCCGGACGATCAATCGGCGGTTCGTTGACGTAAGGCGGACAAGGCGGTTTCTCCTCTCGGGTTCCAAGAACCGAAGCAAGAAACCTCCGAGTGGCGAGGGCCGGAATCGAACCGGCGACACCACGGTTTTCAGCCGTGTGCTCTACCAACTGAGCTACCTCGCCGCGCGGTGAAGCGCGTTCCAGCGTAGCGGACAGCCTGCCGGGCCGTTCGCCCCGGCGATTCTCGAATTGCGGAGAGGGTGTTACGATCAATTCAGGACGCGCGGGAAGGGGTGGGCGTCCGAAATCTGCGGAACAGGGAGAGAAATATGCGGAAGCACTTGGTCGCTGCCGGCGTGGTGGCCGCAGTTACGGTCGCGCTCACGATTCCGGTGGCGGCGCCAGGCGCGATCCTGGAGAAAGGCCCGGGCGCGACGTGCGCGTCCGGCGTCGGTACGTGGAACTTCGTGAACAACAAGACTGATGGTGCGGCTGCCGGAACCCTCACGGTGTTCTTCGACACGGAGGAGTTCGGTGTGATCCAGTTCGGGCCCGTTGGCCCCACCGTGGTGAACAAGAACGTGCAAAAGTTCATCCTGTTCACGAACAACCGTGCGGCGCTGGTGAGCGCGTCGACCAATCTGCCGGGCAAGCTCGTCCTGGAGAGCATGGGGTGTGCGCCATTCGCGTAGTGGCGCGACTCGGCTTCCGACGCTGACCTAGGGAACGTGACTTAGCCGGGCGTGGGCAGGTAGTCGCAGGGTCACCCTCGGCCTGCGCCCGGCCGCCAGCGTGAGCTCGTCGCTCGACGGCAGCATCGTTCTCAACCGCTTCTGGTGCTTCCCTCCCGCATAGGCCGATCCAGCATCTGAGCTACCCCGCCGAGGCTCCGGCGTGTAGCGTCACGGGCCGTGACCGACGGCGAGGGGAGAAAGGCGGCCATCATCGGCGCAGCGCTCGATCTCGGCGCCGGACGCCGCGGGGTGGACATGGGCCCGTCTGCGATCCGCTACGCGGGCCTCGAGGACAGGCTTCAAGAGCTCGGGATCGAATGCGAGGACTGGGGCAACGTGGACACTGCGGTGGCGGAGGCGACCACGAGCGGGAGCCCGCAGGCGCGGTTTCTCGAGCAGATCAGGGAGACGTGCGAGCGCATCGCACGCGCGGTCGCGCGGGCGGTGGAGGAGGAGCGAACGCCGATCGTGCTCGGCGGCGACCACTCGATCGCGCTCGGGACCCTGGGCGGGCTCGCGTCGGTGTACGGACCGGGTGGCGTCCTCTGGCTCGATGCGCACGGCGACCTGAACACGCCGGCGACCAGCCCGAGCGGAAACGTGCACGGCATGCCGCTTGCTGCGGCGCTGGGCCGTGACCCGGGGGCCTTCTCGAGCGATGCATGGCCGCTGCCCGCGGTCGAGCCCGAACGGACCGTCCTGATCGGCGTCCGCTCGCTCGACGAGGGCGAGCGGGCCTTCGTGCGGGAGAGCGGCATCGGCGTCTACACGATGAGCGAGCTCGATCGCCGGGGGATCGAGGCGGCGATCCACGAGGCGCTCGCGCGAGTCGAGGGCGCGCCGTTCGTGCACGTCTCCCTCGACATGGACGTTGTCGACCCCGACATGACGCCGGGTGTCGGGACGCCCGTTCGCGGCGGGCTCACGTACCGGGAAGCGCACCTCGCTCTCGAGCTCCTGGCGGAGTCGGGGCAGATGAGTTCGTTCGAGATCGTCGAGGTCAACCCGATCCTGGACCGAGGCAACGAGACGGCCGCGCTCGCCGTCGAGCTGGCCGCGAGCGCTTTCGGAGCGCGGACTCTCTAGCCGAGAAAGTCGTCGATGGCTGCGGCCGTCTCGTCGAAGGCGTCCCAGAGGACGATGTGCCCGCCCGGGACGATGGTGACGTCGAGCAGGTCGCCGAGCGCCCTGCGGTAGAGAACGAGCTCGGCGGCGCTGACGAGCTTGGCGTGCTCGGCGGCGACGAGGAGCGTCGGCACCTGTAGCGACTCCCAGGCGGGCGGGAAGGTCGCCATCTGATGGTAGGCGGCCGCGACAACCGCCCGCGAGTACCGGTAGAACCAGCCGCCGCCGGGCTGCTCGACGAGATGCTGCGCCATCTCCTCCTCGAGGAACTCGGGCGGCGTGTGCTCGACGCCGCCCTTGCCGCGCCCGGAGCGCGTCCTCCGGCGAGTCGAAGGGCGTCTTGGCCATCTCGCCGCGGGCGATCTCCTCGGCGACATCGGGCGGCACCCAGAGCGCGGGATCGAGCAGCACCGCCCGCTCGACCAGATCCGGCCGCCGCGCAGTGATCTCGGCCGTGAGGCGTCCGCCGAAGCTGTGCCCGATCCAGATCGCCGGCCCGCCGACGGTCTCGAGCACGTCCTCGACGTGCTGGTCGATCGTCCACGGCTCCTCCCAGCCGGAGCGGCCGTGGCCGCGGAGGTCGAGCGCTCGCACCCGGAAACGGTCGGCCAGGTGCTCCTCGGCGAGACGGCGGAAGCGCATGCCGTGCGCGCACACCCCGTGCAGGCACACGACCTGTGGGGCCTCCTCCGGGCCCCAGGCGTACTCGTTGAGCCTCAGCTCAGCTTCCCTTCGAGCCCGGCCACCAGCGACGGGAGGGTGTTCCGCCAGTCTCCGACGACGCCGACGTCGGCGTGCGTGAAGATCGGGGCGCGGTCGTTTGCGTTGAGGGCGACGATCACTCCCGCTCGCACGGATCCCGCCATGTGCTCGAAGGCGCCGCGGACCCCGACCTCGACGAGCAGCCTGGGCGCCACAGCGCGTCCCGTGAGTCCGATCTGGCGGTTCTTGGGCAACCAGCCCGCGTCGGTGACGTCGCGGCTGCCTCCCACCGTCGCGCCGAGGCGTCCGGCCTGAGCTCCGATCTCCTCGAGTGCCTCCGGGCCTCCGATGCCTTTGCCCACGCAGATGATCGCGGCTGCGGCGTCGAGCTCGTAGGCGGCCGTCCGGGCGTCGTGCTCGCGCGAGACAAGCCGTGTCCGCGGCTCGGGAAGGTCGCCCGCGCTTCGCTCGACGATCTCCGCCTGCGCGTCGTCGCGCGGCTCGACCGGGGCGAACATGCCGGGGCGGACGGTCGCGAGTTGCGGTGTGGTCGCGCCCATGATCACCGACACGATGTTCCCCCCGTAGGCCGGCTTGTACTGGATCAGGCGTCCTGCCCGGTCGATGCCGAGGTCGACGCAGTCGCCCGTCATCCCGAGCTCGAGCTCGCCGGCGACGCGAGGTCCGTAGTCCCGCCCCTGGGCGGTCGAGGGGATGAGGAGCGCATGCGGCTGTTCGTCCTCGACGATCCGCCGGAGCGCCGCGGCGAACGTCTCCGGGTGATACTCGGCCAGACGCTCGTCGTCCACGACGACGACCCGCTCGGCGCCGTAGCGGGCCGCATCGCGCGCCGCCTCGCCCAGGCCGCTGCCGAGAAGCAGCGCGACGTTCGTGCCGCCCAGCTTCCCCGCCAGCTCGCGGCCCTTTCCGAGAAGCTCGAGCGAGACCTGCCGAGGCGCATCCTCCACCAGCTCGACCACCGTCCAGCAGTCGTAGTCGTGACCGGGCTTCTCGCCGAGCCGTTCGGGCTTGTCCCAGGAGGAGGCGGGCGGCCCCTCGAAGTCGGAGAGGAGCTCGACGACGCGCCGGGCGGCCTCCTCCGGGCCCGGCACGACCTCGCCCAGGCGTTCGGGCGTCACGTCCTTGACCGCGAGAACCCGTGTCGGGGAGCCCGTCTGGCCGAAGCGGGGGTCGTCCTCCAGCACGTCGTCGACGAGGTCTGCGGCCGTCCAGACCACGATTCGTCCGTCGGTCTCGGTCGCCTCGACATCTCGTTTCGACGGCCAGATGCCCTCGTTGATCCCCTCCGTGACCGAGACGACCGCCGGGAGACTGAGCTCATAGGTGTCGTAGCCCTCGTCGGTCTCCCTCCGTGCACGCAGCCCCTGCCCCGCGACCTCCAGGGCCTCGACGTTCGTGAGCTGCTCCCAGCCGAGGAAGGCTCCGGTCTCAGGGGGAACCTGCCAGGTCTCCGAGTCCACGGTCTTGCGGCCGCAGAGGACGAGGTCGGCGCCCTCCTTCTGGACGGCGAGGGCCAGCGTGCGGGAGGTTCCGAGCGTGTCGGCGATCGCGAACACCTTGTCGCTCAGGAGCACGGCCCGGTCGGCCCCCATTGCCAGGGTCATCCGCAGTGCCTCTTCGGCTTGCGGCGGGCCCATCGACATGGTCACGACCTCGCCTCCGTTCGCGTCGCGAAGCCGGATCGCCTCGGTGACAGCGAACACGTCGAACTCGTTCAGCTCGAGCGGGACACCCTCGCGCACGAGCCGCCTCGTCTCCGGGTCGAGCTTCACGTGGCTGGGGTTCGGCACCTGCTTGACGAGGGCGAGGATCTTCACGGCAGGAGCGTATCCGCAGCCGAGCGTCGGGCTAGTCGTCGGGCTCGTAGTAGCGGCGGCCGCGCAGCTCCGCGGGAAGATGGTCGACGTCGTACCCCGCCGGGTCGTTCGGGGGGTAGATGTAGCCCTCGCCGTGACCGAGCTTCTTCGCGCCGCCGTAGTGCGTGTCGCGGAGCGACTTCGGGGGGTGGATCGCTCCGTGATCGCGGACGTCCCGCCGAGCTGCGCCAATCGCTCTGATGACGGCGTTCGACTTCGGCGCCGTCGCGAGGTAGATGGTGGCGTGGGCGAGGTTCAGCTGTGCCTCAGGGAGTCCCACGTGCTCGACGGCGTGCGCCGCCGCGGTCGCGACGAGGAGCGCCTGCGAGTCGGCCATGCCGATGTCCTCGGAGGCGTGGACGATCAGCCGGCGCGCGATGAAGCGCGGATCCTCGCCGCCCTCGAGCATCGCCGCGAGGTAGTAGAGCGCGGCGTCGGGGTCGGAGCCGCGGATCGACTTGATGAACGCCGACGTGAAGTCGTAGTGGGCGTCCCCGCCCTTGTCGTAGACCACCGGGCGCCGTCTGGCAGCGTCTTCGACGTGGCGCTCCTCCAGGTTGCTGCCCTCGGACTGCGCCGTCGACCAGGCCAGCTCCAGGATGTTGAGGCCGGAGCGCGCGTCCCCGCCTGTCTTCGTCGCGATCAGGTCGACCAGCGGCTCAGGGACGGAGGCGCCGAGCTTCTCTGCTCCGCGGCGGACGACGACCGCCACCTCGTCGCGCTCCAGCGGCTGCAGCTCGTAGACCTGCGTCCGTGAGAGGAGGGCCGAGTTGACCTCGAAGTACGGGTTCTCCGTCGTCGCTCCGATGAGCGTGACGAGGCCGGACTCGACCGCCGGCAGGAGCGCGTCCTGCTGTGCCTTGTTGAACCGGTGGATCTCGTCGAGGAAGAGAATCGTCCGCCGTCCCTCCGCCCCCAGCCGCTCCTTGGCTTGGGCGAGCACCGCGCGCACGTCGGCGACCGAGGCCGAGACGGCCGACAGCTCCTCGAAGGCTGCCCCGGTCGCGCCGGCGACGATCCGGGCCAACGTCGTCTTTCCGCTTCCCGGCGGGCCGTAGAAGATCGCCGAGCCGACGCGGTCCTCGGCGATCGACCGGGCCAGTGCCGAGCCTGGCCCGACGACCTTCGTCTGGCCGACAAAGTCCTCCAGGCGCTCCGGTCGGAGCCGCGCCGCGAGCGGCGCGATCTCGGACGCGCGCCCCTCGGCTGCATCGGAGAAGAGGTCGCTCACGGGACCAGTATGCTCGCCGCCACGACATGACGACCATGACCCTCCGCGACGAGGCGGTCAGGCTCCTGCAGGAGCTGCTGCGCTTGAACACCGTCAACCCGCCCGGGAACGAGACGGTCGCCGCCGAGCTCCTGCGGGCCTACCTGGAAGACTCGGGCGTCGCGTGCGAGCTGTACGCGCTCGAACCCGAGCGGGCGAACCTCGTCGCCCGGATCCCCGGTCGCGGCGACGGGCCCAGCCTTCTCCTTCTCTCCCACACCGACACGGTTGTCGCCGATCCCAAAGAGTGGTCGGTGGATCCCTGGTCCGGCGACCTCGACGAGGAGTGCGTGTGGGGCCGGGGAGCGCTGGACATGAAAGGCCATGTCGCCGCCGCGGCGACCGCGATCGCCACGCTCGCGCGCGAAGGCTTCGAGCCGGCAGGCGACCTCGTCTTCGCAGCGACCGCCGACGAGGAGGTCGGGGTCGACGTCGGGCTCTCCTGGCTCTGCCGCGCTCATCCCGACGCTGTGCGCACGGACTACTGCGTGAACGAGGGCGGCGGCGAGCGGGTCGGCCTCGGCGGAGGAACCGCCTACCTGTGCACGACCGCAGAGAAGATGAGCGCGCCGTTCCGTCTCAGGGTGCACGGCCGGAGCGGCCATGCGTCGATGCCGGGCATCGCGGACAATGCGCTCGTCAGGGCGGCCCGGCTGATCGAGCGCGTCGCGGCCCTGAGCCCGGAGCCCCGTCTCATCCCGGAGACCGAGGCCATCTTCACCAGGCTCGGCCTGACCCCGTCGCCGGCCGAGCTTCGGGGCGCGGTCGCCGAGCTGGCGCCGGAGGTGCGCGAGATGGTCGAGCCGATGCTCGGCTTCGCCATCTCACCCACGATCATTACGGCCTCCTCGGAGCGCACGAACGTGATCCCCGGTCTCTGTGAGGTCACATGCGACTGCCGCCTCCTCCCCGGGGACACCCCTGCCGACGTGGAGCCGGCGATCCGCGAGGGGCTCGGCGACGACGCCTACGAGCTGGAGTGGATCGAGGCGATCGGTGGAACGCGGTCGCCGCTCGTGACACCGCTCTGGGACGCGATCGAGTCCTTCGTCGCCGAGATCGATCCCGGCGCCGACGTCGTCCCGGTGGTCTCGCCCGGGTTCACCGACAGCCACTTCCTCCGCGAGGCGTTCGGCACGGTGGCCTATGGCTTCTTCCCCATGCGCACGATGGATCCCGAGCTGGCCGCCCGCCTGATCCACTCGGCCGACGAGCGAATCGCGGTCGAGGATCTCGAGCTGGGTGTCCGGTTTCTGCGCCACGTCGCAGCTACTCTGGGACGGTGAGCCGACAGCCTCAGATCCGATTGGGCGGGATGGCGCTCGCCAACGGGGTGCTGGTGCACGGGCCGAGGCACTGGGCGTGTGCGGTCCGCGCCGAGGACGGCGAGCTGAAGGTCGCCTCGGGCCTCAAGCCCGTGCGCTCCGTGGACGTGAAGAATCGCCTGGTTCGGGGCCCAGCCCGCGTCGCCGAGATCTTCGCCCTCCTGCCGGAGGTGCGCCGGCACCTTCCCGCGGCGAAGCTGCCGTTCCAGCGGCCGGGAGTCGTCGGTGCCATGGCGGGAAGCATCGTCGCCATCCAGGCCGTTCGGCGCACGCCCCTCTCACCGCTGACGCAGGAGTCGCTGGCCGCGCTGCTCGCGCTCGGTCCCGCCGTCGTCGCACTCCGCGGTACGGCGCTCGCCGAGTACCACGGCGCCGAGCACATCTCGATCGGAAGCTACGAGCATGGGGAGCCCCGGACGCGTGAGCACGAGCGCTGCGGTTCGCACATGATCGGTCCGCTTCTCGCGACGACTGCCCTCGGCAGCGCGCTCGCGGCCCGCGCGCCCAGGCACCTGCGGCCGGCTGCCCGTGTTGCCGCAGGCCTCGGCTCCGTCGCCGCCGCCGTCGAGGTCTTCTCCTGGATGGTCGCCAACGAGCGTCATCCCGTGGCGCGCGCACTCGCTCGGCCGGGGCACGAGCTGCAACAGAGGCTCGTCACGGCCGAGCCAACGCCCGAGCAGCTCGACGTCGCGAACGCGGCTCTCCAGGCCTGTCTCGCACTAGAATCGCCTGCAAATGGCGATCTCGACTCAGAAGCGCCGCCTCCCGCCTGAGATCTTCGAGCTCCCGGTCGAGAAGATGCGGGAGGGCTACTACACCGACGTCTACTTCAACCACGCCCGCGAGACGCTGCTCCGGGACGGGCGGCGCCCGCGCGTGGTCATGCAGGTCTTCCAGAAGCAGCACGCTGTGCTGGGCGGGATGGACGAGGCGATCGCCATCCTCAAGCTCTGCTCCGACGACTGGGACGAGCTGACGGTGCACGCGCTCTACGACGGCGACGATGTGGCCCCGTGGGAGACGGTGATGACCATCGAGGGGGACTACACGCTCTTCGCCCATCTGGAGACCTGCTACCTGGGCGTGCTTGCGCGCCGCACGCTCATCTCCACGAACGTCCGCCGGGTTGTCGAGGCGGCGCGCGGGAAGCCGATCCTGTTCTTCCCGGCCCGTCACGACCACCACCGTGTCCAGACCGGCGACGGCTACGCGGCCCACGTGGCCGGCGCGATCGGCGTCTCGACCGACGCGCAGGCGTCCTGGTGGGGCGGACGCGGGATCGGCACCGTCCCGCACGCCCTCATCGCCGCCTACGGCGGAAACACGGTGCTCGCCTCGACGAAGTTCGCCGAGTTCGCGCACGAGGACGTCAACGTCGTCGTCCTCGTGGACTTCGAGAACGACTCCGTCGGCACCTCGCTCGAGGTCGCGCGCGCAATGGGCGATCGGCTTTGGGGCGTCCGCCTCGACACGTCCCGGACGCTGGTCGACCGATCGCTCTGGAACGAGATGGGCGACTTCGACCCGCGCGGCGTCAACGAGCGGCTCGTGCGCAAGGTGCGTGACGCGCTCGACGAGAACGGCTTCGAGCGGGTCAGGATCGTGGTGTCCGGTGGCTTCGACGTCGATCGGATCCGGGAGTTCGAGTCGAAGAACGTGCCCGTCGACTCCTACGGCGTCGGCTCGTCGCTGATCCGCGGCGACAACGATTTCACGGCCGACATCGTCCTGACCGACGGACTGCAGTCTTCCAAGGTCGGCCGCAGCTACCGCCCGAACGCGCGGCTCGAGCTCGTCGACTAGCGACCGGCCCTTCAGCTTTCTCCGCGCCCTGCCGATGGAAGCGCCGGGTGGACTGGCTCGCGGACTTCATCAACGATCTTCCGGGGATCGCCCTCACTTGGCTGCCCCTGATCTTCCTCGGGCTGATCGTGTACCTGATCTGGAAGTCGCTCTCGCTCATGCCGCGGGTGCGGCCGACCGAGGTCGAGCCCTCGTCGAAGTCGTCGGTGACCTGGGACGACATCGCGGGCGTCGACGACGCCGCAGCCGAGCTGCAGGAAGTCGTCGACTTCCTCAAGGATCCCCGGCGGTTCTCGAAGCTTGGCGCCCGGGTGCCGAAGGGCATCCTGCTCTACGGCCCGCCCGGCACCGGAAAGACGCTGCTCGCGAAGGCGGTCGCCCATGCCTCCGGGTCGACGTTCTACTCTCAGAGTGCTTCGGCCTTCGTGGAGATGTTCGCCGGTCTTGGCGCCGCGCGCATCCGCAAGCTCTTCGAGCGCGCCCGCCGAAACGCGCCTGCGATCGTCTTCATCGACGAGCTCGACGCCGTCGGATCGCGCCGTAGCGGATCCAGCTTCAACCGCGAGCACGACCAGACGCTGAACCAGCTCCTCGTCGAGCTCGACGGCTTCAACCACCGCGAGCAGGTCGTCATCATCGCCGCCTCGAACCGGCTCGAGGACCTCGATGCCGCTCTGCTTCGCCCAGGTCGCTTCGACCGGCAGGTCCTCGTCGGCGAGCCCGACCTCGCCGGCCGCGAGGCGATCCTTCATGTCCACACCCGCGGCAAGCCGCTTGCCTCGGACGTCGACCTCGCTGGTCTCGCTCGGCAGACCGCCGGACTGACCGGCGCCGACCTGGCCAACCTCTGCAACGAGGCGGCCATCTTCGCGGGACGTGGTGCGCAGAGCGAGATTCGCAACAAGGACTTCGACGACGCGTTCGAACGCGTCGTCGCCGGGCTCCAGCAGCGGAAGACGATGACCGAGAAGGAGAAGCGCGTCGTTGCCTACCACGAGGCCGGCCACGCGCTCATGTCACACCTCGTCGGCGAGCCCCAGCCGGTGCAGAAGGTGACGATCGTCTCCCGCGGCCTCGCGCTCGGGTACACGCTGCACACGCCGCAGGAAGACCGGTTCCTCTCGACCAAGGAGGAGCTGATCGACCGCATGAAGGTGCTCCTCGGAGGGCGGGCGGCGGAGCAGATCGTCTTCGGCGCGGTCACGAACGGTGCCTCGAACGACCTCGAGCGCGTGACGACGATCGCGCGCGCGATGATCTTCGAGTACGGCATGGGCGACGAGGTGTCCTCGCGCACGCTGCGGGCCGACAACTACGCCTTGTCCGAGGAGACGAAGCGCCTCCGTGACGACGAGCAGGCACGCCTGACGGATCAGGCCTACGCGGAGACCGTCCGGCTCATCTCCAAGCACCGGAGCACTCTCGACCGCATCACGGCGGAGCTGTTCGAGAAGGAGACCCTGAACCGGAACGAGCTGGAGAGGCTGCTCGCCAACGTGCAGCCCGAGTCGAACGCCTCCGAGCGTGTCGGCACGCCGCGCGCCGTCTAGCGCGAGCGGTCAATCGTTAGGATCGAGTGCGTGGACGTGCGTTCGGTTCATCACGTCGCCTTCGCCGTCGAGGATCTCGACGCGGCCGTCGACACGTATCGGTCACTCTTTGGCGCCGAGGTCGAGGTGCGCGGCCGCCTGGAGAACCAGGGCGTCGAGGCCGTGTACCTGCGGCTCGGGTCGGGCCGGATCGAGCTCGTTGCGCCGTTGAGCGCGGACACGCACGTCGGGCGGTTCCTCGCCAGCCGCGGCCCCGGAATGCATCACGTGGGCATCGGCGTCGACGACGTGGCCGCGGCGGTCAGCGAGCTTGCCGCCAGGGGCGCCGAGGTCATCGACCCGGAACCGCGACCCGGCCTCGGCGGCCACCTTGTCTCGTTCGTCCATCCCAACACGCTGCACGGCGTTCTCGCGGAGGTAGTCGGTGTCTGAGAGAAACAGCAATGACAATGTGCGAATCCAGGTCGCGTTCGAGGGCGGCCAGTCGGTCGGCGCCAACGTCTCGCAGGAGATCGCGGACGCGCTCGCTGCGGCGCTCGCAGCCTCCGACCCGGTCTTCGAGCTGCCAACGGAGGACGGCACGTACGTGCTCTCGCTCGGAAAGGTCGTGTACGTGCGGCGCTCCGAGCGCGAGACGCAGATCGGCTTCGCCGCGACCGCGTAGCGGCTGTTCGGGACGCCCTAGGCGGGCTTCGGCTCGACCACGAGGCCGGCGAGGTGCTCGAGGAGCTTCCACGCCGCGTCGGGGTTGCTCTTCACGAAGCCTCGAAACTCCCAGAAGGTTGTGACGAGGGTCTGCAGGTCGGTGTCGGCAGTGACCGTCGCCGTGCGCACCCGGTCGCGAATGAGCGCGATCTCGCCGAAGTGGTCCCCCGGGCCGAGGACGCTCAGATCCTTCCCGCCGGCGGAGACCCGGGCCGTGCCGTCGGAGATGACGAAGAACCCGACCCCCCGCTCGTCCCCCTGCTTGACGACGACCGTCCCCGATGGGAACGTCCGCTCCGTGAACGAGTCGGCGAGCCGCCTCAACTCCTTCTGATCCAGGCCGGAGAGGAGGGGGACGCGGCTCAGCGCCTCGACCGTGTCGATCGCCACGTCGCGATCGTACGGTGCCGGGTGCTCGCCGTCTAGAGTCGAGGCGTGTCTCTGGCGGTCGGAATCGTCGGCCCGCCCAATGCGGGGAAGACGACGCTCTTCAACGTGCTCACGGGTGCTGACGCCGCGGTCTCCGGGAAGGAGAACGTCGGCATCGCCCCGGTCGCCGACGAGCGCCTCGACCCTGTCGCACGGACCGTCTCCGCGAAGAAGGTGACGCCCGCGACGATCCGCGTCGTGGATGTTCCCGGAACCGGCGCCGCGTTCCTCGGGAATCTGCGCCAGGTCGACGCGCTTCTCCTTGCGCTCGACGGCTGGTCCGGGACCCGCGAGCCGGAGGACGATCGGGTCGCGTTCGGCCTCGAACTCATCCTGGCCGACCGCGAACACGTCGAGCGGCGGCTGGAGCGCGTAGCCAAGCAGGCGAAATCGGGCGACGTGCGCCTGCGCGAGGAGGCGGGCTTGCTCGAGCGCCTCGCTGCGCACCTCGATGCCGGGGAGGCTGTTGCGAGCTTCCCGGAGCCGATCCCCGCCGAGCTGGAGCCGCTCACGGCGAAGCCTCTGCTCGAGGTCGTGAACGGACCGGAGGGAATCGATCTCCAGCTCGAGTCGGAGCTGGCCGAGCTGCCTGAGGATGAAGCAGCCTCGTTTCGGGAGGGCGCCTCGGCGCTCGACGAGGTCGTCCGCCGCCTGTTCGTCGAGCTCGACCTGATCAGCTTCTTCACGGCCGGCGAGAAGGAGACGCGCGCCTGGACGCTCGCGCGCGGCACGAACGCGCTCGCCGCGGCCGGGGCGATCCACTCAGATCTCGCGAACGGGTTCATACGCGCCGAGGTGATCCGCTGGGACGACCTCGTCGCATGCGGCTCGCACGCAGAGGCGGCCCGACGAGGCCTGCAGAGGCTCGAGGGCAAGGGGTACGTCGTCGAGGACGGCGACGTCCTCAACGTCAGGTTCAGTCCGCCCCGTTGACGGCGACGGCGCGGCGCCCTGGCTACGAGCTCGAAGCGTTGCTGCGCCAGCCGGCCACGCGTGCGGTCCGCACCAGCAGTACCACGCTCACCGCGAGCACCCAGGCGAGCCAGGCGAAGAGCGGGAAGAAGAGGACCGCGAAGAGAAGGAGGGGCGCGACGACGAAGCCGACGAGCGCGAGCCAGCGTGGAAGGAGCCCCGTCCGGTAGGCGACGATCGACGTCCCCAGAGCCACGAGAGCGCCGCTCATCGTGGAGCACGAGAGAAGCGCGAACCCGGCATTCGAGAAGGCCTTGGCGGTGTTCGGGTCGAAGGGGAAGTCCTCCTGGCCCGCCGTGGCCGCCGGCGTGATGTAGAGCGAGGCCGACGCGAGCAGGAGTGTCGCGCTGGCCACGCCCGCGCCGAACGCCAGCGCCGTCCATCTGGCCGGGTCTCCTTCGGCGCGGACGAGGATGGCTCGGAGCGCGCCGAGGAACCAGAGGAAGGCGAGGGCCGCGCCTGCGAGGAGGAAGAAGACGAAGAAGGCGCCCGCGCGGTTGCCCTCGTCCGCGTACCAGTTGGCGACCGCCTCGGGCGTGTCGCCCGGCCCGGTTCCGCTGACCCCGAGCGCCGCCAGGACGAGCACGGCGAATGCAACCCCGGCAAGCGGCGACCAGCGTTGCCAGCGGTCACGTTCGATCGCTAGCCCTCCGTCGTCACGGGCCGCATCGCTGCGGCGGAATCGAGTTGGTTGGCGTGATAGAGGACGACCGCCTCGGCGGTGCGGGCGGCGCGGGCGTCGTGGTGGGTGGAGACGGCGTGGAGGATCTCTGCCAGCACCCCGGGCTCGAGCCGTCGCGCGCGCTCCTCGATCAGGCGGAGGCCGAGATGGACGTGTCCAACGAGCCGACCTTCGGCGGTCGGTAGGAAGAGCGGCCCGCGGTCGAACTCGAGGGTACGCCCCGCGTCGTGGAGGAGCGCGGCAGCGAGCAGCAGGTCGGTCCGCAACCGCTGATGGAGCTGTGCGGCCTCGCGGCAGAGCGAGGCCACGCCCACCGTGTGTTCGAGCAGGCCCCCGGTCCAGGAGTGGTGATTCTCCTGCGTTGCGGGCAGGATCCGAAGTCGGGCACGGAAATCTCCGTCGTCGACGAAGCCGGAGACCAGTTCGCGGAGGCCGGGATGGGCGATCTCGGCGGCGAGGAACTCGAAGAAGCCGTCCAGCTCTTCGACATCGCGGCGTGACTCGGGAACCAGCTCGGCCGGATCGGTCTCAGCCGGCTCGAGAGATCGCACCTCGAGTTGCAGCCGGTCGCGGAAGCGCTCGACGCGGCCGAGGACGCGGACGGCGTCACCTTCTCCGAAGCGCTTGTCGAGGAGTTCCACGTCGTTCCAGACGCGGGCCTCGATCTTGCCGGTCGGGTCGACCAGCTCGAGTGCGAGATAGGGACTCCCGGAACGCGTGCGAAGGCGCTGCTTGCGGGCGACTGCGTAGAGGCCCTCGACGACCCGATCCTCCGCCAGCTCCGCGATCGACACCCCTCGATTCTAGGTCCGGGAACGGATGGTAAGCTGGCCCGCAGTGCCCCTGCTCAAGCCGTTTCGCGCCCTTCGCTTCGACGAAGGGAGGGCGGGGCCGCTCGACGATCTGGTCGCCCCTCCGTACGACGTCATCACGCCGGAGGCACGCGACCGGCTGCTGCTTCGGAGCCCGTTTAACGCGGTCCGCCTCGTGCGTCCGGACGATCCTGCCGAGGCCGCGCGCGAGCTCGCCGACTGGCGGGAGCGGGGCGTGCTCGTCCGGGAGGAGCGGCCCGCGGTCTGGCTGCTCGAGGAGGAGTTCACCGGGCCCGACGACGTTCGCCGCACCCGTCGGGGCATCGTTGCCCGCGTGCGGCTGCGCCCGTACGACGACGGCGTCGTTCTCCCGCACGAGGGCACCTTCGACGCGCCGAAGGAGGCGCGCCTGCGCCTGCTTCGGGCGACGCGGTTGAAGCCGTCGCCGATCTTCCTCCTCCACCGCGGCGTGGGGCCGACGCCTGCAGGCGAGCCTGACCTGCAGGCGGAGCTCGACGGCGTGACGAGCCGGCTCTGGCGACGTGACGATCCAGAGGAGATCGAGCGTGTCGTCGCAGGAGTCCACGGCCCATTGCTGATCGCCGACGGTCACCACCGGTACGAGTCCGCGCTCCGCTTCCACGAGGAGGACGGGACCGAGGCGACGGCCTACGTGCTGGCCGTCCTGGTCGGCATCGACGACGACGGGCTCGAGATCTTCCCGACGCACCGGGTGACCGCCGGTGCCGTCCCCGACCTGGACGGGGACTTCAGACAGACGCCGCTGGCCGGGCCGGACGAGGCAGACGCGGCTCTCGCCGGCATCGGGCGCGACCATCCGGCGTTCGTCCTCCTGAGCCCCGACGGGGCGGCGCTCGTCGAAGGGAGCGAGCAGGCGCTCGACACGGCGCTGGTGGACTCGCTTCCGCTCTCGGACGTGGAGTACACCGCCAGTGCCGCCGAGGCCGAGCGGGCCGTCTCGAGCGGGGAGGCGACCGCTGCGTTCATCGTGCGGCCGCCGACCGTGCAGCAGGTCGAGGAGTTCGCCCGCGCCGGCGTGCGCATGCCTCCTAAGAGCACCTACTTCTTTCCGAAACTGACGAGCGGCCTCCTCCTCTCCCCCTTCGACGAGTGACCGTCGCGCGCCTTCGGTTTGCTCCCGCGGGGGAACCATGTTTTCCCCACAGCCCCCTTCTTTGATGCCATGAAGGAACCTTCCGGTTCACTTACACACCCTCCCGACTGGCTCCAGGTCTGTCGAGACGCGGCCGCGGCCGTCGGCGGGGTTCTCGGGGAGCTTCCGACACGCCTCGAGCGCGAGCCGATCGTCGGCGATGGAGAGGGAGGCGACGAGACGACGGCGGTCGATGCCGCCGCGGAGGCGGCAGTCGTCGGGGTGCTCGAGACCCTTCCCGACGGCTTCACGCTGATCTCGGAGGAGCTAGGCGAGCGCGCGTTCGGAGACGGCGGGGACGGGCTGACGGTCGTCTGCGACCCGATCGACGGAAGCCTGAACGCCAAGCGGGGCATCCCCTTCTTCTCGCTCTCGCTCGCCGTTGCCTCGGGCCCGCGTATGGACGACGTCGAGCTCGGTTTCGTCCAGGACTTCGGAAGCGGCGAGGAGTGGGTTGCGCGGCGCGGCGAGGGCGCGTTCCTGAACGGGAGTCCGCTCGACGGGCCGGGCCCGAAGGAGCGGATCGAGATCCTGTCCCTCGAGGCGACGCGGACCGATCTCGTCGCCGAACAGGTCGCCGGCCTGGTCGGCTTCGCCGTTCGCACCCGCGTGATGGGCTCGCTGGCGCTCTCCCTCTGCCACCTGGCCGCCGGACGAATGGACGCGGTCGTCTCCCTCAAGCCGGCGCAGGAGCGTGGACATCGCCGCGGCCCAGCTGCTCGTGCGCGAGCGCGGGCTGGCGGTCGACCTGCCCGAGGCCCCACCGTTCGGCGCGGCCCCGCTCGATCTCGGCGCGCGCTCGCGCGTGGTCGCCGCCGCCACGCCCGAGCTCTGCGCCGAGCTCCACGGGCGGCTCGACCGCGGCGGGCGCTGACTACTTCGACTCGAGCCTGCGCTCGAGATTGCCCCGCACGGCCGGCCATTCGTCGTCCGTGATCGCGTAGTACGCGGAATCGCGGAGCGCTCCGTCGCGGACGAGCATGTGCTTGCGGAAGATCCCCTCGAAGCGGGCGGGAAGGGCCTCGAGCGCGGCGCGCGAGCGTTCGTTCAGGGCATCCGTCTTGAACTCGACCCGCATGCAGCCGAGCGTCTCGAAGGCGTGCCGAAGCAGGAGGAGCTTCGCCTCGGCGTTCGCGCCGCTGCCCCAGGCCGAGCGCGCGTTCCAGGTCCAGCCGATCTCGAGCCCGCGATGCTCCGGACGGAGGGTCAGGTAGCGGGTGCTGCCGATCGCCCGGCCGCTTGCCAGCTCAACGACGGCGAAGGGAACGTCCAGCCCGGCATCGCGCCGGGCGGCCGCGTCCTCGAACCAGCGGTGGAAGCTCTCGCGGTCGGCCGCCGCGTGCACCGGAAGCCACCGCCAGACCTCCGGGTCCTGCGCCGCCTCCCAGAGGTCGTCCTCGTGCTCCGGCCCGAGGGGCTCGACGACGACGAGCCGACCCTCGAGCCGCTCCGCGATCCGGTCCCACACTAGGCGTCGAGGATGTAGACCGGAGTGCCTTCCTTGACCCGCTCGAAGAGCCACTCGGCCTGCGGCACGAGCATGCGGATGCAGCCGTGCGAGGCGGAGTAGCCGATCGACGCCGCGTCAGGGGTGCCGTGGATCCCGACGGCCGGCGCCGTCAGGCCCATCCAGCGCGTGCCGAGCGGGTTGCCGGGGCCGGGCGGGATCGGCTCGGCGCCTTCGGCCCAATCCGAGTCCGGCGGGCGCCACCACGGGTCTCGCTGCTTCGTCATGATCTCGTAGCTGCCGAGCGGCGTCGGGTAGGCCGCTTGCCCCGTCGCAACCCCGAACCGTCGCACGACCTTCATGCCCTTCGGCCCTCCCGGGCCGTAGAGGATCAGCCGGTTCGACGCGCGCTTGATCACGATCGCGGGCCCGACGTCCGCGTCTCCGCGATGCGGAGGCACCGCGTGAACGGGGAGCGCGACGACGGACCGCTCGTGCTCTTCGAGCGCATGTCGTACGGCGAGCTGCGCCTCCCCCTCGGAGAGCTTCCAGCCGACCCGCGCGCGCTTGATTGCGGGGCGATCTCCTCGGAGCACGATCTTGGCGTTTCGCTGGTGCTGGTCGAACGTGCGCGCGAACGACCGCGCCCAGCGAGCGAGCTGCCGCTCGCGGATCTCGACGTCGAGCTGGAGCGCCGTGCCCTCGGGAGCGTGCAGCGCCGCCTCGACGGCGGAATCGATTTGCGGGTTGGACCCGAGAGTCCTCGGGGCGAAGCGCCACCACCGTCCGTGGAAGCCCACGGTTACCGGGCGCGAGGCAAGTTCGGAGAGCGCACGCCTCGCCTCTGGTGCGGACATGCCGCCCACGACCAGGCCCGAGACCGACGCACCGTCAGGGATCGTCGACGGCAGGCCAGGAATCTCTGCCTGGCCTCCCGCCTCTTGCGCCCTGGCCGCTGCCTCGACCCCGATGAGGATCGCCGCCGCGAATGCGACCAGCGTCACCGCCCGCGCGCCCAGGCGCGTCATGCGGTACTTGCGGTAGCTCACGGGATCACGGTCCGGGGCGGGTGCGAGATCGCAGGGCGAACGGAGAGCAGCCTTGCTTCGACGTCGGACGGCGCGCCCCTTGTCAGCGGAAAGAGCTTCACGGCAGGAGTCTGACGGGGATGCGGACCTCGTTGGGGAAGGTCCCGGTGCCGGCCGCGTCGTCGTCGTGGAGGACGATCATGCCGTCCTGCTCGCGGTCGACCTCGTACGCGACCCGCGCGCGGAAGGTTCCGCGGCATCCGGTCCCGCACGTCGCCGTCGTGAAGGTTTGGACGAGCACATCCCCATTTTCGTCGAGAATCTCGATCCCGACGTTCGCTTCGAACACGTTGGCGCTTCCGCGGATCACCACGGGGCTTCCGACCGACTGGTTGAGCGCCGGGCTCGTCACCAGGATCGCGGGCACGAGATCTGCGTAGTCGCGCCGCGTCATCGGCTTGTCGCAGAAGTCGGGATGCAGATCTGGCGGCCGTCGAGGCGGAAGATGACGCCCTCCTTGACGGTCGGAAACTGCGTGAGCACGTAGACGACCTGCGCGAGTCGCATCTGGAGGGAGGCGGTGCTGTCCCCCGCCTCGAACTCGGACGACAGGTCGACGTAGGCGATCGACTGGTCGATCTCGAGCCCCAGGAGCTGCGTGTCGTCGGGGATCGCCGAGCGAAGGCCATACCCTTGCTCGAAGGAATCGGGCCCATCCAGCAGGCTCTCGAGCGCGGCGGTTCCGACGCGCGAGGTCGCCGGCTCGGTCCGGTAGGTGACGAAGAGACCGTCCGTATTCCTGAACCAGACCTGGTATGTGACCTGGGAGCTCGGCGGTTCGGTGTCCGTCCCGGAATCCGTCTCCGTCGTGTCCTCCGCCGTCGTGGTCGGAATCTCTTCGCTCGTACCGTCGGTCGTAGGCTCGAGCGACGGGATCGGACCGGCGGAGGTCGCGTCACCATCCGAGCTGCAGCTGGCGACGAGGAAGCCGAGCGAGGCGGCGAAGACGAGCGCGGGAACGACGATGAGGGCCTTCATGTCTGCCTCCTTGGACGACGCGATGCGTCAAGCCTGCCGGTCGCCCGCAACACCCTCCTCTCCGGCGGGTAACGGTTCCGTAACAGGTAACCGGAGCGTGAATCGCGCGCCGACCCCGGTCTCGCTCCAGAGCTCGATGTCGCCGTCGAGCAGGCGGGCGTTCTCGAGCGCGATCGCGAGCCCGAGCCCCGTGCCGCGGCCGGTGCGCGCCGGATCGGCCTTGTAGAAGCGCTCGAAGAGGTGAGGAACGTCTTCGCGCGCGATGCCCGGACCGCGGTCGGAGACCTCGACGAAAGCGCCGAGACCGTCCCGGCCGACCCGTGCCTCGACCTCCCGCCCGCCGTGCTCGAGAGCGTTCCCGATCAGGTTGGCGACGATGCGTTCGACGCGCCTGGGGTCCGTGACGACGACGAGCCGGCCGGCATCGACCCTTACGCGCTCCTCCCAGCCGCGCGCCCGGACGGCGGTCTCGACGAGGGCGCCGAGGTCGACCGGCTCCGGCCTCAGAGGCTGCGTCCCGGCGTCGAGCCGGGAGATCTCCATCAGGTCCTCGACGAGGTCGCGGAGGCGCTTCACGTCCTCGACGAGAAGCTCTGCAGGCCGGCGCGCCTCGGCAGGCATGTGGTCGATGTGATCCGCGAGGAGTGAGGCCTCGTTCACGATGGCCGTGAGTGGCGTGCGCAGCTCGTGCGCGACGTCGGCAGTGAAGCGCCGCTCGCGTGCCTGCGCCTCCGAGAGGGCCGTGATCTTGCCCTCCAGAGCGTCGGCCATCTCGTTGAAGGACGCCGCCCAGAGGCCGAACTCGTCCGAGCTCTCTACCGGCAGCCGCGTGTCGAGGAGGCCTTCGGCGAGGGAGTGCGCGGCCGTGCTCGCTCGCGCGACCGGGGCGAGTGCCCGACGTGCGATCAGCGCCCCCGCAAGGCCGGCGAGCACCACGACGATGCCGAGCCCCGCCAGGAGGATCGTGCGCAGCTGGGCGATGTCGTCCCACAGGTCCTCTTCGGAGAAGAAGAAGTAGGCCTCGGCGCCCTCGCTCGCGGGCACACGTCCGCCGGTCACGAGGTAGCGCGTGTCCGCGGCCTCCGTTCGCTCGTAGGCGAGCTGGCCGTTGCCGACGAGCTCTTTCAGATCCGCAGGAACCTGTTCCTCGCCCAGCGAAAGGCTCGAGGGGTAGCTCGTGGCGTCGACGACGAGCACGGTCTCGAAGCGTCCGCGGCGCTCGTATGCGTCGAGCAGCGCCTCGGGTCCGTCCGTCGGCAGGATCTCGGCTCCGAGCACGAGATTGAAGCGCGTCTGCTCGAGCGCGCGGTCCCGCGAGTCGTTCAGGCGCGCTTCCCGGACGATGAGGAACGACCCCGCGGCGAGCGCCGCGGCCGCGAGCCCGGCGGTCAGCGCGAACGCGAGCGTCAGCCGCCGTCGCAGGCGTCCGCGGTACACAGCCGGCTGACGGTTGTTCACGGCTTCTCGAAGCGGTAGCCGACCCCGCGAACCGTCACGATGAGCTTCGGGTTACTCGGGTCGTCCTCGACCTTGGCTCGCAGCCGCTGGACGGCGACGTCCACGAGCCGCGAGTCGCCGAGGTAGTCGTAGTTCCAGACGCGCTCGAGCAGCAGCTCTCGCGTGAACGCTTGGCCTGGCCGCCGCACGAGCTCGAGGAGCAGGCGAAACTCGGTGGCGGTCAGGTCGAGATCCCGGCCGTTCTTGCGCGCCCGGAAGCCCTCGGGATCGACCTCCAGGTCCCCAACGACGATCCCAGCACCTGTGCGATCGGCGGCGGCCCGACGGAGCGCCGCGCGAACGCGGGCGACGAGCTCGGGGAGCTCGAAGGGCTTCGTGACGTAGTCGTCGGCACCGAGCTCGAGGCCGACGACGACGTCCACCGTGTCGCTCCGAGCCGAGAGAATCACGATCGGGACGGCGCTCGACTTGCGGATCTCGCGGCAGATCTCGTAACCGTCGAGCGTCGGCAGCATCAGGTCGAGGACGACGAGATCGAAGGTGTCGCGCCGGAAGAGGTCGAGCCCCTCGCGCCCGTCGCCGACGGCGGTGACACGGTAGCCCGCGGCCTCGAGCCCGAGGGAGGTCGTCTCCCGGATCGAGCGGTCGTCCTCGACGAGCAGGATGCGCACGGCACTCAATCTTGCACGGCGTCGCTGCTAGCCTAGGTTTCGTGGTCACGCGCGAACAGGTTCTGGCGGCGCTCGAGGGCGTCTACGACCCCGAGCTCGGCCGCTCTGTGATCGAGCTCGACATGGTGCGCGACGTGGTGGTGGACGCCGGGCGCGTCTCGGTGGTGATCGCCCTCACCGTGCCGGGATGCCCGCTCCGCGCGAGCTTCCAGGAGCAGGTCGAGCAGGCGCTCATGCCCCTCGACGACATCGACGAGGTCGAGCTCGGGTTCGACGTGATGAGCCCGGAGGAGAAGGCGGCATTGACCTCGCGGCTCCGTGGCGGCGTCAGCGAGCGGACGCCAGGGATCTCCGTCGATTCCGGCACGCGCGTGCTCGCGGTCGCGAGCGGGAAGGGCGGCGTCGGCAAGTCGTCGCTCGCCGCGAACCTCGCCGCGGCGTTCTCTGGCCTCGGCCATCGGACCGGCGTTTTGGACGCCGACGTCTACGGGTATTCGATCCCGCAGATGCTGGGCGTCCATCAGCGGCCTGTTGCGGTGGACGGTGGCGAGCGGGCGATGATCGTGCCGCCCGTACGCGGCGACCTCAAGATCATGTCGATCGGCTTCTTCCTGGACGAGAACACGCCGGTCATGTGGCGCGGGCCCATGCTCCACCGGGCGCTCGAGCAGTTCCTCTCGGACGTGCACTGGGGCGAGCTGGACACGCTGGTCGTGGACATGCCGCCCGGGACCGGCGACGTCGCGATCTCGCTGGGACAGCTTCTCCCGCGCGCGGAGGCGGTCGTCGTGACGACGCCCCATCGCGCCTCGCAGCAGGTGGCCGTACGGGCGGCCCAGATGGCGAGGAAGACGAACATGCGGCTGCTCGGCGTGGTCGAGAACATGGCCTACCTTGAGCGGCCGGACGGCTCGCGCGAGGAGCTCTTCGGTTCGGGCGGGGGCGAGTCGCTGGCCGCGGAGGTGGAGGCGCCTCTTCTCGCCCGGATTCCTTTCGACCCGCGACTCGGCGAGCTCGCCGACGAGGGGGAGCCGATCGTGCTCGCCGAGCCGGAGGCGGCGGTCTCCCGTGCGATCGTCGAGCTCGCGGAGGCGATCGCGGCGACGCGGCGCGAGCAGGGCGTCGGCATCGTCAAGCCGCTGCCGCTGGTCGCGAACTGACCGCCGCGGAGGCCTCCGACCGCCTCCGGGCTCTGGGGTACGGCGAGCGCGAGACGCGCGTCCTCACGGAGCACTTCGTGGATGCGGACGCGCGCGGGAAGACGGCTCACGGTACGTCGCGCATCGCGTGGCTCGCGACGCTCGAGGATCTGGATCCGGCTGCCGTGCCCGAGCGTCTCGTCACGGAGGAGGGCTACGAGCGCTGGGAGGGGCGGGGTGCGCTCGGCTACCTGACGCTGTCGGCGATCGTGGACGCGCAGCTCGCGTCGCCGCCCGGCCGGGCGCGAGTGGTCGTCGCGCGGAACTGCTTTCCCACCGGCGTCCTCGGCTCCTGGGTGCGACGGCTCGCCAACGGAGGTCTCGTCGCGGTACTGACGGCGACATCCCCGCCACGGCTGAGCCACCCCCACGGAGGTCCGGCGCTCACCGGGACGAACCCTCTCGCGATCGCGGTGCCCAGCACGGAGGGGGAGCCGATCGTCGTCGACGCCTCCATGGGAGCGGTCACGCACGGCGACGTCCTCGCGGGAACGGCCGCGCCGGAAGCCCTCGTCCCCTTCGGCGGGGAGCAGGCGCACAAGGCGTTCGCGCTCGCGGTTGGGCTCCAGCTCCTCGTCGACGCACTGGCGGGCGACGGCTACGGAGCGGTCCTGGTCGTTGCTCGGCCCGAGGCCGACCCGGTGCCCTCGTTTCGACGGCTCGCGGCCGGTGCGCGCCTGCCCGGCGAGCGCTAGCCGTATGTGATCCGGCGCAAATCGAGGTCGAGCAAGTCGCGGCGCTCGGCAGGGACGAGGACGCACGCGACCTCGGGACGGGCCAGCGCCCGGGTCACCGAATCGGGATCGGACGCCCGTACCACGACCGGCGTGCCGGCTGCGTGCGCGTCCCTGAGCCGAGCCTCGTCGGCGACGTCGTCGAGGACGAGCGCGCCCTCGAGCTCGACCTCTCCTTCGAGGGCCAGCTCCGGCACCCGTCGACCCGTGGCCCCGAACCAGCGTTCCCGCACGTGCCCTACACCATCACCGGGACGCCGGGCTCCGGCGCGGCGATCTCGCAGTTCGTCGTTAGAGCCTCGCGGCACTCCTCCGGCGTCCCCGCGAGCAGCGGGAACGTGCCGTAGTGACACGGGATGCAGCGGCCGGTACCGAGGAGCTCGAGCGCGACGGCAGCCTCGCGCGGGCCCATCGTGTAGTGACCGCCGATCGGCAGCACGGCGATGTCGGGCTCGTAGATGCGGCCGATGAGGGCCATGTCGCCGAAGACACACGTGTCCCCGGCGAAGTAGACCTTCGTCCCGTCCTCCACCTCGATCACCAGGCCCGCCGGCTCACCGAGGTAGAGGAATGTCCCGTCCTGGTACACGCTGCTCGAATGCTTCGCGTCGGTGAAGGTGACCTTGATGCCGGCCTTCTCGATCGTCCCGCCCTTGTTCCCCGCCTCCGTGGGGTCCTCGGGCAGTCCCTGGCTGACGAGCCAGCCCCGCAGCTCCACCAGCCCGATTACCGGGCAACCGAAGCGCTTCGCCAGCTCGACCGTCTGGCCGAGGTGGTCTTCGTGACCGTGGGTCAGCGCGATCAGATCGACCTGCTCCGGCTCGCGCTCGTCGTCCGGACAGTTCGGGTTCTGGAGCCAGGGATCGACGTAGACCCGCTTCCCTCCGGGGGTGTCGATCCGGAAGGCTGCGTGCCCGAGCCATGTGACCGCAGTGTCAGCCATTTCGGGCCTCCTTGGTTGCTGCGAGCCAGCGTAACGAAGGAGAACGCCCTCCGGAGCCGAACCAGGCGCCATGTGGCAGACGCGCAGCGGCGCCGGTGCGATGGCGGTCGAGCTCGCGGGCGTGCTCCTCATCGCCGTCGCCGTCTCGGATGCCCTCGGCCACGCGGCTGCCTCCTTCTACCTCCTGATCCTGGGCGTTCCCTTGACCGTGGCTGCGGGGCTCGTCTGCTTCGCACGGGTCGTGGATCGCGCGAGTGGCGGCGACGCGGACCCGCTCGGACGGCTGCAGGCCGCCCTCGCGAGCGTCCTCGTCTTCACCATCGTGATCGGGGCGGCGATCCGTGCGCCTGCGCTGCCCGAGGGAGTCGTCCCCGGGCTCGCGAGCGGCGCACTAGCGGTCGCCTTCTGCGTCCTGATCCTGCAGGCCGTCCTCGCCCTCGCTCCGGCGCGCAGCCAGCGCGCGTAGGACGTAGGCCCGGACCGGCTGTTCCTTGCCCTTTACGGGCAGCTCGCCCAGGTCCTCGACCCGAGCGCCCGCGCCCAGCGCCTCCCGCGTCCGCTCGGCGATGACCACCTCTCCCGCCCGGGCTTGCGTCTGCAGGCGCGCACCGGTGTTGACCACGTCGCCCGTGGGCGTGTACGAGCGCACCCCGCGCGCCTGCACGAGGCCGACGTGGGCCTCGCCCGAATTGACGCCGACACGGAAGCGGGGCCAGTCGGGGCGGCGACCCGATTCGGCGTTGCACGCCTCCTGGAGGACGAGGCCTGCGCGTGCCGCTCGCGCCTCGTGGCCGTCGCCGCGGAAGACGACGAAGAGCTCGTCCCCGACCGTCTGCACGATCTCCCCCTCTTCGCCCTCGATCACGGGCGTCGCAACCGAGAAGTACGAGTCGAGCATCGTCCGCACCTCGTCCGGCGGGGTTCGCTCGGAGAAGGTCGTAAAACCCTGCAGGTCGGCGAAGAGCACGCTCACATTCTCACGCCGTCCCAGGGTGCGATCCTCGTAGAGGTCGGCGAAGACCTCAGCGCTCGAGCCCTCGCGCTTCCACTCACTCCAGACGCTCCGCGCGACGATTCCGAACGCGAGCAGCATGAGGAGATGCCACTCCCACCAGCTGACGTGCCAGTTCCGCGATATGGCGATCGCGAGCATCGCCTCGCTCAGCAGCACCCACGCGGAGGCGACCGCCAGCGCGACGGGCGCGCGGCGTGTGACGAAGAGTCGCGCGTACCGGAAGGCGGCGTACCCGTAGAAGACCATCCCCAGCACCCAGAGGCCGAGAAGGGGGTTGCGGGCCGCCTCCGGCGTGATCGGCTCTTCCAGCGGAGGCAGCGTCCCGAGTGCCACCACGGCCCAAAGGACAAGCGCGGCCACCACCGAGCCCAACAGGAGCCTGCGCTCGCGCAGGATCGCTCGCGCCCAGCCCTCTCCAAGGGGAAGCGCGGAGGCGGCGGCGAAGCCGGATGCGATCAAGAGCCCGATCGCGGAAGCAATCTGAAAGCCGGCGTTCTTCCCCGTAAGAAGGACGCCCGGCGTCGCCAGAGCGTGCAGGCCGAGGAATCCCGACGCCGCGAGGAACGCGAGCGCGACGAGCAGCACCCGGGCGTCGCCCCGACGCCCGGCCGCCTCGGCCATGAGCAGGCCGAGCAGGAAGCTGAGGAGCGCGGAGAAGAGGACGAGCCAGAAGTGTGCGGGCTGGTGCTCCCAGGCAAGGTCGAGGTGGGGGATGCCGAGGAGGAGGAGAAGTCCGGCGAGCGGGACGACGAGGAACCCGGCCGTTGCGGCGGCACGTCTCACAAGATGGCGTGGAGCTCCCGCTCGTAGTCGGCCCCGCGGTAGTCGTGGAGCAGGTGCGGCTCCAAGAGGCGCTCGCGGATCTCCCCGCCGCGTCGCAGGTACAGCGCCGGGTACGTCTCACCGGCGGCATCCATCTCGATCGTGACGGCGACGGCGTCGGGCCCACCCTCGTCGACGAAGTGCGCCAGCGGGACGATCTCGCTCTCTCCCTCCACGGTGACGGCGCGCGCGAGGTAGGACTTCTGCGTCCAGAGCTCGGGCGCCGTCGTTAGCTCCTCGAGCAGGTACGGGACGAGCGCGTCCGGCTCCACCTTCTCGCGCTCGGCCTCGACTCCAAGGTGGGTGGCAGCGAGATGACGTGCCATCACGCCGGGCGTTGTAGCGGAAGCCGTGCACTGCCGGCGACGAGGCGCCTACGCCGTGCTTACGCAGACCGGCGGCGCCCTGGCTTGCGTTGCCGGCGAAGTAGATCGCGGACCCAGGCTCGCTCTCCCAGAACGGTGTCAGGGACGGAATGCGGCCCTGAGCGACGGTGCGGAGGCCAAGGCCGCCGAGGTCGAGAAGTGGCGTCGAGAAGCCTGTCGCCGCAATCGCGTCGTCGACCTCCAGGTCGACCGAGCCCGGCTTCGTCGTCCCGCTGCCGAGGATGCGCCAGCCGCGCTCGAGCTTCTCGATGCGGTCGACGGACAGGTCGAGCGCGAAGGTGCCGCCCCCCAGGGCCGCATCCTCGTAGGGCTGCAGGTAGCGGACGCGGACGGAGGCCTGGGCGATCACGGACGTCTGCACCGGCCGGGGCGAGCCGAGGATCACGCGCCGCGCCCAGGGAAGCAGGCCGTCGGCGATCTCGAACGCCGAGTTCCGCTTGCCGATCACGAACACGCTCCGTCCTTGGTAGTCCGCGGGCCGGCGCGTGTCGACGTAGTGCGGAACGGTTTCGATGCCGGGGATCGGGGACAGCCAGGGCGTCGTCACGCCGAGCGCGAAGACCACCGCACGCGCGCGGTACTCACCGTCGGTGGTGACGAGGACGAGTCGACCGTCCTCGTCGCGTCGCGTCGCCTCCCAGCTGCAGCCGTAGCGCACGGGAACGGGCACCTGCCGGGCGAAGGCCGCCAGCCCGTGCTCCATTTCCTCGCGGGACGGGACCATGAACGTCCGGTCCATGCCCACCGGGACGAGGGCCTGGTTCTCCGGCTCGTCTGCGACGAGGCTGTTGTGGTCGTACCACTCGTAGGCGCGCGTGCCGGGCTCGGCGGGCGCGTCGGGCTTCGACCACGAAAGGAGCCGCTCGAAGATCGGAAAGAGGCAGAACATGCCGCCCGGGGGACTCGTCGCGCGAGATGACGGCGTGCTCGATGCCGAGCCGGGAGAGGCAGTAGCTCGCCTGCAGGCCGCCCGGCCCGCTCCCGACGACGACAACGGGATAGTCGCCAGGCGGATACGGCCGCTCGTCGTGAGCCACCGAGCGCCCCGCTATTGGAGGAGGTCGCGAATCCGGCGCGTGACGGTCTGGAGCATCCTGTAGGTGACCTGCGGGTATTGCAGCAGGAACGTCTCGAGCTGCGGCCCGGGGATCTCCAGGCAGTGCAGGGCGCTGTGTGCGACGACGTCGGCCGTCGGCTTGCACTGGAGCAGCGTCGAGACCTCGCCGAAGAAATCACCGCGGCGCAGTCGGCGCGGCTCGCCGCCCGGGATCAGTACGGCGGCCTCGCCGTCGAGGATGACGAAGAGGCCGCCTCCCGAGAGCCCGCGCCTCAGGACGCGCTCGCCCTCGGCGAAGCGGCGCTCCCACTCGGGGTCGGAGATCGCCTCGAGGTCGGGGTCGCGGAGGTCGGCAAACAAGGAGAGCCCGGCGAGGCTGCGGACGAGCTCGTCGCGTTCGGTCGTCGACATCGGTGCGAGGCTACAGCTCCAGGTCGCGCGCTGCGAAGTAGATGGCCTCGGAGAAGGTCGGGAACGGCTGAATCGTGTCGCGGAGCACGTCGACGGACACCTCGGCGCGGACGGCCAGCGTGAGCTGCCCGATCCATTCGCCCGCTTCCGGACCCACGGCCGTGGCGCCGACGAGCACGCGCCGCTCAGGATCCGCGTAGAGCTTCACCAGTCCAGGCTTCTTCGGCCGCTGGAACGTCGAGGCGCGCGAGACGGACTCGAGCCGCCAGGACGACGTGACGGCTCCTTTCCCGGAGGTGTCGCCGGTCGAGGCGACCTGGGGGTCGGTGAAGATGGAGGCCGGAACGGCGCGGTAGTCGGCGGGTACGTCGCCGCCGGCCACGTTCGCCGCGGCAATGCGTCCCTGATACTTGCCCACGTGCGTGAAGGGCGCGACGCCCGTCACGTCCCCGGCGGCCCAGACTCCGTCGCCTGCCGAGAGCCGATCGTCGACGACGATGCCGCGCTTCTCGACGGTTACGTCGAGCTGGTCCAGGCCGAAGCCGTCCACGTTCGGCTTTCGGCCCGTGGCGACGAGGAGCCGCTCGGCCTCCACCGGCTTCTGTCCCGCAAGCTCGAGCCGGAAGGGATCGCCGCCGCCGCCGCTGACCTGCGTCGCCTGGGCGCCGAAGCGAAGCTCGATGCCTTCCTCGACGAAGATCTCGGCCAGGAGGGCCGTGGCCTCGGGATCCAGCCTCGGAAGAAGGTGCTCGCCGCCCTGGACGAGCGTCACCTTCGAGCCGAGGCGCGCGTAGCACTGAGCCAGCTCGCAGCCGACGGCGCCGCCCCCGACGACCGCGAGGCTCGCCGGAACAGCGTCGGCGCTCGTCGCCTCACGGCTACCCCAGTGCGGAATCTCGTCGAGCCCCTCGATCGGCGGCGCGAGGGGCACCGAGCCGGTTGCGACCAGGAGCGCGTCGTACGGGAGCTTCCGGTCGCCGACGGTGACGAGCCCGGCCTCGCTGACGAAACCGGTGCCCCTGCACGAGTTCGGCGCCCTGGCTGGCCAGCCACTCGGCCTGGCTCGTGTCGTCCTTCCCGGCCACCTGGTCGCGCCACCAGAAGACCCGGGAGGCGTCCACGGCACCGACCGCCTCGGCCGCTCCGGGCGCGAGCCGCGCGCGCGCCACGACCTCGAGCGGGCGGAGGAGCGTCTTCGATGGGATGCAGGCCCAGTAGGAGCACTCGCCGCCGACGAGCTCGTTCTCGACGACGGTGATCTCGGCCTTGTCGTCGAGCCGCCGGAGGGCCGAGACGAACGCCTCTCCGGTGACCCCAGCGCCGAGGACGACGACTCGCTTCGCCATCTAGCTGACCGGGAAGGGGAGAGACGCGACCGCGTCCGTGGCGATGTCGAGCAGCGGGTCGGCGAAGACGAAGCTGCCGACGGCGACGAGCCCGGCCGCCGCGACCGCAGAGACGAGCAGTCGATCGGACGGCGGCGACCCGCCCGCGGCGACCACGGCGAGCTCGCGGGGCTGCATGTACATCGCCCGGATGACGTTGGCGTAGTAGTAGACCGAGATCGCGGTCGCGGCGACACCGACGATGGCGAGCCACGCCCAGCCGCGGTCGATCACCGCCGAGAAGACGTAGAACTTCCCCAGGAAGATCCCGGCGGGTGGAAAGCCGATGAAGCCGAACATGAACAGGGCCATCGAGGCGCCGAGGAACGGCCGCTCCCAGCCGAAGCCGGAGAGGTTGGCGAGCGTTACCGGCTCGCGCAGCTCGCGCTCTCGCACCGCGACGACCGCGAACGCCCCCAGGCTCATGGCCGCGTACGGGATCAGGTAGTAGAGGAGCGCGCGGCCGCCGAGAGCGTTTCCGGCGGCGATCGGCATCAGCAGGAAGCCGGCGTGGGAGATGCTGGAGTACGCGAGCAGGCGCTTGACGTTCGTCTGCACGATCGCCGCCAGGTTTCCCCACGCGAGCGAGATGCAGACGATCACTGCGAGCGCGACCGTCCAGAGGTCGTCCTCGGCGGGGAAGGCGGTGACGAGGAGCCGGAGCGTCACAACGAGGGCGGCGACCTTCGTCGCTGCCGCCATGAAGCCCGTGACCGGAGTCGGCGCACCCTCGTAGACGTCGGGCGTCCACATGTGGAACGGCGCCGCCGATGCCTTGAATGCGAGCCCGACGATGATCATGGCCAGGCCCGCCACGACGAAGAGGCGCTCGGCGCCGTCGGTGCCGGCGGCGATGTCCTCGAAGCCGATGGCGCCGGTGGCGCCGTAGACGAACGCGCTTCCGAACAGGAGGATCGCCGAGCCGAAGCTGCCGACGATCAGGTACTTCAGGCTCGCCTCCAGCCCGCTCAACCGCTCGACGGCGATGGCGGTGAGGATGTACAGGCAGATCGAGAACCACTCGAGCCCGAGGAAGAGCGTCATCAGGTTGTTGGCCGACACGAAGAAGGCCATCCCGCTCGCTGCGGTGAGGAGGAGCGCGTGGTACTCGCCGGTGCGATCGTCGCGTGCGGGCTTCCCTGAAGGAGACGAGAACGGCCAGGAGGCCGGTGGCCATGATCAGGACCTGGGCGAACTCGGCCAACCGGTCTCTCCGCACCGCGTCGGCGACGATCCCGGTGCCGGTCTCGTCCGCGGCGAAGAGCGCAACGGCGAGACCCACGGCGGCCGCGAAGCAGAGCACCGCGACGACGCCGGCGAAGGCGCGCCTGATGCTCACGGGCAGGAAGAGCGTGACCAGCAGGACGACCACCGCCCCGCCGAGGGTCACCAGGACCGGCGAGAGGGCGTACCAGTCGATCGACGGCGCGTTGAAGTCCACTTAGAAGAGGCTCCCGAACACGCGCTCCGTGATCGCCGCGGGCCAGAAGGAGAGGACGAGCAGGACGACGACGAGCGGCGCGATCACGCCCACCTCGGCCGGGCGGAGGTCGAGCGCCTCGGCCGGCACCGCGCTACCGGCGTCCTCGTGGAGGACGGCCGAGATCATTCTCAGCATGTACATGGCGGCGAGCACGATGGCGACGGCGCCGACGACTGCCCAGCCCCAGCCGATGTCGAAGATCCCGTTCAGGACGAGGAACTCGGCGGCGAACGCGCTCGAGCCCGGCACGGCAAGCGCGATCACACCGGTCGTGATCAGGATGGTGGCGAGCACCGGCCTCCCCCGCGCCATGCCGCCCAGGAGCCGGAGCTCGCCGGTGCTCGTCCGCCGCTCGATGGCCCCGGCGAGCAGGAAGAGCGCGGCGGAGATCAGCCCGTGGTTGACCATCTGGAGAAGCGCTCCCGTGTAGCCGGATGCGTTCACTGCGAAGATGCCGATCACGATCAGGTTCATCTGCGCGAGGCTGGAGTAGGCGATGACTCCGCGCACGTCCGGTGCGCGGAAGGCGAGCAGCGATCCGTAGACGAGGCCGATCGAGGCGAGCACGAGGATCGGGGTGCGCCAGTCCTCCGCGGGGCCCGGGTAGAAGGGAATCGCGATCGCGAGGAACCCGTAGGCGGCGGTCTTCGAGATGACGCCGGAGAGCACGGCTGCCACCTCGGGCGGCGATTCGCGGTAGGCGTCGGGGAGCCAGCCGTGGAACGGCCAGAGCGGCGCCTTGACGGCGAAGGCGGCCGCGAAGCCGAGGAAGATCCACGTGCTCGTTCCGCGCCCGCCCAGCTGCGTCATGTCGAACGTCCCGGCATCGAGGCCGGTGGCGATGATCGCGACCAGCATCAGCAGAGACCCGGCGACCGTGTAGGCGACGAACTTGTACGTCGCCCCCAGCCGTCCTGGCCCACCCCAGACGCCGATGAGGACGTAGAGCGGGATCAGCATGGCTTCCCAGAAGACGTAGAACAGGACGAGATCCTGGGAGGCGAAGACGCCGACGGTCGCGCCCTCGAGGAAGAGCAGCAGGCTCAGGTAGACGCCCAGGCGCTCGCGGTCGGTCCAGAGGCCATACCCGACCACGGCGGCCGTGACGACGGCGGTGAGCCCGACCAGCCAGAGCGAGTAGTCGTAGAAGCCGACCTGGTAGGAGACGTCGAGGTCGGCGAACCAGGTGATGTCGACCTCTTCCTGGAGGCCGGAGGCGCCGAAGTCGAAGTTGAGCGCCGTGCCGACCCAGATCGCCAGCTCGCCGAGTGCGACGAGGAGCGCGAAGCCGCCGGCCGCCCTCGACGTGCTCCAGGGCACGATCCAGATCGCGAGCGCCGCGGCGATCGGGAGCAGGATGAGGATCGTCGTGATCACGCTGCGAGGAGGAAGACGATGCCCAGGACGGCGAGCCCGAGCGCAAGCGCGAGCACGTAGGTGCGCACGCGGCCCGTCTCGGCGGCGGACACCCGGTCGGAAACGTCGCGGACGCCCGTCCCAAGTCCGCCGAGGGAGCGGAGGACGAGCGGGCTCTCGATCCGCCCCAGGAGCCACGCGGCCAGCGCGGAGGTGGGGCGGTAGAAGATCAGGTCGTACGCCTCGTCGAAGTAGAGCTTGTGCTCGAGCGTCCGTACGACCGCGGGGAAGCGCGCCCGGATCGACGCCGGACGGTCCCCGGGCCGTCCATAGAGGGCCCAGGCCACGGCGATGCCGCCGCTGGCGGCCGCCAGCGAGGCGAGGATGGAGAAGACTGCGAGCGCTCCGCTCGCTTCCTCCACGGACTCGACGACCGGCTCGAGCCAGGTGTCGACCAGAGCCCAGCCACCCGGCACCTGAAGGAATCCGGCGACCGTCGAGAGCACGGCGAGCACACCGATCGGCCACATCATCGACAGCGGGCCCTCGAAGCGCTCACGGTGGAGGTGCTCGCGCGCGAACGGGGACACCTCGCCGAAGAAGACGATGAAGAGGAGCCGGAAGGTGTAGAGCCCGGTCAGGAAGGCCCCCGTGATCCCCGCCGCCCAGAGGATCCAGCCCAGCGTCCCCTGGTCGATGATGCTCGAGAGGATCGCGTCCTTGGAGAAGAAGCCCGCGAACGGCGGAATCGCCGCCAGCGCAAGTGCGCCGACGAGGAAGGCGCGATAGGTCCAGGGCAGCTCGCGTGCGAGCCCACCCATCTTGCGGATGTCCTGCTCGCCGGAGAGCGCATGGATGACGACGCCGGCGGCCATGAAGAGCAGCGCCTTGAAGAAGGCGTGCGTCATCAAATGGAACATGCTCGCGCCGTAGGCGCCGAGGCCGACGCCGACGAACATGTAGCCGATCTGGCTCATCGTCGAGTACGCGATCACGCGCTTGATGTCCGTCTGCACGAGCGCGATCAATCCCGCCGAAAGGAGCGTGACCGCGCCGAGGATCCCGGCCAGCTCCTGGATGTCGACCGCGAGCTCGAACAGCGGACTCGTCCGCGCGATCAGGTAGACGCCGGCGGTGACCATGGTCGCGGCATGGATGAGCGCGCTGACCGGCGTCGGGCCCTCCATCGCGTCCGGGAGCCATGTGTGGATCGGGATTTGCGCCGATTTGGCGAGAGCGCCTCCCAGGAGACCCAGCGCGACGAGGATGGCGAGCGTCGAACCTTCACCAAGCGCCTGCGGCGCCTCGGAGAACACCGTCTCGAAGTTGAGCGACCCGATCTGCTGCACGAGAATGAAGAGCGCGAGGACGAAGGTCGCGTCGCCGAACGCGTTCATGATGAAGGCTTTCTTCCCGGCGGCGACCGCCACCCGCCGCTGGTGCCAGAAGTTGATCAGCAGGTAGGAGGAGAGCCCGACCATCCCCCAGCCGGCGAGGAGCCAGAGGAGGTTCCCCGCCATCACGAGCAGGAGCATCGAGAAGATGAAGAGCGCCTTGTAGGCGTGGTAGCGGCGCTCCTCCTCGTCTCCGTGCATGTACCCGATCGCGTAGGTGAGGATCAGGAAGCCGACACCTGAGACGACGAGCATCATGAAGACCGACAGGGGATCGATCAGGAGCGAGGCGTCCACGCGGAAGTCCCCGGCCGTCAGCCATGTCCACAGGCTCGTGAGCTCGGAGCGGTCGTCCGGGTCCCGTCCGAGAAGGTCGACGAAGATCGCGACGGTGCAGACGAACGAGACCAGCGTGGAGCCGGCGGCGAGCAGGCCGGCCGTGTAGCGGGTGATGCGCTCGCCGAGGATCGCGATCGCGCCCACGGCGACCGCCGGCGAGAAGAGCGCGATCCAGGCGAGGGCGGCCATGGGCTAGCCCCTGAGCGACGTGAGCCGGTCGACGTCGAGCGCGGCGTGCTTCCGGGAGACGGCGACGATGAGGCCCAGGCCGAGCACCGCCTCGGCGGCGGCAACGACCATGACGGTGAGTGCGAAGATCTGCCCGTCGCCGTCGCCCAGCTGGCGTGCGAACGCGATCAGGGCGAGATTGCCGGCGTTCAGCATGAGCTCGAGCGCGAGCAGGATGATCAGGGGGCTACGGCGGATCAGGACGCCGAAGGCGCCCGGTGGCGAAGAGGACGACCGACAGGATGAGGTAGGAGGCGATCCCGGGGCCGAGCATCAGGCCTCGCTCTCCTCGTCACCCGAGGGCATCGCGCTGCCGAGGATCACACCGCCGACGGCGGCGACGAGCAGCACGATCGACGTCACCTCGAAGGCGAGCAGGTGGTCGGAGAGGAAGAGCTCGCCGATCTGCGCCGGCGAGCCGAACGAGCCGGTGATCTCCGCAGTGTTCGCTCAGATCGTCGCCCGCCTTCAGCGCGATCACGATGATGATCTGGAGCGCGATGGCGGCCGCAGCGACGACCGCAGCCATGTTCTGGAGGCTCGGCCCGCCGGCCCAGGGGGCGTCCGCGCGCCCGCCCAGATAGGCGAGGACGAAGACGAACATGATCACGATCGCCCCGGCGTAGACGATCACCTGGGCACCCGCGACGAACTCACCTGCCAAAAGCAGGTAGAGCACCGCGAGCGAAGCGAGGTTGCCGATCAGCGCCAGCGCGCTGAAGAACGGGTTGGCGAAGAGGACGACGGCGATTCCGGACGCGAGCAGGGCGAGCGCCGCGACGATCCAGACGATCCAGACGAGCACGTTCGCGGCGGAGGCGGCGAGCACGGGGTCCATCAGGATTCGGATCTCCAGACCGGGATCGGAGTGTCGTAGAGGTCGCGGTCGGCGACCGGCATCCGCTTGACGGGCTCCGCAAGGAGCATGTCCTTCGTGTAGATGAGGTCGTCGCGGGAGTACTCCGAGAGCTCGTACTCCGCCTCGAGCGTGATCGCGTCGAACGGGCACGCCAGCTCGCAGTAGCCGCAGAAGATGCAGCGCGAGAGGTTGATCTCGTAGATGCGGGCGTACCGCTCGCCGGCGCTGACGCGGTTTTCGGGCGTGTTCTCGGCGGCGACCACCCTGATGCAGTCCGCCGGGCAGGCCGCGGCGCAGAGGGAGCAGCCGACGCATTTCTCGAGCCCGTTCTCGTGGCGCCACAGTCGGTGCCGTCCGCGGAAGCGCGGGATACACCGGGCGCTTGTATTCGGGGTACTGCTGGGTGATCGGCTTCTTGAACATCTGCCGGAACGTCACGGCGAACCCCTTGAAGCTCGAAAACGGCTGCGGCATCAGTCGATCACCACGACCAGGACGGCGGTGACCACGGCGTTGAGCGTCGCCACGGGCAGGAGGACCTTCCAGCCGATCTTCATCAGCTGGTCGTAGCGGAGGCGCGGCAGCGTCGCCCGGAGCCACATGAAGACGAACACGACAAGCGCGAGCTTGATGACGAACCAGAGCGGGCCGGGAAGGACGGGGCCGCCCCAGCCGCCGAAGAAGAGTGTCACCGCGAGGCCCGAGAGCGTGATCATGTTGACGTACTCGGCCATTGCGAAGAGGCCGTAGCGCATGCCGCTGTACTCGGTCTGGTAGCCGGCGACCAGCTCGGTCTCCGCCTCGGGCAGGTCGAAAGGCGGCCGGTTCGTCTCGGCCACACCGGCCACGAAGAAGACCAGGAGCCCGACGATCTGGGGGCCGGCGTACCAGACCGTTTCCTGCTGCTTGGTCGCGATGTCGACGAGGGAGAGGCTCTCAGCCATGATCACGACGCCGAGAACGGAGAGCGCGAGCGAGACCTCGTACGAGACGAGCTGCGCGGCCGTGCGCATGGAGCCGAGCAGCGAGTACTTCGAATCGCTCGCCCAGCCGCCGACGAGGAAGGCGTAGATCCCGATGGCGCCGAGGGCGAAGATGAGCAGGACGCCGATGGAGACGTTCGCCACCCAGCCGGTCACGTCGTAGCCGCCGATGTCCCACACGGGGCCGAAGGGGATGACGCTGAATGCTGCGAGCGCGGTGAACGCGGCGACGACCGGAGCGGCGAAGTAGAGAAGGTCGACGGCGCCGGTCGGCGAGAAGCTCTCCTTGCGGATGAGCTTGACGAGGTCGGCGATCGGCTGCAGGAGGCCGTACGGGCCGGCCCGGTTGGGCCCGTAGCGGAGCTGCATCCGTCCGAGCAGCTTGCGCTCGAGCCAGGTCGCGTATGCGAAGCAGGCCATGACCAGGTTGATGATCACGACCGCCTTGATGACGTCGATCCACCAGGGCTGGTTCAGGGGCTCAGTCACCCGCGTTCTCCACCTGGACGCGGTCGGCGAGCCCGTCAGCGTGCTCGGCGGCGATCCTGACGACCCCCGGCCGCAGCTTGCGGCTCAACGTTGCCCGGAGCTCCCTCGAGGTCCCGTTCGAGCTGACGCGAACCGTCGCGCCGGGCCCGATTTCGCGCGTGGCCGCGTCCTCGTAGGCAAGCTCGACCTCGGGCGCAGGACGCTGGAACTGCAGCTGTGGGATCCGTTCGACGGCGGCGCCGCTGAAGAGGCTGCGATAGCGGACGAGCTCGAGACCCGGCCCCGCGGGCTTCCCGGTCGGCGCTTCGGCGTCCGGCTGCGTCCAGGCGTACTCGTCTCCCGGCGGCAGCGCCGCCTGCTCGGCGGGGCTCGGAGTCGCCCACGGGTCGATAGCGATTCCGAAACGCTCGGCAAGGCGGGACAACCACTCGAGCTCGTCGAGCCCGTTTGGTACGACGGCGCGCCGCAGGCGCTGCGGGCGGCCTTCGAGGTTGACCATCGTTCCCTCCCGCTCGAGGTAGCTCGTGCCGGGAAGGACGATGTGCGACCAAGCCGTCAGGTCGCTCTGGAACATTGCGGTGGTGAGCACAAAGCGGGCTCGTGCGGCCAGCTCGGCAACCCTGGGGTCATAGCCGGCCTCGTCGCCGGAGATGATCAGGGCGCCGAGCTCGCCCTCCGGCGGCTCCAGGCGCTCCTCGCCGAGCGCGTACCAGGCGTCGGCAACTCCGCGCCCGTTCGGCGTCCTCGGCAAGACGTACACGGCGACCTCCGCATCCCTGCCCTCGTGGAGGTCGCTGGCGAGCGCACCGACGTGCCTGCCTCCGGACGGATCGTCGTCGGACCAGACGATGGCGACGCGCTTTGCGCCCTGGATGCGCTTCACCGTCTCTCGGAGCTCCTTGGGAGCCTTGCCTCCCTCGCGCAGGGCGGCGCAGACCTGAGGCGCCGATCCGGCCGCCACCTGCACGTCGCCGGCGGGGTTCACCGCGATCACCTCGCCCCCGGCGCGCCTGGCCGCCCGGAGCCAGAGGTCGACGATCGGAGCACGCTCGACCACGGGATCGTCGCCGAGCACGAGGCAGACGTCGGCGTCCCGAATGGCGGAGAGCGGCGCGCGGAACGCGGCGAGCCCGGCGTCCCAGTCGTCCGGCAGCAGTGCTGTGTGGGCGCCGAGCCCCTCGCGGACGATGCGCGTAATCGCGGTCGCCTGCTCCACCGTCTCACCCCCGGAGAAGGCGACGACCACAGACGATCCGGCCTCGCGGAGGCTCGCCTCGGCAGCGTCGAGCGCATCGTCGTAGGAAACCTCCTCGAACCCACGGCGCCGGACGCGGAGCAAGGGGGTGCGGATGCGGTCGCCGGCCCGGAGATGGTCGTGGGCGAAGCGGCCCTTGTCGCAGAGCCAGCCCTCGTCAACATCGGGGTGGTTTCGGGAAAGCACGCGCACGACGTGGCCCTCCCGCGTCGTCGCCCAGACGTTGCACCCGACGGGGCAGAGCCCGCAGACCGAGGGCACGTTTTGGATCTCCCACGGCCGCGCGCGGAAGCGGTAGGTCGTCGACGTGAGCGCCCCAACCGGGCAGAGCTCGACGACGTTGCCCGAGAAGTGCGCGCGGTAGGGCTCGTCCTCGAAGGTGGCGATGACCGAGGACGCTCCCCGGTTGACGGCGACGAGCTGGCCGTCCTCAGAGATGTTCTCCGAAAAGCGGGTGCAGCGGTAGCAGAGGATGCAGCGCTCGCGATCGAGCGCGATCAACGGCGAGACCGGGATCGGCTTGTCGAACGTCCGCTTGGGGAAGTGCATGCGGGTCGTCCCCGGGCCGAAGCGGAAGGTGAGGTCCTGCAGGGGGCACTCCCCGCCCTTGTCACAGTCCGGGCAGTCGAGCGGATGGTTCAGGAGGATGAACTCGAGGATCGCGTGCTGGCCCTGCGAGGCTTTCTCGCTGGTGAGCGCGGTCTTGAGGACGAGGCCGTCGGTGGCCGTGAGCGTGCAGGCGGCCTGGAGCTTCGGTAGCCCTTCCACCTCGCAGAGGCACATGCGGCAGGCGCCGACGGGAGAGCCGAGCCGCGGCTCGTAGCAGAAGACCGGGATCTCGATGCCGATCGACGCGGCCGTCTCGACCATGCCCTGGCCCCTGGGAGTCTGGAGCTCCTGCCCGTCGATCGTGACGGTGACGAGCTCGGGCTGTGCGTTCATTGCCGGACTTCCGTCACGATCCGCGCGCCACGGGTGCGCGTCTCGGCGCTAGGCTCGGAAGCGGGTGGTGGGCTGGGGTGCCCCGGGGTGCGGAGACGGCGCGCGAAGCTCATGGCCCGGCCGGTACCTCGATCTCGCTCCGGACGGTCGCGTGGTGCTGGTCGACGGGCGCGAGCACACCCTCGAGCGACGATTCGCCGGCGAACGGGCAGCCGCCCTCGTCGATGTGGCGTTGGTACTCGTCCCTGAACTTCGCGACGTAGCTGGCGACGGGCATGGCCGCCGCGTCTCCCAGCGGGCAGAGGCAGTTGCCGAGGATCCGGTCGCAGACGTTCAGCAGGACGTCGAGCTCGCCCTGAGTCGCGTCGCCGTCCTCGATCTTCCGGAGGAGCTGCACCATCCAGCGCGTCCCCTCCCGGCAGGGCGTGCACTTGCCGCACGACTCGTGCATGTAGAACTGCGCGACGCGGAGCCCCATCTCCACCATGCAGCAGCGGTCGTCGATGACGATGACCGCGCCGGATCCGAGCATGGTCCCCGCCTCGGCCATCGAGTCGAAGTCGAGCGGCGTGTCCACCTCGGCCGCCGTCATCACCGGCACCGACGAGCCGCCCGGAATGATTGCCTTCAGCTCGCGGCCGTCCGGGATGCCGCCGCCGATGTCGTAGATCAGCTCCCGGAGCGGCGTGCCGAGCTCGAGCTCGTAATTGCCGCCGTTGACGACGTTTCCGGACAGCGAGAAGACCCGCGTCCCGGCGGAGTGCTCCACCCCGAGGCGCGCGTACTTCTTGCCACCCATCTGCACGATCTTGGGCACGGTCGCCAGCGTCTCGACGTTGTTGATCAGCGTCGGCGACGCGTACAGACCGGAAACGGCCGGAAACGGCGGCTTCGTTCGAGGCTGGCCGCGATTGCCCTCGAGCGACTCGAGCAGTCCGGTCTCCTCGCCGCAGATGTACGCGCCCGCGCCGCGGTGAACGACGATCGTCAGGTCCCAGCCGGAGCCGAGCACATCCTTCCCGACGTAGCCCGCCTCGCGCGCCTGCTCGAGCGCGGCGACGACGATCTCGTACTCCGTCAGGTATTCGCCGCGGACGTAGATGAAGGCGAGGTTGGAGCCGATCGTGTGTGCGGCGATGACGACGCCCTCGACGAAGAGATGCGGGACGCGCACCATGATCTCGCGGTCTTTGAACGTCCCGGGCTCGGATTCGTCCGCGTTGACGACGAGGTAGATCGGCTTGGACGTATCCTCGGGCTTCGGCAGGAAGCTCGCCTTGCGACCCATGGGGAAGCCCGCCCCGCCGCGCCCGCGGACGTCGGCGGCGAGCAGCTCGTCGAGCACCGTCTGTCGCTCCATCCCGAGGGCCTTGCGTAGCGATTCGTAGCCGCCGACGGCCTCGTACTCCGAGAGCTGGGTGAGATCGCGGGTGTCTGCGTGCTCGAGGAGGAGCTCTCTACGGGCCATCTCGAAGCTCCCTCACGATTGCCGGGACGTCGACCGGCTGCACCGGCTCGTGGTAGCGGTGGTCGACGGCGACGACGGTTCCCCACCCACACCCGCCTGCGCACTCGACCGTCCGCAGCGTGATCTCGCCATCCTCGGTGGTGTCGCCTGCGTGGATTCCGAGCTCGTGCTCGAACGCCTCCAGGACCTGCTGGGCGCCGACGAGCGCGCACGAGATGTTGGTGCAGACCTCGACCATGTGCCGCCCGACCGGCTCGAGCTGGAACATGTCGTAGAAGCTCGCGACGGCCTTGCAGTACGCCGGCGTGAGCTCGAGCGCCTCGCCCACCTCGCGGAAGGCCTCCGGGGGAAGCCAGCCGCCGTGCTCCTCTTGAGCGAGCCTGAGCGCCGGCAGGATGGCCGAGCGGCTCTCCGGATACTGGGCCGCGACCTTCTGGATGCGGTCGTAGAGCGCGCTCACCGATCAACCTCCCCCATCACCGTGTCGAGCGATCCGACGATCGCGATCAGGTCGGCGACAAGTGCGTCGCTCATGCAGGTCGCGGTCGCCTCGAGGGCCACGAAGGAGGGCGCTCGGAATTTCACGCGCCACGGCTTGGAGCCGCCGTCCGAGACGAGGTAGCAGCCGAGTTCGCCGCGCGGCGACTCCACCGTCACGTAGACCTCCCCCTCGGGCACGCGGTACCCCTCGGTGACGAGCTTGAAGTGGTGGATCAGGCTCTCCATCGAGGTGTGCAGCTCGTTGCGGGGCGGGAGGACGATCTTGCGGTCGTCCACTATCCACGGTCCCTCGGGCATGCCGTCGAGCGACTGCTGGACGATGCGCGTGGACTGGCGCATCTCGTCCATGTGCACCTTGTACCGGTCGAACACGTCACCGTTCGGGTACACGGGGACGTCGAAGTCGACCTCGTCGTACGCGAGGTACGGCTGCACCTTGCGGAGGTCCCAGTCGACGCCCGAGGCGCGCAGCACCGGCCCCGACTGGCCAAGGGCGATCGCGTCCGCCGCTGACAGCAGGCCGACTCCCTTCGTCCGCTCGAGCCAGATCGCCTGGCCCGAGAGAATCGACTCGTACTCGTCGACGCGCTTCTGCATCGTGTCCGCGAAGGCGCGGCACTCGTCGTGGAAACCGACCGGGACGTCCTCGGCGAGGCCGCCCGCCTGAAAGTACCGCGTGTGCATGCGCACGCCGGTGACCAGCTCGAAGAGATCGAGGATGGCGTCGCGCTCGCGGAAGCAGTACCAGAACATCGAGATCGCACCCAGCTCGAGCGCCGCCGTTCCGAGCCACACGAGGTGGGAGTGGATGCGGTTGAGCTCGCAGAGGAGCATGCGCATCCACTGGGCCTTGGGCGGCGGCTCGATCTCGAGCAGCTTCTCGATCGCGAGGACGAAGACGAGCTCGTTGTTCTGGAAGGAGACGTAGTCGATCCGCTCGGGATAGGTGATCGCCTTCCACCACGTCTTGTGCTCCATGTTCTTTTCGAAGCCCGTGTGGAGGTAGCCGACGACGGCCGCGAGGCCGACGACCTTCTCTCCGTTCAGCTCGACGACCAGCCGGAGCACTCCGTGCGTGGACGGGTGGTTGGGGCCGAAGTTGACCTGGAGGATGTCACCCTCCTCCCTGAGGGCCGGATCGACCTGGAGGACGGTCGGGATCGGCGAGGGGATGCGGGTGCCCTCGTAGATCGCGGCCTTCGAGTCGGCGACGGCCATGGCGCGCTACTCCTCCCCCGAGAAGCGCACCGGCTCGCCACCCAGCGGGTAGTCCTTACGGAGTGGATGCCCTTCCCAGTCGTCCTCCATGAGGATGCGGACGAGGTTGGGGTGGCCGTCGAACGGGATGCCGAGCAAGTCCCAGGCCTCGCGCTCGTGCCAGTCGGCGGTCGGCCAGACCCGAACGAGGCTTGGCACGGTCTCGCCGTCCTCGCACCAGGCCTGCAGGCGCAGGCGGGGCGCCTCGGTCGCTCCCGAGGCCACCTTCAGCAGGTGATATGAGACCGAGAAGCGGTTCGGCTTCGGAACGGGCTGCTGCTGGAGCCCCCAGGAGCCGGGGCTGTTGAGATCGCGCCCGCGCGGGTCGCCCCAGTAGCCGGCGACGCGCGGGCTGTCCCAGCCCAGGTAGTCCGTGACCGAGATGTCGGAGAGGAAGTTGAAGCCCGCCTCGTCGCGCAACCAGGTCGCCGCCTGGACCAGCTGGTCGCGCTCGACGACCACTGTGGTCTCGCCCTGCGCGACCCGCTCCTCGACAAAGCCCGGCGTCCCCGCGAGCGTGGTGCTCACTCGGCGACCCCGCGAATCTCGTACGCGGGCGGCACGCCGGCCTGGATCTTCTCCTGCAGGCGGACGATCCCCTCGAGGAGCGCCTCGGGCCGGGGCGGGCAGCCGGGCACATGGATGTCGACCGCGACGATCTTGTCGACGCCCTGGAGGATCGCGTAGTTGTTGAACATCCCGCCCGAACTCGCGCAGGCGCCCATCGCGATCACCCACTTCGGTTGCAGCATCTGGTCGTAGATCTCGCGTAACGGCTTCGCCATCTTGTGCGCGACCCGCCCCGAGACGATGAGGAGGTCGGCCTGGCGCGGAGACGAGCGGAACACCTCGGCCCCGAAGCGGGCGACGTCGTAGCGCGCGGAGACGATCGACATCATCTCGATCGCACAGCAGGCGAGCCCGAACGTGTCCGGCCAGATCGAGTAGCCCTGCGCCCATGCCACCGCCTTCCCGACCGTCGTGAGGAGGAGACGTTCCTCGAGCTCGTCCGCGCCCAGCTCCTTCTCGAAGACGCTCGGCCCTCGCTCTGCCATGAGCGTCCGCTCGGACTGGAGGCCGTAGTCGGCGAGCCGCTTGCGCTTCACCGCCACTCGAGCGCACCCCGCTTCCAGACGTACACGTACGCGATGGCGAGGATCGCGATGAAGAAACCGAACTCCGCAAGGGCGAACGTCCCGACCTCGTCGAGAACGACCGCCACCGGATACAGGAAGACGATCTCGATGTCGAAGACGATGAAGAGCATCGCCGTCAGGTAGAAGCTGACCGTGAACCGCTGCTGCTTGGGCGGGCCCGTCGAGACGCCCGACTCGAAGGGCATTCGCTGGGCCTTGGGGGCGGACTGCTTGCGCCGCGTCGAGAACGCGAACGAGGCGAAGAGCATCGACGCCGGGATCGCCGCCGCGAGGAGCGCGTAGAGGAGGAACGGAAACCAATCGTCAAGCGCGGCGAGAAGCACGGCCTGCACATCGGGCATCCTAGCGCTCACAAGTTGTCTGCGCGGGACGACGGAAACCGGCTCTGCGCCTGGGGAAACGACGTGCTACGGGCGTCACAAAGTCGGGCTCTTTGGTGCCGCGGATGCCATTGCTACACTCAGACCGAGATGGTCACTGTCACCGAGAACGCCGCGGCGAAGATCAAGGAACTGATGGCGCAGGAGCCCGAAGGTGATGTCAGCGTCCTTCGGATCGCGGTTCAGGGGGGCGGTTGCTCGGGCTTCCAGTACGCGCTCGGCTTCGACCGCGGCCCGCAGGACGGCGACAACGAGGTCGAGATGCACGGCGTTCGCGTCGTCGTCGACCCGTTCAGCGCGCCGTACCTTACGGGCTCGGAGATCGATTTCGTGGATGCCCTGATGGGTGCGGGTTTCGCGATCAACAACCCGAACGTGCAGGCGGCCTGTGGGTGCGGGTCGTCCTTCCAGGCGAAGGACGAGGCCGGCGGCGAGCCGGCGGCGGCGCACGCCGGCGGCAGCGACTGCGGCGCCGGCTGCTCCCACTGAACGCGCCGGGTAATCTGACGTCGCCTTGAGCGACCACCACGTCGTCGACATCACCGTCATCGGCGCCGGCCCCGTTGGGCTCGCTGTCGCGTACTACGCAGGGCATCGAGATGCGTCTGTCAGGATCGTCGAGAGCCTCGGCCAGCTCGGCGGCCAGGTGGCTGCCGTCTACCCGGAGAAGCACGTCTACGACGTCGCCGGCCACCCGAAGATCCAGGGCCAGGCGCTTGTCGACCTCTGTGTCGAACAGGGTCTCCAGTTCGGCGCCGAGGTCTTCCTGGCCCAGGAGGTGAAGAATCTCCAGCGGGTCGGGGTCAACGGCGAGGAGCAGCTGATCCTCACCACCCACCAGGGCGAGGCGTTCCCAACCCGCATGCTGATCGTCACGGCGGGTCACGGGGCGTTTGAGCCCCGCAAGCTCGAGATCGATGACATCGACAACTGGGAGGGCCGCGGGCTCCACTACTTCGTCAGAAGGAAGGAGGTCTTCCGCGACAAGTCCTGCGTGATCGTCGGCGGAGGCGACTCCGCGCTCGACTGGACGCTCGGCCTCCAGGACACTGCCCGTCTGCCGGTCACGCTCGTCCACCGGCGTGAGCGGTTCCGTGCGCTCGAGACTTCCGTGAAGGAGGCGCGCGCCCTCGAGGACCAGGGCGCGGTCCGCATCTGTATCCCCGCCGAGGTGCGCGGCGTGCGAGGCGACGGCGAAATCGAGGCGGTAACGCTCGAGGACACGGCGACCGGAGAGCTCTTCGACGTCGAGTGCGACGCGCTCATCACGCTTCTCGGCTTCCACTCCCACCTCGGCTCGATCGCCGACTGGGGCCTTGAGCTCCACGGCAAGCGCCAGGTGCTCGTCGACCCCTCGACGATGGAGACGACGATCGCGGGCGTCTACGCGGCGGGCGACGTTGCCGGCTACGAGGGCAAGATCACCCTGATCTCGGTCGGCTTCGGCGAGGCGGCCATCGCCGCGAACCAGGCGGTCGCCAGGATTCGCGGCGAGAAGGTCCAGCCGAAGTACTCGACGGACTAGCCCGCGGTCGATCGCGACACTTTCGGCGCAGCCCGTGCGCCCACCCGCGCGGATCTCGCCGGTACGCTCGGAAGCGGGTGGTGGGCCGGGGTGCCCCTGGTGAACAGGCGTGATCGCGCACCGACGGCGACTAGACTCCCGGTCGTGGGCGAGACCGTTCCGAGTGAGCTCTGGGGAGGCGAGACGAGGAAGGCAGTCCAGAACTTCACCGTCTCCGGAGAGCCGATTCCCGTGCCGGTCGCACGCTGGCTCGGGCGCATCAAGGCGGCCTCTGCGCGCGTGAACGGCGAGCTCGGGCTTCTCGAGGCCGAGAAGGCCGAGCGCATCGCGCAGGCAGCCGAACGCGTGGCGGCCGGCGAGTTCGACGACCAGTTCCCCATCGACGTCTTCCAGACCGGGTCGGGGACCTCCTCGAACATGAACGCGAACGAGGTGATCGCCTCGCTCGCGGGCGCCGACGTCCACGCGAACGACGATGTGAACATGGGGCAGTCGTCCAACGACGTGTTCCCCTCAGCCGTTCATCTCGCGGCTCTGGAGCAGCTCGTCGAGGGACTGATCCCGAGCCTCATCATCCTGGCCGAGGCGCTCGAGCGGAAATCGATCGAATTCGCGGATCTCGTCAAGTCCGGGCGGACCCACTTGATGGACGCCGTGCCGGTCACGCTCGGGCAGGAGTTCGGCGGCTACGCGGCCCAGGTCCGAGAGGGGATCGCGCGGGTCGAGTCCACGCTCGGACGGGTCGGGCAGATCCCTCTCGGGGGGACGGCGACCGGCACGGGCCTCAACACCCATCTGGAGTTCGCCGAGCGGGTGCGCGCGAAGCTCTCGGAGGAAACCGGGCTCGCCATCCTTCCTCCGGCGGATCCCTTCGAGGCGACGGCCGCCCGCGACGCGCTCGTCGAGGTCTCCGGCGCGCTCAAGACCGTGGCCGTCTCGCTGACGAAGATCGCGAACGACCTTCGGCTCATGGGCTCCGGCCCGCGGGCGGGCCTTGCCGAGATCGTGCTTCCAGAGCTGCAGAAGGGCAGCTCGATCATGCCTGGCAAGGTCAACCCGGTCATCCCTGAAGTCGTGACGCAGGTCGCCGCACAGGTGATCGGAAACGACACCGCGATCACCGTCGGCGGGCTGCAGGGCCACTTCGAGCTGAACGTGTTCGTTCCGATGATCGCCCGGAACCTGCTCGGGTCGATCAGCCTGCTGGCGGCCGCGTCGAGGCTTCTGGCCGAGAAGTGCGTCGACGGGATCGAGCCGAACCGGGAGACGCTCGAGCGGTACGCGGAGTTGACGCTCTCGGCCGCGACCGCGCTCAATCCGCACATCGGTTACGACCGGGCGACCGAGATCGTGAAGGAAGCCGCGGCATCCGGGCGCTCGCTGCGCGAGGTCGCGCGCGAGCTCGGCGTCGACGAGGAGATTCTCGAGCAGGCGCTCGACTACCGCGGCATGGCGCGCCCGCACGACTAGCCCCCGACGCGCCGGCGCATTCCGGATCCGGAGATCGCCAAGAGGCCTTCGACGGCGGCGACACGGGACGCCTTCGCCCAGCTGAAGGGTCGCGAGGTGCCGTACGGCCAGGCTCCGCAGCCGAAGGGCTCGAACTTCGACGCGCTCAAGCAGCTGGGCGTCCTCGACGCCAAGACGCACGATTTTGCCGATGCCTGGAATGCCGGCTTCGCCGGCGAAGGGACGACCGTGGGCGTCCTCGACGGCGGCACCGACTTCGGCCACCCTGACCTCCTCGGCACCTGGCAGACGTGGAGCGGTGCGACCGACGCAGGCATCACCGACGACGGCTGGAACGGCTGGCCGAAGGCCTTCGACCCGTACGGGACGCTGGTCTGGCTCGTCGCGCCGGACTTCGTCGAGCAGGGGCTGACCTGGTACACGGTCACCCAGGCCAAGGCTTCGTACCAGAAGGGCACCGACGCGCGGAAGGGGATCTCCCGCGTCACCTTCGACACCCGCACCGGGCCGTCGCGCAACTTTGCCGCGCCGGATGGGTTCAATACGCACGAGTACCGCTTCCCGACGAAATGGAGCAAGTCCGGGACGGTGCGGCTCGGTAGCCATCCGGACGACTACCTCCTCGCGCTCTACGAGGAGCGGCCGGCCTTCCTGGTCGCCGACCCGAACACGGCGGGCGTCTACGACACGGTCTACGTCGACCTCGACGACGACTACGACTTCTCCGACGAGAAGCCGGTGACGAAGGCCTCGCCTTCCGCGTATCGCGACATGAACGGGGACGGGTACCTCGACGTCTCCGGGGGTCTCCTCTACTACATCTCCGACGGTACCGGTGCCGCGGGAACCCAGGCTCCGGGCGGCATGCTCGCGTTCGGGCTCTCGATCCGAGCCGCCTCCGGCCAGCTCCTCGCATGGTCGGGCGACTACGACCCCGGCATCGAAGGTCACGGCACCCTGACGGCGTCGAACGTCGTCGGCCAGGGCGTGATCAACGGCCTGGCGCCCTGCTTCCAGGATCTCGGCGGCACCCCTGGTGCCCAGCCCTGCGGCCATGGCCGAAAGAGCGGCGGCACGTATCCCGGAGCGGTCATCGGCGGGGCCCCGAAGGCGAAGCTCGCGCCGTTCGGCGACATCTACTTCTCGTTTGATTTCTCGACCCAGTTCGGGTACTTCCTGTCGACGCGCAACGGCGTCGACGTGACGACGAACTCCTACGGGGATTCCTCCGTCGACAACGACGGCTTCGACGCGGCGAGTCAGGAGGCCGACATCTGGCACTCGGGCAGCCGGACGACGCCGTTGTTCTCGACCGGAAACGGGGCGCCCGGCTACGGGACGACGGCACCGCCGTCGCCCTTGAGCGGGATCAAAGTCGGAGCCTCGACCCAGTTCGGCGGCACCGGGTGGGACTCGATCGCGAACGAGAGTCAGATCGTCGACGACGACGTGATGGTGTGGTCGAACCGCGGACCTGGAGCCACGGGTGCGCCAGGAGTCGACGTCGTCGCCGACGGCGCTTTCTCCGCAGGCGACTCGACGCTCAACACCGTCCTCGACGGCCAAGTCGCCTGGGAGACCTGGGGCGGAACGAGTCGTTCGGCCCCGGTGGCAGGGGCGGCGACCGCGCTCGTATACCAGGCCTACCGCTCGACCCATCCGGGCCCGGTACCCGCGAACTTCTGGAACCGCTCGAAGGAGATCCTCAAGTCGTCGGCCGACGATCTGGGTTACGACAGCTGGACGCAGGGAGCGGGCTCCGTCAACGCCGCACGCGCCGTGCAGCTCGCGGCCGGCGCTGCGGGCGCCACCGTCTCGCCGAGCGAGTGGCGGGCCGGCGACTACCGCGGCACCGAGTACGGCGTGTTCACGCACACGATGTCGCCGGGCGAGAGTGACTCCCAGACCTTCGCCATCGGCGGCCCGGGCACGTGGAACGTCTCCGACCGCTTCCTGACGAAGACGTTCTCGGAAACCGCCGACTTCACGAGCGAGCCCCTTGCGGAAGAGAGCGAGTACAACTTTAACGCCCCCGACTACCTGATGAACATCAGCGACCTTGTGCGGAGCCATCCGGACGCGGATCTGATGGTCGTCCGGGCGAACTACCCACGCTCGCAGTTCGACGGCGACGGGGACTACGTCGCCGACCAGTCGTGGCGCCTCCTGACCTACAACTGGACGGACATCGACGGCGACGGCCGGTTGTGGGTGGACAAGAACGGCAACGGCGTTGTGAACCACAAGCAGAAGAGCTCGAGCACGAACATCGACGACAACCTCGACCTCAACTTCGGTGCGTCGGAGATGGACGAGTTCGAGTATGTCCGCTTCATGTACCACCGGCCCGGGGCGAACACGCTGCAGTCCTTCGTTCGCGACCCGGCCGGACGCATGGCGGACGGGTTGTATGTCGGGCTGCAGCACCCGGACCGCGACTCCGCGATCGACACCACGGACTTCAAGATCCAGATCGATTTCTACGAGAACGTCGACTGGCCGTGGGTGAGCACCCCGAGCACGGCGTCGGGATCCCTGACGGCGAGCATCGCCGTACCGGCCGAGACGCCGTACGGGCTCTACGACGGCGCCATCGTGCTCGAGGACGGCGCCAACCACGTCGTCGTGCCGGTCTCGGTGGCGGTCGCGGCCGACGTGCCGCAGGATGCAGCAGGCAAGATCAACGGCAACCTCCGCTTCGGGGGCGCCGACGTCGCCACCGCGCAGTCGAACATGCTGTACAACAATGGCGCCGTCTTCGGCGCCAACGACTGGACCTGGCGTGAAGAGTCAGGCGATTGGCGCTTCTACTTCATGGACGTCGCCAAGGCTCCGCCGCCGGGGACGCTCTTCCTGACGGACACCACGTGGGATGATCCCGCACCGTACACGGACCTCGACACGCTGATCTTCGGGCGGTCGGTGAACGAGTACCAGGTGTCCGGCTCCACGTCGCCGATCTACGCGCCGTACATCCTCGATACCGTCGGAGCGAGCGCCCGTGCCTACCTCGGTACGGGCACGTGGGCCTTCGACACGGCCACCGGCGGCGCCGAGGAGTTGGTCACCGGGCCGGCCCAGGAGGGCCTGCACGCGGTGGTGCAGCACCAGGTGGGCTTCGACGGGGACAAGTTCTACGTCCCATTCGAGACCCACGTCGGGGCGGCGAGCGTCGCGCCGACGAGCGTGGAGCAGGCGACCGCGGCCGACACGGGCAGCTTCGACGTCACCTTCGAGGCGACCCTCGACCTGCCCGGGCTGACCGCCGCGGCCTACGGCCTCAGCCAGCCGACGACGACGATCGAGACCGCGCAGCAGGACGACCCGGACGACCCGGCGTCGGCGAGCGTCAAGGAGTCGGTCGTGATCAACCACGCCTCGAGCGCGGTCTTCGAGGTTCACCTTCCGGGCAACGACCTCGACCTGTACGTCGTGAAGGACGGCCAGATCGTCGGTTCGTCGACGACGGCGACCGGCGACGAGCGGGTCGAGCTCGTCCTACCCGCGGACGGGACGTACGAGGTCTGGGTCCAGGTCTCCCCTCTTGACACTCTTGTCGTAGTGTCATTAACTCTGGGGCCCACCGCGTCATCGGGACGGCGCGAGGGGAGAGCTCTCGAGCCGAGCCGTCAGGGGTCGCCCGTGGCGGCCTTCCGGGCCGACGTTGGGGGGAGGAGCGGCGGACAGGAGCCGTCGATCGGCGGCTCCTACCGCTCCGTCCGACCTAGAGTCGCCTGATCTCAGTAGGCGACTGCGCCGCGGCCGGACTCTGCCGCGTGGCGCTGCTCGTCGGCGCGGTATGAGGAACGGACGAGCGGTCCGGAGAACACCGACCCGAAGCCGAGCGACTCGCCCTGCTCCCGGAACCAACGGAACTCGTCCGGATGGACCCAGCGGTCGATCGCGGCGTGTCGCGACGACGGCTGCAGATACTGGCCGATGGTGACGACGTCGACGTCGTGGGCGCGCAGGTCGCGCATCGTCTCGACTACCTCGTCGTTCGTCTCGCCCAGGCCGACGATCATCCCCGACTTCGTCAGCACCGGGTAGTCGGCCAGCTCTTTCGCACGGCGGAGCAGCCACAACGCCTTGTCGTACGAGGCCTTGGCGCCGCGCATACGCCGGTGCAGCCGCCGCACCGTCTCGATGTTGTGGTTGAAGACCTCCGGCCGTGCGGCGAGCACGGTCGCGAGTGCGTCCTCCTCCACCCCGAGGAAATCGGGCGTCAGCACCTCGACCGAGGAGTCCGGGAGCTTCGTCTTCAGGGCCCGAATCGTGGCGGCGTAGTGCCCGGCGCCGCGGTCCGGGATGTCGTCCCGGTCGACCGACGTGACGACCACGTGTCGGAGGTTCATCTGTGCGGCCGCCTGGGCCAGCCGAAAAGGCTCGAGCGGATCGGGTGGGGAGTCCGGCTTGCCGGAGTGCACGTAGCAGTAGCGGCACGCCCTCGTGCAGGTGTCGCCGAGGATCTGGAACGTCGCCGTGCCGCGACCCCAGCACTCCCCGATGTTGGGGCAGCGCGCCTCCTCGCAGATCGTGTGAAGGCGCTGGCCGTGGAGCAGCTCCCGGACCTCGAAGTAGCGCGAGCCCTTGCTCGGCGCGCGCACCTTCATCCACTCGGGCCTGCGCGGCCGGTCAGCTACTGGCAACGACCGATTCAACTCCGACTGCCTCTCCCGAGCGGATACCCGTGCGAAGCGGCTTGACCGAGATCTTCTCATGGACCGGCTGGGGCCAGAGCCCGCCGCCATCCTCGCCCGGCAGCTCCTCGAGCGCGAGGGCGAAGACCTCCTCGAGTGCAGCCGCTGCGAGAGGTCGCATCTCGTCGACCGCGACTGGCCGGTCGAGCTCGCGCGCGATCGTGGTGAAGCTGGCGTCTTCGAGCCCGCAAGCGGTGATCCAGTCCGTGAACGGCGCGGGATCGAGGTCGACGTTCAGCGCGTAGCCGTGGGTCGTCACCCAGCGGGCGATGTGCACGCCGATCGAGCAGAGTTTGCGCGGCGGTGACTCGAGCCAGACGCCGGTGAGGCCCTCGATTCGCGTCGCCTGCAGGTCGAAGGAGGCGACCGTTTTGATGACCGCCTCCTCGAGGTTGCGCACGTAGCGCTTGACGTCGCGCCCGTGGCGGTTGAGGTCGAGGATCGGGTAGCAGACCAGCTGGCCGGGCCCGTGGAACGTCGACTTGCCGCCGCGGTCGGTCTCGACGATCTCGATCTCGGCCCCGGCGGGGACGTGCAGCTCGGCGTCACCGTCCGTTCGGCGGCCGAGCGTGATCACAGGCTGGTGCTCGAGGAGCACCACCGTGTCCGGGATCGCCCCCTGCGAGACCGCGGCCGCGAGCGCGCGCTGCAGGTCCCACGCCTCCGCGTAGGGAGTGGTGCCGAGGTTGAGCAGATAGGCCCCGCGCCTCACGCTACGAAGCCTAGCTGGGAGCGGACGCCTAGTAGTCCGTCTCGCCCCAGGTCTGGAGCCGCTCGCGCAGATCGCGCAGGAAGCGGCCGGCGAGCGCGCCGTCGACGAGGCGATGGTCGTACGTGAGCGTGAGATTCATGATCGAGCGGATCGCGATCACGTCTTCGCCCATCTCGTCCTGCACCACCCACGGCCGCTTCACGACGGCGTAGGTCCCGAGGATGCCTGCCTGTGGCTGGCTGATCACCGGTGTTCCGTGGAACGTGCCGTAGCCACCGGGGTTCGTGATCGTGAACGTCCCGCCCTGCACGTCCTCGGGCAACAGCTTCTTGTCGCGGGCACGGGCCGCGATGTCGGCGATCGCCTTCGCCATACCGAGGAGGTTCAGGGACTCGGCGTTCCTGACGACCGGAACGATCAGGCCCTTGCCGTCGGCGAGCTCGACCGCGAAACCGAGATTGACGTATTTCCGCGTGACGATCGAGTCTCCGCGCAACTCTCCGTTGAGCCAGGGGTAGTCCTTCAACGTCTCGACCGCGGCTCGGGCGACGAAGACGAGGTAGGTCGGGTTGACGCCGTACGCAGCCTGGTACTCCTTCTTGAGCGTCTGCCGGATCGCGGCCACCCTGGACATGTCGACCTCGATCGCGCTCGTGACGTGCGCCGACGTGTCGAGCGACCGGCGCATGTGCTCTGCGATGCCCTTCCGCATCGCCGACATCGGCTCGACCGACTCGTCCTCCTGGACCGCAGCCACGGGTGTCGGAGGTGGCGGCTCGACGGGTGCCGGTGCGGGGGGCGCTGCCGGAGCCGCTGGGGCCGGGGCAGGCTCTGCAGGCTGCGTCGGCGCCTCGGGAGCCGGCAAAGTCTCGGACGGCCCGGCAGCCTCGCCGGCCTCGATAAAGCCGAGGATGTCCTTCTTCGTCACGCGACCACCGCGCCCCGTGCCCGAGATCTGCGACAGGTCGACACCGTGCTCGGCGGCGATCCGGGCGACGACCGGCGAGACGAAGCGCGCTCCGTTCTCCTGGCCCTCGGGAGCTGGCGGCTGCGCTGCTCGCGGCGGGACGTCCACGGGTGCCGCGATCGGCGGGTCGCCTTCCGCGCTGGAGAATGCCGCGCTCTCGGCCGCCGCCTCCTGCGTCGCCGGCACCGGAAGGTCCTCGTCGACGTCGGGCGCCTCGGGAGGCGCGTCGTCGGCCGGAGCGGTTGGCGCGGCCGGGGTCGCCGCGCCTTCGGGCGCGATTACCGCGATCTTCGTTCCCACCTCGACCGTCTCGCCCTCCTGGAAGAGGATCTGCTGCACGATGCCCGACGCGGGGCTCGGCACCTCGGTGTCGACCTTGTCGGTCGAGATCTCGAGCAGCGTCTCGTCCGCCTCGATCCGCTCTCCCTCGGACTTGGCCCACTTCGTGATCGTGCCCTCTGAGACGGAGACGCCCATCTGGGGCATGACGACGTCGACGAGCGTGCCGGTGGCCATCAGTACGCGGCGACCTCGCGGAGCCCGGCGACGACGTCGTCCGCCTGGGGAAGGAAAGCCTTCTCGAGGGTCGGCGCGAAGGGGACCGGCGTGTCGGGCGCGGTGATGCGCGTGACGGGCGCGTCGAGCTGCTCGAACGCTTCCTCGGCGATCGTCGCGGCAATCTCGCCGCCGAAGCCGCCGGTGTGCGTGTCCTCGTGGAGGACGATCACCTTCGACGTCTTCTCCACCGAGGCGAGGACCGCCGCCTTGTCCCACGGCATGATCGTACGGAGGTCGATGATCTCGGTCGAGATGTCGTCCTCCTCGGCGACCTTCTCCGCGGCCTCGGCGGCCGTGTAGACCATCGCGCCCCACGTCACGACGGTGACATCGCCGCCCTCGCGGTGGACGCGCGCCTCGCCGAACGGGATCGTGTAGCGCTCGTCCGGGACGTCAGCCTTGATGCGGCGATAGAGATGCTTGTGCTCGAAGTACAGAACCGGATTCGGGTCCTCGATCGCGGTGACGATGAGGCCCTTGGCGTCCTCGGGGGTCGACGGGCAGACGACCTTCAGACCGGGGATGTGCGCGAAGCTCGACTCGGGGTTCTGGGAGTGGAACGGCCCGCCGGAGAAGCCGCCTCCTGAGGGGCAGCGAACGACGATCGGCACAGGGGTTCCGGCGCGGTAGCGCTGCTTGGCAGCCACCGTCACGAGGTGGTCCCAGGCACACGAGACGAAATCGGCGAACTGCATCTCGGCGACCGGGCGCATGCCCATGATCGCGGCTCCCGTACAGCCGCCGACGATCGCGGTCTCGGCGAGCGGCGCGTCGATCACACGCCACGGCCCAAACTCCTCCTGGAAGCCCTGCGTCACCTTGAAGGCGCCGCCGTAGACGCCGACGTCCTCGCCGATCACGAAGACGCGCTTGTCGCGCCGCATCTCCTGGCGAAGGCCGTCCGAGATCGCCTGCAGGTAGGTCTTCTCTGCCACTAGTGAGCCACTTACTTGTGGTGAGGCGTGTCGAGGTCCTCGGGAGTCGCGAACACGCCCTCGAGGAGCGTCGAGCCGTCCGGCGTCGGGCTTTCCTCTGCGCGCTTGATTGCGTCGTTCATGAGCTTCTTGACGTCGCCCCGGATCTCCTCCTCCTCGTGGTCCGTGAACTCGGCGTTCTCGCGGAGCCAGGTGCGGAAGCGCTCGAGCGGGTCGCGCTTCGCCCATTCCTCGAACATCTCCTTGGGAACGTAGAACGCGTCGTCGTGCACGGCATGGCCCTCCATGCGGAGGGTGAGGCACTCGATCAGGGTCGGTCCGCCGCCTTCCCGCGCCTTCTCGACGGCGAGCTTGGCCTCGCGGTAGACGGCGAGCACGTCGGTGCCGTCGACGACGACCCCGTCGAACCCATAAGCCTTGGCCCGGTCCGCGACGTGCTCGATCGCGTAGCCGAGGTGCGTCGGAGTCGAGTAGGCCCACTGGTTGTTGTCGCAGATGAAGACGATCGGGAGCCGGCGAACGCCGGCGAGGTTCATGGACTCGTGCGTGTCCCCGCGTGCTGCCGAGCCTTCCCCGAACCAGCCGAGCGCGACGCGGCGCTCTTCCCGGATGCGGAAGGCGAGCGCGCAGCCGACCGCGACCGGCAGCATCGCCGGCAGGTGGCTCACCATCGCGATCAGACCGAGGCGATCGTCGGCCATGTGGACGTTGCCGTCCTTGCCCTGCGTCGGACCGTCCATGCGACCCATGAACTGCGCGAAGATCCGCCAGGGCTCGACGCCGCGCACGATGTGGACTCCCATGTCCCGGTGCAGCGGCGTGCCCACGTCCTCCGGGCCCATGGCGGTGGCGACGCCGACCGCCGCCGCCTCGTTCCCGCGTCCCGTGTAGAAGCTTCCGGGGATTTTCCCCTGCTTGTACAGGATGTGGCCGCGCTCCTCGATGCCCCTCGTCGTGAGGAGGTGTCGGTAGATGTCGAGGAGGTCCTCTCGGTCGAGGCCGAACTCTCTGACCTCTGTGAGCGAGGAGACCGGTTCTGCTTCCCTGGCGATCGCCATGTCGCGAATCGAACTCTAGCGGCTGCTCGGCGGTAGGGTGAATCCATGGCCAGGGCCTCCGACTGGCTCAGGGAAGAGCGTCGCCGGACGCTCGGGGACTGGGTCGCGTTCTGTCTCGAGTGCGGTCACGTCCAGCGCTACTTCGCCCCGGAAGAGGCGGCATTGCCCCGCGCGTGTCCCGAGTGCGGCGGCGTGCTGCGAGTCCGCTGCCCGTCCTGCAACGCGCCGATCACGTCGGGCTTCGCGGTCAGGTGCGAGGAGTGCGATGGCGAGCTGCGTCCGCCCGAGCTCTTCGGCGGGCCGATCCAGAAGTCCGCGGCTAGGCCGAAATCTCGGAGAAGTGGATCACCGTGACCGTGTCCTCCTCGGTCACGTCGCGGTTGTAGAGCCGGCCCAGGAAGGTGACCATGTCTTCCGTGCGCTTGATCTCCGGGTTGTCCTTCTCGATCTCCCGGGGCGAGCACTCCGCGAGCGGCTTCACCTCGACTTTGTCGATCACCGCGTCGAAGATCTTCTCCCGCGGCCCGTAGCGGAGGCCGACGAGGACCTGGACGACCATCCCCTTCTTGTACTTCCCGGCCTTGTCGCCGAGGCGGATCGTCGCGGTCTTGCGCCTGCTCCTGAGCTGGTCGGCGACGATCGGCGAGTAGAAGTTGAGGGCGTACATCGGCCAGTCAGGGATCGAAGCGGCCCCATCATACGGCTTCTTCGGCGAGGAGCCTTCGTGCCCTCTCGGCCATCTCCCGCTCGCCTCCGTAGGCGAGGAGCCGGGGCGCCTCGTCGAGCGGGAGCCAACGGGTTGCGTCGACTTCGTGCGCGTGTTCGGCCGGGATGTCTCCGAGGCGGCCGCGTGCGTAGCGGAAGAGGTAGAAGCTGACGATCTTGAAGACGCGTTCGCCCTCCCAGGTGTAGACGTAGCGGACGTCGCCCAGCTTCTCGACGAGGCGGCCCTCGACGCCGGTCTCCTCGGTCACCTCGCGTGAGGCCGTGTCGGCCGGGCTTTCGCCCGGCCCGATGAGGCCCTTCGGCAGCGCCCAGACGTCCTTTCCGCCCGGCCGGATCGCGGCCAGGCGCCACCCGCCGCGCAGGCGGCGCACGACCACTCCTCCTGCCGAGAACTCGCGGCGCATGAGCGCGAAGCTAGCATCGCAGCGTGCGCCGTCTGCTCCTCCTCGTCTGCGCCATCGTGCTCGCGGACACGATGTTGTACGCGGCCCTGGCACCCCTCCTGCCGCACTACGCGGACGAGTACGGGCTCTCGAAGGGCGAGGCGGGTCTCCTCGTCGGCTCGTATGCCGCAGGCGCGCTCGTCGGCGCGCTCCCGGGCGGCCTGGCGGCCTCCCGGTTCGGCCCCCGCCGTGCCGTGCTCGGAGGGCTCGTCCTCATGGCCGTCGCGAGCATCGCCTTCGGCTTTGCGGGTTCCGCTCTGGCGCTCGGAGTCGCGCGCTTCGCCCAAGGGGTCGGGAGCGCGCTCTCCTGGACCGGGGGCCTCTCCTGGCTCGTCGCCGGAACGCCCCGCGAGCGGCGGGGCGAGATGATCGGGACGGCGATGGGTGCGGCGATCTTCGGGGCGATGCTCGGTCCCGCCGTTGGGGCCGCCGCCGAATGGCTCGGTTCACGGGTGGTCTTCTCCGGGATCGCCGTCATCGCCGTCGTCCTCGTCGCCTGGGCGTTGCGGACCTCGCCGACGCCGGCGGACCCGCAGCCCGCGCGCGCGTACCTGGGCGTGATCCGACAGCCGGTCGTCCTCGGCGCCCTCTGGCTGATCGTGATGCCGGCCGTCCTCTTCGGCGTCATCTCGGTGCTCATCCCCCTCGAGCTCGGCGACGCCGGATGGAGCGCGGCCGCAATCGCCGCCGCCTTCATCGGTGCGGCAGCGATCGAGACGGTGGTGGCTCCGTTCTGGGGTCGCTTCTCGGACCGGCGTGGGCGCCTCCTCCCGCTTCGGATGGCCCTCGCCGGAGGCATCGTGGTCACGTCGGCCCTGGCCCTCGCCGACCTGCCTTGGCTGATCGTCGCGCTCCTCGTCGCGACGGCGGTGACGTTCGGCGCCTTCTGGGCTCCCGCCATGGCCCTCCTCGCCGACGGCGCCGACCGCATGGGGCTCGCCCAAGGGCTCGCCTTCGGGCTCCTGAATGCGTCCTGGGGCGCGGGGAACTCGGTCGGCCCGCCCCTTGGCGGCGCGCTCGCGGACGTCGGGGGAGATGCGCTTCCTTACGGTCTCATGGCGTTTGCGTGTGCGTTCACTCTCATCGCGTTCTCGCGCGGACGCCGTGTTCTTGGCACTCCTCTTGCCCGAGTGCCAGAGAATTCTTGATCCAAACCCGCGCCCGGTTCGCTACGATGGCTCCTGGCACTCCGAAGTGTCGAGTGCCAGCAACGAAAAGTCATTCGCAAGGAGGAGTGCTGGATGAATCTTCAGCCATTGGGCGACCGGCTGATCGTCGAGGCGCTGGACGAGGAGGAGATGACCGCGAGCGGCATCGTCCTCCCGGACACCGCCAAGGAGAAGCCTCAGCGCGGTCGCGTTCTCGCCGTCGGCCCCGGGCCGAGAGACGAGGACGGCGAGTACGTCAAGATGGATCTCGAGCCCGGGGATGAGATCATCTTTTCGAAGTACGGCGGCACCGACATCAAGCTCGGGGCGGACGAGTATCTGATCCTGCGCGAGTCGGACGTCCTGGCCAAGGTCGTCGCCGAGACGAAGTCCAAGAGCAAGAAGAAGGAACTGGCCGGCGCAGCCGCCTGAGGGCGCACGTCGTCGTTCACAAGGATCGAAACGGAGGATTAATGGCTCACAAGGAGCTTCTCTTCAGCGAGGACGCAAGGCGCGCGCTCGAGCGCGGCGTCAACGCTCTCGCTGACGCGGTCAAGGTCACCCTTGGCCCCAAGGGGCGCTATGTCGTGCTCGACAAGAAGTTCGGCGCGCCCACCATCACGAACGACGGTGTCACGATCGCACGCGAGATCGAGGTCGAGGACGTCTTCGAGAACCAGGGCGCACAGCTCGTCCGCGAGGTCGCCACGGCGACCAACGACGTCGCCGGCGACGGCACGACGACCGCGACCGTGCTCGCCCAGGCGATCGTGCGTGAGGGCCTGAAGAACGTCGCGGCCGGTGCCAATCCGATGGGCCTCAAGCGGGGCATCGAGCTGGCCGTCGACATCGTCGTCGCAGACCTCAAGAAGCAGTCCAAGGAGATCTCGGGCAAGGAGGACATCGCCCGGGTCGCCAGCATCTCGTCGCGCGAGCGCGAGATCGGCGACGTGATCGCGGACGCCATCGAGAAGGTCGGCAAGGACGGCGTCGTGAACGTCGAGGAGGGCCAGACCTTCGGCCTCGAGCTCGAGTTTACGGAGGGCATGCAGTTCGACAAGGGCTACCTGTCGCCCTACATGATCACGGACGCCGAGCGCATGGAGGCCGTGCTCGACGACCCGTACATCCTCATCGCCAACCAGAAGATCGGCGCGGTGAAGGACATCCTTCCGGTGCTGGAGCAGGTCATCCAGGCCGGCCGGCCGCTGCTGATCGTGGCCGAGGACGTCGAGGGCGAGTCGCTCGCCACGATCGTCGTCAACAAGCTGCGCGGAACGTTCACCGCCGTCGCCGTGAAGGCGCCGGGCTTCGGTGATCGCCGCAAGCGCATGCTCGAGGACATCGCCATCCTCTCCGGCGGCGAGGTCATCACCGAGGAGATGGGGCTCAAGCTCGAGAACACGAAGCTCTCGCAGCTCGGCCACGCGCGCAAGGTGGTCGTCACGAAGGACACGACGACGATCATCGACGGCGCGGGCGAGTCCGAGGGCATCAAGGCCCGCATCAAGCAGCTCAAGTCGGAGATCGAGACCACGGACTCGGACTTCGACCGCGAGAAGCTGCAGGAGCGGTTGGCCAAGCTCGCCGGCGGCGTCGCAGTCGTCAAGGTCGGTGCGGCCACCGAGACGGAGATGAAGGAGAAGAAGCACCGCGTCGAGGACGCCCTGCAGGCCACCCGCGCGGCTCTCGAGGAGGGCATCGTGCCGGGCGGCGGCGTCGCACTTCTGAACGCCGGCAAGGCGATCAAGCTCGACACGCTCGAGGGCGACGAGCGCACCGGTGCCTCGATCGTCGCGCGCTCCCTTGAGGAGCCCGTCCGCCAGCTGGCCCAGAACGCGGGCCTCGAGGGCTCGGTCGTGGTCGACAAGGTCCGCACCGGCACCAAGGGCCACGGACTGAACGTCGACAGCGGCGCGTACGAGGATCTGGTCAAGGCCGGCATCATCGACCCGACCATGGTCACGCGCTCGGCGCTCCAGAACGCCGCTTCGATCGCGAAGAACATCCTCACGACCGAGGCTGTCGTCGCGGAGGCGCCCGAGAAGGCGGGGGCTCCTGCGGGTATGCCGGGCGGCATGCCCGACATGATGTAGCCGCACCCTTCTTCGGAGGTCGAAGTGCACCGAGGGCCGGCTCAGCCGGCCCTCGGTGCGTTCGGATTGGGTCACGCGCCTACACTTGGAGCATGGAATCCACGGACGCCGAGCCGGCTGTCGCCCGCAGGCCGCGAGCCTTCGTCCGCGTGGCCGGCCCTGACGCCGCGGACTACCTGCAGCGGATGCTCTCCAACGATGTAGCCGCGCTCGCGCCAGGCGATTCCTGCGAGGCGCTTCTCCTGACCCCCAAGGCGCGCGTGATCGCGCCGATGCGCGTTCTCCGCCGCTCGCAGGACGACTTCCTGCTACTCACCGAACCCGAGCTGGGCGACGCGCTGCGCGGCCAGCTCGTGCGGATGCGATTCGCCGCGAAGGCGGAGATCGAGCTCGAGGAGCACATGTCGACGCTCGTCTTCGGAAGCGAGGCCGAAGGAATCCCCAACGCGGACTACGGCCGGCCGGCGGTCGAGGTTCTCGATGCGGCGCTCGACCCGAGCGTCGACGAGGAGGGCCTCGAGATCATGCGCATCGAAGCCGGCACGCCGCGCTTCGGCAAGGAGATCGACGACCGCGTCCTCCCCGCCGAGGCCGGACTGGTCGAGCGGGCCGTCAGCCTGACGAAAGGGTGCTATCCGGGCCAGGAGCCGATTGCCCGTCTCCTTTACCGCGGGCACGCGAACCGGGAGCTCCGCGTGCTGGCGCTGGACGGCGAGGAGCTGCCCGCCCCCGACGCCGAGCTGAGCCTCGACGAGAAGGTCGTCGGCCGTGTGACGAGCGCCGCCCGCGCCAACGGCGGCATCGTGGCGCTCGCCTACGTGCGCGTCGAGGTGCCCGCGGATTCCGAGCTCACGGTCGGTCGCTCAAAAGCACGGCCGCTACACTGATCGACGCCCCGCGCCCGTAGCTCAGGGGATAGAGCGCTGCCCTGCGGAGGCAGAGGTCGCACGTTCGAATCGTGCCGGGCGCATCATGGAAAAGGCCAGCAACGACGGGCCTTTGTCCCGAATCACCTCCACGGTGTAAGCTGCGCTCGCCCCTGGGGCCAGTCGGCTCCGAGCGGACGAAACGGAGGCGGTGGTCCATGCGGAGGCTCTCGTTCGCGGTCGTGGCCGCGACACTCATCGTCCTGATGCACCAAGGTGGCATCCCGGCGGCGAGCGCAGGTGTTGGGGGCACGGGGACCGTCTCCTACCTCGCTCTCGGCGACTCGGTGGCGTTCGGCTTCCAGCCCGGCAAGGGCGAGACCAATGGGTACGTCGGCCGTGTGTGGCGAAACGCCCGGCAGGAAATCCCCGGGCTTCGCCTTCGGAACGTGAGCTGCGTCGGCGAGACGAGTCGCTCGCTGATCACCGGGGAGCGCTCGGGGTGTCGGTACGCAGCCGGGTCGCAGCTCGGCGCGGCGGTCTCCTTCCTGGAGGCGCATCCGGGGGAGGTCGCGTTCATCACGATCGACATCGGTGGGAACGACCTCATCGCTCGATGCCTCGACTGGAACACGGGCCTGCTCGAAAGGGCGTGCGTGGTCGATCAGCGCCCCCGGCTGCAGACGAGGGTGAGACGCATCGTCGATGCCTTGACTGCGGCGGCACCGGGCGTGCCGATCGTCGCCATGACGTACTACAACCCGCTCCTCGGTCTCTGGGGTCTGGTCCCCGGAGGTCGCCCGCTGGCGCGAGCCGACCAGCGGGCCTGGGCTGTGTTCAACGCCGGGCTCGCGAGCGCTTACGCCGACGCCGGGGCCACGGTGGCCGACGTCGCGTCGACCTTCCGGATCGACGACTTCACGGACACCGTCGTGGTGCGTGGCCGCGGTCGGATCCCCGTCAACGTGGCGCTCGCCTGCAAGTTGACGTGGTTCTGCTCGACGAGATTCACCGCCGACGTGCACCCGAACTGGAAGGGCTACAGGAAGATCGCCCGCACGTTCAACCGGGAGCTCCAGGTTCTGCTGCCGTAACGGTGGTCGCTCCTCTCCCGTCAGGGCGTTTGCCGGCTACGGGCAGACAGAGCTCAACCTGCTGACGGCCACTGGGGCGCCCGCGGCTCCTCGCGCGCGAGGCTCTGCCAGTCACCTTCCCGCGTCGGCGAGAAGACGTCGATCACAACCGCGCCCTCGGGCCCGGCCCGGACCTCGTGCGGGACGTCGGAGGGGATGTTCCAGGTCGCGCCGGGGCCGAGTGTCCGCTCCTCGTCGGCGACGCGGAAGCTCACGTTCCCCTGGATCACCATCCCGAGCTGCTCGCTCACGTGGTGATGCTCGGGCACGAGGGCGTCGGGCTCGAGCTCGACGACCGCCAGCGTGGTCTGTTGGCCGTGCACCTCGCGCGCAACGACGTCGTCCCAGATCCGCAGGGGCCCGACGGCCCCGATGTCCTCGAACGCGCTCACAGGTCTGTACCTCCTCGAGAGCCGGTGGAGAGGAGGCTAACGGCAGGAGCCGTCCACGGGGTAGCCTGGTCTACGTGCGGATCTGCTCGCTCGTTCCCGCGGCAACCGAGGTGCTCTTCGCCCTTGGCCTCGGGGACCAGGTCGTCGGCGTCACCCACGAGTGCGACTGGCCGCCGGAGGCGGCGGCGAAGCCGGTCGTCACCGCGTCGCTGATCCAGACCGGAGACCTTTCGAGCGCCGCGGTCGACCAGATCGTCGCCGAGACCGCCCGAAACGGCAGGCCGTTGTATGCGATCGAGGAGGAGCAGTGGGCCGAGATCGAGGCCGACGTCGTCGTCATGCAGGAGCTCTGCGACGTCTGCGCGGTCTCGACCGATCAGGTGGAGGGCGCGCTGAGCGCGCGTCCGCTGGACGTCGGGGTGCTGAACTACTCCCCCTCGACGCTGGACGGCATCCAGGAGGCGATCGGCGAGCTGGGCGAGTGGCTCGGCGCCGCTGGGGCAGCGGAGGACCTGGCGGCGGGAATGCAGAACCGCCTCGATCGGGTCTCCTCGGCGCTCGCAGCCGTCGAGACCGCGCCGCGGGTCTTCGTCACCGAGTGGCTGGAGCCGCCGTATTCCGCGGGCCACTGGGTGCCGGACATGGTCTCGGCGGCGAGGGGCACGGACGTCGCCGGCATGTCGGGGGAGCCCTCGCACCGCATGCGCTGGCCGGACGTGGCCGCCCTCGAGCCCGAGGTCGTCGTTCTCGCCCCGTGCGGATTCGATCTCGACCGGACGCTCTCGGAAGTCGTCCCGCTCGATCTCTCAGCGCACCTCCTCGGGACGCCGGCACGGCAGGAGAGCCGCGTCTTCGCGGTCGACGCGAACGCCCTCTTCTCGCGACCCGGCCCGCGCGTCGTAGACGGCGTCGAGCTGCTCGCCTACCTGCTGCATCCCGCCGAGTACCCGGATCCCGGCGCACCCTGGAGCCGGGTGCGGCTCTAGTCCTGATCGAGGCGGATGCGGAGCTCGTCGCCGACGATCTCGACCGGATAGCGCCGGGCGGCCTCGTCGCCGACCAGGCACGCGCCCGTGGCGAGGTCGAAACGCCACCCGTGGTAGGCGCACTCGAGGATGTCGCCGAGCACCTCGCCGTCCACGAGCGGGTTGCCCTGGTGTGGGCAGGCGTTGTCGAAGGCGTGGAGCTGGTCGTCGACGCGCAGGACGACGATCTCACGGTCTCCGGCCTGAACCACGGCGCGGTCTCCCTTGAGGACGCTTGCCGGAACACCGAGCCAGCCCGCTCCGGAAACCGCTTCCTCCACGCCGCCTAGACTATCCCGCCCCGTGCCGCTCTTCCTTCGCGAAGCCGATGTCGAGGAGCTCCTCAGTCCGGCCGACGCCGTCGAGGTCGTCGATGCGTGCTTCGGCCGCATGGCGCGCGGAGCGGTCGAGCTCGAGCCCCGCCGCCGCCTCAGGCTCGAGCACGGCCGCCTGCACCTCATGGCCGCCGCGGATCTCGAGCTTCACCGCACCGGCGTGAAGACGTATTCGGGCTTTGCCGAGGGCGTGCGCTACGTCTTCGCGCTGTTCGCCGCGGACCGACCGGAGCTGCTCGCGTTGATCGAAGCCGACCGGATGGGCCAGCTTCGAACCGGAGCTGCGAGCGCGGTCGCCGTCCGCCACCTGGCGAGGCCAAGGGCCCGCACCCTCGGGCTCATCGGCACCGGCTGGCAGGCGGAGAGTCAGCTCGCATGCATTCGGGCCGTGCTTCCGGAGCTCGAGCGGGTCGTCGTCTACTCGCGAAACGCGGAGCGGCTCGAGGACTTCTGTCGACGGTTCGACTGTGAGGCGGGCGAGTACAACCGGGATGCGGCAGAGCAGGAGGTCGTCGTGACGATCACGAACTCCCGCGATCCGGTGCTCCGGGGCGAATGGCTCCGGCCCGGGGCGCTGGTGTGTGCCGCCGGCGCAAACTGGATCGAGGCGCGGGAGCTCGACAACGCCGTCCTCGAGCGTGCGACGTTCGTGTGCTGCGACTCTCTGGAGCAGGCGAGGCTGGAGGCCGGCGACCTCGTCGAGCCCGTCGAGCGCGGCGTCCTCGACTGGCTGGAGGTGCACGAGCTGGCGGAGGTGGTCGGCGGCGAGACGGCCGGCCGCCAGCACGACGACGACATCGTTCTCTTCAAGAGCCTCGGCATCGCCGCGGAGGACGTTGCGGCCGCCGCCTTCGTCTTCGACCGGGCGGTCGAGCGCGGTGCCGGCATCGAGCTCTAGGAGGGTTTGGCGGAACGTCGCTGCGTCGCCAGGTGCGAGGAGCGCGGCGGCGCACGCCGTCGGTTTCGCCAAACCCTCCTAGCGAAGATCCTCCGGAAGGAGGTCGAGCAAAAGGCCGTCGTGCCAGGAGCCGTCGACACCGCGCTCATACCGGCGCATGACTCCCACCCGGCGGAACCCGACCTGCTCGTAGGACCGGATCGCCCGCTCGTTGGCGACGGCCGGGTCGATGGTGAGGCGGTGATGTCCGCGCTCCTCGATGAGCCAGCGGGCAAGCGTCCGCACTGTGTCAGCCCCGAGACCCCGGCCGTGGACGGCCGTCGTGAGGAAGATGTCGATGTTGGCGTGCCGGTAGTCGGGGTCCGTCTCCTCGTTCGCCTCGACGAGTCCGATCACCTCGCCGTCGAGCTCGACCGCGAGGACGAAGGCATCCTCGTCCGCGCCCGCCTTCTCGAGGAGGTCCTGCTCGTTGAGCCCGAGCCACCAGCGGGCGACCTCGGGCTCGGCGGCGATGCGTGCGAGCTGCGGGACGTCCGAGATCTCCAACGGACGGAGCGTCACCCGCTCCCCGTGGAGGCCCTCGAAGCCCATCGGTCAGGTCGCGTCGCGCACGTGCTCGGCGGCCGTCGCCGCCGTGTCTTCGCCGACTGCGCGAATGACCTCCGGCTGTTCGAGCAGCCGCAGGCGCTGTTCGTCCGTCGCCCTGTTCTTGAGATAGGGATCGTTGAGGATGTCTTCGAGCGAGCGGCCCTGACGGTGCTCACGGACGATGTAGGACGTCAGAGCGTCCTCCTTCGAGATCCCGTGCGAAGACTGGGTGCCGGACTCGTCGCCCTTGCCGAAAAGCTTGGAGAAGAAGCCCACCGCGCGATTGTATCCTTGGGTTCCAGTGGAGCCCGATGGCATGCGATTTGCCGCGCGCACCCTGCAAGGGATGGGCGAGGACGGCGGGCGCGAGGAGATCACGATCTGGATCGAGCGCAGACCAGGGGCGCTCTGGGCGGTCGGGCGCGCGATCGACATCGGCAACCGCAGGATCCCGCAGCCCCGTCCCGACGACTACGTCTTCGAGGGCTACGAGATGGGCGACGCGCTCGAAGCGGCGAACACCGCGCTCAAGGACGACCTCGAGGTGTCGGCCGAGGAAGGGCTGACGGAGACGGTCCCGCTTTTCGCCGAGGACGAGCTCCTGAAGCCGCTCGAGCGCTGGTTCTTCGGCCACAAGCCCTGAACTCGGCCAGGCCGGCGAGGGGGCGAACCGGAGTCGCTACGCGATCCCGATTTGCATCGCGAGGTCCCGGGAGATGGCGTGCTCCTGCCCGTCGACGGCGACGGTCAGCGGCCCATCGAAGGGCTCCGACCGGCGCATCGTCACGCGGCCGCCCGGAACCAGCCGCAGCCCGGCGAGGTAGCGCAGAAGGTCGGAGTCGCCGTCCGGCACGCGGCTGATCGTCGCCTGCTCGCCCGGCTCGAGGGCGTCCAGCGAGCGGAGGCGCTTCATGTCGATCCGAAGCCCCGCGTCCGGGATCGGGTCGCCGTGAGGGTCGTGCGTGGGGAAGCCGAGCTGCTCGTCGATCCGCGCCTCGAGCTCCTCGGAGAGAACGTGCTCGAGCCTGTCGGCCTCGGCATGCACGGCATCGATCGGCACGCCGAGCGTTTCGGCGAGGTACTGCTCGAGGAGCCGGTGATGGCGGATCACCTCGAGCGCGATCTTCTTCCCGTCCTCCGAGAGCTCGACACCTCGGTACGGCGAATGCTCGGCGAGGCCAAGCGCGGAGAGCTTCTTCAGCATCGACGTCACCGAGGACGGGGCGACGGCCATCCGGCGCGCGATCGCGCTCGTGGTCGGGCGTGTCCCCTCGGCCTCGAGCTTGTAGATCTCCTTGAGATAGTCCTGGATCGCCGCGGACAAATCGGGTTTAGACACGTCTCAAATTCTAGTGGGGAGCCCGTTGCCCGGACGGCCGCGGAGGTCGGCTTGCTAGCCTCGCGCCCTCTGCACATTCGCCTCGGACATAGCCCGGACCCTGACGACGCCTTCATGTTCTGGGGTCTCGCCGCAGGCCGCGTCGACGGTCGCGGCTTCGAATTCGAGCATGTTCTCGAAGGCATCCAGACGCTGAACGAGTGGGCGCTCGAGGGTCGGCTCGAGGTGACCGCCATCTCGCTGCACACGTATCCCTTCGTGCAGGACCGCTACGTGATCCTGCCGCATGGAGCGAGCATGGGCTCAGGGTATGGCCCTGTCGTCGTGTCGCGGAGCGCGCTGACGAAGGGCGAGCTCGCCGACATCGAGATCGCCGTCCCCGGGCGCATGACGACGGCGTTCCTGGTCCTGGGCCTCTTCCTCGGCGGTCCCTTCCGCTACCGAGAGGTGCCGTTCGACCAGATCATGGAAGAGGTCGAAGAGGGTAGGGCCGACGCGGGCCTCCTCATCCACGAGGGTCAGCTGACATACGAGCGCCGGGGGCTCGAGCGGGTCGTCGACCTCGGCGAGTGGTGGCTGCTCGAGACGGGTCTGCCGCTGCCGCTCGGGATCAACGTCGCTCGGCGGGACCTCGGGGGAGACGTGCTCCCTGAGCTCTCCGAGGTGCTTCGCGAGTCGATTTGCGCCGGGCTGGCCAACCGCGAAGAGGCGCTCGCCTACGCGCTCCAGTACGGCCGCGGACTCACGACCGAGCTCGCCGACAAGTTCGTGGGCATGTACGTCAACGAGCTGACCGAGGACTACGGCGAGGAGGGGCGCCAGGCCGTTGCCGAGCTCCTCCGCCGCGGCGAGGAAGCGGGGGCCTTCGAGCGTCCGGTCCGCGTCGAGTTCGTCACCTAGTGCCGGGGCTGGCGGACTAGTGCCCGAGGCCGTCGTTCTCTCCGCTGTCCGGACGCCGGTTGGGCGCTACGGCGGGGCGCTGGCAGGCGAGCGCCCGGACGACCTCGCCGCTCTCGTCGTCGGCGAAGCCGTCGCGCGGGCGGGCGTCGAGGCCGCCGAGATCGAGGACGTCTACTTCGGCGCGGCCAATCAGGCGGGCGAGGACAACCGCAACGTCGCCCGCATGGCGGCGCTACTCGCCGGGCTCCCGCAGGAGGTGGCGGGAGTGACGCTCAACCGCCTCTGCGCGTCCGGCCTCTCCGCGGTCGTCTCCGCCTGCCACGCGATCAGGGCGGGCGACGGCGAGCTCTTCGTCGCGGGCGGCGCCGAGTCGATGAGCCGCGCGCCCTTCGCCACAGGAAAGCCCGAGCACGCGTTCCCACGCGGGAACCAGACCACCTGGGACACGACCCTCGGCTGGCGCTTCCCGAACCCACGCCTCGAAGCGATGTTCCCGCTCGAGTCCATGGGCGAGACCGGCGAGAACGTCGCCGACCGCTTCGGTGTGACGCGGGAGGATCAGGATGCCTTCGCGCTGGAGAGCCAACGGCGCCACGCGGCCGCCCTCGAGGCCGGCCGGTTCGACGATGAGCTCGTGCCGGTCGGCGACGTCTCGCGCGACGAGCATCCACGCCCGGACACTTCGCTCGAGAAGCTCGCCGCCCTCCGGCCCGCGTTCCGCGGGGACGGCACGGTCACTGCCGGGAACTCGAGCGGGATCAACGACGGCGCGGCCGCCCTCGTGATCGCGAGCGAGGAGAAGGCGGCGGAGCTCGGTGCGGAGCCGCTGGGTCGGTTCGTTGCGAGCGCCGTTTCCGGCGTCGACCCCAGGATCATGGGGATCGGGCCGATCCCGGCCGTGCGCAAGCTGCTCGCGCGGACCGGCGTCGAGGCGGGGGAGCTCGACCTGGTCGAGCTGAACGAGGCGTTCGCTTCCCAGAGCCTGCAGGTCATCCGCGAGCTCGGGCTCGATCCCGAGAAGGTGAACGTGAACGGCGGCGCCATCGCCATCGGCCATCCGCTCGGCATGAGCGGGGCGCGCCTCGTCGTCACGCTCCTGCACGAGCTCCGCCGTCGCGGCGGGCGCTACGGTCTCGCGACGCTCTGCGTCGGCGTGGGTCAGGGCCAGGCGGCCCTCTTCGAGCGCAGCTAGGTTCTCTCGAGCCCTCTTAGGTCGCCATCCTCGACGCGAGAAACCGCCTCGACCGCTGCACGAGCATGTTGGCGACGAAGGCGATCGCGAGCGCATTGACGACGTGCAGCGCCTCGATCTCGTGGATGTCGAACTGCAGTAGCACGATCTGGATCACGTTCAGGACCACGAGGGTGATCGAGAGGCCGGTCAGCGACCGCGGCAGCTTGGCGGCGACCGCGATCACGAGCAGGACGACGGCGATCACGCCGAGCACGTATCCGAGCCCCCGGTGCGCGTCGTAGTTGGTCGAGCCGAACAGCGCTAGGCCTGCAAGGAAGAACTGGACAACGACCCCGACGAGATAGATCACGGCAAAGCCGTAGAAGACGACTCTCCCCTCGGACATGCTCTCGACTCTACGCGACTCACTGGACGCGCCCGCGATATCGTCATGCCGGATGACGGTCGCTACAGGGCGGGAGTACGGCCTCTTCATCGACGGGGAGACGGCGGAGCCTTCCGACGGCGAGTTCCGCGAGCTGTTCGAGCCCGCCACCGGCGCGTTCCTGGCGAAGGCGGCAGTGGCCGGTACAGCCGATGTGGATCGCGCGGTCGCGGCCGCACGCAGGGCACTCGAGGGACCCTGGGGCAAGACGTCGCCGAACGAGCGGTCGCGCCTCCTGCACGCGCTCGCTGATGCGATCGTCGCCAACCGCAAGGAGCTCACCGAGCTCGAGACGCGGAACGTCGGGAAGGCCGTGAGCTCGACCAAGCCGGAGGTGATCGTGGCGGCCGAAAGCTGCCGCTACATGGCCTCGGCAGTCGGCTCGATCGAAGGCGGGACGAGGCCGATCGGTGGCTCGATCCTCTCCTACACGCTCAAGGAGCCGGTCGGCGTCGCGGCGCAGATCGTGCCCTGGAACTACCCGATCATGCTCGCGGGCTGGAAGATCGCACCGGCCCTGGCTGCGGGCTGCACGATCGTCCTCAAGCCCGACCCGGCGACCCCGCTGACCGCCTTACGCCTCGCGGAGCTTGCCGCCGAGGTCGGGATTCCCGCCGGCGTCCTCAACGTCGTTCCTGGCGACGGCCCAACGGCCGGCGCCTCGCTCGTCTCTCATCCGGGCGTCGACAAGGTCTCCTTCACCGGCTCGACGGCGACCGGGTCGGAGATCATGCGCCTCGCCGCCGACCCGGTTAAGCGCGTGAGCCTCGAGCTCGGGGGCAAGAGCCCTTCACTCATCTTCGCCGACGCCGACCTTGCAGACGCCGTCGCCTCGACCGCGTACGGGATCTACTACTCGGCGGGGCAGAGCTGCGAGGCGCGCTCGCGCCTCCTGGTCGAGCGCAGCGTCTACGACGAGGTCGTCGACGCTCATGACCGCGAAGGCGGGTGCCGTCAAGGTCGGAGATCCTCTCGATCCCGAGACGCACATGGGGTCGCTGATCTCACGGCCGCACCGCGAAAAGGTGCATCGCCTCGTCGAGGCGGGCCGGGACGAGGGTGCCGAGATCGTCGCCGGCGGCGAGCCCATGGACGGCGACGGCGCCTTCTATCCGGCGACCGTGCTGGCCGGTGTCGAAAGCGGCCAGACGGTTGCGCAGGAGGAGATCTTCGGCCCGGTGCTCGCCGTCATCCCGTTCGAGGACGAGGCCGACGCGATCCGGATCGCCAACGACGTCCGCTACGGGCTGATGGCGACCGTGTGGACGGGCGACCCGGCGCGCGGGCACCGGCTTGCACGTCGGATCAAGTCGGGGACGTTCACGATCAACCTCCCGTACGGTGCCTTCCCAGGAATCCCGTTCGGTGGCTACAAGCAGTCGGGGTTCGGCCGCGAGCAGGCGCTCGAGACGTTGCAGATGTACCTCGAGACGAAGGCCGTGCTCCTCTCGACGGGCGCACGTCCGACGAATCCCTGGGAGCTCTAGCGTCCGCTAGGCGCGTTTGAGGACGAGCGCCGCGCCGACGGCGAGGAGCACCAGGCCGACGACGCGCACGGGCGTCACCGGGATCTTCTCGAGCCCGAAGAGGCCGAACGCGTCGATGAGGACGCCCATCGCGAGCTGCCCGGCGATGAGGAGCCCGATGGTGGCGAACGTGCCGATGCGGGGGGCCGTGAACGTGATCGAGGTGACCACGATTGCGCCCATGACACCGCCCAGCCAGAGCCACGCGGGCTCGCGAACGCTCGAGCCGAGGTTGCCGATTCCCTGCCGGGCGATCAGAAGGACGGCGCAGACGATGAGCGCGGCTGTGATCGATCCGAACGCCGTCGCCTCGAGGACGCCGATCCGCCGGCCGAAGGCGCCGCTGACCGCGACCTGAACCGATCCCGCGACGCCCGCTATCAGGGAGAGAACGACCGCAAGGGACGTCGCGGACACGGCGGCGAGGATACCGTCCGGCCCTGGGACGCGCGGGCGAAGGTGAACGGGCTCCTGCGGGGGTAGACTCGCGATATGGCGACCCAGGAACGCACGGCCACCGACGCTGTCGTCGCGGCGCGCGAGCGCTACGTCGCGGTGGGGGTGGCCACGCCGCCGCTCGTGGTCGCGCGCGCCGACGGCGCCTTGATCGAAGACGTCGACGGCCGCACGTACATCGACTTCGCCGGCGGGCTCGGCTGCCAGAACACCGGCCACGGGCTGCCCGCCGCGGTCGCGGCGATCCACGAGCAGGTCGACCGCTACCTCCATCAGTGCTTCATGGTCGGGATGTACGAGCCCTATGTCGACGTGTGCCGGCGTCTGTCCGAGCTCTCGCCTTGCAGGGGCGAGGAGCAGAAGAGCCTGCTCCTGAACTCCGGCGCCGAGGGAATCGAGAACGCCGTCAAGATCGCGCGGGTCGCCACCGGGCGCCCTGCCGTCGTCGTCTTCGACCGGTCTTTCCACGGCCGGACCCTGCTGACGATGACGATGACGAGCAAGGTCGTGCCGTACAAGCGCGGCTTCGGGCCGTTCGCGCCCGAGGTCTACCGCGCCGCCGCCCCGTATCCGTATCGAGGCATCTCGACAGACGATGCGATTCACGGGCTCGAAGCCCTCTTCAAAGCCGACGTCGACCCCGAGTCGGTTGCCTGCGTCGTCCTCGAGCCGGTGCAGGGAGAGGGCGGGTTCGTCCCGATGCCGCTCGACTTCCCATCTCGACTGCGCGAGTTGTGCGACCGCCACGGAATCCTGTACGTCGACGACGAGGTGCAGAGCGGCGTCGGCCGCACAGGCCCCGTGTGGGCGATCGAGCACTACGGCGTCGAGCCGGATCTCCTCGTCTCGGGCAAGTCGCTCGGCGGCGGGCTCCCGCTTGCCGGCGTCACCGGAAGAAGCGAGGTGGTCGACGCGGTCGCACCCGGCGGCCTCGGCGGCACGTTCGGAGGGAATCCGGTCGCCTGCGCGGCGGCGGTCGCCGTCCTGGACGAGATCGCCACCGAGGCTTTCCAGCATCGTGCGCGCGAGCTGGGCGAGCGGATCAAGGAGGCGCTGGACGGCATTGCCGCTCGGGTTGACAGTGTGGGCGAGGTCCGCGGGCTCGGGCCGATGCTGGCGCTCGAGCTCGTCGAGGACCGCGAGACGAAAGCGCCGGCGGCCGGGCTCGCCGCCGCCACCGTCGCCGCCGCGCGCGAGCGCGGCCTCGTGCTGCTCTCGTGCGGCCACTACGGGAACGTCGTCCGCATCCTCGTCCCGCTCGTGATCGGCGACGACGACCTCCGGCGCGGCCTCGAGCTGTTCGAGGAGTCGCTCGCCGCCGCCTCGGCGAGCGCCTGACGACCGGATCGGGAATCCTTCCCCGCGACAGCGACCGAGACGAAGGAGGACCGATTGGTCAGGGTGTTCGTCGTCTACGAGGGCGAGCCCGGCGCAGAGCGCTACGAGCGCCATGCCGAGCTCTGCCGAGCCGTCCCGGGCGCGACGTTCCGACACGGGAAGGTGTTCGGTGCGCCGATGGGTGACCCCGTCTATCTCTACTACGCCGAGTGGGAGTTTCCCGACCTGGAGGCGTTCAAGGCCGCGGCACGGACCGAGGAGTTCGCGGTTACGGGAAAAGACGCCATGGAGATGGGCATTCCGTTCCAGGTTCACTTCGCGACGATCGAATGAGCCAGCCGTCGTACCCGTCGCCGCGGGATCCGAGCGAGCTCGGCTTCGAGGCGATCGTCTACGAGAAGGCGTCGCCGCGGGCGACGATCACCCTCGACCGTCCCGAGGTGCTGAACGCGTTCGACTTCCGCATGCTGCGGGAGATCGCGCGGGCGGCGGAGGACGCCTCGTGGGACGACGACGTCCGCGTGGTCGTCGTCACCGGAGCGGGGCGGGCGTTCTGCGTCGGGGCTGACCTGAAGGCGTGGAGCCGCGACTACCTCGGCAAGCCGGACGAGTACTGGAAGTGGTTCGGCGCATTCAAGGACGCACACGACCGGCTGCGCGAGATCGGCAAGCCCACGCTCGCGCGCATCAACGGCGTCTGCGTCGGTGGGGGCAACGAGCTGCAGATGGCGTGCGATCTGTCGGTGATCGCGGACGACACGTACATCCGCCACGTCGGCCCGCAACACGGGTCCGTCCCCGCCGGCGGTGCGACACAGTGGCTCCCGCTCATGGTCGGCGAGCGCCGGGCCCGGGAGGTCATCCTTCTCTGCGAGGAGATCCCCGCGGCGAAGGCCGCGGAGTGGGGGCTCGTCAACCGGGCCGTTCCCGCGGCCGAGCTCGACGACGCGGTCGACGAACTTGTCGAGAAGCTCGCGGCCAAGCTTCCGCAGACCGTTCGCTACACGAAGCAGCAGCTGAACTTCTGGCGCGATCTCGCATGGCATCAGACCGTCAACCATGCGCGCGACTGGCTGGCGCTCTCGATGGCGACCGAGGAGCCGAAGGCGGCGGTCGAGCGGTTCCTGGAGCGCGGCGAATGAGCTCCGTCCTCGTCGAGCGGGAGGAGCCGATCGCGGTCGTCCTCCTCAACCGCCCGGAGGCGCTCAACGCCCTGAACGACGAGCTCATGACCGAGCTCGTGGATGCGCTCCAGGCGCTCGACGACGACGCCAGGGTCCGCTGCATCGTCGTCGGGGGCTCCGAGCGGGCGTTCGCGGCGGGAGCGGACATCGGTCAGATGGCCGACGCGAGCGCAATGGAGATGTACGAGGCACGCCGTATCGACCGCTGGGACGCGATTCGACGTGTGCGAACGCCGCTCGTCGCGGCCGTCTCGGGCTACTGCCTGGGTGGTGGGAACGAGCTCGCAATGGCCTGCGACCTGATCGTCGCATCCGAGACCGCCCGGTTCGGCCAGCCCGAGACCGGCCTCGGCATCATCCCCGGCGCGGGAGGGACCCAGCGCCTCACCCGCGCGATCGGGAAGGCGAAGGCGATGGACGTCATCCTCTCGGGCCGGTTCCTCGACGCCGTGGAGGCTGAGCGCGCCGGGCTGGTCGCCCGCGTGGTCGCGACGGAGGCCTGGCTCGACGAGGCGAAGGCGGTCGCGCGGGCGATCGCGGAGAAGGCGCCGGTCGCCCAGCGACTCGCGAAAGAGTCGGTGAACCGTGCCTTCGAGTCGCCGTTGGAGACCGGGCTCGACTACGAGCGCAAGGCGCTCTACCTCGCCTTCGCCTCCGACGACGCGCGCGAGGGCCTCAAGGCCTTCGGCGAGAAGCGCAAGCCGGAATTTCACGGACGTTAGGGGCGTTCGCGCTCACATGGCGACCGCGTCGCGCTGGCACGACCCGCCCAGGCTGCGGACGCTCGAGGATGCCGGCGACGAGCGCCATGCGACCTGGCTCGAGCTCTTCTTCGACCTGGTCTTCGTCGTCGCGATCGCCCAGCTCGCCGACGGGCTCGCCGAGGATCCGAGCCTTCGCGGCTTTCTGATCTTCGCGGGCCTCTTCGTCGCGGTCTGGTGGGCCTGGGTCGGCTACACGTTCTACGCCGACCGCTTCGACACCGACGACGCGCCGCACCGCGTCCTGATGATCGCCGGCATGTTCACCGTCGCGGTCCTGGCGTCGGTGATCCCCGATGCGTTCCACGGCGAGACCGCCAGCTTCGCGCTCGCCTACGCGGGCGTCCGGGCGATCGTCGTCGCCCTCAACGCCCGCGCTTGGTGGCACATCCCCGCTGCACGGCCGCTCTTGAACGCCTACATCCCCGCGTTCTCCGCGAGCATCGCGATCTTCCTGGTCTCCGTTGCTGTCGAGGCGCCGTACCGCTACTGGCTGTGGGCGCTCGCGCTGATCATCGACCTCGGCACCCCGCTCGCGAGCCAGGAGCGGATCCGCCAGGTGCCGATCCACGCCTCGCACATCCCGGAACGGGTGGGCCTCTTCACCATCATCGTCTTTGGCGAGAGCGTCCTCGGCGTGGTCGTCGGCACCTCCGCGGTCAGCTGGGGTCTCGAGTCGGCCGCCACCGCGACGCTCGGCTTCGTCATCGCCGCGGCGCTCTGGTGGCTCTACTTCGACTACGTCGACTCGTCGATCGTCGCGCGGACGATCACGGCGGGTCAGATCTACCTCTACGCCCACCTCCCGCTCCTCATCGGGCTTGCGGCGCTGGGGGCGGGGATCAAGCTGGCGATCAACGCCACCGAGGAAGCCGGACTTACGGATGAGGTCTCGTGGATCGTGTGCGGCGGTATCGCCCTCTTCATGACGTCCGTCGCGGTCATCCATCTCGTGACCAGCCGCTCGCGCCGTGACGTCGACCTGTGGCTCCGCGTGGGCACGGCCGTGCTCGCCGTCGGGCTAGGCGTGGTGGGGCCCGAGATCGGCGTCGTGCCGCTCCTGGCCGTCCTCGCGGGCGTGCTCGCGGCTCAGGTCGCCCTCGAGCTCGCCACGCACGAGCGGCACCTGCACCCGGACGCCGGGGGAATCGAGATCGGCTAGGCGGCCCTCGGCGGGCGGCTAGACCTCGAGCTCGACCGGAACGAGCTGGAGCTCCAGGCTCTTCCCGTTGCGCACGACCGTCGCGCCGACTTCCTCGCCGATCAACTCTCCAGCCATCAGCCGCTGCAGGTCGTCGACCCCCTCGACCGGGGTCCCGCCGACGGCGACGATCAGATCCTCCGGGCGCAGTCCGGCCAGCGCAGCGGGGCTGCCCTCGACAACCTCGACGATCTCGACGCAGTCCGAGCGGCCGAGTTCCCGCGCGAGCCGTGGCGGCAGGGGTCTCGAGCCGCCGGCGATCCCGAGGTAGGCGCGCGTGAAGCGGCCCTCGCGCATGAGCGCGCCGATGATCCTGCGGGTCGTCTCGTTGATCGGGACGGCGAGGCCGAGGCCGACGCCCGCGACCGCCGTGTTGATGCCGACGACGCAGGCGCGTCCGTTGGCCAGCGCCCCGCCGGAGTTGCCGGGGTTGAGGGCTGCGTCGGTCTGGATCACGTTCTCGACGATCCGTCCAGCCGTCCTCGAGCGCACCGGGAGGGACCGCCCGAGCGCCGAGACGACGCCGGCGGTCACCGAGCCGGCAAACCCGTTGGGGTTCCCGATGGCGACGACGAGCTGCCCCACCTTCAGCGCCTCCGCGTCGCCGAGGGTGGCCGGCGCGAGGTCAGCAGTCTCGGAGCGGAGGACAGCCAGATCAGAAAGCGGGTCGGCGCCCACCACCTCGGCGCTGACCTCCTTGCCGTCGACAAAGGAGGCCTCGACCGTTCCGTCCGAACTGGCGACGACATGCGCGGAGGTCAGCATGAACCCGTCCGGTGTGATGACGACGCCACTCCCGCCTCCCGTGGCCCTGCGCCCGCCGCGGACGCGCCTCGACACCCGGAGGTTGGCGACGGAGGGGGACAGCCGCTCGGCGATCGTGACGACGGCGCGGGAGTACGCGTCGAGCGCCTCCTCCTCGTCGACTTCGCCCGAGGAAATGAACGTAAGATCGACCATCCGCTCAAGCTACCGGACGCGGGCCGGTCTACCGAGAGGCGGGATGGCAGAGGTCGAGTTGAGACGCGAGGGCGCGGTTCTGACGATCGCGCTGAACCGGCCGGGCAAGCTGAACGCGTTCGATGCGGCCATGCACCAGGCGTTCGCCGAAGCGCTGAAGGAGGCAGCCGACCCCGAGGTGCGCGCCGTCGTGCTGACCGGATCGGGCCGGGGCTTCTGCGTGGGACAGGACCTCGCAGAGCTCCGGGACGGCGAGCGGGACGTCGGCAAGCTCCTTCGAGCGCGCTGGAACCGACATGTCCTCGGGCTCCGCGGCCTGGAGAAGCCGGTGGTCGCCGCCGTCAACGGCGCGGCTGCCGGAGCGGGCCTCTCGCTCGCCTGCGCGTGCGACCTGCGCGTCGCCGGCGACTTGGCCGCATTCGTGCCGGCGTTCGTGAGCGTCGGCCTCGTTCCGGACACGGGCGGCTCATGGCTCGTGCCGAGGCTGCTCGGCTACGCCAGGGCGTTCGAGTGGATGTGCTCGGGCCGCAAGATCGGGGCCGACGAGGCGCTCGCCTGGGGCTTGGTCTCTGAGGTCGTCCCGGCCGACGAGGTGCTGTCGCGCGCCGAGGAGCGCGCGGCCTCGTTCGCCGCCCTGCCGACACGGGCGATCGCGATGAGCAAGCGCCTCTTCGAGCGCGCGGCGTCGTCGCGTCTCGACGAGCAGCTCGAGCTGGAGGCGCAGCTGCAGGTGGCGGCCATCCAGACCGAGGACTTCGCCGAGGGCGTGGCGGCGTTCCTCGAGAAGCGCGAGCCTCGTTTCCGCGGCCGTTAACGGACGTCTCATCAGCGGACCAGGCGACCGTGCACCGAGAACGTCGCCTCCGCCGGCTGGCAGCCTAGCTGGGCCGCCTCGCTCTGCTTCATCGACCCGCTGAGCCTCGTGGCGAGCCATTCCTCACCGACCGCCTCGGCTGCATCGACGTGCAGGTTGAGGGTCACGGTCGAGATCGAGCGGCTGTTGCCGCATTCGATCGTGAACTGACCGGTGTACGTGCCGGTGTAGCGCGCTCCGTTGCGCTCGAGCGCGACGCGAAACGCCTGATCGTGGATGTCGCGCACGGCGACGGTGCAGGGACCCTCGGGGCACTGCGGGTCGAAACGCCAGCCGAAGTTGGGGTGCTGGTAATCGCCGTAGCCCATCTTTCGGACGAACGTCGTCGTGATGTTGAAGGTCCCGTCGAGGCGGGCAGACCGAAGCGGCGGGACGGCCGTCTCGGCCTGGGTGGCGACGCGGTCCGAGACGACGTCGCCCCGACGCGACTCGATCTCGTAGCTGTAGGGCAGCCCGGGGACCACGTCCTCGTCCGTGTACGTTGCCGCCGTTCCCGCGATCGTGGTCAAGGCGGCGCCGTCCCGAAACAGCGCATAGCGCTCGACGTAGTCACCGGCCGGAGGAGTCCAGCTGAGGACGACCTTGAAGGCCGTGGCCTTCGCGGCGAAGTCCGAAGGCGGGTGAATCTCGCCAGCAGAATCCACCGTGTCCGTGGACGGCGGCTGCGTCTCGTCGTCTCCACCCATGCAGCCCGCGCCGCTCAACCCCACCGCGGCGAGCACGAGCCAAAGTGCCCTCCTCGACCGCACCACGCGCGGCCGATCATAGCTTGTAGCCGTTGTTTCTCGACGCCGGTTCGTCCGCCAGAATTGCTCGTGCACGATGGGGTGGTTGCCCGATCCGCGCGTCTGCGCCGTGGTCTATCTCGCTCTCGGAAGCGCGTTCGTCTACCTGATCTGGAATACCATCGAGAGGTTCGACGCAATCACGGCGAGGCCCGTTCTGGCCGTCGTCCTCGGACTCCTGGCACACGCCGGCTTTGGGTTTGCGATCGGGAGCTGGTGGGCGCTGCTTCTGCCCTATGCCCTTATCGTCGTGGCTCTCCCGGCGGGTTTTCCCCCGAGCGACGAGCGCGAGCCACTCCAGATTGCACTCGTGCAGGCCTGGCTCGCGACCCCTGAAGCGCTGCTCATGATCCCCGGCATTCTCGTGCGCAAGGCGCGGTCGGAGAGGATGGGATCTAGATCGTCTTGAACTGCTCGAAGGGCTGCCGGCAGCTTCGGCAGTAGCGGATCGAGCGGCAGGGCGTCGGGCCGAACACGTTCTCCAGCGACGTGTCGCGCGAGCCGCAGTACGGGCAGCGAAACGCCTGCGTCTCGAGCTGGACGAGCGTCGGGCCCGCCGAGGCGCGCGGGTGCGGCGGCGCGAAACCGGACTGCTCGAGCTTGCGCCGGCCCTCCGGAGTGATGCGGTCCGTCGACCAGGAGTCGTCGAGGATGACGTCGATCTGCGGCTCGGCCCCGAGAGCCCGGACGGCCTCGGCCAGCCGGTCGCGCATGACCTCCTGCGCGGGGCAGCCAAGGAAGGTCGGGGTGAACTCGACGCGCACGCGAGCGCCGACCACCTCGACCTCGCGGATGACTCCGAGGTCGACGAGCGAGATCACCGGGATCTCCGGGTCGGGGATCTCGGCGAGCGCGTCCCAGACCGTCTCGGCCGTCACCATCTCGCCCCCGGCACCGAGCGGCGCACCATCGTCATCTCCTCGTGCAGCGCGACGAAGCCCTCCGCATGCGCGCCGCGCTCGACCGCCTCGGCCGGCTCGAGGCCGACGAGCTCGGCCAGGCGCTCGCGCTCGCCCGGCTCGAGAACCCCGAGCGCGTAGGGCCAGAGCTCGGCCACGGCCCGCTCGAAGCGCTCCCGCTCCGCCGAGTCGCGCAGTCGGTCGGCCCACATCTGTGCATGCATCCGGTGGTAGGCCTCCTCGCGGTCCATCTTCGCCGCCAGGCCCGCGAGCTCGGGCCAGTCCGAGTTGCCGAGCGCCGCGACGCGAATCGAGTCGGCAGTCTCGTACAGCCAGTGGCGTGCAATCGTGGCGGCCCAGTCGCCGACGAGCCGCAGCTCGACGAAAGGCGCGCAGAGGTAGTCGTCGGCCGCGCGGTCGAAAGCGAGTGCATCGGCGTCGCCGCCGAGTACGCCTGCCGCGAGCTCGTACAGGGCCCGGGCATGGCCGATCTCGCCCTGGGCGATCGAGGAGAACGCGACGTCCTCCTCGAGAAACGGCGCGATCCCCGTCCATTCGGAGTCCCGCCACCCGAGCACGAGCTCGTCGTCGGCGAAGGCGAGAACCGCCTCCACGGCCGCGCTAGGCGGTGCCTGCGCGCTCACGGGCCTCCTTCAGCCTGACCTTGAGCGAGTAGCCGTCCACCCGCCGGTAGTCGCGGTCGAAGACCTCGGCGACGTACGGGTCCTCGATCTCGCGGATCGCGTCCCGCGGGACGATCCAGAGCGCCACGGACTCGGCGCGCCGGCCGTAGAACTCGACGGCGTACGCCTCGGCGAACTCGCGGTTGGGCGCCTCCAGGGAGCCGCCGTGCTGGAACGGCTGCCCCTCGCGCTCCCGGCGGAAGACCTCCCAGATCACGCCGCGTCGGCGAGAACCGCCCGGCGCACCCAGGCCGTCTCCTCGCGCGAGGCGCGCCGGAGGCCCAGTCGCCGCTCTGTCGCCGGGCCGTGGCCCGTGACGACCCACTTGAGCTCGTCCCAGTCAGGCTCGTTGTAGTGCCAGACCCCTTGGTCGTCCTTTCGAAGCGCGGGGTCGGGGACGGTGAGCCCGAGTTCCCAGATCTGGTCGACGTAGCCGTCGAGGAACTGCTGGCGGGCCTCCTCGTTCGCCTGGCTCTTGATGCGCCAGCGGTACATCGGGTCGCCCTCGGCGGGAATCGGGTTGCCGTGGAACTGCATCAGCGGGCCCCACCAGCGGTCGAGAGCCTCCTGGACCAGCTCCCGCTGCTCGTCCGTGCCGGTCATCATCGTGAGGATCACGTCTCGGCCGTGGAGGATGTGGAAGGATTCCTCCCAGCAGATCTTCTTCATGATCCGTGCGTACGGGGCGTAGGAGCACTTCAGGAGCGCCTTCTGGGAGATGATGGCCGCCGCGTCGACGAGCCACGCGATCACGCCGACGTCGCCCCAGGTCTTCGTCGGGTAGTGGAAGACGTTGTGGAACTTGGTCTTCCCGGCGATGAGGTCGTCGAAGCACGCGTCGCGCGGCTTGCCGAGGTCCTCGACGACCCGGAAGATGAGCTGGCCGTGGCCGACCTCGTCCTGCACCTTCGCAGTCAGCGCGAGCTTCCGCTGGAGCGTGGGCGCGCGCAGGATCCACTCGCGCTCGGGGAGGACGCCCATCAGCTCCGAGTTCCCGTGCATCTCGATGAACTTGACGAGCGCCTTGCGGTAGTCCGCGGGCATGGGGTCGCCGGTCTCGACCTGGCCACCGCCCTGAACGTATGCGGCGAACTCCTCGTCGGTCATCCGCTCGAGCACTGGCAGAACCTCCCAACCGAACGATCGTTAGTATGCAGGGTACCATGAGCCGCCGCGACGAGCTTGCGCGCGAGGCCGCCCGACTCTTCGCCGAGAAGGGCTACCACGGCACCTCGATCGGCGCCCTCGCCGATGCGATCGGAGTCCAGAAGGGGTCGCTCTACGCCCATATCGAGGGCAAGCAGGATCTCCTCCACGAGACGATGCGCCAGGGTGCGGAGGCGTTCCACGGCGCGCTCGACGAGATCCCGGAGGAACTCGCCCCGGCGGAGAAGCTGCGTCTCGCATTGCACGCTCACCTCCGCGTCGTCGCCGGCCAACTCGAGCTTGCGACCGTCTTCGTTCAGGAATGGCGATACCTCGAGGACGAGCGGCGCGAGCAGTTCGTGGCCGAGCGGCGGCGCTACGAGGAACGGATCCGAGCGCTCTTTCGCGAAGGCCGCGAGCAGGGGGAGCTGCGCTCGGACCTGGACGAGAGCACGGCGGCGCTCCTGTTTCTCTCGGCGGCGAACTGGGCGTTCACGTGGCTCCGTCCGGGCGTCGACACCGATGTCGTCGCCGATGCCTTCTACGAGCTGCTCGTCGACGGCATGCGCGGCTACGCGACACCCGCCTGAACGCTGGCGGCGTCCGACCGCAACTACAGTGCCGGCGTGCCGAGCGCGCTCATCGTCAATCCTCATGCGTCGCGCGTCACGCCGGAGGTGACGGTCGCGGTCGAGCGGGCACTCGCCGCCGGCGGGGAGGTCGACACGCTGATCACCGAGGGACCGCGGCATGCCGCCGATCTCGCCGAGGCGGCCGCGCACACGTACGACCGGCTCTACGTGTTCGGAGGGGACGGGGCCTTCAACGAAGTCGTCAACGGCATCGACGTCGACGTGCCCGTCGGCTTTATCCCCGGCGGCGGCACCAGCGTGCTCTCTCGGGCGCTCGGCCTTCCCCGTGAGCCGGTCGCCTGCGCGCGGCTTCTCGCGGGCTCGAGCGGGGAGCGCAGGATCTCGCTCGGGCGGGTCAACGGCCGCCGCTTCACCTTCAGTGCCGGCCTCGGTCTCGATGCCGAACTCATCCGCCGGGCGGAAGCGCACGGCCGCCCCGACGGGAGGCGGCCCAGCGACGCCGCCTTCGTCAAGGCGCTCGCCGGCATCCTCGCCAAGCGTGGCGGCCGGCTTCGACCCGAGCTGACCGTCGTCGGCCATGGACGCGCCGCGTTTGCCCTCGTCGCCAACTGCGACCCATACACCTACGTAGGCTCGCTTCCGGTCAGAGCGGCGCCGAAGGCACGCTTCGACCTCGGCCTCGATCTCGTCGCCCCGCGTGAGGTGGCGCCGTGGCGGCTGCCGCAGCTTGCGTCGTGGGCCCTCGCCGGCCGCGGGCAGTTGAGCTCCTCGCACGCGCTGTATCTCCACGACCTGGACGAGGTCGAGGTCGAATGCGACGTGCCGACGCCGCTCCAGGTGGACGGTGAAGATCTGGGCGACGTCGACTCGGCCCGGTTCGAGGCCGAGCGGGGCGCGCTCCGGGTCCTCGTGGGCGATACTTAGAGAGTGGCACAGGTGCTTCCGGCCGAGCAGGGCGTTCGGCGGATCATCGGCGATGGGGAAGGGGTAGCGGACGGCGAGGTCGAGGGTCTCGGCGACGCTGCGCTGCTTGACCTCTACCGAGGAATGGTCCTCCTGCGAACCTACGACGAGCGCTCCGTCGTCTACCACCGCCAGGGCCGGATCGGGACGTATGCGATCTTCTGGGGCCACGAGGCGATGCAGGTCGGCTCGGTGCTCGCGCTCGCCCAGGAGGACTGGATCTTCCCCTCCTATCGCGAGTCCGCGATCGGACTCCTGCGTGGGATGCCGCCGGAGACGGTGCTCGCCTGGTGGCGTGGTCATCCCGCCGGCTGGTGGGACCCGCGGCAGTTTCGGGTCGCGTCGATTGCCGTGCCGATCGCCACACACGTCCCGCACGCGGTCGGCTACGCATGGGGTGCGAAGCTGAAGGGCCGAGGCGACTGCGCGATCGCGTACTTCGGAGACGGGGCCACTTCCGAGGGTGTCTTCCACGAAGGCGCCAACTTCGCAGCGGTCATGCGAGCGCCGGTCGTCCTCCTCTGCAACAACAACCAGTGGGCGATCTCGACGCCGCTCTCGGCCCAGACGCGTGCCGCGTCGCTGGCGGACAAGGCGGTGGGCTACGGCATGCCCGGTCTGCGGGTGGACGGCGGCGACGTGCTCGCGGTGTACGAGGCGACCGCCGAGGCGCTCGCCAGGGCCCGGGCGGGGGAAGGGCCAACCTTCATCGAGGCGGTGACGTACCGTGCCGCGCCCCACGCGACCGCCGACGACCCCAGCGCGTACTGGGACGAGAGCCGCGTCGAGGCCGAGCGCCGCAACGAGTGCGTCGGCCGCTACGAGCGCTACCTGCGTCGCCTCGGGATCCTGACGGACGAGGTCGCCGAGGAGACGCGGGCGGACGCGCTCGAGCGGATGAGAAGGGGGATCGAGTCGGTCGAAGCGCTGCCGCCGCCCGACCCTGAGCTCGTCTTCGCGCACGCCTACGCCGATCCGCCCGCGTCGCTGAGGGACGGCTAGTGCCCGAGAAGACGCTGGTCGAAGCCGTAAACGACGCCCTCCACGTTGAGATGGAGCGCGACGACGCCGTGATGGTCCTGGGAGAGGACGTCGGCCGGGCGGGAGGCGTCTTTCGGGCCACGGCCGGCCTGTCCGACCGCTTCGGCGCCGACCGCTGCGTCGACACGCCCCTTGCCGAGGCAGGAATCCTCGGCACCGCGATCGGCCTGGCGATGGCCGGCTGGCGGCCGGTGTGCGAGATGCAGTACGAGTCCTTCAGCTACCCCTGCCTCGACCAGCTCATCACCCACGTCGGCCGCTACCGCTGGCGCACGGGTGGCGCGATGGAGTTCCCCCTGACCATCCGCATGCCGACGGGTGGAGGCGTTCGCGCGCCCGAGCTGCACGAGGACTCGCCCGAGGCGTACTACGTCCACACGCCCGGCGTGAAGGTGGCGATCCCGTCCACGCCCGCCGACGCGAAGGGCCTGCTCGCGGCCGCGGTGCGCGATCCCGACCCCGTGGTCGTCTTCGAGCCGAAGGTCCTCTACCGCAGCCCCCGAGGGGAGGTGCCGGACGGCGAGCACCTCGTGCCGCTCGGCGAGGCCCGCGTCGCGCGGGCTGGGACCGACGTCTCCTTGATCGCCTACGGCGCGATGGTGCAGACCTGCCTCGCTGCGGCCGAGCTCCTCGACGCAAGCGCCGAGGTCGTGGACATCCGTTCGCTGAAGCCGCTCGACGAAGAGGCGATCCTCGCATCGGTCGGGAAGACCGGGAGGGCGGTGATCGTCCAGGAGGCCCCACGCGTCGCCGGCTTCGGCGCCGAGATCGCGGCCGTGATCGCCGAGAAGGCGATCCTCGATCTCCGGGCGCCGGTTCTGCGGGTGACGGGATACGACGTCCCCTTCCCGTACTGGTCGATCGAGCACGAGTACCTGCCGTCGCCCGACCGCGTGGCGGCCGCCGCTACAAGCGTTCTCGCCTTCTGATGGCCTACGAGTTCAAGCTGCCGGATCTCGGCGAGGGCGTCGCGGAGGGCGAGATCGCCCGGTGGCTGGTCGAGGTCGGCCAGGTGATCGACGAGGACGATCCGCTCGTCGAGATCCAGACGGACAAGACGACCGTCGAGATCCCGTCGCCCGCGGCCGGCAGAGTCGCCCGCATCCTCGTCCAGGAAGGCGAGTTGGTTCCGGTCGGCACGCCGCTCGTCGTGATCGGCGAGGGCGATGCCGCGCCGGAGCCCGCCGCTCCACCGTCCGAGCGCGTTCGGGCGACGCCCGTTGTCCGCAGGATTGCGGCGGAGTTGGGCGTCGACCTCTCGCTCCTCACCGGCACCGGTCCCGGCGGCAGGATCACCGAGGGCGACGTCCGCCGCTTCTCGAGCTTCTCGGGCGGTCGGAGCGCGAGCGTCGGCTCGGGGCGCCGCGAGCCGCTCCGCGGCGTCCGCCGGTCGATCGCGCAGCATCTGACGACCGCCCATCGCGAGGTGCCCGCCGTGACCGTCGTCGAGGAGTGCGACTTCACCGCGCTCGCCAGAGCGCGCGGAGAGCGCTCCTACCTTGCCTTCGTTCTCAAGGCGGTCGTCGCGGGATTGAAGGCATTCCCCGAGCTCAACGCGACCCTCGACGGCGACGAGATCGTCTTCTGGGAGCGCTACGACCTCGGCCTCGCCGTGCAGACCGACGAAGGCCTCGTCGTGCCGGTCATTCGGGGGGCGGACAAGCTCACGGTGGACGAGCTCGAGGCGGAGTCACGGCGTCTCGCGGATGGAGCCCGCGCCGGGACTCTGCGGCCGGAGGAGCTGAGGGGTTCGACATTCACGGTGACGAGTGCTGGGAAGCTCGCGGGTCTCTTTGCGACGCCCCTCGTCAACCATCCGGAGGTCGGCATCGTGGGCCTGCACCGCATCGCCCAGCGTCCGGTCGTCCTCGCCGGCGAGGTGGTGGTCCGTGACGTCGGCTGGCTCGCCTGCACGTTCGATCACCGGGTCGTCGACGGTGCCCGCGCGAGCGCGTTTCTCCTCGACGTCATCGGACGCCTGCAAGAACCCGACTGACGCCGAGAGCCCGGCTTTCGCCGGGCTCTCGAGCCGCAGGCCGCCGCAGGCCGGATCAGTTGTTGGCGTCGCGGTCGTTGATCTGCGCGCGAATCTCCCCGCCCGGCCAGAGCGTGGAGTGAACATTCGCGTACGTATGGCCCGCTCGTACCGCCGCGGCGAGCTCCTCGTAGTTGCCCGCCTCGATGCCCTGGGGTCCGGAGGCGGTTGAAGGCGCGAGGATGTCGGCCGCTGTCACCGTGCGGCTCACCGTGCCCTCGGCCGGACACGTCGGTGTCCCGGCCGGGCCCGGCGAGGCCGCGGTTCCGCACAGGAACACGGTGATGCCACCGTTGACCGCGCGCTTGCCGAAGTGGATGTGGGCCTGCGTGACCGTGCCCTCGAGCCCTGAATACGTCAGCTCGTAGGTGATCGTCTGCGCGTCGTCATCGAGGGTCGCCTTGAATGATCCACTGGCGACCGACGAGATGTCCGGGTTCTCCTGGTAGCCCGTCAGTTGGTCCGCCTTCACCTTCTTCTTGCCCCCGGCGGCGACGGCCAACGACGCGACCAGTAACCCGACCGCGAGGACGGCCACGGCCAACAGAACTCTACGACTGCGCATGGCATCTCCCCTTCCCCCTACTGGTTCGATCCCGCACTGCGCGGGTTCAGCTGGTACTACGCGGCAAGGCTGCGGTTCGGATTGCTCGGGATATGCCTTCCGAGCATTCGCTCGATCTGGGGGGCGCTCGCCCGGCCGTCGATCCGCGCGACGGGGCCCCGGTCGACGAGGAGAACGAGAGTCGGAAGCTCGACGACGTCGAGCTGCTCCAACAGTTCCGGCGAACGGTCGGCGTCAACGCGGGAGATCCGGAGTCGTTCCCGTTCCCTGCGGCCGAGCTGCGCCAGCAGGCTCTCCATCCGGCGACCGGGGCCCGATCGCTCGGACGTGAAGAAGAGGAGATGTGGCAAGTCGTTTCCGGCTGCCATCCGTCGCAGGATGCCCGCCACGCCGCTTCCGCAAACGTCAGGGTCGGCGGTCCGGGGCGGGTTGGTCCGGAAGGGGAGAGAACTGGACGCTCGGCCGTCTCCTGCCCTCTTGCGGGTAGAGCTCCATGAGGTCGTACGCCTCCCGCGGCAGCCCCGTCGCGATCTGAAGGCCGAGCGCGCTCGCCTCCGAGACCGTGATCGGGTCGTCATGGGTGTAGTGCCCGCCGGCGAGCTCCTCCGCGATTGTGTCGGCACGGTCGTCCCCGAGCCGGTCGACCAACAGGTCCCGGACGACCTGCTTCATGTGCCGAAGCGCCTTCTCGGCAAGGTCGGCCAACAGGAGGGTGCGGTCGTCCAGGCGCTCGATCGGCTTCTTCGCGGCGACGCGGACGAGCGCCGCGGCCGGCATGTCCCCGAGCTGCGGGTCGACCGGTCCGAGCACGGCGGACTCGTCCATCAGAATCTCGTCTGCCGCGAGGGCGATCAACGTTCCGCCGGACATCGCATAGTGGGGGACGAGCACGGTTACCTTGCCCGGGTGGGCGCGGACGGCATACGCGATCTGTTCGGAGGCGAGCACGAGGCCGCCGGGCGTGTGCAGGAGCAGGTCGATAGCGGCGTCGGCGGGCGTCTGGCGAATGGCCCGCAGCACGGCCTCGGAGTCGTCGATGTCGATGAAGCGGTACAGGGGAACGCCGAAGACGCCGACGGTCTCCTGGCGGTGGATCATCGCGATCAACCGCGTTCCTCGCGCCCGCTCGAGGGCGGCGAATGCCCGCCGGCGTGCTGCTCGCATCGAGCGCTGCGCGACAACGGGGGTCCCGAAGAGGATGACGAGCAGGACAAACGTCCCGATTGCAAAAACCGTGCCGAGATCGATCGGGCGAGGATACGGACGGGCGCGGCTGGATCTAGTATCCGGGCGATGGACGGTGTCCTCGACTGGTACGTCCTCGGTGTCGTGTTCGGGCTGGGGGTCGCCGCGGGTGCGGCGGCCGCCGGTGCGCTGCGGGCCGCGATCTGGGTCGCGGTCGCCGTCGTCGTGGGAGTCGGAGCGCTCGCTCTCGTGCTGCTCGTTCTCCCGTGGTGGGCGATCGCCGCCTTCGCGGTGGCCCTTGTCGTCGCCTTCGTGTCGCTCCGGAGGCTCTCGGTCGAGGCGGTCCCCGCGGCGATCCTCGGCGCAGTCGTCGCTGCGGCGATCCCGCTCCTCGGCTACCTCGCCGTCATCGCAACCCCGATCGCCGGTGCCCGACTCAACCGTCGGGCCGAGGCGCGCCATGCAGGCCTTAGGATCCTCGCCAAGGATTGAGCTAACCGGCGGCGATCGACGGAAGCTCGTCCTCGTCATCATCGACGGGTTGACGCCGGAGGCCCTCGAGGAGGGACTCGCTGCGGGGCGGCTCCCGGCGCTGGCGGCCCTGTCGGAGGCCGGCTGGACGGGCCGCGCCACGAGTGTCTTCCCGTCCCTGACGCCGGTCTGCCTCACGTCAATTGCCACGGGAGCGTTCCCCGACGCCCACCACATTCCGCACCTCGTCTGGTACCACCGGGGCGAGGGGCGCGTGATCGAGTACGGCTCGTCGTTTCCGGCGATGCGCGCGGTCGGGGCGCGCCAGGCGATCCGGGACACGATCTTCGGCATGAGCGGCGAACACCTCTCGGCGAGGGCGACGACCGTTTTCGAGGCGCTCGAGGACGCGGGGCTCGAGCCCGGGGCGATCAACTTCACGTGCTACCGCGGGCGGACCCGCCATCCGATCAAGCTGCCGGCGCTTGCGCGGAGAAGCCGCTGGTACGAGGCGGTCGACGGCCCGAAGCACTTCTTCTTCTTCAACCTGTTCGAGTCCGAGCGGACCGGTGCGCCTCTCGCGGTTCGCTCCCGCACGGGAGGGTCGATCGACGAGTACGCGGCAGCCGTCGGCCGCTGGCTCGTCACCCGGGATGCCTTCGACTTCCTCGTCTTCTACCTTCCGGACTACGACTACGCGTCGCACCTTTCGGGCCCCGATGCGTCACTGGACGCACTCGAGCGAACGGACGGAGCGCTCTCGCGCCTGCTCGGTGCCGCGGGCGGTGCCGAGGCGTTTCTCGAGCGCTATGCGGTGGTCGTCGCATCCGATCACGGCCAGACGCGGGTCGAGCGCGCCGCCCGTCTGCAGGACGCCTTTCCCCCGGACGCGGAACCCGTCGTCGCCCTCGCGTCGAACCGCGCGGGCATGGTGTACCGCCTTCCCGGTTGCCGGCTCGATGCGCGCGCACTGGCGGAGCGGCTCGACGCGGAGACCTGGGCGGACGTCGTGCTCTTCCGGGAAGGCGAGACGGCGGTCGCTCGTCGCGAGAGTGCCGAGCTTCGCTTCTCGCTCGAGGACGTGGAGTGGCGTTTGGAGGGGGATGTGTCGGTGCTCGACCCCGAGCGTTACCCGAACGGGCTCGAGCGCGCCTGGCACGCGGTGCTCGCTCCGACCGCGGGGGACGTGCTCGTCTCCGCGACCGAGGGATGGGAGTTCGTCGACGGTGGGGGACGCCACCACGTCGGCGGCGGAAGCCACGGCTCGCTCGTCGCCGGCGACTCGTATGTGCCGCTGATCGCTGCCGGGTTCGGCGAGCCCCCCTTCCAGCCGGAGCCGAGCATCACTGATCTCGCCCCGCTCGCGCTGAGGCACTTCGACGTGCCCGTCCCGGAGTCGATGCGGAAGACCCGTGAGGCGGCGCGAGCCTGACTTCGAGGCGCTCCGTGCCCGGATGGTCGCGGATCAACTCGAGCGCCGGGGGATCTCCGAGCCGCGCGTCCTGGAGGCGATGGGAACCGTCCCGCGGGAGGCGTTCACCGACGCCGACGACCGCAAGCGGGCCTACGAGGACATCCCCATCCAGATCGGTTGGGGCCAGACGATCTCGCAGCCCTACATGGTCGCTCTCATCTGCCAGGAGGCCGGCGTGCGACCCGGCGATCGGGTGCTCGACGTGGGCACGGGCTCGGGCTACCAGGCTGCGGTGCTCGCCGAGCTGGCGCAGGAGGTGCACACGATCGAGCGGCTCCGCCAACTCGCGGAGCGGGCGCGCGAGAAGCTCGACGCGGCGGGCTGTCGACGGGTCGTGGTGCATCTGGGAGACGGGTCCCTCGGCGACCCCGAGCACGCGCCGTTCAACGCGATCACCGTCGCGGCCGCGGCGCCGGATCTTCCCTCGACCCTCTACGACCAGCTCGCCTCGGGGGGCCGGCTCGTCATTCCGATCGGCGACCGACGCGGCCAGCGTCTCGAAGTCTTCGTCAAGAGCCCGGAGGGCCCGGCCGTCGCCCACTCGGTCGAATGCCGCTTCGTGCCGCTCGTGGGCGAGGAAGGCTACTGAAGAGGCCCCCCGAGTGGGAGCGATCCCCTGGTTTCGCCGCGACGCAGCCGGGGCATTCCTCGGGGCGGGAATGGGGTCTCCTTACCGAACCGGCGCGCTCGTCCGCCGGCCCGTCGTCGGCGGCGCCGTGCAGCTCGGAGTTACCGTCGACGCGCTCTTCGACCGTCCGCTCACGCGGCTGATCGGATTCGACGTCAGTTGCCGTGACGGTGCGCACCGCTTCCTGCCCTTCCCGGCGTGCGAGGTCTGCGACGATCGGATCGCGGTCGGGTCCGCACTCGTCCTGCTCGACCGCGGGCTCGGCTTCTACGCCGTCGGGGGCAGCGCGTTCTCCGATCTCCAGGGGCAGGAGGTCAGCCTCGACGGCGAGCAGACAGGCCCACTTGCGGACCTCCTCGTCGACGCCGAGGGCAGCGTCGAGCGCATCGTCGTCTCGGTGCCCGACGGCTCCATCGAGCTCGAGCCGGGCCCCGAGCTCCGGGTCGGAAACAATGTTCTCCGCCCGGCCGTCTGAACTCACGATCTAACCTTTCGGACCGTGGCGAAAGGAGCCGAGCTCACCACATCGCGCGCGAGCGCCCTGACGGACGCCGCTTCGGTCGCGCTGCGCCGTTCCGCGAACTGGGTCCAGCTCGCGAAGTTCTGTGCGGTCGGGGCCACGGGTTACGTCGTCAACCTTGCCGTTTACGGGACGTTGCTCGCGTTCGGAGTCCACTACCTTCTCGCAGCCGTCTGCTCGTTCCTGGTCGCCGTGACGAACAACTACCTGTGGAACCGCGTGTGGACGTTCAGGCACCAGCGGGGCCACCTCGTCTTCCAGGGCTTCCGGTTTCTCCTCGTCTCGACGGTCGCGCTCGGGGCGAACCTCGCGTTCCTGAGCGTGCTCGTCGCGCTCGGCGTTCCGAAGCTTCCGGCGCAGGCGGTGGCGATAGCGCTCGTCACGCCGTGGAACTTCGTCGCCAACAAGCTCTGGAGCTTCCGACGGCGGCACGCCGGGTAGTCGCCGCGATCGTCGGCGTGCTGGCCCTCGCAGGGCCGGCGCACGCGGCCGTCCCGACCTCGCCCGTTTACGACTCCGAGGGCAACCTGATCGAGACGCCCTTCGTCCCGCCTCCCGCTGAGCCCGTTCTCACCGAGGGGGAGGCCGTTGGCCGGGCGCTGGCCGTCGGAAAGGTTGCGGACTGGCTGGACCGGTACCCGGAGAAGAGCCTCACAAAGGAGGGCACGTTCGACGAGGACACGAACGCCTGGACCGTGAAGGTGTGGTCCGATTTGCCCGACGCGGGGCAGATCGTGCTCGCCAAGGTGGACGACACCTCGGGTGCCGTAACCGAGGCGTGGACAGGCCCGCAGGTCGCCTGGAAGATGGCGCGCGGCTACGACGGCGCCTTCGGCCGGAAGATCAACAACCCGTGGATCTGGGGCTCGCTCTGTGTGGCCTTCTTCCTCGGTCTCGCCAACCTGCGGCGCCCGCTTTCGATCCGCAACCTCGACCTGCTCGTCCTGCTCTCCTTCGGGGTTTCTCTGTACTTCTTCAACAAGGGAGAGGTCTTCACGGCGATGCCGCTGGCCTACCCGCCGCTCCTCTATCTGCTCGGCCGTATGGCCTGGATCGGGTGGAGGGGGCGCGGGAGCTCAGCGCAGCCGGTGTGGCCCGTCTGGGTGTTGGTCGCGGCGACTGTCTTCCTGGCCGGCTTTCGCTTCGGGATGAACGTGGGAGCCTCGAATGTGATCGACGTGGGGCTCGCCGGGGTCATCGGTGCGCAGCGGATCGTGGAGGACGGGGAGGCGCCGTACGGGAACATGCCCGACGACGAGGGCGAGGAGTGCGGCGAGCCGGACGCCGACGGCTACGTTCGCGAGCGCATCCAGACGAACGGGCGCTGCGAGGTGGCCAACGGCCGCGGCGACACCTACGGCCCGATCAGCTACCTCGCCTACGTGCCGGGCTTCGTTGCCATGGGCTACGACTTCGAGTGGGACTCCCTGCCGGCGGCGCACTTCACCTCCCTCCTGTGGGACGCGCTCGCACTGATCGGGCTGGGCGTGTTAGGACTCCGCTTTGGGGGCGCGCGGCTCGGGGCGACGCTTGCCTTCGCGTGGGCGGCCTACCCGTTCACGCAGTACGTCTCGAACTCGAACTCGAACGACGCGATCATGCCGGCGCTCCTCATCTGGGGGCTCGTCTTCGTCACCCTGCCGTGGGGGCGCGGGCTCTTCGTCGGTCTCGCCGCGTGGACGAAGTTCGCCGCCTTCCTTCTCTTCCCGCTCTGGGCGTCCTATCCGAAGGCGTGGAAGTGGCCGAGGCAGCAACTCCTCTTCCTGGCCGGGATCCTGATGGCGACGGCACTCGGCTTCTGGCTGTTCCTGCTCGAGCCCGACCCCATCCACGCCGCGCGTATCTTCTGGGACCGGACGTTCGGTTGGCAGCTGTCGCGCGCGTCGCCGTTCTCGATCTGGGACTGGCGGGAGTACCCCGGTTACCCGGATCTGCACGTCGTGCAGACGGTTCTCAAAGGAGTGCTCGTGGCTTCGGCGTTCGTCCTGGCGTTCGTGCCGCGCACCCGGAACATCGTCCAGCTGTCCGCCCTCACGGCCGCGCTGCTCATCGGCTTCGAGCTCGTGTTGACCCACTGGTTCTACCTCTACATCCCCTGGTTCTTCCCCTTCGTCGCGTTCGCGCTGCTCGTGCCCGCTGCCGTTCGGGTGGCCGAGCCGGAGCCGTTGCCGGAGGATGCGGGCGATGAGCGTCACGTCGGAGAGCTCCTCCCGACCCGCTGACACCGGGCTCGTCCTCCTCACCCTCGCGGTCGGGCTGGGCCTCCTGACCGCGTCGTGGGGAGCGCTGCACCTGCCGCCGTTCGACCGCTACCAGATCGTCGACACGCCCGGTGTACCAGGACTACGGCGAGGCCATGGCGGCAGGCGAGGTGCCGTACCGCGACTTCGATCTCGAGTACCCGCCGGGCGCGCTTCCGGTCTTCTGGCTGCCGACGCTCGGCCCGCCCGAGCACTACGACTCGATCTTCGAGGCGCTCATGTGGATTTGCGCGGCGGCGATGCTCGCGCTCGTCGTGCGCGGCGTCGCGACCTTCCGGGACGCGCCCACACGGCTTCTCCTCGTCGCCGTTGGGATCGGGCTCTTTCCGCTCGCCCTCGGAACGGTCGTGCTCACGCGCTACGACCTCTGGCCCGCGGCCCTGGCGGCCGCGGCGCTGACGGCGGTTCTCGTCGGCAGGGACCGGCTCGGGCTGGCTGTGCTCGGGCTCGCCGTCGCAGCGAAGATCTATCCGCTCGTGCTCCTCCCTCCGCTGCTCGTCTACGTCGGCCGAAGACGGGGGTGGCGAGAGGCGGCGATCGGTTTGGGCGCCTTCGTGACCGTGCTTGCAGTCGTCGTGCTGCCGTTCGCGATCGTCGCCCCCGACGGGCTTGTGGAGTCGCTCGAACGCCAACTCGGCCGACCGCTCCAGATCGAGAGCCTCGGTGCCTCGGTGCTGCTCGTCGCGCACCAGCTCGGGCTCTACGAGCCGACCGTTGTCTCGTCGTACGGCTCCCAGAACCTGGCCGGATCTCTGCCGGATGCGGTCGCCACGGTGCAGACCGTGGTGCAGGCGCTCGCGCTCGTCGCGATCTGGCTCGTGTTTGCGCGCGGCCCCGCCACGGCGGCGCGGCTCGTCGCCGTCTGCGCGGCCTCCGTCGTGGTCTTCGTCGCGTTCGGCAAGGTGCTCTCGCCGCAGTTCTTGATCTGGCTCGTCCCCGTCGTCGCCCTGGTAGGTGGGAGAGGCGGGCTCGCGGCGGGCGCGCTTCTCGGCGCCGCACTCGTCACGACGCACCTCTGGTTTCCGACGCGCTACTGGGATCTCGTCGCGCTCGAGCCCGTTGGCTGGCTCGCGCTCGTCCGCAACGTGTTCCTCGTCGCGCTGGCAGCCGGCCTGGCGGTCGCTACGGCACGGGCACGCGCAGAGCCTCGCAGCGGGTAGCGCGCCCATCGGCTCCGCATTCGACGACGACGCCTTCGATCCGAACGTCCCCTTCTGCCGGGTGGAAGCGCACCGGGATCCCGGTGCGCATTCGCTGGATGGCGAGCTCGGCGCGCACGCCGATGACGGAATCGTGTGGACCGGTCATGCCCGCGTCGGTGATCGCTGCGGTTCCGCCGGCGAGGACGCGGGCGTCGTTCGTCTGCACGTGAGTGTGCGTCCCGAGGACGGCGGTGACCCGGCCGTCGAGCAGGCGGGCGAGAGCGATCTTCTCGCTCGTCGCCTCGGCGTGGAAGTCGACGAGGACGACGGGTGTCTGCTCGCGGGCCTCCTCGACGAGCGCGTCCACGACCCGGAACGGATGAACAGGCGTCTGGAGGAAGAGCTGGCCCTGGAGGTTCAGGACCGCGACCTGCTCCCCGCCGCGTGCTTTGACGACGGTCAGGCCGCGGCCCGGGATGCCGGCTTCGCCGAAGTTGGCCGGTCGGAGAACGCGGGGATCGGACTCGAGCATGGGCACGAGGTCTCGGTGACGCCAGACATGGTTTCCCGTCGTGATCACGTCGGCGCCCGCCTCGAGCAGGCGATATGCGAGCTTGGCGGTCAGGCCGATGCCGTCCGCGGCGTTCTCGCCGTTCACGACGCAGAGGTCGGCGTCGAGCTCGTGCCTGAGCTCGGGCAGGCGGTCGGTCACGGCCCGTCGCCCGGGCGGGCCGAAGACGTCACCGATGAAGAGCAGCTTCAGGGAGTGGTGCCGATCTAGGGGCTCGTGAGGGCCGTGGCAGGCTGCACCTCGATGTGCACGTGCTGGCCGTTGTCCTGCGTGTAGCGGGCGAGCCCGGCCCGCTCCACGTCCGAGAGATCGATGACGCGGCCGATCTTGGTCGTCCCCGACGAGACGGTCGAGCCGACGGTGAGCGCTGGATCGGCGCGGAGGTTCGAGAGCGAGACGACGACGCCCGGTGAGCCGGACGGCTGGATGTCGATCCGCACGCCGTAGATCTGTCCGTTGACGACGTTGTCCGTGACGGCGATGACGCTGCCGTCGACCGGCGCGTAGACGTCGGTGTCGACCGGTGCTCCGACGTCGAGGCCGCCGGTGTCGACGCCCACTCCGCCGTCGAGCATGTAGTAGCGCATGCCCGAGCCGCTCGTACCGAAGAGCCGCCTGAAGAGGCGCTCGGCGAGGCCGGCGTTCGCCTGGGTGCCGACCGGCTCGAGCGGGAGCGCGAGCGTTCCGCTGGCGTGGTAGCCGAGCGCGGTCACCCGGCTCTGGTTGACCGGGAGCTGGATGCGCAGGGAATCCTGGGTGGCGACGATCTCGGGCCGAGGCGGGCCGGCCGGGAGGAGACGCGAGGCCGGGGCCGGGCCCGTGATCGTGACGGCGGTTTCGCCGCCGCGCCCGAAGGCGGTGAGAAGGAGCGCTACGAGGCAGCCGCAGGCGATGACGACGAGGGCCGCCGTGCGGCGCGCGCGGCGGGCTTTCGCCCTGGCTTCGTCACGCTGGCGCTGCCTGGCGCGTGCGGCGAAGCCCGGGGCTTCGGTCATAGCCATCCGCGGCACGGTAACGAAGGTGGCCAGCGCTTTCAAACCGAACCGACGCTCGGTTTCGGGACCAGGTTCGTCCTCGGGCCCCGTCTCGGGCGCGACCGGCTCGGGTTTGAGCGCCAGCGCCCCCTGGGTGGGGAACTCCCAGTCCTCCTCGACGCCCCAGAGGTCGATGACGTTCCCGCGCGTCGCAGGGGCTTCGTGCTCGTGGTCGTAAAGCTCTTGACCGACCGGCATCACTGGCCTTGCGGCGTGGCTCGCCGTGCGGCCACCATGCCAGGGCCTGCGGACGACGGAGGTATCGGTCTCCGTGCGAAGATTCCGGGCGACATGTCGACCTTTCCGCTGACGCGCCTGCGCCGCTTCCGGCGCACGGCGGCGCTTCGCTCGTTGGTCCGCGAGACGCGCCTCGACCTCGAAGACATCGTCTATCCGCTGTTTGTGTGCCCCGGCGCAGGTGTCGATCGGCCCCTCGAAGGACTCCCAGGGATCGCACAGCGCTCCGTCGACGAGCTCTGCCGCGAAGCCCAGTCCGCCCACCGGGCCGGCGTGCGCGCTGTCCTCCTGTTCGGGATTCCCGAGGAGAAGGACGAGGCGGCGTCGGGTGCCTACGACGACGACGGGATCATCCAACAAGCGCTGCGCGCGCTGCGCGAGGAGGCTCCCGGGCTCGTACTCCTGACCGACGTGTGCCTCTGCGAGTACACGTCGCACGGCCACTGCGGCGTCGTCGAGGGCGACGAGATCCTGAACGACGTCTCGCTCGAGCTCCTGGCCAAGACGGCGGTCAGCCATGCGGAGGCCGGCGCCGACGCCGTGTGCCCGAGCGACATGCTCGACGGCCGCGTCGGAGCGATCCGCGGCGCGCTGGACTCCGAGGGCTACGAGCAGCTGCCGATCGTTTCCTACTCGGCCAAGTACGCCTCAGCGTTCTATGGGCCCTTCCGGGAGGCGGCAGATTCGACGCCGGCGTTCGGCGACCGGCGGAGCTATCAGATGGACCCGCCCAACGTCCGCGAGGCTCTGCGCGAATGCGAGCTCGACCTCAACGAGGGTGCCGACGCGCTGATGGTGAAGCCCGCGCTCCCCTATCTCGACGTCATCAGGGCCGTTCGCGAGCGCTTCGATGCCCCACTCTTCGCCTACAACGTGAGCGGCGAATACGCCATGGTCAAGGCGGCCGGGGCCCGCGGCTGGCTGGACGAGCGCCAGGCCGCGCTCGAGAGCCTGACCGCCGTCAAGCGCGCGGGTGCGGACGTGATCGTCTCGTACTGGGCCCGGGAGCTGGCGGAATGGCTCTAAGGGTGACCGGGAGCGGTCTCTTCGAACGGGCGACCTCGGTCATTCCGGGCGGGGTCAACTCGCCCGTGCGGGCATGGGGGGCGGTCGGCGCCGGCGAGCCGTTCTTCGCCGCCCGGGGCGAGGGCGCGTCTCTCTGGGACTCCGACGGCAACCGCTACGTCGACTGGGTGATGTCGTGGGGCCCGCTCGTCTTCGGCCATGCCGATGCCGAGGTCGTCGAGGCGGTTCAGGAGGCGGCCGCCGACGGGACGACGTTCGGTGCCCCGACCGAACGCGAGGTGGCGCTCGCCGAGGAGCTCGTCGACGCGGTCCCCTCAGTCGAGAAGGTGCGCCTCGTCTCCTCCGGCACCGAAGCCGCCATGAGCGCCTTGCGGCTCGCCCGCGGCATCACCGGACGCGATCGCATCCTCAAGTTCTCGGGCTGCTACCACGGTCACGCCGACGCGCTCCTCGCCGCCGCCGGCTCGGGAATCGCCACGCTCGGCATTCCTTCATCGCCCGGGGTGCCTGCCGGGGCTGCGGCCGACACGCTCGTCTGCGCCTACAACGACATCGAGGACCTCACGGAGGCGGTCGACCGCCACGGCGAAGAGCTCGCGGCGATCATCGTCGAGCCGGTGGCGGGCAACATGGGCGTCGTTCCGCCGGAGCCCGGTTTCCTCGAGACGTTGCGCGCCCGCGCCGATGCGTGCGGTGCCCTGCTCGTGTTCGACGAGGTCATCACCGGATTCCGCGTCGCCCGCGGCGGCGCGCAGGAGCGCTACGGAGTCACGCCCGACCTGACCGTTCTCGGCAAGATCGCCGGCGGGGGCCTGCCCCTCGCTGCCTTCGGCGGCAGAGCCGACGTCATGGACGAGCTGGCGCCCGTCGGGCCCGTCTACCAGGCCGGCACGCTCTCGGGGAACCCGCTCGCGACCGCGGCGGCGCTCGTCGTCCTCCGGCGCCTCCGGGCTCCGGACACGTACGCGCGGCTCGAGGAGACCGGCGCGCGGCTCGAGGCGGAGCTCCGGGACGCCGCCGGGGACTCACCGGTCTGTGTTCAGCGCGTCGGCGCCATGGCGACGCTCTACTTTCGCGAGGGGCCTGTCCGGAACTTCGAGGACGCCGGGGCGAGCGACACGGAGCGCTACGGCGCCTGGTTCCGGCATCTGCTGGCCCGCGGCCAGTACGTCGCCCCCTCGCAGTTCGAGGCCCTCTTCGTCTCGACCGCCCACGACGAGCCCGAGGTCGATGCGCTCGTGGAGGCCGCGCATGAGTTCTTCCGCAGCTGATCTCGGCATCTGGGCGACAATCGCCGACGAGGCGGCGCGCGAGAGTGCGCTGTGGGCCGCCGCGCTCCTGCCGGAGGAGGAGCGAGACGACACGCCCGTCTTCTCGACCCTCGCCGACGGGCGCTACGCCCTCGGCCTCGAGTCGATCTACGAGGGCTACCTCCTGCACTACGGGCGGCCGCGGCTGTTCGGGCCGGGGGACGCCGACACCGCGATTCTCCTCGGCGATTACCTCTACGCGCACGGTCTCGTCCGCGTCGCGGCGCACGGCGAGGTCCTGGTGGTCTCCGACCTGGCCGAGCTCATCTCGCTGTGCTCGCAGCTCCGCGCCGAGGAGCTCGATGGAGACGGCCCGGCCTGGGCCGGAACCGCTGCCCTCCTCGGATGTGGCGACGGCCGCCTCGAAAACGCGCGTGCTGCGCTCCGTGTGAACGGCGACCCGAGGCCGCTGCTGGCGCTCGCCGAGCTCGAAGCGGGCGGGGATGCGGTCGGGCAGACTCTCGTCCGCCACGCCGGCCGGGTGCTCTAAGATCCGCGCCATGCTGAGCGCCCTCGTCCTAGCCGCCGAGAAGTCCACGGCCGAGGAGGGACGCGACATCATCGTCGCGATGCTCGTGGTCGGTCTCATCTTCTGCAGCGTCATCGCCATCGGGCAGTTCGCCCGCTGGGTCGGCCACCGCCGGGGCCACGGCCACTAGCCGGCTCGGGGCGCCCACACGGGCGCCTGCGCGCGACGTGCCTGGATAGACTCGGACCGGTGCCTGTCGCCGATCTTCGCTCCTGGATCGACCTGCTCAAGCGGGAGGGCGAGTTGGTGGAGGTCGAGGCGGAGGTCGATCCGTACCTCGAGATCACGGAAATCGTCGACCGGGTCGTCAAGTCCGGCGGGGCGGCGCTTCTCTTCAGAAACGTCAGGGGCTCCGAGCGGCCGCTTCTGATCAACCAGTTCGGGACCGAGCGGCGCATGTGCCTCGCGTTCGGCGAGGAGAGCCTCGACGCGGTCGCGCGGAAGCTCGAGGACGTGCTCGAGATGCAGCCGCCGCAGGGCCTCGTCGAGAAGGTCAAGGGCCTCGGAAAGCTCAAGCGCCTCGCCGACTCGATGCCGAAGAGCGTCTCGCGCGGGGCGTGCCAGGAGATCGTGCTCGAGCCGGATCTCGATGCGCTTCCGATCCAGCACTGCTGGCCCGGAGACCCCGCGCCCTTCATCACGCTTCCGGCCGTGATCACGAAAGACCCGCGGACAGGTGTCCGCAACGTCGGCATGTACCGGATGCAGAAGATCGACGCGCGCTCGACCTACATGCACTGGCAGATCCACAAAGACGGACGCGCCGACTGGCTCGCAGCCGAAGGGACGATCCCCGTCGCCGTCGCGCTCGGGCTCGACCCGGTGACGGCCTACTCGGCGAGCGCGCCTCTCCCGAAGCACATCGACGAGCTGATGCTCGCCGGCTTCCTCCGCGGCGAGGCGGTCGAGACCGTCAAGTGCAAGACCGTCGACCTCGAGGTGCCGGCCAATGCGGAGATCGTCCTCGAGGGGACGATCGAGGCCGGCGACATCGGGATCGAGGGGCCCTTCGGCGACCACACCGGCTACTACTCGCCGCCCGAGCCGTTCCCGGTCTTCCGACTCTCGGCGATGACGATGCGCCGCGACGCGATCTACCCGTCGATCGTCGTCGGGATCCCGCCTGCCGAGGACGCCTGGCTCGGAAAGGCGACCGAGCGCATCTTCCTGCCGGCGATCCGCATGACCGTTCCCGAGATCGTCGACTACGACCTCCCGGTCGCCGGCGCGTTCCACAACTGCGTGATCGTCTCGATCCGCAAGGCGTTCCCTGGCCACGCGAGGAAGGTCATGCACGCCATCTGGGGCCTCGGCATGCTGAGCCTCTCCAAGTCGGTCGTCGTCGTCGACCAGTCGGTCGACGTGCACGACTACGAGCAGGTCTTCTTCCACGTCTGTGCGAACGTCGATCCGAAGCGCGACGTGCTGCTGAGCGAGGGCCCGCTCGACCAGCTCGACCACGCGGCCATGCTGCCCTGCTTCGGCGGTAAGCTCGGCGTCGACGCGACCCATAAGCTGCCCGAGGAAGGGGCACGGGAATGGCCCGAGCGAATCGAGATGACGCCTGAGGTTCGTGACACCGTCGACCGGCGGTGGGAGGAGTACGGCCTCGACGTTCCGGCCGCCTCAAACGGGCGAATTTCTCAGGTATTGAGGCAAAAGGTACGTCGTTGACAGAAACGCGGGCTCAGCGGGAGAATGGCGGCGCTTGTAACAGCGAGGGCCGTCAGAAGGGAGCCGTGTGGCCGACGATCTAGAGCGGCCGGGGGAGACCCCCGAGCACGAGGACGCCGGGGCCCACCTTCCCGCTCCCACGATCTGGCCGTTCGCCTTCGCCGGCGCGGTCGCGCTCATCCTCCTCGGTCTGATCGTCAACAAGTGGGCGACGGTGATCGGCGTGATCCTCGCCGTCATCTTCGGCTTTCTCTGGATCCGCCAGGTCACCCGCGAGGTTCGCGGCGAGCCCGAGCCCCTCGAAGCTCCGACGCCCGAGCCGTTGGCGGTCGACGAGGAGGAGGGGCCGCCGCGCTACGAGCGCTCGAAGTTCCTCGAAGGCGCCACGCTCGGGATCGGCGCCGCCATCGGCGCCATCGTCACGCTCCCGGTGCTCGGCTTCGCCGTCGCTCCCGCCTTCGTCGGCCAGGACTACCCGGACGTCGACCTCGGACCACTCGGCAACTACCCCGAGGGGCAATGGCTGATCGCCACGTTCACCTCGGCTCCCATCGACGGCTCCGTGTCGCGGCGAACCGCCTTCGTCCGCTACAACGGGCTCAAGGACAGCGTCCCGAGCTTCTCGATCCTCTCGAACCGCTGCGTCCACCTCGGCTGCCCGACGCAGCCGCAGGGCCCGCCGGGTGAGCCGCGCAAGGTCGAGACCTCGGCGCTGCCGGTGGAGCTGACGCCGACCCAGCCTTCGGGCTACGGCTGTCCGTGCCACGGCGGCGCCTACGACGTCGAGGGAAACCGCGTCGCCGGGCCCCCGGTCCGCGCCCTCGATCGGTACGAGTACTCGATCGTCGAGGGCAGCCTCGTGCTCGGCGCGGTCTACAGCGTGGCCGAGGTCGACGGCGAGGGCGCCGACGCAGTGATCGTCAAGTACAGCGCCGCCGACCCGGGCGTCCACGTGGACGGGCCAGAGCAGTACCTCTACCCGTACGTGCCGTGAGGAGCCGCTGATGGCGCGAGCGAAGTCGAAAGGGAAGCATCCGGTCGGGAAGGCGCTGCTCGATTCCGCTCGACTGGCTCGAAGAGCGGTCCGGGCTGGTCGGCGCGACCAAGTACTTCCTCTTTCGCAAGGTCCCGCGCGACACGAACTGGTTCCAGACCCTCGGCTCGGCGACCCTGACGGCGTTCATCGTCCAGTTGTTCACCGGCGTCGTCCTCGCCTTTTACTACAAGCCGTCGCCGAACGAGGCCTACTCGTCGATCCAGTACATCACGAACGACCTCACGCTCGGCTGGCTCGTGCGCGGGATGCACCGCTGGGGCGCGAGCGTCTTCATCATCCTGCTCTTCCTGCACATGGGGCGGGTGTTCCTGTTCGGCGCCTACAAGTATCCGCGCGAGCTCAACTGGCTGCATCGGTGTCATGCTCCTCGTGCTGGCGATGCTCGAGGGCTTCACGGGCTACCTGCTCCCCTGGGACCAGACCGCCTACTGGGCCACCGTCGTCGGCATCAACCTGAACGCGACCGCGCCGTTTGCGGGCCCGTTCCTCTCGGACTTCCTGCGCGGAGGGCAGGAGATCGGCACCGAGACGCTCTCACGCTTCTACTCGCTGCACATGCTGCTGATACCCGGCGGCCTGATCGGTCTGATCACACTGCACCTCTACCTCGTCATCCGCCTCGGCGTCACGTCGCCCCCTTGGTCGACGCACGCCGCCGGCAGGGAGCGGGAGGAGGTCATCACCGGCAAGCGGGGCCTCGTCGAGCCGAGGCCGCGGGGCGACGGAGGGGCGGCCGCCGACGTGAGGGGCCGGCCCGAAGCCTGATGCCATGAGCAACGAAAAGGAACGGGCCTACTTCAAGCGGTACAAGGAGGACGTCCAGCGCGAGGGGAAGTCCTTCTACCCGTGGGCGATGTTCCACGACACCGTGATGAGCCTGGTCGTCGTGTGCGTCATCGTCGGCCTTGCGTGCATCTGGTACTTCACCTCGGGCGAGGAGGCCGGCGACGCGGGCGTCCTCGGCCCGCGCTACACGGCGGAGGCCGATCCGGGCACGACGTCGTTCGTGCCGCGCCCGGACTGGTACTTCTACTTCCTCTTCTACCTCCTGCGGATCTTCAAATGGCCGGAGTCGGTCATCCTCGGAACGGTCGGGATCCCGACGATCGCACTGATCCTGCTCGTGATCCTTCCGTTCGTCGACCGCCGGCGGGAGCGCCGCCTCGTTCGGCGACCCGTCGCAGTCGTCGCCGCGCTCCTCGTCATCGCGTCGATGGGCGTCCTCACCTACAAGGGCGCGACCGCCGAGGAGGCGCTCGCCTCCGAGAACGTCGAGCTCGTCGGCGAGTGGACGGAGGTGCAGGGGCTTTCCGAGGAAGGCGCCGAGGGGGCGACCCTCTTCGCCGAGTCGGGCTGCATGAACTGCCACACGTACCTCGGCGCGGGCTCGAGCAACCTCGGCGCCCCCGATCTCTCGGAGATCGGCGCCTCCGGCATGACGGCGGAGGACTTCGCCGCCTACGTCGCCAACCCGGCCGATTTCGGCAACACCGTCATGCCCTCGTTCGCGAATCTCGGCGAAGAGAACCTGCGGCTTCTCGGCATCTTCCTCTCCGAGTCGAAGGGCGCGGGCGGCGGCGAGTAGCGACCCCGCCTGGGGCCCGTGAACGTCTTCCTCGGAATAACCGGCGCGTCGGGCGCTCCGTATGCGGCACGCCTGCTGCAGGCGCTCTCGGCGTCGGGTGCCGAGGTCGGCCTCTGCATCTCGGACGCCGGCGTACAGGTCTGCGGGGCCGAACTCTACGGCGACATCGCGCTGGGGCGCGACGAAGTGACGCGGAGGCTGGTGGACGGGCTCGACGGCGTCTCGGTCATCGGTCTGCGCGACTACACGACGCCGTATGCAAGCGGCTCCGCCCGGGTCGACGGCTACGTCGTCTGCCCCTGCTCGATGTCGACAGCGGCCAGCATTGCCGCCGGTGCTATGGCGAACCTCGTCCATCGAGCAGCGTCCGTTGCGTTGAAGGAGGAGCGAAAACTCGTCCTCGTGCCGCGCGAGACGCCGCTCTCGACGATCCACCTGGAGAACCTCCTGCGCCTGCGCCGAGCCGGTGCGACAGTCGTCATGGCGGCCCCGGGCTTCTACCATGGCCCCGAAACCATCGACGATCTGGTCAACTTCGTCGTTGCGCGATGTCTGGACCAGCTGGGAATCGACCAGTCGCTCGTCAGCCGGTGGGGTCAGTGAGCTCCGGCACGCTCGCCCCAGCCGCCGTCGAGGGCATGTTCGACCGCATCGCGCCGGTCTACGACACGATGAATCGCCTGATGACGGCGGGACTCGACCGCCGCTGGCGGCGACTGACCGTGAGCGCGGTCGTGCGGCCCGGCGACAGGGTGCTCGACGCCTGCTGCGGTACCGGTGACCTGGCGGTCGAGGCGGAGCGGGCCGGGGGCAACGTCACCGGGCTCGACTTCTCCGACCGCATGCTCGAGCGCGCCCGGCGAAAGTCGGATGGCGTCGAGTGGATCCGTGGCGACATGCTTGCGCTCCCGTTCGCCGACGGGTCCTTCGACGCGGTCACGGTCGGCTTCGGAATTCGCAACGTCGCGGACCTCGGCGCCGGGCTCCGTGAGCTGCAACGTGTGCTCCGGCCCGGCGGGCGCCTCGGCTGTCTCGAGATCACCCGTCCGACAGGGGTGCTTCGACCCTTCTTCGCACTCTGGTTCGACGGGCTCGTACCACTGGCGGGGAAGCTGCTTCCGGGCGGCTCGGCCTACACCTATCTCCCCGCGAGCGTGCGCCGCTTCCCCGGGCCGGCCGATCTCGGCACCGCGATGCGCGACGCAGGCTTCGACGAGGTCGGCTGGCGCCTCCTCGGCGGTGGAATCGTCGCGCTCCATGTTGCGAGGACGGGATGAGTGCGCTCGCAACCGTCCGCGCCGCTCCGGGCCTCGACGCCTACCTGGAGCAGCTCGAGGCGCGGCTCGAGCGGTCCGTCGGCTCGCATCCGGGACTCGTCGGCGAAATCGGTACGGACACGCTGGCAGCGGGCGGCAAGCGGCTGCGACCGGTGCTCGTCTTCCTCTGCACGCCTCCGGACGACCGGGCCGGCGAGCGGGCAGTCGCGGGCGGCGCTGCCGTCGAGCTCGTGCACATGGCGACGCTCGTCCACGACGACCTGCTCGACGGCGCCGACCTCCGCCGCGGACGCCCGACCGCCTGGGCCGAGCACGGAGACGGCGCGGCGAAGGCCACGGGCGACTACCTCTTCGCGCGCGCCTTCGCCGAGCTCGCGGGAACCGGCGACGCCGAGGCCGTCGCCGTGCTTGCCGACGCGGCTCTCGCGCTCGCCCGTGGCGAGGCTCTCCAGCGCCGGCAGGCATTCAGGCCCGACACCTCCGTGGACGAATACCTCGCCCGCTGCTCGCTCAAGACCGGCAAGCTCTTCGAGGCGGCGTGCGTCATCGGCGGGGCGCGGCCGGAGCTCGGGTTCTTCGGCCTGTCGCTCGGCGTCGCGTTCCAGATCGCCGACGACATCCTCGACTGCACGGGCGACTTCGACACGACGGGGAAAGCCCCCGGCGTCGATCTGCGCGACGGGACGCCGACGCTGCCGCTCATCCTCGCCGCCCGCGAGGACGAGGGCATCCGGCGCGCGCTGGCGGGCCAGCAGGTGGACGGCGCGCTCGAGCGGGTGGCCGCCACGGGCGCGATCGAGACCGCGCGCGGCTTCGCCCTCGAGTACGCTGCCCGTGCCAGGGCGGCGCTCGACGGGGAGCCGGACCGCGAGTCGCTCGAAGCCCTCACGCATCTGGTGGTCGACCGGGATGGATGAGTAGCGTGGCGATCGTGACGCAGCAGTCGGCGCTCGACGCGATCCACGAGAAGGTGGCGGCCAACGAACGCCTCGACTTCGAGGACGGCCTCACGCTGATGGAGTCCGACGACCTCCTCCAGCTCGGTGAGCTGGCCGACACGGCGCGCCGGGTCCGCGGCGGTGGCGACGAGGTCTACTTCGTCCAGAACCTGTATCTGAACCAGACGAACGTGTGCCGCGTGAAGTGCAAGTTCTGCGCCTTCGCCGTCACGCAGAAGCAGGCGGGCGCGTACACGACCACGCCGGACGAGCTGGTCGAGGATGCGCTGCGCCAGCGTGAGCTCACCGGCTTCACCGAGATCCACATGGTGAACGGCGAGAATCCGCACGTCGGCTTCGACTTCTACGTGGACACGATCCGCTCCCTGCGCGAGGCGATGCCCGACGTGCAACTGAAGTGCTACACGGCGAGCGAGATCCACCACATGACGAAACTCTCGGGCCTCTCGCACGAGCAGGTCCTCGTCGAGCTGAAGGCGGCGGGGCTCGACTCACTACCGGGCGGCGGCGCCGAGGTCTTCGCCGACCGCGTGCGGAGGCTCATCGCTCCCGGGAAGGAGCACCCCGACTTCTGGTTCCACACGCATCGCACCGCCCACGGCCTCGGCATGCAGACGCACTGCACGATGCTCTACGGCCATGTGGAGACGTACGAGGAGCGCGTGGACCACCTGCTCCGCCTGCGCGAGCTCCAGGACGAGACTGGCGGCTTCCTCGCCTTCATCCCGCTGGCGTTCCATCCGGAGAACACGGTCTTCGAGCGGCGCGGCTGGACGCACACGGCGGGCTCCGACGACCTCAAGATGATCGCGGTCTCGCGGCTCCTGCTCGACAACATCGAGAACGTGAAGGCCTACTGGATCATGATGGGGATGCCGCTCGCGGCCGTTGCGCTGCACTTCGGCGCGAACGACGTCCAGGGCACGGTCGTGCGCGAGGAGATCTTTCACGCGGCCGGCGCGACGACCGAGACGGAGCAGAAGATCGACGAGCTTGTCCGCTTCGTCCGGGAGGCGGGGCGCGTTCCGGTCCAGCGCGACACGTTCTACAACGAGGTTCGCCGGTGGTGAGCATGACGCAGACGATCCCGGCGCTCCCTGTCCGGGACGTGGCCAAGTCGATCGAGTTCTACCGCGACAAGCTCGGCTTCGAGGTGCTTCACCATGACGGAGGCTTTGCGGTCGTGGGACGGGACGAGGCAGTTCTCCACCTCTGGGAGGCGGGCGATCGAGAGCTGGCGCGAGCGCGACTCCATCGAGCAGCCGGTCCGGTCCGGTGCCGAATCGTTCATCGCCGGGACGGCGAGCTGCCGGATCCGCGTCGAGGACGTCGACGGGCTCCATGCCGAGTTGGCGGCGGCCCACGTGCTCCACCCTGCGTCGAGCGACGGCGTCACGGACACGGACTACGGTGCGCGCGACTTCGCCACACTGGATCTCGACGGCAACCTCGTCATCTTCTTCCGCTGGGATTTCGAATGATCCGGCTCGGCCGCATCTCCTACGTGAACATGGCGCCCGTCTTCCACCGGCTCGACGCCGAGGTCGAGGAAGTCCACGGCGTCCCGACCGACCTGAACGCACGCCTGCTGGCGGGGGAGATCGACCTCGCCCCGATCTCGTCGATCGAATACGCGCGGCATGCCGACCGGCTCCGCATCCTGCCGCGCCTCTGCGTCTCCTCCGAAGGGGCCGTCGACTCGATCCAGCTCGTGTCACGAACCCCGCTCGAGCACATCGACTCGGTGGCGGTGACGCCGGAGAGCGCGACGTCGGTCGTGCTGACGAAGGTCCTCTTGCCCGACGCCGTGCTCGTTCCGCTTGGCAAGAAGGCCGAGGCGAAGCTCCTGATCGGTGACGCGGCGCTCCGGAGTGCCTTCGAGGATCCGACGCCCCACCACGACCTTGGGAGGCTCTGGCTCGAGCGAACCGGCCTGCCGATGGTCTTCGCAGTCTGGGCGTGCCCCGACCCGGCGCCGCCGGGGGTCCGTGAGCTCGAGGAGGCTCTGGTCTCCTCGGTTCGGCTCGCGCGCGCCGAGCCGGAGCGCCTGGCGTTCGAGGCGAGCACGGCCTACGGCTATCCCGCGGGCTTCCTCGCCCGTTATTTCGAAAAGCTCCGTTACAGCTTCGGGCCCCGCGAGCGGGCGGGGCTGATCACGTTCTTCGAGCTCGCCCGAGACGTCGGGGAGCTGGAGCGGGTGCCGGAGCTTCGCTTTGTCGCAGCGGAGGCGGTGTCGGCGTGAGCGGCAACGGCAACGGAAACGGCCGCGTCACGGAGATCCTCGACCGCTCGCTCGCGGGCGAGCGTCTCTCCGACGCCGACGCCGCGGTCCTGCTCCGAAGCCGGGACCTCGTTCGCATCGGCCGGGTCGCGGACGAGCTCCGCAACCGGAAGGTCGATCCGCGGCAGGTGACCTTCATCATCGACCGCAACGTCAACTACACGAACATCTGCCACACGGACTGCGACTTCTGCGCCTTCTACCGGCGTCCCGGCGACCGCAAGGAGGGCTACCTGCTGCCGAAGCCGGTGATCTTCAAGAAGATCGAGGAGACGCTCTCCATCGGCGGCACGGCGCTCCTGATGCAGGGTGGCCATCACCCGGACCTCGGGATCGACTACTACGAGGACCTCTTCCGCTCGATCAAGGAGCGCTACCGCATCCACCTGCACGCGCTCTCGCCGCCCGAGATCCAGCACATCTCCCGCCGCTCGAAGCTCACGATCCCCGAGACATTGACGCGCCTGCGGGACGCGGGGCTCGACTCGCTCCCTGGGGGCGGGGCCGAGATCCTCGTCGACCGCGTCCGGGACATCATCGCCCCGAAGAAGACAAGGTCCGCCGAGTGGCTCGGAGTCATGCGAGACGCGCACCATCTGGGCGTCTCCTCGACGGCCACCATGATGTACGGCCACGTCGAGACGCTCGAGGAGCGGGTGGAGCACATGGGCAGGATTCGCGCGCTCCAGGACGAGACGGGCGGCTTTCGCGCATTCATCTCGTGGACGTTCCAGCCCGACGGCACGCGCCTCGCCGACAAGGTCCAGGAGCATCCGACCTCGTTCGACTACCTGCTGACGCAGGCGGTCAGCCGCATCTACCTCGACAACTTCGACCACATCCAGTCGAGCTGGGTCACGCAGGGGATGAAGGTCGGCCAGGTGGCCCTGGGGTTCGGGGCGGACGACATGGGCTCGGTGATGATCGAGGAAAACGTCGTCTCGGCCGCCGGTACGACACACCGCGCGGACACCGAGGACTTCGTGCGCGCGATCAGGGCGCTCGGCAAGGTCCCGGTGCAGCGCGACACGCTCTATCGCGAGGTCAAGGTCTGGGCCTGACCGCCGCGGCGCTTGTCGACCGCCGCTCAATGTGATTTCGTGTTTCGCGGGTGCTGAAGAGGGGTCTTCCGTGCGCCGCGCTCGTGGCCGTCCTCGTGTTCCCGGCGGGAGCCGGCGCGAAAGAGACGCTCCTGCCGGGGGTCACCCACTCGCGTGAGCGCATCTTCAACGCGGGCAGGCCGGTGATCCTGCATGTCGTCCGGACGCCGCCTCCGAGCGACCTCTACCGGCTGCTTCCGGTTCGGGCGAGGGGTGGCGAAGTCCGCCGTCAGACCGTGCCCACGATGCAGCGGCGGCTCTCGCCCCGGGCGACGACGGTCGGCGTCAACGGCGACTTCTTCAACCTGGCGACCGGTGATCCCTCCGGCGTACTTCTGCAGGGAGGGGTGCTCTCGTCCCAGCCGAGTCGCTGGCGGTCGGGGCTGGCGGTCGGCCCGGACAGCCGGCTGATCTCGGACCTCTTCAGCTTCGAGGCGACGTGGCACGTGGGCACGGACAATCCGCGCGGTATCGCGGTCATGAACCAGCCCGTCGAGCAGGTCTCGCGCGTCGGGCTCTTCACGCGGGCCTGGGGGACGGTTACCCCGCGTGCGCGCGGTGCGGTCGAGCTCGTGCTGGCGGGCTTTCCGAGGGCGAGACTCGACGCGGACCTCACCGGCACGGTGGTGGCGGTGGAGCGAAACGGCAGGACGCCCATACCGGCGGGCGGCGCGGTCCTCCAGGCTCGGGGGGACAGGCGCCCGGTGCTTCTGGACAAGGGCCCCGTCGGAACCGCGATGACCGTACGGCTGGACGTGCCGGAGCTCCCGGGAGGGACGCTCGAGGCCATCGGCGGCGGCCCCACGCTCGTCCGGGACGGCAGGATCGTGCGGCAGTCGGGCCAGGGATTCTCGACGCAGACCTACGCACAGCGCCATCCCCGGACCGCGGTCGGCCAGCTCGCGAACGGCAGGCTCCTGTTCGTCGTCGCCGACGGCCGGAGCGGCCGGAGCTACGGCCTGACCACCCGCGCGCTGGCCCAGGTCATGCTCGACCGGGGCGCCGTCACCGCGATGGCCCTCGACGGCGGAGGCTCGTCGACCCTTGCCTTCGACGGCCGTGTCCTCAACACGCCCTCCGACGGCGCGCCGCGCGCGGTCGCGGACGGCCTGTTCCTCCACTACTACGGGGTCTACGCGAGGCCGCTCACCGGCAGCATCCTCTCCCCGAACGGCGACGGAGTCTCGGACCGTAAGCGGCTGACGGCCAAGCTCGTGCGACGTTCCGACGTGACGCTCCGGCTACGCCGGCCGGACGGCTCCGTTGCCTGGAGCCGTCAGGACGTCGTCGGGCGCGGCCTGATCGGCCACGTCGTCTCCAACCCGGGCATGGCCGAGGGGCGCTGGCGGTGGGAGGTGGAGGCCACCGACATGACGGCCGGGCACGAGACCGAGATGCAGCGCGTCTTCCGCGTCAACAAGACGCTCGGCTACCTTCGCCTCTCGAAGCCGCTGATGCGGGTCCGGCCGCACCACGGCGGCCGCCTCGGGATATCCGTGAACCTCACCCGGAGCGCGGCCCTGAACGTTGTCGTGCTCGGGCCGGATGGCCGCATTCGGCGCGTGCTCTTCCACGGCCGGCGCGGCCCGGACCGGCAGGTCTGGCACTGGAACGGTCGGACCGGTGCGGGCCCGGTCGTCCAAGCCGGGACCTTCACGATCCGTGTAACGGCGCGCAACGAGCTCGGCTCCGTGGCGCTGCGGCGCGCGGTACGCGTCCTCAGGACAGGCGCCGGAGTAGAGTCTCTCCGGTGCACGCGATCACCGAGGCCGTCACCGACGCCATCGGGGACTACGGCCTCTACGCCGTGTTCCTGCTGATGTTCCTCGACGCTCTTCTGCCCGCGGCGAGCGAGCTCGTCATGGTCTACGGCGGGGCGGTCGCGGCGGGGGCGTTCGCGGGGTCCGACATCACGATCTTCGGGAACGTGATCGAATCCACCGGCTGGGCCTACGTGACCGTCTCGCTAGCCGCGACCGTCGGCTACACGCTCGGCTCGGTGGCCGGGTGGGCCATCGGCTTCTACGGCGGCAGGCCCTATCTCGAGCGGCACGGACGTTGGCTCCATGTCACGCCCGAGAAGCTCGACCGGGCGGATGCGTGGTTCGACCGCTACGGCGATGCCACGGTCTTCTTCACGCGGATGCTCCCGGTCGTCCGCTCGTTCGTGTCCATTCCCGCCGGCATCGGCGAGATGCCGCTCCTCCGCTACACCGTGCTCACGTTCCTCGGGACGCTCCCCTGGTGCTTCGGCCTGGCAGCGGTGGGCGTGGCACTCGGCAGCCAGTGGGAGGAGTTCCACGACAGCTTCCGCTACGCGGACTATGTAATCGTGGCGCTCCTTGTCGCCGGCGTCGCCGCGCTCGTCTACCGAACGTACCGCCGGCGCACGCGGAAACGGGCCGTCGAGGAGGAATCCGCCGAGTGGACCGGTCGCTAGAATCGCCTGGCGTGCACGCCGCTCGCAGACCCGGTCCATTCCTCTAGAGCGAGCGCCGCGATGGGAATCCCCCACGTCGACGTCAAGGCTCAGTACGCGCCCCTCCTCGAGGAGCTGAAGGAGCGCCTCGCAGGCGTGCTCGACTCGGGGCAGTTCATCCTCGGGCCCGAAGTGCAGGCGTTCGAGGAGGAGTCCGCCGGCTTTCTCGGCTCCGAAGAAGCGGTCGGAGTCGCGAACGGCACGGATGCGCTCCTCCTCGTTCTCGAGGCGCTCGGGATCGGGCCCGGCGACGAGGTGGTGTGCCCGGCGTTCACCTTCTACGCGACGGCGGAGGCGATCTCCCGCGCCGGGGCGACGCCGGTCTTCTGCGACATCGACCCCGAGACGCTGAACCTCGACCCGGCGGACGCCGCGGAGCGCGTCACCGACCGGACGAAGGCGATCGTCGCCGTTCACCTCTTCGGCCGGCCGGCGCCGCTCGACGCGCTGCCCGACGGAGTGCCGGTCGTCGAAGACGCCGCGCAGGCCTTCGGCGCGACCCTCGGGGGAGCGCGTGTCGGCACGCTCGGCGCTGCGGGCACGTTCAGCTTCTTTCCGACCAAGAACCTCTTCGGCCTCGGGGACGGCGGTCTCGTCGTCTCGAACGACCGCGATCTGGCCGCGCGCGTGCGCCTCCTCCGCTTTCACGGCTCGAGCGACAAGGAACACTTCGAAGCCGTCGGTCTCAACTCGCGTCTCGACGAGATCCAGGCGGCGGCGCTGCGCCTCTTCCTCGGACACGTCGACGGCTGGAACACGGTCCGCCGTGAGGCGGCGGCGCGCTACGCGGAGCTCGGGCTGGGCGAGGTCTGCACCCTGCCGGTCGACGAGCCGGGCCACGTCTACCACATGTACGTCGTGCGCTCGACAGCGAGGGATCGGCTCGCGGAGGGCTTGCGGGCGGCCGGGATCGGCTGCGCCACGTACTACACGACCCCGCTTCACCTGCAACCGGTCTACCGGGCTCTCGCCTACGAGCCAGGTAGCCTCCCCGAGACAGAACGCGCCGCGCGGGAGACGATCGCGCTCCCACTTTGGGCTGGGATCTCGGCGGCGCAGCAGGAGGAAGTCGTGGCCACCATCAGAACGCAGATCGAGACTGGAGCGGCGCGTGAGGTTGCCTAGCCGCCATCGAATCTGGCAGATGGCCGCAGATGCCGGCCTGCTTGCGCTTGCCTGGTATCTCGCCTTCCAGGTCCGGTTCGACGAGGGAGTGCCGTTGCGCTACGACGACTTCCTGACGCCCGAGGTCTTCGTCGTGGTCGTCGGCTTCCAGCTCGGTGTCTTCGTCCTCTTCGGCCTCTACCAGCACTGGTGGCGCTACGTGTCCATCCGAGACATGTGGCGGTCGATCCTCGCCGTGACCGCCGGCGCGCTCGGAACGCTCGCCGTCATCTACCTGTGGCGACCCGCGCAGGATCTGAGCGTCCCGCGAGGGGTGATCGCAATCGACTGGCTCTTCGCCCTCGCGTTCATCACGGGGGCGCGGCTCCTCGCGCGGACGGTGATCGAGCGGCCCGGGCGGGGACGTTTCGTGGCACGCGGCAAGGAGGCGCTCATCGTCGGCGCCGGCGACGCGGGCCAGCTGATCATTCGCGAGATGCTGAAGACGCCGCGCCTCGGCTACACCCCGATCGGACTCGTCGACGACGACTCTCGCAAGCGCAACATGCGCCTCCACGGGGTGCGCGTGCTGGGGGCCACCGACCAGCTGCCGCGCCTCCTCGTCGAGAACCGCCCCGACGAGGTCATCATCGCCATCCCGTCGGGAGCGGGCGCCGTCCGCCAGAACGTCGTCAATGCCTGCCGCGACGCCGGCGTGCCCGTCAAGACCCTGCCCGGCGTCCACGAGCTGATCACCGGCGAACTCAATCTGTCGCGCCAGCTCCGCGAGGTCCAGGTGGAGGACGTCCTCGGCCGCGAGGCAGTCGAGCTCGACATACCGTCGATCGCTTCGTACATCTCGGGAGCGACCGTCCTCGTGACCGGTGCGGGCGGCTCCATCGGCTCCGAGCTTTGCCGCCAGGTCGCGGCGCTCGGAGCCGAGCAGATCGTGCTCGTGGACCACTCCGAGAACGCGCTCGTCCAGATCGACCACGAGCTCCAGCACGAGCGCGGGTACCTCTCGACGGTGCCGGCGCTCGCGGACGTGAAGGAGGCGGCGAAGATCCGCCGGCTCTTCGAGAGCCATCGACCGGCGGTCGTCTTCCACGCCGCCGCGTACAAGCACGTCCCCCTCATGGAGGCCAACCCGCTCGAATCGGTGCGAAACAACGTGCTCGGGACGCAGGTGCTCGCCGAGCTCGCCGCGGAGCACGGCACGAAGCGCTTCGTCCTCGTCTCCACGGACAAGGCGGTGCGGCCGAAGAACGTCCTCGGCCAGACGAAGGCGATCTGCGAGTGGATCGTCTCGGCCGCAGCCGCCCGCGACGGGAACGGCACCTCCTTCATCGCCGTGCGCTTCGGGAACGTGCTCGCCTCGTCGGGAAGCGTGATCCCGCTCTTTCGCCGCCAGATCGCGCTCGGCGGGCCCGTCACCGTGACCCATCCGGAGATGCAGCGCTATTTCATGACGATCCCGGAGGCCGTCCAGCTCGTCGTCCAGGCGGGTGCGCTCGGGACGAGCGGGGACGTGTTCGTGCTCGACATGGGCGAGCCGGTGAAGATCATCGACCTCGCGCACAACATGATCCGCCTCTCCGGCAAGGAGCCGGATCGTGACATTCCGGTCGAGTTCATCGGTGCGAGACCTGGCGAGAAGCTGAAGGAGGAGCTCTGGGGGGACGGCGAGACCTCCACGGCCACCTCGCACCCGAAGATCCTGCGCGCCGCGTCGCCGCCCATCGACCCGGCATGGCTGGACGAGGAAGTGGCCGAGCTCGAGCGCCTCGTCGAGGCAGGCGAGACCGTGCAGGTCGTCGCCCGCCTCGGAGAGATAGTGGGAGCGCCGCGGCGGGCCCGGCCAGCCTGCGGGCGGAGCCGAGGCACCGCCGCCGCCGTTACGCCCACCGGCTCCTGATCCCGAGCCTGACGGGCTCGAGTTTCTTCACTGTATAAGGTGTCCTTATGGACACGCGACAGCTTGCGACCTTCTGCGCGGTCGTGGAGCGCGAGAGCTTCTCCCAGGCCGCCGAGCGGCTCGGGGTGACGCAGCCGGCCGTCAGCCTGCAGGTGCGGGCTCTCGAGGAGCGGGTCGGGCAGCAGCTGCTCGACCGCTCGGGACGGCGTGTCGAGCCCACCGAGGCGGGGCGCCGCCTGTACCGGAGCGCACAGCGGATCCTCCAGCTCGAGGAGCAGCTGCTGGAGGATGTTGCCGCGCTGGACGACGGCAGCCTCAGCGGCACTCTTGCCCTCGGCGCGTCGACGGGCCCGGGCGCCCACCTCGTGCCGCTGCTCCTATGCGAGTTCCAGCGGGACCATCCGGAGCTCCGCGTCGCGCTCTCCATCTGGGACACGCAGGCGGTGATCGAGCGCGTCGCCGACCGCCGGGTCGAGCTGGGCATCGTCGGCGCCTCGAGGCGAAACCGCTCGCTCGTCTTCGAGCCGCTCGCGCGCGACGAGATCGTTCTCGCGGTGCCGTCCGACCACCCCGCTGCCGGAAAGGAGCTCTCCGTCGGCGACCTGCGCGGGGAGACGCGTCGTCGTGATGCAGGAAGGCGCCGGTGTGCGGCAGGTGGTCGAGGAGGAGCTGCGCCGCGCCGGGCTTCGCCTGCGCGATCTCGAATCGCAGCTGGAGCTCGGGCTGCAGGAGTCCGTGAAGAGCGCGGTCGCGGCCGGCTACGGCGTCACGTTCATCTCGCGCACGGCGATCGAGGGCGAGCTCGCCGCAGGCACGCTCGCATCGGCCCGGGTCGCGGGCCTCGAGCCGTCGCGGCAGCTGTACGTGGTCAGTGCGAGGGGAAGGGCTCCCACGCGCGCCGCGAACGCCTTCCTCGAGTTCGCCCGCGCTCAGGTCGGCACGTGATCGTTCGCTGGGGGCTCGAGAGCTTTCCCGGCGTTCTGGCCGAGCTCGGGATCGAGCGGCCGCTCCTGGTCACGACGAGGCGCTGGGACACGCTCGAGCTGCCGGTCGCTGCACGGTTCTCCGGCGTGCGCCAGCACGTCCCGCGGGAGACGGTCGAGGAGGCGGTTGCCGACGCGGAGGGCTGCGACGGCCTCGTCGCGTTGGGCGGCGGGAGCGCCATCGACACGGCCAAGGCCGTGAGCGCGGCGACGGCCCGGCCGCTGGTGTCGATCCCGACGACCTACTCGGGCGCCGAGTGGACGGCGGGCTTCGGGGTGCGCGACGAGGAGCTCGGCCTGAAGATGGGCGGCGGCGGCGCGCTGGTCGAGGGCATCGTCTACGACCCCGCGCTGACGCTGGGGCTGCCGGCGGACGAGTCAGGTGGAACGGCCCTGAACGCACTCGCCCACTGCGCGGAGGCGCTGTACGTCGCCGGCCGGAACCCGGACTCGGACCGCGAGGCGCTGGCCGGGGCGCGCCTGCTCGTCGCCGCGCTGCCGCGCGTGCTCGCCGACGGCAGCGACCGCGAAGCCCGCCGAGAGCTGCTCGAAGGCGCCATGCATGCGGGCGCGGCTCTGGCCGGAGCGGGCCTCGGTCTCGGTCACGCGATGGCGCAGGCCCTCGGCGGCCGGTACGGGATCTCGCACGGCGCCTTGAACGCCGTGTGCCTGCCGCCGGCACTCCGCTTCAACGAGCCCGCTGCCCCAGCCGCGATCGCGCGATTCGGCGAGGCGGTTGGGAGCCCTGACGACCCTGTGGGAAGGGTCGAGGAGCTGGGCGCGCCTGGCCGGCTACGAGCGCCTGCGCGACCTCGGCGTCCCCGAGCCGGAGCTGCCGCTCGTTGCCGCCGCCGCCGCCGAACGCGTCGGCGCCAAGGCGAACCCGCGGCCCGCTTCGCCCGAGGAGATTACGGAGCTCATGCGGAGCGTCTGGTAGGAATTCGCCCGTGGCCGACGATTGGCGCATCACTGTCGACTTCGACGACGAGGGTGACGGCACCCAGCTCGTCGAGTGGCTCGCGGCCCGTCACTTCGTCTCGGAGGAGCGGGAGCAGCTCGACGGCCGCATCGCCGTGAGCCGCGACGGCGCGTGTGTGTTCCTCTACGCCGACACGGAGGAGCTCGCCCGCGATGCCGACGGCATCGTGCGCGCCCTGCTCTCCTCGGAGCATCGTGAGGCGAGGATCGCGCTCGAGCGCTGGCACCCGGTCGAGCAGGACTGGAAGGACGCCGCCGTCCCGCTTCCCCAGACGGAGGACGAGATCGAAGCCGAGCGCGACCGCCAGCAGGCCCACGAGGCGGCCGAGTCTCTGGAGAGCGGGCACGCCGAGTGGGAGGTGCGGGTCTCCCTTCCGAGCCGGGATGAGACCCACGAGCTGGCGGAGCGGCTCGAGTCCGAGGGGATCCCGGTCACGAGGCGTGCGACCTTCCTGCTCGTCGGCGCGGTTAATCAGGACGAAGCGACAGCCCTCGCAGAGCGGCTTCGCGCCGAAGCTCCCCAGGGCGCAACGGTCGAGGTCGAGCCCGGCGGCGCCATGGTCTGGGAGGTCAGCCCCCGGAACCCGTTCGCCGTCTTCGGCGGCCTCGGCGGCTGACAGTGTCGCGCGCGTCGGCTAGGCTGTCTCCGACCCGGTACCGCGACGAGAGGAGGTCGACAATGGAAGTTGCCAGTTTTTCGACCTCGTGCGGTCCCGACGGCTTCTTCTAGCAGCCGAGCCTCCGAAGCCACGCTCGAGACCGCGCGAAACCGCGTTCTCAGCCCTTGCACGAGCAAAGGAGTCTCAGTTGTCGTTCGACCTGAATGCGCTCGGGTGGAGCCCGAGCCGAGAAGCAGAATTCAACGCGCACGCGGCCGGGCTCGCGCCTGCCCGCGTCGCGGCGCAGCATCGCGGCGCGTACGTCCTCTACGGTGAAGACGGCGAGCGGCCCGCCGAAATCGCGGGACGGCTCCGCCATGCCGCGCTCGTCCCGGGCGATCTGCCGGTGGTCGGCGACTGGGTGGCGGTCGAGGACGGGCCGGGCCCCTCCACGTCGATCATCCACCATGTCCTGACGCGGTCGACCGTCTTCTCCCGGAGGGCCGCGGGCGAGGACGCCGAGCAGGTCGTCGCCGCGAACGTCGACGTCGTCTTCATCGTCAGCGCCTTCGGTGGCGACCTCAATCTCCGGCGCCTGGAGCGATATCTCGCCTCGGGCTGGGAGAGCGGCGCCGAGCCGGTGATCGTCCTCAACAAGAGCGACCTGGCCGAGGATCCGGGGGCGGCTGCGGGTGAGGTCGAGGCCGTTGCCTTCGGCGTGCCGGTGCACGTCGTCAGCTGCCTCGACGGCGCGGGAATCGAGGCGCTCGAGCCGTACCTGACGGGCAATCGGACGGCGGCGCTGCTCGGATCGTCGGGCGTCGGCAAGTCCTCGCTTCTGAACCGGCTCCTGGGCTGGCAGCGCCAGCAGGTCCAGGCGACGCGTGACGACGGAAAGGGAAGGCATACGACGACCCACCGCGAGCTCGTGCCGCTCCGCGGCGGCGGGCTCGTCCTCGACACGCCCGGTATGCGCGAGCTCGGGCTCTGGGCCGCCGGAGCGGGCCTCGACGAGACGTTCGCCGACGTCGTCGACCTCGCGGCTACGTGCCGCTTCGCCGACTGCGCCCACGAGGCCGAGCCCGGCTGCGCAGTCCAGAGGGCACTCGCGGAGGGGCGCCTCACGGAAGAGCGCCTCGAGAGCTACAGAAAGCTCCAGCGCGAGCTGCAGTGGCAGGAGCTCAAATCCAATCCACGAGCGATGTCCGAGGCCCGCCGTGCGCGGCGGCGCTTCGCGCGCTCGCTGAGGAACAACACGTACTGATCGCCGTGGACCTCGGACGCACATTCGAGACCGGCCGCCTGTCCCGGGTGGGTATTCTCCGCCCGCTCCGGGTCAGGGACTTCGCGCTGCTCTGGGCCGGCGCGCTCGTCTCGCTGATCGGGGACGGGGTCTATGTCGTGGCGATTGCGTGGCAGGTGTACGAGCTCTCGGACTCGCCCACTGCGCTGTCGCTGGTCGGGCTCGCCTGGACGCTTCCGCTCGGGCTGTTCGTCCTGGTCGGAGGTGTGGTCTCGGATCGGGTCGAACGCCGCCGCATCATGATCGCGGCCGACGTCGTCCGGGCCGGGGCTGCCGGAACGATCGCGGTGCTCTCCCTGACCGGTGCGCTCGAGCTCTGGCATCTGATCGCGCTCGCGGCGGTGTTCGGCTTCGGCGAGGCGTTCTTCGGCCCTGCGTTCACGTCGATCGTCCCCCAGATCGTCCCGCGCCACCTCTTGCTCCAGGCCAACTCGCTCGATCAGTTCATCCGGCCGTTCGGCTTCCTGCTCGTCGGCCCCGCGCTGGGCGGTTGGATCGTGGCCAGCTTCGGTCCCGGCGAGGCATTCCTTCTCGACGCCGTGACTTTTCTCGTCTCGGCGGCGGCTGTCTTCCTGATCAGGCACCGCGGGGCGGTCGAGCGGGAGATGGGCGAAGGCGGAACGTCCGTGCTGCGCGACCTGCGCGAGGGAGTCGCGTTCGTCCGGGCACACACCTGGCTCTGGGCGACGCTTCTGGCCGCGGCCATGTTCCTGCTCGCGTACTGGGGTCCCGTCGAGGTGCTCGTCCCGTACCGCGTTCGCAACGAGCTCGGCGGCACGGCCGGTGACTTCGGTCTCGTGCTCGCCTTCGGCGGCCTCGGCTCGCTTCTGGCCGCCCTGATCCTCGGCCAGCGGGGCCTCCCCCGCCGCCACATCACGTTCATGTACTGCGCGTGGACGATCGGCTCGCTCGCGCTCGTGGGCTTCGGGCTCGCTGGCACCGTCTGGCAGCTGCAGGCGATCAGCCTGCTCGAGGGGCTGTTCTTCACGGCCGGGATGGTGGTCTGGGGGACGCTCCTGCAGACGCTCGTGCCGGGCGAGTTGCTCGGGCGCGTGACGAGCCTCGACTGGTTCATCGCCACCAGCCTGGTCCCGATCTCCTTCGCCCTCACCGGCCCCGTTTCAGCGGGCCTCGGTGCCCAGACGACGCTGGTCGTGGGCGGAATCGTCGCTGCGGTTGCGACGATCGTCTTCCTCTTCGTGCCCGGGGTGCGCGACACCGAGCGGGACGACAGCCTGCGCGACGTCCGGGCGTCCGTGTCCCGAAGCGGTTAGCAGGGGCCGGGCTGCGCCGTGCCCGAGCCTGGGCTCGTCAGGTGGCGGACGGTCGCCCCGGTCCCGGTCTGGAGGCAGTAGGAGACGGCGTCTGCGCTCACGAGCGTGACGCCGGGCGGCACGGTTGCGCCCGCATAGGTTCCGTTCGCGGCGAAGGACGATTCGACACCGGTGCGTGCCACGAGCAGCGTCGCGTCTGCAGCGGCTTCGATCGCGGCGTCCTGAACGGCGGCTCCGGAGGGGGAGGCCACCTCCTTCGTCGACTGCGTGTAGAGATAGCCGCCGACGGCGAGGACTGCGAGGAGCGAGATCAGGGCGAAGGAGCGGGCCATGGCGTCGATATCGACACGGGCACGGCAGCCCTTGACCCAGATGACCCTTCGGGACAACACCGCCACCCGAAGAACGTCGCCGGAGGCTTAGACCTCGGCTTCAACCTCAAGCGGAGCTCCGCACCCACTGCACTCGCCCGACGGCGTCCAGGCGGCCGACCACACTATCTGTTGGCCACCGGCTGCTGCTGCGGGTACGTCCGCCCATCCGAGACCGAACAGTCACGCCAAAGGATTCGCGGAGGCTGTGCCATTAGCTGAACCTTGAATCTTAGGCCGAGCTACGAGCGGTGTCGTCGCCCGCTAGGGGGTTTTCTCGCCACTAAGAAGGGCCGGAGCGAGCGACCAAATGGTGACCTAGGACTACCCTGACTCACGCCCCGGCAGCCGCGCCGCGACGGCCCACGCTCCAATTCGATCATAAGGAGAGCAAATGTGTGAAATTAGGAGAAGCAGTGGTATAGTCGGAGCGTCATGGGCGAGCCCATCTCCGTCGACGTGCTCGTGGTCGGAAGCGGAGCCTCCGGGCTCGCAGCCGCGGTCTCTGCGGAGCGCGCGGGTGCCCGGGTCGCCCTCGCCACCAAACGCTCCATCCAGTCCTGCAACTCGGCAAAGGCGCAGGGCGGCATCCAGGCCGCTTTCGGCAAGGACGACTCCCCGGAGCAGCACGCCGAGGACGTCTGGCGCAGCTCGCACGAGACGGCGAACATGGATCTCGTCAAGGTCCTGACGTCGGAGGCCCCGGACGCGATTCGCTGGCTCGAGGAGGAAGGCGTCGAGTTCACCCGGTCGAATGGCGGCTACCGCCTCGCGCGCTGTGGCGGCGCGAGCCGGAAACGCCTGCTGCAGGTCGGCGACCGCACCGGTCTCGCGATCACGACGGCGCTGCGGGCGTCCGTTGAAGCCTCGAGCGCGGTCGCGCTGCCGAAGTCGCCCCTCGCCGGGTTGGAAGCGGGTGAAAACGGCTGGCGAGCGCAGTGCGGCGAGCACGTGGTCGAAGCCGGCGCGGTCGTCCTCGCTGCCGGTGGACGGTGCTTCCGTGAAGCGGAGGAGCGCGGCGAACTCACCACCAACCACCCCGGGGCAACCGGCGAGGTGACGGAGATCGCGCTCGGCGTGGGCGCCCAGACGCGCGACCTGGACGCGCTCCAGTACCACCCGAACGGCGGCGCCTGGCCGGAGAGCACGCAGGGATACTCGATCCCCGAGACCACCCGCGCCTACGGCGCCGTGCTGCTGAATGCGGACGGCGAGGAGTTCACCGACTCGCTCGGCCCCCGCGACGAGGTCTCCCAGGCGATCTTCGACGAGGTCGAGAAGGGCTTCGGGGTCGAGACCGAGGACGGCAGGCCGGCCGTCTGGCTCGACACGACTCGGATCGCGCCGGCGGACGCCGACGTGTCGCTTCCATACATGCTTCGCCGCTACCGCGCCGCCGGGATCGATCCTCTCTCGGAGCCGATCCTCACGTATCCGGTGCTCCACTACCAAAACGGCGGGCTCACGATCGACGAGCACGGCGAGACGACCGTCGAGGGGCTGTTCGCCTGCGGCGAGATCGCCGGCGGCACGCACGGGCGCAACCGGATGATGGGCAACTCGCTGCTCGAATGCTGCGTCTTCGGCCGGCGGGCCGGGAAGGCCGCCGCGGAGAAGGCGAAGAGCTGATGGCCGTCGCCACGGACCTCCAGAAGGTCGTCGAGGACGCCGCCGCGCACCTCTACGTGTGGGCGCTCAAGGACATTCCGCAGGACCTGCGCGACGCGCTCGCCGAGGCGGCGGGGACGGAGACCTCGGTGCCCGGCCAGCGGGTCCTCCAGACGATCTTGCGGAACATCGAGGTCGCCGAGGAAGAGCGCAATCTGGTCTGCCAGGACACCGGGATCGCGGTCTACTACTGTCGGGTCGGCGAGCACTTCCCGCTCCATCCGGCGCGGATCTACGAGGCGCTGTACGACGGCACCGAGCGCGCGACGGTCGAGCACCCGCTGCGCTCGAACACGGTGCACACGCTCACGCGCGAGAACACTGGCCAGAACGTGGGCTACCGGGTTCCCATCGTCCACTGGGACTTCGTTCCCGACTGGGACGGGCTCGACGTCAAGTGCGTCCCCAAGGGCTCGGGCTCCGAGAACATGAGCTTCCTGAAGATGTGCGTGCCGGCCGACGGCGTGGCCGGCATCAAGCGCTTCGTGCTCGACTCGATCGTGGGCGCCGGCGGCAAGCCATGCCCTCCGGGGATCGTCGGGGTCGGCATCGGCGGCTCGGCCGACTACGCGATGCACCTCGCCAAGGAGGCCATTGCCAGGCCGGTCGGCACTCGAAACCCCGATCCGCTCGTCGCGCAACTCGAGGACGAGCTCAAGGAGCTCCTGAACCAGACGGGCATCGGCCCGATGGGCCTGGGCGGCGACGTCACCGTCCTCCAGTGCCATGTCGAGCACGCCGACACGCACATGACCCTGAACCCCGTCGCCGTCAACTACCAGTGCTGGGCGGCGCGGCGCGCCACGGCGCACGTCACCTCCTCCGGCACGGTCGACTACGACCGGGAGGCCTAAGGGCATGGCCGAGCATCGTCTCTCGTTCCCCGCGTCCGAAGAGGTCGTGCGCGAGCTCCGGGCGGGCGATTCCGTGCAGGTCGACGGGCACGTCATCGGCATTCGCGACCGAACGCAGATCCGCATCTTCGACGAGGGGGTCGAGCCGCCCCTCGACCTGAACGGCGCCTTTCTCCTCCACACGGCGCCGAACGTCCGCAAGGTCGGCGAAGGCGCCTACGAGAAGCTCTGCATCGGCACGACCACGAGCGCGCGCATGGTGCGGTTCACCGAGCCGCTGGGGCGCGAGTACGGCGTCCGCGCGATCTGCGGCAAGGGTGGGCTGCCCGACGAGGCGATCGAGCCGATGCAGCGGCTCGGGATGGTCTACTTCGCCATCGTCGGCGGCGCTGCGGCGCTCGAGACGACCCAGATCGAAGAGATCGAGGAGGTCTACTGGGAGGAGCTCATGCCCGAGTGCCTCTGGAAGTTCCGGGTCAAGGACTTCGGCCCGCTGACGGTCGCGATCGACTCACACGGAACCTCGCTCTACCACGACGTCCAGGAATCGGCCCGAAAGAAGCTGGAGGCGCTGTATGAACGACTTTAGGCCCGACCACTTCCTCGACGTGCCCACGCGCTCGCCGAAGCCGCGGGTGAAGGGGCTCACCCACGTCATCGACAAGGGAATGAGTCTGCCGGAGATCGAAGGCCTCTTCGACACGGCGGGCGAATACGTGGACATCGTCAAGCTCGGCTGGGGCACGTCCTACGTGACGAACAACCTCGAGAAGAAGATCGCCCTCTATCGCTCGTTCGAGACCCCGGTCGTGTGCGGCGGGACACTCTTCGAGGCCGTCATCGCCCGCGGAAAGCTCGACGAGTACAAGAGCTGGCTCGCGGCCAACCGCCTCGCCCACGTCGAGGTCTCCGACGGGACGATCGACCTCCCGCGCGAGCGCAAGGTCGAGCTCATCGCCGAGCTTGCCCAGGACTTCGTCGTCCTCTCCGAGGTCGGCTCGAAGGACGCGGAGGTCGTCTTCGCTCCGTACCAGTGGGTCGAATGGATTCGGGAGGATCTCGACGCAGGCGCGTGGAAAGTGATCGCGGAAGGGCGGGAAAGCGGTACAGCCGGCATCTACCGGCCCTCGGGCGACATGCGCACAGGTCTGATCGACGAGATCGTCCACGAGGTCGACGTCGACGACGTCGTCTTCGAGGCGCCCGGGACCCCCGCCCAGGCCTGGTTCGTCCAGAAGTTCGGGCCCGAGGTCAACCTCGGCAACGTTCCGCCGGACGAGGTCATCCCGCTCGAGACGCTCCGCCTCGGGCTTCGCTCCGACACGTTGAGGGAGGTGCTGCTCGGTGATCAGCCCGCGACTGTCGCAGACTGAGTCCGAGATCGAGGCACTTCCCGCCGAGGAGGTGCTGCGCTGGGCGGCCGACCAGTTCGGCGATCGGCTGTGCCTCTCGTGCTCCTGGCAGAAGCAGTCGTCCGTGCTCGTGCACATGGCCTCCGAGCTCGGGCTCGACATCGACGTCGTCGAGCTCGACACGCACCTCTTCTTCAAGGAGTCCTATGAGACCCGTGAGCGGCTCGTCGAGCGGTACGGCCTCAACCTCATCGTCCCCGAGGTGCTCACGATCGCCGAGCAGCACCGTCGTGAGGGGCCGAACCTCTGGGAGACGAACCCCGACCGCTGCTGCCACATCCGCAAGGTCGAGCCGCTGATCCGCCTCCTGGAGCCGTACGATGCCTGGGTCTCCGGCATTCGCCGCGAACAGTCGCCCTCACGTGCGGGCGCCCGGAAGGCGGAACGCTCCGAGCGCTACGACGTGTGGAAGGTACAGCCCCTGGCGGATTGGAGCGAGAAGGACGTCTGGCAGTACATCGTTCGAAACGAGATCCCGTACAACCCGCTCCACGACGTCGGCTACCGTTCGATCGGCTGCATCCCGTGCACGCGACCGACACGGCCTGACGAGGAGGAGCGGGCCGGGCGCTGGGCAGGCTCCGACAAGCTGGAGTGCGGGATTCACGTGGAGAACAAGGACACCTAGGAGGAAGACCGATTGACCGAGCACATCTACGCGCATGACCACCCGGAGTCCGACCGCGCGCGCGGCGGCGGGTTCACACTCTGGTTCACGGGGCTCTCGGGCTCCGGGAAGACCACGATCGCGCACCTCGTCGGGCCCGCGCTGGACGAGCGCGGCCACGTCGTCGAGTACCTCGACGGCGACACCATCAGGACCCACCTCTCGAAGGGCCTCGGCTTCTCGAAGGAAGACCGCGACACGAACATCGAGCGCATTGGGTGGGTCGCCTCGCGCATCACCCGGCACGGCGGCACGGCCATCACCGCCGCCATCTCGCCGTACGTCGAGACGCGTCAGAAGGCGCGGGAAATGGTGGAGCCGTTCGGGCCCTTCGTCGAGGTGTTCGTCAAGGCTTCGGTCGACGAGTGCGCGCGACGTGACGTCAACGGGCTCTACGCGAAGGCGTTCGCCGGCGAGATCAAGGGCTTTACCGGCGTCGACGACCCATACGAGGAACCGGAAAGCCCGGAGATCGTCGTCGATACGGAGGCGCAGACGCCCGACGAGAGCGCGCAGATCGTCGTTCAGCGGCTCGAGGAGCTCGGGCTGGTCGGTGACGAGGTGCGGGCGTGAGCGCGGTCACGACCGATCACCTCATCCGGCCCCACGGCGGCGTGCTCGTCGAGCGGTCGGGCGCGCGTCCGGACGACGTCGACTCGCTCGAGGCGGTCACGCTCACCTCGCGCGAGCTGGCCGACCTCGACATGCTCGCCTCCGGTGCGCTCTCGCCCCTCACGGGCTTCATGGGGAAGGAGGACTACGAGGGCGTCGTCGACTCGATGCACCTCGCCAACGGCCTCCGCTGGGCGTTGCCCGTCTGCCTCTCGGTCGCCGAGGCGCCGACGGGCGACAGGGTGGCGCTCGCCGACGAGAACGGCCGACGGCTCGCCGTGCTCGACGTCGAGGAGGTCTACGCCTACGACATGGAACGTGAAGCCGAGCAGTGTTTCCGAACGACGGACGGCGAGCACCCGGGCGTGGCGCAGCTCTACGCGCAGAAGAGCTCGTATCTCGGGGGCCCGGTGACCGTCTTCGACCGTCTGGAGCCGAGCTTTCCCGAGCTGCACCGCGACCCGGCCGAGACCCGCGCCCTCTTCGCAGCGCGTGGTTGGAGGCGCGTCGTCGGCTTCCAGACGCGCAATCCGATCCACCGCGCCCACGAGTACCTGACCAAGTGCGCCCTCGAGACCGTGGACGGCCTCCTCATCCACCCGCTCGTGGGCGCGACGAAGTCCGACGACGTTCCCGTCGACGTCCGAGTCAAGGCCTACGACGCGCTCGTCGACGGCTATTACCCCGCCGAGCGGGTGGTCGTCTCCGCCTTCCCGGCGGCGATGCGCTACGCGGGTCCCCGCGAGGCGATCTGGCATGCGATCTGCCGGAAGAACTACGGGTGCTCGCACTTCATCGTCGGCCGAGACCACGCCGGAGTCGGCAGCTACTACGGCACGTATGACGCCCAGCTCATCTTCGACGAGTTCGAGCCGCACGAGCTCGACATCGAGCCGATGTTCTTCGAGCACTCGTTCTGGTGCAAGGTCTGCGGCCAGATGGCGACGCCGAAGACCTGCCCGCACGGAGGCGACGACCACGTGTTCCTCTCGGGCACCAAGGTGCGCGAGCTGCTTGCCGCGGGCGAGCTCCCGCCGCAGGAGTTCACCCGTCCCGAGGTCGCCGCGATCCTGATCGAGGCCTACCGCGGGTAACGAGCGTCCGCTCATCATCCTCGGCTGCCCGCGCTCGGGTACGACGATGCTCCAGCTCATGCTGCACAGCCATCGCCGGATCGCGATCGCGCCCGAGACGCGGATCATGCTGCCGGCCTATCGGGAGCGGCTGCGCTTCGGAGACCTCGACCACACAGAGAACCGCCGCGCGCTCGGCGAGTACCTCGTGACCGGCCGTGCCTTCGGCAAGCTCGGCCTCGACCCGGAGCAGACGGTCGAGAAGGTGGCCGCCGGGCCGGCGACGTTCGGCTCGGCGATCGCCATCGTCCTTCGCTCCTACGCGGAGCGCTTCGACCGGCCGCGCTGGGGGGAGAAACGGCCCGGGTATTACCGGCACATCGACGTCGTCATGCGGCTCTTCCCCGACGCGCAGATCGTCCACATCGTGCGGGATCCGCGTGACTGCGTCGCCTCGCTGAAGCGGATGCCGTGGTGGAAGCGGGACAGCCACCACTCCGTGTTCGCCTGGGCACAGTCGATCGACCTCACCGCCGATGCAGCCAGCATGTGGCCGGTCGTCCAGGTGCAGTACGAGCGGCTCGTCGCCGACCCGGAGGGTGAGCTCCGCGGCCTCTGTTCGGCCATCGGGGAGGAGTACGACCCTGCGATGGCCTCGCCGGAGGAGCTCGCACCCACCGTGATCCGGGGGAAGCGCTGGCACCGCAAAGTGCGCAAGAAGGCGCCGACCACGGCGCGGATCGGGCGCTGGCGCGGCGAACTCGAACCGTGGGAGCTGGCGCTCATCGAGTGGGTGCTGGGCGCGCGCATGCAGCGGCTCGGCTACGAGCTCGTCGGCGTCCCTCGCCCGTCGGCGCGGCACCGGTCACGCTATGCCTACGTGTCCACGACCCGAACGCTTCACCACCGGCTGGAGCAGCTCCAGGATCGCCGGAAGCGGCGCTCCGAGCCCAACCCCGTCGCCGCAGCGCGCATCTCCGCTCGGACGGCGCCAAGGGCGGCCGCCGAGGCTTAGGGGCCCGGGGCTTAGAGCCGGACGAGCTGGCGCAGGATGCGCTCCGCGAGAGCGCCCGGGTCGCTCTCCTTCTGGGGCAGCCAGACGGAGCGCACGTAGTCGATGACGTGGGTGCCGTCGGGCGCCTCCACCGGCACGACTTCCTCGGGCGGTTCGCCGCCGTCGGCAAGTGCGCGGAACACCTCCCACTCGCGACGCTTGCGTTGCGTCCGGCTCGTCGTGTGGAAGTCGGTGTCCGACCAGTGGTCGAACTCGTCGGCGTCGAGGTACTTGAGCTCGATGCACGACCAGTCGGGAAGAACGATTCGCTGCACCTCTCGCGGCAGTACCGGCTGCTCCCATTCCATGGCCTTCACGAAGCTATAGCCCGGTCGGTTCGGCCATCCCCAGGCCTCGCAGTTGGCTAGTCCGAGATCGAGGAACGCCCTCCGGTCGTCGGCGACGTAGAGCGGAAAGCGCGGGATCTTGATCACGGCGTCTGCGGCCTCGAGCTGCCAGGCGAGGTCCCGCAAGGTGTTGATCGCCGTGTCGGTGAGGACCATGTCGGCGTCCCACTTGAGCGCGTAGCGCGTCCGCACGTGCGAGAAGGACCAGTTGTAGAAGTAGACGAGACTGTGCAGGGATGCCGCCGGCGTCCCGAGGTGCTCCTCGCCGCAGCGCGCTACGGAGAAGGGATACGAGAGCACCTCGAACCGGCCCGACGCTCTTTCCTCCTCGGCCGCCGCTCGGGCGACCTCGATGGTCCGGTCGGTGGAGCCGTTGTCGATCAGCACGACGCGATGCGCGGCGCGGAGGAGCGGGGGCAGCACCCAAGGAAGGGCCCGCTCTTCATTCTTCGCCCGGACGACCGCCGTGAACCCCGGCACGATCCTCTCCTCGGCCCACGCCCAGCGGACGTTGAAGTCCGCCTGACCCTCGATGTTCGTCAGGACGGGCGACCTCGAGTGGCCCGTGCGCCGGACTGCGCCGGCCTCGAGCCAGCCCTCGACCGTGTGCACGCGGCGCGCCATCTTGTGCAGTTGGCCGATACGAAGGTGCCGGTCGATCGTCTCCTGCACGAGCGGGACGAGCGGTGCCGCCTGGTCGCGCCAGTCCGCCAGCGCCCTGTCCTCCGCAGCGGGCTCGACGGGCTGGTAGCCGTACGCGTCGAAGTCGGCTGCGTAGTGGCGGTTCAGCCCCTCGGCAGTCGCGGCGTCGAACACACCTGGCGGAATCCGCAGGGGCGTGCGGTTCTCGTGCCTCGTCTCCGCGGGCCAGAGCTCGTCGGGAACGTGGGCCCTCAAAAGCGACAGCGTGTCGTCGAGCGACTCGAGACGGCCGACGTGGTCGAGCAGCAGCCGGTCGGCGAGATCGTGCTGGACGCACCAGTGGACGTCCACCGCCTCCCCGGCTGCGACAGCTGCCACGAAGCGGCGGAAGTCCTCGACCGCGTCCATGGGGTCGCGCGGGATCCGCGGGAACCAGGGCTGCTCGCCGAAATCCGAGAGAAACCGAGGCTCGCGCAAGAGGAGCTTCGACTGCCACGCGGACCAGAGGCGCGGCGCCGGGTCTCGGACGACCGAGAAGCGCAGCCACCCTTCCTCGGTGAGCACCCGCTCGCGCTCCTCGCCCTCGTAGTCGGCCAGGCGCCGGCCTGGCCCCCAGAGGCTCATGTCGTGGACCGTCAGCGCGGGCGATACGCCGGGAAGGGTCGAGTGCTCGAACCTCTCCGCTGGAATCCCCGCCAGCTCGGCGAGGAGCCAGAGTACGGTCGTCCAACCGGCCTTGGGAATCGGCAGGTAGAGGATGCGGAGCTCCGGCAGGACCACTGTCCGCAGCTCCACGTGCTGGGCGAACCGAAAGTCCGAAGTGTCCGAGTCGACTTGCCCGGGACCGTCCTCTTCGAGGGTTGCGGCCGGAGCCTCAGGCTCCGCCGTCTCGACGCGTTCGGTCACGCGGATGTCGCGATCGCGGGCACGGAGACCAGTGTATGCAACGCTTCCGACCGGACCGCGCCGGTGCGCCGGGTAAGCTGCCTGCGATGAACGCCCCGGTGGGACAGCAGGCACAATCGAAGGCTCCGCCGGCCGTCGAGACCCCCTCGAAGGCCCGCACGCTCATGCTCGTTGTCGGCTCCGGTCGCAGTGGGACGAGCCTCTTCACCGGGATCATGCAGCGCCTCGGTTTCCATGTCCCGCAGCCGGAGGTGACGGCCGACAGCACGAATCCGCGCGGCTTCGCCGAGCCGAAATGGGCCGTCGACTTCCACACGGCGCTCCTCGGCCGGGCCGGCGTGCAGGTCGCCGACGGGCGACCGTCCGCCTGGGCGCAGACCGCCCGCGTCGCCATGGACGACGACGTTCGCCGGAAGCTCCGCGAGTGGCTCGGAGCCGAGTTTGCGAAGTCGGACAACGTGGTCATCAAGGACCCGCGCCTCTCGTGGTTTCTGCCCCTCTGGCGCCAGTGCGGCCAGGACGTGGGCGCCATGGCGAAGTTCGTGACCGTCATGCGGCACCCCGCGGCCGTGATCGAAAGCAAGCAGCGGTCGTACGGCAACTGGCAAGGCGACGTCGAGCGTACGGCCGGCTGGATCAACCAGGTTCTCTTCACCGAGCGCGCGACCCGCGAGGGCCCGCGGGCGTTTATCAGGTACCAGGACATGCTCGACGACTGGACCGGCGTCACCGCCCACGTCGGCGACGCGCTCGACCTCGCAGTGATCCGCGACGCGCCGGCGGCGTCCATCGTGCAGATCCATGAGTTCGTCGACCGGTCGCTCAGCCGCTCGCGCTCGAACTGGGAGGAGTTCGAGATCCCCGCTGGCCTGCGCGCCCTCGCTGACGAGGTCTGGACGCTCGTCTCCGGCCTCGCCGACGTGGACGCCGACTTCGAGAGCGCCGTCGAGCCGCTCGAGGCGGCGCGGCTTGCGTACATCCAGCTCTACGAGGACGCCGAGGCGATCGCCCAGTCCTCGATCACGGCGGCCGGGCGCGTTCCCACTACCCGCGGCCCCGCCGTCAAGGCGCTGCGCAAGGTGCCTACGCGCTACAAGCGCAGGATCCCGCGCAGCTGGCGCGTCACGGTCTCGCGCGCCCTCAGCCGCAATTAGCGGCGGACGACCGCCCGCGCCGGCCCGGTGCGCGCCTCAGGCGGGCGCCCGCACGCAGGTCAGCTCGCCGGCCCTGAAGGGCTCGGAGAACCCGGCGGCCCCCAACGTCTCGAGCGCCTGGGGCATCCGGTCGGCGGCGCAGGCGATGTCGACACCGACGGCGTCGAGCGCCCGGGCGACCTCGGCGTCGCTGCTCGGGCGCTTGTCGCTTCCGACGACGTTCCGCACCAGCTCGGGCTCGAGGATCGACTGGAGCAGCAGCCGCTCCTCCACGTGAGCGTCGGGCTCGTCGTCCAGAGCCAGCGTGTAGAAGACTCGCGGCGAGACGGTCGTGACGTCGCCCGACATGATCACCACCGACTGGGAGACTTGCTGAGGCGCAAGCACGATGTCCCCCGCCTGCGAGCGGTTGAGGATCCTGTGCGCGGCGGGAACGGATCCGGGCGGGCGCTTCCAGGAGGGCTTCGACTTCACGGTCCCGGAGTCCCACACCGGGCTTCCCCACGCGACGAGCACGGCGCAGAGGAGGACGGCCGGGGCTGCGCGCCAGATCGGAGAGCGGACTCGCGAGGGGACCGCGGTCGCGGCCGCCCCAACGAGTACCGCCACGGGGATCACCCACACGCCCCGCCAAAGCACGCGCCCGATACCGGTCAGGTCCCAGACGAGGTGGGGGAGCGGGGGCGTGTAGAGAAGCGTGACGAGCACGACCGTCGAGGCGGCCATCAGGGCGGCACGCCGGCTCGGAATCAGCAGCGGCCCGACGAGCACGGCAGCGACGGCGATGAAGGCGAAGAGGCCGCTCCCGAGAACGAGCCTCGCGATCTCGTTCGTGACGATGTCGGACGCGAAGTCCTCCCCCGCCCTCCGGCTGCCGACGGCGGCGGTCACCACCAGGGAGCCGAGCGGATATGCGCATGTCGCCGCGATCCCGGCTGCAGCCTGCGCGACGGAGCGCAGCGCGAGCGGCGCGAGACAGCCAACGGCAACGAGGGGTACGAGGAAGGTGCCGGTGCTCGTGAGCCCGACGCCGGCCGCGCCGGCGGCGGCCAGGAACAGAAGCTGTCGAAGCGTGGGCCGCTTCGCGTAAGTCTCGAGCAGAACGAAGAGGAGTGGAACGAGGACCGCGAGGAAGACGACCTTCCCCTGCCAGATGCGACCGACGAAGAGATTGCCGAACGTCCGGTGCTCCTGCGCGGCCATGAGCAGGTAGACCATGGTCGTCGAGAGGGCGAGGCCTACCATCGAGGCGCGCCAGTTCCGGAGAAGGCGCCAGATCGCGAGGACGCTCAGCGCCGTGGCCAACGGCGTGACGAGGAGGTAGGTCGTGCTGGCCGCGGAGATCCCGAAGAGCCCTGCTACCGCTCCGATCAGCGCCTCGAACGACGAGATCGGCGGATAGATGATCGCCGGAAACACCTGGTCGGAGAAGAGCGTGTCGCGCAGCGGAAACTCGTCGTGCTCCGCGATCCAGGTCGACAGGTGGACGTACTGCGTGTCGTCGGCATCCGGCCGCACCAGGAAGAGAGAGAAGACGGCCAGGCCCACGGCCCATGCGAGCGCCACGAACGCGCCGGGGGCCTTGCGCGACTTCCCGCCCTGAACCGAGAACCGAAGCCGTCCCGTCGTCTTCAGGTATGTCAGTACTAGGCCGGCTGCTGCCGCAAGGAAGAGCAGAAACCAGGTGACGGCCCAGCTCGCCCCGGCGAAGGCGTACACGGCGGCGGCCAGCACGGACAGGAGCGCGAAGCCGACGAGGAGGAGGGCGAGTCGCCCGAGCGACCAGGACCGGGTCCTCGACGGCTCCGGGATCGGCGGGCCGTCGCCGCCGACGCGAAACGCGAACCACGCCGAGGCGAGGAGCGCGACCGCCCAGGCGGCGAGCGCGCCGATCGTCCCGATCCCGATCACGAGACAGAGGTGGTAGACGAGCGTCCACGCCCCGAAGGCGAGTACAACGAAGTCGAGCAGGCCGTCGCAACCGCGCGCGATTACGGCCGGCAGCCGCTGCAACACCCTCCGCGCACGCAAGGCGTCAGCATAGAGGGCCGACCCGCGGGCGCCGCCCGTGACGACGCCGTCGACCCACTCGGTATCCTCCTCGCCCATGGCCAACCGCGTGCTCGTCGTCGGCTGGGACGGGGCCGACTGGGACATCCTCGACCCACTGCTCGCCGCCGGCGAGCTTCCCGTGTTGCAGGAGTTGATCGTGCGCGGCCAGCGAGGCGTTTCGCGCTCCTGCCTCCCCTCGCATTCGTGGGCAGCCTGGCCGACCTTCCTGACGGGGAGGGATCCCGGCGGGCACGGCGTCTTCGACATCCTCGAATACCGGCCGGGGGCCACGCGGCGGTTGCCGGTCTCCTATCGCTCCATCCTCGCTCCCACCTGGCCAGAGCGCCTCTCCGAGGCGGGCAGGACGACGTTGCTGCTCAACGTGCCGCTGACGTATCCGCCGCCCGCGATTCGCGGGGTCGCCGTCGCCGGGGGCGTCGTGCCGCCCGGCCGAGCCTTCAGCCATCCCGAGGCGGCGGGCGCGCGCGTCGGCTGGCCGATCAACGGTGGCTCCTGGACGACGTTCCGTCATCGTCCGCTCGACCTGGTCGCCGACCTCGAGGGCCTGATCCGCAAGCGCGCCGCGGCGACGCGGACGCTCCTCGACGAGGAGGCCTGGGACGCGGCGTGCATCGTCTTCGTCTCCCCCGATCGGCTTCAGCACTGCCTGCTCGAGTACGTTCATCCGGGGCATCCCCGTCACGCGGAAGCGGCGGCGTCGCCGGTCGCCGATCACGTCCGCGGCGTCTACCGCCTGCTCGACCAGGAGCTCGGGACGCTCCTCGAACGCACCGACGACGACGACCTCGTCGTCCTCATGTCGGATCACGGTCATCAGCCGTGCACGCGCGCTCTGTCGATGAACAAGGTGCTGGAGCACCTCGGGTTCCTGCGTTTCGGGCGCGGCTCGGCTCTCGTGAACCTGCTCGCGTGGGGTCGCGTCCGATCGCTCGCGCGGGTCGCCTACGACCGCCTCGGGCTCCATGGCCGGGTCGCCGTTCCGACCGCGCCGATCGACTGGGAGCACACGACCGCGTACACGAGCGTGGTCTCGACTGGGGAGGGCGTCTCCCTCAACCTCGCCGGACGCGAGCCGAACGGCACCGTCGCGCGCGGGGATTTCGAGCGCGTGCGCGACGAAGTTGCGGCTGCGCTCCTCGCGTTCACCGATTCGGAGACGGGTGCGCATCCGATCGGCGGCGTGCTCCGCAAGGAGGACGTGCTCTCCGGCCCGTATCTCGACCGCGCTCCCGACCTGCTGCTTCAGCCAGCGCCGCTCTACAGCCTGACGCATGCGCGCCAACTGGTGGAGGCCGCGGATTGGCTTTCGGGCGACCACCGCCCCGAGGGCATCTACGCATTCGCGGGCGCGGGCGTCGACCCCGGCGAAGGCCCGGAGATCTCGCTGGCGGACTTCGCGGGCCGGATCGCAGTTGGCGTTGGGCTCGAGGCAGACCCCGAGTGGGGGCGAACCGCGCCCGGGGAGGCGGTCGGTGTTTTCAGCAAAGAGGATGAGCGGCTGGTGGAAGAGCGTCTCCGCGGCCTCGGCTACCTCGAGTAGACCGGCGCTCGCGGCGTGAGCGAGGAACGCACCCTCCTCACCGGCACGGCGGCGAACGTCGTCGGACTCTGCGTCGGCGTCGCAGCGGCACTCGGCACCCAGATCCTGCTCGGCCGGACGCTCGTGCCCGGGGCCTTCGGCATCGTCACGGTCGCCGTCCAGGTCGCGTTCGTCGCGTCGGCAGGAAGCCGGTTCGGCATGGACATGGCCGCCGTGCGGCTGGTGGCTATCGGACGAGGCGCGAGCAGGGCCGACCATCTGCGAAGCCTGGTCGACCGGTGCGCCCTGATCGCCTTTACCGCGAGCATCGTCCTCGCGGCGCTGATCGCGGCCTCGGCGCCCCTTTTCGGCGACTACGAGCGGGCGATCGCACTCTCGGCGCTCGGTATCCCGTTCCTCGCCCTCACGAGCGTCTATCTCGGCGCGACCCGGGGTCTTACGCAGATGCGGCAGACGCTCTACGTCTTTTGGATCGGCCAGCCGGTCGTCTGGATCGTGCTCGCAGGGGCCTTGATCGCGGCCGGTGGTGAGACCGACGCCGTCATCGTCGCGTACGGCGCCTCCTGGCTCGTCGGCTCGGTGGCCGCCTGGGCACTCTGGCGCCGGGCGGCGCAGGCCTACTCCGGTCGAGCCGCGACCACGGCGGAAGTGCGGGAGGCGCTCCGCTACGGTCTTCCGCGGGCTCCGGCCGCACTGCTTGCCCAGGCGGTCTTCTGGGCGGACCTGTGGGTGCTCGCGGCCTTCGAGCAGGGAGACGATCTCGACGCCTACTCCGCGGCCGCCCGCGTGTCGCAGGTCCTGCTCCTCTTCCTCACGTCGTTGAACCTGGTGTTCTCGCCGTTCGCGGCCGATCTCCACGCACGGGGCGAGCGCGAGCGGCTCGGGGAGCTCTTCAAGCGCAGCACGCGCTGGGCGCTCGCGGCCACGCTCCCGCTCCTGATCATCTTGTTCGTAGCCGCCGACGACGTGCTCGAGGCGTTCTCGAGCCGCTACGACGTGGGTGAGACCGCGCTTCGTGTCCTTCTCGCCGGCCAGGCCGTGAACGTCGCAACGGGGGGCGTCGCCTTCATCCTCATCATGACCGGGTTCACGGGGGTCGACCTGGTCGACAACGCGGTCGGACTCGGGCTTCTCGTCGCTCTCGCCGTTGCGCTCACCGCTGCGTTCGGGATGGACGGGACCGCCGTGGCGGCGGCCGTCAGCATCTCGCTCCTCAACATCGTCCGCCTGGTGCAGGTTCGCCGCCGGATCGGGATCCAGCCGTACGACCGTGCCTACGTCGGGCTTGCCCTGCCCGCGGGCGCGGCTGCGCTCGCCGCGTTGGCCCTCCACGCCGCCCTCGACGGGCGGCCGTGGTGGGTGTCGCTCGCGGTGACCGCCACTGGGTGCCTGGCCGCCTACGTTGCGTTGCTTCCCATCGTGCTCCCGGCCGGCGAAAGAGCACATCTGACCGCCCCGATCGGATGGCTCAGGCGCGGGCCAGGGCTGTAGGCCGAGCAACCCGTTGCTTACGCGCCGTTCCGACGGTAGCGGCTGCTATGGTCGCTGGCTGCTGAAATGAACACAATCGCGCGGGCACGCGCGGGTCCTGGAATGGAAGGGAGTTCGGAATGCGGGTTTTGATTCTCGGCGGCGACGGCTACCTCGGCTGGCCCACGGCCATGCGCTTCTCCGGTCAGGGCCACGACGTCGCGGTGGTCGACAGCTTCGCCCGTCGCCGCTGGGTCGAAGAGGCGGGATCGCATTCCCTCACCCCGATCGCCTCGCTCGAGGAGCGCATCCAGGCGTGGAGCGAGGTCTCCGGCAAGGACATCGAAGCCTACATCGGCGACATTGCCGAGGGGACCTTCGTCACGGACGTCGTCCGTGAGTTCGAGCCCGAGGCGATCATCCACTACGGCGAGCAGCCGAGCGCACCCTGGTCGATGAAAAGCGTCGACCACGCGGTTGTGACGCAGGCGAACAACGTGATCGGCTCCCTCAAGCTTCTCTGGGCGATGCGAGACCACGCCCCGGACGCCCATCTGATCAAGCTCGGGACGATGGGCGAGTACGGCACGCCCAACATCGACATCGAAGAGGGCTTCATCGAGATCGACCACAAGGGCCGTAAGGACACGCTTCCCTTCCCCAAGCTGCCCGGGTCGCTCTATCACCTCTCGAAGGTGCACGACAGCCACAACATTCACTTCGCCTGCCGGATCTGGGGGCTTCGTGCGACCGATCTCAACCAGGGCGTCGTGTACGGCATCGAGACGCCGGAGACCCGCCTCGACGAGCGCCTGATCACCAGGTTCGACTACGACGAGCTCTTCGGCACCGCGCTGAACCGGTTCGCCGTGCAGGCCGTGATCGGCCATCCGCTCACGGTGTACGGGAAGGGCGGCCAGACCCGCGGGTTCCTGAACATCGTCGACACGCTGCAGTGCGTCTCCCTCACCGCGGAGAACCCGCCGACCGAGGGCGAGTACCGCGTCTTCAACCAGTTCACCGAGGTTTTCAACGTCGCCGACCTCGCGGAGAAAGTCCGCCACGCGGCCGGCGAGCTCGGCATCGAGGTGCAGGTCGATCACGTGGTCAACCCGCGCCTCGAGCTCGAGGAGCACTACTACAACCCGGCGCACACGAAGCTCCTCGAGCTCGGGCTGCAGCCGACACTCCTTTCCGAGACGCTCATCGAGTCCATGCTCGAGGTCATCAGGCGTCACAAGGACCGCGTCCTTGCCGACGTCATCGACCCCGTGACCCAGTGGCGTCGAGAACCGCTGGGACAGCCCGCGAAGTAGGAGTGCCCATTCAGGCAGTCCAGCCTCGACTCTGCGTCGCGAGCACCGGGCCAGAGGCCGCACTCGCCCGCAAGCAAGGCTGGTGGCCTTGGCCAGGGCGAGGGTGGGCTCTGGCACCGCGTGATCGCGGGGCAGAGACAGGCTTGATTGCCTGGAGGGGCACTCGATGGAGCTGACGCCGCTTCGAGCGGTCGGGCTCCTCGCGGCACTCCTGTTCGCGGTCGTCTCCATCTGGGCGTACCGCCGCAGGAGGATCGGCAACGGCGACCTGATCCTCCGCTTCGGGTTCTTCGTCCTGCCGCTGCTCGTGGTCTCGCTCGAGCCTGCGATCTTCGGCTGGTTCCTCGACCAGTTCTCGTTCAAGGAGGGGGGCGGCGGACGGATCCTGGGCGCCGCGATCGTCGCCGTCGGCGTGCTCTACGGTCTCGGCTACGTCCTCGCTTCACGCCAGGAGCGGACGCGGCGCGACCTGACGCGGCTGATCGAGAACCTCGCCCTGAACGAGTTCCGCGCCACCGCGGACGTCGACGAGTTCGCGGGGGGCATCGCAGTGGTCATCCCCGCCTACAACGAGGCAGGGAACATCGTCCCGGTCCTCGGCAGTCTTCCGGCCGAGGTCTCGGGCCTCCGCCTGCACGCGATCGTCGTGGACGACGGCTCGTCCGACGACACGATGGAGCGGGCCCGCGCGGCGGGTGCGGCCGCGGTCCACCTCCCCCTCAACCGTGGCCAGGGAGCCGCGCTCCGCACCGGCTACCGGCTGGCGCTCGCAACGGGCGCGCGCCTGGTCGTCACCATGGACGCCGACGGCCAGCACCAGCCGGAGGAGCTTCCCCGCCTCGTTCAGCCGATCCTGGACGACAAGGTCGACGTGGTGAACGGGTCACGCGTCCTCGGCGCGGCGGACCCCAACCACGCTGCCCGGAAGCTCGGGATCAAGGTGTTTGCCTGGGCTCTCTCCCTACTCACGGCGAGTCGCGTGACCGACCCGGCCTGCGGCTACCGTGCCGTTCGGACCGAGGCGTTGCGGGATCTCGAGTTCCACCAGGACCAGTTCCACAACTCCGAGTTCATCCTGGAGGCGTCGAAGCGCAAGCTTCGGACGATGGAGGTGCCGGTCACCGTGTCGAGCCGGCTCTCGGGGGCGTCGAAGAAGCCGCCCCACTTCCGCTACGGCCTCGGGTTCGCCAACGCCCTGCTCCGTGCCTGGCTCCGCTGACTTTTCGGGGGCCCGCTGCCTAGCCGGCGGTGGCAGAGCGCTTGCCCGAGGAGCCGCGCAGCGAACTCAGCCGCGCCAGAACGGTCTGGGTCGGCTGCGCCGTGCCAGCCCGAACCTCGTCGGCGATCGCGAGCAACTTGTAGTCGTCGGCGTACCACGCCTGCAGCGCTTCCGTCCCCTTCTCGCCGATGGATCGGTCACCCGTGTACTCGGTGCGATGCGCGACGGTGTCGTCCTGCGAGAGTGCGAGATCGGGAGGCAGTCCCAGCAGCTCCTTGATCTTCACCCAGTCGTCCGAGAGCGTCTCCTGCCGCGCGATGTACAGCACCTTGTCCAGGTTCTTCTGCAGGTACGAGGGCTTCCCTGTCCAGAAAGTCATGCGCCGTTTCAGGTGGCCGATCGACTGCATCGCGAACTTCGCCCGCCAGCGCTTCGTGCCGCGGCGCTCGGCGAGCGCGTCGGCGAGCTCCTGGGGGGTGGGGAACCATTCGAACGCCTGGCGCTCGGCCCTCGTGTGGCGGATGTAGTAGCGCGGCGCGCCCTCCCGGAGCCGGCTGTAGAAGCCCGAGACGAAGCGCGTGACGGGGTCGCGAAGGGGGAAGACAGCCATGTCCTCCGCCTCGAGGTCGGAGAGCACGAACTGATGGTTGTGCCCCCAGATCGGCCCCCACTGGGAGTCGAGCTTCCCGCCGGATTCCTTCCTTGCCTCACGGATCGCGTAGCGCATGACGCTGCCGCCGGCCTTGGAGACGTGGATGAAGTGAACCGCCATCCGAGCCGAGCAGTTTATCGACCGGCGCGGGCGGCGCCCGTCGTCGTGAACCATTCGTAGGTGAGGCGGAGGCCGTCCTCGAGCAGGACGCCGGGGCTGTATCCGAGGCGATCCCGCGCCTTTTCGACGAGCGAGTAGTTGCGCAGGATCTCGCCCGGCCGAGGCGGTTCGCGCCGGATGCGCGGCTGACGCCCGGAGACCTCTGCGAGCCTCTCGACCAGATCGTTGACGCTGGTCTCGATGCCGCTCGCGAGCTGGAAGACCTCGCCGCCGACCCCTGGCGTCTCCGCGGCGCGCAGTAGGCCGTCAGCGAGGTCGGTGACGAAGACGAAGTCGCGCGTCTGCATGCCGTCTCCGTACACGACGAGCTCCTCGTTTGCGAGCAGGCGCCGGATGAAGAGCGGGATCACGTTGGACTTGTGCGCCGAGCGCTGTCCGTACGCGTTCGAGAAGCGCACGGCGATCGCGTCGAACCCGTACGCGCCGTGGAACGCCGAGCAGTACGCTTCGCCGGTCGCCTTGCTGGCCCCGTAGGGCGAAAGTGGCGCCGTCGGCTTGTCCTCGCTCGCCGGGTAGGCGCCTGCGCCGAGCGGAGCGTTGGACGAGGAAAAGACCAGACGCACCGCGCCGGCCTTGCGGGCAGCCCAAAGCGCCGAGAGCGTCCCGCGCGCGTTCAGGTCGAAGTCGGCGAACGGATCCTCGATCGACGGGACGACGCCCGTGCCGGCGGCGAGGTGGAAGACGACCTCGCACTGCTCGGCCGCGCGCGTGAGACCGTCGACGTCCCGCACGTCACCCTCGACGAGCTCTGCCTCTGTCCCCGCGAGATTGGCGGTGCTTCCGGTCGAGAGGTTGTCGAATACGCGAGTCGCGTATCCGCGCTCGCCGAGCAGACGCACCAGCGCCGAGCCGATGAAGCCGGCGCCTCCGGTGACCAGGGCCCTCCGCACCGGCGCGGAAGTCTAGCGGTGGCGCCGCAAGGGTCGCCTCACCGGTTGCTTCGTCGGACCGAGGGAAGCGCGTATCCTCTCCGCCCAGGTTTGGCGGCGATGGACGTAGCTCTCTCAGGCCGGACGTGGGTCCACCCTCGGGTCCCGTAGAAGCGGGGCTGGCCGCAGTCGCGGTCGCGCTGGGGCTCATGTGTCTGGGATACGGCCTCACCGGCTTGGTCCCCGCCTGGCGGCGCGAGCCCGTGACGCGATGGGCGCTGGCTTTGCCGGCGGTCGTCTTCCTCGCGTTCGCGATGATGCTCGTCCAGATCGCCTCGCGTGGCGCCTTCTTCCACAATCCGGCAGCGGTGCGGGTCGTCGTCGCCCTCATCGTCGCCGGCCTGATCGTCCGGTGGCTGGTCGGGCGCATGTGGACGGCCGGCTCCCGCTTCCGGGGCCGTCGCGACCTCCTGCTCGCAGTCAGCGTCTCGCTGCTCGCGGCGGCCGTCTGGGGATCGCCCGTCTTCCGCATGCTCCCGGTCGCGGTACCGGGCGACGCGTCGCTGCACGCCGCCTGGGCGGAGCAGTTGATCAACGGCGAGTCGACACCGTCCGGCTCCCTGACCGGCGACATCCCGAACTACTACCCTTGGCTGTACCACGGTCTGCTGGCGCTCGTCACCCACTTGAGCCCCGGTGGGCACGCGCTCGTCGGCCTCGCGCCCGTCCACCTCTTCCAGGTGCTCGGCATGGCAGCGGCACTGTTCGGGATCGGCCATCTATTCGCCGGACGCTGGGCCGGCGCCTCCGTCGCCGTTCTGGGAGCGGCCACCGGCGGATGGGGCTGGACGGTGGTCGGCGGCCTCGACCTCGTCACGAACCCGCGCGCGGACGGGGGCGCCGAGGCGACCACCTACCTCGGCGACCTGCTCCTCGTCCGGTCGTACAACGCCTCGTTCGCAAACCTGGCGCCCTCGTACCCCCGCGATGTGGCGCTTGCCCTCCTCGCAGCCACGCTCTTCGCAATGGCCCGGGCCGTCCGCTCGGGAGAGCTGCGCGACTACGCGATCGCCGGCGTTGCGCTCGGCCTCGTCGGCCTGACGCAGACCGACGCCTTCATCGTCGGCCTCCTGACGGCGCCGCTGCTTGCTGCCTGGGCTCCTCGAGGGCGGCGACTGCGGACCGCGGCAGCGCTCCTCGTTCCTGCGCTGGCGCTCTTCTCCGTGTGGGCCGTGCCCCTCGCGATCTCGTACATGCGGCTGGGGGGTTTCGTCGACACGACGATCGTGGGCCCGATCGTCCTTCCGGCCTGGGCGATCTTCGGTGCGTGGGGAATCGTCGCGCCGCTCGCGCTCGTCGGCGGCTACCGGGCGTTCCGATCGCTCGGCAATCCCGTCGTGCGGGTCATTGCCGCATCGCTGGCCGCCGCCGCGGTCGTGCTGACCACCTCCATCCTGGTGTCGGGCGTCGTCGGCGAAGGCTTCGAGACCATCGGCCGCCAACACCGCTACTGGCCACTCCTCTGCCTGCCGCTCGGCATTCTCGCGGGGCTCGGGGCCCACTGGCTCGGCGTTCTCCTCCGGGAGCGCTCGAGAGCGGCGGCGTGGGCACTCGGGGCGTGTGTCCTGGGGCTCGCCCTCCCGTCTCCGGTCATTGCCAGCCTCGCGCTCCCGTCGACGTTTCCCGGCTCGCCGTCCCTGACCCGGGCGCTCGAGGGCGATCCGGACGAGGCGTTGAACGCGGTGTCGGACTACGGAGACGGGATCTGCGACGCGGCCGTCCCGCGGCCGCTCCTCTTCTACTCCTACACGGGCTTCCACTTCCTCGCCGTCCCGTCCGACCGGCGGCTGGAAAACGACGCGCGCATCCGCTGGGCGGACATCTACGAGCACATCGTCCCGCAGGACCAGCGGTTCCAGGACGACGAGGATCTCATGAGCGGTTCCGCAAGCCCGGAGGAGTTCGAGCAGATCGTCCAGCGGTACGGGCTCGACGTCGTCGTCGTGCCCCTGGAGAGCGCCGGGTCCGAGATCTTCCAGGGCTTGCCCTCGAGGCCCGTAGAGCTGGAGGGTGTGGAGTACGTCATGTTCGGGGTCAATCCGTGCTAGCGGCCGTGAGCGCGAACCGGGTCGCGGCTCCTTGATCGCGGCGATCCTCGTCGGCTTCGTCCTCCTGCTCGTGCCGGGTGCAGGCGCCGCGCTCGCCGCGGCCGGCCCGGGGTCGATGTCGATCGAGAGCCGGCTGGCGCTTGCCTTCGGGCTTGGCTACGCGCTCGTCGCGGGCATCGCAACGGCGCTGGCACTCGCGAACGTGCTCTCTCGGCCGGCGTTCGTCGGCTGTGTCCTGATCGCGACCGCCGTGACCTGGTTGCTCGCGCTTCGGCGCGCCTCGCTCCGGGCACACGCGGCTGCAGTCAGCGAGCAGGCTCGTGAGGGCCCGTTCGCGTTGGCCGCGGGGCTCGCTCTGCTGGTCGGCGTCGCAGTGACACGGCCGTTCTATCCGGTGGAGCTCAACTTCGCGCTCGCCGCGCCGTGGCGGTACTGGGCGGACGGCCTCGAGGTCGCCGCCGCGGGCAACGTCCCGGCGGAATCGGGCCAGTGGGGAACCGAGATCCCGACCACGGTCAGCAAGGTGGCTTTCAACTCCTTCGAGGGCGGCGTCTCCTTCCTGCTGGGCTCCGATCCGCTCGAGCCGATGCAGGGAATCCTCGCCGTCACCGCTGTCGGCCTCACGGCGGCGCTTCTTGCCCTCGGTCGGGAGCTGGGCCTCCGGCTCCTGGCGCCGCTCGTGCCGGCGCTCGCGCTCTTCCTTCCCGCATGGCTGCCTTTCTCGCGCGCCTTCGCCATCGACCTGAACACGTACAAGGCCGAGAACGTGGGCCGGATGGTCGCGTTTTGCGCGCTTGTCGCCGGGATCGTCTACATACGAGGGCGCGCCGGCCCGACGCTGGCCGTGCTGGCGGGGGCGCTGCTGGCCGTCGCAGGGCTCACTCACCTCGTGCCGGCGCTCGTCGCTGGGCTGATGCTGACGCTCTACGCGCTCGTCTCGCTCGTCGTGAGCCGTGGCCAGGCCAAGCGCGTCCTCGTCGGAGCGGCGGCGGCCGTGGCGGCCTTCGGCGCCCTCTATCTCGGCACGCTCGGACTGGCCGGAGGTGACCTGGGCTTCCAACGGGCGACCAGCGGAAGCAGCTTCACGGGCCTTCCCGCGAACGTCGACCCGACGATCTCCTTCGGACGTCAGAAGCTGGTACACGGCGCCTCGGAACGAGACTTCTACATCGAGCCGCGCAACCTAGTCGAGCGGTTTGCGACCCAGTCGATTCCTCGCGAGGAATCGGTGAGGTTTGCCGCGCTGGTGCTGGCCGCCCTCGCCCTGGCGACGGTGTTCATGGCTCTCGTCGAGCGGGCGTTCATCCCCCTGGCCTTCGTCGCCTGGGGGGTCGCGGGCACGCTTCTTGCCGTCGGCTTCTTCTTCAGCTACCGCTACGGCACCCAGATCCCGGCGAACTTCGGGCCGCGACGGCTCTTTGGCTACATGATCCTCCTTCCGGCGCTCGTCGTGCCCGGCGTGCTGGAGGCGGTCTCGAGACCCCTCGTGCGCGGGAACCGCGTCGCGCTCGCCGTGCTGCCGCTCGCCGCCGCGGTGTTCGCGATCGGCGCGGCGGCCGCGCGCGTCCCCGAGCGCTTCCTTCCCGCTGCCGACGCCGGGCAGGCGGTGATGGCGCGGGTTGCGGGCGCCGTCCCTTGCGGGACGAGGATGCTCCCGAACGCGCGCACGGCCGGATCGTGGGAGGCGGTCACGGGCCGGCGGAGCATCATCGAGGGGATGGCGCCGTACCTCCGTCCTGAGGTGATGGCACACGTACTGCCGCTCCTCGTCGGCTCGCGCGAGTTCTTCCGCGATCCGCAGGCGAATCGCGACTTCCTCGCCCGGCAAGAGGTCGACTACGTCGTGTTCGTGCAACCGGGCCCCTGGATCGGGACGGCGGGCGGTCTCATTCCGACCGACGGCGACCTTCCCGCCCTCCGGTCGTTGCCGGGGCTCCGCCCGGTGCTCGAGGACGATCAGGTCTCCGTCTTCGCGGTCGGCGACGAAGCGAGCGCCGAGGCGGGCCCGCAGCCGCCCCGCTGTCCTCTCTAGAAGCCGTTCAGGCTGCCGCCGCGGCCGCGTGCTCGCTGGCGATGCAGCGAACCGTTACCCGGCGGCCATGCGCGTAGTCCCGCACGTGGCCCAATGCCGGGTTGTCCCTGGTCAGGCCCTCCCAGTCCGAGAATCTCTCGATCTCGAACCCGTAGCTCTCGAGGATCAGGCGCAGGGCCGGCACGGAGGGAGTGCCGACCACGGTCCCGCCCTCGTGCGAGAACTGGTCGGCGACGGCGTTCCGCGCGCGATCGGACCGTTCGGCCCGCAGCTTGACCGTCGGCTGCTCCTGGTTCGCGAGCACTGCGGTGTCGACGATCAGGTACCGGGGGTTGAGGTCCTGAATGCGCCGCATGAGCTCGTTGTAGCGGAGGGTGTGGTAGAGGAATCCGAGGCAGAGCACCACATCGATTTCGAACCGCTCTTCGGCGAGCACCTCGAAGACGTCGCCGATCCTGAAGTCGTATCGAGTGCCGGGCGCGTAGGCGGCCAGGTTCTCCCGGGCGGACTCGACCAGGTCGTCCCTGGCCTCGATCCCGACGACCTCGGCGGCCCCCGACCGGAGAGCGGCGAGCGACCAGCGCCCGTCGTGGCTCGCGATGTCCAGCACGCGGGCGTCCTTGAAGACATCGGCGTTCTGGGTGAAGACCGCCTCGTAGCGGAGATTCAGACGCCCGGCCGAGGCGTGCGTCTGCGTGGTGTCGTAGAAGCGGGGATATGCGTCGAAGAACATGGAAGCCGGGGCTTCCTCCGGCACGGGAGCCTGGGACTCCTCGTCCACGTTCTCTCGTGAGATGAAGCGCTTGACTGATTCGAGCGGGGGCACACGTCGATCTTACCCGTCCCGCCGGGCGCCACTGCGCGCGCGCCCCGATCGGGCTAGACGTCCTCCTCCACGACGTCCTGCTCGCGAAGGTCGAGGAAGCGCGTGTAGGCCTCGATGACCTCCTCAGCCTCGCCGCGCATCGCGATCTCCCCCTTGTGCATCCAGATGACCTCCTCGGCGAGCTTTCGGATCGCCTTCATGCCGTGGCTGACGAGGAGGATCGTGCTTGCGCCGTCGCAGAGCGCGCGCATGCGGTCGAACGACTTCTCTTTGAAGCGCGCGTCCCCGACGGAGAGCGCCTCGTCGATCAGAAGGATGTCCGGATCCATGCTCACCGCGACCGCGAAGGCTAGGCGGCCGTACATCCCGGAGGAGTAGGTTCGCATCGGCAGGTCCATGAAGTCGCCGAGCTCCGCGAAGTCCGTGATCTCCCGGTACTTGGCGGCCAGCTCCGCGCGGGTGAGCCCGGCCGCGAGCCCGCCGAGGACGACGTTCTCATGTCCGGTCATGTCGCCCTTGAAACCGACACCGAGCGCGAGCAGGGTGCTGACGCGCCCGTGCACCTCGATCCTTCCGCTCGTCGGCGGCAGGATTCCAGCGATCGTCCGTAGGAGCGTCGACTTGCCGGCTCCGTTGACGCCGATGATCCCGAGCACGGTTCCGTGCGGCACCTCGAAGGAGACGTTGCGGACGGCCTCGATCGTCCTGACCGTCCGCTCGTTTCGCCCCAACCGCAGGAGCGACTTCTTGAACGTCGGCCGCTTCTCGACGGTGGCTCGATACGTCAACACCAGGTCCTGGACCTTCACGGCCCAGTCGGTCTCGGGGACGGGCGGTCCGGCGAGCACGGGAGCAGCGTTGCTAGAGGCGGACGGCAAAATCTCGCTCCCTCGAGATGAAGAAGAGGCCTCCGATGACGAGCGCGCCGACCGCCCACGCCAGGGTCAGGCCGAGCAGGAACGGGGAAGGCATCCGGCCCAGGTTCACGGCGTCGCTCAACGCCGTGAGCGGCGGATAGAGCGGGTTGAGGTAGAGGAGAGGGTGGTACTTCTCCGGCACCTGTGCCGGGATCCAGAGGATGGGTGACGTGTACAGCCAGATCCTGATCATGTAGCGGAGGAAGCTCGTGAGGTCCCGGAAGTAGACCTGGACTGCGGCGACGAACATCGCCACGCCGGCGCCGAAGACGACCATCATCGCGATGATCGGGATCCCCCACAGGATGTACGCCGTGATCGGGAGATTGGCCATGACGTGAACGATCGCGTAGACGAACAGCGTCGGCAGGAAGAGGAAGAAGCAGGTGAGGACGGACGACAGCGGAAGCAGCGTCCGGGGGAAGGCGGTGTTCAGGATCAGCCGGCCGCCCCCGACCACGGAACGCGCGCCCTGGCTGATCGACGTGCTGACGAGGCGAAACGTGAACAGGGACAGGAGGAGGTACGCGAGGCCGACCACGCTGCCGCCCCTGCGACCGACGATCTGGACGAGCGCGAAGTAGACGAGGCCGAGGAGCAGCGGGTTGAGGATGAGCCAAATCTGGCCGAGCGCCGTGTTGAAGTGCTTGCTGCGCAGGTCGGACCGGGCGAGCTCGAACGCGAACTGCCGCCGGCGCCAGAGCTGGCGAAGATAGGACTTGAGCGGCGGGAGGCCGACCTTGTGCGGCTCGTAGACGTGATGCTCGGACGAAAACTCGCTCGTCCGATGTGGATCGGCGATCGCGGTCATCGGGTGCAGGTTAGTCGCTGCCTCAGCCGTTCCGTCATGTCAACGCTCAGTTCAGGTGATCGGATGCGAGGATCGAGAGCGCGTGGCCGACGGCCGCGACAAGGGCGGCGGCGACGAGCAGCACGACGAGCACGCGGGTGGCGTCGAGGTTGCCCAGCGCGGCATCCGCGATTGCGGCGGCGAGAGCGAGGAGGGACGCCTCGATGGCGTTGAAGGGACGGACGCTCGGTAGGAGCCGCACGCCCTCGCGCAGGCGAACGCGACCGGCGCTCGCCGTCTCGGAATCGGCCGTCACCTTGCTCGGCGGCGGTTTTCCAGCCTGGGCGCGGACAACGGTCAGAAGCAGCGTCTCCGCCTTGAGATAGAGGACGAGCACCGAGATCGTGAGGCCGAGGGCGGTCCAGACCCCGATCGAGTCCCAGCCGCCGTCGGCCCGGATCCCCAAAGCGGCGAACAGAGCAGCCTCGGTCGAGTAGTGGGCGAGGACGTCGAGGTAGACGCCCTTGATCGACGTCGTGCCTCGCCACCGCGCCACCTCCCCGTCGCAGCAGTCGAGCAGGAGCTTGAGCTGGATCAGCAGCACGGCCCCGAGGGCGGCGAGGAGGCCGGGGAGACTCAGCGAGAGCGCGGCCAGCAGCCCGACCGGCAGCATGAGGGCCGTGATCGCGTTCGCGCTGAGCGGCGTCGCGATCAGCGCTCGCGTGACGTACACCGACACCCTGCGCATGTAGAGCCGTCCCGCCCAGTGCTCGTCGGCCGGGCGGTCGAGGTGGCCCTCCGGCTGGACGACCGGGCGGAGCTCAGCGATCGAAGGCAAGGACGAACTCGCGGACTCGGTCGCTGATCTGGCCCTCGTCGAGGCCGAGGTGCTCGAGCACGGTGAACCGGTCGGGGCGCGTCGACGGCGCCTGCGCGACCGCACCCGCGAACTCCTCCTCGGTCAGGCCGACGTCGGCGGGGAGCCGCGCCGCTTCGTAGCGGCGAAGCGCGGCGTCGAGCTCGCCCACCCGCTCGTCCTCGCGCAGGAACGATGCGAACAGGGCCCCGACCGCGACCTGAGCGCCGTGCGGAGCGCGCCCTGGGTAGAGCGCGTCGATCGCGTGGGAGATCTCGTGGCACGCCCCGCTGCACGGCCGGCTGCTCCCGGCCGCCGCCATGGCCAGCCCGCTGAGGACGAGTGCCTCGGCGAGCGCCGTCAGGTACGTGTCCGACAGGAGGTCGTCCGTTCGGTGGAGGAGCGATTCGGCACCGGCGCGGGAAAATGCGGCCGCGAGACCGTCCACCGGCTCGCCACGCTCTCGCCCGGCGAGCTCCCAGTCGGCGAGCGCGCTCAGGTTGCTGAGGGCGTCGCCGACCCCGGCGCGCAGCTGCTCCGGCGGGCTGCGGCGCACGTAGTCGAGGTCGACGACCACGGCGATCGGAACGTGGACGCCGTAGGAGCCCTTGCGACCGTCGTGCTCGAGCGAGGCGACGGGCGATGCAATGCCATCGTGTGCGAGGTTGGTCGCCACCGAGACCATGGGCAGGCCGGCGAGGCCCCCCGCGTACTTGGCGACGTCAATGGTGCGGCCGCCGCCGATTCCGACCACGGCGTCGAAGGAGCCGGCACGAAGACCGTCGGTGAGCTCCAGGGCCGCCTCGATGGTGCCGCCCTCGACGGCGAAGGTCCGGGCGTTTTCGAGCGCAGGCCGGACGGCCGAGACGATCTCGTCGCCCTGGCCCGGCCCGACGACGACGGCGACGTGCCCGTGCGAGGAGATGCGTCGGTCCCCGAGCAAGGTGACGAGCGCGTCGACGGCCCCGCGGCGGATGTCGACCGCGAGCGGGCACGCGATCATGCGGGCTAGGAGAGGAATGCCAGCTCCCTCGCGCGGGCGAGGTCGCCGTGATCGTCGACCTCCACCCAGTCGACGGCGCCGATCGAGACGACGCGGACGTCGCCACCCCGGTCGGCGAGTTCCTGGAACCCGTCCTCGTAGTACAGGGACGGATCACGCCGCCATGTCGCCTCGAGCGCGTCGGCAAGCGGGCCGGCCGCCGCCGGCTCGATCAGTGCCACGCCGATGTACTCGCCGGCGGCGCCCGCCGGGTCGATCTCTTTGCTGATCCGCTGCAAGGCCCCGTCCTTCGCGGCGAGGATCTTCATCTCCTCCGCACCGAGCTCCTTCTCCTGGTCGACGGCCAGCAGCACGCCGTGGCCGCGTGCCGCGAGCAGGGTCTCCTCGACGCTGCGCGGATGCACCGTGTCGCCGTTGACGAGCAGGATCCCTTCGACGAAGGCGTGGCGGGCGAGCCACAGCGAGTAGGCGTTGTTCCACTCCTCGGCGCGGTCGTTGTAGACGAGCTCGAGGCGTATGCCATGGCGCTGCTCGAGCTCCGCCGCGCGCTCCTCGACCCTCTCCGCCGCGAAGCCGGTGACCACGATCACCTCGGTCAGGCCGGCCGCGCTCAGGTTCGCGAGCGCGACGTCGAGGATCGTGCGTCCATCGCCGAGAGGGAGGAGTGTCTTCGGGAGGGCCTCGGTCAACGGATGGAGTCGGCGGCCGGGGCCTGCGGCGAGCACCAGGCCCTTCACGCGCCTTCACCGACCTCCACTGCCATCCGCGGGGGTTCTATCACGGCCGTCGTTCGTGCAACCCTGCGATCATGCCGGGCGGAGGGCCGGCATGACGGATGGGACGGACAGGCGCAAAGCAGGGTCGTGCTTCATCATCGCGACCCGGAATCGGCACCAGCTCCTGGTCGAGGCGGTGCGGAGCGTTGCCGCTCAGACGGTGCTCCCGGCCGAGCTCTGCATCGTCGACTCGAGCGACGAGCCGCTCGGCCGGGCCGAGATCGAGCAGATCTGCGCCGACGCCGGGATCGCGCTCGACTACGTGCACCCCGCGCCGCGCGGCCTCACGGTCCAGCGCAACGTCGGCATCGACCGGACGACGGGCGACCCGGTCTTCCTGATCGACGACGACGTCGTGCTCGCCGAGAACGTGCACGAGGAGGTCCTCGCCGAATACGAGCGGTGGGGGCCCGAGCTGGGCGGGGTCCGCGGGGCTCCGGTGCGTCCGCCGAACCCGCGCCGCTCGACCATCCTCTGGCGTCGGTTCTTCGGCATGGGAGGCTGGTGGCCCGAAGGGAGCGGGAAGATGCGGTCGGGATTCTTCGTGGAGGGCGTGGCCTCCTCCGCCTCCGTCCGAAAGCTCGAGTACTTCAACGGCTGGTTCATGTCTTTTCGCCGAGAGGTCTTCGACCGCGAGCGCTTCGACGAGCAGCTCGCCGGCTACGCGTTCAAGGAGGACATCGACTTCTCGTACCGGGTCGTGAAGCGCGGGTATCTCCTCGTGCAGACGCCGAAGGCACTGATCCTGCACCACAAGAGCCCGTCCGAGCGGCTGTCCGCTTACGACCACCAGCGAATGGCGCTCGCGAACCAGTTCTACCTTCACCGCAAGAACATGCCGCAGACGCTGCACACGAAAGCAGCGCTCTGGTGGGCCCTGGTCGGCACTCTGCCGCTCAACGTCGGCAAGGTGTTGCAGACGCGCGACCCGGGCCACCTGACGGGCTTCGTCGTCGGTGCCTGGGAGCAGGCGCGCGGGCGCGGCCTCATCGATCCTTCCGTCGAGAGCGAGCGCCGGGCCGAGGAGCTCAGCGCGTAGCCTGGAACGACATGGCCGGCGACGCACCGTTCTTCGTGGTCGGCAACGACCGCTCCGGGACGACGCTCCTCCGCCTCGTACTCGATCGCAGCGCCGAGGCGGCGGTGCCGCCCGAGTCCATGTTCCTCCTCGACTTCGCGCCGGTCCGGCGCCGTGGAGGGCTCGAGGATCACGCGCAGGCTGCCCGCTTTCTCCACGAGGTGTGGAGCCATCCCCGCGTTCGCCTCTGGGGCCTGGCCGGGGAGCCGCCCGCAGTTCCCGCCGGCCTGTCCCATGCCGATGCGTACCGCTTCGCGGTCGAGGCGCCGTTCCGCGCCTATGCCCAGCGCGAGGGAAAGGAGCGCTTCGGCGACAAGACGCCCGCCTATCTCGCGGCTGTCGACGAGCTGCTCGCCGTCTGGCCCGACGCACGAATCGTCGTGCTCGTCCGGGATGCGCGGGCCGTCGCCTTGTCGATCACGAAGCTGCCGTTCGGGCCCAACAACCCATACGCGGCCGCGAACTGGTGGGCGCGTGGGATCCGCGCCGGGCTCGCGGCCGAGCGCCGCCACCCGGGCCAGGTCTTGACGGTGCGCTACGAGGACCTCGTCGCGCAGCCGGAGGCGATCGTCTCTCGGGTCTGCGACCACGTCCGCCTCGGCTATAACAGCGAGATGCTCGCGATCGAGCGCGCCGGGCCGGGCAAAATCGTTGCCGAGCAAGCCGAGTGGTACACCGGTGTGTCGAAGCCGATCTCGGCGGACGGAAGCGACCGCTGGCGGACGGAGATGCCGGACAGCGACCAACGCCTCGTCGCCGCCGTCGCCGGTGCCGAGCTTCACACGCTCGGATACGAGGCGAATGGAGTCGGGACGCCCGTGTCGGGCTCCCGTGCGTTGGCCTACCGGGCGCACGACAGCGCACTGCGGGCGGTGCACGCCTTCCGCCTGCGGATCGTGGAGGAGCGCGGCCGGGAGCTCCGCTACGTCGTGAAGCGCAAGCTCGCAGGGGCGCGCGGATGACCCGCCACCCGGTGCAGCACGCGTTCAAGCGCGTGCTCGACCCGGTCGCTGCCGCCCTCGGGCTCGTCGTTCTGAGCCCCGTCTACGCGGCGATTGCGGTCGCCGTGGTCGTGGACTCGGGCCGCCCGGTCCTGTTCGCGTCGGGCCGAGCGGGCAAAGACGGGCACCCGTTCAGGATGCTCAAGTTCAGGACGATGGTCCCCGACGCGATCCGGCTCGGCCAGGAGCAGAGGTTGACCGAGGATCCGTTCGGGATCGTCAAGGACGACCCCCGCGTCACCCGCGTTGGCCGCTGGCTCAGGCGGACGAGCCTCGACGAGCTGCCGCAGCTCGTCCACGTCGTCGGCGGCCGGATGAGCCTCGTCGGCCCGCGGGCCGACGTCGTCGAGCAGGCGGCGCGGTACGGAGAGCGGGAGCGCCGGCGCCTGAGCGTGCTTCCCGGCATCACCGGCTGGGCCCAGGTGCACGGCCGGGACTCCATCTCGTGGGAGGAACGGTTCGAGCTCGACCTCTGGTACGTCGAGAACTGGTCGCTCTTGCTGGACGCGAAGATCATCCTCCGTACGCTGAGCGAGGCCTTCAGGCCCGAGCCCGATCCGATCGAGGACACGCTCAACATCGAACGGGCCAAGAGGCGCGCCTCGCGTCCGTGAGCGGGCTCGTCGAGATCGAGCCTGACGCCTGGGACGCGCTGCTCGCGGGGCTGGACTGCGCCGACGCCTACCTCCTCCGCGAATACGTCGAGAGCGCGGGCGTCCTCGAGAGCGGGCAACCGCGGTTCCTGCACGTCCCCGACGAAAACCGGGGCGACCTCGTCTTCCCGCTGCTCCTCCGCGAGCTGCCGTCGGGCGACGGCCGCGACGTGACCACGCCCTACGGCTACGGAGGCCCGGTGGCGACCGGCCCCGAGGCTCCGACGGAGCGCTTCTGGGAGCTGTATGAGGAGTGGTGCCGGGCCAACGGGGTCATCACGACCTTCGTCCGCTTTCACCCGCTCTTCGCCAACCAGCGGAGCGTCGGCCCGGGCGTCGCGGTCGAGCCGCTCGGCGGCACGGTGGGCTGGCGTCTCAGGGAGGGCGACCTCTTCGCGGGCATGCATGCGGCGCACCGAGGTGCGTGCCGACGGGCGTCGAGAGCCCGGGTTTCGGTCTCGGCCCAGGAGGGGCCTGCGGACCTCGCGGGGTTCGCCGCGCTTTACGAGGTGACGATGCACCGGGTCGGCGCGGCCGGCTTCTATCTCTTCTCGAAGGAGTACTGGGACGCGCTCGCCGGCCTGGGAGAGCGGCTCGTTCTTTTCGAGGCCGAGGAGGGGGGAGAGGTGCTCGCTTCGGCCCTCTGTTTCGCCACCCTGCCCTGGCTCCACTACCACCTCGGCGCCACCTCGGAAAGGGGGCGGGCGCTCGGCGCGAGCAACCTGCTCTTCTACGAGGCGGCGTGCTGGGCCCGTGACCTCGGGTACGAGCGCTTCCACCTCGGCGGCGGTGTCGGCGCGCGGGAGGACTCCCTGTTGACGTTCAAGCGCCGGTTCGATCCGTCCGGGGACCTGCTCGAGTTTGCCGTCGGCAAGGCCGTGCACGATCCCGGCGCCTACCGGGAGCTCACCGGGCGCGCCGCCGACGATCTCGGTGGCTTCTTCCCCGCCTACCGGGAGGCTCGCTAGCGCGTCCCGGCGGCCTTGTCCCAGACGGCCGGGGCCTCGCCCCGGACGCAGCGGGCGAGGCCGGCCAGGGTCGCCGCCGTGACGAGCAGGTAGTAGTAGGCGATCGCCGCTCCGGGCAGCGGCAGGCGAAGGCGCCCTGCCGCGGCCAGGCCGAGCCAGGCGAGCTGCGCGGCGAGCGCCGTCCGGTAGACGGACGCCCGGCCGGCGAGCGCGAGGCTGGAGGCGAAGAGGGCCAGGTGCAGGAGGCCGCTGGCGTAGCGAAGCACACGGTGCGACACGAGCTGGGCGAGGTAGAGGGGCTCGGCGCGTTGCAGCATCCGGCCGCTCAGAAGGTGCAGCCAGCCCTGGGCGTGCATGCGAACCCGGCGGCCGAACTCGTCCTCGGAGTCGCTCGAGGCCTTCTCGAACGCAAGGGCGCCCGGCTCGTAGACGGGACGGCGGCCGTGCTGGGCCATCAGGTAGGGAAAGCCGAGGTCGTGCCCGAGGCGCGGGTCGCTCTCGCGGTAGTCCTCGCGGCGAACCGCGTAGATAGCTCCGTTCCCGGCGGTGATCCCGGCCAGCGCGGACTCGCTCTCACGGACCCAGAGCTCGTAGCGCCAGTAGAGCGGCTCGCGGCTCGTCCCGTCCGGCCGCTCGAGCTCGAGCCGTCCGCAGACGTAGCCGACGTCGGCATCGGCGAAGCTGCGAACGAGCTTTCGAAGCGCATCGGGGGCCCAGGTCGAGTTCGCGTCCGAGAACGCCACAACCTCGCTCGTCAGGTCGGCTACGACGGCATCCTGCGCGGCCGTCTTGCCCTCGCGCGGCCGGCGCGCGACCCGGACCCGGGCGTCGCCTGCCGCCAGGGCTTCGACCGCCGCGTCGGTGCCGTCCGTGGAGCCGTCCGAGGCAACGACGACCTCGAGACGGTCGGGCGGATAGTCGAGCTCGAGCAGGTTCTCGACGCGCCGACCGATCACGTCCTCCTCGTCGTGCGCCGCCACCACGACGGTGACGGAGGGGGTCACGTCACCTTTGCGAATCGGTCGGGAACGCCGGCGGGCCAGTGCGTCGGCGGCGAGCGGGTAGCCCACGTGCGTCCAGGCGAGCGCGCCCGCGCTCAGCCAGAAGAGTGCTCTGAGCACGAGGGCTACCCTACCCACCCCTTCTAGTCCGAGTTGATCCAGGCGAGCACGGCGAGGACGCGCCGGTGGTCCTCCTGGCTCGGCGGGAGCCGGAGCTTGCCGAAGATGCTCGCGACGTGCTTCTCGACGGCGCGGTCGGTCACGACCAGCCGGCGGGCGATCGCGGCGTTCGTCCGCCCCTCCGCCATCAGCTCGAGCACCTCGCGCTCGCGGGGGCTCAGGTCGTCGATTGCCCGGCGCCGCACGAGGAGCTGGCGCACCACCTCCGGGTCGAGCGCCGTCCCGTTCGCCGCGACCCGCCGCAGGGCGTCCACGAACTCGGCTCCGTCGGCAACGCGGTCCTTGAGCAGGTAGCCGAAGCCTTCGCTTCGCTGGGCGAGGAGATCGCGGGCGTAGCGTTCCTCGACGGCCTGGGAGAGGAGGAGCACCTTCGCCTCGGGATCTCGGGTGCGGAGGTCCCCGCGGCCCGGACGCCCTCGTCCGTGTACGTCGGTGGCAGGCGCACGTCGACGACGAACACATCCGGCTTGTGCTCATCGGCCGCACCGCGGAGCTCCTCGGCCGTCGCGACGGCGGCGACCACCTCGATCTCGAAGTCCGCGAGGAGCCGCGTGAGCGCGTCGCGCAGGAGCCCGGAATCCTCGACGATGACTACCCGCACGGGAGCACCGCCGTGATCGCCGTGGGCCCCCTGCGGGGCTGTCGACGACGAGCGTGCCGCCGAGCGATCCGACACGGTCGCGCAGGCCCGAGAGGCCGGAGCCTCCGTTGGCGTCGGCGCCGCCGACCCCGTCGTCTCGGACCTCGACGAGCAGGACGTCCGCGTCGCGGACGACCGAGACGGCCGCGTGCCGGGCCTGGCTGTGCCGTCCGACGTTCGTCAGCGCCTCGGCGACGACGAAGTAGGCCGCAGACTCGACCTGTTCGGGCGGCCGCCGGTCGCCGATCTCGGAGCGAAGCGAGACGGGGACGGTGGAGCGTGCCGCGAGGGAGGAAAGCGCCGCATCGAGGCCGCGGTCGGTGAGCACCGCCGGGTGGATGCCCCGGGCGAGGTCGAGGATCTCTGCGAGCGCCTCCTTCGCCTCCTCGTGGGCGTTCCGCACGAGCTCGGTGGCCTCCTCCTGGGAGCCGCCCTCCTCGAGGCGACGCCGGGCGCGGCCGAGGTCCACGGCCAGGGAGACCAGGCGCGCCTGGGCGCCGTCGTGGAGGTCGCGCTCGATCTGGCGGCGATCGTCCGCGGCCGCCGCGACCGCGAGATCACGCTGCTCGGCGCTCTTCGCCGCGGCGCACTCGAGCTGGCGGATCGTCGGGCCGAGGAGGGCGCGCATAAGGAGGACGTCGAAGGCCGTCAGCGCGCGGATGATCCAGGGCGTAACGAAGGCGAACACGAGGCCGGCGGCGACGAGGCGAGCCACTCCCAGGGCAGTCGATCGTATTCCCGTCCCGAAGACGTCGCCGCGGTCCCGGAGGGGATGAGAAGTACCAGGTCG
>CAWJFW010000004.1:0-42902 GCA_963842305.1 uncultured Actinomycetes bacterium
CGATTCGCCGGCGACGACGCGTTGGCCGGTTCGCGCAAGCACTTTGAACCCGGGCGTGTGAGGCACGACGACGTCGACCTGCGATCCAAAGCGGATGGCCCCTATCCGCTGCCCGAGGGCAACCGTTTCTCCCTCGTGAACGAACTCCACAATCCGTCGAACCAGTCGCGACGCGATGAGTACGACCGCAACTTCGAATCCGTTCTTGTCGATGACGATCGTCACCCGCTCGTTTTCAAAGACACTCTCGAGCTTGCGGAGCGAGTGAAACGGGCCGCCGTGCCGCCGTTGCAGAACCACGCGGCCGGCAATCGGAGCCCGATTCACGTGAACATCGAGAAAATTGAGTGCGATTCCGATCACCGTGGCGTCGGTTTCCCGGAGCGAGGTCTTGACAAGCTCCCGAAGCGTGTATCGCCGACCTGACTTGGCTGCAGTGGGAAGGACGCCGTGTTGAGACTCGGAGATGTAGATCACCTCTCCGTCCGCCGGGCTGAGCACGACGTCATCGCGGTCCGGCGGCGTTCTCTCCGGATCGCGATAGAACCTGCAGACAAGCCAGATGCCCGCGGCTCCGACCGTCCATATCCATACGAGTGCCGCAAGCCAAATTCGCCCCAGCTCGAATCCCCACCAGACCACCGCCGCCACACCGACGCCGGCGATCGTGAGTACGAGCACGAACGGCAGAACGTCTCGTGGCCCAAGGCGCCACTTCCATGCGAAGGCCAGCAGCGAGGCCAGAGCGAGGGCGGCGCCGACCAGCAGTCCGGCGGGAGCTTCGATCGCTAGTACCCTCGCTTCCTGACGAGGTAGGGGACGAGGGCGAGCTCGAGCAATCCGGGAAGGGGGTCGTCGCGGCTGAAGACCGACTCGATCTCGAACGTCGCCAGCATGCGTAGGTAGTCGCGGACGGAAAGCCGGCCACGCGCGATTTCCAGAGCGGCGGTCGGCAGGTCCGTGACCAGCCGGATCCAGCGAACGCCGACCTCGGCGCGGCACTCGCGCGGCGTGTGCCCCGCGAGGTCCTCGAAGAGGAGCGCAGGAAAGTCGACTCCTGCACGGGCTCCGAGGCTGTGGTATCCCCAGCAGCGTGCGTTGAAGTCGAGGAGCTTGAAGACACCGTCCCGCGGGTCGCGCTTGTACTCGAGCTCGGCGAGGCCGTAGAAGTCGATCGACCGAAGGAACTCCACGGACATCGATTCGAGCTCGGGGAGGTCGACGGTCTCGACGAAGGTGCTCGCCCGCCCGAATTCCGCCGGATGCTGTCTCCGGCGTCGCACGACCATGGTTCCGAGCGATCTCGAATCCTTGAAGAAGGAGCAGAAGGCGAACTGGTGACGGCCGTCACCCGGGATGTATTCCTGCACCATGACCTCGCCATCGCCGACGAGAGCCCGCGCCTGCTCGAATTTGGCCTCGAGTTCCGCGAGATCGTCCGCCCGCCAGGCCTTCGCCTTCGTGTGGTAGATGAAGTGCTCCTTGATCGCAGGCTTGATCGTGACCGGATACGAGAGTGGAAGGCGAGCCAGCTCGCGCACATCGCGCGGGACCCAGGTCGCGGGAACCGGAATCCCACGGTCCGCCGCGCGTCGGTACGTGTTGCGCTTGTCCCAGGCCCACCGCACCCGGTCCCACGTCGCGGTCGGAACGACAAACTGCCGCTCGAGGATCGTCCGGCAGCGCGAAAGGGCGGCGACGATCTCGTCACGAGTCGGATAGAGGACCCAACCGTCGAATCCCAGGTGTCGGCCGACTCGGAGTACGGCGTCCACAACCCCGGCGTCGTCCCGAAGCGACGGGACCCTGACTGCATGTGTCGCGTACCGGGATGCGCGTGCGATCGACATCTCGTCGTCGATGACGCAAACCGGGACGCCGCGCCGGCCGAGGCTTCGGACAATGGCGAGGCCGTTGAAGTCGCCGCCGAGGACGATCGCGCCGGGAGGCGGTTCGGACACCCGTCGGGACGACGGTCCGGTCACGCAGAACGTCGACCCGCCCGGGGGCCTCTCGGTCAACCCGTGCATCGGCTCAGGACCTGCGGGTCGACGTCGCTCGGGCATCACGCCTCCCGTCATCGTCGAAACCTCGCCTCCCGGCGCCAATCGTGCTGATCTACGATGCGTCCTGAATTCGGCGCAGAGAGGTGGTTCTCGCGGGGACATTCAGCGCTCACGCGACCGCGATCGTGGAAAGCGATTCGATTGGAGATGGGACCGCGATCTGGGCCTATAGCCATGTGCTCCGGGGTGCCTCCGTCGGCAGGCGATGCAATATCGGCGACCACTGCTACATCGAGTCGGGTGCGTCCATCGGCGACGACGTGACGATCAAGAACCTCACCGCGATCTGGGAGGGGGTCACGATCGAAAATGGGGTCTTCGTCGGCCCTGGCGTCACCTTTACCAACGACGTCTACCCCCGATCGCCACGAATGAAGCACGCAGAGAATCGCTACAGAGGGCGCGAGTGGCTTGCGAAGACTGTCGTGGGCGAGGGAGCGACGCTGGGCGCCGGTTCGGTCGTCGTGGCAGGACTCACGATCGGGGCTCACGCGTTCGTGGGCGCAGGAGCGGTCGTCACGCATGACATACCGTCGTTCGCCCTCGTCTTCGGCAACCCGGCGCGCGTGCAAGGCTGGGTCTGCGTGTGTGGCTCCCGTCTCGAGTTTGTGCAAACTAGCACGGCGTGCGAAACGTGCGGCATGGAATTCCGCCAAACGGAAACAGGGGTGGAGACCGCTTAAACGGCCGGGGAGGAACGAACGCGTGATATCGAGCCTGGCCACCCGTCTCTCACGGGGACGGGCGCGGGATGCCGGCGCGAAGCCCCGAGGCGTGGTCATGCTCCTCGGGAACAATCCGTACCCCCAGGACGAACGGGTGCGTCGCGAGGCGCTGACGCTGGTCGAATACGGCTACACGGTAAGCGTCATCTGTCCTCGCGCCCAGGGCCAGCCGGCCGGTGAGACCGTCCGCGGGGTGCACGTCTATCGCTACGACCGACGCATCCGGCCGGAGGGAACGTTCGGATACGTCCTCGAGTATGTTCACGCGCCGCTTGTGGCGCTGAAGTTCTCGGTCCGAATTCTCCGTCGTCATGGGTTCGACGTCGTCCACGCGCACAACCCGCCGGACACGCTCGTATTGGTCGGCGCGATCTACAAGTTCCTGCTCCGAAAACGATTCGTCTTCGATCACCACGACATCGCCCCGGAGATGTACGTCGCGCGCTTCGGGCCTCGTGCGCGGCGGATCGTCTTCGAGCTCCTGGTCCTCCTGGAAAGGATCTCGTGCCGCCTGGCGGATCGCGTCATCGCCACGAACGATTCCTACAGAGAGATCGAGTCGCGGCGCGGAGGCATCGCGACCGAAAGAATCGCCGTCGTTCGGAATGGCCCTGATCTCGCAGATCTCGAGCCCGTAAGGGGCGACGAGAGCCTGAGGGCGAAGGCCGCGACGATCATCGGATACCTCGGAATCATGGGGTATCAGGACGGCGTCGAGAACTTCCTGAATGCCCTTCACGTGCTCGTCTACGACCTGGGTCGGGTCGACAGTCTCGGCGTCCTCGTCGGCGACGGCGACGCGCGACCCGACCTGGAGCGACTGACCACGAGCCTCGGCCTCGAGGAACACGTCTGGTTCACCGGCTACCTCGACTACCACGAGTGGCGTCGCGTCCTTGCGACCGCGGACGTATGTGTCGTTCCCGATCCGTCGAATCCGTACAACGACCGGTCGACGATCGTGAAGATCATGGACTACATGGCGCTCGGCAAGCCGATCGTCGCCTTCGACCTGCCGGAACACCGCATCACGGCTGACGGTGCGGCGACCTTCGTTCCGGCAAACGATGTCCGCAAGCTTGCGCATGGAATCGCAGAATTGATCGACGACCCGGCGCAGAGATCGGCGATGGGAGCGCAAGGGCGCCGCAGGGCGCAAGACGCGCTGTGCTGGCCTTTCTCGGCCGACGCGCTGATCGACTGCTACGCCGGCCTCTTCCAGGGAGAGCAGGCCGGGCGGAAGGGGAGGGCGAGCGACGTCGCGTGACGTGATGCGACGCCGAAGCCACGAGCGCGCGGAGCTCGATGGCACTGTGCGGGGGACAGACACCGCGAAGCATGCCCAAACGTCGATCGCGACCGGCGTCCGTCGCGGCGTGTTCTGGAAGTTCCTGTCCCAGGGCATCTCCTTCGCACTCCAGCTCGCGACCACGATCATCCTGGCCCGACTGCTGACACCCCGGGACTACGGGCTTGCAGCGATGGTTCTCGTCTTTCGGCGGGTCGTGACGCTCTTCTCCGACTTCGCTCTCACGCCCGCACTCGTACAGCGGCCCGTACTGACAGACAAGGATCGCTCGACTGCCTTCTGGACGAGCATCGGACTGGGCACAGGCTCCACCATCGTCGGTATCGCCCTTTCGGGAGCAATCGCGTCTCTCTACGGACAACCTGAGGTCCAGCCGCTGTTCATCGCATTCTCATTCTCCTTTCTGCTGCTTTCTTTGGGCGCGACGCAGGCTGCGTTGCTGACGCGCGACCTTGAGTTTCGAAGCCTCGAAATTCGCAATATCATCGGCACTATCGCCGGGAGCGTCCTGGCGGTCGTTCTTGCGCTCCTCGGCTTCGGACCGTGGGCGATCGTCTCTCTACCGCTCGCGATGTTCGGTACGTCGACGGTCCTCCTTTGGCTTTTCTCAGCATGGCGGCCGAGTCTCGCCTTCTCGGGCGCGAGCGCGCGTGGCCTCCTCAAGTTCAGCAGCAACGTTTTCGGCACACAGATGCTCACCTATCTCACTTCGAACCTCGACAACTTTCTCGTTGGTCGTGTGCTCGGCCCGGCTTCCCTGGGTGCGTATCGGCTTTCCTACAACCTGGTCATCTATCCGCTGAGCAACCTCTCGGGGCCCATAGTTTCAGTCTTGTTTCCGGCGTTCTCACGGATGGCCGGTGAACGTGAACGGTTGATCTCCGGGTACCTAAGAGCTAGTCGCCTGATCGTTGCGATCACCCTCCCTTTGTTCCTCCTGATAGTCATAACGATTCCGGATCTTGTTCCTGTCGTGCTCGGATCGAAATGGAGCAACACTACGACAGTGATCCAGGTGCTCGCGTGGCTTGGGATTCTGCAATCGCTGCGCGCGCTCAATACGGCGATCCTTCTCGCTTCCGACCGCCCAGGCGTGCTGTTTCGCATCGCCCTCGTGGGCCTGCCCGTCTACGTGATCGGCTTCATCGTCGGCCTTCGCTGGGGCATCGTCGGCGTGGCTTTGGGCGCAACCATCGCGGCCAGCATCGTCCAACCCCTCTACACGATCGCTGCCGCCCGCGCCCTCGGGATCCGGAGCCTCGAGGTGGTCGACCAGTGCCGGCGGGTGATTCTGGCGGCGGCCGGGTCATTCGCGCTCGTGCTCGTGCTCCGACTCGTGTTCGTCGATCTCGACCTGTCCGCCGCTGCGCGGCTGCCAATGCTCGTGCTTACGTTCGTCGTCCTCTACGGGACGATCGTCCTCGCTGCGGAGCCGCGCCTTCGTGACGAAGCACGCTGGTTTCGGGGGCGAGCGTAGAACAGACGGACTGCGCGGGGAAATGCTTCGAGGAGGCGTGTGGAACTCGAAGGGTGTTCGAAAGCGCCGCCAAAATACCGAGCAGAGCTGGAACGCGGGCTTCCGTGTTCTTCTGCGCAACGCTAGACGGGCGACCGCGCAGGCTCGCTCGTCAGACGTGAGGGCCCTGCTGGATCACCCTCACCGTGTTGTCGCCGTTGAGCTGCAGGATCGTCCAGGTCGTGTTGTTCGTCTCGTTCGACTCGAGATAGTAGTTCTGTTCGTCGACCGTAGCGATGAGCTTGTATCGGCCCGGGGTCAGACCGGTGATGTCGACCCACTGAAGGGCGAGGGTGTATCCGTAGCGGTCACCCCAGCCGACCGAGATGCCCATGTTGACGGCCAGTGAGGTTTGTCCTCCCTGGACGCAGCCCTTGTACACCTTGCTGTTGGGCGAGCGGGGAAGGGACAGGTTGAACGCGTGGCTGTCGGTCAGGCAGAAGCCCTGCTTGGCGATGTTGCCGACCGTGAACCCGTTGTCCATTCTGTCGAGCTCAGTGGACATGAAGTCGTTCACGTGCCAGTGGTTGTGGCCGTCACCTGCCCAGAACATGAACGACGGCACGGAGCGGGAACGAGACCCGCCGCTGCCGTTGTAGATGCGCTGGACGACCGACATGGTCGATGTGCCCGTGTTCGGACGGGATCCGCGCAGCTCGAGCGGGCCTGCGCCGATGTTGACCGACTCGGTCGTAAAGCGGAGCAAGGTATGGCCTGGAATCGTCGTCGTGTCGACATGGAAGCTCCGCAGGTTCGTCATCGCTTGGTCTGGGAGGAGATCCCCCGGCGCGCTTGCAGCCGACCTCGACGAGACGAAGGCCGCCATCGCCCCCACGAGCGCGATAAGCCCGATGACAGTCAGCAGCGTGCGGTACATCGCCCCTCCCTTTCGAAGCATTCTTCCCTGTCTATCTTGAAAGTACTACCCCGGTTAGTCGTCAATGGATCACAACCTCGAGACCAGTCGTAGCAGCTCGGCGCCGGCGTCGTCGAGGAGGACGAGCTCGGCCTCGTCGATCCGGAAGCGCGCGATGCGAGCGAGCGCCGCGAAGAAGTCGGACTGCGAGCGTACCTACGGCGCACCATCGGCGCCCGCCGCGATGAGGTCCGGGCACGGAGCCCCAGGGTCTGGTCCTGTAGGACGGCTAGCCCTGGGGCTCGCCTCACGCGGGCGGGTAGGCCGGCTCGGTTTCGGGCTCGGCCCCTCTCTGCCGCCTGCGACGGCGCAGCAGACCGTCCGCACCGGACCCGAGCGCGACTCCCGCCAGGATGAGCACGAGGCCGAGAGCCGCGTTCAGCGCGACCTGCTCGTGGAGGATCAGGACGCCGTAGACGAGGGCGACGGGAGGAAGGAGGTACGTCACGAGCGAGGCCCGCGCCGCCCCGTAGCGGTTGAGCAAGCGGTAGAAGAAGAGGAGCGCCACGGCCGTGCCGAAGACACCGAGCGCCGCAATCGAGCCGATCGCCTCCCAGCTCGGCACCGCCTCAGGCCACTGGACGAGCGCGAACGGTAGGAGAATCACGGCGGCTGTCCCGCACGAGACGGTCGCGATCACGAGCGGGGCCGTCGAGCTGTAGTTGTGCTGCACGAAGTGGTTCGCGCTCGCGTACGAGAGCGAGGCCACGACGATGGCGAGCGTGCCGGCGGCCGCCCACCAGCCGCCCTCCGGGTGGAGACCGGCGAGAACGCCGACGCCCGCGAACCCGACCAGGATCCCCGCCAGCCGGACACCGCGCACACGCTCACTCGGATTGAACCTGAGCGCGAGCAGGACGACGAAGATCGGCACGGTGGCGTTGGCGATCGCAGCCACGCCCGAGTCGACATACTTCTCGCCCCAGGCGATGAGGACGAACGGGAACGCCGCGTTCAAGAACCCGACGGCGAACGCTCGCCAGCCCGTTCCCCGGACCTCCGCCAGTGCCCGGCCGGCACCCACACGCCAGGCGAGCACCGGGATGAGAACGGCGCTCGCAAGCACGAGGCGGAAGAACATCATCGCCGTCGGCTCGACCTCGTCGACCGCGACCTTGATGAAGAGGTACGACGCGCCCCAGATCGCGGCGACGATCGCCAGCAAGGGTACGTAGCCGCGGACCACCCCGAGAGGCTATCTGGACGCACCTCGACGCCCGTCGCGCTCCGGCCGGAGCGATAGAGTGCAGACCTCTCTTGAGCTCCGTGGCGGAACAGCCGCTCCACCGCGCGCTCGGCCTCACCGACGGGGAGTTCGACCGTATCCGAAGCCTGCTCGGGCGCGACCCGAACGACTTCGAACTCGGCGTCTTCTCGCTCCTCTGGTCCGAGCATTGCGGCTACAAGCACTCGGCCAGGCTGCTGAGGCGACTCCCCACGGAGGGACCCGCGGTGCTCCAGGGCCCGGGCGAAAACGCAGGCGTCGTCGACCTCGGCGAAGGCACGGCGTGCGCGTTCAAGGTCGAGAGTCACAATCACCCCTCAGCCGTCGAGCCCTTCCAGGGCGCGGCCACGGGAGTCGGGGGCATCCTCCGGGACATCGTCGCTATGGGTGCTCGACCCGTGGCGCTCCTCGACGGCCTGCGCTTCGGCGCGGACGACTTCTCCTTCAACCGGGCCGTGGGTGGAATCGGACACTACGGCAACTGCGTCGGTGTCCCGACCGTAGGCGGCGAGGCGGTCTTCGACCCCGCCTACCGACACAATCCGCTGGTCAACGCGATGTGCGTCGGACTGCTCCCGGCCGATCGCGTCACCCGGGCCGGGGCGACGGGGCCGGGCAACCTGGTCGTCCTCTACGGCGCGACGACGGGCCGTGACGGCATCGGCGGCGCCAGCGTCCTCGCAAGCCAGGAGCTCTCCGACGAAGACGAGGACAAGCGCCCGAGCGTTCAGATCGGCGATCCGTTCACCGGGAAAAAGCTCATCGAGACGAGCCTCGAGCTGACCGAGGGACGGCTCGTCGAGTCGCTGCAGGACCTGGGCGCCGCCGGACTCGCCTCCTCGCTGGCCGAGATGGCCGCCCGTGGAGGCGTCGGCCTCGACGTCCACCTCGACCGAGTGCCGCTCCGGGAGGATCTCGGCCCGGTCGAGATCATGCTCTCCGAGAGCCAGGAGCGGATGGTTGCCGTCCTCGCCGCGCACATGGTTCCGGCGGTCGAGGCGGTCTGTAGGAAGTGGGAGCTCGACGTCGCGGTCATTGGCGAAGTCACCGACTCGGGCGAGCTGCGAGCGTTTTTCGACGGGGAGGAGGTCGGCGCGATCCCCGTTTCCCTCCTCACGGAGGAGACGCCCCGCTACACGGTCGAGACCGCCTCGCGAGAGCTTGCTCCGGCGCTCGATCACGAGCCGGCGCGGGTCGGCCGCGAGGCGCTGCTGGCACTGCTCGCGTCGCCGAACGTCCGCAGCCGCCGGCCGATCTACGAGCGGTACGACCACCTGGTCGGCTCGCGGACGGTGCGTCGCCCGGGGCTGGATGCGGCGGTCCTCCGCTTGCGGCCGTCACGCCGCGGGCTCGCCGTGTCGCTCGACGGGCCGGGCCGGGCGGCCCTGCTCGACCCCCGTGCGGCCGGAGCCCGGGCCGTGTTCGAGGCCGCGCGCAACGTCGCCTGTGCAGGCGGGCGACCCTTGGCCGTCACCGACTGCCTCAACTTCGGCAACCCCGAGAAGCCCGAGATCGCGTGGGAGCTCACCGAGGCGATCGAGGGAATGGCGCGGGCGTGCGAGGTGCTGGGGGTCCCGGTCGTCTCGGGCAACGTCTCGCTCTACAACGAGACGGACGGGAGCGCCATCCCACCGACGCCGGTCGTCGGCTGCGTCGGCCTCGTCGCCGACGTGCGGGCGGTGCCGGGGGGTTGGCGCGACGGAGACGCGGTGTTCCTCGTCGGAGGCGACCAGGTCGCACTCGACGGGTCCGAATATCAGTCACTTTTCCTCGGCGGACCTGTCGGTCGCCCGCCCGCGCCCGACTACGTCGCCGAGGCGGCGCTCGTCCACTTCCTCTGGCGCTCGGCTCCGGGGCTGAGTGCCGCGCACGACGTCTCCGACGGAGGCCTCGCGGTCGCACTGGCCGAGCTGGCCCTCCATTCCGGCCTCGGCGCGGACCTCGAGCTCGAGCCCGAGGCGCTCGCGTGGTTCGGCGAGGGTGCCGGACGGGCCGTAGTCGCCTGCTCGGCCGAGCGCGCCGAAGCACTCGAGGGCGTCCCGCTGCGGCGGCTCGGCACGGTGGGCGGCCAGAGGCTACTCGGAGTGCCGCTTGCCGAGCTCCGCTCGGCATACGATGGAGACGGCCGCTAGATGTGCGGAGTCGTCGGTATCCACGCTCCTGAACGCGACGTCGCGCGCCTCTCCTACTTCGGGCTCTTCGCGCTCCAGCACCGCGGCCAGGAATCGGCGGGGATTGCGGTCTCGGACGACGGCCGCCTCACCGTCCTGCGGGATATGGGGCTCGTGACACAGGTCTTCTCCGAGCAGAAGCTGAGCGGCCTCCGCGGCCAGACGGCGATCGGACACTGCCGCTACTCGACCACCGGCTCGACCCACTGGTCGAACGCGCAGCCGATCGTCCAGCACGGGCCAGCCCGAACCGTCGCCCTCGCCCATAACGGCAACCTCACCAACACGGAGGAGCTCCGCTCGGAGCTCACGGAACGCGGCGTCCGGCTCTCGTCGACGTCTGACACTGAGGTGATCGCAGGCCTGGTCGCCCACGATGAACGGCCGCTCGAGGAAGCGGTCGCGGCCGCCATGGCACGCATCGAGGGCGCCTTCGCGGCGGTGCTCCTCTCCGAAGGGAAGCTGATCGGGTTCCGCGATCCCGACGGGATCCGACCGCTCGCCCTGGGCCGCCTCGAGGGCGACTACGTCCTAGCCTCGGAAGGGTGCGCGTTCGACCTCCTCGGCGCCGAGCCGGTGCGGGAGCTGCAGCCGGGCGAGCTCGTCGTCGTGGACACCGATGGCGTCCGGACCGGACAAGCAGTCGAGCCGCGCGACGGCGGCGCACTCTGCATCTTCGAGTTCATTTACTTCGCGCGCCCGGACTCAACCTTGCGCGGCGTCGAGCTCCACGGCGCGCGCGTCCGCATGGGCGAGCGTCTCGCCGGCGAGGCCCCGGTCGAGGCTGACCTCGTGATGGCGATCCCCGACTCGGGCACGCCTGCGGCGATCGGCTTCGCGCGGGCCAGCGGAATCGAGTTCCAGGAGGGGTTGATCAAGAACCGCTACGTCGGCCGCACGTTCATTGAGCCGGACCAAGGGCTGCGCGAGCGCGGCATCCGCATGAAGTTCAATCCGCTGGCCGAGGTGCGGGGAAAGCGCGTCGTGGTCGTGGACGACTCGATCGTCCGCGGCTCGACCACACGGCAGATCGTCGCGATGCTGTTCGAGTCCGGGGCGACGGAGGTGCACGTCCGCATCTCGTCGCCGCCGATCATCTCCCCCTGCTTCTACGGCATCGACATGGCCGGCGAGGCCGAGTTGATCGCCGCCGGTCGCGACATCGAGGACGTCCGCGAGGAACTCGGAGCCACGAGCCTGGCGTACCTGTCGCTCGAGGGCCTCCAAGAGGCGACCCGGCGCCCCGCGGACTCCTTCTGCCGGGCCTGCCTGACGAAGAGCTACCCGACGCGGATCCCCGACGACCTCCGGCTCGCGAAACTCCGGTTCGAGCGCACGCCCGCCTGAGAAGGGTTCGTCAAACCCTTCTCAGCTCGGCAGATCCTGTTCGATCGCGGTTCGAAGCTCGTCGAGCGAAACCGAGCCCTCGAACTTCGTCCGGATGACGCCGTCGCCGTCGACGACGAACACCCACGGCTCGGTCGGCAGGTTCCACTCCCGCACCCACTTGTTGACACCGTTCTTCGGATCGTTGTCCTCGTAGATCTCGACGTGGATGAAGCGGATGCCGTCGTCCGCGAACTCCTTCTGCATCTGCTCGACCACCTCGACCGTGGGCCCGCAGGTGCGGCTGCTGCAGAAAGCGGGCGTCGCGAACGCGGCGACGAACGGGACGCCCTCTTCGAGCGAGTCGGCGATCGAATAGCGGAGGAGCTCGGTGTCCGGCGGGTCGGCGGTGGTGATCTCCTCGGCGCTGGCGTCCGCGAGCGTCGGATTGTCGGACGGAATCGCCTTCGCGCCCACCGCCGGCGTCAGGCTCGTCTCGCGAACCTCGATCGAGCCGACGGCCTGGATCTTCTCCCCCTTCGGCTCGACGACGAGCCAATACCGCCCCGGGTCGGGGAGCTCGACGTGGGCCACGTAGAGCTCCGTGACGTCCTCGTGGTCCTCCTCGTCGCCGTGGCTCTCCGCGAGGAGCGGCACGAGCTCCGCCTTCGTCGCCGTGCCCTGCTCGGCGCCCTCGCGGGCGAAGAGCAGGCTCGCCTCGGGAGCGTCGACGACCGAGTTGTCGTTCCTGATCACGAGGAAGCTGACGCGGTTCTCTCCGACCGCGTGATCCGAGGTGCCCATCACGAGAGCCACGTCCGGGCCGTCGACGGCTGCGAGGCGGGCCTGGACCCAGGCCGGGAGCGACGCGCCCGAGCCGGTCGTCTCGGTTTCCGAGGGCCCGACCTCGGCGGCGCCGCCTCCGCCCCCACCGCAGCTCGCGAGGAGCAGCGTGACGAGAAGGGCGGGCCAGGCTGCGCGCATGAGCCCAGGGTAGCCCGAGAGCGTCTAGTCGAGGCCGCCTACGTCGAGCACCACGGTCTTCAGGTCGGTCATGTCGAGCATCGTGTAGCGGCCGCCGATGCGCCCCCACCCGGTTCGGGTCCCCGCGGCGCCGCCGAACGGCTCGTGAGCCTCCCAGTAGTCCGTCGAGTCGTTGACGACAACGTTTCCGACCTGGAGGTTGTCGAGGTAACGGAAGGCGCGCTGCAGGCTGCTCGTGTAGACCGCGGCCTGGAGGCCCAGGTGGGAGTCGTTCGCCACGGTGAGCGCCTCGTCGTCGTCCGCCACGGTGATCAGCGGGACGATGGGCCCAAACGTCTCGTCGCGGTTGATGAGCGTGTCGAGCCCGACGCCGTCGACGACGGTCGGCTGGTAGTAGAGGTCGGTAGGCCGGTCGCCCTCGCGGCTGCCACCGACCACGACCTCGGCGCCCTTGGCCACGGCGTCCTCGAGGTGCGCGTCCATCTTCTGCGCGGTCGGCTCATTGTTCATCGGGCCGACGAGGGTCGAGTCGTCGAAGGGATCGCCGAGCGTCCACCCTTCCGCCTCCTTGACGACGGCCGCGAGGAAGTCATCGTGGACTCGCTGGTCGACGAGCACGCGCTCCGTTGCGCAGCAGACCTGGCCCGCGCAGAAGAACCCGCCGAACACGGCGCCCTTCGCCGCAGCCTCGAGATCGGCGTCGACGCAGACCACGACGGGCCCGTTTCCGCTCGCCTCGATCAGCGACCGCTTCAGCCCCGCAGCGCGGACGATCTTCTCGGCCGTGGTGTGGGAGCCGACGAAGCCGATGCAGTCCACGTTCTCGTCCGTGATCAGCTGCTCGCCGACCTTGCCGTCCCCGTAGATCACGTTGACGACGCCTTCGGGCAACCCGGCGTCGGCCATGATCTGCATGAAGTTCGCCATCGCGATCGGCGTCCACTCCGATGGCTTGCACACCATCGCGTTCCCTGCCGCGATCCCCGGCGCGATCAGCTCGACCGGGATCAGCGTCGGGAAGTTCCAGGGGGTGATCGACGCGTAGACGCCGTTTGCCTTGCGGAAGGTGAGGATGCGCTTGTTGACGTCCTTCGACGGAATGATCGCCGTCTCCATCCGCTTGACGTCCTCGGCCGCGAGCCGAAAGTTCTCCGCCGTCTCCTCGATGTCGGGGATCGCCTCGGCGGTGAACGGCTTTCCCTGTTCGAGGGACAGCTCGCGCGCGAAGTCGTCGCGCCGCTCGTCGATCAGGTCGGCGATCCTGTGACAGACCTCGGCTCGCTCCCACGCGGAGAGCGCTGCCCACTTCGGCTGGGCCTCCCGAGCCGCCCGCGCGGCGCGCGCGACGTCCTCCTCGCTCGCGTTGGGGGCGTCGGCGAGCTTCTCCCCGGTGACTGGAGAGACGATCTCACGCGCCTCGTCGCCGGTTGACTCCACCCAGTCGCCCCCGATGAAGTTCTGCAGCGTCCTCACGGTGACTGCCATCCGGACCTCCTCAAGCCATGACGTTGATGCGGTCCCAGGCCTCGTCGAGCACCTGCCGCAAGGCACCCACCATCTCGTCGAACTCGTCCGGGCCAGCGACGAACGGCGGCGCGAACTGTGCGCATGTCTCCGCTCGGTCGTCGAAGCGCGTGTAGACCCCGAGCTCGCGCATCCGCGGCGTCAGGAAGCCCTTGATCAACTGGTCGCGCTCGGCCGGCGCGAAGGTCTCCTTCGTCTCCTTGTCCTTGACGAGCTCGAGCGAGTAGAAGTAGCCGTCGCCGCGCACCTCGGCGACCATCGGGTGCTCTGCCATCAGCTGCTCGCAACGCGCGCGAAGGTCGGGGCCGAGCTCCTGCACCCGCGCGATCAGGCCCTCGCGCTCGTAGATCTCGATGTTGGCCAGCGCGATCGCGCACGAGAGCGGATGCCCGCCGAAGGTGATGCCGTGCGTGAAGACGTTTTGGGGCTCCGAGAAGAACGGCTCGATCGTCCTGGCCGACGCGACGACCGCTCCTAGCGGCGCATAGGCGGACGTGATCCCCTTGGCGAGCGTCATCAGGTCGGGCTCGATCCCGTACCGGGTACAGCCGAACCAATCGCCGACGCGCCCGAAGCCGCAGATGACCTCGTCGGCGACGAGCAGCAGCCCGTTCTCGTCGCAGATCTCCCGGACGCGGTCGAAGTAGCCCTCCGGCGGGACGATCGAGCCGCCGGAGTTCTGCACCGGCTCGAGGATCACTGCGGCAACCGTCTCGGGGCCCTCGTTCTTGACGATGCCGTCGATCTCGTCCGCGCACTGAAGCGTGCACCCCGGCTTCTCGGCGCAGTACGGGCAGCGGTAGCGGTACGGCATCGGAGCCCGGAAGCAGCCCGGAAGGAGCGGTTCGAACTGGGAACGCAGAGCCGGGCTTCCGTTGATGGAGAGCGCGCCGAACGTCGTCCCGTGGTAGGCGCTTCGTCGCGAGATGAACTTCGTGCGGGTCGGCTCGCCCCGCAGGCGGTGATACTGGCGCGCGATCTTCAGCGCGGTCTCGTTCGCCTCCGACCCGCCGCCGACGAAGAAGATCCGGCCAACGTCGATCGGCAGTAGCTCGCTGAGCTTGTCGGAGAGCGCGAGCGCCGGTTCGTGCGCGAAGCCCACCCAGTTGGAGAAGAAGGGCAGCGCCTCCACCTGCCGCTTCGCCGCCTCGGCGATCTCCGGCCAGGGGCCGTACCCGATGTTCACGCAGTAGAGCGCAGACAGGGCATCGAGATACCGGTTCCCCTCGGAGTCCCAGATGTAGGCGCCCTCACCCCGCTCGATCACGATGCGCCCGGCGCCGGCCGGGGTGAAGTGCCGCCAGAGGTGATCCGTCGAGGTGGCCATGAAGCGTGCGAAGCGGATTCAATCAGGCCGCGCCGGGCCCTGCAGGGAGGAGGCTGCCCGGAGTAGATTCGCGTTCGTGCGCCGCCTCCTCACTCTCGTCAGTGCGACGGTCCTCCTCGAGTCGATGTTCTTCGGCGTCCTCGCGCCGCTTCTCCCTTACTACGAGGACAAGTTCGACCTCTCCACGTCGGCGCTCGGCGTCCTCTCGGCCGTCTACGCCTTCGGCGGATTCGTCGGCGCGATCCCGAGCGGCGTGCTCGCCGTCAGGGCCGGAGTCAAAGCGGCGGTTCTCACCGGCCTTGCGATCATCGTGGTCACGAGCATCGCGTTCGGCCTCGCCGAGAGCACCTGGGTCCTCTACGTCGCCCGCTTCGGCCAGGGCGTGGGAAGCTCGTTCGCCTGGACCGGCGGACTCGCGTGGCTCATCGCCTCGGCGCCGAAGGAGCGCAGGGGCGAGCTGATCGGCATCACCATGGGCTCGGCCATCGCCGGCGCGCTCCTCGGACCGGTGCTCGGAGGGTTCGCGTCCGTCATCGGACCCGCGACCGCCTTCGGCGTCGTCGCCGCCGGGGGCATCGCGCTGGGTGCGTGGGCGTGGGCGACCCCGGCTGCCCGGCCGGCGGAGGAGCCGCAACCGCTGAGGGCTCTCGGTGCCGCGCCGCGCGTGCGGGAGGTCGTCTCCGGCTTCTGGCTCGTCTCGCTCGCCGCGTTCCTGCTCGGTCTCATCTCGGTCGTGGCGCCGCTTCGCCTCGACGAGCTCGGCTGGGGCGCCCTCGGGATCAGTGCCGCTTTCCTGATCTCCGCGGGGATCGAGGCGGCGATGAGCCCCGTGTTCGGCCGCTGGTCCGATCGCCATGGACGCCTCGCGCCCGTCCGTACCGGGCTCGTGGCGGCGATCGCCGTCTCCCTGATCATCCCGTGGGTGGATCTTCCGTGGCCGTATCTCGTGCTCGTAATCCTGGCGGGGGTCGCCTACGGAGTGAACTGGGTGCCGGGCACCGCGCTCCTCTCCGACGGCGCCGAGAAGGCAGGGCTCGACCAGGGCTTCGGCTTCGCCCTCCTCAACGTCGCCTGGGCGCCCGCGAACGCCGTCGGCGCGGCCCTCACCGGCGTGCTCGCCGAGACGGCCGGCGACGGGGCCGCGTACCTGCTCGCGGCTGCACTCTGTCTTGTGACCCTCGCCGCGGCGCAGCGAGCCGTGTTCGGTCCAAGTGCCGCCGCGGAGACCGGATCCGCCTGATGGATCTCTTCTGGCACGACGACGCACTGCGTCACGACACCGGTAGCGGGCTCTTCGAGCAGCCCCTTTCGCCGCTCCTCGACGAGCCGGAACTGCACCCCGAGAACGCGGTGCGGATCCGCAACATGAAGGCGATCCTCGACCGGGGGCCGCTCGCCGAGCACCTCCGGCGCCGCGAAGGCCGTCACGCTTCCACGGAGGAGCTCGAGCTCGTTCACGACCGCGGCTACGTCGACTCCGTCCGCGAGTTCTGTCTGGCCGGGGGCGGCGTCCTCACCTGGTCGACGCCCGTGTCCGAGGGCTCCTGGGATGCGGCGCTCGCCGCCGCGGGCACGAGCCTGGCCGCCTGCCGAGGCGGTCCTCTCGGGCGAGACTGAGACCGCCTACGCGCTCGTGCGCCCGCCCGGCCACCACGCCCAGCCGGCGCAGGCGGACGGCTACTGCCTCTTCAACAACGTCGCCCTCGCAGCCGAGCACGCGCGCCGCAGCGGCATCGATCGCGTAGCGATCCTGGACTGGGACGTCCACCACGGCAACGGGACGCAGGAGTGCTTCTACGACCGCGACGACGTCCTGACGGTGTCGTTCCACATGCGCCACGGTGCATGGAGCGACTCGCACCCGCAGACCGGCGCCCCGGACGAGCTGGGAGAAGGCGCGGGGACGGGCTTCAACGTCAACGTCGAGCTGCCGCCGGGCACCGGCGACGGCGGCTACCTGCGGGCCTTCGAGGAGATCGTCGTGCCCGTCGTCGACCGCTTCGCCCCGGGGCTCGTGTTCGTCGCGTGCGGCCAAGATGCCAACCAGTTCGACCCGAACGGCAGACAGTGTGTCTCAATGGACGGCTTTCGCCGCCTTGGCGAGACGACGCGCGCGCTCGCCGAGCGGCATTCGAGCGGGCGGGTGGTGCTCACGCAGGAGGGCGGCTACGCGCGCACCTATTCGGCCTACTGCCTGCACGCCACCCTGGCCGGCCTGCTCGGAGTCGACGGCGAGCTCGAGGATCCGTGCGCCTACATGCCCGACGACCCCGCCCACGCGGACGCCGAGCTCGCCGCCGTCAGGGCCGCGCTCGCTCCATACTGGACCTTGTGAGGCCGCTGCTGCTCACCCGCGTGCACGACGAGACGGCAGCATGACGGCCGTCCGCATCGCATGTGCCCAGGTCGCGCCGACCGTCGGCGACCTCGAGGGCAACCGCCGACTGGCGCGCGGGGCGGTCCGCGAGGCGCTCGCCGCCGGCGCGCGAATCGTCGTCTTGCCCGAGCTGGTCACGTCCGGCTACGTCTTCGAGTCGGTCGAGGAAGCCCGCTCGTGCGCCGAGGCCGCGGATGGCCCGTCCCTGCGCGGCTGGTCGGAGGAGGCCGCGGCGGCAAACGCGATCGTCGTCGGCGGCTTCTGCGAGCTTGGCGCAGATGGGCTCCTCTACAACTCGGCGGCGGTCGTCGACGGAAGAGGCGTCGTGGCCGTGTACCGCAAGATCCATCTCTGGGACCGCGAGCAGATCTTCTTCGAGGCCGGCTCGGGGCCGGCTCCTGTGGTCGAGACCGCCGTCGCGAGAATCGGAGTGGGCGTCTGTTACGACCTCGAGTTTCCCGAGCTCGCGCGCGGGCTCGCCCTCGCCGGCGCCGACCTGGTGGTGCTGCCCGCGAACTTTCCCTTGCACCCCCGCCCGGAGGGCGAGCGGCCGATGGAGGTCACCAACGCCATGGCCACGGCGTATCTGAACCGCGTGTTCCTCGCCGTCTGCGATCGCACCGGTCCCGAGCGCGGCGTCGAGTGGGTGGGCGGGAGCGTCGTCTGCGACGAGCACGGCTGGCTGCTCGCCGGTCCGCCGCCGGGCTTCGGCCCTGGGCTGGTCGTCGCCGACTGCGACTTTTCCAACGCCCGCCAGAAGGCCTGGAACGAGCGCAATGACATCTTCCGCGACCGCCGCCCCGAGCTCTACAGGCTGGACGAACGCTCCCCCATCGCCTGAGCGGCGAGTGTCCCCTCGAGAATCGCCTCCTCCAGACCACGCGGGCCCAGGCAGTCGCCTGCCTCGTGCATCTCGAAGCCGACACCCGACGGCGCCGCGACCAGCGCGCGCTCGGGGACACGGCCCAGCGCGAGGACGAGCAAATCCGCGCGGAGCTCGGACTCGACCTCCGGGGCGAACAGGTTGCGGACAAAGACGCGGCCCTGCTCGGCGCCCGTGAGCTCGAGGTGGTGCTCCAGCCGTACGCCGGCGCGGTAGAGGCGAGCGGCGTACAGGTTTCGCTGGTACTGGTGGAGCGTCTCGGCGATGGCCGCCGAGCCGACGGCGACCGTGACGTCGTTCCCGGCCGAGTCGAGGAGATCGGCGCACGCGAGGCCGGACGCGTCTCCGCCCCAGTCGGCGACGACCACGCGCCGACCGCTGGGTCGCGGGCCGCGGAGCACGTCCCAGGCCTGAACGGCTTCGATTCCCGCCAGCGGGAGGTCGGGTTCGTACGGCGCCGCCCCGGTGGCGACGACGACCGCGTCGGGCGCGAGCGCGGCGAGCATCTCGGAGTCGGCTTCCGTCTCGAGGTGCACCTCGACTCCGGCGGCCTCGAGCAGCCGCTTGTAGTTGCGAGCGAGCGTCCGCGCGAGCTCGGCGTGCATCGGCGCCGCCCCTGCCAACGCGACTTGGCCGCCGAGCCTGCCGCTGCGCTCGAGCAGCACGACCTCGTGACCTGCGGCCCCCGCCTCGGCGGCCGCTGCGAGGCCCGCCGGCCCACCACCCACGATGACCACACGCCGAGAAGGGGCCCGCGCCGGCGCCCCGAACGTCAGCTCCCGGCCGGTGCGCGGGTTTTGCGCGCACGCAATCGGGGTGCCCGCGTGGTAATGCGCGATGCATGTGTTGCAGCCGATGCAGCGGAGGACGTCGTCGAGCCGTCCCTCGCGTGTCTTGCGCGGCAGGTCCGGGTCCGTGATGAGCGCCCGGGTCATCCCCACGGCATCGCAGCGTCCCTCGTCGATGAGTCGATCGGCCTCCACGGGGTCGACGACGCGCGAGGCGGCCACGAGCGGCGGACCGACGCGGAACGGCGAGGTCAGGCCGGCAATCGCGTTCTCCAGCATGGGCGGGGGCGGGACGATGCCGCTCGAGCCGCGGTAGGTCGAGGAGGCCCCGAGGGCGACGCTCACGTAGTCGACGTGTTCGACGACCCTGCCGACGACGTCCTGCGCCGCCTGCGAGTCGGCCGAAAGACGAACGCCCAGAGCGATATCGGGGGCCGCCGCGCGCACCGCCTTCAGCACCGCGAGCAGGAAGCGAGCCGGCTCGGCCCACTCGTCCTCCCGCCGGTTGAGCCCGGGCGTGAAGAACTGCGCTGCCAAGTACTCGTGCGCTGCCGAGACCTCGACCCCGTCCAGCCCCGCCTGCGCAACAAGCGTGGCGCTCCGCGCGTAACCCTCGATGACCTCCTCGATCTCACCCGCCGTCAGCGCGCGCGGCTCCACGTGGAAGCGAAGGCTGGGAATCGACGAGGGCGCGAGCGCCGGCGGTCGCGGCGGGTCGGAGATCTGCTCGCGGCCGCCGTGGAAGAGCTGCACGAAGAGCTTCGTTCCGTGCGGCTGCACGGTATCGGCGACTCGAGCGAGCGCAGGGACGATCTCCTCGCGGTAGCCGCCCAGCGTGTGCGGCGTCAGGAGCCCTGAAGGGTGAACGGCCGTGGCCTCGAGGACGATCAGCCCCACGCCGCCCCGCGCGCGAGCCTCGTGGTAGGCGACGAAGTCTTCGGTCGGAAGGCTCTCGTGGACGAGAGTCGTCTGGTGGGCCGTCGAGACGATCCGGTTCGGAAGCTCGACCGGTCCTACGCGCAGCGGGCTGAGAAGCGCTTCGAGCAGCTCGCCTCCTTGCACACGGGAAGGGCGGTGATAGTACCGACCGGCATGCAGCGGCTCGTCCTCGCCGCGATTTCCCTGAGGGCCGCTCGCCGCGCTTGCATTACGGCGCTCGGCCTCCAAGAATAGAGCCTTGGAAGGTCAGAGTCATGCTGGCCCAGTGACGCTCGAGTCAGGCGACGGCCATATCGTCCTCGCCGAGGTCACGAAGTTCTTCGGCGATCTCAAGGTGGTCGACGTCGACCTGTCGATCGGCAAGGGCGAGTTCTTCTCGCTCCTCGGCCCTAGCGGTTGCGGCAAGACGACGACCCTGCGGATGATCGCCGGCTTCGAGGAGCCGACGACCGGCCGGGTTCTGCTCGCCGGCCGCGACGTGACAAGTGTCCCGTCGGCCAAGCGCCCGGTGAACATGGTCTTCCAGGCGTATGCGCTCTTCCCGCACATGACGGTCTTCGAGAACATCGCCTTCGGGCTCCGGATCAGGAGGGTCGGCCGGCGCGAAGTCGAGGAGCGCGTTGCCGAGGCGATGCGCATCGTTCAGCTCGAGGGGATGAGCAAGCGCAAACCGATCCAGCTGTCGGGTGGCCAGCAGCAGCGAGTTGCGCTGGCGCGGGCGCTCGTCAACCGTCCGGAAGCGCTTCTGCTCGACGAGCCACTCGGCGCCCTCGACCTGAAGCTCCGCAAGGAGATGCAGCTCGAGCTCAAGCACATCCAGGAGGAGACGCAGACGACCTTCGTGTACGTCACGCACGACCAGGAGGAAGCACTGACGATGTCGGACCGGATCGCGGTGATGGATCAGGGGATCGTCGAGCAGGTCGCCGCGCCGCGCGAGCTCTACGAGCGGCCCGCGACGCCGTTCGTCGCCGGTTTCATCGGCGTCTCGAACGTGGTCCATCTGCGCCCGGATCGCTCACACGAGGGCATGCTCGTGATGACCGTGGCCGAAGGAGAGTGGGTCGTCGTGCCCTCCGAGTCGGCCCGGGACATGGAAGAGATCCTGATCACGGTCAGGCCGGAGAAGATCAAGTTCGAAGAAGTTGCCGAACCGGCTTCACGCGTCTCGGCGACCGTTGCCGACATCGTGTACCTCGGCTCGATGACGCAATACATCGTCGAGCTTCCGACGGGAGAGCAGCTCACGGTTCATCGCCTGAACGACGAGGTGCGAAGGCGGCCGATCCAGGTCGGCGACCGTGTGACCCTGTACTGGGCTGCCGAGCACAGCTTCGTAATCGAGAGACCAGAAACGACTGACAATGGGGCCCCGGCTGAGCGAGTGGGGGAGATCGAGGCGGTCGGCGAGGCCGCCGCAAGCAGGAGGGAGACCTGAGCGATGGATCTGGAGAACAGCAAACTCTCGCGGCGAGGATTCGTCGCCCTGACAGGGGCGACGAGCCTCAGTGCGCTGCTCGCAGCGTGCGGCGGTGACGACGGAGGGGAAGCCGAACCGGCGGCGCCGGGAACCGACACATCGGCCGGCGAGGCGCCGGCCGGGGTGAGCTTCGACCCGGCTTCCGAGCCGGACGGGCCCATCACGTTCTTCGAGTGGGCCGGCTACGACAAGACTGCGCCCTGGATGTGGGAGGCCTACACCAAGGGTGAGTATGGGCAGAGGAGCCCGCTCAAGTTCGACTTCCTCGAGAACGACATCCAGGCGCTCGCGAAGGTGGCGTCCGGCTACAACCCCGACGTCATCCATCCTTGTATCGCCTACTGGCCCGACTTCCACGCAGCGGGGCTCGTCCAGCCGTTCGACATGTCGCTGCTCCCCGACTACGAAGGCATCCCCGAGGCGATTCGCGCGCCGGGAGTGGGTGACGACGGTCTCGTGTACCACGTCCCCTTCGACATCGGGTTCTCCTCCATCGTCTACAGGACCGACAAGATTCCGATCACGGAGGAGGAGGAGTCCTGGAACATCTTGCTCGACCCCGCGTACGAGGGGAAGCTCGCGACCTTCTCGGACCCCGTCACGATCATCAAGATCGGCGCGCTCATCAACGCCGGCGGGCCGATCGACCCGAACAAGCTCACGTCCGACCAGATCGAGGCCGCGAAGGAGACCATGATCAAGGCCAAGCCGCAGATCCGGAACTTCTGGAGCAACAACCAAGACAACATCAACGACTTCATCAACGGCAACGTCTGGGCGACCTACGTGTGGCCCGACGGCTACCTCCAGGCCCTTCGCCACGAGAATCTGAAGGACGTCGAAGTTCGCTACATGTGGCCGAAGGAGGGCCGACTCGCCTGGGTGTGCGGATTCGTCCTGAACGCGGCCACGGAGCAGCCGGGTCGAGCGACGCTCGCCGTCGCGGCGGCGAACACACCGAAGGCCGCGGCCTCGCTGACCGACGTCTTCGCCTACGGCTCGGCGCAGCAGGAAGGGGTGCTGGACCTGATCAAGGACGAGGAGCTGATCTCGATCTTCAGCCTCGACGATCCAACGGCGTTCAAGCCACCCCGAGCGTGGTTCGAGCAGCCGCTCCCGAATCGACAGGAGTACACGGAGGCGGGCGAGGCGGTCAAGGCAGCGTAGGTCTCTAGCTCGCGGCGGGGAGCTGCGGATACGCGACTCCCCGCCGGCCGTGAGGAGGCAAACGAATGGCGCAAAGAGCGACCGTAGCGGCGCCAACGATCCCGATCGAAGAGCGGGTCTGGGGCCGGCGAGCCCAAGACCGGCTCGCGACGTACGCGCTGACGACGCCGGCGCTCGCGCTCCTCCTCGTCTTCTTCCTCGTCCCGATCTACTTCGTCGTTCGCTACAGCATCGGCCTGGAACGGTTCGCGCAGAACGAGGCCGCTGCCTCGCTGACCGGCGAGCTCGCTGGCTTCTCGACGGAGCTCTGGCGCGAGTTCCTCGGCCCGGGCGTGGATCTCGAGGTGCTCGGCACGGCGTCATTGCACATGCCCGCGTGGGTCATCGGCGTCGTCTTCGCGGCCCTCGTCCTCGGCGCCGTCTTCGGACCGCAGCTTTCGGCACGCCATGGCGGCTGGATTCGGGCCGGCTCGTTTCTGCTCCTGCTGGCACCGTTTCTGACCATCCCCGCGGGTAACAACCTGCTCCGCGTTTCAGAGCTCTCGTCCGAGGGGGATTTCCTGCGGCTCTTCTTCCGCTCGGTGACGATGGCGACCACCTCGGCGGTCTGGGCCGTGATCATCGCCTTCCCGATCGCCTACTTCCTCGCCTTCGGGATCAAGAAATCGAAGTACATATGGCTCCTGATCGTCATCGCGCCGTTCCTGACCAGCTACCTCTTGCGGATCTTCGCGTGGAAGATCATCCTCGGCGACCAGGGCCTCTTCAACAGCGCGCTCTTCGAGCTCGGATTGCGCGACCCCGACAACCCCGTCTCCTTTCTGATCTACAGCCAGTTCACGGTCATCCTCGTCCTGCTCTACGCCTGGGTGCCGTTCATCATCCTGCCGATCTTCATCGGGCTCGAAAGCGTGGATCGGCGCCTGCTCGAGGCCGCCACCGATATGGGCGCGAGCAGACTTCAGGCGATGCGCAAGATCACCCTGCCGCTCGCTGCCCCGGGGATCGTCGCCGCGTTCCTGTTCGTGTTCATCCCCTCGATCGGCGAGTACGTGACGCCCTCGCTCGTCGGCGGCAACAACGGCTACATGTTCGGGCAGGCGATCGCGAGTCAGTTCGTGGGCGGTGCGCTGAACTGGCAGACAGGGTCTGTCCTCTCGATCTTCCTCCTCTGCGTCGTCCTCTTCCTCGCGCTCTCGACGTCGAGGTTCCTGCGTGCGGGCGGAGGCGCGACGGCATGAGTCGGGGCACGACGGATGTCTTCATGTCGAACAACGGCAAGCGCATGCTCGCAGTGTTCTTCGCGGGCTTTCTCGTCTTTCTCTATCTGCCGACGGTCCTGCTGATCATCTTTTCGTTCAACGCATCGACCGTCATCGCGTTCCCCCTCACCGACTTCACGACGGCCTTCTACGAAGCGGCCTGGAAGAACTCTGAAATCAGAGGTTCGCTGACCGCGAGCCTCAAGGTCGCGGCGGGAACGGCAGTCGTTGCCACCGCGCTCGCCGTCCTCGTCTCATACGCCCTTGCCCGGAGGTCTCTCCGCTTCAAAGCCGCCGTATCGGCACTCCTTCTCCTCCCGCTCGTGGTGCCGACCGTCGTCCTCGGGGTCTCCCTTCTCGTTCTCTTCCGGCCCTCCGATCCGATCATCCCGGTCCCGCTCGGGCTCTGGGCAGTGCTGGTCGGCCACGTCGTGATCGCGCTTCCGTTCTGCGTCCTCCTCCTCCTGCCGCGGATCGCGTCGATCGACAAACGTCTCGAGGAGGCTGCGCACGATCTCGGCGCATCCGGCCTGACGACCTTCCGGCGCGTCGTCCTTCCGCTGATCCTTCCCGCCCTGCTCGCCTCGCTGCTCGTCGCCTTCGTTGTCTCGATCGACGAGGTCGTGGTCGCGAGCTTCCTCGTACAGGATCAGGCCACGTATCCGGTCTACCTGTACTCGGGGTTGCGGCTGTCCGGCCAGACCAGCCTGCTCATGCCGGTCGCGACGGTCATGATCGTTGCGAGCACAATCCTCATTCTCGCGGCGGCGCTGATCGGCCGATACGGCGAGCGCCGCGCCGGCCTCGCGCGATGAGGCGCCTCACTGTCAGCCTGGCGGTAGCCGCCGCGCTGGCCGCCGGGTGCGGCGGTGCCGAAGAGGACGCCCCGGTTCCGGCCGCCGCTCCGACCGGCCCGACCAAGGCCCAGCTCGCCTTCCGCGAGCGGATCCTCGAGGAGATCAAGAGAGGCGAGTACAAGTGCCACTGCACCGGCGCCATGCGTGCGCGCGAGCGAATTGAGAAGGGGCTCGCACATGAGCCCTAGCCGCTAGCTCGGGTCGCGGACCAGCTCCATCGTGGAGCAATGAATGCCACCGCCACCTTTCTGGATCTCGTCGTAGGGGAGGCCCACGACCTCGATGCCGCGGCGCTCGAGCAGCTCGGCGGTGCGCTGATAACGGTCGCACATGAGCACCCGTCCTGGGCGCAGAACGAGCGAGTTGATCGCCCATTCCTCCTCCCGGGGACAGGGGATGGGCTCAATGCCGAGCTCGCGCAGGCGTTCGAGGAACCAGTACGGCAGGCCGGGCACGTCGACGAGCGCCTTGTCGACGTCGACCATGCCCAGGTGGCCGTCGATGTGGATCGACCATCCGCCCATGGGCACCACGATCAGCTCGATGCCGAGCCTGCGCAGGATCTCCTCGAGCTGGCGGGCGCCCTCGGAGTTGCAGCGGATCGACGTGCTGTAGGCGGCTACCTTGGGCGTCAGCTTGGCGAAGGAGCCACCCTCGACGAGCCCGCGGCCAGTGATCGTCGCGAGGATCGGCATGCCGACCGAGGCAATCGCCTGCGTGATCAGCCGCTCTTCGCCACGACGCATCGCCGGTGCCATACGCCCGATGATCGCCCCACCGGGAACGGTCAACAGCGGATCCCTCGTGTAGACGGAGCGCGAGAAGTGTCGGTGGCGACTCGCCCTCGACCGATACCACTTCGATCCCCTCGGCGCGTAGCGCGGAGACGAGACCGTCGTGCTGGGAGTGCACCTTCTCCATCACGGGCGGCTCCCGCGACAGCCAGTACCACATGCCATCGGGGTCGACGAGCGCCTGGGCGCGCTCGTCCCAGCAGTCGGCCCGAACTCGCTCCCATTCTCTGCCGGGGTTCCTTACAAGAACGACTCGAAGCGGTCCCACCTCGTCGAAGGATCCCCACATGCGGCCCCAGACCCGCTGCTGTTCCTCCGGCGCGTCAAACGGGGGCTCGGCGATCGATGGCGAGAGCGAGAGGTAGTAGAAGTCTGGGAACGGCTCCTCGCCCTGCACGTGAGTCACGCGTGTCCGTTCCCCATGCGCCGGCCTTGACCGCTAGCGCTCGAAGACCTTCCCGGCCTTGGCGATGCCGCGCGAGATGATGAAAGCCGCCGAGATCAGGGTGGTCGCAACGAGGAACTGGGGCCAGTCGACGGAATCGGCGGCGACGGTGACGATCAGCGCCACCACCCAGGCGAGCAAGAAGACGATCAGCTCGGCGGGCGGCGCGGGCATCTGGGGCATCGGGTAGTACTGGCGCTCGTAGCCGCTCGCCGGAGGCGGGGGCGGCGGGGGCGGCGGCTGCGTGCTCGTCATCGGCTCCTCCTTGCTCGGGCGTCGCCGGGCATCGTAGTGGCTTCCGGCGACTCGTATCACCTCAGGACGGCCGGTTACGATGACCCCGCGGGTGCAGCTCTTCCACTACCACCTGGTGACGAGCAAGGTCAGGCTCCTGGAGGCCCGCTACCTCGGCAAGCTCGGCTTCGGGCTGCTCGGCCGATACGGCTGGCGCGGCGAGACCTCGGAGTGGTTCGAGGCCGGCACCTCGTGGGAGGAGCTCGACTCGATCGGATTCAGGCTCCGTCTCGTCGAGCTCGCCCGCGGAGCGGTGAACGTCGTCCTCCAACCCGGCCACTGGGAGCATCCGCGCGTCGACCATATCGGCGTGATGCTGGACGAGGACGGCTTCACCGAGGCGCTCGAGCGCGCGACCGACCTCGGCCTCAAGATCCAGGACCACCCGGGCAAGCGGACGTTCATCGCCACCGAGGCGGGCTACCGGCTCGAGGTGCATCCGCCCCGCGACTGGATCGACGAACTCGTCGCGCGGAGCGACGAGCTGCGGCTCGGCGAGCTCCACCTCCGCGCGCAAGATCCGGAGGAGAAGGCGGTCGCGCTCTCCGAGATCCTCGGCGTCGACCGCCTCGACTCCGACGTGCTCGTCGGCAACACGCTCGTCCGCTTCCAGGGCGGCGGCCCGGAAGGCCGTCCCGAGCTCGTCGCCGAGGTCTTGTTGTGACCTCCTACGGCGAGGCCGGCGTCTCGCTGGCAAAGGCCGAGGAGGTCGTGGAGCGGCTGCGCGCGGCGGTCGAGTCGACGAGGACAGAGCGCGTCGCGGGATCGATAGGCGACTTCGCCGGCCTGTTCGCGCTCGACGACGACCGGCTGCTTGCGGCGACCACGGACGGCGTCGGGACCAAGCTCGTCCTCTCGCGCCGTGCCGGTCGGCTGTTCGACGCCGGAGTCGACCTCGCCGCTCACTGCGCCAACGACCTGCTCACGGTCGGCGCCGAGCCTCTCTTCTTCCTCGACTACGTCGCCTCGTCCGCGCTCGACCTGGCCGAGGTGGCGGAGCTGGTCGCAGGGGCAGCCTCCGTCTGCCGCGAGGCCGGCTGCGCGATCCTCGGCGGCGAGACGGCCGAGCTCCCGGGGATCTACCGCGACGACGAGCTCGACTTCGCCGGAACGATGGTCGGGCTCGTAGCCAGGGCCGACCTCGTGGACGGCTCGCGCTGCAGTGCCGGAGACGCCGTGCTCGGGCTTCCCTCGAGCGGCCTGCACGCGAACGGCTTCACCCTCGTCCGGCGCCTCCTCGGCGACGACGAGTTCGACCCCGACCTGCTGCTCCCGCCCACGCGGCTCTACCTCGAGGACGTGCGGCGGCTGCGATCCGCATGCGACGTCCGGGCACTCGCCCACGTGACGGGCGGGGGCATTCCCGGAAACCTCCCGCGAGTCCTGCCGGCGGGGCTCGGCGCACGCCTCGATCCCGCGAGCTGGGAACGCCCGCCGGTCTTCTCCTGGCTGGACGAGCGCGGCGTGCCGGAGGACGAGCAGCGGCGGGTCTTCAACCTCGGCGTCGGGCTCTGTGTCGTCGTGCCGGCCGCGGATGCCCCGAGAGCGGGGATTCCGGTGATCGGGCAGCTCGAAGAGGGGATCGACGGCGTGGCCTGGGCCGACGCCTCGTGATCGGCGTTCTCGTCTCGGGCCGAGGCTCCAACCTGCAGGCGCTGATCGACCAGGCCCTCCCCATCGCCGCGGTCGCGTCGAACGTCGCGGCAGCCGGAGCGGTATCCCGGGCCGCGGCCGCCGGGATCCCCACGGCGGTTTACTCGCTGGAGGACTACGGAAGCCGGGAGGAGCGCGATCTCGCGATGGCCGCCTGGCTCGAGGAACGGGGAGCGGAGCTGATCGTCTGCGCCGGATACATGCAGCTCCTGACGCCCGCGTTTCTCGAGCGCCACACCGCGATCAACGTTCATCCTTCCCTCCTCCCCGAGTTTCCGGGGACGACGCCCATCGAGGACGCCCTGGCGGCCGGCGTGGCTCAGACGGGCGTGACGGTCCACTTCGTCGACGAGGGGATCGACTCGGGACCGATCATCTTTCAGGAGCCGGTTCCGATCCACCCGGGGGATAGCGCGGAAACCCTGCGTGAGCGGGTGCACGAGGTCGAGCATCGCCTGCTGCCCGAGGCGGCTCGCCTTTATCTGGCGGGCGCTTTACGCTCCTGAGTCACCCATGCAAGTGGGGCGCGCCCTCATGTCGGTCTTCGACAAGACCGGGCTGGATGTCTTCGCCCGTGGACTCTCCGATCTCGGAGTCGAGATCGTCGCGAGCGGCGGGACTGCCGCCTACATCGCCGAGCTCGGCATCGACGTCGTCCCCGTCGAGGAGCTGACCGAGGTCCCCGAGCTTCTCGGCGGACGTGTCAAGACCCTCCACCCGCGCATCCATGCAGGCATCCTCGCCCGCCGGGCCTTCGAGGCCGACCTGGACGAGCTGCGCGACCACGAGATCCGCACGTTCGACCTCGTCTGCGTGAACCTCTATCCGTTCCAGAGCGTCACGGCGCGCCGGAACGTGCGCGAGGAGGACGCCGTCGAGATGATCGACATCGGCGGCCCGGCGCTCCTCCGCGCAGCCGCCAAGAATTTCGTCGACGTCGTGCCCGTGTGCGACGCCTCCCGCTACGGGGAGATCCTCGCCGAACTCGCCGAGGGAGGCGTCCGGCTCGACACCCGCCGCAAGCTGGCCGCCGAGGCGTTCGCCCACACCGCCGCCTACGAGACATCGATCGCAGCGTGGTTCGCCGATGTAGAGACCTTTCCGCCGAGGCTGCTCCTTTCGCTCGAGCGGGAGCAGGAGCTCGTCTACGGCGAGAACCCGCATCAGCGGGCCGCCTATTACGCGGAGGCGGGCGTGCGGCGCCACCTCCTCTCCCGGGTCGACCGCCTCGGGGGGAAGGAGCTCTCGTTCAACAACCTCAACGACCTGGACGCCGCGCGGGCCGTGCTCCGGGAGTTCACGCTACCGACCTGCGTCGTCGTCAAGCATGCGAACCCGTGCGGGCTCGCCGTGGCGGCGACGATCGAGGAGGCCTACGCGAAGGCGCTCGCATCCGATCCCATCTCGGCGTACGGCGGCATCGTCGCGCTGAACCGGAAGGTCCTGCCCGATCTCGCCGGGCGCCTCGCCGAGCAGTTCGTCGAGGTGCTGATCGCGCCCGACTACGACGACGACGCGCTCGGCGCGCTGCAGGCCAAGGAAGCCTTGCGGATCCTGCGCGACCGCGAGCGCCGCGGCGCGAGCCCCGGCGACCGCGACTACCGGCGGGTGCTGGGCGGGTTCCTCGTGCAGGACACCGACGCAGAGGTGGACGACCGGGAGGGCATGAAGGTCGTCACCAAAGAGCATCCCGACGAGCAGGAGTGGGGCGACCTCCTGTTCGCCTGGCGCGTCGCGAAGCACGTCGCCTCGAATGCGATCGTGATCGCGAAGGACCTGCAGGTGATCGGCATCGGCGGCGGCCAGACGAACCGGGTCGACGCCGTCCGTCTCGCCCTCGAGCGAGCCGCCGAGCATGGGCACGACCTCACCAGCGCCGTTCTCGCGTCGGATGCCTTCTTTCCGTTCCCGGACGGCCCCCAGCTCGCGCTGGACGCGGGCGTAATGACGATCGTCCAGCCCGGCGGTTCGAAGCGCGACGACGAGGTCGTCGCCGCCGTCGAGGAAGCCGGTGCCGTCATGGTCTTCAGCCGGCGCCGACACTTCCGGCACTGAGATGACCGACGCACCGGCACCGCTTCCGACCCGCTCGCAGGCCTGGCTGCTCGTCCCCGTCTCCGGCTTCGCGATCGTCTCCCTGCTCGCGGGCTTTCTCGCGAACGCCGAGCTCGACGCGGGCGGCGGCTACTTCGACCTCTTCTTCAAGGACACCATCCACCTGAAGGTGTGGCTGGCCACTACGGCCGCCGCTCTGGCGCTCGTTCAGCTGTTCACGGCCGCCTGGATCTTCCGCAAGCTCCCGTGGAGGCGGCCTGACTGGATTCCGGGCCTCCACCGGTGGACGGGCCGGGTCGCCTTCCTCCTCACCCTGCCGGTCGCCTACCACTGCATCTTCCTGCTCGGCTTCCAGAGCGGCGACGACCGCGTCCTCGCGCACTCGCTCCTGGGATGCGCGTTCTACGGAGCGTTCACGGCCAAAGTGCTCGTCGTCCGCCTGCACCGCTATCCACGCTGGGTGCTCCCGACCGCGGGCGGCCTGCTCTTCGCCGTCCTGATCGCGGTCTGGTACACGAGCGCGCTGTGGTTCTTCCGCACGGTCGACGTCGGGCTCTGAACTCGAGGAACTAGGCTTACCGCCGTGGCCCGCGAGTATCCGACCGTGCTGGACCTCGTCGGCGGAACTCCACTCGTGCGACTGCAGCGGGTCGGGAGCGACCTCGCGCCGACGCTCCTCGCCAAGCTCGAGTACCTAAACCCGGGAGGCAGCGTGAAGGACCGGATCGGCCTCCGGATGATCGAGGCAGCCGAGCGCGACGGGAAGCTCCGGCCCGGGGGGACGATCGTGGAGCCGACGAGCGGCAATACCGGCGTCGGCCTGGCCATCGCGGCGGCGATCAAGGGGTACCGGTGCGTTTTCGTCATGCCGGACAAGATCGCCGAGGAGAAGCGCGCGCTCCTCCGCGGGTACGGCGCGGAGGTCGTCATCTGCCCGACGGTCGTTCCGCCCGAATCACCCGAGAGCTACTACTCGGTGTCGGACCGCCTCGCCGAGGAGATCCCCGGCGCTTTCAAGCCCGACCAGTACTCGAACCAGGCGAACCCGGAGACGCACTACGAGACCACCGGCCCGGAGATCTGGGAGCAGACCGGCGGCGAGCTCGACGCCATCGTCTTCTCCGTGGGAACGGGCGGCACGATCTCGGGAACCGCCCGCTACCTCCGGGAGCAGAAGCCCGAACTCCTCATCGTGGGCGCCGACCCGGAGGGCTCGATCTTCTCGCAGCCCGACAACGTCCATCCCTACCTCGTCGAGGGAATCGGCGAGGACTTCTGGCCGACCACCTTCGACCCCTCGCTCGTCGACGAGTACGTGACCGTCTCCGACGCCGACTCCTTTCGGACGGCTCGGCGCCTGGCCCGTGAGGAGGGCATCCTGGTCGGGGGCTCGGGCGGGACGGCGGTGTGGGCGATGCTCGAGATCGCCCGACGCTTCGGCCCGGAGGGCACGCTCGCAACCCTGATCCCGGACTCCGGCCGCGGGTACCTCTCCAAGCTCTACGACGACAACTGGCTCATGGAGCACGGCCTGGTCGAGCGCGAGGCGGCCGCGCCGACCATCGAGGAGGTGCTTGCCTTCAAGCGCCAGGAGGGTCCCGAGATTCCGGAGCTGGTCACGGTGGAGTCGCACCAGAAGGTCGGCGACGCGATCGCCCTGATGCAGCGCTACTCCATCTCGCAGATCCCCGTCGTGCGGCACGACGGCGCCGTCTCGCTCGCGGATGTCGTCGGCTCCATCCGGGAGCGAGGCCTCCTCGACCGGGTCTTTCGCAGCCACGAGGCTCTCGGCGAGGAGGTGGCGGTCGCCATGGAGCCGCCTCTGCCTGCGGTCGAGATCGAGGAGTCCGTCGACACCGTCTTCGCCGACCTCTCGGCCGGCAACCCGGCCGTCGTCGTAGCACGCAGCGGCAGGCCGGTCGGCGTCCTCACACGCGCCGACCTCCTCGAGTACCTCGCACGCGGCCGCAGCCCGGGCATCGGCGCCTAGCGACGTACACTGCGGCCGTGGATTTCGAGACGCGCGCCATCCACGACGGGCAAGAGCCGGACCCGGCCACCGGGGCGGTGATCCCGCCGATCTACCAGACGTCGACGTTCGCCCAGGACGCCGTCGGCGTCAACAAGGGCTATGACTACGCGCGGTCCGGAAACCCGACGCGGGCGGCTCTCGAGACCTGTCTCGCCTCGCTCGAAGGCGCCGACCACGGGCTCGCGTACTCCTCCGGCCTCGGGGCGACGACGACGATCATGCACCTCGTCAACCCGGGGGACCGCGTCGTCTGCGTGAACGACGTCTATGGCGGCGTGTACCGCATGTTCTCGCAGATCTACGAGCCCAAGGGCTACGACTTCACCTTCGTCTCCGTCGCCGACATCGACGCCGGGCTTGCGGAGCATCTGGACGAGCAGACGCGCATCGTCTGGCTCGAGACGCCGACGAACCCCCTCCTGAACGTGATCGACATCCGCAAGGCCGCCGAGGCTGCGCATGCCGCCGGGGCGCTCGTGGTCGTCGACAACACGTTCGCGACGCCGTACCTCCAGCTCCCGCTGGAGCTCGGCGCCGACATCGTCGTCCACTCGACGACGAAGTACCTCGGGGGCCACTCCGACGTGATCGGCGGCTTCGTGGCCACGAACGACCCGACCATCGCCGAGCGCCTGAAGTTCCTGCAGAAGTCGCTCGGTGCCGTGCCGGGGCCGTTCGACTGCTGGCTCGTGCAGCGGGGCCTGAAGACGCTGGCGCTCCGGATGGAGCGCCACTGCGAGAACGCCCACGCTGTCGCGGCGCTTCTGTCCGGGCACGCAGCCGTCGAACGTGTTCTCTACCCGGGGCTTTCCGACCACCCCGGGCACGAGATCGCCGCCCGACAGATGCGGGGCTTCGGCGGCATGATCTCCTTCCTCGCGGGTTCGGTCGAGGAGGCCGAGGAGATCGTCACGCGCACGAAGGTCTGGACGCTGGCCGAGAGCCTGGGCGGCATCGAGAGCCTCATCGAGGTTCCGGCGCGGATGACGCACGCTCGACGAACGAGGCGTCCTTCGCCACGCCGGGAAGCCTGATCCGCCTCCGGTCGGGCTCGAATGGGCGAGGACCTCGTCGGCGATCTCGAGCAGGCGCTCGCGGCCGTCGGCTCGGCCTCGCGGACGACTTAGCCGCCGTCCGGCGCCCAGGCGGGAAGCCGCCTTCGAGCGACGCGCCGGAGACTCGGCGGAGGCCCGACCCATCGGCCGCGGCGAACGCCACCGCGCCCTCCTCGTCGAGCGCGATCCACCTGCCGTCGGGCGACCAGTCCGGGAACTTCTGCAGGCGCACGGGGTCGCGAGTGACATTGACTGCCTCGCCGCCTTCGGCGGGCGTCACGAAGACATCGAAATCCGCCGTCCGCTCGAGGTCGTGGGGCGGAGGCTCGAACCTCGCCGGTGTTGCCCGGGTCGACTCGAACGCGATCGACTCGCCGTCGGGCGACCAGGTCGGGTACATATCGTACGCCGGGCTTTCCGTCAGCCGGCGAAGCCCGCTCCCGTCGGTATCGACCACGAACAGGTCGTAGTTCGGGTCGCCCGTCGGACCGGCGCCGCCGGCGTAGGAGGAGAACGCAATGCGGCGACCGTCGGGTAAGGCACCGCGCAAACGACCATCACCAACAAGAACCTGACGATGGACGCCGGCGCGAATTCGATCTATGCCGGCGGTGGGACCGCGCTAGTGATTCACTAGGGAGCCGACGACGGGAAAACGGAACCGTCCGGCAACGCCGGCAATCCGATCGCGTGCGGCGCGATCACCAAGTAACGTCGGCGGCGATGACGCGAATCCTGTCGACGATGGCAGGCGTCGCGACGGTGCCCTCCCCGCGTGCGGCGAATCGCAACCGTCGTCCGCGCCGGCGCCGACCGCTCCGGCTCAGGCGACGGCGCCACTGACACGGCCGACGGCCGGGCGCGATTGTCGGCGCCGTGACGTTTGCGGCACAGCCCCGAAGCCGCGGCCGCTGCCGATGGATTCGGATCCGTGTGCGTTACGGAGCCAGGCGCGACGTCCGAAGTGCTCGTCGTCGGTCCAGGCAACGGCATCAAGAATGTCTTTGTGTACGTGAAGGACGGCCTCGGCACGCGCCCTATGCAGTGCCGGCCACGCCGGTGACTGCTCGATCAGAAGGGCTGCCGCTATGTCCCGCACGTCTTCGGCGTGCAGGTCGGCCAGACCATGAGGTCGTCCAACAGCGATCCGCTGATCGCACAACGTCCACGCCATGCCGAAGAACAACCGCGAATTCAACTTCGGGCAGCCGTCAAAAACGCCGCCGGTGGCGAGGGACTTTGACCAGGCCGAGATCGGCCTGCCGTTTCGATGCGACGTTCACGGCTGGATGAACGCCTATGTCAACGTCGTGCCGCACCCGTTCTTCGCGGTCACGAAAGACGACGGCAGCTTCGAGATCAAAGGGCTACCGGCCGGTAGTTACACGCTCGAGCTCTGGCACGAGCGGCTCGGCACGCAGACCCTGCCGGTGACGGTCGAGGCGGCGGCACCCGCCAAGGTCACCGCTTCATTCAAGCCAGCGAGCTAGAGGCAAGACGTATAATCCCACAGCTTTGCCTATCACTCGAAAAGGAGCCGCAATGAAGATTGTGAACGCCGTGACGCTGGGACTGTGCACCGTGATCGCCGCCGCATGCGGCGGCGCGGGAACGCCGCCCGCGTCAGGCAACAGGGTGTTTTTCGTGACGCCGACCAACGGCGCGACCATCAAGCCGATGTCGACCATCGAGTTCGGCAGCAGCGGCGTGACCGTTGCCGCCGTGCCGCCCGGCGAGCTCAAGCCCGAGCAGGTTCGCCCGGGACCATTCACTACCACATCGCCGTCGACTCCGATTGCCTGGCGGCCGGCGCCGTGATCCCGAAGGCCGACCCATGGGTCCATTTCGGCGACGGCAAGAAGGTGATCGAAATGTCGCTGGCACCGGGGGCGCATCGTCTCACCGTGCAGGCGGGCGATGACATGCACCGGACGATTGCGGGCCTCTGCGAGACCATCAACGTCACGGTTCAGTGAGAAATGAACCGTTAAGCGTTCACACGGGGTAGTTGGACCCTCGAGATCGATTCTGGATAACGTGGCTGGCGGCGGCGTTCTCGGCTCCCTCGCCCGCCACGTCGTCAGGAAAGATCAACGACTCAGGTCTCTGGTCAGCAGGATCGCGGCCAGGAGCAGCACGCTGAGGGCCCCAAAAACAAGCCCATAACCGACAGTCCCGCCGATCGCCGCGGCGGCGACCGGGCCCGGCCGCGCGCGCCAATTGCTGTCCGCGCGCGATCACGCCGTTCGCGTAGCCGGCGCGCTCGGCGCCGTATTGATGGAGCACCAGGTACGGCCGCGCCAGCGTCGTCAGTCCCGTGCCGCCTGCAAACACGATCACGCCGATCCACATCGCGACCGGCCCGTGAACGATCAGCGCGAGCAACCCGCAATCTGCAGCGCGAAGCTGCCAAGCAGCAGCGGCACCGGCTGCGGCGCGATGCGCGCGTTCTGCAGCAGCAGGCGGCCCGGCAGCTGCATGATGCCGAACGATGCCGGCGACGGTCGCGGCAAACGTCGGCGCGAGGCCGCGATCGATCAGCGACGCGACGAGATTCGACGACACCGCCGAGTTGACGATGATCGACATCGCGAAGAGGACGACCATGCCGTCCGATGCCGCGCAAGCGGCGCGTCGCCGTGACGCGGAATCGCCGGGCCCGACGATCGCATCGCGGATGGTCTGCGCCGACCACGCCAGATCGCGAAACGCGAACTGGCCGACGATCAGCGTCGTCGACCGCGATGATGATCGCGAGCGCCACGACGGCGCCGCGCCAGCCGAAGCGCGTGACGAGCGCCGACGTCCCGGGAAGAAACGCGGTGCTCGCGAGTCCGCCGGTCACCGTGACGGTCGCGATCGCGCGCAGGCGTCCGTCCGGATCCGCGAAGGCGCGGCCGACGATGGCGAAGACCGGCTCGTAGAGGATCGAGGCCATGCACAGGCCGAGCGCGGCCCACACGATATAGGTCATCCAGATCGTCGGCAGCAGCGCCCACAGGATCAGGAGCCCTGCTGCGAGCAGGCCACCGGCCTGCATCACAGCCGGCCCCTGTCCGCGATCGGCGAGCCGCCCGACCGCGGGCGCCGCGATCGCGGAGACCAGGAGCCCGAGCGAAAATGCGCCGGCGACCAGCCATCGCGGCGCATCGAACGCGTCCTGCAACGGGCACGAGCAGGACGCTGAATGCGAAGAACAGGACGCCCCAGTTGACCAGCTGACCGCAGCCGATCGCCCAGATCGCCCGAGGGGGCATCACGCTCTTCGAGCGTACCTCCGATCTGAAGCAGCGCCGGCTCGCGTCGTGCCGCAACCGCAGCCGCTCTTTCCTTCCGCCTTCGCGACCGCATCGTCGACGCAGCAGGCATTCGCTTCTTCGGGTGCAGGACCGCCGCAGCAACCGCCAGCGGCGGCAGAGAGGTCGCGTGCTGCAGACGCCCGTCTCCGGCAGCACCAGCTCGACGCGCTCGGCCGCCGCGACATCGCCCGCGAGCATCGCGACCACCGATCGCGCCTGCTCGTATCCGGTCGCGAGCAGGAACGTCGGCGCGCGGCCGTAGCTCTTCATGCCGACGACGTAGAAATCTTTTTCGGGATGCGCGAGCTCGCGCGCGCCGTGCGGACGCACCGTGCCGCAGCTGTGCTCGTTCGGATCGATCAGCGGTCCGAGCGCCGTCGGGCATTCCAGCCACGGATCGAGCGCCGAGCCGCACTTCGCTCAGCATCTCGAGATCGGGACGGAAGCCGGTGCAGACGATCACCTCATCGACATCGACGCTGAGCTGCGTCGTCTCCGATCGCGCCCGTCATGCTGCAGCGCATCACCGCTGCTCGCGATCGAGCGAATGCGATACGGGGTCAGCACGCGAATCGGCCCCGCTTCGACCGCGCGCTTCGCCCGCTGTCCCAGTTCACCGCGCGCCTCGAGCGCATCGGACGCGCCGCCGCCCCACACCGACTCGAGGTTGTCGCGCCGCATCGCCCAGATGAATGCGCGTGCCCGGCGCTTCATCGGCGAGCGCGAGCAGATCGAGGATGACGTTGAACGCGGAGTGGCCGCTGCCGACGACGAGGATGCGCTTGCCGGCGTATCGCCGCCGCTCGCGGCCGGTCACGTCGGGAATGCCGTAGGCAATGCGATCGCCATGTGCGCGCTTCGCCGACGGCGTCGACGCCGCCCGAGCCCGCCGGATTCGGGCGCAGCCAGGTGCCGCTGGCATCGATCACCGCGCGCGCCTCGATCGTCTCGCCGCTCTCGAGCCGGATCTCGAACGGCTGCTCGATCGCGTCCCTTGGTGCGCACCTTGTCGAAATCCTTGCGCCCGACCGACGTCGACGCGCGCGTTGATAGCGGACGTGCGGCCGGATCGCCGGATGATCCGACAGCGGCTTCACGTATTGATCGATCAGCTCGTGGCCGGTCGGCAGATGGTCCGCGTCCGGCGACGACCAGCCGGTTGATTCGAGCAGGCTCTTCGCCGCGCCATCGACCATGTATCGCCACGGCGAGAACGTGCGCACGTGGCCCCATTCCCGCACGGCGGCCCCGGCTTCACGCCCCGCTTCGAGCACGACAAACGGCTGCTGATAAGCGTGAAGATGCGCGGCGGCGGCCAGACCGACCGGCCCCCCGCCAATGACGGCAACGGGTAACCTGTCGTGACCTGTTTGAACCTCATTGAACCCTTGAACCTTTGAACGCACGTATATTCGCGTTAGCGAATATGTGAAGGCATGGTATATTCGCCTTAACGAATATGTCAAGCCCCTGCTGCACGATCCAAGCCGGCGCCGGCGATCAAGGACCTCGACGCCCTGACCGACGTCTATGCGGCGCTCGCGGATCCGACGCGGCTGCGGATCCTGTCGCTGCTCAGCGAGGACGAGATTTGCGTGTGCCACATCCACGCCAGCCTGGACGTGCCGCAACCTACGGCGTCGCGGCATCTCGCGTATCTGCGCAAGTCGGGACTGGTCGAAGCGCGTCGCGACGGCATCTGGATGCACTATCGGCTGGCGCCGATCGACAACCCGGTGATCGCCGCCGTGGTGAAGGCCGCCCTGCATGCCCTGACGCACACGGCGATCAGCATCAAGGACGAGAAGCGGCTGCACGCTCGCGCTGCAAGCGTCGTGATCACGGTCCTCTTCGCCTGCGTGCACAACGCCGGGCGATCGCAGATCGCCGCTGCCCTCTTCAATCGCCACGCCGATCCGGACGAAGGCGCGCGCCATCTCCGCCGGCACGCGGCCGGGCTACGCGCGTGCATCCCGAAGTCGTCGATGCGATGCGCACGCGCGGATTCGACCTGTCCTCGCAAACGCCGCAGAAGCTGACGCCGGAACTCGCGTCGACGGCGAACTGGTTGATCACGATGGGATGCGGAGATGAATGCCCGGTCGTGCCCGGGCGCGAAGCGCGACGACTGGCCGATCCAGGATCCCAAGGGACAACCGCCCGCCGCGTCGACGCCATCATCGACGACATCGATCGCCGCGTGCGCCTGCTGATCGACCGCTTAATCTGATTTCGCGGGGGGTCCGGTGCCATGACAATCGAGCAGCCGGACAATTTCGCCGAGGCTCTTGGGGCGGATGCCTTCGTGGCGGTCGTCGCGCATGTCTCGCTTTCGTCATTCAGCAGTGGTAGAACTGGCGGGTGTTCGTTGCAACCGTTCGTGTCGTCGCGCTGGCCCTGCTTTCATCGGCTGTTGCGCTGGGCGGCATGCAGCCGTCATCGCCGCCTCTGGTGCGCAATTCCCCACTGCTCCATGCGCACAATGCCTATCCCGAAGGCGGGCGGTGGCGCGATCGCATCGATCGCGCACTGGCGACAGGCCTGCCGCTGGTGATCGAGCAGGACATCGCGTATGCGCCGCGCAACGAATCGCACCTTCGCACCGTGGTCTCACATGAAGCGCGGTGAAGGGCTCCGAGCCGAGCCTCGACGAGGACTTCTTCGATCGTGTTCGCCCGCTGATGGAACGCGAGCTCGCATCGGGACAAAGAGACCGCTGGCCCGTCGTGGTGCTCCATCTCGATTTCAAGACCAACGAGCGCGAGCACCACCGTGCCGTGTGGGACCTGCTTCAACGTCATGCATCATGGTTGACGACGGCGAAGGCTGACGGGGACTCGGCGACGAGCGAACTCACCCGCGGGCCGCTCGTCGTGCTCACCGAGAACGGACCACCCAGGAGAAAGACTTCCTCGAATGGTCGGCCGCCGGCGGCAGGCTGCTCCTGTTTGGGTCGATCCCGCCGCCGGCGCTCAAGTCGGTCGGATGATCCCGCCGAGCGCGCGCGAATCCTTCGCCGCGCCGCGCCCCCGAACTCATCCCCACTTCAGCGAGCAACTATCGTCGCTGGGCCAATTTTCCGTGGGGTGTGATCGAAGAAGGTGGACCGGCCAATGCGGGCGACTGGACCGACGAGGATCGGCTCCGGCTGGAATCGATCGTCAGCTATGCGCATCAACAAGGGCTGCTGATCCGCTTTTACACGTTGAACGGCCATACCGTGGCCGCAAATCGCGGCTGGACCGCGAGCTACAACTTCGGGAGCCTCGATGCGGTGCGCGCGCGGTGGCGCGCCGCGATTGCCGCGCGTGCGGATCTGATCGCCACCGATCAATACGAAGAGCTGGCCGCCCTCCTCAACGCACGCTAGTTTCGCGATGTCACAGCCATGTGACTGAACCGTGCCGAACTAGGGCGTTGCACCGAAGTCGCCTCCCTGTCATGCGGTACAGCTACATTCGACTCCTATTGACCATCCGGAGTCGCACTATGTTCCACAAACACGGCATCTACAGCTTCCAAGTCGGTGTGCAGCGCATGGTCGTCGTCGGCGGGAATGACTTCGTCGCCGACATCACGGCCCTTCGTCGCCACGGCTCGAGCGGAGCGGCGGAAATACTCGATTTGCCGATCATCGAGGAGCAGTACGGCGAGACCGCGCGCGAAGCGGAAGGCCACGCTGTCAGGGCGATGGGCGAATGGATCGATCGGAATCTGTCGACGCTGGAAAAAAGTCCTGCTGTCAGTGATGTCTCTGACAGCAGGTAACGAAGGAAAGGAACATCTCCAAGGTAGCGAAGCCGTTCGACAGGCTCGCGACGCCCGTTGAAACTCTTCGTTACTGCCGGCGGCCGAACCACATCGGCCCAATCGCCACACCAGCGTCACCAGCGCGACGATCGTCCAGTAGGCAGCTCTCGGCCACACAACAATCGGGTACATTCGGCAGCGCTCACGAAGGACCCGCCGCTCACGACCTGCTTTGCGATGTTGTCGCGCTGTTCGGGCGGCCAGCGATTGCCGTTCGGTGACGCATACGTTGGAAGGTCGAGCACCGGCACGAAGAAGCGTTCGAGGATCAGGTTCTCGTGCCAGGCTTCGTCGACCTCCGCGGTGTTCCGGCGCCGGACGTGCCACAACCCTTCATCGAGGTACTGATCTTCACGCGACAGGCGTTGATCTTGATCGGCGGCGCGTTTGCCAGAGCACGGCGCGATGCCCTGCAACCGTTCAATTCGTCTGCGGTGTAGTGCGACTGAAACGCCCGATGTCCGCCACGCTCACCATGCGTCCTAGATGCACCTGGCTGACGAAGGCCGCGAAAATCAACCAGACGATCGCCAGGGTGACGCCCAGACGCCGCCATGACGCCGGCTGGAGACGAGCTCGGAAGTCGACCGGCGGCAGGAGCGCCACGGCGAACAACAGGCCGCAGACGAGCGCGGCAAGATTGATGAAACGTCGTGCGCTTCGCCGACGCGGAACGGGATGAACCACTGCAGCCACTCGTCGAACGTGCCCACCGTAAAACCGGCAAGGAGCGGCAGAATCACGATCGACGGGTCGCCTGCCAGCCTCCCGCCTTCGCCAAGGCTACGGCGCGGCAGGCTCGCGCGATAGAACAGGAAGGCGACGAGTCCGTACTCGACGAAGTGCACGCGCTCGACCGCGTTGACTTCGGCATACGGCGTCGCCGTCCACCACATATACGCGCCGCCGAACAGCAGCGCGACGAGCAGCAGCGCGAACCGTTGTCGCCTGCGCTCGCGAATGCGGACGAACGCGATCAGGATCGCCACGCCGACCGCCACCAGCACGCCGACGCCGAACAGCAACACGTAGTTTCGCGTCGAGAGCGACCGCCGCAGGAACGACTGCAGCTGGCCCATGAAGGGTGAGCCCAGCACGATCAGGGCGGACGCGATGCACGCGATGGCGAATGACATGTTGAACTAGCCTGCCTCGCCGAAGCTTCCGAAGGCGGGCTACAGGATACAATCGGCCGGCCCATGTCACGCACTCGCGGCCTCGCCGCGCTCGTCGTCCTCTATCTCGTCATCGGTCACCTCATCCCGCCTCCAGCCACGATCACGCCGCAAGGCTGGCGGCAGACCGCGATCTTCATTTGCGTGATCGCCGGCATGGTGACCGATCCGCTGCCGGCATCGGCGCTGGTCCTGATCGGACTGACCGCGATGGCGGCCAACGGTACGCCGATGCGCGAAGTGCTGGGCGGTTATGCGGAGCCGTCGGTCTGGCTGGTGTTTGTCGCCATGCTGATCGCCAAGGTGATGCTCGACACCGGGCTCGCCCGCCGTATCGCGTTGCTGTTCGTTCGCGCGGTCGGCAAGACCTCGCTCGGCATCGCCTACGCGTTGCAGATGACCGATGTCACGCTCGCATCGGGCGTGCCTTCGATACCGCGCGCAGCGCCGGCATGGTGCTGCCGATCGGACTGAGCATCGCCAACTTGTTCCAGTCGAAGGCGGACGAGCAGACCAGACACCGGCTGGCGCCTACCTGGTCGCGGCGATGTATCAGGGGTCCGCCGTCGCGTGCGCGATGTTCATCACCGGCCAGGCGAGCAACCTGCTCGGCGCCAACCTCGCGCTCAAGCTCACCGGCGTCCAGGTCACGGCGCCAAGCTGGTTCATGGCGGCGATCGTTCCCGGTTTGCTGTCCTGCCTGGTCGTGCCCTGGATCACGTTTCGCGTGCTCCGGCCCAAGGTCACGCATACGCCCGAGGCGCCGACCTTCGCCCGCGAAGAGCTGCGCAAGATGGGGCCGCTCAATCGCAGCGAGTGGATCACGCTCATCGTCTTCGCCGGCGTCGGCGTGACGTGGCTGACGACGGTGTGGCACGGCGTGGATGTGACGCTGGTGGCGCTCACCGGCCTCACCGTGCTGCTCGTCACCGGCACCATGTCATGGCAGGCGGCGTCGAGCGAACGGTCGGCGTGGGACGTGTTCGTGTGGTACGGCGGGATGCTGCGGATGGGCGAGCTGCTGAACAACACCGGCTCGACCCGCGTCCTCGCCGAACACGTCGCGAGCTGGTTTGTCGGCATTCCGTGGATCGTGGTGCTGATCGCGATTCTGCTGATCTTCTTCTACGCGCATTACTTCTTCGCCAGCATCACCGCGCACATGCTGGCGATGTTCCCGCCGTTCGTGGCCGTGCTGATCGGCATCGGCGTGCCGAAGCTGCTCGCTGTCTACAGCCTGTTGTGCCTGGCCAACCTGACGGCGGGCCTCACCCACTACGGCACGACCACGGGGCCGATTCTGTTCGGGACCGGCTACGTCACTCGCGCCGAGTGGTGGAGGGCCGGTTTTTCGTCTCGGTAGCAAACGTCTGATCTGGTTGACCGCAGGTTTCGCCTGGTGGAAATTTCTCGGATTCTGGTAGGTGCTACTGACACGTACGTTAACC
>CAWJFW010000005.1:0-541961 GCA_963842305.1 uncultured Actinomycetes bacterium
TCCACTCACCGCAATCGCTTTCCTCATGCGGCTTTGCGGTTCGGACGTGTCGTCCGCACTCGGCGTCTGGCGCCTACTCGACGCCCAAACGAATCTGGGGCCGCCCCGGCAGTCGACGGCTAGTGCATGACGAGCCCGCGAAGGAAGCGCCCGAACCGATAGCTGTAACCGCCGCCGTGCTTGCGCCGTGACTCCTCACGTCGGGCACGAGCACGCATCCCGAACGTTGGCGGGCCGAGTTCGTCACCGGGCTGTTCGCGCGGGATCGCCAACCACAGGCCGAAGTAAAGGAGGATGCCGAGGCCTCCGTAGCACGCGAGCGCGATGAACAGCACCCGAAACCAGAGGGGATCGCGCTCCGCGTACCGGCCGAGTCCGCCGCAGACTCCGGCGAACACCCAGTCCTCTCGGCTTCGGCGCCTGACACGCACTCTGACGGGAACGTTTGCGACGGTCATGAAGTCAGGCGCCCCGTTCGAACTGGCGCCCGCCAGAGTATCCCGCCGCGCGGACTGCGCCGCAAGCCGGCCCGAGCCGGCCATCCCCAGGCACGAGCACTTCCGCGATCGCGACCCGGATTGGGACGGATAAGGAATCGGACCTTGCGCGGGTTACTGGTTTCTTGCGGCCCTGATGACGTCGAGGATCACGTTGATGACGAGTTCCGGGTCTGCTTCTTCCACGGCGTGGCCCGTGTGGACGATGGTCTGTTTGGCCCGCGGGCTGAGAATCAGCCAGCCTCGTTGGTCCTGGACGTTCGTTCGCATCCCTCTGCGCTCGGACGGGAACGTCGCCGCGTCGATCTCGTCGTCGCTGTAGGCGTTGCTGACGATCGTCATCGGGATGTCACCAACCTCTTTTCGTGCTGCCCAAGCGTCCTTTTCGACTTGGAGATAGTCGCGTCGCTCGACGTTGGTGGGATAGTTCCACTTCGTTTCTTCGACGATCGGTGGCGGTGGGTCGCGGAAGGGGGTAGGCACCTCGATGAAGGCCATCCCCGCAATCTGCGTCGGGTGGGCGTAGGCGTAGCCCGCGACGATGTATCCGCCACCCGAGGTCCCGACGAGGACGTATGGCGGCGGGACATCGGCCGTCACGAGTAGCCGGTCCAGATCCTCCACGAGATCGGTGAAGCCGCGCGGCCCCGGCGCGGCATCGCTGCGGCCCAGGTTAGCCCGGTCATAGACGCACGTTCTCGTCACCGCCGCCAGGCGGCTCTCAGCAAACGCGTAGGAGCCGCTCGTGTCCTCGTCGCCTCCCTCCATCACAACCGTCGGCGAGCCGGTCCCCGAGCACCTCAGATACAGCCCACGGTCACCAGCGACGCTGACAACTCGGTCGATAGGGGCGTCGGATGAAACGGTGGTGGTCTGTCCAGGCCCGGCGCCATCGGAGTCATCCCCGCCGCCGCATCCGCTCAGGGCAACAGCCAGCGCAAGGCTCGCCAGGACGAGGCCAGATGGAATGGATCTCCGGGGGACAACCAACGCCACGGCTCTCCTACTCGGAGGTCTGGTCGCAGTCGGCGTAGCCGTAGCCCGCAGTCAGCATCCATCGAATGCGTTTCATCGCTCCTCCTCGACTCGCTTCCGTAACGGAAGACCGCCCGAGCAAGGGGAGCGCGGGCAGCTTCAGGCCGCATCGCTGCGGCTGTAGGCTCGCGACGATCCTAACAAGCTCTTCCTCACTTCACGGCCGCGCTTCCGCGGCCGGAACCTCCCGCAAGTAGCGGGGGATCAGAATCGGCCCGACCCCGGCCCGGCCGCGCCGACGGCCGCCGCGCCCGGTCGGCTCGTCTATGTTGCTCGCGACCGGTACCCATCGACGCTGGGAGGACCATGATGAGCAGTCTCAGGCACCGGGTCGGCCGCCTCGCCCTGGCAGCCGTGTGCGCGGTCGCGGCCACTCTGATCGGCGCAGGCGTGGCCGGCGCCAGTTCCCATTCGCACACGCGTTCCCCCTCGCTGTGGACGCTGTACGATCACACGCTCCGCGACGCGAAGTACGTCGATCTCACGCATACGATCACGCCGTCGATTCCCGTCTGGGCGGGCTTCGGCCCCTCGACGTTCATGCCGACGAAGAACCCCACGACCGGGGTGCCGTACACGTACGCGGCGGACGGCTTCGAGGCGACGAGCTACCTGCTCCAGACGGACCAGCTCGGGACACAGCTCGATCCGCCGGCGCACTGGGCGCCCGAGTACGCGGCGATCGACGAGCTGCCGCCGACGTTTGCGGTTCGCCCGCTCGTCGTCATCTCGATCGTTCCGCAGGTGAAGTTCGACTTCAACTACGCGCTGCAGGTCTCGGACATCCGCCGTTGGGAGAGGCAAAACGGCCGGATCCCGGAGGGAAGCGTCGTCATGGTGCGCTCGGACTGGTCGAAGCGCTGGCCCGATCCCGCGCTCGCGACGCTGACCGAATTTCCCGGCGTCTCGCTCGACGCACTGATGTTCCTGCAGCTGAAGCGGCACATCCTCTTCCACGGGCACGAGCCGCTCGACACCGACTCGACGCCGACGCTCGAGGGCGAGGCCTGGCTCATGCACAACGGCTTCGCGCAGGCGGAAGGCGTAGCCAACCTCGACAAGGTCCCGCCCACGGGGTGCCTGCTCGAGATCGGCTACCCCAAGTTCGGCGGCGGGCTGGGCGGCTACGCCCGCTTCATCGCCATCTGCCCGTCGAGCTGGCGCTACGGAGTCAGCGTCGGTGAGCTCCCCGAAGCCCCGCTGCAGCGCTACGACGACGTCCTGCACTGGGATCCCGTGCTCGGGATGCGCGTTCGCGGCTGACACGCCCGCGCAGTCGAACGAGGAGGCCGGCGCGACGCGCCGGCCTCCTCTCTCTTGGCTCGTGCGAGGACGCGCAGGAGCAGGAGCACCGTGGGATAGGCAACGCGTGCCCGCCGGCGGCTGCCCCTTCTAGGGTCTTTCGACCGCGAACAGGTGCCAGTCGCCCGGAACCCCCGCAAGCTCGCGGACACCGCGATCGGCGAAGAGAATCCCCGAGCCCGCGACGAGATCCTTGACCGTGCTGGAAACGAGCACCTCCCCGGGTTGCGCCTGGGCGGCGACGCGCGCACCGGTGTGGACGGCGATGCCGGCGACCTTCCCGTCGAGGAGCTCACACTCGCCCGTGTGGAGACCGGCCCGTATCTCGAGGTCGAGCTCGTGCAGGCTGTCGACGATCGCGCACGCGCAGCGAATCGCGCGTGCAGGTCCGTCGAAGGAAGCGAGGAAGCCGTCGCCGGCGGTGTCGAGCTCGCGCCCGCGGAAGCGCAGAAGCTCACGGCGCACGAGCGCGTGGTGCCGTTCGAGCAGGTCGCGCCAACCGCGGTCGCCCAGCGCGCTTGCCTTCTCCGACGAGCGGACGATGTCGGTGAAGAGCACGGTCGCGAGGACACGGTCGGGCTCCTGCTCCTCCCAGCCGCCCGACTCCCAGATCTCCGTGAGGAAGCCCTTGATCTCGGCGATGATCGGGCCCTGGGATTTCCCAAACGCGAGGTGCCCTGCGCCGGGGACCTCGACCACCCGCGCCGACGGAATGCTCGAAGCGATGTAGTGCGCAACCTCGGCCGGGACGAGCTTGTCCTCGGAGCCGCGCAAGATCAGGGTCGGGACGCGCACCGCAGGCAGGACGTGTCGGACGTCGATCTCCTTGTTCATGGAGTGGAGCGCCTCCATTGCCCCTGGACTCGCGCCGAAGCGGATCATCTCGAGGAACGAGTCAGTCTCCTCGTCGGTGAACTCGCCGAGTGCACGGACGGACTCGTGCGCCTGCTCGGGCGGGCCGAAGGCTTGCAACGCTCGATCGACCTCGCGCTCGTACTCGACGTCGCTGCGACCCCATGGATAGTCGTGCGCCCACATGCTGCGGGGAAAAGCGCTGCGAACCACGAGCGCCGCCGTTCGCTCCGGATAGGTCGCGGCGAACAGGATGCTCATGGCTGCCCCTTCCGAAAGGCCGTAGAACGCCGCTCGCCGGGAGCCGGCCGCGTCCATGACCGCGCGCACGTCGTCCATGCGCGTCTCGAGCGTCGGAGCGCCGCTGACGCGGTCGGACATGCCCGTGCCGCGCTTGTCGAACCGGATCAGGCGAGAGAAGGACGCGAGCTCTTCCAGGAACGGCGCGAAGGTCTGGAACTTCCACTGAATCTCGAGGTGCGTCACATACCCCGGGACGAAGACGAGGTCGAACGGACCATCGCCGACGACCTGGTAGGCGATGTTGACGTCGCCGCTGCGGGCATAGCGGGTCTCAGCACGCACGGCGGGTAGTGTCGCGCGCTCGCCGAGGCTCTGTCGAGCCGGCTCCTTGGCGCGTCAAGGCGATGAGCTCAGGGGGCGCCCGCGGGCGGCGAACTCGGCACGGAAGCCGGAGGCACGGCGCCGTCGGTCAGGCTCGTGCCTTCGACGTCGATCGTGGGAACGACCCGACCCAGTGCGTCGGGGAACCACCACGCCCATTTGCCCAGCATCGTCAGCACTGCCGGCGCAAGCATGAGCACCATGGTGGCCGCCAAAGCGACCGCGCTCGAGAGACCGACGCCGAACTGCTTCACCACTGGATCGCCGTTGAGGATGAAGCTCGAGAACACCGAGATCATGATGAGCGCTGCCGCGGCGATGACCCGCGCGCTCCTCTGCAAGCCGAGCGCGATCGCCTGGCGGTCGCTCTCGCCCGCGGTGCGCTGGTGATTGACCGAGGACAGCAGGAAGACCTGGTAGTCCATGCTGAGGCCGAAGAGTATGGCGAACATCATCAGTGGGACGTAGCTGGCGATCGGGACCGAATCGGCCGTGGTCTCGACCCCCACGAGGCCGATGCCCCACCCCCACTGGAAGACGGCCGTCAAGACCCCGAACGCCGCCAGCGCGGTGACGAGGTTGGTCAGCGCCGCCTGCAGCGGGATCAAAAGCGAATGGAACGCCAGCATGAGGACGAGCATGCTGAGCAGCAGGATCGTCAGGATCACGATCGGCAGCCGGTCGGTGATCTCGGCGGCGAGGTCGACGTTGCCGGCGGTGGATCCGCCCACATGTGCGACTACGCCGTCGCCCGTGTTCTCCGGGATCACGCTCGACCGCAGCGTCCTCACCAGGTCGGCGGTCGCGGGCGCGGAGGGCGCTGTCGTCGCGATCACCGTGTACACGGCTGCGTTCCCGGCCTTGTTGAGCTCGGGCGGTGAGACCAGCGAGTCCCCCTTGGTGCCGATCAACGCATCCTGCAGCTTTACTAGGCGAGGATCGGTCGCACGGTCGTCGCCCCCGGCCTTCGTGAGTGTCTTCGTCAGCTCGCTCTGAAGCTGTTTCGCGCGTTTCTGCTGTTTCGCCGCCTTGGCCTGTAGCGCCTGGAGCTGGTCGGCCTGTTCTTCGAGCGCCGCGGCCTCTCGTTCGAGTGCATTTCCCTGTTTCTGCAGCTTGGCGCCCTGTCGCTGGAGGGCCGCTCCCTCGGCCTCAAGCTGCGCCGCTTGCGCCTCCAGCGGCTGCTTCTGCTGCTCGAGGGCCGCCGCCTGGGCCTCGAGGGAGCGGGCCTGAGCGACGAGGCGGCGAGCGCGTCTACCCACCGACTTGAGCTGGGCAACCGTTTCCTGCTCGGCTGCCTGGACGCGCGCGAGGCGGGCCTCCAGCCTCGCGATCCGTGTTGGGTTTGTCACGGTGGCCAACAACTCCTCGATCTGCCGCTCCCTGAGGCGAAGGAAGGCGAGCCTGGCCGCCAGCCTGCGTGCCTGGGCCGCGAGCGCACGCGCCTCTGCAGCGAGCCGGTCCCGCTTCGCCTGCAGCTTCGCGGCCCGGGCCTCGAGCGCGGCTTGCTCGGCCTCGAGCGATGCCTGCTCCGAACGCAGCTCGTCCGCCCGCGCGTCCAGGGCGGCCTCCTTGCTCTCGAGCTTCGCTTCCTGGCGCTCGAGGCTCGCTTTCCCGGCTTCGAGCTCGGACTGCATCTGCTCGCCTTGCTTCTGCTCGGCCTCCAGCTCCTTCTGGAGTTTCTCAAGCTGGTTCTCCTGGGCTGTGACTGTGGGATCGGCCTTGGCGGCCGGGTGGATCGCCGCCGCGACGAGCAACGGGCCGTTGTAGCCGGGGCCGAAGCCGGCTGCCATCAGGTCGTATGCCTGCCGTTCCATCGTCGACTTGGGGGTCTGCCCGATGTCCTCCTGGCCCAGCTGGAGGTCGGCCGTCGGAATGATCAGCGGCACGAGGATCAGGGCGGCAAGGACGATCGGCACGTACGGCCGACGGACGACGAAGGCCCCCCACGTTCCCCAGATGCCCTTCTTGCCGGGCTTTGCGGAGGGACGGAGCCGCCCCGGCAGGGCGACGGAGTTGATGTGCCGCCCGGCGAGCGCCATCAACGCGGGAAGCAGGGTGATGGCGGCGAGCACCGCGGTTGCCACCGCCACCGCCGCCGTGTAGCCGAGCGACGAGACCAGCGGGATTCCCGCCACGACCAGAGACACCAGCGCGACGACGACCGTGCAGCCGGCGAAGACGACCGCCGTGCCCGCGGTGCCCACGGCCCGAGCGATCGACTCGTGCATCTCCATCCCGTCGCGCAGCTGCGTGAGGTGGCGGGTCACGAGGAACAGGGCATAGTCGATCCCGACTGCAAGTCCGATCATCGTCGCGACCGTGTGGGCGATGTCTGGCACGGAGATCAGGTGGCCGAAGAGGCCGATCGCCCCCAGCGCGGTCGTCAGGCCGAGGATCGCGGTACCGATCGGCATTCCCATCGCGACGACGGTGCCGAAGGTGAACGTAAGGATCACCATCGCGGCGAGGATCCCGATCAGGTCGCTGCTGGCCGTGTCGTTCGGAGACAGGGTCGAGCCGATCGACCCGCCCGCGACCACCTCCATACCTGCCTTCTCGCCAGGCTCGGCGGCGTCCACAACCCGCTGGGCCTGCTCCTCCGTGAGATCGTTCGAGCCGACGTTTAGCAGCACCGAGATGAAGGCCGTCTTCTTGTCCTGCGAGATCTGGCCGGCGCCCTCCTGACTGAACGGGCTGACCGCGCTGTGGACGAACGGAATCTTCTTGATCGCGTCGTAGGAGCGGTTGATCGCCTGCTTATTCGTGGAGTCCTCCACGCTCCCGCGGGACAGGTGGAAGATGATCGGGTTGCTGCCGTTCTGCTGGGGCGGGAACTCCCGCTCGAGGAGGTCGGTCGTGTCCTGGCTATCGGTGCCCGGCAGGCTGAGGTTGTTGTCCGTCTCCGCCCCGACCGCCTTTACGAGCCCGGTCACACCCGCGGCTGCGACGATCCAGACGGCCAGCACGATCACCGGATGAGCGGCGACAACGTCGACCGAGTCGATACAGCAGTCGAGCCATGCGTGGTGGCCATGCTACGGCCTCGCGCGAAGCGGCCGGCCGCGCGGAACGGGGCCGGGCTTACGCGCGGTTCGTGGTCAATCGAGTGCGAATGACCCGGTCACGATCTCGCCCGCCGGCTCGTAGGTGCCGATCATGACGCCGGTGGTGGAGACCGTGCTGTCCACGAGCTTCAGTGCCGACGGAATGGTGCCGTCCACGAACAGGCGCTTGCCGGAGCCGATGACGAGGGGGAAGACCCAGAGGCGGTACTCGTCGACGAGGTTGTGGCGCAGGAGCGTCTGGATCAGGTTCCCGCTTCCGTGCACCTGCAGCTCGGGCCCGTCTTCCTGCTTCAGCTTCGCGATGCCCTCGGCGGCGTCTCCTTCGATGAGGACCGAGTTGCTCCACTCGAGCGTGGGCGCGCTCCGCGACGCGACGTACTTGGTGGCGTCGTTCAGCGGCTTCCCGCCGGCATCCTCCGGGGCGTTCGGCCAGAACGCGGCGAAGATATCGTAGGTCTTGCGCCCGAGAACGAGGTCGAACGGCGCATTCAGCGCCGCGCCCATGACCTGGCCCATCTGCTCGTCCCAGTAGTTCACCGACCAGCCGCCGTGCTCGAACCCGCCGTCGTCGTCCTCTCCGGGCCCGCCCGGGGCCTGCATGACGCCGTCGAGGGTCAGGAAGGTGCTCACGATCAGCTTTCTCATCGGGTGTCCTTTCGCTCGGATCCGGGCCCGAGTCGAGCCCACCGCAGGTTGAGACAGCGGGGCCGGGAGAAACTCATCGCAAGCGAAGGACATGTGTCGCCCCGTCCGTGGTAGACCTTCACCATGGCGGCTCCGGTCGACGAAGTCGTGCTGACGACATGTCCGCGGGACTGCTACGACGCGTGCGGCATTGCCGTCGTCAAGCGTGACGGAGCGATCAGGCACGTGCGCGGCGATCCGGCGCATCCCGTGAGTCGCGGCAGGCTTTGCCGCAAGTGCTCGATCGGGTACAACGGAGCCTTCCTCGACCCGCAGGTGCGTCTGACGCGGCCGCTCCGCCGCGTCGGGGCCAAGGGCGAAGGCCGGTTCGAGCCGATCGCCTGGGACGAGGCGCTTGCCGAGATCGCCGAGCGGCTCCAGTCGATCCTGGCGACTGCCGGCGCGCACACTGTCCTGAACGCTCACTACACGGGCACGTTCTCGCTGCTCGCCTACTTCTTCCCGCTCCGCTTCTTCCGCCGGCTCGGCGCGACGGAGGTCGACCCGGACACGATCTGCAACAAGGCCGGGCATGTAGCGCTCGAGTACGTGTACGGCACCTCGCTCGTGGGCTTCGATCCGTCGACCGCGCGCGACTCGGCCTGCATTCTCGTTTGGGGCGCGAACCCGTCCGCGTCGGCGCCGCACGCTCACGAGCATTGGCTTCCGGAGGCTCCGGCACGGGTGATCGTGGTCGATCCGGTGCGCACGCCGACCGCCGAGGCCGCCGACCTCCACCTCCAGCCCTTCCCCGGCAGCGACGCCGCCCTTGCCTTCGCGTTCCTGCATGTGATCGCCCGCGAGGGCCTCGTCGATCTCGACTTCGTCGCCGCGCACACGTTGGGCTGGGAGGAGCTCGAGCCGCGGCTTGCAGACTGCACGCCAGCGTGGGGCGAGGCCACCACAGGGGTGCCGGCCGGGCTGATCGAGCGGGCCGCGGATCTGTACGGCCGAGGCCCGTCGCTGCTCTGGCTGGGGCAGGGCCTCCAACGCCAACGGACGGGCGGCAACGTCGTGCGCGCCTGTGCGCTCCTGCCCGCGGTGACGGGAAATCTCTGCAAGCCCGGCGCGGGCTTTCTCTACCTCAACGGGACCGACTCTCGCCGCATCGACGAGGACTATCTCGCGGCAATGCATCTCGGCTCCGACCCGCCGGACCCGGTCAGCCATATGGACCTCGTGGACTGCCTCGAGGATGCAGCCCGGTCGCGGGCGCTCTTTTGCTGGAACATCAACATCGCCGCGTCGAATCCGCAGCAAAGGCGCCTCCACGAGGCGCTCCGCCGCGAGGATCTGCTGACGGTCGCGCTCGACCTCTTCGCGACGGACACGACCGATCTCGCCGACTACGTTCTCCCCGCGGCGAGCTTCCTGGAGTTCGACGATCTGGTGGCCTCGTACTTCCAGCTCACGCTCTCGGCTCAGGTCAAAGTCGCGGAGCCTATGGGCCAGGCGCTACCGAACATGGAGGTCTTCCGCCGGCTCGCACGAGCGATGGGCTATTCCGAGCCCGAGCTGTACGAGAGCGACGCCGAGCTCTTGGCGGCCGTCCTCGAGCGCTCGGGCGTGGGTGAGGACTTCCCTTCGCTCGCCGCGAGAGGGACAGTGCCGATCGCGGACGCGCCTGTGATTCAGTTTTCGGACCGCAACTTCCCGACGCCAAGTGGCCGGGTGGAGCTTGCATCGGCTCGGGCCGAAAAAGACGGCCTACCGCGTCTGCCGCTCCCGCTCGCCGATCCGCGGCCGCAAGACGGGCGCCTCCGCCTCCTCACCCCGGCCTCGCCGTGGCTCCTGAACGACAGCTTCGCAAACGACGCCAAGGTGGCGAAGCGCATCGGGCCGGCGACGGTTGCTCTCCATCCCGCCGACGCGGCCGAGCGGGGCCTCGGCGAGGGGGACGAGGCTGAGATCGGGAACGAGACCGGACACCTGCGGCTGCTGGTCGCGCTCTCGGACGCTGTCCCGCGCGGCGTTGCCTACTCTCCGAAGGGACGCTGGCCCAAGCGAGAGCCCGCGGGTGCGAACGTGAACGCTTTGAATCCAGGCGAGCGCGCCGACATGGGCGAAAGCACATCCGTTCACGGAGTGGAGGTGACGGTCAGGCCGCCTCGCGCGTGAACACACTCGTCCTTCAGCACATTGCCTGCGAGCCGCCGGGGGTCTACGAGGACGTGCTCATCGAGCTCGGCGCCACGATCCACCGCGTCGAGCTGGACGAGGGCGACGGGTTGCCCGACTGGCGGCAGTTCGACGCGATCGTCGCGATGGGCGGACCGATGAGCGTCAACGACGAGGAGGAGCTGCCCTGGCTCCGCGCCGAGAAAGTCCTGATCGCCGAGGCGGTACATGCCGGCGTACCCTTCTTCGGTGCTTGCCTCGGAAGCCAGCTCCTGGCGGCGAGCCTCGGCGGCGAGGTCGAACCTGGGGCCGCGCCGGAGGTCGGCATCCTGCCGGTGTTCCTGACCGAGGATGCCAGGGCCGATCCCCTCTTCGGGAGCCTTCCACGGGCGCTGCCCACGCTCCAGTGGCACGGCGACACGTTCTCGCTCCCTGAGGGAGCGGTGCTGCTGGCACGTTCGCCCGCCTACCCGAACCAGGCATTCCGATGGGGTCGGTCTGCCTACGCGGTTCAGTTCCACCTCGAGGTCTCGCGCGAAATGGCCGAGGAATGGGCTCGCGTCCCCGCGTACGCGGAGGCCCTAGCCGCCGTGCTCGGCCCGGGGTCGGCGACGGCCCTCGTCGACGAGTTGGCCCTACGGGCAGAAGAGATGCGCGCGCACGGACGGCAGTTGTTCAGGGAGTGGTGCAGGCTCGTCGAGATCGGCGACGGCCCCGAGTGACCTAACCGGACCCTCTGACAAGATTCGCCGGTGGCGCCGCGCCGCCGCCGGACGCATTCCCTCGAGCGGGTTCTGGGCACCCCCGCGCTGTTCGCGACCGCGTACGGCAACGTCGGCTCCTCGATCTACTACGCGCTCGGCGTCACGGCCGCGTTCGCGCTCGGCCTCACGCCGCTCGTCTTCGTCATCGCCGGGGTGATCTTCGCTGCGACGGCCGCGACCTACGCGGAGGGAACCGTTCGCTATCCCGAGGCGGGCGGCAGCTCGAGCTTCGCCCGGCACGGGTTCAACGAGATCGTCAGCTTCGGAGCCGCCTGGTCACAGATGCTCGTCTACGTGGCAACGGTGGCCATCTCGGCCTTCTTCGTTCCCCACTACCTCTCGGTCTTCTGGGAGCCGCTGCGCGAGAACCCGTGGGACATCGTCGGCGGCGCGGTCGTCGTCGTCGTGCTCGTCGCCATCAACATCGTCGGCGTTCGCGAGGCTGCTCGGCTCAACATCATCCTCGCGGTCGTCGACTTCGCGACGCAGGCGCTGCTGGTCGTGATCGGCTTCGTGCTCGTTTTCAGCCCGGAGGTGCTCAGGAGCAACATCGAGTGGGGCGTTGCGCCAACGTGGACGGACTTTGCCATCGCGATCCCCGTCGCGATGCTCGCCTATACGGGGGTGGAGACCGTCTCCAACCTGGCGGAGGAGGTGCGCGACCCGCCGCGCAACGTTCCGAACGCCTACAAGCTGATTGCGGCTGCGGTCTTCGCCATCTACTTCACGCTGCCCTTGATCGCGCTCTCGGCACTACCGGTGTTTCAGCAGGCTGACGGCGAGTGGGTGACCGAGCTCGGCCTCCCGCCGGACGAGGGCGGCTTCACCAACGACCCCGTACTCGGGGTCGTCAAGAACCTCGGTCTGTCCGGTGCGGTGCTGGACGCGCTCGAGATCTACGTGGGCGTGCTCGCGGCAACCATCCTGTTCATCGCCACGAACGCCGGCGTGATCGGCGCCTCGCGGATCACCTACGCGATGGCCGGCTACCGCCAGCTGCCGGCGACCTTTCGGCGACTCCATCCGCGCTTTCGAACGCCGTGGTTGGCGCTCGTCGTCTTCGCGGGCGTGATCCCGCTCCTGACTCTCCTCCCAGGTCAGACCGACTTCCTCGGAACGATGTACTCGTTCGGGGCGACCCTCTCGTTCACCGTCGCGCATGCGTCGATCATCGCGCTCCGCTACCGCTTCCCGGACGCCGAGGTCGTCTACCGAGCGCGGCCGAACCTCCGGATCGGACGCGTCGACTGGCCGGTCTTCGCCGTGCTCGGCGGCATCGGGACGCTGATCGCGTGGATCGTGATCGTCGTCCAGGAGCCGACAACCCGCTGGGCCGGCATCGGATGGCTCGTCTTCGGCTTCATCGCCTACGCCGTGTACCGGCGCCGGTTCGTCCACGAGCCCATGGCTCGCACTGTCCACGCTCCGCAACTCGTGCTCGGCGCCGGTCTCGAGATCGAGTATCGCTCGATCCTCGTTCCGGTCTCGCGCTCCGCGGAGTCGGAGGAAGCGCTCGTCGCCGCCGCTCGCCTGGCGGCTGAGCGCCGTGCGATGATCGCGGTCGTCCGCGTCCTCGAGGTGCCGTTGGAGCTGCCGCTCGACGCCGCGCTGCCGGACGAGGTGGACGAGGCGGACGCGCTCCTGGACGAGGCACGTGCCCTCGTCGAGAGCTACGGCGTTCGTGCAGTCCCGCGGCTTTTGCGCGCGCGACGAGCAGGTCCAGCCATCGTCGAGGAGGCTGCGGGCCGCAACGCCGAGCTCGTCGTCGTGGGCGCGCCGCGCTACACGACAAGGCGCGGGCGACCGGTTGTCAGCGAGACGGTCGACACGATCCTCAAGGCGAGCCCGTCCCGCGTGCTCGTCGTCGCCGGCCGGAGGGCCGCCTGATGCCCGCTCTCCGGAACTCTGCAACGATCGTTTTCTCGGCACTCGCTGCCCTCCTCGGGCTCGTGTTGATCGTCGAGACGGCGATCGTCGGCGGATCGCTCGGCTACCTGCTGGGCATCCTCTTCCTCGGAGCCGGCGGGCTCCGGCTGGCCCTCGCCTGGAGGAGCCGCTGATGGCGCGCAAGCTCCCCGGCCTGACGCGGGTGCTCGGGACGACGCCGATCGTGTCGGTCGCCTATTCGGAGATCGGCGCCTCCGTCTACTTCGCGCTCGGGATCGTCGCCCTCTACGCCGCCGGGCTCACGCCCTGGGTCCTGCTCGGCGTCGGGCTCGTCATCCTGCTCGTCACGTTCTCATACGCCGAGGCGAGCTCGGCACTGCCGGAGGCCGGGGGCGCGGCGCTGTTCGTGGCCCGCGCCTTCAACGACCCGATCGGGTTTCTGACCGGGTGGCTGCTCTTCCTCGACTACCTGATCGTGATCGCGATTGCCGGGCTCTTCGTGCCCCACTACGTCGGCTCGGCGATGGGGTGGGAGGCAATAACGCGCTCGCCTTGGGACGGCGTCGTCGGTGTGTGCGTCATCCTCGGCGTGGCGCTCGTCCGCCTCGTCCGGCGGGCCCAGCTCTACGCGATCGCTGTCGGCGTGGCTGCGCTCGCGCTCCTGACCCACCTCGTGCTCGTCGCCCTCGGTCTGGCGTTCGTCTTCTCGCCGAGCGACCTTGCCGATGTCGACCTCGGCACGGCTCCGTCGTGGGGCGATCTCGCGTTCTCGCTCGCGCTCGCGACGCTCGCCTACACAGGCCTCGAGACCGTGGCAAACCTCGCCGCCGAGGCGCGCGAGCCGGGGAAGACCTTGCCGCGGAGCCTCTTCGTCGGCATCGGCCTGGTCGTGCTCGTTACGGCGGCGATCGGGCTCGTGTCGGTGTCGGTCCCCGGCGTCTCGTCCGAGCTCCAGGCGCCGCTCGTTGCCATCGTCGATGCCCTGGAAGGGTCACTCCCAGGCTGGGCCGTGGACGCGCTGCGGGTCTTCGTCGGCCTCGGGGCAGCGGTCGTCCTCGTCGCCGCGATCACGACCTCGATCTCGGGAGCGGGGCGTCTCACCTACGCGCTCGGGCGGCACGACATGCTCCCGCGCTCCTTCGCGCGCCTCAGCCGCAGGACGCTCCTCGCCCCGGCCGCGATCCTGAGCACGGCCGGGCTCGCCGCGGCGCTCCTCGTCGTCGCCGACGCCACGGGGCGGGACATTCGCTTCCTGGGCAGCCTCTACAGCTTCGGGATCCTGATGGCGCTCACCGCGGCGCAGGTCTCCGTGATCCGCCTGCGCTTCACGGAGCCCGAGCTCCCGCGGCCGTACCGTGCCCCGTGGAACGTGACCCTCCGGGGCGTCCAGGTCCCGCTCGCAGCGCTCGTCGGCGTCCCGCTCACGTTCGCGCTCTGGATCGTCGCGATCGCGACCCACGACGCGGCTCGGATCGTCGGCCCTTTGTGGGTCGTGGTCGGAGCGTGCGTCTACATCGCCGTCCGGGTGGCCGGCCGCGAGTCCGTGCTGGCGCACATCACCCCTGCCCACCCGGACCTCGTCCCGCATCCGCAGGGGGAGTACCAGCGCGCGCTCGTCCCGCTCAAGCTGGGCCCGATCGGCGAGGAGGTCCTGGCGACGGCGATCAGGCTCATGGAGGAGAGCGACGGCACGATCTGCGTGCTCCACGTCTTGAACGTTCCGCTCGACAAAGCTCTCGACGCACCGCTGCCAGAGGCCGAGGCGCTGGCCGACGCGTCGCTCTCGGACGCAAAGGAACTCGCGGCCGAGCACGGCATCGAACTTCGTACGAGGGTCGTCCGAGCGCGCTCCCTCGGTGAGGCCATCGTCGAGGCGGCGGCCGAGGAGTCGGCCGACGTCGTGTTGCTGGGATCCGCGCCGCGCTGGCGACGACAGTCGCTCTTCTTCAGCCCGACCGTCGACTATGTCCTGCGCAAAGCGCCCTGCGACGTCATGGTCGTCGCCTATCCGCAGGGTGTCCTCGAGGAGGACGAGGGGATTACAGTGGCGCAATGAAGGCGATCGTGGTCGGTTGCGGGAGGGTCGGCTCGGCCGTTGCCCGGCGGCTGCACGACGCCGGGTGGGAGGTCGCCGTCGTGGACGAGTCCGAGGAGGGGCTCGAGCGGCTGGGCGCGAAGTGGCCGGGGGCGTTCCACGTTGGACACGGCATGGATGTCGGCGTCCTCGAGGGTGCGGGCATCGCCGATGCCGACCTCGTCCTGGTGGCGACGGACGGCGACAACACGAACCTCGTCGTCGCCCAGATCGCGAAACTGCGCTACGAGGTGCCGAAGGTCGCCGTCCGCGTCCAGGACCCCGCGCGGGCGGCGTTCTATTCGAACCGTGGCTTCGACGTCGTCTCGCCGACGACGACGGCCATCGAAGAGCTGTCCAAGCTGGCGCTCGGAGAGGACGGCGGATGAGCTTCATCATCGTCGTGGGCGGTGGCCAGGTCGGCAAGAACGTCACGCGGACGCTCCTCGAGCTGAGCCACGAGGTCGTCGTGCTCGAGCAGCGCCGGGACCGGTACGCCCTCCTGGAGGAGGAGTTCGGCCACCGGGCCCGTTACGGCGACGCCACCGAGCTCGCCGTGCTCGAGGGCGCCGGCATCCGGCGGCCCGCGGACATCGTGGTGGCCGTCACGGGCGATGACGAGGACAACATCGTCATCTGCCAGCTCGCCAGGGAGCTGTACGGGATCGAGAAGACCGTGGCCCGGGTGAACGATCCGCGAAACCAGGCGCACTTCGACCTTCTCGGGGTCACGCCGTCGGTCTCGGCGACGGAGATGGTGATCGCGCTCGTCCAGCACGAGATGCCGCAGCACGAGCTCGTTCACCTCGTCAACCTCTCGCGCGAGAATCTGGAGATCGTCGAGGTCGAGGTCGGGCTCAAGGCTCCCGCGGCGGGGAAGCGGGTCGAGGAGCTCCAACTGCCCGCGACCGCGCGTCTCATCTCGGTCGTGCGCGAGGGCGTGGCGGAGATCGCCGTCGGCTCGACGGTGCTCCGACCTGCAGACCAGGTTCTCGCCATTCTCGAGCCGGGCAGCGAGTCCGAGGTTCGCAGGCTGCTCGTCGGCGAGAAGAAGCGCTAGCGCGTCGGGCCGGCCCGGCTTCTGGCGATCCCGTACGCTCCCTCGGCTGAATGGGCCTCGAGAACTTCGACCGCGCGCCGCTTCTCTTTGGGCCGTCGCCCGTCCATCCCCTCGAGCGGCTCACCGAGCACCTCGGCGGGAAGGTCGAGATCTGGGCGAAGCGCGAGGACGTGAACGCAGGGCTCGCCTACGGCGGGAACAAGGTGCGCAAGCTCGAGTACCTGGCCGCCGAGGCTCTGGCGCAAGGGTGCGACACGCTCGTCTCGATCGGCGGCGTCCAGTCGAACCACACCCGCCAGGTTGCAGCGGTGGCCGCCAAGCTCGGCTTGACGTGCGTGCTCGTTCAGGAGCGCTGGGTCGAGTGGCCCGATGCCGTCTACGACAAGGTCGGGAACATCCTCCTCTCGCGCATCATGGGCGCCGACGTGCGCCTCGACCCCGCGGGGTTCGACATCGGCATCCGTCCCAGCTGGGAGGAGGCACTGGCCTCGGTCGAGGAACGCGGCGGCAAGCCGTACGCGATCCCCGCCGGGGCCTCGGACCATCCGCTCGGCGGGCTCGGCTTCGCGCGCTGGGCCGGTGAGGTCGCAGAGCAGGAGGCCGAGCTCGGGGTCTTCTTCGACACGATCGTCGTCTGCTCGGTAACCGGCTCGACGCAGGCGGGCATGGTCGCCGGCTTCGCGCTCCAAGAGGAGGAACGGGCCGTCCTCGGAATCGACGGCTCGGCGACGGTCGAGCAGACCTGGGCGCAGATCGCGCGTATCGCCCGCGGAACTGCGGAGGCGATCGGGCTCGGCCGCGACCTCGCCGACGAGGAGGTCGTGCTCCTCGACGAGTGGCATGCCGGCATCTACGGCGTTCCGGACGCGAAGACGATCGAGGCGATCCGCCTGTGCGCCCGCCTCGAGGGCGTGCTGACCGACCCTGTCTACGAGGGCAAGTCGATGGCCGCACTGCTCGACCTGGTCAGGTCCGGGCGGATCGAGCCCGGCTCGCGCGTCCTCTACGCGCATCTCGGCGGCCAGCCGGCCCTGAACGCCTACGCCGGCGCCTTCTGAGTCGAAGGAATCTGCGATGCTCCGCGGCAGGACCGTGACCGCGACCCCTGGCCCGGGACCGCTGCGCCAGCTCCCCGCGTGGACGGCGCTCGAGACGCACTACGAGGAGATCCGCGACCTCCATCTGCGCGAGCTCTTCGCGACGGACCCGGCGCGCGGAGAGCGGTTGGCGGCCGAGGGCGCCGGCCTGTACCTCGACTTCTCGAAGAACCGCATCACCGATGAGACGGTGACGCTTCTCGTGCAGCTCGCCGCCGAGTCGGGCCTCGCCGAGCGAATCGAGGCCATGTTCAGGGGCGAGAAGATCAACGTGTCCGAGAACCGCTCCGTCCTCCACGTCGCGCTCCGGATGCCCGAGGGGGCCTCGCTCGTCGTCGATGGGATCGACGTCGTCGCCGAGGTCCACGAGGTCCTGGACCGCATGGCCGACTTTTCCGAGCGCGTCCGGTCGGGCGCCTGGACGGGCTTCACGGGAAAGCCGATGCGGAACGTCGTCAACATCGGCATCGGGGGGTCCGAGCTCGGCCCCGTGATGGCCTACGAGGCGCTCCGCTACTACTCCAGGCGCGACATGACCTTCCGGTTCGTGTCCAACGTCGACGCGACCGACTTCGTCGAGGCGACGCGCGACCTGGCCGCGGAGGAGACGCTGTTCATCGTCTCCTCGAAAACCTTCACCACGCTCGAGACGATGACCAACGCCCACTCGGCGCGCGAGTGGACGCTCGCCGCCCTGGGGGACGAGGCCGCGATCGCCATGCACTTCGTCGCCGTGTCGACCAACGCCGAGGGCGTGGCGGACTTCGGGATCGACACCGCCAACATGTTCGGATTCTGGGACTGGGTCGGCGGGCGCTACTCGATGGACTCGGCGATCGGCCTCTCGACGATGATCGCGGTCGGCCCCGAGCGGTTCCGCGAGCTACTCGACGGCTTCCATGCGATGGACGTGCACTTCCGGACGACGCCGTTCGGGGAGAACCTGCCGGTCCTGCTGGGGCTGCTGGCCGTTTGGTACGGAGACTTCTTCGGTGCCCAGACCGTCGGCGTGATGCCCTACAGCCAGTACCTGAAGCGCTTCCCCGCGTATCTCCAGCAGCTGACGATGGAGTCGAACGGAAAGCACGTGACGCTGGACGGCTCTCGGGTCGACTACGAGACCGGCGCCGTCTACTGGGGCGAGCCCGGGACGAACGGCCAGCACAGCTTCTACCAGCTGATCCACCAGGGAACGAAGCTCGTTCCGGTCGACCTGATCGGGTTCGCCCAGAGCCTCAACGCTCTTCGCAACCACCACGACCTCCTCATGTCGAACGTCTTCGCCCAGGCGGAGGCGCTCGCCTTCGGCAGGACGGAGGAGGAGGTCCGAGCCGACGGGACGCCCGAGGCGGTCGTCCCGCACCGGGTCTTCGAGGGCAACCGCCCGAGCAATGTGATCCTGGCCGAGCAGCTGACGCCACGTACGCTCGGCGCGCTCGTCGCGCTGTACGAGCACAGCGTCTTCACCCAGGGCACGGTCTGGCAGATCGACTCGTTCGACCAGTGGGGAGTCGAGCTGGGGAAAGTGCTCGCTCAGCGCATCATTCCGGAGCTCGAGGGCGAGGCCGAGCCGGCGCTCGATCACGACAGCTCGACCAATGCATTGATCCGCCGCTACCGGCGGCTGCGGTGAAAGGAGGGCCAATGGGTACGGACACGCCTATGCAGCTCGGGATGGTGGGCCTCGGCCGAATGGGCGCCGGCATCGTCAGGCGCCTTGAACGCGCCGGGCACCACTGCGTCGGCTACGACCTTTCGGCGGACGCGGTCGCAGCGCTGACCGCGGACGGGATGGTCGGTGCCTCCTCGTTGGAGGAGCTTGCGGCGAAGCTCGAGCAGCCGCGCGCCGTCTGGCTGATGGTGCCGGCCGGCGAGATCACCGACCGGACGATCGCCGCGGTCGCCGCAGTCCTCGACTCCGGAGACGTGATCCTCGACGGAGGGAACACGCATTACCACGACGACATCCGCCACGCGGCGGCCCTGCGCGAGAAGGGCATCCATCACGTGGACGTAGGGACGAGCGGCGGGGTCTGGGGTTTCGAGCGGGGCTTCTGCCTGATGATCGGCGGTGAGGGGGAGGTCGTCGACCGCCTCGGCCCGCTCTTCGCCTCGATCGCTCCCGGGGTCGGCGACGTGCCGCGGACGCCGGGTCGCACGGGAGCTCCGAGCCCGTCCGAGCAGGGCTACTACCACTGTGGCCCGAACGGTGCGGGCCACTTCGTGAAGATGGTGCACAACGGCATCGAGTACGGGCTCATGGCCGCATATGCGGAAGGCCTGAACGTCATCGCCAAAGCCGATGTCGGCAAGCGCCGGCAGGACGAGGACGCCGAGACCGCGCCGCTCGAGACGCCGGAGTGGTACGAGTACGACATCGACACGACCGAGGTCGCCGAGGTCTGGCGCCGCGGCAGCGTCGTCGCATCATGGCTCCTCGACCTGGCCGCAACCGCGCTCCTCGAGTCGCCGCAGCTCGAGGAGTTCGCCGGGCGCGTCTCGGACTCCGGCGAAGGCCGCTGGACGTCGATCGCCGCAATCGAGGAGGGCGTTCCGGCGCCTGTCCTCACCACGGCGCTGTACTCGCGCTTCAGCTCACGCGGGCTGGACGACTTCGCCGACCGCCTCCTCTCGGCGATGCGAAGGCAGTTCGGGGGGCACGAGGAGAAGTCCGGGTAAAAGGAGCTCAGCCGAGCGATGCCTCGCTCGAGGCGAGCGCTTCTCTGACGATTCGCGCACCCGCGACCATCGCCTCGAGCTTTCGGACCGCCCGTTCGCGCGGCAGATACTTCATCCCACAGTCGGGCGCGACGACGAGCCGGCCCGGCGGCACGACCGCGAGAGCGGCACGGATCCGGCCGGCGACGACCTCCGGCGTTTCGACCTCGCTGGAGCCGAGGTCGAGAACGCCCAGGACGATCACTTTGTCCGGGAGGTCCCGCAACACCTCCGGGTCGAGGCCCGGTTGGGCCGCCTCGAGCGAGATGTGCGTGGCGTCGCAGTCGTTGAGTTCGCCCAGGAAGGGATAGCCCGCGAGTCGGTCCTTCACGATGTGCGCGTACCCGAAGCACGTGTGGAGGACGGTGTCGCCCTCGATGCCTTCGAGGGCGCGGTCGATCGCCTCGAGCGCGTATTCCCGAGCCGGCTCGGGCCGCGCCTGGAGATACGGCTCGTCGATCTGGACGACGTCGGCGCCGGCCGCCTTCAGGTCTCGCAGCTCCTCGTTCAGCGCCTCCGCATACGCGAGGGCGAGCGACCGATCGTCGTCGTAATGGTCGTTCTGGGCCTGCTGCGTCATCGTGAACGGCCCGGGGACGGTGATCTTGATGCGGCGGTCGGTGATCGCCCGCAGGAATTCGACGTCGCCGACCTCGACAGGCCGTGCGCGACGGATCGGCCCGACGACTCTCGGTACCGGGTTCTCGTGCCCCGTGCGATCGAGCGCGACGCCCGGGTTGTCGAGGTCGACGCCGTCGAGGGCGGTCGCGAACCGATTGGAGTAGCTCTCCCGCCGCATCTCGCCGTCCGTGACCACGTCCACGCCCGCCCGCTCCATGTCCTGGACGGCGAGGCGGGTCGCGTCGTTCTGTGCCTCGTCGATGAATGTCTCCGAGACCCGCCAGAGCTCGCGTGCGCGCACCCGCGGAGGCAGCCGCGCCCCGAGCCTCTCCCGGTCGATCAGCCAGTCGGGCTGGGGATAGCTCCCGACGACGGTCGTGACGAGCGCCGGGCTCACTCGTTCGGCGACTTGACGTATTCGACGTAGCCGCGCACGTCCGCCACCGGCTCCGAGTAGGCATCGCCCAGCGTCTCCTCAATCCGGGCCATGTACTCCTCCGTCCAGGCCGGGAACTCGTAGTCGACCGCGCGGAGGAACTCGAGCGTCGCCGCGAGGCGCATGTCGGCGATCGACGGGCTGTCGCCGCCGATGAACGGCCGTCCCGCGAGGAAGAAGTCCCGGTAGACATCGAGGGGACCGGCGAGCGCAGCCTCGGCGTCCTGCTGCGCCTTGGCCTTCAGCTCGTCGTCGGCACCCGAGGTCGCGACCTCGCCCGCGTACTGACCGAAGCCGAGCGCTGGGTAGGTGGCTCGGGCGAGGAGCGGGTAGAACGTGCCGATCAGGTAGAACATCGCGCTGTCGACCATCGCCCGCTCGCCCGGGCTCGTGGGATAGAACTGGTCGAGCCCGTGCTTGTTGCACAGGTACTGCATGATCGCGCAGCTCTCCCAGAGCGCTCCCTTCGGCAGGCCCTCCTCCTCGAGCAACGGGGTCAGGTCGGCGGGGTCCTTGGCCAGGAACTCGGGAGTGCCCTTCTTGCCCCAGACGTCGACCTCTTCGAAGTCGAGCCCGGCGGCTCTGACGAAGATCCTGGTTGTGAGGTTGTTGACACTCGGCTTCAGAATGCTCAGCGTGTTCGTTGCCATGTCTCCTCCGATCTTTAGCGGTACGGCTGCTTCGGCGATCGATCGTCCGAGAGCGACGCCCGCGATCGCCTGACGAGCGTCTCGATGGCATCTGCGAGGTGGTCCTCGGCAATGTTGTAGTCGTCGCGCTCCACGCGCAACGTGTGCGCTTCGAGGAGCACCTCGGCGTGCGTGTGACCGTGGGGCGGCTCGAACCGGTAGGCGGAGAGCTCGATCAGGAGGCCGAGCGGATCCTCGAAGTAGATCGAGTCCATGAAGCCGCGGTCCTTGACGCCGCTGTGGCGGATGCCGCGTTCGTCGAGCCGCTCGACCGCCTGGTGGAAGGTGGCCTGCGAGATCGCGAACGCGATGTGGTGTACGCACCCCTGATCCGTCGACGTCCGGGTCGGGTCGGGCGCGCGCTCCTCGTTGGTGAAGACCGTGATCAGGCGGCCGTCGCCCGGGTCGAAGTAGAGATGACTCTCCGACTCGTTGTCGAGGTTGGGCTGCTCGAAGACGAAGGGCATACCGAGCATGCCCTCCCAGAAGTCGATCGACGTCTGCCGGTCGGCTCCGACGAGCGTGATGTGGTGGACGCCTTGGCTCTGCAGCTTCTGCATTCGGCTAGTGCTCGACGAGCGTGGATTTGTACTCGCTTCGCCGCAGGCTCCCCCACGGCACGAGATCGACGTGTGTCTGGACGACCAGTACGGTGCGCAGTCTGTCGCAGATCGCTTTCGCAAGCGCCTGGTCTGCGGCTCTGTCCGGGGCGAGCTCGACGCTCACTGGCAGGGGTGGGTCCTGCTTGACGCCAGGTGAGCGCGGCCGTACGACGATGTGGCCGCTGACCTCCGGGGCGAACCCGCTCACGACTTCGCGCACCGCCGACGGGAAGACGTTGACCCCACGGACGATGAGCATGTCGTCGGTCCGGCCGATGCACCGGATCCGCGGGCTCGTCCGCCCGCACGGGCAGGGGCTCGTTCGCACCTCGACGTGGTCTCGCGTGCGGAAGCGCAGGAGCGGCGCGGCTCGATGCTGAAGGTGCGTCAGCACGAGCTCCCCGCTCGAGCCGTCTTCAAGCCCGAGGGCAACGCCTGATTCGGGCTCGATCAGCTCGGGATGGACGAAGCCGCGAGCTCCCAGGTGCATGCCGTCCTGCTCCTCGCACTCGCCCCAGAGCGAGACGCCGATGTCGCCGATGCCCATCGCCTCGGTGACCCTCGCGCCCCAACCGTCCTCGAGCTTCGCCCGAAAGGCCGGCTCGCCGCCTCCCGGCTCGCCGGCCACCAGGACGCGCTCGACGGTCGACCCGCGAAGGTCGACGCCCTGCTCGGCTGCCCTCTCCACGAGATGGGCGGCGTACGACGGTGTCATGACGACGGCTTCGGGCCCGAGCATCTCGATGGAACGGAGGAGTCGCTCCGTGTTCCCCGTGCCGAGTGGGACATGGCAGAGCCCGATGCGATCGAAGGCGGCGAGGGCTGCGCCCGCGACGAAGGGTCCGGCGTTGTACGTGGAAAGGATGCGCTGGCCCGCGACGATTCCGGAGGCCGCATAGCTCCGCGCGGAGGCCGTGACCCAGTTGTCGAGGTCATCCGCGGTCAGCGGGATAAAGCTGGGCGCCCCCGTCGTGCCGCTCGTCGAGTAGATCCGCACGATCTCGGACGGTGCCGCACACAGATGTGTGCCGATCGGCTTGGCGGGCGTGCACGTCGCGCGGATCTCGGCCTTGTCGGTGAGCGGCAGCTCCGCGATGGCGCCGAGCCCGCCTGCCGCGCGCGCGGAGGCGAACCCGGCCGCCCCGAGCTTTTCGCGATAGAAGGCCGAGCGCTCGAAGAGGTACGCGAGCTGGAAGCGGTAGCTCTCCTCGTCGACGCCGAGCTGGTCCTCCCAGGGACGGGCCTCGACCTCGGGCGCAAGCATCACGGTGCAGTGTCGTCGGTGCGAGCTTCGTATGTCACCGCGTCCTCCGCCCCCGCGGCCATGAGGAAGCCGAGCGGCGCTCGGCGCTCCTCGGCCAGGTGGGCGAGGAGGCCGGCCGTACGCGCGAGGATCGGGACGGCCTTCACGGCGTCGGGCGAGAAACCGAGGTCGAGCATCACCGCGGCGATCGGCAGCGCGACGTTCATCGGCAAGGGCTTGTCCCAGGCCTCGGCCACTGCGTCGCCAAGGCAACGTGCAAGGAGGACGTGGGGGCCGCTGACATCGCGGGCGTCGGCGAGCTCCAGAATCCGTTCGGCACGCGGATCGACCGGGCGATGGATCGGATGGCCGAACCCCGGCATCTTCTCGCCCGAGGCGTGGATTGCCCGCGCTATGGCGCCGGCGACGGCCTTGGGCTCTTTGCCCGCCGCCACCGTGTCCTGCGCCTCCTCGAGGAGCCGCGCGCACGACTCGGACGTGCCGAGAACGACCGGGCCGCAGCCGAGGATGCCGGCGGCGACGGCCCCCTGCAGGGATCCAGGGTCGGCGGCGAGCGTCATGCGCGCGGCAACGTTGGTCGGCATCATCCCGTGCTCCGCGATGCTGACGAGGAGTAGATCGAGGAAGAAGCGTTGGCTCTCCGTCGGCTCGCGGCCGGTGAGGAGGAGGTGGAAGTACTCGGTGAAGCTCAACCGACCCATGAGGTCGCCGCAGAGATCGCGTCCCCGCACCTCGACGCGGTCCGGGTAGGCCTGGCTGATGTGGGTGACGGGGGATCCCGGGTTACCGATATGCATGCGCCCCCACGCGCACGACGCTACGGATCGGACGCTCGACCGTCAAGGCGGTGGCGACGCCGTCGCGCGAGGACGATCGGTTCACACAAAAAGGGGGTGCCTGGAACGTCGGCGCGTTCTTTTATGAGTCCGTGGCAAGCCGCGTGCCCGTCTACCACGGTCCGTTTCAAAAGCGGGAGGCAGAGCGCCTGCTTTGGCGTGCCGGCTTCGGGCCGAAGCCCGGTGAGGCCGCCAAGGTGGCGAGGAAAGGCCTCAAGCGAGCGGTCAAGGATCTCCTGGAACCGCCGAAGGCTCGGCTTATCGGACCGAGCCCCACCGACGAGGATGGCCGTCCACTTGCTCCGCGCGACGCCTGGGGCCACGACCACCTCTGGTGGCTCGACCGCATGGTGCGCTCGAACCAGCAGCTGATCGAGCGGATGACCCTCATCTGGCACGACTGGTTCGCCACATCCAACGACGGCGTGGGCTCGCAGAAGTTCATGCTCGATCAGAACAAGTTCTTCCGCTCCCACGCGCTCGCCTCCTTCGAGGCGATGCTGATCGGGGTCACGAAGGACCCGGCCATGCTCATCTGGCTGAACGGCGTCGACAACAACAAGTGGTCGCCGAACGAGAACTACGCGCGCGAGTTGATGGAACTCTTCACGCTCGGCGCAAGCCGCGGCTACACGGAAGACGACGTGCGGGAGCAGGCGCGTGCCCTGACGGGGTGGCGCGTCGACTGGGACGACGGCGTCGGCTACGTCAACTTCCGCTTCGACGCGGGTTACCACGACAACGGCGTCAAGACGATCTTCGGGAAGAGCGGCAAGTACAGCTGGCAGGACGCGTGCCGCCTCTGCATCCAGAATTCGATGCACGCCTCCTACTTCGTCGGGAAGCTCTGGAGCTACTTCATCCCCACGCCCCCGTCGGCGTCCACCAAATCGGCGCTCGTCCGGTTGTACAAGCACTCCGACTACAGGGTGAAGCCGGTCGTCGAGGCCATCCTCAAGCACCCGCAGCTCTACACAGGCCCGCGGATGATCAAGCCGCCCGTCGTCCAGGTTGCGGGAATGCACCGCGCCCGCGGGCGGCGAGTGAACTCGGAGGCATGGACCTGGCTGTCCTCGCTCGACGGCCAGCGCCTTTTCTATCCGCCGAACGTCTCGGGCTGGAACGACGACCGCTGGCTCGACACCTCCAGCTTCCGCGGCCGCTGGATGGACGTGAACGAGATCCTCGAACCCTACGAACTCGACACCGACGACTGGTTCGGGGAGCTGCCGTTCAATGCCGACAAGCTCGTCGACCGGGCGCTGGACTTCTGGGGTAACCCGACGACGACCGCATCGACGCGCTCGACGCTGCACGCCTTCGCCCAGAACGCGCTTTCGGACGCGGGCTCGAGTTACGAACGCGACGCGTATCCCGTCCTCATCGTCAACGCCCTCCGAATCCTCTTCGCCGTGTCCCCCGACTACCAGACCTGCTGACCATGAGCTGCTCTTGCAACGAGTTCTCCCGCGTGGCGATGCTCCGGCGCTCGGTCGCCGAGGCCGGGCGCGGCCTGCCGACGATCGAGCCGGGCATGCCGATCCCGGCGGGAAGCGGCCTCGACCGGCGCGCCTTCCTCTCCCGTGCCGCGGGGCTCGCCCTGTCCGTGTACGGCGCAAGCAAGCTCCCGCTCGGCCTCTTCGAGGAGGGCATCGCCCGAGCGCAGAGCGGCCCGGCCGGCCCCGTGCTCCTGTCCGTCTTCCTCGACGGCGGCGCCGACTCCCTGTCGATGCTCTTTCCGGCCGGTCACCCCCAGTACCCGAGCCTCCGCCCGCAGCTGTGCCTGGCGCCGAGTGACGGCCAGGCCTTCTCCGAGGACACGAGCCTGCGCTGGCATCCGTCGCTCTCCCCGCTGGCCGAGCTCCATTCCGAGGGCAAGGTGACGGTCGTCCCGGCGATCGGCTACACGAACGCTGACCAGTCCCACTTCACCTCGCGCCACTACTGGGAAGTCGGGGCAACCGACGCACACCTTCGCACGGGGTGGCTCGGGCGCTACCTCGACGTCGCCGGAACGCTCGACAACCCGCTGCAGGGGCTCGCCCTCAACTGGTCACTCCATCCGTCGCTTGCCTCCGCCAACGTGCCCGTTGCGGCCGTCTCGGCGGTGGACGACTACAACTTCTGGGCCCGAGGCGTCTGGGGCGAGGTTGAGGAGCGCATGCTCGAGGCGATCGGGACGTTCCCCCCTGTTCCCGATCCCGCCGCGTCGAAAGTGGCCGAGGTGACCCAGCAGGTTGCGACCCTGCGTTCCCAGCTCCTTCCGTTCGCCGACGGCTTCGGCACTACGGTCTCCTATCCCGTCGGCGACTTTGCGGATCGGCTGGCGGGCCTCGCGGCCATGGTCGCCGCAGGGCTGCCGCTCAGGTGCGTCACCATGAGTGCTCCGGGGATGTACGACACGCATGCCGACCAGGAGGACGGCCTCCCCGGAGATCTCGCGCTCACGGCAAGCTCCCTCCGCGCCTTCCAACGGGATCTCGAGTCGCGCGGCATCGCCGACCAGGTGCTCGTGCTCGTCTGGAGTGAGTTCGGGCGCCGGGTCGAGGAGAACGGATCCGCCGGCACCGATCACGGGGCCGCGGGCCTCGGCCTCCTCATCGGCTCGCGCGTGCGGGGCGAGATGCTGGGCGAGTTCCCGGGCCTCGCAGCCTCTGGCCTCGACGGTCAGGGAAACCTGCGGGCGACGTACGACTTCCGCTCGCTCTACTGCTCGCTCCTGGAGGAGTGGTTCACGACAGACGCAGCCGCGGTCATCCCGAACGCCGCCAGCTTTCCCCGCGCGACGCTGTTGGTATGAGGCGCTTCGGCGTCGGGGTGTTCGTCCTCGCAACTCTTCTGCTCGCGACCGGGACGGCCGGAGCCCTGCCCACGCGAATGCAGGTGGTCGCGGACGAGTACAGTCTCGTCCTCTCCCGCACCTCCGTCCCGAACAAGCGCGTGCGGATCGAGCTCGCGAACTTCGGCGAGGATCCCCACAACCTCAAGCTCCGCCGCATCGGCGGCATGCGGACGTTCACGATCGGTGAGACGCCCCCGGGCGAGCAGACGACGAAGACGTTCGATCTTCGCCCGGGGCGCTACCGGCTCTGGTGTTCGCTCTCCGACCACCGCGCGCTCGGCATGGTGGCCACGCTGCGCGTCCGCAGCGACTAGCGCCTGCCGACCGCAGGATCGGAGAGCGCTTCGGGCGACGTCGCCCATCCGCTCGAAACGGGCGCCGGCTTCGAGGCAGTGCTCCACGAAGCGTCCGAGCATCGCCACCCGGTGTCCGCGTCCGATCACCTGCGGGTGCATCGTCACCGTGAGGATCCCGCCGTCCACGTTCGCGTCCATCCAGTCGAACTCCGCCTGCCAGATCTCGAGCACGTCGCTCGGTGTCGCACCGCCCTTTCGGTACGGGTCGAAGTTGAACTGAAAGTGCACCCAGTCGTCGAGCTCGAAGCAGAGAGGAAGCTCCCACACTCTCGAGTCGCGGCCACGCTCGAGCGGGACGCCGCGCGCCACCTTGTCGCCGATGCGCGGGTGGAACGGCCTGTAGTCGTCGGTCATGAGACTCGAGTCGTAGAGGAACCCGAGCTCCTCGACGAAGGCGAGGGTGGAGTCCGAGAGATCCGCCGACGGAGCCCGGAAGCCGAGCGGGGTGACGCCGATCGACTCGAGCACGTTCCAGGCGCGCTCCATGTCGGCCCGCTCCTCGTCCGGCGTCTGCAGGCTCGGATCGATGTGGGCGTAGGAGTGGTGGGCGACCTCGTGCCCCGCCTCCAGGATCGAGGCGGTCTCGGCGGGAAACGACTCGACCGTATGGCCGGGGACGAAGAACGTCGCGTGGAGGTCGCGCTCGTCCAGGAAGCGCAGGATCCGCGGGACGCCGACGCGCGCTCCGTACTCGCCCCGGTTGAGCATCGCCGGAGTGACGCGGTCGTAGGCGAGCCACACCGAGAGCGCGTCGAAGTCGAAGCTCAGGCAGATCGTGCTCCGGGGCACGACGAGATGCTATTCGAGGATGCCTACAATCAGTCCATGGAAGATCCGGCTCCGCTGACCATCACACTCGAGCCCCTCGACGACCACCTGATCGTCGAGCCGGTCGACGAGGACGTGGAGACCCGCACGGGGCTGATCATCCCGCAGAGTGCTGAGGCTGGTTGCTGGACGGGCATCGTCACCGCCGTCGGCACCGAGGCACACGGCGTCGACCCGGGCGACAAGGTCCTCTTTCCCAAGGATGCGGGCTACGACGTCAGGCTCGGCGGAGTCGCCTGCAAGGTCCTGAACCGGCGCGAGCTCATCGCCCGGGTGCACGACTAGCCGACCGTCCCGCGGCCGGGCGTCCCGGCCAGGTGCCCGCGTCGCCGAACAGCGTCACGAGGGCGGGGATCAGCACGGGTCGGACGACGAAGGTCTCGAGGAGGACTCCGACGGCCATCATGAAGGCAAGCTCGCGGAATCCGTCGATGGGGACGATCGCGAGCATGGCGAAGGACGCGGCCAGCGCGATGCCTGCGACGCTGATCGATCGCGACGCGCGTGGCGCGGCGACGGCGATCGCCTCGCGCAACGGGCGGCGATCGGCCTCCTGCCAGATCCGCCCGGCGACGAAGACGTTGTAGTCGGACCCGAGCGAGACAAGGAGCACTCCGGCCGCGAAAGGGACGTAGTAGGTGAGGTCGCTGTGGCCCAAAAGCCCCTGGAAGACGTACGTGGTCAGCCCGAGCGTCGCCGCGACTGAGAGGACGCTGGCCGCGAGCAGGTAGAGCGGTGCGACGAGCGCCCGGAGGAACAGGGCGAGCAGGACGAAGTTGAGCGCGAGCACGACGGCGCCGACGAGCGCCGAGCTGTCGACGATCGTCTTCACGGTGTCGGACGCGACCGCTGTCTGGCCGGTGAGCGAGGCGTCGGTGGCGGCCAGGCCGGCCTCGTGGAGGATGGCCGGCAGCTGTGCGTCGAGCTCGCGCGACGTCTTGATCGCCTCGGAGTCGAGCGGGGACGCGTCAAGGATCGCCACGAGCCTCGCGGCATTGCCGTCTTCCGAGACGAAGACGTCCGCAGGCGCGTCAGCCGGCTGCTCTCGGGGACCGATCACCCCGGCGACGCCGGGCACTCCTTCGACGCCTTCCTCGACGCGCGCAAGACCCTCCTGCTCCTGCCCGACCCCGGCCCCTTCGAGGAGCACGATCGTGGGCGCCAGCACCCCGGCGGCGAAACCGCGGTCGGCGGCGACTGCGGCTTGCTGAACCTCCGAATCCGGCGGCAGGCCGCTTCCGAGCCTGAGCCCGAGCTCGGTTTCCCGCACTCCCGAAGCCGCGGCGAGGAGGACTGCCACGGTCAGGAGAGCCACGAGCGCCGCCACCGGTCGGGATGTGAGCGAGGCGGTCAGCGCCGAGCGCACGCGTGAAGGGCGGTCGGCGTCGGCAGGGATCTCGTCCCCGGGGGTGAGGGACGGCCAGAAGACCATCCTCCCGAAGAGCCCGAGGGCCGCCGGCACGAACGTGATCGAGACGGCAAGCGCCACACCCGCCGTTAGCCCGAGGGCGGGGCCGAAGGCGCGGAAGAACTCCAGCTCGCCGACGACGAGCGCGAACGTTCCTGCGACCACGATCAGACCCGCGGTCGCGACGATCGGTGCCACGGCGGTGGTGGAGCGTCGAGCCGCTTCCACCCTGCCCGCGCCCTGCGCGAGCTCGCGCCGACATGCCGAGAGGAAGAAGATTGTGTAGTCGGTGACGATTCCGAGCGTGAGGGCGACGACGAGCGGCTCGACCTCTTGTGGGATCGTCGCCCCGAAAAGCTCGCCGACCCACGGGATGATCCCCCGCGCGACGAGGAATGCGATGCCTGACGCGACCAGGGTCAGGAGGGGAGCGCCGAAGGCGCGATAGGTCAGCCCGACCACGAGCGCGATCGCGAGCACCGTTCCCAGCTCGACGAATGGCAGCGCGTCTTCGATTTCCTCGAACTGGGCGATCCGCGCCGGGCCGGGGCCCGTGACGCCCGCGAAGTGCTCACCTTCGCTGCGATCGGCGTAATCGTTCGCGAGCGCGACCTTGGCGGACAGGCTCACGTCTGGAGGGAAGAAGAGGTGGGTGACGGCGGTCGTCCCGTCCTCCTCCGAGCCCGGGAAAAGCTCCTTCGTGTTCAGGATCGGGAGCGCGAAGCGAATCTCGTCGCCGCTCCCTTCCTGGGTCGTGGCGTCGACGGCTCGCCGGACGATCGCCTCCTGCGTCGTCGCCGAGAAGCCGTTCGGGTCGCGTTCGACCACCGCCGTGTCGGCCGTGAGAGGAACGTCGAAGAGCTGTTGCGAGCGCTCGCCGGCGTCGATCGCCGGAGAGTCTTCGGGCAGCAGGCCGCCGAGCTCGAGTGCCTCGCCCGAGCCGAGGCCGGGGAGATAGATCGTCGTCGCGGCGGCGGCGGCGATCCACGCCGCGACAACGAGATAGCGAAGCCGGACCACGGTTGCTGCGAACACCCTCGGCACGGCAGGCTGTATGCCCCGAGCCTCGGAAGTTCATGCACGCACGTGTTTCGAGACCCGGCGAATGTGCAAGAAACTGGAGGATGCGATCGATCTGGTCAGGCGCCATCGCGTTCGGGCTGGTGAGTGTGCCGGTGCGGATGGAGAGCGCCATCGAGGAGCACAAGCTCCATTTCAACTACGTCCACGAGCCGGACGGCGGCCGCATCGGCTACCAGAAGGTTTGCAAGGCCGAGGATGAAAAGCCCGTGCCCGAAGACGAGATCGTCAAGGCCTTCGAGGTGAGGAAGGGCAAGTGGGTGTACCTCGACGACGAGGATTTCGCGTCCGCGGCGCTCGAGAAGGCGCAGCGAACGATCGACATCCACGCCTTCGTCGAGGAAGGCGAGATCGACCCGGTCTACTTCGAGCGCTCCTTCCTCCTCACCCCGGCCGACGGGGGAGAGAAGGTCTACGCGCTCCTCGCCCGCGCCATGGAGGAGACAGGGCTGGCTGCCGTCGCCACCTTCGTCATGCGCGATCGGCAGCACCTGGCGTGTCTACGCGTTCGCGAGCGCGTGCTCCAGCTCGAGCGCATGCACTTCGCCGACGAGATCAGGCCGGCCAAGGGTCTCGCTCCGAAGGGCGTCCGTGTAGGGAAGGACGATCTCGACATGGCGGTCCAGCTCGTCAGGCGACTCGAGGGAGCCTTCGAGCCGAAGAAGTTCAAGGACACGTATCGAGACGCCCTCGTCAAGCTCATCCGCGCGAAGGAACGCGGCAAGACGGTCGAGGTCGCCGAACACGAAGCGGAGGCCGACGAGCCGGTCGATCTCATGTCGGCCTTACGCGAAAGCGTTGCGGCGGCCAAGAAGTCGCGCGGCTCGGCGTCGAAGCGACGCCGCAGCAAGAAGGCTGCTTGACCGGTGCTAGGCCCAGCCGAGCTCGCTCAGCCGGTCCTCGTCGATACCGAAGTGGTGGGCGATCTCGTGGACGACCGTGATCCGGATCTCCTCCTCCAACACCTCGGGGTCGTCGCCAAATTCCTCCTCGAGCGGGATCCGATAGATGGCGATCTTGTCCGGAAGGACGCCGGCGTAGCTCTCGGCTCCGCGCTCGGTGAGCGGGATGCCGTGGTAGAGGCCGAAGAGGTCGGGGTCGTCCCGGTTTTCGTCCTCGACGACGATCTCCACGTTCGACATCGCCTCGCGGAGCTTCTCGGGCAGGGACTGGAGCGCCGCGCGAACATGCTCTTCGAACTCCACCGCGGCGCCTAGCGGATCACGAGCGCCATCAACGCCTTCTGGGCGTGGAGGCGGTTTTCCGCCTGATCCCAGACTGCGGAGCGCTCGCCGTAGAGCACGTCTTCCGTGATCTCCTGGCCGTAGTGCGCGGGCAGGCAGTGGAGGACGATTGCACGCTCGCTGGCGAGCGCCACCAGGTCGTCGTCGATCCCGTAGCCCTCGAGGTCGCCCAGACGCTGTTCCGTCTCGTCGTCCTGGCCCATGCTCGTCCAGACGTCCGTATAGAGGACGTCGGCGTCGGTCGCCGCCGCGCGCGCATCGTCGGTGAGCTCGACGGCGGTGCCCTTGGCCTCGGCGGCCTCACGCGCCCAGCCGACCACTTCGTCCGACGGTGCGTAGCCTGACGGAGTCGCCGCGACGAAGTCCATGCCGAGCTTCGCGCAGGCGACCATCAACGAGTGGCAGACGTTGTTGCCGTCGCCGAGGTAGGCGACCCGGACGTCCTCGAAGCCGCCGAGCCGCTCGCGGATCGTCATCACGTCGGCAAGCGCCTGGCACGGATGGAACTCGTCCGTGAGTCCGTTGATAACGGGGATGTCGGCGTGCTCGGCGAGCTCGTCGACGTCCGCCTGCTCGAACGTCCTGATCATGATCCCGTCGAGGTAGCGCGAGAGCACGACCGCCGTGTCCTTGATCGTCTCGCCCCGGCCGAGCTGCAGGTCGCCGGCCGCGAGGTAGAGGCCGGTCCCTCCGAGCTGGGCGATTCCGACCTCGAAGCTCACGCGCGTGCGCGTCGACGGCTTCTGGAAGATCATCCCGACGCTCCGCCCTTCGAGCAGCCGGTGGGGGATCCGCTCGCGCTGGCGTGCCTTCAACCGGTCGGCGTGATCGAGGACGAGCATGAGTTCGTCGCTCTCCCAGTCGTTGACGCGGAGGAAGTCGCGGCCCTTCAGGTGGACGGGAATCACGACGGCAATCCTATGCGTCCCAGTGATGCCGAATGCCCGGCTGGAGCTGATTCCCGCCGGTGGCACCGGTCCGACATCCGCACCCCGGAGCTCGTCAACCCGCTGCTGGTGGACTTCCTCCTCGGCCCGTCGTCGGGCGTCGGCAATGCGGCGGACAGCCCCCTCTAGGCGCCCGGCAGCTTCCGAACTCTTGTCCCGGCCTCACCGCTCCCGACGGCTTCGGCGCTCGTGATCAGCGCCTCGCCGCCGGTCTGCTCGACGAACGCGAATGCCGCCTCGACCTTTGGACGCATGCTGCCTGCCGGGAGGACCTCCAAGAGCGCCGCGTCGCGCTCCGGGCTCAGCTCGGCGAACGGCTCGCCGCTGCCACCGTCGCCGCCGAAGTCCCGGTAGACGCCCGGCACCTGCGTGAGGATCACGAGTCGCTCGGCACCCAGGCCGACGGCGAGGAGCGCCGACGCGTGATCCTTGTCGATGACCGCGTCGATCCCGTCGAAGGCGCGCCCGCGCCGGACGACCGGGATGCCCCCGCCTCCGACCGCCACGACGAGCTGTCCCGCTTCGAGGAGCGTCCGCACCGCGTCGAGCTCGATCACCTCGAGCGGGCGCGGGGAGGGCACGACGCGCCGCCACCCCCGTCCGGGTTCCTCCGTGAGCGTCCAGCCACGCTCCTGCTCGAGCTCGCGCGCCCGGTCGCCGGCGTAGTGCGGTCCGATGGGCTTCGTCGGGTTCTGAAACGCCTGGTCGTCCGGATCGACGGCGACGTGGGTGACGACGACCGTCACCGGCCGCGCGACCGCGGCGAGGAGCTCGGCTGCCGCGAGCGCTCCGATCTCGGCCTGGGTCTGCGCGACCGCGACCCACAGCGGAAGCGGCGGTGCCTCCGCCGTGCCGAGCTCCTGGCGCAGGAGCTCGTTCCCGACCTGCGGCCCGTTCCCGTGCGTGACGACGACCTCGCCCTCGAGCAGGGGCGCCGCCGCCGCGAACGTCGCGGCGAGGTTGGCGCGGTGCTCGGCAGCGGTACCGCGCTCCCCCGGCCGCAGGAGCGCGTTTCCGCCCAGCGCGAGGACGGTCAACATTGGCGGGAAGCGTTCCCGGCTAGGTCAACGCCGCCGCCGACGCGGTGATGCCATGTGCCTCGAGGAGCTCCGCGAGCGTCGGCTCGCCGAGCTCCTGGAGCCTGTAGGTGACCCGGAGGGCCGGCTTGTCGATGGTGATCACGCGCCGCAGGTCGATCGGCGTGCCGATGAGGACGAGGTCCGCGTCGGAGCGGGCGATCGTCTCCCGCAGCTCCTCCATCTGCTTGCGCCCGTAGCCCATTGCCGGCAGCAGTTCGCTGACGTGCGGATACGCGGCGAACGTCTTCTCGATCGAGCCGACCGCGAACGGACGCGGGTCCACGAGCGCCGCCGCCCCGTGCTGCTTTGCAGCGAGGACCGCGGCGCCGTAGCTCATCTCGCCGTGCGTCAGCGTCGGCCCGTCCTCGATCGCCAGCACGCGCCGGCCACGGATCTCGTCGGTGCGCCCGTCCTCGACGTGGAACGGCGACGCTGCGAGGACGACCTCCGAACGGGGGTTCACGCGGTGGATCGAGTCGAGCACGGCGTCGATGCCCTCCGGCGGCGCGGTGTCCGTCTTGTTGACGACGCACACGTCCGCCATGCGCAGGTTCGTCTCGCCGGGGTGGTAGCGGAGCTCGTGGCCTGGCCGATGAGGGTCGCAGACGACGATGTGCAGATCGGGCTTGACGAAGGGCGTGTCGTTGTTGCCGCCGTCCCAGACGATGACGTCCGCCTCCTCCTCGGCGCGCGAGAGGATGGCCGCGTAGTCGATCCCGGCGAAGACGAGGTTCCCCTCGGCGAGATGCGGCTCGTACTCCTCGCGCTCCTCGATCGTGCAGTCCGCGGCGTCGAGGTCCTCGTAGCGCTCGAAGCGCTGGACGGCCTGCTTCGTCAGGTCGCCGTAGGGCATCGGGTGCCGAAGCACGGCGACGCGCTTGCCCGCCTCGCGGAGGAGGCCGGCGACGTACCGCGTGGTCTGGCTCTTGCCGGAGCCGGTCCGTACCGCGCAGACGGCGACGACGGGTTTCTCCGACGTGATCATCGTCGTCCGCGGGCCGAGGAGCGTGTAGTTCGCACCGGCCGCCATCGCCAGCGAGCCGACGTGCATGACGTGCTCGTGCGTCACGTCCGAGTAGGCGAAGACGACCTGATCCACGTCCTCCCGGCGCACGAGGTCGGCCAGCTCCTCCTCGGGGAAGATCGGAATCCCGTCCGGATAGCGCGAGCCGGCCAGGGCGGCCGGATAGACGCGGCCCTCGATGTCCGGGATCTGGGTCGCCGTGAAGGCGACCACGTGCACGTCGTCGCTCCCGCGGTAGACGACGTTGAAGTTGTGGAAGTCGCGGCCGGCTGCGCCGGCGATGACGACCCGCCTCATACCCCTACCTCCTCCTCGATTCTCTCGCCCACTGCGGCCAGCTCGAGCCTTGCCCCTGCCACCTGGTCGAGCAGCTCGGCCGCCGTGAGCTGCTGACCCTCGGCCCAGACCTCCCGAAGGAGCGAGCCGGCCTCCCGCCGCGTGAACCAGGCGCGTCCGAGCTCCTGGCGCAAAAACGACTCAATCTGAGTATGAAACGCCCACGCGCGCAAATAGCAAGTGCAGTAAAAGCCTTCGTCGACGTCCGCGAGGTAGTCGGCGGGCGAGGGCTCGATCTTTGTCGCGTCGTACAGCAGCTCGACGTAGCGGCTGCGCATTGCCTCGAGTTCGACCTCGTCGTGGAGCTCGAGCTCGTAGAGAAGCTTGCCCGCATAGCGGCGGACGACGTAGAGGAGGCTGACCGACGACTCCTCGGCGAACTGCTCCGGCCGCGCGAAGTCGAGGCGGCGCGAGAGCCAGGCCGGATCGTCGACGAGGTGCTCGAAGAGCATCGCCCAGCCCTCGGTGACCGAGTTGTCGCCAAGACGCCGAAACTCGACAGGAAGGTCGCGCGAGACATGAGCGAAGTGCTCGGCATGCCCGGCCTCGTGGAAGAAGGCGTGCCAGTCGTCGGGGCCGCCCATCGGCTTGATGACGAGCATCACGCGGTCAGGCACCTCGATCGGGGCGCAGAACGCCCGAGGGCTTTTCTGCGGCCGCGGCTCGAGGTCGAGCTGGACGTTCTCCTGTGCGCCGAGGTCGATGCCGAGCCCGTCCAGGGTCCACTCGAGCGCAGGCACCATCCGGTCGGCGGGGAAGCCCTCGTCCCACCCGCTGCCGCGGAAGGCGCGGAGCACGTCGTGGCGGGCGGCGTCCTCGAGCGGAACGCCGACGCGTCGCCCAAGGAATCGGTCGAATGCGGCCACGTGCAGCTCCTCGGTCTCGTCGAGAAACGTGCGGGCCTGGGCGGCGAGCCCCTCGAGCGGGTAGCCAAAGCGCTCGTAGAGCTCGCGGTAGGTCGTCGCGCCGAGCGCGCGCGTGCCTTCGCGCCGCTTCCCGTCGTGGGCAGTCCAGCTCGGCATGAGGTGCTCCTCCGCGAGCTCGACCCGGGCCGTCTCGAGCCGCTCCCGCCGCCCGCGGTCGGGCTCGTTCGCGACCGTCGGGCGCAGCATCCGATACGGGAATCACCTCGCCGTCGACCGAGGCGGTGAGCGACGCCTCGATCCCGGCGATCGCCTCGGCCTCCGAACGCCTGAGGTTCCCGAGATAGCCCTCGCAGGCAAAGTGCCAGAGCTCGGTCTCGCCGCGCCCTCCCGTCTCGGCGCGGCCGGCGAGCTCCCTGGCGGCCTCGAGCGTCGTCAGATCCGCGAAACGCTCGTAGATCGGCTCGAGCTCGAAGCTCTCCTTGAGACCCGCGTAGTGGAGGTAGTACTCCTCGTCGAGCGCGGCGATGAAGCGATCCGCCTCGTCCCGGTAGGCGTCGAGGCTGCTCGCGGAGGCCGTCGCCATGCGTCGCGTAGGATACCCGCCCGTGCGGGAGATCCAGGTCACGACCGAGCGCAAGACTCAGCTCCTGGACATCACCGCGATGGTGCGCGAGGCGATCGGCGCCGACGCGGAGGGCAGCGCGGCGCTCGTCTATGTCCCGCATACGACTGCCGGCGTGATCATCAACGAGAAGATCGACCCGGACTTGCTCACCGACTTCGAGATGGCGCTCGACGGCATCGTCGAAGACGGCTGGTCCTGGAAGCACGTCGACGCCGACGGCCCCAACGCCCCCTCCCACGTGCGGGCCTCGATGCTGGGCCCCCAGGTGCTCGTCCCGCTTCAGAGCGGGGAGCTCGCCCTCGGGACGTACCAGGGCATCTTCTTCTGCGAGTTCGACGGGCCGCGCTCGCGCAAGGTCTACGTCGCGACGCTCATCTAGCCGCCCGCGTCCATCGGGGCGGACGTCAGCCTCCGCGGTGCTACCGTCAGCTGAGGCTCTTCCATGATGCGGCTACTTGGCATCGGCGTTCTCGCCGCCACCTTCACGATCGCCCTTTCGGGTGGATCCGCCGTGGCGCAGACTCCCGGCGGACTCGGTTCGGACCCGGCCGGTCTCGTGCGCGTCGGAGACACGGTGTTCTTCCGCGCCGACGACGGTGTGCACGGCTCCGAGCTATGGAAGACCGACGGGACCGAGGAGGGCACGGTCCTGGTGAAGGACATCTTCCCCGGAAGCGGAGGCAGCTTTCCGGGCGGGATCCGCGTGGGTTCCGACCTCTTCTTCTTTGCGGACGACGGCGTCCACGGCCAGGAGCTGTGGAAGAGCGACGGCACCGAGGCCGGCACCGTCATGGTCAAGGACATCACGCCGGGACCGGGGCTCACTGGCATATCGTCCCTCGCCGCGGCGGTGGGATCGGAGCTGTTCTTCAGCGCCGAGACCGGCGCGCCGGATTCGCTCTGGAAGAGCGACGGGACGGAGGATGGGACGGTCGAGGTGAAGTCGGTCGGCAATACGTTGGACGACCCGAACAATTCCCTCGTTGTCGGATCGACGCTGTTCTTCTTCGCCCTCGACGACGCCCACGGCTTGGAGCTGTGGAAGAGCGACGGCACGCCGGGGGGCACCTCCCGGGTCAAGGATCTGATGCCGGGCTCCGGTGACGGGGTCAGCCCCTTCGCCCTGGAGCTCTGGAAAGGCGACGTCTACTTCGACGGAGACGAGGGCGCTCACGGCGTCGAGCTGTGGAAGACCGACGGGACCGCCGGTGGAACGCGCATGTTCGTGGACATCAATCCCGGGGGCGCCAACTCACACTCCGATCCCGGGGGGTTGGAGGCGTTCGGGAGCCGACTGCTGTTCTCTGCGACCGACGGAGTTCACGGTTCCGAGCTGTGGAAGAGCGACGGAACTCGCGCCGGGACGGTCATGGTGAAGGACCTCACCCCGGCGGGCAAGCGGAGGAGTCGGATCGGGCCCATCCTCAGGCTCGACGACGACCTGGCCCTGTTCGGGGCGTTCGGCGAGGGTTCCCTGTACCGCACCGACGGGACGGCCCAGGGGACCAAGATCGTCCGGAGGCCCCGAGACGGGGGACCGGGGTCGGTCCGCATCATGACGCGGGTGCAGGGCATCGGCGCGCTCTTCCAGGGCTACAGCGCGCTCTGGGCGAGCGACGGCTCGCGCGCCGGAACCATCCAGGTCGTGGAGTTCAGGCCGACATGGATCACGGCGTTCGGAGAGCAGCGGGCGCTGTTCGTCGCGGACGACGGTGTGCATGGGTCGGAGTTGTGGCTCACCGACGGAACCCCCGCCGGGACCGAACTCCTCAAGGACATCAACTCCTAGCCGGCCGGCCGACGAATCCGGCCGGTTACAAGCCGCCCCAGCCGCTTCCCATGCTGCCGCCGCCCCGCGAGATCTCGCCGCGCTGTTCGGCCATCCCGGCTTCAGCGCGACGCCGCTCCGCCTCCGCCTCGCGGCGGATCGACTCCTGCTCGGCTAGCTCTTCCTGGGAGAGCGGTTGGCGCCGCTTCAGGCGGGCGACGAGCTTTTCGAACATGAGACACATGATACGCGGAGACGGGGCTAGGCTCCCCAGATGGCCGCGCCCGTCAGGAAGGACCAGGAGATCGAGCTCAAGGTCGACTCACTCGCCTACGGGGGACGCGGCGTGGCGCGTCTGAACGGCTTCGTCGTCTTCGTCAACCGGGCGCTTCCCGGGGACGTCGTACGGGCGCGGGTCACCAAGGTCAAGCGGAGCCACGCGGAGGCGGTCGCGCTCGAGGTCGTCGAGCCGGGCGCCCCGCGCGTCGAGGCTCCGTGCGCGCACTATCCCGTCTGCGGCGGCTGCCGGTTTCAGGATCTCGCCTACGAGGCTCAGCTCGACGCCAAGGCGCGGCAGGTCGAGGACGCTCTCCGCCGGATCGGCGGCTTCTCCGATCTCGAGCTCGAGCCGGCCCTTCCGGCGGCGTCGATCTTCCACTACCGAAACAAGCTCGAGTACTCGTTCACGACGCTCCCGGAGGGGACGGTTGGGCTCGGATTTCACCGCGCCGGGCGCTGGGACGAGGTTCTCGACGTCGAGAGGTGCTGGCTCACCACGGGCCTCGGCAACGAGATCCGCGAGGCTGCGAAGGGATGGGCGCGCGCCCTCGGGCTTCCCGCCTACGACCAGGAGCGGCAAGAGGGCTATCTCCGGCATCTCGTCGTTCGCGAGGGGCGCAACACGGGCCAGGCGCTGGTCGTCCTGGTCACCGCCCCGGGGGACCTGGCCGGGGCCGAGGAGCTCGTCGCGGCGCTCCGGGCCTTCCCCGAGGTGCGCTCGATCCACTGGGCCGTGAACGACTCTCCGGCCGAGGTGACGAACCTCCCCTCCGACCTGCTCTGGGGCGAGGAGGCGATCGAGGAGGAGCTGCTCGGTCGGAGGTACCGCGTGCGCCCGAATGCCTTCCTGCAGACGAACACGGAGATGTGCGAGAAGCTCTACTCCCTCGCCGCGGAGTACGCGGGGTTGACCGGAAACGAGACCGTCTACGACCTTTACTGCGGGATCGGCACGATCGGGCTGACGCTTGCCGCCGACGCGCTGACGGTGTGGGGGATCGAGCACTCCGAGGAGTCGATCGCGTGCGCGGTCGAGAATGCCCAGCTGAATGGCATCGGCAACGCCGCCTTCTTCGCAGGTGACGTGGCGCGAGACCTCGACGAGCTCCGCGACCGGGCCGGGCGGCCAGACGTCGTGATCGTCGACCCGCCGCGCGCCGGCCTCGTCGGCAAGGCCGTCCGCCGGGTCGGTGAGTTGCTCGCGCCGAGGCTCGTGTACGTCTCGTGCAACCCGACGACCCTGGCAGGGAACGCCCGGGAGCTTGTCCAGGAGCACGGCTATCGGCTGGAACGGCTCCGCCCGGTCGACATGTTCCCGCATACGCCGCACGTCGAGAGCGTCGCGCTCTTCACCCTGCCCTAGCTCCCGCGGGCCATCGCCTCGAACTGCACGGTCGCCTCCTCGGCGCTCGGGACGGAGAGGACGTTCTCCGCCGCGAACTCCTCGGCGTCGGGGAAGCCGCTCGTCCTGATGACCGCCGCAGCGGCCTCGAGGTCGTACTCGGTCCGGCGAAGCTCGACGTCTGGGCCCAACAGGGCCCAGTAGGCTCCGGGCTTCGCCTCGTAGGGCAGGCCGACGCTCCCGGCGTTGACAAGGCGCCGGCTCGCGACCCGGCGGTCGAACTGGACGTGCGTGTGTCCGCAAACCACGACGGTCTCCTCGACCCCCGCGAGCGCGGCGACGACCCGCTCCTCGGACGAGATCGCAGTCAGGATCTCGTCGTCGCTCCTCGGTGATCCGTGGCAGAAGAGGACGCGACCGAGCCCGTCGACGTCCACGGACTGCGTGTCGGGCAGGGCCCCGAGCCAGGCGCGCTGACCCGGCGCGAGCTGTCCGGCCGACCAGCGCGTTCGCTCGACCCAGAGCCCGTCACCCGACTCCGTGTGATCGGCGGCGATCTCGCGGTCGCCGTTTCCGCGGAGGAAGAGCGCGCGCTCGCCGAGGTCGAGCAGTCGCCCGAGCGACGCTCGCGGCATCGGGCCGATGGCGATGTCGCCGCCGACGACCACCGCGTCCACCCCGAGCGTCTCGACGTCTGCCAGCACGGCCTCGAGGGCGGGCAGGTTCCCATGGACGTCGTAGAGCGCGGCGACCTTCACTCCGGCTCCACGGGCCGACGCGAGCGGAGCTGCTTCCAGATCAGGTCGCCGTTGGCGACGATGAAGGCTGCCGAGAGGAGCGGTAGCGCGGGCAGACCGCTGATCTCGAACCCGACCGCGAGTGCCAGCGTGGCGCCGAAGGAGAGGGTCATCAACACCCACGTCAGGCCGGGGCGCAGTCCGAACCGCACCGTTGCCCCCAGGAAGAGGGCGAAGAAGAGGACGTCCGGCAGGCCGAGCTGCGCCGAGTTGTGCTCCCCGGGGATCGGAAACGCAATCGACAGCGCGTCGAAGATCTGGGGTTGTTCCTCGACGATTACCTTGGTCGGGCCCTGGAAGACCGAATACGTGTCCACCGGGATTATCAAGAGCGCCACGAGCAGCACCCAGCTCAGGGACTCGAAGAACGCGAGGAACCACCAGCCGGCGGCCGTGACGGCGGCGAACTTGATGAAGTTCGCCGCGATGTCGAGCCCGGCGAACTCGAAGAGGACCGCAAGGATGACGAGGGCAACGACGGCGCCGCCGAGCGCCGCGGTCGGGGCCGCGCGCCAGAGGGGGACTGCGAGCCATGTGAGCAAGAAGAACGCCGGGATGAGCACGAGGCCCACGAACGCGACGTCCCACCAGAGGCCGAGGTCGACGAGCGACTCGGAGATGCCGTAGTAGACGGCGAGGAGCGTGAGGACCGCTAGTAGGGCGGCAGCTCGGACCACCAGGGGCCGATTGCCTTGAATGCCTCCCAGAAGGCCCGCTTCGTCTTCTGCTCGTCCAGGGACTCGTCGACGTCCGGCGTCAGCAGGGCGTCGATTGTCGGCGTGAAGCGCTGGATCTCCCCCGGCCGGTCCTCGACCTCCGCCGCGAGAGGGAACCTGACGGCGTTCAGACATGCCCGCGCATCTTGCCCCATGACGACGACGATCTTGGGCTGAACCACGTGAAGCTCCCGCGCCAGCCAGCCGTGCGCCTGCTCCTCGCTTGCCCCGTCGAACTTGATGCAGTTCGTCCCGTAGATGGCCATCGGATCCACGTGCAGGCGCTGGATCGACTTCAGCACCGCCTGGCCGGAACGGCCGAAGAACGCGACGCCCTCGTGGATCTCGGCGGTCTGCGGCGTCTGCTTGAGCAGCATGATGTCGGCGAGGGGATGGCCGGAGCCCAGCACGGGGACGTGGTCAGGCCCTGCCGCCTGAGCGATCTCGTGGCCGAGCTCGTTGATCTCGGCAACGGCTTTCTTCAGGTAGCGCTCGGAGATGTCGTCGGCGGAGACAGGCACGGGTCGCGAATGGTATTCGGGGTCCGCTCGGCGACCTCCTACCGGACCGATGCCTTCGTCCGGCGCTCGCGGGCCTGCGCGACCCATTTCAGGCCCTGGAGGTAGAGCAGCGACTTGGGCCGGCGCACGATCTCGGCGCTCCGCAGGCTGATGAGGAACTCCTCGGCCGTCTCGAACGCCCGGAGGCGCACGAGGCCGGTGCCGACGCCCTGGAGCACATGCGCGTCGGAGCCCGCTCCCATCGTCAGGTTGTACTTGCGCGCGAAGCGGAGCGCCTCGTCGTTGAAGGCCTCGAACAGGAGCCGGGCGTTGTAGACCTCGAAGACGTCGATTTCGGCCAGGTGGCGGTGCAGCGTGGTCGCGTCCGGGATCGTGTGGAGCCGGTCGAACGGGTGCGGGAGATAGACGATTCCTCCTTGCTCGCGGATGGCCGCGATCGTGTCGCCCATGGGGAGCCCACGCGGGATCTCCTCGCTGAGGAACAGGCCGATCACCTCTCCGGCGTCGGTCTTGACCTCCTCGCCCGGGATCACCGTGAGCGGCCGGTCGCGTGCGAGCTCGACGGCCTCCTTCGCGCCCGAGAAGACGTTGTGATCGGTGATCGCGATCGCGCCGAGTCCTATGCGCTCGGCATGGTCGAGGAGAGCGGGGACGGGCACTGCGCAGTCGTGGGAGTGCTCCGTGTGCATGTGGAGGTCGGCGAGGACGATCGGCCGGTCTGCCAGCGGATCCGGAGCGCCTTCGGGACGGATGCGCCGCTTGCGGAGCACGCTTCCATACACGCGCTCCAGCTCATCGGCCAGCCTGCCGAAGCTCTCGCGCTCCGCCCGCTTGCGTGCATCTGCGGAGCAGCGCGTACGCCAGTCTTCGTCTTCGGCCAGCCGCGCGAGTGCGGCTCCGATGAGCGCGGGCTGGTCGCCCGAGCCCGGCGGGTCGACGAGGGCAACTCCCGCGGCCTCGGCCTCGAGGGCAAGGCGCGCGTTTGCCCGAACGGCAGCAGGGATAAGGCCGGCCGCGCCCGCCAGCTCGTGCGAGCGCGTCCGAGCGTCGAGCCCGCTGCGAACGACGACGCGGCCACGCAGCCGCCGCGGCACGTACGGCCTCCCCGTGAGCGGCTGCGTCCTCAGGACGACGAGCTCCCAGCCGGGAAGGTCCTCGAGGGCTCGAAACGCCGCTCGCAGGCGCGCAAGGTCGTCGGGCCTCCACTCGACCACGATGCGCCTGCGCTCCTTCGCAGGCGCGAACAGCTCGAGGTCGACACCGAGCGGCAGCACCCGGTAGTCCCCGGGGAACCGGGCCGCGGCGGCCTCCGCGGTCGTCCGGCTCGTCGCGGTCAGCGCGTCCACGCGGCCGAGCAGCCGCTCGCGCTGCTTCTTGCCCGGCGGGTAGCCGAGCCGCTCGGGCGAGTGAAACGTGGCGACCGCAAGCCGCCGAGTATCGCGAAGGGCGAGGTAGGAGAGACTCGGGACGCCCGGCTCGTGCACGTGGACGACGTCGAAGCGATCGCGGGTGAGAGCCAGCTCGAGATTCGCCCGCACCCCGATCGGGACGCCGAGACTGCTGCGGCGCGAGACGGGGATCGACGGCCCGAGCGCGACCGTTCCCTCGAGCGCAGTTCCGTCGCGGCTCAGCCGTTTGAGGGCGCGCCGGCCGGCTGCAAGGTCGGTCGCTCGGCCCGACGGCGCGAGGACGACCACGTCGTGCCCTCTGCGGCGCAGCTCGGCGGTTGCACCGGCAACGTGGTCGTTCACCGGGTGCGGTTGCGACCACGCGAACGGGGTGACCATGCAGACCCTGAGGCTCACCGATCCGATTCTACGGTCCCTTGGAAGGCTCCCACGAGGCACGGTTCGGTCGGCCTGATCCCGTGATAGACCGACGGCAGTCGAGCTTCCCTCCAAGAGCTGAGAGGGGCCGGCTCGTGCCGGCCCCTCTTGCCGTTCTGATCCGCTACGCCTTGACGGGCGTCTTGGCAGTCTTGCGCGCGTAGCGCTTGATGAACGCCTCGACGAGGTCGTACGCCTCGTCGTCGGCGATCTGGTTGGGGGGCGACTTCATCAGGTACGAGCTCGGGCCCTCCAGCGCCCCGCTGACGCCGTTGTTCAGCGCCAGCTTGGCGAGCCGGACGGCGTCGATGACGATGCCGGCCGAGTTCGGGGAGTCCCACACCTCGAGCTTCATCTCCAGGTTGAGCGGAACGTTGCCGAACGACGTGCCCTCCATCCGGATATAGGCCCACTTGCGGTCGGTCAGCCACGGCACGTAGTCGGACGGGCCGACGTGGACGTTCTCGGCGCCCATGTCGTAGTCGAGCATGGACGTGACCGCGTTCGTCTTCGAGATCTTCTTCGACTCGAGGCGCTCGCGCTCGAGCATGTTGAGGAAGTCCGAGTTGCCACCGACATTGAGCTGCATCGTCCGGTCGAGATGGACGCCCCGCTCGCGGAAGAGCGAGGTGAGCACGCGGTGCGTGATCGTGGCTCCGACCTGCGACTTGATGTCGTCGCCGATGATCGGAAGCCCGTGCTGCTCGAACTGCTTGCCGAAGTAGCCGCCCTTCGCGATGAAGACGGGCATGCAGTTCACCATCGCGCAGCCGGCCTTCAGGATCTGCTCCGTGTACCACTTGGTTGCCTCTTCGGAGCCGACCGGGAGGTAGTTGACGACGACGTCGGTGTTCGTCTCCTTGAGGATCTCCACGACGTCGGCGGTGTCGCCCGGCGCCTTCTCGACGACCTCGGAGATGTACCGGCCGAGCCCGTCGTGCGTCATGCCGCGCGAGACGGTGACGCCTGTCTTCGGGACGTCGGCGAAGCGGTAGGTGTCGTTGGGGTGCGCCCAGATCGCGTCGGCCAGCTCCTTGCCGACCTTGTCCTTGGTGACGTCGAACGCAGCGGTGAACTCCACATCGCGGACGTGGTAGCCCCCGAGGTCGACGTGCATGAGTCCGGGGACAAAGGTGTCAGGATCGGCGTCCTTGTAGTACTCGACGCCCTGAAGGAGCGAGTTGGCGCAATTGCCGACGCCGATGAGGGCGACGCGGACCTTGTCCTCCGAGCGGACGCGGCCGTTGCCGTTGCTCTTGCCATTCGTGCTAGCCATTGGTTCCTTTCGTCGATTCGACTGGAAGGGGATCGCGAGGTCATCTGCTAGCACTTGCAGGATCAGATCGTTCGCGTGGGAGCCCGTGCGCGCGGCCTCATCGTCGATCGCGTCCTTGAGTGCGTCCGGCATGCGCAGAAGCGTGGAGCCGCTCGTGCCTGCGAGCGGGCTGCGGCGTCCCGTTGGGACGTACGCGATGCCGAAGCGCTCGGCGAGGATTCCCGTCGCGAGATCGTTCAGATTCCCTCCGCGGCGCGCAACCTCGCGGACGAGCGCGCGCTTGAGGGAGGACGGCATCCGCACCATGACGCCTCGTCTGTCAGAACTGCTAGCAGTCAAACTGCTAGCAGTATACCCGAGCGCCTGCTAGCTGCGCTCCGCGAGCTGCTTGCGCACGTAGAGGATGCGCTGGAGGACGGTGAGCCAGGCCGTCGCCGTGAGGACGGCCACGACGTAGGGAAGGGATCCGAACGGCGCGAACGCGAGTCCGACCGAGATGACGACGACCCGCTCGGCCCGACTCCCGAAGCCGACGTCTCCCTTGAGGCCCATCACCTCGGCGCGGGCGCGTGTGTAGCTCACCAGGAACGACCCCCCGAAGGCGGCGAACGTGAGCGCAACGCCCCACTCGCTTCCGTCCCGCATGAGCACGAGCCCGATCGCCGCGAGCATGAACCCTTCGCCGACGCGGTCGACGGTGGAGTCCAGGAAAGCCCCGAACGGCGTTCCCTTGCCGCTCCTGCGTGCGAGCGCGCCGTCCAGGATGTCGAGCACGCTTCCGATCACGAAGAGCGCGCCGCCCAGGATGAAGAGCCAGCCGCTCAGGTACTCGAAGTAGACGGCGACGGCGCCGGCGATGCAAAGGCCGACACCCGAGATCGTGAGCGCGTCCGGCGTGACGCTTGTCCGCTCCAGCCCTGCGATCCAACGGCTCGCGACTCGACGGACTTCGTCCTGGTACGTGCGCTTCGGCCGCTCCGCTTGGCCCGGGCTGGTCACGGAAGCGCGGAGGCTACCAGCGCCGGTAGCCGGAGCGGTAGAGCGCGGGGGAAGGCGACAGGCGCCCCTCCTGCGCCCAGGCGACGATCGTGCCGCCGACGAGCGCTACGCCGACGCCGGCGACGATGTCGAGCCAGTAGTGATTGCCGGTCGCCATGACCGAAAACCACACCCAGGTCGGCCAGAGCGTCCAGAGCATTGCGGCCCAGCGGCTCTTCACGAGCGTCGCCATGGCGAAGCCGATGATGAGCGCGTCGGCCGAGTGCACGCTCGGCATAGCCGCGTAGGGATTCGAGGCGAGCTCGATCAGCCCGCTCCCGTGGTTCACCGAGGACGAGGTGGCCAGCGTGTCGATGAACCCCTGCTCCGGGAACATCCGCGGCGGCGCAGTCGGCATCAGCACGTAGCCGACGAGAGCGAGCAGGTTGGTTGCGAAGATCCAGTTTCGGACGGTGACGAAGGCATCGTTCCGGAAGAAGTAGATCCACAGGAGCGAGAGCCCCAGCACCGGAAACTGCGAGAGCCAGTACGTGAGGTTGACGGCCTCGAGCGCCCAGTCGCCTCCGTGCACGACCGCGCGCTGGATGTCGAGCTCGACCAGCGCGTTGACCGCCCGCTCGGCATCGATGACAGTGACCCCGTTCTGGATCGCCTCGAGGGTGCTTCGGTCGGCGACCCCGCGCGCGACCTGGTAGACCAGCCCGAAGCCGAGCCAGAGCGAGAGCTGGAAGAAGAAATCCTTCCAGCCGTGCGGTAGGAAGCGTCCGACGGCGGTCACGGTGGCCAGTCTAGCGATCGTGTCGGTTCGGTTTTCCCCCGTTTTCGGGATGGTTACTGCTGTTACAAGAAGCGGCGCCTACCCGCCGATATACGACATCTCGACCTTCGGCAGGTCGACGGTCGCGGCGGAACGCAGCTCGGAGTAGCGATCGCTCCGAGCGCGCCAGATCGCAGCGACCTCAGCCGCGAGCTCGCCGTCGGTCGCCCCGCCTCGCAGCAGCTCGCGGAGATCATGGCCCCGAACCGCGAAGAGGCAGGTGTACACCTTGCCGTCGGCCGAGAGGCGAGCCCGTGTGCAGTCGCCGCAGAACGGCTGCGTGACGGACGAGATGACGCCGATCTCGCCGCTTCCGTCGCGGTAGCGCCACCGGTTTGCCACCTCGCCGCGATAGGCCGCATCGACGGGCTCCAGGGGGAGCTCCGAGTCGATGGCGGCGACGATCTCCGCCGCGGGAACGACGTCGTCGAGGCGCCAGCCGTTCGTATGTCCGACGTCCATGTACTCGATGAACCTGAGGACGACTCCCGTTCCCCGGAAAAGACGCGCCATCGGGAGGACCCCGTCGTCGTTGAGCCCGCGCTTGACGACGACGTTCACCTTGACCGGGTCGAGCCCGGCGGCGAGGGCTGCGTCGATTCCCTCGAGCACGCGCGCGACCGGGAAGTCGACGTCGTTCATCGCGCGGAAGACATCGTCGTCGAGCGAGTCGAGGCTCACGGTGATGCGTCTCAGCCCGGCGTCCTTCAATCCCTGGGCCTTGGCGGCCAGGAGGGAGCCGTTGGTGGTAAGCGTGAGGTCGAGCCCGTCGATCCGCGCGAGCATCCCAACGAGGGTCTCGACGTCGCGACGAACCAGCGGCTCGCCTCCCGTGATGCGGATCTTCTCGACGCCGAGGCCGGCGAAGGCGCGGGCGACGCGCTCGATCTCCTCGAAGGAGAGGAGCTCGGTGCGGGGGAGGAACGGGTGGTCGCGGCCGAAGACCTCCTTGGGCATGCAGTAGACGCAGCGGAAGTTGCAGCGGTCGGTGACCGAGATCCGGAGATCCCGCACCGGCCTTCCCAGCGTGTCGGTCAGCCACTCCACGTTTGAAGCCTAGCCCAGGGGTTTCGCTCCAATCGTCGGCGGGGGTCTCGCTGCCAGGGAGTCTGCGCCCAGAGCAGGGCGCCCGGGGCAGACCGAGCGCTCCGTGCGCCTATCAGGCCGCGTAATCAAGAGGGCACCGAACTCGACTTGAGCTGATCGACTCGATACCGGCATGCTGCGACCGTGGCCGCCCGGTACCCAGCGCGCGTCTGGCTTGCCCTGTTGACGATCTACATCGTCTGGGGCTCGACGTTCATCGCCGTGGCCATCATCGTGCGGGACCTGCCGCCGTTCCTGGCGATGGCGATCCGCCACCTCGTGGCCGGCGGGCTCCTCCTGGCCTGGGCGCTCCCTCGGGGCGACCGCGAGGGAGATCCGGTCGGCCGCCCGCAGATCCTCGCCGGCTTCGTCTTCGGCGGCCTCCTCTTCCTTCTCGCCCACGGCAGCCTCGCCTGGGCGCAGCAGACAGTCCCTGCGGGAGTCGCCGCTCTCCTCGTCGGGAGCATCCCGATCTGGATGGCGCTCATCGACCGCGTCGTCTTCGGCAGGCGCCTTCGCTCCTCGGCCTACCTCGGCTTCGCGCTCGGATTCGTCGGGCTCGCCTTTCTCATCGACCCGTTCGGCGAGGGCCAGATCGACCGCATGGGCGCCGTCGTGATCATCCTCGGCGCGCTCGCCTGGGCGGCGGGCTCACTCTACTCGCGCGGAGCTGCTCTTCCGAAGCGACCCCTGGTCGCGGCAGGCCTCGGCGCGGTCTGCGGCGGCGTTCTCCTGCTCGCAGTCTCGATCGCGGGCGGCGAGCTCGGAGAGGCGACCTGGTCCGCCGACTCGCTTCTGGCCCTCGGCTATCTCGTGGTGGTCGGGAGCCTGGTCGGCTTCACCGCCTACGTGTGGCTCCTGCGCGCCGCGCCCGTCTCGCTCGTGGCCACCTACGCCTACGTGAACCCGATCGTCGCCGTCGCGCTCGGCTGGCTCCTGCTCGGCGAGACGATCACGCTCCGGATGGTCTTTGCCGGCGCCTCGATCGTCGTCGCGGTGGCGCTCATCCTCCGGGCGAGCGGCGCCGCCGTCGAGCCCGGCCGCGGGCTCCTGCGGCGACGCGCGCCGGCGCCTGCGCCGCTGCCCGAGACCACGCGCTGAGCCGCGGGAGATTCGTGTGAAAGACAAACCCAAGGTGGGGCGGCGAGCGCGGGGCCGGCGGATCGGGTAGAACCGCGCTCCGTGGACCAGCGCGAGACACCCCTGGCCGATGCGGCCGCGGCCTTCCTCGCCGCAGAGATCACGCCCTTCACGACGCCGGGGCACAAGCGCGCGCCGCACCTCGCGGACGGCCTCCTGCTTTTCGATCTCCCGCTCTCCTCGGGCGCCGACGACCTGCACATGCGCTCCGACGTCCTCGGGAAGGCCGAGCGTCTTGCGGCCGACCTCTGGCAGGCCGATCTCTGCCGCTTCTGCGCGAACGGATCCACGCAGGGCAACCAGGCGCTCGCGCTCGCGCTCGGGCGCCCTGGCGACCGCGTCGTCGTGTCGCGGAGCATGCACAAGTCGGTCCTCGCCGGGCTCGTCCTCTCCGGTCTCGATCCCGTCTGGGTCCGGCCCGACGTCGACCCGGCCACCGGGCTTCCGCTCGCGCTCCCGCCCGGTCGCGTCGCAGCCGCGCTCCGCGAGGTTCCCGAGGCCTGCGGCGTCTTCCTCGTCGAGCCGAGCTTTGTCGGCGTGCTGTCGGATGTCGGCGAGATCGCCCGGATCGCTCACGCCGCCGGCGTTCCGCTCGTCGTCGATCAGGCTTGGGGCGCGCACCTCGGCTTCCATCCGGGCCTGCCGCCGCACGCGCTCGCGGCCGGGTCCGACGCCTTCGTCACGTCCGCCCACAAGACGCTCGCCGGCTTCACGCAGAGCGCGTATCTCTTCGCGCGCGACGGCTTCCTGGACCTCGGCCGCCTGGACGAGGCGTTCGAGCTCCTGCACACGACGAGCCCCTCGGGTGCCCTCCTGGCCAGCCTCGACCGCGCGCGGATGATCATGGCCACCCGCGGAGAGGAGCTTCTCGCGGAGACCCTGCGGCTCGCCGCGTACGCGCGTGGGCGGCTCGCGGAGGTGGACGGGCTCGTCGTCGTCGCCTCGGACGACCCGACGAAGCTCGCGCTCGCGCTCCCCGGGACCGGCGCCGACGGCCTCGAGGTGGAAGCCGACCTCTTCGCCCAGGGCATCCGCTTCGAGCTCGCGAACCGGGACACGCTCGTTCCGCTTCTGACGATCGGCGACACGGCTTCCGGCGTCGAGCGGCTCTGCGACGCGCTCGTCGCCTCCCTCGAACGTCGCCGAGACGAGCCGCGCCCGCCCGGCGCGGCGAGCGCCGTCTGGGACGTGACGACCGAGGCCGCGATGACACCGCGCGAGGCGTTCTTCTCCGCACGCGAGACCGTCAGCGCCGAGGACGCGGACGGCCGGGTCGCCGCCGAAATGGTCGCTCCGTATCCGCCCGGCATCCCGGCGATCGCGCCGGGCGAGGTCGTTTCGAGAGCGCTCGTCGACGCCCTCCGTGAGGCCGCGTCGGGCGGGACGCGGCTGTCGTACTGCGCCGATCCGCTGCTCGGCTCCCTTCAGGTCGTCGCCCGCCGGTAGGCCGGGCATGATCTGCTATAAGTTGGCTTAGATTTTCTCAGCGAGAATCAAGCCACCAACGGAGGATCCAGCATATGGCACGAACAATCGGCATCGATCTCGGCACGACGAACTCCTGTGTCGCCGTGCTCGAGGGCGGCGAGCCGACCGTCATCCCGAATGCCGAGGGCGGGCGCACGACGCCGTCCGTCGTCGCATTCGCGAAGGACGGCCAGCGCCTCGTCGGGGCGCCTGCGAAGCGCCAGTCCGTCACGAACCCCGAGAACACGATCTCCTCGATCAAGCGGTTCATGGGACGGAAGTTCTCGGAGGTTTCCGAGGAGATGAAGATCGTCCCGTACGAGATCGTCTCCAGCCCGAACGGCGACGTCCGCGTCAAGGCCGGCGACAAGGAGTACGCGCCGCCCGAGATAAGCGCGATGATCCTGCAGAAGCTCAAGGCGGACGCCGAGGCGTACCTGGGCGAGACCGTCACCGACGCGGTCGTCACCGTCCCGGCCTACTTCAACAACGCCCAGCGCGAGGCGACGAAGGACGCCGGCAAGATCGCCGGCCTCAACGTCCTGCGGATCATCAACGAGCCGACCGCGGCCTCGCTCGCCTACGGGCTCGACAAGGAGTCCGACCAGACGATCCTCGTCTTCGACCTCGGCGGCGGGACGTTCGACGTCTCCGTGCTCGAGCTCGGCGAGGGCGTCTTCGAGGTGAAGGCGACGAACGGCGACAACCACCTCGGCGGCGACAACTTCGACAAGGCGGTCGTCGACTGGATGGTCGCGGAGTTCAAGCGCGACCAGGGCATCGACCTCAGCCAGGACAAGATGGCGCTCCAGCGCCTCTACGAGGCGGCCGAGAAGGCGAAGATCGAGCTCTCCTCGACGACGTCGACCCAGATCAACCTGCCCTTCATCACGGCGACGCCGGAGGGTCCCAAGCACCTCGACCTCCAGCTCACGCGCGCGAAGCTGAACGAGCTGACGCACGATCTGCTCGAGCGCACCGTCGGCCCGACGAAGCAGGCGCTCGCCGATGCCGGGCTCACGGCGGACAAGATCGACCACGTCGTCCTCGTCGGCGGCATGACTCGCATGCCGTCCGTGCAGGAGAAGGTCGCCTCCGTCGTCGGCAAGGAGCCGCACAAGGGCGTCAACCCTGACGAGGTCGTCGCCGTTGGCGCGGCCATCCAGGCCGGCGTGCTCAAGGGCGAGGTCAAGGACATTCTCCTGCTCGACGTGACCCCGCTCTCGCTCGGGATCGAGACGAAGGGCGGCGTCTTCACGACGCTGATCGAGCGCAACACCACGATCCCGAAGAAGAAGTCGGAGACGTTCACGACCGCGGAGGACAATCAGCCGTCGGTCGAGATCCACGTTCTGCAGGGCGAGTCCGAGATGGCCGCGTTCAACAAGACGCTCGGCAAGTTCCAGCTGGTCGGGATCCCCCCGGCGCCGCGCGGGCTGCCGCAGATCGAGGTCGCCTTCGACATCGACGCGAACGGGATCCTGAACGTGTCCGCGAAGGATCTGGGCACGGGCAACCAGCAGCAGATCCGCATCGAGGGCGGCTCCGGGCTCGACGAGACCGAGGTCGAGCGCATGGTTGCCGACGCCGAGGCCCACGCCGAGGAGGCGCACAAGCTGCGCGAGCTCGCCGAGGCGCGCAACCAGGCCGAGACGCTCGTCTATTCCACCGAGAAGAGCCTCGCCGAGCACCGCGACTCGCTCGACGAGGAGACGGTGAAGACGATCGAGGAGCGAGTCGAGGCGCTGAAGGCCGTCGCCGAAGGCGACGACGCGGCCCAGATCCGCACCAAGAGCGACGAGTTGATGCAGGCTGCGCACTCGCTCGCGCAAGTCGTCTACGAGAAGGTGCAGGCCGAGCAGGCCGCCGCGCAGCCGAGCGCCGGCAACGGCGAGGCAACCGACGACGAGGAGGTCGTCGAGGAGGCGGACTACGAGGTCATCGACGAGGAGGCGAAGCGCTCCTGATGGCCTCCGAGGAGACCACCGGCACCGGGCAGGCCGCTGTCGAGCGGGCTCTGGCCGAGCTCGAGGAACGCATCGCCCTTCTCGAGCGCGAGAAGGAGGAGCTCATCGACGACCTGAAGAGGGTCGCGGCGGACTTCGACAACTACCGCAAGCGGGCCCTGCGCGACCAGGAGGCACTCGTCGCGCGGGCCCACGAGCGGCTCGTGAAGGAGCTCCTGCCCGTGCTCGACGACCTCGAGCGGGCGCTCGAGGCCGCCGAGGAGCACGAGGAGGCAAAGCTCGAGGAAGGCGTCAGGCTCGTCCAACGCGAGCTGCGCTCCACGCTCGCCAAGGAGGGCCTGGTCGAGATCGCCACCGACGGCGAGTTCGACCCGCACGTCCACGAGGCGCTACTCACGCAGCCTTCGGACGAGGACGAGGGCGCCATCGTCGAGGTGATCCAGAAGGGATACCGGCTCGGCGACCGGGTGCTCAGGCCCGCGCGCGTCGTCGTGTCCCAGGGGCCGCGGGAGTGAGGGATCTCTACGAGGTCCTCGGCGTGCCGAAGTCGGCCTCCGAGAGCGAGATCAAGAAGGCCTACCGCAAGCTCGCTCGCAAGCACCACCCGGACTCGAACCCCGGCGACGCCGAGGCGGAGGAACGCTTCAAGGAGCTCCAGGACGCCTACGACGTCCTCTCCGACCCTGACAAGCGGAAGGAATACGACCAGCTCGGGACGCGCATGTTCGACGGCGCGCAGGCGGGCGGGCCCGGAGGCTTTCAGTGGAGCGGAAACGTCGGCGACCTCGGCGATCTCTTCGGGGGGCTCTTCGGCCGCACCGCGGGCGGCGGCGCGCGCCCCCGCCAGCGCGGACAGCGCGGCGTCGACGTGGGAGTCACGGTCAACCTCTCCTTCGAGGACTCGCTCAAGGGCCTGACGACGAAGATCCCGGTCGAGCTCGAGACCGCCTGCTCCACCTGCAAGGGATCGGGTGCCGAGCCGGGCACGAGCCCGGTCATCTGCCCCGAGTGCCGGGGTCGTGGAGTGACTTCCGAGGACGAGGGCTTCTTCGCCTTCTCCCGCCCGTGCCCCCGCTGCCACGGAAACGGCACGGTGATCGAGAAGCCCTGCCGCACCTGCCACGGCACCGGTCGCGAGCGGCGGACGAAGCGCTACACGGTGAAGATCCCGGCCGGCGTCAAGGACGGCACTCAGATCCGCCTCAAGGGCAAGGGCGAGGCCGGCTACGGGGGCGGGCCGCCCGGCGACCTGATCGTCTCGACGCACGTGGCGCCCTCGCCGCTCTTCGAGCGCCGCGGCGCCGATCTCATCATCGAGGTCCCGGTCACGTACGCGGAGGCCGCGCTCGGCGCCGAGGTGGAGGTCCCGACTCCGGACGGGCGCATCTCCCTGAAGGTCCCCGCCGGTTCGCAGGACGGCAAGCTCCTCCGGGCCAAGGGCCAGGGCGCGCCGAAGCTCAACGGCGGCGGCAGGGGCGACCTGCTCGCCCGCGTGCGTCTCGACGTTCCCAAGAAGCTCACGAAGGCCGAGCGCGAGGCCATCGAGGCCCTGGACAAGTCATCCACCCGCGACGTGCGCGAGAAGCTGAGGGCGTGATGGACGACCACCCGCGCTACATGATCAGCGTCGCCGCGGAACTCGTCGGGATGCACCCGCAGACCTTGAGGGTCTACGAGACGAAGGGCCTCGTACGGCCTCGCCGCACGCCTGGCAACACCCGCCTCTACTCGGAAGCCGATCTCGAGCGGCTCCGGCTCATCCAGCGCCTGACCACCGAACTCGGCCTCAACTTGGCAGGCGTCGAGACGGTGCTCCGCCTCCAGGACGAGCTGGGCCGGCTGCGGGCGCGGCTCGCCCGGCTCGAGACGGACATGCGCGAGGAAGTGCAGCGCGTCCACCGGCAGTACCGCCGGGAGCTCGTGCTGTACACGGACCCCGACGAGACGCTTCCCCGACCCACGACGAGGACATGGACTTCAACAGGCTGACCATCAAGTCGCAGGAAGCTGTCGGCGCCGCCCAGGAGCTGGCCCGCCGCCGCGGCAACCCCGAGATCTATCCGGAGCACCTCGTGCTCGCGCTCCTGGACCAGGAGCTTCCGCGGACGCTCGTCGAACGTTCCGGAGCCTCGGTCGCCGACGTGCGGGCCCGGGCCGAGGCGGGGCTCTCCGCGAAACCGGCCGTCCAGGGCGCAGCCGCTCAGCAGCCGCGCGTCTCGACCGCGTTCTCCGAGGTGCTCGATCACGCCGAGGAGGAGATGCGGAAGCTCGAGGACGAGTTCGTCTCGACCGAGCATCTCCTGCTCGCGCTCGACGTCGTCCCGCGGGACGCGCTCGTCGATGCCCTGAGGGAGGTCCGCGGCTCGCAGCGGGTCACCTCGCAGGACCCGGAAGGTTCCTACCAGGCGCTGGAGAAATTCGGGCGCGACCTCACGCAGCTCGCCGAGGAGGGGAAGCTCGACCCGGTCATCGGGCGCGACGAGGAGATCCGGCGCGTGATCCAGGTGCTCTCGCGCCGAACGAAGAACAACCCGGTGCTCATCGGTGATCCCGGCGTGGGGAAGACCGCGATCGCGGAGGGCCTCGCCCAGCGCATCGTCGCCGGCGACGTTCCCGAGGGCTTGAAGGGCAAGCGGGTCTGGGCGCTCGACATCGGGGCGCTCCTCGCCGGCTCGAAGTACCGCGGTGAGTTCGAGGAACGGCTCAAGGCCGTCCTGACCGAGATCAAGGAGTCGGAGGGGGAGATCGTCCTCTTCATCGACGAGCTGCACACGATCGTCGGCGCCGGCGCCGCGGAGGGCGCCGTCGACGCGGCCAACATGCTGAAGCCGATGCTCGCGCGCGGCGAGCTCCGCGCGGTCGGCGCGACGACACTGGACGAGTACCGGAAGCACGTCGAGAAGGACGCCGCGCTCGAGCGCCGCTTCCAGCCGGTGTTCGTCGGGGAGCCCTCCGTCGCGGACACGATCGCGATCCTGCGCGGCCTGAAGGAGCGCTACGAGGCGCATCACGGCGTCCGCATCCGAGACGCCGCGCTGGTCGCCGCCGCAGTCCTCTCCGACCGCTACATCTCCGACCGCTACCTGCCGGACAAGGCCATCGACCTCGTGGACGAATCCGCCTCGCGCCTGCGGATGGAGATCGACTCGTCCCCGCTTCCTCTGGACGAGGCGGAACGACGGGTGCGCCAGCTCGAGATCGAGCTTGCCGCCATGGGCAAGGAGTCGAGCGACGTGCGCGCGCCGGTCGAGCGCGAGCTCGCCGACGCGAAGGCCCACCGCGACGAGCTTGCCGCCCGCTGGGCCAAGGAGAAGGAGCAGCTCGACCGGGTCAAGGAGATCACCCAGCGGATCGACGACCTGCGCATGGAGGCCGAGCGCGTCGAGCGCGCCGGCGACCTGCAACGCGTGGCCGAGATCCGTTACGGGGAGCTTCCTGCGCTCGAGGCCGAGCTGGCCGAGCGCGAGGAGCAGGAGTTCGAGCCGATGGTCAAGGAAGAGGTCGACGAGGACGACGTCGCAGCGGTCGTCGCCCGCTGGACGGGGATCCCGGTCACGCGCCTGCTCGAGGGTGAGACCGAGAAGCTCATCCACATGGAGGAGCGTCTCCATCGGCGCGTCGTCGGGCAGGAGGAGGCGGTCCAGGCGGTCGCCAATGCCCTCCGGCGGGCGCGGACGGGCCTGCAGGACCCCAACCGCCCGATCGGCTCGTTCGTCTTCCTCGGTCCGACCGGCGTGGGGAAGACCGAGCTCGCCCGCGCGCTTGCCGAGTTCATGTTCGACGACGAGCGCGCGCTCGTCCGCCTCGACATGTCCGAGTATCAGGAGCGGCACACGGTCGCCCGCCTCGTCGGCGCCCCACCCGGCTACGTCGGCTACGAGGAGGGCGGCCAGCTGACCGAGGCTGTGCGGCGCCGCCCCTACTCCGTCGTCCTCCTCGACGAGATCGAGAAGGCGCACGCCGAGGTCTTCGACGTTCTCCTGCAGATCCTCGACGACGGGCGGCTCACCGACGGTCACGGCCGCACGGTCGACTTCCGGAACACGGTCGTGATCATGACCTCGAATCTCCGCTCGGCCGAGGCGATGCGCGAGTTCTTCCGGCCCGAGTTCCTCAACCGGATCGACGAGATCGTCGAGTTCAAGCCGCTGTCGCGCGAGCAGCTCGGCGAGATCGTGGAGCTGCAGCTGGAACGTCTGCGGGCCCGGCTTGCCGAGCGCGGCCTCGGTCTGGAGCTGAGCGAGGCCGCCAAGGAACACCTGGCCGAGGCCGGCTGGGATCCGACCTACGGCGCCCGCCCGCTCAAGCGTGCGCTCCAGCGCATGGTCGAGAACCCTCTCGCGATGCGGCTCCTCGAGGGTGAGTTCACCGGGGGCGACACCGTCCGCGTCGACGTCATCGACGGCGAGCTGACCTTCGGGAAGGCGCCTGCCGTGGCACCGGCGGCCGCGTAGATTCGTGGCTGTGGAGCTCCTGTGCGACGGCCGCGGCCGGCTCCCCGCCGAGTAAGTCTTCGACGAGGTCGAGCCGGCCGAGGTCGCGGCGCTCCGCGACGATCCAACTTCGGGCCGCGCCCGGTATCAGTGCCTGCTCGTGCGCACCGAAGCGGCGGTCGTGCTCGTGGACACGGGCATCAGCGCCGTCGAGCATCCGTTCGGCGGCTCGGGAGGCGCGCTCAGCGCGGAGCTCGAGCCCGCGGGAGTGACCCCCGGGGACGTGGACCTCGTCGTCGTGACACACGGGCATCTCGACCACATCGGCGGCAACGTCAGTGAGGGCGCCCCCGCGTTCCCCCGGGCCCGTTACGTCATGTCCAGGGCCGACTGGGAGTACTGGACATCCGAGGACGTGCTCGGCGCGGTGTCCGCCATCGGTGCTGCCGTGGCGCGAGAGCAGCCCCCTCCGCTTGCGGCCGTCGGCGTGCTCGATCTCGTCGAGCGCGAGGAGGAGGTCTCCCCGGGGATCCTGGTGGTGCCGGCACCGGGTCACACGCCGGGTCACCTCGCCGTCGAGGTGGTCGGCGAGCGCCTCTACCTCACGGACGCACTCCTCCACCCCCTGCAGGGATCACGGCCGGAGTGGGGACACGGGCTTGACGACGACCGGGAGGCTGCGGCCGCCACGCTCCGCGCTCTCCTCGGCCGGGCAGCTTCGAACGACCTGCCGGTCGCCTGCTCGCACGTGGAGGGCGTCTTCCGCGTGGAGCCGAGTGGCGACGCCTTCGAGTTGACGAAGACCTAGGGCACCGGGTCGAAGAACTCGCCCTTGCCCGTCTCGGGCGGGGCCCCGTAGATGAAGAGCACGACCTCCTCGTCGCCGGCGTTGCGAAGCTGGAGGATCGTTTCGCGCTCGACGACGACCACGCCGCCGCGGGCCACCTCGTGCCGCTCCGGCGGCTCGCCCAGATCGATCGTCAGCGTCCCCTCGAGGACGACGAAGACCTCCTCCTGGCCGAGGTCGCGATGGCGCTTTCCCTGCGCTCCCGGCGGGTAGCGCCAGATGTTCGCGCGGGACTCGGAGAGCGCGTCCGAGAGACCCGCGATCGAGCGTGGGTCGCCCTCGGCGCGCGGGGCGAACTGGAGCTCGGCCGCCTGGAAGATCGTGTAGCCCATACCCGGACCCTAGCCCAATCGCTTTTCGAAGCAGACACTCCTCGTGTCGTCGACGAACGGCCCGTAGCGGGGGATCGGCTCGTAGCCCGCCGAGGCGTACAGCCCGATCGCCTCGGCCTGGAGGTTTCCCGTCTCGAGCCGGACGAACGAGTACCCGAGTGCCAGGGCTTCGGCCTCGAGCGCAGCCAGCAGCCGGCGGGAGAGTCCACGACCGCGCGCGCTTGGGATGACATACATGCGGCGAACCTCCGCGGTCGTCCCGTCGTAGCGGCCGATGCCGCCGCAGGTCACGGGCTCGCCGTCGACCCAGCCGACGAGGAACACGCCATCCGGCGGCGCGAAAACCGACGGCGCGGGCAGCCCGCCCGACCCGGGGACGCCGGCGTACGTGACGAGAAGCTCCTCCTCGAGCGCTCTCGTGAGCGCCCGGGCGGTCTCCGAGGCGAAGCTCTCGCGGCGGATCTTCACGGCAGCAGCCTAGAGTTCCGGCCGGTGACGCCCCCGGATCGCCCGCTTTCCCTCGGTGAGCTTCTGTCGGAGGCCGTGCGGATCTACACCCAGCGCCCCTGGGCCGCCCTCGGCGTGGGCCTCGCCACGGGCGGCGCCTATCTGCTCGCCGCACTTACGCCTGACCTCGTCGACGTGCTCGTGATCGCGCTCGCCTTCACGGCGAGCTACGGAGCCGCGGCCCGCCTCGTCGCCGGCGAGGCTTTCGCCGAGGCATGGGCCCAGGTCGGTCTGCGCGCCCTGGTGCTGCTCGTTCTGACCTTCGTCGTGGCGGTTCCGGCCGTGATCGCGCTCACGTATCTCTTTCTCCTCGTCGTCGGCGCGCTCTGGCTTGCACTGATGGGCTTTTCCGTACCGGTGGCGATGATCGAGCACGACTCGGAGGTGAAGAACTCGTTCGACAGGATCGGGTACTCGCTCCTGCGCTCGATCCGGCTCGCCCGGGCGGAGTACCTGCACGCGCTCGGGGTGATCGCGGCGCTCATTCTGATCTACCTCGTCCTCGGGATCGGCCTCGGCGTCGCGCTCGTCGGCTTTGCCGACAACGGCAGACTGATCGCGGTGGCGCTGGTGCAGGTCGTGCTGGCGCCGTTTTTCTTCATCGGCCTCTCCGTCCTCTACTTCGAGCAACGGGCCCGGGCCGCTGTATCCTCGCCTCCCGAAGCCGCCTAGGGAGGAAAGATGCCCAAGTACCTCATGCTGTCGACGCTCAGCGAGAAGGGCCTGCAGACGCTACGTGCGAACCCTGACCGTCTCCGGGAGGTGAACAAGGACGTCGAGGAGCTGGGCGCGAAGGTGCTTCACCAGTGGTTCGTACTGGGTCCGCACGACTTCGTGAACATCGTCGAGGCGGAGAGCTCGTCGGTGATCGCGGAGGTCTCGATCTCGCTCGGAGCCCGCGGGAGCGTGCACACGCAGTCGTACGAGATGCTCGAGGTCGACGACCTCATCAAGCTGCTCGGTGGGTGACCCTCCCCGACTGCCGGACTGGCTCGCGGCCGAAGTAGCTTCCTGGCCGCAGGACGCATGGGGAGCGCATCAGGCGCGCCTGCTCCTCCGTGACGGGCGGGTCCTCGAGCCGGTCGCGGTCCTCCCGAGCGGAGACGTCGTCGGCTGGGGCACGGCGGGGTCTGTCGACTTCGTCGCCGACGACATCGTCGCCATCGAGCGCATCGACGACTAGTGCTACTCGAGGCGTGAATACGCGACCGCGACCTCGGCGGCCAGCGCGGCGTTCTCGACGATCAGCTTCTTGTTCGCCTCGACCGTCGCGCCCCCGCTCGACTCGTGCAGGTACGCGAGGACGAACGGCGTCACGTCCTGGCCGAGGATGCCCTGCCGCCGCGCCTCGGCCACGCCCTCCTCGATGAGCGGCTCGACGTTGAGGCTCTCGTCGGGCGGTCGGGCGAGGAGCAGCGCGGAATGCCGTCCGAGCCGCCAGTGGAACTGCGCAATCTGGGCGACCTCCTCGACCGTGAGGACGCGCGCCGAGACCGGGGGCCCGCCCTCCCTGGCGTAGAACAGCGGCAGCGTGTCGGTTCGCCAGCCGAGCACCGGCACCCCGATCGTCTCGAGGAGCTCGGCAGTCGCCTGCACGTCGAGCAGCGACTTCGCGCCCGACGCGACTACGAGCGCCTCTGTCCGGGCGAGCTCGCCGAGGTCGGCGGAGATGTCCGGCCGGTCGACCCAGCCGCGATGGACGCCGCCGAGGCCGCCCGTGCCGAGGAAGCCGATGCCGGCGGTGCGGCAGACGGCCAGGGTACCTCCGGCCGTCGTGGCCCCGAGGGCGCCCTGGGCCGCGCAGGCAGCCAGGTCCCGGGGGCCGACCTTGCGCGCGTCGGGCGAGGTCCCGAAGCGTTCGAGCTGCTCTTCCGTCAGGCCGACCTGGATGACGCCGTCCACGACACCGATCGTCGCCGGGACCGCCCAGGCGGCGCGCACGCGGCGCTCCGCCTCGGACGCGACGGCCACGCCCTCCCCGTCGGGGAAGCCGTGCGAGACGAGGGTGGTCTCCAGCCCGACAACCGGTCTCCGGGCCTCCAGCGCCGCGCGCACTTCGGGATGAATGCGAACGAGATCCACTAGGGCATCGCTCCCATCTTTGCGACACACCGGGCGGCCGTGTCGAGGGCAACATCGGAGCCCCCGACGAGGAAACCTGCCGCGAACGCGTCTCCCGCCCCGGTGGTGTCGACTGCGGTCACCTCGCCGGAGGCCAGCTCGATGCTTCCTTCGGCCGTGATCACGACGCATCCGCGCGCTCCCCGCTTGATCACGACGGTCGGCGCGTCGAGTGCGCCGACCAGCTCGGCCTCGGCCTCGTTCGCGAACACGACCTGAGGGCCCAACGTCGCCACGGTCTCGCGGAAAGCCTCGACGCCGAACGCCTCGATCGCCGCGGTGGACGAGAGGTCGACGCTCACCCGCGGGGCGTTACCCGCCGCGGCGAGGGCCGCCTCGCGAAGGGGCGAGCGCACGAGGCTGTAGCCGGGTACGTGGAGCCATTCGCAGCCGTCCAGCCAGGCGGCGTCGAGCTCATCGGGCGCGAGCTCGGCGGAGACGCCCCGGTCGCTCAGCATCGTTCGCGCCCCGTCGGCCGTCGCGATCGAGACGACGGTGCCGGTGCCTGTCTCGACCTCGGGGCCGACCAGCTCCACGCCGCGCCCATGCAGCTCTTCGGCGAGGATTCGCCCGGCAGGGTCGCGGGCGCGTTTCCCGACGAAGCGCGATCGATGTCCGAGCGCCGCGACCCAGGCAGCCACGTTGGCCGCCTGGCCACCGGGGCCGACGCGCGTTCGGCCGTAGGTGTCGGTGTCCTCCGCGATCGGCCCGTCCAGGCGCACGACGACGTCCAGCAGGAGGTCCCCGAGCGTGCAGATCACGCGTCGCACCCTACAATCCGGTCCGTGGACAGCGAGCGCCGCAGGCGGCTTCGACCCTTCCTCCTGGGAGGGCTCGTCGGCAGCATCGCCGGCCTGGCGGCGGCGGGTCGCATGAAGGTCCGGGCCCAGCCGCGACGGCGTGAGACCCCGGACGGCCTCGCTGCGTTCGAGGAGGCTCCATGCTACGAGGAGCTGGTCGAGCGCGAGCGGCGCCGGGAGCGCGTCCGCTAGCGGCCAAGCTGTTCGAGCGCCTCTTCCGCCGTGGCCAGGTTACGGCCGGCGTCGCCTATCCCGAGCTCGAGGGCCAGCTCCTGGACGGCGATCGTGTCCTCGAGGAAAGATCGGGGCGTCTCGGTCGGTTCGACCGTCCGGACGAGGAGAAAGGGGCCGAACGTCCTCGTCTCGAATCCGGGCCCCGGCGTCAGGTCCGGAATCGTCATCTTCGCCTGGGACTGGTCGACGAAGTCCGAGGCATCGAGCACCCAGACCCCACGGCCGAGAGGCTCGCCGGCATCCTCGAGCGCCTCGATTGCAAGCGCCGGGTCGGCGCGCGGAACGAAGGTCGATCCGACCGGTGCGCCGTGCTCCCAGGCATCGAGGTACGTCGGCTCGTAGCCAAAGAGGACGTCGTCCTCCCGACCCGTGGTCGCAAGCCACTCGGCGGCGTCGACCCGCGCTTCTGACCGCGCCTCCGGCTCACCGGTGTAGAGCCAGCGCGTTCGATCGAGGCCCCAAGTGACCTGCGTTGCGAGCAGAAGTCCCAGGATCAGCGCGACCGCTCCGGGGCCGGCACGCCCGAGAACACCCCCGATGCGAAGCACTCCGACGGCGATCGTCATCGTCGCGAACGGCAGGAGGAAAATGAGGTGCCGGGTCTCGAGCGAGACGCCGGGGCCCGACCCCGCGAGGAGGAGGGCGACCATCGGGACGCCCGCCACGACGGCGGAGAGAACGGCGGACTCCGACCATGTCCGCACGAGAACAACGATGCCGAGCGCTCCCAGGAGCGCGGCGAAAACGGCGACGGCCGGCCATCCCGCCACGAAGTCGCCGAAGACGTCCCAGAGGTACTCGACGACGTCGAGTGGAGATCCAAGCTCCGAGCTCGATTCGCCAACGCCGACCTCGAACCGCGAGGCGAGCAATGCGTATGTCCGCCAGAGTGGCGCCGCGAGCACCAGCACAGCTCCGAGCGCCAGAAGTGGAGCACGCAGCGACAGCGGCCGCCGGGCCCGGTACACCGCGACGTACACCACTTCTGCCACGAGCACGAGCACGCCGTATGGCTGGGTGGCCAGAAGCGCGAGCGTCCCGGCGACCCAGGCCGCCCAGCGACGCCCGGTTCCGCGCTCGAGGGCGCGGAGCAGGAGGAGGAGCGATAGGACTGACGTGAACAGGAACAGGCTGTACATCCGGGCGTAGATGCCGTGGTAGATGGTCGTCCAACTCACGGCGGCGAGCAGTGTCGCCACGAGCGCGGTGCGCCGGTCCGTCAGCCGTGCGACAAGAGCCGCGATGGCTGGCATGCTCGCGACCGCGAACGCGACCGAGATCAGCCGAAGGCCGGTCAGGCCGGGGTCGACGAGGCCCGCGAGATAGGCGAGCAGATAGTGGAGAGGCGCGCCGCCGCGCTCCCCCAGGACGGTTCGGAGCATGTCCCCGAGCGATGAGTGGCTCAGGAAGAAGACGAGCGTCTCGTCCTCGTGCGGCGGGAGCGCGTGCAGGCGCAGGAGGAGGAAGATCGCAAGCCCGCCGGTGATTCCTGCGACCCCGAGCCGGTACGGATCGGCCGCGATCGCGGCGCCGCGACGACCCGGCGAAGGCCCTGGCACTCCCTCGGTGCGAGTGCCGGAGGCCTCCGTACCCCCTGCTAGCATCTGGCCAGGCACGGCGCGGCCTGTTGACGATGCCGATTTACGAATATCGCTGCCCAAACGGCCACATCTTCGAGCTGTTCCAGCGCATGACGGATGCGCCGGCCCAGGTCTGTGAGGTGTGCGGCGAGGGCCCGGTTACGAAGGTGCTCTATCCGGCGGCGATCCACTTCAAGGGCTCCGGCTTCTATTCGACCGACTACGGCCGCGGGAACCGGCGGGCCGCCGGGAAGGACGGCGACGGCTCCGGAGACTCGGGCGACTCCAAGAAGGCCGACAAGCCGGAGTCGAAGCCTTCGGACTCGAAGGCGTCCGACTCGAAAGCCGCCGATTCGTCCTAACGCGTCCTCGAGCACCGGCTGACGCTGCTCAGTCGCCCCGGCCGACGCTGCAGCCCGGGCCGAAGGTCTCCGAGCCGGGCCGTGGGCGCTGCGGTGCGACCTTGCCCTCGATCATCGCCACGATCCTGGCGTTGTCCTCGTCCCCGATGATGAAGGACTGTCCGTCGATGTCGGCGATCTCGCCGCCCAGCCGGCAACGGAGGAACCCGCTCGACGGGGTGCGCCGCTTCACCCACCCGAGTTGGAGGAACTGGTTCGCGGAGAGGTCGGTGGCGAGCGGTGCGACGAGGTCGTCCCCGATGAACGGCATGCGCAGGAACGTCTTGAAGCTCGTGACCTCGTCGGCGATCGCCTCGACGACCGCCTGCTGGCGCTGGCCGCGCGTGAGGTCGTTGTCGGCAGGGTCGAGCTTGTTGACGCGCACGCGGGCGTAGATGAGCGCCCTCTCCGCGCTCATGTGCTGCTCTCCCTTCCGGAACTTCCACCCCTTCCATTCGTCGCATTCCGCCTGTGTCTCGTAGGGGCACTTGAACTTGTCCGTGAGGATCGGCTTCGGGACGTTGATCGTCACCCCGCCGACGGCCCTGATCACCTCCTTGAACCGGAGGAGGCTGACGACGACCACGTGGTTGATGGGAATGCCGGTCAGCGCCTGCACCGTCCGGATGGCCAGAGTCGGGCCTCCATATGCATACGCGGCGTTGACCTTGTCGAGGTCACGTCCTGGGATCTCCACCCGAAGATCTCTCGGGATGGACAGGAGGGCGATCCGGTGCTCGTCGGGGTCGGTCCGCACGAGCATGATCGAGTCGGAACGGAATGGGCCCTCCCGGCCGCGACCCTCGTCGACTCCGAGGACGAGGATCGTGGAGGGGTTCGTGAGCATCAGTCCGTCCTGCGGTGCGAGGGCGGCATAGGCCCTCGAGTCGAGGCGCTCGTTCGCCTCCTTCACGCCGCTTCGGAAGGCCAGGTATCCGAGGATTGCCCAGACGGTGAAGGCGAGGACGACGACGAGGATGACGACCAGCAGGATCCTGAGCCAACGGCGCTTTTTTCGGCTCCGACTGGGCTTCTGCCGTTTGTAGGCGTCGTTGCCGTCGCCGACGCCGGGGGCCTTGTCCTGCCCCTTTCTCGACTCGGTCGGAACGGGGCCCTTGACCCGCCCGCCGCGGTACACGCGGTACGGCTTGTTCTTCGACGCCACAGCGACCGAGTATCGTAGCCAGACCCCGAATGAGCGCTCGCCAGGTGATCGCGGTCGACTTGGGCGGGACGAAACTGGCCGCGGGCGTCGTGGATCGAGACGGAACGGTCGTTCGTCGCGCCGTCGAGCCGACCGATCTTACGGGAGAGGACGCGGTGCTCGCGCAGCTCGAGCGTGTCATCGGCCGCCTCGCCGACGGGGGTTTCGATGCTCTCGGCGTCGGGATCCCGTCCACGATCGACCAGCGGTCGGGGCGCGCCGTCACCTCCGTGAACATCCCCCTGGCGGGCGTCGACCTCCGCGACCGGCTTCAGGACTCCTTCGGGGTTCCAGCCCACCTCGAGAACGACGGGAACGCCGCTGCGGTCGCCGAGCACCGGCTCGGCGCGGGCCGTGGTGCCCGGAACGTGGTGATGCTCACGCTGGGCACGGGGGTGGGGGGCGGCCTCATCCTCGACGACAGGCTCTATCGCGGCTCCGTAGGCGCGGCCGGCGAGCTCGGCCACATCACCCTGGATCTCAACGGCCCGCCCTGCCAGGGGGTCTGTCCGGGGAGAGGCCACCTCGAAGCGATGGCGTCCGGCCAGGCGGCCGACCGGCTCGCCGATCGCGCGGCAGCAGAGCGACCCCACGGAGATCTCGGCCGCGCAGCCGCGGCGGGGCGCGACGTCAACCCCCGCCTGCTGGTGGAGCTCGCTGCGGCCGGCCCCGGCGACGCCCGCGACGTGCTCGAGCACGTCGGCTTTCACCTTGGTGTCGGGATCTCCGACCTGTTGAACGTTTTCAACCCCGAGGTCGTCGTCGTCGGCGGTGGCCTCGGCGAGGCAGGTGAGCTCCTGCTCGCGCCGGCTCGTAAGGTCGTAGCCGAGCGCACCCTCCTTCCCTCGCGCGACGTGGTCAGGATCGTCGAGGCGGAGCTCGGGCCGGATGCAGGGCTCGTCGGTGCGGCGCTCGTCGCCTTCGACGCGCTCGACGAGGGCTAACGTCGATGCCGCTCGTGGTCTGCCCGACGCCGATCGGCAACCTCGAGGACATCACGCTGCGGGCGCTGCGCGAGCTCGGCGAAGCGGATGTCGTCCTCTGTGAGGACACGCGGCGCACGCGGGTCCTTCTCGACCGTCACGGGGTCCGCGCGCGGCTGGTCTCTTTCCACCGCCACAACGAGGCTCGCCGTACCGCCGAGATCCTCCCCCGGCTCGAAGGAGGCGAGCGGGTCGTGCTGGCCAGCGACGCGGGCCTCCCCGGCCTCAACGACCCGGGCGCGAAGCTCGTCGCTGCGGCGCTGGACCGCGGACTCGAGGTGACGGTGCTTCCAGGCCCGTCCGCGGTCGAGACAGCGCTCGTCGCCAGCGGTCTCGTGGGCGAGCGCTACGCGTTCCTCGGCTTCTTCCCGCGGACGTCAGCCGGGCTCGAGGGCCTCTGGCAGGAGCTGCGCGGCTGGCGTTGGCCCGCGGTCGCATTCGAGTCTCCACGCCGACTTCCCGCGACCCTCGCAAGCCTGGCCGACGTCCATCCGGAACGGTCCGTCGCGGTCTGCCGCGAACTCACGAAGCGGTTCGAGGAAGTGGCTCGCGGTAGCTCGCGGGAGCTGGCGGAGAGATTCAAGACGGCGCCAAAGGGTGAGATCACCGTCGTCGTCGGCGCCGACATCAGGGGGGAGGATCGTGTCGAAGACGAGCGGGCGCTCGAGGCCGTCTCCCTGCTGGTCGCGGCCGGGACGCCTCGCCGGGTCGCGGCCGACGTCGTGGCACGCCTGAGCGGCGTCTCGAAGAACACGCTCTATCGCCGATCGCTCTAGTCTCGGCACCTGGCCGTCGCCACAATTGACAACGTCCGCCGGTCTTGCTACGGTGACGTCGTTGACATAATGGACAACAGGAGGCAGGAATGAACCGGCTGATCGCCCTGCTTCCGGTCCTGATCGCGTTCCAGGCAGGCGCGCCGCCCGCACTCGCCTGGACCTGGCCCGCCGACGGGCCGGTGCTACGACCATTCACGTTCGGAGACGATCCCTACGCTGCTGGGCAGCATCGGGGCATCGACGTCGCCGCCGAGCCCGGGTCGCTTGTACGCTCGCCCGCAAGCGGGGTCGTCAGCTTCGCAGGCTCCGTGCCCGGAGGCGGCCGGACCGTCACCGTGGAAACCGCGGACGGCTACTCCGTGACCCTGGTTCACCTCGGAACGATCGCAGTCGTGCGGCAGGAAGCTCTTGCCGAGGGGGCGCCGGTCGGCACGATCGGGCCGACCGGTGACGCGGAGCACGACGCGTCCTACGTCCACCTCGGCACCAGGCTCACGTCGGACGCCCAGGGGTACGTCGATCCGCTCGGACTCCTCCCGGGCGGTCACGCCGTCCCGCCGGCGCCGCCGGCCCCGCCTGCCGAGCAGGTTCCGGCCGTTCCCCCTGCGGGATCCCCGGACGCGCCCGCGCCCGCGCCCCAGGTGCCGGCCCCTACGCCGGAGGTACCCGCGCCGGCGCCCCACGCGCCCGCTCCACAGGCTCCGGCTCCCGATCCTAACGTGCCCGCTCCGGTGCCCGAAGCACCCGGCTCGGTTGGTCACACACCCTCCCACGGCGACCTCGGACATCGCGCAGTGGCGACGGTTCCCGCCCCGAGCCCGGTCCGCGCTGGGAACAGCCGAGTGGCGGGTGAGTCGATGTCCCCCGCTCGCCGAGGCGGCGCGGACGAAACGCCGCTCGTAGACACGGGGCTCTGGCGATCGACGACGCGCGTGCCGGGGTCATTCGAGCCTTCGCCCCCGCCCTCCGCCGGAGAGCGGAGCAGGGACCCGGACCCGAAAGGAGCCTCGGAGGGCGGGCTGGCGTGGGCGCCGCCTCGCCCTGGGTCTGGTCGCCGTTGCCGTTGCGACCGCGCTCTCCCTCGTCGCGGGGCTAGCTGTTCGTCGCCGCCAGCTCGTTCACGCAGTCATGGCAGACGGCCTGGCCCCTGTGCTCGAGCACGGCGCCCGTCGACCCGCAGAAGACGCAGGCGCTCCGAGGCCGGGTCAGCAGGATCGTCTGGTTCTTGACCGAGATCTCGAGGGCGTCTCGCTCGGTGAGCCCGAACCGTTTCCGGATCTCGATCGGGATGACGATGCGGCCGAGCTCGTCGAGATGGCGAATGATCCCTGTCGTCGTCTTCCCGCCGCGGGTGCGCCTACTACGCGTGTCCATCGGGTACGTGCTCGCCCTCCCTCACGTTGTCGAAGAGCCGAGACGATCTCGGCGCGGTGAACTCGATGTGAGCCTACGACCTCTCAGTTCCCGTCTTCGCCGCGTTGAAACCGCCGTCCGGACGCTGGAATCGCGGCCGTATCATGGGCGCCGATGCGCTTCTACGCGACGACCCCCATCTATTACGTCAACTCCACGCCCCACATCGGGCACGCCTACACGACGATCGCCGCGGACATCCTCGTCCGCCACCGGCGTCAGCGGGGCGACGAGACGTTCTTCCTCACCGGCACGGACGAGCACGGTTCCAACATCCCGCGGGTGGCCGAGGAGGCGGGGCTCGAGCTCAACGAGTTTGTCGACCGGAACGCGGCCGCGTTCCAGGAGATGACCGTTCGCGTCAACGCCTCCAACGACTTCTTCGTCCGGACGACCGACGACCGGCACAAGGCGCTCGTCCAGGAGTTCCTGCAGCGAATATACGACCGCGGCGACATCTTCGAGGACGTGTACGCCGGTCTGTACTGCACCCGGTGCGAGGCCTTCTACACCGAGGCCGAGCTCGTTGACGGGCTGTGTCCGCAGCACGGAATCCCTCCGGAGTACGTCGAGGAGAAGAACTACTTCTTTCGTCTGTCCGCCTATCAGGAGCCGCTGTTGCGGCTGTACGACGAGCGCCCTGACATCGTGCTCCCGCCCTTCCGGTACAACGAGGCCCGAAGTTTCGTCGAGCGCGGTCTCGATGACATCAGCGTCAGCCGTGCATCGCAGCGCTGGGGTGTTCCGGTGCCCTGGGACACCTCTCAGGTCGTCTACGTGTGGGTGGACGCGCTCATCAACTACTGGAGCGCGCTCGGCTTCGCTCGGCCGGGCGAGGACCTCAGGCCCCGTTTCTGGCCCGAGGTCCGGCATCTCCTCGCCAAGGACATCCTCAAGTTCCACTGCGTGATCTGGCCGGCGCTTTTGCTGGCGGCAGGTCTCGACGTGCCGAAGCAGCTGTTCGTTCACGGGTATCTGCTGATGGACGAGCGCAAGATGTCGAAGTCGCTTGGCAACGTGATCGACCCGCTCGACCTCGTCGACGTCTACGGCGTGGACCCGCTCCGCTTCTACCTCTTCCGCGTGGCGACGTTCGGTCAGGACGGGAGCATCTCGATCGAGGGTCTTCACGAGCGCTACGAGCGAGAGCTCGGTAACGACCTGGGCAACCTCCTCTCCCGGACGACGGCGATGATCTATCGATATCGGGACGGGGCGTTACGGCGAACGGGAGTCTCGGACGATCTGGCCGCAGAGCTCGACCGGACTCGCGAGGGAGTGGCGTCGCGGCTCGACGAGTTCGATCTGACCGGCGGGCTCGAGCTCGTCTGGGAGCTCGTGCGAACGCTCAATCGCCGCGTCGAGCAGGTCGCCCCCTGGGAGCTCGCGAAGGACGATGCGCGTGCGGACGATCTCGACCGCGCTCTCTACGAGCTTGCGGACGGGCTGCGAGTCGTCGCCGTCGCGCTCGCCGCGTTCGTCCCCGAAACTGCCGAGCGGATCCTCTCTGCGCTCCGCCAGCCTCTGGAGCTCGGGTGGGATCGGGTTGCCGCCGGGGGCACACTCGCCGCCGACGACATCGAGCCGGCCTCGCCGCTTTTCCCGCGCGTGGACGAGCCGACGGCGGCGGCCTAGCGCCGTCGCGGAGGGCTCGGCTCGGAGCCATGATCGACACGCACGCTCATCTCGACGCCCTCGAGGACACGGGCGCGGCTCTCGCGCGGGCGCGCGAGGCCGGAGTGACTCGCGTGATCTCGGTGGGTACCAGCATCCCGTCTGCGCGGGCGGTTCTTGCCCTGTGCGACGCGGAAGAGGGGGTCTATGCCGCTCTCGGTCTCCATCCGCACGAGTCAGGTGCGGTCGGAGATCGTGAGCTCGGGGAGCTCCGTGAGCTTGTCGCCCACCCGAAGGTAGTCGCGGTCGGCGAGACCGGTCTCGACTACTACCGCGAGTTCGCACGTCGGGATCGGCAGGCGTGGGCGTTCCGTGCGCAGGCGGAGCTCGCCGCCGAGGTGGCCAAACCGCTCGTCATTCACACACGTGCCGCCGACGACGACACCCTCGCCGCGCTGCATGCGGTTCCGGAGAGCGTGCCGATCGTGCTCCATTGCTTCTCGTCGTCCGCGCTTCTCGAGCCGGCCCTCGAGCACGGCTGGTACGTCTCGTTCGCTGGCAACGTGACGTATCCGAAGGCGCCCGAGCTGCGCTGGTCCGCGGCGCGCGTCCCCGCCGAGCGCCTGCTCGCGGAGACGGACTCCCCCTATCTCGCTCCTCAGCCGGTGCGCGGCCGTCGGAACGAGCCTGGCTTCGTCGTCCACACGGTCGCTGCGTTGGCGGACGCCCGCGGCGAGGACGCGGACCTCCTCGGACAGCAGATCGAAGAGAACGCGGTCGCCCTCTTCTCCCTGTCGTGACAGCGCGCCCAAAACGCCAGCTCGGCCAGCACTGGCTCGTCGACGAGAACATCCTCAACGTGATCGGCAGGCTCGCCGACCTCCACGCCGACGACCTGGTGCTCGAGATCGGCCCCGGGCTCGGGGTGCTGACGGCGTATCTCGGCGACCGGGTGCGGCACGTCCACGCGGTCGAGCTCGACGAGAGCCTTGGAACGGCGCTTCGCGAGCGCCTGGCCGCGCGGGGCAACGTCGAGCTCGTCTTCGGGGATGCACTCGATCTCCTGGGGGCTGGTTTCGACCCGGCGCCGAACAAGCTCGTCGCGAACCTGCCGTACAACGTCGCGACGCCAGTCGTCATGGAGAGCCTCGCCGCCTTGGGTTCCGTGGTTCTCTGGTGCGTGATGGTGCAGCGCGAGGTGGCTGACCGCTTCTTCGCAGCTCCTGGAACGAAGGACTACGGCGCGGTGACGGTCGCGCTGCAGCTCGCTGTGGAGCGCATCGCCCTCCACCCGGTCGCCCGCACCTGCTTTCGGCCACCCCCTAACGTCGACTCCGCGCTCGTCGCGTTCCGGCGGACGCGACCATGGGATCCGGAGCTCGAGATGGCTCGACGCGTGGCGTACGCGGCGTTCGCGCACCGGCGCAAGACGCTTGCCAACTCGCTGGAGCTGAGCGGCTTCGCCGACCGAGGCCAGGCACAGGCCGCGCTCGCCGGGCTCGGACGATCCGCAAGCGTGCGCGCGGAGGAGCTGGCGCCGGACGAGTTTCTCCGCCTCGGCAAGGCCCTCGGGGAATGAAGCCGGCCCGAGCCATCGCCGCGGCGAAGATCAACCTCGCGCTGGTCGTCGGGCCACGTCGGGCCGACGGGCTGCACGAGGTCGCGACGATCCTCCAGCGCATCGACATCTGCGATCGGATCGAGCTCGATCGAGGCGACGGGCTGACGATCGAAGGGTTTCCGGGCGACACGATCGTCGGCACCGCGCTCGTCCGGCTCGCCGAAGCCGCCGGCATCCCGCCTGCATGGCGTGTCCGGATCTCGAAGGAGATTCCGGTCGCTGCCGGCCTCGGAGGTGGAAGCGCCGACGCCGCAGCTGCCTTGCGACTTGCCAACGGTTCGCTTCCGAAGCCACTCGCGCCGGAACGTCTGCACGCCCTCGCGGCCGAGCTCGGTGCCGACGTGCCCTTCTTCCTGGAGCCGGGGCCGAAGCTGGCCGAGGGCTCGGGCGAGCGCCTCTCGATTCTCGAGCTACCGCAGGACTTCTGGGTCGTCCTCGCGCTCGCGCGCGAGATCGAGAAGGGCTCGACCGGGAGCGTCTACGGTCGCTTCGACGAGCTCGGAGGGGGCCCCGGTTTCGCGCGACGGAAGGAAGGGCTCCTGAAGACGCTGAGCGCGGCGCGCCGTCCGCCCGACCTCGCCGCTCTGCCGATGAACGATCTCGCCGAGGCCTCCGGCGCCGCTGCGCTCGCCGCGGACCTGCGAGCCGCCGGCGCCTTTCGGGCCGACGTGAGCGGTGCCGGTCCAGCTGTCTACGGGCTCTTCGAAACGCGCCCGGAAGCGCGCTCGGCAGCGCACCGACTAGGCCGACGCGTGCGCACCTGGGTCACCGCACCCGTTTGGTAACGTCGGCCGAGTGACGACCTCTCCTGTAATCGATGCCGGCGAGAGCGGCCGGGGGCTCTGGCTGCGCGAGCGGCGGGTCCGGCTCGCCCTCTTGATCGGCCTGACCGAGAGCCTGCTCGTCGTCCTGGGCGGGCTCGGGTGGTTCTGGGTCCTCGCACTGGCCGCGGCCGCGGTCGTCGTCTATGCCTTCGTCGCCCGCGGCACCCGCTACCACGCACTTCGCGAGGTCGCATGGATCTTCGCCGCGTCCCAGCTGATCGCGGTCATCGTCCCGGTCCTGTGGGAGGTCGCGAAGGTCTTCGCGATCGTCATCCTGGTCCTCATGGCGGCCGCCCTTCTTGCGATGCTGCTGCTGGACCGCCGGTGAGGGCTCGGGCGCGGGCCTATACTCGACCTGCGGTGGGGCGTAGCCAAGTGGTAAGGCAACGGGTTTTGGTCCCGTGATCGGAGGTTCGAATCCTCCCGCCCCAGCCATGAGCGCCTCGTGACCGATACTCCTCTCGCAGCAGTGGTGATGGCCGCGGGGCTGGGCACCCGCATGCACTCCAGCCGGCCGAAGCACCTCCACGAACTGCTGGGCCGGCGACTCGTCGACTGGACGATCGCGGCGGCAGGTGCGCTCGGCCCCGACCCGCTCGTCGTCGTCACGTCTCCGAGCACCCGGCCGGCACTCGAGGGCACGCTGCCCGAGGGTGTCGTGCTTGCGATCCAGGAGACGCCACGCGGCACCGGTGACGCCGTCGCGTCCGCCCGACCCGCGCTTACCGGCTTCACGGGCGACGTGCTCGTGCTCGCTGGCGACGCGCCGCTCCTCTCGACCGAGGAGCTCCGCCGGCTTCTGGAGGTTCACCGTCGGGAGAAGGCGGCGGCGACGGTGCTCACGTTCGAGCCCGACGAGCCGGGCTCGTACGGACGCATCGTTCGGGACGCCTCGGGCCGTCTCGAGGCGATTGTCGAGGCTCGCGACGCAACGCCCGAGCAGCTGGCGATTCGCGAGGTGAACTCCTCCGTCTACGTCTTCGACGCCGCACTGCTCTGGGAGGGCCTCGAGCATCTCGACACGGACAACGCCCAGGGCGAGCTCTACCTGACGGATGCGGTGCGCCATCTGGTTGATGACGGACGTGCCGTCGCCGTGTACCGTGCGGAAGACCCCCGTGTCGGCGAAGGCGTGAACACCAGGGCCGATCTCGCGACGGCCGGAGCGCAGCTCCGCGACCAGATCGTCGCCGGGCACCTGGAGGCAGGGGTCACCGTCGTCGATCCCGTGACGACCTGGATCGAGCCGGACGTCGAGATCGAGCCGGACGCGGTCATCCATCCCTTCACGGTCCTGCGCGGCCGGACCGTCGTACGGCGTGGAGCCGAGGTCGGGCCGCATGCGGTGGTCGTCGACTCGACGATCGGCGAGGACGCGCTCGTGGGGCCGTTCTGTTACCTTCGCCCCGGAACGGTGCTCGCCGCGCGGGTCAAGGCTGGAACCTTCGTGGAGCTGAAGAACTCTCAGATCGGCGAGGGCACGAAGGTGCCGCACCTCTCCTACCTCGGCGATGCCGACGTGGGGGAAGGTACGAACGTCGGCGCCGGCACCATCACCGCGAACTACCCGCACGAGGCGGACAAGGGGAAGAACCGGACCACGATCGGCCGGAACGTCAGGACCGGGATTCACAATGGCCTCGAGGCTCCTGTGACGATCGGAGACGACGCATGGATCGGCGGCGGCTCGTACATCACCGAGGACGTTCCGTCCGAGTCGCTCGCGATCGCTCGGGCGAGACAAGTCACGAAGGAGGGCTACCTGCGTGGAAAGCGGAACGACTGAGCTCTCGCTGCCCGGCCTGGGCGTGACGCCCGAGCACGCTACTCAGGCGCACGGCGAGCGCGGCCGGTGGATCGAGCGCGGCCCGTCGGGCAAGCTCATGCTCTTCTCAGGCCGTTCCCATCCCGTCCTGGCCCACAAAATCGCCGACCAGCTCAACATCGAGCTCGGCGACGTGAAGCTGAAGACGTTCGCCAACGGCGAGACCTACTGCCGCTACAAGGAGTCGATCCGCGGTGCGGACGTCTTCATCGTCCAGGCGTGTCACGGTCGGGCGACGAACGACTATCTCTGGGAGCTCCAGATCATGATCCAAGCGGCCAAGCTCGCGTCCGCCAACCGGATCACGGCGATCATGCCTTGGTTCCCCTACTCGCGGCAGGACAAGAAGTCCGCCCCTCGGGAGCCGATCACCGCGAAGCTCCTTGCCGACGTTCTCGATGCGGCAGGCGCAGACCGGGTGCTCACCATGGACCTCCATGCCGGCCAGATCCAGGGCTTCTTCCGGATTCCCGTCGACCACATGACGGCTCTGCCACTCTTCGCGCGCTACTACCGCGAGACGCTCGGGCTCCACGGAGATGGAGTCGTGGCCGTGTCGCCCGACCCCGGACGGGCGAAGATGGCGACGAAGTTCGCGCAGATGCTCGACGCCGACTTCGCGCTGATGAACAAGCAGCGCCCGGCGCACGACGTCGCGTCCGTCACCGAGGTGGTCGGTGACGTCCGGGGCAAGGTGGCGATCTTGAGCGACGACATCATCGTCACCGGCGGGACGCTGGTCGCCGGCGCACAGGCGCTCCGCGACGCCGGGGCGACCAAGGTCTACGCGTGCGCGACCCATTGGCTTGTCCCCGACGACGCGTTGGCGAATATCGCCGGTTCCGAGCTCGCCGGGGTCGCCGTGGCCGACACGGTGCCGATCTCGGAGCTCAACCGCCCGGACAAGCTGACCGTGCTCACGATCTCGGGCATCCTCGCCGAGACGATCGAGAACGTCTTCTCGGATGAGTCCGTGTCAGCGATCTTCGCGGGCGAAAACCAGCTCTTCTAGTCTTCGCGCGTAACTATGCGGGTTTGTGGCTCGCTTGCTCACGACACGCTAACGCTCGGAAGGCGCGAGATGAGTGTCTGCCACCATTTCCCTCCCTGTAGAGCGTGAGCGGTGAACGAGCGAGCCTGTAGGCGCTGCGGTCGGGAGACTTGGAGCCCACGGTCTCCCTACTGCCGCGAGCACCGGCCGCCGCCGGAAGTGCGGGCGAAGTGGGCGCGAAGACCCGGGAGGCGCGCGGCCACGGCGCCGCGCACAAGGCGCTGCGCGAGCGCGTCCGCGTCCTCATCGACAGTGGGTCGGTCGTGCTCTGCGCTCGCTGCCGCCGGAGGACTCTCGCCGGCGAGCCCTGGGACCTCGATCACGGCCCCGACCGCTCGAGCTATCTCGGTCCCTCGCATCGTCGCTGCAATCGCCTCGCGGGAGCGAGGAAGGGCGCCGCGGTGACCCACGCCCGTCACGCCACTCAGCCCGCACCCATGCGCCGCCGGTCACAGAACTGGAACGCGCCCGACCCCCCACCGCCTGACGTCGTCATCCTCGGGGGCGACTAGGACGCACCACGCATGTCCCCAAGGGCCATCTCGGTAGGCGCGCTGCCACCTCGGCAGGGCCGATGCGTCTGCGAGTAAGAACTCGACGGGTTCCGGATGTTCCTTAATGTTCGGGCGACCTGGCCGCCTCGATCGCGACCGGGCCGCGTAGTCGCTCCCTGACTGCTTTCGCTAGACGTGAGGGCCCTGCTCGATCACCGTCACGGGGTTGTCGCCGTTGAGCTGCAGGATCGTCCAGGTCGTGTTGTTCCTCTCTTTCGACTCGCGGTAGTAGTTCTGTGCGTCGACGGTCGCGATGAGCTTGTATTGGCCCGGGGTCAGACCGGTGATGTCGACCCACTGAAGGGGGAAGGTGTATCCGTAGCGGTCACCCCAGCCGACCGAGATGCCCATGTTGACGGCCAGCGAGGTTTGTCCTCCCTGGACGCAGCCCTTGTACACCTGGCTGTCGGGCGCGCCGGGAAGGGACACGTTGAACGCGGGGTTGTCGGTCAGGCAGAAGCCCTGCTTGGCGCCCCTGCCGACGTTGACCCCGGTGGCTGCTCTCTCGAGCACCATGGACATGAAGCCGCGCACGTGCCAGTGGTCGTGGCCGTCACCCGCCCAGAACATGTTGGGGGGCACGGAGACGGAGTGAAACCCGCCGCCGGCGTCGTAGATTCGCTGGGCGACCGGCATGGTCGGTCTGCTCGTGTTGCGACGGGATCCGCGCAGCTCGAGCGGGCCTGCGCCGATGTTGACCGGCTCGGTCGTGAAGCGGAGCAAGGTATGGCCTGAAATCGTCGTCGTGTCGACATGGAAGCTCCGCAGGTTCGTCATCGCAACGTCGGGGAGGCGACCGGTGCAGACCTTCTCGCTCTTGGAGGGTGCGTCGTACGAGCACCTGTCGACCACATCGCCGTTCGGCTTCCTGAGCGTGGCCATGTCTGCGTCGTTGTCCCAGACATACCCATGCAGGTCCCAATATCGCTGTAGGCCGGAGTTGTTCCCCCGTCCGGTGTGCACCTTCACGGTCTGATGCCCGCGCAGGGTGAAGCTCCCGAACTTGTAGACGTGCCCGCCCTTGTCGTGGACCTTCCAGTTCTTTAGGGACTTCTTCTTGCTCTTCGTGTTCGTGATCGTGAACCACTCGCCCTTGAGGCTCTTGTTGCTGCCGCCGTCGGCACCGGGCGAGTTGTAGTGAATACCCGCCAGCCTGATCGCGGCCGGCGCGGTCGAGGCCGACACAGCCACCAGCACCATGATCAGAATCGCCGTTCGCCGCATGCTGACCCCCTAAGTCAGTTCCCTTGTTGTGCCTGCGAAGCTATTTCTATCTCTTTGCCGTGTCAAACGTCTCGGCTTCCGAAGGCACCTCTAGCTCACCCACCTGACGAGCGCCTCGCTCGCCCGGCCGACGACGGACAGGCTCGGCCAGGGGCGGCGGATCGCCCGGATTTGAGCTTGCCCTGAAACAGCAAGGAGCCCAAAGGGAGAATGGGCTCCTTGCTTCCTCGATCGAGGCGGGCCACCGCCCTGCGGCTAGGCGGACCCGTGGCCCGGTGTCGGACGCCAGCAACCCCCTAATCGCTGCGAGTCGCCCGACCCGCCGCATCCTTCAATGAAAGGAGACGCAATCGGGCGCCAATACTTGCGCCAAGTCCGTGCGGGCTGACGAGTCAGAAGAGCGTCGGGTGGGTAAGCGTGGCCTGGCGGAGCCGGGCAGCTTGGCCCATTTGAGGTGCCGACCTTCCCGAGGTCTGCGGCGCCGGCCCGGCTCCGGCAACTCATTGAAGGGTTTGCACAGTCGGCCCACAGCCCGCACACGTCCCGAACGGGCCGGCCAGGGGTGGCCGATGTAGCACGGCGGGCGGAGTTTCTGCGTCTTGGATCGCGACGGCCTGGGCGAAGGCAAGGATCCGCAAGCGCGCCCAGCGGCGGACGTTTCCGTCAGGGTGACTGCGGGAACCTTGTGGAACATGAACAAATGGCGGTATGCGCTCTTCGGCTGGGCGGCCTGGAAGGTGACCAAGCGTTACGCGCGTCGCAAGCTGCCTCTCGCCTAAGCCGGGAGCGCCGGCCCCGCCCCCGTGCATCCCCCGGCACCCGCGTCGCGGACAACTCACCTGCCACGGCGGTCCACCAACACGCGTCAGGTCCCGACCTACCTGTTCATGGCCGCCAGCCGACGACCTACTGTTCGACGGCGCGGCTCGGAGACAAGCTCGTTCGCCAGCCGGGCATTTGGACTGCCGGCGTAGTCGGTCAGCACCTTGTCCGCAGCTTCCCGGCTCTCCCATTCGCTGATGACGAAAAGCCGAGCGGGATCAGGCCCGGGGCGAGGTGGGGGCGCACCTCCTGGTCTGGGAGGTCCTCCAGCCCGAGTGCCCGGCGAGATCGTCGACTAGGCGGCGTCCGCCCGGGTGCCGGGCCGCTACTGGAGGCGCAGCATCTTCGCCGTCGAGGCGACGCGGGCGAAGGAAACGGGGTCCGGGGCTGTCGGGAACTTCGACTTGCAGAAGCCCGTGTTCTTGACCCCGAGCAGGAAGGCGTCACTCTGCCCCATCGTCGAGCCGTAGTTGAAGTCGAGCGCGGTGATCTCCTGGCTGTCGCGAAGGACCTGCACGGGCGAGGGCGGGAGGCCCGCGTCGAGCACTGTGACCGATGGTTCGCTCAGGTCGTAGAACGCATAGTCCGCGAACGCGAAAACCGGATACTTCTGCAGGCAGTTCAGCTTGGCCGTGAGCGCCTGAATCTTGTGCGAGAGGGTGTGGTCCGCTCCGGCCGGCGCGGCCGAGGCAAGCGCGGCCACGCCTGCGAGCAGGACGATGGCTCCCGTTCGTCTGATCATCGTTCCCTCCCGTTCTTGCGACCGCGGTCGTTCTCTGTGTCGGGCCTTCAGGGCGTCCACGGAATCCCCGAAAAGTGGGATCCGCACGAGATGGCCAAACCGGGGGATGCCCACCGCGGTGCGGGGAGGTCATTGTCCGTTGTGCATGCCGCTCGGACGTGACTGATACCGCGTACCCCTCCCCTGCGGAGCGGCCGGAGCCTGCTCGGCGGAGGAGACGTCGCCGGCGTGGGAAGCAGTCCGCGAGCAGCACACCCTCGCCTGCTCCGGCCACCGGCGGGCTGATCCCGCCCGTGATCAAGGTCGAGATCCAGAACATCGACCAGCTGAGCCGTGGCGCACCGGCCGGCACTCCCGACGACGCCGAGTACGCCGCGGCCCGGCGCGAGCTCGAGGAGCGGGAAGCGCGGCTCGCCGCGCTCGAGGTGGATCTGGACGAACGCCGCCGGCGAGTGGAGGAGCTCGAGGAGAAGGTCGGTTCCGAGGCAGCGGTCTTCGAGTCCCGCGAGAGCCTCGAGCGCCGCGAGCGTCGGACGGGCGAACTCGAGCAGCAACTGCGCGAGCGGAGCCGTGAGCTCGATCAGCGCGAGAACGATGTCGAAGCGAGAAAGGCCGTCCTCGAGGCGGATCTCGAGCTGCGAGAGGAAGAGGTCGAGCGTCGGGAGGATCTCCTGGCGATTCGCGAGGAGCGGCTCGCCGACCGGCAACGCGAGCTCGGTGTCTACGTCTCCCAGATCCAGGGGAACATCGAATCGCAGTGGGCGGCGGGGTAGCGCCGCTCAGCTACACTTGCCCGCCGGTATGGCCGGTGAGCGAATCAAGCTTGATGTGAAGCCGCGCGAGGAGGCGGGCAGTGCCGTTTCGCGCCGCCTTCGCGCGAACGGTCTCATCCCCGGCGTCCTCTACGGAGCCGGCAAGCAAGCGCATCCGTTCGCGGTCGAGGAGCGCGAGCTCCGCCGTGTCCTCACGGGCGAGCACGGCCTCCACACCATCGTCGACGTCGTCTTCGACGGACAGAAGACCGCGCACCACGCAGTTCTCAAGGAGTATCAGCTCGATCCCGTGCGGCCGAGGCTGCTCCACATCGACCTGCACGAGGTGCGCCTCGACCAGGTCATCCAGTCCCAGGTTGCCGTCGAGCCCGTCGGCGAGTCGCCCGGCGTAAAGGAGGGCGGCGTCCTGACGCTCGTCCTTCGCGAGGTGAACGTCGAGGCCTTGCCGATGGAGGTGCCCGACCGGCTCGAGCTCGACATCTCAGCCATGACGATCGGAGACAGCCTCCGCGTCGCCGACATCGTCGCGCCGGCGAGCGTGAAGCTCCTCGACGACAGCGATGCCGTCGTCCTGACGGTCACGCCTCCGACGAAGGTCGAGGAGCCCGAAGAGGTCGAGGAGGAGATCGAGGGCGAGGAAGGCCTCGAGGGCGAAGGCGAGGGCGAGATCGAAGGCGAGTCCGCTCCGTCGGCCGACGCGGACGCCGAGGGCGAGAGCGGCAGCGAAGAGCCCGGCGAAAGCTAGGCCCTCTCGATGCGCTTCTTCCGTCGGGGCGCGCCGGCCTCGACGCTCGACGTGCTCGTCGCGGGTCTCGGGAATCCCGGCCGCAAGTACGAGCGAACGCGTCATAACGTCGGGCGCATGGTCTGCGCCGAAGTCGCCCGCCGACACGGCGCCACAGGCCGCTCGAAGTTCTCAGGGAGCCTGGTCGAGCTCCGGCTCGGCGGGGCGCGCATTGCCCTGCTTTCGCCCGAGACCTACATGAACGAGTCCGGTCGCTCGGTGGGGGCGGCGGTTCGGTTCTACAAGCTTCCTCCGGAGCAGCTTCTCGTCGTGCACGACGAGGTCGACCTCGAGCTCGGCCGGCTACAGGCCAGGATGGGTGGAGGTCTGGCGGGTCACAACGGCCTTCGATCGGTGGCGCAGCATCTCCGCACCCCCGAGTTCATGCGGCTCCGCGTGGGCGTCGGGCGCCCGGAGCGCGGCGATCCGCGCCCCGTCGCCGACTGGGTGCTGACGCCGTTTCCGCCGGAGGTCGACGTGGAGGCGATCGTGACCCGCGGCGCCGAAGCCGTCGAGACGATCGTGCGCGACGGGCTCGAAGAGGCGCAGCGCCGCTTCAACGAACGCCACTAGACGGCCTCAGACGGGCGGCACACGCGATGTCGTAGGAAGGCGGGCCGCCCTGCTTGAAGGACGACCCGCCGCAGATGCTCCGCGCGCCGTAGCGGCCCGACGCCGGTGCTCCTCTACTTTCGGCAGAAGGAAGGCCCGACCTTAGGGTTCGTGCAGGTGAGATCGCCGGCCGCGCGGGCACCGTACGAAGTGGCCGGAGGCTACGATGACCCCGCGGAACCCCGGGTTCCGCCCTTCGTCATGGACCGGACGATCGAAGCCCGTCAACCGGCACTCGCGCCCCTCGTCCGCGAGCTCGCGGAGAGCGAGCGCCTGCGCGAGTTTCTCGCCGACCCGGGCGACGCGCGCGTCTCCGAGCCGCTCCTCCCGCTCTTCCTCGCGGCTCTCCAGCAGGCCCGCGGGAGCGGGCTCACGTGCGTGTTCCCCGACGACGCCCAGGCGCGGGATGCCGCCGACGCGGCGGGCTGGTATCTCGGCGAAGACCGGGTGGGCCTCTTCGCCTCCCGCGGCGTTCGGTGGGGAAGCGGGCTCGAGCCGCCTCCTCATCTGGTGGGAGAACGAGCTCGCGCGCTCGACGTGCTCGCAGCCGGAGGTCTGGTCTGTGCGTCCGCGCTCGGTCTTGTCGAGGGTGTGCCTCCGCTCGGGCACCGTCCCGAGCCGATCGTGCTCCGCGTCGGCGATGCGCCGGGCGCCGAGGCGCTGTCGATGCGCCTCGCCCTTGCGGGCTACGAGCGCGTGCCGCAGGCCGAGACGCGCGGGCAGTTCGCCGTTCGGGGCGGGATTCTCGACGTGTTCCCGTCGACCGGCCGCGACCCCGTCCGCCTCGAGCTCTTCGGCGACGAGATCGAGTCGATGCGCGCGTTTTCCCCGTTCACGCAGCGGACGCTGCACGCGCTCGACGAGGCGACCGTGTACCCGGCGGCCGAGCGGCGGGCCGATCTCGTTGAGCCGATGCTCGCGGACGAGGGGGAGGCCGCTCCGCTCCCGGACGACCTCGTCATGCCCATCGCAGCGCCGGACGTGGTCTGGGAAGCCGACGAGGCGGCGCAGGTCGTCGCCGAGGAGCTCGGTGCCGAGCTCGCGCTCGGGGCTGCGCTTCGCCTTTCCCAGCTCCCGGCCGGCCAGCGGCATGCGTTCGAGGCGCAACGGCCGGCGATCGCTGCCCGCGGCCTCGCCGAGGCGGAGCGAGACCTACTCGCGTACGTCCGCGGCGGGCACCGGGTCGTCGTCACGTTCGCGCACCTCGGCGAAGCGCAGCGGACGAAGGGGCTACTGAGGCGCCTCGACGCGCTCGTCCTCGGCGAGGGGGCCGAGCTGCCGACCGAGCCCGGTCTCGTCTTTGCGGTCTCGGCTGCCCGCCGCGGGTTCGTCCTCCGCGACCTCGACCTGATCCTTCTCCCGGACACCCAGGTCTTCCGCAAGCGCCCGCCTCGCACGGACGTCAGGGTCGGCCGGGCGCTCCAGAGCTTCGCCGACCTGCGCACCGGCGACCACGTCGTCCACGAAGACCACGGAGTCGGCAAGCTCCTCGGCTTCGAGACGAAGACCGTCGCGGGCGTCACGCGCGACTATCTCTTCCTCGCGTTCAAGGGCGACGACCGCCTCTACGTTCCGCACGAGCAGATCGCGAAGGTCTCGCGCTACGTCGGCGCGAACGGGCACGCACCGGCGCTCTCCAAGCTCGGCGGTAAGGCCTGGCAAACGATCAAGAACCGCGCGCGGGCCGGCGCGCAGACGCTCGCGGGGGAGCTGCTCGTCCTCTATGCCCAGCGCCAGCGCGCCGAAGGCGTGGCGTTCGAGGCCGACGGCGAGCTCGTCGAGCGTCTCGAGTCCAGCTTCTCCTACGAGGAGACCCCCGACCAGCGGCAGGCGATCGAGGTCGTCAAGGAGGATCTCGAGGCGCCGCGGCCGATGGATCGGCTCGTGTGCGGTGACGTCGGCTACGGCAAGACCGAGGTCGCGGTGCGGGCCGCCTTCATCGCGGTTGCGAACGGGGCCCAGTCGCTCATGCTCGCACCGACGACGATCCTCGCCCAGCAACACTGGAACACGTTCCGGGAGCGCTACCGGGATCTCCCCGTCACCGTCGACATGGTGAGCCGCTTCCGCAGGCCCGCCGACGTGAAGCGGGTGCTCGCGGACTTCGCCGCGGGGAAGGTCGACGTCCTCATCGGAACTCACCGCGTGCTCTCCCGGGACGTCGTCGCCAAGAACCTGGGGCTCGTGATCGTCGACGAAGAGCAGCGCTTCGGCGTCGCCCAGAAAGAGCTGCTCCGGCAGCTCCGTCTCGAGCTCGACGTGCTGTCGCTGTCGGCGACGCCGATCCCGCGGACCCTCCACATGTCACTGGCCGGGCTCCGTGACATCAGCGTCATCGAAACACCGCCGCAGGGCCGCCTGCCGATCCGGACCCACGTCGGCGAGTACGAGGAGGAGGTCATGCGGGAGGCGCTCGTGCGCGAGCACGAGCGCGGCGGCCAGTCCTTCTACCTGCACAACCGCGTCGAGACGATCGACGAAGCGGCCGAGCACCTCCGACAACTCTGCCCGGAGCTCCGTTTTCTCGTAGCTCACGGGCAGATGCCAGAACGAGAGCTCGAGGGCCACATGCTCTCCTTTCTCGCCGGGGACGCCGACGTGCTCGTGTCCACGACCATCATCGAGTCGGGACTCGACATCCCTCAGGCGAACACGCTCGTCGTCGAGCGCGCGGACGCGCTCGGATTGGCGCAGCTCTACCAGATTCGCGGCCGGGTGGGCAGGAGCGACGTCGTCGCCCACGCATATCTTTTCTATCCCGACGGCCAGGAGTTGACGCCGGAGGCCCGGGCCCGGCTCGCCACGCTCGCCGACCACACGGAGCTCGGCAGCGGCTTCGCCATCGCGATGCGCGATCTGGAGATCCGCGGGGCCGGCAACCTCCTCGGGGCCGAGCAGTCGGGCCACGTGGCCGCGATCGGCTTCGAGCTCTACGTCGAGCTCCTCGGCGAGGCGGTCGCGGAGCTGAGCGGGACCCGCCGGCCCGTGGCGAGGCCGGTGCGCGTCGACGCGCAGGTGGATGCTTTCGTCCCGACCGAGTACATGCCCGCCGAGGCGCAGAAGATCGACCTGCACCGGCGCCTGGCGCTCGCCGAGTCCGAGGACGAGCTGCGCGAGCTCCGGGCCGCGACCGAGGACCGGTTCGGGCCGGTGCCCGAGCCGGTCGAGAGCCTCTTCGCCATCCAAGAGGTCAAGCTGAAGCTGGCGCGTATCGGCGCCGACTACCTCGTTTTTCGGAGCGGCCGCGCGGTCGTCGGGCCGCTCGTGCTCGGCTCCACGGAGCTGCGGGAGCTCCGCTCGACGGCGCCGATCGCCGTGTACTCGAGCGCGAAGCGCGAGCTTACGCAGCGGGGCGAGCGGTTCCCCGAAGCGGTCGAGCTCGTCGATGCTATCCTCGATTTACGGCTTTCGGCCTAGCCAGCGCGCCCATGCCTCTTTGGATTCGTCTCATCTCCGTCTTTGCTGCGCTCGCGCTCGGTCTCGCTGCAGCGGGCTGCGGGGGCGGGGACGACGACGAGGGTGCCACGGCCGACGTGCCGGCAGACGCCATTGCCGTCGTCGGCGATCGGGAGATCCCGAAGTCGGAATACGACCGGCTTCTGGCTCAGGCCCAGCAGACCTACGAGGCGCGGAAGCAGGAGTTCCCGGAGGCCGGGACGCCCGAGTACGCGCAGCTTCGCAACGCGCTCGTCAAGAGCCTCGTCGAGCAGGCGCAGTTCGAGATCGCGGCCGAGGAGATGGGCATCACGGTGTCGGACGAAGAGCTCGACAAGCGCCTCGACGAGCTCAAGCAGCAGTTCTTCGACGGGGACGAGGAGGCGTACCAGGCGGAGCTCGAGAAGCAGGGTCTCACCGAGGAGCAGGTGTTGAAGGACCTGCGCTCGCGCATGATCTCCGAGAAGATCTTCGAGAAGGTCACGAGCGACATTCAGGTCTCCGACGCGGACGTCCAGGCGTACTACAACGAGAACAAGTCGCAGTTCGAGCAGCCCGCGTCCCGTGAGGTCCGGCACATCCTCGTGAAGACGAAGGCGAAGGCCGACCAGATCCACCAGCAGCTGGAGAACGGCGCCGACTTCGCCAAGCTCGCCAGGCAGTACTCGCAGGATCCTTCCTCCAAGGCGTCGGGGGGCAAGTTCACGGCGCAGAAGGGCGCGACCGTGGCCCCGTTCGACGAGGTGGCGTTCACGCTGAAGACGGGCGAGCTGTCCGAGCCCGTGAAGACGCAGTTCGGCTGGCACGTCATCGAGGCGATCGGGCCCGTCGTCGAGGCCTCCACCCAGGAGCTGGCCGATGTCAAGGCGCAGATCTCCTCGACGCTGCTCGACGACACGAAGAACACCACCATCAACGAGTGGGTCCAGGAGCTCGACGACCGCTTCGCGGACCAGGTCGCCTACGCGCCGGGCTTCGAGCCTCCGCCGGAGTCCGAGTCGACGACCGGCGAGACCGAGACCCCCACGACCGACGAATAGCCTCGTGAGTGGCGGGGACGGGCTCGACCGGGCGCTCGTCGATCTGCAGGAGCTCGCCGAGCGGCTGCGCCGCGATTGCCCCTGGGACCGCGCCCAGACGGAGCTGACGATCGTCCCGCACACGATCGAGGAGGCGTACGAGGTAGCCGACGCGGCAGTGGCCGGCGAAGACGGCAAGCTCGTCGACGAGCTGGGAGACCTCCTCTTCCAGACGGTCTTCCTCGCGCTCTTGCTCGAGGAGCGCGGCGCCGGCGATCTCGCCGGGATCGCGCGGGGGATCCACGCCAAGCTCGTGCGGAGGCACCCGCACGTCTTCGGCGACGCCGAGCTGACGACTCCCGGGGCGGTCAAGGGCCGCTGGGAGGAGCTGAAGCGCGAGCAGGAAGGACGCGAGGGGATCTTTCACGACGTCCCCGAGACGCTCCCGGCACTCCTCGGAGCGCGGAAGGTGCAGCGGCGCGCCGCCGCGGCCGGATTCGACTGGCTCGATACGGCGGGACCGCTCGAGAAGGTGCGGGAGGAGGCGGACGAGCTCGAAGCGGAGCTCACCGACGTGGGCACTCCCGCTCCCGAGACCGAGCCGTCGAAACGCGTTTTCGGGGAGGTCGGCGACCTGCTCTTCACAGTCGTCAATCTCGCGCGGATGCTCAACGTCGACCCGGAGCTCTCGCTTCGCGCCACAACCGCCCGTTTCGTCGACCGCGTCCAATGCGCCGCGGAGCTCGCCGAGCGCGACGGCCGGGACTGGCGCGCGCTCGACCTCGAGGAGCAGGATCGCTACTACAGGCTCGCCAAGGAGGCGCTCGCGTGAAGATCGTCAACATCCACGCTCGGCAGATCCTCGACTCGCGCGGCAACCCGACGGTCGAGGTGGAGGTCGGGCTGGATTCCGGTGCCGTCGGCCGCGCGGCGGTTCCTTCGGGTGCCTCGACCGGGCAGTTCGAGGCGGTCGAGCTGCGTGACGACGACGCCGGGGCCTACCTCGGCAAGGGAGTCCTCAAGGCCGTGGAGAACGTCGAGCGCGAGCTCGGCCCGGCCCTGACCGGAGCCGACGCCGCCGACCAGGCCGCCGCCGACCGGCTCCTGGTCGAGCTCGACGGCACTCCCAACAAGTCGCGGCTCGGCGCGAACGCGCTGCTCGGGGTTTCGCTGGCCGTTGCAAAAGCGGCCGCCGCCGAGTCCGGGAGGTCGCTCTTTCGCCATCTCGGCGGTGACGGGGCCCGGGTTCTGCCGGTGCCGCTCATGAACGTGATCAACGGGGGCGCCCACGCGCAAAACTCGCTCGACCTGCAGGAGTTCATGGTGGTTCCGGCCGGAGCAGCGTCCTTCTCCGAGGCACTGCGGATCGGCGCGGAGACGTTCCACCGGCTTAAGGAACTCCTGCACGAACGCAGGCTCGCCACCGGGGTGGGGGACGAGGGAGGGTTCGCACCCGACCTGCCGTCGAGCGAGGAGGCGATCGCCGTCATCCTCGAGGCGGCCGAGCGGGCCGGCCATGCCGAGAAGGTCGCCGTCGCCCTCGACCCGGCCACGACCGAGCTCGCCGAGGGCGGCCGGTACCGGCTCCCCGGGGAGGGGCTCGACCTCGACGCGGACGGCATGATCTCGCTCTGGGACGAGCTGTGCGGACGCTATCCCGTCGTATCGATCGAGGACGGTCTCGCCGAAGACGACTGGGACGGATGGGCGGCCCTGACCGAGCGCCTCGGCGAGCGCGTACAGCTGGTCGGGGACGACCTCTTCGTCACCAATGTCGAGCGCTTGCGACGTGGGATCGAAGCCGGGGTCGCGAACGCGATCCTCGTCAAGGTCAACCAGATCGGCACCTTGACGGAGACCCTCGAGGCGATCGAGCTCGCCCGGGCGAACGGGTACGCCGCCGTGATGTCGCATCGTTCGGGCGAGACCGAGGACACGACGATCGCGGATCTGGCCGTCGCGACCGGCGTCGGCCAGATCAAGACGGGGGCGCCCTCACGGAGCGACCGCGTGGCGAAATACAACCAGCTCCTGCGGATCGAGGAAGAGCTCGGTAGCGAGGCCGTCTACCCGGGCTGGTCCGCCTTTCCGCGTGCCGGCCGCTGAGGGGGGAGAGCCACCGCGCGCGCTAACGTGCGCGGTGTGATCGACGGGCTGCGCCGCACGAAGATCGTCTGCACGATCGGCCCGGCCACGTCGTCGCCAGACATGGTCGACCGGCTTGTCCATGCGGGCATGGACGCCGCTCGCCTCAACTTCTCCCACGGGACGCACGAGGAGCATGGCGAGCGCGCGCGGCTCGTGCGCGATGCGCAGGAACGGGCGGGCAGGCCGCTCGCCCTCATCGCCGATCTGCAAGGCCCGAAGCTGCGGATCGGGGATCTCGAGTCGCCACGGATCATGGTCGAGGGCGACACGGTGCACATCTCCGGTGGAGGTGCGGGTGCGTCGGGCGACCTCCCAGTTTTGCCGGCGGTGCTGACGGAAGTTCTCAGACCCGGCCACGAGGTGCTGATCGACGACGGGCTCGTGCGCCTACGGGTCGAGGACACGAACGGGGAGCGCATCCGCGCGACTGTCGAGGTCGGGGGCGCGGTCGGCGCCCACAAGGGGGTCAATGTCCCCGGAGTTCCGATCCCGGTCCCGTCGGTCACCGACAAGGACCTCAGCGACCTCGAGTTCGCGCTCTCGATCGGCGTCGACTACGTCGCTCTCTCGTTCGTCCGCTCGGCCGCGGACTGCCGCGTGCTGCGGGAGCTCTTGAATGCCGCCGATGCAAGAGCGCTGGTCATCGCCAAGGTCGAGAAGGCCGAGGCGCTCGAGGAGTTGGACGCCATCGTCAGCGCTGCCGACGCCGTCATGGTCGCCAGGGGTGACCTCGGCGTCGAGATCGGGCCCGCGGCGGTGCCGCTCGTCCAGAAGCGGATCATCCTCTGCGCCCTCGAGCACGGGAAGCCGGCGATCACGGCGACGCAGATGCTGGAGTCGATGATCACGCGGCCGGAGCCGACCCGGGCCGAGGCGAGCGACGTCGCCAACGCGATCCTGGACGGGACGTCTGCGCTGATGCTCTCCGGCGAGACGGCCGTCGGACACTACCCTGTCGCGAGCGCCGCGTTCATGGATCGAATTGCGCGCGCGGTCGAGCCGAGCCTCGACTACCGGCACGAGCTCGCACAGGCCGCCGACCAGCCCTTCCCGACGGTCGGCGAAGCGATGTCGAACGCGGCGTGCGACATCGCCGAGGTACTCGGGGCGGCAGCCATCCTCGTGCCCACCTACAGTGGGCGCACCGCCTCGGCCGTCGCCCGTCATCGGCCGCGTCGGCCGATCATCGCCGTCACGCACAAGCGACAGGCGGTGCAGCAGCTCGCGCTGGAGTGGGGCGTCGTCGCCGCGGAGATCGAGGAGGCGAAGAACGTCGAGGATCTCTGGTCCCGTGCGCTCGACGCGGCGCGGGAGTCCGGGCTGGTGAGCGCCGGCGACCGGATCGTCATCACCGCGGGCACGGCGGTGAACGTCCCGGGGACGACGAACGTGATCAAGGTCGAGACGGCGTAGGCCCTTCCCGCCCTCCGGCAGTCCGTCCGACCCCCTCTCTAGCCTGATCGCTGCCCGAGAAGGAGGCTGTGGCCTGCGGTCGAAGTTTGCACGCCCATGGCCACCCGGGCTTCTCGCCGACCCGCACGTCCCGCCCCGAGGCGGAAGGTCCGTCGTGTCAAGAAGCCTGCTCACGCGCTTCGGTGGATCGGGCTGGTCGTTCTCCTGGCTGTCGCAGTCGGCTACGTCCAGCCGCTTCGGGCCTACCGCGACGCGACCGCAAACGTCACCAAGCGTGAGGCCGAGGTCGAGCGGATCGCCAGTGCCAACGTCCGGCTCGGGCAGAGCATCGAGGAGACCGCGACGCCCGAGTTCGTCGAGCGCCAGGCGAGGAAGCTCGGTCTGGTGAAGCCGGGTGAACGGCTGTACATCGTCACCGGCATCGACGAGTGGAGGCAGGAGCGCCAGGGGCGTTCGGAGGCCGGGATACGATGATCTGGTGGACGATCGGAGGGTGGTCTCCTGGCAGCTTGGACGACCCGCTCGCACGTTTCGGCGAGTTGCGGTCCGCTGCGCACACGGCTTTCCCGCGGTTACGGAGCAGGCAGCGTTCGGGCCGGACGGCGAGCCGTTTCCGACCACCTACTACCTGACCTGTCCCTGGCTGGTGGCCGCGGTCGCCCGGCTCGAGGCCGCCGGCGGGGTGGAGCGCTGGTCGCGGGCGGCGGCGGAGGACCGGCGGTTCGGGGCGAGCCTGGCGCGCGCCGATCGGGAGCAGCGCGAGCTGCGGCCGGAGCTCGACGTCGGCATCGGCGGCACGCGCGACCCGGGCAAGCTCAAGTGCCTGCATGCGCACGCGGCCTTCGCCCTCGCGCGGCCGGGCTACGAGCTCGGCGAGGCGATTGTCGAAGAAGCCGGCGAGCGCTGGTGCCCGGACGCCAGATGTGCACGAGCGCTGGAGGAGTCCGAGACATCCTGATGCTGGAAAGCGCGCGCCAGCAATGGGACGATGGAAAGCGGCGGCTGGACCAGGTCGGCGCAGAGACCGCCCGAGGGCGCCACCTTTGGCTGCTCGTCGAGGCGGTGCTCGCCGAGCTCCGTCGCCGCGTCGGACAGACCTTCACCCTGGCCGAGCTCGCCCGGGCCTACGACGGCTCCGAGGACTGGGTTCGGGACGTCGTCCGCCTCTCCGCGCCTCCTAAGGCTCGCGCGGGCATCAGGGACGTTGCGCTCGTCCAGGACGCAGCCTTCGCCCACTACGCCCGCGGGGCAAGCGACTACCGCCCGTGACGGTCGACCTCCCCCCGTCAGCGCGGACGCGTGAGCGCGACCGGCGGCGCCGGCCGTCCACCGGCCGCCGGATCGGCAAGTGGGTCGTGCGCCTGGCGGTGATCGCCGCCGTCTTCGTCGCCGGTCTCGCCATCGGTCGTGCCCTCGAGAGCACGCCTGATCCCGGCGGCACCCAGACGATCGTCCGGACGCTCGAGCCGTTGACGGTCGAGCCCCGGGAGCGGACGGTCACGGTAACCACGGCCGGGCGCTGAGGGGCCGGGCTTCCGGTGGGGGAGAACTGAACTCCGGACCAGGTAAAGAAAACTCAGAATTTGGTAGCTTTTTTGATTGCGGCCCATGCAAGACGACCGAAAGCGCGAGTCCGTCGGCGTCCGTCGGGGGGCGGAGGACGGTCGAGAGTGGCTCACCCTCGGCCAGGCCGCCGCATACCTCGGAGCTGCGCAGAGCACGGTGCGCAAGTGGACGGACGGGGGGCGTCTCCCCGCCTTCTACACCCCCGGCGGCCATCGTCGCTTTCGCCGAACGGATCTCGACGCGTTCCTCGCCGGCTCGCGCGAAGGCCCGTCTGCCGCCCAGCGGTCCGCGGCGAGCGTCCTCGTCGTCGACGACGATGCAGGTCTGCGGGAGTTCATCCGCGCGAACCTCGAAGCGGAGGGCTATTCCGTGCGAGAGGCCGGGAGTGCGAGCGAGGGACTGGCCGCGCTCGGCGAAGAGTCCCCGGACCTGATCCTGCTCGACGTCCTCATGCCGCAGATGGACGGCTGGGAGATGCTCCGCCGGGTGCAGGAGCGCCACGGTGTCGACGCGATCCAGGTGATCATGTACAGCGGCAAGGTCGAGGAGGCGGGAATGGCTCAGGAGCGCGGCGCGAAAGCGTTCATCGGCAAGCCGTTCGACCCGGCAAAGCTGCTCGAGGCCACCAAGCAGCTGCTCCGCTCCTAGGAGGAAGCCCGCGACGGCGCTTCTCGGCGTAGTCGAGCTCGACCAGGATGTCTTCACCTGGGTCGTCGAGCACCGTGCCGCGCCCTTCGACTGGCTCTTCCTCACCCTGTCGGTCGTTGCGCATGCGGGGCTGATCTGGATCGCCCTGGCGCCGCTGCTCGCTCGCTGGGCCGGGAAGGCGATGCTCTTCACGACGCTGGTGACGGCGGCGACCGTTTGGACGGCCGACCTCCTCGCGGGCGTGCTGAAGAGCGCCGTCGACCGCGAGCGGCCCTACGAGGTCGTGGGCGTCGCCGACCCACTGCTCCGCTGGGACCTCTCGAGCTCGTTCCCTTCCGGCCACGCCGCAACGAGCGCGGCCGGGGCGTTCATCCTCGCCTACCTCCTCGGCAGGTTCGCACCCGGGCTCGCACTCCTGGCGGTGGCGATTGCCTTCTCACGGGTCTATGTCGGCGTGCACTACCCGCTGGACGTCCTCGCCGGCGCGCTGCTCGGCCTCGGGGTCGGGGCTCTGTCCGCCGCTCTTGTCAGGCGTCTTCGGCCGACTTCAGAAGTCCCGCGACGATCAGGAGCAGCGCGGCCAGAAGGCTGAGCCAGATGCCGATGCCGCGGCCGACCATCGGCTGGAAGGCCTCGGGGATGTCGATCAGGCGGATGAGGATGAGGATCGTCGCCACCAGGCCGAGGGCGGCGATCACGATGCCGTCGGGCACGCTCGGCGGCAGTTCGACTCCGAACGCGCGCAGTGCGAGCAGGAGGAGCACCACGACGCCGACGGCGAAGACGAGCTTCCCGATCGTGCCCGTGTTCCACCCGAGGACCGACAGCTTGCCCCTGAGATCCCCCGAGATCGAGTACCAGCCCATGAACGCGCCGAGCGTGAGGACCAGCCCGCCGAGCCAGGCGAGCAGCTCACCCGTCCGCCAGAGGCCGGCGCCGGGTGCGGGCGCCGGAGAACGAGTCGCTGTCAATCCTCCTCGACTCGTTCCGGTCTCCATACGCAGTCGCGACCTAGAGCCCGAACACCGAGCCGATGGTCTCCCAGATCGACAGGCTCAGGAAGAGCGTGAAGAAGATCAGGATCCCGATCAGCGCCAGGAAGCGAATTCCGGCGAGGTGCCTCTCGCGCTGATGCTCGTGCAGGGCGTGACGCTTCGCCCGCTCCCGGCGGAGGCGGCGTCGAACCGCATAGGGGTCGAGCGGCGGGTCGTCGACGGGAACGTCCTCCTCCCGGACGTCTTCCCACGATGCGCGACGGGGCGCAGGCGCGGCCACGGCGGGATTGTTGCGGCTTCGGGCCGCTCCCGCAACCGGAGGCGTGTGTGCGCCTGCTCCCGACACGCCGCGATAATGGGGAGATGGAGGAGCCCGGCGGATCTCCTCGCGAGGTCACTGGCCCGCCGACCGAGGCGGCCGGGAGCGCCTTGTCGGCGTTCGCCGCGGCCGCTCTCGGGCTGATCGGCGACGAGCATGCTGACGGCGCGCTTGCCGGACTCGTCCATGCGGTCGCCCTTGGCACGGGCGCCGAGCTGGTCGTGGCCCGCCTTGTCGAGGCGGACGGACAGCTGGTCGCCCGGGCGGTTCACTCGAGCTCAGCGGCGCTGGCCGCCGAGCTTCAGGGCAGCCGTCTCCCCGCGTCGGACGCGTCGCAGCGCGAGGTGGGGCTCGACGACGCGCCGGGCGATCCCGACGCTCCTCCAGGAGTTCGCCGAACCGCCTCTCGCGCGCGGCTGCCGGTCGCACGGCTCGTCCCGGTCATCGTGAGGGGCGAACTTGTCGCGACCCTCGAGGCTTACCGTTCCGGGCTCCCCTTCGGGTCGGAAGAAAAGGCGCTCGTCCAGGCTGCTGCAGCCCATCTCGCGCTTGCGTTCAGGCTCGACCGGACGGCCCGGAACGGCGGCGGGCACCCGGAGCTCTCGACCGACCAGCTCGAGCTGCTCGGCGAGGCTCTGGCGGCCGGCGCCGACGAGCGGGACGCAGCGGACCAGATCGTGCGCGTGGCGGCGCTGGCCAGCGGCGCCCAAGGCGCCACTCTCTGGCGGATCGACCCCGACGGCGCTCCTTCGCTGGCCGCCTCCCACGGCTTCGGCGCCGCGGCTCCCGACCTTGTCGAGGCAGCGGAGAGCGTTCGCCGCTCGCTCGCGCAGCCGGCGCCGGATCCGGTTCGTAGCGGCTCGTGGCTGCTCTACACGCTCCCGCTGGGAGAGCCGCCGTCGGCTGCCCTGAGGCTCTCGTTCGACACCGACTCGGTGCCCGACCTCGACCGACTCTCGAGCTTCGGAGTCGGCGCGGCTCTTGCGCTTCGGCGGAGCCGGCGGGCCGCCGAGGTGGAGACGGCTCTCAAGCGCTCGCAGACGCTGGTCGCCGTCGTCAGCCAGGCGATAGCGCAGCTCTCGCTCGCCCACACGCTCGACACGGCGGTCGAGCGAGTCGCCGAGCTCGCGTCGAGCGGGCAGGTCGCCGTCTACCTCCGGGAGGAGGGTGGACCCCTGGTCGCGTCGGCCTCGCGGGGCTTGACCGGGCCGCACACGGATCTGGCCGAGCGGCTGCTGGAGCTCGTGCTCGGCCCCTACCGCAGCCGCGGCTTCCTTTTCGTCCAGGATCTCCGGAGCGACCCGCGCATGGCCGGCCTCGAGCACGCAGTCGAAGAGAGCGGGGTCCGCCGGGTGCTCTTCATCCCGCTGTTCGTCCACGACGAGGCGATCGGGGCGCTCGCCGTCTTCAAGAAGCGGGCCCGTCCGTACCGGGAAGGCGAGGAAGGGCTCCTGCTCGCACTGTCCAGCCAGCTGGCGGTCGCGGTACAGAACGCGCGCCTGCACGAGCACGCGAAGGAGCTCTCGGAGGTGCTCGAGCGCACCCTCGAGTCCGAGCGTCGCGCCGCACGCCAGCTGCGGGGTCTCTACGCCGTCTCGCAGTCCTTCACCGAGAGCCTCTCGCTCGAGGCGACGCTCGCCGCCGTCGCCGAGGCGATGGTGGAGCTTCTCGGGGCCGACGTGGCGGTGATCCGCATGCCAGATCCCCGGAGCGAGGCGTTGACTGCCCGCGCGGTACATGTCGCCGACCCACGTGCGGAGGAGGTCGTCGCCGCTTTGGTGGCCGGCCCGCAACCGCTCTCGGCGCCACTGGCCCGACGGCTCGTACGCTCGAAGCGCGCGGTCGAGCTCCGTCCCGGAACGGCCGAGCCGGAGGACGCACACCGGGTGCTCGAGCCGTTCCTGCGCCAGGGGGCGACGGCGGCGGTACTCCCGCTCGCGACGCCGGGAGAGGTCCTGGGGACGCTGACGGTCGTTTCCTTCGACCCCGAGCGGCCGCTCGAGCGAAGCGCGATCGAGGCGGCGATGGCCGTCGGTGCGCAGGCGGGCCTCGCCATCGACAACGCGCGTCTGTACCAGCAGCAGAAGGACTTCGCGGAGACGATGCAGCGGTCGCTGCTCCCGCGCGAGCTTCCCCGCGTCGAGGGGCTCGAGGTAGGCCACGTCTATCAGTCGGCGGCGCGCGTCGACGTCGGCGGCGACCTCTACGACTTCGTCCTCGTCGAGGACGGGCGCCTCGCAGTCGTGATCGGCGACGTCCTCGGCAAGGGCATTCCGGCCGCCGCGGACATGGCGATGGCGAAGTACATCTTCCGCGTGCTCGTGCGCACCGACGCCGACCCGGCTGCGCTTCTCAGGAGTGCCAACGACGTGGCCTGCGACGAGATCGAGTCGGGGAAGTTCGTGACGCTTCTCTACACCCTCGTCGACGTCGGCTCGCGCGAAGTCGCATCGGCGAGCGCCGGGCATCCGCCTGCCCGGGTGGTCGACCCCGGCGGCCGCGTCGTGCCGCTCGGGGGCTCCGGGCTGCCGCTGGGGATCGAGCCTGATCAGGAGTACGCGGTCGAGCGCGCGCGATTGGAGCCGGGCTCGGTCGTCGTTCTCTACACCGACGGCGTGGTCGAGGCTCGGCGTGGCGGCGAGCTCTACGGCGAGGCACGCCTCGATCGCCTCCTCGAGGACGCACGCGGGCTCCCGGCCCAGGAGCTGGCGGCGGAGATTCTGGCTGACTGCCAGGCCTTTGCGGGCGGCGAGCTCGACGACGACTGCGCCGTCGTCTGCCTCAAGCTGGCACGCTGAGTCGCGTGACCACCGCCTCGGACGTTCTCGCGCCGGCCGCCGCCGGCGCTTCCATCGGCCGCACGAGGCTGGGCATCGTCGTCTTCACAGCCGGCGCCGCGACCCTCGCCACGGAGATCGCGGCCTCGCGGCTGCTCGCGCCCTACTTCGGGAGCTCAACGATCGTCTGGGCGAACATCATCGGTCTCATCCTGCTGTATCTCTCGATCGGGTACTGGCTGGGCGGGAAGGTGGCCGACCGCCGGCCCGAGCCGCGGCTCCTCGGCTGGATGCTGCTGGTCGCCGCCGGGGCGGTCGCGCTCACGCCGTTCGTCGCCCGCCCGATCCTCGACATCACCCTCCGCGGCCTCGACGCGGTGTCGATCGGGGCAGTCGTGGGCTCCTTCTTCGCCGCGCTCGCGCTCTTTGCCGTGCCGATCACGCTCCTCGGGGCCGTGGCACCCTTCGCAATCCGGCTCGCGCTCGTGGACGTGAAGGAAGCGGGCGCGGTGGCCGGGCGCCTGTACGCGCTGTCCACCGTCGGAAGCATCGTGGGAACCTTCGTCTCGGCGATCGTCACCATCCCGTTGGTCGGGACGCAGCGGACGATGCTCGGCTCGGCCGTGCTGCTGGTCGTCGCCGCCGCACTCCTCCTCGGCACGCGCTGGCAGCTTCTCACCCTTGTCGCGCTGGGGCTGCTCTTCGTCCCCCCCGGGACGATCAAGGCGAGCTCCGGCCTCATCTTCGAGACCGAATCGCCGTACCAGTACGTCCAGATCGTCGAGCGCGACGACGGATCGCGCGCACTCCGGCTGAACGAGGGCGTCGCGGTGCACTCCGTCTGGCACGAGGGCTCGGTGCTCACCGGCGGCGTCTGGGACACGTTCCTCCTCGTGCCGCCGCTCCTCGACAGCCCGCCGAGGCGGATGCTCATCATCGGAAACGCGGGCGGCACGGTGGCGCGCGCCTACGGCGAGCTCTATCCGGACGTCGAGATCGACGGCGTCGAGATCGACCCCGAGGTAAGCGACGCCGCGCGCCGGTATATGGGCCTGGAGGACAATCCGCGGCTGAACGTGATCACCGCGGACGGGCGCCCGTTCCTCGAGCTGACGGACCAGGCGTACGACCTCATCGTCGTCGACGCCTACCACCAGCCCTACATCCCCTTCTATCTGGCGACGCGGGAGTTCTTCGCCGCGGTGCGCGACCATCTGCGGCCGGGAGGCGTCGTCGCGCTCAACGTGGCCAGCGTCCCCGGCGACGAGCGGCTCTCTGAGGCGATCGGAAGCACGTTGCTGGCGGAGTTCCCGCAAGCGTGGCGTTGGCGGCCGCTCCGGTTCAACGAGCTGATGCTCGGGTTCGACCGCGAGGTCACGAGGGACGAGCTCGTCGAGCGCGTCGAGGAAGCACCCGCACCCGTCGAGGCCCTCGTCCCGCTCTTCCAAGAGGGCATCTCGACGGTGGAGGCCCTCGAGCGCCCGCTGACCGATGACCGGGCGCCGGTCGAGTGGCTCACCGACCGGATGATCATCGACTTCGTCTCGCGCGGCGGCGAGCTCGACGAGGACTACCTGCCGACCCGGCCGTAACGAGACCCGGCGGCAAGCGCGCCGAGGAGCACACCGGCCGCGAAGAGCTGAACCGAGGCGGGCAGCCCGCCCGCCTTGTGCCAGCCGCGGATCCGGTGGCTCGGATAGAGCTTCCGCCCGCCCGGGCGCGGGAGTGGCAGGACATGCTCGACGTCGGGGACGGAGGCGGCCACGGCGCCGACGACGACCGGATCAGCCGGTCCTCGCGTTGCCGCCAGCAGGGCGAGTCCGGCGAAGCCGCTGAGCGTCTCGAACCGGCGCGAGGCGATGTCCTGATGCGGCACCGCGTCGCCCAGGGCGTGCGCCAGCAGCCCGAGACCGAGCGCGCGCCCCCGTGACCCGGCCAGAGCACCGACGAGGCCGCCGGTGGCGACGTGGAGCGAGACGATCACGAGGAGAAGGATTGCAGCCGCGCGTTCGTCTAAGATCGCGTAGCGGTGGGTCGTTTGCGGTTCGCGGTGGTTGCCGTCGTTGCGCTGGTCGCAGCGGCGCCTGCGAGCGCCCAGGTTCCCGTGATCGCGGGCGGCGTCACGATCGCCGGCGTCGAGGTCGGGGGCCTGACCGCGGCCGAGGCGACGGCCGAGGTCCAAGCCGCCTTCAATGAGCCCGTGAAGGTCGCTCTCGGAACGGGGACGCTCTCCGTTGTCCCCGGCAAGCTGGGTGGCCACCCGAGAATCGGACAGGCCGTGACGGCGGCGCTCGCCGCGCCTGTCGGCGCGGCGCTAGAGCTTGACGTGAACGTGTTGAACGGCGCGCTTCGCGCCTGGGTCAACCACCGCGCAAAGGCGTTCTACCGAGCGCCCGTCTCGGCACGCATCAAGCGGGTGGGTCTCAGGCCCAGCATCGTCGCGGCCAAGCCTGGCAGGCGGCTCGTTCGAACGATCGCGAGGACACGCCTGCGCGCCGCGCTCCTGGCTCACGGACGGAGCCTCACGCTCAGCACCCGCTCGATCAAGCCGAAGGTCGGGGCCCGCGCCGTGGGTCCCGCGGTCGTCGTTCGCCGAAGCTCCCACCGCCTCATCCTCTACCGCGGCTTCTCCCCCGGAAAGATGCGACCCGTCGCCTCGTTTCCCGTCGCCGTCGGCCAGGCTGTGTTCCCGACTCCTCTGGGAAGCTTCAGCATCCGCACGATGACGCGGAATCCCTGGTGGTATCCACCGGATTCGGACTGGGCGGACGGCGCGCAGCCGATTCCTCCGGGGCCCGGAAACCCGCTCGGCACACGGTGGATGGGCCTCAGCGTCGGCGGCGTCGGCATCCACGGCACGTACAACTCGCTCTCCGTCGGTACCTCGGCCTCCCACGGCTGCATCCGCATGCACATCCGCAGCGCGGAGTGGCTCTTCGAGCGCGTGCGCATCGGGACGCCGGTCTTCATCATCGGCGCTTAAGCGGCCGCTAGACTGGATCGCGGCTCATGGCGCGCCGCGCGAAGCTCATCCTGCAGGCGGCCGCCGTCCTCGTGGTCGTCCTCCTCGTCGCGCTCCTTGGCTGGAAGGTGACCCAGCAGACGGAGGGTCGCGGCCTCGACGACGCCCTCGAGCAGGGGGAGCGCCCGGCGGCGCCCGAGGTCGCCTTCGAGTCGCTCGACGGCGACGATGAGATCCGGCTTGCCGACTACCGGGGCAAGGCGCTCGTCCTCAACTTCTGGGCCTCGTGGTGCGGGCCGTGCAGGGACGAGGCGCCGTTGCTCGAGGAGACCTGGCAGCGCTACCGCGACGAGGGGCTCGTCGTGATCGGCATCGACGCCCAGGACTTCCGTAGCGACGCCCGCGGCTTCGTCGAGCGCTACGGGCTCACCTATCCGATCGCCTACGACGGACAGGGCTCGAGCCTCGGGCGCTTCGGCAACACGGGTTTCCCGGAAACGTGGTTCGTCGGGCGCGACGGGCGCCTTGTCGGCGAGCACATCGTCGGGCCGTTCGACCGCGAGCAGCTCGAGGCGAACGTCCGGGCGGCGCTCGACACCGCCTCGCGATGAAGCGCCTGCTTCTCGCGGGTGCCGTCCTGCTCGTGCTCCTCGCGCCGGCTTGCGGCGGCGACGAGGACGAGTCCCCGACGCTTGCCCAGCTCGAGAAGCGCTACATCTGCCCAACCTGCCACACGACGCTCGAGCTCTCGAACGCCCCGGTGGCGGATCGCATGCGCGCGATCATCAGCGAGCGAATCGCGGCCGGCGACTCGGTCGAGGAGATCGACGCGGCGCTCGTCGACAACTTCGGCGAGGGAGTGCTGGCCTCGCCGCCGAAGGAGGGGTTCAACCTGCTCGCGTGGGTGTTGCCGCTGGTCGCCGGGGTAATTGCAATCTGCGTGGTGGCCGTCGCGGTGCGGCGCTGGAGCCGGGCCCGGCCCGAGGGTGAGTCGGAGGAGGCGGTGTCGGCGAACGGCCGACCGGCGCTCGACCCCGAACTCGAGCGCAGAGTCGACGAAGAGCTCGCGCGGTTCGACAACTGGACAGATGCTCGACTGCCGGCCAGCGCAATCACGGATGGCGACTGCGACGCGGCGCCGGATCGCGGCGCTCGTCATCGCCCGTACTTCATCAGTACGGGCCGCTGCCGATCGCGGCCCACAGACAAGAAGCGAAGATCCCCCTCGCCTTCGCCGCCGGCCTCGTCTCGTTCGCCACCCCGTGCGTCCTGCCGCTCGTTCCCGGCTATCTGGCCATCGTCTCGGGCCAGGAAGTCGGCGCCGGCGGGCGCCGAGTCGTTCTGGCCAGCCTCCCCTTCGTCGTCGGCTTCACGGGCGTCTTCGTCGCGCTCGGAGCCGCTGCCGCGGCGGCCGGGAGCCTCTTCGGAGAAAACAGGGAGTTGCTGCTCGCGATCGCGGGGCTCCTGGTCGTGATCCTCGGCTTCGCCATGATGGGGCTGCTCCCCTTGCCCTTTCTCGATCGACTCGTGGCTCCCGGGCTCGTCGAGGGCGCGCGAAGCACGGGCTCCGCGGCGCTCCTCGGGGCTGCGTTCGGCCTATGCGCCGCCCCCTGCATCGGCCCCGTGCTCGCGGGGATCCTCGCTCTGGCCGGCGAGGGCCAGACCGTCGCGCAGGGGACGATCCTCCTTCTCGTCTACTCCGCGGGCCTCGCGCTGCCATTCCTCGCAGTCGGCGTCGGCTTCGACCGAGCGCTCGGCGCCTTCCGTTGGCTCCGCGACCACTACGGGACGCTGCGAATCGTGGCCGGTGCCATGCTCGTCGCGCTCGGGCTCCTGCTCTTCTTCGATCGCTTCTGGTGGCTCAACGTCGGCGTGAACCGGGTCTTCGAGTTCTTCGGGATCGGCGTGTGAGCTAGGCGCTTCGCAGCACCGGCGGCGGGAGGTCCGGGAAGCAGCCGCGCGCCGCCTCGACCGAGGCGAGGAGCGCGGCGACATCGAGCCCGCGGTGTACAGGGGCGTACGGGCCGAGCCGCCTCACAGCCTTCTCGAGCTGGCGCTCGCAGCCGACCTCGTTCCCGCGCCCTGCCTGGTACCAGGCGACTGCGACGTGGACGAGGCCCTGGAAGAAGTCGCGCTCCCGCTGATCGGCCGCGCGCCAGGCATCTTCCAGCACCTCGTGGGCGGCGAAGAACCCACCTGCCTGGATCAGCTCGACCCCGCGCGCGAGCTCGGCGCCCCGGTCGTCAGCGTTCATTGCGGGACGACGTCTCGCCGTCGGGCTGTGATGGGCGAGTGCGAGGCAAGGACGCAGGGAGCGTTCGGGGGTACGGGCGCGACTGAAGACGCCGCGGCGCGCCGGCCAGCGCGGCCGGGCGGCACAGGGCTTCGTTCCGAGATGAGCGATTCAAAGGACGACCTTCACCTCTCCGTCCTCGACCACGACCTCGTACGTTTCGAGCTTGATCGCCCGGTCGAACTCGTTCTCCCCCGTTCGCACGTCGTACTGCCAGCCGTGCCACGGGCACGAGACCACGCAGCCGTGGAGCTTCCCACGGCCGAGTGGGCCCTTCAGGTGCAGGCAGGCGTGTTGCGTCGCGTAGAAGCCGTCCTCGCAATGGAAGACCGCGACCTCCGTGTCTCCTGCCTCGGCCACGAGCGCGGTCCCGGCCGGGACGTCCTCGACCAGGGCAACCGTGTACAGCCGGCCGACCGCCATCGCGGGCAAAGTACCAGAGCCCTTTCCTCGAGCCGGTTCAGGCTGGTACGCTGCCGCCCGTGGCCACGATCCTGCTCGTTGGGGTCGACCTGTTCTTTCGAGGGAAGCTCGATGTCTTGCTCGGCACGAGCCACCGCCTAACGACGACGGACAGCATCGACCCGCCGGATCTGGTCATCTGCGATCTTGCGCGGGTCGAGGCTGACGAGGTCGCCGACACCTATCCGGACGTGCCCATCCTCGGCTACACGAATCACACCGATACCGCGGGCCTGCGAGCTGCCCAGACGGCCGGCCTCGACAAGGTCGTGGCCCGGTCTGCGCTCGCCGAACGGGCTCCTCAACTGGTCGATGAGCTCGTTGCATAGACTGGCGCCGAGTGACCTACATCATCGCAGAGCCGTGCATTGACATCCTGGACAAGTCCTGTGTGGACGTCTGTCCGGTGGACTGCATCCACGAGGCGAACCGGATGCTCATCATCGATCCGGAGGAGTGCATCGACTGCGGAGCATGTGAACCGGAGTGCCCGGTCGAGGCGATTTTCCCGGAGGACGCGCTTCCGGAGAAGTGGGAGCCGTTCGTAAAGATCAACTACGCCTTCGACGAGGGAATGGACGTCATCAACAAGCTCGTCGACGAGTACGCGACGGAGCACAACGTCCAGAATCCCCCGCTCGACCAGCGTTAGACGCTCGAGGAGGAGCCATGGCGACGCAGGCCGACAACGCGCAGCGGGATGCCCTCGCCGAACGTCTCTTCGGCGCCGCGCTCGGCGCGTACGAGCTCTTCACCGTCCACCTCGGAGATCGACTCGGCTACTACCGGGCGCTCGTCGAGGTTGCTGACGTGACGCCGGGCGAGCTCGCCGAGGTGACCGGAACCGACGAGCGATACGCGCGCGAGTGGCTCGAGCAGCAGGCGGTCGCCGGCATTCTCGAGGTGGACGATGTCGAGGCCGCTGCAGAAGAGCGCCGCTACCGGCTCCCCGCGGGGCACGCGGAGGTGCTGGTCGACCGGGACTCCCTGTCCCACCTGACGCCGATGGCCCGCTACGGCGTCTCCTTCGCCCAGACGCTTCCCGCGATCGAGGACGCCTTCCGCACGGGCGGCGGGGTTTCCTGGGAGGACTTCGGCGGGCTGGCGCGCGAGGGGCAGGGAGACGTCAACCGCCCGCTCTACGCAAATCTGCTCGGCTCCGAGTGGCTGCCTGCTGTCACCGATGTCCACGAGCGGCTCCAGGCCGATCCTCCTGCACGGGTGGCGGACGTGGCCTGCGGAGCAGGGTGGTCGAGCATCGCGATCGCGAGGGCCTATCCGAAAGTGAGCGTCGACGGCCTCGACCTGGACGAGCGGTCCGTCGCGCTCGCGCGCGAGAACGTCGCCGGGACCGAGGTCGCCGACCGCGTCACCTTTCAGGCGCGCGACGCGAGCGATTCCGAGCTGGCCGGCTCCTATCAGCTCGTGACGATCTTCGAGGCGCTCCACGACATGTCCAGGCCGGTCGAGGTGCTGCGTGCGCTGCGCGGGCTCCTGGCCGAGGACGGCGCCCTGATCGTGATGGACGAGCGCGTCGCGGACTCGTTCACCGCTCCCGGCGACGACATCGAACGGATCATGTACACGTACAGCGTCCTCTGCTGCCTCCCGGTGGGCCGCTCTGAGACGCCCTCGGCCGCCACCGGCACGGTCATGCGCACGGACACCCTTCGCCGCTATGCGAAGGAGGCCGGGTTCGCGGACGTCGAGGTGCTTCCGATCGAGCACGAGGTCTTCCGCTTCTACCGCCTCCGCTGACGCGGACGACTATGCGGGCGTCAGCCTGAGCTCGCCAGGGAGATCCCGTTCGAGCGCGAGCGCGCCCACGCCGGCGACCAGGCACACGGCCGCCGCTGCGGGCCACAGCGCCATGGGTTCGGCAGCGAGGACGAAACCGCCGACGGCGGGGCCGATGATGAACCCGATGTCCCAGGAGATCGTCGAGACGGCCATGTAGCGGCCGCGGAGGCGTGGCGGGGCGAGGTCGGCCACGAGCGCGCCCTGGACGGGTCCCTGGAAGCACTCGCCGAGCCCGAACACGATCGCGGCGACCCCGAACGCCACAGTGGCGGCCGCGGCTTCGAGCCAAAGGCCTCCGAAGAGGACGACGAGCCAGGCCGCCGCCCAGAGCACGCACATGACCCCGAGGGCGGCCATTCGCCGCCTTCCCTCGAGCGCCTTCGCAATGGGAAACTGTGCCAGGACGATCACGAGCGTGTTGACAAGAAAGATGACTCCGATCCCCGCCTCGGCCACGCCCGCCTCGTTCTTCGCGAAGACCGGCAAGAGCTCGAACTGCGCGTAGCCCGCCGCGACGAAGAGAACGTTCAGCAGCACGATCCCGCGGAAGACGCGGTCGCGGATGACGTCGGCGTAGCGTCCCGGCGCGAGCGCGGCGCGCTCCTCGGCGTGGACCGGTTCGGGCACGAACGCCAGCATGCCGACGAAGACGAGGAAGGTCGCCGCGTCGAGGAGGAAGAGGACCGTGAAGCTCGTCGGGTTCCCTGTCGTCGCGATCAGCCCGCCGGCAACGCCACCGAGCCCGATCCCCAGGTTCCGTGAGACTCGCTGGAGCGCGAACGCCGCATGGCGGCGGTGCTGCGGGGTCAACCCGGCCAGAAGCGCCGACTGGCTGGGCCAGAAGCCGGCGTTCCCCACTCCGGCCACGGCGCTCGCTAGGAACGCATGCCACGGCTCCTTGATGAACGCATAGCTCCCGTAGCCGACGGCGAGGAGAACGAGCGCGGCCGCGAGGGTCGCGCGGCCTCCGATCCGATCGACCACGATGCCGACACCGGGCCCGGCGAGCAGGCTGACTGCCCCGGCCGTCGCCAGCACGAGCCCGGACATCCCGAGCGAGAAGCCGCGCACGTTGTGCAGGTAGATGACGAGAAACGGGAAGGCGAGGCCGTTGCCGACGGCGTTCGCCAGCCCACCGAGACTGAGGATCCAGACGGGGCGAGGAAGCCGCGGATCGAGGCTCCTGAGGTACCGGCCGAGAGCCCTCAACCCTCTCCGAGTGTGGCCCAGACCTCGAGCTTGGAACGCGTGCGGGAGGTGACCTCGTCCGTGAACTCCCGCGTCGAGGCATGCCCGCCCAGGTCGGCTGTGCGCGTGCCCGCCGAGACGGCTTCGAGGCAGGCTTCACGGATCGCCCGGCCGGCCCTCCGGGCCTCGCCGTCGTCGATGTGCGAGAGGAGCGCCGCGCCCGCGAGGATCATCGCCATCGGATTCGCCACGTCCTTGCCCTTGAGCGCAGGCGCGGTTCCGTGTGCGGCCTCGGCCATGAGGGCCCTGGGCGTGTAATCCTCGTTGAAGGCGACGAGGAGGGACTCCGAGCCCGCGATCGAGCCGAAGAGGGGCAGAACGAGATCCGAGAGGATGTCGCCGTCCCGGTTCAGTGCGGGGATCACGAGCGGCTCGCCGGCCGAGCTGATGAGAAGCGCGAAGGTCGCGTCGATCAGCTGCGGTTCGTACTCGACCTCGGGATGCCGCTCGGCGGCCGCGTCCATCTCCTCTTTCAACATCCCCTCGTACACGAGCGAGACGGTGTACTTCGGGCCGCCGAAGACCTTTGCCTTCGTGCGCTCCGCGTGGCGAAACGAGAACTCCGCGACCGCGCGGCAGATCCGCCGCTCGATGCGCTCGGTACGGTAGGCGACCTCCTCCTCGCCGTCGCCCTCGCGCCACTCCTCCGCTCCATACGCGTCCCCGACCGCCATGCGGACGACCGAGATCGGGAAGTGCGCTCCTCCGATCGGCACGACGCCCGGGATCCGCCGTCCCGTCCGGACGATCACGTGGCCGCCGATCTCTTCGCGGAGAACCCGATTCGGGCTGCCGACGTCGTCGGACGACTCGGGTGTCACGGTCGCCGCCTTCAACCCGAGACCGTGCTCCCGGACGGCCCTCGCCGCCTCGTGGACGACCCCGTTCGCGGTCCGGCGCCTGGCCTCGAGCGAAAGGTCGAAGCGGGGGAGATCGAGCTCGAGGCCGGTCACGTCAGCGGCGAGCACTCTCAGCGCCTCCTCGAGCAGCTCCTGCCCCGTGTCGTCTCCCTCCAGCACCACGATCGTCCGTGTCTCCATCGCGGCCTGAGTCTAGTCGGGGGTTTAGGGCGGAGAGCTTCGGGCTAGGAACCCCCTGGAAGCTGGGAATCTCAGGAACCGGGGAGAAGGGGTTCGACTGGCCACAGTCAGCTTCGACCGTGTGAGCAAGGTGTACCCGGACGGAACCAGGGCCGTCGCCGGCCTGGAGGTCGAGATCGGCGACGGGGAGTTCATGGTTCTCGTCGGCCCGTCGGGCTGCGGCAAGACGACCGCTCTTCGCATGGTGGCCGGCCTCGAGGACATCTCCGAAGGCGTGGTCAGGATCGGCGAGCGCGTCGTCAACAACGTTCCGCCGAAGGACCGCGACATCGCGATGGTTTTCCAGAGCTACGCGCTCTATCCGCACCTCAGCGTCTACGACAACATCGCTTTCAGCCTCCGGCTCAAGCGGGAAAAGAAGGATGAGATCGACCGGCGCGTGCACGAGGCAGCCCACATCCTCGGGCTCGAGCCGTTCCTCAAGCGGAAGCCGCGCGCGCTCTCGGGCGGCCAGCGGCAGCGGGTCGCGATGGGGCGAGCGATCGTGCGCGATCCGCAGGCCTTCCTCATGGATGAGCCGCTCTCGAATCTCGACGCGAAGCTGCGGGTGCAGATGCGCGCCGAGATCAGCCGTCTCCAGGACGATCTGGGAACGACGACGATCTACGTGACGCACGACCAGGTCGAAGCCATGACCATGGGCGACCGGATCGCCGTCATGCGGAAGGGCGAGCTTCAGCAGGTAGGACAGCCGCAGGAGCTGTACGACCGGCCCGTCAACCTCTTTGTCGGCGGCTTCATCGGCAGCCCGGCCATGAACATGCTCGAAGGCACGCTCGCCCAGGCGAACGGTGGCCTCGCCGTGGAGATCGGCGACCAGCGGCTCGCGCTCGCGGACGAGACGCTCTCGGCGCGTCCGAAGCTGCAGACATATGAAGGGCGAGTCGTCGTTCTCGGGATCCGGCCGGAGCATGTCGAGGACGCCGCGCTTGTCCCCGACGCGCCCGCCGACCGCCGCCTGCGAGGCACCGTCGTGCTGACGGAGGCGCTCGGCTCCGAGATCGTGGCGCACGTCTCGATCGAAGCCACGCCGGCGCTCACCGAGGACGTTCGCGAGCTCGCGGAGGACGCCGGCGACGAGCTCGGCGACGAGGGGGAGGCCTCGACGGTCATCGTCGGACGCCTCGGCGCCCACTCGCGCCTCACACAAGGAGACCCCGCCGAGCTGGTCGTCGACACGAGCGCCGTCCACTTTTTCGACCTCGAAACCGGAGCAGGAATCTACGACGGAACGAAAGGAGCCAGCTGATGAGGAAACATCGCCGTCATCTGCTCGTTCTCGCGCTGATGCTCGCCCTCTCGCTCTTCGCAGCCTCGTGCGGCGGAGACGACGACGAGGAGGGCGCGGGGGAAACGGGCGCCACCGACACCGGGGGTGGAGGAGCGGCGGTCTCGGGGGAGATCTCGGTCATGAGCACGTGGTCGGGGCCGGAGCAGAAGTCGTTCGAGGCGGTCATCGACGGCTTCACCGAGCAGAACCCCGACGTCGACGTCACGTACGACTCGGCCGGCGACGCGCTTCCGACCGTTCTCTCGACGGCCGTGGAGGGTGGGAGCCCCCCTGACGTGGCGGTTGTCCCCCAGCCTGGGCTCGTCCAGCAGTACGTGGAGCGAGGGGCGCTGCAGCCGATCGACTTCGCGCAGGACACCGTCGCCGAGAACTTCGCCGAGTCGGTCATCGAAGTGGGGACGTTCGAGGACCAGCTCTACGCCGTGCTCTTCAAGGCTTCCAACAAGTCGACCTACTGGTACAACGTCCAGGCCTTCCAGGACGCCGGCGTCGAGGCCACCGAAGACTGGGAGGAGTTCCTCGCGAACGCCGAGACGATCAAGGCCTCGGGCCTTCCCGCCTACTCGATCGGCGGAGCCGAGGGCTGGACGCTCACCGACCTCTTCGAGAACATCTATCTGCGGACGGCCGGTGCTGACATGTACGACCAGCTCTCGCGGCACGAGATCCCGTGGACCGATCAATCGGTCAAGGATGCGCTGACGGAGATGGCCAAGATCGTCGGCGACGTCGACAACATCGTCGGCGGGCACCGATGGCGCCCTCCAGTCCGACTTCACCACATCGGTGAGCAACGTATTCACCGACGACCCGAAAGGGGCCGAGGTGATCGAGGGGGACTTCGTCCCGGGCGTCGTCGAGTCGCCGCTCAAGCCGGAGACCGGCTACAACGTCTCCGTCTTCCCGTCCATCAACGACTCGCCGCCGTCGATCGTCGCTTCCGGCGACCTCGCCGTCATGTTCGAGGACTCGCCTGCGGCGGAAGCGTTCGTCGAATACCTCGCCACGCCGGAGGCGGCGGCCATTTGGGCAGGCCGCGGCGGGTTCTCGTCGGCGAACCAGAATCTCGACCCGAGCGTGTACCCCGACCCGATCACGGCGACGACCGCGGGCGCGGTCGCCGAGGCCGAGCAGTTCCGCTTCGACCTGTCCGACCTCCAGCCGTCCGAGTTCGGCTCGACGGAGGGTCAGGGCCTCTGGAAGCTCTTCCAGGACTTCGTTGCGCACCCGGACGACGTCGACGGGATCGCGCAGAAGATGGAGGCCGCGGCCGCCAAGGCGTACGGGGACTAGGTAGGCCAAAAGGAGACCGCTCGTGAGCGGTGCCAGCATCAGGGCGGAGCCGTCCCCCGGGGCGGCTCCGCCCCAGCCCAAGGGCCGCCCCTGGAGGAGCTACGCCGTCGCCTTCGGCTTTCTCGCGCCCACGCTGTTCTTCCTGGGAATCTGGATCGTCTATCCGACGATCAGGACGTTCATCCGGAGCTTCTTCGATCGCACGGGAGACGAGTTCGTCTGGTTCGACAACTACCACACGATCTTCACCAGCGACGTCCTGCTGACGGCGGTCAAGAACAACGCGATCTGGGTGCTCGTCGTTCCGGCCCTGGTGACGGGGATCGGGCTCATCTTCGCGGTCCTCACGGAGCGGATCGCCTGGTCGGTCGCCTTCAAGACGGCGGTGTTCATGCCGATGGCGATCTCCGCGTTCGCGGCCGGAGTCACCTGGCGGATCATGTACCAGCAGGATCCCGACCAGGGGGCGATCAACGCCGCGATCGGAGCGGTCAAGGACACGGTCAATCCCCCTGGAGTGCTCTCGGACGCCGCGCCGTCGACCGAGGCGGTGGTCGGCACGCCGGAAGGCGGGCTCACACTGGCCGAGCCGGTCGAGCCGGGCGCAGTCGTTCCGCTCGGGCTCACGCGTATCTCCGAGGACGAGGTTCCCGACGACTCGCAGCAGGCGGTCCTGCCGGAGGCGCTTTCCGGAGGGATCACCGGCGTCGTCTGGCGCGACTTCAAGCCCGGTGGAGGCAAGCCCGGCGAGGTCGAGAGCGAGGAGGTCGGCCTCCCCGGCGTGACCGTCGAGCTCCGCGCGGCGGACGGCGCCGAGGTCGCCACGACGTCGACCGAGTCTGACGGCACCTTCGCGTTCGACAACGTCGAGCCGGGGAGCTACGACGTCGCCATCGGGGCGGACACGTTCGCGGAGCCTTTCAACGGCGTCTCCTGGCTCGGCGAGCGCCTGATCACGCCGTCGATCATCATCGCCTATCTCTGGATCTGGACGGGCTTCTCCATGGTCGTGATCGCGGCAGGCCTGGCATCGATCCCGCGGGACGTCCTGGAGGCCGCTCGAACGGATGGGGCGAGCGAGTGGCAGGTTTTCCGGCGCGTCACAGCGCCCCTCCTCACACCGGTCATGACCGTCGTCTTCATCACCATGCTGATCAACGTCCTGAAGGTCTTCGACATCGTCATCGCCGTGGCGCCCGGATCCGTGCAGGACGACGCGAGCGTCCTGGCGCTCGCGATGTGGCGGACGGCGTTCGGCGGTGCGAGCAATCTCGGGGTCGGCTCCGCGATCGCCGTGTTCATCCTGGTACTCGTAATCCCGGTGCTGCTCCTCAACATCCGTCGCTTCCGGAGGGAGGCCTGAATGGCGACTGCCGAAGCCGTCGAGCAGCAGCAGGCAGCGCGGGAGAAGACGGGCGGGAGGTTCAGGCGCTTCCTCGGGCGCTCGCCGCTGCACATCCTGCTCGTGGTGCTCGGGCTCCTGTGGCTCGTCCCGACGATCGGCCTCTTCCTTACCTCGCTGCTCTCCGCCGAGGACTACCTGGAGGGGGGTTGGTGGCAGGTCTTCTCGGAGCCGAGCAAGTTCACGTTCGAGAACTACTCGGCGATCTTCCACAACGAGACGATCACGTCGTCCCTCGTGACGACGATCTGGATCGCGATCGGAGGAACCCTGCTTCCGATCTTCGTCGGGGCTCTCGCCGGCTACGCGTTCGCGTGGCTCGACTTCCCCGGACGCGACTGGCTCTTCGTCGTCGTGATCGCCAGCCTGGTCGTCCCTCTCCAGATGGCGCTCATCCCGATGTTCAGGCTCTACGAGCGGGTCGGGATCAACGACACGGTGTTCGCCCTCATCCTCTTCCACACAGGCTTCGGCCTGCCGTTCGCGATCTTCCTCCTGCGCAACTTCTTCATCGGGATCCCGAAGGACCTGCTCGAGGCCGCCCGGATCGACGGCGCCTCGGAGATCAGGATCTTCTTCCGTCTGATCCTGCCGCTGGGCCTGCCCGCCATTGCCGCGCTCGCCATCTTCCAGTTCCTCTGGACGTGGAACGATCTCCTCGTCGCGCTGGTTTTCGGTCGCGAGACGCAGCCGATCACCGTGGCGATCTACCGCCAGCTGGCGCAGTTCGGTGCGAACATCGAGATCATCGCGCCGGCTACCTTCGTCTCTCTGGTGATCCCGCTCATCGTCTTCTTCGCGTTCCAGCGGTACTTCGTCCAGGGCCTCCTCGCCGGGTCCGTGAAGTAGCGATGCCGAAGGTGTGCGCGATCATCGGAGGCGGGCTCGCCGGGTTCGTCGCCTATGCAACCCTCCGGAAAGGGGGCGTTGAACCGGCCGAAATAGCCGTGTTCGGAACGGACGCGGATCCCGCTGCAGCATGGCGGGTTCGCGCGGCGGCCATTCGCCAGACGCGGATGCGCTCCGAGAGCGACGGCCACTGCGCGCCGACCTCCTTTCCCGGCCTCGCGGTGCACGCGGCGGTGCGACGCCGGAGCGTCGTTCCGCTCGCTGAGAGCGTCCTCGACCGCTTCCACCCGACGGTCGAGGAGTTCCTCGACCACGTCGAGGACCTCCGGGCGAGCACGAGCTGGGACGAGAGCTTTCGGCGAGTGCGTATCGGGCGCGTCCGGGCAACGGAGGGTGGTTTCGCGCTCGACGAGCAAGGCATCTTCCCCCACGTCCTGCTGGCGCCGGGCCATCCGGGGCTTGCCTTTCCAGAGGAGCTCGCGGGCGACCCGCGCGCTGTCCACGCGTACGAGCCGCACGGCTACGCGGACACGGTCGAGGTCATCGGCGCCGGCATGGCGGCTGCGACGGAGTGGCTGAACGCCCTGGCTGCGGGCGCCTCGGTGATCTCCGTTCGACGGCGTGAGCCGGAACGACGCCCGCTCAACCTGCCGCGCGAGCTCTTCACGCGCCGGGGGTTAGCCGCCTATCACGAGACGGAGCCCGAGAATCGTGCAGGATTCCTCCGCCGCTACTCGGCGCCCTCCTACCCTCCCGGACGGCGCTGGGACGAGCCGCTCGAGCGTGCCAGGCGGGACGGGCGGTTCAGCGTCGCTCCGACGGTGAACGGCGCGGCGCAGATCATCTGCGCCACCGGGTTTGAGCGCGGGTTTCGCCATGACGTCTTGCTGCGGCGCCTCGTCGCCGACCACGGGCTCGAGACAGCCGACGACTGGATCGTCCTCACGCCCGATTCGACCGTGCCCGCCCTCACCGATGCCGGGCGAACCCTCGCGCTCGCCGGCGCTCCTGCCCAGTGGGCGTTTCCGGCCGCGGACACGCTCGCGGGGGCCAAGTACGCGGCCAGGCGCTTCCTGCGAAAGGTGGACCGATGGCGTACACGCTGAGAGGCCGGCTGGAATCCCGCCTTGCGGCCGTCCTCGGCCCGCTTGTTGCTGCGTGCTTCGTGGCGCTGGCGCTTGAGGCCTGGTGGCCCGTGGAGCTCGCGAGCCTCATGCTCGTCGTCGGTCTGACGTTCGACCTGACCATCTATCACCGGCTTTTCCCGTATCAGCCTGGCTGGGCAGCGCTTCCGCTCGGCGTGCTCGAGTTGGCTGTGGTCATGGGTCTCGCACGGCTGCTCCACGTCGGTGCAAGTCTCTCGGCGGCGCTGGCCTTCTACGCGGGTGCCTGGCTGCTCGCTCAGCTCATGGGTCACGCCGTCTTCCCGCTGGCTCGCCTGTCCTACGGCGAGGACGGCGGTGAGCTGGGCCGAGCAGGGGCCTTCCTCGTCGCCACGGCGCTCGTCGTGCTGGGCGCCGCGGCGGGGGTCGCGTGGATGACACAGCCGCCTGTGGTCCACCTTGCGGCAGGCATTCACGAAGGGCCCCTCGTCCTCGACCACTCGCAGCGACTCGTCGGTGAGCCGGGCGCGATCGTGCGCGGTGGAATCGTCGTGACCGCCGACGACGTCACTATCCAGGACGTGACCGTCCTGGGGGGCGAAAACGGCATCGAAGTCGAGCATGCCGAGCGCGTCCTCCTCGAACGCGTTCACGTCATCGATTCCCGCATGGACGGGATCAGCGTCCGTCGGAGCCAGGTGACGATCCGCGATTGCTCGGTCTCGTCGCTCGAGAGCCCGTACGCCCAGGGGATCGACATCTCGTTCGGGGCCGATCTGGAGCCGAGCGTCATCGAGGACTGCCTGCTCACCGGCGGCCAGGAGGGGATCTTCGCGGACTCCGTTCACGCGATGCTGAAGGAGAACCGGGTCCGGGACACGACGCTCCGGGGCATCACGGTCACGGAGATGGCGATGGCGACCGTCGAAGACAATGACGTCGCGGACGTGCTTGGAATCGGAATCTACTGCGGGGATTACTCGATGTGCGAGATCCACGACAATTCGATCGCCGCGGTTCGACCGGATCCAGAATCCTCGGACAGCATGCGCCAGGGCTACGCGATCGTTTCCCACTACTGGGCGCACGCGGAAGTCGAGGACAATGACATCGCGAGCACGCCTCGTGGCGTCGGGGTTTTCGCAGACGCACGAGCTACCTCTGAATAGCGCCGCGGTTTCCGTTATCTTTTCGCGGCTTGGAATTCGATGGGGAGGTAAATCGTGGCAAGAAAGACAATCCTCGTTTGCGACAACTGTGGCGCCGAGGTCGGTGAAGGAAAGGGTGCCGCGCTCCGCGTCACCTACACGGATGCCCGCCGCGGCGCCAAGGCGGGAGACCTGTGCGACAACTGCGCCGGCGCCATGCCGGGCCGTCCTGCCGCACGGCGGGGCCGCCGGCCCAAGTCCGCCGCGTAGCGACTTCTCGAACACGTCGACGGCCCGGCCGGCCCGGGACGGCCGGGGCGTTGAACTCCGGCCGGGCATCTAGGATGGTTGAGTGCCGCTGGCGTTGCTGGTTGGCCCGGCGAACGCCGGAAAGGTCTCGCGGCTGCTCGATCGGTATCTGGAGAATCTCGACCGCGAGCCGTTTCTCGTCGTCCCGAACCGGGCCGAAGTGGATCGTGTCGAGCGCGACCTGCTCGCGCGCCGCCCTGCCCTGCTCGGCGGCGAGATCGGCACCTTCGACGACCTCTTCCGCTCGATCGCGTGCGTTGGCAAGAAGCAGCGGGCCGTCGTCACCGACGCGCAGCGAGCGCTGATCCTCAGGCGGACGCTCGCCGGAGCCAGCCTGAACGGGCTCGGCGCCTCTTCAACGTTTTCCGGCTTCGGAGACGCGCTCCTCGGAGCGATCTCCGAGCTCGAGTCCGGATTCGTCGAGCCGGACGACGTCGGCGACGATCTCGCAGCCCTCTATGGCGCCTACCGGCAGGAACTCGAGCAGCTGGAGCTCTGGGATCGCGAGCTCGAGCGCGGCTACGCCGTCGGCCGCATCGAGAGCGAGCTCGACGCCTGGACGGGCAAGCCGGTGCTCGCGTACGGCTTCGAGGACCTGACGAGTGCCCAGTGGGCGCTCCTGAAAGCGCTCGCGGGCCGGACGGACGTGGACGTCTCACTGCCCTACGAACCCGGGCGGGCGGTCTTCGCGTCCCTGCGGCGAACCGCGGACGATCTCGCCGGCCTTGCCGACGGACGGGTCGAGGAGCTCCCGCCCGCATACGCCGAGATCGCACATCCAGCACTCGCCCATCTCGAGCGCGCGCTCTTCGTCGACGGGCCGCCGCCTGATCCTCCGCCGCTCGAGGGCGCCGTCCGCTTCCTCGAGGGCGCGGGTGCGCGGGGGTCGATCGAGCTCGTCGCGGACGAAGTGCTCCGCCTCCTGCGCGAGGGCACGCCGCCAGAGGAAGTCGGCCTCGTCTGCCCCTCCCTCGAGCGGCTGCGCGCACCGCTCGAGACAGTTCTCACGGCTGCCGGTGTCCCCTATGCGATCGAAGGGCAGACGCGGCTCGGGCAGACGCCGTTCGGATTCTCGCTCATCTCCGCGCTTCGCTTCCTCTGGCGAACCGGCGGCCGCCGCGATCTCTTCGGCTTCCTTCGCTCCCCGTACTCGGGCCTGTCGCGGGCATCCGCCGACTACCTCGAGGGCCGGCTCCGCGGACTCGGCGTTCGTTCCGACATCGAGGAACGGGTCGTCGCCTTGAGAGGGCAGGCTCTTCCGACGCTCGACGACCTCCGGGCGGCGCAGAATCCGATCGAGGCGGTCCGCGTGCTCGGGCGGGCGATGCTCCGCGGCGCATACGGACTCGAGGCGCCGCCCGCCGGGGAGGAATCCAGGCGCGACCTGCGGGCGTGGGAGGGCGTGAGCCGGCTGCTCGAGGAGCTAGAGGGTTGGCGAGAGCTGGCCGGCGAGCTCGGCCCGGAGGACGTCCTCACCGCGCTCGAGCGCCTGCGCGTGCGCCAGGACTCGGCGGCCGAGGCCGGGCGCGTTGCGGTGCTCGACCTCCTGCGTGCGCGAACCCGGCGCTTCGACACGGTCTTCGTGCTCGGGCTGGAGGAGGGGAGCCTTCCACGTCGTGCCAACCCGTCCCCGTTCCTCGACGACGACGTCCGCCGCGACCTCGACGAGCGCACGCGCTCACGCCTCGTGCGGCCCGAGCCGATCTCGCGCGAGCGCTACCTCTTCTACGCGGTCTGCACGCGGCCGTCCCGGCGCCTCTACCTCGTCCGCGAGGCCGCATCCGACGACGGTGCTCCGCGCCTCGCGAGCCCGTTCTGGGACGAGGCACGAGCGCTCTTCGACGCCGCCGACGTGGCGCGCTGGACGCGCCGGCGGCCCCTGTCCGCGCTGACCTGGCAGCTCGAGGAGGCGCCGACCGAGCGTGAGCGCCTTCGAGCGCTCGCGGCACTTGCTCACCATGATGCGACCGAGGCAGCCTCGCTTGCGGCGGCGAACGGGTGGGAACGGCGTCTGCAGCGCGCCCGTTCCGCCTTCGAGCGCCGCACCGTGCTCTCGAACCCGGCCGTGCTGGCTGAGCTCGGAGCGCGGGAGAGCTTCAACGTCACGGAGCTCGAGGCGTTCGCGTCGTGCTCGTCCATCTGGTTCGTCGAGCGCCTGCTTTCGCCCCGCTCGATCGATGCCCAGGTCGATGCCAGGTTGCGCGGCTCGATCGCGCACACGACGCTGCACCGCTTCTACGCCGGGCTGCCGAAAGAGGTCGGCAGCGATCGGGTCGAGACGGCAAGGGTCGAAGACGCTGTCCGCTTCCTCCGGCGCTGCCTCGAGGATGCCCTCGACGGGGTCCGCCAGGAGCTTTCCGACCTCGAGCGACGCGAGCTGGAAGGACAGCTCGGGCGTGACCTGGAAGCCTTCGTCCGTGACGAGGCGCGGTCGGAGTCGCCGCTCGTGCCACGGCGCTTCGAGGTCTCGTTCGGAACCGAGCGCTCGGCACCAGAGCTGCAGCGCGGACTCGCGCTCGACGACTTCTCGCTCTCGGGCAAGATCGACCGGATCGACGTCGACCCGTTCAGCGCGCGCGGGATCGTCTGGGATTACAAGTCCGGCAAGACGGCGTTCTCTGCCGCCAAGATCGACTCCGAGCTCAAGCTTCAGATCCCCCTGTACATGCTCGTCCTGCGGGATCTCGTCGGCATCGAGCCCCTCGGAGGGCTGTATCGCGCCCTCGCGGGCGAAGGTGACGCACGCGGGCTTCTGCGGGCCGCCGAGCGCGACGACGGGGTTCCCGGCTTCCAGCGCAACGACTACCGGGACGAGGACGAGTTCTGGGGGCAGATCGAGCGGGCGGCCGAGCGCGCGAACGAGTTCGTCGGGCGGATCCGCGGCGGCGACGTGAGGCACGACCCGCTCGGCGACGCCGGTTGCCCGACCTGGTGCGATCTCGCCCCGATGTGTCGGGTGAAGCGGCAATGAACGCCCCGAACCCCGAACAGACGGCGGCGATCGAAGCGCCGGGCGTCGTCTTCGTCTCCGCTGGGGCCGGGACGGGGAAGACCACCGTGCTCGTCGAACGGTTCGTCAGGGCGGTCTGCGAGGGCGGCCTCGACATCGACTCGCTGCTCGTGATCACCTACACGGAGCGGGCGGCGGGTGAGCTTCGCGACCGCATTCGTGAGCGGCTGGCCGCATCCGGCCGCCCCGAGCTTGCACGAGAGCTCGACGCGGCGTGGATCTCCACGATTCACGGTTTCTGCCATCGCCTGCTGCGCTCCCATCCCTTCGCCGCGGGGATCGACCCGCGCTTTCGGGTCCTCGACGACGCGCAGGCACGGGTTCTCCAGCGCGAGGCCTTTGAGCGGGCTCTGACCGACTTCTGTGCGGACGGTGAGGACGATCGCCTTGGCCTGCTCTCGACCTACGGGGTTCGGGCGCTCCGCCGGATGCTCACCGGCGTCCACGAGACGCTCCGCGCCGCGGGACGTCCCCTCACCCTCGAGCTTGGCGAGCGGGTTAGCCTGCAGGTGCGAGGCGAGGCGCTTCGAGAGGCGGCGCGCCTCCTCGCGGCCGACGACGAGGCGGGAGAGACGCCCCGGGCGACCGCTGCCCGCGCCCTCGAGGTTCTCGAAGAGCGAACGCTTGCCGAGAGGCTCCTCGATCTCGGCGAGCTCAAGGTAACCGGCGAGCGTGCGGCCAGCTACGAGGAAGCTCGGCGTGCTGTCGAACAAGCGGCACTCGACGAGTTGGCTGCGCGCGATCGCGATCTTCTCCAGGCGCTCCTCGAGCAGTTCGGCCTTGCCTACAAGGCAGCCAAGGAGCACGAGTCGGCGCTCGACTTCGAGGACCTCCAGCTCGCCGCCCGAGACCTGCTGCGCGACGACGAAGACGTGCGCCGGCGCGAAAGCTGGCGCTTCCGCTCGATCATGGTCGACGAGTTCCAGGACACGAACCGACTGCAGTGCGAGATCGTCGACCTGCTCGCAGAGGGCCCAGACGGCAAGGAGCTCTTCTTCGTCGGCGACGAGTTCCAGTCGATCTACCGCTTCCGTCACGCCGACGTGGAGGTCTTCCGCGAGCGACGGGATCAGTCGGGCGGGGTGCTCGCGCTGACGCAGAACTACCGGTCGAGGCCCGAGGTCCTCGCGACGGTCAATCACCTCTTCTCAAGCGAGTTCGGGGACGACTTCCAGCCGCTCGCCCCGGCCGGCCGCTTCCCCGATCCGGTCTTCGGCACGCCCGTCGAGCTGCTCGTCACCGACAAGGCGAGCTACGCGGGCACGTCGACCCACTGGCGCCGCGCCGAGGCCCGGCACATCGCGGCCCGCGTCCGCCAGCTCGTGGACTCGGGCGAGGCGAGCGCAGGAGAGATCGTGCTCCTGTTCGCGGCCGGGACCGACGCGGAGCACTACGAGGACGAGCTGAGGAAAGCCGGACTGCAGACCTACCGCGCGACGGGCCGAGGCTACTTCGGCCAGCAGCAGGTCGTCGACCTCCTCGCCTACCTTCGCCTCCTCCACAACCGCTACGACGACGAGGCGCTGGTCACCGTCCTCGCATCTCCGCTCGTCGGTCTCTCCAACGACGCGCTCGTGCTCCTGCGGAAGGCGGCTCCCAAGCGGCCGCTCTTCCTGCCGTTCGAGCGCGGACTGCCGAGGGATCTCGCCGATGAGGACCGGCGGCTTTGCCGGGCGTTCCTACAGCGCTTCGAGCGTCTGGCGGCGGCTGCGAACCGTCTCTCTCTGGAGCAGCTCTGCGAGCAAATCGTCGCCGACCACGACTACGACCTCGCCGTGCTGGCGCAGTGGGACGGGCGGCGCCGGTACGCGAACATGCGCAAGCTCGCCCGGCTGGCGCGCTCCTACGAGGAACTGCGGGGCCGGGACATCGAGGGCTTCGTGAGCTTCGTCCGTGAGCAGGAAGCCGTCGGTGCCCGTGAGCTCGAGGCCGTTGCCGAGGAGGAGGATGCCGACGTGGTGCGCCTTCTCACGATCCACTCGGCCAAGGGGCTCGAGTTCAAGGTCGTGATCGTCGCCGACGCGGGCCGCGACCGGAACGCGCCGTCACCCGACGAGATCCTCTGCCTGCCGGACGGCCGCTTCGGTTTCCGGGTCGCCGATCCGGCTACGGGCTCACGCCGCCCCGCGTTCGAGTACGAGGCAGTGCGCGAGGCCGAGCGTGAGGCCGAAAGAGCGGAGCGGCTCCGGCTGTACTACGTTGCCATGACCCGCGCCATCGACCGGCTGATCGTGTCCGGTGCCATCGACCCGAGCCGAACGGCCGACCAGGCCACGCCGATCGGCTGGGTGCTCGCCCGTCTCGAGGCCCGCGAGCTCGACGCCGCCGGAGACGCCCCGTTGGAGCTCGTCCGTGACGGTGCCCGTCTGCTCGTCCGGATCGACCGCTTCCGGCCAGAGCCGCCCGAGGCTCGACCGGAGGCCGAGCCGGCAACCGCCGAGGAAGGCCAGCTCGTCCTCTTTGCCGGCGGCGACGTGACGCCGCTGCCGCCGCCGGCGCCGCGCCTGCCCGAGCTCCCGGCGATTCCCGCGCCGCCGCTGCACCGCGTTCGCAGGCTCTCCTACAGCGCACTCGCTCTCTTCGACCGGTGCTCGTACCGCTACTACGCCGAGCGTGTCGCCGGCATGCGACCCGCCGATGCGCACGGCACCGTCCCGGGCGCGACCGGTCTCGCCGCCACGGAGATCGGCGACGCCGTGCACCGGCTCCTCGAGACGGTCGACCTGGCGGCGCCGGCCGTCCCCGAGGTGGAAGCGGTGCGGACCTGGTACCCGGCGGTGACCGACGAGGAGCTCGAGCGGATTCGCGCCTTCGTGGCCTCGTACTGCGAGTCGGAGGTCGCGCGCCGGATCGCCGGCCTCGAAGGCGCGGCGCCCGAGCGACCGTTCGCCTTCGAGCACGAGGGCGTCCTCTTGCACGGGCGCTTCGACGTCTACTGGAGCCGGGGAAGCCGGGCTCTCGTTCTGGACTACAAGACCAACTCGCTCGCAGAGGGGACACCCGAAGAGATCGTCCAGGCCGACTACCAGCTCCAGCAGCTCGTCTACGCGCTGGCTTGCTTCCGAGCCGGGGCGGGCGAGGTCGAGGTCGTCTACCACTTCCTCGAGCGTCCGGATGCCGTCGTCTCGACCGCCTTCTCGCGGGAGGATCTCGATGGGCTCGAGGAGCAGCTGTCGGTCGCCATCGCACGGATCGACGAAGGCGACTTCCGGCCGACGCCTAGCGAGTTCACCTGTGCCGGCTGCCCGGCCCTCGACCGAGTCTGCGCCGGCCCGCGGCTCCTGTCCATGCAGGTCCCGGCGGAGTACGCGGAGGTCTAGAAGCTGGGGTCGCCGATCGAGTCGACCGCGGTGATCGAGACGCTGACCGCCGTCAGGAGCACTGCCATCCAGATGAGCGCGATGGCCCAGAAGAGCAGCTCGCCGGGCTCCCGCCGCAGCTGTGCGGGAAAGAAGCCGGGTGCCGGAGCGAGCGCCAGTCCCGAGGCTGCGACGGCGAGGACGAGTGCGGCCTGCGCCGCGACGTACAGCGCGACGTTCCAGACTTCGGGGCCGCTGAAGGACAGAAGCCCGAACGGGAACACCGAGGCGAGGACGGCAAGCACGAAAACCCAGATCGTGCGCCGTTCGAAGGGCTGCTTTCGAGGCTTGCCATGAGCCACCGTGCCAACCTACAACCGGCCCCGGATGGCTCTCTCGGCCCCGCGTAGCTACGTCGGCGAGGCCCGCGGTCGCGTGGCCCCGAAGCGGGAACGCATCGACGAGATCATCGCCCGCCTCGCGCAGGCGCACCCGGACGCCACGATCGCACTCCGGTTCAGGGATCCCGTCGAGCTTCTCGTCAGCGTGATGCTCTCGGCCCAGACGACCGACGTCACGGTGAATCGTGTGACCGGGCGCCTCTTCCGCAAGTACCACGGGCCCGAGGACTACCTGGCGGTGCCCCTCGAGGAGCTCGAGGCGGACATCCGTCCGACGGGGACGTTCAGGCAGAAGGCCAGGAACCTCCGCGCCGCCATGCGGATGCTGCTCGAGGAGTACGGCGGCGAGGTGCCGGAGCGTCTCGAGGACCTGGTTCGCCTGCCGGGCGTGGGCCGAAAGACCGCGAACGTCGTCGCGGCCGAACGCGGGGAGACGCAGGGGATCGTCGTCGACACGCACGTGCGCCGGCTGTCGCAGCGCCTCGGGCTCACGAAGCACGGCGACCCGGTGAAGATCGAGCGCGACCTCATGCGGATCGTGCCGCGTTCCGACTGGGCCCGCTTCCCGCACCTCCTCATCTGGCACGGCCGGCGGGTGTGCGACGCGCGGCGCCCGCGGTGCGAGGAGTGCGCCCTCGCGGACCTCTGCCCGTCGAGCCGCGTCTAGCCCGCCGCTGGACCGAACGACGGCCGCTAGCGCGGCGCGACGGCGACCAGGAGCCCGCCGTCCTCGTCATATGCGGGGAAGAAGTCCGCACGGACGACCTTCGTCACGCCGGCCCGGGTCCGCAGGGTCAGCCGCTGGTCGAAGCGGCGGACGCCGTACTCGAGGGCGAGAGCGGCCGGGGTGGGGCCGTTGCCCTCGGGCTCGAAGAGCGCCTCCATCACTTCCTGGCCGAGCAGATCCGCCTCGCGGTACCCGGTCAGCTCGAAGAACCCCTTCCCGGTGGCGATGATCCGTCCCTCCCCGTTGCAGACGACGAAGCCGGTGCCGGGTGCCGGGTAGTAGTCGTCCATGATCTCGAACAGAAAGCCGAAGCCGCAGCTCGCGCACGCGACCGGCCTGCCGGTGAGGCCCTCGAGGCCGTCGTCGTCGACCGACCGGCGCCGGCAGTTCGGGCAGATGAAGTACGCCACGAACGAAAGCTAGCTGGCGCGGTTAGGTCCGCGGTGCAGCGAGCGCGTCCAGCAGCCGCCCCTGCTCGGCGGCCACCCACCGCTCCGCGTCGAGCGCGGCCATACAGCCGGAACCGGCCGCAGTCACTGCCTGTCGGTAGACGTCGTCCTGCACGTCCCCGGCGGCGAACACGCCCGGCACGTTCGTCTCGGTCGTCTTCCCCTTCGTGATCAGGTACCCGGTCTCGGGATCCATGTCGAGCTGGCCCTTGAAGAGCTCGGTCGTGGGGTCGTGGCCGATGGCTACGAACAGCCCTTCCGCCGGGATCTCGGTGCGCTCGTCGGTCTTCACGTTTCGCACGACCACGCCGGTGACGACGTCGTCGCCGAGGACGTCCTCGACGACGGAGTCGAGGACGAACTCGATCTTTTCGGTCGCGGAGGCACGGTCGACCATGATGGGCGAGGCGCGAAACACGTCGCGTCTGTGGACGACAGTCACCTTGGACGCGAACTTCGCCAGGAACGTCGCTTCCTCCATCGCAGAATCGCCGCCGCCGACGACGACGACGGGTCGCTCGCGGAAGAACGCGGCGTCGCAGACCGCGCAGTAGGAGACTCCGCGGCCCTGCAGCGAGCGCTCGGACGGAAGTCCGAGCTGCCGCGCGTTCGCGCCGGTGGCCACGATCACGGTCTCTGCCCGGTACTCGTCGTCGCCCACCCAGACGCGGAACGGCCGCTCGGAGAAGTCCACCTTCGTCACGTCGTCCGTGATGAACTCGGCGCCGAACCGCTCAGCCTGCTTTCGAAAGTCCTGCATCATCTCCGGCCCCAGGATGCCGCCCGGGTAGCCGGGGTAGTTCTCAACATCACTCGTGATCATGAGTTGGCCACCCCAACTGACGCCCTCGATCACGAGGGGATTCATGTTCGCTCGTGCGGCATAAAGAGCGGCGGTGTATCCCGCCGCGGCCCCGCCGATCACGATGACTTCGCGCGCATCGATCGCGTTCACTCGGTTCACCTCTGTCGATTTCTTCCGTCGAAATAGTTAACGACGGCCACCGTATCCGTGTTCCATTGTGTAGCGTCTGGGCTCGGCAGGGATACTCTCAAGGGGCGACCGGATGGCACGAACTGTCACCTGGGACGAGCTTCGCGACCTCGCAGGCTTCGAGGCTGAGGACGGGCTTGCGATCAGCGTCTACCTCGACCTCGATCCGCGTACGGTTCCGACGGCCGGCGACGCCCAGACGCGCCTCAACTCCCTTCTGGACGAGGCGGCCAAGGAGAACGGTGGGAGGTCGCGGGAGCTCACGCACCAGCAGCGACTCGCATTGCGGGAGGATCTCGAGCGCATTCGCCGCTACGTCGAGTCCGAGTTCGAGCGAGACGGTGCTCATGGTCTGGCCGTCTTCTGCGCCGGCCTCGACAACGTGTGGCGGCCCCTGCCGCTGACCGAGGTGGTGCCGGACGAGATCAAGGTCGGCCGGCTTCTCTACCTGGCGCCGCTCGTCCCGCTCGTCGGCCGCGGCGAGGGCGCTCTCGTGCTCGTCGTCAGCCGCGAGCAGGGCCGTTTCTACCGCCTCCGCGCCGGCCGTCTCGAGGATCTCGCCGACTACTTCGACGAGCAGCCGAGGCGACACGACCAGGGCGGCTGGGCGCAGGCTCGCCTCCAGCGCCACGCCGACGAGCTCGTCCACGACCACCTCAAGCGCGTCGGCGCCGAGCTCGGCCGCTTCGCACGGCTCCTGCACAAGCCGCAGATCGTCGTAGTCGGGAGCGACGACACTCGGGGCGAGTTCGAGGAGCTGCTCTCCCAGGACGTGCGCTCGCTCGTCGCGGGCGTCGCCCATGCCGAGGCCCACGCTCAGCCCCCGGAGCTGCTCGAGGCCGCAGCGCCGGTGCTCGAACGCTGGCAGGCCGAGAAGGAGGCGGAGATCGTCGAGCGTTGGAGCGACGAGCTCGGACGCAGCGGCCGCGCGGCCTCCGGCTGGCACGCCACGCTCGAGGCCGCGTCCGACGCCCGCGTCGAGCTCCTCCTGTTCCGCGACGGAGCGAACCACGCGGCGAAGCGCTGCCCTGCATGCGGGCGACTCTCGGTCGACGGCTCCAAGTGTCCGCTCGACGGAACGCAGCTGGACGAATCCCAGGACGGGCTCGACCTTGCGGTGCACCAGACGCTCGCGCACGGCGGCCGCGTCTGGGCCGTGCGCCATCGGGACGAGCTCGATGACGCCGAAGGTGTCGGGGCGCTGCTCCGGTTCTGAGCGGCTACTGCATGCGGACGCGAACCGGGTCAGCCCGCTCGGCGCCGGCTTGCTCGGCCGCTTCGACCGCCGGGAGCTCGAAGAAGAAGGTGGAGCCGACTCCATCTCGTGACGCCACCCAGATCCGCCCGCCCATGCGGCGCACCAGCTCCCGGCAGATGTAGAGCCCGAGCCCTGTGCCCCCGACGCCCCGCGTGAGATTCGGATCGAGGCGGTAGAACTTCTCGAAGATCCGGCCCTGCTCGCGCAGCGGGATGCCCAGGCCCTCGTCGCGGACGACGAAGAGCACCCGGCCCTCGTGGCGTCCCAGCGACACGTGGACGCTTCCGCCTGCGGGCGAGTACTTGACGGCGTTCTCGACCAGGTTGGAGAGCACCTGCCGCAGCATGTCCGGGTCGGCCGCGACCGCAGGAAGGTCGTCGCCCGTCGCGAGCTCGATGACCACGCCCTCGGGGGCGTGTGCCTTTGCCGCTTCGACGACTTCGACCGCCAGCGGCAAGGGCTCGCAGCGCTCGACCGCGAACACGAAGCTGCCCGAGTCGAGACGGCTGGCAGCGAGCACCTGCTCGATGATCCGCGCGAGGCGGTCGGACTCGCCGGCGATCACGGCCAGGAGCCGGCCGCGATGGTCGTCGTCGAGCTCGATGTCCTGCCGGCGGAGCGTCATCGCGGCGCCGTACACGGCGGCCAGCGGCGTGCGGAGCTCGTGCGAGACCGTCGCCACGAACTCGCTCTTCAGACGCTCGATGCCGCGCTCCTCGGTGAGGTCGCGCAGCGCATAGACCGTGCCGTCGGGGAACTGGACGGCCGAGATCGAGATCCAGAGCTCGCGGTCGCCGAGTTCGAGCGGGAGCGTCTCGGCGTGCTTCGCCGCATATTCGGGCGCGCTGGCGACCGGCACCAGCGGCTCGATCTCGGCCCAGCCCGGCAGGATCTCCTGTGGCCTACGACCGAGCGCGGCGGTTGCCGGGAGTCCCGTCACCGCCGCGATGGCAGGGTTCCAGAGGCGGATGACACCGTTGCCGTCGACGAAGAAGATTCCGTCACCGATGTGCGCCAGGACGCGCGCGGCCCGCTCGCGCTCCTCGACGACCTCCTCCTGCAGCCGGGTGCGCTCGAGGACGTCGCCCGCCTCGTTGGCGATCAGCTCCGCGACCGCGACGGCGACCCGGTCGAACCTGCGCGGCGCGGCGACGGCGTAGAAAGTCAAGGTGCCGACGGCGCTCCCCTCGTAGCGGATCGGCACGACGAGGGCGCTTCGGGCGCCGATGGAACGGGCGAGCTCCATCTTCATGCGACGCTCCGCGGCAACGTCGTTCACGACGAGCGGCCGCCCGTGAGCGAGGAAGAACTGGTTGAAGTCGTCCGAGACGTCGACCTCGAACGCCCGCCACAGCTCGCCGGGAATTCCGCTCGCAGCCGCAGCGTCGAGCGTGCGACGATCGGAGTCGTACAGGAGGAGGACCGCGGCGTCAGCCCCGACCGCAGGAGCGGCGGTCTCGAGGATGTCGCCTCCCACCTGCTCGACCGGGCCGGCTCGGGAGCTCAGCCGCGCGATGGCGCCGAGGAGCTCGAGCTCCTGGATGCGGCGCGGCCGAGAGGCGCTCCGGCGCAGGCTCTCCCGCCCGCGCCGGGTCGCGAGGACGCCCCAGACGGCGGTGGCAAGCACTGCGGCGAGGATCGAGAGCGCGATGAACGGCGTCGAGTCGACCTCCCAGCGGCCGCTCACGCCCATGCCGAAGATGAAGAGCTGCTGGACGGACGACGCGATCAGAAGTAGGCCGGCGGAGAGGGTCAACGCTGCCCCGGGGAAGCGCCGCTCGCGCCACCAGGTTCGCAACAGGAGCAGGCCGAGGCCCAGCAACGCCACGCCAAGCCACAGGAAGAACCAGCTGAACTCCACGGAACCGTCCCTCACGCGAGTATAGGAAGCGCGAGGCTAGCCCCGCGGCAGGACGCCTATGCGGCGTCGGCGGCGCGCGGGAGCTCGGCGAGCTCGACGGCCTCGTCCGCGGGCTCGGAATCGGCGGCGCGCTCGAGCTTCGCGTCGAAGCGCGACAGCCGCTTCTCGGAGTCGGCGTACTTCGTCTGTGCGTTGCCGAGGTGCTTGCCGAGAAGCTCGAAGTCGCCCTTGAACCGTGCGAAGTCGCGGTTGAGGTCGGCCACGTAGGCCATCACCTCGTGTGCGTGCTCCTCGATCTGAAGGCCTTTGAAGCCCTGGGCGAGAGTGAGGAGGTAGCTGTAGAAGGTGTTCGGGGAGACCGGAAAGACCCGGCGCTTCTGTGCATGCGCGACCGGGTTCGCGTCGCCGCCGATGCGGTTGCACACGAGCTCGTAGTAGACGCCCTCGACAGGGAGGTACATGAACGCGAACTCCCACGTGCCCTCCTCGGGGCGGATGTACTTCTCTGCGATGGCGTCGATGTGACCCTTCACGTCGCGCGCGAACGCCTTGGCGTGGAGCTCCCGGGTCACGTCGTCCTCGGCCTCGGTGAAGCGCTCGAAGTTGTCGAGCGGGAACTTCGCGTCGACCGGGATGAGGGCGCCGTCGAGCTTGATGACCGCATCCACGCGCTCGCCGCTCGTGAATCCATGCTGGAGCGCGAACTTGTCGGCCGGAAGGACATCCGCCAGAAGCTGCTTGAGCATGAGCTCTCCCACGCCGCCGCGCGCCTTCGGCGGCCGCAGCATCTGCTCGAAGCGCTCGAGTCCCTTCAGCCGCTCGTTCATCTGCGCGGTCGTCTCCCCGACCTTGCCGAGACCCTCGTGCACGCGTACGGACGTCTCGGTCATTCCGGCGAGGCGCCGGTCGACTTTGACGTCAATCTCCCCGAGCCGCCGGTCGACTTTGGTGTCGAGCTCCCCGAAGCGGCGGTCCATGGTCTCGGTGATGCCGACCAGCCGCCGGTCGATCTCGGAGTTGCGCCCTGCGAGCTGCTCGGTGCTGTCGGCACGAAGGCCCGAAATCTCGTCCCGCAGGACGCGGGCGAGCCACACGGCGCCGACGGCAAGGGCCGCGGCGACCAGAAGGATGACGACGATCCCGAACATGGGCCGACGAACAATAGGTACGCCGTCGGACGGATAACCGTCTCCTTAAGCGCCAAATCCGGCGAGCCCGAGGGCTTACCGGATCTGGCATGCGCGAGCCTATCGCCGCTTTCCGGCGCTCGTCAAGCGTCGTTTCCCCGAACTCTCGCAAAGAGCAGCTTTTTTCGGTAGAACCCTCTCGTGCGCCGCCCCGTCACTGCCGCCTGTGCGCAGATCGAGCCCGCCGTGCTCGACCGGGAAGCCTCGCTCGAGCGGCTGGCGGTGCGGACGGCGGAGGCGGCGGGCAAGGGCGCCGAGCTCGTTGTCTTCCCGGAGGCCTACCTGCCCGCGTATCCGTCCTCGGCCTGGGCGAAGCGTCTGGCCGGCTGGGCGGATCCGGCTGCCAAGGCCGCGTTCGCCCGCCTGGCCGAGGCCTCCGTCGAAGTTCCCGGCGCCGACGCCGACAGGCTCGGCGAGGTCGCGCGCGAGCACGGGGTGTGGCTCGTCACGGGCGTCACCGAGCGGGATCCCGCGCGCCCGGGAACGCTCTACAACACGCTCCTCTACCACGATCCCGACGGCCGGCTGGCCCTCCACCATCGCAAGCTCGTGCCGACGAACCACGAGCGGCTGGTGTGGGGGCAGGGCGACGGCCGGGGACTGCGGGCGATCGGGACGGACCTCGGCCGCCTCGGCGGGCTCATCTGCTGGGAGAACTACATGCCGCTCGCACGGTTCTCTCTCTACGAGTCGGGCGTCGAGATCTACATCGCGTCGACCGCCGACGACTCGGACGCCTGGCAGGCGACACTCGTCCACCTCGCGCGAGAATCGCGCGCGTTCGTCGTCGCGCCGTGCCACTTCCAGCGGGCCGCCGCCTATCCGGAGGACTTTCCGCTCCGAGACGCGCTCGACGGCCTCGACCTGCTCGGCCGGGGTGGCAGCGCGATCCTCGAGCCCGACGGCTCCTACCTCGCCGGCCCGCTCTACGACGAGGAGGGAATCCTCTACGCGGAGCTCGATCCGGCGCGGCTGTACGAAGAGCGCCAGCGCTTCGATCCTGCAGGGCACTACCACCGCCCGGACATCTTGAAGCTCGAGGTCAACGAACCGCCCGAAGCGTGAGCGGCCGCCCCGCTCTCTCCGCGCGAAGCGACTTCCCCGTGCTCGACGAGGTCGTCTATCTCAACACGGGCTCGATCGGCCTCGAGCCTCTCCCTGTACAGCGTGCGGGCGAGGAGCTCGGAAGCCAGATCGCCGGGCGGGGAACGGTCGGTTTCGACGACGAAGTCGAGAAGCGCGTCGGCGACATCCCGCGCGCGGCGGTGGCGCGGCTCCTCGGCTCGAGCCCCGACGACGTCGCGGTGGTCACTCATGCCACCGAGGCGCTATGCCAGGTTGCGTGGTGGCTCAAGCCGGGCGCCGGCGAGAACGTCGTCTCCGCCGACCTCGAGTTCCCGAGCGTCACCTATCCATGGCTCCGGGTCGCGCGCGATACGGGGGTCGAAGTCAGGCTCGCGCGGGCTCTGCACGATCCGGCCACCTTCTCGCTGGACGCAATCGCGGCCGCCGTCGACGCGAGGACTGCGGTCATCTGCGTCAGCCACGTCCAGTACGCGACCGGCCACCGCCTCGACCCCGCCGCGCTCGTCGAGCTCGCGCGCTCGGTCGACGCGAAGCTCATCCTCGACGCGACCCAATCCGCAGGGGTCGTCCCGCTCGACGCCCCCGCGCTGGGCGTGGACGTGCTCGTCTCGTCCGGATACAAGTGGCTCTGCTCGGCTCCAGGCGCGGGCGTCTGCTACCTCCGACCCGAGCTGTGGGAGCAGCTCGACCCTCCCTTCGTCGGCTGGAAGTCGACCGAGGACGCGATCGCCTTCGACGCGACGACAATCCCGCTGGCATCCGCGGCCCGGCGCCTCGAGTACTCGACGCCGGCCTATGCGGCGGGGGCGGCGCTCACGGCCGCGGTCGACTACCTCCTCGAGCTCGGCGTCGAGAACGTGCTCGCGCACGACCTTGCGCTCGCCGGCGAACTTCGCGAGGGCCTGGAGCGACTGGGGGCCGAGGTGTTGACGCCGGCAGAGGACGACCGGCGCGCCGGCATCGTGATCGCGCGCTTCCCGGGCCGGGAGGGCGCCGAGGTCGCGTCCGAGCTCGCCCGAGCCGGCGTGGTCGTCTCTCCCCGACTGGGTGCCGTGCGCTTCTCCCTCCATCATTTCAACGACTCTTCCGACGTCGAGCGGGCGCTCGCCGCTCTCGAGCCCTGATCTCGACCCTCACGCGTCGGCTGCGGGAGGCGCCGGCGCCGCTGCTCGTGGTCGGCGCCGCCTTCTCCGTCCAGTTCGGAGCCGCCCTGGCGACGACTGCGTTCGACTCGGTCGGGCCGCTCGGCTTCGTCTGGATCCGAGTCGGGCTCGCGGCGCTCATCCTGCTCGCGTTCAACGCCCGTGCCCTACGTGCGGCCGGGCCTCGCCCGCTCCGCTGGGTGATTGCCGCGGGCGCCGCGGTCGCGATCATGAACGCCTGCTTCTACCAGGCGATCGACCGCATTCCGCTCGGGCTGGCGACGACGGTGGAGTTCCTCGGCCCGCTCGCGGTCGCCGTGATCGGGTCGCGGCGCGCGCTCGACTTCCTCTGGATCGCGCTGGCCGGCATCGGTGTCGCGCTGCTCGGCAGCCCCGGCGCCGAGCTCGATCCGACGGGCCTTGCCTTTGCCTTTGGCGCCGCCGCCGCGTGGGCGGCCTACATCCTCCTCGCCAAACGGATGCTCGAGGACTGGCCGGTGGGGACGGGGTTGTCGCTGACCCTGCTCGTCGCCGCGCTCGTGCTGGCGCCCTTCGGGCTCGCAGCCGGCGGGAGCGACCTGCTCGATCCGGCGGTTCTCGCGGTCGGGCTCGCTGTCGCCGTCCTCGGCTCGGTGCTCCCCTTCGCGCTCGAGCTGGCCGCCTTGCGCCAGCTCTCGGCCGCGACCTTCGGCATCCTCCTCAGCCTGGAGCCTGCGGTGGCTGCGTTCGCAGGCGCGGTCGCCCTTGCGCAGATCCCGAGCGCTCTCGAGGCTGCCGCCATCGTTCTCGTCGTGGCCGCATCCGCCGGCGCGAGCCTGGGGGCGCGACGCGTTGTTCCGCCGGAGGTCTAGGACTACTCTTGCGCCGTGGAGTGGGCGGCCTACTTCGACGAACGGACCGAGACCATGCCGCCGGCCTGGACGCGTCGCCTCGAGGAAGAGCTGCTGGTCGACCAGGTGACCCGCTGCTACGAGCGCTCGCCGTTCTGGAGGCGCAAGCTGGCGGGGGCGGGGGTGCGCCCGGAGCACGTGCTCGGAGCGGATGACCTGCGCCACATCCCGTTCACGACGAAGGAGGAGCTGCGGGTCTCGCAGGAAGCGGAGCCGCCGCTCGGTGACTTCGCCTGCGCCGATCCCGTCGACGTCGTCCGCGTCCATCTGACGTCGGGCACGACCGGAAAGCCGCTCGTGCTCGGCTACACCGCGGAGGATCTGAAGACGTCGGCCCGCATCGGAGCGCGCGCGTTCTGGACTGCCGGCGCGCGCCCCGACGACATGGTGCTCCACTGCCTCAACTACAGCTTCTACACCGGCGGGCTCGTCGATCACGACTCCCTCGAAGAGACCGGCGCGACGATGGTCCCGGTCGGCCTGGGCCAGACGAAGCGGCTGCTCGAGGTGTGGGACGACCTCCGACCGACCGCCCTCTTCTCCACGCTCACCTACCCGCTCTATCTCGCGGAGAGCGCGCAGGAAGAAGGGGTCGACCCCCGCAGGCTCGGGCTTCGCAAGCTGATAGTCGCCGGGGAGCCCGGCGGCCAGCTCGCCGGAACGCGGAAGCGACTCGAGGATCTCTGGGGCGCCAGCATGCGCGACACGTACGGGCTCTCGGACGTCTGGGGCACATTCGCGGCGGAATGCGAGGAGCACGCCGGCCTCCACTTCTCCGGCCAGGACGGAGTGCTCGTCGAACTGATCGACCCGGACTCAGGCGAGTCGCTCGAGATCGAGCCGGGGGTGAGCGGAGAGCTGGTCTTCACGCACCTCGCGCGGGAGGCATCGCCGGTCCTCCGCTTCCGCTCCCGCGACCTCGCGGAGATTCTCGGAGTCGAGTGCCCGTGCGGCCGCACCGGCTTCCGCTTCCGCGTCGCGGGGCGGAGCGACGACATGTTCCGCGTGCGCGGCGTCAACGTCTTCCCGAGCTCGCTCGAGGGGCTGCTCCGCGAGCACGGCCTCGACCGCTTCGCGATCGTTCTGGAGCGGTTCCCGATCGAGCCGCCGGTCGAGCTGCTGGTCGAGGGCGTCGACGGTCGGGAGGATGAGGTGGCGGAAGCCGTCAAGGGGCGCCTCGGCTTCACCTGCGTCGTGCGATCGGCGACGCTTCCCCGCACCGAGGCCAAGTCGAAGCGTCTCTACCGGCTCTACGACGGGGACGAACGGCCGTGAGCGTCGAGGTGCGCAGGGAGGACGCGGCGGTCTGGATCCGCTGGTCGCGTCCCGAGCGTCTGAACGCCTGGGACGGCGAGACTCTGGCCGCCATCGGGGGAGCGCTCGCCGAGGCCGGGAGCAGCGACGCCCGCGCGATCGTCCTGCACGGCCTCGACGGCTCGTTCTCGTCGGGCGACGACCTTCGCGAGACCGCCGAGCTGACGCCGGAGCAGTGGGCGGCGACACTGACCGGGTTCAACCGGCTGACGCGGGAGGTCGTCAACGCTCCGCAGCCGGTGATCGCCGCGATCGACGGCATTTGCGTGGGCGGGGCGTGCGAGCTCGCTGCGGCCTGCGACGTCCGCCTCGCGAGCCCGGGCTCGCGCTTCGGATGCCCCGAGGTGGCGATCGGGCTCTCGATCTCCAACGGCTTCAGCCTGCTCGCGCCGCGGGCCGCGAGGCGGTTGGTGCTCACCGGAGAGCTCGTCGGGGCGGAAGAGGCACGGCGGCTGGGCCTCGTCGACCTCGTGGTCGCGGATGTGCAGGCCGAAGCCCGGCGGCTGGCGGAGCGCATCGCGTCTCTCGCCCCGCTCGCGGTAGCGGGGTCGAAGCGGCTCCTCGATGCAGCCGAGCGCGAGGCACTCGAGCGGGCGCTCGATCGCGAGGCCGCCCTCTGCGAGCAGCTGTTCGAGACCGCCGATGCCCGCGAAGGCCTGGCCGCCTTTCTGGAAAAGCGGGAGCCGCGCTTCCGCGGCGGCTGAACCCGACCGTCAGCCCAGGCTGAGGGACCCGTCGTCGTCCAGCGTCCAGAACGGGTTGTGCGCGACTTCCCACGGATGGCCGTCCGGATCGACGAAGACGCCCGAGTAGCCGCCCCAGAAGGTGGCCGCGCCGCTCCGGCCGATCGTGGCGCCCGCCCGCTCGGCCTCCACGAGAACGGCATCGACCTCGTCGGGCGAGCGGACGTTGTAGGCGAGCGTGATGCCGCCCCAGCCGCCTGCGTCCTCGACGGTCGAGTCCTCCGCCAGCTGCTCCCGGCCCCAGAGCGCGACGACCATTCCGCCCGCCTGGAAGAAGACGACGTCCTCCGAGGGCTGTGTGCCCCGCCAGCCGAGCGCTTCGTAGAACGCCTTCGCCCGCGCGAGGTCGCGAACCCCGAGCGTGACCAGGCTGAGGCGCTGTTCCACGCGACCAGCCTACAAGACGCGAACAGGTGTTCTATGCTGACCGGTGGGCGTTCTACGCTCAGCGTCCGAAATGCGCGCTTTCTTCGGCAGCGGCGGGCGCCTGGCCGCCTCGTTTCCGGGCTTCGAGCCCCGGTCGGAGCAGGCCGCTCTCGCCCAGGAGGTCGCCGACGCGTTCGAGCGAGGGCAGCACCTGCTCGCCGAGGCCGGCACGGGCATCGGCAAGAGCCTCGCGTACCTCATCCCCGCGCTCGAGTCGGGGGGAAGGGTGGTGATCGCGACCGCGACGAAGGCGCTCCAGGAACAGCTCTTGACCAAGGACGTCCCCGCAGCCGCCGCCGCGCTCGGAAGGGACGTCGACGTCGCCGTCCTCAAGGGTCGCCAGAACTACCTCTGCCGCAAGAGCCTGAACCTGCTCGCCCTACCGCTCTTCCGGACGGCCGAGGACGCCGCCGAGTACGAGCGCCTCCAGGACTGGATCGGAACGACGGAGAACGGCGACCGCGCAGAGCTCTCGTTCGAGCCGCGTCCGACGCTCTGGGCCGAGGTGGCCGTCGGCGCCGACCGCTGTGCGGGCAGACGGTGCCCGTTTCTGGCGACGTGCTATTCGGAACAGGCGCGCGCGAAGGCGCAGGATGCCGAGCTCGTGATCGTCAACCACGCGCTCTACTTCGCCGATCTCGCGGTCCGTCTGAAAACCGGAGACGGCGCCGGCATCCTGCCGGAGCACGATGCGGTCGTCTTCGACGAGGGGCACCGCCTGGAGGAGAGCGCCGCTGCCTGGTTCGGCGGGCGCGTGTCGCTCGGCGGGCTTCGCCAGCTGCTGCGAGACGTGGAACGAGCGTGTCGCGAGAGCTCGACGGCGGTGCCCGCACGCGCGCTCGACACCGTCGATCGGCGAGGCGAAGAGTTGCTCGCGGGGCTCGACCCCGGTCGCGGCCGTCGCCGGCTCACCGCGGCCGACGTCGAGGCAGCCTCGGCTCCTGCCGCAGCCCTCGCCGCCGGACTGGTCCAGCTCGCCGAGGCCCTTCGCGGTCGAAACGACGACCTCGACCAGATCGCCCGCCGGGGGCTGGCGACGGTGGACGATCTCGGCGTCTGCCTCGCGGTCGAGGACGAGGACGCCGTCTCGTGGGCCGAGCAAGGTGCGCTCGCGTGGGCGCCCATCGACGTCTCCGAGACCCTGCGCGAGCACCTCTGGGAGCGCGACGTCGTTTCCGTGCTCGTCTCCGCGACGCTGGAGCCTCGGTTCCTGCGCGGGCGGCTCGGGCTCGACGACGCGCGCGAGATCTCTCTGGCCTCTCCGTACGACTACCGCGAACGGGCGCTCCTGTACGTCCCCCGCAACTTCCCGGAGCCGCGCTCGGCCGGCTACGACGAGCGGCTCGCCGACGAGGTTCTTTCGCTGTGCCGCCTCTCACAAGGGCGGGCACTCATCCTCACGACGTCGTACAGCCGGCTCGAGATGCTGGCGGACCGGCTGGCGCCGCACATCTCGTACCCGCTGCTGGTGCAGGGAGAAGCGCCGCGGGAGCGGTTGCTCGAGCGCTTCCGCGACGAGGTCGACTCGGTTCTCGTGGCCACGCAGACGTTCTGGCAGGGCGTCGACGTCCAGGGCGAATCACTCTCGCTGCTCGTGATCGACAAGCTGCCGTTCGCCGCTCCGAACGACCCTCTGGTCGAGGCGCGCTGCGAGCGAATCGCCAAGGAGGGACGGGACTGGTTCGCCGAGTACGCGGTGCCGGCGGCGGTCCTCCAGCTGCGACAAGGATTCGGGCGCCTGATCCGCGGCCATGCCGATCGCGGTGTCGTTGCGATCCTCGACCCCCGACTTCGCACGCGCGGGTACGGGCGGCGCTTCCTCGAGGCCCTGCCCCCGGCCCCGCTCGTCGGCGACCTGGCGTCCGTCGGGATGTTTCTGGGTGCGAGGGAGCGCGCAACAGCCTGATACCTTTTTCAGCCGCGTGGCCAAGAAGGATCGAGTCCCGACACCGCCCAAGAAGACCGTCCAGGCGCCGAAGGCGTACAAGCCGGAGAGCAATCCGCGCCGGACCCGGCTGATCTTCATCGGTCTTGCCGTTGCGATCATCGTCGCGGTCGCCGCCCTCGGAATCGGGTTCGTCATGTCCGGCGACGACACCGAAGCCTCGGGCTCGATCGGAGGCGGCGGCTGCACCCTGCAGTCGTTCCCGCCGCTCGAGCGTGGGCACATCGAGGCGCTGCCCGGCGGGAAGCTGCCCGAGGGGTACGAGTACAACTCCGTGCCGGCGACGAGCGGGCTCCACAGCTCACAGACGGCGATCTGGAATTTCTACGACCAGCCCGTGCCCGAGATCCACTACGTCCACAACATGGAGCACGGCGGCGTCGTCGTGCAGTACGGGAGCGAGGTCCAGCCTGCGGCGGTGAACCAGATCCGCGACTGGTACGCGAATGATCCACGCGGCCTCATCGTGGCGCCGCTCGCAGAGGACATGGAGAAGGAGGATCCGACCCTCGCGAACCGCATCGTCCTCACCTCCTGGACGCACATGATGCGGTGCCCAGCCTTCGATGAAGAGGCCTTCGACACCTTCAGCGAGGACTACCGCAGCGACGCGCCCGAGGCCGAGCTCTTCCCGCTCGACTCGTTACAGCCGGGCGCAAACTGACCCGCGCGCGCCGGGGTGGCGGAACGGTAGACGCGGGGGGTTTAAAACCCTCTGCCCGAAAGGGCGTGTGAGTTCGAATCTCACCCCCGGCACTCGAAACCCATCCATTCGTTCAGGAAATGTCGGTTCTCGCTTGGAATTCGTGGCCAGAACGCTCATGCTGAGACTTCCAGCAGCCAGCGCCGGTGGGGACCGGCGTGATCGGAGGGAGAACGGGATATGACGGCAAGGCGCGGACCGAGGGTCGCCGTGGGCCTCTTGGCCCTCGCGATCGCGGTGACGGCGTGGGGTGTCTCACCCGCGACAGGCGCCAAGGCGGCGGCCCTGCCGACAGACGAGTGCCCGTCGGTTCTCCCGCTCGATCAGGTAACGACCGGGATGAGGGGGACCGCCGTCTCCGTGACGAGCGGGCGCACCCTCTCAACGTTCGGTGCCGAGGTCCTCGGCATCCTGCGGGACGCGGTCGGCCCAGGCCGCGACATCATCATCGTCGATCTCTCCGGCCCCGCCGTGACGGACGCGGGCGGGCTCTGGGCAGGGGCCTCGGGTTCACCGGTCTTCTTCCGAAGCGGTGGCGTCGACCGTCTCGCGGGCGCGATTGCCTACGGCCTCGCGGGCGGCGGGTCGACCCTTGCCGGCCTTACTCCCGCCCAGGACATGATGGATCTCCTCGACATCGGCGGAACGTCCGGCGCCGCGGCGTCCGGCTCCGCGACGCTGAAGGTTCCCAACGCGCTCGCGGTCCGCATGGCCGAGGCAACCGGGCTCTCGATCACCGAGACGGCCACGATGACGCGCCTCAAGACTCCGGTGTCGGCATCCGGACTGAGCGACCGGGGCCTCCGGAAGATGCAGGCCGCAATCGACCGCCAGGGCCTGCCCTTCATCACGTACATGGGCTCGTCCGCCTCCAGCCACCCGACGCCCCCGTCCTCCGGCCTCCGTGCGGGCGACTCCTTCGCTGCGGCAATGTCTCTCGGCGACGTCACGGTGGCGGGCATCGGGACGACCACCTTCATCTGCAACGGCAGCGTCGTCGCCTTCGGGCATCCGTTCAACTGGACGGGGAAGACGACCATGGCAATTCGGGCCGCCGACACGATCACGATCGTCCAGGACCCGATCTTCGGCAGCTACAAGCTTGCGAACATCGCGGAGGGCCTCGGCACGCTCACGCAGGATCGTCTCGCGGGCATTGCGGGCGTGCTCGGCCCCGAGCCGGTGGGCTCGCCCGTCACCTCCACGGTCACCGATCTCGACCTCGGCAGGACACGATCCGGTGCGAGCGAGGCGATCTTCCCCGGCTTCCTGCCCTTCCTGGCCTTCTCGCACCTCTTCCAGAACGTCGACGTCACCATCGACCGGATCGGCGGAGGCAGCTCGGAGATCGACTACACGATCCGCGGCACGCGCGACGGGGGCGCGCCCTGGAAGCTGACCCGCTCGACAAGCTACGCCTCCGAGTCCGACATCTCCTTCGACTCGGTCCTCGAGGTCTCGTTCACCGCCGAGGTGCTGCAGGCCTTCGACGGCGAGGACATCGAGGTGACGAGCATCGACGTCCCGCGGCTCGACGTGAAGGAGGCCTTCGAACGCTACGAGGTGAGGCGCCTGCTCGTCTGGAACGGATCGAAGTACACGGAGGAGGAGTTCGCTGCGGCCAAGCCCGGCGAGAGGATCCGGCTTCGTGCGGTGTTGCGGGCTGAGCACAAGGCAGGGACCAGGAACGTCGACCTCTCGCTCCGTGTTCCGGAGAACGCGAGGCGAAACGGCTACATCGAGGTGCTCGGGGGCGGCTCGATCGGCGCGGAGATCCCGTGCTTCATCGTCGACGAAGAGTGCGTCGACGACACGGATCAGAGCTTCGACGAGCTGGTGAAGGCTTTCGAGGATCAGCCCCCGGGGGACGCGGTGGTTGCGCGGCTGCGGCTTGGCAGCGGAGGGAAGCTCCGGGCACAGTCGAGTGACAGACAGGACGCGGTCGTCGCCGGGCGAGTGGCGATCGGCTTCCTTCTGCTCAACTAGCTCGAAGCACCGCGGGCAGAATCACGTCGATGATTCTCGTCGGCGGGATTCTGCTGGCCGTCTTCATCGTCCCCGAGGCGTGGCGCTTGCCGGTCGTCCTGGTCGCGGGCGTCGTGGAGATTGCCGAGACCGGTTTCTGGCTCTGGTACTCGCGGCGCCGGGGGGTGCAGATGGGACCGGAGACATTGATCGGAGACACGGGCACGGTCGTGACGGCCTGTGCCCCGCAGGGCCAGGTCCGCGTCCAGGGAGAGCTCTGGCGTGCCCGTTGCGCCGAGGGAGCCCAAGTCGGCGACGAGATCCGGGTCGTCGCCCTCGACGGGCTCACGCTGCTGGTGGAACGAGCGGCGTAGACTCCGCCGATGATCGTCCGGGAAGCACTCGTCGTCGACCCGCGGGTGGTGGAGGCCGACGCGCCGGCGCGCGAGGTTGCGGCCGTCCTGGCGAAGCCGCAGGTCATCCACGTGTTCGTCACGGACGGTGAGCGGCTCGTCGGAGTCGTGAGCCCGGAGGGCATCGTCGCCGCCGTGGCCGAGGGGCACGATCTGCGCACCCTCACCGCCGGCGAGCTCGTCGACCCGGATCTACCGACGGTCGGTCCGGAGACGCCTCTCGACGAGGCGCTCGTACTCATGGCACAGCACGGCCTCGAGCGCGTCGCCGTCGTCGAGGACGGCCGTCTCCTCGGCGTCCTCCCGCGTGAGCCCATCGTCCGGCGCCTGGCGGAGGACGACCCCGCGCCGCTCGTCGACGACTAGGAGGGTTTGGCGAAACAGGCGGCTGTGCCGAGCGACTTCCGCCAAGCCCTCCTTGCCCTCAGCAGCAGGTGTAGGCGCCCGGTGGCGCGGGCCCCTCGGTGTGGGCCGGCAGCTCTGCGGCGGCGAGTGCGGCGCCGTGCAACAGGTCGTGCTCGCTCACCTCGAGCTCGTCCAGGCCGAAATGGCGCAGGACCTCGGCGACGACCAGCGTTCCCGCGACGATGACCGGAGCTCTATCGGGGTGCAGTCCGCGGATCTCCCTGAGCTGGGAGACCGTCAGGGCACCGAGCGCCTGCGCTCGCTCCGCGATCCAGGCGCTGCCGAGCCGCTGTCCGTGAACGAGCGTCGGATCCTCCTCGTCGAGGCCGAGCGAGAGCACGGCCAGGGTCGTGACCGTGCCCGCGACCCCGATCGCACGTATGGGTCTCGGCTCGCCGGGCAGGAGCGCACGGATATGCGCTCGGCACGCCTCGAGCTCACCATGCGCCGGCGGGTCGGAGCGGAGGAAGCGCTCGGTCAGGCGGACGCAACCGAGGTCGAGGCTCCGGTGCCAGTCGGCGAGGACGAGCTCCGTCGAGCCTCCGCCCACGTCGAGGACGAGGGTGCCCGGACCGAGCTCGCGTCCAGCTGCCACGCCGCGGAAGGTGAGGCGTGCCTCCTCGTCGCCGGTCAGCAGGCGCGTGTCGAAGCCATAGCTCCACTCGATCTCGCCGAGGAAGGCCTCGCCGTTCTCGGCGTCTCTGACGGCACTCGTCGCCACCGCCAGCGTGCGCTCAACCCCGGCCGCCTCGAGGACCCGGCGGTAGTCGGCCAGCGCGTTGCGAACGCGGGCGAGCGCCGTGGGGAGGAGGAGTCGCCGCTCGTCCACGCTTTCTCCGAGACGGGTGATCGTCAGCCGCCGCTCCGCCTCGCGCACGGCGCCGTCCTCCACGTCGGCGATCAGCAGGCGCGTCGAGTTCGTTCCGAGGTCGACGACTCCGACGCGCGTTGCCATGCCGACTAGGCGTTCTTGCTCAGATAGCGACTCCGCGCGCGCCTTGGGCGGCCGAGCGTCTCCGAGAGTGCCTTCATCAGCACCTGCAGGCGTGCGATGGAGGACTCAGCCTGCGTTCGGTGACGTTGCAGCCGTTCCAGGTTCTCCTGGTTGCGCGCTTGCTTTCGCTGCATCTCCTCGGCGAGCAGGGAGACCTCGTCGAGTCTGGCCTGAATGCTCTCCAGCCCACCGCTCACGCGCTTCAGGCGGCCGAAGGCGAAGACGATGAAGACCGCGGTCGCGACGAGCGAAAGCAGGAAGATCCCCAGGCACAACCATGTCCACCAAGGCACGGATGTGATGCTATCCTTGCGCCTTCGCCGCGGGGTGGAGCAGTCAGGTAGCTCGCCGGGCTCATAACCCGGAGGTCGCAGGTTCAAATCCTGCCCCCGCTACTCAGAAAGGCCCTGCAAAACAGGGCCTTTCTCGTCCTCCGATCGTGACACCGGAGGGGAGACTTTTGCCCAGCTATTTGCTTGACCCGCTGCAGCTGAACCAACGGTGATGAAGCTCTTCTCGACGATCGGGCCCCGGGCTCGTTTGCAGGAACTGGCGTCCCAAGGCAGCCGCCCGAGTGTCTGACCGAGTGGAGCATCTGACCGCGGCCCAGAAGGCCGACCTCGAGACCGAGCTGGCGGAGCTCGAGGGTCCGAAGCGCGCCGAGGCTGTGCAAGCGATCAAGACCGCACGCGGTTTTGGAGACCTCTCCGAGAACTTCGAATACCACGCCGCAAAAAACGAGCAGGGACTCCTGGAGCGGCGCATCACGATCCTCCGTAGCCGCCTGCAAAGTGCGGTGCTGATCGACGAGGCGGCGGCCGCTGCCAGCGAGAAGGTCTCAGTCGGGTCGAGAGTCACCATCGATCGAGACGACGGCGAGACGATGGACGTTGAGATCTCGAGCGTTGGCGGTGTCTCCCCCGACTCCCCGCTCGGGAAGGCGCTGATCGGGACGAAAGTCGGCGACGAGGTTCTCGTGAAGGCGCCCGGGGGAACCTGGCGCGCTCGCGTTACCTCGATCGGACGCTAACCGCTCAGGCAAGCCTTTTGCCTTCTTCTCCGGGCTCCGCGCGAACTACGTCTGCGGGCCGAGGCGCCCGAGCCGGTACGCGGCTGCAAGCACGGACGGATGCCGCTCGTGCTGGGCGCGCGCTGCGTCCACCGCCCGGTAGTTCAGCCTGCCCGCCTCGCGGGCGAACTGCGCCCGATGCCTCGTGACGAGCTCGAGCTGGATGATGCGCCTGGTCACCGTGGATTCTCCTTCTTGAGTCCGGGGGTCACTCGAGCACCTCGACGATGCGCTCGTGCTCGAGCGCGGCTTGCCGGCCGACTTCCGCGATCGCCTCCGCCGTCGGCCCCTCGAACAGGTGGAAGCAGCTCTCGTCGACGGGGATGAAGATCGAGCGGAGGTAGCGGACCGGGGTTCCTTGGGCGGACACCGCCCTCGCTGCGCGGCGCACTCGGGCAACCGCCTGCGCTCGCTCGGGGAGCTCGTGCCTCGGGAGATAGCTCTCCATGAGGTAGTGAGGGAGGCTCATGCCGAGTGAGATCGCGGGCAGCGAAGGCGGCGTCCGGTTGCTCATCGACTGATCGTCACCTTGCCCGCGAAGATCGTGCCGTCCGGGAACACGCGGTGGGCTCTTGCACGGACGGACGCTCCGGCGAGGTTCTTCCCGTTCCAGGAGCCGCGGATGACGTATCCCGTCAGGACGGTCTCTTGCGGCGCGGACTCGGTGTAGAGCACGCCCACCAGGCTGACCGTCACCGATCCCTTGGACGACGAGAGCGTCTCGACGCTCGTGTAGTGGAAGAGCCCAGCCTCGGAGTCGACCGGGGTGATCGTCGTGCTGACGTCGACCGGGCTCCCCGGTGTCTCCTCGCAGGTCCACTCGGGGCAGTCCTTCTCGAACTGGATCACGACAGCCCGCTTGGACGACCCGACGGCGCCGGTCGCCAGGAGCGCCGCCAGCGCGCACACAACCACAGTCGCTAGCACTCGCAGTTTCATCTCCATCCTCCTTTTCGCCGACATCACGCACCACCGTAGGAGGCTCGCCGTGCCGCCGAAACGCGGAAATCCACAGGGTTTGACCGTCGTGCGCTCGTCATCTCAGGTCCCCACGCGCGACAGCGTGTTGTCGTCCTGGTTCACGACCCACACTCCGCCTTCCCCGGCGGCGATGTCCTGAGGCCTCGAGCCGACCTCGACAGGCTCGCCCTTCGGAGCGTTCGTGGCAGGGTCGATCTGGTTGACGAAGCCGGCGGCGTTCGCGACCCACACGGCGCCGTCGGCTGCGACCGTCACTGCGATCGGCTGTCCGTCGACCGGCACGGTCGCCGTCGACTCGTCCCGTCCCTGCGTCGATTCGTGCGACTGTCCCGTCGTCGTAGTTCGCCACCCACACGGCGCCGTCAGCGGCGGCCATGCCGAAGGGCCCCGACCCGACGTGGATTCGCTTATCGGCCTCGTTCGACTCGATATCGAGGCGTACGACCGTGCCCTCGCTCGGGCTCGATACCCAGACCGAGCCGTCCGCCACGACGAGACCGGCGTAGTCGGGCGTACCCGACCGGCTCACGAGCCGAGGTGACTCCGAGACGACCTTGCCGGTCTTCGGATCGATGCGGCTGACGGTTCCGGCGAGTGAGTTGAAGACCCAGACCGAGCCCGCCCCCGTCGTAACCGCTAGGGGCCGGTCCCCGACACGGATCGGCTTGCCGGTGACCTCACCCGACTCGGGATCGATGCGAACGACCGCGTCGCCGAACAGGGTCGCAACCCAGACGGCGCCCTCGCCGGCCGCAAGGCTGATCGGCTCTCCCGTGACCGGGGTGGGTTCGCCGACAGGCTCGAGCGAGATTGGATCGATCCGCGTGACGGTCTCCTCCTGCGTGTTGGCGACCCAGACTGCCCCGTCGCTGACCGCCACGGAGGAGGGAAGCCGGCCGACCTCGACCTCATCGACGGGAGGCGTCGCGACGGCGCCCTCGTCGGCGGTCGTGCTCGTGCTTTCGGCTGGGGTTGCGGTCTCATCGTTGCCACCGCATCCGCCGCCGACGGCGATCACGAGGGCGAGAATGCTCACCAAGAGAACCTTCATCTGGCCACCTCCAGAGTGCGTTTCCTCGAAGGTAGGCAGCTCGCGACCCGCCCGAAACGTGGAAATCCACTGAGTTTGGGCCGGGTTACCCGGGGCGGCGCGCCAGCTCGGAGCGCGAGCGCACGCCGAGCTTCCTGTACACGTGCGTGAGGTGGAACTCGACCGTCCGCTCCGTGAGGAAGAGGGCGGCGGCGACCTCCTTGTTCGTGTGGCCCTCCGCGACGAGGGCGGCCACACGCTCTTCGGCCGGCGTCAGCTCGTCGCCGGCCGCCTGCCGCCCGCCGATACGGCCGAGCTCGGCGGCCGCCTTCTCCTCCCAGAGAACGGCGCCGAGAGACGCGAACGCGGCTCGCGCCTCCTCGAGCGTCGCGCGCGCGTCCCGCCGGCGCCTGGCGTGGCGCAGCGCGGCTCCCTGCGCGAGCAGTGTCCTGGCCCGCTCGAACGGCATGGGCACGCGCTCATGTTCGTGAAGTGCATCCTCGAAGGAGGCGAGCGCCCCGGCCGTATCGCGGCGAGACAGCGCAAGCAGGCCGCGGCAGCGGGCTGCGGCGGCGAGGGCCGAGGCGCGGTCGAGAGTGCGTCCACGTTCCTCCAGCCAAGCGAGAAGGGGTTCGGCCTCGTCCGCTCGCCCGAGCGCGACGAGAGCTTCGATCTCGTCGGGGACGAAGCGGACCGTGCCGGGCTCGCCGACGCCTTCGGCAAGGAGCTGCTCGCGCTGAGGGCCGAGGAGACGAGCCGCCTCCTCGGCTCGGCCCAGCGAGAGCTCGAGGACGCCGAGCGCCCAGACGCTGTGGATCCTGGCTACGGCCATGCCGCGCTCTCCGGCAAGCGAAAGTGCTCGGTCGGCATCGGCGCTTGCCTCCGCCTCGAGCCCGAGCGAGGCGCGGATTAGCGCGCGCGTGGCGAGGGCGAACGCCTGGTTGTGCTTCTGGCCGGTCTGCAGGGCGACCTCGAAGGCTTCGTCGATGACCCGCGCCGCTTCGCCCCAGCGGCCGACGAGATACTCCGCCTGGGCAAGCTGCGAGAGCACCATCGGGGCCGATCCCTCATCGCCCCGTTCGACAGTAGCGTCGCGGGCCTCCCGCAGGAGCCCGATGGCCTCGGGATCGTCGGTCCAGAGAGCGAACACGCCTCGGTTGTGCCGTGGCGTCTGCAGCACGCGTCCGAAGAAGACCTGTTCCGCCTCGGCTGGAATGCCTCGCAGCGTGGCGGCCGCCTGGGGGTTTCCCACCAAGCACTCCAGAAGACCCTGCACGCAGAGCGACTCCGTCTGCAGGACGACGTCGTGTGACCGCGCCGCGTGCTCCGCGGCGAGGGCGGCGAGCTCGACTGCTTCCTCGAGGTCCTCGCGAAGGAAGAAGAGCGTCGAGGCGAGCCCCTGCGCCGCTTCGGCGCGCACGCGATCGTCCGACCCTGCCTCGGCGAGCGCCTCACGGGCCAGCTCTGCGGCCAGCGGCTGGTCACCACCGAATCGGTGCAGCCGGGAAAGCGCCGCCAGCGCCTCCGCGCGGGCGCTCCCGTCCCGTGCCGCCGCTCGGGCCTCCTCGAGCAGCTCGAACGCTCGCCTGGCGTCGCCAGCATTGAAGCAGTAGAGAGCGCCACTGATCGTTCGGCGATGGACGTCGGCCAGCGCATTCCGCGGCGTAAGCCGGCGACACAGCTCGCCGAGCTCCGCCGCTGCCGCGCTTGCGCCGCGCGCGCGGGCATCTGCAGCAGCAAGTTCGAGTGCTGCCGCAACGTCTGTGTCCGGCCCGTCGACGGCGAGCGCGAGATGGCGGGCGCGCTCCTCGGCGCTGGGGACGAGCTCGGCGAGGCGGCCGTGAAGCGCCCGCCGCTCGTTGGCCGGTGCTTCCCCATAGACGCCCGAGGCCAGGAGCGGATGCGTGAAGCGGATGGACTCGCCCGCGAACTCGACGACCTGCGCCTCGATAGCCGGCGTCAATGCCGGCGCCGCCTCTGAGCCCGTCGCACGCCCGACGAGCTCGAGCGTCGGCTGGGAAAGGGTGGAGACGGCGAGGAGCGCCGCCCGGGTTTCCGCCGGGAGCCCTTCGAGCCGCTCGTGGACAAGTGCGCCGAGGCTCGCCGGCAACGGCTCGCCCGCTTCGAGCCCGATCGACCCACGCTCGACGGCGCGGGCGAGTTCGAGCGCGAAGAACGGATTCCCGCCCGAGATCTCGTGCAGACGACGGAGCTTCGGGCGGGGGAGCACGAGACCGAGCCTCTCTCGCAGCAGGCGGTGGAGGGCGCCGAGGCTCAGCGGCCCGAGGATCAATCGGCGGAAGCGGTCCTCCGGAAACGCGCGGTCGAGCCCGAGCGGCACGCGGTCTCCGTCCGCGTCCGTCCGCCGGGTAAGGAGGAAGACGACTCGCTCCTCCTGGAGGCGGCGAAGCGCGAACTCGAGTACGAAAGCCGACGGGCCGTCGAGCCACTGGACGTCGTCGACGGCGATTACGAGCGGGCCGGCCTGTGCCAGGGTCCGCACCCCGCCGAGGAAGGCGACGGACACGGCGCGCTGGTCCGGCGGCTGCCCTTCCGCGTCTTCGAGCAGCAGGGCGACCTCGAGCGCTCGGCGCTGGGGCGCCGGCAGCGTCGGGAGCGTGTCGGCGAGCGTCGGCTCGAGCAGGTCCGCGAGGGCTGCGAAGGAGAGCCGCGTCTCCGCGGTGCTGGGCGTCGCGCGGAGAATCCTGTAGCCGAGCGAAGGCGCCACGGCGAGACCGGCTCTCCAGAGGATCGTCTTCCCGATGCCCGGCTCTCCCTCCACGAGGAAGGCGGCAGGGGGCCCGTCGAGGGAGGCGAGGAAGGCTACGAGCTCGGCGAGCTCGTGCTCCCGGCCGATGACCTCCGACGCCACCCGCCTACTTTGCAGCCTTCGGCGCGAAACCTCAAGAGCGGGTGATGCCGATTTGCAGGTAGTTTGCCGCATGACGCAGGACACGGCTGCCGGGTGGGCGGCGGCGCAGGTTGAGCGCGTGCGCGACGATCCGCTGGCGCGCATGGCGCTCCTGTCGCGCACCTACGATCGGCTGTGCGGCCGGGCGCCACACTTCAGGCGTGCGGCGTTGTCGTTCATGCGTTGGCAGGCAGCGCGCGGCGTTCTGCGGGCTCCGGCTGCAGACCCTCCGGGAAGCCGCTGGTGGCGAGCCGTCAATGAGCGGCTGCTCCGGGACGGGTGTGAGGCCGTGGCACGTTCGACCGGTCTCGGGGGCGAGCCTTCTTCGCGTGCGATCGAGCTTTGGCTGTCGTTCATCAGCGCGCCGACGGCACGCACCTGGTACCGCGCGCACAACGCCACCATCGTTTCCGCGTACCTCGAGAACCGTGACGTCGCCGAGGCGGAGTCGAAGCCGGAGCGCTTCTTTCTCAACGTCGCTCTGCTGCGCGTTCTCTATGTCCACGCGCTTGCCGCTGCGCCCCGTCTTGCCCTGGGTCGCTTCGCTGTCGTCGGGCCGATCCTGGCAGATCCGCGCCTCGGGCTGGTCGGCGCGTACCTCTCTCTCGGCCGTGTCCTACCGAGTCATTATCCCCTCCTCGACGAGCTGGAGACGTATCTCGTCGACGAGAACAGCGTCGGCCGGATCGCTGACTACGGCGTAATCGGACCCCGGATTCAAGGGTTGTACGACTGGTCGGCGCGCGAGCTCGGCTATCCGGCGCTGCGTGAGCTTGCTCGCGACGGGAGCCCGATCTACGCGTGGCCCTATGCAGACTCCCGCTACTGGACGCTGCCGCGAGAGCCGCTGCCGGTGCGCGCGCTTCGGCTCGCCACGTCGGCGCGCTGAACATTCTCGCCCGAAGGCCCACGACCTCAAAGGCGGTACGGTGCGCGAATGCGACTTCCGCAGGAGGTGGCCGTCGTCGGCGCGGGCACGATGGGAGGCGGGATCGCGCGCGTCTTCGCGGATGGGGGCGCCACGGTCCGCCTGATGGCGCGGCGCGCCTCCAGTCTCGAGGCCGCGCGGGAGCGACTGGGTGCGGGGTCGGTGCGCCTGACCACTTCCCTCGACGAGGCCCTCGAGAGTGCCGACCTCGTCGTGGAGACGATCGTCGAGGCGCCGGAGCCGAAGCGCGAGGTGCTCGCCCGGGCGGAGGAGCTGGCCGCGCCCGGCGCCATCATGACGACGAACACGTCGTCCCTTCCGCTGTCCGCGCTCGCGAATGCCCTCGCCCGGCCGGAGCGCCTTGCCGGCCTTCATTTCTTCAACCCGCCGGAGTTGGTCGAGCTCGTCGAGGTCGTCGGGGCCGAGGCCACCTCGCCCGAAGTGCTCGCCACTCTCGTCAGCTGGATGGAAGCACTCGGAAAGGCGCCGATCGTCGTTCGCCGCGACGTTTCGGGCTTCGTCGCCAACCGGCTCCAGTACGCCCTTCTCCGGGAGGCCTATGCCCTGGTGGCCGCGGGCGTCTGCACGTTCGCGGACGTCGATCGCGCGGTCAGCCAAGGGCTCGGCGCGCGCTGGGCCGCGATCGGCCCGTTCGAGACGATGGACCTCGCCGGGCTCGACGTCCACGCTGCGGTCGCCGCGAATCTCTGGCCGCAGCTCGCGAACGAGACCGAGCCCTCGCCGCTGCTCGGACACGTTCTCGAGACGGGGGCACTCGGGGTGAAGAACGGGCGGGGGCTCCGCGGCCCGTACTCGCCCGCCGGCGCAGCGGCTCTACGGGACCGCCGCGACCGGGTCTTGCGCGGCCTCCCAGCGCTTCGGACGGGCTCGGACCCGTCCTAGATGTCGAGCTTGTGGCGCGCCGCCTCGGCGAGCGCTTCCGGATAGCCGGCGTCCGCGTAGCGGGCGACGCCGAGGGCGGGATCGCTCCAGAAGACGCGGCGGAGCTTCCGCTCCGTCAGTTCGCTTCCGTCGGCGACGACGACCATGCCCGAGTGGATGGAGCGGCCGACGCCGACCCCGCCGCCGTTCCCGATCGCCACCCAGGTCGCGCCTTGCGCCGCGTTCAGGAGCGCCGACAGTACGGGCCAGTCGGCGATCACGTCACTCCCGTCAATCATCCCCTCGGTCTCGCGGGTCGGCGAGGCAACCGAGGCCGGGTCCATGTGGTCGCGCCCCAGCGCGAGTGGGCCGCACTTCCTCGAGCGGACGAGGTCGTTCAGCGCGCCGGCTACCCGGTCACGCTCGCCGAGACCGAGCCAGCAGATGCGCGCGGGAAGCCCCTGAAGCGGGACTCGCTCCCGCGCAAGCTCGATCCATGCGCGTAGCGAATCGGTGCCGACGACGTCCATGACGACGTCCTCGCTTCGCCGCAGGTCCGTCGGGTCGCCGGTGAGGCAGACCCAGCGGAAGGGGCCGGTGCCGCGGGCGAGGATCGGCCGCACGTACGCGGCCACGAACCCGGGAATCGTGAGGGCCTCTTCGATTCCGTGAGCGGCGGCCTGGGCGCGGATCCCGTTTCCATACTCGAAGACGACGGCGCCTCGGTCGCTGTAGCGGAGCATCGCCTCGACGTGGGCAACGAGGGAAGCGAAGACCGCACTTCGAAAGCGAGGGTCGTCGGCATCGGCGCGCGCCGCCTCCTCGACCGTGAAGCCTCGCGGTACGTAGCCTCGCAGCGGATCATGAGCCGCCGTCTGGTCGGTGACGACGTCGAACTCGACGTCGTCGGCGAGCAAGCCGCGGCAGCACGTCGGCCGCGTTGCCGACGAGCGCGACCGTATCCGGGCCGGCCGGGTCGAGGTGGGCGGCGAGTGCTTCCTCGTAGCCTGCGACGACGTCGACCCAGCCGTCGCGGAGACGACGCTCGGCTCGCTCCGGATCGACCTCGACGACGAGGGCACGGCCGCCGTTCAGCGTGACACCGAACCCCTGCGCGCCGCCCATTCCGCCCAGCCCCGCAGTGAGCACCCGCTTGCCCTCGAGGGTGCCGTCGAAATGCGATCTCGCGACCGCCCGGAACGTCTCGTACGTGAACCCGAGAATCCCTTGCGTGCCGATGTAGAACCAGCCGGCCGCCGTCATCTGACCGAACATCGTCAGCCCGGCGTCTTCGAGCCGGCGGAACGAGTCTTCGTCGGACCAGGCCGGGACCACCATCGCCGTCGAGATGAGGACACGGGGCGCGTCGGGATGCGTCGGCAGGACGGCGACCTTCTCGCCGGACTGGACGATCAGGGTTTCGTCGGAGCCGAGGCGTTCGAGCGCCGCGACGATCTCCGCGAGTTGGCGCGGCCCGCGGGCGGCCCGCCCGCGGCCCCCGTAGACGACGAGCGACTCGGCGTCCTCCGCGACCGCCGGATCGAGGTTGTTGAGGAGGCAGCGCAGAGCTCCTTCCTGCTCCCAGCCACGGCAGCGCAGCTCGAGTCCGCGCGGTGCGTCGCGGAAGGACGTGGTGCCCACCGGTCGATCGTATCCCGGTGTGCTCGTGGAAAAGGGGAAGCCCCCGGAGACCGGGGGCTTCCATCGGGCTTCGGAGCAGCTACGGGTTAAAGGAACCGGTTGAGGAAATTGCGCGAGTACGCCGTGTCGGTGCGTTGATAGCTGCCGGTCGCGTTGCACGAGAACGAATTCACGTACGACGCGTCCCCGAGAACGAACCCGTTGACGAAAACGGGCCCGCCAGAGTCGCCGAAGCAGGATCCTCCTCCGGCCTTCGAGTCCTTGTCGTTGATCTGGAAGACAACGACCTCTCTCTGGACGTTCTTCAGATAGGACGTGGTCATCCGGCGCTCGCGAATCACGATCTGCGCCTTCTTCTCGCCGATGTCGACGCCGTAGCCGGAGAGCGTGAACGTCTCGTTTTTCAGCTCGCCCTGGTTTCGATCCAGGTAACCGACCGGTGGAAGCGGAGCGGGCGTTATCCCCGGCCATTTTGAACTAGCCGGCGCGTCGAGGACGACGACGCCCTGATCGTGCTGCTTCGAGAGCGATAGCTTGCCGGTCCAGCCGGGATCGGGATGGGCCGTGCCCGTGATGTAGTGCGCAGCGCGCGCGGCCTTCTCTGCCGGCGTGATGCCCGGCTGCAACGGGTCGGGCTGCAGCGCGTCGTCGAAGGAGACGTAGACATCGGTCGCCGGGCCCTCGGTGCAGTGGCCGGCGGTGAGCACGACGGTCTGGGAGATCAGCGTGCCGGAGCAGCGGAACCTGCCGTCCGCCGTCGTGAAGCGCACAAGCCCGACGTTCTTATGCACGGTGTCTATCTCTCCCCCTGTAATTGCGAGGGCTGGAGCAGTTGCGACGAGGCCTGCCACACAGGTCGCCAGCGCAAGCGTGACGACAATTGCCGTTTCGAGTCATGGAGTCCCCTTTCCTTCGGTCCCGTTTGCCAGGGCACCATAACCGCCCCGTGCGAGCCCACGGGGTGAAGGCCACGGCCGCACGCTCGCGAGAGAGGCCCCGCTCAGCCGGGGCCTCTCTCATTGTCCTGGGACGGTCTCCTGAGCGTTCGCGCGGCAGCTCTGGGCCACTCGGCCCGGGTGACCGGCGGCCGCGCGGTCATAACCCTCGCGGATCCAGTCCAGGCCGCCGTCGTGGGCGAAGGTCGCGAATGGCACGGTGGGGAAGGGCGAGGGCACCCAGTCCTCAGAGGCGCCCGCCGGAGCCTCGAACACGTTGGTCGCAAGGAGGCGGTCGAGTTCGTCGTGTGCTCGCTGCCCCGCCGCGGTGTCCCCGCGATGGATCGCGTCCACCCAGTAGCACTCCCACGCGTTCATCGCGATGAGGACCGCTCGGCCGCTGCCGCCGCCGCGGGTCGTCACGGAGTTGTCGTCGGGAGCGACGTCGGGCTTCGGCCAGACGACGCCCGGGGGCAGCACGAGCTGCTTCTGCGCGCCGTGGGTTGATGCCGAGAGAACGCGCCCGCCTGGCTCGGGGTCAGGTCCTCCCAGGCGACGAGGAGGAGCGCCTCGCGGTCGATGTACGAGAGAGACCGCAACGCGGACTCGAGCTCCGGGTCGAGCTCCAGGGCCTCGGTCTCCGCCGCCGTGGCAACGGGAGCCGAAACCGTGCGTGCCCGCCGCCGATCGGCGAGCACGATGTTTCGCGCTGTTGCGAAGAGCCAGGGACGTGGATCGTCGCGGGGGACGTCCGCGAGCCGCCTCCAGGCGATGGTCATCACCTCCGCGGCTGCCGCCTCCGCATCCGGATGCCCTCGCCGCCGCGCGTACGCGGCGACGGCCCCGAGGTGAGAGAACACCGAGCGGAATCGTTGCTCGGCAGCGAGTCGATCGGGAGTGGTCGTCATGCCCTTAACTGTCCTCAGGCGGAGGTTTCGTTACACGACAGCCCTCGACACGCCAGCCTCGTCGGAAAGGCCCGCTCGCGCGGGCCTTTCGCATTCGGTGAGCTGCGTCCTCAGCTGCCTTTCGGCTGCGGGACGATCCGGATGTAGGGCTTCGGCGAGTCCCACTCGCCGAAGATCTCCTTCGCCTCGTCGTTCGAGACCGAGCCCGCGATGATGACGTCGTCGCCCTGCTTCCAGTTCGCCGGAGTCGCGACCTTCCGCGTGGCCGTGAGCTGGAGCGAGTCGATCACGCGCAGGATCTCGTCGAAGTTGCGTCCGGTCGTCATCGGGTAGATCAGGATCAGCTTGATCTTCTTGTCGGGGCCGATGACGAAGACGTTGCGGACCGTCTGGTTGTCCGCCGGCGTCCGCTCCGCGGGATCGCCGCTCGTCTCGGCGGGCAGCATCCCGTAGAGCTTCGAGACGGCGTAGTCGGAGTCGGCGATGATCGGGAAGTTGGGGCGATGCCCCTGCGTCTCCTCGATGTCGTCTGCCCACGCCTCTTTCCCCTCGGGGGAATCGACGGACAGGCCGATGACCTTCACGCCGCGGCGGTCGAACTCCGGCTTGATGCTCGCCATGGTGCCGAGCTCGGTCGTGCAGACGGGCGTGAAGTCCTTCGGGTGCGAGAACAGCACCGTCCACGAGTCGCCTATCCACTCGTGGAAGCGGATCCGGCCCTCCGTCGTGTCGGCTTCGAAGTCCGGCGCCTCGCTTCCGAGCTGCAGGCGGGCCGCGGTCGCGGGCTCCTGGGTGGTCGTCTCCATGTTCTCCTCCTGTTCGTGCTTTCGGCGCATGGTGCCGCCCGGCGATAACGACACCGTAACGGCAGGAGAACGCCGTCTGCGGGGCGAGGGAAGGATTGCGTACCATGCGCTTCCGTGGCGGATTCGTCGTTCACGGCCACGGCTGACACAGGGCAGCTGGAGGCTCAGCTCGAGCAGCACCGGGTGGAGCTCACCGCCTACTGCTACCGGATGCTCGGCTCGCCCTTCGAGGCGGAGGACGCCGTCCAAGAGACCTTCCTACGCGCGTGGCGGAGCTTCGAGGGCTTCGAGGGCCGGTCGGCCCTGCGCTCGTGGCTCTACCGAATTGCGACCAATGTCTGCCTCGACCTCCTCAACGGGCGAAACCGCCGTGCCCGGCCGATGGATCTGGGGCCCGCGCGAGAGCCCGAAGCCGCCCATCTCCACACGTTGCCCGAGGCGACCTGGATCGAGCCGATCCCCGACGGCCGCGTCCTCTCGGACGGCGACCCCGCCGAGGTGGCGGTCGAGCGCGAGTCGGTTCGCTTGGCCTTCGTTGCGGCCTTGCAGGAGCTGCCGCCGCGCCAGCGGGCGGTCCTCATCCTCTGCGAGGTGCTGCGCTGGAAGGCGGCCGAGGCCGCGGAGCTGCTCGAGACAAGCGTCGCGTCGATCAACAGTGCGCTCCAGCGCGCTCGCGCGACTCTGGCGGACACCGACCTCGCCGCGATCGACCAGGGTGCAGAGCTGGACGACGAAACGAGGGCGCTCCTCGAGCGCTACGTCGACGCCTTCGAGCGGTACGACATGGAAGCGCTCACGTCCTTGATCCACGAGGACGCGACCCAGTCGATGCCTCCGTACGACCTGTGGCTCAGGGGACGGGACGACATTCTCCACTGGTGGGTCGGTCCCGGTGCGACCTGCCGGAACTCCCATGTCGTCCCGACGCTCGCCGCCAACGGCTCGCCCGCGTTCGGCCAGTACAGGCCGAAGCCCGGAGGCGAGGGCTACGAGCCCTGGGCGCTCCAGGTAATCGAGATCTCAGCCGGGCGGATCGTCGAGTTCACGTTCTTCCTCGACACGAAGCGGCTGTTCCCGCTCTTCGGCCTGCCGCTCGAGTTCCGCGCGTAGTCCGCAGACCTCGGCGAGGCCGGTGAAGCGCAGCAGCGAACACAGGTCCGCGGGCGGCTCCCGGATGCAAATGCGGCTTCCGAGCCGCCGGGCGGTCAGCTGGAGCCGGGCGATTGCGTCCACGGCCACCGCATCCGACGTCGCCAACGCGCTCGCGTCGCAGACGAGAACCTCCGCACCGCTCGACTCGAGGAGCGCGCGTCCCTCCTCGCAGAGGGCGGGCACTTCGGCTCTGGCAAGCGGGCTCCGGAGGGAGAGGACGATCGTGCTCGGCCCTGGCGCCATCTGTGAGCTTGGACCGCCAGCCAGGGCGAAACTCATCGGAGCCGGGACGACCGATGAGTTCGGCGCGGCTCGACGGTCTGAACTCCGTCGATCATTTCTAGTTACGCAGAAAGGGAACTGCCGTGACCATGACTAGCCGAAGTCGCTGGCTCGCACTGTGGGTGCTTTGCCTCGGCGACCTGATGATCGTGCTGGACGGCACGATCGTGAACGTCGCCCTGCCCTCGATCAAGGAGGACCTCGGCTTCACCGAGACCTCGCTCGCGTGGGTCGTGAACGCCTATCTGCTCACCTTCGGGGGCTTCCTCCTCCTCGGCGGGCGGTTGGGCGACCTCTTCGGCCAGCGGCGGATGTTCCTGGTCGGCATCTCGCTCTTCACCGCAGCTTCGCTTGCCTGCGGGCTCGCGACCTCGCAGGGCCAGCTGGTGACGGCGCGGGCCGTGCAGGGGCTGGGAGGCGCACTCGTCTCCGCGGTCGCCCTCTCGCTCGTCATGACGCTCTTCACGGAGCAGGCCGACCGGGCGAAGGCGATGGGGATCTTCGGCTTCGTCCTCTCCGGCGGCGGTGTCGCCGGCGTTCTCCTCGGCGGCGTGCTCACCGACCTGCTCAGCTGGCACTGGATCTTCCTGGTCAACCTGCCGGTCGGGGCGCTGGTCTTCGCACTCTCGCTGAGACTCCTTCCCGCCGCCCCGGGCATGGCCGGAGGCGGGAGACTCGACGTCGCCGGCGCGGTCACGATCACCGCAGCGTTGATGCTCGCGGTCTATGCGATCGTCAACGGCAACGAGACGGGCTGGACGTCCGCTCAGACGCTCGCAATGCTGGGCGGGGCGGCCGTGCTCCTCGTGATCTTCCTCGTCCGAGAGGCGCGGGCCGCCTCGCCGCTGGTGCCGCTCGGGCTCTTCCGCAACCGGAACGTCTCGGTGGCCAACGGCACCGGCGCGCTCATGGCAGCCGGCATGTTCGCGTACTTCTTCTTCTCGGCTCTGTACCTCCAGCGCGTGCTGGGCTACACGCCGCTCGAGGTGGGATTCGCATACCTGCCGTCGATGGTCGTCTGGGGTGCGTGTTCCCTCTACTCCGACAAGCTCGTGATGCGCTACGGCATCAAGCCGCCGCTGCTCGTCGGGCTCGGGCTGATGGCGCTCTCGCTGCTCCTCTTCGCCCGGACGCCGGTCGATGGGAACTTCTGGCTCGACGTCCTTCCGGCCACGCTCGCCGTCGGCGTCGGCGCCGGCATCGCGTTCAACCCGATCCTGCTCGCGGCGATGAGCGGAGTCGAGCCGCAGGAGGCGGGCCTCGCGTCCGGCGTCGTCAACACGTCGTTCATGATGGGCGGTGCGCTGGGCCTCGCTGTCCTGGCCAGCCTCGCAGCCTCTCGCACCGAAGACCTGACCGCTTCCGGCGAGGCAGCCGCGGCCGCCCTGAACAGCGGCTATCACGTCGCCTTCCTCGTCGGTGCGATCTTCGTGGCTGCTTCGGCATTGGTCGGCGGCGTGCTCCTCCGAGCGGCGGCACCTGCGCCACACGGCGAGGGCCAGCCGGCAACGGAGGCCGCGTAGGGCAGCCTCGGCCTGGCAAGCTGGGGCCATGAGCGCACCGCTCGCCATTCGCCTGCGCGGCGTCGTCAAGCGCTATGGGCCGATCACCGCGGTCGACGGGCTCGATCTCGACGTTGCCGAGGGCACCTGCGTCGGGCTCCTCGGCCCGAACGGCGCCGGGAAGTCGACGACGATGCGGCTCCTGACCGCCCAGGCGATCGCCGACGAAGGCGAGCTCGAGGTACTCGGCTTCCGCCTCCCGGAGCAGTCGAAGGCCGCCAGGGCCCAGTGCGGGGTCAGCCCCCAGCTCGACAACCTCGACGTGTCGCTGACCGTCGAGCAGAACCTGCTCGTGTTCACCCACCTCTACCGGATCGCAAGGGCCGACCGGAAGGCGGCCATCGAGCGGGCGCTCGAAATGGCCAACCTCGTCGATCGCCGCGACAGCCGGGTGGACAAGCTCTCCGGCGGGATGCGGCGGCGCCTCCTGATCGCCCGGGCCCTCGTGCACCGGCCGCGCCTCATCCTGCTCGACGAGCCCACCGTGGGCCTCGATCCGCAGGTTCGCCAGGAGCTCTGGGCGCTCATCGACGCGCTGCGGGCCGAGGGGACCACCATCCTCATGTCGACGCACTACATCGAGGAGGCGCAGCGGCTCGCCGACACCGTCCTGATCATGTCGCATGGGAGCGCGGTCGCCTCCGGCCGGCCGGCTGAGCTCGTAGCGCGGCACGCCGGCCGACAGGCCGTGGAGGTCTACGGCTCACCGGCCAAGCTTGTCGAGGCCGAGGCAGCCGCACGGGAATCCGGGTTCGCAACGCGCCGCACCGGGACGAGCATCTCGGTTCTCGGGATCGAGGGAGCGGACGGCCTGGTCCCCGAGGGCGAGCGGCGGCCGGCCAACCTGGAGGACGTTTTCGTGCTGCTCACGGGTGAGGAGATCGAGTGAGTGCGATCCGCTCCACGCGCGAGGTTGCAACGCTCGGTCGTCTCGAGCGACCCGCGATCACCGGAGTCCTCGTCCGCGAAATCGTCAACTTTTCGTCGTATTGGCGCTCCGCGAGCTTCTCGTCCACGGTCGAGCCCACCATCTACCTGCTCGCCTTTGGCTTCGGCTTCGGGGCGCTCGTCGACCGGGTCGGCGGCTACGACTACGTCGAGTTCATCGGGACAGGAATCGTGGCAACGGCTGTCCTTTTCTCGAGCGCATTCCCGGCGATGTTCGGGACGTTCGTCAAATACAGCTTCCAAAGGACCTATGACGCCATCCTGGCGGCTCCCGTCGACACCGAGGAGCTGGTCACGGCCGAGGCTCTGTGGATCTCGATGCGGGCCGGAGTCTTCGGCTGCATGCCCATGATCGTGGCCATTTTCTTCGGCCTCGACCCCTCGTGGGGAATGCTGGCCGTGCCATTCATCGCCTTCATCTCGGGCTTCGGCTGGGCGAACTTCGGGATCTCCATCGCGGGCTTCGCCAAGTCGTTCGAGAACTTCAACTACGTGGTCAGCGCGGTACTGACGCCACTCTTCCTCGTCGCGGGCACGTTCTTCCCCATCAGCACGCTTCCGGAATGGGCCCAGGTCCTGGCCAACTTCAACCCGCTGTACCAGTGCGTGGAGCTCGTGCGGGCCTCGGTCTTCGAGACGTGGGAGTGGGTTGACCTTCTCCGCGTCGGGATGTTGGTCGCCTTCGGCCTCGCCATGTGGCGCATCGCCATCGTCGCGATGACGCGCAAGCTCGTCGACTGAGAGCTCGCGGTTTGCGGGTCTTCCCGCTAGTACTCGATGACCTGGTTGTTCACGTTCACCGGCTCGACGGCGGCGGGCCCGATGAAGATGCCGTACGAGCGGGAGAAGCCGAATACCGAGTCGCGGGCCCCGGAGCGCAGCGACTCGTCGACCCTGAGGTTCTGGTTGTAGGTGGCGAGCACGCAGCGGAGGCAGACCAGGTCCGTGGGAATGCCGGCGTTCGCCCAGGTCACGTACCACCCGCCGCCGGCTCCCCAACATGTCCAACGGCCGGTGAACGGGTCGCCGGAGGTGAAGTCCCGAAACTCGATGCGGCTTCCGCTCAGCGCCTGGACGACGTCCTGGTGGATGCTGGGGTCGGAGTGACGGGCACCGCACTCGGCGTTCCCGGTGACGACGAGGTCGTGCGCGTCCTGGCCGATCCGGACGGCGTCGTACGCCGTGCCGATGTCGGCGCCGTTCCCGCGCACGTCGAGAATCAAGTCGACCGTCGCCGGGTCGCCGTCGCCGGAGCAGCCCCGGAGGCTGATGGCGTTGTCGTTTCCGGGGTTGGGGATCGTCGAGACGACCTTGACCGGGAGGGGGCCGAACCCCGCGAGCGGGCCCGAGCACTCCCACGGGCTCGTCGTCGTGATCACCGTTCCAGCCGGCGGCGTCGTCATTGGTGCGACGGTGAGCTCGCCGTCGTCGACATCGAGCCGTCCTGCCCGGTGGCCGCGCGCGAGGAACGACAGGAACAGGTTGGTGTCGGCTCGCCGCGTTGTGAACCCGAGCATCTCGCTGCGCCGCCACCCGTGAGTGGCGGGCATGCAACTGGTCGTGCCCGCGACGAGCTCGCCGGACGCGTCGCGCTCCCTGATCCGGACGCACACGTCGCGGGCGCCCCCCGAACGCAGTGATGCCTGCAGCGAGAGGCTCTGGCCCGCCTCGAGCTCCTGACCCGGGCGCGTGGTCAGACCGAACTCGCCGGGCCGGCGGCGCTTTGCCCGTGCGAAGCTGGAGCCGTCCGCGCCTCCACTCTCGAGGGAAAGCTTGGCGTTCAGGCCGCTCCAGCCTTGCAGGCCGTCCTCGAAGGATCCGTTGGGCAGGTCGTTCGCGGCGGCGACAGCGGGCAGAGCCAGCACGGTCGCGAGCACGAGGACGGCGGGATGGCGGCGGAAACGCATGCGGCGGGCGGCTCCTCGAGGTCCATCGGCCCGTGTCCGTCGCTTGACGATCCCTCGCACTGAGGAAAATCCGGCGTCGTGCTGCAGGAAGGGAGGGCCTCGCTATCGTGGCGTGATGGCCCCTAGCACCATCTCCCTTCCCCCGGCCACCAGGATGGGCGCAGTCGAGCTCACCGTCGGAGACCTCGAACGCTCGCTCGCCTACTACGGGAGCGAGCTCGGCCTCGCCCTGCTCGGGCGCGAGGACGGCAGAGCGTCGCTCGGGGCCGGCGGAGCCGAGCTGCTCGCCCTCATCGAGGAGCCCGGGGCTCGCCCGGCCGCGGGGAACACGGGCCTCTACCACTTCGCGCTGCGCGTACCGGAGCGGATCGACCTCGCACGCTGGCTCGCGCACGCCGCCCGGGACCGCGTCCGGCTGCTCGGGATGTCCGACCACTACGTGAGCGAGGCGATCTACCTCACCGATCCGGACGGGCACGGAATCGAGATCTACCACGACCGCCCTCGCGAGGTCTGGGAGGGCAAGGTCGCGAGCGAGATGACGACCGGGCCTCTCGACGTCACGTCGCTCCTCGGCGAGCTGGACGACCCGTCCTCGGAGCCATTCGACGGTCTCGCATCCGGCGCCGACATGGGGCACGTTCATCTCCAGGTCGCCGATGTCCAGGAAGCCGTTCGCTTTTACCGCGACCTGCTCGGCTTCGAGCTGATGGCGGAGCTGTTCGGATCGGCGGCCTTCTTCGGTGCCGGCGGGTACCACCACCACGTCGGCGCGAACATCTGGCACAGCCGGGGCGCCGCGCCGGCCTCCGAGGGGACCGCGCGGCTTCTCCACGCGACCATCGTCCTGCCGAGCGCCGCCGAGCGCGACCAGGTGGTCGGCCGGATCACCGACGCCGGCCAGGAGCCGGAGGTCCGTGAAGACGGCCTCCTCGTCCGAGACCCGGCCGGGATCGGCCTGCTGCTGACGAGCTCTAGCGGCTAGGCCGCCGGCGCGTGCGCCTCCGGCGCGCTGACGAGGTCCTGGCGCTTGAGGATGAGGAGCGTCGATCACGAACGAGATCGCGGCGAAGCCGGCCGCTACCCAGAAGGCGGCGCTGTAGCCGTCGACGAGGGCGGTGAGCGAGGGCGGTTGTCCCGGGGGCGTCAGGTTGTCGGTCCGTCGTCGTCGAGACGGTTGTCAGGATCGCCAGGCCGAGCGCCCCGCCGATCTGCTGGCTCGTGTTGATCAGACCTGATGCCAGCCCGGCCTCCGTCCCCGTGATGCCGGCGAGCGCGGCGATCGAGACCGGGACGAACGAGAACCCGAGCCCGACGCCGACGAGGATGAAGCCCGGTAGCAGGTCGGCGACGTACGTCCCGTCGACCGAGACCTGCGTGAAGAGAATGAGCCCCGCGCAGAGGAGCGCCATGCCGGTGGCCAGCACGGGCTTGACGCCCAGGCGGGTGACGAGGGCCTGGGCGATCCCTGACGACGCGACGGCTGTCAGCGCCACGGCGAGGTAGCCCACGCCGGTCTGGAGCGCGGAGAAGCCGAGCACGATCTGCATGTAGAGCGACAGCAGGAAGAACATCCCGAAGATGGTCGTCCCCAGCCCGAAGCCGATGAGGTTCGCCCCGGCGAGCGTGCGCCGTTTGAAGATGCCGAGCGGCACGAGGGGCGAATGCGAGCGCGTCTCGATGACGAGGAACGCGGCCATGAGGATGGCGGAGCCCGATGAAGCTTGCCAGCGTCTGCCAGGACGTCCAGCCGACGTTCGTCGTCTGTGTGAGGCCGTAGACGAAGAGCATCAGGCTGGCGGTGACGGTAAACGCCCCGGCCGCGTCGAAGTGGCGTTCGAGGCCCTCCGCCTTGCTCTCGACGACGTAGCGGGGAACAAGCGCCAGCGCGGCGAGCCCGATGGGAACGTTGACGAAGAAGATCCACTCCCAGCCCGCGTACTCGGTGAGGATGCCGCCCAGGAGCACGCCGATGGCGGCGCCGGAGCCGGCGATCGCGCCGAGGATGCCCAGCGCCTTGTTCCGCTCGGCGCCTTCGCGGAACGTGACGAGCGTGATGGAAAAGACTGACGGCGCGAGGATCGCACCCGCAGCCCCCTGCACGAGGCGCATCGCGATGAGCATCCCGGAGGAGACCGAGAGGCCGCAGAGGAGCGAGGAGATCGCGAAGAGCAGGAGCCCGGCCATGAAGACCTTCCGACGTCCGAGCAGGTCGCCGAAGCGGCCCCCGAGCAGCAGGAAGCCGCCGAAGGTGAGCGCGTAGCCGCTGACGACCCACTGGAGGTTCTCGGTCGTGAAGTCGAGCTCCTCCTGGATCGATGGAAGTGCGACGTTCACGATCGAGACGTCGAGGACGACCATCAGGTAGGCGACTCCGAGGACGGCGAGCGCCTTCCAGCGCTTTGGATCAGGGGCGGTGCCGATCGCCATGCGGGGCTCCTCTCGGTGGCGTTGGGCCTAGGCTACTGACCATGGAACGCTGTGCATGGGTACCCGACGGGGACGAGCTTTACGCCGCGTACCACGACGGGGAGTGGGGGGTCCCCGAGCGGGAAGATCGGGCTCTCTACGAGCTCCTGACGCTCGAGGGTGCCCAGGCGGGCCTCTCCTGGTCGACGATCCTCCGGAAGCGCGACGGCTATCGCCGGGCGTTCGCCGGCTTCGAGCCAGAGGTCGTGGCCCGCTTCGACCAGGCGCGCGTCGACGAACTGCTTCAGGACACGGGCATCGTGCGCAACCGTCTCAAGGTCGAGTCGGCGGTCGAGAACGCCCGCCGGGTGCTCGAGGTGCAGGAGGAGCTGGGGACGTTCGCCGGTCTCCTCTGGGACTTCGTCGACGGCGAGCCGCTCGTCGGCGGCTGGAAGACCGTCGCGGAGCTGCCCGCCGAGACCGCGGTCTCGAAGGCGATGAGCAAGGAGCTCAAGCGCCGCGGCTTCCGTTTCGTCGGCCCGACGGTCTGCTACGCGTTCATGCAGGCTTCAGGGCTCGTGAACGACCACGTCGTCTCGTGCTTCCGCTACCGGGAGCTCGCCGGGCGGTAGGTCGCCGGCGTCCGACACGTCCGGCTGCTCTGCGACGAGCAGGAAGGTCGTCATCTCGCCCTTGCCCTTCACGACGACGCCCGCCCTCCGCTCGAAGACGAAGCGGTCGGCCAGCCGCTCGTAGGTGCGCTCCGTGACCTGGATCGTCCCGGGGGGAGCGTGGGACTGCATCCGGCTCGCGGTGTTGACGGTGTCCCCCCAGAGGTCGTAGCCGAACTTGCTCCGGCCGATCACGCCGGCCACGACGGGCCCCGAGTCGATGCCGACGCGGAGGCTCAGACCCCTGGCAACTGGGAGCTCGGCCAGCGTCTGCCGCATGGCGAGCGCGAGGCGCGCGCTCGCGTCGGCGTGGTCGGCCCGCGGCGTCGGGATGCCCGCGGCCACCAGGTAGCCGTCTCCGATCGTCTTGATCTTCTCGAGCCCGTGACCGGCGACCAGCGTGTCGAACGCCGAGAAGATCTCGTCGAGGAGCACGACCACCTCCTCCGCCGGGAGCCGTTCGGCGACGGGGGTGAATCCGGTGATGTCGGCGAAGAGCACGGAGACCTCGTCGCTCCGCTCGGCGATGACGCCGTGGGAGATCTTCAGCCGCTCCGCGATCGGCCGCGGGAAGATGCTGAGGAGCAGCCGCTCGGAGCGATCCTGCTCGACGGCCAGGAGCCTGTGCGCACGATCGCGGGAGGCAACGAAGTACTCGAGGAGGGCGAACGTCGTCACCGACGGCCCGACGATGTTGAGTGCGAAGAACGTGAGACCGACCCAGTTCGGAATCTCCTTCGCCGGGTCGGGGAGGAGTCCGTCGATTGCCGCCGACACCGCAACGAGCGCGAGGAACGCGGCGAACCAGCCGATCGCCTGGCGGGGCCCGTAGAAGACGAGTGCGCCTAGCGGCGCGACGAACGCCCAAAGGGCGACCGCGCTCGACTCGACGAAGCCACCCAGGCTCCATTGCAAGAGGAACGGGAGTACCAGGATCATCGCCACCTGGGTGGCGCGATAGGTCCCGTAGCGCTTCGTCCGGGTGAAGATCGCGAGTCCGATGAGCGACACGACCTGGTAGGCGAGCGGGATGAGCGCCGAGCGCCAGAGGCCCAGGGCCGCGTACGAGCCGACCCAGAAGAAGGCGAAGAACGTGATCAGAAGCGAGGAGAGGACGAGCGCGGACTTCCGCAGCCGCGCCTCGGGCGTGTCCGAGGGGAGCGAGCCGGCCGCGGCGGCCCGCACGACGGCCGTGGTCGCCAATTCGCCGACGCGCATGCCGAAACTCTAGACAGCGCTTCCGCCCACACTGCCATTCTCTGCGCGTGAGCGGTGACGACCTCCGCGAGGCCGAGCGCCTCGGCCCGGCTCCGCCCGTGCCCGAGCCCGGGCGCGTGCGCTCCTTCCTTCGCCTGGCCACCGTCGACGTGGGGCCGCTCCGACGTCACCGCGACTACCGCTTGTTGTTCATCGGGCAGGGCGTTTCGTACTTCGGCTCGATGATCACGTTCGTCGCGCTTCCCTATCAGGCCTACCAGCTCACGGGCTCGTCCCTCGTCGTGGGGCTCCTGAGTCTCGCCGAGCTGGCGCCGCTCCTCGTCACGGCGTTCGTCGGCGGGGCGCTCGCCGATGCCTTCGACCGGCGGAGGCTCGTACAGATTGCCGAGCTCGGCCTCGCTGCCTGCGCCGGAGTGCTCGTGCTGAACGCGCTTTCTTCACAGCCGAAGCTCTGGGTGCTCTTCGTCGTCGGCGCGGCGATGGCCGGTCTGGACGGGATCCAGCGCCCGCCTCTCGATGCGCTCACCCCGCGGCTCGTCGAGCGCGACGAGCTGGTGGCCGCGAGCGCGCTCGACACGCTCCGCTGGAACCTGGGCACGGTGACAGGACCGGCGGTCGCCGGCGTGCTGATCGCGGCCCTCGGCCTGCCCGTGACCTACACGATCGACGTGGCCACCTTCGGCGTCTCGCTGCTCATGCTCGCGCTGATGCGGTCCGTGCCGCCGCCGCCCGACGCGCAGCGGCCGAGCCTGCGCGGGATCGTGGACGGCTTTCGCTACGCGACGAGCCGCCCGGAGCTCGTCGGGACTTACGGCGTCGATCTGATCGCCATGTTCTTCGGGATGCCGCTCGCGCTCTTCCCCGCCTTTGCCGCGGAGTTCGGCGGAGCGGGGGTGCTCGGGCTCCTCTATGCGGCGGTGTCGCTCGGCTCGCTCGTGGCCACGGTGACGAGCGGCTGGACCGGGCGCGTCCATCGACACGGGCTGGCGGTGATCTGGGCGGCGATCGGTTGGGGCGTGGGGATCACGGCCCTCGGCTTCGCTCCCAACCTCTGGCTTGCAGTCGCGGCGCTCGCCTTCGCCGGAGGCGCCGACATGATCAGCGGGCTCTTCCGCGGCGCGATCTGGAACACGACCATCCCCGATCATCTTCGGGGGCGTCTGGCCGGCATCGAGCAGGTGAGCTACTCGGCGGGCCCGCTCCTCGGCAACCTCGAGGCCGGCGTCGTCGCTTCGTTCGCCGGGGTGCGAGCGTCGATCGTCTCCGGCGGCATCCTCTGCATCGGGGGCGTGGCCCTCGCGGCGCTAGCCCTCCCCGCGTTCCGCCACTACGACGCGAGGCGGACAGGCTGCGGAGAGAATGAGGGCCGGCAGGCATCATCTCCCGGGAATACGGGTACCGAAGACGAAGTTCGAAACGAGCGGAAAGCGACGGAAGGAACGCCATGAGGCTCGAGGGGATCCACCACGTCACGGCGATCACCGCCGATGCGCCGCGGAACGTGGACTTCTACACGCGCGTCCTCGGGCTGCGGCTCGTGAAGAAGACGGTGAATCAGGACGACCCGACGGTCTACCACCTCTTCTACGCGGACGAAAACGGGAGCCCCGGCTCCGACATCACCTTCTTCGAGTACCCGGGCCTTCCTCGCGGCCGTGCGGGAGCCGGCATGGTGCACACCGTGTCGTTCAGGGTCGCTTCCGAGGAGGCACTCTCGTTCTGGATCAATCGACTCGGGGACGAGGGGATCAATTCGGAGCTCGACGGCCTTCGGCTTCAGTTCGTCGATCCCGAGGGGATGGGCCTCGAGCTGGCCGCGGTCGAAATCGACGATCGCCCTCTGACCGCCAACCACCCGGACATTCCGGCCGAGCTCGCCGTCCAGGGGTTCGACGGCGTCCGCGCCTATGCAACCGAGCCCGAGGCGAGTCGCCCGTTCCTGGAGGAGGCGCTCGTCTTCGAGCCGAGCGGCGAGCGTTCCTGGGGCGTGCGGGGCGAGGAGCGCGGTTCCTTCTACGCCTACGACGAGCCTCCGGCCGAGCGCGGCCTGCCCGGAGCGGGCACCGTTCACCACGTCGCCTGGGCCTCGCCGATGGATGAGCACGAGGCGTGGCGCGAGCGCGTCGCACAGGCGGGCGGCCGCCCGACGCCGGTGATCGATCGCTTCTACTTCCGCTCCGTCTACTTTCGTGAGCCGAGCGGAGTCCTGTTCGAGATCGCCACGCTTGGCCCGGGCTTCACCGCCGACGAGCCCCTCGAGACTCTCGGCGAGGCGCTCTCGCTCCCGCCTGCGTTCGAGCCGCTCCGCGAGCGGCTCGAGCACGTCCTCACCCCGCTGCCCGACCCACGCCCCGCCAGGACAGCCGGATAGCCTCGCGCTAAGGTCGCGCGGTGGCCCTGCTCGAGTCCGTCCGCGTGCGTGCATACCGCTCCGCACGCGATGTCGAGCTCGCGCTCGGCCCCGTGACGGCGCTCGTCGGTGAGGCCCGCTCCGGCAAGTCGACGCTCCTGCGGGCCATCCGGACGCTGCTCGACCCTTCCGCGCCTCCCGCTCCCGAGGACGTGCGCGGACGGGCCCGCGCGCTGACCGTCGAGGCACGGCTCGCGGACGGAAAGCGAATCGAGCTCCGGGCCCGTCCACCCGAGCAGCCGCTGGCAAGAAGGCGCGGCGCTCCGCCCGTGCTCTTCCTCCCGGCCGCCGCGCGCTCGGGGTCGCTCCTCGACCTGGACGGCGAGGCCCGGGGTCTCGAGGACGCCGTCAGGCTCTTCCACGGGGCGCTCGGCGAGCCGCGCGAGCCGGGCTCGGACGCTGCCGGGGCCTCGGCCCTGGTGGCCGCCGTGGGGGCGTGCCGTGAATCCGGCGTGACCGGCGCCGTCTTTCTCGTCGAGGAGCCCGAGCTCTTCCTGCGGCCGCAGACCCAGCGCTACCTCTACCGGCGGCTGCGCGGCCTCGCGGCCGACGGGAACCAGATTCTCTACTCGACGTATGCGCCCGCGTTCCTCAACGTCGCCCGGCTCGAGGAGCTCGTCCTCGTTCGCCACAGCGCCGCCCGCGGGACGCATATCGTCCAGCCCGAGCCGCTCGAGGCCGACGAGGCGTTCAGGATCGTGAGCGAGTTCGACGCCGAGCGAAGCGAGCTCTTCCTCGCGCGCTCGGTGATCCTCGTCGAGGGCCGGACGGAGAAGCTCGTCCTGCCGTCGATCTTCGCCGCGCTCGGTCACGATGCCGACCGCGACCAGGTCTCGATCGTCGAGTGCGGCGGCAAGTCCAACATCCCGGTCTTCGCAAGGATCTGCAAGGCATGCCGCATTCCGTTCGTGGTCGTCCACGACCGGGACGCGGAGCCAGGCAAGCAGCCGATCCCCGCCGAGGTCGAGCTCAACCGCCTGATCGCCTCGATCGCGGGCCGCGGGCGTACGATCGTGCTCGAGCCCGACTTCGAGGGCGTGACCGGCCTCCGGGGGCACTCGAACAAGCCCGAGCGGGCGTGGAACCATTTCTCCACGGAAGGTGTCGAGGTGCCGAAACCCCTCGCACGGGCAGTCCGCCTGGCTCTGCGCGCGGCCGCCCGCTAGGAGACCGGCGACGGCCGCAGCGTCGAGGTGCCTGTGGGGTCCTCGTGGGTGGCGAAGCACGGAGGCCCGCTTCCAGCCGGGGTCGAGCCTAGGCGAACGCCGTGATTTGCGGGAGCCGGTCGCCGTCCAGCCGGACCTGCCTCCACGAATCCCCGCGGTCGCTGCTTGCGTAGATCGTGCCGTCGGCGAGCCCCGCGGCGAGCAAACCGTCGGCGAATGCGAGGGCATACGGCATCCCGGCGAGCGGCTGCGGCAGGCCGTCGGCGAGCGGTTCCCACGGGCCCGAGCCGCGCCAGCGGTAGACGACCGCGTCCGCCGAGTCACGGCCATGCGCCGCGTACGGGCCGGTGCTCGCCGACACGAACCAGGACTCGGCATCCTCGGGATCGACCGCGAGCGCCCAGGTGTAGTGCCGGTCGCGGCCGGCGTCCGCGGCCTGCCAGGTCACTCCGCCGTCGGCGCTCCAGGCAGCGCCGCCGCCGCCCGCCTCGTACGCCCTGCCCGTCACCTGCGGGTGCCAGGCGAGGCAGTGACAGTCTGCTTGGGCACCCGGTCGATGGTCGCTCCACGTCGCCCCGCCGTCCTCGCTTCGCATCACCCCGCCGAGCTCGATCCCGACGAGCAGGACGCCGGCGTCGTGCGGGCTGGGAGCGATCCAGCGAACGTGCGACGTCCAGGGCCGAGGCGGAAAGCTCCAGGTCGGGGCCGAGGGGATCTCCCGCAGGGACGACAGCTCGTTCCACCGCTCGCCGCGGTCGCCGCTAGCGAAGAGCATGCTCGGCTCGCAGCCGGCGTAGATCGTCCCGTCCGCGCCGCTGACGGCCACCGAGAAGACGTCGGGATGGGGAAAGGCGAGGCGCTCCCAGGTCCCGCCGCCGTCGCCACTTCGCCAGACGCCGCTTCCTCGCCCGCCGCCGAGCAGGAAGTCAGGGTCGTGTGGATCGCGCGCGAGGCAGGAGATGGCGCTGTCGCGGGCGGTGAGCTCGACCCGCCACGAGTCGGTCGTCAGGTCGAAGCGCGCCACGCCCTCCCCTGTCGCGGCGGCGAGCGGCGTCACGTCGGTCGGGTGAAGATGACGAGCAGGCTCAGCCGCTCGTACGCGGTGAAGCGGTGCTCCGCGTGGGCCGCCACGAACATCGCCTGGCCCTCCGCGAGATCGACCCCCTCGCCCTCGACCTCGAGCGTGCCGCTGCCCTCGAGCACGACGTACACCTCGTCATCCTCGTGCGGCTGCTGGCGGTCCGGCTCGGGCGCGACCAGCACGTAGACGCCGACCTCGAGGCCCGGCGAGGTGTGAACGATCTCGTAGCCGCCGCTCCCCTCCAGCAGCCGCCGCTTTGCCGCTTCGACGTCGAAGAGGTGCTCGTGGATCGAGGTCATCAGACCGCGGCCCGGCGAAGCTCCGGGATGATCGAGTCGCCGTACGTCTGCAGGATCTCCTCCTGGCCGTGCGTCATCAGGTAGATGTTGAAGTGGTCGACGCCGACGGAGTCGAGCTCCTTCAGCTTCTCGGTGACGGCCTCGACGCTGCCGATGACGCTGAAGCGGTCGGCGATCTCGTCGGTCACGAACTCGCCGTGCGCCGCGCCCTCGCGGCTGTGGTCCTTGTAGTCGTAGAACTTGCGCGCCTTCACGTAGTCGGTGAGGTCCTTGGGGATCTCCGAGTTCTCTCCGTAGCGCTCGATCAGATCCATGACGTGGTTGGAGACCATTGCCGGGAACCAACGCGTCGCATCCCTGGCCTCCTGAATGTCGTCGGTCACGATGCTCGGCGCGCAGACGAGGCACTCGAGCTCGTCCGGGTCCCGGCCGGCCTCGACGGCGGCCGCCCGCGCCTGCTCCATGATCCACTGGATGATGATCGGGTCAGCCAGCTGGATGATGACGCCGTCGGCGATCCGGCCGGCGACTCCGAGTGCGCGGGGCCCGTAGGCGGCGATGTACATCGGGATCGGCTCGCGGTCCTTGGCCCATGTCAGCTCGAGCTCCTTGCCGTTCCACTCGACAGGACGGCCGTTCATCAGATCCTTGATCATCCGGCAGGAGGCCTCGAACTCGGCCATCTTCACCGGCTCCTGGCCGATCACCCGCCGCGCCGAGTCCCCGCGTCCGATCCCGAGCACCGCGCGGCCGCCCGAAATGGCGTGCAACGTGGCGTAGGAGCTGGCGGTGACGGTGGGCTCGCGGGTGCCGGGGTTCGTCACGCAGTGGCCGAACTTGAGCTTCTGCGTCTGCGTCGCCAGCAAGGTCAGGAGCGGGTAGCCGTCGTGCCAAAGGATGTGGGAGTCGTACGTCCAGCCGTACTCGAAGCCGTTCGCTTCCGCAAGCTGCATCAGCTCTACGAAGCGGGTGTGGGGCGGGTCGGGAAGGACGGTGACGCCGAAGGTGAGCACGGGCTGGGACCTCCTGAGCCGGGGACGGAAGCGATTCTATGCCGCATCGCGCGATTTCCCGGAATGGGTAAGAGGGCTCGCGCGTTCGACACGAACAGGAGACGGGTACCTTTCGGCCGATGCAGATCAAGACCCTCGACCACGTGGCCCTCTGGGTCGCCGACCGCGACAGGATCGCGGAGTTCCTGACCTCTCACACGGGCATGCACGTGGTGGACCGCACCGACCGGTTCACGCTCGTCGGCTCCGATGCCCGGCGCGGCAAGCTCACGCTCTTCGCCGAGGATGGGCCGCGCGAACCGGGTGTTCTCTCGCGGATCGGGCTGCGCGTCCACGACCTCGATTCCGCGCTCGCTTCGCTCCCATCCGAGCTGGTGGTCGAGCGTCGGAACGGCCGCGCAGAGTTCGACGTGGGGGAATGCATTCGGCTCGCTCTCGTCGAGACGGACGAGGGCATCGACTACGACCTCGATCACGTGGCCTTCCGTGTGCCCGATCCGGCCGCGACCCACGACCGGCTCGCCGGGCTCGGCTTCGAAGTGGACGACGGCGTCCTACGCGCCGGCGATGCGACGATTCTGCTCGAGCAAGGCGAGGCGGAGGACACCGAAAAGCCTCTCCTCAACCACCTCGGCCTTCGCGTGGAGTCGGCCGAGGATCACATCGAGGAGGCCGAGCGGCGAGGGCTCGAGATCGCCGACGTCGTCGACGCCCCGAACACGTACGCCGTCTTCGTCTGGGGCCCGGATCGCATCAAGCTCGAGTACGTCGAGCACAAGGCGACGTTCTCCCTCACCTGATCCGGCCACGTCGTTTCGGCCACGCAGGTGTTGAAAACGGAATCCTTTGGTCGTGCTCGTGAAACGCAAGCGACCCGAGGTCCGTGGCTAGGCTCATCGTCGCGGGCGCCGGGATGGCCGGGCTCTCCGCGGCCGTCCGGGCGCGCGAGCTCGGCGCCGAGGTCGTCGTCCACGAGAAGGGTCCGCACCCGGGCGGGTCGATGCTGCTCTCGAGCTGCGTCGTCTGGCGCTACCGTCACTGGGAGGACTTTCGCGCCGAGTGCCCGGGCGGCGATCCGACGCTTCAGCGGATCGTCTGGGAGGGGCTCGACGACGCGCTCGCCTGGCTCGAGTCCCTTGGTGTTTCCGTGGTTGCCCGCGAGACGGGGAATCCGCGTACCACCGGCCTCCGTCTCGACCCGCGGAGCCTGACCGACACGCTCGCCCGTCTAGCGGGAGGAATCCGCGTCGGCACCCCGCTCGACGAGCTCCCCGACGGCCTTCCGGTCGTCCTCGCCACCGGGGGCTTTCAGGGCGATCCGGAGCTGGTCCGCCGGCACATCACGGCCGAGCCCCTCGTCCTCCGGGCGAACCCCTGGAGCGCGGGGGACGGCCTGCGCCTGGCGCTTGGGCGAGGCGCAGAGCTCTCGGGCGGCCTCGACGAGTTCTACGGGCGCAACCTGGCCGCCGTTCCGCGAGCGATCGAGCCTGACGAGTTCGTCGTGCTCGCCCAGGTCTACGCAGGGCACGCACGCGTGGAGAACGCCGACGGCGAGCGCTTCGAGCCGCGTCACTGGGCCGACGTCGACGTGGTCCAGTGGACGGCGCAGCAACCGGGTGCGCGCGCGTGGTACGTCGTCCAGGACGACGCTCTGGATCAACGCGTCCGCGAGCGCACGGTCGGCGAGCTCCTCGAGATCGCGCGGGAAGCGGGAGCCCCGGTCGAGCGCGTCGCCGGCGCGACGCGCGTCGAGGTGATGGCAGGGATCACGACGACGCTGGGCGGCATCAGGGTCGACGAACGGGCGCGAGCCGCCGAGGGGCTCTGGGCCGCCGGCGCGGACGTCGGCGGCATCTCCACCGGCGGCTGGTCGAGCGCGCTCGCGGCCGCCCTCGTCCTCGGCCGGATCGCCGCGGAGGACGCGCTCGGCTGAGCCGTGCCGGTCGCTACCCGGCCTGAAGGTAGGCGCAGGGTCGCGCGTCGTCCGGGAGCGGAGACGGTCCCAGCTTGACGACCGTGTAGCGCGCGCCTTCCTCGAGCTCCACCTCGATTCCAGGCGCCGGAGGCTCGCCCGCACGCTCCAGAAGCTCGTAGCCGGAAGGCTTGGAGACGAAGAGGAGGTAGCTGGAGCTCATCCCGGCGGAGTCTAGTGCGAGGTTCGATTCAGCCGCCGCCGGCGGCAGCGACGTACGGTGGCACGACGACCCGCACGAGGGTGCCCCCGTGCTCGCCGCTGTCGATCGAGAGCCGGCCATTCAGGATCTTCACGCGCTCGTCGATCGCCTCGATTGATGCGCGGCGACGCTCCTCGACCCCGTCGTCGACGATCTCCGCCTCGAAACCGCCGTCCTCACGCTGGCGCAGGACGACCTCGATCTTCAGCGGGCGTCGAGGCACCGCCTGGTTCAGCGACTCGCGGATGATCTGGTAGAGGGCGACCTGGGTCTTCTCGCCGAGGCGCTCGCCGGCCTCGACGTCGGTGAGGACGGTGATGCGATGCGTGGCCTCGATCTGGTCGCCGAGCGCGCGCACTGCCGCGAAGAACCCTGCGTCGCGCAGGACGAGGGGCTCGATCGCGAACGAGAGGTCGCGGAGCACCCGGATGGTGTCGCGCTCCTTCTCGAGCGAGTTCTCGATCACCTTGGCGGCGTCGTCGTTGCGCCCGTCCTGCAGCGCGGCGAGGGCAGCGTCGTGCATCAGCGCGATGCCGGACATCGATTGCAGCGGCCCGTCGTGCAGGAAGAGCGAGAGGCGCCGCCGCTCGTCCTGCTCGGCCGTGATCAGCCGCTCGGTCAGGCGCTCGCGCTCGGCCTCACGGTCGCGGGCCTCCTCGAGCAGGCGCGAGTTCTCGACCGCGCGGGCGGCGAAGTCGGCCAGCACGGTCGCGCGCATGTGGTCCCAGCGATGGAACGGCGCCGTTCGGGTGAGCTCGAGATCGCCGAGGCGCTCGCCACGTACGGCGAGCGGGACGATCATCCGCTCGCCGCCCGGGCGCGCGTCGTCGCCTCCGGGCCGCCCGGCCGGGATGATGCGCGCGCTGCGGGCCCCGAAGAGGCGCTTCGCCTCATCGCACGTGCGGTCGAGGATCTCGGCCGCGTCGAGCGTGGAGGAGACCGCGCCGATCGAATCCACGAGCGACTCGAGGAAACTGGCCTGCGCCTGGAGCTCGTCCTCCACGGTCTCGTGGCGGCGCCGCTCCGAGACGATCAGGTAGAGCGCGAAGGCCCCGAAGAACGCGGTCGACGCGACGAGGCCGCCGGCCGCAACCGCTGCCTCGCCGAACGCGAGGCCCAGTGCGCCGACCAGCGCGGCTCCGACGGTGCAGGCGACGAGGATGCCGCGCGCGTTGCGGGAGATCCAGACGCCCACGCTCACACCCGAGCGCGGGGCTCAGTCGATGATCGATTCCCGCAGCGCGATGGCGACTGCATGGGTGCGCGTGTCCGCCTCGAGCTTGGCGAGGATGTGCCGGACGTGACTTTTCACCGTCTCCTGGCTGATGAAGAGCCTCTGCGCGACGTCTGCGTTCGACATGCCGTCCGCGAGCAGCTGCAGGATCTCCCGCTCGCGCACCGTGAGCATCTCCTCCCGCTCGCGCGTGAGGAGTGCCGGCATGAGGGCTGGATCCACGTAGCCTTCGCCGCTCGCAACCTTCTCGATCGCCCGCAGCAGCGTCGTGTGAGGCGCTTCCTTCAAGATGTAGCCCTTGGCCCCCGCCTCGAGACCGCGGCCGAGGAGGCTTCGCTCCCCGTACGCCGTGAAGATGAGCACGGCGGTCTGTGGCAGGCGTTCGGCAAGGATCTTCGTGGCTTCGAGCCCGTCCATGCCCGGCATCCGTACATCCATGATCACTACGTTCGGCCGCCGGCGCTCCGCGACGGCGACCGCGCTCGCGCCGTCGGAGGCCTCGCCGACAACCCGGATCTGCGCCGAGCGCGAGAGGGAGAGGCGTAGCCCCTCTCTCACGACCTCGTGGTCGTCGGCAATCAGGCAGGTGATTTCGTTGGACATGATGCGGTTCGCTCCCCAGGCACGATGATAGATCGGGTGCGAAGCCGTCACACTTTAGAGGGACTTCTCGTTGACCCGTTCGAGGGTTCCTTCGCCGGGGCGCTTTTGGTCGAGGACGGAGTCATCGTCTCGGTCGAGCGGCGGGAGGGGGGAGCGGAGGAGCCGCTCGTCTTTCCGGGCTTCATCGACCTGCAGGTCTACGAGCCGGAAGGCCTGGCGGCGAGCGGGGTCACGGGCTACTTGCTCGCCACGCGCAGCGTCGCGTCGGTCGAGGACCCGCTCTGTCTGGGCCTCCATCTGGAAGGGCCGTTCCTCAACCCGCAGGCGGCGGGAGCCATACCGGTGGAGGAGCTGGCGCCGGTCGATCTCGGCGCGGTCGCCGAGTGGGCAGGAGCCGCCGATCTGGTCCGCCTCGTCACCCTGGCGCCGGAGCTCCCGCTCGCGCTCGTCGCAATCGAGCGACTGGCCGAAGCGGGGATCGTCGCCGCCGTCGGCCACACGCACGCAAACGACCTGACGACGAGAGCGGCGCTCGATGCCGGCGCGCGTTTCGCAACGCATCTCTGGAACGCGATGAGAGAACCGCGTGGGCGGTCACCAGGGCCCGTGCTGACCCTGCTCCTGGACGAGCGCGCGACCCTCGGGCTCATCCCGGACGGCCGCCACCTGCACCCGCTCGTGGAGGACCTTGCGCTTCGGGCGGCTGGGCCCGACCGGATCGCGCTCACGAGCGACAAGGTGCCGGCGCCGCGCCAACGCCCCAACGGATCGCTCCTCGGCGGCGATCGAAGCGGCGCAGCGCTCGTCCGCCGTATGGCGCGCTTCGGCCTCGCCGAGGCGGCCATGATGGCGAGCCTCGTCCCGGCTCAGGTCCTCGGCCTCGCCGACCGCGGGCGGCTCGCGAAGGGCTTTCGAGCCGATCTGGCAATCCTCTCGCCCGAGCTCGAGCCGATGCGCACCATGGCCGCAGGCGAAGTCCTCTGATCACTCCGCTATCCTCAGTCCGACACTTGGACGAGATACCGCCTAGTACCGACGCTCACGGGTCGACGCGCCTGTGAGCGACTCCCTCCGCGTCTTCATCATCCTCCTGCTCGTCTTGGGGAATGCGGTTTTCGTGGCCGCCGAGTACTCGCTCGTCACCGCGCGGCGCACCCGACTCGACGAGCTCGCGAAGAGCGGCAACCGGCGAGCGCGGACGGCGCTCGGCATGCTCGACGAGCCCGTCCGTTTCATCTCGACCGTGCAGGTCGGCATCACGGTCTGCGGGATCCTCCTCGGTGCGCTCGGCGAGCCGCTGCTCTCCGACTGGTTCGGCGACTGGGTCTCACGTGGCGTCGCGTTCCTGCTCTCGTTCCTGATCCTGACCTACCTGAGCGTCGTCCTCGGCGAGTTGGTGCCGAAGTCGATCGCGCTCCAGCGGGCGGAGCGCCTGGCCGTCTGGCTCGCCATTCCGCTCGACTGGCTGGGTCGCATCACTTACCCGCTCGTGTGGGTCCTGCAGAGGTCGGCCATCGGTATCGCCCGGCTGTTCGGAATCAAGCCGGCTCCCGCCGGGATGACCATGCACACGGAGGAGGACATCCGCCTGATCGTCGCGCAGACCGAGGAGATCGAGCAGGCCGAGGAGGAGATGCTCTACAAGGTCTTCGACTTCGCCGACAAGGAGGCCCACGACGTGATGGTGCCGCGGCCCGAGGTGGTCGCGCTCTCGATGGAGCTTCCTCCCCAGGAGGCGCTGGCGGCCGTCATCGATTCCCCCTACACGCGCTATCCGGTCTATCGGGGCTCGCTCGACGACGTCATCGGGATCCTCCATGTCCGCGATCTCTTCGGCGCCCTCTACGACCGCGGCATCGAAAACGTCGTCATCGAGGGGATCGTCCGTCCCGCCTACGTCGTCCCGGAGACGAAGGACCTGGCGTCTCTGCTCGCCGAGTTCCGGCGCCAGAATCAGCACCTGGCGCTCGTCGTGGACGAGTACGGCGCGGTGCAAGGGATCGTCACGCTCGAGGATCTGCTCGAGGAGATCGTTGGCGAGATCGAGGACGAGTACGACCTTCCGGACGAGTCGGTCGAGCGGATCGACGACCGGCGCATCCGCATCCACGGGACCTTCTCCATCGACGACTTCAACGAGCAGTTCGGGAGCGGCCTCCCGCAGGAGGACTACCACACGGTGGCGGGCTTCGTCTTCGGCGAACTGGGCCGGGCACCGCAGCCCGGAGACGAGGTGGAGCACGACGGGCTGCGCTTCGAGGTCGTCGAGGTGGACGGGCAGCGCATCGAGCGGCTGGAGGTCGAGTTCAGCCCGGACGAGCCGGAGGGCGAGGAGACTCCGGAGGAAGCCACGAGCGCCGAGAAATGAGCCGAGCAGCCGGAGTGAGCGCGCTGTCGGAGCTCCTCGCTGACCTCGTCCGCATCGATTCGATCAACCCCGACCTGATCGCCGGCGCGGCCGGGGAGGGTGAGGTCGCACGCTTCGTCGCTGCCTGGCTCGAGACTGCGGGACTCGAGGTGGAGGTCGAAGAGGTCGCCCCTGGGCGCTTCAACGCGGTCGGCATCGCCCGCGGGAGCGGAGGCGGCAAGACCCTCCTTCTGAATGCCCACATGGACACCGTGGGCGTGGCGGGCATGGAGCGGCCGTTCGAGCCGGCCGTCGAGAACGGCCGGATGCACGGCCGCGGCTCCTACGACATGAAGGCGGGGCTGGCCGCGATCATGCTGGCCGGCGCGGATGCCGCGGGGGCGGGTCTTCGCGGCGACGTCATCGTCACGGCGGTCTGCGACGAGGAGGTGGCGAGCATCGGCACCGCCCGGATCGCGGAGCGCTACACGGCGGATGCGGCGATCGTGTCCGAGCCGACCGAGCTCCGGCTCGTTCTCGCTCACAAGGGCTTCGTCGGCTTCGAGATCGAGACGAATGGACGCGCGGCGCACGGCTCGCGCCCGGACCTCGGCGTGGACGCGATCGCGCACATGGGCCACGTTCTGGTCGGGATCGAGCAGCTTGACCGGCAGCTCCGCGCCGCGCCGGCGCACGAGCGGCTCGGGAGCGGCTCGCTCCATGCCTCGGTGATCGAGGGCGGTCAGGAGTACTCGAGCTACCCGGAACGGTGCCTGCTCAAGGGCGAGAGGCGGACGATCCCGGGGGAGACGAACGAGCATGTCGAAGATGAGCTGCGCCGACTGCTGGGGGAGATCGACGGGGAGGTGCGGGTGGTCGTCGCTCGGCAACCGTTCGAAACTGCTGCCGACGCGCCGATCGCCGAGCTCGTCGCCCGCCATGCGGGCAGTCCCGAGGTCGTGGGTGCCCCCTACTGGACCGAAGCGGCGCTGCTTTCCTCCGCGGGCATCCCGACGGTCGTGTTCGGCCCGGCCGGCGAAGGCGCGCATGCCGTGGAGGAGTGGGTCGACCTTTCGAGCACAGAGCGCTGCGCCGAGATCTACGCGGCCGTCGCGCGCGAGCTCTGCGCCTGACCCGTTCGGGACTGCCGGTACGTCCCGCCGCTAGTGTGAGGGGCGCGTGCCTTCCCCGGCCGACACGCTCACGATCGGGGGCGACCTCGAGGTTCGGCGCCTCGGGTTCGGCGCCATGCGGCTCTGTGGACCGCGGATCCTCGGGTGGCCGGACGACCGGGAGAACGCGCTCCGGGTCCTCCGCCGCGCCGTCGACTTGGGTATCGATCTCATCGACACGGCCGATGCGTACGGCCCCGAGGTGAGTGAGCTCTTGATCGCCGAGGCGCTCCATCCCTACCCGGAGGGGCTCGTCATTGCGACGAAGGGCGGGCTCCTGCGGACGAGCTCCGGGGCCTGGCCGAACGACGGAACGCCGGCGCACCTGCGCGAAGCGTGCGAGGGTAGCCTCAAGCGCCTCCGCGTCGAGCTCATCGACGTCTACCAGCTGCACGCGCCCGACCCTCAGGTCCCGCTCGAGGAGAGCGTCGGCGAGCTGGCCCGGCTGCAGGAGGAGGGCAAGATCCGCCACGTCGGTCTCTCGAACGTGAGCGTCGAGGAGCTCCATCGCGCGCAGGGGCTTGTCGAGATCGTCTCCGTCCAGAACCGCTACAACCTCGGCGATCGCGCCCACGAGGACGTGCTCGAGGAGTGCGAACGCCAGGGCATCGCCTTCCTCCCCTGGTATCCCCTTGCGGTCGGCGACCTGGCGCAGTCCGGCGGCGCCGTAGGTCGCGTCGCGGGCGCCCGCGGAGCGACGCCCGCACAGGTCGTGCTTGCCTGGCTTCTCGCCCGCTCGCCGGTCGTCGCGCCGATCCCGGGCACCGCATCGTTGGAGCACCTGGAGGAGAACACCGGCGCCGGAGAGGTCCGGCTGACCGACGAGGAGCTCGCCGCTCTTGGCTGAGCCGCTGCGGCTGGCCCGCCTCTGCTGGCTCGCCGCGGGTGAGCTGGTCAGGGTCTGAGCTTGGAGGTGTCCACGACGCGGAAGTCCGAGCCCTTCACGCGGTGGAGCTTGTGCAGCTGGTCGTTGCTCCAGCGCTCGTCCGGGGCGCCGGAGACGAACCAGCTGGAGCCGTTGTCTGCCACGATCATCCCGTAGCGCTTCAGCGCGCGGAGAATCACCCGCGCCTGGTAGGGGAAGCCTCCGACCCGGAAGTCCGAGCGGAGCCGCAGGCGCAGCCCCATGGGCGGGAGGTTGCGACTCCTGGAGCTCGAGGCGAAGTGGCGCGCGGGGTAGATGTAGGCCCGCCGCGAGCGCTCGACCGTGAAGCGGAGCGCATGCTTGATCGCGCCGCTCGCCACCTCCTCGTAACGGGCGAGTCCCGGCAGGATCGGGAGCCCCGCCGCGTCCGCCGACGTCCAGCCGCGCGGCCGGAGCGCGTTCGAGCCGAGATCCCAGATCGCCCCCGAGCCCGCCTCCCACGGCATCGGCCGCAGGTTGAAGAGCTCGTAGAGCGTGCAGGAATCACGCTCGACGATGATCGCGTGCCGGTCGCCGGTGGCACCGGGCCCGCCCTCGATCGCGACGTCGGACGGGATGGGGTAGGGGCCGGGATCGCTTTCGTCGTCGTAGAGGAAGTCGACGAAGGAGGTCGACTGAGAGCCGTCGACGACCGTGATCGGGATCCCGATCGGCCCGCCGGCCCACTCTCCCTCGCCGAAGTCCGCGTGCAGGTACTTGCCCGCGCCGATCGCCTTGACGATCTTGCCCGAGCGCTTGGCCTTGGGGAGCGATCCCACCGGCTTGTTCCAGACGCTCGAGGCGGGAAAGACCTGACAACCGGCTAACTGCGGGGGCGCGGCGCCGACTGCGGCCGGCACGAGCAACGCCGCGGCGAGAGCCGCGGTGAGAGCGAGCTTCATCGTCTCGTTGTGTGCCCGCCTCGCGCCGGCGTCAATCCCCGAGTTGGAGGAGGGCAGCCATGCGGTCCCAGCGATCGAGCTCGCAGCCGTTCGAGCGTTCGAAGGCCGCATCGATCTCCTCGCCGTTCACGGTGCCGACCACGGTCGCCTGTTCGGGGCCGCCGAAGATCATCGTGCACGCAGTGTCCGGGGGGACGGGCTCGAATGCCTGTGGGTCGCCGGCGACCGCGCTGCATGCGGCCTCCGGGTTCGGATGCGTTCCGCCCGGTGGGTTGCAGGTGAGCGTCGCCTCCATCGACTCGCCGTCGCGGCCCTGGGGCCAGAACGTGATCGTCAGCTCGGTCGTCGGGGCGGGGGAAGCCGTGCTGCCGTCCCCGCCGCCGGCCTCGACGCCTTCGTCGGAGCCGCAGCCGACCGCAAGCGCGGCGATCAGTCCGAGGAGAAGGACGACGCCAGCTCGTCCGTGCGCCGGGCGAGCTCGACGTCCCGCTCCGTGATCGCCCGTTTCACGTGGGTCCACCAGCGGACTGTAACCGCGTTCCAGCTGATCGCGATTTCGGGATGATGATCGGCTTCCTCGGCCGCCTTCGCCACGCGGTTGACGAAGTCCATCGCCTCCGCGAAGTTCTCGAAGCGGAAGCCGCGTTGTAGCGCGCCGCGCACCTCGTTCCAGCCTTCCGGATAGTCCGTCACTCGAGCGCATTCTCATCCACCGTGAGGACGTCGTCCGCGACAACCCCCTCGATCTGGATCGGCCGATCGCTCCATGTGACCTCACCTTTGCTCGACAAGCCGTCCAGGCTGTCGACGTCGAGCCCACGGACGACGATCGAGGCTCCGCCGCACTGGGGAGGGAAGGACTCGGCGAGGGCGTCGCAGAGCCGTGCCTGGCCGTCGATGACCACCAGGCTGCCGTTCACGACGGCGGGCCCGTCGTCGGCGAGCGCGTGGTCGATCGAGGTGCCGGCCAGGCCGTCGTCCGAATCGCCCCCGCCGCACGCGGCCAGCGCAAGGATGGAGAGGACGAGTGTGGCGCAGATGGAAGTCTTCATGCCCCTCTGACGGGCGACGTGCCAGAAAGGTTCCCGGTGAGCCTACGAGAGCGGCAGGCTCCGGACGGCGTCTCCCGCGATCGTCCAGGCGGCCAGCTCGCCCGTGCGGAGCGAGAGGATCACATAGGGCTTGCCCGCCCAGAGACCGATGGACTCGACGTCGGTGCGCGATGGCCGCGGGGGCGAGGCGGGGTGCGAGTGGAAGACGGCGAGCTCGTAGCCGTCGTCCTCGAGGAACCAGACCTCGGGATCGATCTCGAGCTCGAACCGATACGGGCTCGCGGCCCGGTTTCCCCCCGGGAAGAACCGCTCGGCGACGCCGTCGCGGAGGGCGAGGAGCCCGCAGGCTTCGTTCGGAAGCTCGGCCTCGGCGTGCTCGACGAGCGCCGAGCGCACCTCGGCCGGGATCACCACCAGAGGCGGTCTTCCATGGCCGCGCCGACCTCGTCGGCCGGGCGCGTCCAGAAATCGGCGGAGAGGTACTTCCAGCCGCCGTCCGCGAGAACGGCGACGACGACACCCTCGTCCAGCTCCTCGGCGATCCGGCGGGCGACGTGGACGACCGCCCCCGATGAGACGCCGGCGAAGATCGCCTCGCGCTCGAGGAGGAGGCGCAGGCTGCTGACGGATTCCTCGTTCGTGACGAGCAGCTTCCGGTCGAGCTTGGAGATGTCGAGGATCGGCGGCACGTAGCCGTCCGCCAGCGAGCGCAGGCCGTAGACGAGGTCCCCCTGGAGCGGCTCGGCAGCCGCCACGATCAACTCCGGGAACGACTCGCGGAGGCGGTCCCCGGCGCCCATGAGGGTGCCGCCGGTCCCGAGACCGGCGACGAGGGCGTCGACCTGCGGGAGGGCGTCTGCAATCTCGGCGCCCGTGCCCTCGTAGTGCGCTCGGGGGTTGGCCTCGTTGCCGTACTGGAAGGGCATGAACCAGCGCGGGTCGCGCTCGGCCATCTCCAGAGCGAGCCGCACCGCGCCGTTGGAGCCCTGCGAGGCCGGGGAAGCGACGATTCGAGCGCCGTACAGCTCCAGGAGCTTGCTGCGCTCGGGGGTGGCGTTCTCGGGTAGGACGCACGTCAGGGGATAGCCCTTGAGGCGGGCGACGAACGCCAGCGAGATGCCGGTGTTCCCGCTCGTGGGCTCGAGCAGCTCGCGCCCCGGCTCGAGCTCCCCGGATGCCTCGGCCGCTTCGATCATCGCCTTGGCGACGCGGTCCTTGATGGAGCCCGTCGGGTTCTGGCCCTCGAGCTTGGCGAACAGGCGCACACCGTCGTGCGGTGCCAGGTGAGTCAGCTCCACGAGCGGCGTCGAGCCGACGGTCTCGAGCAGGGAGGGCGAGAGCGTCCGCTCGCCGCCGGCCATCGCAGGGAGCAGGATCACGGTCGAGCCCTCGCCAACCGGCGTGTCGAGCCCGTCGAGCATGCGGACGTCCTCGCTGTCGAGGTAGACGTTCACGAAGGGCGCGATGCCTTCGCCGTCGTCGAGAACCTGCCGCCCGAGGCCGGGGAAGCGCGCAGCGAGGTCGGCGAGCACGTCTCGCATCGTCGAGCCGGACGCCTCGACCTCGCGCGCGCCGCCGACCTCGGCGCGCAGGGTGGGCGGGATGCGAACCTTGGTCACGGCGCCACCTGTCGCGCCGGCCCCTGGCAGAACTCCACGTAGTCGATGTAGTCGGTGATGGTCGGGTGGTCGCCGCACACCGGGCAGTCGGGGTCGCGGCGGAGGCTGATCTCGGTGAACTGGGTGGCGAGGGCATCGAAGAGCAGGAGGCGGCCGACGAGCGGCTCGCCGATCCCCAGTGCGAGCTTGAGGGCCTCGTTCGCCTGCAGCGAGCCGACGATGCCGGGCAGGACGCCCAGCACGCCGCCCTCGGCGCAGCTCGGCGCGAGCTCCGGCGGCGGCGGCTGTGGGAAGAGGCACCGGTAGCACGGGCCGTCCTTCGGCTTGAAGACCGTCGTCTGGCCCTCGAAGCGGTAGATCGACCCGTGGACGACAGGAATGTCGTGCCAGACGGAGGCGTCGTTCACGAGGTAGCGGGTGGGGAAGTTGTCGGCGCCGTCGACGATCACGTCCCAGCCCTCGCCCAGGATCCGATCGATGTTCTCCGAGGAGAGGCGCTCCTGGAAGGCCCGCACGGTGACATCGGGGTTGAGCGCCTCGATCGTGCGCTTCGCCGACTCGACCTTGGGCTCGCCAAGGCGCTCGGTCGAGTGGACGATCTGGCGCTGCAGGTTGGAGTCGTCAACGACGTCGTCGTCGACGATCCCGAGCGTCCCGACGCCCGCCGCTGCGAGGTAGAGCGACGCGGGCGAGCCGAGTCCGCCTGCGCCGATCAGGAGGATGCGCGAGTCGAGGAGGCGCAGCTGGCCCTCCTCGCCCACCTCGGGGATCAGGAGGTGGCGCGAGTACCGCCGCCGCTTCGGCTCGTCGAGAGCGCGGGGGAGGTCGAAGCCGTAGCCGTTTCGCTTCCAGTCGTTGAAGCCGCCGGCGAGCGAGGAGACGCTCTCGTAGCCGAGCTCGCCGAGAGCCTTGGCGGCGAAGGCGGAGCGGGCGCCCGACGCGCAGTAGACGACGATCGACGTGTCGCGGTCGGGGACGACGCCCTCGATGCGCGACTCGAGGTTGCCGCGCGGAACGTGGACGGCGCCCGGAATGTGGCCCTCGTCCCACTCGTTCCGTTCGCGCACGTCGACGAACACGGGGGCTTCCAGCTCGCGCGCCTCCACTGCCTCCGCGGCGTCGATCTCGTCGATCTCGCTCTTGACCTGTCGGAGAAGCTCGCGGTAGCTGGGCATTGCTTCAGGAAGTATAGCTACCTGCAGACCTCATCCCGCAAGGGCCGGAAGCTACGCTCGCCCCGTGTCCCAGCGCCGTGCCCGCGTCCTTGTCGGCCTTGCGGCTGCGGCCGCCGCTGCGGTCGTCGTCGGCGTCGCCGTGCTCCAGGGCGGGGACGTTGCGAGCCCCGCCACGCCGACGACCGCCGAGCCCCCGCCCCCGCCGCTCGAGCTGGGGCTGCTTGCACGAAGCGGGCAAGAGGCGGACGCCTTACGGGAGGCCGAGCGGCTCGTCGACGAGGGCGACCGCGCGGGGGGCCGCGCCCGCTTCGAGGAGATCCTGGCCGAGAACCCCGACTCCGTCGAGGCCGCAGTCGGAGCCGCGATCGCCTCCTGGCCCGAGGGGACGGTCGGTCGCCTCGAGGCGCTTGCGGCCGACAACCCGTCGAGCGGCGTCGCCCGGCTCCACCTCGGCCTGGCGCTCCTGGCGAGCGGCGACGAGGAGGACGCCCAGGCCACCTGGCGTACGGCGGAGCGGGTCGAGCCCGACTCCCCTGCGGCCCTGCGCGCGGAGGATCTCCTCCACCCGCAGTTTGCCCCGGGACGCCCGCCCTTCGTTGCTCCCCTCGCGGCTCCCGCGGAGCTCGAGGGGCTCACGCCGGAAGACCAGCTCGTCCTGCTCGAGCGGCGCGCGAAGGACGGGGGCACCGACGACCGTCTGGCCTACGGCATCGCCCTCCAGCGTGTGGGCATGCCCGTTTCCGCACGCCGGGCCTTCGAGCAGGCGCTCGAGGTCGATCCCGACAGCCTCCCGGCAAGGGTGGCAGAGGCGATCGGGCGCTTCGACAAGGACGACCCGTCGCAGGCCTTCTCACGACTCGGACCGCTCGCCGACGCCGACGAGAACGGCGTCGTCCGCTACCACCTCGGCCTCGCCCTCTCGTGGATCGGGCAGGTCGAGGAGGCGGTTCGCCAGCTCGAGCTGGCCCGCGACGCCGACCCCGACGGGTTCTACGGACGGGAAGCAGAGCGACTTCTCGACCGTCTCGAAGACATCGAGTAGCAGAGTCCCCCAAAAGGGGCATGACGAACGTCCGGCCGCCGTGCAAGAGTCGCGGCGGTCGTGCGGCAAACTCGCGACGAAGCGACCGTTGACAAGTCGCCAGACGCGACTACGTTGAGGAGAACGGGATAGGGGATTTCGAGGAGAGGAAGGGGAGCGGAGTGGGCGTCATGCTCGACCATGACGACGCCAGGGCGCTCGTGCGCCAGGGGCAGGAGGCTGGCTTCCTCACGCATGAGGAAATCGCGCTCGCGCTCGGCGACGAGTTCGAGCCCGTGCAGCTGGATGAGTTCTACTCGGCGCTCGAGGAGCTCCACATCGAGGTCGTCGACGAAGCCGGCGACGCAGCCGAAGTCGCCCTCGAGCCGGAGGTGCGCGAGATCTCGACGGACGCGCTCCAGCTGTTCCTGAAGGACATCGGGAAGATCCCATTGCTGACGGCGGCGCAGGAGGTCGAGCTCGCCAAGCGCATCGAGCGGGGCGATCACCCGGCGAAGCAGAAGATGGTCGCATCGAACCTCAGGCTCGTCGTTTCGATCGCCAAGAACTACCGCAACCAGGGCCTGCCCTTCCTGGATCTGATCCAGGAGGGCACGATCGGACTCGTCCGTGCGGCCGAGAAGTTCGACCATCGCAAGGGCTTCAAGTTCTCCACCTACGCGACGTGGTGGATCCGCCAGGCGGTCGCGCGCGCTCTCGCTGACAAGGCTCGCACGATTCGCATGCCCGTCCATGTCGTCGAGAAGCTCAACAAGATCGGCAGGATCGAGCGCAAGCTGCTCGGCGAGCTCGGACGGGAGGCGACAGTCGACGAGATCGCCGAGGAGCTCGAGCTGGAATCCGACGAGATCGAGCACATCAAGCGGAGCGCCCAGGCGCCGATCTCGCTCGAAAAGCCGGTCGGGGACGAGGAGGAGTCCGAGTTCGGCCACTTCCTCGCGGACGAAAGCGCTCCGGCGCCGGACGAGGCGGCCGAGACGACCATGCGAAAGGAGACCCTCACGCGCGTCCTCCAGACGCTCTCCCTGCGCGAGCGGCGCGTCCTCGAGATGCGCTACGGCCTGGACGGGCAGCACCCGCGCACGCTCGACGAGGTCGGGCGCACGTTCAACGTCACCCGCGAACGCGTTCGCCAGATCGAGAACCAGTGCCTGAAGAAGCTGATGGCGCTGGCCGAGACCCAAAAGCTCCGCGACGTCGCCTGAGTCGGGCAGTTCCGGCTCGGGTCCGTAGACTCTCGCGCGTGACCGACCGGCTCGACCCTGCCTGGCTTGCGGAGCTCTGCGAGTGGCTGCGCATCCCCAGCGTCTCCGCCGACCCGGCGCACGCCGCCGACGTGCGGCGCTCGGGCGAGTGGGTCTGCGAGTTCGTGCGCGGGGCGGGGGGCGAGGCCGGACTGGTCGAGACGGAGACGCACCCGCTCGCGGTCGGCGAGATCCCGGCCACCTCCGGGGCGGCCGACGCGCCGACCGTCCTCCTCTACGGCCACTTCGACGTCCAGCCGCCCGCGCCGCTCGATCTCTGGGAGTCGGATCCCTTCGAGCCGGAGGTTCGCGACGGCTATCTGTATTGCCGCGGCGCGGTCGACGACAAGGGCAACTCCTACCTGGCCCTGAAGGCCGTCCAGTTGCTCGCCGAGGAAGGAGCACTTCCCGTGAACGTCCGCGTGGCCTTCGACGGCGAGGAGGAGATCGGCGGAGACTCGATCGTCGACTTTCTCGCCGCTGACGAGCGCGGCGCCGACGCCTGCCTCATCTTCGACAGCGGCATGCCCCGAGAGGACGTCCCCGCCTTCGACCTCGCCGTGCGGGGGCTTGCGTACTTCCACCTCCGGATGCGGACCGGCGAGCGCGACCTTCATTCCGGAGTGTTCGGCGGCGCGGCGCTGAACGCCGTCCACGCGCTGACGAAGACGCTCGACGCCGTGACTGCGGTCCCTGACGAGCTCCGGGCGGGAGCCACACCCCCGACCGAGGAAGAGCTTCGCTCGTGGCAGGAGCTCGACCCGGGAACCGTGGTGCTCGCGGAGGCCGGCGCGAGGCCCATGGACGCCGATGCCGCCGGCGACCTCTACCTGCGCACCTTTGCGAGCCCTGCCGTGGACGTACACGGGATCCAGGCAGGCGAGCCGGTTCTCACGAAGACCGTCCTTCCGGTCTTCGCCGAGGCCAACGTCTCGATCAGGCTCGCGCCCGGCCAGGACGCCGAGCAGATCGCCGATGCGTTCGAGCGCCTGCTCCGTGATGCCGCCCCCGAGGCTGCCGAGCTGGAGATCGAGCGGCGGTCAACCGGCCCGCCGGGTCTCATCCCGCCCGACGCGGCCGCCGTCCGCCTCGCGCAGGATGCGTTCGAGCGTGTCGTCGGCCGCCGCCCGCTGCTGCTCCGCTCTGGCGGCTCGATCCCGCTCGTGCCGGCGTTGGCCGACCGCGGCATCCCGACGGTCCTCACCGGCTTCGCCCTGCCCGACGCGAACATGCACTCACCGAACGAGCGCCTGCTCGTTCGCTACGTCCCGCTCGGCGTCGAGGCGGCACGCGAGACGCTCGTCGCGCTCGGCGGCCTGCGCTGACCGTGGGGGTCGGGCAGGCGGTCAACGGCGCGCTTCGTAAAGCCATCCTGGCGTCGTCCGGTAGCCCGCGCGTGCGTGGATTTGCCAAGCGGCGCGGCATGCGGCTGGGCGCCTCGCGGTTCGTCGCGGGCGAAGACCTGGACGCCTGCGTCGAGATCCTGCGCAGCCTGAACGGGCGCGGCCTCTTCGCGAACACGACGCTGCTCGGCGAAGACGTCCACCAGGAGGCCGAGGCGCGCGCCGCCGTCGACCAGTACCTCGCGATCCTCGACCGGCTCCATGCCGAAGACCTGCGCTGCAACGTCGCGCTGAAGCTCACGCACCTCGGCCTCGACATCGACGAGGGGCTCGCCTACGAGAACCTCGAGCGCCTGGTCGCCCGTGCCAGGGGGCTGGGCAACTTCATCCGCATCGACATGGAGTACTCCTCGCTCGTCGACGCGACCCTCCGCCTCTACGGCCGCGTGCGAGAGGCCGGCTTCGACAATGTCGGCACCGTGCTCCAGGCCTACCTCTACCGGACTCCAGACGACCTCGAGAGCCTGCTTCCGCTCGCGCCCAACCTCCGGCTCGTCAAGGGCGCCTACCTCGAGCCCGAGTCCGTCGCCTACCCGAAGAAGACGGATGTCGACGCGGCCTACCTCCGCCTGGTCGAGCGCTCGCTCACCGGCGGCGGCTACACGGCGATCGCCACGCATGACGAGCGCATGATCGAGCACGCGCTCGCGTTCGCGGAGCGCGAGGGTGTCGGCCGAGATCGCTTCGAGCTCCAGATGTTGTACGGCGTGCGTCCGCAGCTTCAGCTCGACCTCGCCGCCCGGGGCTACAAGGTGCTGGTGGCGGCCGCGTACGGGCCCGAGTGGTTCCCCTTCTTCACCCGGCGCATGGCCGAGCGGCCGGCGAACCTGACGTTCGTCGTCCGAAACCTCGTACGGCGCTGAGGACTACGCAGCCGGGGCGACGCGCTTCGAGCCATGGACGTGCGTGTGCGTCTCGTCGGTGACGAGCCAGGAGTGCCCGAAGCGGCGCATCTCCTCGATGATCGGCAGGAGGGCCTTGCCCTTGTCGGTCAACTCGTACTCGGCCCGCCGGGCGGCGGCGCGCTTCTCGATGATGTCATCCTGCTCGAGGACGCGGAGGCGCTCCGAGAGCGTCCTCGGGCTGATGCCCGGACAGGAGCGCTCGAGCTCGGAGAACCGCCGCGGTCCTTCGGAGAGGTCGTGGACGATGATCGCAGTCCACTTCGAGCCGATGATGTCGGCCGTACAGGCGACCGCGCACTCCTCGTCGTGAGTGGGTCGCATCGTACGCATGCACCCATTGTAACCCTGGCCGGAATTCAATCCCAGGGCGGCGGATTGTGCACCCAGCGGCCACCGAGCATCGTGGCCACGACGCCTATCTCGCCGAGTTCTTCGACGGGACAGTCGAGCGGGTCGCGGTCGAGGACCACGAGGTCGGCCAGATATCCGGGGAGGAGCTTTCCGCGGCGGCGCTCGTCGCCGCAGAGCCACGCGGGTGCCACGCACGTGGCGTGAAGGGCCTGTTCGACGGTCACGGCCTGCTCGGGGTGCCAGGCCGGGCGATCGTCGATCGTCCGGGCGACGCCGGCCCTGATCCCGAAGAGAGGGTCGAGCTCCTCGACGGGGGCATCGGAGCCGTTGGCCACGACAGCCCCGGAGTCGACGAGCGAGCGGAACGCGTACGCCCCCTCGGTCTTCCCGGCCCAGAACTCGTCCGCGAGATCGCGGTCGGACGGCGCGTGGCTGAACTGGACAGAGGCGGCGACCCCGAGCGCCGCGAAGCGACCGGCGTCCTCCGCGGCGAGGAGCTGCGCATGTTCGATCCGCTGACGGAGGCCGCGGGGTCGCCACTCGTCCTGGGTCTCCTCGAAGGCGTCGAGGGCGCGCCGGTTCGCGCGGTCGCCGATCGCGTGCACCGCCACCGGGAAGCCCGCTCGGGCGCTGCGTCGCACGACGTCGACGAACTCCTCGTAGCCGACGATCTCGATGCCAGAGCCGTCGAGCATGAGCGCCGTCCGCGACCCCAGGGTTCCGTCGAGAAACGCCTTGATGTATCCGACCCGGAGCAGGTCGTCGCCGAGGCCCGAGCCGAAGCCGATTTCCTCGAGCTCGTCCAGCTGATCCCAGGGGAGCGACTGCCACACCCGAAGATTGAGCACCTCCTCCGCCCTCAGCCGCTGGAAGACGCGCAGGGCGCCGAGCCAGCCGTCCTTGTCGTGAATCGCCACGACTCCCCGAGAGAGGGCGAGGGGGATGCCTTCTCGGCAGGCTTCGACCATCTCGTCTTCGGTAGGGCGGACGTACCGGTCGCGGAAGTGCCAGGCGCATTCCTCCCGGAGGACGCCGGTGGGCTCACCGGCCTCGTCGCGCTCGACCACGCCGCCGTCCACCTGCAGCGCGCCGTCTGCCCGGGCGAGCGCCGCGGAGTTGATCCACAGCGAGTGGTAGTCCTTGGACATGAGGGCGACGGGGACGTCGCCGGTGACCGAGTCGAGCGCCTCTTTCGTGGGCTCGATCGCAGGCGACCACTGCCCGCTCCGCCAGCCGAGGCCGCGGAGCCAGCGTCCGCTCGGGAGGTCGGCGACAGCCGAGGCGACGTAGGAGAGTGCCTCGTCGAGCGACCCGGCGCCCTCGAGGCGTACCTGACGCTGCGCGAGGGCCCAAGTCGGAAAGTGGACGTGCGAGTCGGTGAAACCCGGGAGCACGCACCGTCCGCCGAGGTCGACTCGCTCGGGGCTCGCCAGCGCAGTCTCGTGCGTCCCGACCCCGCCCGCGACCCGCTCGCCGGCGACGGCGAGTGCAGCGGCCCTCGGCAGCGACGGGTCGAGCGTGCGGACGACGCCGTTCTCGAGGATCACGTTGCGAGGATAGTGAAGCGCCGAAGCCCCCGGAGACGGCAGGGTGGTCGCCGGGGGCTTCGGGGGAGCCGGGTAGGCTCGTCACCGGGCTGCATGTGATTCGCAGCCCGGCGGCGGCCGGTTCGGGCTAGCTTCCGAACATCTCCGGATGCTGCTGCAGGATGGCGGCGGCGAGCGTGTCGCCGGTTTCCTGCATGTGCTTGTAGGCCTCACGGAAGACGGCGTACGACTTCTCGTAGTCGCCGGCCGCGTAGGCGTCGATGGCCCCCTTCAGCTGCATGATGTGCATGGCCAGGCCTTCCTGCAGCGCGGGCTGGGGAAGCCCCGTTGCCTGGGCAAGAAAGCCGGAGAATGCGCCTGTGTAGCCCGTGAGGTTGTCGACGGCCTCCTGCTGGCCCGCCTTGTCCTTCTCGGCCAGGGCGACGGTGTAGTCGACGAAGAACCTGATGTGGTCGCGCCAGAGGCTCGGACCGTCGAGGAACATCTTGGCTGCCTCGTCGCCGTAGACGGAGCCGATCGCCTTCGAGATCTCGACGGCGTTCTCGTCGAGCGCAGCCGCGGCGGCCTCGAAGTCCTCGGCACCGTCGTATCCCTTCTGCGCGGCCACCATGGCCAGGACGGCGTGCTCGCCGAGGAGCGTGTCGAGCGTGACGCGGAGGTCGGCCGCACTCGCGCTGTCCACGCTGGCGGCAGCCCCCGACATGCTCGTCGTGGTATGCGCGGCTGTCGGCATCCCGGACGCATCGTCGTCGCCACCCCCGCACGCGACGAGGCCGAGGGCGGCGCACGCGCTGACGGCGAGGAGCGCGAGGAGTGTTCTGAGTTTCATGGTGTCTCCATGTTCGGGGTCGTCTGGGCATGCCTGGTTCGCCCGGACCGGCGACCCGGTTCGCTGGAGCACGTTCGAAAACCGGTCGGGGCCGCGCCGCGTATTGGATCTCCGATGCGCCGGCTCCTCCTCGTCGCGCTCGCTCTCGGTCTCGTCCCGGCCTGCGGTGGAGACGACGCGACGTCGGACGAGGGGTCTGCGCCGAGCGGCGGGGGCACGGTGGTCGATGTGTCCCTGAGCGAGTTCACGATCGACCCGTCGGCGATCGCCGTCGAACCGGGCTCCTACACGTTCCACGTGGTGAACGACGGGTCGACGGTTCACGCCCTCGAGGTCGAGGGCCCGAACAGTGAGGTCGAGACCGAGAACCTCGATCCGGGCGCGTCCGCCGACCTGACCGTCGACCTCGAGGAAGACGGCGAGTTCGAGATGTACTGCCCGGTCGGCGACCATCGCGACCGGGGGATGGAGGGCACGATCACGGCCGGGGCCGGAGGCGGCGGCGCGACGACCGACGAGACGACGACGGAAGACGAGGACTCAGGCTACGGGTACTAGCCCCTACTCGCAGCACCACTCGGCGATCCGTGGGAACGAGGCCGTGCCGGTGGCGCCCGGATCGAACTCGCGCCGGATGTCGGGCACGGCGACGATGCGGCTGACGCCGGGGAGGCGCAGGAAGAGCAGCTGATCTGCCTCGGGCCACCCGGCCGCAAGCCAGTTCCCGGTCGGTGCGAAGACGAGGTCCTGCAGGTGTCCCTGGCCCTGCTGAAGCTGTTCGCTTCCGAGCACGATCGAGCCCTCCCCGGTGTCGGTGTCATATGCCGCGTAGGCAATCTCCCGCGTCCCGGGAGCGAATGCGGCGTCGAGGACGTCGTCGCCTGCCGGCGTCTCCAAGGCACGGCCGACCGGTCGTCCACCGGCGTTGTAGAGGGGGTGTCGCCGGCCCGCGGTGACGACCAGGAGGAGCCCGGCGTCGTCCGACCAGACGAGCTGCTCGGGCGCGGATCCGGGATCCACAACCCAGAGCCGCTTGCCGTCGCCCCCGACGACGTGCACGCGGCCGTCCGCGGAGGCGTACGCGAGGACCGTCCGGTCTTCCCCGGGGCGCCATGCCGGTGCGACCGGGGCGATGTCCCCGGCGAGCATCCTGTCGTCGGTTCCGTCGCCGTCAACGACGCGCAACGTTCGACCCTCCCGATAGGCGATCCGGAAGCCGGGGGTCGGCGCCCAGCGGGCATCCGCAACGGGCGCGGGCCGTGTCACCGTCCACCGCGGGTCGCCGTCCGGCTCGAGCGCGACGAGGCGGTGGCCTGCGGTCGCCACGACGTACAGCCCGTTCGGCGAGAAGGAGGCATCGTCGTAGCTCCCCAGAAGGCGCTTGGAGCCGTCGAGCCGCACGATCCACGGACCTTGCTCGGAGACGACGAGCAGGCGCCCCGCGCTCGGCAGCCTGACGAGCGCCGGCTCCGTCGGCTCCTCGCCGGCCACTCGGTCGCGGATCCAGTCCCCGACCGACCGACCCGGGGGCGACAACGCTGCGGCGACGAGGGCGGCCACTGCGGCGACCGCGACGAGCAGCCGTAGCCGATACCTGCGCGAGGGGGCCGGCTCGCGCTCGGCGTACGCCCCCCGGACGACGGCCCACGTCCGCCGCTGCGCCTCGAGCTCGTCCGGCGCGCGTACGGTGAGGAGGGCGTCGCGGACGTCGGACTCGCTCATCCAACCTCCTGTGGGCCGACAACGTCCTGGAGTGCGTCCAGGCCTCGACGTAGCCGCGAGTTCACGGTGCCGCGCGGCAGCTCGAGCATCCGCGCGATCTCTCCCGGCGTGTACTCGAGGACGTAGCGAAGGACGATGACGGCGCGGTGATCCGGCGAGAGGGACGCGAGCGCGGCGACGACGTCGTCCGGGAGCCGGGTGCCGGAATCTTCCTGCGCGCGGGACGGCGAGTTCTCGATCGCGTCTCCGGCTTCGATCTCCCGCCGGAGCGTTCGGGCCCGGGCCCAATCGATCGCCCTATTGACGACGATCCGGTGAAGCCAGGGGCCGAACGGGCGCGAGGCGTCGAACCGGTCGAGGGCGCGGACGGCGGCGAGGAAGGCCTCCTGCGCCACGTCCTCCGCTCCGGTGGCGTCGTGAATGACGAGGAAGGCAGCGCGGTAGGCACGGGGCCAGTGGGCGCGAAAGAGCGCCTCGAGATCGGAGGCTGACCCAGCCTGGGCGCCACGCACCCAGGCACGCTCGTCGCGGCCCGCGCCCGCCATCGCGTGCCGACTATACGAGCAGGTGTTGCCTTGCGGTCCATGCCGGATGGACTACGGCGGCTGGGTCAACCGAGGTCCCGTCGAGGGCAGAGCTCGTGGCCTATGCGTGAGTCAGGAGAAGCCGCACCGCCTGCGCATGCCGGGCGACGGCGGCCGGCCCGAGCCGGCCGGGCGGCAGCTCGACCACGAAAGACGAGCTTCCCGGAAACCGGTGGTTCTGCCAGTTCGGTCCCGTCCCGTGCGGCCAACGGATGGAGCGATACGGCTCGCGCGCCAGGCGCGCGTAGCGCCGCGCCTTCTCGCGGCTTCCGCCCCACGCGCGGACGAGCGCCTGCGGCTGGTGGTACCAGATGGTCACGTCGGGCCGGACGCGGCGCACCAGCTGCCGCGTGAGCCGCGTCTCGCGCTCGGACCACGGCCGCGGCCCGGAGTACTCGGGATCCCAGCGACTTCCGATGGGGATCCACCCGGAGCCGAAGTTGCGGTTGAGGTCGACCCCGCGCCCGTTCAGGCGGGTCCCGAGTCGGCGTCCGTCAGGGTTCAGGTTGTGGACGATCCACAGATCGAGCCCCGCCGGCAGGTGCCCGTGCCGCAGCCGCTGGGTGATGTCGATCCCGGAGCACTCGTTTCCGTGGATGCAGCCGAAGACGAGGATCTTGCGAGGGCTCGCGAAGTCGCCGAGACGGTGCACGAGGATCGGGCGGCCGCCGTGGGAGTACCCGAGGACGCCGGTCCAGTGCTGGGGCTGCTGGCCCTGCGGCAATGCAGCGAGGAGACCGGCCGTGATGTAGGCGGCGAGCACTCGATCGATACGGTACGGCCCGGCGCCCGGGTCCGGGACCCGCTCGCGTCTCCCGCCCGTAGACGGTGCGATGCGAATCGTCGTCGTCGCCTTCCTGCTCGCGCTCGTCGCGACGGTTCCTGCGCCGGCCTTGCTCGACCCCGGCACCGGCGGCCCGGTCTCCCGGCCGCCCCCGAGCGCCCGAGGCCGGGGTGATCTGGCGGCATTCGGTTTCCCTCGGAGAGCCTTCGGCCGGACGCCTGCTGCGCGGCGTCAAGGTTCCCGGGGAGGGCCGACGCTACTTCACATGGGATCCCGTCTTCCACCGGATCCCCAACCGCGCCTCCCGACGGTGGGGCAGCGATCGACTCGTGCGGCTCGTCCTGCGGGTGATCGATCGGTATGCGGCGGCGCACCCCGGGGCTCCCCGGGTGGGGATCGGGGACCTCAGCCGGCGCCGGGGCGGGCCCTTCGGGCCTGTACACGCGACGCATCAGAACGGTCTCGATGCAGACATCTACTACCCGCGCCGCGACCGGCAGGAGCGGCCGCCGACGCTCGTCTCCCAGATCGACCGGCGGTTGGCCCAGGATCTCGTCGATCGCTTCGTCGCGGCCGGGGCATCAGTTGTCTATGTGGGACCGAACACCGGCTTCACGGGCCCCGCCGACGTCGTGCAGGTGCTGTGGAACCACGACAACCACCTGCACGTTCGGATCGATGCTAAGACTGGCTGAGACCGCCCGTGCGCCGAATCGCCACCTGGGTCCTCGTCGGGGCCGTCGCCGCCCTGGGGCTCGCCGCGAGCATGGATGCCCTACGCGGCGGAGACGAGGTGGCTCGCGCACCTGCGCCGGAGGCTTCCGCCGTTCCCGGGCTCGTCGAGCGGCCTGAGCAGACGGTCTCGCAGCTGCGCGAGGTCGGCGTCGGCGGCGTCTTGACCTACTCGGACGACGACTGCCGACTGCACGCGGTCTCGCTCCCGGCGCTCGAGCCCGCGCGGGCGCCATCGTTCGAGATGTGCCGGCCCGCGACGTCGACGGGCGGGATCGGGGCCGTCGAGCGGCCAGGTCGTCTGGGCGGGGCTCGGCTACGGCGCGGTTCAGGTGGTGCTGACTCGCGGAGAGCTCTCGCGCGCGATCCGCGGCGGACTCGGCATCCCCGCGGACGCCGAGGCGGGATTCCGCGCCGTCCAGGCGGTCTCCTTGGGGGGCGAGCGCGTCGTCGTTCTCGCCGACTCAACGTACGAGCCGCGGGAGCGCGTTGTTGCGGGCTTCGACGGCGCGCGGCCACTGTTCGTCCACCCGGGCTGGTGGGTCGGGGACGCGCGGGTGATTCGGCCGAGTCCGAGCGGGCGGTACTACGCGCTGCTCGGCCGCAACCTTGCCGAGGATCAGGGCTGGCTATTCACGCGGAACGGACATGACGTCGCCATTCCAGAAAGCGTCCCGGGCGTGCGCGCCGTCGCTTGGTCGCCCGACGAGCGCTGGACCGCACTCGCGACGAGCCAGAGCGTCTACATCTACGAGTCGGATCGGCCGGAGGGCCGGGTCGTGCGAGTTCCGCTCGAGGTCGGCGACCTGGACTGGACCGAACAGCCGACGGTCGCCGCGCTGCCCTGAGATCCTCGGGGCACCCCAGCCCACCACCCGCTTTCGAGCGTAGTGCGAAGAAGCGCGCGGGTGGTGCGCGCATCGTGACGAAAGCGGCGCGAATCGGCCGTAAGGGCGCCCCTGACGCCGCTTGCTGCGAGTCGACGGACACTAGAATCCCGGCGTGGGGTACGAGCCGCTCTCCGGCGAGCAGCGCGAAATCCGCGACCTCGTCCGGACTCTCGCCCGCGAGCGCATCGCTCCGCGCGCCGCGGAGATCGATGCCTCGGGTGAGTTCCCCTGGGACATGGTCGAGCTGTTGCGCGAGCACGAGATCCTCGGACTCCCTTTCGAGCAGCGCTTCGGCGGGACGGGAACCGGAACCCTCATGGTCCTGGTCGCCGTCGAGGAGATCTCGAAAGTCTGTGCGACGACCGGGTTGATCCTGGCACTTCAGGAGCTCGGTGCCCTCGCAATCAAGAACGACGGCACCGAGGATCAGAAGAAGCGCTGGCTCCCGCGACTGGCAAGCGGCGAGTGGCTCCCGGCGTACGCCCTGACCGAGCAAGGCTCGGGCTCCGACGCAGGGGCCATGCGCTCCGAGGCGAGGCTCGAAGGCGACGAGTACGTCCTCAACGGCTCCAAGCGATTCATCACGAATGCCGGCGTGGCCGCCGTCTATGTCGTCTTCGCCAAGACCAGGGCGGAGGGTGATCGGGCTGGGATCTCAGCCTTCATCGTCGAGGCCGCCACGCCCGGCTTCGAGGTGGGCCGCATCGAGCCGAAGATGGGGATCAAGGGCTCGACGACCGGTGAGGTCTTCCTCACCAACTGTCGGGTGCCCGCCGCGAACCGGATCGGCGAGGAGGGCGACGGGTTCAAGGTTGCCATGCGCGTTCTCGACCGCTCGCGGCCGGGGATCGCTGCACAGGCGCTGGGAATCGCCCAGGGCGCGACCGACTATGCGCTGGAGTACGCGAAGACGCGCGAGACGATGGGAAAGCCGATCGCCGAGCACCAGTTGGTGGCGGCGAAGCTTGCTGACATGGAGACGAAGTGCGAAGCAGCGCGGGGTCTCCTCTACAGGGTCGGGATGGCGATCGACGAAGGAATCGAGCCCGTCACGAAGCTCTCGGCGATGGCGAAGCTCTTCTGCGGAGACACCGCCATGGAGGTCACCACCGAGGCCGTCCAGATCCTCGGCGGTTACGGCTACATGAAGGAGTACCCGGTCGAGCGCATGATGCGCGACGCGAAGATCACGCAGATCTACGAAGGCACGCAGGAGATCCAGCGAATCGTGATCGCTCGCGAGATGGTGCGCGAGGCGCGATCGTCGCTCCTCGCCGGGGTCGGCTAGCCGTTCGCCTTGGCCGCGCGGACTGCCGCCTTGTGCGCGCGCTTCTTCGCCTGGTAGTCCTCGAGCGCTTCGTACGAGTCGACATCTCCGAGCGTCGGATGCGAGGGCACGACGTCCTCCCAGCCTCGCGGGTGGACACCGAAGCGCTTGGTGAGGATCGCGAGGAGCGACCGCACCTTCATCGGGCCGATCCCGGGGAGCGCGAGCAAACGGCGCTCGAGGTCTTCCCCGCTTTCCGCCTCGAGCCAGACTCGCTCCGCGCGACCGCCGTAGTCCTCTGCCACGGCGGCGCAGAGTTCTTGAACTCGCGTCGCCATGTTGCCCGGGAAGCGATGAATCGCCGGCTTCTCGCGAAAGATCGCCTCGAGCTCCCCGGGATCGGCGGATGCGATCTCGGCTGCATCGAAGCTGCCCAGGCGTCGTCTGATCTCGAGGGGGCCGGAGAATGCCTTTTGAACCGTCACCTGCTGGTCGAGGACGAACCCGACGAGCAGCGCGAGCGGCTCTTCGGCGAGGAAGCGATCGGCCTCGTCGTCGCCCGTGAAGTAGAGGTGCGTCGGCCGAGTCATCGCCATGCCCTCGATTCTAGTCACGCTCTTGTCACGCCCCGCGAGGATCTCGGCGCACTCCGCGCATCACGTGCACGAACTCCGGCGTTAGGCTCGAAAGCGGGTGGTGGGCTGGGGTGCCCCGACGCCCGTTCAGTGATGCGAGCCCCGACGCCGGCAGCTCGCCGTGCAGGGGGTACGCTGGACTCGTGAGCGCGCTCGCCCCCTTCAGCCCGGGAGTACGCGAGTGGTTCGAGCGGACGTTCGACGCGCCGACTCCCGCCCAAGAGCGAGGCTGGCCTGCCATCGCCACGGGCCGCCACGTGCTCATCCAGGCGCCGACAGGCTCCGGAAAGACGCTCGCGGCGTTCCTATGGGCGCTCGACCAGGCGCGGCCGGGCGAGGGTACGCAGGTGCTGTACGTCAGCCCTCTCAAGGCGCTGAACTACGACGTCGAGCGAAACTTGCGCGGACCGCTCGCCGGCATCGGTTCCGAGCTCTCGGTCGCCGTCCGCACGGGGGACACGCCGCCGAAGGAGCGAGCCGCGATGCTGAAGCGGCCGCCGGACATCCTGATCACGACGCCGGAGTCGCTTTTTCTCCTGCTCACCTCGCGCGCCCGCGAAACGCTTTCGAACGTTCGGGTCGTCATCGTCGACGAAGTGCATGCTGTTGCCGGCTCGAAGCGCGGCGCCCACCTCGCGCTGAGCCTGGAGCGGCTCGAGCGCCTCGTCGGCGGGCCGGTGCAGCGCGTCGGTCTCTCGGCCACCCAGCGGCCGCTCGAGGAGATCGGGAGGTTCGTCTCGGGAGGGCGCCCGATCGAACTCGTCGACGCGGGCACGCGCAAGGAGCTCGACCTGCGGGTCGTCGTCCCGCTCGAGGACATGCGCGAGCCGGGGGAGGGCGGCTCGATCTGGCCTTCTATCTACCCGGCGCTCCTCGAGCTCGTCCAGGAACACCGCTCGACGATCGTGTTCGTCAACAACCGTCGCCTGGCAGAGCGGCTCGCCCTTCGCCTGAACGAGCTCGCCGAGCGCGAGATCGCGCGCGCCCACCACGGCTCCCTCGCGCGCGAGCAGCGGGTGGAGGTCGAGGAGCTGCTCAAGAAGGGCGAGATCCCGTGCCTCGTGGCCACGTCCTCGCTCGAGCTCGGCATCGACATGGGCGCCATCGATCTCGTCGTCCAGGTCGAGTCGCCGAAGTCCGTCGCACGCGGCCTGCAACGGGTCGGTCGCGCCGGCCACCGGCTCGACGAGGCGTCGAAGGGCCGCATCTTCCCCAAGTTCAGGGCCGATCTGCTCGAGTCGGCCGTGGTCGTTCGCCGCATGAAGGAGGGGCTGATCGAGGAGACACGGGTTCCCCGGAACCCGCTCGACGTCCTTGCTCAGCAGATCGTCGCCGTCTGCGCACAGGAGGAGATCGATGTGGACGAGCTCCACGACCTCGCCCGGCGAGCGTGGCCGTTCCGCGATCTCTCGCGCCAGCAGCTCGAGAACGTCCTCGACATGCTCGCCGGCCGCTATCCGTCGGAGGAGTTCGCCGAGCTGCGCCCGCGGATCACCTGGGACCGCGTGGCCGGGCTCCTGCGGGGCCGGGAAGGCGCTCGCAGGCTGGCGGTGACGAACGCCGGCACGATCCCGGATCGCGGCCTGTTCGGCGTCCATCTCGTCGACGGCGGCGGACGAGTCGGCGAGCTCGACGAGGAGATGGTGTACGAGGCGCGCGCCGGGCAGACGTTCCTTCTCGGAGCGTCCACGTGGAGGATCGAAGAGATCACGCGCGACCGGGTGCTGGTCTCGCCGGCCCCCGGCGTGCCCGGACTCGTGCCCTTCTGGAAGGGCGAGGGCATCGGGCGACCGTACGAGCTCGGGGAGGCGATCGGGCGCACAGGCCGGGAGCTCCTCGCCCTCGACCACGATCGCGCCCGCGAGCGGCTCGTCTCCGAGCACGAGCTCGACGAGCGCGCCGCGGGGAACCTGCTCACGTTTCTGCGGGAGCAGGAACACGCAACCGGCGTGCTCCCGTCCGACCGGGCTGTGGTGGTCGAGCGCTTTCGCGACGAGATCGGGGATTGGCGGCTCTGTATCCTCACCCCCTTCGGAGCGCGGGTGCACGCGCCGTGGGCTCTTGCGCTCGCCGCGCGCCTGCGTGAGACCCACGGGCTCGAGGTCAACCTCATCTGGTCGGACGACGGGGTGGCGTTGCACCTCCCCGATGCCGACACTCCTCCTCCGCTCGACGCGATGCTCGTCGGCCCGGACGAGGTCGAGGATCTCGTCGTCGGCGAGCTAGGCGGCACCGCGCTCTTCGGCGCGCGCTTTCGCGAGAATGCCGCGCGAGCGCTCCTGATCCCTCGCCGCCGGCCGGGCCAGCGCACGCCGCTCTGGCAGCAGCGGCTGAAGGCGCAGGGGCTGCTCCAGGTCGCGCGCCGCTATCCGGACTTCCCGGTCGTGTTGGAGACGTACAGGGAGGTTCTCCAGGACGTCTTCGACCTGCCCGCCCTCAGCGGCCTTCTGGAGGCGATTCGACAGCGCCGCATCGACCTCGTCGACGTCGAGACCCCGAGCGCCTCGCCCTTCGCCTCGTCGCTGCTCTTCGACTACGTCGCCACCTACATGTACGAGGACGACACGCCGCTCGCCGAGCGGCGGGCGCAGGCGCTCGCCCTCGACCGGGATCTGCTCAAGGAGCTGCTCGGGCAGGAGGAGCTCCGCGAGCTCATCGACCCCGCGGCGCTCGAGCAGGTCGAGCAGGAGTTGCGCGGCGCCGCTGCGAGCGCCGACGGATTGCACGATCTCCTGCTCCGGCGTGGCGACCTCGACCCGGCCGCCCTCGATGAGACGCTCGCACGAGCGCTCGAGGACGAGCGGCGCGCCGTGCGCATCCGCCTCGCGGGGGGAGAGCGCCTGATCGCCGCCGAGGACGCGGGGCGGTACCGGGACGCTCTCGGGGCCATGCCGCCCTCCGGCCTTCCAGACGCCTATCTCGACGGCGGCGACGATCCACTGGGCTGGATCCTTCGACGGTTCGCGCGTGGGCGCGGCCCGTTTACGACCGAGGAGGCCGCGCGGCATTTCGGGCTGGACCCGGCGCGCGTTGAGACGGTGCTGGTCGGCCTCGACCTCGTCCGAGGCGAGCTGCGGCCCGGCGGGACCGAGCGAGAGTGGTGCGATCCGGATGTCCTCCGGCGGCTCCGCCGCGCGAGCCTTGCGAAGCTTCGCAAGGAGGTCGAGCCGGTCGGACAGGGCGCGCTGGGACGGTTCCTGCCTGGTTGGCAAGGCATCGACCGCCAGGCGACGCTCCGCGAGGCGCTCGTCCCGCTCCAGGGGGTCTCGCTGCCGGTTGCCCTCTGGGAGAGCGAGGTGCTCCCGCGGCGCGTGCCCCGCTATCAGCCGGCGTGGCTCGACCAGCTGACCGCGTCCGGGGAAGTCGTGTGGGTGGGCGCCGGCCTCGAGCGGGTCGCTCTCTATTTCCGGGAGGACGCTTCGGCCCTCGGGCGACCTGCCGCGCTCCCGCCGCCGGAGGAGGCCGCCCACGAGGCGATCCGCTCGGCGCTCGCAGGCGGAGCGTTGTTCTGGTTCGACCTGGTCGCGGCGGCCGGGCTCGAGGGCGAGGTCGCGCTTCCCGCGCTCTGGGATCTCGTCTGGGCGGGAGAGGTCACGAACGACGCCTGGCAGCCCTTGCGCGCGAGTCGCCGCTTCCAGGCGCCCCGTGTGCAGAAGCGGCCGAGGCGGTTCTCGCGTGCGCGAGCGGACGCGATCACGGCGACCCAGGGTCGCTGGTCGTCGACCGCCGGGCTCTTCATCGGCGCGCCCGACGCCCGAGCCCTGGCCGAGCTGCTCCTCGAGCGCCAGGGGATCGTCACGCGCGACGGCGTGCGCGCCGAAGGGATCCCGGGCGGCTATGCGCCCGTCTATCGGGAGCTGCGGAAGCTGGAGACGCTCGGGGTCTGCCGCCGTGGCTACTTCGTGGAGGGCCTCGGCGGGGCCCAGTTCGCGCTTCCGGGTGCGGTTGAGCGTCTCAGGGAGCAACCCGACGACGAGACCACGCTCGTCCTCGCCGCCGCCGATCCCGCTCAGCCGTACGGAGCTGCCCTGTCGTGGCCGAAGCGCTCCGGCGCCCGGGCTGCGCGCGTGGCGGGCGCCCTGATGGTGCTGCTCGACGGGGAGCCGGTCCTCTTCGTCGAGCGCGGCGGCCGCTCGCTCGTTCCGCTCCGCGATCCCGAGGAGCCGTGGCTTCGCACCGCACTCGCTGCACTCGTCGAGCACGCGCGGCGAACGGGCGTGAAGCGACTCGCGGTCGAGCGCTTCGACGCTGACCCGGTCGGAGAGACCGAGGCGATGCCGCTCCTCGTGGAGGCGGGCTTCCTTCCGGGTCCTCGTCGCGCGGTGCTTCGAGCGTAGCGATGCCCGAGGGCGATGCCCTTCATCGTGCCGCCGACCGACTGCGCGTCCTCGAGGGCGACGTTGTCGAGGTCGAGACGCCGCATCCCCGTGCGGCGGCGCTGCAGCTCGTCGAACGGCTCGACGGGCTCCGGCTCGAGCGTGTCCGCGCGGTCGGCAAGAACCTCCTGCTCGACTTCGAGGGAGGCCTCGTCCTCCGCAGTCACCTGCGAATGCGAGGCCGCTGGCGCGTCGAGTCCGCGGGCCACGAGCCTCTCGGCATGCCCTGGCTCGTGCTGCGGGGCCGGCAGCGCCAGGCGGTGCTGTGGAACGGCCCTGTCCTGGAGCTGACGCGCGGACGGTCGCCCACGGCGGCGCGGCTCGGACCGGACATCATGAGCAACCCGCCCGACCTAGCCGGCATGCTCTCGCGCCTCCGCGCCGCCCGGCAGTCGCGCGAAGTAGGCGAGGCCCTCCTCGACCAGCGGCTCGTTGCGGGGATCGGGAACATGTGGAGGGCCGAGGCGCTCTTCGCCGCCCGGGTGTCTCCGTGGCGCCGGCTCGCCGAGTTGGACGACGGCGAGCTCAGTGCCCTGCTCGCCGATGCTGCCCGGCTCATGCGTGCGGACCGCAGGCGTCATCGGGTGTACCGGCGAGCCGGGCGTCCCTGCGTGCGCTGTGACACCCGAATTCGCTCGTGCCCGCAGGGCGACGAGGCGCGGATCGCGTACTGGTGCCCGGCGTGTCAGGCAGGAACGAGCCCGGCGGGGGCGTAACCGTTCCGCGTGTCCGACAGGGCTTCTGACAGCCGACCTCCGACAGGAGGAACGGGAAAGGCATCGCGCTCGCCGCAGCTCTGTACGGCGCTTCGCGGCTTCTGCCTCGGTGCCTTTTTCGACCTCGGTCTCGAGCTCGAGGGCGGCGCCGACCTCCCGATCGCGCTCGAGGAGCATGCGGGGCCAAACCGCCCGACGCTCTACGAGTACCGGCCGCTCGTCGGCTCCTTCATCGAGCAGCGGGCCGGGCGGATCGCCCTGCGCGAGGACGCTCGCGAGGCTCTCGCGGCGCTGAAGGACGAGCCGGCCGCAGGGATCTTCGCCAGCGCGCATGCAGACGAGCGCGTCGGCGAGGACGAAGCCCTCCGGCGTACCGTCCTGATCCCGCTGCTCGTCGCCACGGCGGAGGCCTGCGGCGGCTTCGATTGGGACGACGCCGCCTTCGAGCGGGCCTACGCCGAGCTCGAACGATCGCTCTACGGCGACCGCCGCTCGTACGCTGCGCTCGCGCCGCTCGTCGGCCTGACCGCAGGGGGCACGATGGAGCTCGGCCGAGGCGTGCGCGTCAGGCCGGCCGCTGCCAACGAGCTGACCGCGGCATGGCCGGACGCCGGACGTCTGCTCCCACGCGACTGGGGTCGCGAGGTCGATCGGACGCTCGTACTCGAGCTCGAAGCGGAGCTCGACTCCCACGCCTGCCGCGTCCCGGACGCCCCGGGGGAGTTCGGTAGGGCCGTCAGCGCCCTTCGGCTGGCGACGCCCGGCGCGATCGCCGGCGGACCCGTCGTCTTCGAGCGGCTCGACTTCAGGCCCTACGGCGTCAGGCCGATGCCCGCCACGGCCGCCCAGGTTCCGCCCGGCCAGGCTACGCGGCTCGACGTCTTCCGGGCACCGCTCGTGATCGAGCTGCAGACGCGGCTCGCCGATGCGCCCGACGACCTTCTGGAGGCGCTCGACCGCTGGGAGCTCGCGCTCTTCCACGCGGGCGCCCATCGCTCCGACGAGCTTCGTGAAGCCCTCGAGGCGCTCTTGGGCTGTGACGAGGGACCGTGGGCGGCGGCGATGCGCGCCGCTGTTCTCCTGGGCGAGACCGCCCGGGAGCGGGAGGATCTCCTGATCTCGCTACGCGCGCTGCTCGACGGCGACGGCCCGGGCGCGCGGGCCGAGGACGCCGTGCGACGAGCGCTCATCGAGACGCTCCTCGAAGGCTCCCGCGAGGAGCTCGTCGCCGTCCTCGACGAGGCGCTTCTTGGCCTGCGACCCCGGCCGCAGGTCAGCTCGTCGTCCCGGGTGCTCGCAACCGGATGACGTTCCCGAGCCGGGCGGAGCTGATGCGCCGCCGCCGGTGCCGGCTGCTTGTCGTCGGCATGGCGCTCGCCGTGCTCCTCCCGGTCTTCCAGTGGAGCTGGATCACGCTCGCGATCGGGCTGGGCGGGCTCGCGATCCTTCTCGTCGTCTACCGGCGTGAATGTGCGGGCACGTCCGCGCGAGAACCGACACAGCCCGACACACATCCGCGCGATCCCGAGGCGTAGCCTCGGACGCGTGGACGAAGCACGCATTCTCATCCGACGGCTCGAGCGAATCGACGCGCTGAAGCGCGAGGCAGCACCGACGGAGGAGCTCCTCGGCGAGGTCCGGCAGCTCCTCGCCGAAGGTGAGGCGTGGCTGGCCGCGGAGCGCACGGGTTCCGGCCGGCGCAACGGAAACGATCCACTCGACTCAGCCATGGAACCGGCGGCGAGGGCGGCGGCTGCTCTCGAGTGCTGTCGGACGACGCTGGCGAGAAGAAACGGGGTGGCGCCGAAGACGGCCGACGCGACCTCCCTATAATCGCGACCTCATGCCGCGCTACGGGCCGCCGGACGGGTTTGTGACCCCGCGCTTCTCGGGCCCGCGAACCTTCATGCGGCTGCCTCACGTCTCGGATCTGGAGGGAGTGGACGTTGCGATCGTCGGCATCCCGACAGACGGCGCGGTCGTCTACCGCACGGGCGCGCGCTTCGGGCCCGAGGGCATTCGTAGCGTCTCCGTGACCCTGCGCAACTTCAACCCGCTCCTCGGCGTGGATGTGGTCGAGAAGCTCTCGCTCGTGGACTTCGGTGACGTGCCTACGGTGCCGGGCTCGACGGCGGACTCGCTCGAGCGCTCGACCGCGGCCCTGGCCGACATCGCCGCCGCGGGGGTAACGACGATCTGCCTCGGCGGCGACCATACGGTCCTCCTGGCCGAACTCCGGGCCCTCGCGACAGTGCACGGCCCGCTCGCGCTCGTCCAGTTCGACTCGCATCACGATCTGTGGGACGAGTACTTCGGGCAGAAGCTCTTCCACGGAAGCGTCGTTCGCCGGGCGGTCGAGGAGGGTCTGATCGACCCGAGCCGGTCGATTCAGGCCGGGCTGCGAGGATCCTTGAACGAGGCGGCAGACGCCGGCCTGCCGGCGCAGTTCGGGATCGACGCATTGAGCTACGAGGAGCTTGCCGCGCTCGGCCCGGCGCGCTTTTCGGAGCGGGTGCGCGACCGCGTCGGCGCGGCGCCGTGCTTCCTGTCCTTCGACATCGACTTCGTCGACCCCGCGTTCGCGCCGGGCACGGGGACGCCCGAGGTCGGCGGGCCGTCGAGCAGGGAGGCGCTCACCTACGTCCGCTCGCTCGCGGGGCTCGACTTTCGCGGTTTCGACTGCGTCGAGGTCTCGCCTCCCTTCGATCCCGCAGGCGTGACGGCGCTCGTGGCCGCGAACGCCTGCTTCGAGATGCTCTCGATCCTCGCCCTCCGACGCTGAGCGCGGCCCGGGAGGCGGACCTCCGGCGGGTGCGGCCGAAACCGCTCAGACCCGCTTGGCAAGCCGGATTGCGGCTTGGGGAAGCGGGGAAGGATTGTGCTACCCTGGCACGAAACAGGAGCCCTCAATGGGCCTTTCCGGAATTCTCACGCGTCCGCTGAAGCGGACGCCTACTTCACAAGGAGTCACGCTGGGTCAGGTCATCGCGCTCGCCAACCAGAAGGGTGGCGTGGCGAAGACGACGACGACGCTCAACCTCGCCGTCGCCTTCCGGGAGCAAGGGTTCAACGTCCTCGGCGTCGACCTCGACCCGCAGGGCAACCTGACCATGAGCCAGGGCATGGATCCGGACACGGTCGAGCGCTCGATGTTCGACGTGCTCGTACACAGCGTGCCCGTCGACGAGGTCATCCACCGAACCGAGATCGACCTCGCCGTCTCGTCGATCGACCTGGCGGGCGCCGAGCTCGCGCTCTCGAGCATGATCGGCCGGGAGCGCGCTCTGCAGAAGGCGCTGCTCCCGGTGCGGAGCCGCTACGACTACATCCTCATCGACACGCCGCCGTCGCTCGGGCTCCTGACCATCAACGCGCTTACGGCCGCAGACAGCGTCATCGTGCCGGTGCAGTGCGAGTACCTCTCACTCCGGGGGCTCGTCCAGCTCGAGAACACGCTCTCAATGATCCGCGAGAACCTCAATCCGACCGTCGAGATCCGCGGCATCCTCCCGACCATGTACGACGGGAGGACGCTCCACTCGAAGGAGGCGGTCGAGATGCTGAAGGAGAACTTCGGCGACCTCGTGTTCGAGACGAGGATCCGCAAGACGGTGCGGTACGCGGAGGCCCCGGTGCAGGGCAGCTCCGTCCTCAAGTACGACCCGTCCGGCAGCGCCGCGGAGGCATATCGCGACCTTGCCAAGGAGGTGCTCGATGGCGCGACGCCGCGCCAGCATGCGTGAGGGCCCACTCGCCGAGCTCTTCCGTGCGACCGAGGCCGCGCAGCGGCAGAAGGAGGGCGAACCGGGCCAGGGCGGCTCGCCGGAGGCGCCGGACGCCGACGCGACGGTCGAGTCCGCCGCGCCGTTCGAACACGTCGAGCCCGACGCCGACCCGGCGGCGCCGACCTCGGGTGGCGAGGAGTCTCTCGCCGAGCCTTCCGCCGCAGCCTCCGAGTCCCGGTCGGCCCCTGCGGAGGTGCACGAGCGAGAAGCGCCCCGCGAGCCCGAGCAGCCCGAGCGCCCATACGCGGACGCGGCCGCGACGCCGCCCGCCCGCCGTCTGATCGAGCCTACGCCGCGCATGCGGACCACCCCCCGGCCGGACTCCGCCGCCTATCTCGCGGTCATCCGGGTTATCGGCGTCGGGGGCGCCGGTCTGAACGCGGTCAACCGGATGATCGAGGCGGGCATCTCGCAGGTCGAGTTCATCGCAGTCAATACGGATATCCAGCAGCTGAAGCAGTGCGAGGCCCCGATCAAGCTGCACATCGGGCGCGATCTGACGCAGGGGCTCGGCTCCGGCGCCGACCCCGATGTCGGCCGCCGCGCCGCCGAGGAGGCGGAGGATCAGATCAAGCACGTCCTTCGCGGCTCCGACATGGTGTTCGTGACCGCGGGCGAGGGCGGCGGCACGGGGTCCGGCGCAGCGCCCGTCGTCGCGCGCCTGGCGCGGGATGTCGGCGCGCTGACGGTCGGAATCGTCACGCTGCCGTTCCGCTTCGAAGGCACGCGCCGCCGGTCCCAGGCCGACGCCGGCGCCGACGCGCTCCGCGAAGTGTGCGACACCGTCATCGCCATTCCGAACGACCGCCTGCTCGAAGTGCTCGACCGCTCGACCTCGATGCTCGATGCGTTCCGCATCGCGGACGACGTGCTGCGCCAGGGAGTTCAGGGCATCTGCGACCTGATCACGATGCCCGGCCTCATCAACCTCGACTTCGCAGACGTCCGGACAGTCATGGCCGACGCCGGCTCGGCCCTCATGGGGATCGGTTTCGCCACCGGCGACAACCGCGCGAACGAGGCTGCCGAGCGTGCGCTGCGCTCGCCGCTGATCGACACGGAGCTCGTCGCGGCCAAGGGGATCCTGCTCTCCATCGCCGGCGGCGAGGACCTCACGCTGCTCGAGGTGAACGAGGCGGCGGAGGTCATCAGTCGCGGATCCACCGAGGACACGAACATCATCTTCGGCGCGACGATCGACGAGCGGCTCGCCGGCCAGGTCTGGGTGACGGTGATCGCCACCGGCATCGGCCAGCCGGCCCGGGTGAGCACGCGGCCCGCCGAGCCGGATCCGCTCGAGCCGCCCAGCTTCCTGAGCGATCTCTAGCCGCCTCCGCGATGCCCGGCGCTACCCTCTCGCCATGAAGGGCGCCGTGGCCGCAGGCCACCCGCTGACAGCCGAGGCGGGCGCACGGATCCTCGCTGAGGGTGGGAACGCCGTGGATGCCTGCATCGCCGCCGCGTTTGTCTCCTGGGTCGCCGAGAGCCCCCTCACCGGCCCGGGCGGGGGAGGCTTCATGCTCGTCCACCGGGCGAAGGACGGGGTCGACAGCCTCCTCGACTTCTTCGCGGCGGTTCCGGGAGACGGGCTGCCGCCCGGGGCGCGGGGAGAGATGCTGACCGTCGACGTCGCCTTCGACGAGCGTACGACGCAGGTCTTCCACATCGGATCCGCGGCAGTTGCGGTTCCCGGGATGCCGGCAGGGCTCGCTTCGGCGCACCGGCGGTACGCGCGGCTGCCCTGGGCCGATCTTCTCGCCCCGGCGATCGAGCTCGCCCGCGCCGGCGTCCCCCTCAACTCCGGCCAGGCGTTTCTGCACGAGATCCTCGACGTCATCCTCCGGAGCGAGCCGGAGGGACGGCGGATCTACGGTCGCGACTGTCATCTCACCGAGGGCCAGCGAGTCGTGATGAACGACCTCGCCGGGACCCTCGAATGGCTGGCGGCCGAAGGAGGAGCCGCCTTCTACCGCGGTGAGCTCGCCCGCCGCACGAGCGAGGCCGTGCGAGAGGGCGGAGGATCGGTAACGGAGGCCGACCTCGCCGGCTATCGAGTCATCCGGCGCCGGCCGGTCCGCGCCGCCTACCGCGGCGCCGAGTTCGTCTCCAATCCGCCGCCGTCCGCAGGCGGTCTCCTGATCGCGTTCGCCCTCCGCGTCCTCGACCGTCTCGGCCCGCTGCCTCCGCCCGGGAGCGCTGAGGCGATCGTCTTCGCCGCCGAGGCGATGCGAGAGGCCGCCCGGCTGCGGGGCCCGGGCTTCGTGACCGACCTCTATCGCGGGGGCGCCGCCCGGCGGCTCCTGGCCGACGACCAGGTCGGGGCGGCCGCGGCAACGGCGCGCTCCGCGACACGGCTCGCAGCGCGCGAGCTCGCCGGCGTCCCGTCAACGACGCACATCAGCGCCGTGGACGCGGGCGGGAACGCGGCCTCGTTCTCAGCCTCGACGGGATGCGGGTCGGGCGTCATCGTCCCAGGCACGGGCGTCCAGATGAACAACATGCTCGGCGAGCCAGATCTCAACCCTCCGGGCAAGACGGCGCGCCCGGGCACGAGGCTGACGAGCATGATGGCGCCTTCGATCCTGCTCGAGGACGGGCGGCCGCGCCTCGTCGTCGGGAGTGCCGGCTCGATCCGGCTCCGCGCCGCCATCGTCCAGATCGTCCTGCGGGTCGTCGACGACGGCCTCAGCGCCGAGGAGGCGATCGACGCGCCGCGCGTCCATCTCGACGAGGAGGTGCTCCAGCTCGAAGGTGGCATCGAGGAGTCCGTCGCCGCCGACCTGGAGGAGGCCGGGTACGCCGTCAACCGCTGGACCGAGCGCAACCTCTACTTCGGCGGCGCTTCGGCGGTTGCCGTGCGCGCCGACGGAGAGCTGGAGGCGGCCGGCGATCCCCGCCGAGGGGGTGCGGGTCTCGTGGTGGGCGGATGATCGTCCACGTGCGTCGGGCGGGCCCCGGGGACGCCGCAGCTCTGGTCGAGCTCGCGCGGGCGGTCGGGGCCGAGCCGGAAGGCTGGCTGATCACGAACGGCGAGTGGCGAACGACCTCGGAGGAGCGGCGCTATCTCCGGGCCGTGCGGCGGCACTCGCACGCCGCCGTCTTCGTGGCCGAGACAGCGGACGGGATCGTCGGCCGCATCTCGCTGGCCCGTGACTCCCACCCCGCGAGCGAGCACATCGCCGACCTGGGGCTCATGGTCGCCGAGCCGTTCCGCCGGCAGGGCGTGGGGCGCACCCTCATGGATGCGGCCGAGTCCTGGGCCCGCGAGGTCGGAGTGCACAAGCTCGAGCTGCACGTCTTCCCCTACAACACGGCCGCGATCGGGCTCTACGAAGGAATGGGCTACGAGCGCGAGGGTTACCGCCGCGATCACTACCGGCGCTCCGGCGGCTACGTCGACGCGATTCTGATGGCGAAGGTGATCAGGTGACTGAGCCCCTGGACCCGAGGCGCGGCTCCGTTCTCTTCGAGGAGGAGCAGCTCGTCGAGGAGGAAGAGCTCTGGAGCGACGACACCGGCGAGGACCACTCGGGGTGGTTCTGTGTCCGGACGGATCCGTTTCCCTGCCCGGCCGCGGGCTGCACGTTCGTGGCGGAGTTCATGACGGCCGTCCATCTGATCCTCGTCTGGGTCGACCATGACGATCCGAACCTGCTCTGGCACGCACAGCGGGCCAAGGAAGTCGGTCGCAACCCGCGCATCGTCCCGTACGAGCGGTCGTTCGGTCCGAGCGCGTCCTACTACGCCTGGGAGGCGTCGGGCCGCCCCGTGCACGGCGTCCGGCGCCCAGCGTAGGCAGCGCTCGACCCCCGTTGAGCAGGTCGCGTGATCGCCGCCGGGCCGGCGTCCGTAGCGCGGCTACGCGCGCTCCCTGCGTCCGTGTCTCCAGACGACCATCGCACCCCGGCGACGATCGACGTTCCGCCAAACTCTTAAAGGGGCTCGACGCGGCCGTTTCCGCCGGCGCGATGGCGGATCTCCGTCTCGCGCTCGACCGCCTCCGCTGCCTGATTGAGCATCGGCGCCAGCCGGAGGACGCGCTCGCGCTCCGAGCGGAGCTCGAGGAGACCCTGCTTGATCACCGTCCCGAAGTCGACCCTGGAGGCGATCTGGTAGGCGATCGAGTCGGCGTCGAGATCCAGCTCGTCGAGGTCGGCCTCAGCGGCGGCAACGACGCGCGCGTAGGCGGCGAGGCACTCCTCGACCTCGTCCTCGCTCGGCGCGTCGGTGTCGTCGGGGACGGCCTCGATCTCGCCGGTGTGGTAGGTCGGGCCCTCCGAAAGGCCGACGAGCTGGAAGCGGTCGTGCGCCTCGACGACGACGTTCAGGCGTCCATCCGGAAACCGGTCGATCACCTCGACGACAGCGCAGCGGACGCCCACGTCGCGCATACCGTCGTCGTCTTCGAGCACGAGGCCGAACTCGTTTCCCGAGTCGAGACACTCGCCGATCAGCTCGCGGTAGCGCGGCTCGAAGATGTGCAGGGGCGCCTGCTCGCCGGGAACGAGCACGAGATTGAGCGGGAAGAGGCCGATCTCGTCCATGGAGCAACAGGTTAAGGTTTCCGCGTGGCTCGTGACCTGACCAGGCCCGCGCTCGCGGAGCTCATCCCCTACGAGCCCGGGAAGCCCGTCGAGGAGGTTCAGCGGGAGCTGGGTCTCGAGCGGGTGGTCAAGCTCGCCTCCAACGAGGGTCAGTTCGGTCCCTTCCCGGCCGCTGTCGAGGCGCTGCACCGGGGTCATGCGGAGCTCAACCGCTACCCGGACGGCGGTGCGTGGCGGCTCGTGCAGCGACTTGCGGAGAAGCACGGGGTCGAACCGTCGAGCGTCGCGCTCGCTGCAGGGGCCGACGCCGTCATCGCGTACCTGTGCCTCGCGACACTCGACCCGGGCGACGAGGTCGTCTTTGGCTGGCCGTCCTTCGCCAGCTACCCGCTCGCAGCGATCAAGATGGGCGCGACGCCGGTCCGCGTACCGCTGGTCGACCACGCCTACGACGTGGAGCAGATGCTGGGCGCGATCACCGACCGCACGAGGATCGTCTACCTCTGCAATCCGAACAACCCGACCGGGACGATGATCTCGCGCGACGCGGTCAACGCCTACTTCGAGCGAGTTCCGGAGCACGTCCTGACCGTGCTCGACGAGGCCTACTACGAGTACGTCGAAGAGCCCGACTACCCCGACGGGATCGAGGAGCACGTGAAGTCCGGCCGCGACGTCCTCGTGCTGCGAACGTTCTCGAAGATCTACGGCCTGGCCGGCCTCCGGGTCGGCTACGGCGTCGGGCCCAAGGAGGCCGTCGACTCGATCAAGAGGGTGCGCAACGCCTTCGACATCACCCAGGCCTCCCAGGACGCGGCCGTAGCGAGCCTCGCCGACACGGAGGAGCTCGCGCGGAGGCGTGCTTTCAACGCCCAGGCTCGGGCCCAGCTCGTCGAGCTGTGCATCGGCCTCGGCCTCACGCTTGCGCCCCGACCTGTTGCGAACTTCGTGTACGTGGAGGTCGGCGAGGACTCGCGCCCAGTGTTCGAGGCGCTCATGCGCGAGGGCGTGATCGTGCGCCCGCTTGCGCCCTTCGGCGCGCCGGGTGCGATCCGAGTGACCGTGGGCACGCAGGAGGAGAACGAGCTCTTCGCACGGGCTCTTCGGCGCGTTCTGACACCCGCCTGATGGCCAAAACCTGGTCGCTCGCAGAGCTCGTGGAGGGCGTCCGCGGCGGCGACCGACGTGCACTCGCGCGGGCGATCAGCCTCGTCGAGGACGGCGACCCGCTCGCGTACGAGCTGATCCGGGAGCTGTACCCGGAGACGGGCCGGGCCTATGCGATCGGTGTCACCGGCCCGCCGGGTGTCGGCAAGTCGAGCCTCGTCAGTGCCCTCGTCCAGCACGTCCGCCCGAGCGGCACGAGCGTCGGCGTCATCACCGTCGACCCGTCGAGCCCGTTCACGAAGGGAGCGCTGCTCGGCGATCGCATCCGCCTTTCCGACCACTTCCTCGATCCCGAGGTCTTCATTCGCTCGATGGGGACCCGCGGCCACCTCGGCGGGCTCGCGGAGGCGACCCTCCAGGCCGCGCTCGTCCTCGACGCCTCGGGCAAGGATCTGCTCTTCCTCGAGACGGTCGGCGCGGGACAGAGCGAGGTCGAGGTGATCACGATCGCCGACACCGTCCTGCTCGTCCTCATGCCCGGCTCGGGAGACTCGATCCAGGCGCTGAAGGCCGGGATCATGGAGATACCCGACGTGATCGCCGTCAACAAGTGCGACCACCCGGCGGCGAAGACGATGGTGAACGAGGTGCGCTCGGTCCTCGCACTGGACACGGAGCGGGAATGGAAGCCGCCAATCGTCCTGACTGAGGCTGTGAGGGGGGAGGGGATCCCCGAGCTCTGGGAGGAGGTCGTCGCACACCGTTGCTTCCTGGAGGAGAGCGGCACGCTCGCAGAACGGCGCGCTGCGAACCTCGCCGGCGAAGTGTTCGCCGTGGCGAGCGCGCGCGCCAAGTCTCGGCTCGAGAACGCCGTGGCCGAGGACGAGGAGCTGCGCCGCCTCCTCGGCGAGGTGCAGCGGCGCGAGCTGGATCCTTTGAGCGCGGTCCGTGAGATCATGGAGCGCGTATTCAGGGTGAAGCTGCGAGATGGCAACGACGACGGGCCCGACACTCGCTGAGATCCAGGAGGCGCGGAAGCGCCTCGAAGGGGTCGCGCGCGAGACGCCCGTGATCTTGTCGGAGACGCTCGGCCGGCTGTCCGGTCGCCCCGTCTGGCTCAAGGCCGAGAACCTCCAGCGCACTGGGTCGTTCAAGATCCGCGGCGCCTTCAACCGGATCTCGAAGCTGACCGATGCCGAGCGCAGCGCAGGCGTCGTCACGGCGAGCGCCGGCAACCACGGCCAGGCCGTTGCCTGGGCGGCCCGGGAAGCCGGTGTCCCGGCGACGGTCTTCATGCCCGAAGATGCACCGACCGCGAAGATCGAGGCGACCAAGAGCTATGGAGCCGACGTGGTGCTCGCCGGGCACGGCTTCGACGACGCCGTGCAAGCTGCGGAGGAGCGCGTCGCGACGGGTGAGACGTTCGTGCACGCGTTCGAGGACGCGCTCGTGCTCGCCGGCCAGGGGACCCTGGGCCTCGAGCTCGCGGAGCAACTCGCCGGCGACGTGGAGACCCTCGTCGTGCCCATCGGCGGCGGAGGGCTCGCAGGAGGCATCGCCCTTGCCCTCCAGGAGCTCCGGCCGGAGATCGACATCGTCGGCGTCCAGGCGGCGGCGTGCGCTCCCTTCGCCGGGCACACGCCGACCGGAAACACGATCGCGGACGGGATCGCGGTCAAGCAGCCCGGCGAGCTCACGCAGAGCGTCCTCGCGGGGCGGCTGGAGAGCATCGTCACCGTGACCGACGCGGAGATCGCGGGCGCGATCCTGCTCGTGAGCGAGCGCTGCAAGCTGACCGTCGAGGGTGCCGGCGCCGCGTCGGTTGCCGCCCTGCTCGCCGGCAAGGTCGAGGGCTCGGGTGCCGCCTGCGCCCTCCTATCGGGCGGGAACATCGACGCCAGCATGCTCATCCAGGTGCTCCGCCACGGCCTCACCCGCGCCGGGCGCTACCTCGTCATCCGCACGCGCGTCGACGACCGGCCGGGCAACCTCGCGCGCCTGCTCGCTCTCGTCGCCGACGAGGGGGCCAACGTTCTCAAGGTCGACCACCATCGCGAAGGCATGGACCTCCCGGTGATGGGAACCGGCATCGAGCTCACCCTCGTCATGCGGGACGAGGCCCACTGCGAGGACCTTCTCGCCCACCTGGACGAGCTGGGCTACGCGGTCGAGCGACTGCGCTAGCCGCTACTTCGCTGCAGGGGCGACGTGCTGTGCCCCCCGGCGCGAAGCGCGGCGGCCGAGCAACGCGACGACGCGATTGCGAAGCGAAGAGTTCTCGCCCTGCACGGCGGCGGCCAGGTCGCGCCGTTCCGCTTCCTGGACGAAGTCCTCGTGCCGTGCGCGTGCGATCGAGAGATGGGTCATGGGGTCATACGACATGCCTTCAAGACGGGCGACGGGGCCTTCTTCTTCCCATCGTCGTTCGAGCCGTGTCAGCCGACGACGAGCTCTCGCAGGCGGGCGGCGTAGTGCGGAGCCGTCGGCTCGTCCTCGTGCCGGAAGAAGGCGTAGACGTCCACGGCAGAATCGACGAGGGGGCGGATGCGGTGGGCGAGCGCAGACAGAGCCTCGTCATCGTATGGTGGCTCGCGCAGGCGGAGGTAGCGAAAGGCCCCCGCGCCGTCCCAGGAGCCTGTCCGCGCGACACCGCGCTCGTCGAGCTGCGCCGTCACCTCCGGCTCGTCCCAGGAGTCGTGGCGGAAGTCCAGGGCGACCGGAACGTCGGGGTCGAGAGCGTCGAGCAGGAGGCGAAGGAAGCCGTCGTCGCGCGCCTGGGGAACCTTCACCCGCAACGGCCCGAGCCGATCACCCAGGCCTCTTGCCATGCGGCAGAACTCGTCGACGCCCTCGACGCGCCCGAACGAGGTCAGGCGCCGGCTCGTTGTCACGGCGAAGCGAAACCCGTCCGGCGTCTGCGCCGCCCACCGATCGAACTGGTCCTCCTCGGGGACGCGGTAGAAGGTGTTGTTGAGCTCGACGGCGTTCACGCGCTCGGAGTAGTGGCGAAGGAACGAGTCGGGCTTGGCGTCCGCCGGGTAGAAGGCGCCCCGCCAGGACGGGTACGAAAAACCGGAGGCCCCCGCATAGAGCGTGCCGCTCACGGTGGGAGTATGCGCACGTCCCCGCCGCCCAGGAAGGCGGCCAGGTGCCGGCCCTCGGCCTGCACGGCAGCCGCATCCTTCTTGGACAGGCGGCGCACCGGCTTCACGACGATGTCGCCGTCCTCCGACCGCCAGATGGCGCGAATGAACCCGCCGATCAGCACGATGCGGAAGAAGCGTCCATCCCAGGAGCCGAATTGCGGCCGGTCGGCGGGGTCGACGATCCGCGAGCGGTCGGCGTGCGAGAGGAAGACGTTGTCGTACTCCGCGAGGAAGCGAACGGGCGCGGGCGTCGTGGGATCGGCGAGCGGTGCGTCCGGCACGTCGAAGAGCTCGACCCCGTTCTCGTCGCGGAACGTGCGCAGGCCGCCGCGCAGGCGCTCCACGATCTCGCGGACGCCGGTGAGGCCCGACCAGGTCGCGATGTCCTTGACGCTCGCCGGGCCGAACGCGGCGAGGTAGCGGCGAACCGCGTCGTCCGGCTTGGCCGAGTGACGAACCCGGCGCCCGAGCCAGGAGTCCGCGGTCGTCAGCGTCGCCCGTCCGCTCCGGCTCCAGAGCCCGCGCGGCGGGACCTGGACGAGCGGCACCAGGTACGCGACCGCGTAGGTGAGCGAGTCCGCATCCGCGTTCGGCCAACGCGCGGCTAGGAGCACCTTGAGCTGCGAGCGCGTGAGCGGCTCCTCCTCGAGGCGCGCGCGCCCGGTGGCGACGATCTCGTCCACGTCGACGTCGCGGAGCTGCTTCCCGAATGGGCTGCCGCTCCAGAACATCCGCTCGCACACGCTTTGCATGGCCGGCCGCAGGGCGAGGCAGTCCCGGTCGGTGACAAGGTGGATTGTCCCGCGCATGAGCGTCATCCGCACCGCGTTGCGGCCTTCGATGAGGCGCTCGAGCTCCTCCGGCCGGAAGCCCTCGATGCGCGACCAGAGCGTGACGTAGGGATCGCGCGGCTCCTGGGCCTGGAGGCCGACCAGGTGCTCGATGACCTGGGCGGCCGGCCGTTCCGCCCGCCGGAGCAGTCCCTGGCGTTCCAGCAGGGTCCGGTTGAGCTCGCGCCGAGTCAGAGCCCGAGGTGCCGTGCGATCACCATCCGCTGCACCTCGTTCGTTCCCTCGCCGATCTCCAACACTTTCTGGTCGCGGTAGAGACGGGAGATCGCGTACTCGTCCATGAAGCCGTAGCCGCCGTGGAGCTGGAGCGCCCTGTCGGCGACCCGCTTGGAGAGCTCACCGGTGTAGAGCTTCGCGATGGCGGCCTCCTGGGCGAACTCGCGACCCCTGTCCTTGAGCCACGCGGCCTTGTAGACGAGCCCGCGTGCGGCCTCGAGCTCGGTCGCCATGTCCGCCAGGGCGAACTGCACCGCCTGGAAGCTGGCGATCGGCCTCCCGAACTGCTCCCGCTCGACCACGTAGGCGCGCGCGAGGTCGTAGGCGCCCTGCGCAAGGCCGAGGCCCATCGCCGCCACCGAGATGCGACCTCCGTCGAGGATCTCGAGGAACTGCCTGAAGCCCGCCCCACGCGGCCCGAGCAGGTTCGCCTCGGGCACGCGGCAGTTCTCGAACGCGAGCTCGCGGGTGTCCGAGGCGCGCCACCCCATCTTCCGCATCGGCGCGGAGATCGTGTAGCCGGGCGTGCCGTTGGGGACGATCAGGTTCGAGACCTCGTCCTCTCCGGTTCGCGCCGTGATCGTCACGCACGCGGTGATGTCCGTGCCGGCGTTGGTGATGAAGATCTTCGAGCCGTTGATGAGCCATTCGCCGTCACGGAGCTCCGCGTGGGTGCGGGTCGCGCCCGCATCCGAGCCTGCCGCCGGCTCGGTGAGGCCGAAGGCGGCGAGCGTGCGCCCGCCCGCGAGGTCGGGCAGCCACTCCCGCTTCTGCTCCTCGGATCCGAAGAGCAGAAAGGGCATCGTCCCGAGCGACGTGTGCGCGGCGACCGTGATCGCCACGGAGGAATCGATCCGCGTCAGCTCCTCGATCGCGATGGCGTAGGAGAGCGTGTCGCCCCCCGCGCCACCGTGCTCCTCCGGGACGGGGATGCCCATGAAGCCGAGCTCTGCCAGCTCGGCGACGATCTCGTAGGGGAAGCGATGCTCGCGGTCGAGCTGCTCTGCGACGGGCGCGATCCGCTCCTCGGCGAAGGCGCGGACGGTGCGGCGAAGGAGCTCGTGCTCGTCCGAGAGGTCGAAGTCCACGGCTACCCGGACAGGCGCCGGGCGAGCTCGGCGAGCAGCCGGACCCCGTAGCCCGAGGCGCCGAGCCGGCTGTAGTAGTCGCCGCGGCCGCGTTCGAGGAAAGCCGTCCCAGCGATGTCGAGGTGCGCCCACGGCCCTTCGCCCGCGAACGTCTCGAGGAAGGCGGCGGCGAGGATCGGCGACGCCTGCCGGTAGTCGGAGGAATTCTTCACGTCAGCGAAGGAGGAGTCGTTGTAGCGGTGGTAGCGCTCGTGGAGCGGCATGCGCCAGGCGTGGTCGCCGCTCGTCTCGCCCGCGGCCACGATCTCCGCGCACCACTCGTCGTCGTTTCCGAAGAGGCCCGCGTAGAGGTCGCCCAGTGCGACCACGACCCCGCCGGTGAGCGTCGCCAGGTCCAGCAGGTGCGTCGCGCCCGACTCGCGGGCGTACCAGAGGGCGTCGGCGAGGATCAGCCGGCCTTCGGCGTCGGTGTTGGCGATCTCGATCGTCTTTCCGCTGAGCGCCGTGACGATGTCGCCCGGGCGGGTGGCGTGGCCACTCGGCATGTTCTCGCACGAAGGGACGACCGTGAGGACGCGGACGGGCAGGCCGAGCTCGGCGATCGCCCCGGTTGCGGCGAGGACGGCGCCGCCGCCGCCCATGTCCGACTTCATCTCGTCCATGCGGTAGGCGGGCTTCAGCGAGAGGCCGCCCGAGTCGAACGTGATCGCCTTGCCCACGAGGCCGACGCGAAGGTCCGCCTGTGCGGCGTTCGGCGGCTCGTAGGCGAGCGTGATCAGACGTGGGGGGTTGTCGCTCCCCTGGCTCACGGCGGCGAACGCGCCCATGCCGGCCGCACGGATCTCCTCGGGGCCGAGCGCCTCGAAGCGCAGGTGCTCGCTCCCGCCCGCGATCTCCTCCGCCCAGGCCGCGAGCTCGGCCGGCGTCAGCTGATTGGCCGGGGCGTTGACCACGTCACGACAGCGGTTGGCCCATGTAGCCGCGACGTTCGCGTTCTGGGCCGCCTCGGCGGCGCCTCCCGCGGCCGGGCCGCAGAGCACGAGGCGCTCGATCTCGCCCCGCCGCTCGTCATCCGTCTTCCAGCGCCCGTTGTCGTACGGGCCGAGCAGCGTCCCGTCCACGATCGCCCGTCCCTGCTCCTCTGCCGAGAGCCCATCCTGCTCGACGACCCAGGCAACAGAGGTCCCCCCGACGTCGAGAACGCGCGCCGCCACCTTGGCGGCGGCCGTGCGGAGCCGGTCGGCGTCGAGCGTATGACTGCCGAGCCCGACGGCGCCGACCCGTGCGGCCCCAAGGCGGCCGTCGGAGTGGAGAAGGGCGACGTGGCCCTCGTCTCCCCGGAGCTCTCCCGCGTCGACCAGGCCGGTCAGCCGGCCCTCGACCAACCGATCGAGCCCCTCCGCGGCGCCTGAGAGCTCCACGGGATCGCGAACGGCAAAGACGAGGACGTCGGCCTCGACCCCTCCTGGCGGCGCCTCGACGACGTCAATCTGCATGAGCGAGGCGGGATGCTACAAGAACCCGGCCTGGAGAAGCGTGCCCCGTTCGAGGGATCAGCTCGAGGTTCCCCGCTCCCGATACATGGAGAGCGCGAGAGCGCAGCTTCACCCTCTCCCCCCAAAAGCCCGCACCTCCCCTCCGCGGGCGAATACCTCTCCCCTCGAAGCCCTCCTCCTCGGAGGGCTTCTTCGTGGGAGTAACGTTCGCCAGGTGCAGGCAGGCGTCGATTCCAGGGGCATGGCGGCCCTCTCGTCGGGGCATCTGGCCACGGATCTCGCCCAGGGAGCGCTGCCTGCGCTCCTCCCGTTCCTCTCCGCGCGTTTCGACCTCTCGTACACGATGGTCGGCGCGATCGTCCTCGCGGCCACCATCAGCTCGTCCCTGATCCAGCCGGCGTTCGGACTCTGGTCCGACGCGCGCAGGGCTCTTTGGCTTCTGCCTGCCGGCGTCGCGGTGGCGGGAATCGGCATGGCCTTCGCGTCGATCGCACCGAGCTACGTGCTCGTCATTCTCGGCGTGCTCGTCTCCGGCGTCGGCGTCGCCGCGTACCACCCCGAAGGCTCCAAGTTCGCGAGCTACGTGAGCGGCGAGCGCCGCGCGAGCGGCATGTCGCTGTTCTCCGTCGGCGGCAACATCGGCTTCGCCCTCGGGCCGCTGCTGGCGTCGTTCTTCGTCATCACGCTCGGGCTCGGCCTCGACGGGGGCGTCCTCCTTGCGCTCCCAGGGCTCGTAGTGGCGGGCCTCGCTGCTGGTTGCGCTTCCGCACCTCGCGTCCTTCGCCCCGGGCCAGGAGGCGCTGGCGCGCCGCGCCGCGGCGGGGAACAACTGGTGGGGGCTCTCCTTGCTCCTCGCGATCGTCGGGCTCCGGAGCCTGGCACACATGGGGCTGTTCACGTTCATCCCGCTCTACGAGATCTCCCGAGGGAACGGCGCGAGCTACGGAACCCGACTGCTCGCCCTCTTTCTCTTCGCCGGCGCGGTCGGCACCCTCCTGGGCGGCAGGCTCGCCGACCGGGTCGGTAGGCGCACGGTCATGCTCGGGTCGTTCGTCGTCTCCGCGCCGCTGATCCTCGTCTACGCCCTGGCCGGTGGTGCCGTCGGCATCGTCGCGTTGACACTTTCGGGCGCCGCGGTGATCGGGACCTTCGGCGTGAGCCTGGTCATGAGCCAGGAGTACATGCCTGGGCGCATCGGCATGGCCTCGGGGCTCTCGATCGGCTTTGCGATCGGGCTCGGCGGGGTCGCCGCGCTGACGCTCGGCGCCGTCGCCGACGCCGTGGATCTGAAGACTGCAGTCCTGACGACCGCCGTCGGCCCCGCGCTCTGCGTCGCCCTCACCCTCCTCTTGCCCTCATCGCGTACGGTTCGTAGCGCGGAGCCCGCAGCGGCCCCGACGGCGACCTACTGATGGCCGAGACAGCCCGTGAGTTCTTCGACGACCTTGCCGTCAGGACGGCGGGAGGCTCCGAGCGTGCCCGCGGCCTGACGGCGACCTACCGCTTCGACGTGGAGGGAGCGGGGAGCTGGCGGGTCGAGGTCGACGACGGAGCCGTCGCCGTCAGCGAGGGCGACGGCCCTGCCGATTGCGTCATCTCGGCGCCGGAGGATCTCTTCATACGCATCGTCCGTGGGCAGCAGAGCCCGATGGGCGCCTTCCTGATGGGGAAGATCCGGGTCGAGGGAGACACCGCGCTGGCGATGCGGCTGAAGGACCTGCTCGGTTAGCTCCTCACTGCCTCACCGGCGAGGCAAAACCCGCCACGTGGCCGTTCGGTGTCCGCCGCTAGCCCGACCAGGGCTCGATTTCGAGCGCCCGCTCGTAGGCGGCCCGGTCGTGCACCGGCTCGCCGTGCGACACGATCACGAGCTCGAACGGGAGCTGGAGGAGTTCGCGCAGTGCCGGAAGGGCGCGCTCCTCGTGCCAGGGCGTCGCCCAGACGCGAAGCTCGCCGCCCGGTGCCGTCAGCCCGTCGGCGAAGACGAGCGCGCGCTGCTCGGGAAGCCAGAGCGGCGTTTCGTTGCGGCCGCGCCCGTCGTAGAGCGCGACGAGGCCGCCAGGAAGCTCGCTGCCCGGATAGACCGGCTCGAGCGCCGTCTCCGGGACGTCATGAGGGAAGAAGAGGTCGGGTCCGAAAGCGTGCGCGTCGTAGCGACGCACGAACAGGTCGACGTCGCGCACGTGGTCCGGCTTGAGGACGACGGCCGATGAGGGCGGGCTCCCGTCCAGCCGCTCCCAGATCTCGCGGGCGCTCTCGGGCGGCGCGAGCGGATCGAGGACCGCGACCTCGCCGCGCGACTCGACGCACGTCGAGGTGACGAACGGCTCCCAGTCGGCGTCGGGCGACCAGTCGGGATGCTCGATCCGCCAGAGCCACAAGCCGGCGGCCACGTCGCGAATCTCGTACCTCATGGAGCCAGCCGCTCCAGCACCCAGGCATCCTCGGGGCCGCGCCGGTACCGGAAGCGGTCGTGCAGGCGGTTCGGGCGGTTCTGCCAGAACTCGAACCGCGACGGCCTGAGAAGGTAGCCGCCCCACCAGGGCGGGAGGGGCGGGTTGTCGCCGTAGGCGCTCGTCGCCTCCGCGAAGGCCTCGTCGAGTGTCGTGCGATCCGGAACGACCTCGCTCTGTCGAGAGGCCCAGGCTCCGATCCGGCTCCCGAGCGGGCGTGTCCGGTAGTAGGCCTCCGCCTCCGTGCGCGGGAGCGGCTCGACCGTTCCCGCAACCGTCACCTGGCGCCGCGGCTCGAGCGGCCAGTGGAAGGCGAGTGCGGCGTTCGGGTTCGCGGCCAGTTCGCGCGCCTTGCGGCTCTCAGTGTTCGTGAAGAAGCGGAAACCGTCCGCATCCACACCCTTGAGGAGGACCGTCCGTGCCGAGGGACGGCCCTCGGCGTCAGCGGTAGCGAGCGTCACCGCCTCCGGCATCTCGACGCCGCCTGCCCGCGCCTCGTCGAGCCAGCGGCCGAACTGCGCCAGCGGGTCCGGGAGGAGGTCGTCCGCGTCCATCAGTCCGTCAGCTCCACCAGCAGCATCCCGCCCGAGACCCTGTCGCCCTCGGCCACGTGAACGCGCTTCACGACCGCTTCGTACGGGGAGATGAGCGGCGTCTCCATCTTCATCGCCTCGAGCACGACGAGCGGCTGACGGGCTTCGACCCGATCACCCTCGCCGACGAGGACGCGGACGACGACGCCCGGCATGGGAGCCGCGACTCCGCTCGTCTCGTGGCCGCCGTCCGTGAAATGCGCGGCGGCTTCGACGGTCGGTGCGACCGTCGGGCTCGGTTGAGCGCCCGACCGGTCGCGGTTTGGGCGCCAGTAGCCCGACCAGGGACCGCGAGCCTGAATCGGGAGGGAAAGCGGCGGATGGTCGCTCAGGAACGCGGTCGTCGTCTCGCCGGCGCGCACGGCTGGATGATCCACGAGCCATCGGAGGAAGCCCAGATTCGTCGTCACGCCGGCGACTCGCGTCGCGCGAAGGGCGCGCGAGAGGTCGTCGAAGGCTTCCTCCCGGGTCTCCGCACGCGCGATCAGCTTGGCCAGCAGCGGGTCGTAGGCAATCGGAACCTCGTCGCCGGCCTCGACCCCCGCGTCGACCCGCACCGCGTCCGGCAGCTCGAGCAGCTCGAGCCGGCCGGCCTGGGGGAGGAAGGTGAACGGGTGCTCCGCATAGAGCCGGACCTCGACGGCGTGTCCCTGCGGCTCCTGCGATTCGATGCCGAGTGGCTTGCCGACGGCGAGACGGAGCTGTTGCTCGACGAGGTCGAGGCCCGTCACGAGCTCCGTCACCGGATGCTCGACCTGGAGGCGCGCGTTCAGCTCCAGAAAGAAGAAGCGATCGCCGGCGAGCATGAACTCGGCGGTGCCGGCGTTCTCGTAGCCCACCGCGCGCGCGAACGCGATCGCCGCCGACCCCATTGCGGCTCGAAGCTCGGAGTCGAGCGCAGGGGAGGGGCTCTCCTCGAGAATCTTCTGGTGGCGGCGCTGAATCGAGCATTCGCGCTCGCCCAGATGGACGATGCCGCCGTGACGATCGGCCAGAACCTGGATCTCGACGTGCCGCGGCCGGTCGACGTACTGCTCTGCGAAGACGCGGCCGTCGCCAAATCCCGTCTGCGCCTCTCGAGTCGCCGACTCGAGAGCCGCCTCCAGCTCCTCGGGCGAACGGACGATCCGCATCCCCCGCCCGCCGCCGCCCGCCGCGGCCTTGACCATGAGCGGGTAGCCGAGCTGCTCGGGCTCCCCGGACTCGACCACCGGCACACCCGCCTCCCGCGCGAGCCGCTTGGCCTCGAGCTTGTCGCCCGCGGCTCGAACGGCGCCCGGCGATGGGCCAACGAAGACGAGCCCGGCTGCGACGACGGCTTCCGCGAAGTCGGCGTTCTCGGCCAGGAAGCCGTAGCCGGGGTGGATTCCGTCGGCACCGCTTTCGCGCGCGACCCTGATCAGCTCGGCCGGATCGAGATAGCTCGCGATCGGGATCGTCTCGTCCGCCCGCCGGGTGTGGAAGGCGCCGGCGTCGTCTTCCGCGTAGACGGCGACGGTGCCGAGCCCGAGCCGCCGGCAGGTGCCGAAGATGCGAACGGCGATCTCGCCTCGGTTCGCGACGAGAAGCTTTCGGATTCCCGGCGACTCGGCGCTCATCGACGATCGGGCGTTCCTACCTCGTCCGCGCGTGGCATGGCCTGAAAATCCGTTGTCGGAGCCGACAACTCTGGTCTATCCTGGAGGCAAATCGAACTCGAGCGGCGCAGCCCGCGGCCTCGACTCAGTTCTCGAACGGGGGAGGTCGAACGTGCACTCGTTGTTCGGGTCAGAGATCTGGAGCATGCCGGCTCGGTGGGCTTGCATGGCCGGGAGATGCGGATGCGTTCCGCTGCAAACCCTGCGACCGCTCTTCGGAGCCTGGGAACTGCGCCCACTCCTCCTAGGCGCGGCGCACGGCGCCGGCGTGCTGGTCGTGGCGGCGACGTTCCTCGCGGCGGCGACCGTCGCATCGGCGGAGACGATCACGACGGAGGAGCCGACCGTGCTCGAGAACGGTGAGCCCGCGGTCGAGGTCTCGGAGGTGACTGCGGATGCCGCCACGACCGTGGCCGGCACGTTGATCAAGTGCAAGAAGGTCTACGGGTGGCACGGCCTCAAGCATCCGCTGTTCGGCTACTTCTACTGGAAATACATCCTGACCATCCGCTGGTGCTGGCAATCGGGGTCGATCGTCAAGACGACCAACCCCTGGTCGCCCACCTACTGGCGTGATGTCGAGTGCTGCCTGCAGTTCTCGGGATGGGACTTCAAGGGCCACACCGGTCTGGACATCGACGGGGGACCCAACAAGAGCCAGTACCGGGTCCGGGCTCAGGGCAAGTTCCAGGAGTGCTTCCAGTTCTGCTTCAACACGAAGACCCCGTGGGTCCGCCTGACCGGATATCCCGGAGGATCCTGGGGGTACGCCCATGGCTAGGCGCACCGCCAGGCGGGTCGTGATCGTGGCACTCGTCGTCCTTGCCGCGGCCATCGTCCTCGTGGTCCTCCTCACGTTGGGGTCGGGTGCCGGAGGAAGCGGGGTCGAATGAGGGATTCGGCATCGGGGAGCAGCAGGCGCTAGCCGGTCTTCTGCTCCCCCGAGTACACGCCCCAGGCGGCGCCGCTCGGGAGCGTCGCGGCGCGCTTCTCAAGGAATGCGCGCAGCCCCTCCTGACCCTCGGGGCTGGTGCGGAGCGCCGCCGCGATGTGGGCGGTCGCCTCTCCCACGGGACGCTCGCGGATCAGCCGCTTCGCTGCCCGCACGGCCTCGGGGCCTGCGGCAAGCACGTTGTCGACCTTATTCTCGACGGCTCGGTCGAGCTCGTCGTTGACCTCGTGCACGAGCCCGATCCGTAAGGCCTCGTCGGCACCGAATTGCTCGCCGGTGAGGAAGTAGCGCCGCGCGGCACCCGGCCCGATGCGATCGAGCACGAACGGCGAGATGACGGCCGGGATGATCCCGAGCCGCACCTCGGTGAAGCCGAAGACCGCGTCCGTGCTCGCGACAACCACGTCCGCGCAGGCGACAAGGCCGGATCCGCCGCCCAGGGCGAAGCCCTGAATACGCGCGACCACAGGCGCGGGGCACCCGTCGACCGTCTCGAGCATCCGGTACAGCCGCATCGCGTCCTCGACGTTCTCGTCGTAGGAGAGGTCGACGGACGAGCGCTGCCATTCGACGTCGGCTCCTGCACAGAAGCTCTTCCCCTCGCCGGCGAGGACGACCGCGCGGGCGTCGTCGACGTCAGTAAACGCATGCGTCAGCTCTGCGATCAGCGCGGCGTCGAAGGCGTTCCGGCGCTCCGGCTTGGCGATGGTGACGCGGAGGAGGTCGCCTTCTCGCTCGATCCGAAGCGCGCTCATTGCGGCGCAGCATAAGGTTCGCCTTGTGATCAAGGGCGCCCTGGCTGCTGCCGTCACCCCGCTTCGCGACGGCGGCAGGCTGCTCGACGAGGACGCGTTCCCGGCGCTGGCGGAGTTCCTGGCCGCGAGCGGGCTCGACGGGATCCTGGCGATGGGTACGACCGGCGAGGGCATCCTGCTTTCGTCGGACGAGCGCCGCCGGGTGACGGATCTCTTCGTCGCCGCATGCTCGGGCCGGCTGGACGTCGCCGTGCACTGCGGTGCTCAGACGACCGCCGACACCGTTGCGCTCGCCGAGCACGCGGCGTCGGCGGGAGCGGACGCTGTGGCTGTCATCGGTCCGCCGTACTTCCAGCTCGACGACTCCGCGCTCCTCGCGCACTTCGCGGCCGCGGCCGCTGCGTGCGCGCCGACTCCCTTCTACGTCTACGAGTTCGCGAAGGTGAGCGGTTACGCCGTTCCGGTCCCCGTCGTGGAGCGGCTCCGCGAAGCCGCGCCGAATCTCGCCGGGATGAAGGTCTCCGACTCACCGTTCGACAAGGTCGAGCCGTATCTGCTCGAGAGCCTCGATATCTTCATCGGTGCCGAGGGCCTGATTGGCGCCGGGATGGAGCGGGGCGCCAGGGGATCGGTATCGGCGCTCGCCTCGGCCTTCCCGGAGCTCGTCGGAGCCGCCGTCCGCGACCCGAGCGCGGAGCGCAGCGCGCAGCTGTCCGAGCTGCGAGAAGGGCTGGAGGCCTTCCCGCGGCACGCAGCGCTGAAGCGGATCCTGGGGTTGCGCGGGGTCGCGGTCCACGAAGACGTTCGCGCCCCGCTTCGAAGGCTGGACGACGCGGAGCGGCGGGCGCTTGACGTTTGGGCCGCCGGCTGGATCGAGGCAGCGGCCGCCTGAGCGGGCGGGCGCGTCTACATCCGGAAGACGCCGAAGGTCGTCTCCGGGATCGGCGCGTTCAGGGCCGCGGAAATCCCGAGGGCGACGATCTTGCGGGTGTCGACCGGGTCGATGATCCCGTCGTCCCAGAGGCGCGCGGTCGAGTAGTACGGGCTTCCCTCCCGCTCGTACTTCGCGCGGATCTCATCGGGATCTGCGCGCCCGACCGTCGACAGGACGGTGGCGGCCTGCTCGCCTCCCATCACCGAGATGCGGGCGTTCGGCCACATCCACAGCTGGCGCGGCGAGTACGCACGCCCGCACATCCCGTAGTTGCCCGCGCCGAACGAGCCGCCGACGATCACCGTGAACTTCGGCACCTGCGCGCACGCGACCGCGGTGACCAGCTTGGCTCCGTCCTTGGCGATGCCGCCCGCCTCGTAGTCCTTCCCGACCATGAAGCCGGTGATGTTCTGGAGGAAGAGGAGGGGCACCCGCCGCTTGCAGGCGAGCTCGACGAAGTGCGCGCCCTTGAGCGCTGACTCCGAAAAGAGGACCCCGTTGCTCGCGAGGACCGCTACTGGGTAGCCCTCGATGCGTGCGAAGCCGCAGACGAGCGTCTCGCCGTAGAGCGCCTTGAACTCGTGCAGCCGGCTCCCGTCGACGATGCGCGCGATCAGCTCGCGAACGTCGTAGCCCTTGGCGAAGTCGGTGGGGACGATGCCGTACAGCTCCTCGGGGTCGTACAGAGGCTCCTCCGGCGGGAGCACATCCCAGGGCGGATCCGGCTTCCGTCGATGCAGGTTGCGCACGATCTGGCGCGCGAGGGCGAGGGCATGCTCGTCGCTCACGGCGTAGTGGTCGGTCACGCCGGAGACGCGCGAGTGAACGTCGGCTCCGCCGAGCTCCTCTGCCGTCACCTCCTCGCCGGTCGCGGCCTTCACGAGCGGTGGGCCGCCGAGAAAGATCGTCCCCGTCCCGCGCACGATCACCGTCTCGTCGCTCATCGCCGGCACGTAGGCGCCGCCCGCAGTGCACGAGCCCATGACCACAGCGATCTGCGGGATTCCCTTCGCGGACATCCGTGCCTGGTTGAAGAAGATGCGGCCGAAGTGCTCGCGGTCTGGAAACACCTCGTCCTGCAGCGGCAGGAATGCGCCGCCGGAGTCCACGAGGTAAATGCACGGCAGCTGGTTTTGCTCGGCGACCTCCTGGGCTCGCAGATGCTTCTTCACGGTGAGCGGGTAGTACGTTCCGCCCTTGACCGTGGCGTCGTTGGCCACGATCACGCACTCGATGCCCTCGACGACGCCGATGCCCGTGACCATGCCGGCGGCCGGCGCCTCGCCTTCGTATTGCTCCCACGCGGCGAGCGCGTTCAACTCGAGAAACGCCGAGCCCGGATCGAGAAGTCGGTCGACGCGCTCCCGGGCGAGGAGCTTCCCGCGCGCGCGGTGCCGTTCCACGGCCTGCGGGAGGCGCTGGTCGGCGACTCGACCCGTACGCTCGCGAAGCTCCGTGACGAGCGCCTCCATGCGCTGCCTGTTGTCCGCATAGGCCTCGGCAGCCCGATCGGCCCGGGAATCGAGGACGGCCACTACGAACGGCTGGGATCGTTGCTAGCCATGGGAATAGCCTACGCCCCGGGAGAGACGTGACCTGGCCCCGTGCCCTGGTAAGCGGGGCGCGTCGCAACTACCGTTCAGAAGTCCGATGCGGCCCGGGACGCGGACATTCCTCGTTGTTCTGCTCGGCGTCACGCTGGTCCTGACGCTCGCCCTCGCGCCCGCCGCCTCCGCGCGCCGCATCGTCGGGAACAAGCAGTCGAATCGCATCGTCGGCACGCTCCTTCGCGACGACATCTTCGGACACGACGGCAGCGACGTCATCGTCGGCCGCGCCGGGTCCGATCGCATCTACGGCGAGGAGGGCGACGACATCCTCCTCGGCAACGCCAGCAAGGACTTCCTGTGGGGAGGCGGACGCGACGACACGCTCCACGGCGGCGGCGGCAACGACGTGATTTCCGTCGGGTGGGGGACGGACGTGGTCGAGGCGGGTCCGGGGAACGACGCGATCATGGCCGGCGAGAACGACGGCACGATGGATGCCATCGACTGCGGCGACGGCGTCGACCGGGTCGTGCTCAGTCGAAGAGACCAGGCGTTCAACTGCGAGAAGGTGCGAAGGCTTTCCCACGCGAGGCCGATCCCCGGCAGGCTGTGGATCGATACCGCCGGTGCCGACGTCTGGAACGTCGTCCCCGGGTGGGTACGCGACATCCTCGTCGGCCTGGGCGGCGACGACTTCATCGACGGCCAGGCAGCGCCGGACCTCATCATGGGGAACGACGGCGACGATCGCCTGAAGGGCGACCGCGGTCTCGACATCCTCCTCGGCGGCCCGGGTGACGACCTGATCGAAGGCGAGCTCGCGAACGACCGGATTTGGGGCGGCATGGGCTTCGATCGGCTGGTCGGCGGTACCGGCGACGACGAGTTGATCTCGGTGGACGCGGACGGCATCCGCGATCTCATCGAATGCGGCGACGGCCACGACCGTGCGGTCGCCGTCTTCGGCGAGGACCGGCTCGTCAGGCCGGCTGACTGCGAGATCCAGATTTACGTGCCGCTTCGCTAGGACTTACGGGCGCCTAACACAACCCCCACGGGTTCCATACAGCGAGGTGGTTCAGTGCTTCGCACGACCCCCCTCGCGGAAAGGAACGCCCGTGACGCGCCTACTTCTCCTCGTTGCCGCAGCCGCGCTGACCATGCTCGGAGTCGTCCCGGTCGCGTCGGCCGCAGTGATCAGGGGCACGCCGGCCGACGACACGCTCGCCGGCACCGACAGGCGGGACATCGCTCACGGTCGCGCCGGAAGCGACACGATCGTCGGCAACGGCGCCCGGGACTTCCTGTTCGGCCAGCGCGGCGATGACACGCTCACGGGTGACGCGGGCAGCGATGCCCTGTGGGGCGGGCCGGGAAACGACTCGCTCGACGGCGGCGAGGGCGCGGACGCGCTCTCTGCCGGCCCGGGTCTCGATGTTCTCGAAGGGGGCTCCGCGAGCGACCGTCTCTACTCGGGGGAGCGAGACGGCCTGCCGGACGTCGTCGACTGCGGCGATGGCCGCGACCGTGCGGTCGTCCGCGTGGGCGACGTCGCCGTCGACTGCGAGCGGGTACGGGTGCTCCCTGCTCGTCATCCACGCGTCGTCTTCCAGCGCGGTACTCGTGGCGACGACGCTCTCACGGGTTCCGGCAAACGTGACTTCATCCTCGCGCTCGCCGGCGACGACATGGTTTCCGGGCTCGGCGCCGCGGACTTCCTCTTCGGCCAGAAGGGGAGGGACTCGCTGAGGGGCGACGACGGCGCCGACCGGCTCTGGGGTGGCTCCGAGGACGACCTCCTCGACGGGGGTGAGGGGTCAGACTGGCTGTGGGGCGGCGGCGGCGCCGACCGGCTGTTCGGCCAGGAAGGGAACGACCGTCTCTTTGCAGCAGCCGACGACGGGATGGTCGACACCCTCGACTGCGGCGAGCACGCGGACGATCGCGACCGTGCAGTGATCCGGCCCGGCGACACCGCCGTGAGCTGCGAGCGCGTCCGCACCCTCGGCTAGCGGGGGCGCGCAGGGAGAACGGGGCCCGTTCCGCCGGGCCCCGTTCGCTGTTAGCGGGCCCGAGCGTGTCACGCGCCCGGTGCGATGCGTGACACACGGGTGCGCTTTTGCCGGGTACGCTCGAAAGCGGGTGGTGGGATGGGGTGCCCCTGCTACGGCTACGCAGGGACGTTGATCTCGTCCAGCGCGGCGCGAAGAGACGCGACGTAGTCGCGCAGGCCGTCAGGGCCCGCTTCGTCGGCGATCTGCACTGCCCGGCTCCCGACGACCACCCCGTCCGCCAGCGAGGCGGCGGCTGCGGCCTGTTCTGGCGTCGCGATGCCGAAGCCGGCGAGGAGCGGTACGTCTGTCACTGCCCGCGCCCGCTCGACGAGGCCCTCGAGCTGCGCCGACACGCCGGTTCGCCCGCCGGTCGTCCCGGTCAGCGAGACGAGGTAGAGCCAGCCGTCGGTTCGCGCCGCGGCGAGCTCGATGCGCTCGGTCGTCGACGTAGGCGCCACCAGCTGGACGCGAGGGAGCTCGGGGGCCGCTTCGATCGGAAGGTCGGCGACGATCAGGCTCGTCGCCCCTGCCATCTGCGCATCCGCCCAGAAGCGGTCGTAGCCATATGCCTCGAGGATCGACGCGTACGTCATCGGGATCAGGGGTACATCGTCGCCGAGCCTCTGCCGCGTGCGGGCGAGGCACTCGAGACACGCCTGTGTGCGCATGCCGCGTTCGAGAGCGCGCTCGCCGGCCAGGCGGATCACCGGCCCGTCGGCGAGCGGGTCGGAGAACGGAAACCCGAGCTCCAGCAGGTCGGCGCCGCCCTCGACGGCCGCCTCCGCGAGCTCGGGCGTCTCTGGGAAGGACATCAGATACATGGACAGGCGCTTGCTCATGCTTCGTAGCCGAGGACGACCGCGAGATCCTTGTCGCCACGGCCGGACAGGCAGACGACGATCAGCTCGGCATCGAGCTCCAGCGCCCGGGCCAGCGCGTGGGAGGGCTCGAGGGCGGCGATGATCCCTTCGCGCTCGGCCAGGAGGTGGAGGGCGGCCAGCGCTTCCGCGTCGGAGGCCGGCACGTACTCGGCACGACCGGTATCTCGAAGGTGCGCGTGCTCGGGACCAACGCCGGGATAGTCGAGGCCGGCCGAGATCGAGTGTGCGTCCGCGATCTGCCCGTCAGCGTCCGCGAGGATGGACGAGCGCGAGCCGTGCAGGACGCCCGGTCGACCGGTGCCGAGGCTCGCTGCGCCGGCTGCCTCGACGCCGACGAGGCGGACGGTCTCGTCCGCAAGAAACCCCCTGAAGACGCCGATCGCGTTCGATCCGCCCCCCACGCAGGCCACGACGGCGTCGGGAAGTCTCGCCTCTGCCGCCAGGATCTGCTCGCGCGCCTCCCGGCCGATGACGGACTGGAGCTCGCCCACGATCTCCGGATACGGGTGCGGCCCGACGCAGGAGCCGATCAGGTAGTGCGTCGTCTCGACGTTCGTGATCCAGTCGCGAATCGCCTCGCTCGTCGCCTCCTTGAGCGTGCGTGTCCCGAACTCGACCGGGCGCACCTCCGCGCCGAGGAGCCCCATCCGCTCCACGTTGGGCTTCTGACGCTCCATGTCCTCGGAACCCATGTAGACGACGCAGTCCATGCCGAACCGCGCGCAGACCGTGGCCGTGGCGACGCCGTGCTGGCCGGCCCCCGTTTCGGCGACGATGCGCTGCTTGCCCAGGCCGCGGGCGATGAGAGCTTGCCCGACCGCGTTGTTGATCTTGTGCGCCCCTGTGTGGCAGAGATCTTCTCGCTTGAGGTAGATCCGGCGTCCGTCGCCGACGCGAGAGGCAAGGTAGAGCGGCGTCGGTCGGCCCACGTACGTCCGTTGCAGCTCTGTCAGCTCGAGCGCGAAGGCCCGATCGTCACGGACCTCACGCCACCCGTGCTCGAGCTCGTCGAGCGCGGGCATGAGCGTCTCGGGGACGTACTGGCCACCATAGGCGCCGTACTCGGTCATGCTCATGCGCGGACTCCCTCGGCCGAGCGGACGGCGTCGACGAACGCCCGGATCAGGGCGTGATCCTTCACCCCGGGCGCGAGCTCGAGGCTTCGGCTGGCATCCACGCACCACGGCCGCACGGCATCGATCGCAGCCCGGACGTTCTCCGGCCCGAGCCCGCCGGCCAGGAGAACACGACCCGGGACGGCGCCGGCCTCCTGCCAGTGCTGCTCGTCCTTGCCGAGCCAGGGAAGGTCGCGCACCTCTGCCACGGGCTCGCCGTCACGAAGGAGGACACCGTTTCGGGCGCGGTGACCGTCCTCGTCCGGATAGAGCTGGACGAGGTCAGTGCCGACGTCGAGGGCGTGGCCCACGCAGACCGCGACCGAGAGCATCGTCTCGGGCACCGGCAGCGGCCCATCGGCCCGGCGAGGGCTCTCGGCGAGGACGAAGCCGGCCAGATCCGCTCCTGCGTCGGCTGCTGCGGCAACGTCCTCTTCGCGGGTCAACCCGCAGATCTTCACGAGGGGACGAGCGAGGAGCTCTCCGAGCTTCGCCGCGGGATCCTGCGCGCGCATCAGGGTGGAGCCGATGAGTACCGCGTCGGCGCCCGCCAGCTCCGCCTCGGCGGCGTGTGCGCGGTTTCCGATGGCGCTCTCGGCGACGATCAGCCGGTTACGCGGAGCCCTGGCGACGAGCGCCAGCTGGGTCTGCCGGTCGATCGCGAAGCTCGTCAGGTCGCGCGCGTTGATGCCGATGACCTCCGCGCCGAGCGCGACGGCGCGGTCGAGCTCGGCCGCATCGTGCGCCTCGACGAGCAGGTCGAGTCCGAGCTCTTGTCCCCCGGCGAGCATCAGGCGCGCCTGGTCGTCGCCCAGGTCGCGGAGCAGGAGCAGGGCTGCGTCGGCCCCGGCGATGCGGGCCTGGAGGAGGTCGCCCTGGTCGTGGAAGAAACCCTTGGCAAGCAGCGGAACCGCCGTTGCCGCTCGCGCAGCGGCGAGATCGTCGAAACAGCCTCCGAAGCGCTCGTCCACCAGGACCGAGACGGCCGCCGCCCCGCTCGCCTCGAACGCCGCCGCGAGCGCGGCGGGGTCGGCATCGGGCCGCAGGTCGCCGGCCGAGGGCGAGCGCCGCTTGATCTCCGCGATCGCGCGGAGACCGTCCTGGGCCAACGCCTCCCGGAAGCTCCCCATCAGGCGACGGTCTCCCGCTGTGAGAAGGCGACGAGCGCCTCGAGGCGCTCGCCTGCGGCTCCCGAGTCGACGGCCTCAGCGGCCAGGCGGTACCCGTCGCTGAGATCAGGAGCGTGCCCGGAGGCGGCGATCGCTCCCGCGGCGTTCAGCAGCACGGCCTCGCGCTTGGGGCCGGGAGCCCCCGACAGGATCTCGCGCACGACGACGGCGTTCTCCTCCGGCGTGCCGCCTGCGAGATCGGCGGAGGAGCAGCGCGGGATCCCAAGCTCCCGAGGATCGATCTCGCGGCGGGTGACGTCGCCGTCGACGACCTCGCAGACGAGGTTCGGTCCCGCCGGCGAGAGCTCGTCGATCCCTCCGGCGCCGTGAACCACGAACGCCCGCCGGGCGCCGAGGGTCGCCAGCACCGAGGCGATCGTCTGCACCAGCTCGGGCGCGTAGACCCCGACGACCTGGGCCCGGGCGCCCGCGGGATTCGTGAGCGGCCCGAGGACGTTGAACACCGTTCGGGTCGCCAGCTCCCGGCGGACGGGCGCCGCATGCCGCATTGCCGGGTGATGCGTCTGCGCGAAGAGGAAGCCGAAGCCGAGCTCGTCGATCGACTGCTCGATCTGGGGTGGCGCCAGGTCGAGCCGGAAGCCGAGCGCCTCGAGCACGTCCGCGGACCCCGACGCCGAGGACACGGCGCGGTTTCCGTGCTTCGCCACGCCCGCTCCGGCCGCTGCGGCGATCAGCGCAGCCGCGGTCGAGATGTTGAACGTCCGCGCACCGTCGCCGCCCGTACCGGCCGTGTCCACGAGGTCTTCGCGGCGCGGCCGAACCGAGAGCACGTGCTCGCGCATGGCTTCGGCACACCCTGCGATTTCCTCCGCCCGCTCTCCCTTGAGCCTGAGGGCGACGAGGAACCCGCCCATCTGCGCGGGTGTCGCCTCGCCACTCATGATCTGGTTCATGACGTCGCGCGCCTCGGCCCTCGTGAGGTCGCGTCCCTCGAGCAGCTGGGCCAGTGCCTCCTGGATGGTCATTGCCTGCCCTCCAGGAAGTTCCGGCCGAGCGCGGGCCCGTCCGGAGTCAGCACCGACTCCGGATGGAACTGGATGCCGACCACGGGAAAGGCGAGGTGGCGCACCGCCATGACCTCGCCGTCCTCCGCCGTCGCACAGACCTCGAGCTCGTTCGTGACGGACGTCGCTGCCAGCGAGTGATAGCGCCCGGCCTGCAATGGATCCGGAAGGCCCTCGAAGACGCCGCGGCCGTCGTGGGTGACGGCGCTCGCCTTCCCGTGCAGGAGCCTGTGCGCCTGTCCGATCTCGCCGCCGAACGCCTGGACGATCGCCTGGTGGCCGAGACAGACGCCGAGTGTCGGAACGTGCGGTCCGAGGCGACGCACGATCTCGACCGACGAGCCGGCGTCCTCCGGCCGCCCGGGCCCGGGGGAGATGACGAGGTGGCTCGGCTCGAGCCGCTCGGCGCCGTCGGCGTCGATCACGTCGTTTCGGAGCACGGTCACCTCGGCCCCCAACTCCTCGAAGAGGTGGGCAAGGTTGTACGTGAAGCTGTCGTAGTTGTCGACGAGGAGAATCACGAGCGGCCCGCCCCATTCTGCTCGGCGTCGGCCAGGGCCGCTTCAAGGGCGGCGAGCTTCCGCAGGCACTCTTCGTGCTCCGCGGCGGGGTCGGAGTCGGCTACGAGGCCTGCTCCGGCCTGCAAGCGGGCGATGCCGTCGGCCAGGATCACCGTGCGAATCGCGATGCATGTATCGAGCGAACCATCGGGGAGTGCGTAGCCGACCGCGCCCCCGTACGGGCCCCGCCGGTAGCCCTCGAGCTCCGAGATGATCTGCATGGCGCGGACCTTCGGCGCGCCCGTGACCGTGCCTGCCGGAAAGCACGCGCGGAGCAGGTCGAAGCCGGTGCGGCCGGGCGAGAGCTCGCCGGCGACCTCCGAGACGAGGTGGGTGACGTGCGAGTAGCGCTCGGCCTCGAGGAAACGGACGACGCGAACCGTTCCGGGCGTGCAGACGCGAGAGAGGTCGTTGCGCCCGAGGTCGACGAGCATGACGTGCTCGGCCTTGTCCTTCTCGGACGCGAGCAGCCGCTCGGCGTCGCCCGCTCCGGGGCTCGTGGTGCCCGCGATCGGGTTGAGGGTCGCGTGGGTGCCTTCGAGCTTGACCAGGGTTTCGGGCGAGGAGCCGACCAGAGAGATGCCGTCGAGCTCGAGCAGGAAGTGGTACGGAGAGGGGTTGATCCGCCTGAGCGAGCGGTAGACGGCGAGCGCAGAGACGTGCGTCCGTCGCTCCGCCCGCTGCGAGAGGACGATCTGGAAGGCATCGCCGGCGCGGATGTGCTCCTTCGCGCGCCGGACGCCCTCCTGGTAGACATCGCGCGACGGCGAGCGCCGAGTCTGGCTGGTCGCGCCGGCCGTTGCCGGCTCCGCGCCGACCTCGGCCCCGAGGCGTGCGGAGACCTCGGCCGCGTCGCCGGCCAGCACCTCCGCGACGCTCGTCACGTGGTCGAAGCGGACGAGGGTGTCCGCCACGACGAAGCGGCTCTCCGGGAGGTTGGGACCGGCCTCCGGGAGCGGGACGGTCGGCTCCAGCAGCGCCACGTGGTCGTAGCCGAGATAGCCGACGACGGGCCGGCCCGCCGCCACCTCGTGTTCGGCGGCAGCGAAGTCGACGAGTCGTGCTCCTGCGCCCACGAGGCTGTGCCGCCCCAGCCGGCCCTTCTCGACCGACTCGAGCAGGAAGCCCGCCGGGGTGCCCGCGCGCAGGCGCAGGTACGCGCCGAGCGGCGTGATCAGGTCGGTGTGGATGTCGGCGTTGGTCATCGCAAACGAAACGACCCTCCTGGCGGGGGGTCGACGAGCGGAGCGGGCTGTGAGAATGCCTCTGGGCTAGCAGGCGACGCTCCCGCTCCGCTCGCGGCACCAGGCCCACCAGATGCGGACGGGAGTGGTCATCTGCACGGCAGCGTAGGCGAGCGCCGTGGCGCCCGTCAAGCCGCTGTGGCGGTCATCCGCCGGGTTGCCGATACTCCATTGCGATGGCGCCGCATCCAATCCGGCTGGTGGTCGAGGACGATCTGCGCCGCTCGCGGCTGACGGTCTTCTTCCGGATCCTCCTCGCGATTCCGCACCTGCTCTGGCTCTGGCTCTGGTCGTCGATCGCGCTGTTTCCGATCGCGCCGATCGCCTGGATCCTCACGCTCGCGCTCGGGAGGGCCCCGAAACCTCTGTGGGACTTCTTCGCCGCGCTCGTTCGCTACACGACGCACGTCTACGCCTACGTGTTCATCGGTGCCAACCCATTTCCCGGCTTCACGGGTCGGAAGGGCAGCTATCCGATCGACCTCGAGATCGACCCGTCCGAACGCCAGAATCGCTGGACGACGGCCTTCCGCCTGGTACTGGCGCTTCCCGCACTCGCCTTGGCGGCCGTGCTGCTCGTCTACCTGATCCCCCAGTTCGGATACGACGAGGCGAGCGGTCAGTACTACGCCGTCTACGTCCCGTGGGGCCTCTCGTTCGTCGTCGCCTTCTTCGCCTGGTTCGTGTGCCTGGCGCTCGGCCGCATGCCCACCGGCTTTCGTGACCTGCTCGCGTACACGCTTCGCTACGGCGCGCAGACCTGGGGCTACTTCCTCTTCCTCACCGACCGCTACCCGGACGCCGACACGAGCCGGCCTGCGGCGGCCCAGCCGACCCCGGTCCAGCCTGTGACGCTTCGGGTCGAGGACGACCTGCGCCGCTCGCGGCTCACCGTCTTCTTCCGGTTCCTGCTCACGATCCCGCACTTCGTCTGGCTCATGCTCTGGAGCATCGCCGTCGTCTTCGCGCTGATTCTCGGCTGGTTCGCCACCCTGATCACCGGGCGGCTCCCGGAGGTTTTGCATCGCTTCCTCGCCGCCTACGTTCGCTACTCGACCCACGTCTTCGCCTTCCTCTTCCTGATCGCCAACCCGTTCCCCGGGTTCACGGGTGCGCCCGGGATCTATCCCATCGACGTCGTGATCGCGCCGCGCGGGCCGCAGAGCCGCTGGAAGACGCTTCTTCGGCTCTTCCTTTCGATGCCGGCGCATCTGCTCGCGTCGGCGCTCACGGCGGCGCTCGAACTCGTCGCGGCATTCGGCTGGTTCGTCGGCCTCGCCCTCGGCCGGATGCCCAAGGGCCTGCGCAACCTCGGCGCGTATTCCCTTCGCTACTCGGCCCAGACCTACGCCTACACCTACCTGCTCACCGACAGCTACCCATACAGCGGACCCACTGAGTACGAGAGGCCGCTGCCGCCATGGCCCGGCCCGCTTCCGTTGCGATCGCTCTCGCCGTAGCGGCGCTTGCGGCCGTCTGGGCGGTCGCTGCGTGGTGGCTCTGGCAGACCTCGGTTCCAGACGGCCTCAGGCTGCCGGACGTCGCGTCGGCCGACGTGCTCGCGCAGCCCGAGCTCGACGAGGCACGGAGCTTCGAACGCTTTCTGCGCTGGAGCTACGTCGCGTCGGCCGTCGTGCTGATCGGGGCGTTCGCCGTCTATGCGCGATACGGGGCGCGCTTCGCAAAGGAGTCGGCCGCCGGCCGCATCGGCACGGGAATGCTCCTCGGAATGCTCGGTCTCGCGATCGTCTGGCTCGTCCAGATCCCGTTCGGGATCGTCGATCTCTGGTGGCAGCGACGGCACGACGTCTCCGGGCTCGGGTACGTCGAGTGGATCTTCCTCAACTGGTTCGCGCTGGGCGGCGAGTTTCTGTTCGTGTGCTTCGCGCTCCTGATCGTCATGGGCCTCGCCGGGCCGCTCGGGAATTGGTGGTGGATCCCGGGCGCCTTCGTGTTCGTCGGCCTCGCGGCACTCTTCACCTTCGTGTCGCCGTACCTGATTCCGGCACAGAAGGAGCCGCCGCGCGCGCTGTCCCGCGAGGCGGATCAGCTTGCCGAGGAGGAGGGGCTGCCGCCGATACCGGTGCGGATCCAGGAGGTGGACTCGTGGGAGAGCCCGAATGCGGCTGCGACGGGGCTCGGCCCGACCCGCCGGATCATCGTCTGGAACACGCTCGTCGACAACTTCGACGACGACGAGGTGCGGGTCGTGCTCGCGCACGAGATCGGCCACCACGCGAAGAACCACCTCTGGAAGAGCATCGCCTGGTACGCGCTGTTCGCGCTTCCCGGGGCGTTTGTGATCGCGTGGGCGGCTCGCCGCCGGGGCGGCATGCGCGAGCCGGCGGCGGTGCCGATCGCGCTGCTCGTGCTCGTGCTGCTGCAGTTCCTGGCGCTCCCGGTGCTGAACGCGATCACCCGCAACATGGAGGCCGAGGCGGACTGGGTCGCGCTCGAGACGACGGAGGACCCGGAGGCGATGACGCGGCTCTGGAGCGACTTTGCCGACGAGGCGAAGGCCGACCCGAACCCTCCGACCTGGTCGTACGTCCTCCTCGACACCCATCCGTCGATGGCGAAGCGCGTCGCAATGGCGGAGGCCTGGCGCGCGCGCCACGATTAACTGACTCGGCGGGCCCGAGGTCGGTTGGTACGCTGGCCACATGGCCCGATCGGTCATCGTCGCAGCCGTTCGCACCCCGTTCGGGAAGCTCGGCGGAGCTCTGAAGGACCACGAGGCGCCCGCACTCGGCGCGCTTGCTATCCGCGGCGCGCTCGACCGCGTGGACGTGCGGGACGACGAGATCGAGTACGTGATCATGGGCCAGGTGCTCCAGGGCGGCGCCGGCCAGGCGCCCGCCCGACAGGCTGCCGCCGCCGCCGGGTTGCCGAAGGAGGTGCCGAGCGACACGATCAACAAGGTTTGCGCCTCGAGCGTGCGCGCGGTCGAGATCGCAGACCAGATGATCCGGGCCGGCGACAACCACGTGATCGTCGCCGGCGGGATGGAATCGATGTCGAACGCTCCGTACATCCTCAAGAAGGCGCGCTTCGGATACCGCCTCGGCGACGGAGCGGTGATCGACCTGATGCTCCACGATGGGCTCGTATCGAGCTTCGACGGCAAGCACATGGTCGAGCAGGCGTCCTTCGTCTCCCGCGAGCTCGGCATCACCCGCGAGGAGCAGGATGCGTGGGCGTTCCGCTCGCACCAGCGCGCCGTTGCGGCGATCGACGAAGGGCGCTTCCTCGAGGAGCTTGTCTCGGTCAACGGCGTCGAGACCGACGAGGCGCCGCGGCGGGACACAACGCTCGAGAAGCTCGCGGGTCTGAAGCCCGTGTTCGATCCCGAGGGCACGACGACCGCGGGCAACGCGCCCGGCGTCAACGACGGAGCCGGCGCGCTGGTCGTCACGAGTGAGGAGTTCGCGCGCAAGCGCGGCCTCGAGGTCCTGGCGACGATCGTCGGCTCTGCCTACATCGCCGACGAGTACGCCTACCTCGCGCGCACGCCTGCGAAAGCCGCAGCGCGAGTGCTCGAGAGGGCTGGAAAGACGATCGACGATGTCGATCGCGTCGAGATCAACGAAGCCTTCTCCTCGGTCACGGTCAACTCGCTCAAGATGCTCGGGGCCGACCCTGACACGGCCAACGTGAATGGCGGGGCGGTTGCGCTCGGGCACCCGGTCGGTGCGTCCGGCGCGCGCATCCTCGGGACGCTGATCTACGAGCTTCGCCGAAACGGCGGCGGGCTCGGGCTCGCGGCAATCTGCTCCGGGGGCGGCCAGGGCGACGCGCTGCTCCTCGAGGTGTAGCGCCGGCTACAGGTCGAACGGCAGGAGCCAGGTCTCGTGCCTCGGCTGCGCTCGGCCGACGGTCTTGCCGGACTCGAGGTCGACGATCTCGAAGCGCGTCCCGTTGCTGGACGTCGCGTAGAGCCAGCTTCCCCAGGTCTGCGAGAGGTCGGTGGCCTCGCGCGTCAGCGTGAAGCGGTGCTCCCCGTCCTCGTCGAAGACGATGAGCTTCTGCTCGTTCGACCCGTCGTTCCACACCGAGGCCAGGAGCGCTCCGCCTCTGAGCGTGACCCAGCTCGGCTCGTCGCTCAGCCGGTGGACGCTCCAGTCGCTCGGATCGATGAGGACGAGGCCGGCAGGGGTCATGTCCATCTGATCGCCGTCCATCGTGTACTGGGCGCCGCTGACCGCGACGAGGCCGCTCGGAAGCCAGACGGCGTTCCGGTCGGGACCGTCGATCGCCTTCGCCTGCGCGGCCGGCTCGAGCCAGTCCCGCAGGCGCCCCCAGAGGGAGACGGGTTCCGATAGGTCGTGGTAGCTGATCTGCATCGTGTCGAGGTCGATGTCGGCGACTCGGCCGCCTGCCGGAATCACGAGCGCTCGGGTGCCTTCCTCGTTGACGGCGAGCGCCGGCACCGACTGGCGCGCCACGTAGTCGCTGCTGTCCGCGTCTTCGAGCTGCGCCCAGCCCGCCGGTACCTCGGTGAGCGTCACCTCGCGGACCTCGCGGCCGTCGAAGACGACGAGCCGCGCCGGCCCGATCCGGCTGGTGGGGGCGACGAGGGACACGAGCTCCTTCCCCGCCGGCTGCGAGTAGAGCGTCGCGCCGCCGAGGTCGTGCACCGAGACAACTTTCCGCGTCGTCGGATCGATCGCTGCGACCATTCCCGGAGTGCCGCCCAGCGAGGCGAGCACGACCTCGGGCTCCGCCCAGAGGATCCGGTCGACGTACGAGGCCTCATCGACGTCGACCGTTCCGAGAGCATGCATGCGATCGACGTCGACGAACTGCACCCTGCCGCCCTCGCCCTCGCCGATCGCGAGGACGCCGTGATCCGGCGAAAGCTCGGCGCTGGACGTATAGAAGGGCACCTTCACGCCTCGGTCGTCGACCGGCTCGAGCGTCCGTGCGTCCACCCAGCGGATCTCGCTGCCGATCGGATCGCTCGTCGCGGCGAGAAGACGGTCCCCTTGAACGGGCGCCGCGGACTCCGAGGCCGTCGTCTCGCCCGACGACGTGGAGGGCGTCGGCGTGTCCGCGTCGCCCGAGCCTGCGCAGCCCGCCAGGACGGCCGCGGCTGCTGTTGCTGCAACCACGAGGAAGATTCGTCTCATCCACCGTGAGTACACCGCAACGCGGCTCGGGGTTCCAGTAGGCTCGCGCGAATGCGGTTCGAGCGCGTTCTCGTCGTCGGAGCCGGCCAGATGGGGGGCGGAATCGCGCAGGTGATGGCCGCATCCGGCCGCGCCGTACTCCTCCACGACGCGGCTCCCGGCGCGGTCGAGAAGGGCCTCGGCGCGATGGCGAAGAGCCTGGAGAAGCTTGCGGCGAAAGGGAGCCCGCACGATCCTGCCGACGTGCTCGCGCGTGTCGAGCCGGTCGACGATCTTGTCGAAGCCGATCTGATGGTCGAGGCGGTCGTCGAGGACGCCGCGGTGAAGCAGGGCATCTTCCAGCGCGCAGATATCGCTCTGCCCCGAGAGTCCGTCTTGGCCTCCAACACCTCCTCGATCCCGATTGCATCGCTGGCTGCGGTCACCCGCAGACCCGAGCGGGTGATCGGGATGCACTTCTTCAATCCTGTCCCTGTGATGAGCCTCGTGGAGGTCGTTCGCGCCCCGGCGACCTCCGACGAGACCATGACGGAGATCGTCCAGCTCGCGCGCGAGCTCGAGAAGACACCTGCCGAGGTCAACGACTTCCCCGGGTTCGTCTCCAACAGGATCCTGATGCCCTTGATCAACGAGGCCGCATACGCGCTTCAGGACGGCGTCGCCGAGGCAGAGGCGATCGACACGATCGCCAGGCTCGGCTTCAACCATCCGATGGGCCCGCTCGCCCTCGCAGACCTGATCGGACTCGATACGTGCGTCTCGATCATGGACGTGCTGCGCGACGGCCTCGGAGACGAGAAGTACGAGCCATGTCCGCTCCTCCGCGAACACGTCGCAGCCGGCCGGCTCGGGCGCAAGACCGGCGAGGGGTTCTACAGTTACCTTTAGTCAAGGCCAGAATCGACCAAACCGATCCGGCCGTCCCCCCGAACTACGGGAGCCGCCAGTGCGCTTGCTCATCGTCGACGACGACGCCGCGTTTCGGGCTCTCCTGCGGACGACCTTCGAGGTCGTCGACGTCGAGGTGGACGACGTCGGCTCCGGCGAGGACGCGCTGGACACCGTCATCCGTCGCAGACCGGATGTGATCGTGCTCGACGTCCGGCTCCCCGGTATGAGCGGCAGCGAGGTCTGCCGGCGGCTCAAGAACGATGCGGAGACGGCCGGCATCGCCGTAGTCCTGCTCTCCGGCTCCGTCGGGGACGCCGGCCCGGGGGACGACCCTGGTGCCGATGCGTTCATGCGAAAGCCCTTCAGCCCGCTCGAGCTCCTCGACCTCGTCGAGCGGCTCACCGGCGGCTTTTCGGCGGTGCCGCCTCCCGACCGCGGCGAGACTCCGGTCGAGGACGAGCAGCAGCTCCTGCTCTACGCGCGCGACCTCCGGCACCTACTGGAGATCGAGCGCGGCCAGCGCGTCCTCCTCCAGGACGCCTACAAGGAGACCGTTGCAGCGCTGGCGAGCGCGCTCGAGTCGAAGGACACGGGGACCCGCGCCCACTCGCAGCGCGTCCAGCGGTACGCGCTCGAACTGGCGCGCTCGCTCAGCCCCGACCTGGTCGACGATCCGAGCGTGGAATACGGCTTCCTGCTCCACGACGTCGGCAAGATCGGGATCCCCGACCGCATCCTGCAAAAGCCAGGGCCCCTGAACGAGGGCGAGTCCCGCCTGATGCGGACCCACACGCTGCTGGGCGAGCAGATGCTGGGGGGCGTTGCCTTCCTGCAGGGCGAGGGGCTCAGGATCGTGCGGTCTCACCACGAGCGCTGGGACGGGGGCGGCTATCCGGACCGCATCGAGGCGACCGACATCCCGATGGCGGCCCGCATCTTCGCCGTCGCCGACGCGCTCGATGCGATGACGAGCGACCGGCCCTACCGCCCTGCGCGCTCGTGGGCGGATGCCGGCCGCGAGATCGTCGCCGAGTCGGAGGGACAGTTCGATCCCGCAGTCGTCGGCGCCTTCGTCGAGCGCGAGGGTCGCCTGCACGAGATCCGCGCCACAGTCGCCGCTTAGCGCGCGCTCTCTTCCCCATCTGGGTGTTGACTCGGACGGCCTCGACGCCGATGGGTTCTCCGTGCGAAGAGCAGCGCTCATCCTCCTCGTCCTCACCCTGTCGGCGGTCGCTGCCGGCTGCGCCGGTCCTGAGGGGCGGCAGGCCCAGGGGCTGCTCGACGACGCTGAAGCCGCCTTCGGCGAGCTCGACACCTACACGCTGGGCGGCACGATGACCATGGAGACGCCCGTCGGCAAGATCGCCGTGAAGATGCGCGCCTCCGTCGACCAGCAGGACGGCGCGATGCTCATGACCATGAGCGCCGCCGACCTCCCCGGCTTCCCCGCAATGAGCATGGTCGCGCGCAAGGAGGGCTTCTGGATGAAGGGCGACGGCGGCTGGCAGTCGCTGCCCATGCCTCCGGGCGGAATGGCCGGCGCCGAGCAGTTCGACATCCTTCCGCTCGTCAACGACGTCGAGGTCGACGAGGATCAGACGGTCGGCGGCGAGCCCGCCGTCAAGATCACCGGCATCCTCGAGCCTGACTCCTTCAAGGCCGGCTTCATGGCGGGCCTCCCCGAGGGCATGAGCGTCGATGCGTCCTTCTCGGACACGCGGGCAGTTGTCTACCTCTCCGACGAGACCCACCTGCCGCTCCGCATGCTGATCGACCAGAGCATGGAGTTCGAGGGGGAAAAGCTCACCGTGAGCCTCGATCTCGCGCTCGTCGACGTCAACGAGCCGGTCGACATCCCGAATCCCGGCGCCTAGCGCCCGGCGATCGCCTCTCTATACTCGCCCGCGTGCCACGACGCCGGGACGAGCCCGTGCGGTTGACGCGGATCTACACCCGCGGTGGAGACGCGGGGGAGACCAGCCTCGGCAGCGGCGCCCGGGTTCCCAAGACCGATCCGCGGATCGAGGCGTATGGGACGGTCGACGAGCTCAACTCGCTTCTCGGGCTCGTTCTCGCGGGCGAGATCTCCGAGGAGGCCCGGCCCTGGCTCGAGGAGATCCAGAACGATCTCTTCGACGTCGGTGCAGACCTGTCGGTTCCGCTCTCCGACGACCGGCGCGAGCGGCTGCGCGTGACGTCCGGCCAGGTTGAACGGCTCGAGGAGCTTTGCGATCTCGTCAACGAGCGGCTGGAGCCGCTCCGGAGCTTTGTGCTCCCCGGGGGCACGGAGGCTGCCGCGCGACTGCACGTCGCCCGCGCCGTCTGCCGCCGGGCCGAGCGGCGCGCCGCGGCGCTGGCCCAGGCGCAGGACGCGAACCCCACCGCCCTGGCCTATCTGAATCGGCTCTCGGACCTGCTCTACATCCTCGCCCGGGCCGCGAACGCCGGCTCTCAGGAGCCGTTGTGGAGGCCTGGGAGCTCGCAGTAGCGCTCGCCGGCTCGTTTCCGCGGTAGTCGCCGTCACCGCGGCGGTTGGCTAGGAGAGATGCAGGAGGCGGCGGATCGCCTGGATGATCCGCGTGTCCCAGAGGAGCATCTGGTCGTCGCCGCCGGCGGGCGGGGCGGCGGCCGGGCGCCGGGCGCGCAGGATGGCAACCACGGCGATGGAGAAGGCGGCGGCCAGCAGGCCAAAGCCGAGCTCGTGACGGAGCTCCGAGAAGCCCTCGGCCCGCTGCTGCGTGAAGGGGAGAACGCGGCCGCCCCGAGCGGCGAACGATTGCTCCACCATCGGCGTGGGCTCCGTCGTGGTCGGCGCCGGCGTCGCGACCGGCGGCGGTGGAGCGGTCTGCGCGGGGGTCGACGGGGTTGCCGGGGGCGGGTTGGTCGTCGCGCCGAAGGTGGGAGGGGTCGTCGTCGGCGTGACGGGGCGGGGAGCGCCCGCACGGCCCTTGGAGACGGTCAGGCCGATCTTCGATCCAGCGGGCCGGAGACCGGCAGCACTGCCCTTGGTGACCTTGCCCGCCGGCACCGTGGCCGAGAAACGGTACGAGACGGCTCCGGCCTTGAAGCCGCGCTTCTTCAGGGACGCCTTCGCCGCGGCGAGCGACAACCGGGCGACCTTGGGGATGACCTTGAGCGCCTTCGACTTCGGGCCGACGTTGCCAGCCGCATCCACGGCGGTGACCTGGAACGAACGCTTGTCGGTGAGCTTGAACGCTCCCATTCCGATCGCGCGCTTCGTGCCGTCGACGGTCTTCGCGAGCGTGCCGTTCGTGTAGACCTGGTAGGCGGAGACGACGTCCGAGTTGTCGGTGGCGGCCGTCCAGCGAAGCGTGAAGACCTGCTTCCCGTTCTTCTTGTTGACGGTTCCCCTGAACTTGCCGGGCACGGATGGTGCCTCCGCGTCGACGAGCAGCGTGAACACCGAGAGGTGGCGGGTGAGGATCCTGATGTTCGACCCGTCGTAGGCAAACCCGTCGTCCCAGCCGGCGGGGAGACCGCTGCCGGGCACCTCGGCGAGCGCGCGCCAGACGCCGCTCTGGAGAACTGCGGGGACGACGTGGGCCTGGGCGTTGTCCACCTCGATCTCGAGCGGCAGCGAGAAGGACGTCACGTCGCCGCCGGCGAGGGCCCAGTAGGCGGTGACGTCGAGGACCTCGCTCGCCGGCTGGAAGCCGCCGGAGCCGCCCGACGCGGCCTGCGGATCGATGCGCAGGACGAGCCAGTCCCCTGCCGGAGCGCCTGTCCAGGCGCCGGCGGGCACTGTCACGGTGGTCGTATCGCTCGTCGAGCGGAGCGACATGCTCGAGCCGGAAAAGGAGTTCTTCTCCACGTACGGGTAGTCGGCGGTGGTGCCCGTCCAGGTCGTGAAGTGGACGCGGATCGGCTGCCGGTTGCCCGCGAGGTCCTCCAGCTCGCCTGCCAGCATGTGCGGGCCGGGCGAGAAGGACATGGTGTACGTCACGGTGTCGCCGGAGATGCTGGGCGCGGGTGCGGCGCCGCCATCGATCTCTGCCCCGACGATTCCGGCAACGTCCTCGCTCGCCACGACCTCGAGTGATGAGGCGGACGCGAGCGTGGAGCCGTCGGAGGGCGTGGACGAGGTGAGATTCGGCTTCGTGTTGTCGACGCGCCGATCGGTCACCGCCGCGGACGTCGTCGAATTGCCCGCGTTGTCGGTGACGATGACCCGCAGGTCGTAGAGCCCGTCGGCGACCCCGGTGGTGTTCCACGAGTCGCTGACGGCCGTCCAGGAGCCGGCACCGGCGGGCGAGCGCTGGAAGGCGACCGTGTCGATGCCCGATCCCGCATCGGTTGCATCCGCCGTCAGCGGAACCGTGCCGTGCAGGTAGGCACCCGGGTCGTTCATCGTCGCGCCGGGGGCCGTATTGTCGACGATGCGATCCTCGACCACTGCCGATGGACTCGAGTTGGACGCGTTGTCAGTGACGACGATCCGCAGGTCGTAGGCGCCGTCGGCCAGCGTCGTCGTGTCCCAGGCGACGCCGTAAGGAGCTGTCGTGTCCAGGTCGATCGAGGACCAGGTGCCGGCCCCCGCGGGGGAGACCTGGAACGCGACGCTCTGGATGCCGACGCCCGTGTCGCTTGGCGAGGCGCTCAGGGCGATCGTGCCGCGCAGGAACTGACCGGGGTCGGCCAGGCCGCCGCCCGGCGGGGTCGCGTCGATCGTCCACGTATGGGTCGCAGGCGTCCCGTCGACGTTCGCCGCCGGGTCGATCGCCCGCACGCGGAACGTATGGCTGCCGTCGGCGAGTCCCACGTAGCCGTGCGGGCTCGAACACGCGCCCCAGGCGCCGCCGTCGAGCCGGCACTCGAACGTCGAGCCGGGCTCGTCGGACGAGAACTCGAAGGACGGCGAGGCATCGGAGCTCGGGTCGCTCGGGGCGTCATCGATGGTCGTCTGCGGGGCGACGGTGTCGACCGACCAGGTGAAGGTCGCCGGCGTCGGGTCGACGTTGCCGGCGGCGTCCGTCGCGCGAACGTGGAAGGTGTGATTGCCCTCGGCGAGGCTCGAATAGGTCTGCGGACTCGAGCAGGAGCCCCAGGAGCCCGCGTCCAGGCGGCACTCGAAGGACGTGCCGCCCTCGTCGGCACTGAACTCGAAGCTCGCACTCGTGCTGCCGCTCGGATCCGACGGGGCGGAGTCGATGCTGGTCGTCGGAACGGTTCGGTCGATCGTGACGTCGACGGCATCGGCGCCCGTGTTGGAGGCGTTGTCGGTGGCGACCGCGCGGAGCGCGCGGTTGCCGTCGGCATCGAGTGGCCACGAGGCCTCGTACGGTGCGGTCGCATCGGTGCCGAGCGAGACCCAGGTTCCTGTCGAGCAGCCGGTGGAGTCGTCCGAGCAGCGGAAGAAGGCGACGTCGGCCACGTCCCCGTCGGAGCTCGTCGCGCGCACCGTGTACGGATCGGCGTCGGCAGCGTTGACGAAGCCGCTCGGCTGCGTGATCGTCACGTTCGGCGCCCCGGCGTCCACGACCCAGGTGTGCGAGGCGGGCACAGTCTCCTGGTTTCCGGCCGCGTCCGTCGCGCGCACCTCGTAGGTGTGGCTGCCGTCCGCGAGCGGGCCGACGGTTCTCGGGACTGGTACAGGAGCCCCAGGCGCCGCCGTCGAGCCGGCACTGGAGGCTCGAGCCGGCTTCGTTCGCCGCGAACGCGAAGGTCGGGGTCGCGTCGTTTGACGGGTCTGCGGGGACGACTGAGAACGAGGACTGGGGAGCGACCGTGTCGACCGTCCACGTGTGCGAGGCGGGTGAGGCGTCGACGTTGCCGGCGCCGTCGATGGCGCGCACCTCGAACGTATGGCTGCCGTCAAGGAGCAGCCCGATCGTCTCGGGGCTCGAGCACGCGCCCCAGGCGCCGCCGTCGAGCCGGCACTCGAAGGTCGCGCCGGGTTCGTTCGCGGAGAACTCGAAGGAGGGAGCGTCGTCGTTCGACGGGTCGGGCGGCGCGTCGTCGAAGAACGTGTTGGGCGGGGCTGTGTCGATCGTCCACGTGTAGGTCGCGGGCGTCGCGTCCGTGAGCCCGGCGCCATCGGTCGCGCGCACCCGGAACGTGTGGTTGCCGTCGCTCAGGCCGGACAGCGTCTCGGGCGACGTGCAGCCGTTCCAGGCGCCGCCGTCGAGCCGGCACTCGAACGTCGAGCCGGGCTCGTCGGACGAGAACTCGAAGGACGGCGAGGCATCGGAGCTCGGGTCGCTCGGAGCGACGTCGATGGTCGTCTCCGGGGCGGTGAGGTCGACCTTCACCGTGCTCGACGGCGGCGTGTAGGTCGCTTCGTTCCCAACGTGGTCGGAGACGCGGTAGCGATAGCGCGCGCAGGTCGAGTCGGGAACCGTGTCGGGGCTCGTGACGGTGCTCCAGCCGCCTGCGAACGGGTCGCAGGTGCCGCCGACCAGGGCGGAGGTCTGCCGCTCGAGCACGGCCGAGGCGGGAGCGACGCCGGAGAGCGCGTCCGAGCCTGCGTCGACGGTGATCGTGACCGTGCCGTCCGCGTCGTAGCCGTCCGCGTAGTCGACCGAGCCGCCGATCGGAGGCGCGGTGTCGGGGGTGACCGTGAAGGTGTCGCTCGCCGTGTTGCCGGCGACATCATGAGCGGTCACGGTCTGGGAGCCCGAGAGATCGTCGAGGTCGTAGGTGGTCGAGTATGGGCTCGTCGTGTCGTCGATCCCGGCGGGGAAGGAGATCCTGTCGATGCCGGAGGTCGCGTCGACGCTCGTCGCAGACACGCCGAAGCTGCCGGTCTCGTTCGTGTTGACGAAGATCTCGCTCCCGACCACGTGGGCGAAGGGACTCGACTCGCCGATGGTGATCGAGGGGGAGCTCGGGCTCGTCTTGTCGATCCGGATCGTCGCAACCGCGGTGCGGACGGGCTCGACGTTGCCGACGCGGTCGACCGAGAAGTAGCGGATGACGTACACGCCGTCGGCCGTGAGGTCGATGGACGTGCCCTCGTCGGAGCCGGTAGTGGGGACGGAGCCGTCGGTCGTGTAGTACGTGTGGGCGATTCCCGAGCGCGCGTCGGTCGGCGTCAGGGCCACCGTGACCGGGGCGGTCTGCCAGGCCGAGCCGACGGACGCCGTGTCGTCCGTCGTGGACGGCGCCGAGATGTCCTCGGTGACCTCGAAGTCAGAGCTCGTCGAGTTGCCCGCACGGTCGTGCGCCGAGACGGTCTCGGTGCCGAGCAGGTCGTCGAAGTCGTACGTGGCCTCGTACGGGGAGGTCGTGTCCTCGACGCCGCCCGGGAAGACGACCTTCTCGATGCCCGAGACCGCATCCGACGTCGAGGCCTGGACGTCGTACGTGCCCGTCTCGTTCGTGTTCACGAAGATCTCGGTCCCGACCACGTGGGCATACGGGCTCGACTCGACGAGCGAGAGCGCGGGAGCGGCCGGAGCGCCGAGATCCACCTTGACGACGGCCGCGGATGTGTAGACGGCCTCGTTGCCGACGCGGTCGGAGACGCGGAACCGGTACTGGGCGCACAGGGCGGAACCGACGGTGTCGGGGCTCGTCACCGCGCCCCATGCGCCCGTGAAGGGCTCGCAGGCGCCGTCGGAGAGGCTGGACGTGCGCCGCTCGAGGACCGCCGAGGCGGGAGCGACGCCGGAGAGCGCGTCCGAGCCTGCGTCGACGGTGATCGTGACCGTGCCGTCGGCGTCGTAGCCGGCCGGGTAGTCGACCGAGCCGCCGGTCGGCTCGGCCGTGTCAGGAGTGACCGTGAACGGGCTCGAGGCGGTGAGACCGGCACCGTTGAAGGCCGTCACTGTCTGGGCGCCAGAGAGATCGCCGAAGCCGTAGGAGGCCTGATACGGGCTCGAGAAGTCATCCGTCGGGCCTGGGAAGCGCATCTTCTCGATGCCCGTGTGCGAGTCGGAGCTGGTCGCGTCAACGTCGTACGAGCCGGTCTCGTCCGTGTCGACGAAGATCTCGGTGCCGCTCACGAACGCGTGGGGGCTCGTCTCGGAGAGCGACACGACGGGTGCCGAGGGGGCGCTGTTGTCCACGGCCACCGTCCGCGTTCCCGACGTGAAGGTATTGCCCGCCTCGTCGCTGGTCACGACGCGCAGGTCGTAGTCGCCGTCGGCGAGGGACGTCGTGTCCCAGCTCACGGAGTAGGGCGAGCTCGGATCCGTGCCGATCGACGTCCAGGCACCGCCGCCCGCCGGCCGGCGCTCGAACTGGGCGGAGGCGACGCCCGAGCCGGAATCGGCGGAGTTCGACGAGACGGAGATGGTGCCGACGAGGTACGCGCCGTCGGCAGGGGCGGTGAGCGACCCGGTCGGATCGGTGCGGTCGATGGTGACATCGACCACTTCCGCGCCGGTGTTTGAGGCGTGGTCGGTGACGACTGCGCGCAGGGCGCGGTTCCCGTCCGCGTCGATCGGCCACGAGGCCGAGTACGGTGGCGACGGGTCGGTGCCGAGGGAAACCCACGTACCGCTTCCGCAACCCGCGCTCGCGTCCGAGCAGCGGAAGAACTCGACCTGGTCGACGTCGGCGTCGGGGGTCGTCGCGCTGAGGGTGAACGGATCGGGAGAGCCGCCGTTGACGAAGCCGGTGGGCGCCACGATCGAGACGCTCGGCGACGAGTTGTCGACCGTGACCGTGCGCGTTCCCGACGTGAAGGTATTGCCCGCCTCGTCGCTGGTCACGACGCGCAGGTCGTAGTCGCCGTCGGCGAGGGACGTCGTGTCCCAGCTCACGGAGTAGGGCGAGCTCGGATCCGTGCCGATCGACGTCCAGGCACCGCCGCCCGCCGGCCGGCGCTCGAACTGGGCGGAGGCGACGCCCGAGCCGGAATCGGCGGAGTTCGAGGAGACCTGGACCGACCCGGCCACGAAGGCCGCGTCGGACGGCGCGGTCAGCGATCCGGTCGGGTTCGTGTTGTCGACAACGACGTCCTGGATGGCCGAGTCGAGCGTATGGCCGGCGGCGTCGGTAACGCGGGCCAGGACGCGGACCTCGCCGTCGGCCGGCATGCTCGACCAGGTGACGCTGTAGTCGGGGCCCGTCGAACTCGAGCCGATCGAAGTCGCGGGGGCGCAGGACGTGCCCGAGCAGTAGAGGTAGGTGATCGAGTCCACACCCGAGCCGGCGTCGGCGCCCGAGCCCGTCAGCGCCTGGCCGTTCCGGATCGCGCCGGGGAGGGCGTCGAGGACGGCCGAGCTCGGGTCGGTCTGGTCGATGTGGATCTGCGTCGAGGCGGTGCGCACCGCCTCGACGTTGCCGACGTTGTCGACCGAGAAGTACTTGATCGTGTACACGCCGTCCGCGATCAGATTGATGGTCGTCCCCTCTGCGGAGGCCGTGGTCGGAGTCGAGCCGTCGGTCGTGTAGTAGGTGGCCGCGACGCCCGAGCCGGCGCCGTCCAGGGGCGTAAGGGTCACGACCTGAGCGCTCGTCTTCCAGCCGGAGCCGACGGAGGCGGTGTCGTCAGTTGTCGAGGGCACGCTTCCGTCCTGGCTGAGCGTGAAGGGCCCGTTGGCGCTCGTCGTGCCGGCGTTGTTTTGGGCGGTGACGTTTTGGCTGCCGCTGGCGGCGGTGGAGGCGCCCCAGCTGTAGTCCATCTCGTACGGGCTCGAGGCATCCGTGCCCCCGCCGGTGACGTTGGCGATCGAGGGGAAGGCGACCGAGGCGATGCCCGACTGGGCATCGGCGGCCGAGGCGGTGACGCGGAAGGTGCCCCCGTTGGCGCCCGGGCGGTAGTAGAGGGTGGTGCCGGAGACGTGCTGGTCGGCATCGGCCGGATTCTCGGCCAGACGAGAGCGAGGGGGCCGCCGGCGCCGAGGAGTCGACCTTGGCATCGACGGAGGCGGTGACCGTCGCCGAGCGGTTGCCGACGTTGTCGGCGATCGAGTAGCGGTAGCGGTAGCAGTTGCCGGAGGCGACCGTCGTATCCGGGTTGGAGACCGTCGTCCACGAGCCGGAGAAGGCACCGCAGCTGCCGTTTGCAAGGGTGGCCGAGTCACGCTCGTACACGCGCGAGGAGGTATCGAGGCCCGAGCCCGAGTCGGAACCGTCGCCCGCGGTCAGCGAGACGGACGTGGAGGTGTAGTAGGGCCCGCCCACGAGCGAGAGCGTCTGGCCGCTGGGGGCGGTCGAATCCTGGCTGAGCGTGAAGGGCCCGTTGGCGCTCGTCGTGCCGGCGTTGTTTTGGGCGGTGACGTTTTGGCTGCCGCTGGCGGCGGTGGAGGCGCCCCAGCTGTAGTCCATCTCGTACGGGCTCGAGGCATCCGTGCCCCCGCCGGTGACGTTGGCGATCGAGGGGAAGGCGACCGAGGCGATGCCCGACTGGGCATCGGCGGCCGAGGCGGTGACGCGGAAGGTGCCCCCGTTGGCGCCCGGGCGGTAGTAGAGGGTGGTGCCGGAGACGTGCTGGTCGGCATCGGCCGGATTCTCGGCCAACGAAAGCGAGGGGGCCGCCGGCGCCGAGGAGTCGACCTTGGCATCGACGGAGGCGGTGACCGTCGCCGAGCGGTTGCCGACGTTGTCGGCGATCGAGTAGCGGTAGCGGTAGCAGTTGCCGGAGGCGACCGTCGTATCCGGGTTGGAGACCGTCGTCCACGAGCCGGAGAAGGCACCGCAGCTGCCGTTTGCAAGGGTGGCCGAGTCACGCTCGTACACGCGCGAGGAGGTATCGAGGCCCGAGCCCGAGTCGGAACCGTCGCCCGCGGTCAGCGAGACGGACGTGGAGGTGTAGTAGGGCCCGCCCACGAGCGAGAGCGTCTGGCCGCTGGGGGCGGTCGAATCCTGGCTGAGCGTGAAGGGCCCGTTGGCGCTCGTCGTGCCGGCGTTGTTTTGGGCGGTGACGTTTTGGCTGCCGCTGGCGGCGGTGGAGGCGCCCCAGCTGTAGTCCATCTCGTACGGGCTCGAGGCATCCGTGCCCCCGCCGGTGACGTTGGCGATCGAGGGGAAGGCGACCGAGGCGATGCCCGACTGGGCATCGGCGGCCGAGGCGGTGACGCGGAAGGTGCCCCCGTTGGCGCCCGGGCGGTAGTAGAGGGTGGTGCCGGAGACGTGCTGGTCGGCATCGGCCGGATTCTCGGCCAGACGAAAGCGAGGGGGCCGCCGGCGCCGAGGAGTCGACCTTGGCATCGACGGAGGCGGTGACCGTCGCCGAGCGGTTGCCGACGTTGTCGGCGATCGAGTAGCGGTAGCGGTAGCAGTTGCCGGAGGCGACCGTCGTATCCGGGTTGGAGACCGTCGTCCACGAGCCGGAGAAGGCACCGCAGCTGCCGTTTGCAAGGGTGGCCGAGTCACGCTCGTACACGCGCGAGGAGGTATCGAGGCCCGAGCCCGAGTCGGAACCGTCGCCCGCGGTCAGCGAGACGGACGTGGAGGTGTAGTAGGGCCCGCCCACGAGCGAGAGCGTCTGGCCGCTGGGGGCGGTCGAATCCTGGCTGAGCGTGAAGGGCCCGTTGGCGCTCGTCGTGCCGGCGTTGTTTTGGGCGGTGACGTTTTGGCTGCCGCTGGCGGCGGTGGAGGCGCCCCAGCTGTAGTCCATCTCGTACGGGCTCGAGGCATCCGTGCCCCCGCCGGTGACGTTGGCGATCGAGGGGAAGGCGACCGAGGCGATGCCCGACTGGGCATCGGCGGCCGAGGCGGTGACGCGGAAGGTGCCCCCGTTGGCGCCCGGGCGGTAGTAGAGGGTGGTGCCGGAGACGTGCTGGTCGGCATCGGCCGGATTCTCGGCCAGAGAGAGCGAGGGGGCCGCCGGCGCCGAGGAGTCGACCTTGGCATCGACGGAGGCGGTGACCGTCGCCGAGCGGTTGCCGACGTTGTCGGCGATCGAGTAGCGGTAGCGGTAGCAGTTGCCGGAGGCGACCGTCGTATCCGGGTTGGAGACCGTCGTCCACGAGCCGGAGAAGGCACCGCAGCTGCCGTTTGCAAGGGTGGCCGAGTCACGCTCGTACACGCGCGAGGAGGTATCGAGGCCCGAGCCCGAGTCGGAACCGTCGCCCGCCGTCAGCGAGACGGACGTGGAGGTGTAGTAGGGCCCGCCCACGAGCGAGAGCGTCTGGCCGCTGGGGGCGGTCGAATCCTGGCTGAGCGTGAAGGGCCCGTTGGCGCTCGTCGTGCCGGCGTTGTTTTGGGCGGTGACGTTTTGGCTGCCGCTGGCGGCGGTGGAGGCGCCCCAGCTGTAGTCCATCTCGTACGGGCTCGAGGCATCCGTGCCCCCGCCGGTGACGTTGGCGATCGAGGGGAAGGCGACCGAGGCGATGCCCGACTGGGCATCGGCGGCCGAGGCGGTGACGCGGAAGGTGCCCCCGTTGGCGCCCGGGCGGTAGTAGAGGGTGGTGCCGGAGACGTGCTGGTCGGCATCGGCCGGATTCTCGGCCAGAGAGAGCGAGGGGGCCGCCGGCGCCGAGGAGTCGACCTTGGCATCGACGGAGGCGGTGACCGTCGCCGAGCGGTTGCCGACGTTGTCGGCGATCGAGTAGCGGTAGCGGTAGCAGTTGCCGGAGGCGACCGTCGTATCCGGGTTGGAGACCGTCGTCCACGAGCCGGAGAAGGCACCGCAGCTGCCGTTTGCAAGGGTGGCCGAGTCACGCTCGTACACGCGCGAGGAGGTATCGAGGCCCGAGCCCGAGTCGGAACCGTCGCCCGCGGTCAGCGAGACGGACGTGGAGGTGTAGTAGGGCCCGCCCACGAGCGAGAGCGTCTGGCCGCTGGGGGCGGTGACGTCGCGCGTGAAAGTCAGCTGGGGCGACGGGTTCGAGGTGTTGAAGGCACTGTCGACTGCCGAGACGGCTTGTGCCCCCGGTGAGGTCGTGTTCGCGGTTGTCCACGTGTACGTGTTCGACTGGTACGGGCTCGTCGTGTCTGTGACCGCGGCATGTGTGAAGCCGGTCGCCGCGAGCGCGGGGAACGTCACCGACGCGACGCCGGAGCCGGCGTCCGCGGCGGCGTCGTCGACGCGGAAGGTCCCGCCTACGGCAGTGCTGTAGAACTGGGTCGCCGTCGTCGCGTCGAAGTATTGACCGCCCGGGTTCGTCAGCTCCGTGACGCTGAGCGAGTGCGAGGGAGCGACGTCGTCGGCAGCCGGGTGCGAGACGAACGCGTTGCCGTCGTTGACGTAGAAGTCGAGTTGCCGGCGGGCCGTCGTGGCCGAAGCGATGCCGTTGGTCTGGTGGCGCCAGAAGTCGACGAAGAGCGTTTCGCCTGCGGCGAGCGAGAAAGCAGGGAGCGAGAAGGTGACGGTGGTGGTCGTCGGGTTGACGTTCACGCGCAGGTTCTGCGCGACCGGGTCGTCACTCGGAGTGAGAATCGTGGCGGTCGGCGTGAAAGCCGAGCCGGCGACGGTCCCCTTCCAGAGCCCGACCGTGAGCACGGCCGCCCCCGCGACGAACGTCCCGTTGGGGATGTCGGTCACGACCGTGAAGCTCCAGTTGCCCGCGGGGAATCCGGTCGCACCCCCGACCGGGTCCACCATCCAGCCGGTGCCGTCCGTGGTCGTCGGAATGGCCGCTAGGCGGGTCGTGTTCGAGACGCCGGGATTCCACGCGTACCAGCCGGTCTGGCCGGAGGCGGGGATGTTGTCGGTCGTCGTGTCGACGGCGCCGGTGGTCGTGCCCCAGTCCCATGTTCCCGTGACTGCGGTGGCTCCGTTCCGGAGGACCAGGGGCTGCGGGTAGTTGGCCGCCGGATCGATGACGTAGGGAAGGGGCAGGTCGGCGTCGTCGAGCTCGAGCGTCAGCCACCAACCGCTGTCGCCCTCCTCGAGGCCCCAGCTCAGGCCGTCGGGCGTGACCTCCTTGCCGCGGTCGTCCAGGATGCGGACCGGATCGATGCTGATGCCGGTGACGACGTGCCGGGTCGGGTCGAAGAACGAGATCGCGCCGACGCGGCTCAGGCGGGGCTGAAGCCGGGTCGCGAGCTTCCAGCGCCAGGTCCGGTCGCCCTGCCGCTCGACCACGGTCAGGAACTCCTCGGTCTTGCGGCCGTCGACGACGATCGTCTCGGTGCCGAAGTCCGTCTCGCGGGTGACGCCGTGAACGTGCCGCCGCCAATCGGCGCCGCCCACGTCCTCGGAGACGACCGAGACCGACGCGCCCCAGTGGGAGACGGTGTAGCCCTGGTCGTGAATGCGGACGTCGATTCCCGTCGCCGGCGTGCGTTCCAGAGGTGCCTCGGCCTTCTCGGGGCCGAGCGCCTGCTCGAGGAAGCCGGGGACACTCGTGTCGAGGTGTCCGATGCCTGCGAGGAGGACGACGGCCAGGAAGACGGCCGCCGCAGCGGCGACGAGTGCGGCGGCCAGCACCGGGGAGGAGCCCCGCAGAACGACGGCCGGCTCGACGTCAGCCGAGCCGGTCTCCGTGGGCCGCAGTGGAGGGTTAGGTGTCATTGGTCTCGAGCGCGCGGAAAACGTTTCCGGTCGAACACATCGGCGCCAGGCGTAGGGTCGGGGCCGCAAACAGGTATGAAAAGGGGATGAAGACCTTCTGAGCACTCTTTCGGGTGAGCCGTGTCTCCCCCGGAAGGAGGAGGAGCGGGAGCGCCTAGAATTCGAAGCGATGGCCGCGACCGAGGATCGCCCGGGCCTCGACGCCACGGAGGAGTGGCGCCGGGACCTCTACGAAGCCAAGCCCGAGCGCGACGCCCTCTTCACGACGATCTCCGGGCTACCGGTGGAGCCGCTCTACACGCCCGACAACGTCCCGGTCGACTACGACCGGGACCTGGGCTATCCGGGTGTCTATCCATACACGCGCGGCGTGTATCCGTCCATGCACCGCGGGAAGCTCTGGACGATGCGGCAGTTCGCCGGCTTCGGTACCGCCGAGGAAACGAACGTCCGCTTCCGGTACCTCCTCGAGCACGGGCAGACGGGGCTGTCGACCGCGTTCGACATGCCCACCCTGATGGGCTACGACTCGGACCACCCGAAGTCCCTGGGCGAGGTAGGGCGCGAAGGGGTCGCGATCGACTCGCTCGCGGACATGGAGCAGCTCTTCGCCGGGATCCCGCTCGACGAGGTGTCGACCTCGATGACGATCAATGCGCCCGCGGCGATGCTGCTCGCCTTCTACATCTGCGTGGCGGAGAAGCAAGGGGTCGGCCGCGAGCAGCTGCGCGGGACGATCCAGACCGACATCCTCAAGGAGTACATCGCGCAGAAGGAGTGGATCTTCCCCCCGGAGCCCTCGATGCGGCTGTGCGTGGACATGATCGAGTTCTGCGCCGGCGAGGTGCCGCTCTGGCACCCGGTGTCCATCTCCGGCTATCACATCCGGGAGGCCGGCTCGACGGCGGCCCAGGAGCTCGCGTTCACGCTGGCCGACGGGTTCGCGTATGTCGAGGCAGCCCTGGCTCGAGGATTGGCCGTCGACGATTTCGCGCCGCGTCTTTCGTTCTTCTTCAACGCGCATATCGACTTCTTCGAGGAGATCGCGAAGTACCGAGCCGCACGACGGATCTGGGCCCGGGAGCTTCGCGACACCTACGGGGCGAAGAGCCCGCGCTCGTGGCTCATGCGCTTCCACGCCCAAACCGCCGGTGTCTCCCTCACGGCCCAGCAGCCGGAGGTCAACATCGTGCGCACGGCTTTGGAGGCGTTGGCCGCCGTCCTCGGAGGTTGCCAGTCGCTGCACACGAACTCCTTCGACGAGGCGCTCGCCCTGCCGACCGAGCACGCGGTGAAGATTGCGCTTCGCACCCAGCAGGTGCTCGCGCACGAGACGGGCGTCGCGTCCACGATCGACCCGCTCGGCGGCTCCTACTTCGTCGAGGACCTCACCAACCGCCTCGAGGCGGAGGCCTACGAGTACTTCGGGCGCATCCGCGGGCTGGGCGGCGTCGTCGCCGCGATCAAGGACAACTTTTTCCAGCGGGAGATCGCCGAAGCCTCGTTCCGCTTCCAGAGCGAGCTCGAGGCCGGGCAGCGCGTGATCGTCGGCGTCAACCGCTACGAGGAGCCCGACGAGCGGCCGATCGAGATCCTCAAGATCGACCAGGCGCTCGAGGATAAGCAGATCGAGCGGGTCGCCGAGGTGCGGAAGCGCCGTGACGCCCAGGCCGCCGAGGCCGCTCTCGCCCGCCTGAAGGCCGACGCCGCCGTCGAGGATCGAAACCTCATGCCGGCCATCGTCGAGGCCTCGCGCGTGTATGTGACGATGGGCGAGATGTGCGACGCGCTGCGCGAGGTCTGGGGCACCTGGCGCGAGACGCCGGTCTTCTGACGGGTCAGCCGCGTGGAACAAGCAGCCGGTGACGCCGTGCCGTTGCGGTACGAGGCTTCGGGTGCAGGCGAACCGGTGGTCTGCATTCACGGAGCGTTCATCGCCGACGCGTTTCAGCCCCTGCGCTCCGAGGCGAGTCTGGCGGATCGGTACCGACTGATCACGTATCACCGCCGAAGCTACGTCGGCGGTGATGCCTCCACGGCTCCGACGACCCTCGCGGAGCAGGCAGACGATTGCCGGAGACTGCTCTCGCACCTGGGAGTGTCACGCGCCCACGTCGTCGGGCACTCGTTCGGCGGGGCCGTCGGCCTCCAGCTCGCCCGGGATGCGCCGGGTCTCGTCCACACACTGAGCCTGCTCGAGCCCGCACTGCTGATCGGAGAGAACGTCCCGCTCTACCGGTCCGGGCTGGAGCAGAGCCTCCGGCGCTACCAGGAAGCCGGCGCCACCGTCGCCGTGGACGAGTTCCTGGAGAGTCGATGGCCCGATTATCGAACGAAGCTCGACCAGGTGTTGCCCGGAGCGTTCGAGCAGGCGCTGGCGGACGCTGCGACATGCTTCGCGTCAGACCTCCCGGCCGTCCTCGACTCGCAGTTCGGAGAGGAGCAGGCGCGCGAGATCACCCAACCCGCCCTCGTCGCCCTCGGCGAACGAAGCGTGAACCTCCACCCGCGCTTCGCCGAGACGTATCGGCTGCTGCTCGGCTGGCTGCCGAAGGCCGAAGGGTACGTCCTGCCCAACTCGACGCACTTCCTGCCGCTCGAGAACCCGGGCGAGTTAGCCGACGCACTCGCTGCCTTCTTCGAACGGCATCCGCTCGTGGCCGACTGACGCTTCCGGCGTTCTCGACCTGCGCTGTCAGTGCTGTAGGAGTGTCGGAGCCCTCTCGCCCGGCCGCTTTATTCTCGCCGATCGACTAGTAGCCGCCGGCCCGCGTGTTCAGTAGTCTCGCGTGTCACGGGCGCCGGTTGGCCGCAGCCGACGCCCGGTCAGCGAGGGCAGCAGGAGCCTTCCCTCTAACAGCCCTCGCGGGGGTTTTGCGGGCCCTCCCGGAGACCAAGCGGGAAGTGGCCCGCTTCCCCCTTCCGGGGGATAGACGTGCGCCCTTCGGTCGGCGAGATTTTCGAGGCGTTCCTAAAGGGCGCGCGGCCGCCCCCGATTGGTCGGGGGGTGGCCGCGCTTCCGTTCTAGGAACGTTTCTTTCGGTGCCGTGAAATTAGGCCGCGGTGCCCTGCGCCTGTGTCGACTGCAGAGGAAGCAGTCCGTGCACCTGGGCCCACCGGCTCGCCTCGGTTCGGTTCGAGACGTTGAGCTTCCGGTAGATGTTCGAGAGGTGGAACTTGACCGTCTGCTCGGTGACCCAGAGCATCCGGGCGAGCTGCGCGTTCGAGTGCCCCTCCGCCACGAGCGTCAGAATCTCGAGCTCGCGTCGGGTCAGGCCCCAGGCCTCCTCGATCGACTCACGGGAGCGCTGGCGCTTGCCGTTGTGCCGAGGGGCCAGGTAGATGGAGTGGTCGAACGCCTGCCGGATAGCCGAGGCCAGGTCGTCGGCATGCGCGGTCTTGAGCACGTATGCCTCTGCGCCGGCGGCGAGTGCCGCGTCGACGTACTGGGGGTCCCCGTACGCCGAGAGGACGATCACCTTGAGTTCCGGCGCCCGCTGCTTGGCGAGCGAGAGGCACTCGAGGCCGTCCATCTGGCCGTTGCTGATCTCGATTCCCAGAACGAACAGGCTGGGCCCGTGTTCCTCGATCAGTGCGAGTGCGTGTTCGGGCGAGGTCGCCTTCCCTTTGACCTCGATCCCGATTCGGGCAAGGACCTGCTCCACCCCATCCAGCCAGAGGGGATGCTCATCCAGCAGTACTGCTGTGCGATGCTCGGAAGGACTCATCGAAAGGGCCGCCTTTCGATCGGACAACACGAAGAACTAGACCATAGCTCATCTTTCAGGTTGTGCAAACCTCGGCGCCGAAGCCCGGTGAAATCACGACCTTGCGACCGGGCACACGCGTGGGGGCCTCACAAGCGGTCCGCCGTCAACCCCCTCAAAGGTCTAGGGATCTCTATCCGTCGGTGGGTGCCCGCTCGAGCTCGGCGACGAGGAGCGGTGGCGCATGGAGGTACTCGGCCGCACGCCTCTTGCGCTCGATGTCCTCGTAGACGCGCTCGACAACCTCGATCTCGAGACCGGCCGCCCCGGCCGCGGCTTCCGCCGGGAGTCCGTGATTGCGGGCGTACAGGCAGAGGTCGAGCTTGTCGAAGGGGACGGAGAAATAGAACTCCTCCTGGCTCTGCTCGAGCGCATAGGTGTCGGTCGTCGGGGGACGCTCCCGGATCACCTGCGGAACCCCGACCTCCTCGGCCAGCTCGTAGACCTGGGTCTTGTAGAGGTGGGCGATCGGCTTGACGTCTGCCGAGCCGTCTCCGTTCTTGACGAAGAAGCCCTGATCGTACTCGAGCCGGTTCGGCGTTCCTACGACCGCGTAGTCGAGCCGGTCAGCGTGGTAGTACTCGAGCATCTTGCGTACGCGCTGCTTGAAGTTGGTCGCCGCGACGACCTCGCGGTAGGCGGTCGCGGTCAGCCGAGCCTCGCGGCGCTCGCCCTCGGGCGACTCCGCGACGACCGTGAAGAGGCTGTAGCGCGAGCCGCCGAGAAGGCTCGGCAGCACGATCTTCGCCTTCCAGCCCGAGCCGTACTCGGGGAGGACGGTGCGGATGGCCGCGTCGCGCCGCTCGTAGCAACCTGCCGCCTCGAGCAGCCCGGTGATGTCCTCGAGGACGGTCTCGACGCCCGCCGCCTCGGCGGCCACCCGGGACAGGTCGAGGGTGTCCGAAGCGGACTCACCCTCGGGCATCAGCACCGCCAGGACGCGCTCGGGTCCGAATGCGCGGACGCAGAGAAACGCGACGAGGCTGGAGTCGACGCCGCCCGAGACGCCGACGACGGCGCCGCGGCGCCGCAGGTCCTTGTACACGACCTCTCGCAGGCGCTCGGCGATCTCGTCGACAGTCCGCCCGGGGTCGTCCAGGCGGAGCGACTTGGCGGTCAGCTCAGGCGCCACCGTTCATGCCGGCGGTCTTATGGCCGACGAAGCGCGTGATGTTCGCGATCGAGTCGAGATTTTCGGGGAGGACTTCCTCGTCGGCGATCGCGAGCTCGTACCGCTCCTCGATGAAGCCGATCAGCTCGAGCACTCCCGTCGAGTCGATCACGCCCACCTCGATCAGCGAGTCGTCCTTGTCGAGGACGACGCCGTCGGCGCTCAGCGGAAAGTTGTCCTTCAGGAACTGACGGACTTCTTGCTCGATGCTCTCGGGATGGGACACGCTTCGATCCTTCGGGGGCCTCGTGACCGGCAAAGAGAAGTCGCCACCGGGACGTCACGGGGCGACTGTCTCAGCATATCAGCGTCCTTCGAGGCTTTCGACCAGTTTCTTCTCCCCTTGCCGCTCGTCCGGCTCGCCCGTATCGTCAAGACATGTGCGGCATCGCCGGGATCTACGCGCGCCCGGAGGCGAACGCGCCGGACGAGCTTCTCCTCACCATGGCGGGCGAGCTCCGCCACCGAGGACCGGACGGTACGGGCCTCTACCTCGACGGCCGCTTCGGCATGGCGAACAACCGTCTCGCGATCGTCGACCTTCAGGGCGGCGACCAGCCGCTGGCAAGCCAGGACGGCCGCTACTGGGTGATGCAAAACGGCGAGATCTACAACTACGTCGAGCTGCAGGCCGAGCTCGAGGGCCTCGGCCGGCGTTTTGCCACGACCAGCGACACCGAGGTGATCGCCCAGGCGTACGCCGAGTGGGGCCCTGCCTGCCTCGACAGGTTCAACGGCGACTTCGCGTTCGCGGTCTGGGACCGGCGTGAACGTGAGCTCTTCCTGGCCCGCGACCGCTTCGGTGTCCGGCCCCTCTTCGTTGCCGAGCTGGGCGGCGACCTGGTCTTCGCCTCCGAGCTGAAGGCCATCCTGCGCCATCCCGAGGCCCGGCGCGAGCTCGACCCCGCGGCCCTCGTCGAGAGCTTCACGACCTGGTGCATCTCTCCCGACGCATCGTCGTTCCCCGGCATCCGCGAGCTGGCGCCCGCGCACTACCTCCGTGTCGGGCCCGAGGGCATCCGGGAAGAGCATCGCTGGTGGGACCTGCGCTTTTCCGACGCCGGCGACGTCTCTCCCGCCGAGCGCTCGGCCCTGGCCGAGGAGCTCGACGAGCTCCTCGCGGACGCGACGCGGCTGCGGCTCCGCGCGGACGTCCCGGTGGCCGCCTACCTGAGCGGCGGGCTCGACTCATCGGCCATCGTCGCGCATGCGCTCGAGCAGATGGACGAGACGCTCTACACCTTCGGCATCGGTTTCGAGGATCCGCGCTTCGACGAGAGTGACTTTCAGGACCGTTTGACCGGCGACCGCGGCCTCAGCCTCACCCGGGTCACGATCGGGGCGAAGGACATCGCCCAGCTGCTTCCAGCGACGGTCGAGCTGGCAGAGAAGCCCACGCTTCGCACCGCGCCGTCTCCGCTCCTGCGACTGTCGGGAGCCGTCGAGGAGGCAGGGCTCAAGGTCGTCACGACCGGCGAGGGTGCCGACGAGCTCTTCGGCGGCTACGACCTGTTCCGTGAGAACGCGGTGCGCCACTTCTGGGCGCGCCAGCCCGACTCCGAGCTCCGCCCGCTTCTCCTCACCAAGCTGAACGCGTTCATCGGCAAGGACCTTCGGCGCTCGGGCGCCTTCCTCGTCGGCTTCTACCGCAAGGGCCTCACCGAGACTGCCGACCCTTTGTACAGCCATCGGATCCGCTTTGCGAACACCTCTCGGCTGCTCGCGCTCCTCAGCGGAGACGTGCTGGCGCGGGCGGCGGAGCGAGGCGACCCGGCCGAGCGGCTGGAAGCGCGCCTGCCCGAGTGGTTCGGGGAGATGACGCCGCTGGGACGGGCACAGTATCTCGAGATCACCACGTTCCTCGAGGGTTACCTCCTGCACTCGCAGGGAGACCGGATGCTGATGGGCAACTCAGTCGAGGGGCGCTTTCCCTTCCTCGACTACCGCGTCGCCGAGTTCGCGGCGAACCTCCCCGATCAGCTTCGGCTCCGAGGGCTGACGGAGAAGTACCTGCTGAGAAAGGCCGTCGAGCATCGGCTTCCCGCCGAGATCGCCGCCCGGAAGAAGCGGCCGTATCGTGCGCCCATCGTCGGGGCTTTCGTCGGCCCCGAGGCGCCGGACTACGTCCACGAGCTCCTGGACGAGGGCCGGCTCGCCGACGCGGGGCTCCTGGCTCCCGAGGCGGTCCAACGCCTCGTGCGCAAGTGCGAGGCGGGCGCGCCGCGGGACGCCGTCAGCGAGACGGACGAGATGGCGCTCGTCGGCGCCCTGTCCGTCATGCTCCTGCACGACCGCTTCGTCGCGAGCCCGCGGCTCGCGGAGCCGCTCGTCCCCGACAGGGTCGTCGTCGGCGACGAGGTCCGCCTGCCCAAGGCCCCGGCGCGGGCGACGGCATGAACGTCCGCCTCCTGCACGAGACCCTGCTCGCCTCCGTTGAGCGCGTCCCCGACCGCGAGGCCGTCGTCGCAGGCCCGGCTCGACTGACATACGTCGAGCTCCTCGACCGCTCGTTGCGGCTCGCGCGGGCTTTGCAGGAGCTCGGGGTGGCGCGGGGCGACCGCGTGGCCATCTACATGGACAACTCGGCCGGCTGTGCCACCGCGATCTACGGAACGCTGCTCGCCGGAGGCGTCTTCGTCGTGGTGAACCCGCAGACGAAGGAGGACAAGCTCCTGTACGTGCTCGACGACTGCGAGGCACGGGTGGTCTTGACCGAGGGTAGCCTCACGCGGGCTGCCCTGGCCGCGTCGTTGTCCGCGGCCAGTGTGCAGGCGGTCGTCTCCGACTCGGCGCCGGAGGGTGTCGAAGGGGCGCTCGCCTTCGAGGAGGTCATCGCCGCGTCCGGCCCGGAGCCGGCGGCCCGCGGGGCGATCCCGCCCGACCTCGCCGCCCTCATCTACACGTCGGGAAGCACAGGCTTCCCCAAGGGCGTGATGATGACCCACCAGAGCATGGTCTTCGCCGCCGGGAGCATTGCCCAGTACCTGCGGCTGGGGCCCGACGAGCGCATCCTCGGCCTGCTCCCGCTGGCCTTCGACTACGGCCTGTACCAGCTCCTCATGAACGTCCTGAAGGGCGGAACGCTCGTCCTCGAGCGCTCGTTCGCCTTCCCCGCGCAGATCGTCAAGCGCGTCCAGGAAGAGCAGGCGACCGTCTTTCCCGGCGTCCCCACCGTGTACGCGACGCTCCTGTCGATGCGCCGGGGGATGGAGTTCGAGCTGCCCAGCGTCCGCCGCGTCACGAACACGGCGGCCGCGCTCCCGGCGACGTTCCACGGCGAGCTGGCCCGCATCTTCCCGAACGCGCTCGTCTTCGCGATGTACGGGCTCACCGAGTGCAAGCGCGTCAGCTACCTCGAGCCGGAGCTGCTTGCCGAGAAGCCAACGTCGGTGGGCAAGGCGATTCCGGGCACCGAGACGATGGTGCTCCGCGAGGACGGGACGCCGGTCGAGCCCGGCGAGACGGGCGTGCTGTACGTGCGGGGGCCGCACGTCATGGCGGGCTACTGGCGCAAGCCCGAGCAGACCGCGGAGATGCTCGTGGACGGGCCGCTGCCGGGGGAGCGAATGCTCTGCGCTCAGGATCACTTCACGCTGGACGAGGACGGCTTCCTCTACTTCGTCGGGCGCAGCGACGACATCATCAAGACCCGCGGCGAGAAGGTCAGCCCGATCGAGGTGGAAAACGCGATCTTCGACATCGAGGGCGTGAAGGAGGCGGCCGTCATCGGCATCCCGGACGAGATCCTCGGCGAGGCGATCAAGGCGTTCGTCGTCCTCGACGAGGGCGCGACACTCGGCGAGCAAGACGTCATCGCAGCGTGCCGCACCCGACTCGAGAACTTCATGGTCCCGCGCGAGGTGGAGTTCCTGGCCGAGCTCCCGACGACCGCCACCGGCAAGGTCCGCCGCAAGAGCCTCAAGGATCCCGCCGAGGTCTAGGAGGGTTTGGCGAGATGTCGCTCGGCACACCCGTCTATTTCGTCAACCCCTCCTGAGCGATCAGCGTCTGCGGCTTTCGTACGGGTACTCGTCGCACACGTTTCGCTCGAACACCAGCTTGCGCGCCTCGGGGAGCGTGTCGCACGCGGACAGGCCGAAGCTGCAGAGGCCCGTCTCTCCCGTCGCGAGCGGCTCCTCGCGCTCGGCCGGGTTGGCCGAGCGGAAGAGGCCGTCGACGACGCGCGTGTTGACCGACTCGCCGATGTTGATCGCCCGCCTACAGGCCACGACGTGGCAGCGGATGCACTTGTAGTTCTTCGGGACGATGTCGGCGACGCCGCCGACCGAGATGTCGATGCCTCCCGAGGCGCCCGTGCAGGTCGACTGCTGCTTCTCCCAGTTCCCAACCTCGAGGTCGACGAACGCGATGTCGTTGCCGCCGAGGGCCTGGATCCCGTCCTGGTGGGCGCCTGGGCCCCGCGGACCGCAGTTGATCGACCCGGTGATGTCGATGTTGGTCGCCTTGATCTTCACGGCCAGGGCGTCTCCGGTGCCCCCGAAGGTGCGGCCGTCGCCCTGGATGTCGAGGACGAGGTCGATCGCCTTGGTGCCGTCGCCGCGGCAGCCGCTCGTGAGATCGACGACGCCGGCGACGGTCTCGACGGGCTGGGTGAAGCGCGCGGTCACCTTGAGCGGCAGCTCGCCGCCGAGCGACCTGGCGTACTTCGCGAGCGGCTCGTCGCACAACCACTCGCCGTCGTTCACGACGAGCTCCGCGCCGGGAACGCAGCCGCTCGTGTCTTCGTAGTCGCAGCCAGGTGTGCCGATCTCTCCGGTGTCTGCGCCGGAGGCCGTCGCCGGCGGCTCCGCCGACTCGTCGTCGTTCATGACGAGCAGCGCCGCGCCGATGCCGACGGCAGCACCGACGAGCATGAGCGCAAGAGCTGCGAGTACCTTCATCGTCGAGGACTGAGCTGCGGCAACGTTCCCGATCGCCGAACACCCAAAGCTACCGCAGCTCCTGCGTCAGCGCCGCACGACCATCAGGCTCTTGGTGAGCCCGAAGAGCTTCTCGCGGTGAATCTCGCCGTCCGGGAAGAGCCGGCGGAGGTCGCCCGCCGAGAGCAGGTTCGCTTCCTCCCAGGAGCCCTTCTCCCGCCAGCCCAGCGTGAAGTGCGCGTTGAGCCACCGCTGCAGGCGTTCGGGGAAGAACTGGAAGAAGGGGAACTGATAGTGCGGCTCGATCGGGAACCACCGGTTCGGCGTCTGCACGTAGTAACGCTCGGCTACCCGCCGGATCTCGCTTGCAAACGCCGGCTGGAGCCCCTCCGGGATGTGCTCGATCACCGAGCTCGAGAACGCGAGCGGAAACTCCTTGTCCTCGAACGGGAGCTTCGTCGCGTCCGCCACCCGCACGCTGACGTTCTCCTGCTCCAGCCACTCGCTGTCGATCGGCTCGAGGTCGATCGCGACGATCTCGTTCGTCGTGTTGAAGCGCTCGAGCGCAGCGCCTGCGCCCGCGCCGACGTCGAGGATGCGCTCCCCCGGGCTCACCCGGCAGAGCTCGAGGAACCGCTGGTAGCGGTTCTCGCGCCATCTCCGCACGCGGTCACTCGTTTTCGCCCAGTTGCGCGTGCGGGCATAGATCATCCCGGCCACTGACTCTTCTTAGCACGGATGCTTCGGGGCTCGACGGGCCAGCGCGGAAGACTGAACGATCGGGGAGCGCGGTGCCGCGCACGTGGCGCGGACAGGCCACGAAGGGCGGTGCGCGAACGGGGAAGCCGAGGTGCCTAGTGGCGGCGGCGGTACGGCCAGCGATCGCAGGTCTGGCCGGTGATGTGGTTCTGGCTGGACGTCGGCAGGACGACGCAGGGAGGGCCTCCGTGGTCGCACAAGCCTCGCATCCCGGTGGCGAGCATGCCCCTCTGGTCGGCGGGGTTGTCCGAACGCCAGCGCGAGTTCCGGACGACCGTGCCGACGGCCTCGCCGAGGCTCATGCCGTGGTTGCAGGAGACGCTCCTGCAGCGGATGCAGGCGATGTTGCGCACGGGATAGCCGCCCACCGTCCCGGGGGCGAAGGTCCCCGCCGCGCCCTGACAGGTCGCCTTCCGCTTCTTCCACTTGCCCCACGTGAAGCTGATGAAGTGGATGGTGTTCCCGCCCATGATCTGCGCGCCGTCCTGGTGTCCGATCGAGTTCCGGGGGCCGCAGTTCGCATAGCCGGTGATCTGGATGTCATGCGGGTCGTGATGCACCTTGATCGCATCGTAGGTGCCGCCCTTCGTGCGGCCGTTCCCCTTGACCTTGAGGATCAGGTCGATCGTGTTCGAGTTCCCATCGCCGCGGCAGCCGTGCTGGATGTCGATCACGCCGGGCGAGATATTCACGTGGCGCGTGAACTTGATCTTGACGAGCAGCGGCAGCCCGCGTCCGTGCCGGCGCGCGATCCGGGACAGCGGTCGCGTGCACGACCAGCCGCGGTTCGTCTTGACGATCTTCGACCGCGACCTGGCGGCCCGTGCGGCGGCGAGCACTCTGCTCGTCGAGGCGACGCCCGTAGCGGAGGAGGCCGCCGCGTCCGAGCCCTCGGTCGCTCGCGGGTCGGAGGCGGTCACCTGCGTCGCGAGGACAAGGGCGAGGACGCCGACGACGAGCGCCGCCGCAAGACGCTTGGAGCCAGACAAGACGGGCGACGTTACAGGATGGCTCGCGAGCGCGCAGGGTCAACCGACACGGAGGGTGGAGCCGCGGGCGGCCCCAGTGCAGGCGAAACAGGACGCGTGTTCAGGATTTCCTGAATCTTCCTGCGCTACTCCAGATAACCGAGCCCGCGCAGACGGCGCTCGACCTCGGCAGCCCCTTCGTCTTCGAGCTTCGCACGCTCCTGCTGCGCGAACTCGCCCGGGGCATCGTCATAGGTGGGCGGCCGCTCGTCGAGGAGCTCGGGCCGGAGCGCCTCCATGAGGATACGGCCCTCGAGATCGGCGGGGATCGCCTCCCCGAGCAGGTACAGCATCGTCGGCGCGACGTCCACGAGCTCGCCTTGCACCGGCGCTCCGGCGGCGACGGACGGCCCCGCCAGCACGATGATCCCCTCGTGGCGATGGCTTCCGACGTAGGAATGGTCGCTGCCGCCCTCGACCTCGACCGTGTCCCAGAGCGACGCGGAGCGCGTCTTCAGGTTGCCCTTCCCGAGCCAGGCATACCGGTCGAACTCGACGAGCAGGTCCGGCACCTTCGCCAGCTCGGGGCCGTGAAAGAGGTCCTCGCGGTTGTGGGCATGGGCGACCATGCTCTGGCCGGCCGGGCCGCGCAGCTCGAGCAGTCGCGCTGCGATCGCCTTGCGGACGCGCTCGTAGTCCTCGCCGGGCTCGACGATCCCGCGTTCCTCCCGCCCGCGGACGTTCAGGACGATGTTGCCGAAAGTCCCGTAGGCGAATGCGCGTGTCCGCGCCCAGTCGATGACCGTGTACTCGCTTCCCTCGATCGCCCGATCGCGGAGCGCTGGCAGCCGCTGCTTGGCCGCATAGCGAAGGCGTTCCGGAAGGTAGCGGCGGAGCTCCAGCACCTCGCCGAGAAGCTTGCGCCCGGCGACGCGACCGCCGGTCGCGTACGCGAGGAAGCCCTGTGACGCGAGCCAGGCGTTGAGGTTGACGACGCCGTGCAAGGGGCCTGCGCCGTGGTCCGAGATGACGACGACGTTGCCCCTGTCGCCCGCCAGGCCGGTCAGAGCGCCGGCTGCCTCGTCGAGGATCCGGTAGACGTCGGCCACGGGGCTCTCGAGCCCGTCGCGCTCCCAGTCCGCCCAGCAGAGATGCTGAATGTGGTCCGCTGCCATGAAGACCACGAACAGGAGCTCGGGCTCGAAGCGCTCGGCGAGCCACATGACGATCTCGACCTTCTGGGCCGCGGCCCGCCGGACGAGATCGAGGTCGAGCTTGCCGTCGGTGATCGGGAACCTGTTGTCGAGCTCGAGCGAGCCGAACTGCGCTTGCAGCTCGGCGCGGAGCGGCTCCGGATAGACGAGCCCGTGCTCGCGTGCCGCGGCGTCGAAGCCGGCGAACGCGAACCCGTCCACCTCGGGCGCCGGCCAGGTAAAGGGGACATTGACGATGCCCGCCCGCCTCGACGAAGGGCGCAGCCGGTCCCAGACGGCGGGCGCGCGCCGAAAGCTCCCGTTCACGAGGCGGAGCTGGTAGCCGCTCTCGTCGCGCTCGGTAAAGTCCCAGATCCCGTGGCGGCCCGCGTTGACGCCGGTGACGATCGTCGCCCACGCGTGCGGGGTGAGCGGGTGCGTGGTCGAGCGGAGCATCCCCCGTGCGCCGCGGTCGCAGAGCTTCGCGATGTTCGGGAGTTCACCAGCGGCCAGCATCGGATCGACGACGTCGAAGGTCGCCGAGTCTAGGCCGATCACGGTCAGGTCTGGACTGGACACCAGGAATCGCAGGCGCTACAAGTTGGAGGCCACCCTACTGAAAGCACGCCAATGGGATTGCGGCCCCGGGGCCGCGGGTAGGCTCTCATCCGGTACCAATGAAGACCTGTCCTAACTGCGGCCAAGCGACACGCGACGACGACCGGTTCTGTGCGAGCTGCGGACAGCCCATGGACCCGCGCCGGCAGAGCATTCCGCCCCTCGACGACCGGAGCCGCCGGCCGGTAGCGACCAGCGCGGCGTCGAGTGTGGCCGTCTACACGCATGCCCTCCGCCGATTCTGGTGGGTGCTCGTCATCGGTGCCGTCGTCGCGCTCCTGGCCGGGTTGTCCGCTCGGTTCTCGATCAGCATGTTCCCACCGGGCCTCGAGGAGAAGGACGAAGTCAGCTACACGGCTGAGTCCCGCCTCCTGATTACGAGCGCTGACAATCCTCACTTCCGGGCCAAGGAGACGCCGCCGCCCGAGGAGGAAACCACCGACGAAGGCACCGGATTCGTGCCGGGGAGCGGCGTTCAGCCCTCGTCTGCGCCGGATCTGAACACGATTGTCCGGAACGCGAACACCTACCCCTACGTGATCGAGTCCGACCAGGTGGCGAACTACCGCGAGCAGGAGTACGGCGATCTACCCGGGACCGTCCAGGCGCTCGGCGTCACCTCAGTGGTGACCGGAAACCGCATCGAGCTCTCCGAGATCCCGATCATCCGCCTCATCGCCACCGCCGACACGCCGCAGCAAGCGGTCGGCCTCGCGGACAAGACGGGAAAGGCGTTCATCGGCTGGCTTCGGACCTTCCAGGCCGACCACGGCATCGCCGAGTCGGACCGGATCGTGGTACAGCAGCTGAACGTCCCCAAGAACGCGGTGGCCACGGAAGGGCCGTCGACGGCGCTGCCCGTGCTGGTCTTCATCGTCGTCTTCGCGGCGTCCTGCGTGCTCGCAGTCCTCCTCGACCGCTTGATCCCCGCCGGTCAGCCGAAGCCCGCCCGGTCGGAGGTCGAGCCGCTCGAGCCGGTCGAGGTCAAGAAGACCGCCTAGGGAAGCGGGCCGATGGCCCACGTCGAGCCGCAGTCTTCGCCCCGCTCTGCGGCCGCCCTGGCGATCGGCTCGTTCGGGATCTTCGCGCTGGTCGTCGGAGCGCTCCTTGGGCCCAACGAAACCATCGCGGGCGCTGCGGTCTTCGTCGCGGCAATCTTCCTGGCGCTCCGCGAGCTCACCACGCCCACCCTCACGTGGCCAACCGCGGTCGCGGGTTTTGCGGTCGTGATCTGGCTGATCCCGGCCCGCGGATACCGCCTCCCGATCTCGCTTCCCTTCAACCTCGAGCCGTACCGGATCGTGCTGGGGGTCCTGCTCATCGCGCTGATCGTCGCGGCGCTCAGCGGTCGAGCGCGGGTCGAGTTCCTCGGCTTCGGCATCCCGCTGGCTCTGCTCGCGGGAACGGCGACGTTCTCGGCCCTCATGAACTATCAGGATCTCGGCAATGGCCCCGGGGATCCGGGGGCCATGAAGTCGCTGTCGTACTACCTCGGTTTCCTCGCCGTCTTCGTCCTGGTCGCCTCGACGATCAAGACGCACGCCGCCATGGACACGGTGGTTCGGGGGCTGGTCGCGAGTGCGTCGATCGTCGCGCTTTCGGCCCTCTACGAGTCCCGAACCGGCTACAACGCGTTCGACCATCTTGCCGAGTGGATCCCGGCGCTCATCTACGAGCCGCGGGTCGACTTTCTCGAGCGTGGCGGGAACTTCCGCGTCTACGCCTCGGCGCAGCATCCGATCGCGCTTTCGGCGGCGCTCTTCATGATGCTCCCGCTGGGGCTCTACCTGACCGAGCGCGCGAAGAGCCGGTTCAGCGCTCTCCTTTGGACCGGGGCCGCGGGTATCTGTGCGATCGGGGCGGTTGCGACGATCTCACGGACGACCGTGATCATGGGCGCTGCGATCCTGGTCGTCGGCCTCTGGGTCCGCGCGCGAGTCGTGGTCAAGTTCTGGCCGCTCCTGCTCATCCTGCCGGTCGCCATCCACTTCGTCATCCCGGGGGCGATCGGCGGGATCCTGAACGCGTTCGACCCGCAGGAGGGCTTTACGACCGACCTGGCCACCCGCTCGGGAGAGCAAGGATCTGGTCGACTCGCGGACATCGACCCGGGGCTCAAGGTCTGGAGCGAGTCGCCTCTCTACGGCAACGGCATCGGCACGGAGGTCACGACCGGGGAAGCGGGGGCCGCCCAGACTGCCGAGGGCGTCGAGGGAGCGGTGATCTTCTTCGACAACGAGTGGCTGACCACCCTCGTTGCGCTCGGCGTCCTCGGAATCATCGGGACGGCATGGTTCGTGTTCGGCAGCCTTCTCGCCGTGGGTAAGTTCGCCCGCAGGGTGCGCGGGCCCAGAAGCGACCTCGCGGCCGCCTGCGCGGCCTCGATCGGAGCGTTTGCGATCAGCATGTTCGTCTTCGACGCGTTCGCGTTCGTCCAGGCGACCGTCACGTTCCTCATGATCGCCGCCATCGGGCTCCAGGCCCGCCGGCTCGGCCCCCGCCCGACGGACGCCTAGGACGGGCTCTTTGGAGGGTCTGGCGGAATAGACGGCTGAGCCGCCGGGTCGCGCTGCTCGCCCCGAGACGGCGTCCTCAGTCGCGCCCGTAGCAGTGTGCTACGAGCGCTCCCTGCGTCCTTGCCTCGGAACGACCATCGCACCCCGGCGACGAGCGCCATTCCGCCAAACCCTCCTAGCGCAGGAGCGACGTGCCCCGCATCGAGCCCGGGACGGGGAGCCCGAGCAGCTCGAGTGCGGTCGGGGCGACGTCCAGGAGATGTGCGCCGTTGCGCTCTCCGCCGTCGAGGCCCGGCGCGACGAGAACGAAGAGGCCCTCCTGGGCGTGGTTGGCGTCGTCCGGGCCCGTGTCGTTCTCGAAGGTGTGGATGCCCTCGTCGCCTCCAACCGTTCCGACCGAGCGCCAGAGGAGGTTCCCGAAGTGGACGATGAGGTCGGGCGCGAAGCCGTTGACCTCGGCGTAGGTCTCCTCGGGAATATGGACGCGGGTGTCGAGCGGCTCGCCGTTCTCGTCGGGAATCGCTTTGAGACGCTCGGCGAGATCACGACGGACGCGCTCGTAGTCGTCCGGCGAGACCGTCCCCTCGGGCTCGCGGCCCTTGACGTTCAGGAAGACCCGGGAGTAGTAGCCGCCCTCGCCCCAGGCCGTCGTCTTCGACCAGTCGACGGCAGCCTCGCGCAGTGGGACGGCCGTCTGCGGGTCGGTGACCGTCCCGAGGAGCCCTTCCCGGCGGAGCCACTCGTTTACGCGAATGCCGCCGTCCATGCGTTTGCCGCCGTGATCCGAGACCACGAAGACGGCGGTGTCCTCGTCCGCGTGCTCGAGGAGCCGGCCCATGAGCTCGTCCACGCGCTTGTGGTAGCCGAGGATCGCGCCCTCGTGCGGGTTGCCGGGCTCGTGTTTGCGGTGCTCCGGATCCATCATCTTCCAGAAGCCGTGGTACATCCTGTCGACGCCCATCTCGACCATGGCGAAGAGCTCCCAGGGCCGGGTGGAGAGAAGGTGCTCGGCGAGCTGGAAGCGCCGTTCGGTCATCTCGTAGACCTGGCGCAGGAGGTAGTCCTTGTCGTCGGTGCGGAAGTCGCGGACGTCGAAGTGGTATTCGCCGACGGTCTGCTCGATCTCCCGCTTGAGCATCGGCGGAAAGGTGTACTGGCTCTCGATGGTCGGCGTCAGGAAGCAGCTGACCATGACCCCGTTGAGCGGCCGAGGTGGGTAGGTGCCCGGGACTCCGAGGACGATCGAGGGCTTCCCGCCGCGTGTCGCGTAGTCCCAGAGGCGCGGCTCGCGGATCGCCGTCGAGTTGGCGATGAAGAGCCCGTCGTACGAGTAGTCCGAGCGGTTGCGGAAGCCGTAGACGCCGAGGTCTCCGGGCGTTCGGCTCGCCATCATGCACGACCAGGCCGGGACCGTGATCGGGGGGATGACCGAGGTAAGCCTTCCGTAGGCGCCCCTCTCCATCAGGCCCGAGAGGACAGGCAGTTCCGCCCGCCAGCGCTCCAGCAGGAGCGACGGCTCGGCGCAGTCGAGCCCGATGATCATCACCTTCATCGCGACTCCGGCCGAAGAACGTGGAGAGCGTGAATGAGGGAACCGCGAGGTTCCCTCATCAGTCCTCGAGGTAGCCGAGCGACTGGAGGCGCCGGCGGATGGCCGTGACCTCCTCGTGGGTGAGGCCGTCCCCCTCCTGGGGCGGGGCCTGGCTCGAGACGAGGTCTCGGAGGACGTAGACGCTGAACTCCGTCACCGAGTGAAACCCCGTCCCCTCGATCACCTGACGTAGGCGGTCGTACAGCGGTCGAGGGATTTTGAGGGTGACGTCGTCGGTGCGAGGCCTGGCCATGACGCTTCAGTAGGGATGTTCTGGGAGTGTAGCGGGGTGCCTCCGCCGAAGGTCTGGACCGTTACTCTGGACTTGGAACGACGGTCGTCATCGCCTAGGACCTGAGTGAGGAGATGCGGTAGATGAAGAGCCGGAGTTGGAGCGGGGCACTGCGTTCGTTCGTGGACCCGATGACGTATTTCCAGTTGGTCCGGCTCCTGCATTTCTACAGCTACTCGCACGTCCGGCCCCGGCGGCGGCTGACCATGGGCGAGGGAGCGACGATCGCTCCCAACGTCTCGCTCCGAAACGGCGAGCGGATTGCCATCGGAAGCCGCACGAAGATCGGGGAGCGTGCCTACATCTGGGCGGGTGACGCGAGAGGGCGGATCAGGATCGGCGATGACTGCCGCCTCGGCCCCGAGGTGTTCGTCACCGCGTCCGACTACGGGCTCTCACCGGACGCGAAGATCACCGAGCAGGAGCGGAACGAGCGGGACGTCACGATCGGCAACGACGTCTGGCTCGGAGCCCGCGTCTTCGTCGGGGCAGGGGTCACGATCGGCGACGGCTGCGTCGTCAGCGCCGGCTCGGTGGTGACCAAGTCGCTGCCACCCGGCTCGGTGGCCGTCGGGAATCCGGCGCGGATCGTCCGCCGGCGCGAGGACTACGGCGAGGCCGCTCCGGCCTCCGAGCCCCACGCTGACCCGGATCCCGTCACGACGCACGCGTGAGCCCGGACGTCTCGATCCTCATCGTCACGTATCGGTGTCGCGAGGCGGCGCGGGCGTGCCTCGCCTCCCTGGCTCGGCAGGGGGAGGCGCACGAGATCATCCTCCTCGACAACGCGTCCGGCGACGGAACGGTCGAGATGGTGCGCACCGAGTTCCCCGACGTCCGGCTGATCGCATCCGACGAGAACCTCGGCTTCGCGCTCGGCTGCAACCGGGCGGCGGAGGAGGCACGCGGCGAGTACCTGCTCCTCCTCAACCCGGACACTGTCGCCCACGACGGGGCGGTCGGGAACATGCTCGCGTTCGCCCGCGCCCACCCCGAGCACGGGCTCTACGGTGGGCGGACGCTCGACCCGGACGGGTCCGTGAACCCGGGATCCTGCTGGGGAGCGCCCACGGTCTGGAGCCTCTTCTGCTTCGCGACGCTCCTCTCGTCCGTGTTCAAGCACACGCGGCTCTTCGACCCTGAGTCCCTCGGAGGCTGGAAGCGTGACTCAGTCCGGGAGGTGGACATCGTCACGGGCTGTCTCCTGCTCGCCCCTCGCTCGCTCTGGCAGGAGCTCGGTGGGTTCGACACGCGCTTCTTCATGTACGGCGAGGATGCCGATCTCTCGCTCCGTGCGGCCAAGCTCGGCTATCGGCCCGCGATCACGCCCGACGCGGTCGTCACGCACGAGATCGGCGTGTCGTCCTCGAAGCGCGAGGACAAGCTGATGCTGCTCTTCCGCGGCAAGGCCACGCTCCTGCGCAAGCACTGGCGCGGCCTCCGCCTCCGAGTCGGCCTCTTCCTGCTGACGGCGGGGCTCGGCCTGCGATCGCTGCTCACGCGGCACCGAGGCGTGGAGGGCGGGCGTCCGTCGCCGTGGACGCAGGTGTGGCGGAACCGGCGCGAGTGGCTGCGGGGCTATCCCGAGCCGAACGCGGCCGGGCCCGCATCCGGACGCTGACCGGGGCGCCATGAACGACCACCACCATTCCTTCGCCGGCTCGCTCAAGTGGGCGTTCTACATGACGTGGGCCGACCGGGCGTTCTCGGTCTTCTTCACCTTCTTGCTCGCCGCGATTCTTGGGCCGCGCGACTTCGGCGTCGTCGCTCTCGCGCTCATCTACATCTCCGTCGTGCAGCTCATTCTCGAGGGCGGGATCCAGACCGCGGTCGTACAGCGCCAGAACCTCGAGGACGATCACCTCGACTCGGCGTTCTGGGCCAACCTGGCCTGGTGCCTCGTGCTCGCGGCGGCGAGCTTTCTCCTCGCCGGCTGGTGGGCGCGGCTCAACGGCGTCCCGGAGCTCGAGAACGTGGTCAAGGTCCTGTCGTCGCTGCTCCTGATCTGGGGGCTCACCATCGTCCAGCTCGCGATCTTCCAGCGGGAGATGCGCTTCCGCGCCCTCGCCGTGCGCGAGACGGTTGCGGTGCTGGTCGGGGGCGTGATCGGGCTCGTGCTCGCCCTGCGGGGCGCGGGGGTCTGGGCGCTGGTCGCGCAGCAGCTCGGCTTCGCCGGGACACAGCTCGTCCTTCTCTGGGCCATGAGCACGTGGAAGCCGCACTTCCGCTTCTCGCGTTCGCACGCCCGGGAGCTCGTCGGGTTCTCGAGCGGTGTTTTCCTGTCCAACCTCGGCGGCTTCCTCAACCGCCGTGCGGACGCGCTTCTGATGGGCATCTTCTTCGGTCCGACCGCCGTCGGCCTCTACCGGCTCGCCGACCGCTTTTCGGACAACCTCCTCGAGCTGACGATGCGTCCGGTCGGGTACGTGTCGCTGCCGTTCTTCTCGCGGCTCCAGGACGACCGTCCCGCACTGAAAGAGGCGGTGGCGTCGTGCATCCGCACGACGCTGATCCTGACCATTCCGGCCATGGCCGTGATGGCGGCCTGCAGCGACTTCCTGATGGCGCTCATGGGCCCGGAGTGGGCGCCGGCCGCCGACGTGTTGAAGCTCCTCGCGCTCGTCGGCATCGGCAAGGCGATCGTCTTCTTCACGGGCCCGCTCCTCTTCGCCGTCGCGCGACCCCATCTGCGCGCGCTCATGCTCTGGGCGCTCGCAGCGCTCTCCGCCGGGACGGTCCTTCTCGTGGGTTGGCTGCTCACCGACGACTCGAGCCGGGAGCAGGCGATCGGGATGGCCGCGTCGCGGGCGGCGTACTTCCTCGCCGTCGTCATCCCGGTGAACCTCGCGGTCGTCTGCTGGATCACCGGCTTGCGGCCGCGCTCTTTCCTCCCGTGGCTCGTGTCGCCGCTCCTCTCGGCCGCGGCCGGGATCGCCGCGATCGCGCTCCTCGAGCTGGCCGGCCTCCTCGACGGGTTGCCCGCGTTCGCGGCGCTTCTGATCGCGGGCGCCACGTCCTGTCTTGCGGCCGGCGCCGTGCTCTTCGCGCTGGAACCGCGCGCGCGGCAGCTTGTCCGGCCGGTCCTCCGGAAGCTGATGCGGCGGGAGAGCACCGCGACCGCCTGAACGGCGTCGGCGACGACAGAATGCAGCCGAGCGGACGATGACCGACACGACCCGCAACGTGCTTCCGGACGGCCTCGCGTTCCCGGGGCCGAACGTGATCGGCGCCACCGGCGGGTCGGGAACGCGCGTGGTCGCGCGCGTCCTCCGCACCTCAGGTGTCTACACGGGCGAGAAGCTCAATCCCTACGAGGACGCCGTCGAGTTCGGCTTCTATTCGGACCGCTGGATCGACAGATACGTGGCGGCGGGCGGCGATGTCTCCCCGGAGCAACGCGCGGAGATGGAGGCCGACCTTCGCTCCGTGCTCGCAGACCACCTCGCGACCGTGCCGCCCGACGCGACCGGGTGGGGCTGGAAGGAGCCGCGCAGCATCTACCTCCTGCGCTTCTGGAACGAGGCGATGCCGGACCTCCGCTTCCTCCACTTCCTCCGTGACGGGCGCGACATGGCGTTCTCGGAGAACCAGAACCAGCTCAACTGGCACGGCCGCGCCGTCCTCGGCGACGAGTTCCGCAAGGCAAAGACGCCCGTGCGCTCGATCGCCCTCTGGAATCGCGTCAACCTTGCGGCGGCCGACTTCGGCGAGCGCGTCCTCGGCCCGCGCTACCTGCGTGTGCGCTTCGAAGACCTCTGTGCCGAGCCCGGCCGGGCCGTGGACTCGATTTTTGCATTCTTCGGGCTCGACGGCGACGTCGAGGCCGCGGCTGCCGAAGTGCGCCCGCCTTCCTCTCTGGGTCGCTGGCAGGGGCGCCGGAGCAAGATCGTCGACCAGCTGACCCAGACCGCTGGACCGGCGCTCGAGCGCTTCGGCTATCTGGAGCGCGGCGCCTAGAACTCCCCCAGCCGCTCGGCCAGGGCCTCGCCCTGGAGCTCGAGGGCTTCGCGCGCCGCATCCGCGTCCGCGAAGACGGCCAGGAGCCCCTCGATCCGGAACTGCTGGGTGACGAGGACTCGGCCCTCCTCCAGAGGCTCGAGGATGAACTCGTATTCATAGTCGCGGAGGCCCGGCACCAGCAGCCGAGCCTGCCACCAGATCTTGCGGTCGGGCCGGGCAATCAAAACCTCCGCGTCCAGCGACTCCGGGTCGTGGCCCGGGATCACGAGCTCGAGATCGAGCTCGCTGCCCTCGACGGGTTCGCCTTCCGCGTGGGTGACGACTGGGTTCCAGTTCTCGAAGGCCGCGAAGTTCGTCAAGGTCTCCCAGACCTCTGGCTTCGACCCGTTGACCACGGTGGTCGTCGTCACGGTCTTCGCGGGGCGGTCGAGCACGGCGCTCGCGGCAAGTGCGGCAAGCGCAAGGGCGATCACCATGGCGAGCGCGATGAGGACGTGCCGCAACCTCGGCACTCGGCTGCTCCTACCCGCCGCCGGAGAGCCGCGAGCGCCAGCGTCGCCGGGCTTCGTCGAACTTCCCGCTCCTGGCGAGGAGGGCGCGGCCCGCCTGCGAGGCTCCGAGAACGCCCGAGCGGGCCAAATTCAGAGCGACCGCCTTCGCTCGCGGAGCGAAGACGAGCACGTCTTCTTCGGTGCGGTGCTCGTCCCCGAAGTGGCGCTTGTACTCGGCGTCACCCACGCCGAAGTCGACCCGGTCGACCTCGCCGCAGACTCGCTCGAGCATCTTCGCCAGGACGTATGTGCCTAGCCGGAGGTCGCGGCGCGCCGGGTCGTACCCTGTTGGGCCGGTGTACAGCGTGCGTCCGTAGGCCATCGCGTGCCAGAAGGCGCTCGGGATGCCGTCGATGTAAAGGACGAAGCCTCGGTACCAGCCGCGGGCGAGCGCGAGCTCGAGCAGCGCCCGGTCGCGCCCCGAGTCCGAGAAACCCGCCCCGAGGCCGTGCTGATACGTCTTGACGGAGATCGACTGGGTGTCGCGTACGAGCTCGTCCAGGTCGTCCGGTGCGGTAAAGAGCCGAACTGCGACGCCGTCGCCGAACTGCTCCTCGAGGCGGCGGGCATAGCGCTTCACGTTGGACCGCGTCTTGGACGAGCGCGTCTTCATGTACTCGTCAAAGGTTGCCGGGACGCTCGCCCGCCAGCGGTGGACGGGCTCCGAGAAACGCTGACGGGCGAGCGGCCCGGGGGTCGTCCTCGCGAGCGTGTGCGCGGGCGAGCCGACGTCGACGAACCGGAGTTGAAGCACGTCCACGCGCTCGGCGTGAAGCGTGTCGACAAGCGCGCCGACGAGGGGCTCGGCGTTCTTCGCGTTTGTCCCGATCAGCCCGCCCTGGGAAATCGTGAGCGACTGGACCCGCGGCTGGAAGACCGTCCGGTAGCCGAGCTTCGCGGTCAGCCTGACATGCTCGAGCCGACCGACCGCGAGCGCCTTCGGGCCCGCGTCGTCCTCGAGCAGCACGACGTGCGGTCGTACGACCGTGGGCGTGTGCGCGATCATCGTCAGGTGGTAATCGATGTCGCCGGTGGGGCTCTCCACCGGGAGCGCCGCCCACGCGTCCCTCAGGGCCTCGACCTCATCGGGGGTTCGCGCAACGGTCAAGCGGTACGTGCTCATCGCCGGCCGGCCGCCTTGAGCCTGCCGGCGCGCCCGCGTGCGCCCCGAGCAAACTGGCGCGCCCGGTAGGCGAGGAAGGAGTCGGTTTCCAGCTCGGCGACCTCTTCGTCCGTGAGGTCGACGTCGAGCGCGCCGGAGTTCTCCTCGAGGTGCGCGAGAGTGCTCGTTCCTGGAATCGCGAACACCCCGGGCTGCCTGAGCGCCCAGGCCAGCGAGACCTGTGCCGGTGTGGCGCCGTGCCTGTCGGCCACCCGGGCGACCGCTCCACCAGCGGTGGACAGGAATCCCTTTGCGATGGGTGCCCAGGCGATGAACGCGAGGCCGTCGTGTCCGCAGCGCTCGAGCACAGCGCGGGAGCCTCGCTCGACGAGGCTGTAACGGTTCTGGACGCTGACGACACACGCCGTCGCCCGCGCGCGCGAGAGCTGCTCTTCGTCGACGTTGCACACCCCGATCTGTCGAATCTTGCCTTGGCTCTGCAGGTCGACGAGGGCGCCCATCGACTCCTCGAGCGGGACACCTGGGTCGACGAGGTGGAGCTGGTAGAGGTCGATGCGCTCGACCGTGAGGCGTCGCAGGCTCTCCTCGCATGCTGCCCTGAGCGACTCCGGCCGGCAGTCGGGCTCCCACTCGTGCGGGCCGTGGCGGCGGAACCCGCCCTTCGTAGCGATGACGAGCCCCTCGTAGGGGTGCAATGCCTCCCGCACGAGGCGCTCGGCCGTCTCCGGCCCGTACGAGTTTGCCGTGTCGACGAGTTGGACGCCGAGCGCGGCCGCGCGCTGGAGGAGCCGGCGGGCGGCCGCGGGATCGGGAGGGTCGCCCCAGGTTCCGCGCCCGGTCAGCGACATGGTTCCGAGCCCGAGGCGCCCCACGGTTAGGTCGCCGATGGCCCCCTCTGCCCTCGACGGGCTCACCGGAAGCCGGTTCCCTGGCCCTGAGCGGGCGGCGGGGCGACCGCATAGCGCACCGCGCTTGCGCCGAGTGTCCACTCCGCCACGACCAGGCGCGGGAGGTACTCCACGAAGCGGCGCTTGAGCTCGGGCTGAGTCTCGAGACGCCGGTAGATCACCGGCAGGCGCAGAAGCGCGAAGTGGTGGAGGGGGACGCGCGCGAAGAAGCCGCGAACGCGCCCCTCGTCGACGACCCGGCGCGTGCGGACGATGCCGTACGCCGTGCGCCGCTGCTGGCGGCGGAGATCGGACCAGCTCTCGCGGTCGTGGTCGTGGTGGGCGTGGAAGCGCGGGTCGAAGACGAGCTCGTAGCCGGCGGCCTTCGCGTCGGCGCAGAAGACGCCGTCCTCGCCGCCGTAGCTCTCGTCCCAGCGGAAGGGGAGGCCACGCGGGACGGCGACGCAGTACGACGAGAGGAACGGCACCCGCCGCGGCTCTCCGAGCGGGAGATAGGGCGTCTCTGCCTGGAGATGGGCGACCCAGCCCCACGCAGTGTCGCTGTCGAAGGTCCGCGCGCAGCCGATCAGCGCACCCGGAAACTCTGCGAGAGCTCGCTCGAGCCCGGCTCCCCACCCGGGTGCCGGGATTGCGTCGGAGTCGAGGAAGACGACGACTGCGCAGCCCGCCTCGTCCCAGCCTGTGTTTCGGGCTCCTCCGGCGAGGCGGGGCCGTTCGTTTCGGACGACGCGTGCTCCAGCCGCTTCGGCGACGGCGCCGGTCCCGTCGGCGGAGCCGTCGTCGACGACGATGATCTCGGTCGGGGCGGGCTCCTGCGAGCGGAGCGACTCGACCACCCGGCTCACCGTCCGCTCGGCATCGAACGCGGGGATGACGACGCTGACGTCGAGCTCAGCGCCCATTGCCGATGACGCGGAGGCGAAGCGCGAGCGAGTCCGCCAGGAACTTGGCGGCCCAGTTCGGGTACTGGAGCGGCGCGTAGCGGCCGTAGAGCGGAAACGAGCCGGGCACGGCTCCGTCGGTTGCGTGCCAGCGGCCCCGCGATTGGAACCCGGCGGCCTGCTCGACGGCTTCGAGACCGACCTGGAGCAGCCCCGCGTCCCCTGTTTCCTGATGCAGGCGAAGCCACACACCGCCGTTCTGCGCGAGACCTGTGACGCACACGTAGCGCGCCCGCGGCGTCCACTCGCGGTCGAAAGTAGCCGGGAGGCGCCCCAGCCTTCGGTAGATGCCTGCCAGCGCATGGGCGGTGCGGAGAGCCGCTTCTGTGTAGCGCCCGTCGCCGAGGAGCGCGCCGCTTTCGAGGAGGCCTCGCATCGTATACGCGAGCCCGTGGCTGTTCGGGAGGTCGCCCGGGCGGAAGGAGCACCATTCGAACCACGCGTTCTCCTGCTGGACCGAGAGCACCCAGTCGAGCTGACGGACGGCGATCTCGAGGAACCGCTCGTCGCCGGTCGTCTGGGCGAGTCGGACGAGCGCCCAGGCGACGCGCGCGTCGTAGGCATGCGGGATCCCATGGTGCTCGTGGTCTCCCTGCCACGTCCCGTCGGCGCTCTGGGCCTGCTCGAGCCAGCGACCGGCGCGGATCGCGGCGTCGAGGAACCGCTCCGCGCCGAGCGTCTCGTAGAGGTCGAGCCAGCCGAAGACAACCATGCCTGTGTTGAACGCGATCGAGCGCCCCGAAGGCGTCCGGAGCGCGCCCTGCATCACGCCTCCGTCGGGATTCTGCACGTCGATCTCCCAGTCGCCCATCTCGCTCGCGCGCGTGACGAGCGACGGATCCCCGCCCCGGGCGGCGTGGTCGAGCAGCGTGCCGATGATGTAGCCAGTGGTCTCAGGGAACGCCGGCAGCCATCCGTGGATAAGGTGGTAGCCGAGGGAGGAGCCGTGCCGGCCGGTGACGTCGTGCGTGAGGCAGAGCCAGTCGATCGCGGCCTGAAGAGCCCCGTCGGGTACCCCCGCTCCCCCGCGGGACGGGGCCAGGGTACCCCGCACGGTGTCGCCCACGGCCAGCGTGGGCAACGCGATCGTGCGTCGCAGGAGATCCGTGGGCATTGCCGCTACCCCTTTCGGCGGCTGAAGAGCTCGCGCGCCAGCAAAGCGGCGAAGCGGGCGTTCGTGCGGAGATAGCGAGGGCCGAGGCGCAGGGGCTCCTGCATGAAGCGGTAGAACCACTCGAGCCCGAGCCGCTGCATGAGGTCGGGCGCGCGCTTGGTCAGCCCGGCGACGACGTCGATCGATCCGCCGACGCCCATCGAGAAGGGGACGCCGAGGTCGGTGGCGTGCTCGGCGAGCCAGTACTCCTTGCGCGGTGAGCTCATGGCCACGAGGAGGATATGCGGTTGTGCCTCGCGGACGAGCGCGCAGACGGCGTCGCTTTCCTCGTCGGCGAAGTAGCCGTGGTGGAAGCCCGCCACGTCCAACTGTGGGTAGCGGTCGGTCAGGCGCGCGACGGCCGTCTCCAGCACGTCCTGCTTGGCGCCCAGCACGTACACGCGATACCCGCGCCGCTCCGCGAGCCCCAGGAGCTTGAACATGAGGTCGATGCCGGCGACGCGTTCAGGCAAGGGGTCGCCGAGGAGCCTCGAGGCCCACACGACGGGCTGTCCGTCGACGCTCACGACCTCGCACTGCTCGATGATCGTGCGCAGACGGGGGTCGTCGCGGAGTGAGGCGATCTTGGCGACGTTGACCGACACGTGCTGGGCAGGGCCGCCCGACTCGATCAGCTCGGCGCAGCGGCGGACGGTCTCCTCCATCGTCAGGCGGTCGATCTCGACGCCGAGGATCTGGGCCCGATCGGGCAGCGGGAACGGCACGGCGGGCTGGTGGAACTCGGAGATGCTGGTCACGCCGTCGTCGCGATCGCTCCGACCGACCCGAACGCGGTCGCCACCACGTCCGCCACGCGCCCCGCTGCGCGCCCGTCCCAGAGGGGGATCGCGCACGGTGCGGGCGGCTCGCCCGAGAGTCGGAGGGTCGCGATCACAGCCGGATCATCCCCGATCAAGGTGTTCGTTCCCTGGGTGAGGGTGATCGGCCGCTCGGTATTCGCCCGGAGCGTGTAGCACGGGACGCCGAGCGCTGTGGCCTCCTCCTGGAGGCCGCCGGAGTCCGTCACGATCAGGCCCGCGCCGCACTCGAGCGACAGGAAGTCGAGATAGCCGAGCGGCTCGAGACAGGTCACGCCCGCGCCCTCGAGACGCTCGAGGCCGCCCAACGCGTCGAGCCGGGCGCGTGTGCGCGGGTGGACCGGGAAAAGCACGTGGGTGTGCCGGCCGAGCTCGGCGAGCGCCTCGACGACCGCCCGCAGGCTCTCCTCGTTGTCCACGTTCGACGGCCGGTGCAGCGTGACGAGCGCGTACGCGTTCTCCTCGGCGCCGAGCGATGCCCACATCCGCCGCCCGCGCGCTTCCCGCTCGAGGCGTCGCAGTGTGTCGATCATCGTGTTCCCGACGTAGTGGATCTTCTCCGCCGCGATGCCCTCTGCGCGGAGGTTCTCGTTGGCGTCGGGGCTGTGCGTGAAGAGGAGATCCGAGAGCCGGTCGGTGAGCACCCTATTCTGCTCCTCGGGCATCGTCCAGTCGCGCGAGCGAAGGCCGGACTCCACGTGTGCAATCGGGATGCCGAGCTTGGAAGAAGCCAGCGAGCACGCGAGCGTGGCGTTCACATCGCCGCTGACGACGACGAGGTCGGGCCGCTCTTCGAGAAGCACCCGCTCGAAGGCGATCAGCGTGAATCCGGTCTGCTCGCCGTGCGAGCCGGACCCGACGCCGAGGAAGCGATCCGGCTTCGGGAAGCCCAGGTCGGTCAGGATCTCCGTCGACATCCGCTCGTCGTAGTGCTGACCTGTGTGCACGACGAGCTGGCGAAAGAGCCCCAGGCGTCCGACCGCCTCGACGACCGGCGCCATCTTGATGAAGTTCGGACGGGCTCCGACTGCGAAGACGACTGTGGTCATGAGGCGTGTACCCGGGGTATGTGTGGCTCGAAAGGGAGGGAGAAGGTGACTAGCACTCCCGCGCCCGGAAGAGGGCGGGGATCGTGCGGAGGATGAGCTTCATGTCGTTGATCAGCGACCACGTGGTCACGTACACGTAGTCGAGCCTGACCATCTCCTCGAAGCCGATGTCGTCACGGCCGTAGACCTGCCAGAGGCCGGTGATCCCGGGCTTGAGGTTGAGTCGCTGCCGACGCCAGTCGACGACGTGCAGGTCCTCCTCGAGGATCAGCGGCCTCGGCCCGACGAGGCTCATCTCGCCCTTGACGACGTTGATCAGCTGGGGGAGCTCGTCGATAGAGAAGCGGCGCAGCACCTTGCCGGCCCCGGTGACCCGCGGGTCGTTCGGGATCTTGAACATCCGAGAGTCGCCGTCCACGTGCTTGTTCAGGGCCGCGTAGTCCTGCTTCCGCTCGTCGGCGTCCACGCTCATCGTCCTGAACTTGAGGATCTCGAAGGTCTTGTTTCCGGACCCCATGCGGAGCTGGCGAAAGAAGACGGGCCCGCGCGAGCCGAGCTTGATCCAGATCGCGACCGCGAGGAAAAGAGGTGAAAGGAGCACCAGCCCGGTGATCGAGAGAACGAGGTCCATCGTGCGCTTCATGAAGCGCGAGGACCGCGACAGCCGAAGAGCGGGCAGCCCGATAAGTGGTAGGCCCTCCGCCGTGTGGATGCCGACGTTCGTCCCGATCACCTCGAAGAAACGGGGGACGAGGTCGATCTGGATGTCGAGGTCCTTCATGGAGCGGATGAGGTCGAGCATCTCCTCGTGCGAGTCGTTCGAGAAGGCGACGATGACTCGCTCCACGTCGAGGACCTTCACCATCTTCGGAAGCTGCTCGAGGCCGCCGAGGACGGCGATATCCGTCAGACCGTTCCCGCGCGTCTTGGGCTGAGCGTCCACGAATCCGACGAGGTTGAGGCCGTACTCCGGGTGCTGGCGGAGCTTCTTCGCGACGAGCTGGCCCACGTCGCCGGCCCCGACGATGATGGTGTTTTGCACGTAGGCGAGGTGACGCCGGGCGAGTCCGCGGGCCAGCGCGCGCGCGGCGGTGATCCCGACGATGGCGAAGAGCCAGAATCCGAGCAGTCGCTCGAAGCCGGGATCGACCCGATGCGTGATCGCCGCGAAGGCGAAGAGCAGCCAGCTGCCCACCGTGACCAGGTGGAGGACTCCGACGAGGTCGTCGGCGGTGGAGTGGTCGGTGCGCTCCTCGTCGAAGTCGTACAGGCCGTAGAGCTTGGCGACGACCACCCAGGCCGGGAGGCTCAGGCAGAAGACGAGCAGCTCGACCTGCGAGGCGACGGTATCGGAGCGGCCGGCCTGCTCGAGGAAGAACGTCGAGGCGAGGAAGGCGAGCGTGAGCCCGATGAGGTCGGCCAGCACGAGCATGCGGCGCACGAGCCAGCCTCGCCGCATGCGCAGCGCGCTCGTCCGCCGGCGCTCGAGGATCTGAAGAGTTCGCGCGTCCACCGACGAGGGAACCTCGACGGCATCCTGCGGGTCGGCCATCGGCTCGACCGTGCTCATGTAGGTGTTGCACCCCCCCTGGGGTCGAAACCTTGGTGCCGCAATTTCTCACTCCCCTGATAGCTCGGGTCGTACACCCGACGCTCGCTTCTCCCGAACGAACGGCGGGCTTCTCCGAAGCTACATCCGCAGGCTCATGCCAGCAATGAACGAATGGACGGCGTGTTCACGGCGGTTTCGGGCCGAAGCCTGAACTTTCGACTAGGCCCTTCGAGCCGGGTATGGATCGGGCATTCCAGGCCGTGGGCGCGGGACACTCGCATAGGGGTGTCGACGGAGGGTCCGCGCCCGCGCCGTGCGGGCTCCGAAGCGCCGCTAGCCGGCGATCGCGGCCGCACCGGCGCTCGGCGTTGCCGTGCTGCCTGCGAGCGCCTCGTCGACCAGAGGAAGGACGACGTTCAGGACCTCGGTCTTGTCCTCGGGGGCGAGGATGTCGAACGTCGAAAGCGGCCCCCACGGGAGCATCCGGATCTCGAAGCGCTGCCGCCGTTCGGGCGGGAGCTCGGCGAGCGCCGCGTCGAGCACCTCGCGGGCGCGGCGGCTGTAGTGGTCTTCCTGCGGGATCTTCCCGTAGAGGAAGGTGATGCGGGCCCGGTCGAGGTGCTCGAAGGCGCCGACGACGCCCGCCGCGGGCTTCCTCGCCCGGAGGGTACGCCGCAGCGGGTCGGCGAGCCGTCGCAGGGCCGCGTGGGAGCGGACGTACGAGAGCACCGTTCGCTCGCCCACGTTCCGGCTGACGCGGGCGAAACCGCTGTGGTCGAGGACGGGCGGGGCGAGGCAGACGGCCCCGCAGCAGTCGGGATCCGAGAGGAGGCTCAGCCCGACTCGGCTCCCGTAGCACGTCCCGATCACGACGAAGCGGCGGACGCCGAGCGCCTCCGTCGCGGCCCCCACCACCGCGCGCGCCTGCTGCGAAGCTGCGCTGACGTCGGACAGGACCCAGGTCGGAACGAGCCCCGGGCTGTCGCCGACGCCGGAGTAGTCCAGCCGAACGTGGGCGAGTCCACGCTCGACGAGCCGCTGCGACAGGTGCGTGCAGAGCGTCGACCCGATCAGGTTGTGGCGTCCCGTTCCCGAGAGCGAGATCACGATCCCGCGAGGCTCGCCGTCGGGGATCGTCAGGACGGACGCTACGTGACTGTCGCCGGCCTCGACGTAGAGCGGAAACTGGTTCATGCCACGTCCTCGGTCGACTCGGCCGCGAGCGATCCGAGCGCCCAGCCGGTCGTCACTCGAGCCAGCCGCTGGTCGAGCTCGAGCCGCGTGTCGATCCGGATCGGCCCGGCGTTGCGGAAGGGATACTCGCCGAACGGTGCCGGGAGAGGGTCCTCCAGAACCTCGAGGGTGACGTCTCCTCCCAGGGTCTCGAGATGGGCGCGGAGCTTTTCGAGCCCGGTCGGCACCGAGCCGGAGGGCGAGATTCCGACCAGCATCGACCGGCCGCTGAACGCGGCCAGGTCACGAGCCAGGTCGACTGCGGCGATCCGGTCGTACTCGGACGACGTGAGCCGCAGGCCGCGGACCCACGTCTGCCCCTCGGCGGCGAGCTCCTCGAGGGGGCTGTGAGACGATTCGGACACCTCGGCCTCTACGCCGCCTCCGTTCGCGGCCCCGTCCGTCGACGCGATCAGCTCGGCGATCGCCTGCCGCCGAATCGTCTCGCGGATGTACCGCTTGCCGCGGTTGACCGGCTCGATGAGCGCCAGGCCGGCCAGCCCGAGCCGATCGGCCACGAGGGCCGCCACCATCCCGCCCGACAGAGCCCCGACCAGTCCGACGGTGCTCACCCCGCTCGCTTCGGAGAGGACCGCCACGGCCTCCTCGGTGTCCGCGAGTCGGGCTGAGAGGTCGATCTCGCCCGCCGGCCCGCGGTTCGGGTGGAGATCCGGACGGACGCGAAGGGTCGGGAACCCGGCCGCCGCAAGGTGCCCGGCGATCAACGTCTCGAGCCGGCGAAGGTTGCCGTGCTCAGGACCGATCGACGGCGAGATCACCCAGCCGACGGCTCGGCGCTCTGCAAGAGGTGCGGAGAGCAGCGTGAGAGCGCGGCTGGGCCCGACTCGGCGCTCGAGAAATTCCTCGGAGATCCCGGCGGCGGGGTCCTCATAGCGGCGCTCACGTCGCAAGCGCTCGAGGTCGATCGGCATCTTCTCCTCGCGTGCTGCCCCTAGACGACCCCTCGCAAGGTACGGACCGACGTACGAGGAGCGCTCGGTATTGTCTTCCTCTCCCCCCGAAGCTATAAAGCGACACGGCGGGGACGTCAAGCAACGAAGGTGGGCGGCGGCCGGGGATCGCTCGCACTCAATCTCACGATGGATTTCGAGCTCAGCGAGGAACAGCGGTCGCTGCGGCAGTCGATCGTCGAGTTCGCACGGCGCGAGCTCAACGAGGACGTCGTTCAGCGAGACAAGACGGCGTCCTTCTCACACGAGGCCTGGACGAAGTGCGCCGATCTCGGCCTCCTCGGGCTGCCCGTCCCGAAGGAGTACGGAGGGGTGGGCGCCGACGTGCTGACGACGGTGATCGCCCTCGAGGCACTCGGTTACGCGTGCACCGACAACGGCCTCGTCTTCTCGCTGAACGCGCAGATGTGGGCCTGCGAGACGCCGATCATCCATTTCGGGACGGACGAGCAGAAGCATCGCTATCTGCCCGGCCTGAGCGACGGGTCGCTCCTCGCGGCCCACGGGATGAGCGAGCCGGGCTCGGGGTCCGATGCCTTCGCGCTCTCGACCGTCGCCGAGCGGAGTGACGGTGGCTACGTTCTCACCGGCACGAAGACGTTCGTCACGAATGCGCCCGAGGCCGACCTCTACGTCGTGTTCGCGACGATCGACCGCTCGCTCGGCTTTGCCGGTATCACCGGGTTTCTGGTCGAGAAGGGGACTGCGGGCCTCTCTGTCGGGAACCCGCTTTCGAAGATGGGGCTGCGCACGTCGCCCATGAGCGAGGTGATCCTCGAGGGCTGCGAGGTCGGCGAGGACGCCGTCCTCGGCGAGCCGGGCGGCGGCATGGCCGTCTTCAACTCGTCGATGGTCTGGGAGCGGAGCTGCATCCTGGCGAGCGCCGTGGGTGCGATGGAGCGGCAGCTCGAGCAGTCGATCGTCTATGCGCAGGAGCGCAAGCAGTTCGGCAAGTCAATCGGGAGCTTCCAGGCCGTGGCGAATCCTCTCGTGGACATGAAGATCCGGCTCGAGACGGCCAGACTCCTGCTCTACCGGCTTGCCTGGTTGCTCGATTCCGGCCGCCCGGCGACGCTCGATTCAGCGCTCGTGAAGCTCTACCTGAGCGACAGCTACCTGCGGTCGAGCCTCGACGCGCTGCAGGTGCACGGGGGCTACGGCTACATGACCGAGTACGAGGTCGAGCGCGAGGTGCGCGATGCCATCGGCAGCCGCCTCTACTCGGGCACATCGGAGATTCAGTACAACATCGCCGCGCGGAGCCTTGGGCTGTGAGCACGACCCTCGTCCACGACCTCCTCCGCGCCTCCGCCGAGCGCTTCCCCTCGCGAACGGCGGTCGTCGACGGCGAGCGCTCGGCCACGTACGCGGAGCTCGACGGGACGGCGAACCGTCTCGCCCACCTGCTCGTGGCGCACGGCGTCCGTCACGGCGACCGGGTCGGCCTCTACCTGGACAAGTCGCTCGAGGCGCTGATCGGGATCTACGGGATCCTGAAGGCCGGCGCGAGCTACGTCCCGCTCGACCCGGGAGCGCCCCCGCTTCGCCTCGCCTCGATCGCGGAGGACGCCGATCTGCGCTGCCTCATCACGAGCAAGGCGAAGGCGGAGCTCTGGGCCTCGCTCATCGCCGAAGGCGCCCAGGTCGACACTCTCGTCGTCCTCGACGCCGTCGACGGGGAGATTGCGCCCCCCGACGGGGTCGAGAGCGCTACGTCGTCGGCTCTGGAAGAGCACGTCTCCGACGTCCCGCCCGACGTGCCGCGCTCGGGCTCGGATCTCGCGTACATCCTCTACACGTCGGGATCGACGGGCGTGCCGAAGGGCGTCATGCTCTCCCACCTCAACGCGATGTCCTTCGTGGACTGGGCGACCGAGGAGTTCGACGTCACGGAGGAGGATCGCCTTTCGAGCCACGCGCCGCTCCACTTCGACCTCTCGGTCTTCGACCTGTTCGCCGCCGCGAAGGCCGGCGCGGCGGTCGTGCTCGTCCCGCAGCAGCTCGCGCTCTTCCCGGTCGAGCTTGCAACGTGGATCCGGGACTCCGCGCTCACGATCTGGTACTCGGTGCCGTCGATCCTCACGCTGCTCGTGCTGCGGGGGCGGCTGCACGAGACGGAGCTGCCCGCGCTGCGGACGGTTCTCTTCGCCGGCGAGGTGTTCCCGACCAAGTACCTGCACCAGGTGATGCAGATTCTCTCCGGCGCGCGCTTCGCGAATCTCTTCGGCCCGACCGAGACCAACGTCTGCACGTGGTACGAGGTTCCCCGCTGGACCGACGAGCCGCCGGACTCGATCCCGATCGGGAAGCCGATCGCCGGAGTCGAGACGTTCGCGGTGGCGGAGGACGGCTCTGTCCTCCCCCCAGGAGAGGTCGGCGAGCTGTACGTTCGCGGGCCGACAGTCATGCAGGGCTACTGGGGCGACGAGCAGCGAACGCAGGCGGCGCTCCTCCGCGACTGGCAGGGTGAGAGCGGCGGGCTTCCGGTCTACCGCACGGGCGACCTGGCCTATCTCGACGAGCACGGCGACTGGATCTTCCTCGGCCGGCGAGACTCCCAGATCAAGAGTCGGGGCTACCGCATCGAGCTGGGCGACATCGAGGCGGCCCTGAGCCAGCATCCGTTCGTGCTGGAGTGCGCCGTCGTGGCGGTGCCGGACGAGGTCGTCACGAACCGGATCAAGGCCTTCGTCGTCGCGAGCGACACGGTTGACGAGGATGAGCTGTCCCGCTTTTGCGCCGAGCGGATCCCGCGCTACATGACGCCGGAGCTCTATGAGTTCCTGGACGAGCTCCCGCGGTCGTCAACCGGCAAGATCGATCGACGCGCGCTCTCCACGGCGCCCGCTGCCCAGGCGACGTCCGCCGCAGCGGATTCCGACGACTGACCGCGAACGACGAACCCGGGCCAACGAGATCGAGAGGAGATCGGTGTCGACCGAAGCGCAGATCAAGGACCTGATGGCGAGCAACCTGCACTGGAGCGGCTCGTGGGCCGACGTCGACGCCGACTACCCGCTCCTCGAGAAGCAGGTTGTCGATTCCCTGGGGATGATCACGCTGATCTCCCTGCTCGAGGACGAGTTCGACGTGGAGATCGACGACCGCGACGTCGTGCCGAGCAACTTCTCGACGATCGGCAGCATCGCCGCGCTCGTCGAGTCGAAGCGCTCGTAGGCTGGAGCCTAGATCTCGACGACGAGACCGTCCGTCGCGACGGGAACGCCGTCGGGCGCCGGCAGCTCGACCGGGCGGTGCGTGAGGAGGATCGGCCCGTCCGCAGCTGCGAGTGCCTCCTCCGCGGACAGGTGGCCGCGCGGGAACCCGTCCTTCGTGGAGTCGGCGAGGGTCGCCTCGCACAGGAAGAGATCGGCGGCGCGCGCCAGCTCGGCCAGCTCGCTCGTCGGGGCGGAGTCCCCCGAGTAGGCGAGCGTGCTCCCGTTGTGCGTGACCCGGAACCCGAATGCAGTGAGGTCGTAGTGCGGAAGCATGCACGCCTGCACCTCGAAGCCGGCGGTCGTGAAGGGCACGCGGGGCTCGAACTCGCGGATGTCGAAGGCGTCCTCGAACATCGCCTTGTTGCCCCAGTGGGCAGCGAACTCGTCCAGCTGGCCGCGACCACCCGGTGGGAGCCACAGGGCGCAGTCGATCCGGTGCTCTTGCGGGCCGTAGGCGTTGAGCCAGGCCCATGGCACGAGGTCGCCCCAGTGGTCGAGGTGGAAATGCGTGATCGCGATCGAGCGCGGGGAGAGCCCGAGGTCGCGAAGTCGTCCGAGAACGCCCGGCCCGCAGTCGAGTAGAAGCGAACCGTCGCCCTGCACGAGGTAGCCGGACTGGGCGCTCCCGGGGTTCGGCCAGGCGGGGGACGAGCCGATGACGGTCAGGCGCACCTCCATATACTGGCGCACCATGGCCAGGAAGATCCGGGTCGTGATCGCAAAGCCGGGGCTTGACGGTCACGACAGGGGGGCAAAGATCATCGCCAGAGCCCTCAGGGACGCCGGCATGGAGGTGATCTACACGGGCCTCCACCAGACGCCCGAGCAGATCGTGGAGACCGCGATCCAGGAGGATGCGGACGCCGTCGGCATCTCGATCCTCTCGGGCGCGCACATGACGCTCGTCCCGCGGATCCTCGACGGCCTGCGCGAGAACGGCGTGGAGGACGTGCTCGTCGTCGTCGGCGGCACGATCCCGAGGGAGGACGTCGTCGCGCTCAAGGAGCAGGGCGTCGCCGAGATCTTCACGCCCGGCGCGCCGGTGTCCGAGATCGTCGACTTCCTGCGAGCGAACGTCCCCGAGGCCGCATGATCTCCGTCGAGCGGGACGGTGGGACCGCGATCGTGACGGTCGACCGCCAGGAGGCGATGAACGCTCTCGATCTCGAGCACGCCGAGTCTCTCCACGACACGCTGGCCGACCTCGCCGTCGACGAGAGCGCCCGCGTCGTCGTGCTCACCGGCGCTGGCGAAAAGGCCTTCATCGCCGGCGCGGACATCAAGTACATGCAGAGCCTCAGCGTGCTCGAAGCGCGTCGCTGGGGCGACCTGGGGCATGCCTGCGGCGCGCTGCTGGAGACGATGCCGAAGCCGACCATCGCGGCGGTCAACGGCGTTGCGCTCGGCGGCGGCTGCGAGCTCGCACTCGCGTGCGACCTCCGCCTCGCCGCGTCGACCGCGCGCCTCGGGCAGCCCGAGATCAACCTCGGCGTCCTCCCGGGTTGGGGGGGCTCGGTCCGCCTGGCGCGGACGACGACCCTCGGTTTCGCCAAGGCGCTGATCTTCACCGGCCGGCCCGTCGGCGCCGCCGAGGCGCTGGAGCATGGGCTCGTGAACGCCGTCTACGAGCCCGACGAGCTGCGCGAGCGGACTCTCGAGCTCTGCCGCGACCTCGAGGCGAAGAGCGCGGTCGCGCTCGCGTATGCGAAGGAGGCTGTGAACCTCTCGCTTCAGGGCCCGCACCGAACCAACCTCGAGAGCGAAGCCCGCCTCTTCGCACTGCTCTTCGGCAGCGATGACCAGAAGGAAGGCATGGCCGCGTTCGTCGAGAAGCGCCCGCCCGAGTTCACCGGTCGCTGAGCTGTTCCGCGCGGCGCCTGGGGGCCGAGCCGTCGTTGGTAGGCTGGCTTGGAGCGGGAGTCCCTGGACGGGGGCTGAGAGGAGGCCGCGAGGCCTCGACCGCCACCACCTGATCTGGGTCATGCCAGCGAAGGGACTCACATGAGCTCGACAGGCAACGATCAACTCGTCATCGCCGGGCGCACCTTCGGCTCGCGCCTTCTCACGGGCACCGGCAAGTACGACACCTTCGAGACGATGCGCGAGGCGCTCGGTGCATCCGGCTCCGAGATCGTCACCGTCGCCGTGCGGCGGATCGACCTCGACGCGGGAGACGACGACATCACGACGTTTCTCCCGGAGAACGTGCTCCTGCTTCCGAACACGTCAGGCTGCGAGACGGCCGAGGAAGCTGTCCGCACGGCTCGGCTCGCGCGGGCGGGGGGTCTTCCGGACTGGGTGAAGCTCGAGGTCATTCCCGACCCGCGCTACCTGCTTCCCGACCCGGTCGAGACGCTCCGCGCCGCCGCCCTCCTCGTCGAGGAGGGGTTCACAGTGCTGCCCTACGTGTTGCCGGACCCCGTGCTCCAGAAGAAGCTGGAGGGGGTCGGGTGCGCCACGGTCATGCCGCTGGCCGCGCCGATCGGAAGCGGGCGGGGGCTCAAGCTCCGCGACGCGATCCGCATCATGATCGAACAGGCCGAAGTGCCTCTCGTGGTCGACGCGGGCCTCGGCTCGCCCTCGCACGCCGCAGAGGCCATGGAGCTCGGGGCGGACGCCGTGCTGGTCAACACGGCGATCGCGCGCGCGGACGATCCCGTCGAAATGGCGCGCGCGTTTCGGTTCGCGGTCGAGGCCGGGCGCATCGCGTTCAGGGCGGGGATCATGGAAGAGGGCGTGCAGGCGGTCGCCTCGAGCCCGCTGGCCGGCGCCGTACACGAGCGATGAGCGCGAGCGTCGTGGTCAACGGCCGCGACCAGCAGGTCGCGGAAGGCGAGACCGTGGCCGGGCTGCTCCAGCGACTGGGGCTGGGCGCCCGGTTCGCGCTCGTCGAGCGAAACGGCGAGCCCGTCGAGCGGACGCGCTACGAGGAGGTGCGGCTCGAAGATGGCGACCGCCTCGTCGTCGCCAGGCCCGTGGCCGGCGGCTGAGGCCCGGCTCTACCTGGTCACCGCCGCGCGTTCCGACCTGGAGGCCTTCCTCGAGGCTGCGGTCTCCGGCGGGGTCGACCTGGTGCAGGTGCGGGAGAAGGAGCTCCCGGACGGTGAGCTGCTCCGGGTGCTGGAGGAGGCCCGCGCGGTCACACGCCGACTGGGCGTCCCGCTGATCGTGAACGATCGACCCGACCTTGCCTCGCTCGTCGGGGCCGACGGCGTCCACGTCGGGCAGGACGACCTGCCCGTCGCCGCCGTCCGCCGCTTCGGCCTTCCGGTCGGCCTCTCCACGCATGCACCGGAGGAGTTGGCCCGCGCGGAGTCGGACTACGTCGGCGTCGGACCGGTCTTCGCGACGCCGACGAAGGAGGGGCGGCCGGCCGTCGGGCTCGACTACGTTCGACACGCCGCGACGCACGCGCGAGTGCCCTGGTTCGCCATCGGTGGCATCGACGAGACGAACGTCTCGGATGCCGTCTCGGCAGGGGCGACGCGCATCGCTGTCGTGCGGGCGATCGGCGAAGCCGCAAATCCCGAGCGGGCCGCGCGCACCCTCCGGCGCGCGCTCGGCGACTAGGCCGGCCTACGTGTCGAGGCGGAGGAGGACCTCGCGGATCGTGTGCGCGTTGGACCGGGCCCGGGCCGCGGTCAGCGTGTCGCGGAAGGAATTCGTGCGCACGACGATGCGGTCACGCGGGCGGAGGGATGCGAGCGTGATCTGCTCGAACGACCCCGGCGCGACGGCGTGGCGAACGACGGCTCCGTCCGGAACGGACACGGTGAGCGAGCGAGCCGGCCGAATCTGCCAGCCGTTCTGAACCAGGACGACCCGCGTGACGTGGAGCCGAATCCGCTGCGGGTCGGCGCCGAGCACGGTCTCCACGACTCTGCCGAAGACGCGCAGCCTCATCGTCCTGAACGCGTCCTCCGCGGGGCGCGGATAGAGATCCTTGTACGCCCTTCGCAGCCGGGTGTACGGCGAGACCGCCCTGCCGCCGTTGGGATGCAGCTCGAAGTGCAGGTGCGACGCGATGCCGTTGGCGTCGCCCGAGTCGCCGACGTACCCGATCAGCTGGCCTGCCCGTACCCATTGACGCTTCGCGAGCCCGGGGGCATAGGCGATCCGGTTCTTGCAGCCTCCGCGGTTGTCGTTTCTGAGCGTACGGTCGTTGTTGAGGTGGATGTACATGTACGTCGTGCCGCTCTTGCCGTAGAGGTAGAGCATGCAGCCGGCGTTCGAGGAGCGCGTGTACTTGACGACGCGGCCCGCCTCGACCGCGACGACCGGGGAGCGCTTCGCGGCCATGATGTCGTTGGCCTGGTGGCCGCCGCTCGGCCGCGGGGCACCGAAGTCGTCCGTGTACGTCGTCGCGGCGAGGATCGGGAAGATCAGCCGTGGCACGGCGGCACCCGCCGTCCCTGCGACGGCCCACACGGCAAGGAGGACAAAGAGGAATGTGGCTGTCGTCCGGTGGCGGCTCATACGAGCGGTCGACGTTCCGGTGCGGCGCCTGGAAGGCGCGGAGACTAGCAGAGCCTTCGGCACGAACCTGTAAGGACTTAAGCGCGGCTCGATAGGATCCGCCCCCGGTGAAGCTCGCCGTCTGCGTCAAGGAGGTGCCGGAAGCTTCCGCGCGAACGCGGATCGACCGCGGCACGCTGCGCCTGGACCGGAGCGGGACGGCCGCCCTGAATCCCTTCGACGCGCACGCCCTCGAGGAGGCGCTCCGCATCAAGGAGCAGACCGGCGAGGGAGAGGTGGTCGCGATCATGATGGGGCCGGCCGGCGCCGCCGATTCGCTTCGCAAGGCCCTGGCGATCGGCGCCGACCGCGCCGTGCACGTCGCCGACGACGCGCTGGCAGGCTCCGACCTCCTCGCGACCGCGCGTGCGCTCGCGAAGGCGCTCGAGCGGGAGGACCCCGACCTCGTCCTGCTCGGCCAGCAGGGCTCGGACTCGGACGGCGCGGTGCTCTGGTCGGCCGTGGCAGACCTCCTGCGGCTCCCCGTGGTCTCGCAGGCAGCCAGTCTCGAGCTCGGCGAGCAGAAGGTGACCGCCAAGCGCCAGACCGAGTACGGCTACGACGTCATCGAAGCGCCGCTCCCGGCGGTCGTGGCAGTGTCGGACGCCATCAACGAGCCGCGCTACCCCTCGCTCAAGGGGATCATGGGAGCGAAGAAAAAGCCGTTCGAGACGCTTGCCGCCGCCGACCTCGATTTGGCTGCGGACGACCTGGGTGAAGCCGGATCGCTGACCGAGGTGCTCGCGCTCGCCGATCCGCCTTCGCGCGGGGAGAGCGTCCGGATCGAGGACGACGGCAGCGCGGCGGAGAAGATCGTCGACTACCTGACGGAGCAGAAGCTCCTCTAGCGATGCCGACACTCGTTTTCCTGGAGGATCACGAGGGCGAGCTCGTCAAGGGCTCGCTCGGCGTCCTCTCGAAGGCCGCTCAGCTCGGTGGCGACGTGGCCGCGGTCGTCGTCGGCTCCGGGGTGAGGGAGCTCGCCGCCGAGGCCGGGCGCTTCGGAGCGTCGACCGTCTACGTCGCCGACGACCCGGAACTCGCCGCGCCCCTTCCACAGCCCCGCGTCGACGTCCTCGCGACCCTCGTCCGCGCCGACGGCTTCGACACGGTGCTCTTCGCCGCCTCGGTGCTCTCGGCCGATGTCGCCGCAGGACTGGCCGCACGGCTCGGCGCCGGTCTCAACTGGGACCTCGTCGACCTCGAGCTTCGCGACGGGAAGCTCGTCGGGAGGCGGCCCGCCCTCCAGGACTCGGTCTACGTCGACGTCGGCTGGAAGGGCGAGCCGCGCCTCGCGCTCGTCAGGTCGGGGACCTTCGAGCCCGTCGAGAGCGGCGGCGAGGCCGCCGTCGAGGACGTCGCGGTCGATCTCGAGGACTTCTCGACGCAGGCGGTCATGCTGGAGCGCGCCCACGCCGAGAGCGAGGGGCCGTCCATCGAGGATGCCGACGTGATCGTGGCCGGCGGCCGCGGGCTCGGCGAGCCGGACAAGTTCGGGCTCCTCGAGGAGCTGGCGGCGGCCCTCGGAGGGGCGGTCGCAGCGACGCGCGCAGTCGTCGACGCCGGCTGGTACCCGTACGCGACGCAGGTCGGCCAGACGGGGAAGACCGTGGCGCCGAAGCTCTACGTCGCCTGCGGGATCTCGGGAGCGATCCAGCACAAGGTCGGGATGCAGGCCTCCGGCACGATCGTCGCCATCAACAAGGACCCGAACGCGCCCATCTTCGAGTACGCGGACGTCGGCGTCGTGGGCGACCTGCACGAGATCGTCCCGAAGCTGACGCAACTGGTGAAGGAGCGCCGCGGATGAGCGTCCGGCCCGTCGACTTTCCGCCCCCGTTCGACTGGCGCGACTTCGTCGCCGAGCCGACCGATCCGCCGGACGAGCGAATCGACGTCGGCGTGCTCGTCGTCGGCGGCGGGCCCGCCGGGCTCGCGGCGGCCATCCGGGTTGGGCAGCTGCTCGAAGAGCGGCCGGAGGTCAGGGAGCATCTTGGCGACGTTCCGGTCGCGGTGGTCGACAAGGCCCGCGCGCCGGGCGCGCACCTTCTCTCCGGCGTCGTCGTCAATCCGCGGGGCTTTCGCGAGCTGTTCCCCGGGATGCTCACCGAGGACATGCCGTTCCGGGCGCCGGTCGTGCGCGAGGGTGTGTACTTCCTGACCCCGAAGCGGCACCTGCGCGTTCCGGCCCCGCCGACGATGTGGAACCACAATCACTACGTCGCGTCGCTTTCGGAGATGGGGCGCTGGCTGGCCGAGAAGGCCGAAGAGGCGGGTGTCACGCTCGTGCCGGAGACGACGGCGCGGACGCTCCTTGTCAGCGGCGGCCGCGTGGTCGGCATCCGCACCGGCGACCGGGGGCGAGGAAAGAACGGCGAGGAGCTCGCCAACTTCGAGCCCGGCAGCGACATCCGGGCGCGGGTCACGATCCTGGCGGAGGGGACGCAGGGACACCTCGCGGGCATCGCTTCGCAGCGCTTCGGGCTCACGTCGCGCCCGCAGGTGTACGCGCTGGGCGTCAAGGAGGTCTGGGAGGTGCCGACGCCGCTGAACCGCGTCATCCACACGATGGGGTGGCCGCTTCGGGCGGGGAAGCGCCACCGGGAGTTCGGCGGCAGCTTCATCTACCCGCTCGGCGACGACCAGGTCGCCATGGGCATGGTGGTCGGACTCGACTACACGGATGCCACGCTCTCGGTGCACGACCTGCTGCAGGAGCTGAAGACGCACCCGTTCGTCAAAGGCATCCTCGCCGGAGGCACGCGTGTCGCCTGGGGTGCGAAGACGATTCCCGAGGGCGGTTTCCAGGCGCTGCCGGACCACTTCTCCTTCCCCGGCGGCATGATCGTCGGGGACTCGGCAGGGTTCGTCAACGTGCCGGCTCTCAAGGGCGTCCACTACGCGATGACGTCCGGTCAGTTGGCCGCGGAGGCCGCGGTTGCGGCAGTCCAGCCCGGCGAGACGCCATGGGCTCCAGGCGCGCTCGATCCCTACGACGAGTCAGTCCGCGAGAGCTACATCTGGAGCGATCTCCACCGTGTGCGAAACGCGCGCCCGGCGTTCAGCAAGGGCTTCTATCGCGGGGCGCTCGTCGCCGGCCTCTCGATCACGACTCTGGGCGCGTTCCCGCCCGGCACGAGGAAGCTCGAGCGGGACGCCGACGTGCCGGTGGAGGTCGGCAGCCGTGCGAGTGCCTACCCCGCACCGGACGGCCAGCTCGTGTTCGACAAGCTGTCGAGCGTCTACCTCTCGGGGAACAAGACACGCGACGACGCGCCGAGCCACATCCGGGTGGACACCAAGGTACGGCGCGAGATCGCCGAGGCCTGGGTGCACATGTGCCCGGCGCACGTGTACGAGATCACGGGCGAGGCGAGCCCGGCCGGCAACGTCGTCGACGTCGAGGTCACGGCCTCGAACTGCGTCCAGTGTGGCGCCATCACGGCCAAGGGCGGGCGGCTGACGCCGCCCGAGGGCGGGGACGGCCCCGAATACACCCAGATGTAGAAGCAGCCGCGGCGGTCATCGGGGCGCGCCTGCTCCGGACGCCGCTCGTCTCCTCGACGACGCTCGGCCGCTCCTTCGGCGGCCGCGCGTTCCTGAAAGCCGAGCTCCTGCAGAAGACGGGCAGCTTCAAGGCGCGCGGGGTGCTGACGAAGCTTGCGGCGCTAACCCCCGAGGAGCGCGAGCGTGGCGTCATCTCTGCCTCGGCCGGCAACCATGCCGGAGCGCTTGCCTACGGAAGCGCCGTCGAGGGGATCGACTGCCTGGTGGTGATGTGGCAGGGGGCCAGCGAGCCAAAGCGCGTGGCGGCGATCGGCTACGGAGCAAGCGTCGACCAGGAGGCCGCCGGGCCGCCCGAGGTCTTCGCGCGCCTGGCCGACCTGCAAGAAGAGACGGGACGCGTGCTCGTCCATCCCTTCGACGATCCGCTGATCGTTGCGGGCGCCGGCACCGTCGGCCTCGAGATCGCCCAGGACCTTCCCGACGTCGACGCGGTCGTCGTGCCGACCGGAGGAGGCGGCCTCGTCTCCGGCGTGGCCGTGGCGCTCTCGGGAAAGAGAGTGATCGCCGTCGAGCCGGAAGGGTCGGCCGCCTTCCGCGAGGGCCTCGCTGCTCGGGCGTCCGTGCCCGTGACGCCGCGCTCGGTCGCGGACGGTCTCAATGCGCCGTTCGCCGGGACGTTGCCGATCGAGCTCGGCCTCGACCTCGGCATCGAGTCAGTCCTCGTCTCCGAGGACGAGATCGAGGCCGGTTTCCGGTTCCTCTACGAGCGCGCAAAGCTCGCCGCAGAGCCTGCCGCGGCAGCCGGCGTAGCCGCTCTCCTCGCGGGGAAGATCCCCGATCTCGAGGGTGCGACCGTGGCCGTGGTCGTCTCGGGAGGCAACGTGGCCGGGGAAACGGCCTCTGGTATCCTCAAGCCCGTCCAGCGCCTGGCCGATCCATGAAGACCGATATCCACCCCGAGTACGTCCTCGCGACCGTCACGTGTTCCTGCGGGAACACGTTCCAGACCCGCTCCACGAAGGCCGAGCTTCATGTTGAGATCTGCTCCGAGTGCCACCCCTTCTATACGGGAAAGCAGAAGCTCGTGGACACGGGCGGCCGCGTCGAGCGGTTCCAGCGCCGTCTCGAGAAGGCCGGCGGGCGCCGTACCGACGAGCAGTAGAGGTCAGCCATGAGCGCGCCGATCGGCGGCCAGGCTGTGCTGGAGGGCGTGATGATGCGCGGCCCGTCGGCCTGGTCGGTCGCCGTCCGCAAGCCCGACGGCGAGATCGCCGAGGTCAACCGGCCGATCTCGTCCTTCCTGCTGAAGCATCGGTGGGCCCGCATCCCGGTCGTCAGGGGCGTCTTCGCGCTCGGTGAGTCGCTCGCGATCGGCTTCCGTGCGCTGGCCATCTCGGCGAACTACGCGGCGCAGGAGGAGGGTGACGACGAGGAGGTCCAGACCGAGCTCTCGCGGGGCCAGCTCCTCTTTGCCTTCGGCATCGCGATCGGCTTCGCGCTCCTGCTCTTCAAGGTCTCGCCCGCGCTGATCACGAGCTGGCTCCCGATCGACTCGACCGGCTGGTTCGTCGTCGTCGAAGGGCTCGTCCGCGTGACGATCTTCGTCCTCTACCTCGTGATCGTCGGCTTCATGCCGGACCTGAAACGCGTCTTCCAGTACCACGCGGCGGAGCACAAGGCGATCAACGCCTACGAGGCGGGGGACCCGCTCGAGCCAGAGGCCGTCCAGCGGCACAGCCTCATCCACGTGCGCTGCGGCACCGCCTTCCTCCTCTACGTGATGGTGATCGCGATCTTCGTGTTCGCGTTCGTCGGCCAGCCCGGCTGGTTTTGGCTGATCGCTTCCCGCATCCTGCTTCTGCCCGTGATCGCCGGCATCGCCTACGAGGTGATCCGCTTCGCGGGCAAGCACCCCACGAATCCGATTTTGCGCACGATCCTGGCGCCGGGCCTCTGGCTCCAGCGCCTCACGACTCGGGCCCCATCGCTTGACCAGATCGAAGTCTCGATCCGCGCGCTCCGCGAGGTGCTCCGCCTCGAGGGCCGGCTGACGCCGGAGGAGCGCAAGGTCGAGGTCATGGCTTAGGAGCGCCTTCCCGCTTCACGCCGGGGCTATCCTGACGCGGTCATGGCGGGGCAGATCGAGCATCTCGTCGACGAGCTCGAGCGCTCCTACGTCGATGCGCAGGAGCGGATGAACGACCCTGCCCTCTACTCGGATCGAAACGCTGCGGCCGACGCGGGCCGTCGTCTGAAGGAGCTGGAGGGCCCGCATCGGCTTGCCCAGGAGTGGCGCGGGGCGCGCGACGACGCCGATGCCGCCCGCTCCGACCCGGATCTCCGCGAGCTCCTGCCCGAGCTCGAGGAGCGGCTCGAGCGCCTGGAGGAGGACCTGAAGCTCGCGCTCGTCGAGCGCGATCCCAACGACGCGAAGGACGTCGTCGTCGAGATCCGCCAGGGTGCGGGAGGCGACGAAGCGGCGCTCTGGGCCGGCGACCTCTTCCGCATGCTCACCCGCTACGCGGAGCGCAGCGGGTTCAAGTGGGAGCCTCTGGGCTCCGGGCCGAGCGACGGGGGCGGGTTCAAAGACGTCACCTTCGCCGTCAAGGGCGACGGCGCCTACTCGGTTTTCAAGTTCGAGGGCGGCACGCATCGCGTGCAGCGGGTTCCGGAGACCGAGTCCCAGGGACGCATCCACACCTCGACCGCGACCGTCGCGGTCATGCCCGAGGCCGAGGAGGTCGACGTCGAGCTCGACCCGAACGACCTCAAGATCGACGTCTACCGCTCGACGGGCCCGGGCGGCCAGAGCGTGAACACAACCGACTCGGCCGTCCGGATCACGCACGTCCCGACCGGGATCGTCGTGGCCATGCAGGACGAGAAGTCCCAGCTTCAGAACAAGCAGAAGGCGATGCGTGTCCTGCGGGCGCGGCTCCTCGAGGCGGAGCTCCGCCGCCAGCAGGAGCAGCTCTCGGCCCAGCGCCGCTCGCAGATCGGAAGCGGCGATCGCGCGGAGAAGATCCGCACGTACAACTATCCCGAGAACCGCGTCACGGACCATCGCATCAAGCTCACGCTCCACCGGCTCGACGCGATCCTCGACGGCGACGTTGCGGAGCTCACGGAGGCACTGACGGCGGAGGAGCGCCGCCGGGCCCTGGAGGCTCCGGCGGCTGCGTCGTGAGCCCGCTCGACGCGGTGCACGGCGTCGAGCGCGAGCTCGACGCGGCGGGACTGCCCGCGTCGCGAGTCGACGCCGAGCTTCTGGTGGCCGACGTACTGGGGGTCTCGCGATCCGAGCTGTACGCGTCCGGCCGCTCGTTGAGCGCGGACGAGCTCAGGCGCCTGGACGAGCTCGTGGGGCGTCGCCGGGCGCGGGAGCCGCTCGCCTACGTCCTCGGGGAATGGGGGTTCCGCCGGCTCGTGCTGACCGTGGACGAGCGTGCGCTCGTGCCCCGGCCGGAGACCGAGGTGGTCGTGGAGCGCTGCCTCGTCCATCTGCGGGAGCTCGAGGCGCCGGATGTCCTCGACATCGGCACCGGGTCGGGCGCGATCGCGCTCGCGATCGCCGACGAGCACCCGGCGGCCCGCGTGGTCGCGGTCGACAGCTCGGAGGCGGCCCTCACGCTCGCGCGCGAGAACCTGCGCCGCACCGGCGTGGGCGCGCGCGTCGAGCTGCGCAGCGGCGATCTGCTCGAGGGTCTCGGCGGGCCGTTCGACCTGGTCGTCTCGAACCCGCCCTACGTGCCCGCCGCGGAGTACGACGGCCTCGAGCCCGAGATCAGGCTCTACGAGCCGTATGAAGCGGTCGTGGGCGACCACGTGTGGGAGCGGATCGGGCAGGCAGCGAGAGGCGTGCTCGCACGCGGGGGCCACCTCGTGCTCGAGTGCGGGGACGGGCAGGCGGGCGAGGTCGCCGCGGGCCTCACCGCCCTTGGCTACGACGACGTCCTCTGCACCCCGGACCTGGCCGGCCGCGACCGTGTCGTCGAGGCGCGCCGTCCCTAGCCGCGGGCGCACCGAGCCCGGGGAGGGTGCCGGCGTGAGCACCGGCGCCGTCGCGGCTCTGCGCGCCGGGCAGCTCGTCGTGCTCCCGACCGACACGGTCTACGGCCTCTGCGCCGATGCGTTCAGGGAGCGCCCATGCCGGCGACTCTTCACGGCGAAGCAGCGGCCCGAGACGATGCCTGTCCAGCTCCTGGCGGCGGATCTTGACGCGATCCTCGACGCCGTGCCCGAGGCGCGCGGCCGCGGTGCCGTCGTCGCCCGCGCGCTCCTGCCCGGCCCCTACACGCTGATCTTGCCGAACCCGGCAAGGCGCTTCCGCTGGCTGACGGGCGCGAGGCCGGAGACGATCGGCGTCCGCGTCCCCGATCTTCCGGCGCAGGCGCGCGAGGTCGTGCGCGACGTCGGCGCCGTCGCCGCCACGAGCGCGAACCTCCACGGCGAGCCCGATCCGGCCAGCCTCGGGGAGCTGCCGCAGGCCATTCTCGACAGCTGCGGCGCCCTCGTCGATGCGGGCACGCTGCCTGGCACGCCCTCGACGGTGGTCGACCTGACCGGGCCGAAGCCGACCGTCCTTCGCGAGGGGATCGTCCCGGCGGACGCCGCACTCAGGGCGGCTGCTGCGGCGATCGCCGAGGCTCGATAGCCGCGACGATCGCGCGCACCGCCAGCGAGTAGACGGCGAGGGCGACCGCGATCGTCACGCCCCATTGCACGAACGGCCACGAGACGAGCGGCAGCGCCGCCACCAGGCCGACCCCGACGGACGGGATCACGAGGCCGGTCACTCCGAGCGCGGCCAGCCGGCCGAGCCCGCGCGCGCGGCGAAAGTCCGCGTATTCGCGCAGGAGCGGCACGATGACGAGAGCCGCAAGGGCAAGGATCCCCACAATCCCCACGCACTGACCATGGCACGCAGCGGCTCGCCCGTCCAGAGGAGGCCAGTAAAGTGGCATCGATGGCGGTTGCGGTGGAAACCCTCGAGGAACTGCGGCGAGCAGCTCTCGCGGACGTCGATCCTGACCTCGTCGAGCTGATCGGGCGCGAGCTCGAACGCCAGCGGGGCACGATCGAGCTGATCGCTTCGGAGAACTTCACCTGGCCGGCCGTGTTCGAGGCGGTCGGGAGCGTCCCGACGAACAAGTACGCCGAGGGCTATCCCGGGCGCCGCTACTACGGTGGTTGCGAGGTCGTCGACGAGATCGAGCAGCTCGCGATCGACCGGGCGAAGGCGCTCTTCGGCGCCGAGCACGCGAACGTGCAGCCGCACGCGGGCGCCCAGACGAACATGGGCGTCTACTTCAGCTGCTTGCAGCCGGGCGACACGATTCTTGCGATGCGGCTCGACCACGGCGGCCACCTCACGCACGGGCTCAAGGTCAACTTCTCCGGCAAGCTCTACGACGTCGTCGGCTACGGCGTCGACCGCCAGACCGGTCTCATCGACTTCGACGAAGTGCGGCGGCTGGCCTTGGAGCACCGCCCGAAGCTGATCGTCTGCGGCGCGTCCGCCTACCCGCGCACGATCGAGGCCGACCGCTTTCGGGAGATCGCCGACGAGGTCGACGCGCTCCTCCTCTGCGACATGGCCCACATCGCGGGGCTCGTCGCCGCCGGGCTCCATCCGAACCCGGTTCCGCACTGCGACTTCGTCACGTCGACGAGCCACAAGACCCTGGCCGGCCCCCGCGCCGGGTTCATCCTTTGCAAGGAGGAGCACGCGGCCGCGGTCGACAAGGCGGTCTTCCCCGGCATGCAGGGTGGTCCGCTCCTGCACGTGATCGCGGCCAAGGCGACGTGCTTCAAGATCGCAGCGTCCGAGGCCTTCCGCGCCTACCAGGGGCAGATCCGCGCAAACGCAGACGCGCTCGCCGCCTCGCTGATGGACGGCGGCTTCGACCTCCTCACCCGCGGCACCGACACGCATCTTGTCCAGGTCGACCTGCGCAGGAGCGAGTGGACCGGCCGGGCAGCGGAGGAGCGCCTGCACGAGGTGCACGTCACCGCGAACCGCAACACGGTGCCTTTCGACGAGCGACCCCCGATGGAGGCTTCGGGCATCCGGCTCGGCACTCCGGCCGTGACGATGCGCGGCTTCGACGAGGACGACCTCCGCGAGGTGGGCGAGATCATCGGCGGCGCGTTCGGCGGAGCAGACCTCGAGGCCCTGCGCGCGCGCAGCACCGGGCTCTGCGAGCGGCGGCCTCTCTATCCGGGCTACCGCGGCTTCCCGGAGTACGTCGCGTGAACGTCACGACGGGGCGGGTCACCGTCGTCGAGCACCCGCTAGTCCAGCACAAGCTCGGCCTTCTCCGAGACCAGGAGACGCCGACCCAGTTCTTCCGCCAGCTCGTGAACGAGGTCGCCGTCCTCCTCACGTACGAGGTCACGAAGGATCTCCCGGTCGAGGAGGTGGAGATCGACACACCGCTCGAGCGCGTGACGGTGCCGAGGATCTCCGGGAAGAAGGTGGCCGTCGTCCCGATCCTCCGCGCCGGGATCGGAATGCTCGACGGCGTCCTCTCACTCGTCACCGCCGCCCGCGTGGGGTTCATCGGCCTCTACCGGAACGAGGAGACGCTCCAGCCGGTCGAGTACTACGTGAAGCTGCCGGCGGACATCGCCGAGCGCGACGTGATCCTGCTCGACCCGATGCTGGCCACCGGAAACTCGACCGCGGCCGCCGTGGAGATCCTCGAGCGGGCAGGTGCGCAGTCGGTACGAATGATCGCCATCATCGCGGCGCCCGAGGGATTGGAGCGCCTGCACGCGGCGCATCCGGACGTCCACGTCATCGTCGCGGCCGTCGACCGCGCGCTCGACGAGCGCGGATACATCGTGCCGGGGCTCGGCGACGCGGGCGATCGCCTCTATGGCACCAAGTAACACGACGCGGCTGACGACGGCGAACGAGACTGCCGCCGCCGCCGAGCTCGCCTTCGAGCGGGCGTCTGGCTGGCTGGCCGCGCTCGACGAGCGCAAGGTCCTGCCCGAGACCGCCCATGAGGCTCTGGAGGGCTTCGGCGGCCCACTGCCCGAGACCGGCTCCGGCGCTGTCGCGGCGGTCGAAGAGCTCGCGGCGGGGCTCGACGCCGCGACGGCTTCGCCGGGACCCCGGTTCTTTCACTTCGTCACGGGCGGCGTGACGCCGGCCGCGCTCGGTGCAGACTGGCTGGCGACGGCGCTGGATCAGAACGCCTTCAGCTGGGTCGGCTCGCCGCTTGGCACTCGACTGGAGACGGTGGCAGTCGAGTGGCTCAAGCAGCTGTTCGACCTTCCTGCGGGCTGGGGAGGAGCACTGACCACCGGCGCGACGGCCGCCAACTTCACGGGGCTGGCCGCCGCACGGCAATGGTGGGGCGAGCAGCACGGACGCGACGTCGGTGCCGACGGGATGGCCGGACTCCCGCCGGTTCCCGTGCTCTCGAGCGGCTTCATCCACCCAAGCGCCTCGAAGGCGCTGGCGATGCTCGGAATCGGCCGCGCGAGCACGCGCGTGTTCTCGCGGGACGCGATGGGCCGCGTCGACCTGCCCGCCCTGGAGCAGGCGCTCCGGGACCTCCGCGGCGCGCCGGCGATCGTGGTGGGCAACGCGGGTGAGGTGAACGCCGGGGAATTCGACCCGATCGACGCCTTCGCCGACCTGTCCGAGCAGAACGGCGCGTGGCTGCACGTGGACGGGGCCTTCGGCCTCTTCGCCCGCGTCTCGCCGCGCTCCGCGCCGCTCGCGGAGGGCGTCCAGCGCGCCGACTCCGTCATCGCCGACGGCCACAAGTGGCTCAACGTCCCCTACGACTGCGGGTTCGCGTTCGTTCGCGACTCGGCGCTGCTCGCGAAGGTCTTCTCGCTGGCGGCTGCCTACCTGCCCGGCGAGGAGCCCGAGCCGACCTACGGCTATTTGACGCCCGAGTCTTCCCAGCGCGCACGGGCGCTCGCCGTCTGGGCCGCCCTCCGCGCCTGGGGTCGCTCCGGCTATCGGGAGATGGTCGAGCGGCATCTCGACCTGGCACAGCGGCTTGCCGGGCTCGTCGACGAAGCCCCCGAGCTCGAGCGCCTCGCGGACGTCCCACTGAACATCGTGTGCTTCAGGTACCACCCACCCGGCGTGCCCGAAGCCGAGCTGAACGCGTTGAACGACCGCCTGGGGCAGGATGTGCTGGCCGACGGGCGCGTCTACGTCGGGACGACGAGCTTCGGCGGCGCGATCGCTTTCCGACCTGCGATCGTCAACTGGCGCACTCGGGAGAGCGACATCGACCTGTTCGTCGAGGTCGTGCTCGAGCTCGGCGCGCGCGTCCTTGCTCGCACAAAGTAGCCGCGAACCGGCTCAAAATGGAAGAAAGCGGTGTTACGAACTCGTGCGCCGGACTGATAGGCTACGGGCGAATAAGATGCATGCCGTCGTGGCCGTCCTCGTCCGTTGCTCGGCCGCCCCATGACTCCCGGGGCGCTGCTCACGCCGCGTCCCATGCCGGACCGGCGCATGCCTGTCCTGGTGGGCGGCGCCGTCGTCGCACTCGCTCTTCCGATCTTCCTCCTGGCCGGCTGGGATGTCCGCGGGTGGGCGCTCGGCGCGCTTCTCTGGGCCGGTAGCCAGATCGTCGGGCTCCTGATCAACAAGGCGGGTATCGGCGAGCCGACCCTTCGGGGCTCCGGTCTTGCGGCCTTCGGGATGATGAGCCGTGGGATCGTCCTCGTCCTGATCCTGATCGCCGTCGCGGTCGCCGATCCCACGCTCGCCCTCGCCGGCGCCCTCGTGTACGCGGCCGCTTACAGTGCCGAGCTGATCACGAGCATGGCCTTGTACTTCTCCGGGAGCCCGAAGCGATGAGTTTTCTTCTGGCGGCCTCCGAAGGAGACTTCGACCCGCAGCAGGAGTTCATCCTCCACGAGTGGATCCCGATCCACATCGGGCCGCTCGATCTGTCCGTCAACAAGGCGGTCGCCTATCTCTGGTTGGGCGGCCTCCTCACGATGGTGCTCGGGATCTGGCTGATGCGCTTCGGCCTCTCCGTCCGGCCCGACCGCCGCCAGACGACGGGCGAGGCCATCTACGAGCTCGTCCAGGGTCAGATCGCGGAGTCGAGCATCCCCTCGAAGGCGCTCCACGTCTGGTTTCCGTACGTCGCCTCGTTGTTCCTGTTCATCTGGGTCCTCAACATCGTCGGCTTCATCCCGCTTCCACTGTCGGACGAGAAGTTCGACGTCTTCGGCGTCTCGCTCCCGACCTGGGGGATCTACGCGGCGACCGCCAACCTGAGCGTGACGCTCGCGCTCGCGCTCCTCACGTTCTTCGCCACTCACGTCGAGGGCATCCGCTACAACGGCGTGGTCCGCTACTTCAAGAGCTGGATCCCGGAGGGGGCGCCGAAGCCGCTCCTCGCACTCATCGTCCCGCTCGAGGTCATCTCGCAGTTCATGCGCCTGATCTCGCTCTCGGTGCGACTCTTCGCGAACATGCTCGCGGGCCACATGCTGATCCTCGTCATGCTCGGGCTGATCTTCATCTTCTCGGCCTGGTGGCTGGTGCCGTTCTCGGTCGGCTTCGGCCTCGTGATCTACCTCTTCGAGGTCGGCATCGTCGTCACGATCCAGGCCTTCGTCTTCGCGCTGCTCTCGGGCATCTACATCGGCGCGGCAATCGAACCGGAACACTAAGGAGGAGGAACAGTGGACATCTTGCTCGCACAGACCACCGACGCGGGGCTTGCCGATCTCGGCAAGGCCATCGCCTTCGGGGTCGGGGTGGGGCTCGGCGCGGTGGGCGCCGGCATCGGCATCGGCACGATCTTCGGCTCCATGATCCAGGCCGTTGCCCGACAGCCGGAGCTCCGCGGTGAGCTCACCGGCATCCAGTGGCTCGGCTTCGCGCTCACCGAGGCGGTCGTCTTCTACGCGCTCCTCGGCGGGCTCCTGGCCTTCGTGCTCGTCTGATGGACACGCTCTTCCAGGCGTTCCTCTTCGCCCAGGAGACGACGACCACGGCGGAGGAAGAGGGCTCGCTGATCGACGTCGTCCCGGGCCTGATGGTGTGGACGATCATCACGTTCCTGATCGTCCTCTGGGTGCTCAGGCGCTTCGCCTTCGGGCGCATCCAGGGGCTGATCGACCAGCGGCGCGACCGCATCCGCGAGGCCCTGGACGAGGCGGACAAGGCGCGCCAGGAGGCGCGCGAGCTCCGCGAGGTCGTCAAGCGTGAGCGCGAGGAGGCCCTCGCCGAGCGGGAGCGCATCCTCGACGAGTCGCGCCGGCAGGCGCAGCGCCAGCTCGAACAGGCGCGCGAGCAGGCTGACGTCGACCTCAAGGAGCGGCTGGAGAAGAATCGCGAGGAGCTCGACGCCGAGAACGCACGGCTCCGGGAGCAGATCCGGCGTGACGTGGTCGAGCTGACCCTGCTCGCCTCGGAGAAGGTGACCGGCAAGGTGCTCGACGAGGAGGACCAGCGCCGGCTCATCGACGAGACCATCGCGGAGGTCGATGTGAAGCAGATCGCGAGCGAGAACTAGTAGTGCCCATTCAGGTAATCCAGGCGAGATTCTGCGTCGCGAGCACCAAGCCAGAGGCCGCACTCGCCCGCAGGCAAGGCCGGCGGCCTTGGCAAGGGCGAGGGTGGACTATGACGCCGCGTGATCGCGGGGCAGAAGCCGGCTCGCATTGCCTGGAGGGGCGCTAGTGGCCGTCGCACATCGCGTGTATGCCGAGGCACTCCTCGAGGCTGCCCGGGAGCAGAACCGGCTCGACGAGGTCCGGGGCGAGCTTGGCGAGTTCGTCGCGGCGGTCGAGTCCTCCGACGAGCTGCGTGGGCTCCTACGCAACCCGCAGATCGAACCGCATGTCAAGCGCGACGCCCTTCGGGCGGCGCTCGAAGACGCGGACCCGCTCGTCCGCAACTTCCTCCTCCTGCTCGCCGAGAAGGGCCGGATCGCCGAGGTGGATGAGATCCAGAGCGAGCTGGAGCGCCTGGTCGCGCTCGAGGAGCGCGTCCTGGAACTGGAGTTGACGACCGCCGTCGAGCTCTCCGACAAGGAGGCCGCGAAGGTGGTCAAACAGATCGAGCAGGCGTCCGGCCGCAAGGTGGAGGCCGTCCGCAGAGTCGACCCCGACCTGATCGGGGGCATCGTCATCCAGGCCGGCTCGCAGCGCCTCGACGCGAGCGTGCGCGGCCGGCTGGACCAGCTACGGCAGGAACTGACCGCAAGGAGCTGAGAATCACGTGAAGCTACGCCCAGAAGAGATCACCTCGATCCTCAAGCAGCGCATCGAGGACTACGACGTCGAGACCGACCTCGCCGAGGTCGGCACGGTCCTCCAGATCGGCGACGGCATCGCCCGGGTCTATGGGCTGGAGAGCTGCATGGCCATGGAGATGGTCGAGCTCGAACACGGCGTCACCGGGATCGCGCTCAGCCTCGAGGAGGACAACGTCGGCGTCGCGCTTTTCGGGGAGTGGCAGGAGGTCGCCGAGGGCGAGACCGTCAAGCGAACCGGGAAAGTCATGAGCGTCCCGGTGGGCGACGAGCTGGTCGGCAGGATCGTGAACCCCCTCGGCGAGCCGATCGACGGCCAGGGGCCGCTCAACGCCTCGGAGAGCCGTCTGCTCGAGTTCAAGGCGCCGGGCGTCGTCAGCCGCCAACCGGTGAGCGAGCCGCTCCAGACCGGTATCAAGGCGATCGACTCGATGATCCCGATCGGCCGCGGCCAGCGCGAGCTCGTGATCGGCGACCGCTCGACGGGGAAGACGGCCATCCTCGTCGACGCGATCCTGAACCAGCGGGGCCAGGACATGATCTGCATCTACGTCGCGATCGGGCAGAAGGCCTCGACGGTCGCGCAGGTGTACGAGCGCCTCAAGGAGGCGGGGGCGATGGACTACACGATCATCGTCACGGCCTCCGCCACCGAGGCGGCCCCGATCAAGTGGATGGCGCCCTACGCCGGGTGCGCCATGGGCGAGCACTTCCTCTACAACGGCAAGCACGCCGTGTGCATGTACGACGACCTCTCCAAGCACGCGGACGCGTACCGGCAGATGTCGCTGCTCTTGCGGCGCCCGCCGGGCCGCGAGGCCTTTCCGGGCGACGTCTTCTACCTTCACTCGCGCCTGCTCGAGCGCGCCTGCAAGCTCTCCGACGAGCTGGGTGGCGGCTCCCTTACGGCGCTGCCGGTGATCGAGACCCAGGCCGGCGACGTCTCGGCGTACATCCCGACGAACGTCATCTCGATTACCGACGGGCAGATCTTCCTCGAGTCCGACCTCTTCTACTCGGGCGTGCGGCCGGCGATCAACGTCGGCATCTCCGTGAGCCGCGTGGGCGGGAACGCGCAGACGAAGGCGATGAAGAAGGTCGCCGGGCGCCTGCGCCTCGACCTCGCCCAGTACCGGGAGCTCGAGGCATTCGCCCAGTTCGGCTCGGAGCTCGACCCGCAGACCCAGCGCACGCTGGCGCGGGGCGAGCGAATGGTGGCGACCCTCAACCAGCCGCAGTACCAGCCGTGGCCGCTCGAGGAGCAGGTCGTCGCCATCTTCGCGGGCATCCAGGGCATCCTGGACGACGTTCCGCCCGCCCAGGTGCCACGCTTCCAGGAGGAGCTGCGGGAGTACCTGCGGACCGAGGGCGACGTGTATGCGGGCATCCGCGATACCGGCGACCTCCCGGACGACGCGCAGGCCGCGGCCCGAAAGCAGATCGCCGAGTTCAGGAAGAACTTCGCCGTGCACGAGGAGGCCGGCGTGGGAGCGGCCGCCTAAACGTCAGTGGCCACCGTCCAGGACATCAAGCGGCGCCTCCGCTCCGTCCGCAATACGCGCAAGATCACGAAGGCGATGGAGCTCGTCGCGGCCGCGAAGCTGCGCCGGGCGGAGACGCGCATCGAAGCGCTTCGCCCATACGCCGAGCGGATGCGCGAGCTGATGATCGGGACCGCGCGGGCGACGCCCGCGCGCGGCTTCTCGCTGCTCGAGGCGCGGGAGACGGTCCAGTCGGTGGCGATCCTGCCGCTGACCGGCGACCGCGGCCTCGCGGGAGCCTTCAACGCGCAGATCATCCGGCGGTCGCTCCAGCTCGAGCGCGAGCTGCGGGCGGAGGGCGCGGACGTCCGCTGGGTGGTGGTCGGCAAGAAGGGTCGGTCCACGCTTCGCTTCCGCCGGTATGCGATCGAACAGGCCTGGGTCGACTTCACCGACCGGCCCGTCTACGGGGACGCGGTGGCAATCTCGAAGACGCTCGCCGACCTCTTCGTTGAGCGCGAGGTCGACCGGGTGATCGTCGTCTACAACCACTACGTCTCGCCGCTGACCCAGACCGTCTCGGTCGAGGACGTCCTCCCGATCCCGCGGGCGCTGCTCGAGGAGGAGGAGAAGAGCGCCTACGAGATCGCGCTCGAGGGGGACTTCATCTACGAGCCCGAGCCCGAGGAGATCCTCGCGCGCCTGCTGCCGACGTACCTCGAGACGACCGTGTACCGCGCCCTGCTCGAGTCGGCCGCGTCCGAGCACGGGGCCCGCATGACCGCCATGCGGAACGCGTCGAAGAATGCCGGCGACCTCATCGACGGGCTGACGCTGGACATGAACCGCGCCCGCCAGTCGGAGATCACTCAGGAGATTCTCGAGGTCGTCGCCGGCGCCGACGCCCTCACCTCCTAGCCGCTAACGGAGGCGGCTCGGGGGGCGTCTTAACCGACGTGCGCGCCTTCGCCGTCCTGCTGGCCGTGCTCGCGTTGGTCGCCGCGGCCGGGGTCGTGGGCACGCTCGGAGCCGGGACGGAGGACGCCGAGGCGGGAGCGTGGACGTTCGGCGAGTCCATGTCGCAGCGCCGAAGCTACGTCGCAGCGGCCGAGATCGGCGGGCAGGTCTACGCTGCCGGCGGGATGGTGGGGGAGACCGGGCGCCCGCTCGACCTCCTCGCGCGCTACGACCCCGTCGCCGACAGCTGGGAGACCCTGCAGCGGATGCCCGAAGCCGTTCGCGCGGGAGCGGCCGCAGCTCTCGACGGCGTGCTCTACGTCATCGGCGGCAGCACGGTCGAAGGAACCTCGAGCGCCGTGTATGCCTACGACCCGGCGACCGACGGCTGGAGCGAGCGCGCTTCGCTTCCGGAGCCGCGGTTCAACCATTCGGCGGTCGCGCTCGACGGGAAGATCTACGTCCTCGGCGGCTTCAATGAAGGCGAGGAGCGGCAGGAGGTGTACGTCTACGATCCGGCGACCGATACCTGGTCGGACGGGCCGTCCCTGCCGTTCCCCAACCACGCCTTCGACGCGGTCGCCTTCCACGACGAGATCTGGATGATCGGCGGGCGCCGCGGGGAGGACGTCCTGAGCGCCGTGTGGATCCTGAACCCCGAGACCGGCGAGTGGCGCGAGGGGCCGGCGATGCCCGAGGGGATGGAGCTGCTCGGTGCGGCCGTGGCCGGCGACCAGATTCACGCGATCTGGGAGAGCACGTACCAGATCTACGACGACGCGGCCGGGGCGTGGACGACGGGCCCCAGCTCGCTCGTCCCGCGGCACGGTCTGCAGACGTTCTACGTCGACGGCACGCTCGTCACCGTCGGAGGCTGCACGACCCAGCTGCACGACAGCCAAGTCGTCGAGCGACGCAGTCTCCCGGCGCGCTAACTTCGGGCGACACGGTGCGTCTAAGCAGCAAGTGGCCGCTCGGCCAGAACGACGTGCGGCCGTTGATGAACTAGAGGAGGGCAGCAGTGCACAGAAACAGATGGCTCTTGCTCGTCCTGGCCCTCGTCGCGGTCCTGACGCTCGGCGCAGCCGGTTGCGGAGGAGACGACGACGACGAGGCGGCAGGCGGGGACACGGGCGCGACCGGCACGGGCGAGCCGGCCGCGGAGCAGACGTTGCGGATCGCCTGGGGTGCCGAGCCACCGTCGCTCGACCCCGGGAAGGCCACGGACACGACGTCGTCGAACGTCATCCTGGCCATCATGGATCCGCTCGTGAGGCTGAATCCCGACACGCTGGAGCCCGTGCCGTCGGCGGCCGACAGCTGGGACGTTGACGGGAACGTCGTCACCTTCCACCTCAACGAGGACGCGAAGTGGACGAACGGCGACCCGGTAACCGCGCAGGACTACGTGTACTCCTGGAAGCGGACGCTGAGTCCCGAGCTCGCGGCCGACTACGCCTACCAGCTGTACGGCATCAAGGGCGCTGCCGAGTACAACGGCTGCGAGAAGAACTGCGACGCGCTGGCTGACAAGGTCGCGGTCACCGCGGTGGACGACTACACGCTCCAGGTCGAGCTGACCTCGGAGCAGCCGTGGTTCCTCGGGCAGGTCTCGCACCACTCGTTCCTTCCTGTCCACCAGGCGACCGTCGAGGAGTTCGGCGACAACTGGACGGACCCGGAGAACATCGTCACCGACGGCCCCTTCATGCTCGAGTCGTGGGATCACGAGGCCGAGATCGACCTCGTCAAGAATCCCGACTACCGCGACGCCGAGAACGTCACGCTCGAGCGGATCGAGGGTCCGATCATCGTCGACGGCATCACCCGCGTCCAGGCGTTCGAGGCCGGCGAGGTCGACGTGCTCGACGGCAACGCGCTCCCGCTCGAGGAGATCGACCGGCTGAAGGAAGAGCCGTATTACGAGGTGTATCCCTCGCTTGGGACGTACTACTACGGCTTCAACGTCGAGAACATCGGCGAGGCTCAGCGGAAGGCGATGTCGCTGGCCATCAACCGGAGGGTCATCACCGACCAGGTCGATCGGCAGGGCCGGGTCCCGGCCACCGGCATGACGCCCGAGGGCGTCAAGGGCTTCGACGTCATCAACCCGAACTCGCCGTGGCTCCCCGCCGAGGGCGACATCGAGCAGGCGAAGACGATGATGGCCGAGGAGGCGAGTCCGAAGACGGACATCAACCTCTTCCACAACGACGCCCCCGGCCACCCGGAGATCGCCGTGGCCGTGCAGAGCATGTGGGACGAGCTCGGCATCAAGACGACCATCAAGTCGCAGGAGTGGGCCCAGTTCCTCGAGTTCCTCGGCCCGCCGCCGAACAAGGCGGTCGACGCGTACCGGCTCGGGTGGATCTACGACTTCCCGGATGCCATCAACGGCCTCGAGCTGTTCACGTGTGACTCGGGGAACAACAACACCAACTGGTGCAACGAGGACTACGACGCGCTCGTCGAGGAGGCCAGGAAGACGGTCGACGACGACGCTCGCTACGAGGTCTACCGCCAGCTGGAGGGCATCATGTTCGACGAGGACGGTGAGGTGCCGATCACGCCGCTCTACTGGTACACGTACACCAACCTCGAGAACGATGCAGTTCGAGACACCTTCTACATCAGCCCACTGGATCAGATCGACTTCACGAAGGTCGTCGTCCAGGGAGGCTAGAAGCCGTCGGCTTCAGGAATCGAGTTGGCGGGGCGCTCAGGCGCCCCGCCAACTCGTGTTGCCAAACAGCTACCAACGGGTAGACAATCCAGCCTAGATGGCGACGTTCATCATCAGGAGGATCTTCTGGACGATCCCGGTCCTCCTGCTCGTCATCTTCATGATCTTCATGATGATGCGGCAGATCGAGGGGAACCCCTTCCGCCGTACCGAGCGGGCCGTGCCGCCCGAGGTGCAGGCGAACCTCGAGCGGAAGTTCAATCTCGACAAGCCCTGGTACATGCAGTACCTGCTCTACGTGAAGGGGGTGTTCACCTTCGACCTCGGCCCGTCGCTCGTTCTGCGGGATCGCTCGGTGACCGACATCGTCAAGGAGCACTTCCCCCGGTCGGTGAAGCTGGGAGTGCTCGCGTTCCTCTGGGCGATCATCTTCGGCATCCCGGCGGGCGTCATCGCCGCACTGAGACCGAACACGCTCTACGACTACCTGCTGATGTTCTTCTCGAGCATCGGCTTTGCCTTACCGAGCTTCTTCGTCGCCACCCTGCTCATCTACTACTTTGCCCTCAAGGTCAACGCCTTCCCGACGAACGGGTGGCCGCTCGGGTTCTGGGACATCGACTCGCGCGTGATCCTGCCGTCGCTCGCGCTCGGGCTCTTTCCGATGGCGTACTTCGCGAGACTCGTGCGCGGGACGATGCTCGAGACGATGCAGCAGGACTACGTGCGCACGGCGCGGGCGAAGGGTCTGCGCTGGAAGAGCGTCGTCGTGCGCCACGTGTTCCGAAACTCGCTCATCCCCGTCGTGACCGCGACGGCTCCGCTCTTCGGGCTTATCATCACGGGGACGTTCGTGATCGAGGTGATCTTCTCGATCCCGGGCATCGGCCGCTACTTCATCAACTCGGTGTCCAACCGCGACTACTCGGTGGTGATGGGGATCACCGTCCTGACCTCCGTCGTGATCATTCTGGCCAACCTCTTCGTGGACATCGCCTACGGGTTCCTCGACCCGAGGACGAGGACGAGCAGGTCGTGACGAGCTGATGGTCGCCAACCCCCGCGAAGCGGCGACACTCGAGCCGCGGATTTCCACGCCGCCTCTCCCGGAGACCGCCGGCGAGCCCATTCGTCAGACGAGCCTGTGGCGCGACGCCTTCCACCGCTACCTGCGAAACAAGGGCGCCGTCGCAGCGGCGATCGTCTTCACAGGAATCGTCCTCTACTGCTTCCTGATCCCCGGGTTCTGGTTCATCCCGGGCATCTGGACGACGATCTGGGGCATCGACCCGAATGAGGTGAACTTCGCCGAGACGCGTCTGCCCAGGTCGCTCGAGCATCCGTTCGGCACCGACCAGTTCGGGCGTGACATCTTCACCCGGGTTGCCAAGGGAGGTCAGGTTTCGATCGCCATCGGGTTCGCGGCCACGATGGCCATCCTCTTCATCGGCATCGCCTACGGCTCGATCTCCGGCTTCGTCGGCGGGCGCCTCGACAACGGGATGATGCGCTTCCTCGACGCGCTCTACGGCCTCCCCTACCTGCCGTTCGCGATCCTGACCCTCGCGATCATCGGGTCGGTCAACTTCTGGACGATGGTGGTCGCGCTGACCATCGCGAGCTGGTTCACGGCGGCGCGGATCGTGCGAGGGCAGGTGATCACGCTGAAGCAGAACGACTACGTCCGGGCGGCGCACGCCGTCGGCGCGCGCTGGCACCGCGTACTCGTCCGCCACCTGTTGCCGAACACGCTCGGCGTGCTCATCATCTTCGTCTTCCTCGAGCTTCCGAACGTCGTCCTCGGCGAGGCGTTCCTGTCCTTCATCGGCCTCGGCATCAATCCGCCCGATGCCTCGTGGGGCTCGCTCGCGAGCGAGGGCCGTGATGCCTACCGCACGAACCCGCTCGACCTGTGGATCCCCTGCCTCTTCATCGCGGCGCTCGTGCTCTGCGCGAACTTCATCGCCGACGGCCTCCGCGATGCTCTCGATCCCCGCACGCGGGAGACCTAACTCTCCATGCCGCTGCTCGAGGTCGAGAATCTCAAGACCTACTTCTTCACCCGCGAGGGCGCAGTCCAGGCCGTCGACGGGGTCTCGTTCACCGTCGACGAGGGGAGGACGCTCGGGATCGTCGGCGAGTCGGGTTGCGGCAAGTCGGTGACCGCGCTCTCGATCATGGGGCTGATCCCGAAGCCGCCGGCGAAGATCGTCGAGGGCTCGGTCGTCTTCGATGGCCAGGACCTCACGAAGCTCTCCGAGCGCGAGCTGGAGGACATCCGCGGCAAGCGGATCGCGATGATCTTCCAGGACCCGATGACGTCCCTGAACCCGACTTTCAAGATCGGCACCCAGATCACCGAGACCCTCCACCGCCACTTCGACATGTCGAAGGGGGCGTCCCGACAGCGCGCGGTCGAGCTCATGGAGGAGGTCGGGATCCCGAGCGCCGCCGAGCGCCTCGACGACTACCCGCACCAGTTTTCGGGCGGAATGCGCCAGCGCGTGATGATCGCCATGGCACTCTCGTGCAATCCGAAGCTCCTGATCGCGGACGAGCCGACGACCGCTCTCGACGTGACCATCCAGGCGCAGATCCTCGACCTGCTCGAGCGGCTGCGCGAGGAGTACCAGATGGCGATGATCATCATCACGCACGACATGGGCGTGATCGCCGAGGCCGCCGACGACGTCGCCGTCATGTACGCGGGCCAGATCGTCGAGCAGGCGAACGCCTTGGACCTGTTCGACCACCCCGAGCATCCGTACACCGAGGCGCTCCTCGGCGCGCTGCCGCAGCTCGAGGGCGAGGGCATTCGTGAGGGAAGGCTGACGGCCATCGGCGGCCGTCCGCCCGACCTCGTGAACCCGCCGGACGGATGCCGCTTCGCCGCGCGCTGTCCGTACCGGGAGCTGGACTCGTGCGCCGAGAGGCCGCAGGAGCTGCGGCAGATCAGGCAGGACCATTGGGTTCGCTCGGCGCATCCGACGAGCGAGCGCAGCCGCACCCCCGAGACGGTGACGACGTGACCGAGGCCTCCGCCGCCGCGACACTTCCGAACCAGGACGGGGCCCTCCTCACGGTGACCGACCTGCAGAAGCATTTCCCGGTGCGCAGGGGGATTCTCGTCGAGCGGACCGTCGGCTACGTCAAGGCCGTGGACGGCGTCTCCTTTGCAATCCCGGAGGGCAAGACCCTCGGCCTGGTCGGCGAGTCCGGATCGGGCAAGTCGACGACCGGCTACTGCATCCTGCAGCTCATGAAGCCGACCGGCGGCTCGATCCTGTTCCAGGGGAAGGAGCTGACGGGGCTGAAGAAAGAAGAGCTCCGCCGGATGCGGCAGGACATGCAGATCGTCTTCCAGGACCCGTACTCGTCGCTCGACCCGCGCATGACGGTCGGGGGCATCGTCTCGGAGCCGCTCGAGGTCCACGGAATGGGGACGCGCAAGGGCCGGGCCGAGACCGTCCGGCGCCTGCTCGAGGTCGTCGGCTTCAACCCGAACTTCACGAACCGCTACCCGCACGAGTTCTCGGGGGGCCAGCGCCAGCGCATCGGTATCGCCCGCGCGCTCGCGCTCAATCCGAAGCTGATCATCTGCGACGAGCCTGTTTCGGCGCTCGACGTGTCGATCCAGGCGCAGATCCTGAACCTGCTGAAGGACCTGCAGCGGGACTTCGGGCTCACGTACCTGTTCATCTCCCACGATCTCGCCGTCGTCCGGACGATGTCCGACGAGATCGCCGTGATGAACCAGGGCAAGCTCGTGGAGGTCGGTCCCGCCGAGCAGATCTACTTGCACCCGAAGGACGAGTACACGCGGGCGCTCTTCGCAGCCGTGCCCGTACCGGACCCGCGCCGCCAGCGCGAACGGAAGGCGGAGCGGGCTCGGCTCAGGCTCGACCGTCTCACCAGGATGTAGGCGCGAAGCCACTGGCGGTCTAACCTCCGCCTGTCGCTATCGTCTGAATAGCTATGGCTGGCAGAGACCCGCTTGTACAAGGCGGCCATTGTGATCGCGCCCGGGAATGGATGTCGCTTGGCCTCGACGGCGAGCTGTCGCCGCTCGAGGTCGAGTTGCTCGACCGGCACCTCCAGGCCTGTGAGGCCTGCCGGCTCTTCGAGTCCGACGTCCGCTGGGCGACGGACGTCCTGCGTCTGACGCCGCAGGAGCGGCCGTCCCGGCGGATCGAGCTGCCGGTCCCGGCGCGCCCACGCCTCTCGGGGCGCCGCCTCACCGCCGTGGCCGCCGCCGCCTCACTCGCCGTCGGCGCGCTGGTCGGCTCCTACGTCCACGGTCCGTCCTCGTCCGCGCCGGCCAACGGCCCGACGGAGGTCAGCCTGCTCTCGAACGAGGCGAAGCTCTTCCGAGACCTGCCGCGGACGAGGATTCTCTCGCCGGTCCAGGCGCCCGCCGGAGGGCCGCCGAACCCGCCGGAAGGCGTCATCTAGGTCGAGCGTTCGCCGGAGGGGCGGGGCCGGCGCTCGGATAGACTGGTAGTGGCCGCCAGAGCCGGCCATCGGCGCACGCGATCACCCAGGAGATCCATGGCCAAAGAGAAGAACGTCGGCAAGATCGTCGAGATCAAGGGCGTCGTGATCGACGCCGCCTTTCACGGCGAGCTCCCGTCCATCTACAACGCCCTGCGCATTCAGGTCCCCGAGCAGGACGGCCGGCCCGCGGTCGACCTGGTCGCGGAGGTTCAGCAGCACCTCGGGAACGACCGAGTCAGGGCGGTAGCCATGGACTCGACCGACGGCGTCCCGCGCGGAGCGGACGTCGTGGACATGGGCGAGCCGATCTCCGTGCCCGTGGGGCAGGTGACGCTCGGCAGGATCTTCAACGTCCTCGGCGCCACGATCGACGAGGGCGACGAGGTCGAGGGCGAGCGCTGGCCGATCCACCGGCCCGCGCCCACCTTCGAGGAGCTCGAGCCGACGGTGGAGATCTTCGAGACCGGCATCAAGGTGATCGACCTGCTCGCGCCGTACGTGAAGGGCGGCAAGGTCGGCCTCTTCGGCGGCGCCGGCGTCGGCAAGACCGTCCTCATCCAGGAGCTCATCCGCAACATCGCCGCGGAGCACGAGGGGCTCTCCGTGTTCGCGGGCGTCGGCGAGCGCTCCCGAGAGGGCAACGACCTCTGGCGCGAGATGACCGAATCGGGCGTCATCGAGAAGACGGCGCTCGTCTTCGGGCAGATGAACGAACCCCCCGGCGCGCGCCTCCGCGTCGGCCTCGCAGGACTGACGATGGCCGAGTACTTCCGCGAGGAAGGACAGGACGTCCTCCTCTTCATCGACAACATCTTCCGCTTCGTGCAGGCAGGATCCGAGGTATCGGCCCTCCTCGGGCGCATGCCCTCCGCCGTCGGCTACCAGCCCACGCTCGCCACCGAGATGGGCCAGCTGCAGGAGCGCATCACGTCGACGCGCAAGGGCTCGGTCACCTCTGTGCAGGCGATCTACGTCCCCGCGGACGACCTTACCGACCCGGCCCCCGCCAACACGTTCGCCCACCTCGACGCGACGACCGTGCTCTCGCGGTCGATCGCGGAACAGGCCATCTACCCGGCCGTCGACCCGCTCGACTCGTTCTCGCGCGCGCTCCAGCCGGACATCGTCGGCGAGGAGCACTACGAGACGGCGACGCGGGTCCAGGAGATCCTGCAGCGGTACAAGGAGCTGCAGGACATCATCGCCATCCTCGGAATGGACGAGCTCTCCGACGAGGACAAACTCACCGTCCAGCGCGCCCGCAAGGTGCAGCGGTTCCTCTCGCAGCCCTTCTTCGTCGCCGAGGCGTTCACCGGGAGCCCCGGACAGTACGTCCAGCTCGCCGAGACGATCAAGGGGTTCCGGGAGATCATCGAGGGCAAGCACGACGACCTTTCCGAGCAGGCCTTCTACATGGTCGGGACGATCGACGAAGCCGTCGAGCGGGCAAAGGCCATGGCCGAGGAGGACGAGGCACCGGCGCCGAAGGCGGAGGAGCCGCCCGAGCCCGAGGCATCTGAAGAGCGCGAGGCCGAGCCGGCCGCCGTCTAGGGAGTCAGAGCTTGGCGACACACGAGGGCGCGGTCCGCACCTTCGACCTGTCGGTCGTGACGCCGGAAGGCCCGGCGTACGAGGGCGAGGCCGAGATGCTCGTCGTCCCCGGCGCCTCGGGCGAGATCGGCGTGCTCGCCCGTCACGCGCCGCTGGTGGCGATGCTGAAGGCGGGCGAGATTCGCATCAAGTCGGGAGGCTCGTGGCAGGCGTTCGCCGCAGGGCCCGGCTATTTCAAGGTGCAGCAGGACAGGGCGCTCGTCCTCGTCGACGACGCCGTTCGGGCCGAGGAGATCGACATCGACGAGGCGCGCCGCGAAGCCGAGGAAGCCCGCGCGCTCCTCGAGCGGATCGATTCCGGCGCCGAGGAAGGCGACCGCTGGAAGGTCGAGCAGCGCCTACGGCACGCCGAAAACAAGCTGGCCGTCGCGGGCCACGGCTAACCCCGGCCGCCGCCTGACGGCACAATTCGTCCATGGCCACAACCGTGGGCTCCCGAACGGCTCTCCTGCACGGACTGCTCGCGCAGCGCATCCTCGTGCTCGACGGGGCCTGGGGGACCATGCTCCAGCGCAAGGGGCTGTCCGACGCCGACTACCGCGGGGAGCAGCTTCCGCGACCATCCGCACGAGGTCGCGGGCGACCCGGACGTGCTCAACCTCACCCGGCCGGACATCATCCTCGACGTCCACCGCTCCTATCTCGATGCCGGCGCGGACATCACGACCACGAACACCTTCACGGCCACCCGCATCGGTCAGGCTGACTACGGGCTCGACGAAGTCATCTACGAGCTGAACGTCGAGGGCGCACGGCTCGCCCGGCAGGCCTGTGACGAGCGCGAGGACGGGCCGCGCTTCGTGGCCGGCTCCCTGGGGCCGCTCAATCAGACGCTCTCGCTCTCGCCGAAGGTGGACGATCCGGCGTATCGGGCGGTGACCTTCGATCACGTACGGGAGTGCTACGCGGAGCAGGTTCGCGGCCTCGTCGACGGCGGCGTCGACCTCCTTCTGGTCGAGACGATCTTCGACACCCTGAACGCGAAGGCGGCGATCGTCGCCGTTCGTGACGTGCTCGACGAGCTCGATCTCGACCTGCCGCTCTGGATCTCGGTCACGATCGTCGACCTCTCCGGCCGAACGCTCTCCGGCCAGACGCTCGAGGCGTTCTGGGCGTCGGTCGAGCACGCCAGGCCGCTGATCGTCGGCGTCAACTGCTCGCTCGGCGCGCGGGAGATCCGCCACCACGTGGAGGAGCTGGCCCGCATCGCGGACTGCTACACGAGCTCCCACCCGAACGCGGGCCTGCCGAACGCCTTCGGCGGCTACGACGAGGGGCCTGACACGACGAGCTCCCTGCTCCGCGAGTTCGCCGAGAGCGGACTCGTGAACGTCGTCGGCGGCTGCTGCGGGACGACCCCGGACCACACCCGCGCGATCGCGTCCGCCCTCAGGGGAATCCCGCCGCGGCGCATCCCCGAGCATCGCGCGGTCACCCGCTTCAGCGGGCTCGAGCCGTTCGCCTTCACCGGGGACACGAACTTCGTCATGGTCGGCGAGCGCACGAACGTCACGGGCTCGGCGCGGTTCCGGCGCCTGATCGAGGGAAACGACTTCCAGGGCGCGCTCGACGTCGCTCTCGACCAGGTGCGCGGCGGAGCGAACCTCCTCGATGTGAACATGGACGCCGACCTCCTCGATTCCGAGGCGGCCGTGACCACCTTTCTCAACCTGATCGCCACCGAGCCCGAGGTGGCGCGCCTGCCGATCATGGTGGATAGCTCGCGCTGGTCGGTGCTCGAGGCGGGCCTCAAGTGCATCCAGGGCAAGGGGGTCGTCAACTCCCTCAGCCTCAAGGAGGGGGAGGAGGACTTCCTCGCCAAGGCCCGCCAGGTGCGTCGGTACGGCGCCGGGGTTGTGGTGATGGCCTTCGACGAGCAGGGCCAGGCCGACACGGCCGACCGCAAGGTCGAGATCTGCGAGCGCGCCTACCGGCTGCTCGTGGACGAGGTCGGCTTCCCGCCCGAGGACATCGTCTTCGACCCGAACATCCTCGCCGTCGGAACCGGCATGGAGGAGCACGCAGACTTCGCCAAGGCGTTCATCGAGGCCGTGCCCCGCATCAAGGAGCGGTGCCCCGGCGCCAAGATTTCCGGCGGCGTCTCCAACCTCTCCTTCGCGTTCCGCGGCAACGAGGTCGTGCGGGAGGCGATCCACTCGGTGTTCCTCTTCCACGCGATCCAGGCCGGGCTCGACATGGGCATCGTCAACGCCGGCCAGCTGGCCGTCTACGAGGACATCCCGCCGGATCTCCTCGAGCACGTGGAGGACATCGTCTTCAACCGGCGTCCGGATGCCACGGAGCGCATGGTCGCCTTCGCGGCGACGGTGCACGGCGAGGCGACCAAGCGCGAGCTCGACCTCTCGTGGCGGGAGGGGCCCGTCGAAGACAGGCTCTCGCACGCGCTCGTTCATGGGATTGTGGACTTCATCGAGGAGGACACGGAGGAGGCTCGGCAGAAGCTGCCGCGCCCGCTCGACGTGATCGAGGGACCGCTCATGGACGGGATGGCGGTCGTGGGCGATCTCTTCGGCTCGGGGCGGATGTTCCTGCCGCAGGTCGTGAAGAGCGCGCGTGCGATGAAGCGTGCGGTCGCCTATCTCGAGCCGTACATGGAAGCCGAGCGCTCCGGTGGTAACGGCCGCGCCCGCGGCAAGATCGTGCTGGCGACCGTCAAGGGCGACGTCCACGACATCGGCAAGAACATCGTCGGCGTCGTGCTCGGGTGCAACAACTACGAGGTCATCGACCTCGGTGTCATGGTTCCGGCGGACCGGATTCTCGACACCGCGGTGGAGGAGGACTGCGACGTGGTCGGGCTCTCCGGGCTGATCACGCCCTCGCTCGACGAGATGGTGCACGTTGCCGACGAGATGGAGCGACGCGGCCTCGGGCTGCCGCTCCTGATCGGCGGTGCTACGACCTCGCGTCAGCACACCGCCGTGAAGATCGCGCCGGCGTACGGACAGCCGACCCTGCACGTTCTCGATGCCTCCCGCGTCGTCCGGATCGTCTCCGATCTGCTCGAGCCGGAGCGGCGTGAGCGCCTGGACCAGGAGAACCGCGCTGCTCAGGACCGGCTGCGGGAGCTCCACAGCGAGAAGGAGCGCAAGCCCCTGCTTCCACTCGCGCGCGCGCGCGAACACCGGACTCCGATCGAATGGCATCCGGACGACCTGAACACGCCCTCCTTCACCGGCGCACGCGTCGTCGAGACGCCCCTGGCGGTTCTCCGCGAGTACATCGACTGGACGTTCTTCTTCCACGCGTGGGAGCTGAAGGGCCGTTTTCCCAAGATCCTCGATGACCCGGTCGTCGGCGCCGCGGCCCGCGACCTCTTCGAGAACGCAAACGAGCTGCTCGACGAGATCGTGGCGGGGGAGCTCCTCCAGGCGCGCGGCGTCTACGGCTTCTGGCCTGCCGTCGCGGAGGGAGACGACGTCGTGCTCGCCACCGGCGTCCGCTTCCCCATGCTCCGTCAACAGGCCGATCACGGCGATGCACGGCCCAACCGCTCGCTGGCCGACTTCGTCGCTCCCGCCGAGACAGGCCTGCGCGACCATCTCGGAGCCTTTGCCGTGACCGCCGGCATCGGCGCCGAGGAGCTCTCCGCCCGCTTCGAGTCCGAGCACGACGACTACCGCTCGATCATGGCCAAGGCGCTTGCAGACCGCCTCGCTGAGGCGTTCGCCGAGCAGCTCCACGAGCTGGCCAGGCGGGAGTGGTACGAGACCGGGGAGAGACTCTCCAAGGACGAGCTGATCGCGGAGAGCTACCGCGGCATCAGGCCCGCCTTCGGGTATCCCGCCTGCCCCGACCACTCCGAGAAGCGGGCGCTCTTCGACCTGCTCGAGGCGGAGGCGATCGGCATCGATCTCACCGAGAGCTTCGCCATGATGCCGGGGGCGAGTGTGTCCGGCCTCTACTTCGGCCATCCGGCCGCGCGCTACTTCTCCGTCGGGCGGATCGCGCGCGACCAGGTGGAGGACTACGCGGCTCGAAAAGACTCCCCGCCGGCCGAGGTCGAGCGCTGGCTCTCGCCGAACCTCGCCTACGACCCCGACTAGGAGGGCCGACTCGGCCTTCATCCGGAGGAACCGCCGGCGGTGTGGAGAACCGGCAGGGATACCCGTGACCTTCGGTATCCTCATTCGGTCGCCCGCGGGCGGCTTTCCTCCATGCGCACGACTCTGAAGAAAGGCACGCGGCGGTCGGCGAACGGAAACGGTGCCTTTCCCCCCGGCCCGCTCCCGCCGCTCGAACCTGCTGCCGCGACCTCGCAGCCGCCCCCGCCGCCCGAGGCCGAGACCGCCCGCTCGTTCTATCGCGTGCGGCGAAACCCGCTGAAGCTCCTGCTCAAGGGGGTCATGTGGCTCCTCGTCGCCGTCCTGGTGGCCGCCGGTGCGCTCGCGGGCGGCGTGAAGCTCTACTTCGACCACAGCGTCTCCGAGATCCGCGCCTCCTCGCCCGAGGTCCGGGCGGCTGTGGAGGAGCTCGCCGCGGTCTCGGGAGCCGACGAGCCGGCCGTCGCCATGATCATCGGCTACGACATGCGCGCCGGGGGCACGGCCGCCGGCTCTCGCTCGGACACGGTCATGCTCGTCAGGATCGATCCCGAAAAGAACGCGGTCACGCTGCTCTCGTTCCCGCGTGACCTCGTCGTCTCACACCCGGGCTGTGAGGGGCACCCGCCCTGGACCGGCCGCATCAACGAGGCGTATGCCTACTGCGGACCGCGCGGGACGGTGACGACCGTGAAGGAGCTGACCGGGATTCCGATCAACTACCTGATCACCGTCAATTTCCGCGCGTTCACGAAGATCGTCGACCGCCTCGACGGCGTCTACCTGGACGTCGACCAGCGGTATTTCAACGACGTCCCCGACGCCGGATATCCGATGCTCGACCTGAAGCCCGGCTACCAGCTCCTGAACGGCGAGGACGCCCTCGACTTCGTCCGCCATCGCCACACGGACTCGGACCTCTACCGGGTCGTCCGTCAGCAGGAGTTCGTGAAGGCGCTCAAGCAGCGGGTCTCGAGCACGTGGGACATCTTCGAGCTTCCGGGGATCGTGAAGACCATCACCGAGAACATCGAGGTCGCCAAGGGCGGCGGCAAGGTGATCAGCTCGGGTGAGGTTCTGAGCTACGCGAACGCGCTCTACAACCTTCCCTCGGGCAACTTCCAGCAGGTCCCGCTCGACGGCGTCTCCGGCTACTTCGAGCTCGAGGTCTCCGACAGCTCGCTCCAGGAGGCGATCAACCACTTCATGAACCCGGACCTCAATGCGCCCGAGAAGGCGATCACGGTGGCGACGGGGGAGAAGCCGAAGGTCGAGGAGGGCCCGCCGCCCTCCGAGGTGAGCATCAAGATCCTGAACGGGAACGGGGAGGACGGTGCCGCCGACGAGGCGGCCGTGCTCCTCGGGCAGATCGGCTACCCGACGAAGAACGGCGGAAACGCCGACAACTTCAACTACTTCCGCACGCACGTCGTCTACGACCCCGACGTCGAGGGATCGCAAGCGGCTGCACAGGAGGTGGCCGATCTCTTCGGCGACGCCGAGGTCGAAGAGGTGGCCGCCGGCACGGAGATGCGAAACACGCTCCAGGTCATCATCGGCAAGACCTTCCAGGGCACCCTGGGCCCGGCCCCGACCGACGAGACGCCCGAGCGGCAGCGTCCCGAGGTCGTGACCGACCGCACGGTCGCGCCCGCGCTTCGCCAGCTGCGCAGGGAAGTCGACTTCCCGATCATGCTCCCGACCGTTCGGGAGTCTGGCTCGTCGATCGCCGACGACGAAGGCATCCGCGCGTACAAGCTCGACGACGACCGCGCGCTACGCCTCACCTACAACACAGGCTCGAACGAGTTCTGGGGGATCCAGGAGACCGGCTGGGAGGATCCGCCGATCCTGGACGAGCCGACGCTCGAGCGGACGATCGACGGCAGGTTGTACAGGCTCTTCTTCAGCGGCCCGCAGCTCCACATCGTCGCCTTCGAGCAGGACGGCGCCGCCTACTGGGTCGTGAACACGCTGCGCAACAAGCTCTCGAACGAGACCATGCTCGCGATCGCCAAGGGCTTGAAGCCCCTCACCGACCAGTAGCGCGGCCGCGTGGAAGCCGTCATCCTGGCCGGTGGCAAGGCCGAGCGCCTCGGCGCGGCGTCGCAAGGGCGCCCGAAAGCGCTGGTCGAGATCGCCGGGCGGCCCCTGGCCGCCTACCAGGTAGGGCTTCTCTCCACTGCAGGGGTTGGGCGCGTGCTCGTCAGCTGTGCCCAGGGGCAGGAGGATCTGTTCGAGTCCGAGCTGGCCGGGCTCGGCGCCGACATCGTGGCCGTGCCGGAGCCGGAGCCGCTCGGACGTGGGGGCGGCATTCGCCTGGCTGTCTCCGCACGACAGGAGGCGGGAGACCTGTTCGCCCTGAACGGCGACGAGCTCATCGACGTCGATCCCGTCGCGCTTCTCGAGCGGCACGGCGAGACGGGCTGTGCGGCGACAATCGTCGTCACGCAGCCGCGGTCGCCCTTCGGAGTGGTCGACCTCGGCAAGGACGATCGCGTCGTCGGCTTCGACGAGGCGGGTCGACTGCCGCACTGGGTCAGCTGCGGCGTCTACGTCCTCGGCGAGGAGGCGCTCGAAGCGTTGCCCGAGCGGGGCGACCACGAGACGACGACCTTCCCCGATCTCGCACGGAAGGGCAGGCTCGGGGCCTTTCGACACAACGGCGTGTGGTTGACGGTGAACACGCCGAAGGAGCTTCGCGTCGCCGACGAGTACGTGACGGCGCATCCGGAATGGCTTGACTCGCGCGCGCGGCCTGGGTTATGACCACTCGGTGGGCGATTTGACTCCGAACCTGCTCGACCTCGATCGCTTCGCCGTGCCCGTCAAGCGGGTCGAGAAGCCCTGGGGCTACGAGCTTATTTACGCCGCGAACGAGCTGTACCTCGGCAAGGTGCTCTTCATCCGCGCCGGCGAGCAGCTCAGCCTGCAGTTCCACCGCCGCAAGGACGAGACCATCTACGTCCACTCCGGGCGCATCGAGCTCGAGGTGGGGGAGCCCGGGAGGACTCCGGACGTCGAGGTCGTGGGCACGGGGCGCGCGTTTCGCCTGATGCCGGGGGTCGTGCACAGATGGCGGGCCCTCGAGGACACGTTCGTGCTCGAAGTCTCGACCTCCGAGCCGGACGACGTCGTGCGGCTCGAGGATCGCTACGGGCGCGCTGAGACGTAGACTGTCCGGCGGCCCATGAGCACCACTGCACCGCGCCATGACGTGAAAGACCTCGCGCTCGCGTCCGCCGGCGTGACCCGCATCAGGTGGGCGGACGGCGAGATGCCCGTGCTCGCGGCGATCCGCGAGCGCTTCGAGCGTGAGCGGCCCCTCGAAGGGATCCGCATCTCCGCCTGTCTACACGTGACTTCGGAGACGGCGAACCTCGCCCGCACGCTCCACGCGGGCGGCGCCGACGTGGTCCTCTGCGCGTCGAATCCGCTCTCCACGCAGGATGACGTGGCCGCGGGGCTGGTGGACGCCTACGGCATCTCGGTCTACGCCATCCGCGGCGAGGACAACGACACGTACTACTCGCACATCGAGGCGGCCGTGGATCATCACCCGCAACTCACGATGGACGACGGAGCCGACGTCATCGGCGTCCTGCACAAGGAGAGGCGCGACCAGCTCTCGGAGATCATCGGCGGCACCGAGGAGACCACGACCGGCGTCATCCGCCTGCGCGCGCTCGAGTCGCTCGGCGAGCTCGCCTTCCCGATCGTCGCGGTCAACGAGGCGAAGACGAAGCATCTCTTCGACAACCGCTACGGCACCGGGCAGTCCACGATCGACGGGATCATCCGCGCCACGAACGTGTTGCTCGCGGGGCGCCGGTTCGTCGTCTGCGGCTACGGCTGGACCGGGCGAGGCGTCGCCATGCGGGCCCGGGGGATGGGTGCGCACGTCATCGTCACCGAGGTCGATCCTGTCCGTGCGCTCGAAGCTCTCATGGACGGCTACGAAGTGATGCCGATCGAGGCCGCCGCCGAGGTCGGGGACATCTTCTGCACGGCGACCGGGGACAAGCACGTCATCCCGCGGGCAGCGCTCGAGCGCCTCAAGGACGGGGCGATCCTCTCCAACACGGGCCACTTCAACGTCGAGATCGAGATTCCGGCGCTCCGCGAGCTCGCGGTCGCCACGCGCGAGGCGCGTCCGGAGGTGGAGGAGTTCGAGTTTGCGGACGGGCGCCGTGTCTACCTGATCGGCGAGGGCAGGCTCGTCAACCTGGCGGCTGCGGAGGGGCATCCAGCCGCCGTCATGGACATGAGCTTTGCGAACCAGGCCCTATCGGCCGAGTACGTCGTCTCCAACGCAGGCGATCTCGAGCCCCGCGTCTACGTCGTTCCCGAGGAGATCGATCAGGAGATCGCCCGCCTCAAGCTCGAGAGCATGGGCGCGGTGATCGACGTTCTCACCGAGGAACAGGCGAGGTATCTGGCGTCCTGGGACGAGGGCACATAGACCTCGAGCCCCAGGAGATCGTCCGCCTCGAGCCGGAAGCGGTCGTGCTCCTCGACCAGCGCCGGCTCCCAGAGACCGTCTCCTACCTGGAGTGCCTGTCTGCGATCGAGGTCGCGCAGGCGATCCGCACCCTTGCCGTGCGCGGAGCCCCGGCAATCGGGATCGCCGCCGCCTACGGCTACGCGCTCGCGGCCGCGCGTGGAGAGGATCTCGATGCGGCCGCCGCCGTGCTCCTCGCCTCGCGGCCGACGGCCGTGAACCTGCCGTGGGCGCTCGCCGAGATGCGCCGCGGCGAGCAGGCTTCTGCCGCTCTCGCCGAGCGTGCCCTCGCGCTGCACGAGAAGGAGGTCGAGCGCTGTCGCCGGATGGCCGCGCATGCGGCAGTGCTGCTCGAGCCGGGCACGCGCGTGCTCACGCACTGCAACGCGGGTGCGCTGGCTACGGGCGGCGTCGGCACCGCGCTCGGCGCGATTCGCGAGGGCTTCGAGCGCGGCCTCGTGGCGCACGTGTTCGTCGACGAGACGAGGCCGCTTCTGCAGGGCGCGCGGCTTACCGCCTGGGAGCTGGAGCGCGGAGGCGTTCCGCACAGCGTCGTGGCCGATTCCGCAGCCGGATCCCTGATCGCGCGCGGCGAGGTGGAGGCGGTTCTCATCGGCGCCGACCGCATCGCGGCGAACGGCGATACCGCGAACAAGATCGGCACGTACCCGCTCGCCGTGGTCGCAGCCCGCCACGCCGTCCCGTTCTACGTCGTCGCTCCGAGCTCGACGGTCGACCTGGCCACGCCGAGCGGGGAGACGATCCCGATCGAGGAGCGCGACCCGGCCGAGATCACTGACCGCTTCCCGGCGCGGAACCCGGCCTTCGACGTGACGCCCTCCTCGCTCGTGACCGCGATCGTCACGGAGGCGGGCGTACACCGCGCGCCCTACGGCGGGTCGCTCTTGGACCTCGGGCGCGCGAGGGAGGAGATCGCCCGATGAAGGCCATGGTCATGGCCGCGGGACTCGGGACACGTCTTCGGCCGCTCACGGACTTCTTGCCCAAGCCGATGATGCCGGTGGCCAACCGGCCGGTCCTGCACCACCTCCTGAACCTTCTCCGCCGCCACGAGGTCAGCGAGGTCGGGGTGAACCTGCACGCCTTCCCGGAGATGATCCAGAGCTACTTCGGCGACGGCTCAGCGCTCGACATGTCGATCCTGTGGTCGGAAGAGCCGGAGCTTCTCGGCACGGCCGGGGGGACGAAGAAGCTGCAGGAGTACTGGGGCGAGGAGACGATCCTGATCACCTCGGGCGACGGCCTGCACGACGTCGACCTGACGGCGTTGCTCGGCCACCATCAGCGCACCGGCGCGCTGGCGACGCTCACCGTCAAGCCGGTCGCCGACCCGTCCTCGTACGGCGTCGTCATCCTCGATCGCGACACGCGCGTTCGAGGCTTCCAGGAAAAGCCGCGGCGCGACGAGGCTCGGAGCGACCTCGCCAATTGCGGCATCTACGTGATCGAGCCCGAACTGCTCGAGCGCATCCCCCCGGACACGTTCTACGACTTCGGCGAGGACGTCTGGCCGAACCTCGTCGCTGCCGGGGAGGAAGTCTACGCGTACACGACGATGGCCTACTGGAATGACGTCGGCGATCTCGACGAGTTGCGCAACACCATTCTCGACGCCGTGCTGGGCCACGTCCGCGTCGACATCCCGGGCGAGGAGATCGCGCCTGGCGTCTGGGCCGAGGAGGGCTGCCATATCTATCACGATGCCATGATCGACGGGCCGGTGGTCCTCGGCCCGAACGTCACGGTCGAGGCGGGCGCGCAGATCCGGGGCCCCGCCGCGATCGGGGCCGACTGCCACGTCGGCAAGGCCGCGGCCATCCGCCGCGCCGCCCTGCTCCCGGGAAGCGTCGTGCCGGACGAGGGCCTTGCAATCGCCGGGATCTTCGGCGACGCCTCCAAGCTCGCCGAGAGCATCCTGCGCTATCCGTCCGCGTCGGACTAGGAGGGTTAGCCGAGAAAGACGGCTTCGGCGCCGGCGCTAGCGTCGCGTCCCGATCGGGGCGAGTCCCGCGGAGCGAAGGCGGTCGGTGTCGGCGATGACGAGCGCCATGGCGCCGAGCACCTCGGCGCGGTCGCCCAGGACGCCGGCCTTCACCACCACCGCTTGTGCGGCCTCGGGCAGCGAATGGCGCTCGATCTCCTCGCGCAGGCCGTCGAGGAGCGCATCGCCGGCAATACTCAGGTCGCCGCCGACGACGATCGCGGCCGGGTTGAGGTAGTTGCAGAGGTCCGCGAGCGCCCTGCCGACTGCGCGGCCGGCGTCGTTGACGACGCGCTTCGCCGGGGGATCGCCATCCGCGACGAGCTCCAGCATCCCGGGCAGAGTCAGTTCGGGGCCGTGGGTCGGCCGAAGAAGCGTGAGCAGCGCACCGGTGGAGGCGACGGTCTCCAGGCACCCGCGGCTTCCGCACCGACAAACGGCGCCGTCCGGATGCACCTGGATGTGCCCGAGCTCCCCGGCGATGCCGGTGGCGCCGTGGTACAGGCGGCCGCCGAGGACGAGCCCGGCCCCGATTCCGGCGGACATCATCACGTAGACCACGTCGTCGTGGCCGCGCCCGGCGCCGAAGGAGACCTCCGCCAGCGCCCCCAGATTCGCGTCGTTGTCGAGCTCGACCGGGATCTCGAGCCGGCGAGAGAGCTCGTCGCCGGCCTGGATCCCGGCCCAGTTGGGCAGGACCGTCGACCCGAGCACACCTTGATCGCGGTCGATCGGAGCCGAGAGGGCCATGCCGACGCCGATCACGCGGCTGCGATCGATGCCCGCCTCCGACAGCACGGCCTCGGCGAGCTCTGCGGCAGCGTCGAGGGCGTCCTCCGGCGCGCCGTCCACGTCGATGCTGACGACGCGCTCGGCGAGCACGGTCGACGAGAGGTCGGCGACGGCCACCCGGACGTGCCGATGGTCGAAGTCGATGCCGAGCGCGGCACCGGCCGCGGCGTCGAGTCGGAGGAGGACGGGCGGCCGGCCACGCCCGGAGGGCTCCGCCCGGGCGTCCGGCATCTCGACGATCAGCCCGCGTGACTGGAGGTCCGAGACGAGCGTCGCCACGGTCGTCCGCGAGATGCCGGTCATCCGGGAGAGCTCGGTGCGGCTGGCGATCCCCGACCGTCGCAGCGCGTCCACGACGCGGAGGCGGTTCAGCTCGCGCAAGGTTCCGAACGTTCCGGGCTCGACCGTCATCACTTCTCCTCCAGTGCGCGGGTATTCAACACGGTCTCGCGCAGAATTTCACCTGCTCAGCCTCGAAATACGCTCAGTCCGGACGATATTGGCCGGTGCCGGCACGATCGCCGAGCAGGGCGCTGCGCCCTCCCGTGCGCTCGAACCTCCCTTGAAAACGGCCCCCAGGAGCCCTAAGCTGGCCCCGTCAACGCGGCGGGGTCGTTCAACGAGGAGGCAAGAGTCGTGAGCAGATTTTCGTTCAAAGCCAGCGAATCCAGGGCGCGCCGATTAGGGCTCGTCCTCCTCTTGGCACTCGTGGGCGCCCTGGCGCTCGTCGCGGCCGGATGCGGTGGTGACGACGATGATGAAACCGCGGCGGACACGGGCGCGACCGACACCGGCGCAGCCGCCGGGGGCGGCGCCTGCGACAAGAGCATCTGGGTGCTCCTGCCCGACAGCGCGACGTCGCCACGCTGGGAGACTAATGACCGCCCCTACCTCGACCAGGCGTTCACCGAGGCCGGCGTCGATCATACGATCGTCAACGCCGAGGGCGACGCCGCGACGCAGCAGTCCCAGGCGGAGCAGGCGATTGCGGACGGGGCCGGAGTGATCATCCTGGCGAGCATCGACACGGGCTCGGGCGGCACGGTCATCGACATCGCGAAAGAGGCCGGTGTCGACGTGATCGAGTACGACCGGTTCAACACGGGCAGCTCGGGTGGAGCGGCCTACGTGAGCTTCGACAACGTAAAGGTCGGAGCGACGATGGCCGAGGTCCTCGAGCCGATCATCGACGAGCTCCCCGGCACGCCGCAGGTCGTGATGCTGAACGGCGGCGAGGAGGACAACAACGCGTTCCTGTTCCGCGACGGCTACGCGGCCACGGTCGAAGCCAAGGTCGATGCCGGCGACTGGGCCCTGGTCGCCGACGAGTTCGTGCCCGGTTGGGGCGCGAACGGCGAGGGTCAGCAGCTCATGGAGCAGATCCTCACGGACGCGAACAACAAGGTCGACGCGGTCTTCGCCGCGAACGACAACCTCGCCACGCAGGCGATCAACGCCCTCGATGCGGCCGGTGTCGGACCCGTGCCGCTCAGCGGCCAGGACGCAACCGCCGCCGGTCTCCAGCAGATCATCCTCGGCCAGCAGACGATGACCGTCTACAAGCCGATTCAGGCGGAAGCCGACCTGGCTGCGAAGGCCGCGCTGGCGCTGTGCGCTGGCGAAGATCCCACGACGATCGAATCCGAGTTCGACTTCACGTCGATTGGGATTCAGGCGGAGGACGGCAAGCCGACCGACACGCCGACGGGCGAGGGCATCGTGCCCTACCTCGCGCTCACGCCGACCGGAGTGACCGAGGACAACATCATGGACACGGTGGTCGCGGACGACTTCGTGCCGATCGAAGACATCTGCACCGGAGACACCGCGGACACCGACTTCTGCAAGGAAAACGGCTGATCGACGAACGGGAGGAGAGGGCGTCCGCGGGCGCCCTCTCCTCACCCGCCGGCCATGGCTACGGTTGACACGCCGCTGCTCGAGTGCCGGAACGTCTCGAAGGCGTTCGGAGCCGTCCAGGCGCTCTATCGGGTCGACTTCGAGGTTCGCCGCGGCGAGGTCATGGCGCTCGTTGGCGACAACGGCGCCGGCAAGTCGACGCTCATCAAGAGCATCGCGGGGATCTATCCGTTCGACGAGGGGAAGGTCTTCTTCGAAGGCAGCTACGTCGACATCCACGGCCCCCGCGACGCCGCGAAGTACGGCATCGAGATCGTCTACCAGGACCTCGCACTCGCGGACAACCTCGACGTCGTCGCCAACATGTTCCTGGGCCGCGAGCGGACCCGCACCGGAATCGTGCTCGACGAGTCGAGCATGGAAAGCGCCTCACGCCAGACGCTGAACAGCCTGTCGGTTACAACGCTCCGGTCTGTCCGTCAGCGCGTGGCCGGGCTCTCCGGAGGCCAGCGCCAGGCAGTAGCGGTGGCGAAGTCGGTCATGTGGGAATCGAAGCTCGTCATCCTCGACGAGCCGACCGCCGCTCTGGGGGTCGCTCAGACCCGCCAGGTGCTCGACCTTATGCGCCGCCTGGCCGAGCGCGGCCTCGGCGTCGTACTCGTCTCTCACAATCTCCACGACGTCTTCGAGTGCGCCGATCGCATCACCGTGCTCCGACTCGGGCAGCGGGTCGCCCTGCTCGACCGCGCGAAGACGACCCAGCAGGAGGTCGTCCAGGCGATCACCGCCGGCACGCTCGACAACGTTCCCGGGATGGAGCCGGCCGGGGCGGGGACGGACGCGTGAGCGAGTCGGACGTCAGTTTCGATCCCACCGCCTCGGCGGTCGCAGACTCGCTTCCGCCGGCCCCGCCGCCGGGCGAAGAGGGGGCCGCCCAGGAGACCTTGGCCAGCTTCGCCCAGCGGTGGTGGCAGGGAGTCAAGGCGGGTGAGCTGGGATCGCTTCCGATCATCGTCGGGCTCGCGGCCATCGTCATCGTCTTCGGCCTGCTCGACGACACGTTCCTCACCGAGCGCAATTTCACCAACCTCTTGCTGCAGATGGCAGCGATCGCGACGATCGCGATCGGGGTCGTCTTCGTGCTCTTGATCGGGGAAATCGACCTGTCGGTTGCCTTTGTCAGCGCGGTCGGCGGAGTCGTGATGACGCTGCTTCTGCGCCCCGACGACCCTGGGTGGCCCTGGTGGCTGGCGATCCTGGCAGCCCTTCTGGTCACGACTGCGATCGGATTCGCCCAGGCGCTGGTGATCACAAAGGCGGGCGTCCCGTCCTTCGTTGTCACCCTGGCGGGCCTCCTCATCTGGTCCGGCGTCGTCCTGATCTTGACCACCCAAGCCTCGTCCATCGGGACGATCCGGATCCAGGACGACACCGTCGTCCGCATCGCGAACGACTTTCTCTCGGAGACGGCCGGCTGGATCGTGGGAGGCGTGGCGGTGCTCGCCTACACGCTCGCGCAGCTCAACACCGCGCGCCAGCGGCGTGCCAGCGGCCTGTATGGGAAGCCGCTCGTGCTGATCCTGCTCCAGGTCGCCGGCCTGGCGGTCGTTACGTTTGCCGCGGTCTGGTACTGCAACAGGGATCGCGGCGTGCCCTATGCGATCCTGATCCTGATCGTCTTCCTGATCTTCTGGTCGTTCATTTCCGCGCGCACGCGCTTCGGTCGCCACGTCTACGCGGTGGGTGGGAGCGCCGAGGCATCACGCCGCGCGGGGATCAACGTGGACCGGGTCCGCATCGCCGTCTTCATGATCAGCGGCTTCATGGCCGGCGTCGGGGGAATCATGCTCGCTTCGCGACTTCGCTCGGTCGCCACGAACACGGGCGGAGGCAACCTGCTCCTGCTCGTCATCGCGGCGGCCGTGATCGGCGGCACCAGCCTGTTCGGGGGCGTCGGCCGCGTCGTCTCCGCGCTGCTCGGCGCCCTCGTCATCGGCTCGATCACGAACGGCATGGATCTCCTCGGCCTCGCTTCGGGGACGAAGTTCGTCATCACCGGCCTCGTCCTCCTCGGGGCAGTGCTGATCGACGCGTTCGCGAAGCGGCGGCGGACGGCCCGCGGCGTCGTCTAGGTGACGCTCGAGCAGGCGCTCAGGATCGTCGAGGCCGTGGTCCGGGATGCGCCCGGGCCGGTGTCGGTCTTCGTCGCGGACGCCCACGGCGAGGTCGTCGCCGCGGCGACGATGGACGGGGCGGCGCCGGACACCCGGCTCAACGCCCAGCGCAAGGCGTACACCGCGGCCAGAAGCGATGCCAGCTCCTCCGGGGAGCTCGCGGAGAAGGTTCGGAGCGATCCGGCGGAGCTGGCGAGCTTCGATCCCTTCTTCACGTTCTTCCGCGGAGGCGTGGCCGCCTTCGAGGACGGCCGCCGGGTCGGCGCCGTCGGCGTCAGCGGGCTCCCCGGCGAGGACGACGAGGCGCTGGCGAGCGACGCGCTCCTCGCCGCCGGCCTCGCCCTGCGGTGAGCACGCTCGTCGGGCTCGACGTCGGCACGACCGGCGTGAAGGCGCTGGCGGTCGGGCCCTCAGGCGAAATCCTGGCGCGGGCCGAGCTGGAGTACTCGCTGGCGATGCCGAGGCCCGGCTGGGCCGAGCAGGATCCCGAGGATTGGCGCCGTGCGGCCGAGGGCGCCCTCGAAGCCCTGGCCGTCGACGGGATCGCCGGCATCGGACTGACGGGACAGATGCACGGTCTCGTGGCCCTCGACGAGGCCGAGCGCGTGCTCCGTCCCGCCATCCTCTGGAACGACCAGCGGACGTCGGCCGAGTGCCGGGCGATCGAGGAGCGACTCGGGCTCTCGCGCCTGCTCGAGCTGACGGGCAATCGCGCGCTGCCCGGCTTCACCGCGCCCAAGCTGCTCTGGCTTCGTGCGAACGAGCCCGAGACCTATGAACGGATCGCCCATGTGCTCCTGCCGAAGGACTACGTTCGGCTCGCGCTGACCGGCGAGCGGGCCACCGACGTCGCCGATGCCTCCGGCACGCTCCTCTTCGATGTCGCAGGCCGCCGCTGGAGCGACGAGGTGCTCGACGCCCTCGAGCTCCCCGCCTCCTGGTTGCCACCGGCACTGGAGTCGCCCTCGCGCTCCGCCGAGACCCCGGCGGGCATCCCGGTGGCGGCGGGGGCCGGCGACCAGGCTGCCGGCGCGCTCGGCGTGGGAGTCACGGCGCCGGGGCCGGTCTCGATCGTGCTCGGGACGTCCGGCGTCGCGTTCGCCGCCCTTCCGGAAGTCGCCGGCGGCCAGGACGGGCGTGCGCACATCTTCTGCCACGCCGTGCCGGAGACCTGGCACGCGATGGGCGTGATGCTCTCTGCGGCCGGCGCGCTCCGGTGGTTTCGAGACGCGCTGGCGCCGGGCGAGCCCTACGAGCTGCTCCTGGCCGAGGCCGAACGCTGGGAGCCGGGCGCCGAAGGGCTCCTCTTCCAGCCCTACCTGGCCGGCGAGCGGACGCCGCACGTCGACCCGCAGGCACGCGGGGCGTTCACGGGCATCTCACAGCGGCACGACCGGGGCGCGCTCGTGCGCGGGGTGCTCGAGGGGGTCGCCTACGGACTCCGTGACTCGCTCGAGGTTCTGCGCTCGCTCGGCTGCCGCATCGAGTCCGGCCGCGTGTCGGGCGGCGGCGCGCGCAGCGGCCTTTGGCTCTCGATCGTCGCGTCCGTGCTCGGGCTGCCGCTGGAGCGGACGGTGGCCGAGGAGGGCGCGGCTTACGGTGCGGCCCTCCTGGGCGGCGTCACCGGCGGCGTGTTCGCGGATGTCCACGAGGCCGTGGACGCATGCGTGCGCGTTCGCGACACGATCGAGCCCGATCCAGCCTGGGAGCGCATCTACGCAGATGGGTACGGTCGCTATAGCTCTCTGTACCCGGCACTTCGACCCTTGGAGGCGGAATGACGAAGTGGGGAATCATCTCGACCGCGAACATCAACCGGCTCGTTCTCGCGGGCGCCGCCGAGTCGGACGACGTCGAGGTCGTGGCGGTGGCGAGCCGCGATCAGAAGCGCGCCGAGGCCTACGCGCGCGAGCACGGCATCGAGCGAGCCTACGGCAGCTACGAGAGTCTGCTTGCGGATTCCGACGTCGACGCCGTCTACATCTCGCTGCCGAACTCGCTGCACGTCGAGTGGTCGATCCAGTCGCTCGAGGCCGGCAAGCACGTGCTCTGCGAGAAGCCGCTCGACAAGCGCCCGGAGGAGGTCGAGCGGGCGTTCGACGCCGCCGAGAAGGCGGATCGGCTGCTCGCGGAGGCGTTCATGTACCGCCACAACCCGCAGACCGCGAAAGTGAAGGAGCTCGTGGAGGGCGGGGCGATCGGGGCGGTTCGGTTCGTCCGCGCGGCCTTCGGCTTCAGTCTGGACGACTTCGCGAACGTGCGGCTCGTCGCCGACCTGCACGGGGGAGCCTTGATGGACGTGGGCTGCTACTGCGTCAGCGGATTGCGGCTGGTCGCAGGCGAGCCGCTGTCGGTCTACGGTCGCCAGCTCGTGGGCGAGAGCGGCGTCGACGTCCTCTTCACCGGCACGATGAGCTTCGCGAACGACGTTGTGGGCCAGTTCGACTGCGGGTTCGTCATGCAGGAGCGGGACGAGCTGGAGATCGTGGGGGAGGAGGGATCGCTCTTCCTCGATGACCCCTGGCATGCCCGCACGCCCGGGATCGCGATCCGACGTGCGGAAAGCGTCGAGGAGCTCGTCCTCCAGCCGATGGACTCCTACCGGCTCGAGCTCGAGAACCTGAGCGCCGCGATCCAAGGTGAGGCTGAGCCGTTGCTCGGTCGCGAGGACGCCGTCGGCCAGTCGCGGGCGATCGACGCCCTGTACCGCTCGGCAGAAGGGGACGCTCCGGCTGCGCTCGACTGACACGAAGCCTGCACGATTGCGTGCGCCGGGAGGCGCTATTCACCGTGGATGGAGATCGGACGAGCTCTCCTCGGTGTTCTGCTTCCTGAACGGTGCGTGGCCTGCGGGGCCGGGGACGACCTCCTCTGCGCCGCCTGTCGAGACGGGCTCCTCGTCCTTCGCGGGACGCTTTGCAGGCGTTGCGGGTCTCCGACCGCGTGGCCGGTCGAGCGCTGCGGCGAGTGCGCCGGGCGGCGCCTCGCCTTCGCCTCCGCCCGTGCCGCCGTCGCCTATCAGGGAGCCGGCCGCGCGCTCGTTGTCGTCTGGAAGGAGCGGGGTCTGCGGCGCGTCGCCGGCCTGGCCGCCGATCTCGTCGTCGCGACGATGCCGCGGCCCGAGGTCGCCGCGCTCGCGTTCGTGCCCGGCGACGGCGACCGCATCGGCTGGCGCGGGGTGAACACCGCGGAGGAGCTGGCTCGAGCGCTCGGCACACGCTGGGAGCTCCCCGTGGCGAGCCTGCTGGTTCGCAGCCGGCGCGCGCGGCCCCAGCGCGGCCTCTCGCAGGCTGAGCGCCGGGCGAATATCCGGGCCGCATTCGGCGCTGCGGGTGCGTCGCCGGCGGTAGTCGCCCTCGTCGACGACGTCTACACGACCGGTGCGACGGCCTCGGCCGCGGCACGCGAGCTCAAGGCAGCCGGCGCCCGCCGGGTCGACGTCGTAACGTTCGCGCGCTCGGTGCTCTAGGAGGATAGGCTGAGTAGACCGACGAGGAGGCTCCGGTGAAACTGCAGGTCAAGGGCAAGAACGTCGAGGTCAGCGACTCGCTCAAGACCTACGCCCAGGAGAAGCTCGGGAAGCTCGAGAAGCACCTGAACGACGCGGCCCGGCTCGAGCTCGAGCTCGCCGTGGAGAAGAACCCATCGATCGCCGAGAACCAGATCGCCGAAGGAACGATCTGGACGAAGGGTCCCGTCCTGCGGGCGCGGGAGAGCTCGCCGGACATGCGCGCCTCGATCGACATGCTCGTCGCGAAGCTCGAGCGGCAGGCGCGGCGCTATCGCGACAAGCGGCGGAGATCGTCCGGCCGCACGAACGCCGGCGGGCCTGCGCCGGAGACAATCCCCGTGGTCGGCGAGGAGGAGGAGGGCCCGGTGATCGTGAAGACGAAGCAGTTCGCCGTGAAGCCGATGACCGCGGAGGAGGCCGTTCTGCAGCTCGAGCTGATCGGGCACGACTTCTTCGTCTTCCAGAACGCCGAGACCACCGACATCAACGTCCTCTACCGGCGCCGGGACGGCAACTACGGGCTCATCGAGCCGCAGATCTGAGTGCCTCCGAGCGACGACATCAGCGACCCTCGCGCGTTCCGCTGGGTCGAGACCGGGGTCTCGGGACTCGCGCGCCAGCGCGAATGGGACGCGACGTCCATCGTCGAGGTGCGCGAGCTCGTGGCGACGGACGAGGCGGAGATCGACTTCCGCCTCCTCGGGGACGGGTCGCTCGTCGGCGACGTCTCGCCGGGCGTCCTCGCGGACCTGACCAAGGATCTCAGGATCGATCCTCCGTACGCGGCGCGCGCCGTTCGCCAGAACGAGACGGAGTGGATGGTCGGCGCCACTCGGATCGAGTCCGAGCTCGTGGAGCTGGGAGAGGATCCCCAGGCCGCCTCGCTCGAGGTGGCTGTGCCGCCCGACGGCGAGACGATGTACCTCGTCGACGGCGAGATCCTCGCGGACGCGCCGACGGGCTCCGTTGCGGCCGCCGTTCGGGCGGCTCGAAGAGCTCGGAGCGGGTCGCTTTCAGGCTTTCGTCGCGCGTGCCGATAGGTTGGAGGACGGTCGCTGGGAGCTGACCGTCGATCCCCTCTAGCACCCGCCAGCTACCCTGAACCGATGCCCCAGAACTACGGCGCCCTCGAGAAGGTCCTGCGTCTTGGCGAAGGACGCCGCCTCAAGCGGCATGCTCAGCAGGCCGACTACATCGCGTCGCTCGAGCCCGACTTCGAGCGGCTCTCCGATGCCGAGCTGGCCGCGAAGACGGCCGAGTTCCGGCAACGGCTGGAGAATGGCGAGGATCTCGACGACCTGACCTTCGAGGCGTTCGCGGCCGTCCGCGAGGCGGCCAAGCGGGCGCTCGGCATGCGGCACTTCGACGTCCAGGTGATGGGCGCGGTCGTGTTGCACGAGGGCGACATTGCAGAGATGAAGACCGGCGAGGGCAAGACGCTCGTCGCGACGATGCCGCTCTACCTGAACGCACTACCTGCCCGGGGCGTCCACCTGGTGACCGTCAACGACTACCTCGCCAAGCGCGACGCCGAGTGGATGGGCCCCGTCTACGAGGCGCTCGGCATGCGGGCGGCGTTCATTCGCAATCAGATGCCGTTCGCCGAGCGCAAAGAGTCCTACGACGCCGACATCACCTACGGCACCAACTCGGAGTTCGGCTTCGACTACCTGCGCGACAACATGGCGACGTCGCTACAGGGAACCGTCCAGCCGAGCCACGCCTACGCGATCGTCGACGAGGTGGACTCGATCCTCATCGACGAGGCGCGCACGCCGCTCATCATCTCCGGCGAGCCGGAGACGGCGGCGAGGACGTACTACGACTTCGCCCGCATCGCCAAGGGCCTTGTCGGCGTTCCTGCCAAGTTCGTGCCCAAGGGAATGCAGAAGGTGGAGGACGACGGGGATTACGAGTATGACGAGAAGTTCAAGACGGTCTCGCCGCGCGAGACGGCCATCGACACGGTCGAGCGCACGCTCGGGATGGAGAACCTCTACGACCCGCGCAACGCGCAGCTCGTGAACCACCTGATCCAGTCGCTGAAGGCGGAGTCGCTGTACCAGCGGGACGTCGACTACGTCGTCCAGGACGGCGAGGTAAAGATCGTCGACGAGTTCACGGGCCGCATCATGGAGGGCCGCCGCTGGTCGGAGGGTCTCCACCAGGCGATCGAGGCCAAGGAGGGCGTCGCGATCCGCGAGGAGCACGTCACTCTGGCCACGATCACCCTCCAGAACTACTTCCGCCTCTACGAGAAGCTCGCCGGCATGACGGGCACGGCGAAGACGGAGGAGAAGGAGTTCCAGGAGATCTACAACCTCTCGGTCGTCGAAATCCCGACCAACGTCCCGGTCGTGCGCGCCGACGAGAACGACTTCATCTACAAGACGGCCGACGCCAGGTTCACCGCGGTCATCGAGGACATCAAGGAGCGGCACGAGCTGGGCCAGCCGGTGCTCGTCGGCACGATCTCCGTGGAGGTCTCCGAGTACCTCGCGACGCTGCTCGAGCGCCAGGGGATCCCGCACAACGTCCTGAACGCGAAGCAGCACGAGCGCGAGGCCGAGATCATCATGGACGCCGGTGAGCGCGGGGCGGTCACGATCGCGACCAACATGGCCGGCCGAGGAGTCGACATCAAGCTGGGCGAAGGCGTCCGCGAGCTCGGCGGCTTGTACGTGCTCGGCACGGAGCGCCACGAGGCGCGACGCATCGACAACCAGCTGCGCGGCCGCTCCGGCCGCCAGGGCGATCCGGGCGAGTCCCGCTTCTACCTCTCCGCCCAGGACGAGCTCGTCCGCCTCTTCGCCGGCGACCGGATCTACAACATCATCGAGCGCTTCAAGCTTCCGGACGACCAGCCCATGGAGGCCTCGATCCTCTCGAAGCAGATCGAGAACGCGCAGAAGAAGGTCGAGGAGCAGAACTTCGTCTCCCGGAAGAACGTCCTCAAGTACGACGACGTCATGAGCGTCCAGCGCATGGTCATCTACGAGCAGCGCCGGGACGTGCTCGAGGGAGCCGACCTCTCGGACGAGATCGGCGGGTGGATGGACGAGCTGATCGCGCAGATCGTCTACGAGCACACCGAGTCCGAGTACCGCGAAGAGTGGGATCTCGACAGCCTCTTCGCGGAGATGCAGGCGCTGTACGAGACCGAGGTTTCCCCCGACGAGGTGGGCGAGACGGCGACGCGCGAGGAGCTGATCGAGGACTTCCAGGACGATGCGCGCGACGCGTACGCGGCGAAGGTCGAGGAGTACGGCGCCGAGCTGATGCGCGAGATCGAGCGCTACCTCGTGCTCCAGGTCGTCGACGTGCGATGGCGCGAGCACCTCGAGTCGATGGAATACCTCCGGGACGGCATCCACCTTCGCGCGATGGCGCAGAAGGATCCGCTCTCGGAGTACCGCTCGGAAGGCCATGGGATGTTCGAGGAGCTGACGGCGACGATCCAGGAGGAGATCGTCCGCTACCTGCTTCGCATCCAGATCGAGAAGCCGCCCGAGCAGGGCGAGCTCGAGCCGGCCGCCTCGGGGGCCAACGGCGGCCCGAACGGCGACCGCCTGAGCTACGAGCACGAGTCCGTCGCCGGCTCGGAAGCGATCCGCGCGGCAGGCGCCGGCGAAGCGGAACCGCGGGGCGCGGGTGCCGTCGCCACGGCCGGCGGGGGCGGGGCGGCTGCGACGACCGTCTCGACGGGCCAGCGCGTCGTCTCGGCCGAGGAGAAGATCGGCCGGAACGACCCGTGCTGGTGCGGGTCCGGCAAGAAGTACAAGAAGTGTCACGGCGCGTAGCGCCGGCCAGCCTGCACGCTACGATCACCCCCATGGCCGAGCGCAGCGCGGTCGAGCGAGAGCTCGAGGAGATCGGGACCCAGCTCGCCTGGGTCCGTGATTACCTTTGACCCCGCGGGGCTGAGGGAGCGCCTGGCTGCGCTCGAGGGGGCCATGGGCGCGCCGGGCTTCTGGGACGACCAGCAGGAAGCCGCCCGCGTCTCCTCGGAGCACGCACGCCTGTCCCGGCGCCTCGAGCGCTACGAGCAGCTGAGCGGAGAGGCCGACGATCTCACCGAGTTGCTCGGCCTCGCCTCCGACGACGGCGAGCTCGGCGAGATCGAGCTCAGCACTCAGGCGCTCCGGGGGCAGCTAGACCGGCTGCAGGAAGACTCTCTCTTCAACGGCGAGTACGACGCCGGTGGGGCGGTGGTCTCGATTCACGCCGGCACCGGGGGCACCGACGCCCAGGACTGGGCGGAGATTCTCCTCCGCATGTACCTCCGTTGGGCCGCCGAGCGCGGGTTTGCGACCGACCTGATCGAGGTTTCCCCCGGCGAGGAGGCCGGTCTCAAGTCGGCGACCTTCACCGTCGAGGGCGAGAACGCCTACGGCACGTTGAAGGCCGAGCGCGGCGTGCACCGTCTCGTGAGGCTGTCTCCGTTCGACCAGGCACACCGCCGCCACACGTCCTTCGCGCAGGTGATCGTGAGCCCGCTCGTCGCCGACGACGTGGACATCGCGATCGACGAGTCTGACCTACGCATCGATACGTACCGCGCGAGCGGTGCCGGGGGCCAGCACGTGAACAAGACCGACTCGGCCGTGCGCATCACGCACGTGCCGACCGGGATCGTCGTCCAGTGTCAGAACGAGCGCTCGCAGCTCTCCAACCGTCAGACGGCCATGCGGATCCTCAAGAGCCGCCTCGCCGAGCACGAGCTCGAGCGCCGCGAGGCCGAGCTGGCCCGCGAGCGCGGCCAGGTTCTCGACACGGGCTTCGGCAGCCAGATCCGCAGCTACGTCCTCCACCCGTACCAGCTCGTGAAGGATCACCGCACCGACGTCGAAGAAGGGAACGCACAAGGCGTTCTCGATGGAGATCTCGACCGCTTCATCCGCGCCTACCTTCTCGCCAATGCCACCGGAGCCCTCGCCTAACTGAGTCCCATGCCCGACCCTTTCGCTACACTCGGGTGCTGGCAGAAAGCCGACTGGTGCGCCCTCGGGACGGGCGGCGCCGCCTGAACCGGTGCAGGAAGCAGACCTCACAGAACACGTCGAAGACCCTGTGCGCCCGGCCGCGGCCGAGCTGAACGGCGACTCCGCGGAGGACGCCGCGCAGGTCGAGCCCCAGCAGGTGGAGGCCCCGCAGCCGGGGACGCCGATGATCGTCTTCGAGGGGGTCACGAAGGTCTACGAGCCGAACGTCGTCGCGCTCCGCGAGACGAGCTTCGTGATCGACAAGGGCGAGTTCGTCTTCCTCGTCGGCCCGTCCGGGTCCGGCAAGTCGACGATCATGCGGCTTCTGCTCAGGGAACTCGATCCGACCGAGGGCCGGATCATCGTCGGCGGCCGCGAGCTCGGACGCCTGCGGAGGGGCACGGTTCCGATGCTCCGCCGCAACATCGGCTGCGTCTTCCAGGACTTCAAGCTCCTCACCGACCGCACGGCGTACGAGAACGTCGCATATGCGCTCAAGGTTCAGGGCCAGCCCAAGGATCAGATCCGCGCGAAGGTGCCCGAGATCCTCGCACTCGTCGGTCTCGGCTCGAAGATGAACAGCTTCCCGCACGAGCTCTCCGGCGGCGAGCAGCAGCGCGTCTCGATCGCCCGCGCCTTCGTGAACCATCCGCCGCTGCTCATCTGCGACGAGCCGACCGGCAACCTCGACCCCGACACGTCGGTCGGGATCATGCAGCTTCTCTACCGCATCAACCGGACCGGGACGACCGTCCTCATGGCGACGCACGACCGCGAGATGGTCGACAAGATGCGCAAGCGCGTCATCGCGCTCGAGGAGGGCATCGTCGTCCGCGACGAGCGCCGGGGCGGCTACGGATGAGAGCCAGGCTCTTCGTCACCGAGGCCTTCAGCTCGATCAAGGCGAACCTCTCGACGAGCGTCGCCGCGGTCATGACCGTTCTGATCGGCATGTTCCTGCTCGGCCTCTTCATCGCGCTCGGCAGCTGGGTGATCTCGTGGACCAACCACGTGAAGAAGGACCTCGTCGTCAACGTCTACTTCTGCACCGACGTGACGTGCGGTAAGGAGGCGACGCAGCAGCAGATCAACGTGGTCAACGCCCGGCTCGGCCAGACGCAGGACGTCAAGTCCTACAAGTTCGTGTCGAAGGACGACGCCTGGGCGGAGATGCAGGAGCGCTTCCCGGACCTGACCGAACAGACGATCAGGAACCCGCTCCCTGCCTCGTTCGAGGTCATTCCCAACGACGCGGGCCAGGTGCAGTCGATCGCCGCTGCGATCCAGGATCCGCTGCCGGCCGGCGTGGAGACGGTGAAGTACGGGGAGAAGAAAGCCGAGCGGGTGCTCCAGGTGGCCACGATCATCGGGGCGATCTTCCTGGTCGGAAGCATCATCCTTCTCGTCGCCTCGACGATCCTGATCGCGAACACGATCCGCCTCTCAATTTTCTCGAGGAGGCGCGAGATCGAGGTGATGAAGCTCGTCGGCGCCTCGAACTGGTTCGTCCGCGCGCCCTTCATGCTCGAGGGGTTGCTCTGCGGCCTGGCGGGATCGCTCCTGGCGGTCGTGCTCCTGCTCCTCGCCAAGGAGATTGCCCTGCCCGGGATCATGGGGAGGATCGAGAGCCCCGACGACATCCAGGCGTGGAGCTTCCCGATCGTCGCGCTGATCCTGGTCGGCATGAGCCTGCTCGTCGGAGCCGCGGGCTCCGGTATCACCCTGCGGCGTTTTCTGCGAATCTGATCGCAGTGCACGCGACCGACGCTCCCGGGGCGGGCGTCCTGTGAGACGGGGCGTCGGCTATTTCGCTGCGCTCGTCCTCGTCGTCGGCGCGTTCGTCCTGGGTTTCTTCCTCACGCGTACCGAGGAGGGAACGAGTCAGTCCGCACCGCCCGTGCAGGTCGAGCGTCCCGTCCGGCTGATCGACCAGGTACGCGCCGAGCTCTCCGCCGCCTACTACCGCTGGATCCCTCCGGACGTCCTCGAGCGCCCAACGCCGAAGGGCATTCTCGCCGGTCTCGAGGACCCCTACACGGATCTGCTGACGGGCGCCGAGTACGAGAGCCTTCGCGAGGACACGGAGGGAACCTACTCCGGCATCGGGCTGACCGTGGCGCCGGGTCGAGAGGGACTCGTCGTCACGTCCGCGCCGGCGGGACCGGCCCGTGAGGCGGGGATCCGCAAGAATGACGTCATCGTTCGAGTTGACGGCGAGCCGCTCGCGCGGTTCTCGTTCGAGAGCGCTCTCACGCTCATCAAGGGAGACGCTGGCACGGTCGTCGACCTCGTCCTCGAGCGGCCGGGGAGAAAGAAGTCGCTCGATCTCGTCGTCGTCCGTCGCGAGATCGAGGTCCCGCCGATCAGCACGCGCCTCCTCACCGTCAAGGACAGGAAGCTCGCCTACATCCGCGTCTTCTCGTTCCCCGCCGGCGCCGCCGAGCGCATCGAGCAGGCCATGTTCAAGCTGGTCGACGAGGGCGTAACCGGGGCGATCATCGATCTCCGGGACAATCCAGGGGGGCTCCTCTCGCAGGCGGTGGACGTGGCGTCGGTCTACATCGAGGACGGCATCGTCTGCCGGACCGACGGCCTCCACGAGGAAGAGCACGAATATCGCGTGACGGGAGTCGCGACCCAGTCCGAGATTCCGCTCGTCGTGCTCGTCAACGGCGGCAGCGCGAGCGCGGCCGAGATCGTCGCCGGCGCTCTCGTGGATCACGACCGCGCGACGCTGGTCGGCGAGCGCACCTTCGGAAAGGCGTCGGTCCAGACGATCGCTCCGCTCGTCGGCGGCGGCGCCCTCAAGCTCACGACCGCCAAGTACCTGACTCCCGCCGGCGCCGACATCACCGGCGTCGGGCTCGAGCCGTCCGTGGTCGCAGCGGACGATCCGCTGACCCAGCGGGACGAGGGCCTCGCGATCGCCAAGCGCACGCTGACCCAGATCCTCCGAACGGCGTAGCGATGGAGCTCCTCGTCTGTGAGCTGGCCCGGAAGGGCAAGCTCCTCGTGGGCGAGCCGTACTTCGAGGGCGGCGTTCCCGTCGTCGTCGACCGCAAGGGTGCCGGCGCGGCCTCGGCCGGCGATCTCGTGGTCCTCCGGCAGGGACGCGGGCGCGCCCGGCTCGAGGAGGTCCTCGGCCCTGCGAGCCGGATCGAGGCCGTGCTGGAAGGGCTCCTCTGGCACGAGGGCCTGCGCCGGCCGCACCCCGTGGCGGAGAGCCTCCCGCTGGACGTCGAGCCGGACCGGGTCGACCTGCGCCACCTCTACGCGTTCACGATCGACCCCGACGAGGCGAAGGACTTCGACGACGCCCTCACGTTCCAGCGCGAGGGCGGCGGCGGGGTGCGGGCATGGGTGCACATCGCCGACGTCTCTGCATACGTGCCCGCCGGGGCACCGCTCGATCGCGCTGCATCCGAGCGGGGGAACTCGGTGTACGTGCCCGGCCGCGTCGCCCCGATGCTGCCGCACGAGCTCTCGGACGACCTCTGCAGCCTGCGCCCGCACCAGGACCGCCGCTGCATCACGGTCGAGATCCCGTTCGACGCCGACCTCGAGCCCGGCGAGCCGCGCTTCTACCGCAGCCTCATCCGCAGCCGTGAGCGGCTGACGTACGGTCACGCACAGGCGATCCTCGCGGGGGACGAGCGCGCCGCGGACGAGGTCATGGAGGCGCTGCGGCTCGCCGAGCAGGTCTCGCGAGTCCTCCGCGACCGCCGGTTCGCCCGCGGCGCACTCCGCGTGGAAGGGCGGGAGGTGGAGTTCGCGTTCGACGGAGAAGGCGGCGTCGAGCGGGCGTGGGTCGAGCGCGAGCCGCTGGCCCACATGCTCGTCGAAGAGCTGATGATCGCCGCGAACGAGGCCGTCGCCGAGCTGCTCGCCGGCCGGGGCCGCGATGCGCTCTTCCGCGTCCACGAGCGTCCCGACCCACAGGCCGTCGAGCTGCTCCTCGCCAAGCTCGCCGACCTCGGGGTACCGACCCCTGCGGTCCCCGACCACCTGTCGCCCGCCGAGGCGGCGGCGCTTGCGGCCCGGGTGAGCGAGAGCGTGATCCGCTACGTCGGGAGCTCGGGGCGCGGGGAGGAGGCGTTTCCGGCGCTCGTGCTCCGTGCGCTCAAACAGGCGCGCTACGACCCGCGCAGCCTGGGGCATTCCGGCCTGGCAAGCCGGGCGTACTGCCACTTTACGTCCCCGATCCGCCGCTACCCGGACCTCGTGGTGCACCGCGCGCTCCTTCGGGAGCTGGGCGTCCTCGACGTCGAGCCTCCCGAGGATCTGCCCGGGCTCGGCGACTGGACCTCGGCGCGCGAGCGGGAGGCTGCGGAGGTCGAGTACCGGGCCGACGATCTCTGCCTCGCCTGGCTTCTCGAGCGGCGGCTCTTCGAGGACGGCTGGGACGCGACGTTCGAGGGAGAGATCGTCGGCGCGATCGGCTCGGGTCTTTTCGTGCGGTTCGACGGCGTCTTCGAGGGGTACTTGCCCGCTCGTCGCCTCCCCGGCGACTACTTCGAGCTCTCGGCTCTCGGGACGGCGCTCGTCGGTCGGCGCGGCGGCTCGGCCTACCGGCTTGGCGACCCGATCGAGGTCGGGGTCGCCGAGGTCAGACGCTGGGAGGGCAAGGTCGAGCTCGACCTCGCGAAGAGTCGAAAATGAATTTGTCGCTCTTTGCAGAGAAAGGCCCCGGCACGCACTTGCGTGGAGTGACTGGTCCCTTTAGGTTGCCGCTTGCGCCGAGCACGGGGCGCGAGTAGGTCGAAGGTTCACCGGTAGGCGCTACGCGGAAGCGGAACGTTCGCCGGGGAGCTGGACGAAAGCGAACCCGGCTCGGCGAATTTTTTTGGTCCAATGCCGGCTATGACCGCAGGGATCAAGCTGATCGCCGACAACCGCCGCGCGCGGCACGAGTATCACCTCCTCGACCGCTACGAGGCGGGGCTCGCGCTGACCGGGACGGAGGTCAAGTCGCTCCGCGACGGCAAAGCTACGCTTCAGCGTGCCTTCGGCGACGTCCGCGACAATGAGGTCTATCTCGTCGGGCTCCACATCCCCGAGTACACGCAGGGGACGAGCGCGAACCACGATCCCGACCGCGAGCGCAAGCTCCTGCTCCACCGGCGCGAGATCGACCAGCTCGTGGGCAAGGTGCAGGAGAAGGGGTTGACGCTCATCCCGACTCGGCTCTACTGGAAGAACGGGCGCGCAAAGGTCGAGATCGCCCTCGCCCGCGGCAAGGACGTCCGCGACAAACGGCGCACGATCGCCGACCGCGACGCAAAGCGACAGATGGAGCGCGCACTCAAGAGTCGCGGCCGCTAGGAGGGGTGACGAGCAGGGAACGGCCGGCTGTGGATGACAGCGGCCGCGGCGAGAAAGGCCGCCACCGACCAGAGCGCGACGAGCCCGTGCGTGTCCAGGTTGGTGTCGGCGATGAGGAGCCAGACGACGAGAACCGCGGCTGCGATCGCGCTTCCTACCGCCGCCGCGAAGGTGACCGCGCGCTGGGCCGGCGTTCCGGCGAGCGCCCACTCGACGATGGCGAACGCGACAAGCGCGGCTCCGAGCAGCTGGGCGTAGAAGGGCGGTTCAGGCAGCGGGAGGCCGAAGAAGTCGTAGAGCGCGTCCCAGGTCGCGGCCAGGAGGAACACTGCGAGGATCCCGTTCGAGACCGCATCGATGCGCAGAACGAGGGCCTGCGTAAGTCGGGGATGCGCCATCTCGCGGCTATACTTTCAAGCTCTGGGGGCGATCCGGTTTCGACGGGGTCGGTTCTCCGGAAGAGCTGCAAGCCGAGGTCCCCGGTCGGCCTCGTTAAACAACCGGGAACAAAGCAAGTGCGAACAAGAACGAACTCGCGCTCGCTGCCTAATTAGGTAGCGCGTCGGCTCCGGTCTCGGCCCGTGGATCGGAAACCCGGCGTCAGAAAACGGGCTTGCCGCCGAAGGAGCGCTGATCGCCGGAGGCGGGACTTCTCAGGATCGGCTAGCCCGTCGGTAGGTTCGCCAGCCCACCGGCCGCCGGGCGAAATCCAAGGGCAGGCTGTGCTTGGAAAGGCTCTTCACGGTGCGACTTCGGACGCGGGTTCGATTCCCGCCGCCTCCATCGGCTTGGTTGAGCGAAGTATGGATCGCGACGGTGCCCTCACCGGCGAGCAGCTCGATCGGCTCATCCTTCATCAGATCCGGCCCGTTGTCCGCGTAGTACCCGTAGATGTCGACGCAGAAGTCGATCTCGTCGAGCGGCTGCTCACTGGGCTTCCTATCGCGGCCGGTGATCTCAGCCAGCTGCTCCCGCCGCCCGGCGTGCAGCTCCGCCACGCCGCGCACTAGCTTGGCGCGCTCGAAGCGCGTGGGCTCGGAAACGTGCCTCATGCTAGGGTCGCGATCGGCGTTCGCACGTGCGCAGCGCCCGGCGTCTACCAACGGGGGTGGACCGTGCCGTTGAAAGGCTACGGTGTTCTGCGGGGCAACGCCGTCGAACGGCGCCGAGAGGGTTCGTCGGACACGCCGCATTTCCAGATCCGCGTGGTCGACGGCGACGGCGTCGATTTCCGGATCGCCGTCAACGTCAAGTCCCAGTCGGCGCCGTCCGAACTGCTGTACCTCCTCGACGACGACTTCCGGCATCCAGTCACGGCCGGACTGGAGTCGCTCGCCGCGGGCTGGCACGACCTTCCAACCGCCCCGGGGGCCGCCAGCCTGGACTATGTGCGCGGCAACCTGTTCGACCCGGCGCAGATGCGCCCCCTGCCCCCCGATGCCGAAGGGCCCGACAACGACCTCGCGGACGTGCTCGACGCCCACGTCACGCGGGCGATCGATGATCCCTCCGCCCGCGTCTACGCGTTCGGCCAGCGTTGGGGCCCGGAGGCCGCACGGCCGGACAAGGTGTTCGGCTTCGCGCAAGGGAACGGCGTGCACGACATCCACATGAACCAGGGCAACGATCCGCGCTTCGAGGGCGACGACGGCGTCTGGCAGGACGGCGGCCTCCTTATTCACTTCCCGGGGGTGTCGCGCTGGATCGGGATCTTCCTCGCCTTTCAGAGCCAGGCGTGGCACACCGATGACGTGACCGGCCACGCGATCGAGGGCCTGCCGCCGACGCCATCCGTGCCAAACCAGTCGGGCGACGCCATCCCGATGCGGATCCTCGCCGCGATGGTCAACCCCGTCGGGCCCGCGCCCGAGCGGGAGACGGTACTCCTCATGAACGCATCACCGAGCGCCGTCGATCTCACAGGCTGGCGGATCGCCGACCGGCTCATGCGAACGTTCCCACTGCCGGCCGCGGGCCTGGGCCCAGGAGAGGTGCTCGAGGTCTCGGTGATCGATCCCGCGCACCTGGGCAATGACGGCGGCCTGATCACACTCCTGGACGCTGCTGGCCTGAAGGTCACCGGTGTCGCCTATACGGCCGCCGAAGGGCACCGGGAAGGCTGGACCGTCACCTTCTAGGAGTCGAGACCGACTGCGGGTTGCGAGCGAGCCCCTTCCGCGCCGCGTGGGGCGGGCGCCGACCCCCCAGCGGACCCGCTCGCCGCCCTCGATTTCGCCGCGCCAGGCGAGCGCGTTCTCACCTGTGTGAGCAAGAGCGCCGATTGAAATCTTGCGTGGGTTCGATTTCATCCGAGCTGAGGCCGGGTCGCGCACAGCTACGTGATCGGGATCGATATCTCGGCGCCCGATACACCGAGTATCACGGGATCGGAAGCGTGCCGCCGCCGTCGACGCAGTCGGCGAGGTAGAGCGCGGTCCCGAGACAGCCCGTCCAAAGTGAGTAGCGCTCGTATTGCAGCTGCTCCAGCGCGTGCATAGCGAATGCGCGCGCTCGCATGAGCCACAGCTCGTCGCCGGTCCGCTCGAACAGCACGAGAAATGCGTATCCGTTTCCAGACGTGCCATGGCACAAGCCGGCGCCTTTCTCAAGCGGACCGGCGCGCCACGTCAGCTCGCCGCCGCCGAGCGCCAGATCCTCGTCGAGGAGCGACCCGAGCGTGGCAACGATCCCGGGCGCTCCGTGACACCACTGCACGCGAATCCGTTTATCGCGCTTGGCGACAAGGCTCGACCCAGCGATCCCCGGCCAGTTGACGAGGCCGTCCTCCTCGACGGCGTAGCAGCGGATTGTGTCCGAGACGCTCCCGACGTCACCGAGGGCAAGAACGCAGCCAGCGAACCCGTGTGCAGGCCCGAGATAGCGCACTGGCCTCTCTCCCAATCCGCGCTGTGTCCAGAGTCCGTCCTCGTCGCGCTGCGACCGTAGCCACTCGACGCTCGTGCTCACGTCGGCCCCGATTTCCCGCCCTGCAAGGATCGTGCCGGCGCTCCCTGACATCAGTTCGCAGTGCTCGTCGTGGGCGTTGGCGTCGATCAGCTCCAAGAGCCGGTCGAGGTTCGCGGTCGAGGGCGCGAGCCGCTGCAGCACGAGCCGGATGCCCGTCTCGCCGAACGAGAGGCTGCGGGTGTCGTCGCTGTCGCCCCAGTCCATCGGTGCGACGGCGGACTCCTCGAGATACGGCACGTAGTCGCGGCTCAGGTCGACGAAGTCGCGCCGCGCCAGGCGGTGCAGCGCGTCGACAACGCCCGCGCCACCCATATAGACCGAGCGCAGGCGCTTCGTCGTCAGGGACTCGTGGTCGTCAGCCGGATGCACCCGCCACCCGTCCCCGAACTCCGCCTCAACACCGGCGACGACTCCCGCGATCGCTGACCGGACGCGGTCGGCGTCCCACGCCGAACCCGTGAGCGGCTCATGCGACTCCGGCGAGAACAGCATCAACGGCCAGCCCCGGCAACTGCGTCGTAGCGCATGGGCTCAGCCTCGCACAACCGCCTTGCGCCTACAGGCGTGCGCAACCGTGGTCTACGAGGTCCAATTCCTTCTCACTTCACGCGTGGTGGTCCGCGAGAGATCGAGGAGGGCGGCTCAGGGGACATTCGTGAACACTCGCCCAGGCGACCGTGCTCTCGCCGGCGCCCTCGTACGTCTGATTGACATCTTGCGCGGGTTCGATTCTCGCCGCCTCCATCGGCTCGGTTGAGCGACGAATGAGCAGTGACGGGCTTCTACGGCGCGAGGGCTCGACCCTAGAGAACGTTCGCGGCGCCGTTTCCAACGACTGCGGCCAGGGCCGTTCAGCGTCCGCGAACTCCGGGCACCGACGGCCGAGGATGCAGCCGCGGCGCCGCGGGTCGGTTATCCGGGCTTGGCGGCAGCTTCTAGCGCTGCGTTGGCAGCAGCGACCTTCTCCCGGCGAGCTTTCGTGAGCTCCTGGATGAAGATCTGGATCGTCGCGGCGAGTGGAACCGCGGTGAGCGCGCCGAGGACACCCAGGAGCGCGCCGAAGAGCGTGACGGCGACGATGATGAAGAACCCCGAGAGGCTGACGGCCTTACCCTGGATCTTCGGCGTCAGGATGTTGTTCTCGACCTGTTGGTAGACCAGCAGCACGACGAGCATGATGATCGCCGCGGTGAGTCCCTCCTCGGCCCAGAGCGCCGGCACGAGAATGACCCCGGCGAGGGTGGCGCCGAGGTTCGGGATCATGTCGAGCAGTCCCGCGATGACCCCCAGGGCGAGGGCATAGCTCGAGCCGAGCAGCCAGGCGGTTGTGCCCTGGACGGTGCCGGCGATCGTGGCGATCACGACGACGCCGATCGCCCAGCGCGAGATCGAGGTCGTCACGCGCTCCCACACTCCCAGCCAGCGATCGTCCTCGCCCGGCATGAGCACGCTTGCGAGCGCCCGCTTCAGATTCGCGATGTCGCTGAGGAGGAAAATGCAGATGAAGATGATTGAGAAGGCAATGATGAAGCCGGCGAATAAGTCGCCTGCGAAGCCGATCACGCCTGCGATCGCGTCCGGCACAGACGCGGCCACCTTCTCCGCCCCGGCCTGAACGTTCTCGGCGGCCCCGCTGTCACCCAATGACGAGAGCTCGTCGGAGGCGCGCAGCTTCTCGATCAGTTCCGGAAGAGCCTGGAGGAAATCCCGCACCGAGCCGACGAGCGGGACCAGGAACAGCAGCGCGATCAGCGTCACCGCAGCGAACGTGCCGAGCACAACCACTGCCGCCGCAACCCCGCGCGACATCTTCGTCTTCGACATCAGGTACCGCACGGGATACTCGAACACGAGCGCGAGGAAGATCCCGATGAACACGACCAGGAAGGTCTCGCCGATCGCGGCGAATGCCGCGAGCACACCCAGCGTCGCAGCCACGAGCAGCACGGTGCGCATCGGCAGAAGTAACTCGACCCGCCGCGACTCACCGGCGTTCATTTCGAGACTCCTCCCCGCCTCTTGGTCATCGTGGGGGTGACGAGGCGTTCTGCGGTTTCCACGAGGAACATCCGTTGCAACTCATGGAGCTTGTCAGGCGGGTCGGCTGACTATCTGGCCGCGGTATTCATCTCGAACCTGCCCGAATCGATCTCCTCGACCTCGGGACTACTCACTAGCGGCTGGAAGAAGGCGCGAATCCTCTGGATGTGGATCGCGATCGCGCTGATCTCGGGAATCGCGTCGCTGGCCGGCTACGGCCTCTTCCAGGACTCCTCGCCCGATACCGTGGCCTTCGTCCTCGCGTTCGCGGCCGGCGCGATCCTCACCATGCTCGCGAACACGATGATGCCGGAGGCGTTCCAGCACGGAGGCAAGCTGGTCGGGGTCGTGACGACCCTCGGGTTCGCGGTCGCCTTTGCAATTCACGTGCTCGATTGACCCTCTATGCTTTCGGCGCCGTCGCACGGCTCGATTTTCATGCGATCGGTATGAGGAGATTGGGCGCGCCGGCGCCCATACTCTTCCCGCAGTTTCACCTGTGCGGATCGCGTCTAACCGAGCCGCCCGTCCCTGGAAGGAAGTCGAACGAAAGGAGAACACCATGGCTGATCCCACCACCGACACGCCTGTCCTCGACCTGCTCGCAAGCATGACCGCGGACTCGGTCGAGGCCTCGAGCCTCGACGCGGAGACCCTCATGCTCGTCCGCATCGCTGCGCTTGCCGCGGTCGATGCGCCGCCGATCTCGTACGCGCTGAACCTCGAGGCGGCAGGGGCGGTCGGGGTCGACCCCGAGCGAGTCCGCGGTGTCCTTGCCGCGATCGCCCCGATCGTCGGCACGGCTCGAGTCGCGTCCGCGACCGGCAGCATCGTCAAGGCGATCGCGCTCGAGATCGAGGTCGCCGAGCTCGAGGATGAGGCCGACCTGGACGAGGCCAATCTGGACGACCAGTAACCGACCGCGCCGCGGGCCAGCCGCTCTCGAGTGGGAGCCGGCTGGCCGGTCGCGGCGGCGAAGGAGACAAACGTGAACTCGAACCACATCGTGAACCGTCGCTTAATGCCAGTCCTCGTTGCTGCCTTCATGGTCCTGGTCCCGGCCCTCGGCTGCGGTTCCGACGACGATGACAGCGCAACGACCGCGCCCGCGGCCGCGACCGGCACCGACACCGGCAATGGCGTCGATAGCCTCCAGGAAGCTCAGACACAGCTCTGTTCCCGGCTGTCTGACGTCGAAGCGGATCTCACAGAGATCTCCACCAGCGGGACAGAGGCCGGACAGGACGTCCTTGCAGGCCTCGCATCCTTCGCGGCGGCACTCACGGCCAGCGCCGAGACACTCACCACGGCCGGGGCCGCGGACGCGGCGACCACCGCCAAGAACCTTGCGTCCGACCTGGAGTCGCTTTCGACGTCCGGCGGGGAGGACGCCCAGGCGCGCGCCGGCGATGCAGCCGACGAGGCGCAGCAACTGTCGGATGACCTGCGGTGTCCATGACCCGCCGCTCACGCACCGGCTCGAAGGGGGCATGAGATGTTCTGGCTTTGGACGATCCTGTTCGTGGTCGTCTGGGTAGCCATCGCATTCTGGCCGGCCCGGGTTGCGGCCCGGAAGGGGCACAGTTTCTTCCTCTACTTCCTCTTCAGCCTGGTCTTCTTCCCCCTGGCGCTGCTCGTTGCCTACATGGTCGAGGATCGAAGCCTGGCCCCAGCCTGACGGGAGCCTGAAGGGCGAGACGATGAGCGACGCCGACGATCGACCACTCGACGCGGCGGATGGCGGCCAGGCACCCGAAGCCGGCCGCAGTACGGGGGCGCGCGCCAAGCTCGGCGGCGCGATGGAGAGCGCCAAGGGGGCGAGCGAACGGCACGTGGCCCTCGCGGTTCCGATCCGGGCGATGGAACGAGACCGGCGCGTCGCGGGGAGCGTTCTCGCCGGCGGAGTGGCGTACAAGATCTTCCTGTGGCTGCTGCCGTTCGGCTTGATCGTCGGAGGCGCTCTCGGCCTCAGCAATGCGAGGAGTACCGAGGATGCGGTCGAAGGCGGCGGCGTCCCGGCGGCGATCTCCAACGCGATCGGCGATGCCTCGCGTTCTGCTGACTCCAACTCGTGGTGGCTCCTCGCGGTCGGCGTGCCCCTTCTCCTCTGGGCGGGTTTGACAGGCGCGAAGGCAGTACAGCTCGTTCATGCGCTCGTCTGGGACGACCCTCCTCCGAAGACCAAGCCGGTGGGGTCACTCGTGTTCACGGGCATGCTGTGTGCGGCCATCATCACCGTCGCGCTCAGCTCGTGGTTCGCCGGCGTGGCGTGGCACGGCCTCCTGGCGGCCGCGCTCGCCATCGCACCGCTCACCGCGCTGTGGCTCTGGGTTTCACTTCTCCTTCCGCACAGGGACGCTCCCTGGCGGGCGCTGCTGCCCGGCGCACTCCTCATCGGGATCGGCGTCCCACTGCTCAGCGGACTGGTCGACGCTTTTCTCGTGGATGAGCTCGCGAAGTCGACGTCGATGTACGGCAGTCTCGGCGCCACGGCGACGCTCATCTTCTTCATCTACCTCCTCGGGCTCCTCGTCGTCGGTTCACCCATTCTCAACCACTCGCTCTACGAAGAGCTCCGCGCGAAGGGCGAGAAGGCCGCGGGTGAGGAGGCGACGGGCTCGCCGGGGGCTTCACCCGCATGAGACCGGAGGGCTGAGAACGATGAACGAGGACCCCGCCGACACGCCGAAGGAAACGAGGGCCGAACGGTGGCTCGAGCGTTGGGTGGCCCGCGCCGTGACGCCGCGGGGGGCCGCCGTCGTGATCGCCTCCGCGACGATCGCGATCACCATCGCGGCCGGCGCCGTGATGACGGTCCTCGACCGCGAGAACTACCCGACGATCGGATCTGGGCTCTGGTGGGCCGTCCAGACGACCACGACGGTCGGGTACGGCGACAACGTTCCGACGACCTACGCCGGACGGCTCCTCGCCGCGCTCGTCATGCTGTTTGGGATCGGCTTCCTGACGATCATCACCGCCGCGATCACGAGCACCTTCGTCTCGCGCTCGCGCCTCGAGCCGTCCGACAGTGACGCCGAGACCTCGATCGCCGAGCAGCTCCGTCAGATCAACGCGCGGCTCGAGCGAATCGAGACGCGCCAGAACGGGCGCTCGTAGCGACGGAGCCGCGGCGCGAACGCGGATCGAGGGGACTCGAGCAGGAGCCCCCTCGATCCGTTCGAAAGCAGGTCAGGAAGCTACCGATGCCTTGAAGCCCTGCCAGCGTGCAGTCAGGGCGTAGAGCACGAGAATGTTGAGCGTGACGATCAGGATGTTCCAAAGCGGATACGCCTGCGGGTAGTTCGCCATGAACGCGATCTGACCGATTGCGTTGACGGCAACGCCGATGATGGCGACCCAGCGTGCCCAGCCTGCCCCGCCGAGCAAGCCGAGCCCGGTGAGGACGAGGAGGACGCCCCAGAGGAGAGTCAGCCAGCCCCACGTGGTCACATCGACGATCGCGAGGCCTTTGGGCGTGGCCACGACGTATTCGTCCTTGAGGATTCCGACGAACCCCTGAAGTATGTCGAGCGCACCGACGATCACGAGCACGAAAGCGGCGAAGACGATCCACCCGCTCCACGACGAGTCTTGCGATTCCATGGCGCTTGCTCCTTTCCAACGGAACGATTGCGTCTGCGATGCAGGAACGCTCCTGCGCGCTGGGCGCGTAAGCATCGCACGATTTGGGTGAATCGCGCGTCTTGGTTGCGGACGAGGGCGACTTGGGACGCGGGTTCGATTTCCGCCGCCTCCATTGGCTCAAAATGGGCCGGGCGCTGATAATCGTCCCGTGAACACATCTGCCGTCACCGGCGGCAAATCGAGGTCGAGTCTCCTGCACCGTTATCTCCCGATCCTCGGTTGGCTGCCGTCGTACGACCGCGCATTGCTGAAGGGCGATGCCGTGGCGGGGGTGTCCGTCTGGGCGCTCCTGGTGCCTCAAAGCCTGGCGTACGCGACAATCGTCGGCGTCCCCGTCCAGTACGGGCTCTACACGGCTTTCGCGGCGCTCCTCGTGTATCCGCTCTTCGGCACCTCGAAGCAGCTCGTCGTGGGGCCGAGCGCGACGGTGGGAGCCGTCTCGGCGGCTGTCGTGACGCCTCTCATCGGGACGAGCGCGCTCGGGACGGACCGGGCCGTAACGTACGCGGCTGCGCTCGCGCTCGCGGTCGCCCTGGTCTATGTCGCGCTCGGGCTTCTTCGCATGGGCTGGATCTCGACCTTCCTCTCGAAGGCGGTGATGTCCGGCTTCGTCCTCGGCTTTGCGATCGGGATCATCATCAACCAGGCTCCCAAGTTGTTCGGTGTCCCGGGGATCGACGGCTCGTACATGGAGCAGCTCTGGGGACTGCTCAAGGAGATTCCCGACACGAGCGGCGCGACGCTGGCAGTCGGCGCTGCGTCGCTCGGGTTGCTGCTGGCGATGCGCTACCTCGCTCCGAAGTTGCCCCGCGCTCTCATCGTCGTCGCGGGGTCAATCATCGCCGTCGGTCTCTTTGACCTCGCGGACCACGGCGTCGCGGTGACCGGCGACGTCCCGACCGGCCTGTTCTCCATCGGCGTCCCGGGCATCGATCGGAGCGATGCGGGCTCGCTCCTGATCGGGGCGCTCGCAGTCGTCTTCGTCGGATACTCGGAAACTCTCGCTGCAGCGCGGAGCGTGGCGCAAAAGCATCGATACGAGATCGACACCGACCAGGAGCTCACCGCACAGGGAATGGCGAACGGCGCGGCCGGTCTTGTCGGCGGCTTCGTGGTCGACGGCAGCCTGTCGAAGACCTCGGTCGCGGACGACGCAGGTCAGAGGTCGCAGATGGCCTCGCTCGTCAACGCCGTGCTCATTCTGGCCACGATGTTGTTCCTGGCGACGCTGTTCGAGAACCTGCCGAGCGCGACGCTCGGCGCGGTCGTGATCGACGCGATGATCGGCCTGGTCACGTTCGCTCCGCTCCTGCGCTACTACCGCGTCAATCGGGCCGACTGGGTCTTCTTCATGGGGGCAGGGCTCGGAATCCTCTTCTTCGGGGTCATGGCCGGGATCCTGATCGGGGTCGTCCTCTCGCTGCTGCTTCTCGTCGCGCGATCGTCACGCACCAACGTCCGGCGGCTCCACTACGACCCGAACGACGGCGAGTACCACGACGTGTCCCGACATGAAGGACTCGAGCCGACCCCGGGCGTTCTCATCGCGCGGGTCGACGGGCCCCTCTTCTTCGCGGACGCCGACCGGTTCCGCTCCAGCCTGCACGAATTTTCCCGAGAGGGCGAAGCCGTGACGGGTGTCGTGATCGACGCCGAAGCCATCCATTTGACTGACACGGACGGCGCTGACATCCTCATCCAGGTGACCCACGAGTGGAAGGCGCGCGGCGCCTCGCTCGTCCTTGCGCGCGTGCATCCGCCGGTCCTCGAGCTCTGGCGGCGCGCGGGGGTCGTGGACGTCGTCGGCGAGAACCAGATTTTTGAGACGATCAGCGATGCCGTTCGTTCAGTCGACGACGGTCAAGCGAAAGGAGCGCTTTCATGACGGAAGTAGAGAAGTCCCAGGAGCGCCCGATTCCGGAGAGCGTGGACCTCGACGAGCCCGTGCCCGCGGACGGGGATTCCTCCATGCCGAAGGCGGTGCCGCACTTCACTACGGACGAGCGCGTGTCGCGGGGGAAAGCCGCGCGCGCCGAGGAGCCGCGCTCGGCCCACGCCGAGTGGGAGCCGGCTTCGAATCGGCGCGATCCGGTCGATCTGCTCGAGGAGCAGGCGAAGACGAGAGTGCCGGAGCTCGTGCCGATCCGCTACGGGCGCATGCTCGTCTCGCCCTTCACGTTCTTCCGCGGCGCTGCGTACCTGATGGCGGCGGACCTCGCATACGGCCCGCGAACGGGGCTCCACGCACAACTTTGCGGTGACGCTCATCTCTCCAACTTCGGCGGCTTCGCCGCGCCAGACCGGAGGCTCGTCCTCAGCGTCAATGACTTCGACGAGACGCTTCCCGGGCCTTTCGAGTGGGATGTGAAGCGGCTGGTTGCCAGCTTCGCCGTCGCCGGGCGCGATCGCGGCTTCGCCGACCGCGAGCGTGCTGTGGTCAACCAGACCGTCACGCGTGCCTACCGGGAGGCGATGAGGGGCTTCGCCGGCATGAGCAACCTCGATGTCTGGTACGCGCGTCTCGACGTCGACGAGATCTTCAACCGGTTCCGGAAATCGGCGAGCCGGAAAGAGGTCAAGCGCTTCGAGCGCAATGTTGCGAAAGCGCAGACGAAGGACAGCCTGAAAGCGTTCGCGAAGCTCACCGAGGTCGTCGACGGCGAGCCGCGGATCGCCAGCGATCCGCCGCTAGTCGTCCCCATCGAGGAGGTCGTGCCCGCGGCTGATCTCGACCGGCTCGACGAAATGTTTCACGGCGTCATCCGCTCGTACCGGCGCTCGCTGACGGGTGACCGCCGCCATCTCCTCGAGCGCTACCGCTATGTGCACGCGGCCCACAAGGTCGTCGGCGTCGGCAGCGTCGGCACAAGGGCGTGGATTGTCCTCATGCTCGGCCGGGACGAGAGCGACCCCTTGTTCCTCCAGCTCAAGGAGGCGGAGGCTTCGGTGCTCGAGCCGTTCCTCGGCAAGAGCAGGTACGAAAATCACGGCCAGCGCGTCGTCGAGGGACAGCGCCTGATGCAGTCGGCGAGTGACATCATGCTCGGCTGGATCCGCCTGAAAGCGTTCGACAACGTGACCCGGGACTTCTACGTGCGCCAGCTCTGGGATCACAAGGCGTCGGCGCTGGTCGAGGTGATGGAGCCACGAGCCATGGGTTTCTACGCCCAGGTCTGCGGGTGGACGCTCGCAAGGGCTCACGCCCGCTCCGGGGATGCGATCGCGATCAGCGCCTACCTGGGCAAGAGCGATGCGTTCGACCGCGCGCTGGCGACGTTCGCCGAAGCCTACGCCGACCAGAACGAGCGAGACTACACGGCGCTCCAGGAGGCGGTCACGTCCGGCCGCATCGCTTCAGAGACGAGTCTCTGACGGCCTTTCGCGACCGGACGGGCCTTCCGCTCGGACGCGTGTCGCTTCGGACCCGGGTTCGATTTCCGCCTCCATCCAGGGCTTAAGGCGACCAACGAAGCTGCCCCGGTCGTTGAGGTCAGTCGCGGCCGGGCCCGCCGTCGGCTAGGTTGGTGCTCCGCGAGCCTGGGTCGTCGGGATGCGTTGGGCAAAGAAGAGGGCCACGATCGCGAGCAGGGCAAGGATGGCGAGGGCGGCGCGAAGGCCGTCGATGCGCGCGTCTTGGTAGGCGACCATGGCGGCTTCGCTTGACTCTGTGTCGGCCCCGGCTTCGTCGAGTGCCGTTTCGAGATCGGCGTCGGAGATGAACGGCACGCCGCCTGCCAGCTCGACCTGGGCCTCGGCCTTCACCTGGGACGGGATTGCCGGGCTCTGCTCGATGTTGGCCAGGAAAGACGAGGTCACGGTGGCGATCAGGATCGAGCCGGCCAGCGCAGTGCCCATCGAGGCGCCCAGGTTCGTCGCCGTGTTCTGCACGCCGCCTACCTCGGGGGCCTCGTCGTCTGGGACGGCGCTGACGGTGACCGCGCCGAGTTGTGAGGCGAGCGCGCCGATCCCGAGCCCGATCAGAAGCAGAGGCACGGCCACGATCTCCGGCCCGGCGTCCGCGTCCAGCGCTCCGAGTAGCACGACCGTGCCAGCGAGCAGGGCGAGCAGGCCGCTGCGGACGACGAGGCGCGGCGAGATGTCGGGCAGAAAGCGGGGGATTCCGATCGCGGCTATGAGCAGGGTGACCGAGAGCGGCAGCAGCCGCGCACCCGTCTCGAGGGCGGACAGACCCAGACAGACGGAGAGAAACAGCGGCACGACAAAGAAGAAACCCGCTTGGACGAGGTACTGGAAGAAGAACATGATCAGCCCGCCGTTGAGCTGCGGGTTGCGCAACATGGCCGGGCGCACGAGCGGCTCCTCACCCCGTGACTCCCGCCGAGCCTGCCAGCGAAAGAAGAGCCAGATCACGAACAGTCCGGCCAGGATCAGCCAGACCGTCGGCGACAACCCTGCCCAGGAGGGACCGCCCTCCTTGGGCTGAATCCAGCCCCACTCCCCCGAGCGGAGGACGCCGAAGACGAGCAGCCCCAGCCCGAGCGCCGAGAGCACGGCGCCGACCACGTCGAGCTGCGGACGCTCCTCCGGCGGAGCGTCTGCGATCCGGCGCGCCAGAAGCAGGATGATGAGCACGAGCACGACTTCGCCGGCGAAAACCCAGCGCCAGGAGAAGTAGGTCGTGAAGAAGCCTCCGATCAACGGCCCGACCGCGATCGCGATCGCGCCCGCAGCCGCGACCAGGCCGTAGGCGGCCGGCCGGCGCTCGACGGCGAAGTTTCCGGCCACCAGCGCAACGATCGCGGGCAGGATCAGGGCGGCGCCGATCCCCTCCAGGAACGACCAGCCGAACAGCAACACCTCCAGACTCGGCGCGAGCGCCGTCGTCAACGACCCGCACCCGTAGATCACGCAGCCGATCGCGAAGGCCCTCTTGCGTCCGATCATCGCCCCGACCTTCGCGGCCGTGATCATCGACGCCGCCATCACCAGTGTGTACGCAGTGATGGCCCCTTGAATTCCGGTCACCGTCGTCCCCACGTCTTCCGCCACCGTCGCGATCGAGACGTTCATGACCGACGTGTCCAGCGTCATCAAGAACTGCCCCGCCGCCAAGGTCAGCAACACCAGCGTCGCGCCGCTCGCGCGTTCCGACTGGGCAGTCTCAGCGGTCGTCACGAGCGCAATTCTCCATCACTGGGGCGGAGATGGGAATGTGGGAGATTACAGGCCTTCTCCCAGGCCGGCAATAAATTTGATGGCTGTGATGCTCGGCAGGAACACGTACGCGGCGGCCTTGGTTGTAACGAAGCTCGAGAGACCCGTAACCTCGATCGGCGGGCCCCCATCTGCCTGAGGTATGACGAAGATGCTCTCCGTTGGGGCCTGGGTGCCGATCAGCGGATCCTTCGACCGTGGGTGAAGCCTGACGGCCCCGGCGAACTCGCTGTCGTTGGCCCACTGTCGCAGCACGAACTCGTATTGGTTTTCAATGTTCGCGTTGATGAAGTTGAAGAGCATCCCGCGCTCGATGCCGTCGTAGGGTCTCCCTGGGTCATAGGTTGGCCCGTACGGCAGACCGCGGCGAATCAGCCGGTGAGCGTTGTTGCTGCCGCCGGGCACGCCCTGCCCGGCGACCGGTTGACCTCGTGGGTTGACGCGGCGTATGTGCGCGCCGACAGGACAGCGGAGTCCCTTCGGATCTCCCGAACCATCGGCGTTCACATACTCGAAATCGTTCAACTGCTCGGGCGAGACCCCTCCCGTAGGGCTATCCGTGTCCGGTGACAGGGCGAGAGGAACGCCGTTGCGCCATCGCCCGCACATCTTTGCGGCCAGCAGTTCGGGATCGATCTTGTCTTTGTTGGATTGCAAGAAGTCTTCAAAGCCGACGACGTCGGTCTCGACCTTCTTGAAGACTGCGAAGCTGCCGTTCAGGCCCAGTTCTCGTGGCTCCGGGACATCGTAGTTCGTGGCGTCTTCCAGCAAGACGAAGAGCCATGGCTCGCAGGGCTCCTGGTGGTCAGGAGGATAGTTCTCAGGACCGCCGCGAATGGTGGGCATGCTGATGCCGTCGGTGTATCCGAAGTGCACCTTGGCAGTCGGCACTGGTTGGCCATCTTGCATCTCCAGTAACGCCATCCCGTCCTGCCGCCAGATTTCGCGAAAGGCATCCCCCTCGGCAAACAGGGCCTGCAGCCTGTCGCTGTAGCTTGACATCGCCTCCGGGCTGATGGCATGCAGCGTCACCAGAACGTGATCGTCTCCTCCTCCAAAGCCCCCGATCCAGTTCTCGGGCGAACTGGCTCCGGTATCGCCGACCAGCTCCGCTCGTGGCGCGGCTCCTTCGATGAATGCGCCGAACGACTTGAACGAGAGCGCCGGGACGAGTTCCTCTACCTCCAGCGCTACGAGTCCGGGCCACGTGATGCCGACGTTGAGGCAATAGTCGGGCGTGCGACGCGGGGCGTCGGCGGGATCGTCTCGCGGTCCGGGCGCGAACCCTACGTGCCAGTCCTGCGCCGTCGTCAGTTGCGGGGTGTCGGATTCGTCGCCGTTCACGAGCCGGCCGATTTGCCTCCGCGCTTGTGCCGGGCCTCCTACCGCCAGCAGGAAGTGCCGCACCATCGGCATCCTGTAAGCGCGGAGAACGAACCCCTGAATGTCCGCGAGGTCGAGCGCAGACTCTTCCGCGGCCCCCGAGCCGCCCCCAGCCCTTAGCGGTTCATGCCTGCGACCCAAAAACCGACCAAGACGCCCCGAGTCCTTCATCGCCGATGCTGCCCGTGTCGTGCTCTCCTTGGCCAATGCCGAGCACGTGATCGATCATGGCTCGTGACCATGTGACAGCGCTGCTATCCAGCGGTGTCCGCCGCTGACTTGCGATCGGCCAGCAGAGCTCGAATGTCTTGGGTCGCGAGGCCTGGATAGGCGCTGTAAAACCCAATGGCCGGATAGTTGTTCTCCAAGGCCCACTGATAGAACGCCTGGGCGTTCTTTGCTACCGGGGTTGGCGGACCGCCAACGACATGTGGAAAGACAGCATCGAAGGCGAACGAGGTCTTTTCTGCGAAGTCCTGGATGTATTTCGCGAAATCACCGTCGAAGATCGTAAAGAATCCCAGGCGGTTCTTCTCGAAGGCTACCCAACCGAAGAAATGCAGCGTGCCAATAGCATCTGATGCGTCGTGCCCCTTCTTTCCTATCAGCGCCGGCGCGACCGCCTTCGCGGCAAAACCTCGCACACGTGACTTGAAGGTCATGTATGTCAGCAAGCAGCCCTGCGAGGTATTGCCCGTGAAGCCCGCCGCACGCGCGCACTCCTTGATGTCCTGAACCGACGCATCCTCGTAAGCGAAGTACTCATCAAGAGGCTCGCGGACTTGACGCTTCAGCCATTTGACCACCCGCTCACGGTTATCAGCCACGGGAGTGGCTGGAGGGTCGTCCACGTGCTCGAAGATGCCGTCGAACACCGGGCCGGCACTCTCGACGAGCCGCTCAATATGCTGGTCGACCTCGCCGTCAATGTCCGAAATGAAGAGAAGCTTCTCGTCTCCCTCGATCATGAAGCGGGAGAAATGCACCGTACCGAGGTCGTCCTGCGCCTTCGCGAGATCGGGCATCAAGGGGGGCAGCTCTTCGGGTAGCGCCTTGGCGTTGGCCGGACCCTTGATCGGGAAGTCAATGACCAGGTGACTTTGACTCATAGCGTTCTCCTTCGGTCTCGATCTTGCTCGACTGGGTCACGGATACTCCAGAAGCGTCTGTCAGCTACTGCGTCGTCGTTGTTTCTTTCCCTTGCTTAGCGGGTGGCCGATGGTGACGTTTGATAGTCGGCGAGTAGAGCCTTGATGTCTTGAACTCGCGAGGCCTGGATAGGCGCTGTAGAACCCGATGGCCGGATAGTTGTTTTCCAATGCCCACTCATAGAACGCGTGGGCGTTCTTCGCAACTGGGGTAGGTGCCCCGCCCACGATCGATGGAAAGAGAGCATCGAAGGTGAACGAAGTCTTGTCCGCGAAGTCCTGGATGTACTTCTCGAAGTCACCGTCGAAGACTGTGAAGAAGCCTAGGTGGTTGTCCTCAAAGAGCACGAAATGGGCGACATGCAGCGTTCCAATAGCATCCGAGGCTTCCGCTGCCTTTTCCTTCACTCTCTTCCCGAAAAGCTTCATGCGAACGCCTTTCAGGCGTGACTTGAGGGTCATGTATGTCAGCAAGGTGCTCTGTTGGGTATTGCCCGTAACGCCCGCCGCACGAGCGGCTGCCTTGACGTCCTGAACCGAGGCGTCCTCGTAAGCGAAATACGTATCTTCAGGCTCGCGGACATGATGCTCCAGCCATTTGATGGCCCTCTCACGGTTATCAGCCACGGGCGTTGCTGGAGGGTCGTCCACGTGCTCGAAGATGGCGTCGAACACCGGGCCGGCACTCTCCACGAGCCGCTCAATATGCTGGTCGTTCTCGCCGTCGATGTCCGAAAGGAAGAGAAGCTTCTCGTCTCCCTCGACCATGAAGCGGGAGAAATGCACGGTGCCGAGGTCGTCCTGCGCCTTCGCGAGATCGGGCATCAAGGGAGGCAGCTCCTCGGGTAGCGCCTTGGCGTTGGCGGGACCCTTGATCGGGAAGTCAATGACGAGATGACTTTGGCTCATCGCGTTCTCCTCTCTCATGCTCGGCGGATGGGTGCCTCGAACCCAGTTGGTTTATTTCGCTCTCCTCTCGTCGTCCGTCCGCACTGTGATCCGGCCGGGGCGCTCGTGCGAGAAGCCGGCCCACGTCCAGTTCACGATCGCCTTGGCCCGGTCCTCACCGGTGGAGAGGAGCGCCAGATGGACGGCTCCCCACGCGAGCGCGGCCGTTTTGCCCTTGATCGTGCGCCCGCGGGCGGTCTGGATCACCGCCGCCCCGCGGCCGATCGTGGCCATCGTGCCCTTGTCGTGGTAGACGAAGGGCTCGGTGTCCTTGCCCGCCACGCGCCGCGCTACGTTCTCTCCCGCGCGCTCGCCGGCCTGGAGGGCGACCGAGCCGAGCTGCGGGAGGACCGTGCCCGTCTTCGTGTCGGTGATCCAAGCGATGTCGCCCACGGCGAAGACCTCGGGGTGCCCGGCGACCGTGAGATCCGGCCCGACCGGGATGCGATTCCCTTTCTCCAGCTCGAGCTCGAGCGAGGTGGCGATCGGGTTGGCCTGGAGGCCGGCGCCCCAGACCAGCGTGTGGGCGTCGAGGACGGTCCCCGATTCAAGCGTGACCCGAGTCGGCTCCACGGAAGACACGAGCTCGCCGAGCATAACCTCGACGCTGAACTTCTCGAGAGCCTTCTTCGCATAGTCGCGGAGGTCCTTCTTGAACATCGTGAAGAGCTCGGGCGCCGCCTCGACGAGGATGATCCGGGCCTTCTCCTGTGGCAGGCTCGGGTAGTCCTTGGCGAAGCTCTCCCGGTAGAGCTCGGCCAGCGCGCCGGCGCTTTCGACCCCCGTCGGGCCGCCGCCGACGACGACGGTGTTCAGCGCGCCGTCCTCCACCAGCGCCGGGTCCCGGTCCGCCGCCCCCCACATGCGGAGGATGTGCTCCTTGAGACGCACGGCGTCGGACAGCGTGTACATCGGGAATGCATGCTCCGGGGCGCCCTCGGTTCCGAAGAACGTGACCTCGGCACCGACCGCGAGCACCAGGTAGTCGTAGGAGAGCGGCGCCATCTCAGCGAACTGCACCCGGCGGCCTGCGAGGTCGATCCCGATTACGGTCGCCTGGTGGACGACGACGTTGGGCTGCTCGTGGAAGAGACCCCGAAGCGCGTGCCCGACGACGGGCGTCTCGAGCAGGTGGGTGGCCAACTGGTAGAGGAGCGGCTGAAACGTGTGGTAGTCGTGCTTGTCCACGAGCACGACCTCGGCTCCAACGCCCTTCAGGGCCCGGGCGGCCCCGACCCCGCCGAAGCCGCCCCCGAGCACGACGACGCGCGGGCCCCGCCTGTGTTTGGAGCCGGGCTCAGTGGTCTCCGTCACCGCGTTTCTCGCCCTCAGGCTTCACCTCGCGTGCCGGTCTGCAGCGTCACTCGCCAGAGAAGCCAGTGGACTGCGCCCTCCACGATCGGACCGTCCGCGGCCGACCGCGGGGCGGGGTAGATGATGAACGGTCGTGTCTGGAGCCTGCCGCTCCGTCCAGTCCGCCGGCTTCGAGCAGTCTGATCCCACGCTCCGTCTCGACCCAGCTGAAGCGGGATCCCTCGTCGGAGCCGAGCAGGACGCCGGCCCTGGCTCGCACCTATTTGCGACGAGGGGTTCGGACTCCATTCGAGTAAACGGTGAGCGGTCGTCCGCGAGCCAGTGGGCCAACCTGGGTGCGCTCGCGCTCTCATCGCGCGCTCGAGGACGGGCCGAGCGAGCTCGTCAAGGCTCGAGAAACAGATTCCTGGCACGTCGGTAGCGATCCGCTCGCCCGACCAGCAGGCGATGCGTTGGATCACGCGGATCGTGAATGCATTCCGATTCTATTCTTGGCTTCGCAAGTTTCGTCGCGGCCACCCGGTCGAGCCCTCGCTCCCAAGGCGAACTACTCAGCAGGCGCGCCCTTTTCGGGCGTCGTATCGTACTCCGTCGTGGCGCGCGAAGCAGAAGGCCGGTGTGAAAACCGCTGGCCGCTTCGTCCCGCGAGGCCCTCTCAGTCAAGCGCACTGTCTGCGCCGGTAGACGAAGTAGGTCGCCACGATGACGATCGAGGTGATGAGGGCGGCGATGACAATGGATGCGAGCGGGAAGCCGTCGAGCGTCGACGCGACCAGGTTGGCCAGACGGCACGAATAGATCGATCACAGCGCCACCCCCGAGAACTGACCATCAGTCGTCGCGGCGCCACCGGCCCTCCCCGATTCAACGACAGAAATCGATTAGGCTCGACCATGCGACGCCCTGCACTCCGCGCCATCTCGGCGTGACGAGAGAGGAGAGATAGTGGCTGACACGCTGACGGATGTCCTCGTCGCTGGTTACCAGGACATCGACGAGGCGACAAAGGACTTCGAGGCGCTGGTCGAGCTCGTCAAGCAGAAAGACGTCTCAATCGAGGGCGTCATCCTCGTCACGCACGACGAGGACGGCAACGTCGCGGTGCAGCGGACCGGCGACAACCTGGGCCGTAAGGGGACGGGCTGGGGAGGTGGCGTCGGGCTCGCGGTGGGCTTGTTCGCGCCGCCGCTGCTTGCGTCCGTCGCGGTCGGGGCCGTCGCGGGCAGGGTCGTCGGCCGGTTTGCCGGCAACAAGGTCGAGAAGGAGCTTCGCGACAAGATCGGCGAGAACCTGCCGCCGGGGTCGGCCGGGATCATCGCTATCTTCGACGAGGAGCAGCGGCTCGCCGTCGAGCAGGCGCTCGCGGGGGCCATGCTTCGCTCGGTTGTCCAGGGCGACAAGAAGGGCATGGGCGCCCTGAAGGAGTCGCTCGGCGAGGCGATGGGGAAGTTCAGCCCGGACCGCACGGTGTTGCCGATCCCGGATCCGAACTTCGGCGGGACGATCGGGCGAACGCTCGACGCGTCCGTCGCCGACTGGACGATCAACATGACGCCGTCGCCTCCCGAGGGCGCGCCGAACGTGCTGCTCGTCCTGATCGACGACGCCGGCTTCGGGAACCCGTCGACGTTCGGCGGGCCCGTCTCGACGCCGGCGATGACGCGGGTCGCCGACCAGGGCCTCAGGTACAACCGCTTCCACGTTGTCGCGATCTGCTCGCCCACCAGGGCCGCCCTCCTTACCGGCCGCAATCACCACACCGTCGGCTTCGGGTCGATCGGCGAGTTCCCCGGCCCGTTCCCCGGCTACTCGGCGAGCGTGCCGAAGGAGTGCGCTCCGTTCGTCCGGGCGCTCCAGGGCAACGGCTACTCGACGGCAGGGTTCGGCAAGTGGCACCTGACGCCCGATCACGTCCAGGGTGCAGCCGGGCCGTTCGACCGCTGGCCGAACGCGTGGGGATTCGATCACTTCTGGGGCATCCTCGGCGGCGAGGCGGGCCAGTACGACCCACTGATCACGCAGGACAACACGACCATCGGCGTCCCGGAGGGCGAGGACACCAAGCAGTACTACTGGCCGGACGACCTCACCGATCAGGCGGTCCGCTGGCTGCACCAGGTGCGCGCCCAGGACCAGGAGAAGCCGTGGTTCGTCTACTACTCGACCGGGTGCTCGCACGCGCCGCACCAGGTCGCGGTCGAGTGGAGCGAGAAGTACAGCGGCAAGTTCGACCAGGGCTGGGACGTGCTCCGCGAGGAGACCTTCGAACGGCAGAAGACGCTGGGCGTGATCCCGCCGGATGCGGTGCTCACGCCGAGACCGGACGCGCTTCCCGCCTGGGACTCGCTCTCGGAGAGCGAGAAGACGCTGTACGCGCGGCAGATGGAGGTCTATGCCGGCTTCCAGGAGAACACCGACTGGAACGTCGGCCGCCTGCTCGACGCGGTCGAGGAGATGGGCGAGCTCGACAACACGCTCGTCTTCTACATCTTCGGGGACAACGGCGCGAGTCTCGAGGGAACGCTGACCGGCTCCTTCAACGAGCTGACGATGCAGAACGGGATCGCCCTCACCTCCGAGCAGCAGCTCTCGCTGATCGAGCAGTACGGCGGGCTCGACGCCTGGGGCACTGACGCGTACGCGCCGCACTACGCGGCCGCCTGGGCGTGGGCCGGGAACACGCCGTTCCAGTGGGGCAAGCAGGTCGCTTCCCACCTCGGCGGCTCGCGCAACGCCACGGTGGTCTGCTGGCCGGAGCGGATCAAGGACGTCGGCGGGTTGCGCACCCAGTTCACTCACGTCATCGACGTCGGTCCGACGATCCTCGAAGCCGCCGGAATCCCCGAGCCCGAGGTCGTGGAGGGGACCGCCCAGAAGCCGATGGAAGGGACGAGCTTCCTCCACACCTTCGAGGACGCGAACGCAGAGGAGCGCCACACTGTGCAGTACTTCGAGGCCGTCGGAAACCGGGCGATCTACAAGGACGGCTGGTGGGCCGCTTGCAAGCTCGACCGGATTCCGTGGGACATCTCGCCGCAGACGATGGCGAGGTTCGCACCCGGAGCCTACGACCCGGAGCAGGACACCTGGGAGCTGTACTACCTCCCCGACGACTTCTCGCAGGCGCATGATCTCGCCGCGGAGAACCCGGAGAAGCTCGCCGAGCTGAAGGAGCTCTTCTGGCAGGAGGCCGAGAAGCACAACGTCCTGCCGCTGCTGGCGGCGTTCTCGGTCTTCTTCGGGGACCTGCCGCCGATGCCGACGATCACGACCCAGACCTTCTACGGCGACGTCCAGAACATCGCCGCCGGCATGATCCCGCGCGTCTACGGCCGCTCCTACGCGATCGAGGCCGAGCTCTCGGTCCCCGGGGACGGCGCCGAGGGCGTGATCGTCGCCGAGGCGGATGAGATGGGCGGCTTCTCGCTCTGGGTCGACGAGAACGGCCTCCTGCACCACAGCTACTCGATGATGGGCGTCGAGCGGTACGAGCACGTCTCGACCGAGCCCGTTCCGACCGGCGACATCACGGTCCGCATGCTGTTCGACTCCGACCGGCAGGAACGGTCGGCCGGTGGAACGGTCTCCTTGTACGCGAACGACGAGAAGATCGGCGAGGGGCGGATCGAGAGGACGGTCGGCGTCCGCTTCTCCGGGTATGCCGGAATGGACGTCGGCCGCGACAATGGCCTGCCCGTCGACCGCGCCTACGCCGCCAAATCGCCCTACCCCTTCACCGGAACGGTCAAGAAGGTCGTCTTTGACCTCAAGCCGGGCACCCACGAGGACGAGAAGGCGCTGCACGAGACCGGCGCGCACGTCGCCGCCGCTCACGGGATCAGCGCCTAGGCTGCGGCGTGAGTCGTGCAGCGCATGAGGGAAACCTGGCTCAGCTCGACTGCGCCTGGCCCGCCGCGGGAGGACATGGCCTGGATTCCGGGCGGGTCGTTCCTCATGGGATCGGAGGACTTCTATCCGGAGGAAGGCCCCGTCCGGAGCGCTTTGGTCGACGGTTTCTGGATCGATACGAAGGCGGTGACGGCGGCCCAGTTCCGGCGCTTCGTGCGAGAGACCGGCTTCGTCACAGTTGCCGAGCGGGAGCTTGATCCTGCTGATTACCCGGACGCTGGCCCCGAGCTGCTCGTGCCGGGATCGCTCGTCTTCCGCAAGGCGCCCGGGCCGACTCCGCTAACCGACATCCGTGCTTGGTGGGAGTACGTCCCCGGCGCCTCCTGGAAGCGGCCGGGCGGCCCGGGAACGACGATCAACGGTCGCGACCACCATCCGGTCGTCCAGGTCGCCTTCGAGGACGCAGCGGCGTACGCGACATGGGCGGGGAAGGAGCTTCCCACCGAAGCTGAGTGGGAGTACGCGGCCCGCGGCGGTCTCGAAGGGGCGGCGTTCGTCTGGGGCGACGAGGAGTTCCCGGGCGGAGTGCCGGCGGCGAATACCTGGCAGGGCCGCTTCCCCTGGGAGAACCTGAGGCTGGACGGCCACGAGGGCACTTCTCCCGTGGCGACCTTCCCTCCGAACGGCCACGGCCTCTTCGACATGGCCGGCAACGTTTGGGAGTGGACGACCGACTTCTTCACGCCGAGCGAGAACGGCGGAGCGCCGGCGTGCTGTGCGCCGCCCCTGATGCCGGGCGAGCGTTTCCCGCGTCGGGTGATCAAGGGCGGCTCGCACCTGTGCGCGCCCAACTACTGCCTGCGCTACCGGCCGGCCGCGCGTCAGGGCGAGACGATCGACACCGCCACGGGTCACATCGGCTTCCGCTGCATCGTCAGGCCGTAGGCGTGTCGGCGAGCCGCAGATCGAACACAAGATGACTGAACAAGCGCCGCGAACGTCGTTGAAGGCACGCGTGGAGGCGTTACAAGCCCGCGGTGGGACGATGCTCGATTCCCTCGAGGAGAAGAGACCCGGGCATGCCTCGGTTGAGGTCGGCTTCCGCTGGCTCGTACGGGACAAGGAGATCGCCGGCGGCGTCCTGGGGGGAGGGCTTGCCTACCGCTTCTTCTTCTGGGTCATCGCCTTGACCGTTCTCTTGGCTGGCGGGCTCGGCTTCGCGTCCTCCGGTGGTGAGGATGTTCAGTCGGGGGCCGAGGAGACTGGACTTACAGAGTCCCTCGCTTCGACGATAGCGACAGCCGCGAACCAAGCCGAATCGGGCCGCTGGTGGCTGGTGCTTTCGGGCACGGTGCTCGTGCTCTGGTTTAGCTTCGGCCTTCTTCGGGCGCTCCGCCTGGTCCATGCCGCGGCATGGCGAGTTCCAGCCCCGCCGCTTCGCAATCTGCCCAAGGCGATCGGGTTCCTGATCGCCGCTCCACTCGTTCTCATGGTGACGTCAGCCTTTGCGGGCTGGGTTCGCGCGAACGCAGCCAACCCCCTAGAAGTCCTTGTATCGCTTGGACTGATCGTGTGCTTCAGCGCGGTGTGGCTCTGGGTCTCGATGTGGCTGCCGTCCAAGGACGTGCCCTGGACTGCTTTTCTGCCGGGCGCGATCCTCTTCGGCCTCGGTCTGGAGGCGCTCTACATCCTCGCGGCCTACTTTCTCCAGATCAAGCTCGCCAACGCGTCCGAGCTTTACGGCGCCCTCGGATTGGCGACGACCGGACTGTTCGCTCTCTTCCTGATCGGGCGAGGCGTCATCTGGGCTGCCGAGCTGAACGCGGTCGTCTGGGACGTGAGGAACGAGCGGCGCGCGAGCGCTGAATAGCCTCGCGGCTCAGGGTTGCGCGGCGATCGAGGGCCCGATGCCGAAGCCCGTATCGTCTCGCCCCGGTGCCCGCTGATGTCGTGTGAGCGGTCTGCGGAGGCTCATCAGCTCTGCGGCACCAATCCCCGGTGGTCCGCCCGCGGCGGAAACGCCGCTCCTCACACCTTCATTCGGGCTTCGCAGACGGCGCCCCCTCGCTCAGGGTCCGGAGCGAGGATGTGTTGGCAGCGGTTGTTCGACCCGCACCCTTTGGGGGCCCGCGAGTCGTGACGCTGTCCTGCGGCGCTCGTCGGCCCGCTGGCTGGCGGGTGCGAACGCGCTCCAGGTGAACCAGCGTCCGAACCCGCGCTGAAGCGCCCTCGGGCCGCTCATGGTTAGCTTGCGAGCGCGGAGCGCGCCGGCGAGCTCGGCGCGCCCCAGATAGACGCGGTAGAGGGTTGCAGTGTCGACCGTGACCTGGAGGTCGACGTCGAACCCGGGGTGCTGGAGGCAAACCGAGACCTCGGAGGGCTCGAGCACCATCCAGTAGCGCTTGGCCGGGTTGCGGAAGTCGAACTTGACCACCGTGCGACCCGGGGGAAGCTGCTCACGATCGACGTGGCGGGCCATCCAGACGATCAAGAGGTCGGGGTCGAGCTCCTCGGGGCGGGGATCGGTGAACGACCAGGTCGCGCCCCACTCCCCGATCGCCTGCACGACCGCCTCCAGGTCGCGGCCGGCGAGCGTTAGGCGATAGTCCAGCGTCCTCCCCTTGGGGCCCACGCGCCGCTCGACGATCTCGGTCCGCTCGAGTGAGCGAAGCCGATCGGCGAGGACCGAGCGCGAGATCCCCGGCAGGCCGCGCTGGAGCTCGTTGAACCCGGTCGCACCGCCCAGCATCTCGCGCACGATCAGGAGCGTCCAGCGGTCGCCGAGGACCTCACTCGCCTTGGCGATCGGGCAGTACTGCGCGTAGCTCCGCATCCTCCGTGGATGCTAGCCCCGAATCCGGTCCAGGTTCGGAATTCGAACCACTTGGTTCGAAATTCGGTCTAGGCCCTGGTGGAACACCCGCGTAGCGTGGTGATATGTCTACGAAGACGACAACACTGGCGGCGGCGACGACCGACCTCGAGCGTCTGCGCGACTCTATCCGCGGCCCGGTGATCGGTCCCGACGACGAAGGCTACGATGCCGCGCGCGCGATCTGGAACGGCGCGATCGACCGCCGCCCCGCCTGCGTCGCTCGCTGCACCGGAGTTGCGGACGTCGTCGCGGCGGTTCGCTTCGCGCGCGAGCGTGGCCTACTTGTGGCGGTGCGCTCCGGCGGCCACGGCGTCGCCGGTCACGCTGTCTGCGACGGCGGCCTTGTGATCGACCTCTCGCCGATGAAGGGGATCAGGGTCGACCCGGCGGCGCGCACCGCTAGGGCCGAAGCAGGCGTGCTCTGGGGTGAGCTCGACCGTGAGACTCAGCTTCACGGCCTGGCGACCGTTGGCGGGATCGTCACCCACACCGGCATCGCGGGCCTCACCCTCGGCGGTGGCATCGGCTGGCTCATGCGAAAGTACGGCGCGACGGTCGACAACCTCCTCTCGGTCGACCTGGTGACGGCGGAGGGCGAGCTACTCACCGCGAGCGGGGATGAGAACACCGAGCTCTTCTGGGGAATCCGCGGCGGCGGCGGGAACTTCGGGGTCGTGACCTCGTTCGAGTACCGCCTGCATCCGGTGGGGCCGACGGTGCTTGCCGGGCCGATCTTTCATCCCATCGGCGATGCCCGTGAGCTGTTCGCCTTCTACCGCGAGTTCATCGCCACAGCGCCCGACGAGCTGACGACGATCTTCGAGCTGAGCGTCGCGCCGCCGCTCCCGTTCCTGCCCGAGGACGTGCACGGCAAGCCGATCGTGATGGTCGGGGCCTGCCACGCCGGAACGCCACAGGACGGGATCGACGTCGTCCGGCCGCTGAAGGAGTTCGGCACCCCGATCGTCGACCTGCTCGAACCCAAGCCCTACCTGGCGCTGCAGTCGATGTTCGACCCATCAGTGCCGCACGGCTGGCACCGCTACTGGAAGTCGGTCGAGCTGCCCCCGCTCACCGATGACGCGATCGACACGCTCGTCGAACACGCTGGGGCGTTCACCTCGCCGAAGTCGTACTGCATCGTCTTCCAGCTCGGAGGCGCCCTCGCCCGCGCGGGAGAGGACGAGACCGCGTTCAGCCAGCGCGACGCGGCCCACAACGTGAATATCAACGCGGTCTGGACGGAGGACGACCCCGAGGGTGAGCAGCACGTCGCCTGGGCGCGCGACTTCTTCTCGGCCATGCAGCCCCATGCGGGCGGGCGCGTCTACGTCAACTTCCTGGGCGACGAGGGAGCCGAGCGGGTCCGCCAGGCCTACGGCGACCACCAGTACGAGCGCTTGGTCGAGCTAAAGCGCGCATACGATCCGACGAACTTCTTCCGGCTGAACCAGAACATCGAGCCGTAGCGACGCTCGGCGGCCGCGGCCGCCGGCGGTGACGTCGGACCGGCGCGTGCTCGCCGGGCTGCTATTAAACCGGCGGAAGAAAGACGCCAGAAAACCGCACCTCCGGCGGCAAGTTACCCGCCTTTTTTCCGCAGGCGAAGGGTGCGAGCCTCGCGTCGATGACCCGCCACTGTCACCAGCTAAGGAGAGGCCGTGATGAGTGAGCTTCCTGGTCAGACCGAGGTGCTGGTGGTGGGTGCGGGGCCCGTGGGCTTGGCGGTTGCCGCCTCGCTGGCCGCGCATGGCCATGACGTCACTGTGATCGAGCGGCAGGCGGCAGGGGCGAATACCTCGCGCGCCGCCGTCGTGCACGCCCGGACCCTCGAGATGCTCGAGCGGATTGGCGTCTCGGAGCGACTGGCGGGCCTCGGTATCCATGCTTCGCGGTTCAGCATCCGCGATGGGGATCGCGAGCTCGTGCCGGTCCGGTTCGATCAGCTTCCGACGGAGTATCCGTACACCCTGATGGTCCCGCAGAACATCACCGAGCAGGTCCTGCTCGACCGCCTCGGGGAACTCGGCACCAGGGTCCACCGTCCGTACGTCGCCACCGGGGTGAGCCAGACACCCGACGGTGCTGAGGTCACGCTGGAGAGCGGCGACGTGATCAAGGCCCAGTACGTCGTTGCGGCCGACGGCATGAACAGCACGATCCGCAACCTGGCCGGACTCGAAAGCAACGGCAACGATGCGCTAGCGCTGTCCTTCACGTTGGCCGACGTCCGGGTGGAGGGCGGCCTGCCCGCGGATCAGGTCCTGCTCTTTTTCTCCACGCCCGGCATGCTGGTCGTGGCGCCGCTCCCGGACGGGTCATTCCGGCTCGTGGCCGAAATCGACGATGCGCCGGAGCAGCCGGACGTCGCCTTTGCGCAGCGTCTGCTCGATGCGCGCGGCCCGCGTCATTCGACGGTGAGGGTGACAGAAGTGATCTGGGGATCCAGGTTTCGCATCCACGAGCGGGTGGCGGACCAGTACCGGGCTGGCCGGGTACTGCTCGCCGGCGACGCCGCACATACGCACAGCCCGGCAGGTGGGCAAGGTATGAACCTCGGCCTGCGTGATGCGGTGACTCTCGGGGACGCGCTCTCGGTTGCCCTGCAGGAGGGTCGCGAGGACAAGCTCGATGAGTATGCGGCCGGCTGTCGTGCCGAGGCCATCGAAGTGGTCGCACTTGCCCACCGGCTCACCCGGCTCGCTACTGCCCCTCCGGCGCTTCGCCCGCTGCGCAATGTGGCGCTACGCCTCGCCGCTCACCTGCCGGCCTTCCGCCGGCGCCTGGCCGAGCAACTCTCCGCTATCGGCCACCGTTGAGGCGGTTCGGCAACACGCGCTCCTCGTGTTCTGACCGAGCGACTTCGGACGCGGGTTCGAGCCTCAGCCGCTCCAACCCCTGTGTGACATGCTGTCCGAGATTGCAACCGTTATCACGAGCCGGGAGGCGACATGATCGGAGTCATCGTCACCATCGGTCCAGGAAGCGACCTCACGCGCGAACGCGCCTCAGCGGTCGCCGAACAGGCGGGGCCCGTGTTCGAGGGTATGGACGGTCTGCGCAGCAAGGTGTTCATGTGGGACGACGAGACCGGGACGGTCACCAACACCTACGTGTGGGATTCGGAGCCAGCCGCCCGCGCATTCTTCACGCCGGAGCTGAAGGCCCAGATCATCGAGCTCTACGGTGTCGAGCCGCAGGTGCGGTTTGCCGAGGTTTCGGCGATGATCGACAACAGGGTCGCCGTCGCATAGGCGCAAGATCGCGGCGGCCGGCCTGGGTCGCCGATCTCATTCGGGCTCCCGACTTGCGCTACGCCGCTGTAGGCGCTCCGAACCAGGTGGTGAGCGCGTCAGTGAGCCCCGGATCGGATCGGTCTCCCACCACCCAGGCGACGTGTCCGTCGGGCCGGATCAACACGGCCGTGGGAGCAGGGACTTCCCCAAGTGCGGGAAGCTCCCACGCACCGGCGTAGGTGGCGTCGACCACCTGAACCCGATCCGACCATGAAGCGATGTCGAACGCGCCGGGCTCGCCGAGGTTGAGCAGCACCGGACGGGCTCCGTGCAGCAGAGCGAAGACCCGCAGCGGGGCGCTTGAGGTAACCAGGTCGAGGTCGGGCATGCGGCGTCCGAGCAGCGGGTGCCCCTCGCCGAGCTCGTAGTGGATGTCCAGGCCGGACATTCTCGCGGCGAAACGCCGGCGCGGCTCGTCCATCGCGAGGAGTTCGGCAATGGTGTCGCCGACGGCGTTGAGCCGCTCGTCATTGGGGAACAGCGTGACCTGCGTGATCGTGTCCCGGAGCACGCGGGCAGCGACCGGGTGGCGCTCGGCGTGGTACGTGTCCAGGAGACTGTCGGGCGATGCCTGCTTGACCACCTGGGCGAGCTTCCATCCCAGGTTCACCGCGTCCTGCACGCCGATGTTGAGGCCCTGGCCGCCGACCGGGTTGTGTACGTGCGCGGCGTCGCCGGCCAGCAGTACCCGCCGGTCGCGATACGCATCCGCCTGGCGGGCTTCATCGGTGAACCTGGAGATCGAGGTGGGGCTGTGGACCCCGTAGTCGGTTCCCCAAACGGCGACGAGCGCTTCGCTGAGGTCGCGCAGCGTGACCTTGCTGGTGGATGCGACGTGCTCCTGGGTCACCATGACCCGCGCCGGACCTCCATCCTGCGGAGGCCCGAATGCATGGCGGCCGACGGCGTCGTGGTGGAGACCCCATTCCGGTTCCTCGTCCAGCTCGACCTCGGCGATCAGGAAGCTCGTCGTCGGTTCCCACCCGGGGAACCCGATGCCTGCTGCCTTGCGGACCACGCTGCGTCCGCCATCGCACCCGACGAGGTATTCGGCCCGGAGCGACTGGCCATCGGCCAGCTCAGCGTCGACGCCCGTGTCGTCCTGCGCGAAGCCCGTCACCTCACGCCCGCGATGGATCGGCACCTCGAGCTCGTCGACCCATTCGGCGAGCAGGCGCTCGATGTGGGCCTGCCGCAACGCGAGCCCGTAGGGGTGCCGAGTAGGGAAGTCGCTGATGTCCAGTGGCGTCCCGGCAAATGCCGCAACCTGCATCGCCTGTCCCTCCGCCAGGAACCGATCGGCGATGCCACGCTGGTCGAGCACTTCGATGGTGCGAGCGTGCAGTCCGCCCGCCCTCTGGCCGGCAAGCTCCTGGCTGGCACGTCGCTCGACGATGGCGACATCCACCCCCGCCAACGCCAACTCCCCCGCCAACATAAAGCCAGTCGGTCCCCCGCCGACAACCACCACCGCATGCTCGATCATGTGGCAACCCCCTTGCGTCGCCCATGGTCCCGGACATTCTCCCATGTCGCCCATGCCGGCGAGGCGGTCTTGCTCATCCCGGCCGGCCACCTGGCAGAAGTTGAACGCTATGCGGAAGAGGGGTGGTGCAAACCGCGCGCCGGCGTCGACGCGAGCCGGAAGACGCGTCCTCGGTCGCCGAGGCTAGTAGCCGCGTGAAGACTCGTAGCGGGAGGACGCGGCACGGCCAGAATAGGTCAGGACGTCGCCAACGAACCCGATGGCGACGACGATCCACTCAGCTCCGTGAACGTCGACGACGGGCGACCAGACGAGCAGGTACGCGAGCGTCGTCCACGGCAGGAGGAGAAGACCGAGCAGCGGCCAGATCCAGGAGTCGAATGCGAGCTCGACGCGGTCGCCGAAGATCCACCAGACGAGGAGGGCGATACGCGGCCCGATGAGACCCGCTGTCAGCGCCAGGCAACACATGCGCGGGGACTATGGCAGAGAGGGCCGAACCTTGTCGAAACGAGTGCCTTCGATTGAGCCTTCCGCGGATTCGATGGCCGTTTCAGCCGACTGCTCTCTTGGATGTCGGCACCCGCACCTTTGACGACTGCTGACCGTTGGGAGTACCCTCACGCCGAGGCGCCTCCTTTCTTCCGTGTTCGCGCCGACTCGATTACGCGGTCGCGCCTGAGAGGTTCTCTCGCGCCAGGGTCGAGCACGACTTAGAGAGGAGTCCATGTCGACGTCCGAGGTTCTCTCGGCGAGCGCGAACTCCCCTCCTCGGGCTGAGCCCAGCCCAACCCATGTCCAGAGTCTCGCTTGGCTTCGGCGTGGCCTCGGGGTTTTCGCACTCGTCGCCGGCGTCGCCTCCGTGGCGATGACGGTCTCGAACGGGGGCTTCGACGACCTCGACACGCCGAACGGGCTGAAGGTACTCATCGGCTGGTCGTTCGCCGGATGTGGGCTCTACGCGTGGGAACGGCGGCCGGAGAATCGGCTCGGGCCGCTGATGACGGCAGTCGGGTGCACGTCTCTCCTCGCGAACATCCTCATTCAGTCCCATTCATCGGCACTGTTTACGGCCGGGATCTGGCTCAGCGATGCGTGGGTCGTCGTCTTCGTCTGCTTTCTCCTTGCATTCCCTCTCGGTCGCCTGAAGCCTGGGTTCGATCTTTTCGTGATCGGACTGTTCGCGCTCATGGCCTTTCCATTGGAGCTGGCCTGGCTGCTGTTCCTCGAGACAGGCGGGACCCCTGAGAACGCGCTCATGGTCTGGCCGAACGCCGCCGTCGCGGACCACATCGACTCCGCACAGCGGGCTCTGGTCACGGTGGCCTCAGTCGTACTGGCTATCACCTTGACGCGGCGCTGGATGGTCGCAAGCCCGCCACTCCGACGTGGGCTCGTACCGATCCTCGTTGGCTCCGTCGGCATCTTGGCAGGATCGGTCCTCGTCGGGCTCGACAAGTTTCAGATCGAGTTCGAAACGGGGCGCTGGCTCGTGCTCGGTGTCTACGTTGCAATCCCCCTCGTCGTCCTTGGGGGCATTCTTCGTGCACGACTCGCACGCTCGACCGTCGCGGATCTCCTCGTCGAGCTTCCTGGGGAGCCGTCGCCGAGTGAACTTCGCGACGCGCTCGCCCGGGCGCTCGGCGATCCGTCGTTGACGCTGGCGTACTGGCTGCCACAGTTTCAGAGCTGGTCCGATTTCGAGGGCCGGTCAGTGATTCTGCCGGACGAGGAAAGCAGCAGGGCCACGACGATGATCGGCCGAAACGGAGATCGCGTTGCGGCACTCATTCACGATCCGGCGCTTTCGGGTGAGCCCGAGCTGCTCGAAGCCGTCAGCGCGGCTGCAGGTATCGCGATCGAGAACGGGCGGTTGCACGTGGAGCTGCGGGCGCGTCTGGAAGAACTACGTGGATCGCGTTCGCGTGTCCTCGCGGCCGGGCAGAAGGAACGGCAGCGACTCGAGCGCAATCTCCATGACGGCGCTCAGCAGCGGCTGATCGCGCTCTCGCTCGACCTCAGCCTGCTCGAGCAGGAACTGGGGGCCGAGGGCGACGCCAGCAAGCGCCTCGCACAGGCCAGACAGGAGATCGCCACGTCGCTCGGGGAGTTGCGCGAGGTTGCGCGCGGGATTCACCCCGCCGTCGTCAGCGGCCATGGTCTCGCGGTTGCTCTCGAGCAACTCACTGCGCGTGCGCATGTGCCCGTTCGACTGAGGGTCGCGGTCAGTGGACGCCTTCCGGAGCCGGTGGAGGTCGCCGCCTACTACCTGGTCTCCGAGAGTCTCGCCAATGTCGCGAAGCACGCGTGCGCATCGACTGCGAGCGTTGAAGTCAGTCAGGCCAACGGCCAGATCGTGGTCGAGATCGTCGACGACGGCGTCGGCGGAGCGGACTCCGAGCGCGGCTCAGGGTTGCGCGGCCTCGCCGATCGCGTCGAAGCGCTTGGAGGGCGGCTTCGGGTCTGGAGCCCGACGGGTGGCGGGACACGAGTCAAGGCGGAGATGCCGTGCGCGTCGTGATCGCCGAGGACAGCGTTCTTCTACGCGAGGGGCTCACCCAGCTCTTGGAATCGAACGGGCTCGAGGTGGTCGGCAGCTGCGAGACCGCCGAGGATCTGTTGTTGAAGGTGCGGAGCTACTCGCCCGATGTCGCGATCGTCGACATTCGGCTCCCGCCGACGCACAACGACGAGGGGCTGCTTGCGGCCCTGGAGATCCGTGGGCGCCATCCGGACGTGGGCGTGCTCGTGCTCTCGCAGTACGTCGAGGTAGGTCTGGCCATGAAGCTCCTCGCCGACTCGGCCGAGGGCGCGGGTTACCTGCTCAAGGACCGGATCAGTGACGTCGAGGAGTTTGTCGCCGCCGTCCGGCGCGTCGCGGACGGTGGTTCGGCGATCGACCCGATCATCGTCTCGACCCTCTTGGCCAGGCAACGAACCGACGATCCGCTGGCCGAACTGACGCCCCGCGAGCACGAGGTGCTCGAGCTCATGGCGGAAGGCCGGTCGAACCAGGGGATCGCCGACAAGCTCGTGCTCTCGCTGCGCGCGGTCGAGAAGTACGTCTCGAGCATCTTCGGCAAGCTCGGGCTGCCCTCGAGCGGCAGCGAGTCCCGGCGCGTCCTCGCCGTGCTCCTCTATCTGCGGTCCTAGCCCGGCCTCGCCCGAACACCAGAAACCCGACCCCGCGGAGGCAAGTTTCCCGCCTTCCGCACGTCGGTCGCGCTTGAGAGCGTCGGAGCAATGGCCGTCACCCTCCGCCGAGTATTCCTGGTCGCGACCCCGCTGGTGCTAGCGGTCGTGCTGTGGTTCCACCCACCGGGCGGCGATCACGGCGTCTACCACGGCATCCGTCACGACGTCGGCGCTTGGCTCTTCGTGCACACGGCGTTCCTCCTGTTCATGCCGCTGATGGCGTTCGCCGCCTTTCTACTCCTGGGCGGCCTGCAGAGCCGCGCGGCGACCGTGAGCCGCGTCTCCCTCATCGTCTTTCTCGTCTTCTACACCGCGTACGAGGTGACGATCGGGCTCGGGACGGGCATCCTCGTCGACTACGCCAACGACCTCCCGGCCGCCGAGCAGGCCGTGGTCGCCGACGCCATCCAGCACTACAACGAGGACAACATTCTCGGCGACCCGATCTCGGTTGCGCTCGTCGCCGGTCTGTTGGGCTGGATGGTCGCCATGGTGGCGGCCGCGGTGGCGCTGCGGCGCGCCGGAGCCGGCTGGGTCCTGACCGTGCTTGTCGGGCTCAGCGCTCTCTTCGCCATCCATCCGCCGCCGATCGGTCCGGCCGCGCTCGTGTGCTTCGCCCTGGCCGCCGTGCTGATCGAGCGCCGGTGGGCGCTCCTGGCACGGCCGGAGCACGGCGTCGCCCGAGTGCCGGAGGCGGTCGCGACGTGACCTCCGCCGTGCGCCTAATCACACACCTCGAGACCGCCTCCAGAGAGGAGCTGCGATGAAGACCCCCGTCATCCAGAACGAGCCCGAAGAGCGGTCGGCTTCCCAGCCGAGCTTCCCTCCGCCCAACGAGCCGAGGAAGCCCACCAACGTGGCCGGCCGGATGGGGCGCTGGAGCGCGCAGCATCGGAAGACCGCCATCTTCGGGTGGCTCGCGTTCGTCGTCGTCGCGTTCGCGGCCGGCATCCTCAGCGGCACCACCAAGATCGAGCAGGCCACGTCCGGCGTGGGCGAGTCCGGCCGGGTCGACAAGCTCCTCCACGAGGAGTTCGTCCAGCCGGCGGGCGAGAGCGTCCTCGTCCAGAGCGACTCGCTGACCATCAAGGACCCGGCCTTCGCGGCCGCGGTCGAGGACGTCGTCGCCAAGGTCTCGGCGCTTGACGTGGTCACAAACATCCGATCGCCGCTCGATTCCGAGAACGCCGGTCAGATCGGGCAGAGCGGGCGCGCCGCGCTCATTGACTTCGACATCACCGGCGATCCCGACGACGCGACGACGAAGATCGACCCGGTCGTCGCCGCGGTCCAGGACGCTCAGACGGCGCACCCGGAGATGTTCATCGGCTCGTTCGGCGTCAGCGCCGACAAGGAGGTCGATGCCGCCTTCATGGACGACCTCAAGAAGGCTGGTCTGCTCTCGATCCCGGTGACCCTGATTATTTTGATCGTCGTCTTCGGAGCGCTCGTGGCGGCGGGCATCCCGCTCCTGCTGGCGCTCACCGCCATCATCGCCACGTTCGGGCTGGTGGCCCTCCCGAGCTCGCTCATCCCGATCGACGAGGTCACCTACGAACTCATCCTCCTGATCGGGCTCGCGGTCGGCGTCGACTACTCGATGTTCTACTTGAAGCGCGAGCGCGAGGAGCGGGCGGCCGGGCGAAGCGAGGAAGCGGCGCTCGAAGCCGCTGCAGCCACTTCAGGCCGATCGGTTCTGATCTCCGGGCTGACCGTGATCATCGCCATGTCGGGGATGTTCCTCGCGGGCATCCAGGGCATGTCGGCCTTCGCCGTGGGCACCATCCTGGTGGTCGCGGTGGCCATGCTCGGGTCGCTCACGGTCCTGCCGGCGACTCTCTCCTGGCTGGGCGACCGCGTCGACCGCGGGCGTGTCCCGCTTCGTCAACCGGCTCCGGTCCGCGAACGGCGAAAGCCGCGTCTGGGGCACGATCGTCGGGGCAGTCCTGCGGAGGCCGGTCGTCTCCGTCGTCCTCGCGGGAGGGCTCTTGCTCGCGCTAGCGATTCCGGCCCTCCAGCTGCGAACGGTCCAGCCGGCCATCGAGACGTTCCCGCAGTCGCTCGACGCGATCAAGACGTACAACCGCATACAGGCCGCCTTCCCGGGGAGCGAGATCCCGGCCGGCGTCGTCGTCAAGGCGGACGACGTCACCGCCCCGCAGGTGCAGGAGGCGATCGGCCAGCTCGAGTGGCGGGCGCTCGCCAGCGGCCAGATGCACGAGCCGATCACGGTCGACGTGAACGAGGGCGGAACCATTGCCACAATCGCCATCCCCGTCGACGGCAAGGGCATGGACGCTGCCTCGAACGAGGCCCTCGCTACGTTGAGGGACGACCTCGTCCCGACGACCGTCGGCGCGCTTCCCGGCGCCGAGGTGGGCGTGACCGGGATTACGGCGTCGACGAAGGACTTCAACGACAGGTTGAAGTCGGCCGCTCCGCTCGTGTTCGGGTTCGTCCTCCTGTTGGCGTTCGGGCTCATGCTTTTCGCGTTCCGCTCGCTCGTGATCGCGGCCAAGGCGATCGTCCTGAACCTGATCTCGATCGCGGCCGCCTACGGCGTGATGGTGCTCGTCTTCCAGCACGGCATCGGCAAGGGACTGCTCGGGTTCGAGTCGACCGCGGGCATCGACTCCTTCCTGCCCATCTTCATGTTCGTGATCCTCTTCGGGCTCTCGATGGACTACCACGTCTTCATCATCAGTCGCATCAGGGAGGCGTACGACCGCGGGATGAGCACCGAGGACGCAATCGCCTCCGGGATCAAGTCGACGGCCGGAGTGGTGACGAGCGCCGCGGTCGTGATGGTCTGCGTCTTCGCGGTATTCGCGACGCTGCAGATGCTGATCTTCAAGCAGTTCGGCGTCGGGCTCGCGGCCGCGATCCTGATCGACGCGACCATCGTCCGAGCCGTTCTCCTGCCGGCGACGATGAAGCTACTCGGAGACTGGAACTGGTACCTGCCCAGCTGGCTCGAGTGGCTTCCGCACCTCGACCACGGGAGCTCGTCGGAGGCCGTCAAGGCGCCGCCCATCCCGACGCCGAGCGGGTAGCAACTCGGCTTGACCAGCACCGCGCACAGTCGCGTCGAATCCAGCAGGGTCGTCCCAGGAAGGATCGGGGCGGCCCTGCTCACCGAGACGGGTCTCGCGCGACTCGCGCTCGGAATCGCGGCGCTCCACGTCGTCGACGACAACTTCCTCCAGCCGCAGCCGGGCACGTCCGCCGCCGACCACCTGGCGGGCGGCCTCGTGCAGACCGGGCTCCTCGTCCTCTTCGCCTGGGCCTACCCGCGCCTTCGGCCGGGCCTGCGCGGGACACTTGCCATCTTCGTCGGGCTCTTCGTCATCGTGATGGGCGTCGGCGAAGCGGGGTACTACACCCGGGAAAACGGACCCTCCGGAGATGACTACACCGGACTGCTCGCGATCCCGGCCGGCTTCCTTCTCATCGGCATCGGCCTCATGACCCTGTGGAAGTCGAGAAAGGGCGGAAGCGTGGTCCGCCGGTACCTGCGGCGGGCCCTGCTCACGGTCAGCTTCCTGCTCGGCGCGTACGTGGTCGTCTACCCGGTCTCGGAGATGTACGTGGTCACCCACGCCGCCCGTGCCTACGTGCCGATGGCGCAGCTCGGCGCCCCGTACGAGGACGTCGCCTTCACAACGAGCGACGGGCTTCGGCTCGAGGGCTGGTACGTGCCCACGAAGAACGGCGCCACCGTCATCGTCATCCCGGGTCGCAAGGGGCCGCAGAAGCCCGCCAGGATGCTCGTCCAGCACGGCTACGGCGTCCTGCTCTTCGACCGGCGCGGGGAAGGCGAGAGCGAGGGCGACCCGAACGGCCTCGGCTGGTCGGGCACGCGCGACGTGCAGGCGGCGATCTCGTTCCTCCAGGGTCGACCCGAGGTCGACGACGACCGCATCGGCGCGCTCGGCCTCTCGGTCGGCGGCGAGGTGCTTCTGCAGGCGGCGGCCGAGACGGAAGGCCTGCGGGCGGTCGTCTCGGAGGGCGCCGGCATCCGCTCCGTCCGCGAGGCGGTGGAGCTGCCCGGGCTGGACTCCTGGATCACCACCGGAGTGATTGGACTGACGACGGCGGCGACGGCTGCCTTCACGAGCGACCTGCCGCCACCGAGCCTCAAGGATCTCAGCGCCGAGATCGCGGTGCCGGTGTACTTCATCTACGCCACGCCCGGGCAGGGAGGCGAGAGCCTCACTCCGACCTACTACGAGGCGGCGAGCCAACCCAAGGAGCTCTGGGCCGCCGAAGGCGGGCACACCGGCGCGATCGATGCCGAGCCACAGGAGTACGAGCGGCGAATCGTCGGCTTCTTCGATGACGCGCTAGTCAGCGGCGAGTGAACTCGGAACGGAGTCGGCCTGAGCGACCGGCTCCTGCCCGGGCGCCGCCAGCCTCGCAAGGGGCGGCTGGGCGGTCACACCGAGAGGCTGACAGGAAACGTCGCCAGCCAGATGATGGTTCCGACGAGGATGACGACTCCGAAGACGAGCAGTGCCACGCGAAGACGGTGCGTGCGGAACTTCGCGGCCATGCCCGCGAAGAACAATGCAGTCGCGAAGAGGACGACGGCGAGGACGTAGTTGGTCGCCCGCTGAACATTCGCCCGGGCCTGTGCGGAGAGCGCATCGGCTTCCGCCTCCAGCTGCTGTGCCTCCTCCCTGGCGGCCACCTTGTATTCGGGCATGGCAAACGGCGTCAGCGGGGCGTCCGCGTTCTTGAGCGGTCTCGTCGCGATCCACGCGTCCATCGCGGGCTTGAACTCCGGCCGAAAGCGCTTGTAGTAGAAGTCGGCCAGCTCGGTCTGGTCCTGGGCGTAGGCATCGACCCATTGGGTGAACGTCGCGACGTCGATCTGCGTCTGCGTGTTTGCAAGCTCGGCCGAGCGGGTCGACTCGATCCTCGCCGCGTTGGCACGGCTGAACGCCTTCGCCTGCTCGCCGTTCCACCGGCTTGCCTGGTAGCCGCTCCAGGCAGTGGCCACGGTTGCGAGAGCCAGGAGCACGGCCGCGACGGTCTCGACGCGGTCTGCCTTTACGTCGTCCGTCTCGCTATTCAGAGGGATTCCCCTCGGCGTCACACGGGATGCGGACGTCGCTCCCGACGGCTTCGAGCGCCTGGTCCACGAGGCGAAGCGACCGCTCCATGGCAACAGGTTTGAGGCCGCCGATGCCGGAGTGGAACGGGTTGTCGAGGAAGTTGAGGAGCAGGAGCATCAGGACGATCACCGAGGTGACCGATCCCATGAGGACACCCTGCGTCACGGCGCCCTCGCCGCTGTCCGCGAAGAAGAGCATGTAGACGAAGATCACGAGGGCGATGAAGAAGAGCACGATCCAGAGTGGGGCGGGGATCACGCCGACGGCCCCGTGGATGCGATCGAGTCGGGCCGCCTCTCGGTCGGAGGTCTGATCGAGCCACTTGTCGTATGCCGACTGCTCGCTGGCGGTGCCCGGCTCCACCCGGTCGAGCGTGCGAAAGAGCTCGACGCCCCACGGGTTGATGTCGTCGCCCAGCGTTCCGGCCTCCATCCGGTCCCACTCGTCGTTGACCACGTTGCGGGCGTAGCAAACGAGCTCACCGGTCAGCTCCCCCTTGGCGGCGGTCGGAAAGAACTGCGCCGTCTCCACCTGCTGGGTGACGGCCAAGGCCTCGGCCTCGGCGCCGGTTCGTGACTGGTCGTAGCTCGTGAACGTGAGGAAGATGATGAACCCGAGGAGGACCGAGAAACCCGTCGCGAGGACGCCGAAGACCCCGGAGGCGCGGTCGCCGTCCTTGAAGTAGCTCCCCTCCGGCGCCCGGCGGCGAACGAACAGCATCGCCGCGACGGTGAGGGCGGTCGCTCCTGCAGTGATGAGGAAGCCCCAGAGAAGATTCACGGCCGAGGTTCAGCGGTCGCGATCACGAGCGAACCCTAATCGGTAGCCGCACGGTCCGAAGTCGCCCACCCGGCGCGAACTGAAGGGATAGCCTCCTGTTTGAAGACGGTTGGCCATGGCTGAAGTGGTCGAGACATATGACCTCACGGCGCCTTCACAAGACGGCTGGGCGGTCGACTACCGGATCCGGCGCGAGGACGGGCAGGAGCTCCACGCCGAGGTGCGCTGCTGGGAGAAGGCGCACGCCGCCGCCGAGCGGGCCGCAAACGCCGAGGCTCTCGCGGCGATCGCGGATCGAGGCATCGCCGTCGCTCTCGAGTATGCGGAGGCGGTGCAGTCCCCGGCGACGCGCGGCGCCGTGTTGATCTCGATCTGGTTCGACCCCGCCGACGAGGGCAATCTGCGCCGCCGGGTCAGCTACGAGCGCGCGCTCGAGTAGGTCAACTACATGAAGCGCGTGCCCGCCTGTCTTCACGAGGGCGGTTGCGGCGTGAACGGGCGTAGCTCGTCTTGCCCCTCATGGATGACGCCCCAGCTCGACTCTGGAACCTCGTTCCAGGCGCCGGCGAGATCGCCGAGCGGCTCCGAGACGACGAGCCTCGACTCGTCCGAGAGCCCGTGGAGCACGGGGTTGTCGGGGTGCTGGTGCCGGAGGGTGCTCACGTTTGTCGAGTAGAAGAGCGAGCGGGACTGCCCCTCGCTCGAGTAACGGACGGCCCAGACCTGTACACCGTCGCGTCGTAGCCACCGTCATCTGGATCGGATGCTCGACGCCGTGCCGCTTGCCGACCTCCTCGATGAGCCCAACCGCGCGCTCGATTGCTCCGGGTGGATCGTCCTCGAGCCCGAACGTGAGCGCGAGGAAGAAGAACATCTCTGAGTCGGTCGAGCCCTCGATCGCCGGAAAGAGCGTGGGATCGACCGCAAGCGCGAGGTCGCGCTTGACCTCCTGGAATTCGCGGATGAGCCCGTTGTGCATCCACAGCCAGCGCCCGTGACGGAACGGGTGGCAGTTCGTCTGCTGGATCGGCGATCCCGAGGAGGCGCGGATGTGCGCGAACACGATCGGCGACTCGAGGTGCGCTGCGAGGTCCTGCAGGTTTCGGTCGTTCCACGCCGGCTCGACGCTGTGAAAGACCCCCGGCGTCTCGCCGGCTCCATACCAGCCGATCCCGAAGCCGTCCCCATTGGTCGTCTCGGCACCGAGCCTCGAGTGGAGGCTCTGGTCGATCAGCGAATGCTTTGGCTTGAAGAGCAACTCCTCGATCAGCACCGGGGAGCCGGAATACGCGACCCATCTACACACCCTTCGACTCCTTCGCTAGTGATGGAAACTTGCGGCGGCCGTCCTGTCGTGGACCGGCGCCTGCTGCTTCTCCAGCCGCGGCAGCTGGCGCTCCAGGTCGCCCACGAGCAGGTCGGCGAGGTCGTGGGTGAAGCCGCGCCGGACGACGACCCGAAGCGCTTCGAGGTCCTCCCGGTTCTTCGGAAACGTGTACGCCGGCACCTGCCATCCCCGTTCGCGCAGCGCATTCGAGACGTCGAAGACCGTGTAGTTCTCGATCTGGTCCTGCAGCTTGAAGGCGAACACCGGCAACTCGTCACCCTTCGTGATCAGCTCGAACGGGCCGAGGTCGCCAATCGCCGCGGACAGGCGCGTCGCAACCTCGCGCGCGAAGCCCTGGACCTTCCGGTAGCCGTCGAATCCGAGACGGAGGAAGTTGTAGTACTGGGCCGCGACCTGGGCACCCGGCCGTGAGAAGTTGAGTGCAAACGTCGGCATGTTGTCGCCGAGGTAGTTCACCCAGAAGATCAGGTCCTCGGGCAGCGCCTCGGCATCTCGCCAAATGACCCAACCGACGCCGGGGTATACGAGCCCGTACTTGTGCCCGGAAGCATTGATCGAGGCGACGCGCTGGAGGCGGAAGTCCCGGACGAGGTCCGGATCGAGGAACGGCGCGACGAAGGCTCCCGAGGCACCATCGACGTGAACGGGAACAGATATGCCCGTCTTCTCTTCGAAGGAATCGAGCGCGGCGCAAATCTCTTCCACCGGCTCGTAGGAGCCGTCGAACGTCGAGCCAAGGATTGCAACGACCCCGATCGTGTTTTCGTCACAGAGCTTGACCGCTTCCTCCGCCGAGAGATGCAAGCGGTCGCCCTCCATCGGAACGAGCCGCATCTCGACGTCCCAGTAGTTCGCGAACTTCTCCCAGCAGACCTGGACGTTGATGCCCATCACGATGTTGGGCTTGTCGGCGGGCTTCCCCTCGGCGGCTCGCCTCTTCTGCCAGCGACGCTTGAGCGCGAGGCCGCCGAGCATGGCGGCCTCGCTCGAGCCGGTCGTCGAGCAGCCCGTTGCCTCGTCTACAGCGGGCGCGTGCCAGAGTCCACTCAGCATGTTCACGCAACGCATCTCGATCTCGGCTGTCTGCGGGTACTCGTCCTTGTCGATCATGTTCTTGTCGTAGCACTCGGCCATCAGCTTCTCGGCCTGCGGTTCCATCCAGGTAGTGACGAACGTCGCCACATTCAGACGGGCATTGCCGTCGAGCATCAGCTCGTCGTGAATCACCTGGTAGGCGACGTCGGGCGGGAGCTGTTGCTCCGCTAGACGATGACACGAGACCTGCGCGCTCTCGAGCATGAACAGCGGTGGCATGGACAGACTCTCCCGGGAAGAAGCCGGAGTCTTCGGGTGCTTGAGTGTCACGCTCTCCCTCTTTTCCTCGACAGGAGCGCAAGTATCTCAGTAGGCGATGAGCGCGCTGATGACGAGGACTGATACGAGGACGATCGAGAGTGCCCGGAGCTCCCGCGAGCGGCGGGTGATCCGGCCCGGATCGCCAGCGACCACGGCTACCAGCAACAATCCTTCGATCAGCAGGAGCACCCACCCTGGGCCCGGCTGTAGGTCGTCGGGTAGCAGGATCGTGAGCGCCATCGCCGCGAGCACAGCGCCCGCCATCGGCCAGCGCGGCTCGCCAAACGGGACGCCATCCTCACCTCGGTCGGGACGGTTACGACCCGCTGCTGCGTCGTTTGCGGCGTCTGACTCAGGCTTCATTCGGGGAGCATCCTAGGTAGCCCCGTTCGAGCGGTGCATACTGCGTCGAGCCCGAGACTCGTTCACGACCGACCTTGCGAGCCTCGGGCTGGCTCGAATGGCACCCGTGGGCTAGTCCCCTGGCTGCCCCCGGCACGCTGTTTCGCCCGGATCGCATAATGCGAATCGCGGTTCGGCCGCCGTAGGGTCGGCTTCGTCTCAAGGGAGGTGGTTCGATGGGTGAAGAGTCCTCTGCGAGTTTGCGGGAGCTTAGGACTCCGCACGCTGCGGGGATCACCGGAGTCCTGTTCGCTGGCCTTTTCGCCGCAGCGGTCGTGCTTGACCGGATCGCCGCGCCTGGGAGCCCGGCGTCGGAGCGCGACGACTTCTCTGGGGCCGCTTCGGAGCTAGTGCTGTTCTCGTCGCACCTAATCGGCTTCGCCGGGATCCTGTTCCTCTGGTTCATCGGCGTCGTCCGCTCCCATATCGGCAGACGCGAGGATCAGTTCTTCTCGACCGTTCTACTCGGCTCGGGAATCGTCTTCGTCGCTTCGCTCTACGCCTCGGTGGCGGTCGAGGTGGCGGGCTTCGTCGGGGTGGATCGAGGGCGGCCGGAGGCGCTCGAGTCGGTGCGCCTGGCCTTCGACACGAGCTACCTTTTCGCGTACGTCTTCGCCGCCAAGATGGCCGGAGCGTTCATGGCGGTCTTCACGACGATGCTGATCCGCCTAGCACAACCGCCAAGGTGGCTGACGATCCTTGGTTACATCGGCGCGTTGATGCTGCTGTTCACGATCCCGCGGGTCGAATGGCTGCTACTCGTCTTCCCACTCTGGGTGCTTGTCGTCTCGATCGAAACAGCCCGAGGCCGGCGCGTCCTCACCTACCGGACGTCAGCCTCGAGCTTGTGCTCGAGCTCATGGAGCCGCCGACCTAGTGGCATCTTCGAGGCCCTGTCGGTGTGCAAGGTGTCGAGCGCGCAGGCCAGGAAGCACGCCGCGCCCAGCGATGTGTTCCAGTTGGCCGCCGCCTGGTCGAGCATCGACCGGGTCGACGGAACGATGTAGCCGGCGACGGCAGAGATTCCGAAGAAGATGCAGCCCAGCAGGTTGACTGCCGGCTGCCACCATCCCGCGCCGCCACGCACCGGCAACCATCCATGACGCGCCGAGGCGCGGTAGGCGATCGCGCCTGAGACGAGGAAGCAGATCGACCCGCGCCAATCGGGCCGCCAGACGAGCTCGTTGTACACGGGGCTCGTCACGGCGGTGTGCATCGCTTCGTACGTCGTGATGTTGAAGAAGAGCGTGCCGGCAGATTGGATGATGGCGGCCCACCATCCCGCGCCGCCGCCACCGGGGGAGTGCCGTTCGGACCAGGCGAGCCAGCTCTGAAGCCCTCCGCCGGCCGTGAACAGAATCGAGCCGACGAAGAAGGTGATGGCGTCGGCCGAGTCGCCGACCAGCTGCGCATAGCCGGGGAACGGGCCAATGAGAAAGCACGTCGACCCAAGAGCAAAAAAGAGGGCCATCCAACGCGGACGACTCATGACCCGACGGGCGTTGGTCTTCACCTGGGCACCCTGCCGCCGCCGTCTTCGGGCGTCAAGTCAGCCCTCCGTGCTGCGTCGGACCGTGGCGTAGCGCCCACCAAGGCGTCGCGACGACTAACGTGGCGTGCGAGCAAGGGAGGCGATGATGGAGTACGTCAACCTCGGTAGTACCGGCCTACGCGTCTCGCGGCTGTGCCTCGGGATGATGAGCTTCGGCAAGCACAAAAGCCGTGAGTGGGCTCTCGACGAATCGGACGCCGAGCCGATCGTCAAACGAGCGGTCGAGGGCGGGATCGTGTTCTTCGACACCGCCGACGTCTACAACGGCGGTCAGAGCGAGGTCGTCACCGGCCGCCTACTGCGCAAGTTCTTCGGGATGCGCGAGGAGTATGTCGTCGCGACGAAGGTGCACATGAAAACGATGCCGGGGGAGAACGGCCGCGGCCTCTCGCGGAAGCACGTCCTCGCCTCGATCGACGCCTCGCTGCAGCGCCTAGAGGTCGACTACGTCGACCTCTACCAGATCCATCGCTGGGACGACGCGACGCCGATCGAGGAGACGATGGAGGCGCTGCACGACGTCGTCAGGGCCGGAAAGGCGCGCTACATCGGTGCCAGCAGCATGCACGCCTGGCAGTTCGCGAAGGCACAGCACGTCGGCGGTGCGCGGTTCGTCTCGATGCAGAATCACTACAACCTGATCTACCGCGAGGAGGAGCGGGAGATGATCCCGCAGTGTCTCGACCTCGGGGTGGGCGTGCTCCCGTGGAGCCCGCTTGCCAGAGGGCTTCTTGCGGGCAGCCGAACGTCCGCCGGCGAGCGGCTGACGACGCGCGCCAGGACGGATCCCTTCGCCGATTCCCTGTATCGGCCGGACCTCGACGTGCCTGTCATCGAGCGTGTCGCCGAGATCGCGGCGGAGCGGGGCGTCTCTCCGGCACAAGTCGCCCTTGCGTGGCTCTTGCACAAGCCAGGAGTGACGGCGCCGATCGTCGGAGCCACGAAGCTCGCGCACGTCGAGGACGCGCTCGAAGCCGAGACGTTCTCGCTGAGCGACGAGGAGATCGCTCGGCTCGAGGACCTGTACGTACCGCACCCGGTCTCCGGGATCGAGCTCTGAGACGCAGACATGGGCTCCAACATCCTGCTGCGGCCGGGCCACGAGCGGGATGCGAGTGCGATCGCCGAGATCTGGCGGCTCGGGTGGCGAGATGGGCACATCGGCTTCGTTCCCAGTGAGCTGGTCGAGGTCCGCACGGATGAATCGTTTCGAGTCCGCGCGTCGGAGCGGGCCGGCGAAATGACCGTCGCGGTCGTCGACGGCTCGATCGCGGGCTTCGTCATCGTCGTCGACGACGAGGTCGAGCAGGTCTACGTCTCGACCGCCCACCGCGGAACCGGCGTCGCCGACGTCCTCATGAGCGAGGCCGAGCGACAGGTCCGGGCCAATGGATATTCCAAGGGCTGGCTCGCCGTCGTTGCCGGCAACGGACGCGCTCGTGCCTTCTACGAACGAGCCGGATGGAGCGACGAGGGGCCGTTCGACTACCCGGCCGCTGCTCCCGACGGGCCGATCGGCGTGCCCTGCCATCGGTACACGAGGAGCGTCTGACCTCAGCCGCCTTCCGGCTTCGACTTCGAATCCGCAGCAGCGGTCTCCACGAGATAGTCGGGCCGGTGGCGCTTCCAGGTCGCCCCCGCCAGGAGGCCGATCAGAAGCGTGGGAACCATCGTCAGGAAGCGAAAGACGAGCACCGCCGCGACGACGTCGACCTGGCCGCCGCCGAACCGCACGAGCGCGGTCGTCAGGCCGAGCTCGACGACGCCGAGCCCGCCCGGGGTGATCGGGATCGAACCGAGGAGGCGAATGAGCGCCCAGGCGGCGAAGGCCTCGACCGTGCTCACCTCGCCCGCGGTGACGCCTAGGACGCGGAGAGAGACGAGCAGTACCAGGAAGACGGTGAGCTGGCCGGCGAGGGTCGCGAGCGTGAGCACGTGCCAACGCCTCTTGAGCAGCCGATTCGTCCGGTTGCGAAAGCGGACGAATGCCTCGCCGCCCTCGGTCGACCGGCTTCTTCCGGATCAGGCGCAGCCCCCGCGAGGCGATCCGGGCTGCGAGGTCGCCGACCCTGCGCGCCAGCCTGTCGGAGGACAGACCCGCCGCGAAGCCCGCTACGACAACCGCCAGGATCGCGAGCCCGACAAGGGCGACGGTGTCGAGCGCAGCATGAGCTCCGCCGGCCAGGGCGAGGAGCGCGAGGGCGATCGTGGGGAAGGCGAGCATCGCGAGCTGGTTCCAGACGCCGGTCAGAGCGACCGCCAGGCCGACCGCCGGGCTCGCGAATCCCCACGCGCGGAGCATCGTGAACGAGAGCGCCATCCCGACGGCAACGCCCGCCGGAGCGACGTACGTCGAAGCGGTCGAGGCCTGGGTGACCACGAACGCCTGGCGGAAGCGGAGACCCGGGAGCGCGGCCATCCAGGGTGGCGCGAACGTCGCGAGATTCAGCAGGGTCGCACCGAGGAGAAGGGCGATGTCCGTCCACGAGAGCATCGTCACGGCGCCCCAGACATCGCGGTAGTCCGCGATCCGCGGCAGGACGAACACGAACGTGGCGACGACGATGGCGATCCCGGCGCCCGTCACCAGCACGTGCCGTTTCGTGAACCTCCTTCGGCGACCAGGATTCGTCTGGCCCGGCTTGTCAGCTGCGTCGGCGGTCATCTGCGATTCGTAGATTGTGAGCGACCATCTCGGGCGCGTGTCGTACGATCGTCACGTGGCCTACGACGAGGAGCTCGCGGATCGCATCCGCGAGCTGGTCGGCAACGGAGCCGACGTGTCCGAGAAGAAGATGTTCGGCGGCCTCGCGTTTCTGGTCGGGGGAAACATGGCTGTGGGTGCGAGCGGCCAGGGTGGAATGCTGGTTCGCGTCGCCCCGGAGCAGTCAGAAGCGCTCGTCGCGAGCACGAGTGCCCGCCTCATGGAGATGCGCGGCAGGCAGATGCCAGGTTGGCTGCGTGTCGACTCGGCGGACGTGAGCACCAAGCGTGAGCTCGCGAGGTGGGTCGAGCTCGGCACCACGTATGCCCGCTCGCTCCCCCCGAAGCGGTAGATCGAGGATCTGCTGCTCGGCCGGCCGCCCGCTTGCCTCGACCGGGCCCGGCGGGTAGGTTCGCGCCACACTCGACCTGGGGGAGGTCATTCATGAGAGCACGACGCAGACGCTGGCTAGTGGCGTTCATCGGCGTGGGACTTCTGCTCCTCGCGGTCCCGACCGTGTGGGCGCTCGGCGGTGGCGGTGCGCGCGAACCGTCTCCGCTCGTTATCGGGCACCGCGGCGCCGCGGGCTACCTGCCCGACCATACGCTGGAGGGATACGCCCTCGCGATCAAGCTCGGCGCCGACTACATCGAACCGGATCTGGTGGCCACGAAGGACGGGCACCTCATCGCTCGTCACGAGCCCAACATCACCAGCACGACCGACGTGGCGAGCCATCCCGAGTTCGCCGACCGCGAGACGACGAAGGTCGTCGACGGTGTGACCGAGACCGGCTTTTTCGCGTCGGACTTCACGCTGGCCGAGATCAAGACATTGCGGGCCGTGCAGCCGTTGCCCGAGCGGCCGCAGCAGTTCAACGGCAAGTTCGAGATCCCGACGTTCAGCGAGGTCATCGCCCTGGCGAAACGCATGTCGAAGCAGGTCGGGCGGACGATCGGCATCTATCCCGAGACGAAGCACCCGACCTACCACGCCGATCTCGGACTCCCGCTCGAGCACCGGCTGGTGAACGTGCTGAAGCGCGCGGGTTGGAACCATCGCAACTCGCCCGTGTTCATCCAGTCCTTCGAGCAGTCCAACTTGAAGTTGCTCAACCAGATCACCCCGGTGCGCCTCGTCCAACTCGTGGATGCGAACGACGTAGCGCCCGACGGGACGATCACCTACGCGCCGCCGTTCGACCGTCCGTACGACTGGACCGTGTCGGGCGATCCGGAGCTCGAGAGCCGCACCTTCGGCTTCTTTACCACCGACGAGGGGCTCGAGGAGATCAGCACCTACGCGGACGGCATCGGCCCGTGGAAGCCGTACATCGTCAGCTCGCGTGCGATCGCCCTGAACCCAGACGGGACGGTCGCCGACGCCAACGGCGACGGGCTCGTCAACGAGACCGACCGGGAGCTGCTCCCGCCGACCGATCTCGTCGAACGCGTTCACGACCACGGCCTGTTCATCCACACGTGGACGTTCCGCAACGAGCAGTTCCGGCTGTTGAGCGACTACGGGGGCAACCCGGTCAACGAGTACCTGCTGTTCTACGAGCTCGGGGTCGACGGCGTGTTCTCGGACTTCGCCGACACCGCGTTCGCCGCCCGGGAGCTGTTTCGGCTGGAAGGAGGCGGCGGCTAGGACCTGAGGGCAGCGCAGTCGGGGCTGCGCTACTCGGCGCCGCCCGAGAGCTCCGACTGCGCGACGCCTTTCATCACCTGCGCCCGCGCGACGGGGTCGAGATCGTCGAGCTCGGAGCGGATCGACTCCTTGGCCGCGTCGATCTTCTCGCTGCGCTCGGCGAGCTTCTCGCGTGCGTACAGACCACCGCCGACCGCCGCAGCGGAGAAGCCGAGGAGGCGCAGCAGGCCCGAACCCAGGATCCACCCGAGAAGGAGGGCCGCGACGCCGCCGGCGCCGACGGCTAGGGCCCTGGTCTCACGGTCGTCGAGATCGAGCGTCCGGTCACTCACCGTGGCCACTCTAGCGCCGGGCGGGCGATCCCGCGACCCGCCCGCGTGGAAAGTCGCTTCGGCATGAGTGGCGGATGCCCAGAACAGCCTCCTCGCGGACCGCTCGCACTGGACCTGCGGCGAGGCCGGCTGGGAAGAGGTCGCCAGACTGACCGCGGTTTGGCGTTACACCTGGGCGGGGTACCGGCCCCGGTGGAGTGCCGCGCCTTCGCCGCAGTGATTGTTCGAAGCCGGGGATCACGCGCCGCGGGCGAGGGCGCGGCTTCGAGTATCGCCGCGAAGACGGGGGCCCAGTTCGAGACGTGCGCGAGCTCGAGCGAATCCGCTCGCTCGCCATCCCTCCCGCCTGGAGCGATGTCTGGATCTGTCCCGACCCTCTGGGGCACCTGCAGGCAATCGGGACGGACCAGGCGGGGCGGAGACAGTACCTCTACCACGATGCCTGGCGTAGGCGCCGCGACCGCGAGAAGTTCGATCGGATGCTCGAGTTCGCCGTCGCACTCGGGCCCCTGCGGACGCACACGGACCGCTGCCTGGCACAGGACGATCTCGGGCGTGAGCGCGTCCTCTCCTGCGCGGTGCGCCTCCTCGACCGGGGCTTCTTCCGGATCGGAAGCGAGGTGTACGCAGAGGACAACAACACCTTCGGCCTCGCGACGATGCGCCGCTCGCACGTAACCCTGCGAGGAGACGACGTCGTGACATTCGACTATCCGGCAAAGGGAGGAGAGCGTCGCATCCAGTCCGTCGTCGACCCGGACGCTTTCGACGTCGTCGCCGCACTCAAAGGGCGCCGGACGAAGGGCGGCGAGCTGCTCGCGTACCGAAACGGTCGGCGCTGGGTCGATGTCTTGTCGTCCGACATCAACGACTACATCCAGGAGCTCACGGGCGGCGTCTACACCGCCAAGGACTTCAGGACGTGGAACGCCAATGTCCTCGCCGCATCCTCGCTCGCGCTGCTGGGCCGCGACGCGAAGACCGTCACCGCACGCAAGCGCGTTGCTTCGCTTGCGACCAAGGAGGTCGCCCGCTATCTCGGCAACACGCCCGCGGTCGCGCGCTCCTCCTACATCGACCCGCGCGTCGTCGACCGCTTCATGGGCGGCCAGACGATCCTGGGAGCTCTCGAGAAGTTTTCGGTCGAGCTCCCTGAGACCGTGCGGCAGCGCCGGGTTGAGAAGGCCGTCCTCGACCTGCTCGGCGCCTAGAGAGCCGCCTCAGGCGGCAATGGCGGGCTGCTCGGCGTACGCGGCCGGGAACCCGTGCCGCCAGCTCGGATAGCGCAGACTCCAGCCGAGCTCGCGCTTCGCCTTGGCGTTGGACGCACCGCGGATCTCGGTCATGAGGACAACACTGACTTCGCCGGCAACGAGGCGGGCGAGCCAGCGCGGCACCTTGCGCGGCGGCTTCGCCCCGATTGCCGAGGCGAGCGCGGGCAGCCAGTGGCGCACCGGGGCGGGGTCGTCGTCGACGACGTTGTAGACGCCCGGTTCGCCCCGCTCGACCGCGAGCACGGTCGCGGAGGCGGCATCCTCCAGGTGGAGGAACGACCAGATCCCACCACCGTCGCCGACGATCGGGAACTGCCGCTTGCGGACGAGCTCGAGCTGCGCGTCGTCCGGGGAGCCGTAGAGGCTGCCGTAGCGAAGCGCGATCCCGCCCGACGTGACCGATACGCGTTCGAGGTGCTCGATCGCGGCCAGCGTCTCGCGCATGTCCGGTGCGGGGTTCGGGTCGAGCGGATCGATCTCGGTCTTCACCGGGCCGCCCACACGGGCATAGGGCCAGCTCGTATAGCTCTGCGCCACGAACCGACCCACGCCCGTCTCGGCCGCTGCCGCGATCAACGCGTCGGTGCCTCGGGTCCTGAGGAGGTTCGTCTGGTGGAACGTCCGGTCGAAGTGCCTGACGTCGGACGCGCCGGTAAGCGCGGTCGCCTCGTGCACGATCGCGTCGGGCCGCGCTGTGCCGATCGCCTTGCGGACGGCAGCCGAGTCGAGCACGTCGAGCACAACCGGCTCGGCGCCGAGGGCGGCGAGGCGTTGCACCTTCTCCGGCGATCGCGCGGTTCCGATGACGTCGTGCCCGCACTGGACGAGCTGGGGAACAAGCCGCGAGCCGAGAGCGCCCGTCGCGCCGGTGACGAAGACTCTCACAGGTCTCCTCTTCCCGTTGAGGAGGAGGTGAAACCGCCGGCTGAGCCGGGGCGAGGCGGCCCCTCCAGAACCCCCGCTCGAGAGCCGATAAAGCCGAGGTGAGCAGATCGTAGGAGACTCCGGAAGGGTCGCGGCGAGTCGCGCGCGCGGGACGCCCACGGTGTAGGCTCGCGGGTCTAGGGGCTGCAGGCGGGGCGCCCACCCGACGCCGCCGCGGCAAAACGAGGGGAACGAAGGAGAAGTCGCATGCTCTTCCGAGGCTTAGGCCAAACGATCCGGAAAACCCGATTCGGCCTCGTGGTCGCGATCGGCGTGCTGCTGGCGGCCGGCGGCGCGGCAGCGAAGGGCGGCAGCGAGCCCCCGGACTTCCAGCCGGGAGCTCCCGGTTTGGGCGATTCGTACTTCCCGCTCGACGGGAACGGCGGCTACGACGCCAAGCGCTACCTGCTGGACCTGGCCTACGACCCCGACACGGACGTCCTCGACGGAGAGGCGACGATCCGCGCCCGTGCGACGCAGGATCTCTCCAGCTTCAACCTCGACTTCGACGGCATGACGGTCGAGTCCATCACGGTCGACGGAGAGCCGGCGGAGTGGACGAGAGACGGCGCGGAGCTGACCGTCACTCCCGCGGCCGGCCTGCGCGACGGCAGCACGTTCACGACCGTCGTGCGCTACTCGGGGATTCCGCACCCGGTCCTGGACGCGTTCGGTGAGAGCGGGTTCCTTGCGACCGATGACGGCGCGGTGATCGCCGGCCAGCCCCATGTGGCGGCCACCTGGTACCCGGTGAACGACCATCCCACGGACAAGGCCTCCTATGCCTTCGACGTCACAGTCCCTGCGGGACTCGAAGTGGTCGCCAACGGCGTGCTGAAGAAGCAGCGGACCAAGCACGGGTCGACGACCTGGAGGTGGGACGCGAGAGAACCGATGGCCTCGTACCTCACGACGGTGAACATCGGCGAGTTCGACCTGCGCGCCTACAAGGCGGACGGCATCCGCTACTGGGATGCGATCGACCCGGATCTTCTCGAACCGCCGGCCGAGCCTCGCACCGGCGAGCAATTCGCGATCTCCCAAAAGGGCGAGCCGTCGTTCAAGCGGCTTGCCCGCACGATCTCGGTTCCGGCAGGCGGCGCGAGCATGTCCTTCTGGATCACGCGGGATACCGAGCCCGAATGGGACTTCGTCTTCGTCGAAGCGCACACGCCCGGAGCGGACGATTGGACGACGCTCGAGGATCTGAACGGGCATGCCGGGAACGACACCGGCAACTCATGTCCATTTTGGCTCGGTCTGCACCCGTTCCTCGAGCACTACCAGACCGACAACGGCGACGGGACCTGCTCCGACGGGGGCACCACGGGTGACTGGTGGGCCGCGAGCGGCGCGAGCGACGGCTACGAGCAGTGGGAAGTCGACCTCTCGGACTACGCCGGAGGCGACGTCGAGGTGTCGATCAGCTACGCGAGCGACGACGCCGTGCAGCTGCCGGGCGCGTTCGTGGACGACATCGAGGTCTCCACCGGGGAGGGGAACACCTCCTTCGAGGACGACGGCGACACGTTCGACGGCTGGACGGTGCCAGGCGCCCCGGCCGGCAGCGAGCCCAACCCCAACGACTGGATCGCCGGGACGGTGAACGACACGCCGGCGTCGCTCGGTGAGGTCGCTGAGGGCTCGTTCGCGCGACAGCCCGAGATCATCGACTTTCTGTCGGGGATCTGGGGCCGCTATCCGTGGTCGGCCTCGGGAGGGATCGTGGACGACACGGACCTGCTCGGGTTCGCACTCGAGACCCAGACCCGGCCGATCTACGCGAAGGTCTTCTTCGGGAACTCGGTGGACGGCGACAGCGTCGTCGTCCACGAGCTGGCCCATCAGTGGGTCGGCGACAGCCTCGCCGTCGCGGACTGGAAGCACATCTGGCTGAACGAAGGGTTTGCCACGTACTCCGAGTGGCTCTGGAGTGAGCGAGAGGGTCTCGGCACGGTTCAGGAGATCTTCGACAACTTCTACTTCGGAATTCCCGAGGATGACCCGTTCTGGCAGGTGGTCATCGGCGATCCTGGGCCGGACCTCCTCTTCGACATCGCGATCTACTGGCGCGGCGCAATGACGCTGCAGCAGCTGCGCCTCGCCGTCGGAGACGATGACTTCTTCAGGATCCTTCGCAAGTGGGTCAAGCTCCACTCAGGCGGAAACGTCACGACCGACGAGTTCATCGACCTGGCCGAGCGCATCTCCGGCCAGGATCTGGACGAGCTCTTCGAGGCCTGGCTCTTCACGCCCGGCAGGCCGGACATCGAAGACGCGTCCAGCCTCCAGAGCTCGACGATGCAGAGCTCCACGCAGGCCGGCACGTCCCGCGGCCTGACGGCGCGGCTCCGCTCTGAAGCACTAGAAGGGAATCGGTTCGGCGGTCCCCGGTGTCAGACGCCGGGGACCGCCGGCGCTCGCCCGTCTATCCTCCGCAGGACATGAGCGTCGAAACCGCGCCCGCGTTCATCCGGCCGGACGGGAAGGAGAAGGTCACCGGCTCCGGCCGCTACACGGCCGACCTGAACCTGACCGGCCAGCTGCACGCAAAGCTTCGCTATGCGGACCACACACACGCCCGCGTCGTCTCCATCGACACGACCCGGGCACGGGCGTTGCCGGGAGTCCTCGCCGTCGTCACCCACGAGGACGTGCCCGATGTGCTCTACGGCGACCTTGCGCAGGACCGTCGCCTCTTCGCGCGAGACCGCGTGCGCTTCGAAGGAGACGTCATCGCCGCGGTAGCCGCGACCACGGCCGAGATCGCCGCGGAGGCCGCAGCCGCGATCGAGGTCGAGTACGAGCCGCTGCCGGCGCTGAGCGACATCGAGGCAGCCCTGGAGGAGGGCGCGCCGCTGATCCACGAGGAATGGGAGTCCTACGAGGCCGACGAGGAACTGGGGCGAAACGGCAATGTCCTCGGCTTCTCGACGATCGTGAAAGGCGATACCAACACCGCGCTCGAGGAAGCCGACGTCGTCGTCCAGGGCCGCTACGTCACCGAGTCCTCCCAGGGAGCGCCGATCGAGCCGCGCGCGCTCCTCGCACAGTGGGAGGGAGACCGTGTCACGGTCTGGAGCTCGACGCAGGTTCCCTACGCCGCCCGGGCCGGCGTTGCCCACGTCCTGCAGATGCCTCAGTCGCATGTCCGCATCGTCGTCCCGCTGCTCGGCGGTGGCTTCGGCTCGAAGTGCGACTTCCACTACGAGGGGCACGTCGCCGCCCTCGCGAGGGCGGCCGGGCGGCCGGTGAAGCTCGTCTTCAGCCGCGAAGAGGAGTTCATCGCGCCCGACCACCGCCGCGAGGGCATGGTGATCGAGCTCGAGACTGGTGCGCGTAAGGACGGGACGCTCGTCGCCCGCCGCGGCCGCCTCATCCTCGACGGCGGCGCCTACTGCGGCGAGGGCGGCTTCTTCGCCCAGATGGCAGCCATGCATGCCTGCGGGCCGTACGTGATCGAGAACGTGAACATCGAGTCCTCGCTCGTCTACACGAACAACCAGCCGTCGAGCTCGATCCGGGCTCCCACCGCGCCGCAGGTTTGCTGGGCGGTCGAGCAGCACATGGACGAGCTGGCCGGGGCGCTCGGGCTCGATCCGGTCGAGCTGCGCCGGCAGACGTTGATCGCCGAGGGCGAGGAAGGGCCGACCCGGCAAGTGTTCGGGCCGATCGCGATGAAGGAAACCCTCGAGCGAGCGGTCGAGATGATCGCGCCCGAGGGCGATCTCCCCGAGGACGAGGCGATCGGCGTTTCCTGCGGCTGGTGGCCGTCCTTCGGAAACCCCTCGGGCGCCTACGTGAAGCTCAACGGCGACGGCTCGGGGACGATCGTCACCGGCGCGCAGGAGAACGGAAGCGGCGCTGTGATGGCGCTGCCGCTGTTCGCCGCCGAGGTGCTCGGCATGAAGCCTTCGGACTTCTCGATCCTCTACCAGGACACGGACGCCGCTCCCTTCGACGCAGGCTCCTCGGGCTCGCAGACGACGATGAACAACGGGCGCGCCGTCGTCGCCGCCGCGGGCGAGGTGCGCGAGCGGCTCCTCGACCTCGCCGCCGAGAAGCTCGAGGTCGCGCGCGAAGATCTCGAGCTCGCCGACGGGCAGGTGCGCGTGGTCGGCTCGCCCTCGAAGGCGGTCGAGATCGCGGAGCTGGCCGGCTCGGGCGCGCAGCTGCTCGGCAAGGGCTCCGGCCCGGTGCCCGAGAACCCGCCCTGCAGCCCGGAGGGATGCCTCGGGCGCCTCGGGATGGAGTCGTTCCTCGAGCCGCAGGTCTTCACCCATGCAGCGCGCGTCAAGGTCGATCGCGACACCGGCGTCGTCCGTGTCCTGCAGGTCGCGGCTGCCCACGACTCCGGCGTGATCGTCAACCGCCTCGGGGCGACCGGGCAGGTGTTCGGCGGCGTCGTAATGGGGATCGGCCAGGCGCTCCTCGAGAGGTCCCAGCTCGACGCCGACGGCCGCCAGCAGAATCCGCATCTCCTCGACTACAAGCTCGTCACCGCGTCCGATGCGCCGCGAATCGACGTCGCCTGGATCGAGACGCCGGCGCAGAACGGGGGCCCGAAGGGGACCAAGGGCGTCGGCGAGCCGCCGACCGTGCCGACGCCGGGCGCGATCGCGAATGCGATAGCACGCGTCATCGGCGCTCCCGTGAAGGAGCTTCCGATGACGCCCGAGCGTGTCTGGGCGGCCGGAGTCGCGCGGAACGGATGACGTCCGCCTTCGTCTCGGCCGCGACCATCGATGAGGCGCTCTCCGCGCTCGCGGGCGGTGCGCGGCCCGTCGCCGGCGGGACGGACCTCGTCGTCGGCGCGCGGCAGGGCAAGACGCCTCTTCCGGAGAGCCTCGTCGCCATCCACCGGCTCGACGAGCTCCGGGGCGAGCAGCTGTCCGGCGACGAGCTTCGGCTCGGTGCGCTCGTCAGCCACGCCGACATCGCGGACGATGCCCTCGTCTGCGAGCGTCTGACGGCGCTCGCAGACGCCTCGTCGATCGTCGGCTCGCGTGCGACCCGCGTGCAGGGGACGCTCGGAGGGAACCTGATGAACGCCTCGCCGGCGATGGAGGTCGGAGGGCCGTTGATGGTGTTCGGCGCCACGGTGGTGCTTCGCTCGGACTCGGGCGATCGGCACGTCGCGGTCTCCGAGCTCCTCACCGGCCCGGGGACGACGGTTGCGACGGCCGGCGAGCTGCTCACCGAGGTTGACGATCCCGCTCCCGGCCGACGGGCCGGGCAGCTGCTATGCGCGACTCGAGTACCGCCGGCAGATGGAGATCGCGGTCGTCGGTGCGACGGCGGCTCGTCACAATCGCGGACGGGGCAGATCGCGTCGGCCGGAAATCGCGATCACGGCACTCGCGCCGACGATCAGGCTCGTCCCGGAAGCGGCGGCTGCGCTCGTCGGCAGCGACGGCGGCCCCGACGCCGTCGCGCGAGGCGGCTCAGGCCGCCGCGGCCGCCGCCGAGCCGATCTCGGACGTCCGTGCGTCGGCCGACTACCGTCGCGCCATGGCGGAGGTCGTGACGCGGCGCGTCGTGACGGCGGCCGTGGCGCGCGCGCGGGGCGAAACGGTCCCGGTGCCGGCCAGCTCGGCGCTCTTCGGGACGGGAGCGGCGTCGTGAGAGTCCCGGTCACGCTCACTGTGAACGGGGTCGCCTATCCGCTCGAGCTCGAGCCCGCGACGACGCTTCTCTACGCAGTCCGCGACGGAGTCGGGCTCACCGGCGCCAAGGAAGGCTGCGACGACTCGGAGTGCGGCGCCTGCATGATGCTCCTCGACGGGAGCCCTGTGAACTCGTGCTCCTACCTCGCGGTGCAGGCGGACGGACGTGAGGTGACGACGATCGAGGGCCTCGGCGAAGCGAGGCGCGCTCTCGCCGCTCCAGAGCGCCTTCCTCGAGCACGGCGGCGTGCAGTGCGGGTTCTGCACGCCCGGCATGCTGATCTCGGCGACCGCGCTCCTGGACGCCACCCCGCGGCCGTCGGAGGAGGAGGTGCGGATCGCGCTCTCGGGGAATCTCTGCCGCTGCACGGGCTATGACGGAATCGTGAAGGCCGTCCTCGAGGTCGCCGCGGCCGAAGCGTTGAGCGGATTCGCCGGGCCGTGTTGTCTCGGCTTGACACGTAACTAAAAGGTTACATATCATGGCCGGCATGGACGCGGTGTTCAAAGCCCTTGCCGACCCGACGCGGCGCGAGCCTGCTCGACGAGCTCTACGCCGAAGACGGGCAGACGCTGACTGCCCTCGAGAGGCGCCTGCCGATGACGCGCATCGCCGTCATGAAACACCTGCGGGTGCTCGAGGAAGCCGGCCTCATCACCACCAAGCGGCGTGGCCGCGAGAAGCTGCACTTCCTGAACCCCGTCCCGATCAGGCTCGTCCACGACCGCTGGGTGAGCAAGTACACGGAGCCCTGGGCCGCGACGCTGACCGGGCTCAAGAAGCGACTGGAGGACACGATGGAAAAGGTGTTCGAGATCTACATCAAGACGACCCCGGAGCGCCTCTGGGAGGCGATCACCGATCCGGAGCTGAGGGCCCAGTACTCGTTCGGAGTCTCGGTGAACTCGGCCTGGACGAAGGGCTCCCCCTACTCGTCGGAGCACGCCGGGGCCGGCATCGCGATCGCCGAAGGCGAGAACCTGGAGGTCGATGCGCCGCGACGGCTCGTCCAGAGCTTCAACGCCCTCTGGAGCGACGATGTGAAGAGCGAGGGCACCTCCCGGGTCACCTGGGAGATCGAACCGGTCGCCGACTCGTGCCGGCTGACGGTGACGCACGACCAGCTGCGCGAGGGCGCGAACGACGAGCTCTACGGCGGCTGGCCGATGATCCTCTCCGGACTGAAGACCCTCCTGGAGACGGGGGAGAGGCTCACGACGCCGGGCTCGCTCCTGTACGCGGAAGCCGGGACGGCGTCCTGACCCCGAGGCTGTCCGAGGCGCCGCCGGGTCATCCCGGCGTCGCCTCGGCGTCGCCTCTTGCGGATCAGTCGGCGCTCTGTGGCGTCTGTGCGATTCGGAAGTGGTTGCCCGACGAGTCGCGAAAGCCTGCGTCGGTGCCGTAGGGCTGCTCGGTCGGCTCCTGCGTGAACTCGACGCCGCGCCCCTTGAGCTCCTTGTAGCTCGCCTGGATGTCGTCGGTGGAGAAGAACAGGCCGCCGGAGGCCCCCTTGGCGAGGAGCCCGTGGATCTGCGCGCGCGTGTCCTCGTCGAAGACCGGCGGGCCGGGTACGGCCATCAAGGTGATGGAGACGTCCGGCTGCCCCGGAACTCCGACGCTGAGCCAGCGGAAGTTCCCCATTTCCGGCAGGGTCGCATCCTCGCGCAGCTCCAGGCCGAGCTTCTCGGTGTAGAAGACGAGCGCCTCGTCCTGGTCGTGGACCCAGATCTGTGTGTGCGTGAGCTGCTTCAGCATGTTGATCCTTTCGAGGGAGAGAAGATGTCGGCGCGACGCTATCGAGCGTGCCCGGGGTTGTCTTCTCCAAACGTGCTGGACGGCGGCCGCGCATACGCCTGGACGACGCACGTAGGGACGTGGGCGCGAGCGATGGCGGGGGCGTGTGCGACCCGGTAGGCGGTCGGAGACATTCCGTACGTCCTGCCGAAGGAGGTGGTGAAGGAGCCGACGCTACGCAGGCCGACGAGGAGGCAAATGTCCGCGACCGAGCGGTCCGTGTTACGGAGGAGGGCCGCGGCGCGCTCCAACCTGCGAGTGAGCAGGTACTGGTGCGGCGGCTCGCCGAAGGCCCGGTGGAACTCGCGGCTGAAGTGCGCCGGAGAGAGATGGGCGGCGCGGGCGAGCGCCGCGACGTCGAGCGGCTCGCGGTAGCGCGCGTCGACGAGGTCCTTCGCGCGAAGGAGGTGCCTGACCGGATGAGCTGCTGTCGGGCTCAGTCGACCGCCACGATCGCGTCGATCTCCTCGGGCTCGAGGCGGCTTTCGATCCGGCCCACGTCGCGCACTCTAGTCGCGGCAAAATGCGGCGAGTGGATGAAGTCTGAGAGGATCGACGCGCGCGGGTATCGCGCCTCGACGATGAGCAGACAGGACGAGAGGGCCAAGCAGTTCCGGGCGTTGCACGCGGGCGAGGCATTCGTGATCCCGAACCCCTGGGATGCCGGCTCGGCTCGTGTGCTCGAGGCCCTCGGGTTCGAGGCGCTGGCCACGACCAGCTCCGGCTTGGCCTTCACGCTGGGGCGCATCGACGGCGGGGCGACGCTCGACGACGTGGCGGCGCACGTCGCGGCGCTCTGCCAGGCCACGGATCTGCCCCTCTCGGTTGACCTCGAGAACGGATACGGACCCGATCCGGAGCACGCGGCGCGTGCGATCGTCAGGGTCGCCGAGGCCGGCGCGGTCGGCGGCTCGATCGAGGACTACGATCCCGAAGCAGGGATCTACGGAGAGACTCACGCCGCCGAGCGCGTGGCGGGTGCTGTGGATGCCGCCCGAGGCCTTGGCTTCCCCTTCATGGTTACCGCGCGGGCCGAGAACCACATCCGCGGCAACCCGGATCTGGAGGACACGATCTCACGCCTCCAGGCCTTCGAGGATGCCGGCGCCGACGTCCTCTACGCGCCAGGACTTCGGACCGCAGCCGAGATCCAGGCGGTATGCGAGGCGGTCTCCAGGCCCGTCAACGTCCTGGCGCTCCCGGACCTCTCGGTCTCCGAGATCGTCGAGGCGGGGGCGCAGCGGATCAGCGTAGGGGGCGGCCTGACATGGGTCGCCGTCAGCGCAATGGCCGCGGCGGCCGCGGAGCTCCGTGACACCGGCGGTCTCTCGTCGCTCGCCGCTCGCGTGCCGCTCGACAAGTGGCTCGCCGAGCGCTGAGGCACCCTGGCGCTGCGACGGTTGTCACGCCGCCGCGCCGGCAGTAGAGTCGTGCCCTCGCAGCTGACCCCGGGAGGGCCGATGTACCAGCAACGCGGCAGGATCCGCTTGATCGGAGCGCTGGCAGGGACCGTCGTGGCCGCGTTCCTCCTCGTCCCGTCGACCGCTTTTGCGTCGCTTGACGGCGGCGGTAGCAGCGGCAAACAGACGCCGGTCGTCCTCTTCCCGGCGTTCCATTTCACGAAGCTCCAGGTCGACGTCCACGGCCAGACGGTCGCGCCGGAGTGCCCTCGCTCGGGGAGCTTCGAGGACTGGTTCCTGAACGACCAGCCGAGCACGACGTTCTCCCAGGTCTGCCAGGACAAGCTCATGACGCTGCGCGTCGACCGCGGGAAGCGCTTCAGCGATCAGAAAGGTGTGACGGTCAGCGTCAAGGACTACGGCACGACCGAGAGCGCACCCTTCTACGAAGCGATGTACGAGGCGCTGGAGGGCGCCGGGTACATCCGGAATCAGGACATCCGTGTCGCCGGCTACGACTCACGCCTCACGCCCGACATGCGGAACTTCGTCCAGACGACCAAGCGGCTGATCGTGGACACCTACCGCGACAACGGCCGACAGCCCGTGCACCTCGTCGGGCACTCGAACGGGCCGCTCTACGCGCAGTACCTGCTCACGCACACATCACAGCGGTGGAAGGACACGTACATCCACGGCTTCACGCCGATCGCCGGCAACTTCCCGGGTCAGGGACTCCTGTACCCGCTCTTCTTCACCGGGCTCAACATCACCGACTTCACCTTCCCGACGACTCCCGAGAACGCCGCGAGCAGCGCGTTCATGTACCTCACGCACCCCTCGAGCTACATGAGTGCGGCCGACCCGAAGATCTTCGACAGCCTCGAGACCGTCGTGCAGGACTCGGCGACCGGGCGTTCCTACACGCCTGACGACTACCAGCAGCTCTTCAGGGACGCGGGGCTCGGGTGGGCCAAGCGTCTTGCGAACAGGTACATCGGCTTCGTCCGGTTCGCGCACCCGAACGCCTTCCCGAACGTCGACGTCTATGCCGAGAAGGGCTCCGGCATCGAGACGCCCGTCGGGATGAGCCTGGACGACCTGTCCGTCGGCCAGGTCGTCGACGAGTCGAACACGTTCTTCACCCGTGACGGCGACATCAATCAGGAAGACATCACGAACGACGCCGTCCTCGCATGGGCGGCCATGCCCTGCTTCCACTTCAGCCTGACGGACAACCCCGGCGTCGATCACTTCTCGCTTCCGGGTGACCCCGGCGTTCTCAACCGGCTGCTCGCAAACCTCGCTGCACCGCGCTCGGACTGCGGCTAGGAGCGCTTCGACCGCCTAGGCGGAGGAAGGGGTGGCGCCCTCGGCGCCACCCCTTCCGATTCCGGGACCCGAGGTCACGGGCTAGCCACGGGTCGCGAGCCGCACGCCTTCGGCGCCAAGAAAGGCGGCTACTCGATGCCGATCGGGATGTCTTCGCCCGTCGGCTGGATGACGGAGAATCCGACCGACGCTACGCCGCAATCCTCGAGACCACCCTCCGCGGCGGCGTCCTTCACCAGCCGGTCGAAGGCCTGCGCCACCCGCTCGTCGTCAGCCTTGTCGGCTTCGTACGTCACCGGTGTGACGAGGTAGACCGTCCGAGAGCCGCTCTCGACCGCTCTCAGCTCGCGCTTCGCATCTGCAGGCACTTCTGAGCCCCTTCCTCGGGTACCGGGCATTCGGCCGACCGCTCGGCCTTGGCCTTCCCGTCCCCGCACTCTTCGACGACTAAACACGCGGTCGTCGGGACGCCGCGCGTAAGGCTCTGCGCCCCCGGGTCACAAACACTCCGACACGAAACCGTGAAGGAGGGAGGAGCTTCGATGAGCACGTCTCGAGCACTGCGACCATTCTCGCTCGGTCTGGCGCTCCTGGCGGCCGTCCTCGCCGCCGCCGTGGCGCTGGGGGTCTCGGGTGCGAACGAGGCCCTGGCCGACGGGCATGCAGGTCACGCAGCGAAAGGCTCGATCTCCAAGAAGGAGCTCGCGCTTCGCAACGATATGCGGCGTCTCTGGGAAGACCACGTCACGTGGACGCGGCTGGCCATCATCAGTCTCACGACCGACGCGCCGGATACCGACGCGACCGTCGGTCGGTTGCTGCAGAACCAGACGGACATCGGCAACGCGATCAAGCCGTTCTACGGCGATGCCGCGGGCAATGAGCTGACCCGTCTGCTCCGGGACCACATCCTGATCGCCGCGGACATCATCGCCGCCGCCAAGGCGGGCGACACCGCGGGCGTCGAGGAGGGCCAGGCTCGCTGGAGGGCGAACGCCGATGAGATCGCCGCGTTCCTGCACGCCGCCAACCCGCGCTCCTGGAAGGTCCGCGAGATGCAGGAGATGCTCTACGAGCACCTCGACCTGACGACCACGGAGGTCGTTGCGCGACTGCAGGGCGACTGGGACGCGGACGTCGCCGCCTACGACCAGATCCACCTTCAGGCACTCGACATGGCGGACATGCTCTCCACCGGCATCGTCAGGCAGTTCCCACGCCGCTTCTAGCTGTCCGGGCTTCGCCGCCCACCGCCCCGAAGCGCCGCGGCACGCTTCGGGGCGGACCCGTTCGCGGAGGAAGGCACCTTGCTAGGGTCGAGACCGTGGACGGCGCCTCGCAGCCGGACGGCGGTACGGCCGTGGCCCCGGGCCCGCTCGATCCCGAGTCGCGACGCTGGCTTCGTGAGCTGCGGACCACCGGCGAGACGCAGGCGGGAGCCGTGGCGAGCCTCCACAGCCTGCTCCTGCGCGCCGCCCGCTTCGAGGTCACCCGCCGGCGGGCCGCCCTACCGCACCTCCGTGGGGGCGATTTCGACGACATTGCGGTCGAGGCCGCGGATGACGCGCTCGTCTCGGTGCTGGCGCGTCTGGACGACTTCCGCGGCGCGAGCCGATTTACCACCTGGGCGTACAAGTTCGCACTGCTCGAGGCAGCCGTGAAGCTTCGGCGCCGGGCCTGGCAGGGACGGGAGATCCCGCTCGAGCCGGAGTCCTGGTCGCTCCTCGCAAGCGACGGGTCGGCGCCATCCGAGGATGTCGAGCGAACCGAGCTCCTCGAGGCCGTCCGGGAGGGGATCGTCACGGTCCTGACGCCTCACCAGCGACAGGTTCTCGTCGCGCTGGCCGTGAACGGAGTTCCGATCGACGTCCTCGCCGAGCACCTCGGGAGCACCCGGGGCGCGCTCTACAAGACGCTGCACGATGCCCGTCAGAAGCTGCGCCGGCACCTGGCCGCTTCCGGCCTGGCGCTCGCGACTTCGGGGGAGGGACGGTGAACGACCGCTCGGATCTCGATCGGACCCTGGACCGCCTGCTCGGCCCCGGCGAGCCGGAGCTCGGGTGTGACGAGTGCTTCGCCGAGCTCGACCGGTACGTCGAACTCGAGGTGACGGGGGCGGACGCCGATGCAGCGGTTCCCGGTCTCCGAGCTCATCTCGAAGGGTGCCCGGCCTGCTGCGAGGAGCACGAGAGCCTGCTTGCGCTCGTGCGTTCGGACCGAGCCCCGTAGCGTCGTGGGCCGGAGCGGGGCCCGATTGCGGTCTCAGGCGATCGAAAGCGGCGTGTGCAGGGGGACGCGGTCGTACAGGTCGATCACGTCGTGGACGGTCATGCGGATGCAGCCGTGCGATGCCGCCGTGCCGATCGAGGCCGTCTCGCCGGTGCCGTGGATGCCCGCCCCGTCCCAGAAACCCATCCAGCGTGCCTTGATCGGGTTGTCTGGGTCGTTGCCGCGAATCACCTTCCCGGCGAGGTCGCCCGCCCATTCCTCGTCGGGGACGTACCAGGCAGGATTGGCCGCCTTGCTCTCGATCTCGTAGATGCCCGTGGGGGTCTCGAAGCCGAGGGCACCGATCCCCACGCTGTAGGACTTCGCGAGCCTTCCGTTCACAAACAGGCGGAGCTCCCGCTGACTGCGGCTGATCGCGATGAAGTGGCTGTAGCGCTCCGTGAGCTCTTTCGTCGTCACCTTGGGCTGTACGGTCGTGGTCGGAACGGTCAGCCTGCGACTCTCCTCTGCGCTGACAAGGCCCTCGGTGATCCTCTGCCGAAGCGTCTGGGTCTCCACGGTCACCCCGATGCTCGCGGGCGAGACATGGACGCCCGCAAACGACGCGGACACGCTTGCGTCTCTGGCCGCCCGGTCGAGCTCGCGGCGGATGCCGGCGACGACCCTCGCGACCGCCGCGGTCGAATAGTCGACGTCGAGCTGAAAGCTGCTTCCGTCGGTCTGGCCCGCGATGTCCCGAAACGACCTCCGGAGGAAGTTCCCTTCCCGGCTGTCCGCCACCGCCGCGCTCACGAGCTGATCGGCGTTCGTCCGCACGTCGAAGAGCGCAGGGTCGAGGACGAAGCGTCGCTCGTGGTAGGTGAGGGTGAGCGGCTGCTCGACACGATCGGCGACCTCTCCATCGACCGCTGCGAGTGCCTCGTCCTCTGACATGCCGCCCACGTCGACCCCAGCGACCGTCGTGCCCTCGGCGATCCGCCCGGCATGGGACGCGTCGTACTGGTGCAGGGCGACAAGGCCCGACCCGGCGAGGACGGCGAGAGCAAGGAGCGAGATGACGAGCGCCTTGCGCACGCGAAGCCCCTTACCTTAGCCGCGGATCTGCCCAGGGCGCACATCCTTTCGTTCGGATGACGCGAACGGGGCTCGGAGCGCATAATCAGTGCCCCAACGGGAGGAGACGGACATGGCCACCACCACGCCAGCGCCGCTGACCAACGAGCAGATCGTCGAGGTGCTCGCGCTCACCAAGGAATCGGACAGCGTCGAGCTGAAGCTCACCGTCCCGGCCGATGCGCATCGGGCGACGATCCAGGCGCTCGAAATCGATCCCATCGATGCGCAGATCCGCCAGGTCTTCTTCTTCGACACGCCCGAGCTGCGGCTCAATGCGGGCGGAGTCGTCGTGCGTGCCCGCCGCGTGCAGGGGAAGGGCGACGACACGGTCGTCAAGCTGCGGCCGGTCGTCCCGGACAAGCTTCCCCCCGAGTTCCGGGCCATGCCGACGTTCAACGTTGAGGTGGACGCGATGCCCGGCGGCTTCGTGTGCTCCGGATCCATGAAGGGCGCCCTCGACACGCCGCGGGTCAGGGAGACCGTGGCCGGCGAACGCCCGCTTCGCAAGCTCTTCTCGAAGGAACAACGTGCGTTCTACGCCGCACACGCCCCCGAAGAACTCGGGCTCGACGATCTCACGACCCTCGGTCCGATCTTCGTCCTGAAGGGGAAGTTCTCGCCCCGCGAGCTCGGCCGGAAGGTGGTCGCAGAGATGTGGCTCTATCCCGACGGCTCCCGCCTGCTGGAGCTCTCCACCAAGTGCGCTCCCGATGAGGCGTTCCAGGTCTCGGCCGAGACGCGTGCCTTCTTGACGGAGCGCGGCATCGACATGAGCGGCGAGCAGGAGACGAAGACGCGGAAGGCGCTCGAGTTCTTCGCGGGTCACGTGCGCGCGCAGAGTGGCTGACCCAAGTCGCCCGACGCGGCCGACCGGCTGGATCGTCCTCACGGGCGCGCTGCTGGCGACGCGCAGGCCGAGCTCGACGATGCCCGTTCTCAGCTCGAAGCGTCCTCAGCAGAGCTCGCGGCGAAGGGCGAGGCGCTCGAGGAGGGCTCGGCCGAGCTCGCTCGACTCGCCGAGGAGGCCGAAGCCGCACTGGCCGACGCCGAGGACGCGACGGCTACGGCGCGCGAGCGAACACGCGCGCAGAGGGCTCGCGCCGAGCTCGCAGAGGCGTGTCTCGCGACGGTCGGGGACATCCTCCAGCGGCTGTATGCGTCCGACGAGACCGCCGAAGCGCTCGACCAGGCGGCCGCGGAGCTCGAGGAGATCTCCGAAGAGTGTGCTCCGGCGGGCTGAGCCTCTCGGGTCCTAGTACGGAAGCTCGACGTCGCTGACGTCGAGGCCCAGGGAGTTCGCCAGGCGGACGCCGTCGTCCAGGTCCTCGCGAAGGCGCTGAACGTCCCGGTCGTGCATGGCGCGGCCGATCCAGGCTCGCGCGGGCGGGCGCCACAGGGCGTGCTCGACGAAGACCGGGAGCATGCGGTTCGCCGCGGTGACGAGCCTTTGCTTCGTCCGCTTCGTGGCGCCTTCGAGGAGTATCCGCTCGTACGCCATCCCGGCGCCGTGATGGATGCCGTCGTCGATCGTGAGGCGGTTGCAGATGTCCTCCAGAATCGTCCCGCGGGACGAGCGCGCGATCAGGCGAAACCGCGGGATGATCAGGCGTTCGAAGAACACCTGCATGAGGAACACCTTTTCCTCGAGGAGGTCGAGCTCGTCCAGGAACATCCGAGCGAGCTCATCGAGGTAGGGGTCCCGCTCGGCGGCCCCGCCAACCTCCCCGAGGAGCTTGAGCCACGCCTCGACGTGGCGCGACTCGTCCTGCGCCATGGTCGAGTAGTAGAGCCGGGCCTCGTGATGGGGCGCCGCGTTCAAAAGCTGCGCCGCCATCTTCACGGCCAGAATGTCCGCCTGGTACTGCTGGGTGATGACGGAACGCCAGACGTCGGTCCGGCGGGCCCTCTTCTCCGCGGAGCCGCGCGCTTCCGGGATCGACGGGAGGTCGCCCCACGGGACGTCGGCGGTCTGCCACTCGGCGCGCTTGGCGAGCTCGTAGTAGCGGATGACGCCGGCGCGCCGCTCCGCGGCGTCATCCGGGTCTGCTTCGACACGAAGCGGCTCCACGCTCATGCACGGGGAGCTTACCGTGGCCCCGGACGCCGGAGCCGCGACCAACGCCTCGCGTCAGCCCGTGAGCCAGACCTTGAGACTGACGATGAGGAGGCCCAGGGCGAGGTTCAGCGTCACGAAGAGGCCCGTTGCGAGGGAGCTCAAGTGGGCTGCGTGCGCATAGCGCAAGCCCTGGATGCCGAGCGTGAGCATGCACGCTCCGAGGGCGATCGTGACGCCGGTCGACTCGCTGTAGACCCCTAGGACGGCGAGGAAGACGACGAACCCGGGGAGGACTCCGGCGCGCACGATCGAGCTCTCGCGCCGCGCGATCCCGGTTACGGCCTTACGGCGGAGGGGATCTCCGCTCGTGACGCTGTCGGCGATCGCGTGGGCATAGACGTGCGCAAGCCACAGGACCAGAACGGTCGAGATCATGAGCACGTCGAGCTCCCAGGCGTCGATCGTCCGGTTGTCGGCGCCCGCCGCGAGGACGGCCATAACGAGGATCGTCCCGTAGATGGTTCCGGCGATTCGGTCGCGGCTTCCGGAGACGGCCCGCCTGAGGAAGTCGCCGAGCCGGCGCGGATGCGATTCGACAGCGGAGGCCATCGCCCGGATAATCCCACCGCGATGGAGTCCGTGTGAGCCGAGCGCTTCTGATCGTGGTCGCCGCGTTGGCCCTGGTGGCCGCCGGTTGCGGGGGCGACGACGAGTCCGCGAGCGAGGCCTGGGCGGCAGACTTCTGTTCGTCCGCCGCAGACTGGCGCACCTCGATCGACGACATCGTCGCGCAGTTCCAGAGCCCGTCCGACCTGAGCGCCGACTCCGTCCGCGAAGCCGTCCAGCAGGGCTTCGATGCGACAGACGCGTTCCTGGACGACGTCCGGTCGCTGGGCCCGCCGGAGACGGAGGCCGGGGACGAGGCAGCGGGGATCGTCGATTCGATGACGTCGACGATCCAGTCGACCGAGGACGAGCTGCGTAACGACTTCGAAGGGAGCAGCGGCGACTCGCTGCCCGAGCTGATCGACAAGCTCGGCCAGGCATCGACGCAGATTCAGCAGATGGGGCAGGACCTGCAGGGTTCGCTGCAGCAGCTCGAGGGCCTGGAGCCCGCACAGGAGCTTGCAGACGCCGTGAAGGACAACGAGGACTGTGCGGCCGCGCAGTCCGGCTCCTAGCCGCTAGCCCGCTCGTCGGCCGCCCACTGCCTCGTCAGGCTGCGGCAGCGGTCGATCATCTCTTCCTGCCGATCCTCCTCGACCTCGAGCCGGATCGCCGTCACGACGAGCTCGTCGAACGCTCGGCTCTCGACGTAGTCGACCGTCAGCTCGTCCAGGTGGGGGAGCACGGTCGCGCAGAACTCGTCGAACCGAGCCGTCTGGAAGTACGTATCGGATAGCTCGGAATACCGGGCGAGCTTCTCCTCGTAGCCGAGGTCGTCGCGATCGCCGATCTCGAAGTACTCGCGCGTCCGCTGGTTCAGGCGCATCGAGCGTCCGCTCACCGAGCAGAACACGCACCAGGCGACGAGCGAGCGGAGCGCCCAGGGAAAGTGGTAGTGGAGGCTGACGAGCGCGATGTCCGGCGAGGCGTTCGCGTAGTCGATCGGATGGGCATGTCCGTCCTTGACGATCGTCTCGCAGGAGTTGAACTCCCAGCGGAAGAACGCGTTCACGAGGCGGCTGATGGCTCCGACCTCGAGCTCCGTCTCGGTGGTGAGGAAGTCGTTGTCGAGCTGGTAGCGGTAGTGGCCATGGGCGCTCGGCTCGTAGCGCATGACCTTCGTCTGCGGCCCGATCGACAGGCTTCGGGTGAAGACGTCGTAGTCCTCGACGCTCGCCTGCACGTGCATCATCCGCTCGCCCGACTGGTCGTACGCCGCGTGCAGCTCGTCGGGGCCGGCGATCCGCGTGACGCCCACCCACATGCCGCCGTCGAAGGGCTTCATGTAGAGCGGGTAGCCGACCCATTCGCCGATCTGGCCCAGGTCGAACTCCGGGTTGTACCGCTCCGCCATCGGCACGTAGCGTGGGTTGTCGGGCGGCAGTCTGTGCGGCAGGAGCCAGGTCGACGGCACGTGGAGGCCGAGGCGCATCATCGCGCAGTACGCGGCGTGCTTCTCCATCGCCTGGAACGTGAACGGGTTGTTGAGGAGATAGACGTCGTCGAGCAGCGCGATCTTCTTCAGCCATTCGCGCGGCAGGTCGTACCACCACGAGAGCCGGTCGATCACGAGCGTGTATCGCGGCGTCGAGCGAAGGTCGAACGGCTCGTTGAGGATCCGCGCCGCGTTCAGCTCGTGCGTCTCCCCGCCGTACCGTATGGGGCCGAGCCGCCCGAGGATGGCCTCGAACGCGCTCGGCCAGTCCTCTTCGGTGGCCAGCAGCAGGCCCATCAGGTGGCGCCTCGCCATGTGACGGACGGAGTCTAGGAGGGTTTGGCGGAATGTCGCTCGTCGGCGGCACAGCCGCCTGTTTCGCCAAAGCCTCCTAGTCTTCCGTCGTCGCCGAGAGGAGGGTCCGATGGTCGAGGAGGCACGGCTCAACACGACAGAGAACGGCCTGGTGCCGGAAGGGGAGGGGTGGTTCGTTCTCAACGCCCGAGAGGCGCGCTGGTGGGAGAGCGACGTCTTCGATCGCTACTGCACGTTCCAGGGCGACGTGCGCTTTCCCGAGGTCGGATTCAACATCAGCGTTCTCTTGCCCGGCCGACCGGGGTGCATGTACCACGGCGAAGGCGCGCAGGAGGACTTCCTGGTCGTGTCGGGGGAGTGCTTGCTGCTGGTCGAGGGCGAGGAGCGGCGGCTAGGGGCTTGGGATCTCTTCCATGCGCCGGCATGGACGGAACACGTCCTCGTCGGCGCCGGCGACGGCCCGTGCGTGGTCGTCGCCGTGGGCGCGAGGAAGCCCGGCTCCAAGGTGCGGTATCCACGAAGCGACGTCGCCGATGCCCACGGCGCGGGCGTCCTCGAGACGACGGAGTCGGCGCAGGAGGCGTACGCGCGCTTTCCCGACCCCGGGGAGCGGTCCTATCGAGACGGCGATCTCCCCGAGTGGCCGTGAAGGCACGCGCCTTGCCCAAGCAGGAGGCGCCTCGTACACTCACGTGCGGAACCCGAGGCCTGTGGCTGTCACGGGAAGGCGGGCCCTAATGGCTCTCTCCGGGCAGAAAATCCAGGATCCCGAGGCGTCGACGACCGCGGTGTCGGTCGAGCGCCAGCACCCGACCCTGCAGCGTCTCGACGACCAGATCTCCTGGTACGACGCGAGGGCCCGCCAGGCCCAGATTCGGTTCAAGGTGTTGAAGGCGGTCGTGATCGGCGTCGCCGCTTCGATCCCCGTCGTTGCGGCGTTCGACGCGCCCGTCTACGTCGCGGGCGTCCTCGGCGCGATCGTGGTCGTCGTCGAGGGCCTGCTCCAGGCCTACCAGTATCGACAGAACTGGATCACCTACCGCTCGACCGCCGAGGCGCTCAAGCACGAGAAGTACCTCTACCTCGCCCGCGCCGACGTCTACGCGGGCTCACGGCATCCGTTGCGCCTCCTGGCGGAGCGCATCGAGGGCCTCATCTCTCAGGAGCATGCCCGTTGGATCTCGAGCCGCCGCCACAAGGACGAGGACGAGCTCGAGGACGACGAAGAGGAAGACGAGGCCTGAGGGCAGCCGGCGGGCGGGGCTACTCGGCCGGAATGCCGCCGGTCGCGTCATCTACGCGGTACAGCCGGTCCCGACGGCCCTCCTGCCCCGTTTCGATGCGGGCGACGATCTTCTCGAGCCGCGCGATGCGACGGTCGACCGAGCGCCAACCGGTGGTCACGAGCTCGGTCAGGAGCGCGACGTCCTGCAGCCGGTCGCGGCGCTCGTCCTCGACGCCGGTCGAGACCTCGTCGAGCCGCGCGAGCAGGCGCTCGAAGAGCGCTCCGAGCTCGGCCACGTGCTGCGCGACCGGCCGGATCTCGACCCGAAGCGCCTCGTAGACGACGGAGCCCACTCCCTGGGGAAGGGTGCTCTCCAGCTCGGCGGCCGTGTCCTGGAAGCGCTTGAGCAGCTCGTCCGTGCTGGCCCCGGGCGGAATCGCCGGCAGAACCTCGATCTGACGTGGATAGGCCGGCACGCCGAGGGCGTCGATGGCCTCGTAGACCCGTCGCTCGATCTCCTCGCTGACGGGCTCGCCGTGAACGACGCGCAAGACGTTCTCCGCGGAAACGTCCGCATAATCCGCAAGCTCGAGAATTGTCGCCACAGTACGCCGCCGCAAACCTAAACGTCTCAGCCGCCGGGTTCAACAGTCTTCGATAGGTTTCGACCGGTTGCGGCAACTATTTCGGCCCCTGCGAGGGCTGCCTCTGCCCGCTCGAGGAACGACACGGCGTCGTCCTCGGAATCGAGCTCGACGGTCGCGGCCGGGACACCCGTTTCGCCCAGGGTCACGCGCAGCCTTCTTGCGACCCGCTCGGCGTCGCCGGCGGTCGATTCCGGCAGGACCACGACGAAACGCCCCTCGCCGAGATGGTGGACGAGGTCGGGCGTCCGCACGTCGGTGGGAAGCCGCTCCGCCGTGGCCATCAGGCTGTCGGGCTCGCTCTTGGCCCGCAGGAGCAGCAGGCTGAGGGGATGCAGGTAACGCCGCGCCCGCGCGCACTCGACGATCAGAGCCTCGCGAAGCGTGCGCCGACCGGGCAGCCCCGTACCGTCCCGATCGACCGCCCGGCGAAGCTCCTCGAAGCGGAAGGCGTTACGAAGCGAGGGGCCGAGGGCTCCCGCCAGGCCCTCGAGCTGCTCGAGCTGCTCCTCGGTAACCTCGCGCTCGTTCCGACGCCAGAAGACGGCGAGCGTCCCGACGCTGCCGCCGTTGTGGCCAAGAATCGGTAGCGCGAGCCCGCCGCTCAGGCGGAACTCGTCGCGTGCAGCCTCCTCCTCCGTGTACTTGTAGACGAGCGTGACGGCCCGTGCATCGCTTCCGCCGGGAGGAAGGCCCAGGGCCTCGCGCGAGGACTCCGCGGACGAGAGCCCGAACGTCGCGACAATCGGCTCGCCGTCGGGCTGAGGGAGGACGAGCACCGCCGCCGCGGACTCGCCGAGCCCGGTGGCGGACTCGAGGATGCGTCGAAGCGCGCCCTCGATCGAGTCCGATGCGCCCACCTCGGCCAGGTTTCGGAGCCAGTGGAGCTCGGTGCGTGCGCGGGTCGATCCGGCGCGCTCGCGCCGGACCTCCTCCCACGCCTGCTCGGCCTCGCGCCGCGAGCGCCCGTCGGTGTCGCCTTCCCGACGCAGGCGAAGGGCGAGCTCGATCGATAGAGCCAGAAAGAGGATCGCCAGGACGGACGCGCCGACGGCGATCCACGTCATGGTCTCCCAGGTAGGCAAAACACCCCTCCCTCACTGGCCGCAACAGCGCGGGTCCCTATCAAGACTGTAGGAAACTTTCGCGAGAAAGCTAGGGGCTGTGCGCCATTCAGCGCGCCTTCGCCAGCTTGATGAGCAGCCGCTCCGTCCACGAGGGCCGCTCCGGGTCGAAGTGCCCGCCGACGGCCCTGGCATACGGCGCCCCGACGCGGCGTGCATAGGCGGCGAAACCCTCGCGGCGAAGCGGTGCCCAGTCCTCTCTGTACGGGACGGCGAGATGGGTGTTCGTGACGCTCTTCGCCGACAGGAGGAAAGCCATGCCCATGCCGACGGAGACTTCGAGGAGCGAGCCGCGCTCCCGCGCAGCCTCCTGCCGCAGGCCCTCATACAAGGAGGCGAGCTCCATCGGGCCCGGGAGCCCTGACGCATCAGTGCGGAACTCACCGAGCGTCGAGCGCAGCTCGGCGAGTTCGAGCGGCGGAATGTCGATCAAGCCGGCCGTGCGCCCCGAGGCGCTCTCGAGCGCCGCGAGCAGGTCGTCGACGGATCCGATCTGCCGCTCCTCGGCGAGGACTCCCGCCCGCTTGAGCTCGTCCACGAACGCCCCGAGGTAGACCCGCGAGCCGTGGACGGCGTCCGAGGCCGCCGCGAGGAGCCAGAGAGGGGAGAAGCCAAATGCCGCGATCGAACCGAGCTCGACGACGTTGCCGGCCGCCTTGCGCTTCGTGATCTCCTGCGCCGAGACATCCGGCGTCTCCGCGGGCTCGACCCTCCCGACCGCCTCGACGGCAATTCGCAGCGCGTTCTTCGCCGTCGCCTCGTAGAGGCGCGAGCTGCGCACGAACCGCGGAAGGAGCACCTGGAAGCTTTCGTGGATCACTCCTCCCAGCGTCCCCACGAGGGCGCGAACTGCCCGCTCCGGGAGCGAAATCGCGTACCAGAGGCGCTTGCGTGGATTCCGATACGGTGGGGCCATGACGACTGCCACGATCCACACTAGCCACGGCCCCGTCGTGGTCGAGTTCTACGACGGTGACGCGCCCAAGACGGTCGAGAACTTCACGAAGCTCGCCCGCGAGGGCTTCTACGACGGCATCACGTTCCACCGCGTGATCCCCGACTTCATGATCCAGGGAGGCTGTCCGAAGGGTGACGGCACGGGTGGCCCCGGCTACGAGTTCGAGGACGAGGCCAACGACCACGGCGTCGTCCGCGGGGCGCTCGCCATGGCCAACCGGGGGCCGAACACGAACGGCAGCCAGTTCTTCATCGTTACGACCGAGGCCGCTCCCTGGCTCGACGGGAAGCACACGGTCTTCGGCCGCGTCACCGATGGGATGGACGTGGTCGACGCGATCTCGGAGGTCGACCGGGACGCCAACGACCGGCCGCGCGACGCCGTGACGATCGAGCGCGTGGAGCTCGCCGACGAGTGACCGTGTAACGGAGGCAGAGCAGCTCGCGGCGTTGAGCCGGCTGAACGAGCTGTTCGAGGGTGAAGGAATCGAGTACTGGCTGTTCGGCGGCTGGGCGGTCGACCTCCATGCGGGCCGGGTGACGCGGGCGCACGACGATCTCGACCTCGCCGTCTGGCTGGACGATCACGACCGGATCGCCGCGTTGCTCCGGGCAGACGGCTGGGAGCATGCGCCCGAGCCGCACGAGGACGGCTACACCGGCTACGAACGCGGCGGCGTGCGCCTCGAGCTCGCGTTCCTCGCATGCAGCCGTGGTGGAGAGGTGCACACGCCGCTCGAGAGCGGTCAAGCAGCATGGCCGAAGGGCGCGTTTCGGGACGACGTCCGAGAGCTCGGCGGCGTCCGTGCACGGGTCATGGCCCTCGATTCGCTCGAGGCCGACAAGTCAGAGGGGCACGACGACCCGGTTGTGGCCGCGAAGGACCGCGGCGACGTGGCGACGTTGTCGCGGGTCGAACGGGAGCAGCGAGAAGGGGCCTAGGCGGCGCGCCCGGCCTGAGCCGGCGCGTCGAGCGTGAGGAAGACCTCGACGACGCGAGGATCGAACTGCCTGCCGGCGGCCTCGCTCAAGCGGCGGCACGCCTCCTCGATCGAGAGCCGCTTTCGGTACGGACGGTCGGTCGTCATCGCGTGGTAGGCGTCGCAGACGAGGATGACGCGCGATTCGAGCGGGATCTCCTCGCCCGCGAGCCCATTCGGGTAGCCGCTCCCGTCCCAGTGCTCGTGGCAGTGGCGGACGATCTCGCAGACCTGCTCCAGGCGCTCGATCGGCGCGAGGATGCTCGCGCCCAGCTCCGGGTGGAGCCGTACGACCTTCCACTCCTCGTCGGACAGCGGGCCCGGCTTGGTGAGGATCGCTTCGGGAACGCCGATCTTGCCGATGTCGTGGAAGAGGGCGCCGAGCTCCAGGCGCTTCAGGGCCTTGGCGTCCATCCCGAGCTCGCTTCCGACGTGCAGGGCCATGTCCGTGATCCAGCGCGCGTGTGAGGATGTGTACTCGTCGTTCGCCTCGAGCGCGTTGGCGAGCGCCTCGACCGTGGAGAGAAACGTCCGCTCGAGACTCTCGTAGCTCGACGCGTTCGTGACCGCGAGCTTGACCTGATCCGCCACGCCGGCAAGGAGGCGCATGCTGCGGTCGTCAAATGCGCCGCCCTTCGGCTCCGTCGGCACGACGATGCAGCCGATCCGGTCTCCGTCGAGGCGAAGTGGCGCGATGGCGATCGGGCCCCGCGCGAGCCTTGCGCCGCCGTTCAGGGGGAACTTCGAGGCCGGAAGCTGGAACGGCTCGCCGCCGTCGAGGATCTCGCGGGCCCGCTCGTCGGAGACGACCACCCCCTGCAGGGCTCCCGCATCGCGCCAGTCATAGCCGAAGTGCGCGCGGATGACGAGATCTTCGCCGACGCGATCCTGCAGCCAAACGGAGGACCGCGGCTTCTCGAGGAGCCGGGCCGCCAGGTCGACGGCGCGCGCGAGCACCTCGTCGAGCGACTCGGCCAGGGCGAGGCGTCGGCTGAAGTCGAGGAGCGCGTTGGAGATCTCGAGCGAGGTTCGCGCGCGGTTGGCTTCGAGCCGCTCGGCCTCGTAGAGGCGCGCGTTCTCGAGCGCCACGGACGCGTGTCCGCCGAGTACCTCGAGAAGGCGGACGTCGTCCTCGTCGAACTGGTCGACCCCGAGCTTCGAGATGACGACCGCTCCGATGACCCGGGTGCCGTAGTTGAGGGGGACCGCGATCATCGACTCGTCCACGTCCTCGGTGCCGGGGATCGTGACCCCGTAGTCGCAGTCGAGGGCGTTCGCGAGGAGAATCGACTCGCCGGACTCGGCCACGCGGCCGGTGATGCCCTCGCCGATCTTGCACGTGAGCGCCTCGACGCTCTCGTCCGCATAGGGGTCGAGGTCGCCGCGCCAGGCGACCGGGACGAGGTCGTCGCCGTTGACGACGTACAGACGGCAGCTGTGGTAGTCGACGAGCATCCGGAGCTCGTTGACGATCGCCTGGCCGATCTCGCGGACGTCGTTCAACCGGTTGAGCTTGCCGGCGAGGCTCTGAAGCATCTTCAGGTGTGCGATCGAGCGCACGTCGCGGCCGACCGCCGCGGGTGCCGGGCGCTCGGCGACCTCTTCCTCGAAGAGAACCGCTTGATCCTTCCCCAGTGCCTTCGCGGTCATCATCGCGACCTCGGCACAGGCGACGAGCTCACGCGGGTTCATCGCGTGTTCTGGCCCCTGCGCGATCCCGATCGAGACGCTGAGCCTCCCGGCGGGCTCGATCTCGGTCTCCGCGAGGCTGTCCACGATCCGGCGGGCCAGCCCGAGCGCGTCACCGGCGTCGCAGGAGGCCATGATCACGCCGAACTCCTCGCCTCCGAGCCGGCAGACGACGTCCGACACGCGGACGATGCGCCGGAGAAGGTCGGCCAGCTCGATGAGCACCAGGTCGCCGTTGCCGTGGCCGTGGATGTCGTTCACCCGCTTGAAGTCGTCGATGTCGAGCATGAGCACGGCGGTCGAGTCGTGCGTGCGGCTCGCGCGGTTCAGCTCGGCGCGGAGGCGGTCGTGGAAGTAGCGGTGGTTGTAGAGGCCCGTGAGCGAGTCGGTCTGCGCCTGGAGCTCGAGGCCGGCCCGAACCTGGGCGTTGTCGAGCGCGAGCGCCGCCGCGTCGCCGAACCGCTTCGCCAGCTCGAACTCCTCCTGGGAGAAGTTGGCCCCGGTGCCGAGGCGGTAGACGTTCAACGCGCCCTTGACGGCGCCGCGGGCGACCAGGGGGACCGAAATGAGCGCCTCCGGCTCGTCGTCGGGCGTGCCGGGAACGGTTTTGACGCGAGGGTCGAGATGCGCGTCGTTGACGAGCTGCGCCTCGCCGTGGTCGATCGCCCAGCCGGTGATGCCCTCGCCCAGGACCGGCCGGTCGTTCATGATCTCGGCCGCCCAACGGTCGCGCGCCATTACCGGAATCAGCAGGCGCCGGGCCTCGTCGGCCTGATAGATCGTGAAGGCGTCGTACGGAATGACCGCTGCGAGCGAATCGGCGATTCGCTCGAGCACCGTCGAGTGCGTCTGCTCCGACAGGACTTCGTGGAAGACGTCGGCGAGCCGACGATAGGAATCGACGAGCCCGTCCGTACGAGCCGGAGGCGAAGGGGGCGGAGTCGCCTGGGTCGCCTCGGGAACCAGGCTGTTCACCTCTCTGAGTTCCACGCGGCCGCAGGTACCTCCTCTTCGCGGCTCCTCTGACGGGAAGCCACACAAATTGAACTTGCCCGAGAGGGCCGCTCCCTCACTCGAAAGGGGGATCTGCGAAACAGCCGCGCGGAGGGCTCAGGAGTAGTCTTGGCGCGTGAACGCTGGGAGTGCGGCGCGGCCAGGACTGGCCGAGGTCGCCGCGGTGTGGATCCTCTTCGGCCTCGTCGCCGTGGCGATGTGGATCACCTACTCTCGACTTCCGGCCGAGGACTTCTACAACGTCAGCGGTGAGGGTGTCGAGGCCGGAGCCGGGCGCGTGCTCGTCTTCCTCAACTACTCCACCGCGCTGGTGGGGATCGCGGTGCTCGCGGTCGTGGCCGACCGTCTGCGGGGACAGCTCGCAATCGTGGCCGGGATCGGGGCCCTGCTCTGCGCCGTGGTCTTCTGGCCGGGAGTCGTCGAGCAGTCCGACCTCGATGCGAAGCCCGTCAACGGGCTCCCCGCCCTCGGCGTCCTCGTCGCGGTCGTCCTCACGGTGATCGCACTCGCGCGCGGCGGCGCCGGTGCGTCTCGCCCCTTCGGCGGCGGCTGGGACGTGGTCCGCCTGGTGCTGGCAATCGGGCTCGCGCTCGCGTCGATCCCGTGGATCTTCGCCGAGCTCGGCCTCTACGTCGGTGATGTGCCCGGACTCGGCTCGCTCTACATGAGCGACGAGATCCTGGCCGAGGCGGGACATCCCGACCTCAGGGCCGTGCATCTCGGCCATCACCACGGCTTCGACGGGGCGCTCCTCGCGCTCGCGGCCCTGGCGCTTTCCCGCGTGGTCGCGCAGGTCCGACCCAAGCTCCTGCAGAGCCTGTTCGGCTTCTACGTGGCGCTCATGCTCGTGTACGGGCTCGCAAACGCCCTTCAGGACTTCTGGCTGGAGCAGATCGTCAAGCGGGGAACCACGTCGCACGCGATCCCGACGCTGACGACACCCAAGGTGTCGTGGGCGTGGGCGGCGATCGTCGGGACGGCGCTCCTCATCCACTTTGCCGCTCGGCGCGTAGGTAGGGTCGGAAAGCCGTCTCAGGAAGGAGCCGCATGATTCGACGACTGGTCCTACTCACGGTGGCATCTCTCACGCTCGTCCTCGCCGTGGCGGCGTGTGGAGGCGATGACGACGACGCTGCCGAGGCGACGACTGAAACGACGCCTGCCACCACCGACACCGAAGCGTCGGGTGGCGGCGGCGGAGGTGGAGACCCTCACGCTGACGGCCGATCCGAGCGGCGCGCTCGCGTTCGACACGACGGAGCTCACCGCAGCGGCCGGCGAGGTCACGATCGAGCTCGTGAACGACTCCGGAGTCCCCCACAACGTGGAGGTCGAGGGGAACGGCGTCGAGGAGGAAAGCGACACGATCACCTCGGGTAGCACCGATCTCACCGTGGACCTCGAGCCGGGCGAGTACGAGTTCTACTGCGCCGTCGACGGCCACAAGGATGCAGGCATGGAGGGGACGCTCACAGTTAACTGGAGGTCTGGCGAAACAGACGGCTGTGCCGCCGGGGTGCGCTGCTCGCCCCGAGGACGGCGTCCTCGGTCGCGCCCGTAGCCTCCGGCTACGAACGCTCCCTGCGTCCTTGCCTCGGAACGACCATCGCACCCCGGCGACGAGCGACGTTCCGCCAAACTCCTCCTAGGCAGTAGCGTTCACCGGGTGGAGCTCCTCGATCTCGAGCACCTGGGCCGCCGGCGCGTCATCGGCTCGTATCTGCTCGAGGGCGAGGAGCCTGCGCTCGTCGACTGCGGGCCGTCGAGCTGCCTCGCCGGCCTGCGGGCGGCGCTCGCCGCGCGCGGTCTCGAGGTCGGGGATCTGTGCCACCTCGTCCTCACCCACATCCACCTCGACCATGCGGGCGCAGCGGGCTCCCTTGTTCGCGAGAACGCGAGGCTTCTCGTGCACGTGAGCGAGATCGGGGCTCCTCACCTCGTCGATCCCAGTCGGCTCGAGCGGAGCGCGCGACGGCTCTACGGGGACGACTTCGATCCGCTCTGGGGCGAGCTCGTCCCCGTGCCGGAGGGAAACGTCCGGGTCCTCGGCGACCGCGTGCTCGACCTCGAGGCATTCCCGACGCCCGGTCATGCGTCGCACCACGTCTCCTTTCTGGCGCCGGACGGCAGCTGCTGCACGGGCGATGCAGCGGGCGTGCGAATCCCGCCCGGCCGCTACGTGGCGCCGGTCGCACCGCCGCCCGACGTCGACGTCGAGGCCTGGGAGCGGACGATCGACGCGATCGAGGAGCGGCGGCCGACGCAACTCCTCCTGGGCCACTTCGGGATCGTCGACGACCCGGCCGCGCATCTCGTCGAGCTCCGCGCAGAGCTCCGCATTTGGGCGGAGCGCGCCCGGGACGGCTCGGAGGAGGAGTTCGTCCGTGCCGCGGAGGCCGAGGTCGCGGCGAGAGCCGATCCGGACACGGCCGAGCTCTTCCAGCAGGCGGGCCCGTTCTGGCAGTCGTATGCCGGTCTGCGCCGGTACTGGGACAAGAAGGGCGAGGTCACCGCCGCGTGATCCGCTACCGTCCCGAGATGCGCCGCCCAGGGGTCTCGACGCTTCTCCTCGTTCTGGCCGTGATCGCCCTCGCCGTTCCGGCCTCGGCCTCGGCCCTCCGCCTCGACCGCGTCGCGCGCGGGTTCGACAGTCCGGTGCAGGCGACGTCCTCGCCCCGGGACCGCTCGATCTACGTCGTCGAGCAGGAGGGGCAGATCTGGCGGGTCGGCGGCGGCCACCGCAGGCTCTTCCTCGACATCCGCGGCCTCGTCAGCTTCGGGGGCGAGCGCGGGCTCTTCTCGATCGCCTTCCCCTCGAACTACGGCCAGTCGCGCTACTTCTACGTCAACTACACCGACAACGGTGGCGACGTCCGCGTCGCGCGCTTCCGCGCCGCCTCCTCGTTCACCCACGGCAGGAAGCGCACGCGGAAGATGCTGCTCGACGTCGAGCACTCGACGCACTCGAACCACAACGGCGGCCAGGTGACGTTCGGCCCGAACGGACGCCTGTACGTGAGCATCGGCGACGGCGGCGGCAGCTGCGACCCGGGTGGGAACGCCCAGGATCTTTCCAGCCGCAAGGGGAAGCTTCTCAGCATGGATCCGGGTACGCCGGGCTGGCGCGTCGACGGCTACGGGCTTCGCAACCCATGGCGCTACTCGTTCGACCGCGCAACGGGGCGGCTCTACATCGGCGACGTCGGCCAGAACAACTGGGAGGAGATCGACAGTGTGTCGGAAGCGGCGCTCGGCGGCACACCCGAGAACTACCAGTGGGATGCCCGCGAGGGTCGTGTCTCGAGCTCGGTCAGCGGCTGTTCCAGCAACGGGATCCAGGGGCCGGGTGACCAGATCTCCCCGAAAGACGTCTACAGCCATGCTCGGGGCTGCTCGGTCACCGGCGGCCACGTCTACCGCGGGCAGCGGCTCGCGAACGTCCGAGGCTGGTACTTCTACGCCGACTACTGCTCCGGCCGCATCTGGCGGCTGAGGATCAACGACGCCGGCCAGGTCACGCGCGGCCCGCGGCTCTTCCGGAACACGAGCCTCAATGTCTCGTCGTTCGGGGAGCGAAGGGACGGCGAGCTCCTCGTCGTCGACCGGGGCGGCGCGATCTACAGGCTCGCCCGCTGAGGCGTGCTCTACCAGTTCGTCGACTGCCGCTGGGAGCTCGGCCAGCCCGACCGCGGACGTGAGCTCTACCTCTCGGGGCACGTGCCCGGCGCCTCCTTCCTCGACGTCGAGCGCGAGCTCTCGGCTCCGCCCTCGAGCCCGGGCGGTCGCCATCCTCTTCCTCCCGCGAGCGACTTCGCCCGGGCCGCAGGAGCCGCCGGGATCGGCCCGGACGTCTTCGTCGTCGCCTACGACCAGGGGATGAACGGCGGCGCGGCGCGGCTCTGGTGGCTCCTCCGCCACTTCGGCCACGACGACGTCGCCGTGCTCGACGGCGGGATGGACGCCTGGCTCGGGCCGCTTCGAGGCGGAGAGGAGGAGATCGAGGCGGCGTCCTTCGTGGCGGTGGCCCGTGCGAACGACACGATCGAGGCCGGGGAGCTCGCGAATCGGCTCGGCGATCCAGGCCTGACGGTCGTGGACGCGCGTCTTCCCGAGCGCTACCGCGGCGAGGTCGAGCCGATCGACCCGGTCGCGGGCCGCATTCCGGGCGCCCGTAACGCGCCCTTTCCCGAGGAGCTCCCGTCCGACCTCGTGGAGGCCGAGGAGCTCGTCGCATACTGCGGCTCGGGGATCACCGCAGCCGTCGTGCTCATCCGCCTGGCCCGCGCCGGCCGCGACGACGCGAAGCTCTACCCGGGCTCCTGGAGCGACTGGTGCGGTCGGGAACTCCCGGTCGAGACCGGCTAGCGAGCCTGCTCAGGGTCGGCCGGGCCTACTGCTGTGTTTGCGGCGCCGATTCGTCCGACTGGAAGAGGCGCACCTCGTTCCCCTCGGTGTCGTGGCAGGCCGCCATCCAGCCGACGCCGGGGATGGGCATCTTGTCCTCGGCGCGGCCGCCCAGCTCGCGGACGCGGGCGACGTGGGCGTCGATGTCATCGGTGTCGAAGTACACGATCGGGCCTGCTGGCCGGCCCTCGGTCTTGTAGATCGCGCCGCCGGGATCGCCCCCGGCCTGCGTCATGCGGTACTCGACCGGGCCGTCCCAGCTCTGGAACGACCAGCCGAAGAGCTGCTCGTAGAACTCCTGCGCCCGGGCGGTGTCCTCCGCCGGGAGCTCGAAGTGGACGAGGCGTCCTGCCATTCCCTGCTCCTTTCCTACGGGAGGGCGACCTCGACGACTCCGTCGAAGGCACCCGCTTTCGCATCCGCGCGGTAGCGCTCGTACACGAGTACGGCGACGGCGAGATCCTGGACCGCGAGGCCGGTCGAGTCGAACACGGTGATCTCGTCGTCATGCTCCCGGCCGCGCTCCTCGCCGGTGAGGATTCGTCCGAGCTCGACGACGCCGTCCCGTCCGAGCGCCCCGGACTCGACTGCGCGCGAGATGTCTCCGTTGTGACTCGCCTGCTCCCACTCGTCCACGATGACTCGGGCGCGTGCGAGCTCCTCGACCGCCAGCTCGGCCTTACCCGGCCCATCGGCTCCCATCAGGCTGACATGCTGTCCGGCGCGGAGGCTCCCGGGTTCGAAAACGAGCTCGCGGCCCGGCGTGACGGTGACGACGACGTCAGCGGCCAGCGCCTCCTCCCTCGAGGTGGCGGGCTCGGCGCCGAGCTCCCCGGCGACGCGCGCCGTCCGCTCGGCGTCGGCGTCCCAGAGGAGGACGTCGCGCCCGCGGGCCAGGAACGTCCGGGCGACGGCCTGCCCGTTGACGCCGCACCCGACGACGGCGGCCGGCCCCTCGTGCCTGGCGAGCGCCTCGGCCGCGAGAACCGCCGCCGCGCCCGTTCGGAGTGCGGTGAGCGCGCCCGCGTCGAGCTGGGCCAGGAGTCGTCCGTCGGTCGCGTCCGAGAGAAGCACGATGCCGCTCACGGTCGGGAGGCCCCGTTCGGGATTCCGCGGGAAGGACGTCACCCACTTGAGAACGGCGTAGCCGCCCCCGCGCGCTGGCATGGCCCGGAAGTCGCCGTCCGGTGGTGCTGGGACGTAGACCTTCGACGGCATCAGCCATTCGCCACGCGCGTGTGCGACGAAGGCCGAGCGTACGGCCTCGACCGCGTCCGACGGGTCGACGGCCGCGTAGACGTGTCGTGCAGCGAAGACCGGGATGCTCACGCTTGCGAAGTCTCCCCGACGTACCGAAAGCCTGTGGCCTGAATCGCACCCCGGTCGATCAGGCTCTGCTCGACGTCCCTCGGGGCGGACTCTCCGAGCTCGAGGTAGAGGTAAGGCACCCAGGCGAAGAAGCGCTCTCGAAAGCGCAGGTCGAGCTCGGTGCGCATCCCTGCGTACGTGTGGATGTCGGCCTCGTCCTCCTCCCACTCGCGCATGCAGGTCTCGAAGGAGGCCGGAGCCGCCCGGCCCCCGGAGTGGGCGATGGCCCGTTTCCGTTCGTAGTACCACTCGGCCGTCGGTCGGTCGACCCGTTCCTTCGCGTAGTCGTTCACGACGAGGACCGCGCCCGGCACGAGCAGCGCCTGGATCTTGTCGAGTGCTGCGGGAAGGTGATGCAGGTGATGGAGGGAGTGCGCCGCCACGACCGCGTCGTAGGGATGCTCGACCTCGAGCTCCTCGAGCGTCACGCGGAGAAAGGGCGGCCCGTCGGGCGCAGTGGGATCGATCGCCGTCACGCGATAGCCGGCCTCGACGAGCGCCCGCGCGAGCGCGCCCGAGCCACAGCCGACCTCGAGGACCCGCGCCGGGGGCGGCGGAAGGTGTGTGGTGACGAACGCCGCGAGGTCCCGGTTACGCTGAGCCTGCATCCATGATGACCCTATGCGACGTCGGCCCGCGTGACGGCCTCCAGAACGAGTCGGCCGTGCTCGGGCCCGCTGTCCGCCCGGACCTCGTGAACCGGCTCGCCGCAACGGGCCTTCCCGCCGTCGACCTCATCCACCTCCTGCACGGAGAGGGGGTGGAAACAGGTGTCGACCTCGACGCGCTCATCGCCGTCTCCGCCTGGCTCGAAGGCGTCCTCGGACGCGAGCTTCCCGGCCAGCTCTACCGGGCCGGAGCGGTTCGCCCCGGTCTCGGGCTGAGTGGCCCTCCGGGCTCCTCGCAGCCTGCGCCCTGGCGCTGGGAACGGCCGTTCTTCTCTGGCGGCTCGTGCCCGACGTGAGGGGCAAGCCGCTCTTCGAGGACGAGGCGATCGCCGGCCTCGTCAGCGCGCGGCCGCTGGGCGAGCTGGTCCCGACCGTGCTCTGGGATCGGGGCGGAGCGCCGCTGCATTTCGTCCTCTCGCACGTGGCGCTCGCGTTCGACTCCTCTCCCGAGGCGCTGCGCTGGCTCTCGGTCGTCTTCGCGCTGGCGACGATTCCGCTGTGCCTGGACCTCGGTCGGCGGCTCGGGGGCACGGTCGCCGGTGCGACAGCGGCCGTCGTCGCCTCGGCCTCGGCCGTCCTCGCCCTCTACGGGACGGTGGGGCGGATGTACGCGCTCCTCGCATTCGTGAGCGCGCTCTCCGCGGACCTCTTCGCGCGGGCGCTCGAGCGTCGGACCGTGCAAGCCTCGTTCGTCGCCGCGCTGGCAGCCGTGCTCCTGCCCGCTGTCCATCCCTACGGCGCGATCGTCGTCGCGGCCGAGGCCGTCGTCGCGCTCGCGGTCTGGAGGGGGCGTCCACTCAGGGCCGCGCTGCCCGTTCTCGCCGTCGGATTGCTGCTCGTCCCGTTCGTCGTCGCCGATCTGCGCCTCGCCGACCGCTTCACCGTGGGCGTCGGAGGCGAGGAGTCGCTCGCGGGTCCCGCCGATGCCTGGTCCCAGCTCGCTCGGGCACTCGAGTCGTTCGCGGGTGGGGGCGGCTGGACGTTCGCGGTCTTCCTGGCGCTCGGAATCGCGGGCACCGTCATCCTGCTTCGGACGCACACGGCGTTCGCAGCCTTCGGGCTTCTTACTCTCGTCGCCCCGCCCCTCCTGTTCATGCTGCTCCGGACAGGGAGCGTGATGGGGCTCTCCCCTCGGCACCTCGTCTTCGCCCTTCCGCTCTGGGCGGCTGCGATCGGGGTCGCGGTCGCTGCGATCACGCGCAGCTTCCACCCGGCGTTCGCCGTCGGGGCAGTCGCCGCGATCGCGTTGCTCGCCGTACTCTCGCCGCCGGGAGGCGTGCGCGACCCGCGCGAGTGGCCCAACGTCGTCCTGGGGGGTGGGCCGGACGCGACCGCGACCGGGGGCGGCGAGCGGCTCGGGCCTCCCGCCGACTACCTCCGGGCGAACGTCGACGACGGCGACCTCCTGTTCCCGTTCTCGTCGGTCTTCCTTGCGGGCCTGCCTGCGACCGGCGAGGCGACCGCCCTGCCGTACTCGCAGACGACGCTGCTCGAGAGCGCGGCTGCACGCATGCCGGAGCCGGCCGGTGCGCTCGTCGTCGCGATCCCCGTCGGCGACGCCGAGGTCGATCTCGAGCAGCTCCAGGCGGAGCTGGGCGACGGCTTCGACACACAGCTCTTCCCGGGGTGGATGCTGGTCAGGGCCGAGGGCCCGTTCCCCGAGGCGCCAGCTGCACTCCAGGCGAACGCCGCCGTGCTCGCCGCATCGCTCGAGGCCGTAAACGTCGACCGCTATCCGGAGCTCCGCTTCTACGTCGAGCGCGGGCTTCGCTCCACGTGCCAGACGCTCGCCTCGCTCGGCGGGGCCTGCGCTACGTGACCCGGTCCTCGGTCGGCTGCAGGCAGCCCGCCCCTGCGGCCGAGTCGAGAAAGTCGCCGTCGAAGTAGTCGGCCTCGGCGACGAGGCTGCTCCGCCAGGGAAGACGCGCGACCTCCGCATTGCCCAGGTCGACGCGGCTCTCCGGCCCCACGACGTCGAGGAGCTCTCGACCGTCCGCGACGTCGGTGACGACGAAGAGGGTCCCGCACGTCCCGGCCGGCTCGGCTTGCGCGAGCGTGACGTCGCCGGGGAGATACCACTCGAGTGGCGAGCGAAAGTCCAGGAGCGAGCCGACCACGAGGATCGGGTCGCCCGGCTCCCACCCCTCTTCGACCAGGGCGTCCGCGACCCGGTCGAAGTCGGGGCGGTCGGCCATGGGCATGCGGACGTAGCCGAACACCGCGAGCGCCACCCCGGCCGCCGCCGCTGCAATCGCCGCGCGCTTCGGCAGCGCGTACAGAACCGCGGCGAGCGCGACGGCCGCGAACGGCGTCACGCCGATCAGGTTCCTGCCCGTCACGATCCGCAGGCCTGCCAGCCAGGCGATACCCGATACGGCGATCGGGACGACCACGAGGAGGGCGCAGAGCCTCGCCGAAGAACCGAGGCGCCGGAGGACCCAACAGCCGACCAGGACGCCGACCAGGATCGCCAGCCGAGCCGCGGCTTCCCAGGTGTCCGGGTCGGCGCCGATCTCGGCGTACATCGTCCCCGGATCCCAGAAGAGCGCCGATGGGAGCGCGCCGAACTTGACGACGTCGAATGCGTCGATCCAGCCGAAGCGATCGGCTCCGACCTGGTCGATCAGGCGTGGCAGCCAGGCGAGGAGCGTGGCCGTCCCGAGCACGATCGCCGCCCCGGCGCGGGCTGCCGAGGCGCGGAGCTCACGCTCGACGACGAGCCAGACGAGGCCCGCGAATGCCGCGAGCACGAAGAAGTAGTGCGTGTACGCGCCGGCGGCCGCGCAGGCGGCGAGCGCGGTGAGCCGCCCGAGCCGAGGCTCGGCGGCCGCGCGTTCGAGTAGCAGGGCGAAGGCGAGCGTGAGGAGCGCAAGGAGGGAGTAGGCCCGCACCTCGCTCCCGTGCACGACGGTTTGCCAGGCGAGAGTGGTGAGGACGCCGGCGACGCGCGGCCAGCCAGAGCGGGAGGAACCGGCGCGCGTAGACGACCGCGAGGCCTGCCAGCGCGGCGGCGAGGGCCACCGACAGGAAGCGCAGGCTCTCGATCGAGATCCCGGCCTCTCGCCCGAGCCAGGCGAGCACATACCAGCCAGGCGGCGTCGACTCGGTCCGAGAGACGTGCTCGACGACGGCCGCGGGGGTCGACTCGAGCAGGACCCGCGCGGAGGCGACCTCGTCCTGCCAGAGCGGAAGGTCGATTGCTCCCGGGAGCGTTGCGGCTACAGCAAGCGCCGCCACCCCGGCTGCGACGCCGATCGTGGCGCGCCGCCCGCCGGCTCCGGCCGCTCCCACGTTCGGCATAGTCCGTCAGCATGACGGCTGCGCGCGGGCGGTGGGCTCTGGTGGTGCTGTTCGCGCTCGCGGCCGTCGTTGCCACCCTCCCGGCCGTCGGCGGGCTGCGCAGCGAGTTCATGACCGAGCGCCATCCGCCCGGCTACGGCGAGGCCGCGTACGGAGATCATCTCCAGACGACCTATCGGTTCTGGCTCGTCGGCCATCAGCTCGCTCGGGGCGAGGCACCGTGGATCGATCCCTACAGCTTCCAGCCGCTCGATCGAGCCCCAGGTCGTGCTGGGCGGCTGGCCGTTCGGCATTCCGTACTGGCCGCTGGACGCGCTCTTCGGACCGGTGGTCGCGTGGAACCTGCTTCTCCTGCTCGTCACCTTCGCCGCCGGGCTCTTCACCTATCTGTGGCTCCGTGAGCTCGAGCTTCCGCCGCTCGCAGCCGCGCTCGGAGGGCTCGCCTTCGAGTTGGCTCCCTACCGGCTCCTGCAGAGCGGCGGGCACCTGCTGGGCTGGGCGGCTGTCATGCTCCCGCTGGCGCTTTGGGCCTTCGAGCGCGCTCGCCGAGCGGAAAGCGCCCGCGCCGTCCACCTGTGGGGAGCACTGGCCGCCGCGAGCGTCGTCTCGATCCCGCTCTCAGGCCAGCTCCATCTTGGACTCGGCGTCGTCCCGTTCCTGGCCGCCTACGCAGCCGTTCGCTACTCGCGCACCGCGTCGCTCTGGGCCTGGGGCGGTTCGCTCGCTGCCGCCGCCGCCGGGTTGCTTGCCCAGGCGGTCGTCATTGCCGGCTCATCGGAGTCCGAAGGGAGAACGCTCGAAGAGGTCGCTTCCTTTTCCGCCGGCCCGATCGACTTCGTGAGCCGGTGGCGCCTGCACGGGTCGGAGCGCTTCGTCTTCCTCGGCTGGTTGCTGCCCGTGCTCGCGGCTGCCGGTCTTGTGCTGCTCGCACGCCGCAGGCGGGGGCTCGCAATCCTGCTCGGCCTCGCCGCCCTGGTCCCGGTGCTGCTCGCGCTCGGGACGAACCTGCCGCTCTACGAGACCCTGCGCGACGTCTTCCCGCCCCTCCGCTATCCGCGCGTCCCGGGGCGTTTCCTCCCTTTGGCGAACCTCGCGATCGCGGCGCTGGCGGCGGTTGCTGTCGCGATCGTCGTCACGCGATTCGAGGGCAGGCGCCGGACCGCGATCGCGGTGGCATTCCTCGTGCTCGTCGCCGCCGACCTGCTCGTCTTCCCGCTGCGCTCGAGCGAGGCGGATCCCGGAAACCTCGCGTACGCGGCCCTGGCGGATGCGGGGCCTGGGCGCGTCCTCGGGCTCCCGATCATGCAGGAGGGCAAGGGCCACTTCGGCAGCGTCTACGACTACTACACGCAGCAGGCGCCCCGGGAGCGGCCGACAGGCTACGCCCTGGCACCGAAAGGCGTCTACCGGTTCGCGGAGCGGTTCAACCGGCTCGACTGCGGTGCCTGGCTTCCCGGGGACCTCGCAGGAGCTCGAGCGCCTGGGCATCGCGTACTTCGTCTGGCACGGAGGGCTCTATCGGCAGTCGGAGACCCCGGGCGCCTGGTTCGGGTGGGAGGGGCTCCGGCGCAACGGCTTCGGGGTCGCAGCCGGCGCGTCGCCCGTCTTCCTGTGGGAGAAGGGCCTCGACGCCGCGCCGCTCCCCGGGGAGCCCGAACGGGGCGAGCCACTGCTGTGCGACGGCTGGGAGGACGGCGTGCTCGAGCTCGACGAGGGCGCGCTCTGGCTCTACGGACGGGGCGCTGCCGAGCTTCGGCTCGACGCGCCGACGCCGACCCGGGTCGCGGTGTTCGCCGACGGGCGGTCGCTCGGGCCCCACCTCGTCGACGGCGAGACGACAATCGGGGCCGACCTCGCGAACGAGGGGTGGCATGCCTTCGTCGTCCGCGGGGAGCCGGGGCTCGAGTTGCTCGGCGCGGGCTTTCGCTGAGCGGGCGCGATGTGCTCACGATGTCGGCCGCTGGGATCGGACGGCCGTCGACGTTGGCTCAGGCCCTATGCTTGTTCACGGTGGACGGTCTCCGAAAGCTGTGTGTGATCGTCGAGGAGGTGCGGGCCGAGTCGGGCCGCCCGGTCGAGCCGCCGGTGCTCGTCGCGGCGGCCGGGGCGGTCGTGTCGAACCCGCTCGCAGGAACCTTCGCCGAGGACCTCGCCGCCGTGGCGGACGCCTACTGTGAACCGCTGGGCCGGCTCCTGACCGAGCGTGCGCTCGCCGCTCTCGACGCGGCGGACGTCGAGGGTTACGGAAAGGGCGCGCTCGTCGGCCTCGGCGGGCGAGGTCGAGCACGGATCGGCGATCATCCACAACCTGCGCTTCGGCAACCTCGTGCGTGAGCCCGTCGGCGGCAGCTCCCTGCTCCCGTCCGCGGAGAAGCGAGGCCCGGCCGGCGCGGCAATCGACCTCGCGCTCAAGCACAAGGACGACCACACGGTCCGCTCCCATCACCAGACGTTCGAGGTGCGGATACCCGACGCCCCGCGCGACGACGAGATCGTGGTCTGGGTCGCCCTCGCCTCTTCGGGGCGTCCGCTCGCGCGGCTGCCGGCCTTCGGCAGCGAGCTCGCCTCGGGCTCCGTCTGAGCCATGTCGCAGGTCGCGTTCATCGGGCTCGGGACGATGGGCCTCCCGATGGCCCGGAACCTCGTCGCGGCTGGACACGAGCTGGTCGCCGTCGACGTCGATCCGGCCAGGGCGGCGCTCCTCGGCGCGCCGGTCGCGGCCACGCCGAGCGAGGCCGCCGCGGTCTGCGACGTCGCTTTGCTCTCTCTGCCCTCGCCTGCAGCGGTCGAGGACGTCGTCCTCGGATCCGCCGGCCTCCGGGCGGGAGCGCGGTCCAGGTTCGCGGTCGTGGACATGTCGACCGGCCCGCCCTCGCTCGCGCGCAAGCTCGGCTCGGAGCTCGGCCGGCTCGGCATCGACTCCCTCGACGCGCCGGTCAGCGGCGGGCCGCGGGGGGCAGAAGCCGCGTCGCTCACAGTCATGGTGGGAGGAAGCCGCGAGGCCTTCGCCGTTCAGCGACCGCTGCTCGAGGTCCTGGGCAGCCTCGTCGTTCACGTCGGGCCGGCCGGCTCCGGCCAGGCTGCGAAGCTCTGCAACAACCTGATCGCGGGAGCGACGATGGCCGCGATCGCCGAGGCCTGCACCGTCGCCGACCGGGAGGGCATCGACCCGGGGGTCCTCTACAGGCTTCTGACCAGCTCGATGGGCGATTCGCGCGTCTTGCGCACGCGCTTCCCGGTGCAGGGAATCTCGCCCGACCATCCCGCCTCGCGAGGCTACGAACCGCTCTTCGCGCTTGGCCTCATGGCGAAGGACCTCGACCTCGCGCTCGAGCTCGCAGCCGCGCACAGCGTGGAAGCGCCTGTCGCAACGGCGAGCAGAGACCGCTACCGAACGGCGGAGAAGAGGGGAGCCGGGGCGCTCGACTACTCGGCCGTGTACGCGGCACTGCGCCCGTGAACGCGCCTCCACCGCCTTGACGGCGCGGCGGGCCGTCTCCGGGCTCGTCCTCGGCGCGGTCGTGGTGCTCGCCGTGGCGGCGGCGTATGACGCGCTCCGCGGGGGAGCTGCGTCGCCGGCGGACGTGGATACGACCGAGGAACCGCCGCTCGTCGGACGTGAGCTCCCGGGGCCAGGCGAGCTCACGGGCACGCTGGTCTTCGCCAGCCAGGCCGGTTGCCGCCCGCGCACGCTCAGCCTCGCGACCATGACGCTCGGAGAGGGTGGCCCGTCCCTCGAGTGCGGCCTCTGGGTCCCTCCCCGCGGACCGCTTGCGGTGGTCTCCCTCGCCTCGGCTCTCGGGTTCCGCGGTAGCCGCGCGGCGCTTCTGCGCCTCGGCGATCCGCCCGACGTCGTTCGGGAGCTCGGCATCGTGCGCGGCGAGCCCTCCTGGTCCGAGGACGGCCGCCGGCTCGCGTGGTGCACGGCCGCGAGCGCCACGGTCGTGCTCGACCTGGACAGCGGACTGCGCGAACGGCTTGCGGGATGCCGTCCGAGGATCGCACCCGACGGCTCGGTGCTGACGCGGCCCGACCGTCTGCTCACGTCCACGCTCTTGCGGGACGGCAGGGTGTTTCTCCGCGAAGAGGACCTCGTACGGCCGTACCCGCCGGGCAGCGAGGGTCCGCTCGACGTCGTCGGCTACGACCTTCGACCGGACGGGCTGCTTGCGGTGGTGACCGTCCGCTTCGAGCCGGGCCGGCGACCGCGTCGGCTTCTCCAGCTCTGGCGTGGGAAACAGCTCGAGCGCGCGATCCTGCTGCCCGAGCTCAACCTGCCCGCGGGCGCAGGGCGCCTGGGCGACCGGGTCGAGTTCGACCCGTCGGGCCGGGAGGTGGCCGTTTCCTTCCCCGGAGCCGGCAAGGAGATGATCCTGGTCGACGTGAGGTCCGGCTCCGTCGCACTACCGCCCACGAGCCAGCACGGCTTCGCCTGGTCCCGCGACGGACAGTGGTTCGCGCTCTCGACAGGGGAGGAGATCCGCATATTCGGCTCCGACCGACGCGACCCGATCTACGTCCTCCCCGTCGGCGCGGCCACGCTCGCCTGGCGCTAGGAGGTCGCCGCCGCGAGCGCGAACACGAGGTTGCGCGGGAGCGCGATGCGGAACTGGTCGAGCACGGGCCGTGCTTCCTCGGCCGCGAAGAAAGAATATTCGGGGAAGGAAGCGGCCTCGCGCTCAGCCGCTCCCGCGACGGCGGCGACGAGCCGCGCCCCTTTCGGCGTGCGGAAGAAGGGGCCGATTCCGGCCCACGACTCCGTGAGGGCTCCGTCCGCCGCCAGCGCCTTGTAGAGGCTCGGCACGTGCTCGGTGCCGTACAAGTCCCTGATCTCGGAATAGAGCGGATCCTCGTCGCGCTGCTCCGGAACGGGTGTCGGCGGGAGCGACGCCGGAGGGGGCAGGCTTCGGGCCGGCGGCTCGCGGAGCGGCAGGACGCCGTCGAGGCTGAGGCCTAGCGACGTCACGATCAGGAGAAGGCTGGGGAGGTCAGCCGCGAAGGGGGCGGCCGCCTCACGGACGGCCGGGGAGGGCCGATAGGCGAGGCGAGGCCGCGCCTGCTCGACGAGGCGAGCCGCAGCTGCCGCGGCCCGCGGGTCGTCGTACAGCGCCCTGGCCTGGAGCCAGGCGGGAACGAGCGCCGCCGGCTCCCGCGCCAGCGCCTTGAAGATCGCCGGGACGAAGGGCATCCGGGCTCGAACGTCTGCGAAGACCGAGAGGACGATGCCCGTCGCGTCCTCCTCGTGAACGAGGTCGTACCTCAAGATTGCATACTGTATGCTCGCTCGAGTGGGTGGCAACCTGCTCGAGGGCCGCCTTCCGGCCCCACAGAGCGCGAGCGCAGCGGCCGGCGAGGTCATCCGCGAAGCGATCATCGACGGTCGGCTCCCGCCCGGGCAGCGCTTGAAGGAGGAGGAGCTGGCTCGGGAGCTCGGGATCAGCCGGACGCCCGTACGCGAGGCGCTGCTCTTGCTCGAGAGCGAGGGCCTCGTCGAGTCGATCCCGCGGCGGGGCGCCACGGTGCGCTCGTACGCGGTCAGCGACCTCGACGACGTCTACCAGCTCCGCGCTCTCCTCGAGGGGCACGCAGCACGGCGTGCAGCCGCGCGCATCTCCCCCGCCGACGTAACCCGCCTCGAGAAGAGCTGCGATCGCTTCGACCGCCTTCGGGCCGAGGACGACCTACTCGATCTCGTCAAGGAAAATCTGCTCTTCCACAGCGTCGTTCACGAGGCGGCTGCGAGCGACCGGCTCGCGGCGCTCATCCGCAAAGTGATCGAGATCCCGCTCGTCTACAAGTCGTTCTACTGGTACTCGCCCGAGCAGAAGGTCATCTCGCAGCACTACCATCGCCAGCTGGCGCGCGCGCTGAAGCTCGGGGACGGAGAGCGGGCCGAGCTGATCATGAAGGAGCACGTGCTCGAGGCGCGTGACTTCCTGCTCGCGCAGATCGGGCACCGAGGGGAGGACGAGCCTGCATGAGCGAGCTTTCGTCCCCGCCCGCCGCTCAGGGCCGCCCGGAGACTTCCGGGCCCGGCCCGCTGGCGGGGATCCGGGTGCTCGAGCTCGGCATGCTCCTCGCGGGACCGTTCACAGGTCGCCTCCTCGGCGACATGGGTGCCGAGATCATCAAGGTGGAGCCCCCGGGCAAGCCGGACCCGCTGCGCGAATGGGGCAAGGCGCGATACAAGGGCCGCTCGCTCTGGTGGGGCGTCCAGTCGCGGAACAAGAAGTGCGTGACGCTCGACCTGCGCACCCCAAGGGGGCAAGGGCTTCTGCTCGAGCTGGCCAGGCAGAGCGACGTGGTCGTCGAGAACTTCCGGCCAGGGACGCTCGAGAAATGGAATCTGGGCTGGAAGGAGCTGCAGGAAGCGAATTCCGGGCTCATCCTCTGCCGCGTGTCCGGCTACGGGCAGACCGGCCCCTACGCTCCGCGGGCGGGCTTCGCCTCGGTCGCGGAGGCCATGGGAGGCATACGGCACCTCAACGGCTTCCCTGGCGAGCCGCCGCCCAGGCTGCATCTGTCACTGGGCGACTCGCTGGCAGGGATGTTCGCCGCGCAGGGAATCCTCGCTGCCCTCTACCGCCGGGACGCGCTCGGGGGTGGACACGGCCAGGTGGTCGACGTCTCGCTACTCGAGTCGTGCTTCGCCCTCCTCGAGAGCACGGTGCCCGAGTACGACCGTCTGGGGATCGTCCGCGGGCCGGGCGGGACCGGGCTGAAGGGGGTCGCCCCCTCGAACATCTTCCGGTCGCGGGACGACAAGTGGATGGTGATCGCCGCGAACGCGGACAACGTCTTCGGGCGGCTGTGCGCCGCGATGGGCTCGCCCGAGCTCGCCGACGACGAGCGCTTCTCCACCCACCTCGCGCGCGGCGAGCACCAGGAGGAGATCGAGGGGATCATCGCCGAGTGGGCCGGCGGGCTCGACGCCGCGGAGATCGACCGCGTCCTGAACGAGGCCGGCGTCATCTGCGGCCCGATCTACACGATCGCGGACATCTTCGAGGATGAGCACTTCCGCGCCCGCGACATGCTGGTCGAGCACGAGGACCCCGAGTTCGGCACCTACATCGGCCCCGGGATCGTCCCGAAGTTCTCGGAGACGCCTGGGGAGGTCCGCTGGTCGGCGACGTGGGAGCACGGGAGCCACAACCGCGAGGTCTTCGGCGGGCTGCTCGGACTCTCCGACGAGACGCTGGCCGAGCTTCGCGCGGAGGGGGTGTTGTGACCGTCACGATCTGCGACGTAGGGCCGCGCGACGGCCTTCAGAACGAGCCGACGACGCTCGCCCCCGGGGTGCGGGCGGAGCTCGTGAACCGGCTCGCCGACGCGGGGCTCCGCCGGATCGAGGCAGTCAGCTTCGTGAACCCGAAGCTGGTGCCGCAGATGGGCGGCGCCGAGGAGGTCGTCGCGGGCCTCGAGCGCCGCGACGGGGTCGTCTACGCAGGTCTCGCCCTCAACGAGCGCGGCTACGAGCGCCTGTCCGCGGCCGGGCTGGACGAGGTCCACTTCGCCTTCGCAGCCACCGAGAGCTTCAACCGCCGAAACCAGAACGCGAGCGTCGAGGAGTCGCTGGCCGCAGCGCTCCGCATCGCCGGGCGGGCGAAGGAGGACGGCATCCGAGCCACGGTCACCATCGGCGTCTCGTTCGGCTGCCCGTTCGAGGGCCCGGTCGACCCCGGGCGCGTCGCCGACCTCGCGGAGCGCCTTGCGCCGTCCTTCGACGAGGTCGTCTTTGCCGACACCATCGGCGTCGCCGTCCCTCGGGAAGTCAAGCATCTCATCGGCCGGGCGCGCCTTTCGGGGACGACGGTCGGCGCCCACCTGCACAACACGCGCAACACCGGCTACGCGAACGCGCTCGCCGCGCTGGAGGCGGGCGCCACCGTGCTCGACGCGTCCGTCGGAGGGATCGGCGGGTGCCCCTTCGCCCCGCGGGCGACCGGGAACATCGGGACCGAGGACCTCGTCTACGTCCTTCACGGCGAGGGCGTCGAGACCGGGATCGACCTCGCGGCGCTGATCGGCGTCGCCGAGTGGCTCGAGAGTGTGCTCCAGCGCCCGCTCGAGGGATACGTCTACCGCGCGGGGACGCTTGCGTCGCTCGCCGGCTGAAAGGAGAGGAATGGCACACAGGCTCGGGGTGGACGTCGGGGGGACCTTTACCGACCTGCTGCTCGTGGACGACGAGAAGGGCGATCTCTATCGCGTGAAGACGCCGTCGACCCCCGCCGACCCTTCGGAGGGTGTGCTCGCGGGCGTGCGGCGGATCTGCGAAGAGAGTGGGGTCGAGCCCGGCGATCTCGGCTTCGTCATGCACGGGACGACGGTGGCGACCAACGCGATGCTCGAAGCCAAGGGAGCGCGGGTCGGGCTCATCACCACACAGGGCTTCGGCCAGATCCTCCACCTGGCGCGCTCCCAGACGCCCGGGCCGCTCGCGGGCTGGATCATCATGGTCAAGCCGGACCCGCCCGCGGCGCTCGAGGACACGCGCGAGGCGAAGGAGCGAATGAGCGCCCAGGGCGAGCCGGTCGAGGCGGTCGACCGGGAGCAGGTCGCCGGCATCGTCCGCGACCTGGTCGACTCGGGTGTCGAGACGCTCACGGTCTCACTCATCAACTCGTACGCGAACCCGGCCCACGAGCGGGAGATCAAGGAGATCATCCACGAGCCCTATCCCGACTTCCCCGTGACGATCTCCTCCGACGTGCTGCCCGAGTTCCGAGAGTACGAGCGGACGCTGACCGCCTGCATGAACTCGTACGTGCGTCCGCGCGTGGAGAGCTACGTCCGCAATCTCGAGGGCTCGCTGCGCGAGTTCGGCGTCAAGGGAGAGCTGAACCTCCTGCGCTCCGACGCCGGCCTCATGAGCGTGGCCGTCGCCTCCGAGAACCCGATCTACGGCATCCTCTCGGGGCCGTCGGGCGGAGTCGCCGGCGCGCTCTACATCGCGCGGCGGGCGGGGTTCGAGAACGTCCTCACCTTCGACATGGGGGGGACGTCGACCGATGTCGCGCTCTGCCAGAACGGCCAGCCCACGATCGAGCGGCAGACCGAGATCCCCTACGGCCTCGGCCTCCCCGGGGAGGTCATCCCCGTCAAGGTCCCGAGCGTCAACGTCCGCTCGGTCGGAGCCGGGGGCGGGTCGATCGCGCACGTCCCCGACGTCACCGGAGCCCTGCGCGTCGGCCCTCAGTCCGCGGGCGCGGACCCGGGCCCCGCTGCCTACGGGCGGGGTGGCACGGCGCCGACCGTCACGGACGCCAACGTCGTCGTCGGCCACTTGCCGCCGCAGCTCCTCGGCGGGGAGATGCGGCTCGACGTCGAAGCGGCGAAGACGGCCGTGCAAACCGTCGGCGACGCGCTCGGGCTCGACCTGCACCGTGCGGCGGAAGGGATTCTCGACATCGTCAACGAGAACATGGCCGGCGCGCTTCGCCTCGTGTCCGTCCAGCGCGGCTACGACCCGCGAGACTTCGCCCTCGTCGCCTTCGGCGGCGCGGGACCGATGCATGCGAACGCCGTCGCCCGGATCATGGGCTCGTTCCCGGTGGTGATCCCGCCGGCGCCGGGGCTCCTCTGTGCCACGGGGGACCTCGTTGCCGACTTCCGAGACGAGTTCGCGCGCACCTTCATCCGCACCACCGACTCCGTGAGCGGCGACGAGGTGCGCGGCATCCTCGACGAACTCGAGGGCGAGGCGCGGGCCTGGCTCGAGCGGGAGGGCATCCCCGAGTCCGACCAGCGCCTCGCCTTCAACGTCGACATGCGCTACTACCGGCAGGGCTACGAGATCCCGGTGGAGATCGATCCAACCCTCCTCGCCGGGAACGGCACGACGATGCTGGCGGAGCAGTTCAACCAGCTGCACGAGCAGTTCTACGGCTTCCGCATGGAGGGATCGGCGTGCGAGATCGTGAACCTCCGTGCGATCGGGTACGGCAAGGTGCCCGAGCCGCAGCTCCCCGAGGACGAGCCCGGCGCCGGCGATGCCTCCGAGGCCGTCGTCGACGAGCACGAGGTCTACTTCCAGGGCGAATGGCTGCCGACCCGGATCTACGACCGGGCGAAGCTGCGGCCGGGTTACCGGGTCGAGGGGCCCGCGATCGTTACCGAGTTCGACTCGACGACGGTCGTCCTTTCCGGGTATGCCGCCGAGGTCGACCGCTACCTGAACCTGATCATCAACCCGACGGAGGAGTGACGATGGACGGCGTCAAGGTCGCAGACATTCCGCAGATCGAGGTCGACCCGGTCACGCTCGACATCATCGAGGGGGCGCTGAAGAGCGCCCGCTTCGAGATGGACGCCGTGCTCTTCCGCACGGCCATGAGCCCCGTGATCCGGGAGCAACACGACGAGTTCCCGATGATCACCGACCCGAAGGGCCGCATGGTCGTCGGCCAGTTCGGCTCGTACATCTCGGAGATGCTCGACACCTTCGCAGAGCCGCTGCGTCCCGGCGACGTGATCCTCACGAGCGACCCCTACAAGTGCGGCGGCTCGATCTCCCACATCAACGACTGGCTCGTCTGCCTGCCGATCTTCTGGGGCGAGGAGCTGGTGGGTTGGGCGAGCATGTTCGGCCATCAGATGGACGCCGGCGGACCGCTACCGGGCGCGCTGCCGACAGGCGCGAAGACGATCTTCGGCGAGGGTGTCCGCATCCCGCCGGTGAAGATCTTCCGCGAGGGCGAGCTCAACCAGGACGTTCTCGACGTCATCCTCAACAACGTCCGCATGCCGGAGATGAACCGGGCCGACCTCATGGGCATCGTGGCGGGCTGCCGTACAGGGGAGAAGCGGGTGCTCGAGCTCTGCGAGCGCTTCGGCAAGGAGACGTACCTCGCCGCCTGCCAGGCCCTGCTCGACCGCACGTACAGGGCGATGGCGAAGCTCATCCTCGCCGCAATCCCCGAGGAGCCTCAGTCGTTCGAGGATTGGATCGACGACGACGGGCTCGGCAACGGTCCCTACAAGATGAAGCTCACCATCTGGCGGGAGGGCGAGCACGCCTACTTCGACTGGTCGGGAACGGATCCCCAGGCCATGGGGCCGGTGAACTTCTACCTCTCGGAGGCCATGTTCAAGATGTTCATCGGGGTCTACCTGATCATGGTCTTCGACCCCCAGATCCTCTTCAACGACGGCTTCTATCCGCTCCTGCACGTCGTCATTCCGAGCGGGAGCCTGCTCCACCCGAAGTTCCCCTCGGCGCTGGGCTGCCGCACCCACGCGCTCTCGCGCCTCTTCGACGTCCTCGGCGGGGCGCTCGCCCGCAAGAGCCCGGAGCACACGACCGCGGCCGGCTACGGGACGAGCCCGTACATGCTCTACTCGGGCTGGGACGACCGGGGCGACTTCTTCTACCTGATGGAGATCTCCTACGGCGGTATTCCGGGGCGCCCAATCGGCGACGGCATGGACGGTCACTCGTGGTGGCCGCTCTTCCAGAACATCCCCACCGAGTACCTGGAGGCCTACTACCCCGTCCGGATCGATGGGTACACGACAGTGGTCGACTCCGGAGGCGCCGGCTTCCATCGCGGCGGGAACGGCATCGAGAAGCGCTACGTCTACCTCGAGCCCGGGCAGGTCTCGATCCACGACGACCGCTGGCTCACCTATCCATGGGGCATCCTCGGCGGCAAGACGGGCATGCGCTCCGAAAAGCTCCTCCGGCGTGCCGACGGCTCCACCGAGCTTCTCCCTTCCAAGTGCGACGAGGTCAAGGTCGAGCCGGGCGACGTTCTCGTCTACCGGACCGCCGGAGGCGGCGGCTGGAAGGATCCGCTCGACCGGCCCGTGGAGCGGGTCGAAGCCGACGTCGCCAAGGGCCTCGTGTCGAAGGAGAAGGCGGAGAGCGACTACGGCGTCGTCGTCGGCGACGCGGAGGCGACCGAGTCGCTTCGGGCACGGATCCGCGAGGAGCGTGGCGACGTCCTCGACTTCGACTTCGGCCCGACCCTCGACGAGATCCGCGAACGCGCGGAGGAGGAGACCGGGCTCCAGGCGCCGGTGCCGCCCGAGCCGCTTGCCTGGGCGCCGATGGAATCCGGCGAGGACGCGCTCGCGCGCGTGCGCGAGAAGGGCGACCGGCAGATGACGCTCAGCGAGGCCGAATGAGCCGCCTCCCCGGCTTTCACGGCCGCGGGGTCGGCATCGGCGAGCGGCCGGCGCTCGTCGTCGTCGACATGAGCGTCGGCTTCACCGATCCGGAAAGCCCGCTCGCCTGCGACCTCGAGGACGTCGTCGACGCCGTCGGCCAGCTGCTGGCCGCCGCCCGGCGGGCGGACGTCCAGGTCGTCTACACGACCGTCGCCTACGACGAAGAGAGCAAGCGCAGGGCGTCGGTGTTCATCGACAAGGTGCCGGCGCTCCTGACCCTGGAGGCCGGCAGCCGCTGGGTCGAGATCGACCCGCGCCTGGCGCCGCAGCCCGGTGAGCCGGTCCTCCGGAAGCTGCACGCGTCGGCGTTCTTCGAGACGCAGCTCGCGGAGCTCCTGGCCGCCTCGGAGCGCGACAGCGTGATCGTCACGGGCGCCTCGACGTCGGGGTGCGTCCGCGCGACGGCGGTTGACGCGCTCCAGCACGGCTACCCAACGGTCGTCCCCCGAGAGGCGGTCGGAGACCGGAATCCCGATGCACACGCGGCCAACCTCTACGACATCGACGCGAAGTACGGCGACGTCGTCTCCCTGGAGGAGGCGCTCGGACGCCTGGAGGAGCTCGCTGGGACGTACGCTCGCTGAGAAGATCCTGATCGCCCACACCGACGAGGACGACCTCGAGCTCGGGGAGGCTGTCATGGTGCGCTGTGACCTCGTGATGGCGAACGACGTCTCCGGGCCTGTCGCCTTCCGCGCTCTCGAGCGCATGGGCGTCGAGCGGGTGTTCGACCCGGCGAGGGTCGTCATGGTCGCCGACCACTTCATGCCGGCCAAGGACTCGCGCTCGGCCGAGGTGCAGAAGCGCCTGAAAGAGTGGTCCGACGCCCAGGGCGTCACCTTCTACGGCCAGGGCCGGGGCGGCATCGAGCACACGCTCCTCGCCGAGGAAGGCTGGATCGTCCCGGGCGCGGTCGTCGCCGGAGGCGACTCGCACACCTGCACCTACGGGGCGCTCGGCGCCTTCGGCACCGGGCTCGGCTCGACGGACATAGCCGCCTGCCTCGCGCTCGGCGCGTTCTGGCAGCGCGTTCCGGGCACGATCCAGGTCGACCTCACCGGCACGAAGCGCCGATTCGTGACGGGCAAGGACGTGATTCTCGCCGCGATCGCCGAGCTCGGCGTGGGAGGCGGAACGAACACCGTGCTCGAGTTCGTCGGCGACGGTGCCGCAGAGCTCTCGATCGACGAGCGCCTGGCGGTCGCGAACATGGCGGTCGAGGCCGGAGCCGAGACCGGGCTCTTCCCCGCGGACGAGACGACGGTCGGTTACCTCGAAGGTCGGGTCGACACCCCCTGGACGGCGGAGCGCAGTGATCCGGACGCCGAAGTGCTCCGGCGAGTTCCGATCGACCTCTCGGCGCTTCCTCCGCTCGTCGCGCTGCCGCACCTTCCGGGCAACGTCGTCCCGGTCGACGAGGCGCGGGGGCGAAGGATCGACCAGGTCTACATCGGGAACTGCGCGAACGGGACGATGACCGATCTGCGCCAGACGGCGGAGGTCCTGCGCGGTCGCAGCGTTCACCGCGACTGCCGCGCAATCGTCGTCCCCGCCACCCAGCGGATCTACCGCGAGGCCTTGCGCGAGGGGTTGCTGGACGCCTTCGTCGAGGCAGGCGCGATCGTCTCCACGCCGACGTGCGGCGCATGCTTCGGCGGGCACATGGGCGTCCTCGCCGCGGGCGAGCGCGCAGTCACGACGACGAACCGGAATTTCAAGGGCCGTATGGGGTCTCCCGAAGCGGGCGTCTACCTCGCGAACGCGTACGTGGCGGCCGCTGCCGCCGTGGCCGGCGAGATCGTGCACCCGGCAGAAGTGCTGGAAGCCGTGCCGGGATGATCGAGGGAAGGGCCGTGGTGATCGCCGGGGACGACATCGACACCGACGTCCTGTATCCGGGTGCGTACCTGAACATCGACGATCCCGAGCAGATGAAGCCGTATCTCTTCGAGGGCCACGACCCCGGGCTGCGGCAGAAGCTCGAAGCCGGCGATGCCATGATCATCGTCGGGGAGAACTTCGGCATCGGCTCCTCGCGCGAGCACGTGCCCCTGGCGATGAAGGCCTGGGGCGTGCGCTGCGTTCTCGGGAGGAGCTTCGCCCGGATCTTCTACCGGAACTGCGTCAACATCGGCTTGCCCATCGTCGCGTGTCGGGAGGCGGCCGCCGCTGCCTCGGACGGTTCCCGGGTCGGCTTCGACCCCGACTCGGGCGAGGTCGAGGTGGACGGGCGGCGCTTCCATGGCGAGCCCGTGCAGCCGCTCGTCCGCGACCTCGCCGAGGCCGGCGGGCTCGTGCCCTGGGTGCGCGAGCGCGGGGGAGAGCGATGATCGTCCGGGATCGGGGCGACTCGTGGCAGGTCGTGCTCCAGCCGGACCACGCCGACCTCTCGGCGCAGTTCGCGCGCGCCTGGGGCAACGAGGACGGCTTCGCGGCGCCGACGCCGCTCGCATCGGTCGTCGTCGCCTCCGCGCGCCACGATGACGGTTGGGCGGTCTGGGAGCGGGCGCCGTCCCTCGACCGCGAGGGGGTCGCTCCGCGCAACTTCCTGGACGTCGAGGTCCCCTCGCATCTCGCCTTCTACCGGGCGATGATCGCGGCGGTCCTCGACCAGGATCCCTACGCCGGCCTCCTCGTCTCCATGCACGGGGCGGGGATCTATCGCGGCCGCTATGGAACGCAGCCTTCGCTGAAGCTCGCGTTCGCCGACGAGGTGAGAGACCAGGTCGAGGCGTTCGTCGCCGAGCAGGAGGAGCTGCACGCGCGCCTCGTCGACCAGCTCGGCGTGGCCGAGGACGAGCGCTGGACGAACTACCGTCTTCTTCAGGTGTACGACCGGCTCTCGCTCTACTTCTGCCTGCGGGACGTGGAGGCCGGCGAGCCCGACACGCTGGAGCCGGTTCCGCGCGACTACGAGGGACGCGAGGCCACCGTGGCGCTCGAGCCGGCCGGCCCCTGGCGTGTCACCCTCGATCCATACCCCTTCGCGGAGAGCCCCGCGAGCTTCCGGCTCGTCAGGCGCCTGCTCCCGAAGGAGGGCGGCCGCGACGGCGAGAGCTTTCGGCGCGAGTTCGCCGCCGTCGTGCCCGAGGACGTCCAGATCACGATCGAGCCTCGATAGGCGCGATGTCAGACATCGTGAGATACTCACGCCCGTGAGCAGCGTCGCACCGGAGGCTGTCGAGGGCACGGCGGAGGTGAACGGGGCCCGGCTCTGGTACAGGATCACCGGCGAAGGCGAGCCGGTAGCTCAGATCCACGGCGCGGGGTTCGGCCATTTCAACTTCGACCTGGCCACCCCGGAGCTTGCCCGTCACTTCAAGGTCGTCGACTACGACATGCGCGGCTACGGCGAGTCGAGTCGGCCCATCCAGCACTACGACATGGAGGTGTGGGCGGACGACCTCGCCGGGCTTCTCGATGCCCTCGAGATCGAACAGGCTCACGTCCACGGCACGTCGATGGGCGGCATGATCGCGATCGTCTTCGCCGGCAAATACCCGGAGCGGACAGCCTCGGTGGTCGTCAACTGCGCCGCGGCGAAGCTTGGCCGCGCCGGGCGACTCATATTCCGGAACTGGATCGACATCGCCCGGCTCGACCCGGAGGGGCCCGGCAGTCGCACGCTGGCCGAGCTGATCGCTTGGCAGGCGTTCTCGAAGGCGTTTCTCGAGGCGCCGGAGGCGGAGGGCGCCGTCGACAACACGCAGCGGATCCTGCGCGACTCGAACGACCTCGACGTCTTCACCGCCGCCTGCCAGGCCATGTGCGACATGGATCTCCGGCCGTGGCTGTCGAGGATCACCGCCCCTGCGCTCGTGCTCGGTGGGGACGAAGACCTGATGACGCCCTGGGAGCAGGGTCCGGGAGGGGCCGGTCAGGAGGCGATCTACCAGGGGATCCGCGGCGCCGAGAAGCACGTCATCGCCGGCTCCGGGCACTCGACGATCTTCGACAACTCGGAGGAGCACAACAGCGCCGTCATCGATTTCTTCAGACGCAACGCGATCGCGGCCGCCGCGGATGCGGCGTCCGACTAACCCTCCGTGCTCCCGCTCGTCTCTAGGAGCATGAGCGGCCCCTTCTGCGGCGGGTCAGCCGACCGTGCCAGCGTGATGTCCGACTTTGGACAGATGCTATTGACTCGGCCGCCCAAGATCGTATACAAGGCCTTCCATGTCGGTAGCGGCACGTATGGGCAGTCTGCGTTGCCGGGCGCCGCGGGCCGTCGACGTAGTCCCACCTCCCATGTGGCGGAGGGGAAAGGAGTTGTTTGATGAGTGATCGGGACTGGTTGGAGGAGATGCAGCGCCGCGCCCTCACGCGTCGCGCATTCGTCAAGGGCGGCCTGGCCGGCGCGGGCGCGCTCAGCCTCGGCGGCCTGCTCGCGGCCTGCGGTGGTGACGACGACGACGAGGCGGCGGCGCCGGCCGGTACTGGGGAGGCGGAGCCGTTCACCGGCACCCTCGAGGTCACCGGCCTCGGAGTCGACCTGATCGACCCGATCAAGGAGGCGGCGGAGAAGGCGCTCGGCTTCACGCTCGCATACGACGTCACCGACACGGTGACCGCCCGCAACAAGGTCGTGACCCAGCCGGAGGCGCTGGACATCTTCTCGGGATACTTCAACGACATCGACCAGGTCTGGCCGAGCGGCAACATGGCGCCGATCCCGATCGACCAGATCGAGCGGTGGGACCAGCTCACCGGGCTCTACAAGACGGGCAAGATCGAGGAGAACGAGGCCAACTCCGGCGTGCCAGCTGGGCGACGGCGACGCTCCCTTCCGGAAGCTCTACACCACCGAGGACGGCGAGCTGACCTCGTGGGCCGATCCCGCCACGGGCGAGGTCTCCGGCGACGAGCCCGCCTTCGTCACGCTGGTCGGCGGCAACTTCAACATGGACTCGATGGGCTACAACGGCGAGGTCATCAAGCGGGAGCCCAACGAGGTCAACTGGGACGAGCTCCTCAACCCCGAGTGGCGCGGCCGCGTCGCGATCCTCAACGACCCCTCGATCGGCATGCAGGACGCCGGCAACGCCGCCGTGGCCGCCGGGATGATGGAGTTCGAGGACCTCGGCAACATGACGCAGGAGGAGATCGACGGTCTGATCACGATCCTGCTCGACCTGAAGGGAAAGGGTCAGTTCCGCGCGTTCTGGACGACGTTCGACGAGTCCGTCACCCTCATGCAGTCGGGCGAGGTCGTGATCGAGTCCATGTGGTCGCCGGCGGTGGCGCTGCTCCAGTCGAGCGGGCACCCGACCCGGTATGCGGCCCCGGCCGGCGGCTTCCGCGGCTGGGCAGGCGGCCACGGGATCATGAACGCACGTCGCCGAGGACCCGTCCAAGTACCAGGCGGCGCTCGACTACATCAACTGGTGGCACTCCGGAGAGCCCGGCGCGATCATGATGCGGCAGGGCTACTACAACGTCGTGCAGGAGACGAGCCGAGAGTTCGTCGAGCCGTTCGAGTGGGACTACTGGATCGACGGCAAGCCGGCGGCCGAGCCGATTCCGAACCCGTTCGGGCAGGAGACGGCAGGCATCCCGGTCGGCTCCGTCCGCGACGGCGGTGCCTTCGTCGACCGAGCATGCGTGTACAGCTCGTGGAACTCGCTCATGGATGAGCAGCAGTACCAGGTGCAGCGCTGGAACGAGTTCCTGGCGGCCTAGCTACTATCGCGACGCGTATGCCGGACGAGCAGACGCTGACGCAACGTGAGGGGGCCTCGGCGGCCCCCTCACAGGCCGCAGCCGGCACTGGCCTGGAGCTGAAGAGCCTCACGAAACGCTTCGGCGAGGACGTCGCCGCCGTCGACGACATCAACCTCCACATCGCCCACGGCGAGTACGTCGTCCTGCTCGGTCCCTCCGGCTGCGGGAAGACGACCACGCTGCGGATGATCGGCGGGCACGAGGATCCGACGAGCGGCGACATCGTGCTCGACGGGCAGAGCCTGCTCGGGCTCACGCCGGACAAGCGCCCGACGACGACTGTCTTCCAGCACTTCGCGCTCTTCCCCCACCGCACCGTGCGCGAGAACGTCGAGTTCGGGCCGAAGATGCGGGGCATCTCCAAGGCCGAGCGGCGCGAGAAAGCAATGACGGCGCTCGACATGGTGGGTCTGCGCGCGTTGGCCGACCGCAGGCCTAGCGCTCTCTCGGGCGGCCAGCAACAGCGCGTCGCGCTCGCCCGTGTCCTTGTGATGGAGCCGAAGGCACTCCTGCTCGACGAGCCGCTCGGCGACCTCGATCGCCTGCTCCGGTTGCGGATGCGAGTCGAGCTCCGCGCGCTCCAGCGCCAACTCGGGCTGATGTTCATCCACGTCACCCACGACCAGGAGGAGGCGCTGTCCGTCGGCGACCGGATCGTGGTGATGCACGAAGGGCGCATCGAGCAGGTGGCGGATCCGTTCACGATCTCGAACCTGCCGGCGAACGTGCAGGTCGCGTCCTTCATGGGCGACAACAACATCTTCGAAGGGACGGTGACTGCGAACGAGGGCGACCGGATCTCGATCGACGGCGGGGACGCCGAGCTGAGCGTCCTCGCGCCCGAGGCGGACGCCGCCGTCGGACAGCCGGCCGCCGCCTCGGTGCGCTCCGCCGCCGTTCAGGTCGGCGAGCAGGACGCGAGCGCGAACGGGCCGAACCAGCTCGTGGGTGAGATCGAGGTCATCGAGTATCTCGGCGACCTCGTCAAGCTGCACCTGGCCGCCGGAGGGCGGCGCCTGGTCGCCAAGGTGCCCGGCGACCGGTTTCCGGAGTTCCAGGGGAAGGAAGGCAAGCAGCGTTCGGCTGTCCTGGAAGGAGGAGGATGTCCGACTCCTCCGGTCGTGAGGACAGGCCGGCAGGGCTGAACGTCGAGGAGATCGTCGAGGCCGAGCAGGTCGTCGGCGAGCGGGCGCCGGACGAGGAGGCGCTCGGCGAGAAGGAGCGGGCCGGCGCGCGGGGCCGCCGGGCACTGACCACGGCCGCCTGGACGGCTCCAGGGGCGTTGTGGCTCCTGTTCTTCCTCTTCGTGCCCGTCCTCATGATCGTGCTCGTCAGCTTCTGGACACGCACGGTGAGCGGGTTCGAGTCCGTCTGGACGCTCGAGAACTACCGAGTTCCTGTTCGACTCGAACGTCTACTGGGACCAGCTCTGGAGCAGCTTCTGGCACTCGCTCGTGATCGTCGCGCTCTCGCTCGTCTTGGGCTTCCCCGTCGCCTACTTCCTGGCGATCTGCGTCACGAGCCTGCGCTTCCAGATCGCGCTCTTCATCGTCGCCCTCGCGCCGTTCTGGACGAGCTACCTGATTCGAGCGGTGGCCTGGATCCCGATGATGGGCCGCCAGGGCGCGCTGAACACGGCGCTCCAGGAGGTCGGGCCTGATCAAAGAGCCGCTGGACATTCTCCTCTTCTCCGACTTCGCCGTCACGGTGGCGATGCTCCAGCTCTACATCCTCTTCATGGTGGCGCCCATCTTCTTCATGCTGGCCCAGATCGACAGGAGCTCGCTGGAGGCGGCCCGCGATCTCGGCGCCAACGCGTTCAAGACGTTCAGGGAGGTCGTCCTCCCGCAGTCGACGCCGGGAATCGTCATCGGGTCGATCTTCGTCTTCATCCTCACGATGGGCGAGTTCGCGACGGTGCGGATCATCGGGGGCGGAACGGTCTCCTCGGTCGGGAACGATCGTTCAGACCCAGGTCGCCTCGGTGCAGTTCCCGCAGGCCGCGGCCAGTGCGGTCTTCCTCGTCGTCGCGATGATCCTCGGCGTCTTCGTCCTTCTTCGATTCTCGAATCTCCGGGAGGATCTCTAGCCGTGCCGCGGTCGCTGGACGAAGCGCATCCTGGCGGTCTACTTCGTCCTCTTCCTGCTCTTCCTGTACGGCCCGATGATCGTCATGGCCGCACTCTCCTTCCAGGGGCCGCAGGGGACGGTGACGTTCCCCATGCGCGGGCTCGGCTTCTACTGGTGGGACGAGCTCTTGAACGGCTCTCGCTCCGACACGATCCGCGAGACCGCGATCAGGTCGCTCCAGCTCTCGGTCGTGAGCGGCCTGGTCGTCGCCGTCCTTGCCTTCAGCCTCTCGATGGGCTATCGCCGGCGCTTCCGGCTCGACGGCGTCCTCTTCTACCTGATCATGCTCGCGCTGATGACGCCCGGGATCCTGCTCAGCCTCGGCACCTCGTTCTTCTGGCGTACATCGACGAGGCAGACGACCCTCTGGAAGACGGCGCTCGGAACGAACGTCGTCTGGGGGCTGCCATTCGCCTTCCTGATCATGGTCGCGGTCTGGAACCGGTACGACAACACGGTCGAGGAGGCCTCCCGCGACCTGGGAGCGAGCGGCTTTCGCACCTTCCGCGAGGTGACGCTTCCGCTCGTCTGGACCGGGCTGCTCGGCGCCTTCCTCTTCGGATTCACGCTCGCGTGGAACGAGTACGACCGCACCGCGCTCCTAGCGGCGGGCCAGAACACGCTCCCGCTCGAGATCTTCGCGCTGACCGTGGGCTCGGTCATCCAGTCCCGACCTCTACGCGCTCGGCACGGCCACGACCGCGGTTTCTCTGATCGCGTCATCCTCTTCCTCCTCGTGGCGGCGATCGTCCTGCGGCGGCGAGCCCGGACGGTTCCTCCGCAGGAGGGATACGGCGACCTCGCGACCGAGGGAACCGGCGCCGTTTCGGCCGGCGCGCCGGCCTCGCGCGCGCGCTAGCCCACCCGTGACGGTCGTGGTCGTCTCGACGGGCGGGACGATCGCCATGCGGCTGGACCCGGAAACCGGCAAGCTCGTACCCGCGGTCAGCGGGGAGGAGCTCGTGGGCATGCTGCGCTGGCCGGAGGCGCCGCCGCTCGAGCTGGACGAGTTCGCGCGCGTGCCGAGCTTCGACGTGCACGGCGACCTGGCGCTCGCCCTGGCCGAGCGGGTGGCCGAGCAGTGCGCGCGAGACGACGTCGCCGGCGTCGTCGTGACCCACGGCACCGACACGATGGAAGAGTCGGTGTACACGGTCGACCGCCTGCACGACTCCGAGAAGCCGGTCGCCTTCACCGGCGCCCAGCGCGGGGCGGACGAGCCGGACACGGACGGGCCGCGGAACCTCCGGAACGCGATCCAGGTGGCGCTCGCAGCGACGAGTCCTCCCGTCGCGGGGCGCTGGTCGTCTTCGCCGGAGAGGTGCACGGGGCCCGCGAGGTGCGCAAGGTGCACACGAGCGCGCTCGAGGCCTTCGGCTCGCCGGGCTACGGGCCGCTCGGCCACGTAGACGGGCAGCAGGTGACCTTCCGGCGGCGGCCCGACCGGAGCCCGCCGCTCCCGCAGCCCGGAGGGCGCGCTCCCACAGGTCGACCTGATCCGCCTCTACGCCGGGAGCGACGACCGCTTCCTGCGCAGCTCGCTCGAGTCGGGCAGCCGCGCGATCGTGCTCGAGGCGACGGGGCGCGGCAACGCGAACGAGCGGGGTGCTTCCCGGCGTCGAGGCGGCCGTCGCGGCGGGTGTTCCCGTGGTTGTCTGCTCGCGCTGTCATGGGGGGCGGGTGGAGCCCGTGTACGGGCGCGGCGGCGGCAAGGACCTGGCGGAGGCCGGCGCCCACTTCGCCGGCGACCTCGCCGGCCCGAAGGCACGCGTCCTCCTCCAGCTCGTGCTCGCCGCCGGCGGGGACGTCTCGCAGGCCCTTGCTGCGGAGGCCGGATGACCGTTAGGGTCGAAGTCAGACAAAAGGAGGTCAGCCCATGTCCGTACTGATCAAGGGCGGTCGCATCATCACGGCCTCGGACGACTACGTCGGCGACGTCTACGCCGAGGGCGAGACGGTCTCGCTGATCGGCGAGTCCCTCGACGTCCAGGCCGACAAGGTGATCGATGCAAGCGGGAAGTACGTGCTCCCGGGCGCGATCGACCCGCACACCCACATCGAGATGTTCTTCGGCGGCACGACGACGTGCGACGACTTCACGTCGGGCACCGTCGCTGCCGCGTTCGGGGGGACGACGTCGCTCGTCGACTTCTGTATGCAGGCGCCGGGCACGCCGTTTCCCGAGGCGCTCGACAACTACTTCGAGAAGATCGAGCGCTGCAAGCCCGTTATCGACGTCGGCTTCCACATCGGCGTCACCGACATCGAGGGGGGCGGCGGCCTCGGCGCGCTCGCCAAGCTGCCCGACGAGGGCGTCACCTCGTACAAGCTGTTCATGGCATACAAGGGCGCCGTCATGGTCGACGACGAGACGCTCTTCAAGACGATGGAGGTGGCACGGGAGACGGGCGGCCTCGTGATGGTGCACGCCGAGAACGGGGATGCCATCGACGTGATCGTCAAGAAGGCTGTCGCCGAAGGGAAGACGGATCCGATCTGGCATGCGCGGACACGCCCGATGGAGACGGAGGCCGAGGCGACGAACCGGGCGATCCAGCTGGCGCGCGTCGCCGGTTGCGCGCTCTACGTCGTCCATGTTTCCTGCCAGCCCGCGGTCGAGCCGATCGCGCTCGCGCGGGAAAAGGGCTGGGACGTCTGGGGCGAGACGTGCACGCAGTACCTCTTCGTCGACGAGAGCGCGCTGGAGAAGGCCGACTGGGAGGGCGCCAAGTACATCTACACGCCGCCGCCGCGCCCGAAGGAGCACCAGGAGCATCTGTGGAAGGCTCTCGTCACGGACGACCTCTCGGTCGTCTCCACCGACCACTGCCCCTTCAACTGGCCGGAGCAGAAGGGGATCAACGGGCGCGAGTTCGAGAAGGTGCCGAACGGCGGCCCGGGCATCGAGAACCGCCTCCACATGCTGCATCACTTCGGCGTGCGCAGCGGCCGCATCACGCTCAACCGGTTCGTCGAGCTGGTCTCGACGAACGTCGCGAAGCGGTTCGGGCTCTACCCGCGGAAGGGGACGATCGCCATCGGGAGCGACGCGGACGTCGTCGTCTGGGATCCGGACAAGCAGCTCACCATCTCGGCCGCAACGCATCATTCGAACGTGAACTACAGCCTCTTCGAAGGGACCGAGGTGCGCGGCGCCCCCCAGGCGGTGCTCGTTCGCGGTCAGGTGATCGTCGAGAACGACGAGCTCGTCGCCGAGCCGGGCGCGGGGCGCTTCGTCAAGCGCGCCCGCACCGGCGAGAGGCTCACTGCGGCCGGGACAGGGGGAGGCGGTCCTCGCATGAGCGACCGGGAGGCGCAGGAGGTCTACGAGCGCGCGCGGCTCGGCGGGAGCGTCACGCTCGGCGAGCGCCCGGCCGTCCTCGTGGTCGACTTCAGCTGCGGCTTCACCGACCCCGAGTGCACGCTCGGTGCGGACCTGACCGCGGAGGTCGAGGCGACGAGGCGGCTGCTCGACGTCGCGCGCGCGACGCGGCGTGCCGGTGGTCTTCACGACGATCGGGTTCGAGCCCAACTGGAAGGACGGCGGGCTGTGGCTCCAGAAGGTGCCGTCGCTCGGTGATCTCGAGCTCGGCGGGCACTGGGTCGACATCGACCCCCGGCTCGAGCGCCGCGAGGACGAGACGGTCGTCGTGAAGAAGGGCGCCTCGGCGTTCTTCGGGACGAACCTGACCGCCGTCCTCGTCTCGCAGGGGGTGGACACGGTGATCCTCTGCGGGGCGACGACGAGCGGGTGCATCCGCGCGACGGCGATCGACCTCCTCCAGAACGGGTTCCCGGCGCTCGTTCCGCGCGAGTGCGTCGGGCGACCGCGCCCAGGCGCCGCACGAAGCGAACCTCTTCGACATCCAGGCGAAGTACGCGGACGTCGTCTCGGCCGAGGACACGATCGGCTATCTGGAGAGCGTTCCAGAGCGCGTGAGAACGCCGGCCTGAGCACTGCCGGAGGGGAGGACGCGGCCCGCCTTCCCTCCCGCTCTCGCGTGGACGCCGTCCTCCTCGCCGCGCTTGCCGGCATTCCTCTTCGGCGCCCTCGCCGTCGCGGTCCGCGTCGGGCTCCAGCACGACCAAGACCCCGAGGTGGGTGCGTTCGTCACCGCCGCGCTCGGCTTCTTCGTCGCGGCGCTCCTCGCGGTGCCCCTCGCGCTCGTCGACGGCGCGGAGACCGGGGGCCTGTGGGCGTTCGTCCTCGTCGGGGCGATCGTGCCGGGCGTCTCGCAGATCGTCGTTCGTGCGCGCGATCCGGGACGCGGGCGCGTCGCGCACCGCCGTCGTCATCGGCACCGCGCCGCTGCTCTCGGCCGGCCTGGCCCTCCTCTTTCTCGACGAGCCGCTCCGGCCCGCACTCGCCGTCGCCACGATCGCGATCGTCCTCGGCGGCGCGCTGCTCGTCTGGGAGCCGTCGCGTCCGCCGTACTTCCGCGCCGTCGGAATTCTGCTCGCCCTGCTCGCGGCGACTCTCTTCGCCGTTCGCGACAACCTCGTCCGGTGGGTTTCGCTCGATTCCGATGCCGACCCGCTCCTGGCCGCGACGGTCTCGCTGGGCGCGGCGTCCCTCGCCTTGCTCGCCTACCTCGTGATCGACGAGACGAGCCCGACCCGTGAGAAAGCGGATCAACGCTGCACTACCGGCGTTCGCTCCTGCGGCCGTCTGCCTCGGGCCTCGCCTACATCGCACTCGTCCTGGCCTTCTCGCGCGGGAGCGTGACCGTCGTCGCGCCGCTCAACGCGACGCAGTCGCTCTGGGGCGTCCTCCTCGCCGCGGTGTTCCTGGGCCGCTCCGAGGCCGTCGGCGCCCGCGTGGTCCTCGCCGCGATCCTCGTCGTCGCCGGCGGCATCCTGGTCGGCGCGACTCGCTGATCGCGCTTGGAACTGAAGCGTCGCTCTGCTTCGAGTTCTCAGGCTCGGCGTGGGCTTCGTTCGCGAAGTCGTCCGCGATCTCGTCGAACGTCGCCCAGCGGACGCCGTCGTGGGAGTTGATGTGCTCGATGATCCGCTCGTGCATGAGGAGCACCTGTGGGCGGCCGCTCACATCTGGGTGGATCGTCATCGTGAACACCGCGTAGTCGTACTCTCGGTAGACCCAGTCGAAGGCGTCCATCCAGATCTGCTCGAGCTGCCGCGGGTTGACGAATCCGTGGCTGTTGGGCGATGCCTTGATGAACATCATGGGCGGCAGGTCGTCGAGGTACCAGCTGGCCGGAATCTCGATCAGGTCGGTCTCCTCGCCGCGCACGAGCGGCTTCATCCAGTCGGCGGCCGCCTGCGAGTAGTCGATCTTCGTCCAGGAGTCTCCGACGCGCACGTAGTAAGGGTGGAAGTCCTTGTGCATGAGCGAGTGGTCGTACTTGATCCCGTGCTTGAGCAGGAGCTCGTTCGTGACACGGGAGAACTCCCACCACGGCGCGACGTAGCCGGTCGGTCGCCGGCCCCAGACCTCTTCGATCAGGCCGATGCACTTGACGAGGATGTCCTCTTCCTGCTCCGGCGTCATGGCGATCGGGTTCTCGTGCGAGTACCCATGCATGCCGATCTCGTGCCCGGCCTCGGCGACCATGCGCGTCTCGTCTGGGAACGTCTCGATCGAGTGGCCCGGGATGAACCACGTCGTCTTCAGTCCGGCCTTCTCGAACAGGTCGAGCAGTCGAGGGGTGCCGACCTCGCCGGCGAAGAGCCCGCGTGAGATGTCGTCCGGCGAGTCCTCGCCGCCGTAGGACCCCAACCACCCGGCGACGGCGTCGACGTCGACGCCGTACGCGCAGAAGATCTCCTTGGCCATCTCTGCCTCCTCTTCTTCGGACGGGATGTGAACGTAGTGCGGGAGCGTGCTAGAAAGCAAGCGCTATGTGTGCTCTCTGCGGCGTCCTGCTCACGAGCCACTGGGCGGAGCGCGAGTCCGGCCGGCGGGAGCGCGTCTTCCGGGTCCGGCTCCTGAACCGGGTGCTCTCGCACTTCGGCCTCGAGCTCGGAGACTGGGGCGGCCGCGTGTACGTCCTGCGAGACCGGAAGGGCCGGACGGCGGTGGTCGACGACCTCGGCGGCCTCTGGACGGCGGCGGAAGCGCTCGCCGGGCGCCCGCTCGACCCGCTCGACCCGACGCTCGTCGCGGCGCTGCGCCGTGGCTGAGCGCCTCCCGGTCGTCGTCTTCACCGGCTTCCTCGGGAGCGGCAAGACGACGCTCCTCTCCCGCCTGCTCGGGCGGCCCGAGCTCGGCGAGACGGCGGTGATCGTGAACGAGCTCGGCGAGGTGGCGATCGACCACCACCTCCTCCGCCGCGTCGACGAGCGCACCGTGCTCCTCGGCAACGGCTGCCTCTGCTGCACGCTCCGGGGCGACCTCGCGGACGAGCTGCGCGACCTGTTGAGCCGGCGTACGCGCGGCGAGATCCCGCCCTTCCGGCGGGTGCTCGTCGAGACGACGGGGCTCGCGGATCCCGACGCCCGTCCTGAACACCATCCTCACCGAGCCGGTCGTGCAGCACCACTACGAGCCGGGTGCCGTCATCGCGACCGTCGACGCGCTCAACGGCAACGGGCAGCTCGACCGGGAGGAGGAGACGCTGAAGCAGGTCCTCGTCGCCGACCGCCTCGTCGTCACGAAGGCGGACGTCGCCGAGCGGAGCGCCGTCGACGACCTCGAGGAGCGGCTGCGCGGCCTCAACCCGGCCGCCGATCTGCTGGAGGCGTCCTTCGGCGAAGCGGACCCCGCGCTCCTCCTCGCGCCCGGCAACCTCGACCCGCGTCGGCTCCGGCTGCCGGCGGAGCCGCTTCACCCGGACGTGCATCCCTTCGTGCTCTTCCTCGACCGGCCCGTGGACTGGACGGCGTTCGGAATCTGGCTCACGATGCTGCTCGGAAGCCGCGGAGCGGACGTCCTGCGCGTGAAGGGGCTCCTGAACGTGGGCGCCCCCGGCCCGGTGGTCCTGAACGGCGTCCAGCACGTCGTCCATCCGCCCGAGCACCTCGACGCCTGGCCCGACGAAGACCACCGCTCGCGCATCGTCTTCATCGCCCGCGGCATCGGCAAGCGCGAGGTCGAGGAGTCGCTGGCGGCCTTCGACGCCGCCGCGCGCGGCGGCCCATCATTCCGAAGCGATTCTAGGCGGACAGCACCTCCTCGAGCAGGCGCCGAACCTGCGCGGGCTTGGGCTCGCGGCTCATGGGCACGAGCCCGATCCGCTCGCCCGGCTCGAGCTCGAGGCGTTCCAAGCTGCTCGCGGCAGTCGGCCGGCGTGCCCGCGACCGCCCAGTCCGCGACGATCTCGTCGGGCACCAGCGCGGCTTGGGAAGCGCCGGGCTGCGAGATGCCGGCGGTAGTCGTAGGAGGCCCGGATCTGCTCGGCGGCCTCGCGCTCCACAGGAGTCAGCTCGGCGGGACTGGGGATGGCGGAGCGAGCGCGCGACGTAGGCCTTGACGTCCTCGCGCGCCTGCGCCGGATCGTCCGCCGCGGCGATCGGCACCCACCAGACGACCTCGAATCGCTCGGAGGGGCCGCCCGCCCGGAGGCGCGACCGGGCGGCCTCGAGCTGGCGGGGATGGAGGCCGACGACCGCCAGGCAGCCGTCGCCGATGCGACCCGCAAGCTCGAGCATTCGCGGGCCGCTCGCGCCCACGAGGAACGGGATGCGGCGGCTGCCCGCCGCCGTAGCCGAGGCCGCCCTCGCCGCCTGCCCAGTACCTTCGCACCTCCGCCACGGTGCGCTCCAGCTCCGCGAGCCGCGCCGGCCTGGCGCCGACCGTGCGCACGGCGCTCGCGCCGAGGCCGAGCCCGAGGGCGGCGCGCCCGCCCGAGAGCTCCTGGAGCGTCATGAGGGCGCTCGCCGTCACCGCGGGGTGGCGCGAGATCGGGTTCGTGACCGCGGGCCCGAGGCGGATCCGGCCAGTCCGCTCGGCGGCGGCGCCGAGGAGGACGTAGAGCTCGCGCCAGAGCACCGGCGAGTCGCCCGCCCAGATGCCGCCGAGGCCGGCCGCCTCGGCGAGCTCGACGCACTCGAGGAGGCCGTGCGGCGCCTCGGTCCCGTACACGACGAGGTCGATTGCCGCCGCGGTCAGGCATGCGGCAGCACCTCGCGCGCCAGGAGCTCGAGCGTCCGCATGGCGTCGCGCTGAGGGAGGCCCGGCCACTGGACGCGAACGACGAGCTCGGTGATGCCGATCGTGCGCAGGGCATCGACTTGCGCCAGGACCGTCTCGGGCGCCCCGAGGAGGAAGCGGCCGGCGTGGAGCACGTCCCACTCCTGCCGAAGCGTGTCCGTGGGCGGGAGGACGTCACTCTGTCCCCAGGCACGTAGGTCTGGTACTTGCGGGCCAGGTGCGGGCGTGCGATCTCGAACGCCTCGTCGTCGGTCGGCGCCACACAGGCTTCGCGAAGCATGGGCAGCTCCTCCGGCTCGGAGCCGCGCTCGGCGCGGAAGAGCGAAAGCTGGCGCTCCACCTCCGCGAGCGCCGCATGCGGGTTCACGAACCACGTGTCGGCGAGGCGCGCCGCGCGCCGCACGGCGGCGTCGCCGTTCGCCGCCATCCAGATCGGGGGCCGCGGCGACTGAACCGGCCGGGGCGCGAGGCTGGCGCGCTCCAGGCGGTAGCCCTGCCCCTCTGCCGTCACCTCGTCGCCCTCGAGCAGCCGCCGAACAACCTCGAGCTTCTCGACGAAGATGCCGCCCGCCGTTCCGGTGCGCCGAACGCGGCGGTCTCCTCGGAGCGGTAGCCGAGGCCGACGCCGAGCACGAAGCGGCCGCCCGTGATCACGTCCAGCGTCGCCGCCTGCTCGGCGACCTCGACAGGATTCAGGAGCGGGAGGAGGAGGATTCCGGCTCCGACCCGCATGTCGCCCGTCTCGGCCGCGAGGCGTCCGAGCAGCGGCACCGGCTGGAGCATCTGGAACGGCGCCGGCAGGAAGTGCTGGCCGGCGAAGACCGAGTGGAACCCGGCGTCGCGCACGAAGCGCACCTGCTCGAGGTGCTCTGCGAGGCGGGCTGACAGGATCCTCCTCGGCCGGGTGCTGCGCCGATACGAAGAGACCGAAGCGCACGCGGCGGACGGCTCAGTAGGAGCGCGGCATGCTCGAGAACGTGCTGGCCGAGGTAGGCGAGGATGAGGTTGTTCGAGACGGGAGCGATCGTGTAGAGGCGGGTCTCGCGGAACTTGCGCTCGACGTCGTACTCCGCCGCGAAGCCCCAGCCGCCGTGGGTGTCCAGGCAGGCATTCGCCGCCGCCCAGGACGCCTCGGAGGCGAGGAGCTTCGCCATGTTCGCCTCCGCACCCGGCCGGCTCGCCCTGCTCGAAGAGCCAGGCCGCCTTGTAGCGCATGAGGTCGGCCGCCTCGATGGCCGCGTGCGCCCTCGCGACCGGGAACTGGACGCCCTGGTTCGCGCCGATCGGCCGACCGAAGACCTCCCGCTCCGAGGCGTAGCGTGCGGCCTTCTCGACGAACCAGCGGCCGTCGCCGATGCACTCCGCCGCGATGAGCACGCGCTCGGCGTTCATCCCGTCGAGGATGTAGCGGAAGCCCTGCCCCTCTTCGCCGACGAGCGCGTCGGCCGGGAGCTCGACGCCGTCGAGGAACACCTCGGTCGTCGCGTGGTTCATCATCGTTCGGAGCGGCCGGATCGTGAGCGCGTCCCCGGCGGCCTTCATGTCGACGAGGAAGACGGAGAGGCCGTCGCTCCGCTTCTCGACCTCGTCGAGCGGCGTCGTCCGTGCGAGCAGAAGCATGAGGTCGGAGTAGAGGGCGCGCGAGGTGAAGACCTTCTGGCCGTTGACGACGTAGCCGCCGTCGACCCGCTCGGCCGTGGTCTGGATGCGCGTCGTGTCGGAGCCCGACGGTCGGCTCCGTGACGCCGAAGGCCTGGAGCCGGAGCTCCCCGGCGGCGATCCTCGGCAGGTAGCGCCCCTTCTGCTCGTCGCTCCCGTGCCGGAGGAGCGTGCCCATCGTGTACATCTGGGCGTGGCAGGCGCCCGCGTTTCCTCCCGAGGCGTTGATCTCCTCGAGGATGACGCTGGCGGCCGTCAGCCCGAGGCCCGCGCCGCCGTACTCCTCCGGGATCAGCGCGGCGAGCCAGCCGCCGTCGGTGAGCGCCTGGACGAACTCCTCCGGATAGCGGTCGGGCTCGAGCGAGCGCCAGTACTCGCCGGGGAAGCCGGCGCAGAGGTCGCGGACGGCGGTGCGGATCTCCGTCAGCTCGTCGGGGAGCGAGAACTCCACGTCAGGCCTCGTAGCGCTCCAGCAGGCGGCGGGCGATGAGGAGCTGCTGGATCTCGTTCGAGCCCTCGCCGAGGATGAGCACGGGAGCGTCTCGGTAGATGCGCTCGACGACGAACTCCTGCGAGTAGCCGTAGCCGCCGTGGATCCGCATCGCCTCGAGCGCGACCTCCTCGGCCGTCTCGGTCGCGAAGAGCTTGGCCATACCGGCCTCCAGGTCGGCGCGCTCGCCGGCGTCCTTCCTGGCCGCGGCCTCGAGCATGAGAAGCCGCGAGGCCTCGATCTTCGTCGCCATCTGCGCCAGCTTGAGCTGGATCGCCTGATGGTGGGCGATCGGCTTTCCGAACGCCTCCCGCTCCTGGGCGTAGCGGATCGCGGCCTCGAACGCCGCCTGTGCGATTCCCACGGCCCGGGCCGCGATGTTCACGCGCCCGAGCTCGATTCCGCCCATGAACTGCTTGAAGCCGAGTCCCTCCTCGCCGCCCAGCACGGACGCCGCCGGCGCGCGGAAGCCGTCGAACACGAGCTCCGTCGACTCGACGCCCTTGTACCCGAGCTTCTTGAGCGGGCGGGAGACCGTCAGGCCCGGCTGCTCGTGGACGTCGGGCTCCTTCTCGATGATGAAGGCCGTCATGCCCCGGTGGGGCGGGTCGGCGTCGGGGTCGGTCTTCGCGAGCAGCATGACGCCGCTCGAGCGCAGGCCGTTGGTGGCCCACATCTTCTGGCCGGTGACGACGTACTCGTCTCCCTCGCGCACGGCCCGCGTGCGGATCGCCTGGACGTCGGAGCCGGCGTGCGGCTCGGTCATCGAGTAGGCGAAGTGCAGCTCGCCGGTGGCCATGCGCGGGAGGTAGCGGCGACGCTGCTCCTCCGTTCCGTGGGCCCCGATCATCCACGCGGAGATGAAGTGCGTGTTGAGCACGCCGGAGAGGCTCATCCAACCCGCGCGAGAGCTCGACCTGGATGCGGGCGTACGTCGAGAGGTCGAGGCCGAGCCCGCCGTACGCCTCCGGGATCGTGACGCCGAAGAGGCCGAGCTCCTTCATCGTCTCGACGAGCGCCGTGGGGTATTCGTCGGCGTGCTCGAGCTCCGAGGCGACCGGCATGACGTCGCGCTCGACGAATTCCCGGATCGTCGCGACGATCTCTCGTTGCTCGGCGCTTTCCGCCGTCGCTGCCATCAGGCGGGCGTTCGCTCGAGCGCGGCGGCGGCGAGCGGCGCGAGGGCCGCCCGCAGGTCGTCCTGCTCCTCGAGGGCGATGACGGCCTCCTCGAGCGTCTCCACGGCATCCGGCTCGAGCGCAAGCCCGGCGTTCTCGCGGTACTTCTCCCGCACTTCGCCGGGCGTCATCGGGTTCTCGGGGCCGCCGCGCTGGTGCGGCAGGTCGGCCTCGAGTGTGCGCCCGTCCCGCGTCGTGATGCGAACGCCGCCGGGAAAGGCGGCCGGATAGGTCGGGTAGTCCTTCGTCTCGTAGCGGACGCGCTGGGCGAGCTCGAGCACACGGGGATCGCGGATCGCGTCGTCGGCGTAGGTCGTGACGCCGCAGCGGCCGTGGACGACCATCGCGGCCGCTGAGTACTGGAGGCTGAACTTCGCCTCGTACGTGGTGCGGGGAGCGACCTTCTTGTCCGCCGGCTCGAGCACGAGGTCGACTCCCGCCGCCGGCACGGTGACGACGATCTCCTCGACGTCGTCGGGGAGGAGGCCGCCCGCGCCGGCCTCGGCCGTCGCGCCCACCGCGCCGTGCATGAAGTGGCAGGCGGGGTACGGCTTGAAGGCGATCCGGGGGGTCTCCCAGCGGGATCCCAGGTCGGCAAGCTGGGCATCCAGGTCGATCTCGTCCTTCCCGGCGTCGAGGAAGGCGTGGTAGAGCCCGAACTTCCCCTCGAAGATGCTGGGCGGGCCCTCGGCCCCGTGCGCGGCGAGGCGGGCGGCGACGAGGCCGCCGTGGGCGGCCCAGGCCGGGTGGATGGGCTTCGTCGCCGTGCCGTCCTCGAGATACGCGAACACGCCCGACGCGAGCGAGCCGGCGATCCCGAGGGCGCTCGCCGCCCGTCCGGAGTCCAGCCCGCCCAGGCGCGCGGCCGCAGCGGTCGCGCCGAAGATCCCGCAGACAGCAGTGGGGTGGAACCCGCGCGCATGGAAGCGGCCGGAGGCGGCCATGCCGACGCGGGTGACAACCTCGTTCGCGGCGACGATCGCCGCGAGCGCGTCACGCCCGGATGCTCCGCCGGCCTCCGCCACCGCGAGCGAGGCAGGGCAGGTGACGACGCTCACGTGGGCGATCGAGTCCGAGTGGGTGTCGTCGAAGTCGAGGCCGTGGCAGAGCATCGCGTTCGCGAAGGCCGCGTTCGGGGCGGGCAGGCGCGGCCCGCCGATCGACGGTCGCCTGGTCGCCGCCGCCGAGCTCGGCCATCGTCTCGCGCCCTTCGGTGGCGACGCCGAGCGCCGCGGCGGCGAGGCCGCAACCGAGGGTGTCGAGCAGGTGGAGCTTGGCCGCCTCCGCGACCTCGGGCGGAACCTCGTCCAGCACGAGGCCCGTGGACCATTCCGCAAGCCTGCGCGCGGCCGTCATCTCAGATGGTCCAGTCCGCGTCGGTGCCCGGAAAGGAGTCCTCGACCTCGGGGGCCTCGCGCTTGTAGACCATGAACGTCCTCTGGAACTCGATCACGACCTCGCGCCGTTGGTTCACGCCGCGGGAGCGCATCGTGACGATGCCGACGGTCGGGTTCGAGCTCGACTCGCGCAGGTCCATGATCTCGCTCTCCGCCCACAGCGTGTCGCCGGCGAAGACCGGGTGGGGGAGCTTGATGTCCGTCCACGAGAGGTTCGCTGTCGCGTTCTCGCTCGTGTCGGGGACCGTCATGCCGGTGACGAGCGCGAGCGTGAACGTGCTGTTGACGAGGGGTCGCCCGAAGCGGGTTCGCGCCGCGAAGGGGACGTTGAAGTGCACCTGGTTCGTGTTCATGGTCAAGCACGTGAACCAGACGTTGTCCGTCTCGGTGATCGTGCGGCCGAAGCGGCTGCGAAAGACGTCGCCGACCTCGAAGTCTTCGTAGAACCTGCCGCGCCACGCCTTGGGCGCCGCCTCGCGCTCTGTCGTCATTCGGAAACGCTCCTTTCGGTCTCGGCCAGGACCCGCCTGGCCCGCTCGACAACCGGGAGGTCGATCATCTCGCCGTCGAGCGCGATGACGCCCCGCCCGTCCTCGAGTGCGTGCTCGTAGGCCGCGACCACGCGGCGGGCGCGCGCCTGCTCCTCCTTCGTCGGCGAGAAAACTCGGTTGACGATCTCGACCTGGGCCGGGTGGATGCAGGCCTTCCCGCGGAAGCCGAGCGAGCGGGCGAGACGCGCCTCGGCCTCGAGGCCCGCGTCGTCGCGGATCTCCAGGTGCACGATGTCGAAGGGGCTCCGGATGCCGGCCGCCGCCGAGTCGAGGACGAGCTGCGAGCGGGCGTAGAGCACCTCCTGGCCGTCCGTGCGTGCCTCGAGGCCGAGCTCGGCACCCAGGTCCACGGCACCGAGGAGAAGGCTCGCGACGCGCGGCAGGCCGGCAGTCTCGTAGGCCTGCCGAATGCCGAGCGCCGTCTCGACGATCGCGATCACCGGGGGGCCGTCCGACCCGAGCGCCGTCACCGCCTCCGGAGTCGCCTTCGGGAGGACGAGGGCGTCGAGCTCGAGGCCGCTGACAGCCTCCAGGTCGGCTTCCCAGTGCCCGGTCCCGACACCGTTCGGGCGCACGGACACGAGGCTTCGGGTGGCTGCGCTCTCGAGCACGCGCCTCGTAACGGCACGGGCGGCCTCCTTCTCGGCCGCGGGCACCGCGTCCTCGAGATCGGCGACGACCACATCCGCGCCCGCGGCGAGCGCTTTCTGCAGCTTCCGCTCCTCGTGGCCGGGCGCGAAGAGCAGGGAGCGGGCCGTTGCGAGCGACATCGAAGTTGACATTGTTGCCGAAGTCAGACATAAACACGGATTCCGTCCGGTGCGCAAGGAGGAGCAGCTGTGAAGGCTGTCGTGTTCCACGAGTTCGGGGGCTCCGAGGTGCTCCAACTCGAGGAATTGGACGACCCGACTCCGGGGCGGGGCGAGGTCGCAATCGACATCGCCGCGTGTGCCCTCAACCACCTCGACGTCGACGTTCGCGAAGGCACCTCGCGGTTTCCCGTCGAGCCGCCCCACGTCCTCGGCCTCGAGGTGGTCGGACCGATCGCCGAGCTCGGCGAGGGCGTCGAGGGGTGGCAGGTCGGCGACCGCGTCATGCCGTACCTGATGGACACCTGCGGCCGCTGCCGTTTCTGCACGACCGGGAGGGAGTCGCTCTGCCTTGACGCCGGCTTCATCAGCTTCGCGCATTCAGGAGGCTATGCGGAGCGGCTCGTCTGCTCGGCTTCGCAGCTCGTGCGGGTTCCGGAGGAGGTCTCGGACGTCGAGGCGGCGGCAGTGCAGACCGCCTTCGCAACCGCCTGGCACATGCTCTTCACGCGCGGGGGGCTCCGCCCCGGCGAGACCGTGCTCGTCAACTCGGTGGGAAGCGGTATCGGCTCGGCTGCGGTGCAGCTCGCGCACATGGCCGGCGCCTACGTGATCGGGAACTCGTCGGGCGACGACAAGCTGGCGCGGGCGGCGGAGCTCGGGATGGACGCCGGGGTCAACTACAAGAAGCAGGACCTCGTGGCGGAGGTCATGCGCCTGACCGAGGACCGCGGCGTCGACCTCGTGTACGAGCACTGTGGCGGCGAGCTCTTCCAGATGGGGCTCGACTCGCTCTCGAAGGACGGGCGGCTCGTCATCTGCGGCGGCCACGCGGGCGAAGTCGTCCCCTTCGACATCATCCCGTTCTTCCGCGCGCAGAAGTCCGTCATCGGCTCGTTCGTCTACACGATGGCCGAGGTGGAGATCTGCCTCGAGCTCCTGCGCCGCGGTCGCATCGTCCCGCTCGTCCACCAGACCTTCACGCTCGAGAGGGCGAAGGATGCGATGGATCTGATGGAGAGCCGGGAGTTCTTCGGAAAGATCGTCCTGACCCCGGGGGATGGCGCATGAAGCGACTCGGAGTCGACGTCGGGGGCACGTTCACGGATCTGATCTACGTCGACGACGAGACCGGCACGGTGCTCGTCCACAAGCTGCCGACGACCGCCGAAGACCCCTCGCAGGGAACGGTTCAGGGCATCCGCGAGCTGACCGCCGAGGCGGGGGAGAGCCCGGCTGCCCTCGACGGCGTCTTCCACGGGACGACGATCGCCACCAACATCGTGATCGAGCACAACGGCGCCCGGGTCGGGATGATCACGACGGAGGGCTACCGCGACATCCTGCACATCGCGCGGCACAAGAAGCCGCTCAACTTCTCCAACTACCAGGACCTGCCCTGGCAGCGGTACCCGATCGTCCGCCGCCGCTACCGGCTCACGGTGCCCGAGCGGATCACGCGGGACGGCGAGGTGCTCGTGCCCCTCGACGAGGGCGCCGCCCGGAAACGGGTCGAGGAGCTGAAGGAAGCCGGGGTCGAGGCGGTCGCGGTGTGCTTCCTGTTCTCCTTCCTCAACCCGGAGCACGAGGCGCGCGTCGCGCAGATCGTGCGCGATGAGTTCCCGGAGGCCTTCCTCTCGGTCTCCTCGGAGGTCCTGCCCCAGTACCGCGAGTACGAGCGGTTCTCGACGGTCTGTCTCAACGCCTTCATCGGCCCGAAGGTCGCGAGCTACGTGCGCCGGCTCGAGGAGGAGCTGCGGGCGCTGGACGTCCGGACGGACGTCCATCTCATGACCTCGGCCAGCGGCGTGTCGACGCCGGAGGCGGCGACCACGCGCCCTGTGAACCTCCTCATGTCCGGGCCCGTCGCCGGTGTCGTCGGCGGCATCTGGGCGGGACGTCAGGCGGGCCACGAGAACGTGATCACGCTCGACGTCGGCGGGACCTCGGCCGACATCGGGCTTGCGCAGGGCGGCAAGCTCCGCATGAAGCACCTGCTGGACACGAAGGTCGGGCCCTACCAGGCGATGATCCCGATGGTCGACGTCGACACGATCGGCGCCGGCGGCGGCTCGATCGCCTACGTCGACCAGGGCGGCATCTTCCGCGTCGGGCCGCGCTCGGCGGGCGCCGACCCGGGCCCGGCCGCGTACGGACGCGGCGGCACCGAGGCGACCGCCACCGACGCCATGGTCGTTCTCGGCTGGCTCAGTCCGGAGGCGTTCCTCGGCGGGGGCATGGAGCTTCAGCCCGACCTGGCCCGGCAGGCATTCGAGAACGGCCCGGCGCAGGTCCTCGGGATGACCGTCGAGGAAGCGGCGATGGGGGCGGTGCAGATCCTCACGCACTCCATGGTCCAGTCCATCGAAGAGAACTCCGTCCGCAAGGGATTCGACCCGCGCGACTTCGCGCTGGTCGCCGAGGGCGGCGCCGGCCCGCTCTTCGCGGCGCAGATCGCGGTCGAGGTGGGGACGCCGAACGTCGTCGTCCCACCGTTCCCGGGCGTCACAGCGGCCATGGGCCTCCTGGCCACGGACATGGTCTACGAGTACGTGGCGACGTCGTATCAGCGCTTGTCGGCGCTGGATGCCGCCTCGCTCGCGGCCGCGCTTCGCGGAGCTCGAGGAGGAGGCCCGCCGGCAGCTCGAGGCGGACGGGATTCCGGCCGACCGCCTCGTTGTCCAGCGCGTCGTCGACGCCCGCTACGCCGGCCAGGGGTACGAGCTTCGGGTCGAGGTCGACTCCGGCGAGATCGACGAGGCCTGGGCGAAGAAGCTCCGCGCCGACTTCCACGACGTCCACGAGCGGGAGTACTCGCGCCGCTTCGAGGACTCCGACATCGAAATCCCCAACATCCGCGTGCGCGGGATCGGCCTCATGCCGCCGCTGGAGGACGTCGAGCTCGAGCGCGGCGACGAGGCGCCCCCCGAAGGCGCCCTGCGCTACGAAGGGCGAGCATGGTTCTGGGTGAAGGGGGAGCTGCGGCAGGTCGCGACGCAGGTACTACGACCGTTCCTCGCTGCAGGCGGGCAACCGCCTTCAGGGGCCCGCGATCGTCCACCAGTACGACTCGACCACGGTCGTGCCCCCGGGCCTCGCCGCTTCGATCGACGGCCACGGCAACATCATCATCGCGACCGGCGCCGCCGCCCGGGCCGAGGCTCGCGACGTCGCCGAAGCAGTGGAGGCCTAGATGTCTGTGATGGAGTACGAGGTCGGTCGCCGGCCGGGCCCGGCGACGCGCGAGCGGGTGGAGGTCGACCCCGTCACCCTCCGCGTCCTCGGCGGCGCGTTCCACGCCATCGCCAAGGAGATGGCCGGCGTGCTCTTCCGGATGAGCTACAGCTCGATCATCCGCGAGTCCGAGGATCTCGGCGCCGGGATCTTCGACGCGCAGGGACGCGAGCTCTGCGAGTCGGACTCGACGCCGATGCACATCGGCTCCCTGCCCTGGTACATCCGCGGCTTCCTCTACCGCCTGGAGGGGCAGATTCAGGACGGCGACGTCATCGTCCACAACCATCCCTACCTCGGCGCCTCGCACAGCCCCGACGTCGCCGTCGCGGTCCCGATCTTCCACGAGGGCGAGCTGCTCGGGTTCGCCGCCGTTACCGCGCACGTGCTCGACGTGGGCGGCTCGTTCCCGGGCATCAACGCCGACGCGTTCGACGTCTACGCCGAGGCGAAGATGTACAACGCGCTCCGCTGGTACGAAGCCGGCGAGCTGAACGCGGACCTCGACCGGATGATCTTCGACAACGTCCGGACAGAGACGATGAACCGGGGGGACATGAATGCGATGCTCGCCGCCTGCCGGCTGGGCCGCGATCGGTTCCTCAGGCTCGTGAAGCGGTACGGGACCGAGACCGTCATGAGCGCCGCCTACGAGTGGATGGACTATTCCGAGCGGATGCTCCGCGCGGAGATCGCGAAGATTCCCGACGGCGAGTACTCGGCGCCGACGGGGTGGCTCGACGACGACGCCCGCAACCGCGGCGTCCGCCTGCGCGTGGAGACGAAGGTCATCGTCGAGGGCGACTCGATCACGATCGACCTGACCGGCTCCAATCCCGAAGTCCCGACCGGCTTCAACGTCCCCTTCGAGGGCTCGCTCCTCGTCGGCGCCTACTACGCCGTCCGCACCATCTTGCTCGATGAGGCCGTCTTCCCCGAGCACGTCCCGCAGAACGACGGCGTCTTTCGTCCCGTTGAGGTCATCGCTCCGAAGGGGACGATCTACAACCCGACCTTCCCCCGCGCGTGCTTCTCGCGCTTCACGCAGGTGCAGCGGGTGGTGGACAACGTCATTCTCGCCCTGAGCGACGCGCTGCCGGAGCAGACGACGGCGGGAAACTCGGCAGGGATTCACTTCTGCGCGTACTCGGGCTTCGACGAGAAGCAGGGCGAGTACTGGCTCTACCTCGAGGTGAACGAAGGGGCGTACGGCGGCCGCCACGGCAAGGACGCGATGGACTCCGTCGACAACCTGATGGCCAACACGCGCAACAACCCGATCGAGGAGCTCGATCTGCGCTTCCCGATCCGCTGCGACCAGTACGAGCTCCGGCCCGAGCCCGCCGCCCCGGGTAAGTGGCGAGGCGGGATCGGCATCATCCGGCGGAACCGCTACCTCGTCCCGGGCGTGTACTCCTGCGAGGGCGATCGGCAGACCGACCCGCCGCGGGGGGTGTTCGGCGGCTGGGACGGACTCGTCGCCTCCTGCCGGAGGAACGCGGACCGCCCGGACGAGGAGGTCCTGCACGCGAAGGTCACCGGCGTCCCCTTCGAGGCCGGCGACTTCATCGAGCTCGTCGAGCCGAACGCTGCCGGGTACGGCGACCCGCTCGAGCGCGACCCCGAGCTGGTCCGCGAGGACGTCCTCGACGACTTCACGACGCCGGAGATCGCCCGCGACGCCTATGGAGTCGTCTTCGCAGACGAGCGCACGTGGGCCGTCGACGTCGGACGCCACGGAGCACCTGCGCGAGCAACTGCGTTCATCCCGCGACGGCGCCGGGAGCCTGACGGCGTACTTCGAGACGCACGACCCGAAGCGGCGGCCAGAACCCCGTGTCGGCCGCCGGCGACCGCGAGTTCGGAAAGGGCTAGGCATAGGCAATACACGCCTGCTCTGCAATGGGGCACCATTACCTGAAGGGACACTAGTGGCACCGAAGCGCGCCATCCGATCGGTTCCGAAGGACCCGCAGGCGATGCCCGTGCAGCGCGTCCGCAAGGCGTACGAGCAGGTGAACGACCAGCTTCGCGAGCTGATCGTCTCGGGAGAGCTCGCGCCGGGTGAGCGGCTCCCGAACGAGGCGGTGCTCGCGCGGGAGTTCGGCGTCAGCCGCGCGACCGTGCGGGAGGCGCTGCGGATCCTGACCGCCCAGAACCTCATCCGGACGAGCAAGGGGGCGGGCGGGGGCAGCTACGTAACCCTGCCTACGGTCGATCACATCTCCGAGTTCCTCCGCGGCAACCTCAACCTCCTGTCCGAGTCTGAGCACGTCACGCTCGAGGAGTTCCTCGAGCTGCGCGAGCTGATCGAGGTGCCCGCAGCCCGGCTCGCCGCGAGCCGCTCGAGCGAGGGAGACGTCAAGCGGCTCCGCGACTCGATACCCGACGAGCCGCTGCGCATGTCGACGCAGGAGCAGTTCGCCTACAACAAGGGCTTCCACACCGTCGATCGTCGAGGCGTGCGGGAACACGCTCCTCTACATCGCGGCTCAGCCGGTCTTCACGGTCCTGCAGACGCACCTGGCGCGATCGTCTCTCGGCCAGGGCTTCCACCGCTCGATCAACGAGCACCATCACCGAATCCTGGCGGCGATCGAAGCCGGGGACGCCGACACCGCCGCCGAGGAGATGCGCGCGCACCTGGAGTACCTGCGCCCGGCGTACGAGCGGGCCTGGCGGCACGCCGTCACCATGCGGCAGCGGGCGTGAGCCTGCCGCTCGCGGACGTCCGCGTCCTCGCCATCGAGCAGTACGGCGCGGGGCCGTGGGGAACGCTCCAGCTCGCCGACCTGGGCGCGGAGGTGATCAAGATCGAGGATCCCTCCTCGCGAGGCGACGTCGGACGCTACGTGCCGCCCTTCCAGGAGGGTGAGGACTCGCTCTTCTTCGAGACGTTCAACCGCAACAAGCGAAGCATCTCGCTCGATCTCCGGCATCCGGAGGCGCGCGGTGTCCTGGAGGACCTCGTGAGAGCGGTCGACGCCCTCTACTCGAACCTGCGCGGTGACCAGCCGAAGCGGCTGCGGATCACGTACGAGGACCTGAAGGACGTCAACCCGCGCGTCGTCTGCTGCTCCCTCTCCGGCTTCGGCATGACCGGTCCGCGGGCGGCTGAGGGCGGCTACGACTACATGATGCAGGGCCTGGCGGGGTGGATGAGCCTCACCGGGGAGCCCGACGGGCCGCCGACGAAGAGCGGGCTCTCCCTCGTCGACCTCTCGGGGGGCTACGTCTCCGCGCTCGCACTGATGGCGGGCCTCTGGCGCGCCAGGCGCGACGGCGTCGGCTGCGACTGCGACGTTTCGCTCTTCGAGACGGCGCTGCACGAGCTCATGTACGTCGGCACGTGGGTGGCGTCCCGGGGCTACGAGCCTCAGCGCCTCTCGGAGTCCGCCCACCCGTCGATGGTGCCCTTCCAGAACTTTCCCACCGCGGACGGGTGGATCGTCGTCGCGTGCCCGAAGCAGAAGTTCTGGGAGCGGCTCTGCGAGGCGCTTGGGCGGCCTGAACTCGCAGCCGACCCGCGCTTCGCGGACTTCGCGGGGCGGAACGACCACCGCGACGAGCTCGTCCCCGAGCTCCGCCGAACGTTCCTCACGCGGACGACGGAGGAGTGGCTGGAGGTGCTGACTTCCGCCGAGGTGCCGAACGCCCGCGTGAACGGCGTCGCCGAGGCGCTCGCCGATCCGCAGGTGCTCGCGCGCGCCGGCCTGGTCGAGATCGAGCACCCGCGACTCGGCACTGTGCGCCAGGTGGCCACGCCGCTCCGTGTCGGCGACGAGGAGAAGCCGGCGAGGCGGGCGCCCTTGCGGGGCGAGGACACGGAGCGCGTGCTCGTCGAGCTCTGCAGCTACCCTCGCGAGCGGGTGCACGAGCTGGCCGCTGCCGGAGCCTTCGGCTAGGAGGGCTCGACGAAACGCCGGGCTGTGCCGCCGGGCCGCGCTTCTCGCCCCGACGCCGCGTCCTCAGTCGCGCCCGTAGCGAACTGCTACGAGCGCTCCCTGCGTCCTTCCCTCGGAACGAGCATCGCGCCCCGACGACGAGCGACGTTCCGCCAAGCCCTCCTAGCTCTCGAAGACGTCGAGGGGCAGGAGCGCGGACACGAGCGCATTCGGGACGTCCACGATCTCGGACAGGTGCAGGTCGACCGTTGCGCTCATGAGCGCGTACGCTCCTTCGCGCCCGAAGCCGCGCTCGACCGTCAGGTGGTCGAGCATGGCAAGGAGCGCTCGGCGGGTGGCGAGGGCAAGGTCGAGGGACTCGTTGCGCCCGTCCTCGCGGATGGACAGTCCCGTGGTGGCAAAGGCGCGGCGGGCGGGAAGTCCGGGCGTCTCGTACGTCGGGAAGGGCGGGCGCCAAGCCGGCCGCTTGCGCAGCCCGAAGCGCAGCGTGACCGAGCCTGCGACCTCGATGCCGGTGCCGCACACTTCCCCCTCGCCCTGCGCGAAGTGGAGGTCGCCCACGGAGAAGAGGGCGCCGGGAACGTCGACGGGCAGCAGGAGCCGGCTGCCCGCCACGAGTTGCGGCACGTCCAGGTTGCCGCCGAGCTCCCGGGGCGGGATCGTCCGCAGGCCGAGGGCCGCCTGGGGCGGGACGGCGGTCTCCGGGAGATCGTCCGCCACCGCGCCGCCACGCGCGCGGAGCTCCTCCTCGCGCGCACGGATGCGCGCGATCGTCTCGTGCGAGGGAGCGAGCCCGGCGACGCCTGCGAAGGTCGCCTCGGGCACGGAGACGCCGGGCAGCTCCGGCGAACGTGCGCGCCTCCCGTCGATCTCCCACTTCACCAGGTAGGGCGTGGGAAAGAGGTCGGCAAGGTAGCCGAACCCCGGGATGATCGCGGTGACCCCGAAGCTCGCCGACTCGTAGGCGACGAAGTCGACCTCGAGCACGTCGCCCGGCTCCGCTCCGTCGACGTGGACGGGGCCCGCGAGCGGGTGTCCCAGACCGAGATCGACGGCGCCGACGTCCTCGTGCGTGCTTCCCGGCCCGAGCTGGCCGGCGAGTCCGTCCTCGGTCTCGAGCGTGAGCTCCTCGCCGGGGGCGACGCTGGCAACGGGCTCCAGGTCTGGGTGCCAGCGGTTGTGCATCCTCACGCGCGCGAGCAGCACCCGCACGCGTTCCGCCGCCTCGTGCGCCAGAGCGCGCTCGTCCTCGCTCCACGTGCGAGGTGTCCCCAGCTGATGGAGCGAGACGATCGCCGCCAGCCGCCCGTCGAGGAAGGCGGGAGTCACGATCTGCGCCGCCAGCCCGCCGTAGGCGACGAGCATCCGCTGGAAGGCGGGATCGTCGAAAGCGCTCGCGCAGTCGTCCTGCACGACCTGCCTGCCCGTCTCGAGCAGCTCGCGGACGACCGGCGCGTTTCGCAGGTCGGTCGTCCGCTCGTCGCGGATCGACGGGACGCCGGCGGCGAGCGCCTCGTGGGTGACGGGAAAGAAGTCGTCCGGCAGGTCGCGACGGAGCGTGCACCGGCTCGCGCCGGTCGCGTCGAGCAGTCCGTCGACGACCTCCTGGAAGCCCATCCGACCGCCGTTACGTCGAGATCATCTTCTTCTCAGCGGGATCGCTCAACCATGCGAGTTTACCCGGACTTTCTACGGAAACTTTCTACCGGAATGCCGACCGCGAGCCAGATTATCTCGTGGTCGAGATCCTAGCGTCGTCTATGAAGGTCGTCAGCACGGGCGGGTCGAGAGCGTTCGAGTAGTTGTTCACCGACCACCGCTGGTCACCGCCGGGCCACTTCGTCCGCACGTTCTGGAAGTCCCACACGAGCGTCCCGTCGATCCACACCTTGAGCGTGCCGGTGAACTGTCCAGACTGGACGAGATACGCCTCGATCTGGAACCAGCGGCCAATCGGCGCCTGCTTGGTCGAACGATATTCCTTCTGCGAGATCGTGCTGCTCTCGTACGGCCCGCGAATGCCGTCGGTGTTGCTCACGTCACCGCCTTTCCAGTTGAGCGCGAACGTGAGCGGAGACTGGGTCGCCTCAATCGACCAGAACGGCTGCCCGCTTGGGTACGTCGTCCCGTGCGACTTGAACTGGAAGACGTTGTACTGTTCCTTGACCGGGAAGAAAACAGCAGGGAAGTAGTACCAAGCCGAGTAGTAGTAGGTGTTCCCCGAGACGGCTTCCTTGTTGCGATGCTGCCGACACGCTGCTACACCGTCCGACGTGTCGATGGTCAGCTTGAGTGAACGCGTACCCGAGTGGGCGCGCTCGGTCGTTACGGAGCGGTCGCACGCCCCCGTGTCCTGGGACGAATGCGCGCCCCACTCCGAGATGTCTCCGGTTTCCATGCCCGCCGACCACACGACCGCCGCTGGAGCAGGAGCGGCGAAGAGCAGCGCCGCCGCGCCGAGTACTGTTGCAAGAAGCCTCATCTAACGCTCGTGCCGTACGGTACAAGATCAGGCCCAGCACCGACGACAGCCGGAACTGGATCTCTCCGCTGGTCGGGGCAAGAATCCCCGCCGTGGCCGAGGGGAGCTACTACTCCCGTAGCCTTGGGTGCGTGGACGCCGATGTGGAGGCACGCGTTCGCCAGAGCTTCGCCCGTCAGGGATACATGGCGACACTCGGCGCTGAGCTGATCCACGTCGCGGCGGGCGAGGTGGACATCTCGCTGCCGTTCAGCGAGCGACTGACGCAGCAGGACGGCTATTTCCACGCGGGTGTGGTCGCCGGAGTCGTTGACAGCGCGTGTGGCTATGCCGCACTCACCACGATGGATCCCGGAGCAGAGGTGCTGACGGTCGAGTTCAAGATCAACCTGCTCGCGCCCGCGGCGGGTGAGCAGCTGGTGGCACGAAGACGTGTCCTCCGCGCAGGGCGCACGCTGACCGTCTGCCGCGGCGACGCCGTCACGATCCGCGACGGCCAGGAGACGCACGTCGCGACGTTGACGACGACGATGATCGCCCGCCTCGCCGCGGGCCGCGAAAGCGCCACTCCCTCCTAGACTGGACGGCATGGCTCGACCGACTGTCCTGGACGAAGCGCTCCGCGAGCGGATCGAAGCCGATCGCAGACGCGGATCGTTGGAGGATCGCTCCCGCTTTCCGCTCACGTACGATCCCTTCTGCGAGATTGACGAGATCGCCGCTCGCCGTCGTATGCGACTTGGGGAACGATGAGCGCGATCCGACGCCTGGCTTCGGAAGCGAAGGCAGGATCGTCGCCACCGATCGCTCCACGAGTACCCGGTGGAGGCTCCGAAGTCCGCGCCCGTTCGTCTCCCAGGGAGCGCGCATTGGCGGCTATCCACGCCCTCGCCTGACTCCGGACGAAGTGATCAGAAGCGCCGTCGCGATGCCCGACCGGTCCGTAGCGCCTGGGAGCTGCTCAATCTAAAGGCAGGCAGTCGATGAACTGGAACCGCGCTAGTCGCACGAAGCTCGAGAGCTCCAGGCGGGTGCCATCGTCGGGCGGCTTCAGCATGACGATCTCGGTGCGGGAGTCGGGAATGCCGCAGACCGTGTCCAAGAACTCGCCCTCGACGAACGTCCTGCCCTCGACCTCCAGGCCCAGCGCCACGAAGAAGGCGGTCACGACGTCGAGATCTGCGACCGTGAGGCCGACGTGGTCGAAGCGTCGTACATGTGACATAGGCCCGTCCTCCCGTCGTCGCATCGACCGTGCATCCGCCACGGTAGGCGTTCTCAGTACCTCTCGTTGCGGGACCTCCGCAATGAAGAACCCAATGGCCGTGACCCAAAGGCCGATTCGCGGTCATGACGAAGGCGGGACACGCGAGCATGGCGACGACGAAGCGCTACCTGCACCTGGCCGGAACGGTCTTCCGCGACGAGGCCGACGCGCTTGAGCGACGTGTTCTCGGCATCGCCTCGACCGTCGAGAGCGACGAGTGAGCGACGAAAAACTTTCTACTGAACTTTCTACTGAAATGAGGTGATCTGAGGGAACCTCACGTCACCTAAACACCGCTCAACCAAGCGGGTTTAGCGAGTGAGCTACCCCCTATGTGGAGATCATCTTCTTCTCGACGCCGACACCGGCCGCGACCGCGCGCTCGTACTCGAGCGGGACGGTGGCGGAGTCCTGGAGCGCGATCCCGGTCGAGTCGAACACCGTGATCTGATCGTCGGACTCGCGGCCGGGGAGCTCGCCGACGATCACTTTCCCGATTTCGCCGGCGACGTCCTCCTCGGCGATGAGGCCGTCGCGCAGGGGGACGTTGATCTCGCCGTCCGCGCGGCACTGGCGTATGTCGTCGACGAAGATGCGCGCCCGCTGGAGGAGCGTCCCCTCGAGCTCCTGCTCGCCCTCGAGGTCCGCGCCGAGCGCCGCGATGTGCGTGCCGGGCGCGATCCAGGCGTCTTCGACGATTCCCCCTCGCGCGTGCGTTCCCGTGACGACGACGTCGGCGCCGGAGACGACCTCCTCGAGATTCGTGGAGGCGCGCAGCTCGAAGCTCTCGTACAGCGGCTGCTCCTCGGCGACGAAGCGGTCGAGCGTCTCCCGGCTGCGGCTCCAGACACGCACCTCCTCCCAGGGGAACACCTCGTTGCAGGTGGCCAGAGACCCTCGGCCGACGGTGCCCGCGCCGACGATGGCGAGCACCTTCGAGTCCTTGCGAGCGAGCCACTTCGCCGAGACGGCCGCCGAGGCCCCTGTTCGCATCATCGTGTGGTGCGAGCCGTCGCAGATGGCGAGCGGAAAGCCGCTTTCCGGGTGCGTGTAGACGAGGATCGAGAAGACGGTCGGCAGCTCGAAGCGCGCGTTGTCCTCCCGGATCGAGACCCATTTGCATGCGGCGGCCGGCGGATCCTCGATGAAGGAGGGCATGACCTCGAACTCGCCGGGGTAGTCGTCGAGGACGATGTGGCCCTTCGGCTCCATGTAGACGCGGCCCAGCCCGTGCATGCGAAACGCGTGCTCGACGCAGTCGTTGTACTCCGCGGGCGTCAGGAGCCCGATCATGTCCGAGCGGCCCAGGATGAGCGTCTTGCGGTTGCGCCAGCTCTCGGCCACGGGCGGCGCGCTAGACGACGCGATGCCAGTTCACGTTGCTCGGCTTCCACTCCGTCGAGAAGACCGAGAGAACCCGTACGACGTCGCTCGAGCCGCACTTGCTGCACGGCGGCGGCTCGGCCGAGGCTCGCACCAGCTCCTCGAACTGCTCCTCGCAGGATCGGCAGCGGTACGCGTAGATCGGCACGGCCGAAGTCTAACTTAGAGCTTGCTCGGGTTCCTCCTTCGTTAGAGTCGCTCCATGGCCGAGCCGCCATCGCCGGCCGAGCTCCGGCGGATCGCCGCGACGCACGGGGTGACGCCCACGGACGAGGACCTCGAGGCGGTGCGCGGGTTTCTGGCGGTCCTCCTGCCCGCCTTCGAGGAGCTCGAGCGTCTTGCGCCTCCTCCGGCGGCGCCCGGCGAGTGAGCCTCGCGCGGCTGGCACGAAGCGCTCCGGGCGGGAGAGCTGTCGCCTCGCGAGGCCGTCGAGCGCTATCTCCGGCGCATCGAGGCCCTCGACGTCGAGCTGAACGCCTACATCGCCGTGCGAGCCGAGGAGGCGCTGGCCGAGGCGGACGCGCTCCTGCGATCGCGCGAGACGGGGGCCGCTCTGGGGCGTTCCCGTCGCGGTGAAGGATGTCATCGACGTCGCGGGCACCGCTACGACCGCCGCTTCGCGGATTCTCGTCGACCACGTGCCGGCGGTCGACGCGCACGTCGTGGCGCGTCTGCGCCGGGCGGGGGCCGTCGTTCTCGGCAAGCTGAATCTCCACGAGTTCGCCTACGGCGCGCTCACGACGAGCACGCAGTTCGGGCCCGTCCGGAATCCGTGGTCGCCGGACCGGGTCTGCGGCGGGTCGAGCGGCGGGAACGGAGCGGCGGCCGCAGCCGGCCTGGCCGCGGGGACGCTTGCGACGGACACGGCCGGCTCGATCAGGATCCCGTCGTGCTACTGCGGCGTGACCGGGCTGCGGCCTTCGACCGGCCGTGTCTCCAATCGCGGCGTCTTCCCGGTCGCCCCCAGCTTCGACACCGTCGGGCCGATCGCCCGCACCGCAGAGGACTGCGCGCTCCTCCTCGCGGCGGTTGCGGGGCACGATGCCGGCGACCCGGCCAGCCTCGAGGATTCCGTCCCGCCGTACGGCGAGCACCTGGGAGAGGGCGTGCGGGGCCTCCGCGTCGGGGTCGTCACGAGCCTCGTGGAGGGCGCGGACCCTCCTGTCGCCGAGGCGGTCGAGGCGGCGCTGGCCGAGCTTCGCTCGCTCGGCGCCGAGCTCGCCCCCGTCGAAGTGCCGCTGCTCGAGCACGCCGGGACGATCCAGCAGGCGATGCAGTTCCCGGAGGCGACCGAGGTGCACCTGGAGTGGCTCCGCACCCGCCTCGCCGACTACGACGCCGACGTGCGCGCGCGCCTGCTCGTCGGCCTCTTCGTCACCCCCGAGGTCCGTGAGGCAGGGTAGGCGCGCGCGCGAGGTGGCCTGCGACGAGATCCGGCGAGTCTTCGAGCAGGTCGACCTGCTCGCCGCGCCCACGATGCCGGTTCTGCCGCCGCGAATCGGCTCCGAGACCGTCGAGCTCCGCGGTCGCGAGGTCCCGCACCGGCTAGCGCTCATTCCGTACAACTCGCCGTGGAGCCTCGTCGGCTCGCCCGTCGTCACTGTGCCGTGCGGTCTCGTCGACGGCCTGCCGGTCGGCCTCGCGCTCGTCGGTCCGCGGCTCGGCGAGGCGACCGTCCTCCGGGCGGCCCACGCCTTCCAGCTGGCCACCGACTGGCACGATCGCCGTCCGGCGCTCGCGCAGACTGTCTAGCTCGGGCGCGGAAGGAGCGGCTCGCCGTCGAGCAGGCGCTCGACGCCGCCCATCCCCCAGTGGGTGAGCCCGTCCTCGGTGAGCACGGAGGGGACGCCCGCGACGCCGGCGGCCTCCGCCTGTCGCCGGATCTCCTGGAGGCGTGCCCCGCGCTCGGGCGAGTAGGCGGCCGCGACCGCCTCCCGGGGCTCCAGCCCGATCCGCTCGGCCGCGCGCGCGATCTCGGCGTCCGTCGCGATGTCCTCGCCCTCGCAGAAGAACGCCTCGTAGAGGGCGTGCTTGAACGCTCGGAGCTGCCCCTGCTCCTGGGCCCAGAGGCATGCGGCGAGCGGCAATGTCGAGCGCGGCTGATAGCGAGGCAGGTGGATCTCGATGCCTCGCTCGAGCGCCCGGCGGTAGACCGTCCTGAGTCCAGTCCGTGCGCAGGTGGTCGCCGCGAACCTCGAGCAGCGGCTTCGGGGCCGGCCGCAGTTCGAACGGGAGCCATTCGACCTCGACCTCGCCGCGATCCTCGGCTGCCTCGACGACCGGCGCCTCCATGTACGAGTACGGGCACACGACGTCGTAGTAGAAGGCGATGCTCGGCACGGCGCGAGCTTATATATTCGCTCCGCAGATGCTCTGCGGCGTGGCCCAGACGGAGCCGCGACTCGGCGAGCCGGACCGCAACGTCGAATCGTGCCTCGCCCGGCTCGAAGAGGCGGCCTCCTCGGGATGCGAGCTGGTCGTCCTGCCCGAGTGCGCGACGAGCGGCTACATGTTCGCGAGCGAGCACGAGGCGGGGCGGTACGCCGAGGAGATCCCTGGACCGAGCACGGAGGCGCTGGCCGCGGCGTGCGCCCGGCTCGGCCTCCACTGCGTCGCCGGCCTCCTGGAGCGCGACGGCGATCGCCTCCTGAACACCGCGGTGCTCGTCGGGCCCGGGGGGCTCATCGGCCGCTATCGCAAGACCCATCTGCCCTTCCTGGGCGTCGACCGTTTCGTCACGCCGGGCGAGGAGCCCGCACAGGTCTACGACACGCCGGTCGGCCGCCTCGGGATTGTCATCTGCTACGAGCTCCGCTTTCCCGAACCGACGCGGGCCCTCGCCCTGCGCGGCGCGGAGCTCGTTCTGCACGTCACCAACTGGCCGACCGCCGTGCGGCCCTTCGCCGACTTCCTGACGCGGACCCGCGCGGCCGAGAACCGCATCTTCCTGCTGACCGCGAACCGCGTCGGCGCCGAAGGAAGCGTCGAGTTCTTCGGGCGGAGCCAGGTCGTGGACCCGCTCGGCAACCGTCTCGTCGAGGCCGGCGAGGGGAAGGAGGAGCTCGTCGTGGCAGAGATCGAGCCGGCGGAAGCCCGCGACAAGCACCGGGCGATCGTGCCCGGCGAGTACGAGGTTGACCTCTTCGACGACCGGCGCCCCGAGCTCTACGGCGCCCTCGTCGAGGAGACACGTCCCGTCCACGTCCACTAGGAGGAGGGAGCGAGATGGCAACGACGGAGGACAGCCTCACCTTCGAGGCGATCCTGGAGAAGGACGGCGCTCAAGGTTTCGAAGAGCCCGTGGGGCGCCGAGGACGAGATCGGGCGCCTCAACTGGGTCACTCCGGACTCGCAGAAGGAGATCCTCGAGCGTCTCGACGGCACGAAGGTCTTCGACCTCTCGGTCGACTACTTCATCGGCATGCCGTCGTGGTCCGCGGCCGGCGACCCGAAGTTCGACATGTGGATGACGCACACGCCGCAGGGATCGGTCAACGACAGCCTCTCCGGCGCGGGGCCCGAGGTGCACGAGAAGTACAGCTACTGCGGCGATTCGATGGCGATGTACACGCACTGCGGGACGCACATGGACACGCTCAACCACCTCGGGTACTTCGGCTGTTTCTGGAACGGCTGGACGGCGGAGAAGCACCTCGGCAGCCGTCACTGGATGGTCGGCGGAACGGAGAAGTACCCGACGATCATCGCGCGCGGCGTCCTCCTCGACATCGCCGGGCTTCACGGCGTCGACTGCCTCCCGGACAGCTACGAGATCACGCCCGACGACCTCAAGAAGGCGGCCGGCGAGCAGGGCGTCGAGCTGCGCCGCGGCGACGTCGTCTGCCTGCGCATGGGCCGCATGACGGCGTGGCCGGACTCCGACGGCTACCTGCTGAACCCACCCGGGATCGGGCTCGCGGCGACGCGGTACCTCTGCGAAGAGGCCGGCGCGATGTGCATTGCGGGCGACACGATCAGCCTCGAGGTGCTTCCGTCCGCAGACGAGGGCTTCCTGCCCGTGCACTGCTACATGTTCGCGACGGCAGGCGCCCAGATCATGGAGGTCGTCTGGATGGAGGAGATCGCAGCGGAGAAGCAGTACGAGTTCGCCTTCATCGGCGGTCCGCTGAAGCTGACCGGGGCGACCGGAGCTCCGTTCCGGCCGATCGCCGTGCCGCTGCGCGGTTAGGCCGTGGCGGCTCCTCTGCCGGCCGTCGACCGGGCCCGAAGCGCCGAGCGCATCGAGCGCGACATCGAGACCCTCGCGGGCCCGGACTACACGCGATCCGAGGAGGCGATCCGGCGGTACGCCTACACGCCGGAGTACCGCGCGACGCTCGATTACTTCGTGCGCGAGCTCGAGGCGCTCGGCTTCGAGATCTCCTACGACCCGGTCGGCACGCTCGTGGCACGGAACCGGCCGGCCGGGGAGCCCGCCTTCGGCATCGGTTCGCACTGCGACTCGAACCGGAACGGCGGCAAGTACGACGGGACGATGGGTGTCGTCACCGCGCTCGAGGTCTGTCGGCTGAACGCGGAGCTCGGCCTCGACCTGCCGCTCCAGCTCATCTCGTTCCTCGAGGAGGAGGGATCGGGCTTCGGGCAGATGCTGCTCGGCAGCCGGATCACCGCCCAGCGGGTGACCGACGAGGAGCTGAGCGAGCAGTTCCGGGCGATCGACGACGGGCGCAGCTTCTGGGAGCATGCGGAGGAGGCCGGCTACGAGCCGTCACGGTGGCGCGAGTCGATCCGCATCCTCGACGGGCTCACGGGCTGGATCGAGCTCCACATCGAGCAGGCCCGCGTCCTCCAGGACACCGGCAACCGCCTGGGCGTCGTCACGGCGATCGCCGGCTACGTCCATGCCGACGTCGTCGTGGAGGGCCGGGCCGACCACGCCGGCGCGACGCCGATGGACTTCCGGCTGGACGCCGCCCCAGTGGCGGCCCAGGTGATCCTCGAGGTGGAGCGACTCGCGCGCGAGGCCGGTCGAGGGGACCGTCGGGACCGTCGGGGAGCTCGAGCTCGAGCCGGGCATCATCAACGTCGTGCCCGGCCGCGCCCGGCTCTCGCTCGACACGCGCGGCGTCGTCGAGGAGGGGTTCCACGCGGTCGCACGGGGCATCGAGTCGTTCGCGCAGGAGGCGGCCGCCGAGCGCGGCCTGACCGCGAGCTACCGTCAGCGGCAGACCCTACCGGTGACCCATATGGACGAGCGCCTGGTCGCTGCGCTCGAGCAGGCCGCCGGACGAACGGGCGAGCCGTTCATGCTGATGCCGTCCGGCGCGGCTCACGACACGATGTGCGTCGCCGACCACGTTCCGAGCGCGATGGTCTTCGTGCCGTGCCGGGACGGGATCAGCCATGCTCCCGACGAGGAGGCCGACCCGGCCGATGCCGCTCTCGGCGCCGAGGTCATCCTGCACGCCGTCGCTTCCCTGCACGCCTTCGCCGTCGCGGGCTAAGCGATCTTCTCCAGCGCCGCACGCATATCCGCCGGGATGGGGCGGGAACGCTCCGTGGCGCGGTCGACGTAGACGTGGACGAAATGGCCGTGGGCCGAGGACTCGTCGTCGTCGTTTCTGAAGATCCCTATCTCGTAGCGGACGCTCGAGGTTCCGATTCGCGCCACCCGGATTCCGGCAGTGACGCGATCGGGGAACGCGATCGGCTGCTCGTACGAGCACGATGTCTCGACCACGAAGCCGACAGTGTCGCCCGCACGGATGTCCAGGACGCCCTCGTCGATGAGATACCGGTTCACCGCAGTGTCGAAGAACGAGTAGTAGACGACGTTGTTCACGTGGCCGTAGACGTCGTTGTCCATCCAGCGGGTTTCGAGGGTCAGAAAGTGCTTGTAGTCGCTCCTCCGCATCGGATCACCAGCACGTAAGCGAGTTTGCGAAAAGCTCGCCGAGGAGCTCGCGGTCAACGGTCACGGGGGCGTTGTCGAGCAGGCGTTTCTGGATGATCGTGCCCTCGGTGAGAGCCGCGACGTCGGAGCGGCGGTAGCCGACGCCGGAGATCCCGTTCGGCATCCCGGTCGCCTTCATCATCTCGGCGATCCGCCCGGAAACCGCCTCTCCGGGCTCCGCGTCCCGGACATCGGCACCGAGCAACTCGGCCCCGTCGAGGTGGCGCTCGGGCGACGTCGCCGCGATCCGGCGGAAGACCGCGGGAGCGTTGACGATGACCGACATGCCGTGGGGAACCATCGGCTCCTCTGGGGGGTAGCCGTCCGGGGTGAACGAGTCCACCAGCCCGGCGACCGCGTAGGACATGCCGTGTGGGACGTGAACACCCGCGTTGCCGAACGCCATCCCGGCGAGGGTCGCCGCCCACATCATGTTCTCGCGGGCCTCGCGATCCGACGGATCCTGAACGGCCCGCACGAGATAGCCGCCGCACAAGCGGAGCGCCTCCCTGCAGCCGACGTCGCTCCAGGGGTTCGCGCCCTGGCTCAGGGGCCGCGACGGGGCATCCGTCTTGCTCCTCGCGGTGAACGGACGCGCGGTGAAGGACTCGAGTGCGTGCGAGAGGACGTCGAACCCGCTCGCCGCGACCACCGGGCCGGGGAGGGTCTCCGTGGTGTCGGGATCGATCAGCGCGCGTGTCGGGACCAGGTGCCGGTGGGCGATCCCGGTCTTCGCCTTCAGGGAGAGGAGATCGAAGATCGCCATCCCGGTGCATTCGCTGCCGGTGCCGGAGGTGGTGGGACAGGCGAGGTGGGGTCGGAGCGGCCCAGGAACCGGGCGCCCCTCGCCGACCGGCGCGTTGACGTAGGTGAGCAGCTCCGCCGGGTAGGTGGCGTAGAGATTCGCAGCCTTGGCCGTATCGATCACCGAGCCTCCGCCGATCGAGACGAAACCGTCGACGTTCGCCTCTACCGCGAACCGCGTCGCGGCCAGGAAGGATTGATCGGTCGGCTCGACCTTCACCTCGTCGTAGAGAGCGACGTCGGCGCCGGCCGCCCGGAGCGAGGAGAGCGCGCGCTCGAACGGCTCGAGCGCTCGGACCCTCGGGTCCGTCAGGACGGCGACACGTGAGAGCCCGAGCGTCTTGGCCCACGGGCCGACCTCCTCCAGGGCGCCGCGGCCGAACGTGATCGAGTTGCGATCCACCGAGAAGGCCGATTCCCGCCCCTCGACCGGGACGTAGTGACAGCAGACCATCGGGCGCCGACGTTACCGCATCAGGCGAGCCGCCCTTCCGCAGGGAGCACTGGCCCGGCCGCCTAAGGAGCTACCCGGAGACGGCGAGCCCAGGGCGGATCAGTCGGGCCGGGCGCTGCAGCCCCGCGTCGTTCACGTTCGGGTTGAGCGGCTCGGCGAGCGGCGGGGCACCGTAGGAGAGCCGAGTGCGGTTGGCGTCGGGTGTCCCGTACAGGGTCGTCCGCTGCCGCGGGACACGGCCGATCGCCCGGATCGCCTCCTCCATCCGCTCCGGGGGCATCTCCTGGCCGTGCGCTGCGCCGGCGGCGCGCGAGATGGACTCGTTCATCAGCGTTCCGCCGAGGTCGTTCGCCCCCGCACGAAGCGCGGCCTGCGCTCCCTCGACTCCGAGCTTGACCCAGGAGGCCTGCACGTTGGTGATCCACGGGTGGAGCGCGAGCCTGCCGACGGCGTGCATCAGCACCGCCTCGCGAAACGTCGGCCCTGGACGCGCCTTGCCCTTGAGGTAGATCGGCGCCTCCATGTGGACGAAGGGCAGGGGCACGAACTCGGTGAAGCCGCCGCTTCGCTTCTGCTGCTCGCGTAGCTCGAGGAGGTGCCGCGCCCAGCTGCGCGGGCCCTCGACGGAGCCGTACATGATCGTGGTCGTCGAGCTCAGGCCGACGCGGTGGGCGACGTCGTGGACCTCGAGCCACTGGCCGGTGGTGACCTTGTCCGGGCAGAGCGTGCGCCGCACCTCGTCGTCGAGGATCTCGGCAGCAGTGCCCGGGAGGGAAGCCAGGCCGACGTCCTTCAGCCGCCCCAGGTAGTCGTCCAGCGGGAGGCCGAGCGTCGCGGCGCCCTGCCAGACCTCGAGCGCCGAGAACGCATGGACGTGGAGATCGGGGAGGGTCTCCTTGACCGCTTCGCAGATCTCGAGGTAGGTCTCGCCCGTGAACGCGGGGTGGATCCCGCCCTGGAGGCAGAGCTCGACGGCGCCGCGGTCCCACGCCTCCCTGGCGCGGCGCACGATCTCCTCGAGCGGGACGACGTACGGCTTCCCGCGCAGGTTGGCGGCCAGCTTGCCCTTCGAGAACGCGCAGAAGCCGCAGCGGAAGTAGCAGACGTTGGTGTAGTTGACGTTTCGCGTGACGACGTAGCTCACCTCGTCGCCGCAGACCTCCCGCCGAAGGTCGTCCGCGGCGGCGAGCACCGCTGCGAGGTCGGCGCCGCGTGCTTCGAAGAGCGCGGTGACGTCCTCCTCGTCCAACTCGGCGCCCGACCGGACTCGCGCGAGCGCTCCCGCGAGCGGCCCGGACGGTGTGCGCCCGTTCCGAAGGCGGAGGTCCGGGGTGGTGCCCGGCGCGCCCGCAGCCCAGTGTCTCTTCGCGCGCGAGCCCCGATGCGTCGGCGTGCCGCAAGATCTCCTGGGCGATGCGCGGATCGGCCCAGCGCTCCAGGTCGGCCACGAACTCGGGATAGATCGGAAGCCGGGCGGCGAGCTCGAAGCCGTGGGCCTCCGTGCCCGCGCGCAGCCGCTCGATCTCGGGCCACGGCGCCTCGGGATTGACGTGGTCGATCGTGACGGGGGAGACGCCGCCCCAGTCGTCGATCCCGGATTCGAGCAGGCGCGGGAAGTCGTCGTAGGAGAGGTTCGGGGGGACCTGCAGGTGGACGTCGTCGGGCAGGATCTCGCGCGCGGCACGGGCCGTCCAGAGCAGATCCTCGAGCGGCGGCTCGGGGTGGTCGACCATCTTCGTGCCCGGCTTCGCACGGAAGTTCTGGACGATCACCTCCTGGATGTGTCCGTACCGCCGGTGGAGGCCGGCGATCGCTTCGAGCGCCTCGAGCCGCTCCTCCCGCGTCTCGCCGATGCCGATCAGGATTCCGGTCGTGAAGGGGACGGCCAGCTCGCCGGCGAGCCTGATGGTCTCCAGCCGGGCCTCGGGGAGCTTGTCGGGCGAGCCGTGATGGGCCATACCCTTCTCCGCGAGCCGCAGCGAGGTCGACTCCAGCATCAACCCCATCGAGGCCGACACGGGCCGCAGCAGGAGCATGTCCTCCCGCGTCATGACGCCGGGGTTGAGGTGGGGGAGGAGGCCCGCTTCGGAGACGACGAGGTCGGCCATCCGCGCGAGGTAGGAGATCGTCGTCTCGCAGCCGAGCTCTGCAAGCTCCTCGCGTGCAGCGCGGTAGCGGAGCTCGGGCTTGTCCCCGAGGGTGAAGAGCGCCTCGTGGCAGCCTGCCTCGGCCCCGGCACGCGCGACGGCGAGCACCTCGTCCGCCGTCATGTAGGCGCGCTCGCCCCGCCGCGGCGGCTGCGCGAACGTGCAGTAGTGGCAGACGTCCCGACAGAGCTTCGTGAGCGGGATGAAGACCTTCGGGGAGTACGTGACCAGGCTCATCGGGTGGCCAGGAGGAGCTCGTAGTCGTCCGGCCGGTCGATGTCCAGCGCGAGCGAAGGATCGTCGACGACGACCGGGTGGAGGCCGGCGGCGCGCGCGTCGGCGACGGTCGTCTCCACCGGCACGCCGAAGCGCGGGACGAAGCCGTTCACCTCCGCGAGGGCGAGCGCGTTGACGCCGCCGTCGCGGGCCGGAGCCAGCGCGAGCGGGCGCGCGGCGAGCGCGAGCGCGTCGAGGGATTCGGCCGTGACGAGCGGGCAGTCGCCCATGACGACGAGCACGCCTCCCGTGGTGTCCGGGTCGGCGAGGGCGAGCGCTATCGCCTCCGCATGGCCCGCTCCGGAGTCGTGCAGCAGGCCGATCCCCTCGCGCGCGAGGCCCGGATCGGGCGTGACCAGTAGCGTTCGCTCGATGGCCTCCGCTCCGGCGCACGCGGTCAGCACCCTGTCGAGCATCTCGACGACGAGCCCCGCGCGCTCGTCCGCGGAGAGCCGCGGCGCGAGCCGTGTCTTCGCGCCGTCGAGGCCCTTGACAGGCACGATCGCGAGCACGCGATGAGCATACAGCCGCGCTCCTACGCCGTTCTCTGCGGTGGGCTGGGCGGCTCACGCTTCGTCGATGCGCTCGCCCGGGCCGTCGGTCCCGAGCAGGTGAGCGCGATCGTCAACGTCGGCGACGACCTCGAGATCCTCGGCCTGCGCGTCTCCCCGGACCTCGACACCGTCCTCTACACGCTCGCGGCGCTCCTGGACGAGGAGCGCGGCTGGGGCGTCCGCGACGAGACGACGCATGCCCTGGAGCTGGCGGAGCGCCTCGGCGGGGAGGCCTGGTTCACCCTGGGCGATCGCGACATCGGTCTCCACCTCGTCCGCTCGCAGCTCCTGCGTGACGGGGTTCCGCTCTCCGAGGCGACACGGAGGCTCGCGGAACGCCTCGAGGTTGGCGTTCGGCTCCTCCCGGCCTCGGACGACCCCGTGCGTACGTTCCTGACGACGCCGGCCGGGGAGCTCGACTTCCAGACGTGGTTCGTCGCTCGGCGCCACGAGGACGAAGTAACCGCCGTCCGCTACGAGGGCGCGGAGGCGTCCCGACCGGCGCCCGGCGTCCTGGAGTCGGTCGCGGAGGCCGAGGTCGTGTTCCTCGCGCCCTCGAACCCGTTCGTCTCCATCCGCCCGATCCTCGCGGTGCCCGGAATCGCCGAGGCGCTCGCGGGCAAGCGTGTCGTCGCCGTCTCGCCGCTCGTCGGCGGGCAAGCGCTGCGCGGGCCGCTGGTCGAGATGATGGCCTCGCTCGGCTACGAACCGGGCGTGCGCGGCCTGGCCACGCTCTACGAGGGCGTCGCCACCGACATCCTCGTCGACCCTGCCGACGCGGCCGAGCTCCCGGAAGCGCTGGTCGCGCCCATCGTTATGGTTGCGCCGGAGTCGAGAGCGGAAGTGGGGAGAGGGGTGTTGGAGGCAATCCGGTGATCGGAATCGTTGGCGGGAGCGGCGACTTCGGCCAGGGCCTCGCCGAGCGCCTGCGCCGCGCCGGAGAGGACGTGATCATCGGGTCTCGGACGCCGCGCGACGAGTTCGTCTCGAACGAGGAGGCGTGCCGTCGCTCCGACGTCGTCTTTCTCTCGGTCCCTCCAGGCGGCGTCGCGGACATGTCGCACGAGCTTCGCGACGCGCTTGCCGGCCGGGTCGTCGTCAGCGTCGCCGCGCCGATCGTCTTCCACGACGGCCAGGCCGGAGCTGCGCCCGGCGAGCTCTCGCTCGCCGAGATCGCCTCGGCCGCAGCGCCCGACGCCCGCATCGTCTCCGGCTTCCACACCGTCAGCGCGCGCGCGCTCGCCGACCCGGACGTCCCGCTCGAAGAGGACGTGCTCCTCGCCGGCGACGATGCCGACGCGAAAGCACTCGTCGCCGACCTTGCCGAGCGGCTGGTCGAAGGCCGGGCCGTCGACTGCGGCCGCCTCGAGGTCTCGCGCTGGCTCGAGACCCTCACGGCCGTTCTCCTCAACGTCAACCGCCGGTACAAGACCAACGCGGGCGTGAGGGTGACCGGGCTGCCCGAGTGATCGAGGTCGTCCCGCTCGCAGGGATCCCGGAGGTGCGGCCGGGCGACGACCTCGCCGGCCTCCTCGCGGACGCGCTCGATCGCGCCGGCGGACTGCGGACGAGGACGACGTGCTCGTCGTCTCCCAGAAGGTCGTCTCGAAGGCCGAGGGCCGCGTCGAGCAGGCCGCCGACCACGTCGAGGTGATCCTCCGCGAGGCCCGGGCCGTGCGTCGCCGCCGCGACGACCTGATCATCGCCGAGACGGAGCACGGCTTCGTCTGCGCGAGCGCGGGCGTGGATCGGTCGAATACGCCCGGGGACGATTGGGTCATCCTCCTCCCGCGCGACCCCGACGCGTCGGCGCGCGGCCTGCGCGACGCCCTCGCCGCACGATTCGGGACCGCGCCGGCGGTGATCGTCAGCGATTCCTTCGGCCGGGCCTGGCGACAGGGCACGACGGACGTCGCCATCGGCGTCGCGGGCATGGAGCCCCTTCTCGACCTCCGCGGAGAGAAGGACACGCGCGGCCGCATCCTCGACGCGACGATCATCGCCGTCGCCGACGAGCTCGCGGGCGCGGCGGAGCTGGTGATGGGCAAGGCGAACGGCATCCCGGCCGCCCTGATCAGGGGTTACTCGGTTCCGGCAGGCGAGGGAAGCGCGCGCGACCTCGTCATGCCGCCGGAGCGGGATCTCTTCCCCTAGTCCAGGCTCACGCGGACGGGACGATCCACGTGGAGCGGGCGCGGGCGAGCACCTCGCCGTCGGCCGTGAGGACCGCCGAGCCCGCGAAGCGCTTCCGGCGTTCCTCGCCCAGCCGCCAGCCGAGTACGACGTGCGGCTCACCCGGCGCCGGTAGGCGGTCGATCTCCGCCGCCATGCGCCCGAGGAGGACGCCCTCGCGCTGGAAGTCGTCCACGGCCCAGCCGCTCGGGCAGTCGAGCGCAGCCCAGACGATCTCGGCCCGGACGTCCTCGTCCGGCGTCCACGGCGCAGCCAGCACGTCGGGACGTTCCTCGACCGGGCCCGCGTAGACACCGAGGCCGTCCTCCCGCTTCGGCCCGCAGACAAAGCACGTGTTGTAGGCGTGATGGACGAAGCCCTCGTAGCGCGTCGAGGCGTCCGCGGCCGCCTCGACCGAGACGGGCGGGGGAACGTCGATCGCGAGCTCGACCGGCTCCGCCTCGGCGACGAGCGCCCCGCCGTCGCGGACCTCGACGCGACCGTCGGCGCGGACGACCTCGAGCTCGCGTTCGAGCGGGGGCGGCAGGCGCAGCGTCACCTCCGCCAGGCCGTCGAGGAGCCCGGCGACCAGGCCGCACGCGTAACCGCCGTTCGCCGAGTCCGGCGGGCCGTTGTAGCGCGCCGGGACGATCATCGCCCGAGCGTCAGCTCGATCTGCCCGTACGGCGGCCGCGGGTCCGTGTAGACGCGCACGCGCTGATCCGCCCCGGCGACCTGCGCCGTGTCCCAGAGGCGGTTCTCGCCCACGAACGAGACCTCGTCGATCTCGGGAAAGCCGTCGAGGAGCCGCACGCCCATCTCGTGGACGAGCTCCTGGATCGAGGCCGAGTCGAAGTCCACGAAGGTCGCGGCGATGGAGTCCCGAACCGCCGTCCCGTCCGCGCGCCTTGCGAAGTCCTGGTTTCGCCAGTGGACATCGAGGTGGATGAAGAGCGGCCGGTCGCGCGAATCCGCAAGGGTCGTGTACTCGTCGCGGACGAAGCCTTCGAAGGAGCTTCCGCTGAGCTTCACGAGCCGGATCGCCTTCGCGGCCGCAGCGGTGCTCGAGCCTTCCGTCTCGGTCGAGAGTGAGGCGCGCGACGGCGCGGTCGCCGCGGACGTCGCCCTGGAACGCCTGCTCGGCGCGGCGCTCGAACGGGACCTCGCGGCCGGTGAGCTCGATCAGCTCGACCTGCTCGTACGTGGCCAGGAAGCGGCGGGCAAGGATCTCCAGGAAGCCGTCCAGCGACGCATCCTCGTACTCGAGCGCCGTGATATGGATGAAGTTCTTCATGGAGTCGGTGGCGACGACGAGCGTGTTGTCGCCCTCCGTGTAGGAAGGGACGAAACTGGCGCCGCGCAGGGTCATGCCGATCTCGGCCGCGAAGAGCGAGCCGACGCCGTCCGTGCGATACACGGACACAGCCTCCTTGCCGTAGCCGATCCTGAGAACTCGGTTCATGATGAGCCTCGCCGCCGGGTTAAGGGCGGCCCGGGAGCTCAGCGCTCATTGTGAATCGAGTTCTCGCGAGCTCTGCCATCGGTCCACCGCGATCGCGACGAGCTCGTCGCAGCCCGTCTCCAGCTCCTCGGGCCGCGTGCGCCGGAGCCGCTCACGGAGTACCGGAACGATCTCGGCCCGCGGACGCCGGTCGACGAAGACGACGAACCGAAACCCGAACCGATCCTCGTAGGCGGCGTTCAGCTCGGCGAGCTCTGCGAGGACGGCGGCGTCCTCCTCGACCGGCGCTCCTTGCTCGGCCGCCGACCGGCCGCTGAGCCGGGGCTCGCCGATGCGCGGATGGTGGGCCAGTGCCTCGACCCGATCCTCCTCGGGCAGGCCGGCGAGCACCGCGCGCGCACGCTCGAGGGGATCCTCCTCCGCGGCCAGGACCTCCACGAAGCGACTGCGCGCCTGAAAGAGGTCGGCGAGCTCGTCCACGCTCAGCTTCCGCGGTAGATCGCGCACGAGTAGGGGGAGAGGAGGAGCGGGACGTGGTGGTGTCCCTCGCCGAGCTCGACCTCGACCTCGACGCGCCGGAAGAACGGCGAGCGCGGATGGAAGACGAGCCGGTAGACGTCGGGAGCGAGCTCCTCGCCGCCGAGGTCGGCGACGCGGCCGTCCTCGTCCGTCTCTCTCACGGAGAGCAGGGTCTCGCCCTGGAAGAGCTCGACTCGGATCCCGCGCGCGGGCTCGCCGCGCTCGGTGTCGAGGACGTGCGTGGACATGCTCATTCGACGGCATCGTATTCTTGCCTCGTGGACGAGCGCGAGCGCTTCCTCATCCGCTACGCGGGCTCCTTCGCGCCCGAGCCGATCGCCAGGGCGGAGGGCGCATGGGTCGAGACGACGAGCGGCAAGCGGATCCTCGACTTCACGTCCGGCCAGATCTGCTCGACGCTCGGGCACAACCATCCGCGTATCGCGGCGGCCGTGCGCTCGTCGCTGGACGAAGTCGTCCACCTGAACTCGTGGATGCTCTCGGAGCCCGTGCTCGCGCTCGGTGAGCGGCTCGTCGGGCTCTTCCCGGCGCCGCTCGACCGGGTCCTGCTGCTGAACACCGGCACCGAGGCGAACGAGGTGGCGCTGAAGATCGCCAAGATGCACACGGGGCGCTGGGAGGTCGTCGGCCTCACGCGGAGCTTCCACGGGCTCCTGTCCGGGATCGCCTCGGTGAACTTCTCGATGGCGCACTCCGGCTACGGGCCGGTCTTGCCCGGCTCCTATGCGATTCCGGCGCCGTATGCCTACCGGTGCCCGGTTCGCCACTGCGACGGCGCCTGCGACTGCACGTGCCTCGAGGTCGGGTTCGAGCTCGTCGACCAGCAGTCGATCGGCTCCCTCTGCGCACTGGTGGCCGAGCCCGTGCTCTCCGCGGGCGGGATCATCGTCCCGCCGGACGGCTACTTCCGGCGCGTCCGCGAGCTCCTGGACGAGCGCGGGATGCTCCTCGTCATGGACGAGGCGCAGACCGGCTTCGGCCGCCTCGGGACGATGTTCGGCTTCGAGCACGACGGGGTCGTGCCCGATCTCGTCGGCCGTCTCGAAGACGCTCGGCGGCGGCTTGCCGCTCGCGGCCACCATCACCTCGAGCGCGATCGAGCAGGACTGCTACGAGAAGGGCTTCCTCCACGTCACTTCGCACGTCTCCGACCCGCTGCCCGCGGCCGCGGGCATGCGCGGTGCTGGACGTCATCGCGGAGGAGGACCTGGTCGAACGCGCCGCGGCCAGGGGCGAGTACATGCTCGCCCGACTCGGGGAGCTGCAGGCGCGGCACGAGTCGATCGGCGACGTCCGCGGGCGCGGGCTCCTGGTCGGGCTCGAACTGGTCGAGGATCGTGAGAGCCGGCGCCCGGCCGACGCGCTCGGCGCCGCCGTGACCCGGGAGTGCTACGAGCGTGGCCTGTCCATGAACATCGTCCGCTCCCAGGCGCACGCGAACTGCTTCCGCATCGCGCCGCCGCTGACGGTGTCGGAGGAGGAAATCGACCTCGCGGTCGAGATCATGGACGCCGCTCTCCATGCGGTGCGGGAGCCGGCGGCGGCGTAGTGGCCGCCCCGACGGCTAACGTATAGAGGCCCGAGCAGGGTCGGGGGGCGTCGACGAAGGGGCTGCGGATGGGTTCGAGCTCGAAACGACAGACGACGATGGCGAAGATGGCGCGCGAGCGGGCGCTCCAGGAAAAGCGCGAGCTCAAGCGGCAGAAGAAGGAAGCGCGCAAGCTGGCGAAGGCCGCCGAGGCCGACGGGGGTGCCGCCCCCGTCGATCACGAGCTTCCGCTCTACGGCGAGGATCGCGAGCGCACCGACCTCCACGACTGACCGGGCTCGCTCCCGAGCCCCGTCTTCTCTCAGGAGGTCACATGTCCACGTATCTCGCCGTTGCGGCGGCAACCTGGGGCGTCGCGATGGCGCTCGCTCCGCTTCTACAGATCCGCGCGATGCGCGCTCACGGAACGTCTGCCGCAGTGTCGGTCGGCTACCAGCAGGTGTTGCTCGTCGGGTTCGTGCTCTGGCTGCTGTACGGCGTCGCCATCGCGAACGTCCCGCTGATGATCACGAACTCGGTGGCGGCGGTCGCCTCGGTCGCGACGATCCTCGTCGCGCTCCGTTTTCGCCGGTCGGCACAGCCGTCCGCCAAACCCTCCTAGTTGAGGAAGCGAGCCGCCTGCACTCGGTGGGCGGCGGCGATCTCCCGCTCGTCCGCCCGTGCAAGCTGCCCAGCCAGCACGGCGGGCTCCCCTCCGACGTAGACCCGCTCCGCGCGGTGTGGGCCTGAGAGGACGAGCGCTGCGGCGAGGTCGTCCGCGCCGCCGAACTCGAGCCCGTCGAGGCGCCAGACGGCAAAGTCCGCGCACTTCCCAGGCTCGAGCGACCCCAGGTCGGGGCGGCCGAGCACGTCGGCGCCGCCCCGCGTGCCGAGCCAGAGCGCCTCGCGCACGGTCATGGCCTCAGGCCCGCCGCGGCCGCGCGCGACGAGCAGCGCCTGCTTGACGTCCGCGACGAGGTCGCTGCGTTCGTTCGACGCCGAGCCGTCGACGCCGAGCCCGACCGGAACGCCCGCGTCGATCATCGCCCGCACGGGCGCCACCCCGGCTCCGAGCCGAAGGTTCGAGGTCGGGCAGTGCGCCACTCCGGTGCCGGCGGAGCCGAACGCCCGAACGTCCTCGTCCGACAGGTGGACGCAGTGCGCGCACCAGACGTCGCCGGCCAGCCAGCCGAGTTGCTCCAGGTACTCGACCGGACGGCAGCCGAAGAGGCCGCGGCAGTAGTCCTCCTCCTGGACGGTCTCCGCCAGGTGCGTGTGCAGCCGCAGGCCCAGGCGCCGCGCGAGCGCCGCGGACTCCGTCATCAGCCGCTTCGAGACGGAGAAAGGCGAGCAGGGCGCGACGACGATCTGCGTCCAGGCGCCGGGCCCGCCCTCGTGCAGCGCGTGGAGACCCTCGGTGTCGGCCAGCACGGCGTCCATGTCCTCGACGAGGTCGTCGGGCGGGAGGCCGCCCTGGGACTCGCCGACGTCCATCGAGCCGCGCGAGGCGACGATGCGGACGCCGAGCTCCCGCGCTGCCTGGATCTCGGCCTCGACCAGGCCTGCCCGACCCGGGGGAAAGACGTAGTGGTGGTCGAAGACGGTCGTGCAGCCGGCGAGCACGAGCTCCGCCAGGCCGGTGCGGGCGGCCGCGTACTCGGCTTCCGCGTCGACGCGCGCCCAGACCGGGTACAACGCCTTCAGCCACGCGAAGAGGTCCGCCTGCTGCGCCCGCGTGCGTGTCAGCGTTTGGTAGAGGTGGTGGTGCGTGTTGACGAGCCCCGGCGTGACGAGTGTGCCGCCGAGGTTCTCGAAGTGCTCGGCAAACGGCGGCGAGCCGTCGCCGACCTCGACCACGAATCCGTCCTCGACCAGGATCCATGCGTTCTCGAGCTCGGTGCCGGCGTCGTCCATGACCACGACGTAGGCGTTCGAGAAGAGCGTCCGCACGGCACGTAATCTCTCACGTCATGGCGACCGACGCGCCGCTCCGCCGCGACGTCCGCCTGCTCGGCGAGCTGCTCGGGCGGGTCATGGTGGAGCAGGAGGGAGAGGAACTGCTTGCCCGCGAGGAGGAGATCCGCAGGGTGTCGCGGCGCGCGCGGGAGAGCGGCGACCCGACGGTCCGCGCCGAGCTTGCGCGGGCGGTCGGCGAGCTCGACCTCGAGCAGCAGACGAAGATTCTGCGGGCCTTCGCGCTCTTCTTCCAGCTCGCCAACATCGCCGAGCAGCATCACCGAATCCGTCGTCGCCGCGACGTCGAGCGCGAGCAGGGCGTTCCCCGCGAATCTCTCGCGGATGCGTTTCGTCGTCTGCGCGAAGCCGGGATCGACGATGCCGCGCTAGCCGAGGCGGCGCAGCATGTCTCGCTCGAGCTCGTGCTCACCGCACACCCGACCGAGGCCACGCGGCGCACCATCCTGCAGGCGCAGGCGCGACTCGGCGATCTCCTCACCGAGCTCGACACCGGCGAGAGCGTGGTGGAACGCGCAGCGGAGGAGATCACCGTCCTCTGGCAGACCGACGAGGTGCGTCCCGAGCGTCCGCGCGTGGTCGACGAGATCCGCCATGGACTGTGGTTTTTCGAGCAGAGCCTCCTCGACGCAGCCGAGGAGCTCGTCGCCACCTACCGCCGCTCGATCCCGGGCGACGCGCTTCCACTCCGGTTCGGCACCTGGATCGGTGGCGACATGGACGGGAACCCCCATGCCGGGCCCGACACCATCGAGGAGGCGCTCGACCGCGCGCGAGCGCTCGCTCTCGTCCGCTACCGCGCCGAGGTGCGCGAGCTGGCGGCGGCGCTCGGGCTCACGCTCTCGCTCGTGTCCGTCTCCGACGAGCTCCTGGAGTCGATCGCGCGCGACGAGCGCGAGCTCCCCGCCTACGCGGAGCAGATCGGCGAGCAGAACCGTGACGAGCCCTACCGCCGCAAGCTGAGCTTCGTCTGGTGGCGACTCGGGAACGAGGGCTACGCGCGGGCCGAGGAGCTCCAGGCGGATCTGGACGTCGTCGACCGGAGCCTGCGTGCACACAGCGGCGTGCGCATCGCAGACGGCCGGCTGGCCGACCTCCGTCGCCGGGTCGAGCTCTTCGGCTTCCACGTGGCGAAGCTCGACGTGCGCTTCCACGCGAAGGAGCTGGGTCGGCGGACGCCGCGCGTTCGCGAGACGTTCGGCGTCATCGGCGATGCACAGCGCCGGCTCGGGGAGCGCGCGCTCGACACGGTGATCGTCTCCGGTACCGGGTCCGCGGCCGACGTGCTCGCGGTCGTCGCCCTCGCCGACGAGTCGGATGCGCACGTCTCGCCGGTGGCGCTCTTCGAGACGATCGCCGACCTCCGCGAGGCGCCTGCGATCGTCGAGTCGTTGCTCGACGAGCCGTCGTTCGCCCGGGTCGTCGAGGAGCACGGACGCCGGCTCGAGGTGATGGTCGGCTACTCGGACTCGGGCAAGGACGGGGGCTACCTCACCGCGCAGTGGGAGATCTTCCGGGCGCAGGAGCGGCTCGCGGCCCTCGCTGCCGAGCGCGGGATCGAGCTGACGATCTTCCACGGCCGCGGCGGCAGCACCGGCCGCGGTGGCGGCCCGACCCACGCCGCCATCCTCGCCCAGCCCGTCGGCCATCCGCCCGGCCGCCTCAAGGTGACGGAGCAGGGCGAGACGGTCTCGTTCAAGTACGGCCTCCCCGGCCTCGCGTACCGAAACCTCGAGGCGGCGCTCGCGGCGACGCTCCTGGCTGCGTTCCCCGAGGTCGCCGGGTCGAGCCCGCCGGACGGTGCGCGGGACACGCTCGGGCGGCTCTCCGCGGAGGCCTTCGCCGCCTACCGCGGCCTCGTCTGGGAAGACGAGCGCTTTCCGGAGTTCTTCCGCAGCTTCACGCCCGTCGAGGAGCTCGCGCTCCTCGAGATCGGCTCACGCCCGGCCCGGCGCCCCGAAGGCGGCGAGCTCCTCGGCTCGCTCCGCGCGATCCCCTGGGTCTTCGCGTGGACGCAGAACCGCTGCATCCTCCCGGCGTGGTACGGCTGCGGGACGGCCTTCGCGGCCGCCGACGTCGCGGAGCTGCGGCGGCTCTATCACGGGTGGGCCTTCTTCCGGTCGCTCGTCGAGAACCTCGAGATGACGCTGGCGAAGTCGAGCCTCGAGATCGCCGCCGGCTACCTCGACCTGGTCGAGGACGCGGGCCTGTACGAGCCGATCCGCACCGAGCACGAGCGCACGGTCGCGGCCGTGCTCGAGATCGTCGAGGCGCGCGAGCTCCTCGACCGCCACCCGGTCGTGCAGCGTTCCATCCGGCTCCGGAATCCCTACGTCGACCCGATGAACGCGATCCAGGTCGAGCTCCTCCGCCGCTGGCGCGAGACGGGCGACGAGGCGGTCAAGCGCCCGCTCCTCCGCTCGATCGCGGGCATCGCCGCCGCCCTCCGCAACACCGGCTGATCGCGCCGTTTGCTACCAGCGCGAGAGCGCCGAGCCGACGTCCTCGAGGCTGGCCAGGCTGTGGCCGCTCGCGAAGTGGTCGACGTGGGGAAGCGCCGCCTTCATGCCGCGCGCAAGCGGCTCGTAGGCGGGGTCCTCCTGGAGCGGGTTGAGCCACACGACTCGGTAGGCAAGACGGTGGAGGCGCGCCATCTGCTCTGCGAGGAGCTCCGGGTCTCCGACCTCGAGGCCGTCCGAGCAGAGGACGACCACGGCGCCGCGCGCGAGGCCGCTGTGGCCGTACTCGTCGAGGAAGCGCTTGAGCGACTCGCCGATCCGTGTGCCGCCGTCCCAGTCGACCACCTCGGCGGCGGCGCGTCCGAGCGCGGCATCGGCATCCGCGCCTTCGAGCTGGCGCGTGACGCGCGTCAGGCGCGTGCCGAAGCAGAACGCTTCCCACCGCTTGTCGGAGCGGAGTGCCGCATGCGCGAACATGACGAGCGCGCGCGAGTAGGCGTCCATCGAGCCCGAGACGTCGAGCAGGAGGATGAGCCGACGCGCTCGCTTTCGCCGGCGTCGCCAGGCACGCTCGATCGGCTCGCCGCCCGTGCGGAACGAGCGGCGAAGCGTCCGGCGGAGGTCGGGCGTCCCTGCGCGGGAGCGCTCGCGGCGCCGCGTGCGGCGCTTCGGCACCGAGAGCTCGATGCTGCTCATCAGCTCTGCGAGCTGGGAGAGCTCTTCGCGCGAGCAGCGCGAGAAGCTCTTCTCCTTCAAGAGCTCGACCGCGCTCGCGAGCCCGGCGTCCGCCTCGGCCTCCAGCTCGACGCGGATCCGAATCGGAGGGCCGAGCGAGGGCCTCGCCGGTCCGAAGAACGAGGCGAAGAGAGCGTCGTAGATGTCGATCTGCTCGGGTCGTGAGAGCAGGGTCGCCCGCCCGGCCCAGTAGAGCTCGCCGGGCGGCAGGAGCGCGGCGGCACGCGAGAACGACGCGACGCGGTCGGGCCCGACGGGGAGCCCGGCGGCGCGCAGGGCGCGTCCGAAGAGGACGAGCTTCTCGACCGAATCCTGTCCGGAAGCGTTCACGGGCGCTCCCATTGTCGCAGCGCGGTCGAGCTGCTCAGGGCGTGAACGACCAGAGCTCGCGGCCGTGCATGCCGTCGTCGGCAGTGAAGTACAAGGCACCGCCCACGTCGACCAGGCCGCTCGGCACGGACTCGGCCGCTCCCGGAACGATGTCGGCGAGGAGGGTCGTCCCCTCGGTCGTTCCGTCCGTCTGCCAGAGCTCCGTCCCGCTCACGGAGTCCGAGGCGCCGAAGTACGCCGTTGAGCCCACCACGAGGAACGGGGAACGGGAGAGTGGAGTCGTCCCTGAGCGGATGTCCTTGATCCGGACCGTTCCCTCGGGAGTCCCGTCGCTGATCCACAGTCCCTGTGATCCCCCGAAAGACGACCAGAAGAGCGCCTGGCCCATGAAGTCGGTGATGGAGCTTGGATACGGCTCTCCGCTGACCTCTACGGTCCCCCCGGGCGTCCCGTCGCTCTTCCACAGCCCGAAGTCATCAACGTCATCGGACCCAGGGGGTCGGCCGTTGAAGTAGAGAGTGTCTCCCACGTCGGCGATGTCGACGAGATCGACGTCCTTCACGACCGAGGTGCCGCCTGTCGTCCCGTCGCTCTTCCAGAGCTGGTTGGCGATGGGGACGAAGAGGAGTCCTCCCGAGGGTGTCGGACAGCAGGGCAAGGAAAAGTTTCCTTCACCGTCCGGATCGTTATGGAGGTTCTTGACCAGGACCGGCGTGCCGCCGTCGCTCTTCCAGAGCCCCCACTGCGTTCCCACGTTGGCTACGAAGAACACGTCGCCTTCGAAGGACGTAAGGGGGGCCGACGGCTCGACGGAGCCCAGCTGGACGGTCCCTCCGGGAGTGCCGTCGCTCGTCCAGAGCTTGCGCGCGACCGTGAAGAAGAGAGCGTCTCCGACTGCCGTAAGGTCGATGGGCGACGCCGCGAATGTCTTCACGACCGTGGTGCCGCCGGGAGTGCCGTCGCTGGTCCACAACGACGGGTCGCCGAACTCACCCGCGAAGAACAATTGGTCGCCGACGACGACGAGCTCGTTGGGTCGCCCCTCGGCGAAGGCCTCGATGGGCTTGACGAGCGCGGTTCCCGCCGGAGTCCCGTCGCTGCTCCACAGCCCCCGACCCTGGACTCCGTCGTCCGCGGCGAAGACCAGATCTCCGCCGAAGTCCGTGAGGGCGCTCGGATCCGAGCCTTTGGTCCCGGGGACGATGTCGGCAAGCAGGGCTGTGCCCTCGGACGTGCCGTCGCTCGTCCACGGCTCCCGGCCGCTCGGGCCGTCGTCGGCCGAGTAGAGCAGCGTTTCTTCCGCGTTGATCAGTCCCACGGGATCCGAGCCGTCCGGGCCCGGTCGTGAGTCCTGCACGAGCATGGTGCCGCCCTCGGTGCCGTCGCTTCGCCACAGCTCCGTCCCGTGGCTGCCGTCGTCTGCCGCGAAGTACGCGCTGCCGCCGACGTCCGTGAGAGGCGGGAGCGCGGCGCAGCCGGGGTCGGAGGACAAGGAACACGAGGTGAGTCCGTCAGATCCCGGGTTGACGTCCAGGACGAGGTCGGTCCCGTCACTCGTTCCGTCGCTCGTCCAAAGCTCGTAGCCGTGGTCGCCGTCGTTCGCGAGGAAGTACAGTCCGCCCGCGACGTTCGTGAGCCTGATCGGAGAGGAGCTTTCGGTTCCCGTCCGGATGTCCTTCACGAGGGCCGTGCCGCCCCTGGACCCGTCGGTGCCCCAGAGCTCGAACCCGTGAACTCGGTCGTCGGCGGCGAAGTACAGAGTCCCGGTGGCGGACACCATGCGACTGCCGACGCCGCCAGGGCAGCAGCGGCGGAACGCCGAGAGATCCTCGTCCCCCTCATGGGCGGGAACGTTGATGTTCTTCACCATGGAGGTCCCCTCCGCGCTCCCGTCCGACCTCCACAGCTCGAACCCGTGGACGTCGTCGGCGGTCTGGAAGAAGGCCTCGCCGGCGAACTTCGTGAGGTTGCGGACGACGTAGCCGTCCAGGGTCGTGTCCGCGCCTCGATGGTTGATGTCCTTCACGAGGGTCGTACCGGCGCGAGTCCCGTTGCTCCGCCACAGCTCGAAGCCGTGCTCCGAGTCCCTTCCCCGGAACATGAGCTTCCCGTTCACGCTGATCCCGTTCCCGCGGTAGTCGACCTGCTTGATTGCGAAGGTGCCCGCCGCGGTGCCGTCGCTCCGGAAGAGGGACTTCGTCCACGTCCGGCCGCCCAGGGTGCCTCCGAAGAACAGCGTCCCACCGACGTCGACCAGCCCGCGAACGAACGAGCCCTGCGATCCCGGCTCGAGGTCTTCGACCATGCGCGTCCCGGCGGGCGTCCCGTCGGTCTTCCACAGCTCGGCTCCGTGGGTCCCGTCCGAGGCCACGAACAGGACCGTCCCGTTCACGACGGTGAAGCCATGTGCCCCGGATCCCTTGCTTCCGGGCCTGATGTCCTTCACCAACGCCGTGCCGCCCGGGGTTCCGTCGGTCGTCCAGAGCTCGCGGCCGTGATCGGGGTCGCTCGCGGAAAAGAACACGTTCCCTCCCATCGCGACCATGCCCCTCGGGCTCGATCCCTTCCCGCTCGCGTTGATGTCGAGAAACAAAGACGGCGGAGCTGCGCTCGCCACCATGGGCGAGAAAGCAGCAAGCACGAGCGCGAGCAAACCGGCCGCCGGATATCTCACGAGCCCCTCCTCACCGTCCCGGGCGGGCTGAACAGATCAATGATAGTGACTTATTGATCGAGGATTTCGCCCAAGGCCGCTTCGACTCGGGCCTGGTCCTCGCGGTTCTTCACCGCCGCGCCGAGCGTCTCTCGGCCGCGTCGCCGTTCACCGAGCCCGCGCCGATGAGCGAGAGGGCCTGTGCCCAGTCGATCGACTCGGCGGCACCCGGCCGCTTGACGAGGTCGAGAGCGCGGAAGCGCGCCACCGTCTCCGCGACCGAGCGGGCGAGGGGCTCCTCGACGCCGGGCGCGCGCAGGCGGATGATCTCGGCCTCGCGCGCGACGTCCGGGAAGTCGATCCAGTGGTAGAGGCAGCGTCGCTTGAGGGCGTCGTGCAGCTCGCGGGTGCGGTTGGAGGTGACGACGACGACCGGCGGCTCGGGCGCCGCGATCGTCCCGAGCTCTGGAACGGTGACCGTGAAGTCGGACAGGACCTCGAGCAGGAACGCCTCGAACTCGTCGTCGGCCCGGTCGAGCTCGTCGACGAGGAGAACGGCCCTGCTGCCGGCCCGGATCGCGTGCAGAAGCGGCCGCTCGATGAGGAATTCAGGCCCGTAGAGCTCGGCCACGCGCTCGCCGACCTCGACCTCGCCCTCCTGCAGCGCACGTGCGTAGAGGAGCTGGCGCGCGTAATCCCACTCGTAGAGCGCCTGCGAGGCGTCGATCCCCTCGTAGCACTGGAGCCGGATCAGCTCGGCGTCGAGGATGCGCGCCAGTGTCTTCCCGACCTCCGTCTTGCCGACTCCCGCCTCGCCCTCGAGGAGGAGCGGCCTCCCCATCGAGACGGCGAGGAAGACGGCCGTGGCGAGGCCCCGGTCGGGGAGGTACGACGCCTCCCTCAGAGCCCGCTCGACATCCTCGATAGATCCGAAGCGCACGTCCCAAGCGTAACGGGATACACAAAATGGAAATGCGAAGCAGCTCCCGAGTATTCTTGCCTAGGCAAGGACCGGTCGGTCATCGGGGTTTCCGGAAGGAGGCGCCAACGCATGTACCCAGCCAGGTTCGAGTACCACGCTCCGGCGAGCGTTGAGGAGGCTCTCGAGATCCTCGACCGCTACGGGGACGAGGCCAAGGTGCTGGCGGGAGGGCAGAGCCTGATCCCGCTCATGAAGCTGCGCTTCGCCTCGCCGAGCGCCCTGGTCGACATCAACCGCATCGAAGGGCTCGACACGATCGGGGAGGACAACGGCTTCCTCTCGATCGGGGCCCTCGTGCGGCACAAGGACTGCGAGCGCTCGGAGGCCCTGAAGGGCCGGTACGGCGTGCTCGGCGATGCCGCGCCGCAGATCTCCGATCCCATCGTCCGCAACCGCGGCACCGTCGTCGGGTCGCTGACGCATGCCGACCCGCAGGGTGACTGGGGCTCCGCGCTCATGGCCGCGGGCGCCCGTCTCGAGGTCACCTCCTCGGGCGGGACGCGGACGATCCCGCTCGACGAGCTCTTCCAGGGACCGTTCACGACGAGCCTGCAGCCGAACGAGATCGCCACCGCCGTCCAGATCCCCGACCCGGGCGCACGCGCAGGTGGGACGTACCTGAAGCTCGAGCGCAAGGTCGGCGACTACGCCACCGTCGGCGTCGCCGTCCACCTCGCGCTCGACAACGGCAAGGTCGGAAGCGCGGGGATCGCGCTCACCGGCGTCGGCCCGCGGAACCTGCGGGCGACGGCTGCCGAGGGGGCGCTTGCCGGCGCCGAGCTGAGCGACGACACGATCAAGGCGGCGGCGGAGCTCGCCGCCGAGGCCGCGCAGCCGCGGAGCGACGAGCGCGGGAGCGCCGACTACAAGCGGAGCGTCGTCCGCGTCTTCACGGAGCGGGGGCTCCGGAAGGCGGCCGAGACGGCCCGCTCCTGAGAGGAGACGAGATGACCGAGACTGCTGTCGAGGCCGGGAAGTTCACGCAACCGGTCACCGTGACGGTCAACGGCGCCTCGCACTCGCAGGAGGTCGAGACGAGGCTCCTGCTCGTGCACTTCCTCCGCGAGACGCTCGGGCTCACGGGCACGCACATCGGCTGCGACACCAGTGGCTGCGGCGCGTGCACGGTGCTCGTGGACGGGACGCCCGTGAAGTCGTGCACGATGTTCGCCGTCCAGGTCGAGGGCGCCGAGGTGACGACCGTCGAGGGGCTCGCGCCCGCCGGCGGACTCAGCCCGGTGCAGGAGGGCTTCCACGAGGAGCACGGGCTCCAGTGCGGCTTCTGCACGCCGGGGATGATGCTGACCGCGACCGCGCTCCTGGCCGAGAACCCCGATCCGACCGAGGAGGAGATCCGCTGGGCCATCAGCGGCCAGATCTGCCGCTGCACCGGCTACCAGAACATCGTCAAGGCGGTCCAGTACGCAGCCGCCAAGGGGAAGGAAGGCTAGTGCCCCATCAGGCAATACCTAGCTGCTTCTGCCCCGCGATCACGCTACGCCTGAGCCCACCCTCGCCCTTGCCAAGGCGTCCAGCCTTGGCTGCGGCCGAGTGTGGACTCATGCTTGGTGCCCACGACGCAGAAGCTAACCACCATTACCTGAGGGGGCACTGATGGCTGTGAGCGAAGATCAGGTCATCCGCGGGGTCGGGCACTCCGTCAAGCGGCTGGAAGACGCCCGCTTCATCCGCGGCAAGGGCAACTACTTCGACGACATCACGCTTCCCGGGATGCTCCACCTCGAGTTCCTCCGGAGCCCGTTCGCGCACGCGCGCGTCACGTCGATCGACACCTCGCGGGCCGAGGCGGTCGAAGGCGTCGTCGCCGTCGTCACCGGCGAGCTGATGGCGCAGCACAACCTCGCCTGGATGCCGACCCTCTCCGGCGACACGCAGGCGGTGCTCGCGACGGACAAGGTGCGCTTCCAGGGGCAGGAGGTCGCGGCGGTGATCGCCGAGTCCGCCTACATCGCGAAGGACGCCTGCGAGCTCATCGACGTGGACTACGAGCCGCTCGAGGCGATCACGAGCCCGCAACAGGCGCTCGCCAAGGGCGCGGCCGTGATCCGCGACGAGAAGGAAGGCCAGACCGACAACCGCATCTACGACTGGGAGGCGGGCGACAAGGAGGCGACGGACAAGGCTTTCGCGGAGGCCGACAAGGTGGTCGAGCTGGAGACGTTCTACCCGCGCTGCCATCCGGCGCCGCTCGAGTGCTGCGGGTGCGTGGCGGACGTCGATCCGGCGACCGGCAAGGCGACGATCTACATGACGTCGCAGGCGCCCCATGTCCACCGCACCCTCTTCGCGCTCGTGGCCGGCCTGCCCGAGCACAAGATCAGGATCATCTCGCCCGACCTGGGCGGCGGCTTCGGGAACAAGGTGCCGATCTACCCCGGCTACGTCGTCGCCACGGCGGCGTCGCTCCTGATCGGCCGGCCGGTGAAATGGGTCGAGGACCGCACCGGAAACCTCATCTCGACGGGCTTCGCCCGCGACTACCACATGCGCGGCGAGCTGGCGCTCAAGGACGGGAAGATCACCGGCCTGCGCGTGAAGATGCTCTCCGACAACGGCGCGTTCTTCTCCGACGCGCAGCCGACGAGCTGCAAGGCCGGGCTCTTCCACATCGTCACCGGCTCCTACGACATCCCCGCGGCGCACGTCGAGACCACCGGGGCGTACACGAACAAGGCCCCCGGGGGTGTTGCCTACCGCTGCTCGTTCCGCGTCACCGAGGCCTCGTACCTGATCGAGCGCCTCGTGCAGTCGGCGGCCTACGAGATCGGCGTCGACCCGGCCGAGTTCCGGCGGCAGAACTTCATCAAGCCGGATCAGTTCCCCTACAAGTCGGCCACCGGGTTCGAGTACGACTCGGGCGACTACGAGGCGGCGATGAACCTCGCGCTCGAGAAGCTCGGCTACGAGGACCTGCGCCGCGAGCAGGCCGAAGCCCGCTCCGACGGCAAGCTGATCGGGATCGGCCTCGCCTCCTTCACGGAGGTCGTCGGCGCCGGCCACGGAGCCGACTACCAGATCGCCGGCCTGCGCATGAACGACGGCGCCGAGCTCCGCATTCACCCGACCGGCAAGGCGGTGCTCAAGCTCAGCGTCAAGTCGCAGGGCCAGGGCCACGAGACGACGTTCGCGCAGATCGTCGCCGAGGAGCTCGGCCTGCAGCCCGAGGACGTCGAGGTGCAGGAGGGCGACACCGACAACACGCCCTACGGGCTCGGCACGTACGCGAGCCGTTCGACGCCGGTCTCCGGAGCGGCGACGGCGATGGTCTCGCGCCGCATCCGCGCCAAGGCGAAGAAGATCGCCGCCCATCTCCTGGAGGCATCGGAAGACGACCTCGAGTGGGAGGGAGGCCGCTTCGTCGTCAAGGGCGCGCCGGAGAAGTCGAGCTCCATCCAGGACATCGCCTTCGCCGCCTACACGAACATCCCCGACGGGATGGAGGGCGGGCTCGAGGGCGTCTACTACTACGACCCACCGAACATGACCTATCCGTTCGGTACCTACGCCGTCGCTGTCGAGGTCGATCGTGGCACCGGCGTATGGAAGGTGCGGCGCTGCGTCGCCGTCGACGACTGCGGCGTGCGCATCAACCCGATGATCGTGGAGGGCCAGATCATGGGAGGTCTGACGGAGGGTTTCGCGATCGCGGCCATGGAGCTGATCGACTTCGACGAGGAAGGCAACTGCATCGGCGCCAACCTCACGGAGTACCTGATCCCGACCGCCTGGGAGACGCCCTCGTTCGAGCTGGGCGAGACCGTGACGCCCTCGCCGCACCACCCGCTCGGGGCCAAGGGCGTCGGCGAGTCGGCCACGGTGGGCTCCCCGGCCGCGTTTGTCAACGCCGTCGTGGACGCCCTCGCCCACGCGGGCGTCCGCAACCTGGAGATGCCGGTGACATCCGGCAAGGTCTGGGCGGCCCTGCAGGAGGCGAATCTGGCCGAGTGAACCCCGCCGACCTCATCGTTCAGGCCGGACGGCTGGCGGCTGAGGGAAAGCCGTACGTCCTCGCCACCGTCGTCAACGTCGTCCGCCCCGCGTCCGCGAGGCGCGGCGACCGCGCGCTCGTCACACCCGACGGGCGCGTCACCGGCTGGATCGGCGGCGCCTGCTCGGAGCCGACCGTCGTCAGGGAGGCGCTCCGTGCCCTCGCCGACCGCGAGCCGCGGCTTGCCCGCATGGAGGGCGAGTGCGCCTCGGAGGGTGTCGTCGAGGTGCTGATCGAGCCGGTCGTTCCCGCTCCGCTCCTGGCGATCGTGGGGGAGAGCCCCGCCGCGAGCACGCTCTCCGACCTCGCCCGCACAGTGGGTTGGCGCGTCCAGGCCGACGGCGTGGAGGGTGCGGACGCCGTTGTCGTGGCCACGATGGGTCACGGGGACGAGGACCTTCTGATCGCCGCGCTTCGGTCCGAAGCCGGCTACATCGGCCTCGTCGCGAGCGCGAAGCGTGCCGCAAGCGTGCTCGCCGGGCTCCGCACCCGCGGGCTCGACGAGGAGTCGGTGTTGCGCGTCCGGGCGCCGGCCGGGCTCGACCTGGGGCCGTCCTCGCAGGAGGAGATCGCCGTCGCCATCCTCGCGGAGCTGGTTGCGTGGCGGCACACCCGCGGCGAGGCGCCGGTAGAGGCACCCGCCGAGGCCGTCGACCCGGTCTGCGGCATGACCGTCGCGGTCGGGCCGGCGACCGAGCAGACCGTCTACGAGGAGGTGACCGTCTTCTTCTGCTCCGCGCACTGCAAGGCGCGGTTCGAGGAAGAGCCCGCGCGGTACAGTGGCCTGAGAGCGCCGTGAGAGACGTCCTCGAGACCCTCGAGCGCTGGGCCGCCGACGGGACCCCGGTTGCCATCGCCACCGTGGTCGGCACCGAGCGCTCCGCGCCGCGGGACCCCGGCGCGGTCCTGGCAGTGTCCGGCGAGGGCGAGGTCGCCGGCTCGGTGACCGGCGGCTGCGTCGAGCCCGCGGTCTACGGCGAGGCGCGAGACGTGCTCGCCGGTGGGGCTCCCCGGCTCAAGACCTACGGGATCGCCGACGAGGAGGCCTTCGAGGTCGGGCTTCCGTGCGGGGGCACGGTGCATATCTTCGTCGACAGGCTCGATCCGGAGCTCGTGGCTCCGATCGCCCAGGCGGTGCGCGAGGAGCGGCCGATCGCGCTCGAGATCGCGATCACCGGCGAGGGGGCGGGTGCCAAACGGCTCGTCGGCCCCGACGACGTCGGGCCGGCCGCCGACCTGCTCGCCCGGGGCGAGACCGCGATCCTCGAGACGCCCGAGGGCCAGATCTTCGTCTCCTCCTTCGCCCCGCGCCCGAACATGTACGTCTTCGGCGCCGTCGACCACGCGGCGGCCGTTGCTTCGGTCGGCCGGTTCCTCGGCTACCGCGTCACCGTCTGCGACGCGCGGGCGAAGTTCGTCACGCCGGAACGCTTTCCGGACGTGGACGAGCTCGTCGTCGAGTGGCCCGACCGTTTCCTGCGGAACGCGCCCGTCGACGAGCGCACGGTCATCTGCGTCCTCACCCACGACCACAAGTTCGACGTCCCGGCCCTGAAGGTTGCGCTCGAGTCCCCGGCCGGCTACATCGGTGCGATGGGAGCCCGGCGGACGAACGCAGACCGCGCCGAGCGTCTGCGCGCCGAGGGCGTCTCCGACGAGGACATCGCCAGGATCCATGCCCCGATCGGCCTCAAGATCGGGTCACGGACGCCCGAGGAGGTGGCGGTCGCCATCGCCGCCCAGATCGTCCAGGTCATCCGCGCCCCCAAGCCGGCTCCCGAGGAGGTAGTCGCAACGTGAAGCTGGAGAACTCGTTCGAGGTCGCCGCGTCGCCCGAGAAGGCGTGGGATCTGCTCATGGACGTCCCGCGCATCGTCCCGTGCATGCCCGGAGCGAAGCTCGACGAGGTCGTCGACGAAAACAACTGGAAGGCGACGATGCAGGTGAAGCTCGGCCCGATCGGGCTGACCTTCGCCACCGACGTCGAGCGCAAAGAGGCGGACGAGGCGAACCGCCGCGTCGTGCTCGGCGCCAAGGCGCGCGAGACCCGGAATCGCGGCCGCGCGAGCGCCACGATCGAATCGTCGCTCGCTCCGACGAACGGAGGGACGAAGATCGACCTCGTCACCGACCTCTCGCTCTCCGGAACGGTCGCCCAGTACGGGCGCGGGATGATCGAGGACATCTCCTCGCAGATGGTCACGAGCTTCGCCCAGTGCCTCCAGGCCCAGCTCGGAGACTCGGCGGACGAGGCCGAGCAGGCGGTCGCCGCGCAGGCGAAGCCGATCTCCGGGTTCTCACTCTTCTTCGGCAGCCTCTGGCGCCGCATCCGATCGATCGGAAGGAGGTCGAGTTGACACAGATCGCGATCTCGGTCAACGGCGAGAGCCACTCGGCGGAGGTCGAGCCGAGACAGCTCCTCGTCTACTACCTGCGCGAGCAGCTCGGGCTGACCGGCACCGTGGTCGGCTGCGACACGTCCTCGTGCGGCGCCTGCACCGTCCTCCTCGACGGCGAGTCGGTGAAGTCGTGCACCGTCCTCGCCGTCCAGGCCGACGGCCACGAGGTGACGACGATCGAAGGCATCAGCGAGGTCGACGACTTCCACCCGGTGCAGCAGGCCTTCCACGAGAGCCACGGCCTCCAGTGCGGCTACTGCACGCCGGGGATGGTCATGGCGACGATCAGCCTGCTCGAGGAGAACCCGAGCCCGAGCGAGGAGGAGATCCGCCACGCGCTCGAGGGCAACCTCTGCCGCTGCACCGGCTACCAGAACATCGTCAAGGCGGTCAAGACCGCCGCCGCGGCCTGAGGGAGGGGAGATGGCTACCACCGAAACCAAGACCCCTTACATCGGCGCCTCGGTCGAGCGCAAGGAGGACGCCCGCCTGCTCCGCGGCGAGACGCGGTGGGTCGACAATATGACGCTCCCCGGGATGCTGTGGATGGCGGTCGTCCGCAGCCCCTACGCGCACGCGACGATCAAGAAGGTCGACCTCTCGAACGCCCTGAAGGCAGACGGTGTCGTGGCGGCGTTCTCGGGTGCCGAGCTGGCCGAGGACTGGGCGGGTTCGCTCCCGTGCGCGTGGCCCGTCACCGGCGACTGCCACATCCCGCAGCACCATCCTCTGACCTCTGACAAGGCGCGCTATGCGGGCGACGGCGTCGCGGTCGTCATCGCCGAGAGCCGTGCGCTCGCGAAGGACGCCGCCGAGCTCGTCGAGGTCGACTACGAGCCGCTCCCTGCCGTCACCGACGTCGGGGAGGCGGTGAAGGACTCGGCGCCGCTCGTCCACGACGAGTACGACCACAACCGCGCGTACACCTGGCCGCTGCAGACGGGCGAGCCCGACAAGCTCTTCTCCGAGGCCGCGGTCACCGTCAAGGAGCACTACCGCCAGCAGCGCCTGATCCCGAACGCGATCGAGCCGCGGAGCGTGCTCGTGCAGCCGGTGCTCGCAACCGGTGAGTACACGATGTGGTCGGCGACGCAGGTGCCGCACATCGCCCGCGTGACCCTTTCCGGCACGACGGGGATCCCGGAGACGAAGCTCCGCGTCATCGCTCCGGACGTGGGCGGCGGGTTCGGCTCGAAGCTCAACGTCTACGCGGAAGAGGCCCTTTGCCTGATCCTCGCGAAGCGGCTCGGGCTTCCGATCAAGTGGACCGAGGAGCGCTCCGAGGCCTACGTGGCGACCATCCACGGCCGCGACGTCCTGCAGGAGATCGAGCTCGCGGCGACCGCCGAGGGGAAGATCACCGCCGTGCGCGTCCGCCTCACGGCGGCCATGGGTGCGTACATGCAGCTCGTCTCGCCCGGGATCCCGCTCCTCGGTGCCTGGCTCTATGCGGGCTGCTACGACGTGGACGCCTACGACTTCGAGTGCGTCGGCGTCTTCACCAACACGACGCCGACGGACGCCTATCGCGGCGCCGGCCGTCCCGAGGCCACGTATGCCATCGAGCGGGCGGTGGACACGCTCGCAAAGAAGCTCGACATGGACCCGGTCGAGCTCCGGCGGAAGAACTTCATCACCGAGTTCCCTGCTCCGATCGCATCAGGGCTCGAGATCGACTCGGGGGACTTCAACGCCTCGCTCGACCGGGGGCTCGAGCTCGCCGACTACGAGGGATTCCGGCGCGAGCAGGCCGAGCGGCGCGGGCGCAAGGACCCGAAGCAGATCGGCATCGGCTTCTCGACCTACGTCGAGATGTGCGGCCTTGCCCCGTCGCGGATCCTCGGTGCGATCCGCTACGGCGCCGGCGGCTGGGACGCTGCCACGGTCCGCTGCCTCCCGACCGGGACGGTCCAGGTCCTGATCGGCACCTCGCCGCACGGGCAGGGGCACGTGACGACCTTCTCGCAGATCGCCGCCGACCGGCTCGGCGTCCCGATCGAGAACGTCGAGGTGCTGCACGGCGATACCACGGTGATCCCGCTCGGGAATGGACACGTACGGGAGCCGCAGCCTCTCCGTCGGCGGTGTCGCCCTCTACCACGCCCTCGACAAGGTGATCGAGAAGGCTCGGACGATCTCCGCCCACGAGCTCGAGGTGGCGGTGGAGGATCTCGACTACGACGGCGGCCGCTTCACCGTCAAGGGCACGGACAAGTCGAAGACCGTCATGGACGCTGCCCTGTCCGCGTGGACGGCCCACAACCTCCCCGACGGCGTCGAGCCCGGCCTCGAGGACTCGTATGTCTACGACCCGCCGAACTTCAGCTGGCCGGCGGGCTGCCACATCGCGGTCGTCGAGATCGACACGGAGACCGGCGCGGCCGAGCTGGTGCGCTACATCGCCGTCGACGACGTCGGCACGGTGATCAACCCGATGATCGTGGACGGCCAGGTGCACGGTGGGATCGCGCAGGGGGTCGCGCAGGCCCTGTACGAGGAGGCGATCTACGACGACGAGGGCAACCTGTCCACCGGCTCGATGCTCAGCTACCTCGTGCCGTCGGCGGTCGAGCTTCCGAACTTCGAGCTCGAGCGGACCGAGAGCCCGAGCCCGACGAACCCGATGGGAGTGAAGGGCGTCGGCGAGACCGGCACGATCGCCTCGACGGCGGCGGTCATGAACGCGGTCGTGGACGCACTCTCGCCCTACGGCGTCACCGACGTCGAGATGCCCGCCAAGCCCGAGACGGTCTGGCGCGCGATCCAGGAAGGAGGTGCGAAGTGATCCCGGCGAGCTTCGACTACCAGGTCGCCGACTCCGTCGACCACGCGATCGAGCTCCTCGGCTCCGGCAAGGACGCGAAGCTCCTGGCGGGCGGCCACTCGCTCCTCCCGCTCATGCGGTTGCGGCTCGCGCGGCCCGAGCTCCTGGTCGACATCGGCCGGATCTCGGATCTCTCCTATGTGAAGGAGGACGGCGACGCGATCGCCATCGGCGCGCTCACGCGCTACCGCGACCTCGAGCAGAGCGAGCTGCTCCGGGCCGAGTGCCCGATCGTCGCCGAGACGGCCGCCCTCGTCGGCGACCCGCAGGTCCGGCACCGCGGGACGATCGGCGGCTCGATCGCGCACTGCGACCCGGCCTCGGATGCGCCGACCGTCCTGCTCGCGCTGGACGCGGAGCTCGTGGCGAAGGGGCCGAAAGGGGAGCGGCGGCTCTCGGTGGCCGAGAGCTTCGGCGGCTTCCTCCAGACCGCGCTCGACCCGCAGGAAGTCCTCACGGAGATCCGCGTCCCGAAGACCGGATCCGGCGGCTGGGCCTACGAGAAGTTCAACCGGCGCTCCCAGGACTGGGCGACCGTTGCCGTGGCCGCGGTGCAGATGAACGGCGGCGCGCACGTCGCGCTCACGAACATGGGCCCGACGGCCCTGCGGGCAGGCGGCGTCGAGAAGGCGCTCTCGTCGGGGTCCGACGCGGCCGAGGCCGCCGAGAAGGCCGCCGAGGGCACCAGCCCGCCGAGCGACCACAACGCGAGCGGGGCCTATCGCGAGCACCTCGCCCGCGTGCTCACGCGGAGGGCGCTGGAGCAGGCGCTCGGCTAAGCGGCTGAAACGTTCCGAGGAAGCCGGACATGAGGAGATGTGAGCCCTCTTCCGTCGGCAGGCACGTCACCTGAGCCACCGCGGTGCGAGCGATTTCGGAGGATATACGAGGGGTGCTATGCGCCGATCCTCGGCTACGCCCTGAGGCGTTGCCAGTCGACTGACGACGCAGCCGACATCGTCGCCGAGACGTTTCTCGTCGCTTGGCGCCGGCTCGACGAGGTGCCGTTCGGCAACGAGACGCGTCTCTGGCTCTACGGGGTGGCGCGCCGTGTCCTTGCCAACCAGCGTCGCGGAGAGCGACGACGCGAATTGCTCGACGTGCGCCTGAGGCTGGAGCCCTCGTTCGCTCTGCTCACCGATCGCGCCGAAGAAGAGCTCCACGTCGAAGCGGTCGGCCGTGCGTTCGAGCGGCTTCCGGCCGGCGATCGCGAAGTCCTCGAGCTCAAAGCGTGGGAAGGGCTCGCGCCGCGGGAGCTTGCGGTCGTCTTGGGCTGCTCGCGCGCCGCCGCCCGAGTTCGGCTGCATCGTGCCCGTCGGCGATTCGCCCAAGAACTTTCCAGCGCAGGAATCGGCGTGCGACAGTCGCGGACTCGTCGGCGGCTCGACTCGCTCGGAGGGAGTGAGCTCCTGTGACGCTGGAGGCGCGTGACGCCGACCTGCTCGTCGCCGGACTCGCGCGGGTCCGTGACGACGAACTCGGCCCGGGAGCTCTGCACGCCTGCCGCGATGGCGCTTTTCGAGCAGATCGTCTCCACGACTGCGGCGCGTGAGCCGGGGCTCCGGTGGCAGGAGAGGCCGGCGTGTTGCGCTCCTTGCTTCGCCGCCGCTCTCGCGCTCGCGCTGGCCGTCTCGATTCCGCACTCGGAGTCGGTCGAAGTATCGCGAGCTTCTTCGCAGGCTGGCGAGAGCCGGATGCGCCGGTGCCATCGGCGGCAGATGTTGTCATTGCCTCTGGGACGGCCGGCGTGCCGTGGAAGATCCTCGCTACGACCAGCGACCGTGGACTGTGCCTGGGCTTCTTGAGCCTCGATCCGGACTACGGCTGGATCGGCAATGCCGCCTGCGGACCTACGGACGTTCGTGGCGACCCGTGGGCGCGCGGTGCCGGCCACTGGATCGAGGCGTTCGGCGACGGCGAGGGCGGCACCGAGGGACTGACCCGATCCTTCGTCTCGGGTCGATTGGCCGAGGAGGTGAAGAGCGTCGAGTTCCAGCTGACAGACGGGACGGCTGTCCAGGCGCAGGTCGTCGAGGGTCCCAGCGAGCCTCGGCGCGCCCGTCGACTACTACTGGGCGGCGTGGCCGTGCAGTTCGGCGAGATGCACGGACGGCTCGGGTCGTTCGTGAGGATGGCGGTCGCGCGGGACGCAGCGGGCCGGGTGCTCGAGCGGCGACTTCCCGATCTGGAACGGGAACCCGACCGGAGACCCGGACGGACCGCCGCCTCCGTTGGGCTAGCGTCGGCCGAGCCCGGCTGCGTCGGGAGTACGATAGAGGGGTGGTCGAGCCGACGTACTACGTGCAGATCGCCGATCCGGAGGAGCCGGAGCGGTGGCACACGGTCGCCCGCGTCGAAGGCAGGGAGCTGGCCGACGAGGTCGTTCGCCTCGCGCAGGGCTCCTACATGCGGACGACGGTCATGGCCGAGTCGCACTACGAGGCGCGTGCTCTCTCCCAGTCGAAGCTCAAGCGCGAGAAGCGGCTCGCCCACGCCCAGTGGGAGCTCGGCATGGGCGAGCATCGCCAGTACGGGCGCGCGCTCGTCGAGCGGGCCCGCAGCAATCTGCTCAGGGAGTAACCTGAATCTCGACCTTTGAGGGTCGAGGCCCTGCGCGCAGGGGTCGACACTTGAAGGACGGGAATGCATAGGGGTCTTTTCAGGACTGCGGCGTATGTCCTCGCCTGCGTGGCGCTCGCCCTCGCGGGAAGTGTCGTCGCCTTGCGCGCCGCCTCGCCCGAGTCGCGCTCGGTCACGTTGGGCACGGTCGACGGTCGACGTCGTCCCGGCACGGAGCGGGGAGGTGGACGTCTACGTCCCGGTCGTCGACTGGGGCGTCAGGGCCGAGCCGTACACGGCGCCGGTCGCGGTGGAGCTCGAGTTTCGCTCCCTCGATCGCGATGCGGCTCTCGCCGCGCTGCGCTCGGGCGGGAGCGCCGACGCGAGCCTCGCGGGGCTCGAGGGCGAGCTGCACGATGCGGTCTCGGACGGCCTCAGACGAGCGGCTCTGCTCGCGCTCCTCGGCGGCGCAATCGGCGGCCTCCTCGGCGGAGCGGTCATCGCCGTCTTCAACCGCCGTCGCTGGCTCCTGCTCGGGCCGGCCGCCGGGCTCGCGGCCACGCTTGCGGCCGTCGTCCTCGTCGGGGCGGGCGTCAGCCGGTTCGACTACGGCGCCCTGCGCGAGCCGACGTTCTACGCCCACGGCGAGGAGCTGCCGCGGCTGCTCCAGTTCTCGGAGCGCGTGCTGGCCGCCGGTGGGGGCTACGACGACTCCTACGGCGACGCAGTTGAGGGGCTCACGCGGCTGATCGCCGTCGCCGGAGAGCGCTCGGAGAACGCTGCCCCCATCGACCAGGCCATCGTGGTCGCGTCCGACCTCCACTCGAATAGCCTCGTGCTCCCCGCACTCCAGGGCTTCACGGCCGGAAAGCCGGTCTTCCTCGTCGGCGACCTGACCCAGCGCGGCACGCCCTACGAGGCCGGGATCGTCTCGGGAGTCGCGCGGCTCGGCACGCCGGTCGTCGCGGTCTCCGGAAACCACGACTCGCGGCCGCTGATGCTCGCCGCCGCCCGGCAGGGCGTCATCGTCCTGACTCGGAGCGGACGGCTGCTCGCCGACGGGACGACGAACGGCGACCCGGTCGTCGAGGTCGCCGGGCTCGAAGTCGCGGGCTGGGACGACCCGGCCGAGAGCGCGGCGGGCACGTTCGAGGGGCACCTCCTGGAGCTGAAAGAGCAGGCGCTCCTCGACGCCGAGCAGCAGTTCCTGGATTGGTTCGAGGCGCTGCCCGAGCGGCCGGACCTCGTGCTCGTCCACCGGTACTCGCTGGCCCATGCCCTGCTCGACCGGCTGGCCGAGGACGGCGGCCCGCCCGTGCTCGTCCTGACCGGCCACGACCACATCCAGCACGTCGAGAACGAGGGCGCGTACGTGCTCGTGGACGGTGGCAGCGTGGGAGCCGGTGGCGCGTTCGGCGTGGGCGACGAGCCCTCGGGCTTCGCGCTCGTCCACCTCGACGCGGAGCAACGGGCCCGCGCCGTCGACCTGGTCGAGGTCGAGCCGGAATCCGGCTCGGCGAGCGCGCACCGCGTCGTGCTCCCGCAGCCGCGGCCGATCGAAGGCGAGGCGGGCAACTCGTAGCCAGGGCCCCTCCGGGCCATTGATTACCCTGGATCCGTGGAGGTTTTGACCCCAGGGTCGCTGGACGAAGCCCTGGCGCTGAAGTCCGAGCGACCGGATGCGGTCCCGATCCAGGGCGGCACGGACGTCATGGTCGAGCTCAACTTCGACCGCGCGCGCCCGGAGACGATCCTCAACCTGAACGAGGTCGCCGAGCTGCGCGGCTGGTCGCGCGAGAACGGCTCGCTGCGGCTGGGAGCCGGGCTCACGTACGCCGAGGCGATGGAGGGCGAGCTCGCCAACCTCCAGCCGGCGCTGGCGGAGGCCTCGCGCACCGTCGGCTCGCCGCAGATCCGAAACCGCGGCACGGTCGGCGGCAACCTCGGCACCGCCTCGCCCGCGGGGGACGCGCTGCCGCCCCTCCTGGTCGAGGGCGCCCAGGTCGAGCTGGCCAAGACCGGCTCCACGCGGACGGTCCCGCTCGCGGAGTTCCTCGTCGGTCCCAAGCGGAACGCGCTCGCGGACGACGAGCTGATCGTCGCGGTCACGTTGACCCCGTCCGGGAGCCGGCAGACCTTCATGAAGGTCGGACCGCGAAACGCCATGGTGATCGCGGTGTGCTCCCTCGCGCTCGCGGTCGACCGTGAGCGGGAGGAGATCCGGGCCGCCTTCGGCTCGGCCGGGCCCGTGCCGGCGCTCGTCACCGGGCCGCTCGGCGAGCGGGCCGAGTTCTCCGAGCGGCTGGCGGATGCGACGAGCCCGATCGACGACGTCCGCGGCACCGCCGCCTACCGCCGCCACGCGCTCAAAGTCTTGACGGATCGCGCGCTCGAGCGGGTGCTGACCTGATGCCTGGCCTGAAGATCGAGCTGACCGTCAACGGCGAGCGCCGCGAGGCCGACGTCTGGGCCGGCGAGAGCCTGCTCTTCACGCTCCGCGAGGGGCTCGGGCTGCCGGGCTCGAAGAACGCGTGCGAGCAGGGCGAGTGCGGCTCCTGCTCGGTGCTCCTCGACGGGACGCTCGTCTGCGCCTGCCTCGTCCTGACGGCGCAGGCGGAGGGCCACGAGATCGTCACGGTGGAGGGGCTGGGGGAGGACGGCCGGCTCCACCGCGTGCAGGAGGCCTTCGCCGAGACGGGCGCGGTGCAGTGCGGCTTCTGCACGCCCGGCCTGGTCGTGGCGACGGCCGCCTTGCTCGAGCAGCGCCCCGATCCGAGCGACGACGAGATCCGCGAGGCGCTCTCCGGCAACCTCTGCCGCTGCACCGGCTACCAGAAGATCTTCGACGCGGTCCGCGCGGCGGCAACGGCGGAGACGCCGTGAGCACGCCTGCGCGCAAGCTCGAGCTCGGGCGCGTCGGCGAGTCCGTGCGCCGGGTCGACGCGATCCCCAAGGTCGCGGGCGAGTTCGCCTATGCGAGCGACCTCTACGCCGCCGAGATGCTCTGGGGCCACACCGTTCGCAGTCCCCACGCGCACGCGCTCATCGGGGCCATCGACACGACCACGGGCGGCCGGCATGCCTGGCGTCCACGCCGTGCTCACGCACGAGGACGTCCCCGGCGAGAAGCGCTACGGGCTCGAGTTCCCCGACCAGCCCGTGCTCGCCTTCGACCGAGTCCGCTACCACGGCGAGCCGGTTGCGATCGTCGCCGCGGAGCACCCGGAGCAGGCCAGGCGCGCCGCGGAGGAGGTTCGGGTCGAATACGAGCCGCTCGACCCGATCGTCGACCCGGAGAGCGCCACCGAGCACGAGGCGATCCACCCCGAGCGCTGGACCGACGGCCACGGATACCTGGAGGATCCGCGCCCGAACATCGTCCGCCGCATGGTCATCCGCCACGGCGATCCCGACGCCGCTGCGGACGTCGTCGTCGAGGGGACGTACGAGCTCGGCATCCAGGATCAGGCGTTCCTCGGCCCCGAGTCCGGGCTGGCCGTGCCCGACGGCGAGGGCGGCGTCGACATCTACGTCGCCACGCAATGGCTGCACGTCGACCGCGACCAGGTCGCGCCGTGCCTCGGGCTGACGCCGAACCGCGTCCGCATCCACCTCGCCGGCGTCGGCGGCGCCTTCGGCGGGCGCGAGGACCTGTCGATGCAGATCCACGGCGCCATGCTCGCGCTGCACACGAACCGCCCCGTGAAGTTCGTCTACAACCGGGAGGAGTCGTTCGTCGGGCACATCCACCGCCACCCGGCGCGCATCTGGATGCGGCACGCCGCGAACCGCGACGGGAAGCTCGTCTCGGTGCACGCGCGGATCCTGCTCGACGGCGGCGCCTATGCCTCCAGCTCCACCGCCGTGACGTCGAACGCGGCGTCGTTCGCGTGCGGCCCGTACTCGGTGCCGAACGCCCTGCTCGAGGCCACGTGCGTCTACACGAACAACCCGCCCTGCGGCGCCATGCGCGGCTTCGGCTCCGTCCAGTCCTGCTTTGCACACGAGGCGCAGATGGACAAGCTGGCCGACGCGCTCGGGGTCGGCCGGGTCGAGCTGCGCCTGCAGAACGCCCTCGGTCCGGGCGACGTGCTCCCGACCGGCCAGGTGATCACCGGCTCGCTCCCGGTCACCGAGGTCATCCGCCGCTGCGCCGACATCCCCATCCCCGAGCCCGAGGAGCTGCCGCGCGACCCGCTCCGGCTTCCGGGCGGAGCCGGCAACACGACGCGCGGGGAGGGCGTGCGCCGCGGCGTCGGCTTCGCGGTCGGGTTCAAGAACATCTGCTACTCGGAGGGCTTCGACGACTTCTGCGCGGCGCGCGTGCGGCTCTTCGCCGATGCCGGCGGCGAGCTCGCCGCCGAGGTGTACTCGGCGGCGGCCGAGGTCGGCCAGGGCGTGGTCAACGTCATGGCGCAGGTGGCGCGCACCGAGCTCGAGGTCGAGAACGTCGTCGTCGCCCCGCACACGACGGAGGCCGTCCAGTCGGCGGGGTCGTCGTCGGCCTCGCGGCAAACGTGGATGACCGCCGGGGCCGTCCAGCTCGCCTGCCGCGAGGTGAAGCAGGAGCTCGCGCGCCGAAGCGGCGTGCTCGAGCCCGGCGACGAGATCAGCGTCGAGCGCGTCTACCGCCACACACGCACGCATCCGCTCGACCCGGAGACCGGCCAGGTGGCCGAGGGCGAGCGGGCGCATGTGGCGTTTGCGTGCTCGGCCATGCGGGTAGTCGCGGAGGTGGACGTCGACCTCGGCCTGACCCGGGTGGTCTGGATCGGCACGGCGCAGGACGTCGGCCGAGCGCTCAATCCCCAGGCGGTCCACGGCCAGATCGAGGGCGGCACCGCGCAGGGCCTCGGCCTCGCGCTGATGGAGGAGATCCAGACGAAGGACGGCCTCATCACCAACGCCAGCTTCACCGACTACCTGATCCCGACCGCGCTCGACATGCCGCCGGTCTGGACGGAGCTCGTCGAGGATCCCGAGCCCGACGCCCCGTACGGCGTCAAGGGCGTGGGGGAGCCGCCGACGGTCGTCTCGACCGCCGCCATCGTCGCCGCGGTCCGGGATGCCAGCGGCCGCGAGCTCGTTCGCGCTCCGGTTCGGCCCGACGAGATCGTGGGGCTCCCGTGAGCGGCTACACGCTCAAGAACCTGATGGACGTCGAGGACTCTGCGGTCAAGTTCGGTTACTCGCCGACCCTGGAATCGCGCTTCGCCCGCGGCGATCTCGAGACGGAGCGCGTGGGCGTCTCGTACCAGCGCGTCGCGCCGGACACCCGGGTGCCCTTCGGCCACCACCACCGCTCGCAGGAGGAGATCTACGTGATCCTCGGCGGCAGCGGGCGCGCGAAGCTCGACGACGAGGTCGTGGAGCTGAAGCAGTTCGACGCGCTTCGCGTCGCGCCGACGGTGACGCGCCAGTTCGAGTCGGGCCCGGAGGGGCTGGAGCTCCTCGCGTTCGGCTCGGGCGACAACGGCCTCCAGGATGCGGAGGTCGTGCCGGGCTGGTGGGAAGGCGAGCCGTAGGCCCTACGCGAGCGTGCGCCGTCACCATGCGCGCGGAGGTTCGGGCCGCGTGGCGACACGATGAACTGCTTCGTGCGGGTCGCTAGCTCAGCTCGTTGAGCCATCGTGAACGTCAGGCTCGGCCGCTTCGCGGGATCGGTCATCACTTTCTTGATCCCGTTGAGGGCCTCCCAACTCGCCGGCAGCGTCCACCACGTCCTGTCCGTCGATGAGTTCCATCGACCTGGTATCTCGACGTCACCTGCTCGTCGCGAAGTAGTCGGCCTTCCGTAGATCCTCGGCGCGCTCCTCCTTGGACTGCTGTCCCTCGCTGAGCCGTTCGAATCGGTGCAGGCAGTCCATCGCCGCTGGTGAGGAATCCGACGTAGACCTCCGTCCTCTTCCGCGAGCGCTCGCCGAGCGTGAAGGTGCGATCCAACCACTGACCCAGGAGCGTTCCGAGCACTCCGGCAGCCCACCGACGGCTGCACCGATAACACCAACCCAGGCTGTGCTAAGTGCATGAGGAGCACGGCCAACTCGATCCTCTCACTCGAAGTCGGCCCAGTCCATGACCCGGGTGGCCCCAGGTCGGGCGCTGCGCCTAGAGCGTGACGACGACCTTCACGCCCGCCCCGTCGGCCTGTCGCTGCCACGCCTCAGCCACGCGGTCGAACGGATAGGTCTCGATCTCCACCTCGATCTCGCCGCGCGCCCACGAGCTCGACCAGCCGCAGGTACTCGCGGTGCAAGACCTCGCGGGAGGCGCCGAAGTTGGAGAAGCCGAGGATGTTCAGCTCCTTCCCGCGGACGTCCGCCGAGAGGAGCGGCGCCTCGGCTCCGGCCGACTGGCCGATGTGGACGATTCGCGCTCCCGGCGCGGCCGCCCGCGCCGCGGCGACCACCGGCTCGCCCCACAGCGGATCGACGACGAGGGACGGCCCCTCGCCGCCACAGGCTTCCCGCAACGCCTCCGCCAGATCGTCCTCCTCCAAGGACACGACCGCGTCCGCGCCCAGCCGCCGCGCCCGCTCGAGCGCCTCGGGCCGCCGCCCAGCGGCGACGACGCGACCCGCACCCAGGATCCGGGCGCCCTGCAGTGCCACGAGCCCGACCGTTCCGGTGGCGCCGAGCACGAGCACGGTCTCGCCCTCCTGCACCGGCGCCCGCACGGCGACGGGCAGCCAGCCGGCCAACCCCGCGATCCCGCAGGCACCCGCGAGCACTGGATCGCAGTCGTCCGGTAGGGGAACCACCACGTCCTCGGGCACCGACAGGAGCTCAGCGAGAGCGCCCTCACGCCGTGTGCCCATGCCCGCGCCGTGCGCCCAGACGAGCGTCCCCGGCGACAGCGTCTCTCCCTCGACGACGCGCCCGACGCCCTCGCAGCCGGGGACGAACGGCAGCGGCGGGATGCCTCCGTAGAACCGCCCCGCGCAAACGTTGATGTCGATCGGATTCAGCGGCACCGCCTCGATCCGGATCAGCGCCTCGCCCTTCGCGCGCACCGGATCGGGCACCTCGCCGATCTCCGGCAGGCGGCCGAGCTCAGAGATCACGGCGGCACGCATGGCCGCCCGATTCTACGAGCTCAGTGAACGATGTCCGCGACGATCCCGGGGTGCCGGGCGCGCCAGTTGGCGAGGTAGAAGCCGAGGTGAAGCCGCGCCTGCTCGGCCGACCCGGTCGGTGGGTCGCTCACCTCGACCGTCATCTCGTCGACCTGCGAGGCCTCGTAGTTGGCCCGCCGTAGCGACGCGAGGAGGTCGTGGACGAACGCGGGATTGGAGACGTGAACTGTCACAGGCCGCAGAACCTGCTACTGAGTGTCGGCCTCGCTCCGGATGCCTTCAACTACCCGAAAGAGGAGAATCCCGCGCCGATGAGCCGCGCCTTCGTCGTGGTCGCTATCTCCCTCGCCCTCGCGGGTTGCTCGACGGGGTCGGAGCCCGCCGACAAGGCCGAGGAGGAGACCGCCGTCGCCCGTGTCATCGACGGCGACACGATCGAGACGAGCGCCGGAGAGCGGGTTCGCCTCGTCCAGATCGACGCGCCCGAGCTCGGGGACGACGAGTGCTACGCGCAGGAAGCGACCGCGGCGCTCCGCAACCTCCTTGCGCCCGGCGCCTCCATCCGGCTCGAGGCGGACGAGCGCCTCGACGACGTCGACCGCTTCGGGCGGCTCCTCCGTTACGTCCAGCTCGGCGAGCAGAACGTCAACCTCGAGCTCGTCCGCCGAGGCGCTGCGGCGGTCTGGTTCTTCGAGGGAGACCGAGGCCGCTACGCGGACGAGCTGCTCGCGGCGACCCGCGAGGCCCGCGACGCCGGCCGAGGCCTCTGGGGCGCCTGCCCCGCCGCCAGGCTCGATCCGGCGCACGCGCTCGACACCGACTGACGCGCGTTGTCACCCATTGGAGTGATCCCCGAGCGCAGATCCGGCACCTACGCTGGGTCCTGGAAAGCGGCCGATGAATCTGCGGGATCTACCGTTGGGAAGCTTGATCGTGCGCGACGGCATCGCGCGCCCTGCCACCGTGCGCGATGCGCTGGTCGAGGCGCAGGAAACCGACCGCCGTCTCGGCGAGGTCATGCTCGCACACGGCTGGATCCGCGAGCGCGACCTCGCACGGCTGCTGGCCGAGCAGGAGAAGCTCGAGTTCGTCGACCTTGCCAAGCTCGACCTCGACCAGGCCGCGGTCGACTACCTCCCGGAGTCGGTCGCCCGCCGGGTGAACGCGATCGCCTTCGGCTTCCACAACTCGGTGCTCCTCGTCGCCGTCGCCGACCCGACCGACGAGGATGGCCTGGACGAGGTGCGGGAGGCCGTCGGCCGCCGCGTCAAGTTCAAGGTCGCGGTGCCGAGCGAGATCGACTCGGCGCACTACGACGCGTACGGCGATCCGATCGTCCACTCCGCGTAGAGGCTGGCCCCACGGTCGAGAATCCGTTTGCCGTGAAAGCTCCTCGCCTCGCGCGCCAGCGCGCGTCGGTGGATTGCGGGCTTCAGGCCAGATTCTGAGGGCAGGGCCAGTGCGTTCAGTCTAGCTCGCCTCCGGGATCCGCGGGCGTTACCGTTCCCGCGTGGATCTCGCGCGACGCCTCGCGGTGGCCCGCGGCGACGAGCTCGCCGACGTCGTCATCCAGGGCGGACAGGTCTTCTCCGTCTTCACCCGCGAGTGGCTGGAGACCGACGTGGCGGTCTGCGACGGCTTCGTCGCCGGCCTCGGCGAGTACGCCGGCCGCGAGGTCATCCACGCGGGCGGCAAGTACGTCGTCCCGGGCTTCGTCGACGCCCACATGCATCTCGAGTCCTCGAAGCTCCTCGTGGACGAGTTCGCGCGCCTCGTCCTCCCGCTCGGGACGACCGCCGTCGTCGCCGACCCGCACGAGATCGCGAACGTCCTGGGAACCGACGGCGTGCACTGGCTGGCCGACCTCTGCGACGAGGTGCCGCTCGACATCTTCTTCATGGCCTCGTCCTGCGTGCCTGCGTCGACGTTCGAGTCGCCGCGCCGTCCCCTGAACCCGGGAGACCTGGAAGGGCTGCTGCGGCGCCGGCGCGTGATCGGGCTCGCCGAGATGATGAACTTCCCCGGCGTCATCGCCGGCGACCCGCACGAGCTGGAGAAGCTCGCCCTCGGCGCCTCGCACGTCGACGGGCACGCGCCGGGCGTCCTCGGCAAGCAGCTGCAGGCCTACGCGGCGGCCGGCATCCGCTCCGACCACGAGTGCTACACGGCCGAGGAGGGCCGCGAGCGCCTGCGCGCCGGCATGTGGGTGCTGATCCGCGAGGCCTCCGCCGCGCGCAACCTCGCCGCGCTCCTGCCGCTCGTCGAGGAGTTCGGCCCGCACCGGCTCGCGTTTTGCACCGACGACCGCGAGCCCGAGCACATCGCCGAGGACGGGCACGTCAACTCGATGCTGCGCGACGCGGTCGCCCAGGGCACGTCGCCCGAGGACGCGCTCGTCATGGCCACCCTCAACCCGTGCCTCTGCCACGGGCTCACGCAGCTCGGCGCGCTCGCGCCCGGCTACCAGGCCGACGTCCTCCTCCTGCCCGACCTCGAGCGCTTCGAGCCCGAGCTCGTCCTCAAGTCCGGCAAGCCGGTCGAGGAGATCGCGCGCGTCGAAGTGCCGGAGTGGGTGAAGTCGACGGTGAACGTCCAGCCGGTCGCAATCAACGACTTCCGCATCCCCTGGGAGGGCGGCGCCGCCCGCGTCATCGGCCTCGTCGAGGGCCAGATCGTGACCGAGGCGCTCGAGGAGGAGCCGCGCGTCGAGAAGGGCCTCGCCGAGTCCGATCCCGCGCGCGACCTCCTCAAGATCGCGGTCGTCGAGCGGCACCTCTCCACGGGCCGGATCGGCCTCGGCTTCGTGCGCGGCTTCGGCCTCCAGAAGGGCGCGATCGCCTCGACGATCGCCCACGACGCGCACAACATCGTCGTCGTCGGCGCCGACGACGGCGACATGGCGCGCGCCGTCCAGCGGATCTCCGAGCTCGGCGGCGGCATCGTCGTCATCGAGAGCCGCGGCGTGCAGGCGGAGCTGCCCCTGCCGATCGCCGGCCTGCTCTCGGATGCACCGTTGGCCGAGGTGGTCGAGGCGAGCGAGGCCTGCGTCGAGGCCGCGCGCGAACTCGGCTGCACGTATCCGGCGCCGTTCCAGACGATGTCGTTCCTGGCGCTCTCGGTCATCCCGGCGCTCAAGATCACCGACCGCGGCCTCGTCGACGTCGACCGCTTCGAGCTCGTTCCGCTGGCCGCGGATTCGCTCTAATTCAAGCCCCGCAAGCGGCCGATAGAGGGAGCATGCCGTCCACCGGGGCCTCTGCGAGACGTGCGACCTGGGACGCGATCGCCCTCGCGCTCGCCTTCCTGGCGGTGGACGCGCTCATCATCACCGCCGTCCTCTCGGACCTCGTCGAGCCCACGCAGGGCATCATCACGATCCTCGCCCTCGCCGCGGTCGTCCTCCTCCTCTACCGCGACGACGTGATGGAGGCCATCGCCACCGGCAACGAGAAGCTCGGCCTCTCGGTCGACGACGAGCCGGTGCGGACCGCGCTCGACGCCCTCGCCGGCGAGGCCGGCTGGACGGTGGAGCACGACTTCCTGAGCGCCCACGGCCGCCGCATCGGCACCGTCGTCCACGGCCCCTCCGGCTCGTACCTCGTGGAGACCAGGAACCGCGCGTACCGGGTCGAGCACCTCGGCCGAGCGCGCCACCACGCAGCGTGGCTCCACGGCGAGGTCGGCGGCTGGGTCACGCCGGTGCTGTGCCTCGTGCAGCGCGACGACCGCCCGCATCGCCGCGACGGCGTGTGGATCATGGGCGTCGAGCACCTGGCGGGCTGGCTGAGGGCGCGGACGCCGCCGCGCGGCGCCAAGCTCGCGGACTAAGTCAGTCGCGTTCCGCAGTGTCCGGCAGTGGCGTCCCCGCGCCGTGTGTCAGTCCTGACAATGCGCTTGCTTGGCTCCTCAAGACGCTGCTCAGGGCTACGAAGCGGGCAACCGAACGGCTTAGAATCGGCGAGATGCGGATCATGCGCATGGCGCCTTACGGGTGTCTCATCGCGGAGTCGATGAGTGAAATGACAGCGTTTCTGACGCGAACTCGGCCGCTCACACGCGCGTGAGCGAACTCACCGATCTCTTCAGCGAAGCGTTTGGGGCCGCGCCGTCCAGTCCCGCCGAGCCGCACCTCTCGGCGGGCGTGGAGGCGAAGGCCTACTGGACCTTTTCCCCTCATCTCGAGGTCGTGCTCGCCGAAGCGGAACGGCTGCCGCCTGAAGGTCAGGCCGTCGCGGCCTGGACCAAGCGGCTGAGCAAAAGAGCGATTCCACTCGTGCTCGTCATCGAGTCCGGGGACGGTCAGCTCCTGGTCGGCCCAAGCGGAAAGCCGCCGCCCGCGGTTCGGCTCGACGCGCGGCTCGTCGTGGATGAGCTTGCCGCAGCGCGAGACCTCGACCCGCTCGACGTGCGAAAGCGGCTGCCGCTCGTCTGGCAGCGGGCGCGCGGCGGCGGCGGCATGACGGGTCTCAGGAATGTCGGCCTCTTCTCCACGCACTACCTTCGCTCGCGCGCGCCACAGCTCCCAGAGTGGCCGCAGCTCGCCGAGCAGGGTGGCGCGGCGCGAGGCGCACGTTCCCTCGACGCCCGCCTCAAGGCGCTCGGGTTCGACTCGGAGGAGCGTGGCGCTGGGCGCGTACCTACTCCGCGCTGAGAATCGTCCCGCCGCCGCGGTTCTGTCATATCCGCCGAATCAGGACTTCGACCGAGCCGCCGCCGGCGGAGAGTTGCCTGTCGCTCACCTTCTCCGGGAAATGGAGGGGGCCGGCACCCGTCGGGGAATCCGGTCAGCGGCGACGTCTGGCGACTCTACTCGGCCGAGCACCCCGCCCGGACGACGAGCTTTGCGGAGTGCGACCTGGCGCGACTCGGCGACCCCGCCTATTTCGCCGTGCTGTTCTCGGCCTCCGCGCTGTCCCCGGCCGGGCTTGCCGAGGCGATCGAGAGGGGTTCTTCTCGCGCGACTTCGCGGTCGGTCTCGGTGACCGACTCCGCGGCCGCGTTTACGACAAGGTCGTGCCGGCCATCGTCTCCGCGATCGCATCCGAGCTCGAGCGGCTCGGCGATCCGCCGAAATCTCGGTCAGAGCTCGAGGGTGTCTACGAGGCCACGCTGATCCTCCTGTATCGACTGCTCTTCGTCCTGTACGCGGAGGCCCGCGAGTACTTGCCCGTCGAGGTGTCGGCGGGCTACCAGGCCCACTCGTTACGCCGCCGGCTCGACGCCATTGTCGCCACGGTCGAGGGCGACCGAGTCCCGCCCTCTACCGCCTCGAACATCAGGGCCTCATCGTCTCGGAATGGGGAGAGTCGGAGAACCGGCGGAAAGCAAAGGACCTATCGCCTGACCGCCGCTGGCCGGCGCCGCTTCAAGGAAGAAACCAGCTACTGGACAAAATTTTCTGACGCCATCGGCCTTGCCCTCAAGGCGCAGCCGGAGGATGTATGACGCTCCTCGCGAGGTTTCGGACGTGGCTCCGCGCGCTGGTCCATCGGTACCGATTTCGAGAGAGGCATGCAGGATGAGATGCGCATGCACCTCGAGCTCTATGAGGCGGACCTCCGGCGCAAGGGCGCAAGCTTCGGCGAAGCCCGGCGGCTTGCGCGTGCGGAGTTCGGCAGCGTCGAGGCGCGCAGGGAGGAGTGCCGGGAGGCATTTGGGTTGCGGCATGTTGACGAGCTGCGCGCCGACATCCGGTACGCGTTCCGCCTCCTGCGGCGATCCCCGGCGTTCACAGCCGTGGCACTGTTGTCTCTTGGCTTGGGAATCGGCGCCAATACCGCAATCTTCAGCCTCATCGACACGATCCTGATGAAGTCACTCCCGGTCGACGATCCTGAGCACCTTTTCTTCATTGATAACTCCGGTGGAAAGTCGGGTGGCACCAGCGGACCACCTGTACCCCTGCTACGAGCGGCTGCGCGATCACAATCGATTTCTGTCCGCAATATCCGCGTTCAAAGAGACCCGTTTCAAGGTCACCATCGACGGTGCCGCAGAGGAATTGCGGGGCCAGCACGCATCAGGCAGTTACTTCGATCTCCTGGGCGTGCGCGCAGTCCACGGTCGTGTGCTGACGCCGGCCGATGACTCGGTATATGGCGTCGGCGGTCCTGACGGCGGCGTGGCCGTTATCAGCTACGGCCTGTGGAAGCGGCGCTTCGGGATGGATCCGGGTGTCCTCGGCAAGACTGTTCAGGTGGGCACGAAGGCGGTGACGATCGTCGGCGTCACCGACCCGGACTTTTTTGGACTGCAGGTCGGCTCACCCATCGACATCACCATTCCGATGGCGCTCACCGACAATAACCTCGGGTCCAAACAGCTCTGGTGGTTCAGCGTTGTTGGCCGCCTCAAACCGGGCGCACGCGTCGAGCAGGCGCGCGCGGATATCGAGGCGATCTGGGACGCGTACCTGACCGAAGTCGGCATGCCGCGTGACAAGCGCGGCTACTTTAGCGGCATCTCTTTGGTGCCGGCCGATAAAGGCCTGAATGCGCTTCGCCGTCAGTTTTCGGAGCCCCTTCTGATCGTCATGGGGATCGTGGCAGTGGTCCTGCTCGTTGGGTGCGCCAACGTTGCCAATCTACTGCTCGCGCGGGCAACCGCTCGCCAGAACGAGCTCGCCGTGCGGCTCGCGAGCGGCGCAAGCCGCGGCAGGCTGCTTCGCCAATTGCTCACCGAAGGTGCGGTGCTCGTCGTGCTCGCAGCCATCGCCGGAATACTGTTCGCGCAATGGAGTCTGTGGTTCATGACGAGCCAGCTCGCGGCCACGGGTGACGGCGTTTTCATCGAGTCCGCGCTTAATCGCCGCGTGCTGGGGTTTACAACGCTGGTAGCGGTTGTCACCGGTCTCCTCTTCAGCCTGGCGCCGGCGGTACGAGCGGTACGGACCGACGCGGCCAAACCAGGGACCGCCACGAATACGTGGGCGACCAAACCGCGTGCTCTGCTGGGGCAATCGCTGGTCGTTGCTCAGGTGACGCTATCGCTCATGCTCTTGTGCGCTGCCGCCGTCTTCCTGAGGACGCTTCACAATCTCAGGATGGTCGACTCCGGGTTCGATCGGGAGGGCGTTCTGACCATGCAGATCGACGCCACGGTGCCTCGCCCTCGAGGCAGCACACCGCCGTCGGCGGACGAGCGGCGTCGCGACCACGCGCGCCTCGGCGCCTTGTGGGAAGACCTCGCCGCAAGGATCAACGCAATGCCCGGTGTTATGTCGGCTGCCGCCGGCACGATGGCGCCTCTCACCGGACGGGATCGCGGAGTGAACGTCGCTGTTCCTGGAGTCAGCACGTTTTCCCAAGAAGACCGGTCTATCCATATTAATCACGTGACGTCGAGATACTTTGAAACGATGGGCATCGGCGTGGTCACAGGACGCGCCTTCACATCTCGGGATCGCGCCGGCTCCCAACGGGTCTCGATTCTCAACGAGACGGCAGCGCGGGCGTACTTCGGGACGACGAATCCGATTGGCAGACGGATCAACTTTCCTGGCCAGCGCGTCGAGGATGAGTTTGAGATCGTCGGCGTCGTTCGGGATGCGAGGTACGAAAACCTTCGGACACCCGATGAACGGATGGCGTATCTGCCGATTGAGCAGTCGATCGATCCCATCACCGGCGTGATGCTCGCGGTTCGCGCTCCGGGCGACAGCCTGCTGCTCGTGTCGCCGATGCGAAAGGTGGTTGGCGAAGCCGTCCCCGGAGGGTTCGTCACGAGAGTGGCGACTATCGAGGAGCGACTCGCCGCATCGTTGATCCGCGAGCGGTTGCTGACGGTTCTCGCGACCTCCTTCGCCAGTCTCGCGCTGATGCTCGCGTGCATGGGGCTGTACGGCGTATCGCCTACAGCGTTGTCCGTCGCACGCGCGAGATCGGAATCCGCATCGCCATTGGCGCCCGGCAAGGAGGAGTGATTTGGATGATGGTGCGCGAAGCCCTGGTGCTGGTTGCCGTCGGCGCCTCGCTGGGCACGTGCGCGGCGTTGGCCGCCGGCCGCTATATCGACAGTCAGCTGTTTGGTGTCAGCCTGGGCGATCCTGCCGCAACGCTCGTTGCCATCTTTGTGCTACTAGCCCTGACTGCGACCGCCGCCGGCATACCCGCGCGCCGCGCGAGCCGCATCCATCCAGTCGCGGCGCTGCGGTGCGAATAAGAGTTGTCGGTGCGACAGTTTTCCTCAACCGGGTCGCGGCAGGAGCTTGAGAATGAAAGCGACCAGCGCGTACCGCCTCGTAATGTACGCATGCTTCTTCCGTTTCTGAACCGCTCGAAGGATTTGTCTGGCTGCCTTTGCAGGAGAAGCGACGAATAGCCGCCTGACCACAGCCGGTAACGGGCGATCCGGTTTCATCATGGCTGTGTCGACAAAGCCCGGCTGGACTTCAGTAACGACGATAGGGTGTCCGCTGTGCCGCGCCAGCTCCCGAAGGCCATCGAGATACACTGACTGAAAGGCTTTCGAAGCCGAGTAGGCGGCCGCCGCACGATTGCCGCGCAGCGCCGCAATCGATGAAATGCCGACCAGGTGCCCGCGGCCTCGCTTGAGAAAGTGGCGCATCGCCACCTGGGCCACTGCCATAAAGCCAAGAACGTTCACCGTCACCGTCTCGACATCCAGCTCCCAGTGCAGGGCGTCATTCGTATGCCCTGTACCGGCACTAATAATGACCAGGTCAACGCCGCCGAGCTCCTCGAGTACCTGCTCGAGAATCGCTGCAGCATCACGTTGCCCCACGTCGAGACCGCGCACGAGCGTTTCGGGCGCGAGTGTTTCACGAAGGGCCTCAAGTCGTTCAAGCCTGCGGGCCAAGAGCCCTAAACGCCAACCGGCACGATTCAATTCGTGGGCGAGCGCCTCGCCGATGCCGGAGGACGCACCGACGATGACCGCCGTACGCGTTGAATGCCTGTTCATGTCGACTCGCAATGGTGTCCTAAAACGCGCTGTATGGCCAAGCGTGAGCCGCAACATTGCCTCGGCTGTCATCGCCACGTGTGGTGTGTGCCAGGAGAAGACGCGTGTGCAGATTCGTGACAGATGTAAATGCGATTTTTGTCCGATGGTTTTTTGTGCAACCTCATCGTTTGATTACTAGAAATAATGCAGCAAAGGTACGCACGCTTTTGTCTTTCTCGTTAACCGACTGAACCCACAGTTGTTTACATCGCTGCGACTCGTGGCAAGTCAATTGCCCTAGCGCCCATCGGGACGTCTTGTCCCCAGGAGGCTCATATGAAGCAATTGGCAACGTGGCTCTCGGTTGTCGTGATCTTCACTCTCCCGATTGTCGGGTGCGGAAAGAATCGCTCACCCGTCAGCCCGTCCACGGTGACGCAATCCGGATCCGGGTTTTCCGGATCAGCGGAAACGACCAGTCCCGGCACGGGAAACGCCGGATCGGCGGCTCGAATCGATGGTGTCATCTCCGACTTTTCCGGTAGCGCGAGTGCATTTCAATTCCGTCTCGGCAACCGTCTCGTTCGTGGAGATGGTGCGTCGAAAGTCATCGACGGATCGCGGACGCGTGACGGCAGCGCCCTAAGGAACGGATTGCGTATCGTCGTCGACGGCGTCGATCGAGGCGATCATGTGTACGCGAACACGATCACGCTAGCTGGAAACGATTCGAACGACTCGCCTGCTCCCTCTGGCCCCAACCCAAACCCGGGTCCCGGTCCGGCACGGAGCCCGGCGCCAAGCCCGACGCCCGAGTCGAACGACGCCACGCTGAGCGGCATTCTCGGTCCTGTCAGTGGTGTGTGCCCGGCGCGCGTGTTTCCGATAAACGGATCCGTCGTGGTCACCAACTCGTCAACCGTCTATACGGGTGGGAGCTGTCGGTCGCTCGTGCTAGGCGCGAGGGCCGACGTTCAGGGCACGCCGAACGGCGGCGTGGTCATCGCGCGCGAGGTCAGGGTTCGGTAACGGTTCGCAAGGGACGATCCCCAAGATCGTCCCTTGTTCTTTCGCGCGTCGATCTCTTCTCGATCGTTTTCAAGATCGCGTCGTGCGGCCGCCGATATTTACGAGCGTGATGATGAACAGGCCGAGGATCGCCGGCCTTGTTCGATGAGGGCACACACCTTTGTGGACAGTTGATCGATCGTAAACGGCTTCGGGAGGTAGTCGATCCCCGCTCGTCCCAGACCGAGCGCACGCGGATCCGCCATATAGCCGGAAATGTAGAGAACCGCACTGTGGGGCCAGGTGCGATGGACGTCGTTGACAAAGTCCGGGCCGGTCATTTTCGGCATCATGACATCGGTGATGATCAGATCGATCGGATCGGGGTGTGCGCGCATGATGTCGAGCGCCGTCAGCGGACCATCGGCTGCCAGCACGCAATAGCCCATGTGTTCCAGGGCCTTGGCGACAAACGCCCGGACAGAGTCCTCGTCTTCGACAATCAGCAGCGTGGCGTGCCTGTGAACCGCCTCAGTGGGCGGACGCACCCGGCCACTCGACGGTCTCTCAGCACCGTTGGTGCACGGAAATGTGAGCCGGAAGACCGTCCCCTTCCCAACGCGGCTCTTCACCGAAATCGCGCCCCCGAGTTGCTGAACCGCCCCGTACACCATCGCAAGTCCCAGGCCCGTGCCCTGTCCTGATGGTTTCGTGGTGAAGAATGGCTCGAACATGCGCCGTTGCGTCTGCTCGTCCATCCCCACACCCGTGTCGCCGATCATGATGCGCACGCCCATGCGCGCGTTCTCGGCGTTCTCGGTGGAGAGCGTCAGGACGCCGCCATCAGGCATCGCGGCCTTGGCATTGACCGCCAAGTTCAGGAGAAGCTGATCCATCTGCGTCGGGTCCGCATCAATCGTGGTGACCGAGGCTCGGAGGTGGACCCGCAGCTCAATGTTTTCGGGCAGGATGCGCCGGAGCATGCCCGCGAACTGCTCGATTTGTGCGTGGACATCAACGGGATGAATGTCGAGCATTTGCTTGCGGCTGAAGGCCAACAACTGCTGAGTCAGGCTCGCCGCCCGATTGCCGGCCGCGTGAATGTCCCGCAGATCACGAATGGCCCGGTGGTCCGGCCCCACCTGATCCATCGCCATCTCTGAGAGCCCGATGATCACAGTGAGCAGATTGTTGAAATCGTGCGCGATCCCGCCTGCGAGTTGTCCCATCGCGTCCATCTTTTGGGAGTGCCGAAATTCCTCTTCCAGCTGTTTCGCCTTTGTCACATCGCGGACCAGCACCTGCGTGCGCCAATCGATCTTCTTCACGCTGACCTCGCCGGTGAAGACGGTCCCATCGTGACGCTGGCATGATCGTTCGCTGAGCGGTGTGTCGGCGAGCGCGTCTCCGTGGTCGCCGAACAGGCTCCGATAGTTCACCTGACACAGCTGTTCGAGGTCATAACCGAACAGTTCAGCCGCTCGAGCATTGGCCCACAGACAGTTGAGATCGGCGTCAAAGAGCAAGATCCCGTCCCACGCCTGTTCCATCAGCGTGCGATAGAGGTGCTCGCTCTCTCGAATTGCGGTCCCAATTCGGGCTGAGATCGTGGGCTGCTCAACGGCAGCGGGTACTCCCGGTGAGGTCGGCGGCGTGGCAAACAGGCGCAGCACGACGAGGAGGTCGGCGTAGTCAATGGGCTTCGACACAAACGCCGCAGCGCCGCAGGCACGGACGCGCTCATCCACTCCCGACAATGCGGACATGGCGATCACCGGCACGTGGCGAAGATCCGGGTGACGGCCGCACTCGTCGAGCACGTTCCATCCGTCAAGAATGGGCATCATCAGATCCAGCAGCACGGCATGAGGAAGAGCCGCGCGCATGAGTTCCAACGCATCTGCGCCGTTCTCCGCCGTGATGACGCAATACCCTTCGGAGGTCAGGAATGTGGTGAGGCACTCACGCGTGTCTGCACTGTCATCCGCCACGAGGATGGTGATGGGCTGGGACGACGACTCCGCCGTGGAGGGAGCCACTTCTGATCTCTATCGACGGGCGCAAAGGTCACCAATAGAGGGTGTCCGTGCGTAGATGTGCACACCCTCGAATCGCTCAACAAAAGCGGATCCCGACAGGATTGTTATTGGCGGAACGTCGACGGCGTGCCGGGCGGTGTGCGGCAATAGTGCGCGGATACGCTATTGGTTGTGATCCGCGTCAGGGCCGGTTGACGTACTCGTGATTGATCGCGTCGAACGACCCTGTGAAAACTGAAGGACTCGACGCCGAGTGACACCGACTCATGTCATTGGCGAGGTGTCCCACGCCGTCATGCGACAGGCTCCGGAGGTGCTCAGTGCTCGTCTGACAGACGGCGCTGTTGCGCGCGCCAGTCTTCGCTCACCGCTCCGACGTCCTCGGGGCGAGTCGACCGAACAGACGGCCAGAACGTGCGATAGGCCACCAGAACACCGATCAGGCCGAAGATGGAACCGAGAAGGAAACGCATCGACAAATGATCTTTACTGAAAGGACGCAGCCGACGCAACCCTCGAGAGTGCCGGCTCGAGGCGGCGAGCCTGGTATCCCCGCTGTGCCCCGACTGACCACGTCCTTCTCGGACACGGCGGTTCAGAATTCCTGAGATTTTACAAAGCGCTTACATTCTCACGGCCGCGATCCGTGTAGCTTCGCAGGCGGGCGGGTTTGGATTGGTTGCTGTGCGCTGCCGCAACCTCTTCTCACGGATAACACGATGAGGATGCTCACTGTCCGTTTCATAACTGCACTCCTTCTGTGCCCGCTGCACGCGTCGGTCGCTCTCGCTCAGTACAACACCGGTGAAATCGGCGGCGTGGTCCGTGACGCGTCAGGGGGCGTGTTGGCGGGGGCCACCGTCACCGCCACTCACCCCGCTACCGGGACGAAAGTGCAGCGTGTCACCGAGGCGGATGGACGCTATTTCCTTCCGGCGCTCCGTATTGGGCAGTGGGATATCGACGTCACGCTGAGCGGCTTCGCCACCCAGAGACAGACTCTCATTCTCGAAGTCGGTCGGACGTTGGCCGTGGACTTTGCGCTGGGTCTGCAGGCGATGGCCGAAGAAGTCCGCGTCGAGGCGAGCGCCCCACTGCTGCAGACTACCAACGCCGAGATCAGCGACGTCATCGAGAATCGGGAGGTCGTGCAGCTGCCGCTCAACGGACGGAACTTCATCAATCTCGCGCAACTGAGCGATGCGGTGGTGATTCCGCCAGGCGGCACACGCGGCGGCGCGCTGGGACAGGCGGGCCAGCTCCCGAACGTCGGCGGTCAACGGTCTGGCCACAACATTTACCTGGTCGACGGCGCGAAAGTCACCGATGAACTCTTCAACAATCTTGTTCTCAACCCGTCGATCGATTCGATCGAGGAGTTCAAGATCCAGAAGTCCATGTATCCGGCGGAGTTCGGTGGCAAGGCGTCGGCCCTCATCAACGTGGTGACGAGGGCCGGCGCGAATGCGTTCCGCGGGAGCATCTTCGAGTTCCACCGAAACGACGCGTTCGACTCACGCAACTACTTCCAACCCGCCGACCAGCCGCTTCCGCCGCTACGCCAGAACCAGTTCGGCGGGTCGCTCGGCGGACCGATCGCCCGGAACCGGACGTTCTTCTTCGGCAGCTACGAGGGCACGAAGCTCCGCCGCTCCCAAACGACGGTCTTCTCGGTGCCAACGGCCGCCGCGCGGGCCGGGAACTTGGCCGGACTCGCCAGCATCTGCGATCCGCTGACGAGACCGACGACCGGCGTCTGCACGCCGTTCCCCAACAATCAAATTCCCGCGAACCGCATCGATCCGATCGCGGCGGCATTCCTGGCCAACGTGCCGATGCCGAATGCCAGCGGGAACTTCCAGAACCTCGCGGCGACCGAGGAGCTGACCAGGGATCTGCATCAGTTCAGCGCACGAGTCGATCATTCCCTTGGCGCCTCCGATCAGCTCTTCGCCCGCTTCTCAACGTTTGACGCTGACGATCTCCAGCCATTCGGAACCAGCGCGCTGCAGGAGTCGCTCGTCCCCGGCTTCGGTCGCACACTCACGACACACACGCGTAACGCGGTCGCCAGCCACACTCGCGTCTTCGGTAATTCGAAGCTGAACGAAGTCCGTGTCGGCTGGATGAAGGTGACCGGCGGGCAAGTCGGCCTCAACGAGGGCAACCCGTTCGCGACCCAGGTCGGCCTGCTGGGCGTGTCCAGCGACCCGCGCGACACCGGATTTCCGCAAATATCCACGGGCGGCTTCTTCAGCACGATGGGCGATCCGACGGTGAACACCACGCGTCACACCCAGCACTTCGAGCTGTACGACAATTTCACGTGGAATCGGGGCGCCCACCGCATGAAGTTCGGGGCTTACTACTACCATCTGCAGCTGCAGCCCGTGCAGGCCGACAACGCACGCGGTGCATTCGGCTACACCGGGCAGTTCAGCGGCAACGCGTTCGCCGATTTTCTGTTGGGCTATCCGACGACCGCCGTGTCCGGAATCGGGCGCGGCGACGAAGACGGCCGCAGCGACTGGCTGCACCTCTACTTCCAGGACGACTGGCAGGCCCGCAGCAATCTGACCCTCAACCTCGGCCTGCGCTACGAGTACAACCAGCACATGTACGACGTGAACAACCGGTTATCCTCGATCGACCTGGACGCCGCGCGGTTCGTCATCGCCAGCGACGAGAACGACACGATCCATCCGAGCGCCGATTCGCTGCTGCCGCTTATCCCGATTCCCTACGTCACCTCTAACCAGGCGGGCTGGGGCCGTGGGCTGCTCGACCCGAGCGCCGTCCGCCTGGCGCCGCGTCTCGGTTTCGCGCTGTCGCTCGACGACAGCCGCGCGGTTCTGCGCGGCGGATACGGCATCTTCCTCAACCAGTGGGCGTACAGCGTGCAGACGGCCTTCGCACGCAACCTTCCCTTCTTCTTCGTGAAGCAGGTGGACGTCCCGATGACGCAGACGGTGCCGACCTTCCAGACCAGGAACATCCTGACGAACAACGCCACCGGCACGATTGGTGGCAACATCATGGACTTCGCGTACAGCGTGGAGTACAGCCAGACTTGGAGCGGCGGGCTCCAGTACCGAGCTCACGCCGGTGACCTTGCTCGACGTGTTCTACATGGGCACCTGGACGCTCGGCGCCGACAACGCAACGGTCCACAACATTCCCGAACCTGGTGACGGCCCGATTCAGTCCCGTCGTCCTATTCCGCAGTTGAGCCGCATCAACTCGATTCGCTTCGACGGCAAGTCGATTTATCACGGCGTCACCGTCAAGGCGGAACGTCGCCTGGCGAACAACTTCGCCTACAACGTCAGCTACACCTGGTCCGATTCGAAGGACGACGCCTCCAGTCCGGGGCCGACGGAAGCCGAGACGAATTTCCCTCAGAACGTCAGGAACATCTTCGACGAGACCGGCGAATGGGCACTCTCGAGCTTCAACCACACGCACCAGTTCATCGCCAGCGGCGTGTACCAGCTCCCATTCTTCGAGGGCGCAGGGGGAATCGCGGAGGCCGCGCTGGGCGGGTGGAGGGCGAACGCGATTCTTACAGCGCTGTCCGGCTCACCCTTTACCGTCAACCTGAGCGTGGATCGGGCGAACATCGGTGCCGGCCCGGCCCAGCGTCCGGATCAGACGTGCGACCCGAACGACGGGCCGAAAACGACCGCGCAGTGGTTCACGACGTCGTGTTTCGCCCTGCAGGCTCCGTTCACGTTCGGCAACGCCCGGCGGAACAGCGTCATCGGCCCTGGTTTCGCTAACATGGACTTCGTCCTCGCCAAGACGTGGCGCACCGGTGGCGCCTCCGAGCTGGAGTTTCGCTGGGAGATCTTCAACCTTTTCAACCGCGCCAACTTCAACCTCCCTAACCGTATCTTTGGCAATCCAAGCTTCGGGCGGATCTCGAGCGCGAAGAATCCACGGGAGATGCAGTTCGGCGTGCGCTACGCCTTCTAGCGGCGCTCCAGGATCAGAATCACACACTAAAATGTGGGGTGGATGAACGACAGCATCCTGCTCGTCGAAGACGAGGCGGCGCTGCGCATGACGCTCGGCGACCGACTGCGCAAGGAAGGCTACGCCGTGGACTGCGCGGTGGACGGCGAGGACGGGTTCTTGAAGGCCACGGCCATCCCGTTCGACCTGATCGTGCTCGACGTCATGCTCCCGGGGAAGAGCGGCTTCACCGTCTGCGAGGAGATCCGGAAAGCCGGACTCATCACGCCAATCCTGATGCTGACCGCCCTCGGGCAGACCGCCGACAAGGTCAAGGGGCTGCGCATCGGCGCGGACGATTACGTCACCAAGCCTTTTCACATGCAGGAACTGATGGCGCGCATCGAGGCGCTGCTCCGCCGCGCACCGAGCAAACCTGCGGTGGCGGGTGACTCGTATCAGATCGGGACGGTCCGAATCGACCTTCGCGGCACGGCCGCGACGCGCGACGGCGAGCGGATCAACCTGTCGGCCCGCGAGTTCCAGCTCCTCCGCTACTTCATCGACCGGCCGGGGGCGACGCTGTCTCGCGAGGAGCTGCTGACCGAGGTGTGGGGCTATAGCGGCAAGATGTTCACGCGCACGGTGGACGTCCACGTCGCGAGCCTCCGCCAGAAGCTCGAGCCCGAGCCCAAGGCGCCGCGCTTTTTCCTCACCGTTCAGGGGCTCGGGTACAAGTTCAAGCCCCAATGAGCGATCGAATCCGAGCGCTGTTCTTCGCGCGCCGGCTGAAGGAGCGCGCCTTGTTGATTGCGGTCGTGATCACCACGATCGTGATCGTCGGCTTCGGCATTGCCCAGTACCGCTGGAGCCGGCAGGTCACCGACGCCGCAGCGGTACGCCTCGCTGACACGCTGCAGATGTCGATGGTCAACTGGCAGGTCGACCTGCTGCGGACTTTCTCCGACGTGACCGCATCGATGGATTCGCCGCGGTATCCGCGGCTCGTGAAGAGGGTCATGCCAGTGACACGCGCGCGTGAGGGAGATGCATCGGAATGGCAGTTCGATCCTGACACGCCGGCGCTGATCAGCCGCTCGCACGTCATCGAGCTCGATCTCGCGGTCCTGCGGACGCAGATCCTCCCCGACCTGGCGCATCGCTATTTCCAGGGCACCGACGGTCTCGACTACGAAGTGGCGCTCGTCGCCAAGGGCGGGTCCCGTACTGTTCTCTATACGTCAGACGCAGGGTTCGGCGATCGGCCCGTGGAAGACGCCGACGGCACGCTGCAGGTGTTCGGCAGCGAGGACGGACGACCGATCCGCGTGTTCTCGCAGACGTCGCGCGAGAAGGATCACTACGTGGCCGCGATGACGTGGCTGCCGCTGATACCGTCCGCGGAAGGGAGTCAAGCCTGGGAGCTGGTCGTGCGGCACCGCCGGGGCGGCCCGCTCGGGGCATTCCTGGCGGAGACCCGCCGCCGCGACCTGACCATCGGCGCCGGCGCGCTCGTGCTGCTCGTGGCCAGCATCGCCTTACTCGTCGTGACCAGCACACGCGCGCAGCGGCTCGCGCGACTGCAGATGGACTTCGTGACCGCGGTCTCTCACGAGCTGCGGACCCCGCTCACCGTCATCAGATCGGCTGCGGACAACATCGCGCAGGGCGTCGTAGAAGAACGCAAGGACATGCAGGAGTACGGGACGGTCATCGGCGCGCAGGTTTCTCAGCTGTCGACGCTCGTTGAGCAGATTCTGCTGTTCGCGTCCCACAACCGGAATCCCCAGCGGTTCACGATGAAGCGCCTCGAGGTCATCGACATCATCGACGCGACGCTCGCGAGCACCGAAGGTCTGATTCGTGCGGCCAACTTCACCATCGAGCGCACGATCGAACCCAATCTCCCCCCGGTCATGGGCGATCTGGTCGCGCTTTCGCAGTGCCTGCAGAACCTCGTGACCAACGCGCTGAAGTACGGGCGCGAACGGCGCTGGCTCGCGATCCACGCGCAGCTTGCCACCGACGGCGCTCAACGTGAGGTCCGGATTTCGGTCGAGGATCGCGGCATCGGCATATCGCGATCGGAACGCAAACGGATCTTCGAGCCGTTCTACCGCAGCCCGTCGGCGAGCGCCTCGCAGGTTCACGGCACCGGTCTCGGGCTGGCACTGGCCGCGACGATAGCGGAAATGATGGGCGGACGCCTGACAGTCGTAAGCGAGCCGGGACAGGGCAGCACGTTTACGCTCCACCTGCCCGCGGCCGACGCGGTGGAAAGCCCCGGATTCGCACAGGCGTCCACGTGAACGGCTCAACCGGGACAGAGTACCGTGATGACGAACGTTGATCCCAGCCGCGATGAGGCGGCGAGCGTCAAGATCGCCCGCCGCGCTTACAAACGATGATTGACTAGCCGTTTGACGACGGGTCGCCGTCAGAATCATTGTGGGCCAAGCTGTCGAGCAAGAGCGGCGTGGGGTCGGTCACGTCGGCAACCCGGCGACGGTCTCTTGTTGGCACATTTTGACCCGACTGGTCCCGCCGGGCCAGGATGGTTTCTAAGAACATCCGACCTACGCCGAACATCGCGACTCCGGCGATCCCACGGGTGACCCAGGTCTTGAGCTTCGTTGATGGTGGCACGTCGGCCTCGGCCCTCGGTCTGCGGCGATTTCGTCCGTTCCAGGCGCTCACCGGTACCCAGCGGGTCACAAACGCGAAGGCTTCAGACGCACACACGGGACACACTTGTTGTTCGTGTAGCTCTTCGCAGTCAAGACATACGCGGGCGTTCCGAAGCTGCATACAAAATCAGTTTACGACACGACCTTGTTCACAATTGAACAGCACGATCCGTCACGGCAGGTTTGTGACTGTCCCAGAACACAGTCGGCAGCCTCGGAATGCTCGCGGCCCCTAACCACGTT
>CAWJFW010000006.1:0-118206 GCA_963842305.1 uncultured Actinomycetes bacterium
AGCGTACCGGGATCGAACCGGTGACCTCCGGCTTGCAAAGCCGGCGCTCTCCCAGCTGAGCTAACGCCCCGCGTCGGGGCTCACTGTAGCTGGCCGTCGGACAGCCGTCCCCCGCGGCGGGGGAGAGCACAACAGCGCACGAGAGGGAGCTAGTCGCCCCAGTCGAAGTCGCGGGAGCGTCCCCAGAGGGTGTCCTCCGGGTCGACCGACGGGTCTGTGTCCTCGCCGGCGGGCCATGCGAGCACCTTGCTCGGCTCGAGCTCGGGCTCCTGGCCGCTCAGCGTGTCTTCGAGGCGGGCCTGCTCCTCGGTCTTGAACAGTGGATGGTTTTCGAACGGATCCTCGACGTTGTACCGGTCGATCGGCATGTTCCCGTCGAGTTGCGAATTACGCCGCTTTAGCTCGAGGTGCTCCTCGATCACGCGGGAGAAGGTCGTGTCTTTCTGCTCGCTCACAACACCTCCTGGGTCGGGGACATGGGCAAGCGCCGGATTGTAGACGACTCGGCGCCAGGTGGGAACCTAGTCGTGAGCGCGGACGATAGTACCCGCGTCCGCGGAGATGACGCAGTTCTTGCCGGCGCGCTTCGCTCGGTAGAGCGCCTCGTCGGCCGATGCGAAGAGCCCGGCAGGGGTCGGGGCGTCCGGGAAGGCGGCAACGCCGAAGCTCGCTGTGACCGCGACCAGGCCGCCGGGGTGGGTCGACATCGGCCGCGCCGCGAGCGCGCGGCGAAGGCGCTCGGCGAGCTCGTGCGCTCCCTCAAGATCGGTCTGCGGGAGCAGCACCGCGAACTCCTCGCCTCCGTAGCGCGCCGGCAGGTCGATCTCGCGTACGGTCGCCCGCAGGATGTCGGCGAACGTCTGCAGAACGTCGTCGCCGGCCTGGTGTCCGTAGCGGTCGTTGACCTGCTTGAAGTCGTCGAGGTCGGCGAGGATCAGGGCGAGGCTCCCGCCGAAGCGCTCGGCGCGGGAGATCTCGACCTCGAGCGCCTCTTCGAAATGGCGTCGGTTCGGGAGCTCGGTGAGGCCGTCGGTGTTGGCCTGCCGCTCGACGAGGCGGTGCAGCCGCGCGTTCTCGAGCGCGATCGACGCCTGCGAGCCGAGCCAGTGCGCGAGCTCGCGGGCCTCGTCGCTGAAGTCGGCTTCCCTCGGCGTCAGGTAGAGGACGCCGCTCTCACGCCCGTCCAGCCCGAGAGGAATCGCGAGCGGCTTCCCGCCCTCGTCCGGATCGCCCTCGCGCGCGATCTCGGTACCGTCGACGACGAGTCGAGCGCCGCCGGCGCCGGTCGCCTCGACCGTGTTCTCGACGATGACCGGGAGAAGCGCGTAGGGCTCGTGGGTCGCCGCGAGCGCGTCGCCGAAGCGCGCGATCGTGACTCGCACCCGGTCGCGCTCGGCGTCGAGCTCGCGCAGGCGCTGCTCGAGCTGTGCGGCCATGTCGTTGAACGCCTGTCCAAGCGCGGCGAACTCGTCGCGCCCGCGCACGGGAACACGCTCCTCCAGCTTGCCCTTCGCGATGCCTGTCGGCCGCGGCGGCCAGCTCGCCCAGGGAGCGGACGATCGTGCGCCCGAAGGTGTAGGCCAGGATCCCGACGGCGACCAGGGCTACGGCAGAGAAGAGGAGGAAGCGGGTGCGCAGGTCGCTGACCACCTTGTCGATGGCGGCCTTCGGGCTGAGCGCGACGAGAGCGACGGCCGGCCGCCCCGGGCTCTCGCCGAGGAGATTGGTGCCGAGGGCCCGGTAGCTGACACCGTCGACGGAGATGAAGCGCGGCTGCTGACGGGGAACGTCCAGCTCTCCCTTGATCGTGCTCGGCTCGATCACGCGGTCGTCGGCGACGAAGGCGAAGAGATCGCCGTCGTCGAGAACCGCCTGGGATCCGAGAGGGTTGGTCAGGAAGTTGTCGAGGGGGACGTGGACCACGACGCTGCCAAGTGCCTTGCCCTCCGCGTCCCTGACAGGGACCGAACGGCTCCCGTCGTACCGTCCCGGTGGTTCGCCGGCCAGGAGCTCATCGCGCGGCGTGTAGAACGCACTGTGCTCGACCTGCTTCGCCATGCCGACGAGGGCCGAGCGACTCCGCTCGGCGAGCGCTTCCTGCACCGGCGTGGCATGTGCGAGCGAGCGCGCGGTCTCAATCGCCTCGCCGAGCTGTTCCTCGTAGTCGGCCGATGCGACACGGATCGCCGTCGAGAGCCGGGAGTCCGCGGAGCCCGTCTCCCCCCGCTCCGCGACCTCGCTGAAGGCCACCGTCGCCGCGACCAGCGGCAGCAGCGCGAGCAGCATGAAGTAGATGACGAGCCGGAGCTTGAAGCTTCCCATCGATCTCCGCGTTTGCGAAATTCCCGAACCGTAAGCCGATAGGTCCATCGGCCTAACGGCAATCCCTCTTTAGAGGGATCGGACCGGCTCGACGCGCGGAAGGTTCCTAGATCGCTAGAAGATGGGGCGGTCGAGGGAGACGGCGATGACCATCCCCGCGAACCAGCACGCCGTCGCCGTCGCGACGGCGAAGGGAACGAGATTGCGGTCGCGTCCTCCGAGGGCTGCGGCAAAGAGAGCGACGAAGACCGCGGCGGTGCACAGGCGGCCCGGCGAGTACACGATCCCGATCAGCCCGCCGAAGATCGCGAAGGTGGCGAGGAAGTCGGCGACGAGCTGCGTCGCCGGAACGCGGCCGGAAAACTCGGGGTCGTACGCGCTCAGCGGGCTCTCCGCGCGCTCGAGACCAGAACCGGCTCGTGCCGGCGACGCCGGTCAGGCATGCCGTGCGGGCCGGGACGCCGACCGGGGATCGGTGCGCGCGGGCCACGCCGGCGCGGCGGCTCGCTGCCCCCGCCCCCGAGGCCTTCCCCCGCGCTTCCCGCCGCTGCGGCAGGCGGGTCTTTCACCGACCACCAGATCACGTAGGCGAGGTAGACGGCCGGGATCTTGAGGACTACCACGAACCAGATGGTGAGCCACACCATGTGGTGCTGAGTGTAACCTAGCCCGCTTCCGGAAAACCTACCCCTGGGCCGGCGCCCCTCCTCGGCACATCGGCGGCGCCCACCCGAGCCCGTCCTGCGAGAGCGGCGGGCCGAACGAGGGCTCAGAAAGGGGACGATCGTGAAACGACAACCTCTGCGTGGGCTGCTGCTCGCGCTCACAGCCTCGCTCGCGCTCGCCGGGACCGGCAGCGCAGCCGCCGCGTTGCCCTCGGGCGCGACCGTCGAGGCCGACCGCCTCATCGAGTCGATCAAGAAGCACCGCTCCGATGCCCGGCACTGGCAGCGGGTGATGGGCAAGCGACGCTCGAGGCCGAACTTCGCCGAGCGCCGGACGAACGATCTCGAGCGCCTCACCGCAATCCGTGAGCGCTGGAAGCGCCGGGCAAATCAGCTCGAGCATCGCGCGCACCGTCCACCGCATAGGGATGCGTGGCTCTGCATCCACCAACACGAGGGCAGCTGGAAGGACCCCGGCGCGCCCTACTACGGCGGCCTGCAGATGAGCCGCTCGTTCCAGCTGGCCTACGGCCGCTACCTCCTCCGTCTCAAGGGCACGGCCGACCGCTGGACGCCCGCCGAGCAGATGTGGACCGCCGAGCGCGCGCGCCGTAGCGGTGCCGGTTTCTCTCCTTGGCCGAACACGGCGCGGGCCTGCGGCCTGCTCTAGATCGTCAGCGGTCGGGCGGACGCAGGACGGCGAACGGGTCGGTGATCTCGAGACCCGACCGGGCGAAACGGTAGACGGCAGCGGGACGGCCGCCGGCCCTGCCGGGCGCCCGCACCTCGCCGGTCGGCGCCAGCAGCCGACGCCTCAGGAGGACGCGCTGGAGGTTCGTCGAGGACACATCGTGCCCCAGCGCCGCGCGGTACAGGCCCCGTAGCTCGGTGACCGTGAACGAGTCCGGCGCGAGCGCGAAGCCGATGTTCGTGTAGGAGAGCTTCGCCCGCAGACGCTCGCGGGCGGCCAGGGCGATGGCGCCGTGGTCGAACGCCATCGTCGGCAGGTCGTCGACCGGATGCCAGCCCGTGTCCTCGGGCACGCGTGGGTCGACGTCCGCCGGGACGAGGCCGAGGTAGGCCGTTGCCACCAACCACTCATCGGGATGCCGCCTCGGATCGCTCCTCGTCTCGAGCTGCTCGAGATGCGAGAGCTCGCGGACGTCCACCTTCGCCGCCAAGTGCCTCCGGATCGAGGCCTCGAGGGTCTCTCCCTGCTCGAGCCGACCACCGGGAAGCGACCAGGTACCCAGAAAGGGAGCCTTGGCGCGCTCCCAGAGGAGCACCTGCAGAACACCCTCCCGGACCTGAAGGACGGCTGCGAGCGCCTCGTGGTCGGGGCGCACCTCTGTGGTAGACTTGGTCACGAGGTTATCGACTGATAGTCAGAAACTTAGCAGGAGGAGCCACATGAAGGCGCTCATCATCATCGACATGCTGAAAGACTTCTGCGACGGGAAGCTCGCCAACCCGAGGGCGCAGGACATCACACCGTCGCTGCAGCGGCTTCTGGCCCACGCCCGCGAGGATGGCTGGGTCGTCGTCTTCTCGAACGACGCCCACGACCCCGATGATCCCGAGATGGCGATCTGGGGCGAACACGCCATGGCCGGAGATCCGGGCGCCGAGGTCATCGAGGCCATCGCACCGGTGGAGGGCGACATTATCTCCGAGAAGCACCACTACGGCGCCTTCGACGACACCGGCCTCGACGAGGAGCTCAAGGAGCGGGGAGTCGACGAGGTCGTGATCACGGGCCAGCACACGCACATCTGCGTGCGCCACTCCTCCTACGGCGCGCTGATCCGCGGCTACGCGATCACGATCCCGCGCGACGCGGTCTGTGGCTTCGAAGGAGTCGACGAGGACGACGCGCTCGAGTACCTGAAGGCGACCTACGGCGCGACCGTGACGACGGTCGACGAGCTGGTCGGCACCACGGCGCCCGTCTCCGCCTGATCTCGGGGAGCGGCGCCGGCCGGCCGAGGCCGGCGCCGCTCCCCCGCCACCCGGTGGCTAGGCTGGCCGCATGAACCGCCTGGCCGAGGAGACGAGCCCCTATCTCCTCCAGCACGCCGAGAACCCTGTGGACTGGTATCCGTGGGGCGAGGAGGCGTTCGCCAAGGCGCGCACCGACGATCGGCCGATCCTGCTCTCCGTCGGCTACGCGGCCTGTCACTGGTGCCACGTCATGGAGCACGAGTCCTTCGAGGACGACGAGACGGCCCGGCTCATGAACGAGCTCTTCGTCTCGGTCAAGGTCGACCGGGAGGAGCGGCCGGACGTCGACGGCCTCTACATGGACGCGGTCGTCGCCATGACCGGACATGGGGGCTGGCCGATGACCGTATTCCTGACGCCTGACGGCCGCCCGTTCTACGGAGGCACGTACTTCCCGCCAGAACCGCGTCACGGCATGCCGAGCTTCGGCCAGGTGCTCCAGGCGGTCGCGGAGGCCTACCGGTCGCGCCGCCACGAGCTCGAGCAGCAGGCGGACGTCCTCGTGGACGCGATCCGGCAGGCGAGCGAGCGGCCGCCGTCCGGCGAGCCGTTGACCAGCGGTCTCCTGAGCGGAGTCGTGCCCGCGCTTCGCCGCAGCTTCGACCCGCAGGAGGGCGGCTTCGGCCCGGCCCCGAAGTTCCCGGCCGCCTCGACGATCGAGCTACTGCTTCGACTGCAGACGGGACGAGGCGACGAAGACGCCCTCGAGATGGTGCGGCTGACGCTCGACCGCATGGCCGCCGGGGGCATGTACGACCTGCTCGGCGGCGGCTTCCACCGCTACTCGGTGGACGCCCGCTGGCTCGTTCCCCACTTCGAGAAGATGCTCTACGACAACGCGCTCCTCGCCTCGGCATACCTCCACGCCTGGGTCGTCACCGAAGACGAGCGCTATCGGCGCGTGACCGAGGAGACGCTCGACTACGTGCTCCGGGAACTGCGGCTTCCCGAGGGCGGCCTGGCCTCCGCGCAGGACGCGGATACCGACGGGGTCGAGGGCCTCACCTTCACCTGGACGGAGCCGGAGATCGAGGCGGTGCTCGAGGAGGCGCACCCGGAGTGGCTCCTCCCCTTCGAGCACGGGCGCTCGATCCTGCGGGGCGAGATTCCGAAGGACGCCAGGGACGCGTTGCTGTCCGTCCGCGAGCAGCGGCCGCAGCCGCTGCGGGACGACAAGGCGCTCGCCTCCTGGAACGGACTCGCGCTCGCCGCCCTCGCCGAGGCGGGCGCACGACTCGGGCGGGCGGACTACGTGAACGCCGCCGTCGAGGTCGCCGAGTTCCTCCTCGGTCCGCTCTCGGACGAGCGCGGGCGGCTCCTGCGCTCGTACCGGGCCGGAGACGCGAGGATCCCCGCCTACCTCGAGGACTACGCAAACGCGGCGAACGGCCTCGTCGAGCTGTCCTGGGCCACCGGTGAGCTGCGGTGGCTCGAGGAGGCGAGACGCCTCGCCGGGCTCCTTATCGAGCTCTTCGCCGACCCCTCGCAGGGAGGCTTCTACGTCGATGCGCCCGAGGGCGACGGCCTCGTCGCACGGCGCAAGGAGTTCGACGACCACCCCACGCCCGCCGGTAACTCAATGGCCGCGTTCGTTCTTCTCCGCCTGGCGCGTATCTACGGCGACGTCGAGCTGGAACGCCACGCGGTGAGCGTCTTCAGGCTCGCGCACTCCCTGATGGAGCGCGCGCCGGCGGCCGTCTCGCACCTGCTCTGTGCGCTCGACCTGCACTTCTCGACTCCGCTCGAGGTGGCGGTCGTCGGCCCCTCGGAGGAGCTCCGGCACGCGGCGCTCGAGGGCTTCCGGCCGAACGTCGTCTTCGCGTTCTCCGCCGAGCCCACGGATGCCGTGCCGCTCCTCGCCGGGCGAGACTTCGTGGACGGCAAGCCGGCCGCGTACGTGTGCGAGCGCTTCGCCTGCCAGCGCCCGGTCACGAGCGCCGACGAGCTCGCCGGCCTCCTGGCCCTGGCCTAGTTACACGCGGACGAAGACGGGAGCCCCGCGCGGGACCTTGCGGAGCAGGAAGCGCATGTCGGCGTCGCCGGCCCGTGGACAGCCTGCCGAGGCGGCCGTACCGATCGAGGCTGGGTCGTTCGTTCCGTGGACGGCGATGCGATCGCCTCCCTGCCACCCCGAGGGGAGGTTCGGCTGGTGCGCGGACAGCGCCAGGATGCAGCAGCCGTACGCCGAGCTGTAGCGGTACCCGGGCAGCTTGTCGGTGACCGCGAACCGTCCCCTCGGCGTCGGGGTCTCGGGCCTGCCCACCGCGACCGTGATCCGCCGCAGGGCACGATCGTTCCGGCGAACGACGAGGCGGCGAGCAGAGAGGTCGATGGTGACGCTGATCGGCGTTCGCCACTGCGCGAGCGAGCTCTCCGCCGGATCGACCCAGCCGAGCTTGCCGTTGGGCAGGTGCGTGGTCACGACGCCGAGCCAACGACCTCTCCGCGCCGAAACGGAGAGCGTCGTCGGTGAGCCAAACTCCGTGTGCGCGCCGAGACGTGCGACGACCGGGCCGCCGGGCCGCGAGTGGACGACGATGCGATGTCCGGGCGCGGGCTTGAGGACGAGGAAACCGGGGTCGCGGCGGACGGGGGCAGCCGCCGCTGTGCGCGCGGCACCGGACACGGGCTCTGCCACGGGATCGACGGCCGAGACGGGCGTCGCTTCGGCGGTCGCCGCAGGAGCGGCGGTCTGGGCTTTCTCTGCAGGCTCGGGCGACTGGCGACCGGACGCCGGGCGGGCGATGACCAGCAGGATCGCGCCGACGGCAGCGAGGACGGCGACGACCACGATGACCTGCGGCGGCAGGTAGAAACGCCCCATTGCCTAGGCTCATCGGGTCTCGGACGAGCCGCCTCATTCACTCGAACGAGGGACGCCCGCAACCCTCGCCGACCTCGTCCAGGGCGATCGTCTCTGAGAGACTGCCGGGCATGGTGCTGGGAATCGACGTCTCGGCGTACCAGCGGTCGATCTCGTGGAAGGCCGTCAAGGAAGCCGGGGTCGAGTACGGGTTCGTGAAGGCGACCGAGGGCACCGGCTACGTGAACCCGACCTACGAGCGGCATCGCAACGCGGCCCGGCGGCACGGGATCCCGGTCGGCGCCTACCACTTCGCGCGGCCCGACTCGGACGACGGCCCGCTCGCCGAAGCCGACTTCTTCCTCGAGGTCGCGGCCCCCGGGCAGGGCGACCTCCTGCCGGTGCTCGACTTCGAGCTTGCGGGCATGGGCCCGGCAAAGCTGAGACGATGGGCCAAGGATTGGCTGAAGCGCGTGGAGAAGCGCATCGGGCAGCCGCCGATCCTCTACACGTACTCCGCCTTCTGGACGTCGACAGTCGACAACGCCGTCGGCCTGTCGCGCTATCCGCTCTGGCTCGCGAACTACGGGGTCAACGACGGCAACGTGCACCCCGTCCGGACCGTCGGCGACTGGCCGAAGGTGTCCATTCACCAGTTCACGTCGAAGGGCCGCATCACCGGCCACGAGGGTGGGGTCGATCTCAACCGGCTGATGCGGGGTACCACGCTCGATCAGCTCCGGATCGGCGGAGAGCCGGCTCCGGCGGCCGGGTACGGGCCACCGTGGCGCCTGATGGCCAAGGGTGAGGTGCAGCACGAGGCGAGGCGTCTGGATGCTGCTTTCCTGGAACGCGTCGCCGAGCAGGCACGCACCGGCGGCGGCGCCGTGATCCGCGGAACGCCTCGCGAGCCTTCCTAGGCAGAGGCGGCGACCGGCGCCTCGAGCTGGCGTCTCGGAACGGCGCGGATGAGGAGCACGGCCAGCGCCGCGACGAGGGCGAGCCCGCCGGCGGCCGCCCAGGCGACCGTGTACTCCCCCGTCGTGGTGCGGACGAGCCCGGCCGCCCAGGCCGCCGTGGCCGCACCGAACTGATGGGCGCTGAAGATCCAGGCGAAGACGACGCCCGCCTGCCGCTGGAACGTCGCGGTCGCGAGGGCCGAGGTGGGCGGCACCGTCGCGACCCAGTCCAGCCCGTAGACGACGGCGAAGCCGGCCAGCGCCGCATACGTCGAGTCGAACGCGAACGGCAGTGCAAGCAGCGCGAGGCCGCGGAAGCCGTAGTAGACGAGCAGGAGCTTGCGCGCGTCGAACCGGTCGGTGAGCCATCCGGAACCGACCGTGCCGACGATGTCGAAGACGCCGACCACGGCCAGTAGGCTCGCGGCGGAGACCTGGGCGATGCCGTGGTCGTGGGCAGCCGGGATGAGGTGCGTCGAGACGAGCCCGTTTGTGGTGGCGCCGCAGACGAAGAACGTCCCGGCGAGGATCCAAAACGTGCGTGAGTGGACGGCGAGCCGGAGGCCCGCGAGCGCCGAGCCGAACGCGGCGGCGGCCGGCGGCGGCTCCTCCCAGTCGGGGCCCGCCCCGTAGGCTCGTTCGCCGACGTCGCTCGGGCGATCGCGCATGAGCCCGACGACGAGCGGCAGGACCAGCCCGAGCGCCGCGACCGCCACCAGCAGCGCGGCGTAGCGCCAGTCGAAGCCGGCGACCCAGGCCAAGAGCGGCAGGAAGACGAGCTGCCCCGAGGCGTTGCTCGCGGTCAGGATTCCCGTGACGAGACCACGCCGGGCGACGAACCAGCGGTTGGCGATGATTGCTGCAAGCGGCACCGAGACAGCGCCCGTCGCCGTCCCGTTGACGACGCCCCAGAGGAGAAAGAGCTGCCACGGCTCGGTCATCCCGACCGTCAGGAGTGACGAGACGGCGATGACCGCGAGCGCACACGAGATGACCCACCGCATGCCGAAGCGTTCGACCAGGGCGGCGGCGAACGGTGCGCCGAGACCGAAGCAGAGGAGGTTGAGCGAGACCGCGAGACCGATCGTCTCGTGACTCCAGCCGAACTCCTCGTGGAGCGGCACGAGGAGGATGCCGGCGGTCGAGCGAAAGCCCGCGGACATGACGAGCGCGACGAAGCCGACCGCGACGACCACCCACGCGTACCGCCCTTGCCCTCGCACGAAGCGAGCCTACCAGATAGGCGGATATACTCCTATCTGCGTGATCGCCTCCATCGAGCCAGTCGAGTCGCCCTGCGTCTGCGCGACCCTCCGCATGGCGACCCGCGCGGTCGCGCGGATCTACGACCGAGCGCTCGAGCCACACGGCCTCCGCACGACGCAGTACTCCATCCTGGCCCGTCTCGAGGTGGAAGGGCCCTCGGCGGTCGGCCACCTGGCCACGCGACTGGCCATGGACCGAACGACGCTCGCGCGTGAGGCGGCGCCACTCGTCCGCGCGGGCCTGATCGCGGAAGAAGCCGACACTGACCGCCGGCGCCGCCTCCTGGCGCTCAGCCCGGAAGGGCTGGCGCGCCTGACCGCCGCGCGGCCGGCCTGGCGCGATGCGCAGCGACGCGTGCAAACCGAGCTCGGCTTCGAGCGCATGCAGGGCCTGCTCGGAGAGCTACGCGCTCTCCTCGGCGCCGTGCGCGTCTGAGCAGACCGCGTCTAAGCTGTCGCGCGTGTTCGCGAGCCTCACGACCGTCCGCGGCGCGGGTGCCGACGTAAGCGCCACCGCCGGCATGGCCGCCGAGTCCATGCTCGCCTGGTTGCGGGAGTTCGACGGCTATCGCGGGCTGCTCGTCCTCGGCGACCCCGCAAACGGAAACGCGCGCATCGTCACCTTCTGGGAAAGCATGGAGGCGATCGAGCGGAGCGAGCGCAGCCGGCGCGAAGTGCGCGAGAGCATGGTCGCCACCGCAGGGGCCGAACTCCAGAGCGTCGAGCGCTACGAGCTTTTCATCGGCCACAACCTGCCCGCCAGCAGCGGGGTGCCCTCGGAGCAGGAGCTTCCGGCCGTCGCTCGCTTTACGAGCTTCTCGGGACCTCCCGAGGGCATCGAGGAGGGGCTCCGGACCTTCCGCGAGGACCTGGTCGACTGGTTTCGCGACGCCACGGGTTTTCGCGGCTGGCTCGCGCTCCTCGACGCGCCGAACGGAAGGTCGATCGGCATTACGTTGTGGGCGACGGAAGCGGACCTCGCCGACGACGTCTCGAGCGGCGCCGGCCTGCGCAACGAGATCGCTGCGGGCCTGCAGACGCAGGTCACGAGCGTCGAGTACTACGAGGTCGTGATGATCGACCTCGTCGACGAAGCCGGCTGACGCACGGGTATGCCCGACTTCAGAGACGACGCCAAGCTCGACACCTCGCAGGTCGAGGATCTGCGAGGTCGCCGCCGAGTCCGGAAGGGCGGGCTCGCGGTCGGCGGTGGCGGCGGGATCGCCCTCGTCGTCACGCTGCTGATCATCTTCCTCGGCGGCGGGGGAAACGGCTTGCCGAGCGACCTCGGCAACCTCGCCGGCCAGACCGCAGGGACCCCGGCGGCGAACAGCGAGCTCCGGCAGGAGTGCCAAACCGGCGCCGATGCCGACGCGAGCGACGACTGTCGGATCGTCGGCTACATCAACTCGATCCAACGCTACTGGACGGCCGCTTTCGCCGACGGCGAGCGCGAGTACGTCCCCGCCCGCACCCGGTTTTTCACCGATGCCGTGGACACCGGCTGCGGGTCGGCCTCGTCCGCCATGGGTCCGTTCTACTGCCCTGCGGATACGTACGTCTACATCGACCTTGGGTTCTTCGACGAGCTTCGCTCGCAGTTCGGCGCGCAGGGAGGGCCCTTCGCCCAGGCCTACGTGATGGCCCACGAGTACGGACACCACGTCCAGGATCTCCTCGGCGTCCTCGACGGGCCTCAGGACCAGGGAGCGGAGAGCCGGTCGGTCCGCGTCGAGTTGCAGGCGGACTGCTTCGCCGGGGTGTGGGCGAGCAACGCGGTGGAGACCGGGTTCCTGACCCAGCTCACCCAGGCCGACATCGTCGACGCCCTCGACGCGGCGGCGGCGGTCGGCGACGACCGCATCCAGGAGGCAGCCCAGGGCCGCGTGACGCCGGAGAGCTGGACGCACGGTTCATCCGAGCAGCGCCAGCGGTGGTTCACGACCGGCTACGAGAGCGGCAATCCGGGCGCGTGCGACACCTTCAGCGGCGACATCTGATCGCCGAGCGCTACTTGGCGCCTGCTTTCGCGAGCTTGTCGAAAGCGGCGTCGAGATCCTGTTCGGGCGGGAGTTTCCCCTCCGGCGAGACCTTGTTCACGACCTCCGGCAGCGCCTTGGCGACGACATCGGCTGCCTGTGACTCCGAGATGCCCAGCTGCTTCGCGACCGCCTGGATCTGCTCCTTGCCGACGGCCTTCTCCATCTGAGGACCGTCCACCGCCTGGTTGGGACCGGTTCCCACCCAGGAGTCGGCTTGCGAGGACAGTCCGTTCGCTTTCAGACCGCCCATGATCTTCTGCAGCCCTCCGCTCGCGAGAAGCCCCCCGAGAACCGGGACGAGAGCGCTCATCGTCGAGCCGCTGCCCCCGCTTCCGCCCCCGCCCATCAGACCGCCGAGCATGTCGTCGAGCCCGCCGCCCGAGCTGCCGCCTTTGCCGCCCGCTAGGCCGCCCAGGATGTCGTCGAGTCCGCTCATCCTTCGCTCCCTTCGCGTCGAGGATGGTTCGGCGCGAAAGTGTAGATGTGGTGGGCCTTAACGACCGGAGCGCCTCCGGTCGGAGGCGCTCCGGTCTGCCGCAACTAGACGCCGGCCGGCTCGGCCGGCGTCTTCCGGGCCCGCGCCACCGTGAGCCGCGGCTGGCCGCGCTCGATGCGCGGACCAGCGCGGACACGGACGTGCAGGCGGGCCAGGTCCCGGGCGAGCAGGGCGACCTCGGCCGCGGTGAGAGGCGCAACCTCCCGCACGCGCCGGGCCTCCAGCTGGAGTAGATGAAGCTCGTGCACGGCTCCTCCTTCCGTCGAGAACGTCGTGGTCTCCTGGGTGCTTTCGACCCATCCGGATGCGCGTTCCGACGGAAATGAGCAGGCAAAAGCTTACGTCGCTATTTCACCATCCATTTAGCGTCGTGACGCGCCGAGAGCTTGCGCTCTCACGCTGGGTCTCGATCCGATCTGGTCTCGTCCAAGTGCTCCATCACCTGCTTTCGTCGCCATCCCCGTCACGCCTCCGAAACGACGAAGGCGACCCGCTGGGTCGCCCTCGAGAGAGTCGCTATGCGGCTAGGCTCCTAGCCGATGCACCTCGTCACGAGGGCGCCGTCCGCGCCCGTCAGCTCGAGCCACGCACCGTCCGGCGAGCACGGCACGACCCGTCCAGCCAGTACGGCGGCGAACGCGGGCGTGTGGGTCGTGGTCGGGATCATGTGCCTCCAGTGGGTCGGTCGCGCGCCACCATAGCGCATCGATCGGACGATGGCAAGGAATCCATCGGCCGATCTTCGGGCCTCTGGGGTGAAACAGAATGCGCAATTCGGGCACGTCATTTTTCGTAGCTTCAGCGCGCGAGGACATCCTCCGCAGCGCGCTGTCCGCTGCGGAGTGCGCCCTCCATCATTCCGTGCCACTCGGCGGCCGTGTGCTCTCCCGCGAACGCGAGCGGGCCTACGGGACGCGCCAGTGCTTCCGTGTCGAGCGGCGAGCTGACGGAGAGCGCCGAGTAGGCACCTTGCGCCCAGGGGTCGTCGTGCCAGGTGGTGAGCAGCGATGCCCCGGGATCAGCCTCCAGTTCCAGCTCGGGACGGAGCGCTGCGAGCGCGGTGAGCCAGGTCACCGGCCCGGCCCAGACGCGCAGGCGAGCGAGCGCTCCCGGGCTGCCGGCGAAGGCCGCGGCAAACGGCGCGGGCTCTCCGTCCGGGCCCAGCTGCGTGTAGCTCCAGTAGCGCGCCGGTACGGACAGGACCGCGGTCGGATCGGACGGAGTACGCAGCTGCACGTGGAGCTTGGCCGCCTGCCCGTACCGCACCGCGGCGAGCGCGTCGGCCTTGCGCGCAGGCAAAGGCGGGTCGAAGCGAAGTGCTGTCGCGGCGATCGCCGGCGTCGCGACGACCGCCCCGTCTGCCCATAGCTCGAGTCCGCCGGCCCTCACGGAGATCGAGCGGCGATCCCAGTCGATCTCCTCCGCGGGTGTTCCGGTCAGGAGCGCGGGCCCGAGGGGAGCCGCCAGCGCCTCCGCGAGCCGGCTGTTGCCTCCCGCGATTCCAAACGTGTCGAAGCGGCCGAAGCCGGCACCGGTCTCGGCCAGAATGGTCGCGTCCAGATCGGCAGCCGGGTAAGCGCTCGAGACCTCGATCCGCGCAGCGATCACGTCCGCCGTCGCCTGCTGAAGCCCGAGCGACGCCAGCGCATCCAGCACCGTTCCGTCAAGCGAGGCCTCACCGAGCAGACCGACCGCGGCCTCGAGGCGGGCCCGCGAGACGGCCGGGCCGCCGCGCGGCTCGCGATCGCCGTACAGGGTCCCCTTTCGATAGAGACGCAGGCCGAGCCTGTGCGCGGTCGCGTGAAGAACCTCGTCGCCCGGGAAGACGAACTCCGCTCCGCGCTCGGCGACACCGCCGGCGAAGGGCACCGACCAGACCCGGCCGCCGATGCGATCGCGTGCCTCCAGCACGACGACGTCGACGCCCTCCCTGCGGAGCGCGTCGGCGGCCGCCAGGCCGGCAAGGCCGGCGCCGATCACGACGATTCGCACGAGCGGACGCTAACCGACCTCCGAGGGAAGCTCCCCCGCTGCGTAGCCCGGCGCCCGGACGGGTAGCGTGAGGTGTGACCCGCAAAAGCCAGTCAGGAGGTTCAGATGCCCGGTTGGGTTGGCGACGTCGAGCGCGCGACGCTCGACAACGAGACGTTCCGCACCGTGCTCTTCACCGGCGAGCACACGCAGCTGACGGTCATGCACCTGGCGCCGGGTGAGGACATCGGCCGCGAGGCCCACGACCACAACGACCAGTTCATCCGCATCGAGCTGGGATCGGCGAGGATCGAGCTCGGCGCCAACGAGGATCGGGTCGACGAGACCCACGAGGTCGGCGACGCGTGGGCCGCGATCATCCCGGCCGGCGTCTGGCACAACGTCGTCAACACCGGCGACGGGGACCTGAAGCTGTACTCGCTCTACTCGCCGCCCGAGCACCCCGACGGAACCGTCCACCGGACGAAGGCCGAGGCTGAAGAGGCCGAGCGGGCCCATCACAGCTAGCTACGCGAGACGGGCGAGCGCCTCGGAGGGAAGCGGGAACCACCGGAGGCCTTCGAACTCGGCCGGGAGATCGAGGCGGGGCACCGATACCGGCGGAGCCGCCTCCACCTGCTCCACGAGACGCCGCGCCGCCTGGAGGTACCCGGGCAGCACTGCCTCGGGCGCCCTCTGCCACTCGCCCTTGCCGGGGAGCCGCAGGTCGTCGAGCGTGACCGGCGAGAAACGCGGGCCGTCGCGATGGTGCCACAGTCCCGAGTCGGCGTCGAAGCGGTAGAGCGGCAGCAGCTTCCAGGCATGATCGGCGAGGAAGTCGATGGCCTCGACGAGGTACCCGAGGACCGTCTCGCTGATGAGGTAGGAGAACGAGACGCGGACGAAGCCGATCTTTATCCCCAGCCGTCCGTGCGCGACCTCTGCCTCGTGAGCGGCCGACGTCTCGAGATCGAAGTCGATGAGCCGATGGACGTACGGGCCGGCGCAGAAGCAGCCGCTCCGCGCCTGGATCCCGAAGAGGTCTCCGAGCAGCGCGACCACGAAGTTGGGGTGCAGCATTCCCACGGGCCGGGCGTCCAGCGGGTAGCGGATCCCGAACGACACGATCGGTACCCGCGGCAGCTCAGGATTGCCGAGCACGAGCAGCCGGGGGTTTGCGGACCACGACCGCAGCGCGCGCTGCACGAAGTCCGCCTCGAGCCGTTGGATGGCATCGGCGCCGACTTCCTCTCTGAGCCCGAACGCGAGGCCGGAACGGATCGACTCGACGATGGCCGGGGTTCCTGCCTCCTCGCGCACCGCCGGGTCGCGATGGTAGGTCTGGCTATCGGGCGTGACATAGAGAACCGTGCCGCCGCCGGGGACCGCCGGGACGTCGCCGGCGAAGAGGTGGCGCTTGGCGACGAGCACGCCGGGCGAGCCGGGCCCTCCCGGAAGCTTGTGCGGCGACAGGAAGACGGCGTCTTTGTACGCGAGCTCACCGTCCTCGACGTCCGGAGCCGGGTTCATGTCGATCGGAAGGTGGGGGGCGGCCGCCGCGTAGTCCCAGCACGCGAGGGCGCCGTGCCGGTGGAGCAGGATCGAGACGGCGTCGGTGTCCGTGACGATGCCGGTCACATTCGAGGCCGCCGAGAAGCTGCCGACCTTGCGCGGCCATGCGGCGTGACGCTCGAGCTCCCAGCGTAGGTGCTCGAGATCGAAGCTGCCGTCTGCGTCCTCGCGGATGACGACGACCTTTGCCGGGGACTCCCGCCACGGCAGCTCGTTGGAGTGGTGCTCGAAGGGGCCGACGAAGACGACCGGCTCAGACGCGGCCTCCAAGCGGAGCATCCGTACCAGGCGGTCGATCGCGCCGGTGGCGCCCGAGCCGCAGAAGACGACGACGTCGTCGACCCCGCCCCCGACCGCCCGATGGATGACACCGCGGGCGTCCTCGCGCAGGAGCGTCGTCTGTCGCCCGGTCGCCGAGGCTTCCGTGTGCGTGTTCGCATAAAGCGGCAGGACTCGCTCACGGATGGCGTCCTCGATGAAGCCGAGCGACCGGCCGGAGGCGGTGTCGTCGGCGTAGACGAGGCGTCGTGGTCCGAACGGGCCGTCGAGAACGACGTCGTCGCCGATCACGGCGCTCCGGATCCGTGCGAGCTCGTGCTCGAGCCGTCGGACTGAGAGTGCGGTCACGCTCATCCCGTCACACAGGACGTGCCGGGACGCCGAAATCTTCGGCCGGCCGTTCCCGATCGGGTCGCCTATTCTGTCGGCACGTTGTTGCTGACCCCTGGGGAAGGGAGGCCCGCGTGTCCGTCGCCAAGGTCATCGAGCTGACGGCGACCTCGGCCGAGAGCTTCGAGGACGCCTGCAGAGAGGGGATCGAGAAGGCAGGCCAGACAGTCCGTGGTATCAAGGGCGCCTGGGTCGACGGGCAGGAGCTCGTCGTCGAGGACGGCGCCGTCCAGTTCCACGTCCACCTGAAGGTGACGTTCCTCCTCGAGTAACCGGGAGATCTATCTAGGGTCCGACCGAGACGAGCCGGTCGACCGCGACGTTCGTAAGCCGCACCTCGCGCCCCGTCGGATAGCGCACGATCAGCGCCTGCAGCTTCGTGGCATCGCCGAGGCCGAAGTGCAGGCGCGGATCCTCCGACGACAGGTAGCTCCCGCCGGCCTGAACTTCCCTGACGAGCCGACGCCCGCCGGGGAGCACGGCCGTGACCTTTGCACCCGGCGCGAACGTGCGGAGCTGCACCTCGAGCCAGTGCCCCGCGGCACCCGAGTTCCGTAGGAGGACGAGCCGCCCGGCGATCGAGCCGACCGCCACGTCGAGGTCGCCGTCGTTGTCGTAGTCGGCAGCTGCCAGGCCGCGCCCGTTGACGACCGGACCGTTTGCCAGGCCGACTCCCGCGCTCACGTCGGCGATCTCCCCCCCGCCGCCGAGCACCTTGATGGGCTCCGCGTCCTCCTCCAGATTCGTCAGCGGAATCGCGCCGTTCGCCAGCGCGAGGTCGAGACGCCCGTCGAGGTCGAGATCCGCCCACGAGACGCCCCAGCCTGCGAGGGTCGTGTCGAACGCAGAGGCGAAGTCCGGCCGCGCGTCTGCGAACTCTGACGCGGGGCCACGGCTGCGGAAGACGCCGTGGAGCTGGTGATGGGAGTTCGTCACGAAAAGATCGGGGCGACCGTCGCCGCTCGCATCGGCGGCCGCGATGCCCATGCCCGCGTTCCGGTCGTCGACGCCGGCCGCGCCTCCTCGCTCCTCGAAGCGGAACCCGAGCTCTCCGGCAGCCGGGACGTTCAGGTAGAGCCGGTTCGGATCGAGGTCGTTGGCGACGTAGAGGTCGACCCGCCCGTCGCCGTCGACGTCGGTGAACACGGCCCCGAGACCGTGCTCGACCGCGTTCGTCTCGATCCCCGCCTCGTCCGTGACCTCGCGGAAGCGCGCATGCCCGGCGGCGTCCAGCCCGTCGTTCACATAGAGCCGGTCGCGAACGCCGGCGTAGGTCGAGGGGAAGCCGGAAGCGCCCTCGACCGGCGCATTCAGGTCCGCGTAGCCCGCGACGAACAGGTCGGGGCGCCCGTCGGCGTTCACGTCGCCGACCGTGGCCGCGGTGTGCCAGCCGTACGTGTCGATGCCGGCCGCGCGCGCGCCGTCGACGAACTTGCCGCCGCCCTCGTTCCAGAGGAGCGCGTCGTAGCCGGTCGCGGTCACGTAGAGATCCGTCCGCCCGTCTCCGTTGAAGTCGGCGGCGACGCACCCGTTCCCTCGCACCTGCAGGTCGGCGCCGGAACCGCGGCTCACGTCCGTGAACTTCCCGTTCACGTTCCGGTAGAGAGCGTTCCTCGGAAGGCCTCCGCGCTCCTTCCAGCGCGCGACGTCCACCGCGATCGAGTGGGAGTTGACCGCGTAGAGGTCGAGCCACCCGTCGTTGTCGAAGTCGAGCCAGCAGACCCCGCCGCCCATCATCGCCACGGGATCGGGCGAGGTCTCGAACCGGAAGGCGCCGTGTTGGAAATCGAGCCCCACGTGCCGGGCGACATCGACGAGGTGGATGCCGCCGAGCCCCGCCCCCGTCGTGACCGGCCCCGCGACCGGCGTCCCGCTGCCGACGTTCGTCCCCCCGCGCGATCCGATGATCACGTAGCGGCCATCCTGAAGGTCGAGCACGAGGACCTGCCGGAAGGACGCCGGGTCGCCGCGGCTCTCGACCTGAGGGGGTGAGCCCGAATACGTGACGAGCTCTCGCGTGCCGGAAACCGTGGCGATGACGAGCGGTGCGGCCTGGCCGTCGCTCGGCTCCAGCGTCAGCTGCGCCCGCTCGACGTGGTAGTCGGGGGCGACCACCTCGGGGCCACGGGCGTCGATCTGCTTCCAGAGAGCAGCGAGACGTGCTCCGGCCGCGGCCTCGGTTGCTCGCTGCCGGTCACGGCCGGCGAGGGCCTCCCCCTCGACCCGGAGATTCGCGACGAGATCGCTTGCGATCCGGACCGCAGTCGCCCGGTCGATCTCCGTCGAGACGCCCTCGGTCGGGACGACGGTGATCTCCGGCAGCTCGCCGGCTTCGAGGACTGGGACGCTCGCGGCGGCCGTGTCGGTCCTGGCGGGACCGCCGGCGAGGACGACGAGGCCGGCGAACGCAGCCGAGCCCACGAGCGCCAGCGAGACGACGCGGAGGCGACCGCTCGGAGCCCACGGCGCGCCGATCCTCCCGCCGAGGATCTCGGCGACGGGACGGGCGGCGCAGACGAGCGCGAGTGCGCCGAGGACGGCGACCTTGGTTCCGAACTCGGTCGTCTGCGGGGCGATCAGGAGCGTGGCCAAGAGCCCGATCCCGACGGCGTAGGCGCGCCGGCCGCGCCGGCCGGCCGGAATCGTCTTCGGGTCGGTGATCATGAAGAAGAGGAAGACGAGGATCTCGGGCGAGAAGACGAGCACGCGCCAGAACTCCCAGCCCGTGACCGGGCCGAGATGCCAGCGCGAGGTCATCTCGTGCCCGCTCGCCGCCAGCACGGCGATGCCCACGGCGAAAGCGACCCAGAAGAAGATTGCGATCTCCAGGAGGCGGAGCCGGGTGAGGATCGCGAGTCCGCCGACGAGGATGACGGCAAGCGCGAGCCCCATCCAGACGGACATCGGCCCCCACCAGAGATCGAGCGGATCGGCCCGCGCTGCGCCGAGCAGCAGGAAGCAGAGGACGAGGCCGAAGTTCGACGGGTTGAAGACATGGCGGCCCCGGAAGGTGATGACGTACTTCGAGAGCAGCGCGACTGCGGCCGTCCCCGCGAAGATCCACCAGCCGTGCAGGCTCCACCAGTCACCGTGCTCCGTTCCGGGCACTCGGAGGACGAAGGCGACGCCGTTCCCGGTCAAGAGCGCGCTCGCGGGCCACATGAGCACCTGCTGGCGACGAAGGGTGATCCCGACCTCCAGCACGGCGCACGTGAGGAGCGAAACCAGGATCTGCGCGATGGAGAGCTGGAACCCGAACGCCGTCTGTCCGAGCACCTGCAGCGTGATGATCACGGCGGCCAGGTGAAGCCGTGGGTCCCGGGCAGTCGGGAGCAGGATCGGATACTGCGTGCCGCGGATCCGAACGCTCGGTCGGCCGGCGGCGACAGCGGGTGCGCTCATCGGAAAATCATGCTACTGCGATGAGTCTCGTGTCGATTCGTCGTCGTAGAGGTAACGACGATCAAGGAGCCGCTGACATGCAGAAGAAGATCACCACGTTCCTCACGTACGACGGCCAGGCCGAGGAGGCGGCAAATCTCTATACCTCCGTCTTCGACGACTCGCGGATCGTGAGCACGACCCGCTACGGCGAAGGTGGGCCCGGCGCGCCGGGGAGCGTCATGTCGGTGACGTTCGAGCTGGCCGGGCAGGAGTTCTTCGCGCTCAACGGCGGGCCGTCGTTCAGCTTCACGCCGGGCATCTCGCTGTTCGTCGACTGCGAGACCCAGGAGGAGGTCGACGATCTCTGGGAGCGGCTTTCCGAAGGCGGCGAGAAGGGCCCGTGCGGCTGGCTCACCGATCGCTTCGGCGTGTCGTGGCAGATCATCCCGCGCACCCTGGGCGAGCTGCTCGGTGACGATGACAGGGAGAAGGCGCAGCGGGTCATGCAGGCGATGATGCAGATGAGCAAGATCGACATCGCAGGCTTGCAGCGCGCCTACGACTCGGCCTGAGCTGCGGGCGCCGGGGCGGCGTTTGACACGTGGCAGCAGGCGTCCTATCGTCGGGCCAGCGCGCGTCAGGTTTTGCGCCATGGCCGTTGTCGTTCGCAGGACACTTCTCGCTCTCCTTCCGGTCTTCGCCGTCGCAGGAGTGATGGCGCCGGCCGCGGGCGCCGCGGCGGGGGATCTGGACACGACGTTCAGCGGGAACGGCAAGGTGCTCACCGACTTCGCGGCCAATGCGAACGACTTCTCGGGCGCCGCGGGCGTCGTGATCCAGGCCGACGGGAAGATCGTGACCGCCGGCAGGGTCGGCCTGGACGGCGGCCGCTTCGCGCTCATCCGCTACGACACCGACGGGACGCTCGACACCACGTTCGGCGGCGACGGGAAGGTGGCGACGAACTTCACGAGCGAGGACGACTTCGCAACGTCCATCGCCCTCCAGGCGGACGGAAAGATCGTGGTCGCGGGAGGGGTGGGCGGCGTCAGCAGGTTCGGCCTCGCGCGCTACAACACCGACGGGACGCTCGACACCACCTTCGGCGGCGACGGGAAGGTGATCACGAGATTCCTCAACGCGATCCCAAAACTGAGGTTCGCGGTCCCCAACGCGGTCGCGATCCAGGGAGACGGGAAGATCGTCGCCGCCGGGACGGTCGACTTCGACCAGTTCGCCCTGGTCCGCTACGACACGGACGGGTCGCTCGACGACGCCTTCGGCGGCGACGGCCGCGTGACCACGAACTTCTCGATCGTCTCCGACTGGGCAAGCGCGGTGATCGTCCAGACGGACGGGAAGATCGTCGCCGCGGGGACGGCCGGGTCGACCGAGTTCAGCGGCACGTTCGCCCTCGCCCGCTACAACGCCGACGGCACGCTCGACGACACCTTTGGCGGAGACGGGAAGGTGAGGACCGACTTCAACGACGAGCAGGACGTCGCCTTCGCGCTCGCCCAGCAGACCGACGGCAAAATCGTGGCCGCCGGGGGCGGCGACGCCAGTGGCGGCAGGGCGGCACTCGCCCGCTACGACACGAACGGGAGCCTCGACTCCACCTTCAGCGGCGACGGCAAGGTGAGGACCGACTTCACCGCCGGGATCGACGCGGCCCGCGGCGTCGTCATCCAGGCCGACGGGAAGATCGTGACCGCCGGCACCGGGGGCTACCGACGGTTCGCGCTGGCCCGCTACGGAACCGACGGATCGCTCGATGCGACGTTCGGCGTCGGTGGAAAGGTGCTCACGGACTTCACAAGACAGTCCGGACTCACCGTGGAGCTCGCAACGGGAGTGGCCCTCCAGGCCGACGGAAAAATCGTTGCGGCTGGCCTTGCGGGCGTGAACAGCGGCCGGTTCGCCCTCGCCCGCTACCTCGCCGCCTAGTCAGGGGCCGGTGAGCGCGCCGACGGCCTCTTCGAGCTCCGCGCAGACGGCGTCGGCCACGTAGACAGTCCAGGGGTGGGCGGGCGTCCCGCCGGTGTATGCCACCACCGGCTTGCCGAGCGCATGCGCATACCAGGCCTCCATCGCGGTGCCCTCGTCCGGCGCCGTGAACGCGGCCAGGACGGCGTCGCAGGATCGAATCTCGGCGAGGTCGGACTCGACGATCTCGGCCTCGTGGCCGCTGGTTCGGCCCCTGAAGTCGCGCCGCATGGGATCGATCGCCTCCCAGCCGGCCTCGGCCAGGAGGTGCGTCGCGCGCCGCCGGTACTCCTCCGCGTACGGCGGGCCAGCGAGGTAGACCCGCCGGCTCATCGGTGCAGATCCAGCGTCACGAGCCTCCTGGGCCGGGTCCCCGTACAGTAGAGAGCCATGAAAGGCTCAGCCCGCTCGACCGAGTTCGTCGCGCTCGGACACGCCGGCTCGGAGCACTACGCCGGTCTCGAGACATTCCTCAACCCAGGTGTGTCGCACGTCGAGATGACCAGCGACGAACTCACGGCCATTTGCCCCGTGACGAGCCAGCCCGACCTGTACGTCGCCGCCATCGAGTACTGGCCGGACGAGCTCTGCCTCGAGTCGAAGTCGCTCAAGCTCTACCTCAACCGGTACCGCACGGAAGGACATTTCTGCGAGGCCCTCGCGGTCCTCATCCGAAACGACGTCGCCAAGGCGCTCGGGCTCGAAGCCGAAAAGGTACGCGTCACCTTGAACCAGAAGGCCCGCGGCGGGATTTCGATCACGACGACCACGTAGATTCCGCGAGTCCAGGTAGCAGGAGTCAGTCGGTCTTCGGGCTGACGAGGACGATCTGCTCGTAGCGCACGAAGAGCTCTCTGCCGGCCTTCTGGAGCGGAACCCACTCCGCCCCGTATCGACCCTCGCGCTTCAGGAACAGCTCGAGCTCCCGTTGTACAGAGTGCCCCTCCTCGATGGGAATCGAGTAGTTCTGTCCGTTCGTCAACGTGACTTCGAGAAACACGGCCTGACTCTATCCGGCCGTTTGCGGCGTCGCGGATCGGCTGTGCTCTCGGTCGGGCCCGGACCTAGCGCGCCAGCTCCCGATCGACCCTGTGCCCTTCACCTTCGCGGTCGTCCCGCTCCTCCTCGGCCAGCCGGGTAGCGTGTGACAAGCGGTCTTCTTCCTCCTCGGCGCCGGACTCGGCCACCTGCCAGTGGGCCTCCGTTGACCGCTCATGATTTCGGTCGGCGCGCTCTCGATCTCGTTTTTCGTCAGCCACATCCGCCAGGGTAGCGTGATCGACCCGCGGTCGTGGTAACCCCGGCCGGCCGCTCGCTCTGCCGGGCCACGAGCCCGCGACCGACCAGCAAAGAAGGCCCGCGAAACGCGGGCCTTCTTCATCGAACTCCACGGAGCCGTTACGCCCGGACGAATCCGTTCGCCTTGTGCACGATCACCTCTCCGCCCGAGATCTTGGGCGGGTTCGGAAGTGCCGTGTCCAGCTTCTCATCGCGCACCCATTCGGCTGCGACGCGTGTCGATTCGTCGGCCTGCGCCGAAGTGTCGGAGAAGCTGATCGACCTCACGACGTCGTCCCCAGCCTCGATGAGGTAGTAGCCGCCGAAGCCCGGCAGCTTGCTCAGGCGGGGCAGCAGGCTCTCGTCGACCTTCTTGGACAACTCGTCGGTGCGACTCTTGTCGACACCCTCGTAGCGTCTCACGGTGGCATGCATGTGATGCTCCTAACTCTCTCTTCGTTCAAAGGTGGAGAACCCAAGTGAGCTCTCCTTGGCTGCACGCAGGCCCGGATGTGACAGTCGAAGAGGAAAAGAGTCGGAGCCTCGACGGCTTCCGTGGTTGTCCTCGCGCAACTGAAAGAGTAGCATACTTCTTGACAACGTGAATTTACGTCACTACGTTTTTCTACGTTATCTCTTTAGGAGGCGACGGTGTGCCCATTCTCGGTAACTCTGCAGCACGTTCCGGATCGGGAACTCGGCCCACTACTTACTGAGCTGGCGAAGGCAGGCTTCCACAATCCGATCATCAAGCCTGCTGCTGCCGATCGTGGATTTAGCCGAGCGGCTGGTCGCACTCGCGGGCGGAAGGCGGATCTCCCGGACGACTGGCGGCCCGTGAGGGAACGGGAGGGCGAGTCGTATCAATGGCCGGAAGAGCGTGATAACTTCGCGCGCTACCGCGTGTTCCTTGGCACGACGCGCGCCGAGGGCGCGGTTCACATCGGACTTGGCGAGACGATCCGCAGCAATAGATGGGGACGCGACCGAAAATACGTCGTCGCCTTTATGAGCTCTGGGTCCCCGCAGCAACCCCTCGCCGAGTTTGTCGCAGCTGATGACTACGAGGAGACACGCGAACTCGTCGCAGTCATCCGAGGGAGCGACGGAGGTCGGCGCATGTACGGGGTCGGCGACACGCTTCCCGGCGTGTACACGGAAGAATTCCGAACTCAGATGTACAGCGAGCGGGTCGTCTATCGAGGTGTCTGGCACAAGGTCGTCGTGGTCGCACGCGAGGACGACGACACGACCATGCTCAACCACGCCCTGCTCCAGAGCCGACGCCGCTATCCAACGTAAGGCGGCGCAAGCCGGTCTGTTGCAGGTCTTTCATGGAGCTAGCCGGGCTCGAACCGGCGACCTCCTGGGTGCGATCCAGGCGCTCTCCCAGCTGAGCTATAGCCCCGCGCGGGTCACAGTCTAGCGACGCTCCGCCTTAAGATTACGCGATGAAAGCCGTCGCCCTCGACGGCGCCGGGCAACCGGCGCTCACCGAGATCCCCGAGCCGAGTGGCGAGGGTGAACTTGTGTCCGTGCGGGCCTGCGGGCTCTGCGGGACGGACGTCCAGAAGCTGGGGCGGGCGGCGAAAGGTACGGTGCTCGGCCACGAGGTGCTCGCCCTGGACTCGGACGGAAGGCGGGTCGTCCTCGTCCACCACCTCTCTTGCGGCGAGTGCGCACGCTGCCGGGCGGGGCACGAGACGACCTGCGAGCGCTTCCCCGAGGCGACGATCGTCCCCGGCGGCTTCGCCGAGCGCGCCCTGGCACGCGAGACGATGCTGCTTCCCGACGGCGTCGACGACGCGACCGGTACCTTCACCGAGCCGCTCGCCTGCGTCCTCCGGGCCGCCGAGCGCCTCCCGAGGGGGCGCGTGCTCGTCGTCGGCTGCGGGTTCGCCGGCCTGCTCTTCGTCCAGGCGCTCGTCCGGCGCGGCGACGAGGTGTTCGCGGCCGACCCATTGCCACACAGGCTCGAACTCGCCCTCGGCTTCGGCGCCGGGGCCGCGGACGGCCCTGTCGACGCCGTCGTCCTCTGCGCCCACGCCGGCCTCGACGGGGCGCTCGCCTCGCTCGAGGCCGGCGGCACGCTGCTCGTCTTCTCGTGGCTGACGGAGCCCGTGCCTCTCGACTTCGAGCAGATCTTGCGACGGGAGCTCGCCCTGATCGGCTCCTGCTCGGCGACGCCGGCGGCCATGCGCGAGGCGCTCGCGGTGCTGCCCGAGCTCGAGCCGATCCCGACCCTAACGTTGCCACTCGAGCGGTTCGCCGAGGGCCTGGAGCTCTATCGAAGCCACGAAGCGGTCAAGGTCGTCTTCACGCCGACGGCGTGACTGCGTGTCTCGACGCACAACGTTGACACTTCAACGCCATCGCCTCTAGCCTGGCGCTCCATGGCCTCGCGCTCTCCCGAGGCTCATGGGCCGACGACTCCCGAGCTGGTGCTGGTGGCACCTCCCGAAGTCGCACGCGCTGAACGTGAGCGCCTCCCGGAGCCCCGCCACTCGCTGCTTCGGCCGCGAACGCGCCCCTCGCCGCATCGGCTACGAACCGTGCCGGCCTTCGCGTTCGCCTTCGCGGGCGATGCGGCGGCGCTTCCTGCTCCCGCACGGCGTGCACGAAGATGGTCGTGGATCGGCTGGTTCCTCGCGACGGTCGCACTCGTCGTCGCGGCGTTCGCCGTCAGCTTTCCGTTCATGCCCTCCGAGACCGACCGCCTTCCCGAGTGGCGCGCCCTGAGCGGGACGGGCAACAACCTCGAGCACCCCAACTGGGGTGAGGGAAATCGGCCCTATCTGCGCGTCGCGTCGTTCTCGTTCGCCGACGGGATCGCGGAGATGGACGCAGGGCCTCCGCCCCGCTACATCAGCAACCGCATCTTCAACGACGTCGGCCAGAACCTCTTCTCGGAAAACGGCGTCTCACAGTGGGGCTGGGTCTGGGGGCAGTTCCTCGACCACACCTTCGGCCTCCGGCAGGAGACGCCGGGGGAGAAGGCGCCTATCCCGTTCGCGACCGATGATCCTCTCGAACGGTTCCAAAACGATCTCGGCGCGATCGACTTTCGGCGCACGCCCGCGGCGCCCGGGACCGGCCGCACTTCGTCGCGGGAGCAAATGAACACCGTCCCGAGCTTCATCGACGCGTTCGCCGTGTACGGCGGCACCGACGCGCGACTCGAGTGGCTCCGTGAGGGACCGGTCAACGGGACCCTTGCGGACAACCGCGCGTCGTTGATCCTGCCCGGCGGCTACCTACCACACGCGGATGCGCGCACAGCGGCACACGCTCCCGAAATGCAGCTGATGGGGCCCCTGGTCGGTCAACCCGAAAACGCGGTCGTGTCCGGGGACGTGCGCGCGAACGAAAACATCGCCCTCACAGCGACCCACACGCTGTTCGCGCGCGAGCACAACCGGGTCGTCTCGCGCCTCCCCGCCATCCTGCCCGAGGAGGAGAAGTTCCAGATCGCGCGGCGTGTCGTGGGCGCGGAGCAGCAGTACATCACCTACCACGAGTTTCTGCCGGCGCTCGGCATCTACCTCCCGCAGTACCGGGGGTACAACCCCGACGTCGACCCCACGCTCTCCAACGAGTTCGCGGCCGCCGGCTACCGAGTGCACAGCATGATCCACGGCGAGTTCGAACCCCGCGTGCCGGCGAGCACCTACTCGGCCGACCAGCTCGACCTGTTCAAGCAAGCGGGAATCGGCGTCGAGGAGGACGAAGGCCAGATCGAGCTCGTGATCCCGCTCGGCCTCGCGTTCGGGAACCCCGACCTCCTCCCGGCAGTCGGGCTCGGCCCGTTTCTGAAGGGCCTCGGCGGCGAGCGGCAATACCGAAACGACGAGCAGATCGACGAGTCGCTCAGGAGCATCCTGTTCCAGATCCCGAAGCCGGGGAGCAGCGATCCGGCTTCCTGCGCCTCGCCGACCATCAAGCCCGGGTGCTTCACGGGCGTCCAGGATCTCGGCGCGATCGACATCCAGCGCGGGCGCGACCATGGCCTGCCGCACTACAACCAGCTTCGAACCGCGTACGGCCTCGCGCCGAAGAACACCTTCGCCGACATCACCGGCGAGTCGAGCGAGAGCTTCCCGCAGGACTTGGCCCGCAAGGGCGATCCGATCGACAACCCGAGCAGCCTCGAGTTCACGAAGCTGGCGGACGCCGAGGGCCACGCGATTCCGCTCGGCAGCGAGGACGCTGGCGAGAGCGCCGTCACCGGGGTGCGAAGGGCGACGCTAGCGGCGCGGCTGAATGGGATCTACGGCGCCGGAAACGTGAACAAGATCGACGCGTTCGTCGGAATGCTCTCCGAGCAGCACGTGCGTGGAACGGAGTTCGGGGAGCTGCAGCTCGCGATCTGGACCAAGCAGTTTGCGGCGCTCCGCGACGGGGACCGGTTCTTCTACCTGAACGACCCCTTCCTGGAGACGATCAGGGAGCAGTACGGAATCGACTACCGGCTCACGCTCGCGGACGTCATCGAGCTCAACACCGGCGAGTCGGTCGACCCGAACGTCTTCAAGGCGCCGCCCGACTGAGCGCACACGCGCGCGAGACCGCCGCACCGGGGCGGTGAGACTGTCAAGGTCGTCTCACACGATGCGAGCGCTTCTCTACCATGGCCCGGGCGACTTGCGCGTCGAGGAAATCCCCCGGCCGGAGCCCGGCCCCGGAGACGTGCTCGTCCAGGTCGAGGTGGCCCTCACGGACGGGACCGACGCCAAGGCCTTCCACCGCGGCCATCCGCTCCTCATCGCCGAGGTGCCGAGCCCGTTCGGGCACGAGTTCTGCGGGATCGACGTCGCCACCGGCCACCGCATCGTTGCCGCGAACTCGGCGCCCTGCGGGAAATGCCCTCCGTGCCGCCGCGGCGAGGAGACGCTGTGCGAGGAGCTCCGCCCCTTCCTGAACGGTGCCTATGCGGAGTACCTGCTCGTCCCCGCGCGGATCGCCGAGCGCAACCTCGTCCCGGTCCCGCCGGCGCTCACCTCCGAGATCGCGGCGATGGTCGAGCCACTGGCGTGCTGTCTGCACGGGATCGAGCGGGCTGAGATCGAAGCGGGACAGACTGTCGCGGTGGTGGGGCCCGGCCCGATCGGCCTGATGCTCTGCGCCGCTGCGAAGGACGCAGGCGCCCGGGTGGTCGTGGTCGGCGGCCGGCCGGAGCGTCGCGAGCTCGCCCTGCTCTTCGGCGCCGAGCCGGGGGATGGAATAGGGGCCGACGTCGTCATCGAGGCGGTCGGCTCCGGAGAGGCCTGGCACGAAGCGCTGGCGCTCGTGCGTCCGGGCGGAACCGTCCTCTTCTTCGGCGGCCGCGAGGTGGCGGTCGACACGTTCCGCCTCCACTACGAGGAGCTCACGCTCCGAGGCGCCTTCCATCACACGCCGCGCCACATTCGCGCGGCCCTCGCGTTCCTGGCCAGCGGCGCCTACCCGTGGGAACGCCTCGTGACCCACCGGGTCGGACTCGAGCAGGTCGCCGCCCTCTTCGCCGACCCGCCGTCGGACCTGCTGAAGGCGGCCGTCCTCCCCTGATCAGCTGCGAAGACGCACGAGTGTGACTCCATCGCGGACGGTCAGGACGACCGCCACGACTCGCGGATCGGAGGCGATCCGGTCGTTGAGCTCGATGAACATGCGGGTCTCGGGCGAGTCGTCGGGCTCCGCGACCCGGCCCGACCAGAGCGTGTTGTCGAGCACCATGAGCCCACGCGGGGAGAGCCGGGGGACGAGCGCCTCGTAGTACGCGGGGTAGCCGGCCTTGTCGGCGTCGATGAAGACGAGGTCGAAGTCACCCTCGAGACGCTCCACGGTCTCGAGCGCCGGCCCGAGGTGAATCGTGACGCGGTCACCGACACCCGCCTCGTCCAGGTACCGGCGTGCGACAGCGGCGTGCGACTCGTCCACTTCGCAGGTATCGATGTGCCCGCCCGCAGGGAGCGCCTCCGCGACGGCGAGCGTCCCGAAGCCGCTGTAGGTCCCGAGCTCGAGCACGCGCTGGGGCTGCAGCGCGAACGTGAGGAACTCGATCAGGCGCCCGGCGACGAGGCCCGAAAGCATCTCCGGGGAACGCAGCGTCTCCTGGGTCTCCTCGGCGAGCCGACGCTGGAGCTCCGACGCCGGGGTCGTGTGCTCCTCCGCGTAGCGCTCGATCTCGTCGGAGGCGATGAAGACCATCGCCTACCGGACGACGCGGGAGCCGCCGACGATCGCGTCGCGACCGTCCTGGAACCGGACCCACGCCTTGCCGCCGCCGTCGTAGTCGGTGCCCCAGACGACGAGCGTCGCCTCGGCTCCCGAAACATGGCAGCGCTCGGTTCCCTCCGCTTCCGCCCCCCGCCAGATGCGGACGAACGGGTTCTCCTCCCACTCTCGCCCGATCGTCGTCTCCTCGCTGTGGCCGGGGTAGACGACCAGGTCGTGAGGGAGCCCCATCAGGACGTCCATCACCGAGCGGCGGAGGTCGTCGAAGGCGTCCTGCGTCCCACCAACGGAGCCCGTGAAGAGCGTGTCGCCCGTGAAGACCGCCTCGTCGTCGACGACGAACGAGAGCATCCCACGCGTGTGTCCCGGCGTTCGGAGCGCCTCGATCCGGAGGTCCCCCGCCTCGACGACCTCTCCGTGGCCGAGCGGCTCGGCGCCCTCGATGTCCTCCTCGGGAGACGCGAGCACCCGCAGCCCGAACCGTTCCGCGAGCACCTCGTGATTCGCAACATGGTCCGCGTGGGCGTGCGTCGTCAGAAGAAGCGTGGGGTGAACCTCGTGCCGCTCGACGGCGGCCAACAGAGGCTCGAGCGGCGCGCCGGAATCGACGAACACGGCGGCCCCTCCCGAGCGGTCGGCGACCAGGTAGGCGTTCGAGAGCCACTGGGGATCCATGCTCCGCTCGACGATCATGGAGCGGGAAGCATGCCAGCCGACGCATCTTTCGAGTCGCGGCGAACGGTGAGGTCGAGGTAGAGGAGCGACAACGCGACGGACGTGAACGGGAGGACGAGCGCGAAGAGGAGCGTCCCGAAGAAGTTGATCGTGGCGAGCGGGGCGTCCGTCACGAAGATGATGACGATGCCCGTGACCGGTCCGGCAACGGCAAGGACGAGCAGGAGGACGAACGTGATCGCGGCCACCCTCCACCAGTGCCCGCGCACGAGATTTCGACTCCCGCGGAACGCCTCGCGCCCGTGCCGCCCTTCGAATCCGGCCACCTGCTGGACGAACGCCCAGTCCACCGCCTTCTTCACCGCGTACGGGATCCCGATCACGGTCAGCATGAGGAAGAAGACGACGATGAGCCCCGCGTATCCGAGCGCGAGCAGTCGCCACAGCTCGCCCCGTAGGCCGCGAACCACCGCGCGCAGGCTCGCGTCGCCGTTGCGGTCCTGCTCCCGGAGGACGAGAACCGTGGCCGCCCCGACGAGCATGGGCGCGACCGCGTGGACGAGGCTGCCCGCGAACAGCGCGACCACCGCCTCGATCTTGTCGTCCTCGAGCGCGTCGAACGCCCTGCGGAGCCCGGTCGAGTGGAAGAGCGCGAGTTGCGCGGCGACGGCGAGGCCTCCGAGCGGCACAGCGACGAGCCCGACGGGGGCAAGCACGCGCAGGTCGTCCCAGTAGACGCGGACGGCGCAATCGACGATCTGCCCGCCCGCCCGCCGCTGGCGGACCGGCTTGGCGACGACCGGGCGCCACTGCGTGCGCAGCGCCGGGATGGCGAAGGCCACCGCAATCGTGGCGAACACGAGGAGCGCCGTCAGGGGGCTCGTCGAGGTGTCATTCAGGAGGCCGGAAGCGGAGCTGACCCCTGTGCAGAAGATTTCGGTCACCGGCTCGCCGAGCGTCTCGTTCGTCGGCACGGTCGGCGACGACGTGCGCAGGCGGGTCATCCACCGGAACGGCTCCAGCCACTGCTCCTTCATGTTCGGCCCGGTCGGCCCGTTCGAGACCCCCGGCTCGTGCTGTCCCCAGTGGCCTCGGAACGTGAGCCAGGCGTGCTCTCCGTCGAGGTCGGGATACGTCGGGACGATCAGCGGCGTCGGGACGACGCGCGTCGACGGGGGGCGGGTGTTGTCGCAGCCGAGCCCGGATCCGTGCCTCCCGTTGCCGAGGAAGAGCGCCGACCAGTACTGGCTCGCGTGGGAGCCCGACGAGGGGTAGACGACCGGGTGCGTCCCCTCCTTCTCGACCCTGGGATCGTCCCACGAGCGACGCTCGCCGCCTTCGTGCTGCGCGTACGCGAGCTCCGTGGGGCCGCGGGCGAGAGCCTCCTGCGGCGTCGTCGCATCGAACGCGACCTGCATCATCTCCCAGTCGCTCTCGTGCAGGTCGTTGAACTGATTGAACCAGTAGTAGAACCAGTACTGGACTGCGATCCCCTGCACCCCGGGCTCGCGCGCGATGTGGGCGTACGTGACCGACGAGCGGCCGTCCATGAGCCGGGCCGAGTCGCGCGCGTAGGTGCAGCCGGGATGGAGGGGATTCCCGGGCAGGTCGAGGTAGTAGTCGGGCCCGAGGCCCGCGAGGTCGGAGGCGGTCGGGGCGGTGGCGAGCTCGTCGCTCTGACGGAAGTTCCCGCCGGATCGCCGCCGCACGAGCCGCACGTCGGAGTTTCCGAGCGTGATCTCGACCGGGGCGAGGCGGTACTGCTCACCCTTCCGCGAGCACGGTGGATCCGGGTTCTCCTTGAACATCATGATCGGGGAGTAGCGCCGAACCAGCTCGCGCTCGGCCGCGGTCTGCGAACGGGCGACGGCGGGGCCGGCCAGCGCGGCCAGCGCGGCAATCGCGATAGCCACGCGCCCGACGATCCTCGTCATGATGATCCAGCCTAGAGCGGTAGCATGGCTGGCGCACCCGGACCGGGAGGTTGATTCGGACATGGCCGGCCTGATGAGCCGAACTTCGAACGTCGTCAAGTCGTGGTACTCGAAGCTGCTCGACCGCGCCGAGGATCCGTCGGTGACCCTCGACTACTCGTACGAGAAGCAGCTCGAGATGCTGCAGGACGTCAAACGCGGCGTCGCCGATGTCGTCACCGCGAAGAAGCGGCTCGAGCTGCAGACCGGCAAGCTCGAGCAGGAGCTGCCGAAGCTCGACGACCAGGCCCGCAAGGCCCTGGCCGCCGGCCGCGAGGACCTCGCCCGCGCCGCGCTCGAGCGCAAGGCGGTCGCCCAGCAGCAGCTCCAGGGGCTCGACCAGCAGATTGCCGGCCTCGAGGCGCAGCAGGAGAAGCTCATGGCCAACGAGAAGCGCCTCTCGGCCAAGGTCGAGGCCTTCCGCAGCCAGAAGGAGGTCATCAAGGCCGAGTACTCGGCCGCAGAGGCCCAGGTAAAGATCAGCGAGGCGGCGACCGGGATCGGCGAGGAGATGGCGGACACCGGGCTCGCGATCCAGCGCGCCCAGGACAAGACGGAGCAGATGCAGGCCCGAGCCGCGGCCGTCGACGAGCTCGTCGAGTCGGGCGCCCTCGAGGACTTCACGACCGGCGAGACGTCGCTCGACCGCGAGCTCGCTCAGGTCTCCGCGCAGAGCCAGGTCGACGAGGAGCTCGCCAAGCTCAAGGGTGAGCTGGCCACGGGCGGTGCCAAGAAGGAGCTGGAGGAGAAGTCGTGATCGTCAGGCTGATGGGCGAAGGGCAGTACCGGATCGGCGACGAGCTCCTTCCGACCTTGAACGAGCTCGACGACCGGGCGCAGTCCGCCGCGGACGCGGACGACGAGCCGCAGCTCGACGCCCTCCTGGAAGACATGTGGAAACTCGTTCTGGCCGAAGGCGAGCGGCTTGCCGACGACCATCTCGGCGCCTCGGACGTCGTCATTCCGCCGAGCGACCTGACCCTGGAAGAGACGAAGCGCCTCTTCTCGGACGAGGGCCTGATCCCGGACCTGCCGGCCTAGCTCCTAGGTTCGACGCCGGATCCGCCAGCGCCGACGTGCTCGGCGCGGCGCGCTGCGGAGCGCCCCACGAATCGAGCCTGATCGGCCCTTGACAACGGCGCAGACGGCCACGGCGCCATAGAAGCCGAGCCTCGGCTTCGCCGAGCAGCACCCCGGGCATCGGCACGCGGGCGCGGAGTTCAGGTCCTCCGAGTACACGCGCGGCACCCAGCGCGGGCCGCCCCAGCGGAGGTCGAGGGTGAACGACCGCACGACGTGAGCCCAGATGAGCCACGCGGTCCAGCGGCAGACGCCGTAGAAGAAGGAAGCGCGGTAGAGGGCGACGAGCGTCGACTCCGAGAGGTAGCGGCCGGCCCAGTTCCAGAACGGGTCGGCCGCCATCACGGTGGTCCTGAAATAGCCGCGTGTGAGTACCCGCCAGCTCAGAATTCCCCAGACGACGAACACGCCGTCCCAGACGAAGCCGAGGCCGCTGAAGTACGCGCCGGCATCCGTGTACCGACCGGTCTGTCCCGCGTAGGCCCAGGCCCCGAGGGAGAATAGGTGGTCGGTGAACGGGAAGAGGAGCATCGTCCCGACGGTGTCGCCGACGTCCGTCAGGGCGTGCGCCCACTGTCCGATCACGAAGCTGTACGCGACGACCTTGTTGCCCCAGATCAGGTACAGGAGGAGCCCGACGAGGACGCCGAACGTCAGTGAGTGGGTGAAGCCGAACCCCGGCCAGCCCCGGTGGAACTGGGCGGGGTTGTCGGCTTTCAACTCGAAGCCGGCCAGCGTAACGCCGTACACGAACCATTTGGAGAGCAGGTCGGGCGCGTACGAGCCCACGAGCAGGGGCACGAACGCGACGCGCTTCCCGAGCTCCTTCTGGATGACGTAGGGCTCGAGATCGTGGGCGGCCCAGCTCACCGGCGCAGGCGACCGACGACCCAGGGCAGCGCAACGACCACGAGCAGCAGGTACCCGGCGGCCACAGCCCAGGAGAAGAGAAACTCGGGCACGACGACGCCGATCGCGACGTACAGGGCTCCGGCAGCCAGATAAAGGACGAGCTCACGCCGGCCGAGCGCAAACGCCTCGCGGATCGTCGAGGGTGAGCCGTCCCGCCGCACGAGCGGGAGTATGCCGGGCTACTCGAACGGCGCGTCGAAGAGCCCCAACCAGCGGGTGAGGTCGGGCTCGATCGGCATCTCGCCCTGGAGCTCGTTCCGCAGGCGAAGCTCCTCGGCGTTGTCGCGCTCCTGATCCTTCCCGGTGGGGATGAAGGGCCAAAACGCGCCCCGCTTGAAGCCGTAGACGAGGTACACGGGGTGCTCCCGGTCGCGACCCTCGAAGGCGAAGTCGGCGGCGAGGAGCTGCTCGCCGAACCCGCGGGCGACGAGCTCGCTCGCGACGATGTGGACGCCGGTGACGACGTCCTCGAAGTCGCGGTCGCGGACGACGATCCACTCGTAGCCCAGCGAGTCCTGGCGGCGCCTGACGTCCGATCCGGACGTCTCCTTGACCACGCCGAGCAGCTCGTCGACGTCCTGCTCGGCGCGGGCGAACTCGCCCGCCGAGAGCGGCTTGATGACGACGGCCGCGACGCCGGCGGGCTTGAGGCCGAGCTCGGTCTCGAGCGTGACCTGGGCGGTCGAGAGCGCGAAGAGCTTGTCGAGTTTGGCGCCCTTGAGGCGCTTGCGCCCGAAGAGGACGTCAGTGAGGCCCACCTAGGCGGCGATCGGGCGGCCCATCTCGGCGGCGATCTCCGCGAGGCGGGCGAGCCGCTTCTCGAGCGGCGGGTGGGACATGAAGAGCTCGCCGGCCGACCGCTTCACGGTCGTCGGGATGATGAAGAAGGCGTTCATGCCCTCGACCTGGCGCAGGTCGCGCTGGGGAATCCGCGTCATGTCGCTCGAGATCTTCTGCAGGGCGCTCATCAGGTACTCGGGCGCGCCGGTGATGAGGGCGGCGCCGCGGTCGGCGGCGTACTCGCGGTACCGGGAGATGAGCAGGATGAGCATGTAGCTGAGAACGTAAGTGACCAGCGAGACGACGATCATGATCAGGAAGGCCGGGGCGCCGCCGTTGTCGCGGCTGCGGCCGCCGCCCATCATCCCCGTCCACATGCCCATGCGGATCATGAACGCGGCGAGCATCGAGAAGAAGCTCGCGATCGTCATCACTGCGACGTCGCGGTTGCCGATGTGCGAGAGCTCGTGGGCGAGCACGCCCTCGACCTCCCGCGGCTCGAGGCGGTCCCAGAGGCCCTGCGTCACCGCAACGGCGGCGTGCTTCGGGCTCCTCCCGGTTGCGAACGCGTTGGGAATGTCCGTCGGGACGATCGCCACCCGCGGCTTGGGCAGGTCGGACATCGCACAGAGCCGTTCGACCATCGCGTGCAGCTCGGGCGCGTCGTCCGGCGTGACGATCTTCGCGCCCGCGGCGGCGAGGGCGATCTTGTCCGACGTGTAGTACTGGACAAAGGCGAGGGCGCCGAGCAGCACGACCATCGGCAGGAAGCCGAGCTGGAAGACCTGCACCAGCACGACGAAGAAGACGACGTAGAGCGCGCCCAGCAAGAAGAGCGTCAGGAAGAGGCGGGCCGAAAGCCCGCGGTCCCGTCCGAATGCCTTTCGCTCCATGCCTAAATGCTAGCGAGCAGGGGGTGGGCAAGCGGACGACTTCGGTCGCCAGCCGATGCCGAGCGTGAACGGGCCCGGCGCCGCGGCGACGAGCTGGGTCATCCCGTCGGGCCCCTCCTTCACGCAGACGTCGCCGGCCTCGACGCGCCAGGTGGGAGTCCAGCGGACCGCGAGGCGATAGGCGCCGGCGGCGCCGACCTCGCCTTCGACCCGGTCGTGCTGCATGGACGTGATGTGCGCCTCGGCTGGGCCTGTGAGCATCGGGGCCGCATCCGGCACCTCGTACACCGTCACGTCACCCGCGCGCCCGCGCTCGACGAGGCCGGCACGGCCGGAGCGCACGAGGTCGGCCTCACGCTCCTCCCCAACTCGCCCGAGCTGCGTGTCCGGGAGGAGGACGTAGCGGATCCCGAGCGAGTCGAGCCAGGCACGGTAGGCCTCGGGTTCGAGTGGCTCTTCGTAGAAGAGCGGGTTCTGAGCGATGTCGATCTGGCGGTACCACCCGCGCGCCAGCGGGATCCCGGCTCGCGGCAGCCAGTACGCCTCCCAATGGTCGCCAGTGGGGACGACCTCCACGCGCTCGCCCGGGCTCCGGCGCTCCGCCAGGAAGTCGATCGCAGGCTGCCAGTAGGCATCCTCGGCGGAGCGAGTGTCCGTCCGGTGGAGCGCGGAGCCGACGTAGGGAACCAGGGTGAAGGCAATCGCCCCGGCAATCGCGATCCCGGCCAGCCACCGCGGCCGGTACGAAGCGAGCGCGGCCGCGAGCAGCGCAAGCGGGAGCGCGATCCCGCGCAGCCGCGTGACGTTCTCGCCGATCGGCGACGGCACGACGAACGCAACGACCGTGGCCAGGGCCCAGAGGCCGAAGACTGCGGCCAGGAGACGCCCCCGCTGGGCCCGCAGCGCGAGCGCCGCGCAGGCGGCCGAGAGAGCGATGACGCAGACGAGCTCCTCGAGCCGGAAGAACGGATACTCCGCCTCCGCCGGGTAGAGGAAGAGGAGCCCGCCCTGCACGAGGCCGAGCGCGACCAGCGAGCCTCCGACCAGGAGCACGGTCGCGTCGGCCCGCGGCCGCCGCGCGAGGAACGCCGCGACCACGGTCAGGCAGAGGAAGAAGAACGCAAGCGGGGAGAGCCCCAGCGTGAGCGCGGCGAGACCGACTGCCGTCCACCGCCGCCCCACCTGGAGGGCCTTGAGCGCACCGAGTCCGGCGGCGAAGCCGGCCGCGTACGGATACGTCCCCGTGAACAACGGGCCGCAGGCGACCACGGCGAAGACGCGCGAGGGCCAGCGAGCGGCGGCGCCCCACTCCCGCTCGGCGAGCGAGGCGAAGAGGGCCGCGGCCGCGACCACCGACCCGAGTGCGACGACGTCGTTCCCGACCAGGGCCGCGGGGAAGTAGTAGAGGAGGCTGTAGGCAAGGAACGGGTAGTGGCCCGCGTACCAGAACGTGTCCCACACGAGGACGCCGTCCTTGACGAGCTCGGTGCGGTACAGGTGAGCAGGCAGATCGCCCGGCGGCGGCCCGAAGAGGACGAGCGCGAGACCCACGACGAGCGCGATCGCGGCAGCTTCTAGAGTTCCCGGGATGGCCCGGACGGCGGTGGTCGCTCTCGCGTTGATGGTGCTCATGGCCGGCCCGGCGCAGGCTACGGACTTCCAGGTCGTCGTGGTGCCGGGCTTGACCGTTGACGACCTCGAGGCGGTACAGAGCAAAGGTGCGGTCGGGCTCATGAACCCGGGAGCCGGGCCGGAGACGAGCGCCGCGAACGCCGAGGCGGCACTCGTCCGTGGCGAGGTGCGAAACTCCCTCCGCGGCGGCGGGCCGGACGGCCCGGTGCTCGTGTCGCCGATTCGCGGCGAGGTGCTGAGCGTCGGCGGACCCGCAATCTACGTCGGGCTGCCGGAGGGCAAAACGCAGCCGAACGACCGCCGCTACCCGATCCTCGTCGTGGGACCGGGCTACGAGGGGCTCCTCACCTCCGACTCGACCCGCATTCCGGGCCTCGTCTCGATCGCCGACATCGCGCCGACCGCGCTCGGCCGGGAGGACGCGATGGGGTCAGAGCCCGCCGCGGATGCAGCCGGGGAGCTGCGGGACCTCGACGCGCGAATCGACGACAACAACCGCGGGAGGCTGCCCGCAACCCTCCTCGTTTGCGCGCTCGTCCTCGTCCTCGCGGTCCTCGCACCGTCGGCCGCCGTGCCCGGTTTTGCGGCCGCGCTCCTGGCCAACCTCGGCCTCGGGGTCGCGGAGATCTCGAACCTCTGGGCCGTCCTCGCTGTGCTCGGCCTCGCCGTCGCGGTCGGGGGCCCGCTGCTCGCGGCGGTCCTGCGCTCACCGCTCTCACTCGGGTGTCTCCTGGTCGGTGTTGTCGGCGCGTACTTGCTCGCGCTCGGGATCGACGGCACGACGGCGGCGCTCTCACCCTTTGGCCCGACGCAGAACTCCCGCTACTACGGGCTCTCCAATCTGCTCGAAACAATGCTTCTCGTGCCGGCACTGGCCGGCGCAGCGCTCCTCTTCGCCGTGCTCGGCTGGGCGGCCTTCGCGGGAACGGCACTCCTCGCATTCGCGACGGTGTCCGGAAATCGGTTCGGGGCGGACGGCGGTGGGGCGATCGTGCTCGCCGCCGGCTTCGCCGTCCTCGCGGTGCTGCTCGCCGGAGGAGGCAGGCGGGCGCTTGCTCTCTCCGTCGGCGCCTCACTCGCTCTCGCCCTCGGGCTCATCGGGCTCGACGCGGCGACCGGGGGGTCCAGCCACGTGACCACGGCTCTCGAGGACGGCCCGGCGGGGCTCGCCGGAGACCTCGTCGAGCGAGTCGAGCTCTCCTGGGAGCGCGCCACCTCGTCCCTGTGGGTCAGCCTCGCCGCGCTCGCCCTGCTGGTGCTCCTCGCCGCACTCGTCGTACGGACGCTCCGGAGCCGGGAGCCGCTCGACGCGGTTGCCGCCGCGCTCGCGCTCGCCGCGGCGATCGCCGTATCGCTGGTCGTCAACGACTCGCCGATCGACGTCCTCCTCGTTGGCACGACGGGTTACGCCGCCGTCGCGGCGGGTATGCTTCGCGCGCCATGGCCCGCGTCGCCGCCCTCCTCTTCGCCTTCGGTGCTCTGGTCTTCTTCACCGCCTGCGGCGGCGGCGAGGACACCACGGCTACGCCTGAGACGGTGATCGGCGAGGTCCCGACCGACACCGGGAGCGGCGGAGGAGGCGGAGGCGGAGCGGCCCAGGGCGACCCCGCGGCCGGCAAGGCGATCTTCGCGTCGGCCGGGTGCGGCAGCTGCCACACCCTTTCCGACGCCGGCACGTCGGGCAACGTGGGGCCGAACCTCGACCAGTCGACCGTCGACTTCGACGCCGCCGTCACGCAGATCACAAACGGCGGCGGCGGGATGCCCGCCTTCAGCAGCCAGCTGAGCGAGGACGAGATCGCCAACGTGGCCGCCTACGTCGTCTCGGCGCGCACCGGCTGATCCTGCCGCCCGCGTTTCCGGCGGAGGTCGATGTCCTCGCCTGTGACCTCGACCGGACGCTGATCTGGGAGGACGGCGCCCTTCAGCCGCGGACGCTGGCGGCGATCGAGCGGGCGCGGCAAGCCGGCCTACGCGTTCTCATCGCCACCGGCCGGATGTTTCGGTCGGTCAAGCCCTATCTCGTGCAGGCCGGGATCGACGACCCGGTCGTCTGCTACCAGGGAGCCGTCGTCGCCGATCCGACCACCGGTGAGTTCCTGCGCCACGAGCCGATTCCACTCGAGCTCGCCCGCGCGACGATCGCGGTTCTCCAGGGGGAGGAATTCCACGTCAACTGCTACGTGGACGACGAGCTCTATGTTGCCGAGGTGACGCCGGAGGCCGAGCGCTACGCAGGCTTTCAGAGCCTTCCGCTCCACCCGGTCGGAGACCTTGCGAGCTGGCTCGCCGCGCCGCCGACGAAGCTCGTCACGATCGACGAGCCAGACGTGCTCGACGCGCTCGAGGCACGCATGAAGGAGCGCTTCGCGGGCCGTCTCTACATCTCGAAGTCCCTTCCCTACTTCCTCGAGTTCGCGAGCCCCGAGGTGACGAAGGCTTCTGGGCTCGAGTTCCTCGCCGAGCGCCTTGGCTTCACCTCCGCGCGCACGGTCGCGTTCGGCGACGGCGAGAACGACGTGGAGCTCCTCGAGTGGGCGGGCTTCGGCGTCGCGGTCGCCAACGCCCATCCCAAGGTGCTCGCGGCGGCCGACTGGGTGTGCCCCTCCGCCGAGGAGGAGGGCGTCGCCCAGGTGATCGAGGCGGTCTTAGACTCTCGCGCATGATCGACATTCGCGCCGCGCGAGCAGAGCCGGACGCATATCGCGAGGCCCTCGCGCGCAAGGGCGCCGTCGAGGACTTCGACGCCCTGATGGAGGCCGACAGCGAGTGGCTCGCCCTCGTCCCGAGGGCGGACGAGCTCCGCGCGAAGACGAAGGTCAAGGGCAAGCCGACGCCCGAGCAGATCGAGGAGCTGAAGGGCGTCAAGGCCGAGCTCCAGGAGGTCGAGGGGGCGCTCGCAACAGCGGAACGCCGCCGTGCCGAGCTGCTCGACCGCGTCCCTTCGCCCCCTGATCCGACCGCGCCGGACGGGTTCACGGACGACGACGCGGAGGAGCTCCGACGCGTCGGCGAGCCGCCCTCGTTCTCCTTCGAGCCGCGCGACCACCTCGAGCTCGGGCGCATCGACACCGAGCGTGGCGCCAAGGTGTCGGGGTCGCGCTTCGTCTACCGCATCGGCGCGGTCGCGCTGCTCGAGCTGGCGCTCTACCGCTTCGCACTCGACCGGCTCAACGCGGCCGGCTTCACTCCCGTTCTCCCGCCCGTGCTCGTGCGCGAGGACGCGATGTACGGCACGGGCTTCCTCCCCACCGACGAGGTCAACCTCTACCGCGTCGAGCGCGACGAGCTCTACCTCACGGGAACGTCCGAGGTGACCCTCGCCGCCATGCACGGCGGTGAGATCCTGGAAGCCGAGCTTCCGCTCCGCTACGCGGGCTACTCGACGTGCTTCCGGCGCGAGGCCGGCGCCGCAGGCAAGGACACGCGCGGCATGTTCCGCGTCCACCAGTTCGACAAGGTCGAGATGTTCGTCTTCTGCCGCCCCGAGGACTCGCCGGCGGAGCACGACCGCTTGCTGGCGACGGAGGAGGAGCTCGTCGCCGAGCTCGGGCTCCCCTATCGAGTGGTCAGCATCGCCGCCGGAGATCTGGGCGCCTCGGCCGCGAAGAAGTACGACATCGAGGGCTGGTTTCCGAGCCAGGGCCGCTACCGGGAGCTCACGTCGACCTCCAACACGACCGACTACCAATCGCGCCGCCTCGACATCCGTTTCCGCACGGAGACGGGGCTCGAGTTCGTCCACACCCTGAACGGCACGGCGGTGACGGCCCGCGCCATGCTGGCCGTGCTCGAAAACTTCCAGGACGAGGGTGGCTCCGTTTCCGTTCCCGAGGCGCTCGTCGCGTTCGGCGCCCCGGCCCGCGTCGAACCCGGCCAGTGATCGTCAGCGTCTTCGTCAGGCGGCTGAAGGAGGGCCGGACGTTTGCCGAGTTCATCGAGGAGTGGGAGGCCGACGAGGGATTCGGCGTGCCCACGAGGGTGTTCAACGCCCAGAGCCTCGAGGACCCGCGAGACGTCATCTCCTTGGGGTTCGTGGAGATGAGCGTCGAAGCGCTGACCGAGGGCCTGGCGGCCGTCGCCGGCTCGGAGAGCGTTCGCCACGACCGAATCGACACGGTGATCGAGTCGACCAGCCTCCGCTGCATGTACGAGCTGCGAACGGAGCACGACTTCACGTCGATGCCCGTCGAGATCGAGGTCGGCTCCCCCGAGAGCCTGCTGGCCGCCCTCGTGGCGCCGAAGTGACCCCGGCCGGGTGAGGGCTACACTGGGCCGCGGGCGGGGTGCCCGAGCGGTCGAAAGGGGCGGTCTTGAAAACCGCTAGACGGTGCTGAGCCGTCTCCTGGGTTCGAATCCCAGCCCCGCCGCTCTACCATGCACAATCCCGCTCACCATGCGGGGTTCCGGCTCGGCATGCGGGATCGCGCGGCCGTCGAGCAGCCCCGAACCTCTTCGTCGGCTGTAGATCGAGCTGCGTCGCCCGTCAGCCCTGCTGCGACTTGAGTCTGCCAGGAAGGAGCAGCCCCGCCACCAGGCCAATGAGCCCGAACACGATCAGCGAGGCCATCGCCCACGCGTAGGCCCGGTTTCCTGTGGCGACGACGGAGACGAGGATCGTGCCGGCGATCGCGGTGCCGAAGGACGAGCCCAAGTTTGAGATGCTCCGCGACAGCCCCGAAATCTCGCCCTGCAGCTCCTCGGGGAAGCTCGACTGCACGACGTTCACTGAGGGAGTGAGCATCCCGCCCAGGCCGAGGCCGACCAGTGCCAACCCGGGTACGAATGCCCAGAGGCTGTCGGAGGCCCTGACGAGGCCGAGCAGGATCGCGATCCCGGCGATGGTGACAACGAAGCCGGCGACGATCAACGTGCGCTGGGCGTACCTCTTCGCGAGGCGCTCCGCAGCGAGGGAGGAGAAGAGGATGCCGAGTGTCGCGGCGGTGAAGATGACGCCGGTCTTGATTGCGCTGTAGCCGCGATCCTCCTGCAGGAAGACGGAGACGACGAACGACACGCCCATCAGCAAAAGCCACTGGATGTTCTGCGTGACCAGGGCGAGGTTGCAGGTCCGGTTCTTGAACAGGCCGGTCGACAGCAGCGCCTCCTTGCCCGCCCGCTCGCGGCGGCGGATGAAGAGAAAGAACGCAACCAGGAACACGGCTCCGATCACGAGGAACACCGCGAATAGCGTGTTGTTGCTCCCTGCCTGGAGGATTCCGAAGACGACGCAGAACATCCCGACTCCCGACAGGATCGCCCCGACGGCGTCGAAGGGACGTGTCGGATCGGGCGCGAGCGGGTCGACCATGCGCCGGCTCAGGAGGATGATCGCCCCGACCACCAGGGCCTGGAAGACGAACGCGGCTCGCCAGCTGATTCCGGTCGTGATCACACCCCCGATCAACGGGCCTGCCGCGGCGCCGATGCCTCCCAGCCCGCTAATCACGCCGAAAGCCCAGGCACGGGAGGTCATGTCGCCCCACCACAAGGTCGCGAGGATGTAGACAGGGGGGATCAGCAGCGCCGTCCCCACGCCCTCGAACACCGAGTTTCCGAGGATCAGCACACCGAGGTTCGGCGAGATCGCGCTGGTCAAAGCCCCGACCCCATACAGCGCCAGACCCCAGATGAAGCACCGCTTGCGGCCCCAGCGGTCGGTCAGCTTGCTGCAGGGGATCATGAGGATGGCCATGATCAGCAGGAAAAGGGTGATTGCGGTCTGGACGCCCTTGACGGTCGTGTTGAGGTCCTCGCTGATGTCGTTGATCATCACGTTCATGTTCGAGCCGGCGAAGCTGCAGATGAACTGCGCTAGCGCAAGCGGAAGGATCAGCCTCCGCGCAGAGGCGAGCGGACGATCCAAAGTCGTGGCCTGGCTCACCGGTGCCGAACTCTCACACACCTGATCTCCACGCGCCGCAGGTCGGTAGGCGACTTCTGCCCGCCCATCGCTGTCTCGACCTGGCTAATCATCATGCTGCGGCGAGCTTAGGTTCGTCGGCGGTGATCCCAGTGCATCGCGTTCCTGACCGCAGCATCGGAAGGGCCCCGCCTCATCCTCCTCTCCGGGACTGGGGGCGCAGATAGGGGCGCACCCGCCGTTTCCCGCATGGTTAAACCAAAAACAGAGCCGCCTTGAAACCGCTAGACGGTGCTGAGCGTCTCCTGGGTTCGAATCCAGCCCCGCCGCTTCACGAGCGGGATCCCCGGCTCGCCATGCGGGCTCGCGCGGCGCGATGACCCCTCCTTCACGTGCGCTGGGCCGTCAAGAGCTCGTCGATCGCGGTTCAGACTTGCGCGATGCCCAGGCGCGCCCTCGGCCGGTGAGCGTCGGCTCGCGGGCCCGGTCGTCGGCGGCTGACGCGCGGCCGCCGCCCGGACCGATGAGGTACCACGCCTCGACTTCGCCCTTCCCCTTGACCGAGATGGTCCCGCGCGGCTCGCAGTCGAACTCGTCGGCGACGAGCGCATACGTCGCGCGAGTGATCTGGATCCGCCCCGGCGTCCCGTGCGACTCCATACGACTGGCCATGTTCACGGCTTCGCCCCAGAGGTCGTACAGGAAACGCTTGCGTCCGATCACGCCGGCCACCACCGGGCCCGAATTGATGCCGATCCGGAGCTCGAGGCCGAGGTGCCCGACTTCGTCGCCCGAGCGCATCGCCTTGAGCATGTCGAGTGCCATCTGCGCGAGCGCGCGAGCATGGTCGGGGCGTGGTGTCGGGACGCCCGCAGCGACCATGTAGCAGTCCCCGATGGTCTTGATCTTCTCGAGCCCGTGCCGCTCCGCGAGCTCGTCGAAGTGGCGGAACAGGTGGTCGAGACAGCTGACCACCTCCGCGGGCGGGAGCCGCTCCGACCAGGGCGTGAAGTCGACCACGTCGGCGAACAGGATCGAGGCCGACTCGAACTGGTCTGCGATCGGCTGAGTCTGTGCCTTCAGCTTTTCGGCGATCGAGCGCGGCAGGATGTTGAGCAGAAGGTCTTCGGCCTTTGCCTGTTCCTGCCGGAGCGCTTCGAGCGCATGGCGGCGTTGGCTGGCGAACACCGCGAGCAGCGTGAACACGATCGTGCCGCCGACCGCGATGTTCAGGGCCAGCATCGTGCTCGTGAACCAGCTGGGTGGGACCGGCCAGATCGGGCCCACTATCTCCCCCGCGATCCCCGATCCGAGGAACACGGCGAGGTACGCGACGTACCAGCGTGCCGCCGACCGGACGTCGCTGAACACGAGCGCCCCGAGCGGGGCGAGAATCCCCCAGAGGCCGACGCCGGCGGAGTCAAGGAATCCGCCGAGCGGGATCATCGACAGCGTCGGCGCGAGCAGGATGGCGATCTGGCTCACCAGGAGCAGCCACGGGAGGTCGCGCGTCCTCGAGAACACGATGATCGCACCGAGCAGGACGCCGAAGTAGACGAGCGGCACCACACCGACCGGCGATCCGAGCGCGAGATACAGCGCCCCCCACAGTGCCGCGACGGGCAGGATCAACACGGAGATCAGGACCAGCAGTGCCTTCCGAGCACGCAGGTCCTCGTCGTCGCGGGGATCCGCGCCGACGAGCGACAGCCGCGCGATGACGCGATCCGCCGCGGCTCGGATTCGGTGCAGTAGGTGCATCGTGGGAGACGAAACGTTGCGGGGCTCGTGTGAGCGGCCGCTCGGTCGGGCTCGAACCGACGAGCCCTCCTGACGTGCTATTCCCGCCGCAACCGTTTGTGACACCCCGCTAGCGACGTCTAGGGGTGAGCGGCGAGCAGCGGCCGAAGCTGCTCGCCGCTTGCGGAGCGCGAATCGGTAGCCCTCTCAGGCGGCGCGGGTCAACGGCTCCTCGACCGGTGAGGCCGCTCGCGCAGTGTGGAAGACGGTGCTCAGGCGGGCGAGGGTGAGGGCGCCGAGCATGAGCCCGAAGTCGCGCAGGGCGATGTCGTAGTAGCGCGGCGGGTCGACAGTGAGCAGGTTGAGGACGATGCCCGCGAGCCACGCTGCGACGACGTAGGCGCCGATACGCGGCGCCACGGCGACGAGCAGGCCGGCGGCGATCTCGACCACGCCGACGAAGTACATGAAGTCCTGCGCGCTGCCTGGGACGATGTCGTTCACCCAGGGCGCCAGGTAGTTCGTCCAGTCGACCGTCCAGTTGAAGAACTTGTCGAGCCCGAAGAGGATCGGGGCCACGGTGAAGCCGATGCGCAGGAGCGTGAACGCCTGGTAGACAGGGTTGCCGAGCTCCGCTCTCTCGGTCGTCGCTGCCATGCTCGTCGTACCTCCTGATCGAGGTCCCGGCGGGACCTTCGTCAGCTAGGTGACCACCGCCGGCAAGTTCTTACTCGAGGTTCTCCTGAACCAAGCGTAATGCGGCGTGGCTGCAGACCATGTCCAGGCGATCGACTCCTGTGGTCGTTACCGGAGAATCTTCTCGAACCAGTGGTCCGCGAAGAGCTCGTCGTTGAAGGCGGGCACTTCGAGGTAGCCCGCCGACCGGTACAGGGAGATCGCCTCCGTGAGCGTGCGGTTCGTCTCCAGCCGGACGGCGCGGTCGCCATGGGCGGCTGCGCGCGCCTCCAGCTCGGCCAGGAGCCGCCTGCCGATACCGAGCCCGCGCGCGGACTCCGCGACCCACATCCGCTTGATGTCGGACGGGCCGCCGGGATGGTGCTTGAGCGCGCCGCAGCCGATCGGCGCCCCGCGGAGGTAGGCGACCACCATGACGCCCGCCGGCGGCCTGATCTCGTGCGGCTCGGCGGTCGAGCCCGTCGACGGATCGAACGACGCGCCGGAGCGGCGCTCGAGCTCGGCGAAGTAGGAGCGGAGGCACTGCCTGGCGTCCGCATGGGCCGGATCGACCGGCGTGATCTCGACGAGGGCGACCGTGAGCAGCCGCTCGACCTCGCGCATCGCGGCGACGAGCCGCTCGCGCTCGCCGTTCGTCAGGGGCTCGAGGATCGACCGGGCGAGCTCGTCGCTTCGCCCATCGACCACATCGCGCTCCTCCCGACCGGCGGGCGTGAGCCGTACGGTGCGGGCGCGTCGGTCGGACACGCCCGGCGTCACCTCGACCAGGCGGGCCCTCTCGAGCGAGCGGAGGAGGCGGCTCGCATGGCCGGAGTCGAGCCCGAGGCGCGTGCGCAGCGCGCGCACCTCGCAGCCCTCCTCGCCGACCTCCCAGAGGATACGGGCCTCGCCGAGCGGCCTGTCGCGGGCGAGGTAGCGGTCGTCGAGCGCCCCGACCCGCTGGGTCACCGCGCGGTTGAAGCGGCGAACCTGTTCCACCATCGCATCCTCCATTCTCTGATCTTAGTCAGAGATCGTGAGGCAGGGCAGGCTTTCAGCGCGCCAGGTAGCGCGAGGCCGAAGTCGAAGTCGTCGCTGGCCACGGTCGTGACGCGCCCGGCGACGACCATGCGTCCGCTCGGCTTGACTGATTGGAGGGGCGTACGGGCTACCGTCCGAGCATGCACAGGCTGGCGGACCGGTTGCCGTTCCTCTCCACGACTATGCGGGCGGCGCTCGTCGTCTTCGTGCTCGCCTGGATCTTCGGCCCCTACGAGCTGCGATCGGCGGTGCCGGTCTGGGTCGCCTTCCTGATCGTGCTCGGGCTCGAGATCAGCTTCCTCGTCGGCGCCATCGGCCGGCCATCCCCGCAGCCGGACCGAGGGCCTCAGCCGGTCGATCGCGAGCGCTTCGGGTATCTCGGGTGGCCCGACGAGGACGAGGAGGAAGAAGCGGGCGAGGTCGACGACGAGGAGCACCCGGGCATCTGGGTACCCGTGCGGCGGTTCCTCGTGGGGGTGGCACTCATTGCCGCCCTCGCCCTCCTCTTCTGGCTCGTCGAGAGCCGGACGGGATGGGACTCGCTCTCGGTCGAGACCCGCACCGAGGCCCAGGACCGCTTCTCCGAGGAGGCCTCGCTGATCGCGGAGAAACCCGTGCGGATCCGCTGCGACGAGTCCGGGGCGTATGTCGGAGCCGTCCAACACACCGACGGAGTCGCCACGGTGGGAGGCGACCTTGCATACCTCACGCCGGAGCGCTGCCTCGACCTCTACCGGCTCGCGTTCGAGGGTGAGGTGACCGGGAGCCAGACCGGGCGCTCGATCGTCGTCCTGGCACACGAGGCGTGGCACCTCCACGGCGTCGACGACGAGGGGACGACGGAGTGCTATGCGATTCAATCCGGCGTCGCGCTCGGGGAGCGGCTGGGCCTCTCGGCGGACGCCGCGAGACGGCTGATGGACCAACAGCTCGCCGAGAACGCGGGCCGAAGCGGGGTGGCTGTCGAGTACCTCGTCCCTCCGGGCTGCCGCGACGGCGAGGCCCTCGACCTCGACCCGAGCAGTCACCGGTTCCCGTGACGACATCCTTGTGCGAACGGGCTCAAGTCCGGCGGACGTCGTGCCGATACGGACCTCGAGAGAACGAGGAGCGCGGTCATCCTCGGCGGTCGCCGCAGCCAGCCGAGGTGAGAGAGCCGAGCTCCTCGTTTTCGTTGGTCAGCGCGGCGCGGGCAGCGGAAGGCGGAGCAGGCGCGCCGCGATGCCCTGGATCGTGCGCGTCCCGTAGTGGTGACTCGGATTCCAGCGCGTCAGGATCGAGAGGGCGAGCCGGCGGCGTCCCTCCCGGACAAGCGCGGACTGGTGAGTGACGAGCCCGGTGCCGGATCCCCAGCCGCCCTTGAAGTAGATCGTCCAGCCGGGGGGGAGCGCCTGGGGGATTCCCCACCGTTGCCGCCGGACGATGTCCGTTAACAGCCCGAGGGCGTAGCGCCGGTGTCGGGCCGCGACGAGCGCATCGATCCGGGAGAAGAAGCGAGCCTGGTCGGTCGCGCACGTCGTCGAGTTGCCCCAGATCGGCCAGGCGAACCTGAAGGCCCGCATGCCCGCCCGCTCGGCGAGCGCGTCGAGCCTGTGCGCGCCGACCGTCCGGAGGACGGCGCCCGCTGCGGCGTTGTCCGACCACCTGATCATGGGGCCGAGCAGCGCGCGATCGGAACCGTGCAACGCGCGGTGGCGCACCGAGGGGAGATTGAGGTAGGCGACCAGGGCCATGGCCTTGAGGAGGCTCGCGGACGGGACGCGCGCGCCCCGTCGAAAGCCGTGGATCCGACCGCGCTCGTCGACGAGCGCGAAGCTCTCGACACCCGCGCGCGTCTGGAGGTAGCGCACGGCGGAGGCCTTCCGCTCCTTCCAGATCGACGCCCCGGCGGGCGATGCGCTCAGGAGGAGGGCCAGCGCAGCCAGAACGGCGAGCAAGACTGCCCAGGGCCGCATCACCGCGGGCCTAAACGACGCCCTGGAGGGCCGCGATCTCCCGCCGCACCGCGAGGCGCTCGAGCGCATCGGCCTCGATCTGGCGCACACGCTCGCGCGTGAGGCCGAGGCCGCGCCCGATCTCCTCGAGCGATTCGGGATCGCGCTCGCCGTTCAGCCCGTAGCGGCGTTTCAGCACCTCTCGCTCGCGGTCCGGAAGCTCGTCGAGGGCGTCCCGGAGCGCCTCCTGGGCAAGGTTCACCGTCACCTCCTGCTCGACGTCCTCTTCGTCGCCGGCGAGGAGCTCCTGGAAGGTCGTGCCGCTTGCCTCCGAGATCGGCTTGTCGAGGCTCGTGACCGCCCGTGCCGCCGCCCGCACCTCCCCGACCTGAGCGACCGTGATGCGCGCCGCCTCCGCCACTTCCTCGTCGGTCGGCATGCGCCCGAGCCTCGGCGCCAGGTCGCGCTCGGCGCGCGACATGCGCTGCTCGCGCTCGACGATATGCACCGGCACCCGGATCTCGCGCGACTTGTTGGCGACGCCCCGCTGCACGGCCTGGCGGATCCACCAGGTCGCGTACGTCGAGAACTTGAAGCCCCTGCGCCAGTCGAACTTCTCGACGGCACGGATGAGGCCGATGATCCCCTCCTGGATCAGGTCGAGCAGCGAGAGCCCGTGCCCCTGGTAGCGCTTCGCGATCGAGACGACCAGGCGCAGGTTCGAGTTGATCATCTGATCCTTGGCCTCGAGGTCCCCGCGCTCGATCCGCTGGGCGAGCTCGATCTCCTGCTCCTTCGTCAGCAGCGGGTAGCGCCCGATCTCCTGCATGAAGAGCTGCAGCGCGTCGGTCGTCGCCACGGCGAGGTCGCCGTTCACGTAGGTCGTCTTCGCCTCACGGCCGCAGTTGTCGCGCAGCTCGATCCGGCGGCGTTCGATCTCCTCGTAGAGATCCTCGATCTCCTCCTCGCCCAGCTCGAGTGCCTCGACGAGCGTGTCGATCTCCGAGTACTCGAGGCACTCGAACTCCTCACCACGTTCAAGGAGGGCTTGCAGCTGCGGGTCCATCACCGTTCGTATCTCCTCGCCGAGCGGGGGGAAACATCAACGATACGCCGATGGCCCAGGCGACGTTGACGGAGACGAAAAGACGGGCTACCGTCGCGCTTTGTCCCAGTCAGGCGGGAGGAAGCGATGGCGGAGATCGATTGGAGACAGGTCGACAGCGAGGCGTTCCAGGAGGTCGACCGGGAGCGAATCGCGCTTCTCACGGCCACGGTCAAGTCCGAGACGGATCTTGCGACCGAGCTCATCCTGGACCCACTGCCGCAACTCATCGAAGGCGCGGCGCAGTTCGACTACGGCTTCCAGGTCGACGAGAGCTGGACGGTCTCGCTCGAGCGCGTCAACGCCGAGGTGCCCGTCGGCCCGGGGAAGGGGCCGCGCAAGATTATCGTGGTCTTCGTTCTCCTGCCGCTGATGAGCGAGGCACAGGCGGTCGTGTACCGCGTGCCGCAGGACGCCGTTCAGGCGGATTAGCCGGCTCGTCGCACTTAGCGGGCGAGGGAGTCCAGGAGCTCGCGGGCGCTCGCGGCCGCGACGACGTTGCCCTTCGCCTCGTGAAGCTCCAACGCCTGGGCGAGCACGGGTAGGGCATCGTCGACCCGTTCGGCGAGCAGTAGCACCTCGCCCAGGTTCGCGCGCGCGTCGGCCCGGTCGATGAGGAAGTCGGTCCGGTCGATGATCTCGACCGCCTCACGGGCGAGCCGCTCGCCCTCGGAGGCTCGGCCCTGGTGGGCCACGGCCGTCCCGCGGGCGCTGCGCGCGAGCGCGATCTCCGCGATGCCGCTCGGATCCAGCTCCTCGACGAGCAGCGCAAGGCTCTCGGCCTCGGCGAACCGCGTCTGGATCGCCAGGGCGCGGACGAGGTACGACCCGACGACCTGAAGCTGTGGCTTCGCACCTGTGGGCTCTAGCTTCTCGTAGCCAGCGCGCAGAATGCGCTCGGCCGCCGCGACGTCGCCCGCGAGAAGCTCGACCCAGCCCGACGTATGGGATCGCCATGCCTCCGCCAGCTCGAGCCCGAGGTCGTCGAAGATCGCGGCACGCTGCGCCAAGAGCACGTGTGCCTCGTCGAAAAGCCCTTCCATGGCGCGCAGGCAGCCGAGCAGCCCGAGGATGTTGGCCTCCTCCTCCATGTTGCCCTTCACCCGCCCCAGGATCTCCTCGCAGATCTCGATCCCCGTTGTGCGGTGTGTGGGCCCCCAGAGGACGATGGACGCGAGTGAGGAAAGGCCCACGAGCTCCTCCTTCCGGCTGCCGGCTCGCCGCGCGTAGTCGATCGAGCGTCGCCAGGCCTCCTGGGCCGCGCTGCTCTGCCCCTGCCCGTACTGCAGATCTGCACGAAAGTCCCACGCCCTGGCGAGGCCGAGCTCGTCTCGGGCGCCCTCGAAGACCTCGATCGCTCGATCGGCTGTGTCTCGGAGGTCGGCGATCTCACCGGGGTTGGTCGAGTAGTGGAGCTTGGCGAGCGCGAGCGAGGCCCGTGCCTCGAGGCGTGGGTCCCCGGTCGAGGCGGCGCCGCCGATCGCCTCCGCGAGAACGGTCTCCGCCCGCGAGAAGTCCGCCAGCTCCGTCAGAGCATCGCCGAGCTCCGCCAGCACCTCGACCCTCGTGCGCTCGTCGGCCGCGAGCAGCACCGCGGCCCTGGAGAGCAGGTTTACCTGCGCGGGCCGATCACCGCGGGCGATTGCCCGCCCGGCTGCTGCCACGAGGCACTCCGACGCTCGACGGGCCAGCGCGCGGCCGCGCTCGTCCACCGGCCCGAGTTCGGCCCGGTAGACGTGGGCCTGCTCCAGGTGATAGCCGACGAGCTCCTCGAACTCGGCCATGCGCCCTTCCGCGGCTCTGGCGAGCCAGGCCGCGAACTGCTCGTGCAACTCCGCGCGCAGTTCCTTCGCCATTGCCGCATATGCAGCGTCGCGCACGAGGATGTGCGCGAAGCGAAAGCCGTCGTCGCCGGCGAACGCCGCCCGGTCGGGGCGGATCAGCTCCTTGCGCACGAGCGACATGAGGTCGGATCCGAGCGTCTGGCGGACCGCCTCGGGCAGGAGCTCCGACACCGCTCCACGATGGAAGCTCCGCCCCTCGACCGCTGCGCGCTCGATCACCGCGCGCTCGCCGGGATCCAGCCGGTCGATGCGCGCCGCGAGCAGCGCCTGGATGGTCGGCGGAACCACCAGCTCGCCGCTGTCGCCGTTCTGCTCGACCTTGAGGGCGACAATCTGCTCGAGAAAGAGGGGGTTGCCGGAGGAGATCTCGACGATCTGGCTTCGCGTCGCCTCGGAGAGGCGCGCCCCGCTGGAGAGACGGTCGATCAAGGCGCCGGCATCCCGTTCGGACAACGGCTCGAGCACCACGGCGTCCGCGTTCGGCCTCGGCGTCGCCCAGGACGCCCGCGTCTCGAACAGGTCGGGCCGGGCGAGCCCGAGCAGGAGCACGGGCCCGGCGGTGAAGCCCGCCAGATACTCGATCAGGTCGAGGAACGTCGGCTCGGCCCAGTGGATGTCGTCGAACACAACGACCAGCGGGCGCTGACGCGAGAGCGACTCGAGCAGCCGGCGGACGGCCCACGAGACCTCTTCGCTTCGCCCGTCCGCGGGAGCAAGGCCCACCGCACTCGCGATCCGCTTCGCGATCAGCTCGGCGTGCTCGTCGTCGGCGACGAGTTCGAGTATTCCGGCGTGGTCGCGACCGGCAACCTGCTGGACGATCTCCGCGAGCGGCCAGTAGGTGATCCCCTCTCCGTAGGGGAGGCACCGACCGACGACGACGCGCGCGCGCGTGTCGACCGCGGCGAGCAGCTCGCGCGCGAGCCTCGACTTGCCCACGCCCGGTGGGCCCAGCACGGTGACAAGTCGGCACGTTTCCTCCTCCGCGCAGCGCTCGAACGCCTGCTCGAGCGCGGCGAGCTCGGACTCTCGCCCGACGAACGGAGCGTCCAGTCTGCGGGTGTAGGCCGGAACGTCCGGAAGGACGTCGAGGAGGCGCCAGGCAGGGACCGGTTCGGCCTTCCCTTTGACGGCAAGAGGCTCGACCTCCTCGACCCGAACCGCATCGCGCACGAGGCGGAGGGTCGCGTCCCCGACCAGGATCTCGCCGGGACTCGCGGACTGCTCCAGGCGCGCCGCCACGTTGACGGCGTCCCCGGTCGCGAACGAGTCTCCCAGCGCCGCGTCGCCGGCGACGACCTCGCCGGTGTTGACGCCCATTCGCACCGCGATTCGAACGCCCCAGTCGCGCTCGAGCTCGTCGTTCAGATCGCCCAGGCGGAGGCGCAGCTCTGCGCTCGCACGGATCGCCCTGAGGGCGTCGTCCTCGTGGAGCTGCGGAATGCCGAAGACGGCCATCACCGCGTCACCGATGAACTTCTCCACCGTGCCGCCGTGACGCTCGAGCACCGCCTGCGCCTCGTCGAAGTAGCGGCGCATGACCCGACGGACCGTCTCCGGATCGAGCTCCTCCCCCAGCGTGGTCGAGCCGCTCACGTCCGAGAACACGATCGTGACGGTCTTGCGCGCCTCCGCCATGGGCCGAGTCTACGGCCGCCCGCTCGGCTGCAATCGAACATATGTTCTATAATGACCGGAGACGTGGCTCGCGCGCAGTACCTAGAAGACCTCTGCAAGTCGGCTCTGAACCGTGTGCCGGAGCTGAGCCGGATCCCCTTCCGCTGGACTGTGAACCCATACCGCGGGTGCACGCATAGCTGCCACTACTGCTTCGCCCGCGCCTTTCACAGCTACCTGGATCTGGGGGTCGGCGACGACTTCTCGTCGAAGATCGTCGTAAAGACGAACGTGGTCGAGGTGCTGCGCCGCGAGCTCGCGTCCCCCCGCTGGGACGGCGAGACGGTGGCGATGGGCACCGCCACCGATCCCTATCAGCACTGCGAGGGGCGCTACAAGCTGACCCGTGGGGTGGTCGAAGCGCTCGCCGACTTCGCAAACCCGCTCTCGATCCTCACCAAGTCGACCCTCATCGTGCGCGATCTCGACGTCTTCGGCCGACTGAACGAGGCCGCCCCGCTGACCGTCTCCATGAGCGTGAACACGTTGGACGAGGACGTGCGACGCGTTGTCGAGCCGGGAACCCCGCCCGGCCGGAAGCGGCTTGAGATCCTCGGCCGGTTCGCGGAGGCGGGCATCCGGACGGGCGTCCTCGTCGCCCCGGTCCTTCCCGGTCTCACCGATGACGACGAGCATCTGGACGAAGTGCTCGCCGCGTGCGCCGAGGCGGGTGTCTCGTGGGCATCCGCGATCGTCCTCCACGTCAGGCCGGCGATCCGCGATCACTTCATGCCCTGGCTGAAGCAGGCCTACCCATGGCTCTACCCGCGCTACGTGGAGCTGTATGGAAGCCGGGCCTACGCCCCGAAGCGCTACCAGCAGCAGATCGGAGAGCGGTTCGCACGCCTCCGCCTGCGCCACGGCCTATCGCCAACCGGGGGCGGCAGGCCGCTTCCCGGCAAGCGCCAGGAGCAACTCGCTCTCACGGTCTAGTAGCGGCCGAAGTAGTTCCTGACGTCCGGCGGCATCCTGCTGTTGATGAAGAAGCCGACCGGCGCCAGGACGAACCAGGAGAGAATCGCCGCCGTCGTGTTGACGAACGCGATCGGAATGGAGAGGACGAAGACCCCGACGGGGAAACCCGAGGCGACGAGGCTCCAGCCCCAGGCCGCGGAAGGCATGCCCTCCCGCACGAGTCCCGCCCGGTAGGCATGGCCGGTGATCAAGATCTCCATCGCGCTCACGGCCGCCATCGAGAGTGCGAAGACGACGAAGGCGATCGGGTTTTTTTCGTACTCGCCGACGAGCGAGGTCGGGAACGGCAAGAAGGCGATGAACCCGAGGTAGGCGAGGTTCTGCGACAGCAGGCGACGGTCGATCCGAGCGAGCCGCGAGAAGAACCAGTGGTGTGCGAGCCAATAGCGGCCGATGACGTAGAACGAGACGGCGAAGCTGACGATCTCGGGAAGGGCGTCGCTCAGCGCCCCGAGCATGTCGCGTGAGCTCCCGCCGCCGGGCGGCAGGCCGGAGACGCCGATCTGGAGGACGAGCAGCGTCATCGCGATGGCGAAGATCGCGTCGCTGAACGCGATCACGCGGGCGAACTCGGTACTGCCGCGCACGATGCCGTGGGCCTGCTCCTGCGGCACCGCGAAAGGCTACACCGCTAGCGTTGCCTGAAATGGCGCCGATCTGCATCGGTACGTGCTCGTGGGCTGACGACGCGCTCACGAAGTACTGGTATCCGAAGGAGGTCTCCTCCGCGGAGGCGCGGCTCCGCTACTACGCGGAGCAGTTCTCGACCGTGGAGGTGGACTCCACCTACTACCGCCTGCCCGACGAGACGATGGTGTCGCGCTGGGCGGAGCGGACGCCCGACGGCTTCGTCATGCACGTGAAGGCGTTCGGCGTGATGACCCGCCACCCCGTCAAGGTGGAGCAGCTGCCACCCGACCTCCGAGACGCGGCACCCGTCGACGATCGGGGTCGGGTCGACCGCCCGCCGCGTGAGTTTCGCGCGGAAGTCTTCCGGCGCTTTCATCGAGCGCTCGAGCCGCTGCGCGAGACCGGCAAGCTCGGCGGGATCCTCCTCCAATTTCCGCCGTATGTCGTCTCAAAGGACGTGTCCGTCGACTACCTCCGTTGGGCCGTCGAGCAGCTGGGCGGTGACAAGGCCCTGGTCGAGTTCCGCCACCGCAGCTGGCTCGACGACGAGCATCGGGATGCGACGCTGAAGACCCTCGAGGAGCTCGGCGCCTCCAACGTGATCGTGGACGCGCCGAAGACGGAGGCCAAGAACCTCGTCCCCACCGTGGTCGCGGCGACGAGCCCGCTCGCCTACGTCCGCTTCCACGGACGCAACGCGGGCACGTGGAACAGGCGAGGCGGGAGCGCCAGCGACCGCTTCGACTATCTCTACTCGAACGAGGAGCTGGAGGAGTGGGTCGAGCCGCTCCGAGAGCTCGGGAAGAACGCCGACGAGGTGTACGTCCTCTTCAACAACAACCGCTGGAGCCGGACGCCGCAAGGCGAGCTCGCGGCCCAGGCTCCGGCAAATGCACGCGCCTTGCAAGGAATACTCGGCGTTTCTGGGGTTCCAACTCGCTAGATAGTGGGTTACCGTTCAAGTCAGAGGGAGGTTCGGCCGATGGGAGAAGGGTGGGGAGCCGTCTAGGCACACACGCGCTTTGGACCGTCGCGCTCAGTGTGGTGATCACGCTGCTTGCGCTGGCGCCTATGGTGCTGCCCGGAGACCGCCCGCTCGACAGCCTGCCGGCGCCGCTGCGCGGCACCGCGCAGGTCGGCGAGGTGGTCGCCGATGCACTGGCTTCCCCGCCGCAGAAGACGAACGAGGCAACGCCGAATTCCCCACAGACTCCACCGGCGGCGCCCGCTTCGACTTCCAGCGGAGTGCTCGGAGACACGGCATCTGGCTCCTCCGACGGCGGCTCTGACCGCCCCGGCGGCGGCTCGAACCCGGGACGGCCCGGCGGCGACGGAGAGGAGCCCCCACCTCCTCCTCCGCAGCCACCTCCCCCGCCGCCCCCACCTCCGCCGGAGCCGCCGACGCCTCCACACGAGCCGCCGACGCCCAATCAGCCCCCTTGGGGCGGAAAGCCGGACCGGGACGAACGGCAAGCGAAGAGGGCCGAGCAGCGTGCGCGCCTCGCCGCGATGCGGGATGCGCGCCGCGAGGCGAAGGCCGAGAGGCGCGAGGAGCTGAAGGCCGAGCGGGACGAGCGCCGCGAGGAGAAGGCTGAAGAGCGTGACCAGCGGCGCGAGGAGAAGGCCGAAGAGCGTGACCAGCGTCGCGAGGAGAAGGCCGAAGAGCGTGACCAGCGTCGCGAGGAGAAGGCTGAAGAGCGGGACGAGCGGCGGGCGGACAAGGCGGAGCAGTGCGAGGACCGCCGTGAGGAGAAGGCCGAAGAGCGCGAGCAGCGGCGCGAGGAAAAGGCCGAAGAGCGCGAGCAGCGGCGCGAGGAGCGCGCCGACCGCGGGCGGCGAAGCGGCCGCGAAGACCGAGACTAGCGCCGGGCTACGGGCGTTCTCCTAAGCTCACCTCGTGCAGCCCGAGCCGAGCGCGATCGCGCATCGCACCCGACCGGCGGCCGGTGAGCCTGTCGGCGCTCTCGTCCTGTTCCACGGACGCGGCGCCGACGAGCTCGACCTCCTCCCTCTGCTCGACCTCCTCGACCCGCAGCAACGCCTGGTCGGGCTCCTCCCGCGAGGCCCGCTGGCACTGCCGCCCGGCGGCGCGCACTGGTACGCGGTGCGGGAGATCGGCTTCCCCGACCAGGACACGTTCCTGGCGACTTTCGCCGCGGTCTCCGCTTGGCTCGAGGAGGCGCTTTCCGAGGCCGGCGTCCCCCCGGAGCGCGTCGTGTTCGGCGGCTTCTCCCAGGGAGCGGTGATGTCCTACGCGCTCGGCCTGGCCGCCTCACGGTCGCGTCCGTCGGGAATTGTCGCCATGAGTGGGTTCATCCCGACGGTCGACGGGTTCGAGCTCGGGCTCGAGAGCCGCTCGGGCCTCCCGGTCTCGATCTCCCACGGGGCGTACGACCCGGTGATCAGCGTCGACTTCGGGCGCGAAGCGCGCGACCGTCTCGACGTGGCGGGGCTCGACGTCAGCTACCGGGAGGATCCTGTCGCCCACCAGATCGCGCCCGCGGCGGTCACCCAGGCCCGGGCGGTGCTCGAGCGGGCACTTCCGGACTAAGCCCGCCAGTACGCCCTGGTCAGAAGCGCGACGACGGGCACGATCTCGAGCCGGCCGAGCCACATGAGGCCGGTCATGATCCCGATCGAGACGTCGCTGAACGGTTCGAAGGAGCCCATCGGCCCGGCGAATCCAAAGGCCGGGCCCACATTCCCGAGGGTCGTTGCGGAGGCCGCCAGGGCGTCGAAGGGCGAGAGCTCCAGATCGACCCTGTGGGCGTCCAGGAGGAGCAGAACGGCGCCGACGACGAAGATGCCGACGTAGAGGAGCACAAACGCGATCACCGCGCGCACCGTGCGCTCGTCGATCGCGACGCGGTTGACGCGGATCGGCGCCACGTACTCCGGGTGCATCGTCTGGTCGAGCTCCCGGCGCAGAACCCGGCCGATGACGAGATGCCGGACGATCTTGATCGAGCCCGCCGTCGAGCCCGCGGAGCCGCCGGGAAACATCAGCGCGACGATGAGCATCGCTGCCGCTGGAGCTGCGACGACCCAGGTGGCGAAGTCGGTGCTCGCAGAAGCCCGTGGTGGTCATGATCGAGACCGTCTGGAACGCCGCCTGACGGATCGCCTCCTCGCCCTCGCTAAGACCGGCGTCCCAGAGAATGACTGCGAGAACCGCAGAGGCGAAGAGGAGCAGGCCGAGGTAGAGACGAAACTCCTCGTCGCGCACGAGCGCAACCGGCTTGCCCCGCACGAACGCGCGGTACAGAAGCGCGAAGTTCGCGCCCGCGATGGCCATGAAGAGCACGAGCACCCATTGCGAGGCGGGTGCGTACCCCTCCAGCGACCGCGGGTCGATGCCGAAACCACCGGTCGGCATTGCCGAGAACGCATACGCGGTGGCGTTGAAGAGGTTCATCCGCCGGTCGACCCCGGTCCAGCCGAAGACGGCGAGGATGAGCGATCAGCAGCCCCGTCAGCGCGACGTAAAGCAGCCACAGACGTCTCGCGGTATCCCGAATCGAGGCCGTCAGCGCCTCGAGTTCGGGACCGGGCGCCTCGGACTCCATGAGCTGCCTGCCGCCGACCCGCAGCCGAGGCAGCACGGCGAGTGCGAGCACGATGATCCCCATGCCCCCGAACCACTGGGTGAACTGCCGCCACATCGCGAGCGACTTGTCGAGCGTCGACACATCGGCGACGACGCTGGAGCCGGTCGTCGTCATCCCGGACATCGCCTCGAAGAGGGCGTCCACCGGGCGTGAGAGCTGGTCCTCGCCCGAGAGGACGTAGGAGAGCGCGATCGCCGCCGAGCCGAGGAGCCAGGTGAGCGAGACGACGAGGAACCCCTCCCGGAGACCCACGCGCTCTTTCCCCCGTGTCACCCTCTCGACCCCCCAGCCGACGAGCGCCGTGATCGCTCCGGCCGCGGCGTAGTACCACCACGGTTCGGAGTAGCCCAGGGCAAGCGGAATCGGGAAGATGAACGCGGCCGAGAGGTACTTGAGTAGGACCCCGACGAGGTTGAGGGCCGCGCCGACCTCGACGTTCACGCTTCGCCGCAGCCGCCCCAGGATCACTAGAGCGCTTTCTCGACCTCGGCCACGCGGCTCGACTCGGTGAAGATGATCGCGCGGTCACCGGGCTCGAGCTGATCCTCGCCGTGCGGGAAGATCGCCGAGCCGTCCCGGACGATCGCACCGATCAGGGATCCCGTCATCGGCAGCTCCTTGAACGGCTTGCGCACGAGCTTGCTGGTCTCCCGCACCGTGATGTCGAGAATCTCGAAACGGTCGCCCTCGAGCATCGCGAGCTGGCGAATGCGCGGGTCGTGGGCAAACCGGACGATCTCCTCGGCGGTGACCGAGCGCGGGTTGACCGCCACGTCGATGCCCGCGTGCTCGAACACCTCGACCGAGATCGGCTCGTGGACGATGCCGATCGTGAAGCCCACGCCATGGACTCTGGCGAGCGTCGCCGCGTAGAGGTTCTTCGAGTCTTCGCGCATGGCGAAGACGACGGCGCGAGCCTGTCCAATACGCTCGCGCTCGATGAAGTCGGGGTCGACCCCGGTCGCGCAGTAGACGCGGGCGTCGGGAAGCTCTTCGGCGAGCTCACGCGCGCGCTCCTCGCGCGGCTCGATCAGCCGGACACGGATCCTCTGGTCGAGGAGGACTCGGGCGATCGCGAGACCGGTCGCCCCGCCGCCGTAGATGACGACGTCGTCAACTCGTCCTTCGCCGCGCGCCATTATCTGTCCCCATTGGCGCGCCGAGTCCGGGGAGCCGATCACAATGATCCGGTCACCCGGCTTGATCGCCTCGTCGCCGCGCGGAACCAGCATCCTCTCGCCGCGGATGATGCTCGCCACCTTCGAATCGGGTGGGATGGTCGCCTCGCGCAGCGGCCTGCCCACGACCTCCTCGTACGCGCCCGAGAGCGGCCGGCGGGCGGCGCGCTCGGCGGCCTCGGTGAGCGGGATGGCGGCAAGGTCCTCGGCGCCGGCGTCACGCGGGACGTCGAACTCGACGATCTGCACCTGGCCTTCGGCGAAGACGTCTGTTTGCTTGGCGGCAGGAAGGCCGATCGTGCCGGAGACCGCGTGGGCGGTCTCGAGCTCGGACGAGACCATGAAGTCGACGTCGATCTGGCGCTCCTGCCACGCCTCGAGGTATTCCGGGTTCGAGGTACGAACGATGGTCTGGCCCTCGGAGAGGTTCTTCGCCAGCGTGCCGGCGACGAGGTTGATCTCGTCCCGCGACGTGCAGGCGATGATGAGATCGGCGTGCTTCACGTCCGCCTCCTGGAGAACGCGCCGCGTCGCGCCGTTGCCCTTTACCGTGCGGATGTCGAAGCGGTACGAGAGCGCCTGCAGCCGCCCGGGGTCGAGGTCGATGACGGTGACCTCGTGATCCCCGTGCAACGCCTCCACTATGGTCGCGCCCACTTGCCCCGCGCCGACAAGAACGATCTTCATGGCGACGGGAGCCTAGTCTCCGATCAGGTCAACGTGAGCCGGGGCCCGCGCCGCTTACGTGGAGTCCCACTCCGGCTCACCGTCGATGCCGACGCCCTCGGCGATCCGGTTCACGTAGTTGAAGTAGGAGACGACCTGAATCGCGTCGTGAATGGCGGCGTCGCTCCACCCGTGGCCGCGGAGAAGATCCGCGTCCTCGACGGTCACGTCCGCCGGCGCAGTCGTGAGCTTGAGGGCGTAGTCGCAGAGTGCGCGGACGCGCGGTTCCAGGTCGGCGTTGCGATAGTCGTGCATCGCGTGCTCGGCCAGATCGTCGGGTGCGCCCTCGGCACGGAGGTCGTCTGCATGCGCGCGCAGTCAGTAGTGACAGCCGTTGGCCGTCGAGACGACGACGGCAAGCAGCTCGCGCTCGGCCCGCGAGAGCTCGGAGGGCCCGAACATGATCGCCTGGTAGAGCGCCATGGAGCGGTTGAGGACGAGCGGGTTCAGGCACATCGCCTTGACGATGTTGAAGACCTTCCCCGCGCGCCCGAGGGCCGCGGCGTACTCCTCCGCGAGCTGCCCTTCGGCCTCGCCCACCTCGATCTGCTTGATGTGCGGCACGAGGCTCAGCCTTGCATCTACGCCTACGGGATGCAATCGTCGCCGCCCCTGGCGACTGTCGGAGACGAATTTCGCTCGCTTCTGCGCGGCTTTCCCGCCGGCGTCGCCGTGCTGACCGTGGACGACGGGGGCGAGCGGCTCGGGCTGACCGTCGGGACGACGCTCTCGCTCTCGCTCGAACCGCCGCTCGTCGGCGTCTCCGTGAGCCGGCAGGCAGCCATGCACGAGCTGCTGCGACACGCGGGCGGATTTGCGCTCAGCCTCCTTGCCGGCGATCAGGAGGCCGTGGCCCAGCATTTCGCCCGCGGTGTCCCGCCGCTCGCTCACTGGCACGGCATCGAATGGCGGGAGGGCACGGCCGGCGGCCCGCTTCTCGACGGCGCCCTCGGCTGGATCGAGGCGCGGGTCGTCGACGAGCACGAGACCGGCGACCACACGCTCTTCGTCGGCGGAGTCGTGTCCGTCCAGCAGGGGCGCTCGGGCCCTGCTCTCGTCAGGGTCGGACAGGAGTACGCGGGCTTGTGATCGACGCGGTCGTCTTCGATCTCGACGGAGTCATCATCGACTCCGAGCACGTCTGGGACGACGTGCGACAGCAGCTCGCCGAGGAGCGCGGCGGACGTTGGCACGAGGAGGCCTCGAGAGACATGATGGGAATGAGCTCGCCCGAGTGGTCGCGTTACATGCGCGACGTGATCGGGCTCCGGGAATCGCCGGAGGAGATCAACGCCGAGATCGTGCGGCGGATGGAGGATGTTTATCGGGCGAGCCTCCCGCTGATCCCGGGGGCGGTGGCGGCGGTCGAGCGCCTCGCCGCTCGCTGGCCGCTCGGACTGGCGTCGTCCTCGAATCGGGAGCTGATCGACTTCGTTCTGGACGTCTCGGGCCTCGGACGGCTCTTCCAGGCAACCGTCTCCTCGGAGGAAGTCTCGCGCGGCAAGCCTGCTCCGGACGTCTTCCTGGAGGCCGCCCGGCGGCTTGCGGTTCCGCCCGAGCGCTGCGCCGCCGTCGAGGACTCCGAGAACGGCATCCGCAGCGCCAAGTCAGCCGGGATGCGCACGATCGCCATCCCGAACCCGGGGTTCCCGCCCGCTCAGGACGCGCTCGCCGAGGCCGACGTCGTCCTCGACTCGGTCGGCCTGCTGACCCCCGAGGTCGTCTAGCCGCCGCCGGATGCGGCTTCGATCCTCGCGATCGTCTGGCGCATCTGCTGGATCGAGAGAAGCTGCTCGGTGGCCGTCTTCGCACCATCGAGGTCGTCGCTCGCGAGCAGGCCCTCGATGCGACCGAGCTGAGTCCGAAGCCCGCGGAGCCCGGAGGCGAGCTGCTCCTTCTGGGAGCCGAGCTCCTCCGGGACATCCGCCTCACTGACCTGTTCGATGAGCGTCTGGATCTGGTCCCGGAGCGGCCCGAGCTGTGCCGAGAACTGCTGAGTGGTCGTCGCCGAAGTGGGCAGCGCCTCGATCTTGTCGAGGAGCGCGCCGACCGCTACTGCTTGCGCCTGTAAGTCGCTCGAATCCTCGGCGCCTCCGCCGCCGCCGTCTCCCCCGCCGCAGGCCGGGGTGAGCAGGAGGACGAGTGCGCCAGCGAGAACCGCTCCGATACGAGTTCGACGCGACGGCAGAGTGCGCCGGACTGTAGCGCTCTGCGCAGACAAATCAACCCCAGAGGTCAGACGATACGCCAGGTCCGGACGGGCGGTGTGGGGTCGACATTCCCGTTCGTGTCCATCGCCCGCACCTGGAACATGTGGTGGCCGTTCCCGAGGCCGGTGTACGTCTTGGGGGAGTTGCACGGCGTCCACGGGCCGTTCATGTGCTTGCACTGGAACTTCACGCCGGGTTCCGAGCCCGTGAACTTGAACGTCGCCCGATGCCGGCTCGTCCGACCGGAGGGGCCGCTCGTGATCGTCGTCGACGGCCCCGTGTCGTCGGGCGTGAGCCCCAGCGCCTTCGCAGCGTTCAGGCGGCCGCCCGTCATGACGTGGGGCACGAGGCCCGGGACGGCGTCGACGCCGGCGAGAATGGCGGCCTTCAGATCGGCGACGGTCATCGTCGGGTCGTCGGCCAGGAGGAGGGCGGCGACGCCCGCGACGTGCGGCGTCGCCATCGACGTACCGTCGAGCGTCTGGTAGGCCGCGCCCGACTGGTTCAGGCACTTGACCGCGGTGTTGTCGACGTACGCTCCGTCGAAGACACCTGTCGGGTCGCTGAAGAACCCGAAGCGGAGGAACACCGTCGGCTCGCCGTCGAAGTCCGAGAGGTCGTCGGTGACGCGGAAGAACTTGCCGCTCGTCCCACCGGTCCAACTGCCGACGAGCGTCGATGCGCTCCCCGACGTTCCCGCCAGGACGTCGAAGAAGTCGAACTGCGGCTCGGCGTCGAGGCGCAGCCAGTTCTCGACGAGACAGCCCGACCGGCCTGCAAGGCTGAACGACGCCAGCCGCCGGATCGTCCGGTTCGCGTTGTTCGGATAGTTCGTGGTCGGCGAGTCGGCGAGGCTGTGCGTCCCCGCCTTCTCGTGCAGCGTCGTCCGGCCCCAGGCCGGCGCGCCGCCGGTCCGGTCGCCCCAGCGGTTGTTGAACGCCGAGTTGCTGCCCTCGTAGCCGTCAGGGAAGCCTGGAAGCGTCGAATACCTGGGCCAGGTGCTGCGGATGTCGACCCCTGGAGCCGCGAGGTGGACGGCCGCCGTTCCGCGGTTCGAGAAGTTGGCGATCGCATCGGTCGGCCCCGTCGCGGCGATGCAGAGGACGTTCGGCGCGCTCGTCGGGGCCCGGTGGAGCTCGCACGGATACGACTCGTCGTCGTTGCCCGTGTTGGTATCGAGGTCCCAGCCGCTGTTCCCCGCCGCGAAGGCGAAGAGGGTGTCCGCGCACGAGGGGTCCGTGACGGCGTCGGCGATCGCCTGGCTGAACTGCGGCGCACCGAAGCTTCCGTTGACGACGTCGGCGCCGTTGTCGCAGGCGTACTCGATGGCGTCGACGATGTCCGCGTCCTCGAGGCTCCCGGCCGCGTTCGCAGCCCGCACCGGCATGATCGACACGTCCCAGTTGACGCCCGTGACGCCGGTGCCGTTGTCGCCTTCGGCGCCGATCGTGCCGGCGACGTGGGTGCCGTGGCCGTTGAAGTCGAGCGGCGCGTTGTCGTTCTGGACGAAGTCCCAGCCGCGGACGTCGTCAACGAACCCGTTGCCGTCGTCGTCGGTCGAGTTCCCGGGCGTCTCGCCCGGGTTCGACCAGATGTTGTCGTTCAGGTCCGGGTGCCCGTAGGAGACGCCGCTGTCGACGACGGCGACCACCACCCCTGCGTCACCGGTCGTCTGGTTCCAGGCCGAGGGCGCGTCGATGTCCTTGTCCGAGGGCTGGCTGAGGCCCCAGAGCTGGCCGAACATGGGGTCGTTCGGCAGATCGCTGAGGGACCGGACGTGGTTCGGCTCCGCGTAGAGGACGTCGGGATCCTGTTCGAGCGCGGCCGCTGTTTCCTGCACAGAGGCGCCGCGCGGAAGCTTGACCAGCGAGAGACGAGGCACGCCGACGTTGCCTGCCGAGCGCGCCCCCTCGACCGCGAGCGAGGCCGACCGCTCCGAAGCCGTCGTGCCGCTGCGGAAGCGGACGAGCAGCTCACCCGGGACGTAGCTCGCCCGGCTCTCGGCCCTGGCGAGTGGCGCGAGCTCCACGGAGGTGGACGACGTCTGGCCCGCCCCGGCTCCGGAGACGACCCCGAGAACCAGCGCGAGCACACCGACCAGCAGCAACCGCCTTCGACCCCGCATCTCGGATGATCTTGCCGGAGGATTCCGGAAAAAGGAAGTGCGCGGCAGTTAGTTCACCCGTCCGAGGAGGACGCAGCCGTTGTGGCCGCCGAGCCCCATCGCGTTCGAAAGCGCGACTCGGATTTCGGCGTTCCGCGCCTCGTTCGGGACGTAATCGAGATCGAGGTCCGGATCGGGGTGCTCGTAGTTGATCGTGGGCGGGATCGTGCCTTCGTGGATCGCAAGCGCGCACGCGACGGCCTCGATCGCGCCCGCCGCGCCGAACATATGCCCGAGCATCGATTTCGTGGAGGAGACCGCCAGCTCGTAGGCGTGGTCGCCGAAGACCTCCTTGATCGCCTGCGTCTCGGCGAGGTCGCCGAGCGGCGTCCCGGTCCCGTGCGCGTTGATGTAGTCGACCTCGTCGGGGGAGACGCCCGCGCGCTGGAGCGCTGCGCGCATCATCGCCACGACGCCGCCCGACTCCGGGTCCGGCTGCAGCATGTGGTGCGCATCGTTCGATGCGCCGTAGCCGAGCACCTCGGCGTAGATCGTGGCTCCCCGCGCCCGTGCCGCCTCGAGCTCCTCGAGGACCATCACTGCCGCGCCCTCGCCCATGACGAAGCCCTCGCGCGTGGCGTCGAATGGACGTGCGGCGCGGGGTGGGTCGCCGTTTCCGATTGCGAGCCCGCGCATCATGCAGAAGCCGGCGAGGATGAGCGGATGGATGCAGCCCTCGGTGCCACCGGCGATGACGACGTCTGCGTCACCGTGCCGGACCAGCTCCGCCGCCTCGCCGATCGCGTGCGAGCCGGTCGCGCAGGCCGACACAACTGCGTAGTTGGGGCCGCGAAGGCCGAACTCGATGGCGATCTGCCCGCTCGCGGAGTCGACCAGCACGTTGGCGAGGAATGTCGGCGAAACCCGGTCGGGGCCGCGCTCTCGCAGCACGTCGTACTGACGCATGAGCTCGTTGAACCCGCCGATGCAGTTGCCGACGATGACTCCGGCTCGTTCGGGATCGAAGCCGTTCAGCCCGGCGTCGCTGAGCGCTTCCTTCGCAGCGCTGAGCGCGAACAGCACGTTGCGGTCGAGCTTGCGCAGCTCCTTTGCCGAGACGGCGCCAGTCGGGTCGTAGTCCTCCTTCACCTCGGCCGCGATCTGAACCGGGAAGGCGCTCGGGTCGAACGCCTGGATGCGGTCGACGCCGCTCTCTCCGACAAGCAGGCGCTTCCAGGTTGTTCGCAGGTCGTTTCCGAGCGGGGTGACCGCTCCCATGCCGGTAATGACAACCTTCCTCATGCTTTCTTAGACGCGAAGCCCTCCCATCCGGTTTCTCCCGCCGTTTCGACGACGGGCTGACAGAATCGAGACGTGGCCGAGGAGTTCGAGACGCCCGCCGCGCTGCCCTTCCCGCCCATGGAGGCGGAGCTGGTCGACGAGCTCCCCGGGGACGGCGAATGGCAGTTCGAGCCCAAGTGGGACGGGTTCCGCGGCATCGCCGAGAACCTCGGCGGGGAGTTCCACCTCTGGAGCCGGAACGGACGGCCGCTGCTTCGGTACTTCCCGGAGCTCGCGGAGCTCGGCGACCGGCTTCCACCGCAGTCCGCGGTGGACGGCGAGATCGTTGTGGTCCGCGACGGGGCCCTCGACTTCGACGCGCTCCAGATGCGCCTCCATCCCGCGGAGAGCCGGGTCAAGAAGCTCTCGGCGGAGATCCCGGCAGGCTTCGTCTGCTTCGACGTGCTCCTCTGGGACGGCGAAAACTTCCACGGCAGGCCGTTCGAGGAGCGCCGCGCGAAAGTGGAGAGGCTCCCCTTCGACGTCTCGCCCTCGACCCGCGACATCGACGAGGCCACGCACTGGCTCGAACGGCTCGAGGTCGCCGGGTTCGACGGCGTCATCGCCAAGCGGCTCGGCTCTCCCTACCTCCCGGGCTCGCGGGAAGCAGTGCAGAAGGTGAAGGGGGAGCGAACGGCCGACTGCGCGGTCATGGGCGTGACCTGGAGCGAGAAGGGCACGGGGATCGCCAGCCTCATGCTCGGGCTGTACGAGGGCGGCAAGCTCCGCCCGGTGGGATCGGCTCCCGCGACCGGCAAGAAGCGCGCGGAGATCCTCGAGCGCGTGGAGCCGCTCCTCGGCCCGAACCCGGAGCGGAAGCCGCGCGGCGCGCCGAGCCGCTGGAAGCCGAAGGCCGATCTCGAGTGGAGCCCGGTCCCGCCCGAGCTCGTCGTCGAGGTCCGCTACGACAAGTGGCAGAAAGGGCGCTTCCGCCACAACTCTCGCTTCCTCCGCTTCCGTCCCGACAAGGATCCGGAGCAGTGCACCGTCGCCCAGGTGCGCCCGCGGCCGAAGAAGGGCGACCCGACGGTCGCCGGGCTCCTGGGTAACTAGCCCTGTAGCTCCGGAGGATCGAGGCCAAGCCGCTCGAAGCGCGCCTTCAGGCTGGCCTTGCGTCGCCACATCCCCTTGCTCAGGTCGCCGACCTCGGCGACGCGGATTCGCATCGTCTCCATCGTGAACGCCGCCGGGTCGACCTTGGGCACCTCCTCCCAGCTGAGGGGTGCCGACGCGCGCGCGTCGGGCGTGGGGCGAATGGAGTAGGCAGACGCGATCGTTCGATCGCGCGCGTTCTGGCCGAAGTCGACGAAGACGCCGCGTCGATCAGCGACCTTCCAGGTCGTCGTCGCCACGGTCTGATCGGCGATCCGCCGCTCGACCTCCTGCGCGAGCGCCTTGGCGAAGCGGCGCACGTCGGGAAAGCGGAGCTCAGGCTTGATCGGCGCAAGGATGTGAAACCCGGTCGCCCCGGACGTCTTGGGGAAGCTCGCCAGGCCGAGTTCGTCCATGACCTCCTTGACGACGAGCGCGATCTGCGGAACGAGGTCCCACGGGTTCCCCTCGGTCGGGTCGAGGTCGATGAGCAGGTAGTCGGGCCGCTCGGCGTCCGTCACTCGGGCATGCCAGGTGTGGAGCTCCAGGCATCCCAGGTTGACGATCCACGCGAGGCTGGCCGCATCGGTGACGACCGAGAAGTCGGCGGTGCGCCCGCTGCCCGGGAAGACGATGTGCACGGTCTCCAGCCAGTCGGGGTGCGGGTTGGGAACGCGCTTCTGGTAGAAGAACTCGCCCTCGACGCCGTTCGGGTACCGCTTCATCTGCATCGGCCGCCGCTCGACGTGGTTCAGGACGTACGGCGCCAGGTCGAGGTAGTAGCGGACGAGGTCGCCCTTCGTCAGCCCGGGGCCGGGGAAGTAGATCTTCTCGAGATTGGTCAGCGCGACCTCGCGGTGGCCGATGCGCATCGCCAGCTACTTCACCGCGGCGCGGCGAATCCCCCTTCATGGGGACGGAATCCAGTCCCTCCCAGGTCATCATGCTGGGTGCCGGCTCCCCTCACATATCCCCCGGCGTCTGGCGAATGCCCGTTTCGGTCGTGCGGCTCCTAACCCACCGAGGCGGGCTTCGTCGCATCTTGGGGTCGAAGAGACGCTGGTACCATGGCCCGGCACGGAGAAGTGGCCGAGTGGCTGAAGGCGGCGCCCTGCTAAGGCGTTAGGGGGGTGATTACCTCCCTCGAGGGTTCGAATCCCTCCTTCTCCGTTCCGCAGAGCGCTCGCACCAGACCGTCGGAGGGGTGGCAGAGCGGACGAATGCGGCGGTCTCGAAAACCGTTATCCGTCGTTAGGCGGATCGAGGGTTCGAATCCCTCCCCCTCCGCCTTCCCCTTGCTCGGGTTCGGCCCGGCGGCGAAACCACCGAGCGACATGGAGATGCCGAGGCCGACCCTTGCCGATCAGGCGGCTTCGGCCGCCTCCGACTCGGACTCCGCCTCGGCCCCCATCTCCGGATGCTCGGCCGCATACGCACCCCGGCGGAGCAGCAGGCCACCGAGCGCCCCAGCGACCGCAGCGAACAAGGCGCCGACGAGGAACGCGACGTGGTAGCCGCCCGCGAGCGCGGCAGCCTGGCTCTCGCCACCGGCGAGTAGAGCGTCCGTCCGCGACGCGGCCAGGCTGGCGAGAACGGCGAGCCCGAGCGCGCCTCCCATCATGAACGAGGTGTTGACGACACCTGAAGCAAGACCGGCCTCGGCCGGCTCCACGTCGCTCATCGCAGCGAGGAGCACCGGGTTGAACGCCATGCCGGCGCCGAGGCCGAGCAGGATCATGCTCGGCAGTACGTCGATGACGAAGGTTCCGTCGACCGGTGCCCGTGCGAAGAGCAGAAGCCCGAGCGACGCCAAGAGCAGCCCGACAGCGAGCGGCGGCCTGATCCCAAATCGCATGACGAGCCGGGCCGAGAGCCAGATCGACACGGCGCCCATGATCAGGTTCCCCGGCAGGAACGCGAGCCCGACCTCGAGCGGGCTATAGCCGAGCACGAGCTGGAGGTAGAGCGCGGAGAGGAAGAACCACGCGAACATCGCCCCCGCCCAGAGGATCCCGACGACGTTGGAGACCACGATGTTGCGGAGCCGGAAGAGGCGAAGCGGAACCAGCGGCGATGCGACCCGCGCCTCGAGGAGGAGGAAGCCGGTGAGCAGCGCGGCCGCCGCGCCGAGCAGGCCCAGCGTCTGCGGGGTCAACCAGCCAACGTCGTTCCCGTTCACGATCGCGTAGACGGCGATCATCAACGAGACGGTCACCGTAATCGCGCCCGCGATGTCGAGGCGCTCCGCGGCGGTCGCAATGCGAGCCGCCGGGATCAACATCACGGTCAATACGACGACGAGGATCCCGACCGGGACGTTGACGAGGAAGATCCAGTGCCAGCTCAAGACGTCGGTGATGATTCCGCCGAGGAGCACTCCGATCGAACCGCCCCCGGAGGCGACAAAGCCGAAGATCCCCATCGCCTTCGCCCGCTCGGCGGGCTCGGTGAACAGAGTCATCATCAGCGAGAGTGCGACCGCCGAGACGACTGCGGCTCCGAGACCCTGCACGGCCCGGGCGCCGACCAGGATCGCCTGAGAGGTCGCAAGCCCGCAGGCTGCCGAGGCGAGGGTGAAGAGCACTATCCCGCCCAGGAACAGCCGCCGATGGCCGAAGAGGTCTCCTAGGCGGCCGCCGAGCAAGAGGAATCCGCCAAATGTGATCAGGTACGCGTTTACCACCCACGCGAGGGACTCCTCGGAGAACCCGAGATCCTCCCGAATCGACGGGAGCGCAACGCCGACAATCGTGACGTCGAGCACGATCATCAGGTCCCCAAGACAGAGCACGAGGAGAGCGAGCCAGCGCGTGCGATTCTCGAGAGTCATCGAATCCGCCATTCGTTTCCCTTACCAGACTCGCGAGGGACCGAAACTCATCGGTTGGCCCCGTTGCGTGTGGGATGTCACTGGTATCTCGGGTTGGCGGCCAGCGTCCTCCTGAAGACGCCGGGAGGAATCGGTTGAGAGAGATTCGCTTGGCGCTTCCCACTCTGCTGGCGCTGGTCGCACTTGCGGCGGTGGGGTGCGGCAACGGCGGCGGCGGACGAGGGATCCGCGACGGCGGAGACCGGAGCCACCGGCGGCGTCATGACCGGGACGTCAACCACCGGCCCACCGAAGCTCATCGGCACCGTCGGATCCACCAACGACCCAGACGCCTACGAGATCCACCTCACAACCGGAGACGGGGCCGAGGTCACCACCGTGCTCCCGCCGGGCGAATACATGCTCGAGATCGACGACCCGTCCACCATCCACGACTTCCATCTGGGCGGGCCGCGCGCCGCGGTCGACGTGGCCACCGATATCGCAGGTACGGGCGAGAAGACGGCCGTCGTCCTGCTCCAGGAGCCGGAGTCCTACATCTACTTCTGCGACGCGCACCCGGCCAGGATGAACGTGACCTTCAGCATCCACGGCCGGATACGGACGCAGAACTAGAACGCCCATCGCAACGGGCGACATCACTGCTCGTGAGGCGTCGTCGGGCGGTCTCGACAGAGGGAGCTACAGCTGGATGCCGGCCGGAGCGTCGTGCCCCGCTTCGCGTTGGAAGTGGACCGAGCGCTCGACCGTTCTGAGCCACTCATATGCGAGGCCCTTCAGGCCAACGAGCTCGACGCCGCCGCGGGCCATGCGGGCGAGTCCCTGCGCGTGTGCGGTGCCCGGCGAGGCGACGGCGTCCTCGACGACGACCACGCGCTTCCCAAGGTCGAGCAGCCCGAAGGCCGACTGCGCGACGCACACGTCGGTCTCGAGCCCGCAGAGCACGACCGTCGCACGACCGTGTCGAGCGACGTCTTCGAGGATTGGATCGCAGGCGGAGAGGTCGAAGACCGGCTTCGGATGCCTGAGGGCCTCCGGAGGAAGCTCCTCCGCGATCGTCGAAGAGGTCGATCCGTTTCTTTCGGGCTCCTCCTCGGTGACGACAACCGGGACGTGAAGCCATCGTGCGAGCCTGCAGAGCCACCTGATTCGATCGACGAGCTCCGAGCGTTCGTCGTTCGGGAGCTTCCGGAGGAAGCCGTCCTGCGGGTCGATCACGGCGAGCAGACAGTCATCGACGTCGAGCAGGCGTCTCACGCGACCGGATTTTGCCAGGCGGAGGGCGTCGACTCGATTGCACACCCTAGCGACGCGGTGCCCCCATCCAACCCCGGTCTCCGAGGCGGCGGGAATCGAATCCGTAGAGGTACGCCAACGGGCCGATCAGAGCGAGAAACGCAAGGACGATGATGACCTCGACCAGGACTCTCACCTCCTCCCCTTCGTTCCGCTAGTCACAAGAACGTCGCAAAGGGGCTCGCGATTCCCGAGGTGGCCCGGAACCCGTTGGGCGCGATGCTCTGGCATGGTTTCCCGGTGCCCGCGGATGACGCGCTCGACCGGCTCTACGGCCTCCCGCTCGCCGAGTTCACGCCTGCGCGCGACCAGCTCGCCCGCGAGTTGCGCAAGGCCGGCCAGAGCGCGGCGGCCGACGAGGCGAAGGCCCTCGCGAAGCCATCGATCTCGGCCTGGACGGTAAACCAGCTCGCCCGCACGGAGCCGATGCAGATCCGCGGGCTCATGACGGCAGGCGAGCGCCTCCGTAACGCCCAGGCTGGGCTTCTGCTCGGCGACGACCCGGACGAGCTCCAGGCAGCGCTCAAGCGGCAGCGCGACGTCGTCGCGGCGCTCCTCGAGAGCGCGAAAAAGATCCTGGCTAGAGCGGGCCATCCAGCCTCGCCGGCAACTCTCGACCGGATCCGAGGCACGTTGACAGCCGCCGCGGTCGACGAGGAGGGGGCTCGGCTCGTCGAGATCGGAAGGCTGACGAAGGATCTCGAGCCGGCCGGGTTCGGCGGCCTTGCTCCTGCACCGGGCAAGGTCGCCGGGAGAAAGGCTTCGCGCTCCTCGCAGCAACGACGCAAGGACGACAAGGCGAGGAAGCAGCGGGTCGACGAGGCCCAGCGGGAGCTCGAGAACCTCCGCGCCGAGGTGGCCGAGCAGAAGACTCTGGTCCGCCGCACGGCGAGCGAGGCCCGGAAAGCGGAGGCCGAGCTCGAACGGCTGGCCGCACGGCTCGAGGCGGCGAAAGACAAGCTCGCCCGCGCCCGCTCCTGAGGAACCCGCAGTCCTATTCCTCCCCGGCTGCCCCCGGGTGGCAGTCGACGCGAACCACGCGAACCGGGATTCCGTCGGAATCTCTCCCTCCCCTTGATCACGTTCCGGCCCGCAACCCTCGGTCGTCGCCACGAGCGCTTGGTTTGACATCTGGCGGCAGACCTAGTAGGTAGCGCGTGAAAAGCAGGGAAAAGGAGCCGGAGCGACGTGCCCAGCCGTCGTCTCAGATTCCTGCGGCCGCAGACATCGGGGATTCCTCGATGATCGACGTCGTGGTCGTCGCAGGGATCCCCCTCTACCGTGAAGGGTTGGCCCTCGCGCTCGGGCATGGTGGCCGAGTCCAAGTCGTGGGAACCGCCGCGGATTCACAGGAGGCGCTCTCTCGGGTGCGTGATCTCCAGCCCGACGTCGTGCTCGTCGACGTGGCGATGGACGAGGGCTTCGACACCATCCGCGCCCTTCGCGAGGCAAGGCCGAAGGCAAAGGTCGTCGCCGTCGCGGTGTCCGATACGGAGGCCGACGTGATCGCCTGTGCCGAGGCAGGGGCCTCCGGCTATGTCCCGCGAGACGGAACGGTCGACGACCTGGAGACCATGGTCGAAAGCGTCGCGCGCGGGGAGATCGAGTGCTCGCCGAGGATCGCCGCAAGCCTGCTGAGACGGGTCGGCGCACTTGCCGCGGAGCTTCGAGGCCCCTCCCCCAACTCGTCGCTGACCGCCCGTGAGCAGGAGATCGCCGAACTGCTCGACCAAGGGCTCACGAACAAGGAGATCGCCCAAAGGCTCAGCATTGCGGTACCCACCGTCAAGAACCATGTGCACAGGATCCTGGACAAGCTGCACGTCCATCGGCGCACCGAGACGGCCGGTCGGCTCAAGTAGGAACTAGTACTTCTCACCTTGGGGGAACTGGCCCTTTGCGTCCGCGCGTCTGAATCCGAAGATCCATTCCCATCCGTGATTCGTTCCTGAAGAATTAAGCCGGTGCATCCAATCGCGGGTGCCGCGCTTGGAGAGATTCCGGCAACGAGCCAAGGACGGGGGAATTCGACTGAAGAACGATCACGACGCGCGCCGTCGTCTCGGCCGGTTTAGCCGGCCTTCGCACCTGAACCCGTTCGAGAACGGTCAGCGACGAAAGGAGTTGCGTAATGGCGACGACTGAGCAGGAGATGGTTGTCCGACGCGGGCGACCGGACGCCGCCGCAGCCGAGGAGCGAATGAGGCCGGCTCGAGTGCTGACGGCGCTGGCGGACGAGCTCGACGTGAGGATGGACGGAGCGAAGGTCGACGTTCCGGCCGAGACCGAGGAGGCGGCACGGGCTTGGATCGACGACTACCGAGCGAAGCTGACCGCCCAGACCGAGAACTACCTCGACAGACAAGCTGACTACTTCGCCGAGCTGGCGGGTCGGCAGGTGGACACGATAGGCGAGCCGACCCACGTCGGCTACGTGTACTGGGATCTGGTCACGATCTCGCCCATCCAGTTCATCTCGCTGCCGCCCTACCAGCCCAGCAAGATCATCGCGAGCAACGAGCTCGCCCTGTTGCAGGCGGTGCTCTTCATCAACCCGGCGACGAACATCTTCAACCCCATCTCCGCCACCACCATCCTCGGCGGCCGAGACTTCAGGGTTCGATTCGAGCAGGTGAACCTCACCGACGTGACGAACGGGCCGGACTTCACGTTCGTGGGGACGTTCCCCGCAACCGCTCCTTCGCTCACGTTCTTCTCGATCTTCATCATCGCGCCCGACCCCGGGCAAAACTCACGGCTGGTCGAGCTCAATGCGACCGCCGACATCGTTGATATCGCTCAGCCATTCGCGGCGTTCGCGACGAATCACTTGGACATCGATTCGGACCCAGGCTTCCTGAACGTTCCGCCTCAGGCGCCACAGTTCCAGCACGACATTCCGCTGCGGTACCTGATCTACAGCAAGTAGCGGTGCGCTCGACGCCCACAGCACAGCTGGCTGGCCCCGACAGGCACGGCGCGTCGGGGTCAGCCGTGGGCTCTCGCGTTGAAGGTGCGGATCTGATGGCGGATTCGCGGTGAGCCGCGAGGTCGATCGGCGCGACTTCAGCGGAACCCGGGCAACGCCGTCGCGTGAGGCGGAGTTGCAGAGCGTTGCCGCCGACGTCTCCGATCGTCTTCCCGGCGATCAGCGGGTGGCCGTCGCCGCCGTGGACGCGACGACGGGCAACCCTTCGCTCGTCGTCTCGGAGTCCGCACCGGCGGTGCGCGAGAACTACGTTCGACGGGCGCTGGCTCACGTACAGGGCATCGCCGATGTCCTCAGTCTGGAGGCGACCGCGCCCGCCGATTACGTCGCGGACGAGCACGTTTCCGAGACGAGCAGTCACGCGGCGACAGTGCACCTCCAGCAGCTGTACAAGGGAATCCCGATCTTCCAGGCGACACAGGTCGTTCGCTTCGCGCCCGACGGCGCGTTGAGCGAGACGGCCGGGACCAGCGTCCCGGTAACCGCTGAAGTCGACGCCGTTCCAACTCTTTCGGCGCGGGACGCGGTGCTGAGGGCTGCTCAGCACGTCGCCGAGCCCGACCCGGACGAGGAGGGCGCCGTCGACCAGTTCGGAGAGCCCCTCGACCTTGTGCGTCTCGATCTGGCGGACTTCGAGCCGAGGGCGATCGCATCGTTTTCGAACCGACCGGATCTCCCCTCGGTGTTCGAGCCGGGCCCCTTCGGAGCCCCGATCACGGCGAGCCTCGTCTGGTTTCCGCTCGGGGAGGTCATCCGGCTCGCGTGGGAGATCAAGCTCGCGATGCCGGGTTACGCCGGCGAGTACCGGACGATCGTCGACGCGAAGGACGGCGAGATCCTGTACTGCCGCCAGTTGGTGCAGACGGTCGCAGCGCGTGGAAACGTCTTCCTCAGGGACGGTGGCGGGACGCGCGCGATGACCAGCTTCCCGAGACAGCTCACCGACTACGACGTCTCGTCCTCAGAGCCGCTTCCGCCCGGCTTCCCCGACGACTGGGTGGACGGCGACAGCACCGCGGGCAATTCAGCGATCGCCCACCTCGACACCGGCGGGCCCTCCCTCCGTGGAATACGGAACGGCCAGCTCACATTCGACCCCGATCCTGGGAGCGACGACCAGAAGATCCTGAACCTCTTCTACATCAGCTGCTACCTGCACGACTACTTCTACTTGCTCGGCTTCAGGGAGGCCGACGGAAACTTTCAGCAGGACAACAAGGGACGAGGTGGAGTGGCGACCGACCGGGTCGAGGCGCGCGCCCACCAGGGGGCGGTCTACGGGACCGCCAACATGTACACGCCGGTCGAAGGCTCGGGGCCGGTCATCAGCATGGGCCTCGTGACGAGCACGAAGCGACACACGGCGCTCGATGCCACCGTCGTGATCCACGAGTTCACGCACGGCGTCACGAATCGCCTCGTCGGGGGCCCGATGAACGTCCAAGCTCTGGAGGCCCCCCAGAGCCGCGGCTTCGGCGAGGGGTGCAGCGACTACTTCGCCTGCACGATCACCGAAGACACGGTCGTCGCTTCCTGGGCGGTTAGGCGGCCCGGGGGCCTCCGCGGGTATGCGTACGACTCGAACTTCCCGGACGACTTCGGCGATCTCGGCACGGGCCGCTACACAGAGGTGCATGCGATCGGCGAGATCTGGTGCGCGGCCGCCCTCGAGATGAACCGGCGCATCGGGCCTGAGCTCGGCGTTCAGCTCGTCGTGGACGCGCTCAAGCTCGCACCCGCAAACCCGAGCCTCCTCGACATGCGCGACGCGATCGTGTCGGCGGCCGATCACAGGCGGGCGAGCAGACAACTCGACGCGATCCAGCACGCCGCAGTGTGCGATGGCATCTGGGAGGCGTTTGCCCGCTTCGGGATGGGGCCGCGAGCGAGGTCGTTCGGGGCGAGCCTCTACGGCATCGAGCCGGATTTCGCTCGACCGGAGACGCCGGACGAGCCAGACGAGCCTGAACCGCCGGAGTCGGAGCGGCAGGTCAGGGCTGAAGGCAGGCCGAACCTGACGATCCCCGACGACAAGCCGGAAGGTGTAGAGGCGACGCTCGCTGTCCCCGTGAGCGGTCGCATCGCGGCCCTGGCCGTCTCCATCGACATCGAGCACCCGTACCGGGGAGACCTGAGGGTCTCCCTGCGAGCGCCTAGCGGGACCGCCGCCGTTCTCCACGACCGAGGCGGCGGAAGCTCCGACGACCTGATCAGGTCCTACACGACGGCGGACACGCCCCTTCTGACTGTGTTTCTCGGGGAGGATGCTCGGGGAGAGTGGATGCTCGCTGTAGCGGATCTGGAGGGGAGAGACGTCGGCGTGCTCCGCCGGTGGGCGCTCGACATCGATCTCGAGGAGGCGTAGTTGCCTAGGATCGAGCAGTCTCAAGGGAGGCCACTGGCGAATGGATGACTTCAAGCTCATCAAGGGAATCGGCCCCGCAATCGAGCGACGGCTTCATGAGGTAGGGATCATGACCTTCGCGCAGCTCGCGGCCCTGTCTCCGGACGGTCTGGCGACCCTCATCGACAGCGTCGGGGGCGTGAGCAGCGAGCGAATCGCCAAGCAGGATTGGACCGGCAAGGCGGAGGCCCTAGCAGCGACATCTATGGCGAGCGCACAGGCAGCCTCTGAGGGCAGGGCGGAGGAGGAGGAAGGGCGGGAGATAGCCACGGTCGCGTCGCCGCCCGACACGTCGAGCGCGACGGATGCGCCCGACGACCTTCAGCTCGAGCTCGACGACGCGTCGTTCGAGGAGATGCTCGAGGATGAACTCGCGGGCGAGGCGGATTCGACTCGGATACGCGCCGAGGTCGGATTCCGCATCTCGGGCGCGCGTGCCGCCAAGGTCGTCTCGAGGCGACCGAGCTACTACGTCCACATCCTCGCGGAGGTCGCGGCAAGTGACGATATGGCCGTGCTCGCCGCAGCGCACGGCCGGCTCGAGCCCGGCGTCCTCTCCTACAGAACGGCGGTCGAGTTCACGGCGCCCGAGGTCGGCCACTACCAGCTGCTCGGCACCGTGGTGATCTCCGACTACAACGCCCTCGGAGTCACCGTCGGGCCGAAGCTCAAGGTGATTCCCTGACGACGCCTGGCGCCGAGGCGGCCGGCCCTGGCGTCACTTCATCAGGACGAAGTCAACGAGGACGTACGTCCCGTCTTCGAGCTTCTCGACGACCAGGATGATGTTCCCGTCGGCGGGGGTGAACCGCTTCGATCCGGTGATGCTTTCCTCTTCGCCGAAGCACTGTTCCATTCTTCCTCGCCTTTCGTCCGAGCCGTTGAGGTGAGCTTCGGCAGCGGCTGCCTTCGCCTTGAATGCTCACGTTCAGGCTACGCGCGCAGTCGGACGCTCTGCCGCACCCAAGGCGAGCGTGCTCTTGATCGCCGCTAGTCTCTGGGCCATGTGCAGAAGCATCCACACCCTCCACAACTTCGCGCCACCCGCCGGCGAGGAAGAGGTCCACGCGGCCGCCCTCCAGTACGTGCGCAAGGTCAGCGGCTACACGAAGCCGTCGCAGGCGAACGCCGCGGCCTTCGAGCGCGCCGTCGACGAGGTCGCCGCCGCCACGAGCCGGCTCCTCGCCGGGCTCGTCACCTCTGCGCCTCCGAAGGACCGCGAGGTCGAGCTGGAGAAGAAGCGCGCCCGCTGGCTCGAGCGCCAGGCCGTCTAATCGTCGGCAGCCCAGTCGCGCCAGTCGACGACGTCGACGGCCAACACGGGAAGCCCGGGTGGGGTTTCCCGGTACTGCTCGTACTTGGCGCTCAACGCCGCGAGCGCACGCGTTGCCTCGTCTCCCCCGTCCAGGACGCGTGCCCGGCCACGGAGCCGCACCCACCAGAGCCTGGTCCAGTCGTCCTCGTAGTGATCGACGAGCACGGTGACCTCGGGCCGGACACGTGCGTTCTCGATCCGACGAAGCGTCCGCGAGCGCTTCGGCTTTCCGTCGACAGCCGTGTAGAGCGTCTCGCCCTCGACGGCGAAGACGATCGGGACCACGTGCGCGCGGCCGTCCGGGTCGAGGGTCGCCAGCCTGGCGACCCGTTCCTGACCCACCCGGCCGCGCGCGTCGCGCATTCGTGGGTGCGCTAGCGAGCGCCGGCGGCAGCGCGCCGGCGCTCGAAGCGCTCGATCCGATCGCTGCTGCGGACCACCCGCGCCTCGCCGGTGTAGGCGGGATGGCAGGCCGAGCAGGACTCGACCTGGATGGCCCGTCGCGTCGAGCGGGTCTCGAAGCTCGTCCCGCAGGTCGTGCACGTGACCGTGGTGACCTGGACTTCGGGGTGAATCGCTGTCTTCATCTCGTTCCTTCTCGTTAGGCGGAGAGCGCGAGCTCGTCGTCCTCGCCGAGAGTCTCCGCCAGGGTCTCGAGAGCTTCGCCCTCGAGGCGGCGGATCCGCTCGCGACTGATCCCGAGCTCCGCGCCGATGGACTCGAGGGAGTGGGGCTCGCCGTCGAGGCCGTAGCGCAGCTCGATGATGCGCCGCTCCAGCTCGGGAAGCTCCGCGAGTGCGAGCCGCACGGCGCGGCTGCGCAGGTACTCGTGGGCCAGCTCCTCCGGGTTGTCCGCGTTCTCGTCCGCGAAGAGGTCGCCGAGCTCGCCGTCGTCGTCGCTCCCGATCGACCTGTTCAGCGACACGCGGGCCTCGACCACGTCCAGCGCCTCGTCGACGTGGAGCTGGGAGAGGCCGGTCGCCTCCGCGAGCTCCTCGTGCGTCGGCGGACGCCCGAGCGCCGGCTCCAGCTTCCGCGCAGCTGCGCGCAGCTTGTTGCGCCGCTCGTGGACGTGCGTCGGCACACGGATCGTGCGCGACTGGCCCGCAACCGAGCGCTGCACGGCCTGGCGGATCCACCACGTCGCGTAGGTGGAGAACTTGAAGCCCTTCCGGTAGTCGAACTTCTCGACTGCCCGGTTGAGGCCGATGACGCCGTCCTGGATCAGATCGCCGAACGGGACGCCGCGGCCCCGATAGCGCTTCGCGATCGAGACGACGAGCCGCAGATTCGAATTGATCATGCGCGCCTTCGCCGCCTGGTCGCCGCGCTCAACAGCCTTGGCGAGCACGACCTCCTCGGCCGGGGTCAGCAGCGGGTGCCGCCCGAGCTCGTTCAGGAAGAGGTCGAGGGAATCCGCCGAGCTCGGCAGCTCGAAAGCCTCGAGTTCGCCGAGCTCGAAATCCTCGTCGGTGATGGTCGAAGCCGCCTCGCCGGGCTCGACGAAGTCACGCTCCTCGTCCTCGAGCAGCGTCTGCACATCAGGTGTATCCATGATCGTCTGGATCGGTAGTCCTTTCACTCGTAGAGTCGGCCGCTCGCGTCTGCAAGCGGCACCGAAGCATTAAACGGAGGCGAGCCCCCGCTCATTCCCGCGGATCGTGGCTAGTGGCCGCCCTCAAGGCGGCGCTCTTCTTCGACCGTTCGCTCGGCGAGAGGGAAGGCTTCGAGCCGGTCGTCGGGAATCGGCTCGCCGGTTTCGACGGAGAGCCCGTACGTCCCTGCGGCTAGTCGCGCCTCAGCTCGCCCGAGCGCCTCGAGCTCGCGGCGCAGGCCTTCGATCAGCCCTTCTTCCAGCTCACGCTCGTAGAGCACGCTTCCCTGGTCGGCCGGCTCGTCGTTGGAGGCAAGCTCGTCCGTGCCGACGGGCTCCCCGAGGTCGGCGAGGGACCGTTCGATCCGCTCCCGCTCCGAGGCGAGGAGGTCGCGTGCGCGTTCAGGGCTCATCGCGGGCTCAATCCTACTGACGTCTTGCTCAGGCCAGGACGTACACCGGTGTGCCGAGACCCCACCGCTCGTAGAGTCCGTGCGCGTACCAGAGCGGGACGCGGACGCACCCGTGGCTCGCCGGGAACGGCGGGACCGAGTGGTAGCCGTGCACGGCGAAGCCGCCGTGGAAGTAGAGCGAGTAGAACATCGAGAGGACGTTGAAGCCCGCAGTCTTCCGATAGACGCGCCAGCGTCCGATCGGCGTGTTCCCGGTCGCCCCGGTCGAGACATGAGCGACGCGGAAGACTTTCCCGCGACGGACTTCGAACAAGACCTGCTTGGACTTGTCCACCTCGATGTGCGTCCCGTGCGGAACCGCCGCTTTCGGCGTGTGCGCGCTCAGAAGCCGGCGCCATGTTAGAGAGCCGACCACGCCGCTTCGGGCCATGCCCTTGATCTTCTGGAACGCGTAGACGGCATCGCGGGTGTCCGAGGCGAAGTGGGCGTTGACGCCGCGGAGGGCGTAGTGAAGCTCTCTGAGACGCCGTTCGAGGAAGCGCACTGCAGGCCCGTGTGACCCGCTCCTCACGACCGGTGCCTGGACCCGCGCAGTAATCGACCGCCGAAGCTTCGCGTAACCGGGAGCGGAGTCGAGCGCGAAAGACACGCGGACTCGACCCGGCTGCCGTGTCGGAACGGCCGACCGGAAGCGGCCGTCGGCACCGGGGTCGATCCGCCGATGCGCGCCCCGTATCGAGAGCACGAGGTCACCTGCCCCCGCCGGCCGCACGCGACCGGTCACCCTGAGCGACCCGCCCAGGACTCTTGCCCCGCTGAACTGCACGCTGAAAGCTGGCTTGATCCGCAACTCCACCGGCGCGCTCTCAGAGCCGGCCGCTCGGGCGACGATCTGTCCGGGCGCCCTCATCGCCGCTCGGAGGCGGTAGCTGCCGTCGGCGCGCGAATCGCCCCTCACGACGAACCTCCACCCCGAGCTGGTCTGCCTGAAGATCTCCACACCGGTCACGCCTGCTGGCGAGACCGCACCGGTAAAGGTGACGGTCGAGCCGGTACGCGGGGTCGTGGGGGAGACCGAAAGCGTGACGGCGCCGCTTGCGGCGGCCACTGGTCCGGCCAGTACGCCCGCGAGGGCGGCGGCGAGGATCCACTGCAGCCGACGCACCAGGCGAGTATCTCGCGCTTGGCGGCTGAGGTCACCTCCGAACTGACGGATCAGCAGGCAGGGAGAGCCAGACGTCCGCTCCGCCGGCGTGGCGGTTGGCGGCGAACGCCGAGCCGCCGTGCGCAACAGCGATCGCCTGGACGAGCGCCAGCCCGAGGCCGGCTCCGCGACCCGAGCGAGCTTCGTCGGGCCGGCTGAAGCGCTCGAAGGCATGCGGGAGGAACGCCGGCGGGAACCCCGGCCCCTTGTCGACCACATGGAGCTCCACCGAGCCGTTGCGGGCGGTTGCGCTGAGCCGGACCGGGGCGCGCCCGTGTCGCACGGCGTTGTCGACCAGGTTGCCAAGGGCCTGCTCGAGTCGAACCTCGTCGCCGACGAGCTCGATGTCGGACCCGTCGACCCGGACGTCGTCGCCGAAGCGCCCGGCGACGTCCACGAGCAGGTCGTGGACGCGCACGGGCTCGCGGCGAAGTGCCAGCCGGCCCTGATCGGACCGAGCAAGCACGAGCAGGTCTTCGGCCAGGCAGACGAGCCGGTCGGTCTCGACGGCGGCCGAGCCGAGTGCCTCCTCGAGCTCCGCGGCCGAGCGTGGATGACGAAGGGCGAGCTCGAGCTCCGTCTTCAGGAGCGACAGCGGCGTCCGGAGCTCGTGGCTCGCGTCGGCGACGAAGCCCCGCTCCCGCTCGAGCGCAGCCTCTAGACGGCCGAGCATCGCGTTCAGCGTCTCCCCCAGCCGTCGAATCTCGTCGCGGGCTCGCGGAAGCGGCAGCCGCCGCCCCGGCTCCGCGCCCGATATCGCCTCCGCCTCTGCGCGCATCGACTCCACCGGGCGCAGGGCGGCACCGGTGACGGCGTAACCCAGAACCGACGTCGCCCCGAGCGCCACGAGCCCGATGAGCAGCAGCTCGGTGAGGAATCCGCTCAGCGTGTCGTTTCGATCCTCGAGCGAGGCGCCCGCGACCAGCACGTCCTGCGCGTCGCCGGCATTCGAGAGGCGCTGTACCCGCATCCGAACAGGACCTGGGAAACCGGCTATCTCGTCACGCTCGATCGTGACCGTGCCCGCCGCCCGCGCGCGCTCGAGCACCTCCCCGTCGACGACAGGCCCCTCGGCGACGTTCGGGGTCGAGTCGACCAGTCGCCCGTCCGGGCCGATCACCTGGCCGAAGCCCTCGTCCGCGGCGACCGGCAGGCCCTCCAGGGTCTCGCCGCGAGCGGTCCGCGCGTCGATCTCGAGCGCCCTCTGCTCGAGGGTTTCCGCGATCGACTCGTCCAGCGAGGACTGCAGCCGGAAATAGAGGAACGCTCCGGTGGCCGCGAGTACGACCGCCACTGCCACTACGAAGGTCAGCGTCAGCCGTACCTTGATGGGAAGCCTGCTCATGCGAGTCGGTAGCCCGCCCCGCGCACGGTCTCGAGCGACGCGCGCCCGAACGGCCGGTCGATCTTCTCGCGGAGGTAGCGGACGTAGACGTCGACGACGTTCGAACGGTTCTCGTAGCCGTGATCCCAGCAGTGCTCGAGGAGGTGGTAGCGCGAGAGGACCTCGCCTGGCCGGCGCATGAACGTCTCCAGGAGCGCGAACTCCTTTGCAGAGAGCTGGACCTCGGTCTCGCCGCGCCAGACCCGCCGCGTGGCGGGATCGAGACGAAGATCGTCGACCTCGAGCACGGTCGGACGCTCGAGGGGCGGGCGACGCACGAGCGCGCGAAGCCGCGCGAGAAGCTCGGCGAAGGAGAACGGCTTCGTGAGGTAGTCGTCCGCGCCGGCGTCGAGCCCCTCCACTCTGTCCTCGACTGCATCCCGTGCGGTCAGCATGAGAACCGGCGACCATGCCCCGGCCTCACGAAGTGCCCGGCACACCGCGAAGCCGTCGGTTCCGGGCAGCATCACGTCGAGGACGATTGCGTCGTACTCGGTCGCGCGCGCCATCCAGAGCGCGTCGTCGCTGCTTCGGGCGACGTCCGCGGACAGGCCCTCCTCGCGGAGGCCGCGGCGAATGAGGCTCGCCATCTTCACCTCGTCCTCGACGATGAGGACCCGCATGTGCCCATTGTCGCTCTCGAGATGAGAAGAAGATGAGAGACCGCTCTCACGACCGTTTCATGTCGCGCCTCTACGGTCGCCTGAGCAACCAAGGAGGTCCGACGTGAATCGCAAGCTTCTGCTCATCGCCGTCCTCGTCCTCGTCGTCGCGATCGGCAGCATCTCGGCCGGGATCGCGATCGCCGCAGGCGGTGGAGACGAGCAGCCCCTGACCGGCTCGACCTTGCAGCAGGCCAAGGACGCCGCCCTCGCGCACACGGGCGGCGGCACGGTCGTCGAGACGGAGTCCGGAGACGACGGCGCCGCCTACAGCGTCGAGATCCGTCGCGAGGATGGTACTCAGGTCGAGGTGAACCTCGACGCCGACTTCAACGTCATCGGCAGCGCAGCCGACGACGACGGACCGGGTGACCAGGAAGGTCCGGGAGACGACGACTAGCCATGCGCGCTCTGCTCCTCGTCCTCGCAGCCGTCCTGCTCCTCGCTCTCGCCGCGTGCGGCGGAAGCGAGGAGCCGACCGGGCAAGAGCCGACGAGCTCGAGCACGACGCAGGCGACGGAAGCCCCGATTCTGCCGCAGGGCGATGAACCGTTCGCTCTCGACCCCGCTGACTTTGTCACGGGTATCGACAACCTGTACTGGCCGATGACCCAGGGCAGCAGCTGGGTGTATCGAGAGACGGACCGCAAGGGCGATGTCCAGAAGGTCGTCGTCACGGTCACCGACAAGGAAAAGATGATCCTCGGCATCCCGGCGACGGTGGTGCACGATGTCGTGACCCAGGAAGGGAAGCTCATCGAGGACACGCTCGACTGGTACGCCCAGGACCGGTGGGGCAACGTCTGGTACCTGGGCGAGGAAACGACCGAGTACGAGGACGGCAAGGCAAGCACGGCCGGTTCGTGGGAGGCCGGCGTCGACGGCGCGCAGGCGGGCGTTCTGCTGCCCGGTCAGCCCGAGGTCGGGGTGGCGTACCGCCAGGAGTACTACGAGGGCGAGGCGGAGGACGCGGGGGAGATCCTCAGTCTCGACGAGCAGGTGGAGGTGCCGTTCGGCTCCTTCGACGGAGTCCTGATGACAAAGGACTGGACGCCGCTCGAGCCGCAGCTCGTCGAGCACAAGTTCTACGCGAAGGGAACCGGCCCGGTGCTGGCAGTGACGGTGTCGGGCGGGTCGGATCGGGAGGAGCTCCTAAGCTTTCGGCCCGGCGGATAGGCTCCGCGCGTGAGCGAGCGGAGCAAGGAGGTCCTCGACCAGGAGTGGGGTGAGCTCGTCGAGGAGCACCGGCTGGCCATGCCGGGAGTGCAGGTGCTCTTCGCCTTCCTGCTCATTCTCCCGTTTCAGAGCCGCTTCGACCGCTTGTCCGACCCGCAGCAGTACGTCTACTACGCGGCGCTCCTCTGCGCGACGGCCGCGATCGTGCTCCTGATCACGCCGACCGCGGCGCATCGGATCCGCTGGCGGCAAAGTGACAAGGAGGCGCTGCTCGTGATGTCGACGAGGGCGGCGATAGCCGCCACGGTCTTCATCGGCGCCGCCATGACGGCCTCGGTGTATCTGATCACCGACGTCCTCTTCGGTGAGCCGGCAACGGCAATCGTCTCGTCGCTTGTCGCGGCTGCGTTCGTGACCTTCTGGTACGCGTTTCCCCTCTACCGACGCTTCAAAGACCAGTAGCGGGCAGGACGAGCTCCTTCCGCACGAGCGCCAGCGCGTCGCCGAGCCGTCGTCGATTCTCGGCGTCGTTCAGCCAGCCGCTCGCGCCCGAGGGATGCGGAAGCGGAACGGCGACCGCCTCGCCGAGCGGGTAGCGCCGGCCGATGCACTCTGCGAGACGCAGCGGCCCGAGCAGCCGGCGTACCGCCAGCCCGCCGACGGGCAGGACGAGCTCCGGCCGGAGAAGCCGGAGCTCCCACTCGAGCCAGAATGCGCACAGATCCATCTCCGCGGGCGTCGCGGGGCGATCGCCGCGACCTGAAGGGTGCTTCCCGGGGTAGCAGCGCGTGACCGAGACGCAGTAGAACGTCGCGTAGAAGGTCTCTTCGTCGAGCTCGAGCCAGGAGCGAAGGGTCTGTCCAGCCCGGCCCCGCCAGGGGCGCAGCTCCTCGCCCTCAACCACGCCGGGAGCCTGGCCGACGAGGAGCGCACGCTGGCCCGCGCGTCCCTCGACGATGGGGCGCGATTCGAGCCGATAGCCTGCCTCCGCGCACGCCCTGCAAGCGCGGTTGTCACGCTGCAGCGAGTCGAGCGACCGATACGCGGAGCGTCGGCGGATGCGTCGAAGCTAGCTCTTCTTGCCGGCGATCGCGCGCTGGAGCTGGGCCTTGGTCATGGTCGAGCGGCCCTCGACCCCGAGCTTCCTGGCCTCGGCGTAGAGCTGCTCCTTGGTCCGTCCCTTCGCGCGGCGCGTGCCCGAGCGCAGCCCACCGCGCCGGCCCGAAGACATGTCCCGCGTGGACGTGCGCGACCGCGTCCTCGACTCGCCCGACCGAGCGCGTTCCTTGTTGACCGTGCGCGCGGCGATCTCCTCGGCTCGATCGGTCGACGCGCCCTGCTCCTTGGCGCCCTTCTTGATGTGTTCGTACTGGCGAGCGCGCTTCGTGTCCTTCTTGACCCCACGTGGCGGCATCGTCGTACCTCCTATCGTTGCGTCGCCGGTCTCGTTGCCCCGAGGCGCGATCCCGAAACCCGGATACCATGGGCGGGCCGCGGAGAGGTGTCCGAGTGGCCTAAGGAGCGCGACTGGAAATCGCGTACCCGGTGAAAGCTGGGTCGCGGGTTCAAATCCCGCCCTCTCCGCCTCGAACCGCCCTAGACAAAGGTCTTCACGCCCCGGTTCTCCACGAGCGAGGCCGGGGCGCCGGCCCGCCAAGGCACCTGTCGCCGCTCGTTGGCAGAGGCTGCTCCGGAACCCTTCGGTCGCGCGCGTTGTAGAAGCTTCCAGGGAATCGACGATGTAACCGCATGGCGCTCCGGGCCGTATTTCTGCTCGCTATGGCCTTGTTTCTCGGGGGATGTTTCGGTGAGCCCGAGGACGAGCCGTCCGCTCGAGAAGACAGCGGGCAGACACTCGCTTCACAGCCGTCGACGGAGAAGCCGTGTCCGGTAACGCGCCCGAACGGGCAGGTCCCGCCGGGCGAGAGGGCGATGCGGGGATCGCGCTACCTCGGCAACGGTGCTCTTTGGACGGACCTCTATCCCAACCCGCTCCGCCCGCGCCCCGAGGACGTGCACGCGGACGGGACGATCGAGATCAAGGTCCCGTGGTGGCGCGGCGTGAACGGTCGACTGAAGATCGCCGGGCAACGGCTCGACGCGACGGCTTCGCCTCTCTCGGCCTGGGTTCCCGGCGGCTACGGCCGGAGAGGGTTCCAGTCGACGGCGATCGCCTTCCCTACCGCAGGGTGCTGGGAGGTCACTGGCAGGGTCGCAGACGCGAGCCTCAGGTTCGTGACCCTGATCGCCGAGCCGGTCTGATGGACTAGCCGCGCCAGTCCTTCTCGGATCCGCTCCGCTTCCAGGCCCAGATGACGGCCGCGAGCACGACGAAGATGAAGATGGCGAACCCGACCCAGAGCACGGTGAGCGAAGGCTACAACGTCACGCGGCTTTGCCCAGCGTCCGGGACCGCTCGGCGCTCGGCCCGCCGCTTGATCCCGAGCAGCATCTTCCGCTCCATGAAGAGCGAGGCCGGCTCCATCGGGATCATGCCGAGCCGGGCGGCGAGGGTCGGAAGCCGAAAGCGGTTCCGGCTGATCAGCCGGGTCGAGCCGTGGTGCGCCTCGAGGACGAACGTCCAGACCCAGTTGCCGTCCTCGGAACGCCATGCGAGCACGTGTTCCGGATCGACGCGCTTCACCTGCATGCGGTTCGACCCGTACCCGATGGTGTCGCCGAGCTTCGGGTCCTGGAACTCGGGAAGGACCTTGTCCGTGCTGTGCATGTCGAGGCCGATGAGATTCTCGATCCAGTCGTAGGTGTAGGCACCGCCTCGCGGCGCCGGGCCCATCTGCGCGATCCAGGGCCAGACCGCCGCCGGAGGCGCGTCGATCTCGATCGCCCGCGTCGCGACCCCGTCGGCTGCCTCGAGCAGTTCGTCGCCGGGCAGCCGCGCATCAGCCTCCGCACTCGTCGCTCCCCAGGTGAGAACCCCTCGACGGAGAAACCGGAAGTACACGGCGCCGGCGAGGGCCGCGAGCAGTGCGCGGCGCAGCATCACGACTAGCCCTGCTGCGAGGCGACGACGAAGGCGGCCACGTTCTGAATGTCCTCCTCGGAGAGCTGGCCGCCGAAGGGCGGCATCCCGCCTCCGCCGTTCGTCACCTGCTGGACCACCTGGTCGACGGTGAGCGACAGCTCGTCGAGGTTCGGACCGACGGTACCGCTTGTGCCCGCCTCCTCGAGCGTGTGGCAGCTTCCGCAGTTCGCGGTGAAGACGGCCTTGCCGGCTTCTGCATCGCCCTGCCCCCCGCCGCCGCCGGTCTCGGTGCCACCGCCGGTCTCGGTCGGGCCGGACTCGGTCGGGCCGGACTCGCCCCCGTGCTCCGCGCCCTCCGCCTCGTGAGTCTCTCCGGCCAACTCGACGGAGGCGAGCGTGATCACGACCAGCGTGACCGCGACCACCGTGAAAATGCCAATCTTGCGTCCGGGGAAGCTCGGATCACGCCGCGGGACGACGATCGAGACGACGAGGCTGAAGACGACGAGGACGAGGGCGGCGACTCCGATGATGACGTCGTTGCGGCTCACCGGCGCCTACGATAACCCGTCCATGAGTCGCGCCGGCATCCTTGTCGTCGCCGGCGGGGCCCTGCTCGTCGCCGTCGGCCTGACACTCGGCCACGTCGGAGAGGAGCCCGGGGCGCTCACGAACTGGCAGGCGCTCGTGCTGGGCATCGTGCAGGGCGCGACCGAGCTCCTGCCCATCTCCTCCTCGGGCCATCTCATCCTCGTGCCGTGGCTCTTCGACTGGGACTACCTCAAGCAAAACGACGAGTTCAACCAGACGTTCGACGTCGCGCTCCATGTCGGCACCCTGGTCGCGGTCGTCTCGTACTTCTGGGAGGACGTCAAGCGCCTGATCGGAGCCTGGTTGGGCAGCGTGCGGCGACGGCGGATCGAGACACCGGACGAGCGCATCGCGTGGTTCGTCGCCGTCGCGACTGTCCCCGCTGCGCTCATCGGGGCGCTCGGTGAAAGCTTCATCGCGGATCACCTCGGCGAGCCGTGGCAGATCGCGATTTTCATGGCCGTCTTCGGCGTCCTCCTCTGGTTCGCCGACCGCACGCCTCCTCGCCGAAAGATGAGCGACCTGGGGCTCGGCACGGCCTTCGCCGTCGGAGCGGCCCAGACCCTCGCCCTCATGCCCGGCGTGTCGCGCTCGGGGATCACCATCACCGCGGCGCGCTTCCTCGGGCTCGACCGCGACTCGGCGGCCCGGATCTCCTTCCTCCTGCTCATTCCGATCGTGTTCGGGGCGTCACTCTTCAAGGGAGTGACCGACGTCCTGCTCGGTGATCTCCCGGCCGGCTCGACCGGACCCTTCATCGTCGGTGTCATGGCATCCGCGGCGACCGGCCTGCTGGCCATCTGGGCGCTGCTCGGATACGTGCGCAGGCACACCCTCACGATCTTCGTCGTCTACCGGCTCGCGCTCGCCGCGTTCATCCTCCTCCTGATCGCGGCGAACCTCCGCGAACCGACGTTCTAAACTTCCGGGGGAAGGAGGAACGACGGCAACGCTGGCGAGAATTGCACCGCGAGCGGCCCGCGGGCGGCTCGCTCTGGCGCTCTGGGCGCTGCTTCTGGCAGCGATCGTGGTCATCGTCGCCACCTGGGTCGCCGGCAAGATCGCCGAGAGCCAGGAGCTCGACACCGTGGACGCCCGTCTGACCACCTACCTGCGAGCCGGCAACGAGGAGTTCGCGGACTCGCTGGACGAGGCGAAAGCGACGGCCGACGGGCTCGCGCGCTCGCCGGAGGTGCAGCGGGCGCTGGCGGACAGGGACGTGGCAGCGGCACGAGAGATCGTCGGCGACGAAGGAGACATCGCTCTGGTCGCGGACGACGAGCTACTTGCGGGCCAGGACGACTGGCGCGCGAGCAGGGAGGTCGCCGTCCTCGACAAGAACAAGACCGTCGGGAGCGTCGTCGCCGGCGTGCCGCTCGACGACGCCTTAGCGGAGCGGCTCGCCGAATCGGCAGGGCTCCTCGACACCGAGGCTCTGGCGATCGGCGACGGCGGCGTGGCGCTCGCGACGTCGGGGAGGCTCAAGCCCGGTGCGACGCTTCCTGCCGGCGAGGAGGGCTCGACCGAACAAAACGGCGAGACGTACCGCTACATCTCTTCGTCTCTGCTCGAAGGCACAGGCATCCGCCTCGCCGTGCTCTCGTCGGAGGCTCCGGTCGCGGCCGCGGTCGACAAGACCCGCCGCCGGGCGTTCATCGCCTCTCTCGCCACGGTCGGGCTCGCCCTGTTGGTCGCTTCGATGATCGCCTGGGCCCAGCGCCGCCGCGCTGCCGAGGCGACGGACGCCGAAGAGGCCGACCAGGGGCGGCGGTCGACCGACGTCCGGCGCGGAGGCGACGAGCAGCGGATCCGCGAGGCGGTCGCACTCGTCGGCGAAGCGTTGGCCGCGACCCACGACCCGGAGGCGCTCCTGCCCGTGATCCTCCAGAGCGCCATCGAGGCGACCGGCGCCGCCGGCGCGCGCCTGGTCAGCGGCGGGACGGAGGTCGTGCGGGCCGGGCGTCCGGAGGAGGGCGGCGAGCCGCTCAGCCTCAGGCTCGGCACCGACGAGGACGGCATCGGCCGGCTCCTGCTCTACCCGCCGCGCGACGGAAGCTTCGACGAGGAGTCCGAGCAGCTCGCGCACTGGCTCGCCGCCCAGGCGTCGATCGCGATCGAGAACGAGCGCCTGCACCGGACGGTGAAGCGCCAGGCGATCACCGACGAGCTCACCCAACTCGCCAACCGGCGCCGATTCACCGAGACACTCGCGGTCGAGGTCCGACGCGCCGAGCGCTTCGGCGACCCCCTCGCCCTCGTGCTCGCGGACCTGGACGACTTCAAGCTGATCAACGACCAGTACGGCCACCAGGCCGGGGACGAGGTGCTGCGCCGTTTCGCCGACGTCCTGCGCGAGAACGTGCGCGACTTCGACCTGCCCGTGCGCTACGGCGGCGAGGAGTTCGCAGTCCTTCTCCCGGAGACGGGCCTGGACGGCGCGGAGCAGCTCGCCCGCCGACTTCAGCACGCGCTCACGCGATTGCGCCTGCCCGAGATCGGAGGCGACAAGCCACCCGTCACCTCGAGCTTCGGTGTCGCCTCGTTCCCGACGGCGCGCAGCGCCGAGGAGCTCCTGTCGGCGGCCGACGGCGCGCTCTACCGGGCCAAGGCGGCCGGGAAGAATCGCGTCGCCTCTGCCTGAAATCTGGAATTTCGGTCCAGAAAATCGGCGCTCATCCTGATATAAGGAACTCGATGGACTGCCGGGTATGCGGCCGCCAGTTCGATCCGCTTGGCTACCAGGTCGTCGTACCTGGGCTTTCGCACGGCTTCGACCGGGTGGACTGCGCGCTCGAGGCAAGCGCTCTCGACCTGCCTGAGTCCCGGAGCGTGGAGCCCGCGCGACCGGCCGTCCGGGCGCTGCCGCCGACCTTCACTGCCGTTCCGGCGCTCGCCGGCGGACCCATGCCGGCGGATCGGCGCCGCTAGCGTCAGGCCGCAATTCCTGGCGAGCGCGAACCTCGCCCTCCTTGCAGCGGCGACGATCGCGACGATCTACCTCTGGCTCCGGGTGTTCGGTGCGGGAGCAGGGCCATTCTCGTTCGACGCGGACAATGCATCCGACGCCTTCGGTCGAACGGCCGTGGCCGCGGCGATCGACCTCACGCCCGACGGGGCGCGGGTCGAGCCCGAGGACACCATCCGCGGCGTGGGCGCCCCTCTTGCGAACCTTCCGAGCGCTCCCGCGGCCTCAGACGACCGCGCGACCACGGCGCCGAACCGCTCGAAGAAGAACCAGCCGGGGGCAGGAACGGCGGTCCGGTCGTGCGGCCCGCCCAACCCGCGCCGACGCCGGAACCGCCCTCCCAGCCGACTCCGAGCCGAACGGCCCCGACGCCGACCTTCCCGATTCCGTCGGCGCCGCCCGACGACCGCGTCCCGGGCCCGGCCATTCCGAACGGCCCGAACCCGGAGCAGCCCCAGCTGCCCGGCATCGGCGGCGGGCGGCCCTAGGAGCCAGCCGAAGCGCAAGACGGCGCCGGTCGTGTAGACAACCGGTGAGCGATGCGCTGGGTTGTTGTCCTCGTCGTCTCCCTCCTCGGCGTTGCCCTGGGGGTCGTCGGCCTGCTCTTGCTCCGCGACGACGGCCCCGACGAGCTGCTCCCCGATCTTCGGCAAGCCGCGCCGATGAACTTGCAGATCGTCCAGGACGGGGACAGCTACCGGCTCGTGTTCGCCTCGGCGGTGGCCAACCTCGGACGCGGGCCCGTGCTCATCGAGGCCGGGCGCCCGGGACGGGAGGCACCGGCGATGAGCATCCGGCAGCTCGTCCGCCGCACCGACGGCACGTCGAGGATCCATCCCGTGCCGGGCGAGCTCCGCTACGTCGAGTCGGAGCCTGCAGGAAGCTGGCTGCTCTCGGGCTTCGAGGTCGTCGAGCTTCGCAACGCCGAGGATGGTGAGCTCGTCCAGCCGGGCGACCCGGTCGGCTTCTGCTTCCGCGACGACCGCCAGACCGATCCTGAGCAACGCTCCGCGGGGGAGCCGGAGCGACCCGTCTGGACGGACGAGTGTGGCGTCGACCAGCCCGGCCTGCTCTCGGTCCGCGAGGGGCTCTCGCCGGGCTACGCGATCGAGAGTCGGGGGCAGAGCGATCGGTTCGTGGACGTGACGAACGTTTCCGCGGGCCGCTACGTCCTCGTGCATCGGACGAACGCGGAGCGCGCTCTCGAAGAGAGCGACTACGAGAACAACTCGTCTTCGATCCTCATCCAGCTCCGCCGCGCGGGAGCCATTCCGAGCGTCCGCGTCCTCGCCCGCTGTCCGGGCGCCGACGTCTGCGAGGCGGGCTAGCCGACCAGAAAATCCGAGAAGTTAAGGTCACGTTAGAGGTGGGCCTGGCGGCCGTTGCTCTCGCGCGCGCGAGGTTACGGTGAGAACGCAGGCAAGGGAAGGTTCACCGTGCTCGATCCCATCATCGATCTCCTCAACTCGAGGACTCCCGTCTACCCGCCGTTCGGGAGCATCCTCGTCATCGCCGGGTTGTTCGCGCTGGCCTGGTTCGTCGCGCGCTCGAGCGGTTGGGTAGCCCTGCGCGTGCTTGCCTGGCATGAGGGACGGCACAGCTCGAGCGACCTCGAGGCGACCGGGCCGATGGTCAACCTCAAGCGGCGCGAGACGCTCGTCTCGATCATCAGGGCCGGGATCATCTACATCGCCTTCGCCGCGGCGATCGTCCTCTCCATCGGCCAGCTCATCGGCGGGCTCGACCGGCTGACGGCGATCGCAGGTGCCTCGTTCCTGATCATCGTGGCGGGCTTCGCGACCCAGCGGATCCTCGCCGACATCATTGCCGGCCTGACCATGTTCGTGGAGCGCTGGTTCTCGGTCGGCGACACGGTGGCCGTACACGCGTCAGTTGAGCTCCAGGGTGTCGTCGAGGACGTCTCGCTCCGACACACGCGGCTTCGCTCGGTGACCGGCGAGGTCATCCACATTCACAACTCGCAGATCCAGGCGGTGAGGGTACTGCCGCGTGGCGTGAAGGAGCTCGCCATCGAGCTCTTCGTCAGCAAGCGCGGCGAAGGCGAGCAGCTCGTGCGCGAGGTCGCCTCGATCCTGCCCGTCGACCCGACGACGTTCGTCCGGAGACCTTGGGTCGAGAAGGTCGACGAGCTCTCGGTGAGCCTCACGCGCATCCGGATCCGCACGACCGTTGCTCCGGGACGCGAGTGGCTCGTCGAAGGGTTCTTCTCCGACCTGCTCAAGGAGCATGCCGCGGATTCGCTGATCGTCCACGGACCGGTCGTCCTCGCCGTGGACGAGCGGGCGACGTGGAGTTTCGCCCGGGCGAGTGGAGCCGCGCGCGGGAGCTTCGCTCGCGCCCGGCGCGCGCCCGTGGGCGTGCCCTAGGACTCCCGGCGCCTCGATCAACCGGCACGATTGGTGTCGCGATGCCGCGACTGATCATCTTTGCCCTCCTCGCTGTGCTGGTCGCGGCGGGCTGCTCGACCGGCCCACCGGAGCGCGACCGCCTTGGCGACCTGGGCGAGGAGCTCCTCCCCGCCGGCAGCAAGCTCCTGGAAACCCGCGAAGGGTCGTGCCCTCAGATCGCCGGCAACCCGCCATGCGCGCGCGTCTTCTTCACGTCCGCGGTGCCTGAGGAGGAGCGGGCCGACCGGCTGGAGGACGCTGCCCGCGCGGCGGGCTGGGAGATCGTCTCACGGGAGCCGCGCGCCGACGGCATCCTCGTCGAGCTCGGCCGCGAGGGCTTTCGGGCGTTCGCCGCCGTCTGGGAGGACGAGCGGGCGATTGCGTGCCACGAGCACCCGGACACGGATTGCGCCGACGAGCTCCAGGTCATCGAGGGCGTGTGATCCGACCGCTCGCTCCCACCGACGCCGAGGCGTGCGACGCGATCGTTCTGACACTGCCCTACCACTTCGGCGACGAGGACGGCCGTGCCGCGTGCGCCCGGGCCGTGAGGACAGGTGGAGGGCTCGTCGCGGTCGGCGAGGGCGAGGTGATCGGATTTCTCACGCTCGTGCGTCACGACCCTCGTAGCGCCGAAATCACCTGGATGGCCGTCCGGGCCGACCACCGCCGCCGCGGCATCGGGCGGCAGCTCATCGAGCGCGCGGCCAACGACCTCTCGCACGACGGCGTCGAGCTCCTCTCCGTCCTGACCGTTGCCGATTCCGAGCCCGACTATCGCGCAAGCGACAACTACGCCGACACGCGCGCCTTCTACCGGGCGCTCGGCTTCGTCGCGCTACGCGAGCTCGCACTCGCAGATTGGAACGAACGGGCCGTGATCCTCGTCAGGTCTCTGTCCTGAGGACCGGGCCGAGGAGCGCGATGCCTTGCTCCAGCCGATCCTCGGAAGCCTGGCTGTAGGAGATGCGGATGTTGTGCTCGCCTCCGCCGTCGGCGAAGAACGGGGCTCCGGGCACGACCGCCACGCCTGCGTCGAGGGCGCGGCGGGCCACGTCTGCGCCTCCGGCCTCGCCGAGCTCCAGCCATGTGAAGAATCCGCCCTGCGGCCGCGTCCAGGTCGCCCTCTCGCCGACGTGGCGTTCGAGCGCGTTCATCGCGGTGTCGCGGCGCGAGCGGTAGATCGACCGCGAACGAAGGATCTGCTCGTCGAGATGGCCGCGGCGACCGTATTCCTCGAGCAGCCGCTGGCCGAGCGCGCCCGCGCACTGGTCGGTGTTCTGTTTCGCCCAGACGAGCTTGGAGACGAGCTCGGCCGGTCCCGCCGCCCACCCCAGCCGCACGCCGGGGAAGAACGTCTTCGAGAACGTCCCTGCCTGGAGCACCACGTCCGGGGCGAGGCTCAGGAGCGTCGGCGGAGCCTCACCTTCGAAGCGGAGGTCGCGATACGCCAGGTCCTCGAGCACGAGCATGCCGTGCCGGCGGGCCAGCTCGACGAGCGCCTCGCGCCGCTCGGTCGGGAGCGTCACGCCGGCGGGGTTCTGGAAATCGGGGATCGTGTAGATGAGCTTCGGCGGTTTTTCGGCAGCCAGCATCCGCACGAGGTCGTCGACGGCGAGGCCGTCCTCGTCGACCGGCACCCCCTCGACCTCGGCCTCGAAGCTCTGGAACGCCATGATCGCCCCGAGGTAGGTCGGCGCCTCCACGAGCACGCGGTCGCCCCGGTCGATGAGCGCCTTGCCGACGAGCTCGAGCGCCTCGATCGCGCCGCTGGTCAGCATCAGCTCGCCGTCCTCTGGCCGGCGGCCTTCCCGTTCGACCCGCTCGGTGACGTAGTCGCGCGCGCCGGCGAGCCCGTTCGTCGGCGCGTACTGGAAGGGAGAGGCATCCCCGCGCTCGGCCAACTCCCGCAGGATCTCGGCGACGACGGCGCCAGGGAAGGTCGCCGGATCCGGGAAGCCGCCTGCGAAGGAGATCACGTCCTCGGCGCCTGCGAGCGCGAGGATCTCGAGCAGGCCCTCTCCCGCGCCTGCGCGCGTACGCGCCGCGAAGTGCGTGTCCCAGCGACGGAGCTCGGGCCCGACCGCCATGGCTGGATTGTGTCAGGCCGAGGGCGGCGAGGCAGGATCGGGGCGGTCGAGGAGCCGGGCTTCGACGCGCCTGGAACGGGCTCGAAACGCCAGCCACAGCAGGACGAGCAGGAGGACGATCGGACTCAGGACGATGAGGAAGAAGAGCGCGATGGTCCCGGCGGCAGCCAGGAAGTCGAGGGCATCCCGCGCCGCTCCTGCAGCGCCACCCTCGTCCTCACCCCGCGTTGCCGCCGGCTCGCGCGTGTGGAGCGCGAGCGTCAGCTCGGACGTCGCGGCCTCCTCCCGGGCGGCAAGGTTCGCCGCTTCGAGATCGTCGATCTCATTCTCGTGCCGCTCGACCTGGAGCCTTGCGCGCAGCTCGTCCTCGGGTGTGAGCGTGGCGCTTTCTAGCCGGAGCTGGAGGACACGGATGGCTCGCTCGAGCTGCTCGATGCGAACCGCTCGGCGGTCGATGCCGGACTGAAGGTCGACCGTCGCCACGCGCTCGCCGGTGACGGTGCCGAGGTCGCCGAGCTGCACGACCGCGTCCTCGACGCGCCCGACCGGAACCCGAAGCGAGAGCTCGGCGCGACCCTCGTTGCCCTCGGTGTCGATGTCGGAGGCGGCGACCCTGCCGCCGAGTTCCCGCGTGATGCTCATTGCTTCGGAGGCCGCGGCCGAGAGCTCGTCGGTACCCGGCAACCGCACCGCCAGCCAGAAGTTGACGTCCGTGGCACGGCCCCGTGGCACAAGCGACGCCTCGGCGGCGTCCGCGGAGCTCAACGCCCCCATTCGGGTCGCACTCGACCTGAAGACGGACTCCTGCGGGGCGGACTCCTGCGGGGCGGCCGGGCCCGCCTGGTCTCGCTTCTGCAACTTCGACGCGCCTGCGGGAGCCGCGCTTCGCTCGTCGTCTCCGCGCAGGACGACCATCGGACCCGACGACGGCGACGACAAGCAGCACGCAGGCGAACGCGAGCGCCGTGCGTCGTCGCGGGAGGGTCGTCCGGCGGCGGGCGGGCTGCTCGGCCAGTTCGCGCACGCGGGCGCGGACCGGCGCCGGAGCGACCGGGGCGTCCGCGCGGAGCTCACGCACGAGGCCCTGCACGAGCGCCTCCCCCTCTCCTTCAGGAATGGCGCCGCCCAGGAGCTCTTCCACCCGCTCCGGAGCGATCGGGTCAGGCGCGGGCATCGGCGGCCATCCTTTCTTCGAGCTTCCCCAGCGCGCGCGCGAGCCGCATCGAGCAGGCAGAGCGGCCGATGCCGAGCACCCCGGCGGCGTCTTCGGCGTCCAGGTCGAGCACGATCCGGAGCGCGAGTACCTCGCGCTCGCCGGCGCTCAGCGCAGCGAGCGCCGCGTCCAGCTCGACCGAGAACCCGAGCTCGCGCGGCGGCTCGCTGGCCTGCGCCTCGGCCGCGTAGTGATCCTCGCGACGTCGGCGGCGCGCCTCGCTTCGGAAGTGGTCGAGCGCGACGTTCCTGCCGACCTTGCACAGCCATGTGCGTTCGGAGCTCCGGCGCGGGTCGTAACGCCGCCACGAGCGAAAGGCCTTTTCGAAGGTCTCCGCGGTCAGGTCGTCGGCGAGTGCATGGTCGGCGGTGAACATGAGCAGGTAGCGGTGGACGTCGTTCAGGTGCTCCTCCGCCACCACGGCAAAGCTCCGCCTGAGCGGGGCTCGCCTCGGCAGCGGCGGCGCGAGCGCGTTCACAGCCCTCATACGCCGCCGGCCACCGGCTCCGTCACACCCGGCCTCCATGCGTGGATTGTCGCGCTAGCGAGCGGTCGCGGGGCTTGGCGCATCGAGGACGGCGCGGCGACGGCGCTTGCGGAGCTGCTCGGCGAGGACGTAGCTCCCGAGCACGAAGACGATCGCCGCCCCCTGGGCCAGCAGGCCCTCCCAGGTCGGGAAGATTCCGAACCAGAGCCCGGCCCAGTACGGGAGGCGCAGGCCTTCGACCGGTGTCACCGGCACCCAGCCGACGACCTGGAGCGTCTGCACGGTCGTCCCGACCATGACCACGAGGACCCACAGGATGAGGAGCCCCGTTGCCATCAGCATCTTCTTGTGCGGAAGCCTGCGCTGCAGGCGAATGGTGAGCACCCCGACCCCGAGCGTCGCCGCGAGGCCGACGGCAACTCCGGCGAGCACCGCTCCGGCGCCTGCCTCCAGGACGATCGCCTGCAGGAAGAGCACGGTCTCGAAGCCCTCGCGGTAGACGCTCGAGAAGCCGAGCATGGCCAGGCCGACAAGCTGTGCGGCGGCGACCCCGACGCCGATTCCGAGGATCCGCTTTTTCCGCCCGTGGAGCTCGGCGAGGTGCTCGTTCCAGTACACGCGGTGGTAGAACCAGTTGAGGATGAGGAGAAGCACCGCGATGGCGACCAGCGAGACGACCGCCTCGAGCTTCTCCCCATAGCGGCTGAGGCTTCCGAGCACGGTCTGCGCGATCCCCCACGTGATGATGCTCGCAACGAACGCCGCGGCGGCGCCTGCGAGCAGCGGCCGTCGAAGCCGCGCCCGCGCGCCCGTCATCCCGGCCATCAGCGCCGCGAGGATCAGCACGGCCTCGAGGCCCTCGCGAAAGACGATCACGGCGGTGTTCGAGACGACCGCGAAGGTCGAGGTCGGCCCCGCCCCCACTGCCGCCTCGGCATCGGTGAGCGCGCCGTCAAGCGCCTTGCGGGTCTCCGCGACCTCGGCGGCCGTCGCCTTTCGCTGCATGAGCTGTGCGAGGCCGGGAAGCCCGTCGGCGCCGTACCAGAACAGGCCCTCGACCTCGACGAAGAGGTCGTTGGCGAGGCCCCGAAGCCGCTGCTCGGGGCCGAACTCGAAGAAGGCGTAGGCCTCGAGCCGAGCCTGCTCGGCGTCTCCGAACTGCCCGGCCGCGATCGCGCCTTCGAGCCGGTCGAGCGTGGCCGAGATGACGTCGAAGTCGGCGGTGGCGCCCGCATCGCTCCACTCGTCCGGATACAGGCCGTCGATCAGGGAGAGCGCTTCGTCGGTTGTTGCCGTTACGTCGTCCGGATCCGCGACGGCGTCGTGGCGCGCAGCCGCACCCAGATCCGCTGCGAGCGTGTCGAGAAGCTCGCCGAGCCGGCGGGTGTCCACCTCGCTCTCGAGCGCGAGCAGATGCTCGAGGTCCCCGAAGGCCTGCGCGGCTCCGTCGCGGAAGGTCACGGCCTCCTGGATCTCGAAGTCGAGCCTCACCTGGCCGTCCTCGACGCCGCGCCCGTATTCGATCGGGACGAGGGCGAGGAACCGCTGCAGCTGGCCCGCGCGCCGGAGCTTCTCGTCCTCGGAGAGCGGAGCCGCCCGGAAGCCTTCCAGGCCTGCCTCGACGTCCTCGAGGGCGGTCGCGACCGCTGCGTCGTCGCCGGCCTCGGCGGCCGCGACGAGCTCGTCGAAGGCTGCGGTGGCGCTTGCTGCCTCTACGGCCGACCGCTGGTCGGCGTAGGCGGGGGAGAGCACCGAGAAGTATCCGCGGGCGAGCGCGGCGCTCCCGGAGCGGCTGATGTCGAAGCCCTGGTCGCCGGCGGCTGTGACCGACTCGAGCGCGGCGCGCAAGCGCGCCTGGTACGTGTCGAAGAGGTCGGCCCTTACCGCGGCCGCCGCCGCCCCGTGGTCGAGCCGGCCTTCCTCCAGCGCACGGAGGGCGAGCGTGGCGTCGGCACCAGGCCGGGTGAAGCGCGTGGGCTGGCGGAACTCGCGCACGAGTAGCCAGGCTCTCGCCTCGTCGACGTCGCCGTTCGCGGCGGCGGCGATGGCCCGGCGGGCGGATTCGCCGAGAATCGCCGTCCAGGTCGTTGCGCGCGCGATCTCGAGGGCGGCAGGGTCGTTGTCGCGCACGGCCTTCTCGGCCGCAGCCAGGCCCGGGCCGGCGACAGGGCCTAGACCGTCCAGTTCGAACGCCGCCGCCCTGCGAACGAGCTTCCTCGCCTCGGCGGACTCGCCCAGCACGAGTGCGCGCTGTGCCTCCGCCAGCGTCGTCCGCACATCCGCCGCCTTCTCCCACGGCTCCTCCGAGGCCCCCGACGCCGCGCCGGCGAGGGCGAGGAAGGCGGCGGTCGACGCGACGACGATGAAATGCCTGAGTGCCATCGCTACTGCTCGATCGTCACTCCGAGCTCGGCAGCAGCCTGGGAGACCTGACCGGCAATCGCCGTCGCGCGGTCCTGCGCCTCGGTGCCGAGGATGTCGGCCTGCTCCGGCGCGAAACGCTCGCCGGACTGCTCACGCGTGTAGAGATCCTCGACGAAGGCACGCAGGTCGGAGAGCTCGCGCCCGGTCTGCTGCGACTGCTGTGGGTCGACCTCGGCGAGGCGATCCTCGACACCCGCGTAGATCACCTCGAGGCCGGTGAGGATGTCGTTGATGTCCGAGAGCCGCGAGACGACGTTGAACGACTCGGCCGTCGAGTCGTCCCCGAGCACGAACCGCGACTCCTTCCACTGACCGAAGTACTCGCTCATGGTCGGCACCATCACGACGAGGGCGGTGAAGGCATCCGACTCGGACGGCTCCCATGCCTCGGCGGACGTCGCGAGCTCACCCGCGTACTTGTCGAACGCCTCGGCCGCGGCGAGAAGGAACGCCGCATCCGGCAGCACCTCGCCGAAGTTCCTCCGAGCCGCTGTCGTCGAGATCGGCCGGGGTGCTCTGCGGGAGCTCCTGGGGCAGCGTGCCCCAGAGGGCGCCTTCGGTCAGGTTGTAGAGATTGCCCGGCTGCTCGAGCGTCGTCCCGTCCGGGAGCTCGAGATCGAAGGGCACAGCGCTCTCGGGATCCTCGGCCGCGCTCGATCCCGCGTCGAGAATGACGTCGTACTCGGCAAGGGACGGTGTCCCCGCGACGACACCCTCCATCCGCTCGTAGTAAGGGTTGCCCTCGACCCAGTCGCTCTTCATGCTCTCGAGAAGGGGGGCGAGCTGATCCGCATGGTCGTTCCAGAGCTTCTCGTAGTCGAAGCCGCTCGACTCGGCGAGATCGTGGTAGGCCTGCGCGTCCGCCTTGAACTGCGACGTGAAGCCCGTCAGCTGACCGGTGTGGTCGAGGAGGTAGCCCTTGACACCTCCGAGTTCGGCGGCCGACGCCACATGCGTGGTCGAGGTCGCCTGAGACGTCGTCTCGTCCGCCGCGGAGTCGTCGTCTCCGCCGCAGGCAGCCAGGACGGCTGCGGCGGCGGTTGCAGCGACAAGTGACGTCAAGACTCGTGTCGAGCTCACCAATTTCCCCCTTCTTGCGGTTGAAGTAAGGGCGACCTTACAACACCGGTAAAGAAGTTCGCACCACGATACGACAAGTCGGCCCCTTCGGGCTGGCATACTCGGCGCCGTGCCGCTGGATGTCGACGACCGACTCATGCTCGACTACGAGCAGACGACGCAGTATCTGCGGACCCTCATCGACGTCCGCTTCCGCCTCCTTGCGTTCGTGCCGACAGTGACCGGCGTAGCGATCGCCGTGATCGGGAAACCGCGTCCGGCCTCCGAGCTGCTCGGCGTCGGCGTCCTGGGGCTCCTGGCGACGCTCGGCATCTTCGTCTACGAGCTGCGGAACACCCAGATCTCGGGGACGTTGATTCGGCGCGCTGCCGAGCTCGAGCGCCAGCTCCAGCTCCCGTCGTCGCTCGGATCGCAAGGCTCCGGCGGCCTCTACACGGAGCGCCCCGGGATCAGCATTCAGCTGCTCGGCTTCCTTCCGATCTCGCACGGGCTCGGGCTCGCGCTCGTCTACTCGGCGGCGATCGCCGGCTGGAGCTACCTCGTCGCGTGGGGAGCGCTTCGGGCCCTCGACGCGCCGTCGGCTCAGGCGGCGGGCGCGGCGCTCGGCGCGGTCGCGGGAGTGGTCGTCCTGTTCGAGGTCGAGCGGTTCCACCGCCGTGCGGGCTGGCGCGCGGAGCGCACGGTCTAGGAGGGCGGAATCTCGCTCGTCGCCGGATAGTAGGCTCCGCACTGCGCCATGACCTCCTGACCGGCACGAAGGAGCTCTCCTGACGAACGCACTCGTAGGCAGCAGCGAGACTCGACTCTTGCCCCCCGAGCTCGACCGCAGGTATCCGGTGGTCGTTCGCGGCGAGGGTGTGTGGATCGAGGATGCGGCCGGAAAGCGCTACCTCGACGCCATGAGCGGCGGCTCGATGGCGGCAACGCTCGGCTACGGGCGTAGCGACCTGCTCGAAGCCGCGCGCGAGCAGGGAGCCCGGCTCGCGTTCGTGCACAACGAGCTGCTCACCAATCCTGCGCAGGAGCGGTTGGCGCGAAAGATCGTCGCGCTCGCGCCTGAAGGGTTCACGCGCGCGTACTTCGTCACCGGAGGCGCCGAGGCCAACGAAGCGGCTCTACGCCTCGCCCGCAGCTATCACGTCGAACGCGGCGAGCCCGAGCGGTGGCGGTTCATCTCGGGAGCGCAGGCCTATCACGGCCCGACGATTGCAACGCTCGGCCTGACGGGCCGGCCCGGCCTCCACGGACCGCTTGGCCCCTACCTCCCCGACGTGCTTCACATCCCGCCTAGCACGCACCGCCTCGACCCGACCGGGAGCCTCGCCCTCGAAGAGCTCGACCGCCTGATCGAGGAAGCCGGCCCGGAGACGATCGCGGGCTTCTTCTGCGAGGTGATCAGCGCTGCGGCGCTCCCGGCCCACAAGCCGCCGGATTCCTTCTGGGAGGGCCTTGCAGAGCGGCGGGAACGTCACGGCTTCCTCATCTGCTTCGACGAGATCGTCACGGGCATCGGCCGGGTCGGGAGCTGGTTCGCTGCCGACGACCTCCCGCTCGTTCCCGACGTCATCGCAACCGCCAAGGGCCTCGGCGCAGGGTACGCCGCGATCGGGGTCGCGCTCTGCCAGGAGCACGTCTACGAGGCGATCGCCGGCGGCTCGCGAAGCTTTCCGCTCGGGCACACCTGGAACGGCGCCCCGCTGCCCTGCGCGGTCGGCCTCGCCGTCATCGACGCGCTGCAGCGGGAGGGCCTGATCGACCACGTGCGCGAGCGTGGATCGCGCCTGCGCCAGGAGGTTGAGGAAGCCGTGCGCGACGTTCCCTTCGTGCGCGAGGTTCGTGGGCACGGATATCTCCTCGGAATCGAGTACGCCGACCCGCGGGACGGCGAGTCGTTCCTGCCGCCGGACCTTCGGGTCGCGGGCCGCATCGACGAGGCGGCGCTCGAGCGTGGCCTCGTCATCCTCTCGACGCAGCCGACCCGTGATGGCTTCGCCGGCGACCAGTCGCTCTTCGCGCCAGCGTTCACGGCCCGGGACGACGAGCTCACCGAGATGGTCGAGCGGTTCGCCGCCGTCCTCCGTGACGTGTGGACGGCCGTCGAAGGCAAGCTCGAGACGACTTCGGTGAAGGCATGAGCACGCCCGAGAAGACGCGGGACGGCTGGCGCGCGCTCGTCATCCAGCACGAGCAGCCGACGCCGTCAGGGCTCGTGTCCGGATGGCTCGAGCAGCGAGGCGGTAACGTCGAGACGCTCCGCATCGACGAGCAGGACCCACACGATCTCGACCCCCGCGACTACGGCCTCATCGTCTCGCTCGGCTCGGAGTTCGGAGCGTACGAAGATCACATCGACTGGATCGCGCACGAGATGGATCTTTTCCGCGAGGCCGTCGCGGTGGACGTCCCCATACTCGGCGTCTGCTTCGGAGGACAGCTGCTCGCGCGCGTGCTCGGTGGGGACGTGTATCGATCCAACATGCAGGAGATCGGCTGGCTGCCGGTGGGGACGCGCGATCCCGAGCTGGTGCCGGACGTCCCGTGGTTCCAGTGGCATTTCGACACGTTCACCACACCGCCGGGCGCCCGCGTGATCGCCGAGAACGAGGTCGGGCCCCAGGCGTACACCATCGGCCGGAGCCTCGGGGTCCAGTTCCACCCCGAGGTGACCACGTCGATCATGGACGACTGGGTGCGCGTCTACCGGCATGAGCTCGACGAGCACGGGGTCGATCCGGACCGGCTGCTCGAGGAGACCTACGAGCGGAAAGAGACGGCCGAGGCCGCGAGTACCAGGCTCTTCGACGCCTTCCTCGACCGGGTCGCCCGGCCGTGGGAGCGGGACTAGTGTCTCCGACCGCCGTTCCCGCCGAGGTGCGAGCTTCGGAGTCGAGCGTTCTCCACCGCGAGCTCGACTTCGACTACCCCTGCATCGAGCGCGGCGAGGGCGTCTGGCTCCACAGCGTCGACGGCCGTCGGATCCTGGACGCCTGCGGCGGCGGGGCGATGGTGGCGTGCCTCGGACACGGACGCCGCGACATCGTCGACGCCGCGGCTGCGCAGGCGGAGCGGCTCTCCTACGTCTACTACCACCACTTCACGAACGAGCGGCAAGAGGAGCTGGCCCGCCGGCTTCTCGAAACGGCCGCGCCGGGGATGGCGCGCGCTCGCTTCGTCTCGGGCGGCTCCGAGGCGAACGAGGCGGCACTTCGCCTCGCGCGGGGCTACCACGTCGAGCGCGGCGACACCGAGCGCTGGCGGATCGTCTCGCCTGCGCAGTCCTACCACGGCGCGACCCTGGGGACGCTCGCCCTCACCGGCAGGCATGGGCTGCAGAAGCCCTACCAGCCCTACTTGGCGGAGTCACTCCACATCCCACCGAGCACCGCACGGCTCGACGAGAGCGGCGAGCAGGCTCTGGCCGAGCTCGACCGGGTCATCGAGGACGCCGGCGCCGAGTCGATCGCCGCCTTCTTCTGCGAGCCCGTGAGTGCGGCGGCGCTTCCCGCGTACTCGCCCCCGGCCCGGTTCTGGGAGGGGCTCGCCGAGCGACGCGAGCGGCACGGGTTCCTCGTCTGCTTCGACGAGATCGTCACCGGCGCGGGCAGGACCGGAGCGTGGTTCGCCGCCGACCAGCTTCCGCTCGAGCCTGACATCGTGACCTTCGGGAAGGGCTTCGGCGCCGGCTACGCGCCGCTCGCCGGCCTGATCTGCCGCGAGCACGTCTACGACGCCGTTGCGAGTGGCTCGCGCGAGTTCGAGCACGGGCACACCTGGGACGGAGCACCCCAGTCCTGCGCGGTCGGGCTCGCGGTGCTCGACGAACTGGTCGAGCGCGGCCTCGTCGAGCACGTTGCGGGGCGGGGCCCGCGCCTCCTGGACGAGCTCGCTTCCGCGCTCGCAGGGATCGACATCGTCGGCGACGTGCGAGGACGCGGCTTTCTCCTCGGCGTCGACCTCGTCGACCCGCGCGACGGCGAGTCCTTCCTGCCCGACGAGCTGAACGTGGCCACGCTCGTCGACCGGACCGCGCTCGGGAACGGCCTCCTCGTCACCTCCTCGCACTCGACTCCCGACGGCTTCGCCGGCGACGCAACCCTGCTCGCCCCGGCGTTCACGTCGACCGACGAGGAGCTGGCGGAGATGTGCTCGCGCCTCGCTGGGACGCTTGCGGAGGTCGAGAGCCAGGTCAAGAACGCGCTCCCAGGATGAGCGAGATGGAGTACGTCCTCCTGGCAATGCCGGACGTGAACGGCTATCTGCGCGGCAAGGCGCTGAGCAGGAGGGCCTTCGAAGCGGCGGCCGAGGACGGGACAGTCATGACCGATCTCCTGCTCGGCCTCGACCCCGTCGACACGCCGATCGCCGCCTACGAGAGCTTCGGTATCCGGACGGGCGCGGGCGACCTCGTCGTCAAGCCGGAGCTGGACACGCAGCACGAGCTGACCTGGCGGTCAGGCTGGAGCGTCTGCCTCGCGACACCTTCCTGGAGCGACGGCAGCCCCTGCGAGCTCTCCTCACGCGAGACACTGGGACGAACCCTCACCGCGATGGGTGAGCTCGGCTACGAGGCTCGGGCCGCGTTCGAGTACGAAGTCAGGATCTGGGACGCCGACGACCAGCCCCTGTCGAGCGGGATCAGCTACTCGATCGTCGAGGCCGGTCGCTACCACGCCCTCGTCGAGGCACTCGCCCCCGCGCTCGAGACGCTCGGCGTCGAGCTCTCCGCCATCCACACCGAGGCGGGTCCCGGACTCCTCGAGCTCAATCTCGCCGCACAGAACGGCGTGCGCGCCGCGGACGACGCCGCCTACGTGAAGCTTGCCGTCAAGGGCGTTGCCGAGACGCTCGGACTGCGCGCGAGCTTCCTCGCCAAGACCATCTCCGGCGAGGAGGGCTCGAGCGGCCATGTCCATCTGTCCTGCTGGCGGAATGGCGAGAACGTCTTCGCGGCCGAGGCCGGAGGCGACCCCCCGGCGGCCTGCACCTCCGCGGTGGCCGGGATCCTGGACCACCTTGCGGGCGCATCCCTCCTCCTGAACCCGACCATCAACTCCTACAAGCGCCTCGTGCCCGGCTGGTTCGCGCCCGTGAACGCCAGCTGGGGCATCGAGAACCGGTCCGCTGCCCTCCGGGTCATCGCCGCGGCCAAGCCGGAGCGGTGCCGGATCGAATGCCGTCGGCCCGGGGCGGACGCAAACCCGTACCTCGCCCTCGCCGCGCTGCTCGTGTCGGCAACCGACGGGATGCGCAGAGAAGCCGAGCCGCCCGCGCCGGTCGTCGGCGACGCCTACGCACGCGACGACCTTCCCGCCCTACCGGGATCTCTCGAGGCCGCACTGGCCGCCTTCCGCGAGGACGACGTCCTCCGGGAGGCCCTCGGGGAGAGCTTCAGCGACTACTACGCGACATCCCGAGAATGGGAGCTCGAGGCCTGGCGCGACGCGGTCAGCGAGTGGGAGCGCCAACGCTACGAGCGGGCGGTCTAGCCGGGACCTGAGTCAGGAGAACAGCGGCCGAAGAGCGGCGTAGAGCGCTCGGTGCCGCTGGTACAGCCGGTCGTAGACCTCCTGGCATTCCGGGCGCGGCAGCGTGGGCTCGGAGCGCGGGCCGGCCATCGCCCGGCTCGCCGACGGTACGTCGGCGTGCAGCCCGGCGCCCGCTGCCGCCAGCATCGCGGCGCCGCGGGCGGTCGTCTCGACGTCGTCAGGACGGGAGACGGGCAATCCGGTGACATCTGCGCGGATCTGCAAGAGGAGATCGCCGCGCGCGCCTCCTGCCACGCAGACGAGCTCGACCGGCTCCTGGCCCGCGGCCCGGATGCCCTCGAGCACGTCGCGCAACGCGAACGCGTTTCCCTCGAGCAGCGCCCGAGCGAGATGCGCGCGGCCGTGCGCCGCGGTGAGGCCGAACCAGCCCGCTCGCGCGTCGGGGTTCCACTCCGGTGCGGTCGCTCCGGCGAGCGCGGGTACCCAGAGCACTCCCGCGGCGCCAACCGGCGCGTTCTCTGCGAGTGCGTTCAGGAGCTCGTACACGTCGGCGCCGGTGGCGGCAGCGCGAGCGGCCTCGACCGATCCCAGCTCGTCGCGGAACCAGCGGTACGCCCCGCCGGAGAGCCAGCCGGGATTCTCGAGCAGCCAGCCGTCGGGTGCTGCATGAGGGTGAAGCTCTGTGATCCCCTCGGGGTCGAGCGCCGGCCCCGGCACGACCGCGCAGACCGGCTCGGCCGTCCCCATTACGTCGCAGACCGCCCCCGGCTCGACGACGCCCGCACCCAATGTCGCCGCCATCTCGTCGCCGCAGCCGAGTACGACCTGCGTCGACGCGTCGAGTCCCGCCGCGTCGCGCAGCCACGGCGCCACGGGACCGAGGACAGCGTGCGCGGGCCGGACGGGAGCGAGCGACGCGGCGTCGACCTGGAAGGCTTCGCAGGCCTCCTGCGACCAGTCGCGGCTCCGAACGTCGAGGAGCATCGACGACGATGCGTTCGACGGATCGACCGCCAGCTCGCCCGAGGCATTCCAGGCGACGAAGGAGCCCGGGAGGAGGAACCAGCTCGCCTGGGAATGCTGGTCGCTGCGATGCCGGGCGAGCCAAGCGATCTTGGCGGCCACGTGACCGGGATCCAGGTTGCATCCGCTGAGCTCTCGAAGCCGCTCGGGAGCGATTCGCTCCGCTGCCTCGTCGCACTCCGCACCCGCGCGTCGATCCATCCAGATGAGCGCGGGGCCGAGCGGCTGGCCCGAGGCGTCGGCTGCAACGAGGCCGTCCAGCTGCGACCCGAACGAGACGGCACGGACGGCGGAGCTGTCGACCGACCGGCAGACCTCTGCAAGCGCCTGGGCGACGGCTCCGAGCCACTCGCGTGCGTCCTGCTCCGCCCAGCCGGGCTGGGGATACGAGAGCGTGTGGGGTACGTAGGACTTTGCGACCTGGGCGCCGTCGGCGTCATGTGCCTGGGCGCAGGTGCCCTGCGATCCAACGTCGACTCCGACCACCAGCTCCGAGGTCACTCGGCGCCCTCCGAGTCGTCGCCGGGGCCGCGCCGGTAGACGGTGAACTCGAACGCGTCCGCAAGATGGTGCTCCTGCGACACCAGGACGACGGTGCCGTCCGCGGTGCTGTCGAGCTGGAAGAGCGTCAGGAGAAGCGCTCCCGCCGTCACGCCCAGCCGCCGGGCGACGTCGCCCTCCGCCGTCTGGGGCATGATCGTCGCCACGCCGTGATGGACGGGCAGGCCGCGATCCGCCAGCGCCGCGTAGATCGAGCCTCCCTCCAACCCTGCCAGGACCTCGAGCGGGAGCACGTCGGTCCGGCACCAGTCGGCGGAGTCGACGACCCGCCGGCCGGCCGCGGTTCGCACGCGCCGGAGCGCGGAGACCGGCGTTCCCGCGCCGACGCCCAGCGCGGTCGCGACAGGCGTGGAAGCCGGCTCCAGCGCGCAGGTCTCGGCGATCGTGTCCTGCTCGACGGCCATCGCGGCAATCATCGAGGAGACCGAGAAGTTGCGGCTGAGATCGTTGCGCACACCCGGCTGGCGGGTGACGTACGTGCCCGACCCGTGACGGCGCCGGACGATGCCGTCCTCCTCCAGCAGCGTGATGCCCTCACGAAGCGAGGGCCGCGAGACGCCGAGGCTGCGCGCCAGCTCGGGCTCGCTCGGCAGCCGCTCCCCCGGCTCGAGCCCCTCGGCCACGATCCGCTCGCGCAGGGCCTTGGCGACCGAGTGGCTGAGCGGACGGCGAGGGGGAGCGCTCACCAGCGTCTTCGCCTCAGGGTTGAACGACGACCTTCAGGACCTCGCCCGAGCGGATCCGCGGGAAGGCATCGGGCGCGGCGTCCAGGTCGATCACGTCGGAGACGATCCGGCGGATCCCGCCGATGTCGTCGGCCAGCATGTCGAGGGCGCGCACCTGATCTCGGTGACGGGACGCGTACGACCCGTGGACCTGCACCTCCAGGTAGTGGAGGATGTTGGAGGGGAAGCGCATGTGCGTCGTGCCCTTCGGCAGGCCGCCGAAGAAGAGGACGCGCCCGCGCGGCGCGGCCATCTCCATCGCCTGCTCCTGGGCGACGTCGCTCGAGCAGGCGACGATCACGACGTCGGCGCCGATCCCGTCGGTGGCATCACGCGCGGCCTTCGTCCCGTCGGCGGAGGATGTGTCGACGTAGATCATCCGCTCCTCGCCGAGGATCTCGCGCGCGAGCTCGAGCCGCTGTGCCGCCGTCTCCAGCAGCAGCACCTGCCCCGCGCCCTCGAGACGCGCGATGAGAGCATGGGCGGTCCCGACCGGCCCCGCACCGACGACGACGACCGTGTCGTCGAGCGACACGCCGATGTCCTTGTGGCCGCAGAGCGCATCGGAGAGCGGGTCGGCGAACGTCGCGTGCACCTCCGAGAGGCAGTCCGGGATCCGGAACAGGTTCTTCAGCGCAATCTGAGGAATCGCCACGAGCTCGGCGTAGGCGCCCTGGTGGTCGAAGCCCATCAGCTCGCCGTTGACGCAGAGGTGCTCGTTCCCGGAGCGGCAGAGACGGCAGCGGCCGCACCAGAGCGTCGAGATGCAATGGACGCGGTCGCCGATGGACAGGCCCGACTGGGCGACCTCCTCGGCGGCCGCGGGTCCGATCTCGACCAGCTCGCCGCTGATCTCGTGGCCGAGCACCCAGGGGGGCGAGATACGCCGGTCGCCGTTGTAGAACGAGCGGACGTCCGTGCCGCAGATGCCGCAGGCGGTGACGCGGAGGAGAACGCCGTTCTGCGGAGACGAAGCGTCCGCGACCTGCCCGATCGACATCTCTCCCGGCCCATCCCAGATCGCGGCGCGCATGTGCGCTAGGATAGCCGAAAGTTGTCAGACAACTTTAGGAGCCTGTCGTGATCCAGTTCATCTTCATGCTGACCCGGGACGACGAGACACTCGCCGACGCGCGGGAGGTGTACGCGTCCATCGCGGACAGCGGCGTGCGCCACGTCGGGTGCAAGGACGTGGGTCTTCCCCGCGACGAGCTCCAGGGTCTCCTGTCGGACATCAAGGCGAACGGGCACACGTCGCACCTCGAGGTGGTATCCGAGTCCGAGGAAGCGACGCTCGCTTCCGCGCGCACGGCAGCCGAGATCGGGCCGGACTACCTGATCGGGGGCACGCTGGTCGAGCCGGTGCAGGAGATCATCGCCGGCACCGGGATCAAGTTCTTTCCCTACGTGGGGCAGATCGTCGGCCACCCGTGCCTTCTCCGCGGCTCGATCGCGGAGATCGCCGACGACGCCCGCCGCGCGGAGGCGCTCGGTGTGGACGGCATCAACCTGCTCGCCTACCGCTACGACGGTGACGTGGACGCGCTCGTCGAGGCCGTCGTCGAGGCGACCGACCTGCCGGTGATCGCCGCCGGCTCGGTCGACTCGCCGGCCCGGATCCAGGCGCTCGAGAGCCGCGGCGTGTGGGCCTTCACGATCGGGACCGCCGCCCTCGACGGTGTGCTCCTCCCGGGCGAGCCCCTCGGGGCGCAGCTCCGCGTCGCCCTCGAGGCGGCGCAGGTCTGAGGCGGAGGGGCGCCGCAAGCGGCGCCCCTCCGATGTTCGACTACGTCAGGTCTCCCTCGTTGATGAACCTGCCCGCCCGCTCGTACTTCTTGGGGTTGGCGGAGCGAAGGATAAGGGCGTAGACAAGGGCCGCCACCGGCACGAGTACACCGATGATCCCCAGCCAGGTGATGTCGATCTCGAAGCCGCGCCACGGCCCGATCTTGCCGAGCTCCTTGACGTAGAGCACGTCACCGGCCGCGAGCGCGCTCAGGTACTTGTAACAGAGGTAGAGCACGAGGATCTGGGCGAGGAAGCCGATCCAGGCACAGAGCGTGGTCTTCCACCAAGCTCCGCGCCTCGGGAGGGAGCTTGCGGAAGTACGCCCAGACGGACAGCGAGGTCAGCGCCTGGACGAGGATGATCCAGATCACGCCCTGGACGGCGATCCAGTAATAGACATCCAGGGCGGCGCGTCCGGCGAACCTGAAGATGAGAACGATCGCGAGGGCGATAGCGCCCTGAGCGAGGACGGCCACGTGCGGCGTCCCGTGCTTCGGGTGGGTGCGGCCCAGCACCCTGGGAAGAAGCCCTTCGCGCCCGAGCGAATACGTGTAGCGCAGCCCCGCGTTGTTGAGGGCTGCGGCGCAGGCGAAGGCGCCCGTGATGATGAAGACCGACATCAGCTGCCCCAGCCAGGTTCCGATGAGCTCGTCCGCCGGGACGACGTTGAAGTTCAGGTAGTCGACCGCGATCTCGCCCCCGAAGACGGTCGTCGATCCGGCGGAAAGCGCGTCGAATGCCTGATTGGCAGGCCCGTACGAGCTGACCGACGCCCAGGAGGCGAGGGTGTAGAGCACGCCGACGAAGACGCAGGAGACGTAGACCGCAATCGGGATCGTCCTGTGCGGGTCCTTGGACTCCTCAGCGTAGTTCGGCGCCGCTTCGAATCCCACCCACGACCAGAAGGCGATGAAGATTCCGAGGCCGAACGCGATCCCCTTGAACGCGTTCCACGGCAAGCACCGGCGTCGATCGAGACGCCGTCGTTGCCGCCCTGCACGAAGACGCCGATCGTGAAGGCGATGATGATGAACAGCTCGGTGATCAGAAAGACGCCGAGGATCTTGGCCGAGATCGGAATGTCGAAGTAGCCCAGCGCCGAGATACCGACGATGCCGAGGATCGCGTACCAGATCCAGTTGATCGGATCCATGTCGAAGGCGGACGCGACCTTGGATTGCGCGAAGGCGGCGAAGCCGCCGATCAGCGACGCGCCGAAGAGCGTGTAGGCCGCGGCGAGCGAGAGGCCGGACACCATTCCCAGCGTCCGGCCGAGGCCGTGGCTGACGTAGGTGAACATGCCGCCCGCGGCGCGGAGCCTGCGCGCCATCTGCACGTACGCGACCGAAAAGATGGTCAGGACGATGGTGGCGAAGAAGAAGGCTGCCGGGGCGTACTTCTCGTTCCCGGCACCGACGACGAACGGGAAGTTGAACATGAATACCGCCAACGGCGCCGAGCCGGTGACGCAGAGGAACAGCACGAGGAGAAGACCGATCGAGCCGGACCGCAGCTTCTCGACATCCTGGTCACCGCCGATGTCGATCGACGTCACGGTTCCCTCGTGAATCAAGTGCGGATGGGCTGCTGCGCCCCCACCTTCCGAGCTAGACATAGCGCCTCCGAGTTCGCTTTCTTTCCGCCCCCGTACGGCAGGCCGGTGATGAGAGAGGCGCGTATCCTGCCGCATTCAGGGTCAAGAAGTACAGCCCCCGGAGAAAAGTTCTCAGTCGCCGCTGAAGACGGCGTCCGGAAGGAAGCAGGCGACGATCCAGTTGGGCGCGTCGACGACCTCGGTGATCTTGAGATCGGCGGCGAGCGAGCACAGGACGTAGGCGTCCTCGCGCGTCAGGCCGCGGCGCTCGACGAGGTGCTCGATCATGGCGCGAACGGCGGCGCGGGCGCCTTCCATGAGATCGCTATCGACGCCGGTCGTCGCGAACCACCCGCCGGAATCCACCCGCGGCGTCAGTGAGCCCGGCGGCCGCCGAAGCGCCGGCGAACGCAGGGACATGCCCTGGTCGACGGAGACGCGGATCGTTGTCCGCATCTGGCATTCGAGCCCCGACACGCACACCTCCCCGTCTCCCTGCGCCGCGTGCCCGTCGCCCAGCGAGAGCAGGCCCCCCGGCACGCCGACGGGGAGGTAGAGCGTGGAGCCTGCCGTCAGGTGACGGAGGTCGATGTTGCCGCCGCCCGCGTGCGGCGGGGGGATCGGCTCCTCGTGCATGCCGGCGCCGGGGACGCCCGTGGTGCCGCAGAACGGCTCGACCGCGATCCGAACGCCGGGAGCGAACTCGGTCGTGTCACCCTGGGTAAGGTCGAAGAACTTCAGATACGGGTCCTCGAACTCGCCCGGCGGCAGGAGGCCCAGGCCTGGGATGATCGCCGCCCAGCCCCAGTCGGGCAGTTCGAAGCCGAGGAGCTCGACGGCGAGCACGTCGCCCGGCTCCGCGCCGGCCACGTGGATGGGGCCCGCCAGCGGGTAGATCGTGTCGAAGTCGAGCGCGAGCAGATCCTCGTGCGTCGAGTCGCGGCCGATCTGCCCGCCGGCAAAGTCGTCGGTCTCGACCACGACCACGTCGCCCGGCTCGACCTGCAGCACGGGCTCGATGTCGACGTCCCAGCGCCGGTGGGTGGGCGCGTCGCGCGCGATCAGGTGCTCGGCCACGGTCTACGCGGACTGGAGCGCGGCTAGCGACTCGGGCAGCGTCTGGCCGCCGTCCACGATGATCGTCTGTCCGGTCATGAAGGCGGCCTCGTCGGTCGCCAGGAACAACGCCGCCGCGCCGATCTCCTCCACCTTGCCGAGGCGCCCGAGCGGGATGGAGGCGGTCATGTCGGCCAGATAGTCCTGGCCGAGCTCCTCGAGCCCCTCGGAATAGATGTTTCCGGGCATGACGGCATTGACCGTGATCCCCTTCGGCGCCAGCTCGATGCACGCCGTCCGGAGGAAGCCGAGCTGCGCCGCCTTGGTCGCCCCGTAGTGCGACCAGCCGGGGTAGCCCGTGATCGGGCCGGTGATCGAGCTCGTGAGGATGACGCGGCCGTGGCCCGAGCGCTCCAGATAGGGGACACAGGCCTTCACGGTCAGCATGCAGCCCTTCACGTTCGTGGCGAAGATCGAGTCGATGTCCTCTTCGGTCATGTCGGCCAGCTTGACGTCGGGGAAGACACCGGCGTTCGCGCAGACGACGTCGATGCCGCCGAACCGCGACGCGGTCTCGGCGGCGAGCCGCTCGCAGTCCGCAGCCTTGGCCACGTCGCCGGCGACGAAGGCGACCTCCCCGCCCTGGCCCGACAGGTCACTCACGGCGGCCTCGCCGGCCGCGGCGTCCCGGCCGTTCACGACCAGGTTCGCGCCGGCGCGTGCGAACACGCCGGCGATTCCCTTGCCGATGCCCTTGGTTCCACCGGTGACGAGCACCGTGCGGCCCGCGATCGGTGTGAACATCCTCAACGTCCTCTCACTGTTCGACTGCTCCTGCTCGGCGAGCGCGCCAATCCTAGAAGGGTTGAGGCCGCCGCGCTGTACGGTTCCATGGCGTGAACGCCTCCGTTGACACCGCGATCGTCGGCGCAGGCATCTTCGGGCTCGCGACGGCCCACGCCCTGTGCCGTGACGGCGCAGGCAGCGTGGCGCTCTTCGACCGCGGCATGCCGGCCGGAGGCGACTCGGGCCGCTCGTTCTCGATGGTGCGCCGCCACTACTCGAACGCGGTCACCGCCCGGCTCGCCATGGCGGGCTCGCGGACGATCATGCAGTGGCGCGACGAGGTGGGGGTGGCAGACGCCGGATTCGTCCGCTGCGGCTACCTCCTCACCGTGCCGCCGCAGCTCGTCGAGGCCTGCCGCGGCAACGTCGCGATGCTGCAGTCCCTTGGCCTCGAGACCCGGTTCCTGGAGGCGGGCGAGATCTCGGATGTCGAGCCGGAGCTCTCGCTGGACGGAATCGCCGGTGCCGCCTACGAGCCCGACGGCGGCTTCGCGGACGCGGAAAAGATGTGCCTCGGCTGGTTCGCGGCGGCGGCACAACGGGGCCTTCGCCACCACCTCGGCCGCGCGGTGCATGCGATTCGGATCGACGGCGGTCGCGCCGTCGGCCTCGAGACGGCGGACGGATTCGTCCCGGCTGGCAACGTCGTCCTGGCCGCCGGCGCCTGGGTGAACGACCTGCTTCGGCCCCTGGGCGCCGAGCAGCCGATCGTGCTCCACCGGCTGCAGGTTCTTGTCGGCCGCTCGGCCCCGGGCGGCCCCCTTCCCTCGGCCGTGTGCTCGGACGCGGTGTCGAACGTCGTCGTCCGCCCGGACCGTGGGCACCGGTTCTGCGCCGTCGCCTACACGAAGGAGGATCCGCTCGAGCGGGCCGACGACTGCGACCACGGCCTCTCGTGCGGCTACGAAGACGCGGTCCGCGACGGCCTGCGTTTGCGGTATCCGCGGCTGGCCGACTTCGAGCTCGTGCGCGGATTTGCGGGGCCATACGACGTCACGCCCGACTGGAACCCGATCATCGGCCCTTGCCCCGGCATCGAAGGCGTGTACCTCGCTGTCGGCTGGAGCGGGCACGGTTTCAAGCTCTCCCCCTCCGTAGGCGAGGTGGTCGCGGCGGAGGTCAGCGGCCGCACGCCCCCGATCGACGTCGGCGAGCTCCGCCCCGAGCGGTTCGACGAGGGGCGGCTGCTTCGCCTGGCCTACGGTCCGGGAGCCCGGGCCTAGGCCCGGCGCTTCCATGACCGCCTCGTAGGCTTCGGCTGCGGCGAGGTCGTCCGGGGCAGCCTCGGCCGCCGCCTCGGCGTCCCGCAGCCTGACATAGCGATCGAGCTCCTCCGCCGTACGCGCCTCTGACCACTCGAGTGCCGGCGCGACCAGCGGCGCGATCGCCGCCGCCGCGGCCCGGCCTCGGTCGCGAGTCTCGATCGAGACGCGCGTGCGGCGCGAGAGCACGTCGTCGAGATCGAGCGCACCCTGGTGGGTGACGGCGTGGACCGCCTCGGCCGCGAGGTAGCGGCCGCCGCCAGGGAGCGGGGCGGCCAGCTCCGGATCCGACTGGGCGAGTGCGACGACCTCGTCGGCGCAGGCGCCGTGGCGCGCGCGAACTGGATCCGCGCTGTCCGGCGGCGCGGCTCCGACGAGCGGCAGCCGGTCGGTCGTGGACGGGGCCGCCGACCCGAGGTCGCGGGAAGCCAGGTCGACGGCGTCCCGCGCCATCACGCGATAGGTCGTGTACTTGCCGCCCGCGATCGCCGTCAGGCCAGGGGTCGGCGAGAACAGCCGGTGCTCGCGCGAGAGCCGCGTCGTGTCGGCGGCCCCCTCGGCGGCAACGAGTGGCCGCAGTCCTGCGAAGACGCCGCAGATCTCGCCCTTCTCGACCGGCCGGCGAAGAACGCTGTTGACCTTCGCGAGTATGTAGTCGACGTCCGCCCGGTTGGCGACGGGAGTGTCAACGTCGCCGTTCCACTCGGTGTCGGTGTCACCGAGAAGCCAGTAGTCGGAGCTCCAGGGAATGGCGTGGAAGATGCTCTTCTCCGTCCGCATGAAGAGGCCCGACCGCATGGGGATGGAGGAGCGAGGCACGATCAGGTGCACGCCCTTGGAGGGGCGCACCGCGGCCTGCCGTCGACCGGTCGCCGCGTGGAGCAGCTCATCCGTCCCGACGCCGACGGCAGCGATCGTATGTCGGGCACTGATCCGGAGTCGGCGCCCGGTCAGGCGGTCGTCGGCTCGGATGCCGGCAACGCGGCCGGACTCGTCGGTGACGAAGCCCTCGGCGCGCACCCTGGTCGCGATCGACGCACCGCGGGCCACGGCTGTTCGGGCGACGTACACCGCGTAGAGCGCGTCGTCCTCCTGCGCGTCGGCGAACCGAACGGCCCCGATCAGGGAGTCGGGCCGGAGTGCAGGTGCCGCCTCGAGTGCGGCGCGGCGGGACAGATGCCGCGCCCGCGGCAGATGCCGGCCGGCCCACATGTCGTACAGGAGGAGGCCGGCGCCCATATACGGACGCTCCCATCCCCGGTGTCTCAGCGGGAACAGGAACTCGACCGGTCGCACGAGATGGGGCGCAAGCCGGGTGAGCAGCAAGCGACGCTCGCGCAGTGCCTCGTGGACGAGCTTGAACTCCAGCATCTCGAGGTAGCGAAGCCCGCCGTGGATCAGCTTGCTGGAACGGCTCGACGTTCCCGCCGCCAGGTCGTGTGCCTCGACGAGTCCGACCGACAGTCCGCGCGAGGTCGCGTCGAGCGCGACCCCGACGCCGGTGATCCCTCCCCCGATGACGAGGACATCGAACTGCTCTCGCTCGAGCCTGGCGACCGCATCCTCCCGTGCCTTCGGGCTGAGGGCTCCCCGCGTCATTCCTCGACCCGCACGTGCACCTCGATCGCCTCCGCCCAGCGGGATCGCTCCCGCGCGCGTCCGGGCCCGTCCAGGCGCGGAACAACGGTCCGAACGGACGCGGGGGCGGCAACGGGCCCGTCGAGCAGGCCGACCGCCTGCGCCGCGAGCGCCGCAACGCCTCGGGAGGTCGCCTCAGGGTCGCCGGCAATCTCGAAGGTCAGCCCGGACAGGTCCGACACGGCCTGCACGAGGGCTTCGTGCGCTGCGAGTCCCCCGCCGACCCGCAGAACGTCGGCCGTGCCGGCGTCGACAGCCTCGAGCGCGTCGACGATCTGGTGGGCGACGCCGGCGAGGCCGGCCGTCGCCAGGTCGTCGGGCGTCGTCGCGCTGCTCGCGTCCAGAACGGTGACGCGATCCGCCCCGTGCCAATGGGGAGTGCCGAGGCCCGCGGGCGCAGCGACGACCAACGGATGCGGGCGCGACCAGTCGGGCGCCCGGAAGTCGTCGGCAGAAAGGAAGCCAAGCCTCGGAAGCAGGTCCAGGGCGTTTCCGGCGTTCGCACAGAAGGCCTCGAGCGCGTACGTCGGGCCCGAGCGTTGCTCGAGCCAGGCAGCGGTTGCCAGGACGCCGGACGGCGGGTCCGGGCGTTCAGAGCCGACGTTCAGCCACACGAAGGCTCCCGTGCCCAGAGTGAGCACTGCCATGCCGGGAGACGTGCAGCCCTGGCCGTAGAGAGCCGCGGGCTGATCGCCGAGCATCGCGCCAACCGGGGCCTCGAACCCGACCACCGCAGCCGCCGTGCGAGCGCCGGGATCGTCGGACGGGCCGATCTCGGGCAGAAGCGCCGCCGGCGCCCCGAACAGGTCGAGCAAGCCTGCGTCCCACTCCAAGGTCTCCAGGTCGACGAGCAACGAGCGACAGGCATTCGAGGGCTCCGTGACGTGCGTCGTCCCGCTCGAGAGGTGCCAGGCGAGCCAGCAGGCGATGTCGCCGAACGCGAGCTCGCCCGCCTCCGCACGCTCGCGCAGACCGGCGTCGGCGTCCAGAAGCCACGCGAGCTTCGGCGCAGAGAAGGTCGAGTCGAGCGCGAGCCCGGTCGTCGCGCGAAGACCGGTCGCCCCCGGGCGCTCGGCGATCTCCGCGCAGAGGTCGGCGGCACGCTGGTCCTGCCAGCTGATCACGGGTGTCACTGCCCGCCCCGTGCCGCGGTCCCAGAGAACGAAGGACTCGGTCTGGGTCGCGATGCCGACCACGCCGACGGGTGATCCCACATCCGCCGCGACCTCCGAGATGACGTCCAGAGCACCGGCGAGAAGCTCGTCGGGGTCGTGCTCGACCATGCCCGGCGACGGTCGTCGCGTCGACACGGAGCGCACGGCCGTGCTCGCCCGGCGCAGGAGCCGGTCGTACGCGATACAGCGGGTGCTCGAGCTTCCCTGGTCGAGAGCGAGGATCACGTCCG
>CAWJFW010000007.1:0-211392 GCA_963842305.1 uncultured Actinomycetes bacterium
CCACGTTGCCTGTTTATCAGGGAGAGATGCACGAGGCCCGAGTCTCGCGCGGCGGTGGCGGAGCGAATGGGCGCAGCTGGGATCGAACCAGCGACCTCCCGCGTGTGAAGCGGGCGCTCTCCCGCTGAGCTATGCGCCCTCGGGAGGGCGAGGATAGCAGCGCGACCCACGCCCTCTCCTCGTCACGGCCGAGGGAAGGATCCGCCGGGATCGCCCGTCCTGTGACCATGGATTCTGAGGTCACCGTCTATCGGGCATCGACGTCGAATCTTCCGAGACTGTCCAGCCTCAAGCAGGCCGCGGGCCTCGTCGGATTCGTCTCGACGGTCATCGGCACGCTCCTCGCGCTGGGGATCCTCCATCCATTCGGAGGCACCGAGGACGCTCTCGCCGCCGCAGCGGGGAAAACCGCGGAGGCCGGGAGCGCGAAGATGTCGTTCGAGGTTCAGGGGCAATCCGATGGAAACCCCGTCACGTTGACGGGGGACGGCGCCTACGACTTTCGAACGGGACGCGGCAAGGTCGCGTTTCACCTCCCGCCTGCGAGCGGGAGTACTTACGGCTCGTCCACCCTCAAGTCGATCGTCGACGGCGATACGACCTACCTCTACATCCCTCGGTGGGACAGGTGGATCGCGTGGGACGACAGCGCACCGAGCGATGATTCGCAGACCGATTTGGACCGGTTCCTGACGCTCGTTCCGGACGACCCCGCCCAGATCCTGGAGTTCCTCGAGACCGGCGGCCACGTCGAGAAGGTCGGGGAGGAGTCGTTGTTCGGGATCGAGGCGACTCAATACCGGGCGACCGTCGACGTGGACGAACTCGCCGAACAAGCCCCGGCAGATGTTCAAAGAGCTCTTGGGGCGGCAGCCGACGGTGTGCAGGAAGGCGCCACCCTCACCGCGGACGTCTGGGTCGACGAGAACGGTTTTTTGCGCCGCCTCGTCGTGGAGGGGCAGCTCGGCGACGCTGGGCACGTCGCGATGAGGGTCGACCTGTACGACTTCGGCACGAAGGTCGACGTGAAGGCGCCGCCGCTGTCCAAGGTCGTCGACGGCGCCATGCTCGGCCTCTAGCGGCGGGCGGACTCCATCGGGCTGCTTGCTACGATCGCTGGGCCCGGTCGCGCTAGGCGGGGAGCTAGCGGTTCCCTGAACCCGCAATCCGCTCCAGCGGGGCCGAACTCCCTCCCGAGGGGTTCGCAATCGGGGTACGGGCTCGCGCACGCGAGTGTCGACGGCCAGGTTCCGCGCACCGGGAGCCTGTGAACCGCGTCAGGTCCGGGAGGAAGCAGCGCTAAGCAGTTTCTCTCGGGTGCCGTGGGTCAACCTGGTCAGAGCGAGCGTCGCAGGCACCGACCCGAGAGCATCAACAACGGAGGGTGCGCTACCGGGCACTTTCTGTTAGTGCTTCACTCAGCGCGCTCGTGACTGCCCTCTACCGCAAATACCGGCCGCAGGACTTCGACGAAGTCGTCGGCCAGGAGGCGGTCGTGCGCACGCTTCGCAACGCGATTGCCAACGACCAGGTGCGCCAGGCGTACCTCTTCGCGGGCCCGCGTGGGACGGGCAAGACGTCGCTCGCCCGCATCCTCGCCAAGGCGCTCAACTGCGAGCAGGGGCCGACGTCGACACCCGACAAGACGTGCAACTCCTGCGTGACCATCGCGAGCGGCACGTCCCTCGACGTGGTCGAGATGGATGCGGCAAGCCAACGCGGCATCGACGACATTCGCGAGATCCGCGACCACGTCGTCCTGCAGCCGGTCGAGGGACGCTTCAAGGTCTACATCCTCGACGAGGCGCACCAGCTGACCGACGCCGCCTGGAACGCGCTGCTCAAGCTGATCGAGGAGCCGCCGCCGCACCTCGTCTTCGTCTTCTGCACGACCGAGCTGCACAAGGTGCTCCCTACCGTCCGGTCCCGCTGCCAGACCTTCCTCTTCGCCCGGCCGCGGCTCGCGGAGCTGACGAAGCTCCTGCGCCAGGTCGCCGACGGGGAGAAGATCGAGGCACCGGACGCCGCGCTCTCCCTCATCGCCCGCAGCGCACGGGGGAGCTTCCGGGACGCCGTCTCGACGCTCGACCAGCTTGCGTCGGCCACCGACGGGAAGGTGACCGTCCAGGCGGTTCTGCAGCTGCTCGGAGCGGTCGACGAGGAAGCGCTCTTCCGGCTCTGCGATCTGATCGTCGACCGCGACACGGCTGGGCTGCTCGCCTTCGTCGAGGAACTGGCCGACCAAGGCCAGGATCTCGCCCGGCTCGTCAACGACCTGCTCGAGCACCTTCGCCACCTGCTCCTCGTCCAGCACATGGGCGAGGTGCCGGACTCGCTGCCCGTGACGCCCGAGACCCGCGACCGGCTTCGCTCGCAGGCAAACCAGCTGGCCGAGACGGAGGTCCTCCGACTGATCGACCTGCTCCATCTGGCGGTCGACGACGTTCGGCAGGGCGGCGATCCGCGTCTTCCGCTCGAGCTCGCGCTCGTGAAGGTGACAAGGCCGGGCGCCGACCTCTCCCGCGAGTCGACCGCGTACCGGCTGGAACAGCTGGAATCGCGGCTGCGCGGCGACGTCCCGCGGCCACCGGCCGAGCCGGCCAATCCTGCCAAGGTTGTCGAGCCGGAGAACGCGGTAGCTCCGACCCCACCGCCTGTCGAGGCCGGCCAGGGCCCGCCGGTCGATCTCGGCGAGCTGCAGGCGGCCTGGAAGCAGTCGATCCTGCCGACCGTCTCCGAGAAGTCGATCCCGACCGGCTCTGTCCTGGCCGAGGCCCGGCCGGTGGCGCTCGAGGGCGATCGGCTCGTGCTCGAGTTCCCGCCCGCGGCTTCGTTCCACCGCGGCCTGGCCGAGGATCCGAAGAACGCAACCGTCCTCGCGGCGGTGCTCCACGAGGTGACGGGGCGCAGACTCACGGTCGCGTTCGAGCTCGGCGAGGGGGTGCCGGCCGAGGAGGTCGAGGCCGAGGACGAGCCGGCCACAGAGGAGGAGATCATCGCGCTCGTGCAGACGACGTTCGACACCCGCAAGCTCGGGAAGGATGGCGAGTAGATGTCGATGGACATGAACAAGATGCTCCAGCAGGTGCAGCAGATGCAGGCCGACATGCTCAAGGCCCAGGAGGAGCTCGCCGGCGAGCGCGTCGAGGCCTCCGTCGGCGGCGGGATGGTCACCGTGACGGCGAGCGGCTCCGGCGAGATCGTCGGCGTCAAGATCTCGCCCGAGGCGATCGACCCCGACGATCCCGAGTCGCTCGAGGATCTGGTCGTCGCCGGCGTGAACGAAGCGCTGCGGAACGCCCAGGACCTCGCGCAGTCGAAGCTCGGCGGGGTCGCGGGCGACCTTAAGGGACTGGGCCTCCCCGGCCTCTAGACCTGTCCGCGAGGCAGACTACGGGCTGACGTGTTCAGCCCGGTCGTCGAGAACCTGATCGCGCAGCTCTCGCGCCTCCCCGGGATCGGGACCCGGACCGCGCAGCGCCTTGCGTTCCACCTGCTCCGCGTTCCGGAGGAGGAGGCGGTCGCGCTCGCAGACGCGATTCGCGAGGCGAAGGAGCGCATCGGCTTCTGCCGGGAGTGTGGGAACCTGACAGAGGAGGAGCTCTGCGTGATCTGCCTCGACGAGCGGCGCGACAAGACGGTCGTCTGCGTCGTGGAGCAGCCGGCCGACGTGCTCTCGCTCGAGCGCACGCACGAGTACCGCGGCGTCTACCAGGTGCTCGGCGGGGCGCTCTCGCCTCTCGACGGGGTCGAGCCGCACCACCTGCGAATCGACGAGCTCCTCGCCCGCGTGGAGCGCAACGGCGTGGTGGAGGTCGTCCTCGCCACCAACCCGAACATGACCGGGGAGGCCACGGCCGGCTATATCGCCGACCGGCTCCGCGGACGCACCCGGGTGACGAGGCTGGCGAGCGGACTGCCGGTCGGCGGGGACCTCGAGTACGCCGATGAAGTGACGCTAGGACGGGCGCTCGCAGGTCGTCGCGAGATGTGACTTGCATTTCGCACCGGCCTCTGTATAGAGTGCTCGCGTTGAACCGGGCGGCTTTCGGGTCGGCCGGTTCAACATTTAACGGGGGCTCTTTTCGACGCGTAGCATTCCCGCATGGCGAGCCCCACGACCGTCACGGCCGCGGATCCGGAAGACCTCTTTGCGCCCGAGGTGATCGCCGATCCCTACGCGTATTTCGGTCGGCTCCGCGAGACCGACCCGATCCACTGGAATCCGCGAGCGGAGATGTGGATCGTCACGCGCCACGAGGATCTCGTCTGGCTCGTGCGACACCACGAACTCTTCTCCTCGGCGGTGATCCGCACCGACCGGCGTCCGCCGCACCCCCCGATCCAGACCGACGATCGGCCTCTTTTCGACCTCGTCCGCACCTTCCGCTCGGACCAGCTCGTCGAGACCGACCGACCGCCCCACCAGGCGATGCGCGAAGCCGTGCACGAGTACTTCACGCCCCAGGCGATGGAGAGCTGGCGCCCGTTCGTCCGCGATGCGGTCAAGGAACTGCTTGACGAGGTGGAGCCCGACGGGCGGATGGACGTGCTCGATGCACTGGCCGCCCCGCTTCCCGTGCGTGTGATCACGCAGATGATGGGGGTCCCCGAGGAAGACCGCGAGCATCTGCGGCATCTGGCGGACAAGCTGCTCTACATCAACCGCGGCGAGCCGGATCGGCTGCAGCACCTGATGGAGGGCATCGACGGGATGATCCAGTACGTCTCCCCGAAGGTGGACGAGCGCGCCGATGCCCCGGCCGACGACTTCATCTCCGTGCTCGCACAGGCGGAGAAGGCAGGCGTCTTCACGCGCCACCAAGTGCTCGTCAATACGGCCCTGCTCCTCTTCGCAGGACACGAAACGACGATGAACCTCATCTGCAACGGGACGCTCGCCCTCGTCCGAAACCCCGACGAGTGGGAGCGCCTGCGGGCCGACCCCGAGGGCGAGGCGCGGCTCGCGACCGAGGAGTGCCTGCGCTACGACCCGCCGGTCAAGTCGACGCAGCGCATCGCTGCGGAGGACGTAGACCGGCGCGGCAAGACCATCCGCAAGGGCGACCGGATCCGCTGGATCATGGCCGCCGCGAACCGCGATCCGCGCGCCTTCGAGGAGCCCGACCGCTTCGACATCCGCCGCCAGCCCAACACGCACGTCTCCTTCGGCGGCGGGATCCACTACTGCCTCGGGGCTTCATTGGCCCGGATCGAGGGCCAGGAGGTCTTCCGGGCGCTCGCGGAGCGGTTCGGCTCGCTCCGGCTCGAGACCGAGGAGTTGTCCTACCAGCCGAGTATCCAGTTTCGTTCGTTGACTTCCCTGCCGGTCGCCTGGGACTGACGCGCCTCGCGCGCTGCGCGGCGAGCCGCTCTTCCCGTAGTGGCGAGCAGTGCGCCGGGCAGCGGGCGCCCTGCTCGCCGGACCGCGAACCGGCCGGGCAGGTCTCCCTGACGCGCAAGCACGGGGTGCGCTCACGGACCGAGCTCGCTCACGCGCTCCTCGAGGGGGACTACGATCGCAACCGTACGAAAGACGAAACGGCCTCTCCATGATGGCCCTGAGCTCCTCCGCCGAACACCGGGACGGCTGAAAACGCCTCCGCTCCGCATCGTCGTCGACCACGACCTCTGCGTCGGGAACGGCCAATGCGTCTTCCTCGCCCCCGAGGTCTTTCGTCACAACGACAACCGGCAGTCGGAGGTCATCGACCCCGCCGGCGCCCCCGAGGAGCTGATCCTGAAGGCCGCCGGCAACTGCCCGACCGGCGCCATCGAGGTGGTCGACGCCCGCACGGGCGAGCCGCTCTACCCGCGCTAGCGCCCGCGGAGGGCGTCCGTACAATCGGGCCATGACCGAGACGGCGTACGAGACCCTGCCCGAGCTCGAGTCCAACGAGACGAGGGCCGGCACCGGCATCGTCGTGATGAAGTTCGGGGGGACGTCGGTCGCAGACCCGGAGAAGATCCGGAGAGTCGCCGCGAGGGTCGTGGCAACGCGACGGGCGGGGTCGCGCGTCGTCGCGGTCGTATCGGCAATGGGCTACCACACCGACGAGTTGCTCGCGCTCGCCCAGCAGGTCTCGCCGGACCCGAAGCCGCGAGAGCTGGACATGCTCATCTCCGTCGGCGAGCGGATCTCCTGCGCGCTCGTCGCGATGGCGATCTCCGATCTCGGCACGGACGCGGTCTCGCTGACCGGCTCGCAGGCCGGAATCGTCACCGACACCGCGCACGGCAAGGCCAAGATCGTCGAGGTGAAGGCCCACCGCATCCACCGTGCCCTCGACGACGACCGCATCGTCCTCGTCGCAGGCTTCCAGGGCGTCTCGACCGAGTACGACGTGACGACGCTCGGCCGCGGCGGCTCGGACACGACCGCGGTCGCGCTCGCGGCCGCCCTCGGGGCCGACGCATGCGAGATCTACACGGACGTCGACGGCGTCTTCACGGCGGATCCGCGGGTCGTCGCCAAGGCCCGGAAACTCCATGCGGTCAGCTACGAGGAGATGCTGGAGCTCGCGGCCTCGGGCGCGAAGGTCCTTGCGCTACGCTCGGTCGAGTTCGCGCGGAATCACGGCGTGATGGTGCACGTCCGTTCGACGTTCACGGACGAGCCTGGCACCTGGATCAGGGAGGAGGACGAGCGGATGCTGGAGAAAGCGTTGATCTCGGGCGTGACGCACACGGTCGAGGAGGCCGTGTACGAGGTGGAGGGCGTCCGCCCCGCCGACCTCTTCGAAGCGCTGGCGGCCGCCGAGGTGAACGTGGACACGATCATCCAGATGGACTCCCGCATCGTCTTCTCCGCCCCGGTCGAGGACCGGCCGCAGGCCGAGCGGGCTCTCACCGGCCTCGGTGCCGGCTTCTCGGAACAGCTCGGCCTCGGAAAGGTGAGCGTGGTCGGCGCCGGGATGAAGAGCCACCCCGGAGTCGCTGCCCGCACCTTCGCCACGTTGCGCGACCTCGGCGTCGAGCCCAAGTTCGTGGCCACCTCGCCGATCAAGATCGCGTTCTACGTCCAGCAGGACTCGGTCGAACCAACGGTCCGCGCGCTCCATGAGATCTTCGATCTCGGCTCGGCTGAGGCCGAGAGGCAGCACGATGCCTGACGTCAGAGTCGGGGTCGTCGGCGCGACCGGCGCGGTGGGCACCGTCACCCTGGAGCTTCTCGCCGAGCGAGGGTTCGACGACGTGCGGGCGTTCGCGTCGGCGCGCTCTGCCGGCCGAGCCGCCTCTTACGGCGAACGCGAGCTGCTCGTCGAGGAGGCGACGCCCGACGCGCTCGCAGCCGACGAGCTGGACCTCGTCTTCTTCTCAGTCGGGACGGACGCCAGCCGCGAGCTCGTCCCACACGCGGTGCGCGGCGGTGCCGTCGTCATCGACAAGTCGGACGCGTACCGGCTCCAGGAGGGGATCCCGCTCGTGGTCGCCGGCGTCAACGACGACGCCATGAACGGGAGCGAGATCATCGCCAATCCGAACTGCTCGGCCATGCAGCTCGCCTGCGTGCTCGACCCGCTCCGGGCGGCGGCGGGCCTCGCGCGCGTCCGCCTGGCCACCTACCAGTCGGCCTCCGGTGCAGGAGACGCCGGCATCGAGCGGCTACGGAGCCTCGGCGCAGCCGAGGGCAACCTCGGCATGGACTGGGAGCTCGAAGGCGAGGAGTTCTCCGAGGAATGGAAGCTCCGCGCCGAGACGCGCAAGATCCTCGGGCTCCCCGATCTACCCCTACACGCGACGTGCGTGCGGGTTCCCGTCCTCGTCGGTCACGCCCAGGCCGTCTGGGTCGAGACCGAGTCGCCGCTCTCACCGGACGAGGCGCGGGAGGTGCTCGCCTCCTCCCGCCAGCTCGAGCTGGCCGACCTACCGACCCCAGCCGACGCCGCGGGCCGGGACAAGGTGCTCGTGGGACGCGTCCGCAAGGACACGGCAGGCGACGGCCTCGCGCTCTGGGTCGTCAACGACAACCTGCGCAAGGGCGCGGCGCTGAACGCCGTCCAGATCGCCGAGCTCGTGCTCGCTCGCCGGCCCCTCGCCGCCTAGGGCTAGCGGCGTAGCCGCTGGAGAAGTCCGACCGCCGCGAGAGCGGTCAGTGCCGTCGCCGCCCCCAGCTCGACCAGCCACCAGTTCCCGAGGTGGTGCTCGGACGCGCGGCAGTTGACCGCGAGCGCTATCCCGAGCGGGCCTGCGAGCGCGGCGGCCGCGAAGCCGAGCTTGTGGAAGAGCGGTCCGACTGCAGCCGCCCCCAGGAGCAGCGTCAGCTGGAAGACGGAGACGGTCGTCGCCCAGACGGGCCAGGTCATCCCGTGCTCGGGCGGCGGCTGGAAGGCAATCGCCACCACGTAGAACGTGAGCCACCCGCCGGCGACCAGAGCGCCCGGGACGAGTGGGATTCGCCTCGCCGGAGCTATCGGCTCGGTGTACGCAGGAGCCGACCACAACTCTTCCAGCGCCTGCAGCTCGTCCGTCCGGTCCCGTGCCGTCGGCAGCATCGCCAACCTCCCTCGGTCGTCTTGCCCTAGGGTAGCTCGTCCCTCGTGTCGAGGTCGATGCAGGACTCTCACTGACGCTCGTCACTATTCTCGAAGACGGCGACTAGCTGTGATCAAACGATTGACCATGTGGCAGACGCGCGAAGGGGTGGATCGCGAAGCGGCGCTCGGCCACTGGCGAGGAGCGCATGTCCACCTCGTCGAGCAGGTGCCCGGAGTGCGGCGTTACGTCCAGGATCACTGTGCCGTCGGCCCGGATGGGAGTGAGCCTCCTTACGCAGGCGTCGGCGAAGTGTGGTTCGACAGCATGCAGGAAGCGAGGTCGGCGCTCGCGACACCCGAGTGGCGGGCTGTCATCGAGGACGCCTCAACGTTCATGGACCTCGACCAGGTGGTCGCCGCATGGGCCGAGGAGCACCCCATCTTCTGATCTCGCTCTACACCGCCGGGCACCGATTCCTTGTCTGCCTGAGCAGGCTCCCTGGTTGAACCTCCACCCCCGAGGCCTCGACAGACCTCGGTTGCTCGCGAGAACTGCACAGCGCGTGAGAAATCTGATTGGCGCGAGTCGGCTGCACCTGTTTCGGAATGGGGGTAGTCTGACCTTTCCAGTCATGACGAGGGTACGCCTCATGTGTGGCCAGGCCGACGGGAGTTTCTCCCCAACCGAGACTGCCCGGCGCCCGGGCCAATGGGGAATGAACGCGGTGACGCGACCTTCGAAGACGCCGCATCTCGGCGCCGCGCTCGTGGTGGCCCTCGTCTGCTTGGCATACGCGGGTGTTGCGCGCGCCCAGGTGGTTCCCGCGCCGGTGAGCGAGCCGCCCGCGGCGCCCGCGGCACCGCCCGCAGAGGCGACGGATCCCGAGCCGCCCGCGGCGCCCGCGGCGCCTGCGGAACCGCCCGCGGAACCGACGGACCCGGTGAGCGAGCCTCCCGCGGCGCCCGCGGAACCGACGGCTCCCGTGAGCGAGCCTCCCGCGGCGCCCGCGGAACCGCCCGCGGAACCGACGGACCCGGTGAGCGAGCCTCCCGCGGCGCCCGCGGAACCGACGGACCCCGTGAGCGAGCCTCCCGCGGCGCCCGCGGAACCGCCCGCGGAACCGACGGACCCCGTGAGCGAGCCTCCCGCGGCATCAGGACGTGACGACTCGATCGTCGTGATCGACTCCGCCCCGACCACATCGGGCATCGATGAGGCTTTCTCCACGCCCTCGTCGGACTCATCTGGCGGAGCCGTGATCGGCCGCGAGCCTTCAGTTCCCCGCTCGGATCCCGGCCGGGGCAAGCGTCCCTCGCCTTCCGTTCTCGATCCGCAGCGGGTTCCGCCTAGACCCCAAGCGCCGGCGCCTGCGGGCGCAGGAGCCGCAAGCGGTTCGGGCGTCGGTTTCTCCAGCGGTCTCCTCGCCGCCCTCGTCGGATCTCTCATTCTGCTGGCCCCGGGGTTGGGGCGGGTTGTGAGCCTGTCCCTTACTCCTCTGCGGGCACCTACGCTCGTCGGCGGCCTCGAACGGCCTGATTAGCGCTTCCCCGGGCGACTTGAGGCGCGGCGGACCCTTGCGTCCGCGGCGCTTTTTTCCGAGATGCCAAACGTGGAGGAATGCGCTGATGTCCAGCAATCGAAGTCAACAAAACAATGGAGGGGAGCCCAGGAATGGGGCGGCGGGCCTCGCCACCAGGCACAAGCCTGATCCCAAGAGCGCGCCCCGCCCCCGATCGTTGACGACGGTCGTGCTCGACCGGGACCCAATCTGGTCGCAGGCGGTCGAGCAGGTTCTCGAGCGGCTCCACATCAACGTTGTTGGCAAGACCAACTCGCCGGAGCGTGCGCTCGCGCTCATCGCCGAGCGCAAGCCCGATCTACTCATCGTCGAAATCGAGACAGGCGTCTCCGAGATCGACGGAATCGCCTGCCTGCGCCAAGCAAGAGCACGCGCGCCCGACCTCAAGACGATCGTGTTCTCCAGGTCTGACGATCGAGAACAGATCCTGGCCGCCTTCTCTGCGGGGGCGCTGGCCTACGTCCACAAGAAGACGCACCCCGACGACCTCGCCATGGCGATTCGGCAGCTCGTCTTCGAGCACTCCATCCATCTCGCCGGAGACGGGATCACCAACCCGCAGAGACAGACACCGCTCTCTCCTCGCCAGACCGAGATCCTCCAGCTTGTCGCCGAAGGGCTGTCAACTGCCGACATGGCGAAGAGGCTGTGGGTAACCGAACAGACGGTCAAGTTCCACCTTGGAAACATCTACCGAAAGCTCGGCGTGTCAAACCGGACCGCGGCTGCCCGCTGGGCCTACGAGCACGGCCTGCTCGCGGAGGTCAACCATCAAGCTGAACTTTAGCGTGAGCCTAGGTCAAAAACCGACCACCGGCAGAAACCGGCGGCTCGGCCCTACCTCGAGGAACGGCGGTCGGGTCGAACGCGGTTACCAGGGCAAGCCCGACGATCGTCGCTACCGATTCTTCCGAGGCGCAACTCCGTCGAACGAATCCAGCCGCCCCGGCGGCGAGCGCAAGCTCCACATCGTCCGGTTCATCGAAGGAGCCCATCATGAGCACGCGCGCCGAGGGAACCCGCGCGCGAATGCTGCGAGTCGCCTCGACCGCATCGAGGGCAGACATCTCCAAGCCCATGAGGACGACGTCGGGCAGGAGCGAGGTCGCGAGCTCGACCGCTTCCTTGCCGTCGCGTGCACAACCGACGATCTCAACGCGCTCCTCGGCGCTGAGCGTCCTCATCAGCTCCCGCACGAGCAGACGGTCCCCGTCGGCGAGGAGAACGCGGATCGCACCGGTGGGAGGGCCGCTCGCGGTCATCTGCGCAAGCAAGGATGCCGCATTGCGGGCCTCCTGTGAAGAGGCACTAGCTCCGCCACGTACCTAGAAGGCCGCGGCTGGGTTCGGGTCGGCGCGGAGCGCCGGCCCGTCTTCCCTTGAACCAGCAACGCAACTCGACGCTCGAGGGACAGGACACTGGTGCAACCAGAGGTACGGACACCTGATCCCGCTCGCCTCGCGGACACCCGTGATTCTTGCGATCGGCAAGAATGGCCGCGTGGCGCTTCGACGGATGGACAACGTCGGCATCGTGGTGGAATCGCTTGATGCCGCTGTCTCTTTTTTCGCCGAGCTGGGCCTCGAACTCGAAGGGCGAGCCATGATCGAAGGAGACTGGTCAGGGCGCGTCACTGGACTGCGCGACCAGCGCGTCGAGATCGCCATGATGCGTACGCCGGACGGCCACGGCCGGATCGAACTCTCGCGATTTCTCGCGCCGCCTGTGGTCGCCGATCACCGGAACGCGCCGGTGAACGCTCTGGGCTACCTGCGTGTCATGTTCGCCGTGGACGACCTCGACGATACGCTCGCCCGGCTGCGCAGACACGGCGCGCAGCTCGTCGACGAAGTGGTCCAGTACGAAGACGTGTATCGGCTCTGCTACGTCCGAGGCCCCGAGGGCATTCTCATCGGGCTGGCCGAGCAAATCGACTGACGCCCGACACGCGCTCAGGCGTTATTCCCCGACACTGGCCCAGGCGACGCCTCCGAGCAGGAGGGTGGTAGATGGCAAGATCTCCTGAGGAACGAAGTCCAACAGGGGCTAGGGAGCGGTGTGCTAGCGGTACGGCTGCACGATGACGGCTTGAAGCTTGAGGAGATCGAGACGCCGTCGCCGGATCCGGGCGAGGTGCTGGTGCGCGTGCATGCGGCAGCGATTACACGTGCCGAGCTGGAGTGGCCGGTCGATCGATTGCCGGCGATTCCGTCTTACGAGCTTTCGGGCGTTGTCGTCGGCAGCGGTGACGAGGTATACGCGCTCACGCCTTTCGATCGCGACGGCGTGGCTGCGGAGTACGCCGTCGTCCCAGCCGATGTGCTTGCACCGAAGCCCTTGCGGCTGAGCCACGTCGAGGCGGCAGCTCTGCCGATGGGCGGGCTGACCGCCTGGCAAGCACTGTTTGTGCACGGGCGGCTCGCCCGAGGCGAGCGGGTGCTGGTCACGGGCGCCTCGGGCGGGGTTGGGCACATCGCCGTCCAGCTTGCGCGACACGCCGGCGCAGCGGTCGTGGAGAGCGGTCCAGTCGATCTGGTCGTCGACACTCGTGGCGGCGAGGTCCCCGCTGGCGAGCGCGTGGTCACGATCGCAGAGGAGATGCCGGGCGCGATCTACTTCATCGTCGAACCCGACCACGAGCAACTGCTGGAGTTGAGAACGCTCGTGGACGCAGGCGAGCTTCGCGCGGAGGTCGACTCGGTTTTTCCGCTTACGGAGGCCCGGGCGGCGTTCGAGCGAGTCGCGGGCCGCGGGAAGCGTGGCAAGGTCGTGCTCGAGGTTGGCACTGACTAGCCGGCGGGTGCGGCCGTCACCTCTGACGTGGATGCATCAAACTCCGAGCGTCCACCGTGACGCCGCAAGGGGCACAGCTCCATCTATCGAACGCCCACGGACCACAGCCTGCACCATGAACAAGAAGAAGCGAGACTAGCTCGGAGGTCATTCCCGAACGATGGCCCAGCCGAGTGCCATGCGGCCTGGCGGGCTAGGCTGAGTTGACGTGGAGTCGGGGTACACGATCAAGGCTCTCGACGAGTCGAGCTGGGATGCGTTCGCCGGGCTGGTCGAGGCGAATAACGGCGTCTTCGGGGGTTGCTGGTGCATGGGCTTTCATCCGGATGACAGCCGCGAGCCGGCGCTGAACCGAGAACGCAAGCTCGCACGGGTGCGGGCAGGCACGGCACATGCGGCCCTGGTGTTCGATGGCGACGACTGCGTGGGTTGGTGCCAGTTCGGCGCGCCGGACGAGGTGCCGAAGATCAAGAATCGGGCCGCCTATGAGAAGAGCCTCACGACCTTGCCGGACTGGCGGATCGCCTGCAACTTCGTCGGCAAGGGGCACCGGCGCCAGGGCGTCGCCACGGCGGCGCTCGCCGGGGCGCTCGATCTGATCGCACGTCTCGGCGGCGGCAAGGTTGAGGGCTATCCCGAGGGCGCGGGTTCGGTTCCTGCCGGCTTCCTCTTCAACGGCGCCCTGTCGACCTACGAGAAGCTTGGATTCGTCCGCGACCGCAAGATCGGCAAGCACCGCTGGGTCGTCACCAAGGTCGTCGAGCCAACCTCGTAGGCGACCTCGCGACGCTCAGGGGTCATTCCGGAACGCTGGCCCAGGCGACCAATGAGATCCGCGCCTCGGTGCGGTCAAAGCGAGAAAACCACCACGAAAGAAGGGGCGTACCCATGAAACTGACCACCATGACGCAAGTGACCGTCGATGGAGTGATGCAGGGAAACGGCGGCGCGTCGGATGAGGACCGCAGGAGCGGATTCGAGCGCGGCGGATGGGCCATGGGGGTGGCCGACAACGAGACCATGACGTTCATCAACCAGACCTACCAGCGCGCCGACGCGTTCCTGTTCGGCCGGCGGACCTACGAGCTCTTCGCCGGCTACTGGGGCGCAGAGGAGCGGGCTCGCGCCGCGGTGGAAGATCCGGGCAACCACCAGATCGCCGCCGCCTTGAACACGAAGCCCAAGTACCTCGCATCGACCACGCTCAGCGAACCGCGCTGGGCGAACACGACCCACCTCTCCGGTGACCTCGCGGCTGCCATCGGCGAGCTGAAAGCCAAGCCGGCGGGTGAGCTGCAGGTGCACGGCAGCGGCGCGCTGGTCCGATGGCTGCTCGAAAACGAACTCGTCGACGAGATCAACCTGCTCATCGTCCCCGTGGTCCTCGGCCAGGGCACGCGGCTGTTCCCGGACGCCGGCCCTGACATGGCGCTTGACCTGGTCGACTCACGAGCCGACTCGAAGGGCGTAACGATCCAGGTCTATCGGCCCGCCGGGCGCCCGCAGTATGCACCCGCCACCGCCGACCACGACGACAAATGACGCCCGTGGTGGGCCGCCTCCAGGAGGCGCTCGACACGCACATGGCGTTCACCAAATTCGTCGTCCACTACCTTCGACCAGCATCGGGCGGGCGGTTTTAGGATAGGCCTGTCAGCGAAAGGAGGTTCGCGTGACGGCCGAGGAATGGGTACTCGCAGTTACCGTTTTCCTCTCGGGGCTCGCGTCGGGCCTCTTGGGGATGCTGAGCGCGATCATGCGCCCGATGCTCGCAGCGATGGACGGCCGGGACTTCCGGAACTTCATGGAGGCGTTCCTTCGATACGCGGGGAACTCCTGGGGAAAGGTGTTCAACTTGGCCTGGTCGCTCGGGATGTTTCTCGGGCCGATCGTCGCGCTCGTGCTCCTCTGGGACGATCCCGGCTCCACCTCGTTCGTGCTCACCGCGATCGGCCTGGGCATCGTGTTCGTTGGTGTGATCATCGTCTCGAACGTGTGGAAGACACCGCACTACAAGGTGATGTTGTCCTGGGACCCCGCGGCCATGCCGGCGGACTGGGAGGCGGGACGGCGGCGCTACTTCACGATCAACTGGATCCAATTGGTGGTGACCTGGTCGGCGACCGCCCTGTTCCTCCTGGCTCTGATCTCCCTCTAGCCGGCCACGCAGCCGAAGGGCAGCGTTAGGCCAAAGCGCTCGACACACTGATCGTGCGCTCGACCCGATCGCTCGCATCTGAGTCGGCGAACGTTACGATCGCGCCGTGGATCCGGCGACGAGATAGCGGAGCAGATCGGCTAACGGGTCGAGCCCGTTGCCGACTTGCCTCGTGGTGCTTCTAAGCCCTTCGTGGCGCCGGTTCGGGCGTGAACGCCTCTTTCACCTTGCGCAGAGCGCGCGCCGTGGGCCCGTCCTCCACCGGCTGGAGACCGCCCAGCTCGAGCCGAGCGAGACAGACGTCGCCCGCCCACCGCAGCGCCACGAAGCCGAAGTCGGCGAGGAAGTCGGCGGGGAACACCGTCCGGTGGACGAGCACGCGCGCGTAGCTCGTCTCGCCCTCCGGATAGCGGTAGCCGAACGTCTCGATCGCCTTCACGCCCCGGTCGCGCGCCTCGCCGATGGCCGCGAGGAACAGGCTCTGCAGGACCCACGGGGACGAGGACGTCGACGAGGTAGGCGCAGGTGACGAGAACCGAATCCGGCGAAGGCGGGCCGGCCGGCAGGTCGGAGGCGCGTGGGAACCGGCCTGCGGGGCCGTACTGCACGAACCCCAGCAGCCGATCGCCCTCGGCGTGATAGAGCGTTCCCCAGGCACCCCAGTCGTCCTCAATCCGCTCCGCCCAGCGCTCCTTGGCGGCCGGCCTGCCGCTCCGCGACTGCCAGAATACGCAGTCGACGCAGACGGGAGGGGCATCGGGAATCGACGCCCGTGTGACCGGCGAGAGGCGGTAAGCCATTCCCGCGCCGAGTCTACTCCGCCGATCTCAGAGTGAGGATCGTCGCTTCCGGCCGCGCGAGGAAGCGGAAGGGAACGAAGCTCGTGCCGAGGCCGCGGGAGACATGGAGCGTCCCTTGCGGAAGCTCGAAGAGCCCTTCCCAGTACCGCGCTCGGAGGTGCTCCAGCCGGATCTTGCCTCTTGGGCTCGGAACGCAGATCTGCCCTCCGTGGAGGTGGCCGGCGAGGACGACGTGGAACTCGCCGGGCGCCAGAGTCTGAACCGGGTCGGGGAAGTGGACGAGCAGGATGCGCAGATCCGCGCCGCGATCCGCCAGCGGCCCGTGGCGCTCCCGGTGACGGCGGGGATCGCCGCCGACCACCTGCACCATGCTGCCGCCGGCGTCAACCTCGACCGACCCGTGGTCGAGAAGCAGGGCGGTGTCGACTTCGGTCAGGTCGGCCGGGCGGCTGAACGGGTCGCGCGTCGAGGCGACGTCGTGATTGCCGAGGACCGCATACGTCCCGAAGCGGGGGTGGAGCCGCCCCAGCTCACGCACCAGGGTCGGGACGCCTCGTCGCCGGCTGACGAGGTCGCCGGTGACGGCGACAAGGTCGAGATCCCTTGCGACCGCCCAGTCGACCGCTTTTCGAAGCGACCGCCCGTTCAGCGAGACGGTGCCGAGATGGAAGTCAGAGATATGGAGGATCCGCAGGCCGTCGAGCCCGGGCGGGAGACCGGACACCGGCGCATCACGCTCGAGGAGCTCGACCCACTGCGCCTCGAAGAGCCCCCACGCGAGCCCGGCCGCGATGACGACCGCGACCGTGACGAGGAGCCAGGTCATCTAGCGCCACTCGGGCCCGCGCTGGGCTCCTGAGGCAAGCGCGGGAACACGGCTCCGCATTCTGGTCGAAACCAGTTCGCTGTTCCTCGCATCTGCGGCGGAGTTGACCACACAGCCGCAGAAGGCTAGCTTGGCCCACATGGCACAAGCCGTCGGTGCCCCGCGTCAGTGGGCGCGCATGAGAAGGCGGGAGGTGGCGCCGCGCCCGCCTGCCACGCTCGACGAGTTGCTCGCGGCGGACCGCTGGCGCAGGAACGCGCGCGATCCTGAGCTGAACAAGGCCCTGGGGTACGTCCGCGCCACCGTCGGGGAGATCCGCCGCGTGCTCGCGCTGCCGTCCGACGACCTCTCGCTCTGCAACGCGGAGATCAAGGCACGCCTTCGGGACACGCTCGACGTACCGGTCGGACAGCTCACGATCGACTCGGCCTGGGAGCTCTACACCGACCTGAAAGGGCTGCTGCCGTTCCTGGGCAACGCCGACGACGTCGCCGCCCGGCTCGACACAGAGGCCGAGCGCGGGAACGACCCTCGCGCTGGCACCCCTGGACGCAGCACTTCAGCGCCGACGAGCTCCAGCGTCTGCGGGACAATTACGACCACGAGCCCGTGGACCCGAGGCTGCACCGGCTCGCCGCCGCGAAGCTCTCCTTCCTCTACGCCCGTCGAGCCGAAGCCGGACGGGAGCGACGCGCGAAGGCAGCCCAGAAGCGCCGTTACCTCATCCTGCTCGCCCCGTTCCTCCTCGTCCTGCAGGTCGTGCTCGTGCTCGCGATCGACGCCGCCTCGGACGAGGAAGGAGTCTGGAAGCAGATCTTCGTTGCCGGAACGGCCGGTGCGCTCGGCGCAACCCTCGCCGGGACGATGAAGATCCGGGACGATCTGCGCGAGCTCGACGACTTGCGGTCGTTCTGGCCCGCGATGATCGTCCAGCCGCTGGTCGGTGCGACGGCAGGGTTGATCGTGCTCCTCGTCATCGAGACCGGCACGCTCGACGGGGGCGGCGCGTCGGGGAGCTGGGCTGGCCGGGCGCTGGTTGCGTTCGCCGCCGGGTTCTCGGAGCCGTTCTTCCTCGGACTGGTCCAGCGGGTAGCGGTGATCCCGGACAAGAAGGACGAGCCAGTCGAGGCGGTTCCCCCGTCCGACGGTGTCGCGCCGGCGCCGGTTCCCGGCCAGAAGCCCTAGGGCTAGGGCGCCTGCAGCTTCTCGAGCACCGGGTCGACCGGGACGACGTGACGCTTGAACTTCAGCTCGGAATCGTCCAGCCCGGCGGCGACTCCGATCAGCTGTGACAGGTGCAGGATCGGCATCTGGAAGCGCTCCCCGGTCTGGGCCTCGAGCTTTGATTGCCAGGCATCCAGGGAGAGGTGGCAGAGGGGACACGGCGTCACCATCGCGTCGGCGCCCGCCTCGATCGACTGGCGGATCGGCTGCACGAGCTCGCCGAGCGCAGTCTCCTCTCGAGCCTGGATGATCGGGAAGCCGCAGCACTTGATCTTCGCCGGGTAGTCGATGGCCTCGCCGCCGCAGGCCTCGATGATCGCCTCGAGCGTGTGCGGCCGGTCGGGGTCGTCGACGCCGAGAAGCTTCGACGGGCGCAGGATCTGACAGCCGTAGAACGGCGCCACTTTGAGGCCCTTGAGGCCTTTGTGCGCCACGTCCTTGAGCTTCTCGTAGCCGTCGCCCTCGGCGATCAGCCAGAGCAGGTGCTTCACCTCGACGCCTCCGGAATAGGAAGGCGCGCCGACCTTTTCGAGGTTCTCGCCCACCCGGATGCGGAGGGCGTCGTCGTTTACGAGCGCGACGTTCGCCTGGCGGAGGTTGAGCGTGCAGACGTTGCAGATCGTCATCAGCGTGTCGCAGCCCGTTGCCTCCGCATAGGCGAGGATGCGTGCGTTCAGGTGGAGGTAGTAGTCGGGCTCGGCCTCGTGGATATCGCCGGCGCCGCAACAGGTGACGGCCTTCAGCTCCTCCAGCTCGATGCCGAGCATGGGCGCGAGTGCCTGCGTCGACGTGTCGAGCTCCTTCGCCGACAGCGAGGCGAGGCAGCCCTTGTAGTAGGCGACTCTCATTCCGCTGCCTCCGCCGGGATCTGCTCGTCGGGCTCGTGCCGCCCGAGCGCGCGCTCGGACTGCACGATGCCGGCGGCGCCGCGCCGGTCCTGCGCCTTCACGAGGTCATAGAGTGCCCTCGCCTCCTGCACGTTCTCGGCGACGTGCGGGACGAGCGGCACCTTGCCGTGCTTGAAGAGGTCGAGGGCGAACTTCGTCTCCTTCAGCGCCCCGAGAATTCCCTGCGTCTTGGGCACGAGCTCCGTTTCGCGGAGCCAGCCTGTGCTCTTCGCCGAGTGGACGAACCAGAGAGCGTGCTTCGCGCCCATGTCCCGGTCGATCCCCAGCCTGATCGACTCCGCGCCGAGCTTGGCGATTGCGTCGCGCGGATCTACGCCCTTCGGACAGCGCTCGTTGCAGAAGTAGCACCGGGTGCAGTCCCAGATCCCGTGCTCGTCGTTGTAGTGCTCGAGGCGCTCGACCGCAGTCTGGTCGCGCGGGTCGCCGACGAAGCGAAAGCCCTTGGCGAGTGCGGCCGGCCCGAAGAACTCGGGGTCGGACTCCATCGAGTTGCACTCGGAGACGCAGCAGCCGCACATGATGCAGAGCGCCTCCTTCTGAATGGGGGCGATCTCCTCAGGCGAGACGCGGAACTCCTGCTCGGGGACGTCGAGGAAGCCCGTCTCGACCCACGGCTTCATGTTCTTGACCTTCGTCCAGAACGGCTTCATGTCGACGACGAGGTCCTTGAGAACGGGCATGTTGCCCATGGCCGAGATGACCGGCACATGGCCGCGGTCGACGATCGGCTTCATCCGCTCCTTGCAGGCGAGGACGGCGCGCCCGTCCATCCGCATGCCACAGGAGCCACAGATCATCATGCGGCAGCTCTTTCGGTAGGAGAGCGTGCCGTCGACCTGGTCTTTGACGATGTCGAGCACATCGAGGAGACAAGCCCACTCGGGAGCCTCGACCTCGTACTGCCGAAGCGCGCGCTCGCCCGTCTCGGGGTCGAACCTCCAGATCTTCAGCGCGACGTCCATCAGTACTTCCGCTCCATCGGCTCCCACTTCGTCACGCGGACCGGAGCCCACGTGAGCTGGGGTCGTTCGTCCACCCAGGAGACCAGCGTGTGCCTCATGAAGTTCGCATCATCGCGGTCCGGGTAGTCGTGCGGCCGAGCGTGCGCGCCTCGGCTCTCCTTGCGCGCGAGCCCGGCCTCGACCATGCAGGCGGCGAGCTCGAGCAGGAACCCCAGCTCCAGCGCCTGCGTCAGGTCGCTGTTGAAGACCGCGCCCTTGTCCTCGACCACGACGCGCTCGTAGCGCTCTCGGAGGCCGTCGACGATCTCTCCTTGCAGGCGCATCTGCTCCTCGCGGCGGAAGACGCCGAAGTTCTCGTGCATCGTCGTCGCCATCTCGTCGCGAATGGCGTGCGGCCGCTCTCCCTCGGTGTTGTCGAGCAGCTTCTGTAGCTCCTGCTCCGCATCGGCCAGCGCCGACTCGGGAGGGGCGACGACAGTGTTCGCGAGCGCCCACTCCGCAGCCTCACGCCCCGAGCGCTTGCCGAAGGTGATCGTCTCCATGAGCGCGTTGCCGCCCAGGCGGTTCGCTCCGTGCACGGAGACGCACGCGCACTCGCCGGCGGCGTACAGGCCCTCGAAGGGCCGTCTTGCCGACGAGGTCGGTGTCCACGCCGCCCATGTGGTAGTGGGAGCCCGGACGCACCGGGATCGGCTCGTAGATCGGGTCGACTCCCGCAAAGACCATGCTGAGCTCGCGCGTCCCGTGCAGGCGCTCGATGATCCGGTCGGTGCCGAGGTGGCGCAGGTCGAGGAGGACGTTTCCGTCGACGCCGCGCCCCTCGTCGATCTCGATCTGCTCGGCGCGCGAGATAACGTCCCGGCTCGCCAGCTCCATGGCGTTGGGCGCGTAGTTCTTCAGGAAGCGCTCGCCCTCCGAGTTGAGGAGATACGCCCCCTCGCCGCGGCAGCCCTCCGTGATCAGCACGCCCGACGGCGACAGCGTCGTCGGGTGGAACTGCATCATCTCCATGTCCTTCAGCGGCACGCCCATCCGAAGCGCGAGCGCCATCCCGTCGCCGGTGCAGGAATACGCGTTCGTCGTCCCCGTGTAGAGCCTCCCGGCACCCCCGGTGCAGAGGATGACCGTCTTCGCCCCGACGAGCTTCAGGCCCCCGTCTTGGAGGTCCCAGCAGATAACCCCCTGGCAGCGCCCGTCGTCCTCGACGAGCTTCCATGCGAACCACTCTTCGTAGGTGGTCACGTCGCGCTTCATCATCTGCTCGTAGAGAACGTGCACGAGGACGTGGCCGGTGATGTCGGCCGCGTAGGCAGTACGGGGCTCGCCCGCCGCGCCGAACGGGCGCTGCGCGATCCGCCCGTCCTCCGTCCGCGAGAACACGGCGCCCCAGTGCTCGAGCTGGTAGACGTCGTCCGGCGCTTCCTGGCACAGGACCTCGATCGCATCCTGGTCGCCGAGGTAGTCGGAGCCCTTCACCGTGTCGAAGGCGTGCTTCTCCGGGTCGTCGTCGGACGCGTTGCCGAGGGCGGCGTTGATCCCTCCTTCGGCAGCTCCGGAATGGCTGCGCGTGGGATGGATCTTGGAGATGACGGCGACGTCCGCGCCGGCGTCGAATGCCTCGATCGCCGCGCGCATGCCCGCACAGCCGGCGCCGACGATGAGGACGTCGTGCTTCGCCTCCACTGCCAGGGAAGCTATACGAAACGATGCGGTCGGGAGCCAGGAGGGTTTGGCGCAACGGCGCTCGTCGCCGGGGTCCGATGGTCGTTCCGAGGTACGGACGCAGGGAGCGTTCGTAGCCACGGCTACGGGCACGACGGAGGATGCCGTCCTCGGGGAAAGCAGCGCGGCCCGGCGGCACAGCCGTCTATTTCGCCAAACCCTCCTAGAGAGCGGGCCCGGCTCGGCGCACGGCGTCGTCGGCGTCGGGGAAGCGCTCGAAGTTCTCCCGGAACCGCTCTGTGAGCCGGCGCGCGGCGGCGTCATAGGCCTCGGGATCGGCCCAGGTCGCGCGGGGATCGAGCAGGCTCCCGTCGATGCCCGGGACGTCCACGGGCACCTCGAAGCCGAAGACCGGGTCGACCCGGTACTCGACGTCGTCGAGCTCGCCCCCCAGCGCGGCGCTGAGGAGCGCACGGGTGGCGGCGATGGGCATGCGCTCGCCCTCGCCGTACGGCCCGCCCGTCCAACCCGTGTTCACGAGCCAGACCGTCGCGTCCCGGTGCGTGTCGAGCTTCTCGCCGAGCATGCCGGCGTAGACGGCCGGTGCCTGCGGGAGGAACGGCGCGCCGAAGCATGCCGAGAACGTCGGCGTCGGATCCTGCACTCCGATCTCCGTCCCGGCGAGCTTCGCGGTGAACCCCGAGAGGAAGTAGAAGAGCGCCTGGTCCCGCGTGAGCCGCGCGATCGGGGGCAGGATCCCGAACGCGTCCGCGGTCAAGAAGATGACCGCGCTCGGATGCCCGGCCTGCTTGGCCGGGAGCGCGTTCTCGATCTGCTCGAGCTTGTACGCCGCCCGCGTGTTCTCGGTCTTCGAGTCGTCGTCGAGGTCGAGGATCCCGCGCTCGTCGACGGTCACGTTCTCGAGCACGGTGCCCCAGCTGCGCGTCGTGCGGTAGATCTGAGGCTCCGCCTCGGCCGAGAGCCGGATCACCTTCGCGTAACAGCCGCCCTCGAGGTTGAAGACACCCGCGTCTCCCCAGCCGTGCTCGTCATCGCCGATCAGGTGACGCTCGGGATCGGCGGAGAGCGTCGTCTTGCCTGTACCCGAGAGCCCGAAGAAGATGGCGACGCGGCCTTCGTTGTCGACGTTCGCCGAGCAGTGCATCGGGAGGACCCCCTCGAGGGGGAGGCGGTCGTTCATGAGCGCGAAGATCGACTTCTTGATCTCGCCCGCGTAGAGCGTCCCGCCGATCACCACCTCGCCGCGCGTCGGGTGGAGCAGGATGAACGTCTCGCTGCGCGTCCCGTCATCGGACGGATCCGCATGGACCGAAGGCGCGTGGAGGACGAGCGCCTGCGGGCGATCGCCGGGAAGCTCGCGCTCGGCGGGGTCGAGCAAGAGCGTACGCGCGAAGAGGGCGTGCCAGGGGGACTCGGTGACGACCCGAACCGCGAGCCGATGGCCGGGATCGGCCGCTGCGAAGGCGTCGACCACGTAGACGTCGCCGCTCCCGAGGCGGTCGACGACCCGCTCCCGAAGGCTCTCGAACGTCGACTCGGGAATCGGCATGTTCACGTCGCCCCAGGCGATCCGATCCTCCGACTCGGGCTCGCGGACGACGTAGCGGTCCTGCGGCGAGCGGCCCGTGTGCCTCCCCGTGTCGACGACGAGCGGCCCACCCTCGGCGAGCACGGCGTCGTCCCGGGCGAGGGCGTGGGAATAGCACTGCGAGACTGTCGGATTCCAGAAGACCTGCCCGCGCGGCCGGATCCCGTACGCCTCGAGGTCGGTGGTCTCGGTGATCGCCATTCGGCCGTATCGTACGCCTCCTCCCCGAATTTCCGTCTGGATGGATGACCCACGCGAACACGAGTGCCCCGGCTGCGGCGCGCCCCCGAGCGTCACGGTGGGCGCCCCGTTCGTGGGCGCCGTCGGTTTTCTCTGGTGGAAGCGCCCCTTCGAGGAGCAGCTCTACCGCTGCGCCGAGGGGCACATCTACTCCGTTCGCGTGACCCAGGACGCGACGACGACCGAAATGCACGAGAGCGTCGACGCTTGGCTCCGGTCCCGCACCGGCGCGGACGCCCTGGAACGCCCGCCCGGCCTCTAACTCCGAACCACGGCCCGCGGTGGCAGCTCGACCTCGAAGGAGGTACGTGCCGCGTACAGGAGCTCCGGCGGCGCCGTCACCGAGAACCCCAGCGCCAGCAGCGGATCCGCCCGCACGGGCCCGACGGCCTCGGCCCGCTCCCAGCTCGCCTCCCCACGGCGAATCCGCAGCTCGCGTAGGCCGGCGGCCTCGAATAGCCCCAGCTCGTGGGAGCCGAGCTCGCCGGGCTCGGCAGGTGCCCGCCGCTCGTAGCGCAGCTCGATGCCGAAGCCCTTCGCAGTAACGATTCCGTCGCGCACACGCGCGCGCGAGGGGCGAACCGGGAAGCCGAGCAGCGCGCCGCCCAGCCCGAGTGGGCTGACGCGCAGGGCGAGGAACACGACCGCGGTCTCGTCACGGTGGCGGGCATAGACCCTGACGTTCACCTGCTTGAAGTGGGGTACCGGCAGGTAGCCCAGGCGGCCGCCGTCCCAGCGAAGGGCGGCGATCGTCACCAGATGACGTCCGTCGACCGTCGCCGGCTCGAGCCCGGCGGGAAGCGTGCGCGCGACCCGATCGGCGTCCGTTTCCCAGCTGGCCAGGATCAGGTCGCGGACTCGGTGGCGAAGCTGCACGGAAGGAAGCCTAGGCACGAGGCGGAACTGCGCGACGTGGACACGAACCTCGCCATCGACCGCTTTCTGCGAAGCCAGGCGCTCTCCGATGCCACGCGCCGGGCCTACCGGCGGGACCTCGATGAGCTTGCCGCATGGCTCCGCCGTAACCGCCTCGGCCTCGAGGCTCTCGACGCCCGCGCTTTCGCGGCGTTCGCCGCCGAGCTGGGAGCGGACCGCCCCGGGCGGCACCCGCGGAAGCTGGCGCAGACGACGATCGCACGCAAGCTCGCGGCCGTCCGCTCGCTCGTCCGGGCGACGTACGGCCCGAGCCGCGTCCCCGACCTGGCGGTGTCGGGGCGGCGGCGGAGGCGCCTGCCTCATGCGCCAAAGCCTGACGAAACCGATGCTCTCCTCGCCAAGGTCGAGGCCGACGACGCACTCGGCATCCGCAACCGGGCCCTGCTCGAGCTCGTCTACTCGGCGGGCCTGCGTTCGCAGGAGGTCGTTGACCTGACGCTGGCCGACGTGGACTTCGAGCAGGAGCTCGTCCGCGTCCGCGGGAAGGGGGGCAAGGAGCGGGTCGTCCCCCTGGGCGAGGAGGCCTCCTTCCACCTGCGCCGCTACCTGGAGCTCGCTCGGCCGGCGCTCGCTCGCGGCGCCGCGAACGCTCTCTTTCTGTCCACACGCGGAAGGCCGCTCGACACCTCTTCGCTGCGGCGGCTCCTTCCCAACCCTCACCGCCTGCGGCACGCCTTTGCGACCCACCTCCTGGAGGGAGGCGCCGACCTGCGGACGATCCAGGAGCTCCTCGGCCACTCCTCGCTCTCCACGACTCAGATCTACAGCCACGTCGACGCGAAGCGGCTGCGGAAGGTCTACGACGGTGCCCACCCACGGGCCTGACGGCAACGGCATCGATCCGGCGGTGGCAGGGTTCCTGGCCCTCCTGGCCGCGCGCCGCGCACCGCGCACGGTGGATGCGTATCGCCGTGACCTCGCCGACCTGGAAAAGTATCTGGGGCGCTCGCCGACGAACGCGAGCAGCGACGAGATCGAGGCCTGGCTCGCCGATCTCCGAGCCCGAGGGCAGGCGCCGAGCTCTGTAGCCCGCCGCGCCGCTGCCGCCCGCACCTTCTACCGCCACCTCGTCGCGCTCGGACTGCGCCCGGACAACCCGGCCGCCGACGTCGACCTTCCACGCCGCCGGCAGCGACTGCCGCGGTCGCTCTCGCTGGGAGAGGTCGAGCGCCTCATCGACGCCGCGAACGGGACGACGCCGCGGAGCCTTCGTGACCGCGCCCTGATCGAGCTGCTCTACGGTGCCGGCCTGCGCGTCAGCGAAGGGGTCTCCCTCGACCGCGCCGGCGTCGACCTCGAGGCCCGCCTGGTTCGCTGCGTGGGCAAGGGCGACAAGGAGCGCGTCGTCCCGCTCGGCACCCAGGCCGTCGAGGCGCTACGCCGCTACCTGTCGCGGGGACGCCCATACCTCGACCGGCGCCACCGCCCGGAGCTCTTCCTCAACGCCCAGGGCGGACCGCTCACGCGCGCGGGTGCGTTTCTCATCGTCAGGCGGCTCGCGGCGAAGGCCGGCCTCGATCCCGAGCGGGTGCACCCGCATCTCCTCCGCCACTCCTTCGCCACGCACCTGCTCGAGGGCGGGGCCGACCTGCGGAGCGTCCAGGAGATGCTCGGGCACTCCGACCTGGGAACGACCGAGATCTACACCCATGTTTCGGATCGGCGCAGACGCGATACTTACTTCCAAGCACACCCGCACGCGCGTCGAAGTCGGATCTGAGCGCATGGAGACCCTCAACAGCGAGATTCTGAGCACCCTCGTCCTGGGCGGCGGGCTCGGCACGCTGCTCATGTGGATCGCGCAGCGCTACGACCTGCTCGAGCAGCGGCGCGAGGCACGCTGCCCGGCATGTGGCCGCGTCCGTCGGCGAGGCATCTGCGCCTGTAACGACTAGGCGACGGCGACGACCTCGTCGATCCGGCCGCTGCGCACGTCGTAGATCCAGCCCGAGACCGCGAGGGAGTCCGGCAGGAGCGGCGACGCCCGGATGACGCCCACGCTCGAGCGCACGCTGTCCTCGAGGTTCGGGAAGGGCAGGAAGTCGACGTCGGAGGCATCCGCGCCCGCCTCCTCGCGGAGCTTGGCGTGCAGAGCGTCGTTGGAGAACGTCAGCATCCCGCAGTCCGTGTGGGCGAGCACCGCCACCTCCTCTGTGCCGAGAAGCCAGTGGGAGATGACCAGCGACCGGATCGCGTCGTCGGTCACCAGCCCGCCCGCATTCCTGATGACGTGCGCGTCGCCTTCATCGAGCCCGAGGAACTTCGCCGGGTCGAGACGGGCATCCATACAGGTCACGATTGCCAGCCGCCGCCCCGGCGGCATCGGAAGGTGGCCCTTCTCGAAACCGTCGGCATAGACCTCGTTTGCAGACTGGAACTCGTCGCATTCCGCCATCCGGAGCCCCCCTTGGTCGCTTCAGTTTGTGAAGCCGGTAGCTTTACAAACTGAAGCGGCGGCCGTCAAGCACGCGCGGCTGCCTTCTTCTTGAGGGATGCGTGCACGGCCGCCGCCGATGCCTGCAAGTCCCGGTCGTCCCCCTCCGCCGCCAGATGGGCGAGCAGCGTGATCGTGTCCTGCTGAGGGGAGCCGTTCTTGAGCGACAGGACAGCGAGGCGTCTGACCGCGGCGTTCGGGTCCTCGTTCGCGAGCGAGTGCAGCGTCCCCCGAACCGCGTTCACGACTCCCGGATGCGTCCGGGAGAGAAGCTCCAGCGAGAGGAGCGCCGAGCCGCGCGCTGCCGGGCTCTCGTCTTCCAGGCCACGGCGGAGCAACTCGGTCTTCTGGTTGAAGCGGAGCTGTCCGATCGCGCGATACGCGAGTGCCCGCTCCCGATAGTCCCGGCTCCGCGCCGCGGCCTCGAGATCGTCGTCGACCGACCGACGGAGATCCGCCAGGGCGCGCTCGTCATTCAGCTCCCCGGCGCGCTCGACGGCCTCGGCGAGTTCAGTCAACTGACGCGAGCGAGCGGGCCGGGGGCCCGACGTAGCGGGCCGATGGACGGATGAGCCTCCCGGCGCTCTTCTGCTCGAGGATGTGGGCCGACCAGCCGGCGACCCGGGCGGCCGCAAACATGGCCGGGAATAGCGGTGGCGGGATCTCCGCGATGTCGAGCACGACCGCTGACCAAAACTCGACGTTCGTGGCGAGCACGCGCTCGGGGTGGCGCTCTGCGAGCTCCGCGAGGGCGGCCTGCTCGAGCGCCTCGGCGACTTCCACGCGGGACGACTCGAGCTCCCGCGCGGTCGCGCGCAGGACGCGAGCCCGCGGGTCCTCGGCTCGGTAGACGCGGTGTCCGAAGCCCATCAGGCGCTCGCCTCGGTCGAGCAGCTCGGTGACGTAGCCTTCGGCGTCGCCACGGTCGGCGACCTCGTCGAGCATCTTGAGGACGCGGGTCGGCGCGCCGCCGTGGAGCGGGCCGCTGAGAGCGCCGACGGCCGCCGCCATCGCAGCGCCGGTGTCGGCGCCGGTCGAGGCGACGATGCGCCCGGTGAACGTCGAGGCGTTGGCGCCGTGCTCGGCGGCCGAGACCCAGTAGCGGTCGATCGCCTGCACGTGCCGGGGGTCGGCCTCGCCGCGCCAGCGTAGGAGAAAGCGCTCGGCCGCGATCTGGCCCTCGGCGACGCGCTCGTCGGGAACGCGCGGCTGGTCGCCCCGGGCCGATTGCGCGACGAGGGAGATCATGGCGGCCGAGAGCCTCGCGAGGTCGTCGCGGGCCTGCTCGTCCGAGATGTCGATCAGCTGACCGAGCCCCCACTCGCCGGAGAGCGCGGCGGTCGCAGACTCGAGGTCGGCCATCGCACTGCCCGTGTGCGTCGGAAGCTTGACGTCCTCGGCGCGCGGCATGCCGGGCTCGAAGCTGTCGTCGACGAGAAGCCCCCAGATCTGCTCGTACGGGCGCACGCCGACGAGCTCCTCGATGTCGACTCCCCGGTAGCGCAGCGCACCGCCTTCCCGGTCCGGCTCGGCGATCTCGGTTTCGAAGGCGACGACGCCCTCGAGGCCTGGCTTGAACTCGTTCACCGCTCTCCTTCCCTGTCGGCAGCACCGTATCGAACGGCTGCAGCCGGCGGGCGCCGCATTACAATTGCTCCCCGCCCATGCCGCACCGCGTCACGCTCATCCCCGGCGACGGGACGGGGCCCGAGATCGCCGAGGCGACTCGGCGCGTCCTCGACGCCACCGGCGTCGAGTTCCAGTGGGACGTCCAGGACGCCGGCGCCGACGTCATGGACCGCTACGGCGGCAATCCCCTGCCCGACCACGTGCTGGAGTCGATCAGGTCGAACAGCGTTGCCATCAAGGGCCCGATCACGACGCCGGTCGGCACGGGCTTCCGCTCGGTGAACGTCGCGCTCCGCAAGAGCCTCGACCTCTACGGCCAGGTTCGGCCCTGCAAGAGCTACCCGGGCGTGCGGTCGCGCTACGACTCGGTCGACGTCGTGGTCATCCGCGAGAACACCGAGGACCTCTATGCCGGAATCGAGGTCGAGGAGGGAAGCGAGGAGGCGCTGGAGCTCATCCGCTGGGTCAAGGAGCGCATGCAGGTGCCTCTCCGCGACGACTCGGGGCTGAGCCTGAAGCCGCTTTCGATCAGCGGCTCGCGGAGGATCGTCGAGTTCGCCTTCGACTTCGCGCGCAAGAACGGACGCAGCAAGGTCACGGCGGTTCACAAGGCCAACATCATGAAGTTCACCGACGGTCTCTATCTCCAGGTCGCTCGCGAGGTGGCGGCCGAGAACGAGGACATCGCCTTCGAGGACAAGATCGTCGACAACCTCTCGATGCAGCTCGTCCAGCGGCCGGAAGAGTACGACGTCCTCGTCTGTCCGAACCTCTACGGAGACATCGTCTCCGATCTCTGCGCCGGCCTGATCGGCGGCCTGGGACTGGCGCCGGGGGGAAACTTCGGAACGTACGCCGCCGTCTTCGAGCCCACCCACGGCTCGGCACCGAAGTACACCGGACAGAACCGGGTGAACCCGATGGCGATGATGCTCTCCGGCGTCATGATGCTCCGCCACCTGGAGGAGCGGGAGGCGGCCGATCGCCTCGAGGCGGCGATCGCAGCCGTCATCGCCGAGGCAAAGTCGGTCACCTACGACATGAAGCCGACGCGCGACGACCCGACCGCAGTCGGGACGAGCGAGGTCGCCGACGCAATCATCGAGACGATGGGAGTCCGAGTTTGAGACGCAAGGTGACAGTGGTCGGAGCCGGGAACGTCGGCGCGACGGCCGCCCAGGAGATCGCACGGCGCGACTACGCGAACGTCGTCCTCGTCGACATCAAGGAGGGCTTGCCGCAAGGGAAGGCGCTCGACGTGAACGAAGCCGGCCCCGTGCTCGGCTACGAGCCCACGATCGCCGGCTCGAACGGCTACGAGGAGACCGCCGGGTCGGACGTCGTGGTCGTCACGGCCGGGCTCCCGCGCAAGCCCGGGATGAGCCGCGACGATCTCGTGACGACGAACGAGGAGATCGTCGGGTCTGTCACACGCGAGGCCGTCGAGCGCTCGCCGGACGCAATCCTCATCGTCGTCTCGAACCCGCTCGACGCCATGTGCCACGTGGCGAAGAACGTCTCCGGATGGCCGCGCGAGCGGGTGCTCGGCATGGCGGGCGTCCTCGACACCGCGCGTTTCAGCACGTTCATCGCGTGGGAGACCGGCGCCTCGGCGAAGGACGTGACCGCGATGGTGCTGGGCGGTCATGGTGACCAGATGGTCCCCGTCGTGTCGGCTACGTCGGTCGGCGGCGTCCCGCTCACGAAGCTCGCCTCGCCGGCCGCGATCGAGGCGATGGTGGAGCGCACGCGCAAGGGGGGCGGGGAGGTCGTGGAGCTGCTCGGCACCTCGGCCTGGTACGCACCGGGGGCGGCCGTGGCGCAAATGGTCGACGCGGTGATGCTCGACCAGAAGCGTGTCCTCCCCTGCACGGTCCTTCTCCAGGGCGAGTACGGAATCGACGACCTGTACATGGGCGTCCCCGCCAAGCTCGGCGCCACCGGCGTCGAGGAGATCGTCGAGCTCGACCTGACGGAAGCCGAGCACGCAGCTTTGCAGGAGTCGGCCGCGGCAGTTCGCGACGTCGTCTCCGTGCTCAGCGGCTAGGCGCGGGTTCGAGCAGCGCCTGTCCTCGAAGCCCGGGGCTACGATCGCTGCATGCGCCGTCGTCTTGCCGTTCTCCTTTCGGTCGTTGCGGTCCTCATCGTGGCCGGGCTCGCCCTCACCTGGATCCCGTCGGACCACTACATCGTCCTTCCGGACAAGGCGCGACCGACCGATCCGCTCGTGGAAATTCCAGGCGAGACGAACAGCGACGACGGGGGCGGCATCTACATGGTCGATGTCCGCGTCGGGCGCGCAAGCTTGCTCGAGCGCATCTACCCGGGCATCCACGAGGGGGCATCGCTGCTCCCGGAAAAGGTGATCAACCCACAGGGCGTCAGCGACCAGCAACGGCGGGCATCGAGTCTCAACGACATGTCGCACTCCCAGCTCGTGGCCATCGCGGTGGCGCTGGAGCACCTCGGCAAGGACGTCGAGGTCACGCCGCTCGGGGCCCAGGTCACACTCGTCGTGCCGGACGCGCCTGCGGACGGCGTACTCGAGGTCGGTGACGTCATCGTCGGGGTGAATGGCAAGGATGTGACGTCGGCCGACGAGTTGCGCGATGCCTTCGCAGGCGTGGCGCCGGGCGACGAGGTGGAGCTGGCCGTGAAGCGCGACGACAAGGCATTGACCCTCACCGTCGGGACGCGAGCGGCGCAGGACGAGCCCGGTCGCGCGGTGATGGGAGTCGAGGTCGAGGACGCCGACGATTTCCAGTTCCCGCTCGACATCCAGATCGACGCGGGCGGCATCGGCGGCCCCTCCGCCGGGCTCGCCTTCGCCCTCGACATCGTCGACGAGCTCGGCGACGGTGACCTCGACCGCGGACGCACGATTGTCACCACCGGCGCCCTCGCGCTCGACGGCACCGTGCTTCCGATCGGTGGTGTCGAGCAGAAGGCGATCGGTGCCCGCGAGGCGGGCGCCGACATCTTCATCGTCCCCGACGCGAACTACGAGGAGGCGCGGGCCGCGGTCGATGATCTCGAGATCGTTCCCGTCTCCACCTTCGACGAAGCGTTGTCCGTTCTGACGAAATCGTAGTTTTCTTGTCCGGCAACAAACCGACGAAACCTTCCGGAAATTGCGTGTTTTTCGTCACGACAACACTTAACCCAAGAGCCGCTCCACCATAAGATGGTCGCCCCTCGAACGATGGCGAAGCGGCGGCAAATCACCTGCAAAGACTGCTATTTCCGCCAGGCGGCACTCTGTGCTCTGGCGGAGGGCCCGTGCCCGACTTTCAGGTCGGCGAAGATGGCCAGACTCGAGCCCCCGGAGCAGGCTAGGCTCGTGGCACGCCCGCAGCTCCACGCCCACGCGGCGGCCTAGACGTTCTCGAGCGAGCCGCGGATCGAGTCGAGATCGGAGTCGGTTTCGGCCCAGTCACGGACACGCGGGTCGGCTTCGACGGCGCGGGCGAGATGCGACAAGGCATCGTCGGACCGACCGCTCAGCGCCTCGCAACAAGCGAGGTTGTAGAGCACGTTCGGATTCCCGGGGAATGCCTCGAGCGCGCGCTCCAGCACGGCGGCTGCTCCGGTGAAGTCCCCTGCCTCGTAGAGTGGCAGCGCCTCGAGCCACGCCTCCCAGGGGGACGGTTGGAAGGGCTTCCCGACCGTGCCGCCGACGACCAGGACGACGGTGTCCGGCTCGGCCGCAGTCGCGCCACGGCGGGTCGCCGGGTCGCGAACGAAGAGGAGTGTCCCCGCCGGACCGTCGACCTCGGTGCCGGCCACGACGAAGCGCGCCCGGCCCGAGAGGACGACGTAGAGCTCCTCATGGCCGCCCGCCCCGGAGCCGAGCTCGTCGTGCTCCTCGATCACGTGCCCGCCCACCTCGCGCGCGCCGTAGGCGTTGACGCCGAAGGCGGCGATGCCGAGTGGGATCCGGATCGGGATCGTGTCGAACTCTCCGCCGAAGCGGGCGAGCTCGTCGAGGTGGGCCGTCTCGAACGGAGGTCGGTTCACGCAGGAACGGCGAGCGCGTCGCGAACGAGCCGTCCGAGCCGCGAGATGCCCTCGTCGATCGCCTCTGGCCGCTCGTATGAGAACGCGAGGCGAAGCGACGATTCCCCGCCGCCGTCGTGGAAGAAGTCGGGGCCCTTGATGAAGGCGACCCCGGCCTCGTCGGCCTGGGCGAGCAGGCTCTCGGCGCTCAGCCCTGCAGGCAGGTCGACCCAGAGGAAGTAGCCGCCGTCGGGCTCGTTCCAGGTCGTTCCCTCCGGCATCTCTCGCGCGAGGGCCGAGATCATCGCGTCGCGGCGGACGCGCAACGCCGCCTGGATCTCCTCGACGTTCGGGTCGAACCGCCCGCGCGAGACGAACTCGTGCAGGGTCGCCTCGACGAACATCACGGGAGACACGTAGTTCTCGAGGATGAGCGTCTGCATCGCGCCCATGAGCTCCTCCGGCAGGATGGCGAAGCCGACGCGGATGCCGGGCGCCACGGTCTTCGAGAAGGACGAGAGAAGCATCACTCCCTCGCCGCCCGCGAGCTCGAACAGGCGGGGCAGGCCGTCCCCGCCGAAGCGGAGGAGCCCGTACGGATCGTCCTCGAGGATCGGGGCTCCGTGCTCACGGGCGACGTCGATGAGGCGGTGACGGTTGGGCTCGGAGAGCGTCCGCCCACTCGGGTTTTGGAACGTCGGAATCGTGTAGACGAGGCTCGGCCCGTCCGTCCGCGCGAGCGCCTGCTCGAGGGCGTCGATGTCGAGCCCGTCGTCGGACAGCGGGACCGTCTCGACGTCGGCCCCGAGCCGGCGCAGGATCTGGAGCGACCGGTCGTAGCAAGGAGCCTCGACGAAGACCTTGGCGCCGGCCTGGACGTGGTGGCGTGCGATGAAGCTGAAGGCCTGGAGCGAGCCGTTCGTGATCATGACCCGGGCGACGTCGACGTCGTGACGGTCCGCGAGCCACTCGCGAAGCGGCAGGTAGCCGAGCGGCGGGCCGTAGTTGAGCGCGGTCGCACCGTCGCGGGCGAGCGCCGCCCTCGCGCAGTCGCCGAACTCCTCGATCGGAAGCAGATCCGGGCCGGGAAAGCCGCGAGCGAAGGAGATGACGCTCATGGCACGAGTCTACTGGGCCGTCGGACGGCTGCCACATCGGACCGAACCGAAACCGGACGCGCTACGAACAACCACCGGCGTCTGGCAGAAGGAGGGGAACTGTGGCAGGTATCCCGGGCTATCCGCGGGGCGACAATCCGGCCTCGCGAGACGAGTTGCTCAAGCGTGCTTTCGTTGCCGGGGGCACGCTCTTGGTCGGCGGGGCGGTGGTGGCGGGCCTTCCGAGGCTTGCGGCCTCCGCCCAGTCCCCGGAGCAGGACGCGGAGATCTTCAACTTCGCGCTGCTGCTCGAACAGGTGCAGAGCGCGTTCTACGACGAGGCGGCCGAGCGGGCCGAGATCAACGCTGAGCTGCTCGAGTTCGCCAAGGTGGCGGGGGAGCACGAGCGGGAGCACGTCTCCTACCTCGAGGACGCGCTCGGCTCGGCGGCACGATCGGCGCCGCCGATGGATTTCGGCAACGCGACGACCGACTCCGAGGCCTTCGCCAAGGCAGCTGCGGACCTCGAGGACCTCGCCGTCGGCGCGTACAACGGCCAGGCGGCAAACCTGACGAAGGCCGGCCTCCGCGCGGCGGCCACAGTCATTTCCGTCGACGCCCGGCACGCCGCCTGGGTGCGGGCGATCGTCGATCGGCCTCCCGCCTCGCAGGCGGTCGATCAGCCGCTCTCTCCCGACGAGGTCGAGAAACGGCTCGACGAGCTCGGGTTCATCCAAGGGGCTTGAGGGAGGCACCATGACGTTTCGAGACATTCCCGACCTCGCGCTCGACGACCTCGACCGCGACGGTGCAATCCGAGAAGCGCTCGACCGCCTCCCGCGGTCGTCGAGGAGAGGGCTCCTCCGGGCGGCGGGAGGCGGCCTGCTCGCCGCGGTCGCGCTCGGCCGGCCGCCCGCGGCTCAGGCGGCGCTCTCGCAGGGCGACGTCGCGATCCTCAACTACGCGCTCACGCTCGAGTACCTGCAGGACGCCTTCTACACGGAGGCGGAGCAAAAGGGCGCGCTCCAAGGACCGGCCGCACGCCTGGCGCGCGTCGTCGGCGCCGTCGAGCGCGCCCACGTCAAGGCCCTCAAGGACGTGCTCGGACGCAAGGCCGTCGCGAGGCCGTTCTTCGACTTCCGCGGCGTCACCGAGCGCCCGCCGAGCTTCGTCCGGACATCGGTCGCCTTCGAGGATCTCGGGACGGCCGCCTACAAGGGCCAGGCCGACAAGATCGAGTCGCCTCGAGTACTGGCGGCCGCGGTCGGCATCCACTCTGTCGAGGCACGGCATGCGGCATGGATCCGGTACATCGCGGGCAGCCGTCCTGCCGCCGAGCCGTTCGACGAGCCCCTGTCGAAGGCGAAGACCCTGAGTCTGGTCCGGGAGACCGGCTTCATTGCGCGCTCACCACGTACGAAGGCCGCGAGGAGACCGCGCTTCACGGGATGAGAATGAGCGGCCGCACTCGGGTCGCGATCGTCGGCGTCCTCGTCCTGGCTGCGCTCGGCGCCACCTTCGCGTCGATGGGCGCCGGCGAGGGCGACGGCAGCCCGGCATTCGCTCGCGCGGCCGCGGGCGAACTGGGCTCCGTCGCCCTCGCCGAGCCGCCCGAGTCGGCGCTCGATATCCCGGCGCCCACCGCGCTGTCCTCGTCCCCGCACGAGTCGACCTGGTCGCCCCTGCGCAGAACGGCCGCGGCCCGGTCGGGGGCGGGGGCGCGCTTCCGCCGTGTCGCGCAGGTCGGCGCCCGGACTCCCGAGGGCACGACGAACCTCGTCCTCGTCCTCGGGAGCAGGCAGGCGGCCGACGGCTCGCTGTGGGTGCGGGTCCGCCTTCCCGTCCTTCCCTCCGGCACGACCGGCTGGGTGCCGCGATCCGCGCTCGGAGGGTACGTCGTCGTCCGCACGCATCTGATCGTCGACCTCGGCGACCAGCAGGCGATGCTTCTGCGAAACGGGCGGGCGATCTTCAACGCGCCGGTCGGCGTCGGGACGACCGCATCCCCGACCCCGAAGGGCAGGTTCTACGTGCGGAACAAGCTGACCCGGTACCGGAACGCGTTCTACGGGCCGATCGCGTTCGGGACGAGCGCCCGCTCCGCCGTGCTCACGGACTGGCCCGCGGGTGGATTCGTCGGCATCCACGGCACGAGCCAGCCCGGGCTCATCCCCGGTCGCGTGTCGCACGGATGCATCAGGCTCCGAAACCGGGCGATCCTGCGGCTGGCCGCGCTGATGCCGATCGGAACCCCGCTCACGATCCGCTCATGACGAGGACGAGGCGGCTAATCCTGCTGTTCGCCCTGCTCCTGGCGACGATCTCCCATGGCGCGCCGACGGCAACGGCGCAGACCCCGGAGCAGCAGGACGATCTGTCCGACCTATGGGAGCGCTATCCGCTGGACGCGCCCGACGACGGGGCAAGGCCGCTCGGGACAGGCGAGGAGGGCGGCTCCAAGGCGGGGTCTCCCGCCGACGAGCCCGAGTCTGGGGGCATGTTCGCGCTCTCGCTGCTCTTCCTCGCGATGGGGCTCGCGGTCGTCGGCATCGCCGGAGGCGTGTACCAGGGCGTTTCTGCGCTGCGTAGGCGGAGGCGGGGCGGGTCGCCCCGGTCCGGCTCCGTCGCGCCCAGGCGCGCGAAGAACCACCAGGCGTAGGCGAGGGCGGCGCAGAGCAGCCACGCGAGGAACATGAAGATCTCGACGCCGAGCGGCTCACCGAGGCTGCCCTGCAGCCATTCGACCCACGTAGCGATCGGGAAGCCGACGCTGGCGAGGAGCAGGACTCCGAAGATGCCGCGCGGGGTCGTCGACCCGAGCCAACGCCCGATCCGGTAGCGCACGTCCCGCCGTACGTTCTCGCCTCGAGCCATGCCCATGGCGTCGGCAGCAGAGCCGCCCGGCTTGACCCCAGTCGCTAGGCGAGGACGCCTGCAGCCGCCAGTTGGGCGACCTCGGTCGGGTTCGTTCCGACCCGGACGCCCTGCCTTTCGAGCGCCTCCTTCTTCGCCTGCGCCGTGCCGGCGCTGCCCGAGATGATCGCCCCGGCGTGGCCCATGGTCTTGCCCGGCGGCGCGGTGAAGCCAGCGATGTAGGCGACGACTGGCTTGGTCATCTCGGCGCCGATGTACTCGGCGGCCATCTCCTCCTCGGACCCGCCGATCTCGCCCACCATGACGACGATCTCGGTCTCGCGATCGGCTTCGAAACGGGCCAAGACGTCGATGAACGACGACCCGACCACCGGGTCCCCGCCGATGCCGACGATCGTGGACTGGCCGATCCCGAGCTGCGCAAGCTCGTGGCCGATCTGATACGTGAGCGTCCCGGACCTCGAGACCAGACCCACCGGGCCCTCGCGGAAGATCTCGGCCGGGATGATCCCCACATTGGCCTTCCCCGGGGAGAGGACACCGGGGCAGTTCGGCCCCACCAGCGTGACGCCCCGGGGCCGAACGTAGTTGTAGACGCGCAGCATGTCGTGGGCGGGAATTCCCTCCGTGATGCAGACGATCCTCCGGATCCCCGCGTCGACCGCCTCGTAGATTGCGTCGGCGGCGAAGCGCGCGGGGACGAAGACCATGGCGGTGTTCGGATCGGTCTCGGCAACTGCGTCGCGGACGGTGTCGAAGACCGGGATCCCCTCGACATTCTCGCCGCCCTTGCCGGGCGTGACGCCGGCGACCACGTTCGTGCCGTATTGCAGGTTCCGCGTTGCGTGGAAGGAGCCTTCGCGCCCCGTGATCCCCTGGACGACGAGGCGCGTCTCCTGGTCGACGAGGATCGCCACTAGGAAACCCCTCTCACCGGAGCGACACCACACGCTCGGCGGCCGACAACATGGTTTCCTCGACGTAGAGGTTGGGAGGGGCGGCCTCGCTCAGCATGCGCCTGCCCTCCTCGGCGTTCGTCCCGTCGAGCCTCACGACGATCGGGAGTTCGATCGCCATCTGACCGAGGGCGGCGAGGATGCCCTTCGCCACCTCGTCGCAACGCGTGATCCCGCCGAAGATGTTGAAGAGGATCGCCTCGACTTGCTCGTCCGACGTGATCACCTCGAGCGCGTCGACGACGCCCTGCGCGTCGCCCCCGCCTCCGAGGTCGCAGAAGTTCGCCGGACGGCCCCCGACCTGGTCGATCACGTCCAGCGTGCCCATGACCAGGCCGGCGCCGTTGCCGAGGATCCCGATCTCGCCGTCCAGCTTCACGTACGTGACGCCCTTCTCCCGCGCGAGGCGCTCGCGGGCGTCGGCGGCCTCGACGTCGCGCATCTCAGCGATATCCGGATGCCGGTAGAGGGCGTTGTCGTCGACGGTGAACTTCGCGTCGAGCGCCCGCACCTCGCCCTCGGGTGTGACGATCAGCGGGTTCACCTCGCACAACATCGCGTCGAACTCGACGAACGCCTCGTAGAGCATCTCCGCAATCGACGCCACCTGCTTCTGCTCGCCCGGATCGTCGATGCCCGCCGTGAAGACGAGCCATCGGCCGTACCACGGCTGCCATCCGACCATTGGGTCGACGTGCAGGCGGACGAGGGCTTCAGGTTGCTTCTCGGCGACCTCCTCGATGTCGACACCGCCTTCCGCCGTCAGCATGAACAGCGGCTTCTTCTCGCCCCGGTCGAACGTGACCGAGAGGTAGTACTCCTTGGCGATGTCCGACGCCCGCTCGATCCAGAGCCGGCGAACGATGTGTCCGCGGATATCCATGCCCAGGATCTCCGCGGCATGGGTCTCGGCCGCCTCGGGAGTGTCGGCGAGCTTGATGCCGCCCGCCTTGCCGCGACCGCCGACAAGCACCTGCGCCTTGACGACGACGGGCCCGCCGAGCTCTTCCGCCGCCTCGCGCGCTTCCTCCGGCGTGGTCGCCAGACGGCCCTCCGACACGGGGATGCCGACGCGGGCGAAGAGCTGCTTTCCCTGGTACTCGTAGAGGTCCACGGCCGGGCGCGAGTCTATCCAAGAGGGTGAATCACTCGTTCGGACGATGAGTTGAGCGTGTGATCGGGCGATGGAGGGCTGGGGAACCCCCGTGAGACTCGCGCAAACGCTCGTCAAGGCCGCCGTGATTCTGGCCCTCATCGCCGCCACCCTGGGCGGCGCGGTGGCGCTCGGCAGCACGCTGTTCGAGGCTCCGCCCCGGGACGCCGCCGAGTTCGCGGCCCGCATCGAGGCGGGCAGCACCCACGCGCCCCCCGCTGCGAAGCACTCGGTCGACGAGCGGCGCTACATCCTCGCCGTGAGCGAGCTCTGCGCGAAACAGAACGAGCGCCTTCGGGAGCTCGAGACCCGCGTGTCCGAGGCCGACCGCGTTGGCACGCTCCGCGGGTGGCGGGCGATCCACCTCGACTACGCCTCTGGCTTCGCGGCGCTCGCCCCGCCCCGGGTTTTCCGGGGGACGGCGGCCCGGGCGAAAGAGCTCGACCGGAGCATGCTCGCGCTCGCCGCCGACGCCCTGGACGCGCGCAGCTCGGGTGATTGGGAGAGCTTCGAGACGAAGGCCCGGGCGGTCGAGCTGCTCGGCCAGCAGCATGACGCGGCGATGATCGAGCTCGAAGCGCCGGTCTGCACCGCCGAGTAGCCGCGTGAGACAGCGGCGGCCGCAATGGCCGTCCGAGCTCGGCGCGCGACCTTCTGCGAGATCCTGTTCGAGCTGGCGTCCTGACGGGTATCGATGCAGTAGCGTTCGGCCCGACCCCTCAGAGGAGGAAGCCATGAGCACGCTCCACGACGACGAGATCCGCACGATCACCGAGAGCGGCCGCCTCGATCCGCAAGCCGATGCCGACGGGGACGACACGGACACGACCGATGGCGACGCGACCGACACCGACGCCGACGACGCCGACACGGACGCCACCGACGCAGACGCCGACGACACGGACGCGTAGGCCGCCAAGGCGGGCCGCGGCGGCCGCGCTGGCGCGCTGCCTCGAGCCCGTCGCAGCCGACACCTTCTTCGCAGAACACTGGGAGCGGCGACCGCTCATCGTCCCGCGGGACGAGCCCGGTCGCTTCGACGACCTCCTGTCCGAGGCCGACGTCGAGCGTCTCGTCTGCTCGACCGCCATCCGGTACCCAGCCTTCCGGCTCGTCCGTGAAGGCGGGCAGCTGGACGTCGGCTCTTACACTGCCGACGTCGGCTGGCGCCCGCCTTTCACGAAGACGGCCGACGTCGAGCGCGTCCTGGCCGAGTGGGAGGCGGGCGCGACGATCGTGCTGCAGGCGCTGCACGTCAACTGGCAGCCTCTGGCAGCGTTCTGCCGCCAGCTCGAGGACGCCTTTCGGCTCGGTGTGCAGGCGAACTCGTACTACACACCCAGCGGCTCCCAGGGCTTCGCGGTCCACCACGACACCCACGACGTGCTCGTGCTCCAGGTCGCCGGCAAGAAGCGCTGGCTCCTGTACGAGCCGCTGCTCGAGCTTCCGCTCAAGCATCAGCGCTACGCGAAGGCGCTCGGGAGCGAGGGGGAGCCCACAGACGACCTCGTCCTCAGCGCCGGAGACACGCTCTATCTGCCGCGAGGCTGGCTCCACCAGGCGGAGACGTCGGACACCGACTCCCTCCACCTCACGATCGGGATCAACGCGTACACATGGGTCGACGCGGCACGGGCGGCGCTGAAGCCGCTCGCGCTCGATGTGGAGCTCCGCCACGGCGTGAGCGCGGACGGCCTCGACCCTGACGAGCTCGCCGAGCGGCTCCGCGAGCAGCTGGCTGCTGAGGACATCGAGCAGCGCATGCGCAGGCGCTTCCTCGACACGCGCCGGCCGATCCGCGAGGACGGGCTCTCCCAGCTTCGGGCACTCGACCGGCTCGGTCCGGAGACACCGCTCGAGCGCCGAGCGAGCGTGATAGCGGATCTCTACGAGGACGAGGGCGGGCTCGGGCTCGTGTTCGAGGGCAAGGAGCTCCGTCTCCCGGAGACGGCTCGCACCGAGGTCGTGGCTTGCTTCGAGGCGGACGAGCCCTTCAGCGCATCGGAGCTTCCGGGCGACCTCGACGAGGCGGGCCGGCTCGTCCTCGTCCGGCGTCTTGTCCGCGAGGGCTTTCTCCGGATCGTCTAGGAGGCTTTGGCGGAATGTCGCTCGTCGCTGCGCAGCCTGGCGGCTCAGCCGTCTATTTCGCCAAAGGCTCCTGGCGGCGGCGGACGTTCGTCGCTGCGAAACGCCGCGACCGGGTGGGCTCGGCCGCACCGCAGGTGAGGAAGACGGGCTCGTCGGCGAGCTCCGAGACGACATCCGCCTCGTAGACGGCGCGCTCTGGGCCGCGGAAGCGCACGCGCCAGGCATCGTCCCCCTTCGGCCGGCAGCCGAGAAAGGTGAGATCGCCGATGCCGAGCAAGCCTTCGGCCTCGCGAATGCCGTGCTCCGCCGCCTGGACCTTGAAGGTGTAGGCCGCCCGGCCCCGGTAGCGACTCAGCTCGACCTGGTCGGCGGCACAGGCCCCGAGGAGAGCAGGGACGTCGGCAGGCTCGACCCGGCCGTAGTAGAGGCCGTGCGGGAAGACAACCACGTTGCCGGCGAAGCGGTCGCCGCCGACGTGCGTCGACTGCCAGACCCACCCCGGCTCCGTCTCGTTTTTGAGGGCGTCGTAGATCGGGCGCCCGTTCTTCGCGCAGCACCGGTCGCGCTTGCCGTGGGTACAGACGACGAGCAGGGGGTGGTCGAGGGGCACGCCCGGCGTTCCCTCGCCCGCCAGGGCTCCGGCGAAGTCGAAGTCCCGCAGATCCTCCAGGTGATCGACCTCGAGCTGGAAGAAGCGCTCCTCGCCGGGCTGCGACCTACCGAACCAGACCTGGCGGCGCCCGGACGAACGGCGCTCGGGCTTCTTCAGGAAGAGCAGGCGGGACGGTGCGAGCATCCCCAGCTGGTCGCGGAGACGGCTTTTGAGGCCGTCCGACAGCAGACTGCCGCCGAGGACGTCACGGTCCCACAGGCCGCGATACTCGAGCATGATCCAGCCGTCGATCCTGCTCGCCGTGGCTGCCAGCGACTCCTCGTTCGCACTCGAGACGGCGGCGCAGAATGCACGACCCTCCACGCTCGTCCTCGGCTGAACACTCACCGCCACGAACCTAGCGTAGCCGAACTGTAAGGTCGGCCTTACACCTCCGGCGGGGGCCGGCCGTCCTCCTGGGCGACGACGCAGATGATCTGGCCGGTCGTGACGGGCTCGCCGGCGGCGACCGTTAGGCCGGTCACCCGGCCGGACCGGTGGGCGACGATCTCGTTCTCCATCTTCATCGCCTCGACAACGCAGATCACCTGGCCCTCGCGCACGGTGTCCCCTTCCCTCACCTCGACGGCGAGGACGGTGCCCTGCATGGGGCTGACGATCGCCTCGCGAGCGGCGCCGTGGCGGATCCCATCTCCAATGCGTGCGCGGCGGCGGCGCGCGAGCTCCGCGTAAGGCGGCTCCGGACGAAGGAGGGTCACCTCGAAGCGGCGGCCGTCCAGTTCGACTCCGACCACCTCCTCGCGGACGTGCGCCGGCCCGAGCGGATTCGGTGCGGCCGCCTCCGCCTCGACGCCCGCGGCAATCGTCTCCACAAGTCCGAGGCAGGTCTCCCCCGCGACGAAGCACGGATGTTCGAGAAGGGCCCGGTGGAAGGGCAGAAGCGTCGCCACGCCCTCGATCCTGTACTCGCCGAGCGCACGCAGCATGCGCAGGCGGGCCCGCTCCCGGTCGACGTCCCAAACAACGAGCTTCGCAACGAGGGGGTCGTAGATGCCCACCACCTCCGAGCCCGCCGCGACACCCGAGTCGACCCGGACCCCCGGCCCCGCGGGCTCCTGGTAGGCGGTGATCGTCCCCGGGGTGGGCAGGAACCCGGCCGCGGGATCCTCGGCGTTGATCCGGCACTCGATCGCGTGTCCGGAAAGACGCACGTCCTCCTGCCCGAAGGAGAGGGGCTCGCCAGAGGCGACCAGCACCTGCTCGCGCACGAGGTCGATTCCCGTGACGAGCTCGGTGACCGTGTGCTCCACCTGGATCCGGGTATTCATCTCGAGGAAGAAGTAGTTGCCCTCCCGGTCGAGAAGGCCCTCGACCGTTCCGGCCCCGCGGTAGCCGACGGCCCGCGCCGCGTCGACCGCGATCGCTCCGATCCGCTCGCGCAGCGCCGGCGCCACAGCCGGCGACGGCGTCTCCTCGACGAGCTTCTGGTGTCGGCGCTGGATGGTGCAGTCCCGCTCGCCCAGGTGGACGACCGTCCCGTGCGCGTCGGCGAACACCTGTATCTCGACGTGGCGCGGGTCTTCGAGAAAGCGCTCCACGTACACGGTCGCGTCGGCGAAGTAGGCCTCGCCCTCCCGCTGCGCGGAGGCGAGCGCCCGCTCGGCTTCGTCGGGGGAGCCGACGATCTTGAGCCCCTTGCCGCCGCCACCCGCCGAAGCCTTGATCGCGAGCGGCCAGCCGTGCTCGTCCCCGACGGCGACGATCTCCGCGACCGAATCGACCGGCCCGGGCGTTCCCGGGATGACGGGCACGCCGGCAGCCTGCATCAGCCGCCGTGCCTCCACCTTCGAGCCCATCGCCTCGATCGCCTCCGGCGGCGGACCGATCCAGACGATGCCGGACTCCTCGACCGCGCGCGCGAACGAGGCATTCTCCGCCAGGAAGCCGTATCCGGGGTGAATCGCGTCGGCATGAGCGCGGCGCGCGGCCGCGAGCACCCGCTCCTCGTCGAGGTAGCTCTCGGCGGGCGCGCCGGGGCCGAGCAGATACGCCTCGTCGGCCGAAGCGACGTGGAGCGAGCCGCGATCGGCCTCCGAGTAGACGCCGACGGCCCTGATCCCGAGCTCGCGCAGCGTCCGGAAGACGCGGATCGCGATCTCGCCGCGGTTGGCGACCAGGACGGTCCGGAAGGCGCTCATGTCGGCGTATTCTGCCCCCATGACCTTCGCGGATCACTTGACGGTCGCCAGGGCGGCCTCGGTTCCGGTCGTGATCGTCCTCTTCGCCTGGGACTTTCCGAACCACGACTACTGGGCGACGGCGGTCTTCGCCGTCGCGATGGCGACCGACTGGGTGGACGGCTGGTGGGCTCGACGGAACAACCGCACGTCGGACCTCGGCCGGATTCTCGACCCCGTGGCCGACAAGCTCCTGGTCATGACCGCGCTGATCATGCTCGTCGGCCGGGTACTGCCCGCGTGGATGGTTGCGGCCGTGATCGCCCGCGAGTTCCTCGTCACCGGGCTCCGTCTCGCAGCGCTCGAACGCGGCGTCGTGATCGGCGCCCGCGATCTCGGCAAGCTCAAGACGTGGGCCCAGGCGGTGGCAGCCGGCCTCGCCGGGCTGGCGGCCGGAGGGGCGTTCGACGACGTCGTCGCCTGGTGGGCGATGCTCATCGCGCTGATCCTGACGTGGGTCTCCGGTCTCGACTACGCCCGCAGCGCACCTCGACTCCTTCGTGGCCAGCAACCTGCGTAGCTTCAGCCGGGAAGACGTCCCGGCCGTCCTCGAGCTCTCCCGACGGGCGTTCGGCCGGCCCGAGGAGCAGGTCGGCAACCCGTTGTGGGCGTCGCTGGACGAGCTCGAGAGCGAGCTCTCCGACTGGGAGGAGCCGCCGGAGCGCACGCTGCTCGTCGACGACGAGGACGGGAAAGTCGTCGGCTTCGGCGGCGTCGAGGTGCCCAAGGCGTTTCCCCACGCCGACCTCTTCGGACCGCTGATTGCCCCGGGCTACCGCGGCCAGAGGCTCGGGAGCGAGCTGCTCGACGCCTCGGTCGCGATCGCCGTCGAACACGGCCGGCTCTCGGTCGTCGGCTCGGTTGGGCCCCGGAATCTCTCCGGCCGCCTGCTGCTCGAGCACAAGGGCTTTCATCCACGCGGTCCCGCGAAGGCGGTCTTCCGGCTCGCGCCGGAGGAGCACCGCGCGGCGACCGAGGGTCCGGAAGGCGTCGTGGTACGACGCGGCGGGGAAAGCGACCTCCAGCCCGCGCTCGCGCTCTACCACTCGACGTTTCCGGAGGGCGTCTTCCCCGACGAGGCCTGGCGCGACGGTCTGGCGAAGGGCTCCGTCTACCTCGCGGAGCGCGCAGGCGCGCGTCTCGCATTCCTCAACCTCGACCCCAACGACCGCTGGGCGTACCAGATCGGGGTCGTCGTGCAGGAGCGCTCGCAGGGCGTAGCGAGCTTCCTGCTCTCCCAGGTGCTCGAGCAGTACTGGTCGGAGCATCCGGGCGAGATTCTCGGCCTCTCCGTCGAGGCGGACAACGTCCCCGCGCTCAAGCTCCTCCGCCGCCAGGGGTTCGCCCCCTGGCTCGTGCTCCAGTCATACGAGCTCTGGTTGTAGCCGGGTCGCTCGAGTTTGACGCAGGGCGAGCCCATGAGCGAACATGTGTTCGTGCATGGCGCGGCGACGATCCTGCACGCCGACCTCGACGCGTTCTTCGCGTCCGTCGAGCAGCGCGACGACCCGCGACTCCGGGGGCGTCCTGTGATCGTCGGCGGCGGGGTCGTGCTCGCAGCGAGCTACGAAGCGAAGGCGTTCGGAATCCGGACCGCGATGGGCGGGCGGCGCGCCCTCCGGCTCTGCCCGCACGCCGTCGTCGTACGGCCGCGGATGGAGGCCTACGCCGAGGCGAGCAAGGCAGTCTTCCGCGTGTTCGAAGACACGACGCCGCTCGTCGAGGGGCTTTCGATCGACGAGGCCTTCCTGGACACGCGCGGAATGGAGCGGCTCGCCGGCAGCCCCAGCGAGATCGCCGCGCAGCTCCGTCGGGACGTACGCGAGCAGGTCGGCCTGCCGATCACGGTCGGAGTGGCGAGGACGAAGTTTCTCGCAAAGGTGGCAAGCGCCGTGGCAAAGCCGAACGGCCTGCTCGTCGTCCCTCCCGAGGGTGAGCTCGCGTTCCTCCACCCGTTGCCGGTCGAGCGGCTCTGGGGCGTCGGTCCCGTGACCGCCGAAAGGCTCCACCGGCTCGGGATCCAAACCGTGGCGCAGGTCGCCGCGTTCCCGGAGACCGCGCTGGCCACGATCGTCGGGCGGGCAGCCGGGCGTCACCTCCACGCGCTCGCGCACAACCGGGATCCCCGGCCGGTGGAGCGGCGCCGGCGTCGACGGTCGATCGGCTCGCAACGGGCGGGGAGGCCGGGGTCCGCGGAGGAGATCGACGCCGTCGTCATCGGGCTCGTCGACAGGGTGACCAGGCGGATGCGCACTGCCGGGCGTGTCGGCAGGACGGTCGTCCTGCGCCTGCGCTTCGACGACTTCTCGCGCGCGACCCGCTCGCTGACGTTCGCGAGGCCGACGGCCGAGTCCCAGTCGATCCTCGCCGCCGTACGGGAGCTGGTGGTCACGGCGTGGCCCGAGATCCGCAACCGGGGCCTGACCTTGCTCGGTATCGCCGTCACGAACCTCGACGACGAGCGCACCCTCCAGCTCGAGCTTCCGTTCTGGGAGCCGGGCTGGACGGCACTCGACGCCGCGCTCGACGAGGTGCGCCTGCGCTACGGAGCCGACGCGGTCAGGCGGGGCGTCCTGCTCGGGCGCGACACGGGAATCGCGATGCCGCTGCTACCTGACTAGTCCTGACTCTCGTCCTCCAGGAAGACCGACTCCTCCACCCCCGCTCGCCACCAGGCGCCGCGTGGGTCGTCCGGTTCGGCCAGCAAACGCAGCAGCGCGCGCTCGAGCGCCTCGCGCTCGTCAGGGGTCGGCTCGGGAGTCCAGCGCAGCTCCACGGGGGAGAAGCCTAAAGCCTCATGGAAGCCGCTCCGATAGAGCGGAGAATGAGGCGCGCCGCACTCCTCGCGATCCTGGCCGTGCTCGTTTTCGGGATCGCTGCTCCCGCCGCAACAGCTTCCTGGGCCGACCCGCAGATCCGCGTCGTCGTCGAGGAGGGCGTCATGGGCCCCTCCGTCGACCGTTTCAGGCCGAAGGAGCCGCTCACGGCCGGCGCGCTCGCGCGGGCGATGGCGGCCGTGACGGGGGTCGACCGCGCCCCCGACCGCCCCGATCGGCTTGTCCGCATGCGCGAGCTCGAGCGCGCTCTCGTCCGTGCCGCCGACCTGTCCAACGTCGCGCGGCGCGTGCAGGCGGAGGTCCGGTCCGCAGGCCTCGAACCGCCGAGCCGGCTAGGCGTCGAGGTCGTCGCCCGCATGCTCGGCCTCCGCTACGACCACCCGAGCCAGGACGACGGCCTCGAGCTGCGTCCGCGCGACAGGGCCACCCGGGCCGAGACCGCCTACTCGTTCGCCAAGCTTCTCCAGCTGAGCGACTGGACCGTCCCGTACGTCGCGGACCGCGTGGAGAGCCTCGACCTGCCCCTGCTGACGGCCTGGCAACGGCGGGTCCTGACGCGCGCGGTCTCCTTTGTCGGCTTCCCGTACGTCTGGGGCGGGACGTCGGAACGACGGCAAACTCTGTTCGGCGTCACGTCACGGGGCGGCTTCGACTGCTCGGGCTTCGCCTGGCGCGTCTACCGCCTCGAGACCTATCCGAGCGCGCCGCAGCTCCATAACGTGCTCCAGGGCCGCACCGCCTCGGCGATGGCCGGCGAGGTGCCCGCGTCGGCGCGCATCCGCCGCGCTGCGCTTCGGCCCGGCGACCTCGTCTTCTTCTCGGAGCGCGGTAAGGAGGCCCGCGCCCGTGACGTCTCCCACATGGGGATCTACGCAGGCCGAGGCTGGTTCGTGCACTCGTCGAGCCAGGGGACGACGATGACAACGCTCACCGGCTGGTACGCCGAGCGGTTCGCCTGGGGTCGAAGGCCGCTCCGCGAGGCTGGTCTCGGCTAGCTCGGACGGGGGATGTGCAGGTTTTTTCTTCAATCCCTCGTCCGGGGGATGTGCGGTTGAGCCCGTGCTCGGATACTTCGGCAGGTCAGGCGTCCGATATCAACGGGAGAGATCAGATGCTGCATTGGAAAGCGAAGCTGGCATACCTGCTCGTTGCGGCTACCGTCGTCGCGTCGTTCCTCGGCGAGGCCGAGGGCTGGCACTGGTAAGCCACGCTCGTGAAGCTCCGACCGATCCGCTCGTCCGAGAGCGCATCGGGTGATGCGGTGAGGCCGGGAGTCTCCAGAGAGACGGCCCGGCTTCTTCCGCTTCTGCTCCCGGTCACCCTCTCCGCCTGCGCGGCCTTGGCCGCCGCGGTCGTCACCTTCGGACTCTCGAGCCCGACGCTCGGCGTCATGGGCGGGGTCCTGGCCCTAGCGCTGGCCGCAACCTTCGTCGAGGCCTATCCCGTGCCGATCGAGGGAATCTCCTCCGGCGGCGTTTCGCTGACGGCCGTCTTCATCGTCGGCGCGGCGGTGGTCTACGGCTGGGCTCCGGCCGTCATGATCGGCTTCGTCGCCCGGGCGACGATCGAGCTCGTCCAGCGTCGTCCGGCCATCCGGCTCGCGTACAACGGCGCGGTCTACGCGCTCGCGGGCGGAGCCGCGGGCGCAGCGGCAGCGATTGCCGGCGACCGGGGCGGCATCGGCGGCCTCTTCGTCCAAGTCCTGCTCGCGGCGGCCGCCTTCTACGTGATCAACATCCTCCTGACCGCCGGCATCATCGCGCGCTGGTCGGGCGAGCCGTTCCTTCCGCTCCTCCGGCACTCGATCTACTGGACGGCCGTTCCCTTCTCGATCATGGCCTCGGTCAGCCTCATGCTGGCCGTCCTCTGGGAACGATCGCCTTTCCTCGCCACGGCTCTCGTCGGCCCGCTCGTCGCTATCGCGCTCTACCAGCGCTCGGTGCACAGCGCGCTGAAGGCGATGCGCCTGGCGTTGACCGACCCGTTGACCGGTCTGGGCAACCACCGCCACTTCCACGAGCGGCTCCAGCATGACCTGGACAAGGCGCAGGAGGAGGGCTTCCCGTTGACCCTCTGCCTGCTCGACATCGACAACTTCAAGCTGGTCAACGACCGATATGGACATCCAACCGGGGACAAGGTCTTGGCGCAGGTGGCGGCCCGCTTGCGTCAAGGGGGTGAGGCCTTCCGGCTCGGGGGCGACGAGTTCGCACTCCTTCTCCCGAGGCGCGACGAGCACGAGGGTCTCTCGATCGCCCGCTCGATCATCGAGCGCATGGCGGAGACGGAGGTCGACCTCGGCGAGGTGCTGAACATGTCTGCGGGCGTTGCCACATACCCGCAGCACGGCGTCGAGCGCAGCGAGCTGGTCAGAGTGGCGGACAGCGCCCTCTATCTGGCCAAGGAGCAGGGGAAGAACACGGTGCGGGTCTACCGGCCCGACGTGATCGAGCTCACCGAGCTGCGCCGCCTCGCCGAGGGCCCCGACCGGGCCGCGCGCCTACGGGCGGCCGCAAGCCTTGCCCACGCAGTCGACGCGCGGGACGCCTACACCGGCAGCCACTCGTACATGGTCGGCGAGCTCGCCGCCCGCGTCGCCAAGCGCATGGGCCTCGACTCCGAGGCGATCGAGCTCGCCAGGCTCGCCGGCAGCCTGCACGACCTCGGCAAGCTCGCCATCCCGGAGGAGATCCTGCGCAAGCCGGGCCCCCTGAACGAGGCCGAACGCCTCGTCCTGGAGCGGCACCCACAGATCGGCTACCGGATGCTCGACTCCCTCGGCGTGGAGCCCGTCGCCTCCTGGGTGCTTCACCATCATGAGCGCTGGGACGGCAACGGCTATCCGGAGCAGAAAGCCGCAGGGGAGATCCCGCTCGGCGCCCGCATCCTCTTCGTCGCCGACGCCTACGACGCGATGACCACCGACCGCGTCTACCGCGGCCGTCTCTCCCACGAACGGGCGATCGCCGAGCTGGAGCGCTGCGCCGGCACGCAGTTCGATCCCGACGTCGTCGCCGCCTTCATGGACGAGTTCGACCAGCCCAGGCTCGAGCTCGTCGTTTCCGAGAGCGCGTAGATAGCCCGTAGCCCGCGCCGGGCGGCGTATCCTCGTCAGGTGCGGCGAGGCCTGACCGCAGCGGTCGTGGTGGTCGTCGCGGCGATCGCGGTCGCGGCCGGATTCGATGCGCTCCGGGGCGAGTCCGCTCCCGAGCCGGCGACGGAAGCCAGACCCGAGCCGCCGACGGCCTCGACGACCTCCGATCCCGAGGAGCCCCCTCCGCGGAAGAGCCGGGCGGCACCCTCTACTTCACCGACGAGAAGTGCGCGCTGCAGGCGGTCGAGCTTCCCGGCTCGACCGAGGGGGAAGCACCCGGGTGGGACGAATGCCGCTTCGTCCTCTCCCCCACCGCCCGGCGCGTGGCAGGCAAGGGCTCCGGCTGGGATCCGCGCTCGGATCCCAACATCGGCCGGCTCTACGAATCCCAGGGCGGCCGGATCCAGGTCTCCACCAACCAAGGCCCCCAGGGATCGCCGTTCTCCGGCGAGGCACCCGCCTGGCGCCCGGACGGCGCAATGACGTACTTCGCGCAGGGCGCGGTCAGGGCGTGGCCGGGCGGCGGTGTGGTCATGTCGCAGGGAGACCTGTTGCGGGCCATCGAGCAGACGCGGTGCCCGGGCTCGCCGGGTTCGACCGCGTCCGCGTGCTCGAGGCCGCATGGCTCGACCAGACCCGTCTGGCCGCGATCTCTCTTCGTGGACGGGCCCGAGCGGGAGCTGGGATGTGCTCGCGACGTTCGAGGACGGAAGCATCGCGGAGGCCTACGTCGACATCGCCGGGCAGCTTCGCGGACCTGCGGGCGAGCCCCACCGGCAAGTACATCGCCGCGCCGGCGTGGCACAGCGACGGCTTCATTCTCGCGGAGCCCGGCCGCGGAGCAATCGGCCCCGACCCTGGGATAGTCGGGTACCGGGCGATCGCCTGGTCGCCAGACGAACAGTGGGCGGCGGTCGCCGCGGAGGGAGGCGTCTTCGTGTTACCGACCCGGGGCTGTCGGGCCCGCCGGAGCTCGAGCTCGCCTTCGACGCCCACGATCTCGACTGGCGCGGGGAGCCCGGGGCACCGGCGCTCGCCGGCACCGCCGCTGTCCGCGAGTGGCTAGGAAGGACAAGCGCGATCGGCAGGCTCTTCCTGACCCAGCGGACACCGTTCGAATGCAGGCTGAGGGCGCTCCAGATTCCGAATCTCGACTGGGCGCCAGAGCCGCCGGGTCACCCGAGCCCCTGCCAGTTCACGCTCGACGAAGGCGACGTGGTCATTCCGGAGGGTCAGGCTCCGCGGCCGGGAGGCGGCCTGATCGCCTCCTGCCGGGACGACCGGATCACAGTCACCGACGATGTCGACATGTCATCGCCGTCTTTCGAGGCTGCGCCCCGGCATGGAGTACGGACGGACGGTTGACGTTCATCCGCGATGGCGGCCTGTTCGAGGGTGGCTTCGGCGAGCAGAAGCGGCGCCTGATGTCGCGCGACGAGGTGAGCGAGCTCCTCGGCCGCCCGTCGGCGCTGGAGGAGATCACGTGGGCCGACAACGAGCGCTTCTGGGCCGTGGTTCGCTCGGGCCCGAGCGCGATCGTCGCGCTGATGACGACCGACCGCCTGGTCTCTGCCCCCTCGTTCGCGACGCGGGCGATCGAAGGGCTACGCGTGAGTGCGAGCGGCATGGTCGCGGCCCACACCGATCAGGGGGTCGTCTTCCTCGACAGCGGCGGCCGCCGCGCGCTCACCGTTCGGAACGGGCTGGCCGTTGCCTGGGCGCCCGGTGAGCCGATCGCCGCCGTCGCGACGCCGAGCGAGATCCTGTTCGTCGCTCCCCTCTCCGCCGAGATCGTCACCCTTCCGCTCGCGGTCAGAGACCTCGAGTGGGTTGTGCCGTGACCTCCAGACATCCTGTCCGGCGTGGTATCACCGGACTCGTCGTGGTGGGCGTCGCCGCAATCGCCGTCGCGGCAGGCGTCGACGGTCTCCGCGGCGAGTCCGGGACGGAGTCGACCAGGGAGCCAGAGCCGACCGCCACCTCCACGTCCACCGATCCCGACGAGCCGGTTTCCGCCGCGGAACCCGGCGGCATCCTCTACTACACGGACGAGGACTGCAGGCTCGAAGCCGTCCGCCTGCCGGGCCTCGAGCCGGCGGCCGTGCCCAACTGGCGCAACTGCCGCTTCGTCCTCTCCCCCGAGGCCAGCAGCGTCAGCAAGGGCCGAAGTGACTGGGACCCCGTGGGCGACTTCCTCTTCCGGCTCGCGGACGGACGGATCGTCGTCACCTCCGGACACGAGCCTGTCAGCGAGGGCTTCCCTGGGACCGCGGCCGCCTGGCGGCCGGACGGGACGCTGACGTACGCCGTCCGTGGGGCGGTGCTCGAATGGCCGGGCCGGCGGGTCCTCCTTTCGCCAGAAGACCTGGCCCAGGCCGTGCTCGCCCATCCCGATGTCCCCGATCACGGCCATGTTCTCCCGGTCACCGTCAGAGAGCTCGCCTGGCTCGACGACGAGCACGCCGTGGCCGTGCTGAGCGGGATGATCGCGGGCCCGCGCGAAACGATGGTGGCCTTCTTCGAAGACCGCCGGCTCACCGCCGTGCAAGCGGGTGGCGTGGCCCGGCTGTCCGACCTTCAGGTCAGCCCGCAGAGCGGCTTCGTCGCCGTCCGCAGCGACGACAGCTTCCTCCTGCTGAACCGGCGAGGCGACGTGCTTTCATCGCCACCGCTGACCGGATACCGGGCGATCGCATGGTCGCCCGACGAGCGGTGGGCTGCGGTCGCCACCGGTCGCGGGATCGCCGTCTTCGACCCGGGCGAGTCGTCGGTGGAGCGGCGTCTCCCGATCGTGGCGCACGACCTCGCGTGGCGCTGAGGATCCGGCCGCTCGCGGTCAGGGACGTCGAGCGGGGGGCGCCGTGACCTCCTCGAGCCGCGCCTCGAGAAAGTCGCGCTGGGCGGGTTGGCGAACCAGCTCCAGGGCCCGACGGTAGGCGACCGCTGCGTCCGCGTCGCGTCCCAGGCGGCGGAGCAGATCGGCGCGCGCGGAGTGGAAGAGGTGGTAGCCGTCGAGGTCTGCCGCGAGCGGCTCGATCAGCTCGAGGCCGCGCTCTTCGCCCTCGGCCTGGGCAACGGCAACCGCCCGGTTCAGCTCGACCACGGGCCCGGGCGCCGCTCGGGCGAGGAGGCCGTACAGGGAGGCGATCCGATCCCAGTCGGTCTCGGACGGCGTCGCCGCCCGCGCGTGCTCGGCCGCGATCGCGGCCTGGAGCGCGTAGGTTCCCGGGGGCAGCCGCGCGGCAAGTTCGAGACCCTCCGCGATCTCCTCGGCGTGCCAGAGGGAGCGGTCCTGGTCGTCGAGAAGCACGAGCGCCCCGCCGCTGCCCGTGCGCGCGTCGCGCCTCGAGCTCTGAAGCAGCATCAGCGCGAGCAGCCCGGCCACCTCGGGCTCGTCCGGCATGAGCCGGCGTAGGATGCGCGTCAACCGAATCGCCTCGACGCACAGCTCGCGCCGCACCAGCGACTCGCCTTCCGTCGCGGCATAGCCCTCGTTGAAGATGAGGTACAGCGCCGCAAGCGCCGACCCGAGGCGGTCTGGCAGCTCGTGATCCGGCGGAACGACGTACGGAATGCGGGCGTCGCGGATCTTGCGCTTCGCACGGACGAGGCGCTGCTGCATCGCCTGCTCCGAGGTGAGGAACGCGCGTGCGATCTCCGGCGTTTGCAGTCCCCCGAGCGTGCGCAACGTGAGCGCGACCCGTGCCTCGGGTGCGAGCGCGGGATGGCAGCAGGTGAAGATCAGCCGCAGGCGCTCGTCGGGGATGGAGCTGTCCTCGATCTCGTCCTCCTCTTCCTGCGGTACGAGCGCCTCGAGCTCGCGCACCTTGTCCTCGAGCCGGCGCGCGCGCCGGATCCGGTCGATCGCCTTGTTCCGGGCGGTGGTCGTGATCCACGCGCCCGGGTTTCGCGGCGTTCCGCGTGTCGGCCAGACCTCGAGCGCGACGACGAAGGCGTCCTGCACAGCCTCCTCGGCGAGGTCGAAGTCGCCGAGCACGCCGATGAGCGCCGCGACCGCCCGTCCCGACTCCTCGCGGAACAGGCGGTCGACGGACGTCTCCGGAGCGCCTACCGCCGCGCTCCCGCTTCGTGCGCGTGCTCGGCCGAGCCCGCGGCCTCGTAGTCCATCACCGGCCGGACCTCGACCTTGCCGCCCGGCATCGGGATCTTCTTCGCCCAGGAGATCGCCTCGTCGAGGTTCTCGCACTCGAGGAGGTAGAAGCCGCCGAGCTGCTCCTTCGTCTCGGCGAAGGGGCCGTCGGTGACGATGTGGTCGCCACTCGGCTGGATCTGGATCGTGGTGGCGGTCGCCGTGGACTGGAGGCCCTCGCCACCGACGAACGCGCCCGCGTCCTTGGTCTCGATCGTGTACGCGTCCCAGTGCTTCATGCTCTCCTGGATCTGCTCCGGGGTTCGCTCGGAGTACTGCGACTCGTCTCCCCACAGGCTCAGCAGGTACTTCATGACTCTCTCCTCTCGTCGTCCGCGGCGCCGTTCGCCGCTTCCGTAGAGACGACGAACGGGCAAGGCATGAATCGACAGCTCTACAGAGGAATGTTGCCGTGCTTCCGCGGCGGGCGCTTCTCGCGCTTCGAGAGGGCGGTTTCGAGCGCATCGCAGAGGACGGCGCGGGTACGACGCGGCTCGATCACGTCGTCGACATAGCCGCGCTCGGCGGCCGTATAGGGGTTGGCGAACTGCGCCTTGTAGTCGGCGATCAGCTCGGCGCGGCGGGCCTCCGGGTCGTCCGCCTCCTCGAGCTCCTTCCGAAAGACGATGTTGACCGCTCCCTCGGGCCCCATCACGGCGACTTCGGCGGTCGGCCACGCGAAGTTGAAGTCCGCGCGGATGTGCTTGGAGCTCATGACGTCGTAAGCGCCCCCGTAGGCCTTGCGCGTGATCAGGGCGATTTTTGGCACCGTCGCTTCCGAGTAGGCGTAGAGGAGCTTCGCGCCGTGGCGGATGATGCCGCCCCACTCCTGGGCGGTCCCCGGGAGGAAGCCCGGGACATCGACGAAGGTGACCAGCGGGATGTTGAAGGCATCGCACGTGCGGACAAAGCGCGCCGCCTTGACCGACGAGTCGATGTCGAGCGTGCCCGCGAGCGCCCTCGGGTTGTTGCCGACAATTCCGACGGGGTGGCCGCCGAGGCGCGCAAGGCCGCACACGATGTTCTCCGCCCAGAGTTGGTGGACCTCGAGGAACTCGCCGTCGTCCACCACGCGGACGATCACGTCGCGCATGTCGTACGGCTTCGTCGGCTCGTCCGGGATCAGTCGGTCGAGCTCCGGATCCTCCCGGTCGGTCGGGTCGGCGGGAGCGAAGAACGGCGGCGGGTCGACGTTGTTCTGCGGCAGGAAGGAGAGGAGGTAGCGCGCGTCCTCGAGACAGCTCTCCTCGTCGTCCGCCGCGAAGTGAGCCACCCCGGACTTGGACGCGTGCGTTAGCGCGCCGCCGAGCTCCTCGAAGGTGACCTCCTCGCCGGTCACGGTCTTCACGACCTCGGGGCCGGTGATGAACATGTACGAGGTCTCCTTGACCATGAGCACGAAGTCGGTCATCGCCGGCGAATAGACCGCCCCGCCGGCGCTCGGGCCCATGATCAGGCTGATCTGCGGGATCACGCCCGACGCCTGGACGTTGCGCCAGAAAATCTCCGCGTAGCCGCCGAGCGAGACGACGCCTTCCTGGATGCGGGCACCGCCCGAGTCGTTGATCCCGATCACGGGGCAGCCCAGCTTGAGCGCGAGGTCCATGACCTTGCAGATCTTCTCCGCGAAGGCCTCGGAGAGGGTGCCTCCGAAGACGGTGAAGTCCTGCGAGAAGACGAAGACCTTACGGCCGAAGATCGTTCCGTAGCCGGTGACGACCGCGTCGCCCCAGGGCCGCTTGTCCATCATCCCGAAGTGGGGATTCCGGTGTCGCACGTAGCGGTCGAGCTCGACGAAGCTTCGTGGGTCGAGGAGTTTCTCCAGACGCTCGCGCGCGAGGAGCTTCCCTCGCTCGCGCTGCCGGTTGACGGCGCGCTCGTCGCCCGAGTGGAGCGCCTCGTCGCGCAGCCGTTCGAGCGCAGCGAGCTTCGCCTCGGTGGACTGGAGATCCTCGGCCTTCGCCATGGGCGGAGCTTACTTCGCGCCGCCACGGAATCGACACAATCCGCGCACCACAGGTGCGCCTTCGCCCGTTACGCTCGAAAGCGGAGGGAGGCCCGCGGCGGCCCCCGGCTGGCTACAGGTCCCCGGGGAGAAGCGAGAACATCACCGCGTCCCGGCGCCTGCCCTTGAAGTCGAGGACCGACCGCAACACGCCTTCGCGGGTGAAGCCCGCCTTCTCCGCGACGCGCTGCGACCCGACGTTGTCGGGCTCGGCCTTCAGCTCGACACGGGCCGCGCCGAGCTCGTCGAACGCCCAGCGCGCGAGCAGCGCGAGCGCCCGCGTGGCCACGCCGCGTCCGCGCGCACCGGCCTTGACCCAGTAGCCGATCTCGACGATGGAGGGGCCGTAGGCCCGCGCACCGATCCCGCCCAGAAGCTCGCCGTCGGAGCGGGCGAGAACGGCAAACGCCATCTCCTCCGTTCCGGCGATGAACGCCCGTGCATCATCCTCCGTGTACGGGAACGGCATGCGAGTCCAGCGATCGAGGTCGGGGTCATCGCCGATCGCCGCGGCCAGCGCCGGCGCGTCGGCTTCCTCCAGCGGCCGGAGGACGATCGCGTCGTCCTCGAGCCTCACGGCGCCAGATGGGCGTCGTACGTGCCGAACTCGTCGCGCAGGGCGTTGCACACCTCGCCGACCGTGACGTTGGCTGCGAGCGCCTCCCGGATCGGGACGAGCAGATTGGCGTCGCCGCGCGCGGTCTCCCGCACCCGCTCGAGCGCGGCCTCCGCCGCCGCGGCGTCCCGCTCTGCCCGGACGCGGCGCGTCCGCTCGACCTGCCGACGCTCCGCGGCGGGATCGAGGCGGTGGAGCTCCATCTCCTCCTCGTCGTCCTCGGCGAACCGGTTGACGCCGACAACGACGCGCTCGCCCGCTTCGAGCTGCCGCTCGAAGCTGTAAGCGGCCTCCTCGATCTCCCGCTGCTGGAAGCCCTGCTCGACGGCGGCGACCGCGCCGCCGAGCTCGTCGATCCGCTCGATCAGCTCCCAGGCCCGCTGCTGCAGCTCCTGCGTCAGCGACTCCACGAAGTAGGAGCCGGCGAACGGGTCGGCGGTGTCCGTCCCGCCGGCCTCGTGCTGGAGAATCTGCTGCGTCCGAAGCGCGATTCGGGCGCTCCGCTCGGTCGGGAGGGCGAGCGCCTCGTCGAACGCGTTCGTGTGGATGGACTGCGCGCCGCCACAGACCGCCGAGAGCGCCTGCACGGTCACGCGGGCGACGTTGTTCTCGGGTTGCTGGGCCGTGAGCGTCGAGCCCCCGGTCTGCGCGTGGAAGCGAAGCGCCTGCGCCCGCGGGTTCGTGGCGCCGAAGCGGTCGCGCATGATCCGAGCCCAGAGCGTCCGCGCCGCCCTGAACTTCGCGACCTCCTGGAAGAAGTGGTTGTGGGCGTTGAAGAAGAACGAGAGGCGCTCGCCGAACTCGTCGGGCGAGAGCCCCGCCGCCACCGCCGCGTCGCCGTAGGCGATCCCGTGCGCGAGCGTGAAGGCGAGCTCCTGGACGGCGGTCGAGCCCGCCTCGCGGATGTGGTAGCCGGAGATCGAGATCGTGTTCCAGCGCGGCAGCCGCTCGTGGCAGTAGGTGAAGAGATCGGTCGTCAGCCGCATCGACGGCCGCGGCGGGAAGATGTAGTTCCCGCGCGCGACGTACTCCTTGAGGATGTCGTTCTGCACCGTGCCGCGGAGCCGCTCACCAGAGACGCTCTGCCGCTCGGCAACGAGCTCGTACAGGAGAAGCAGCAACGAAGCCGGCGCGTTGATCGTCATCGAGGTGGAGACCTCGCCGAGCGGGATCCCGTCGAGGAGCACATCCATGTCGGCGAGCGAGTCGATCGCCACTCCGGCGCGCCCGACCTCACCCCCCGCCCGCGCGTCGTCCGAGTCGAGACCGAGCTGCGTGGGCAGATCGAAAGCCACCGAGAGCCCCGTCTGTCCCTGCGCAAGCAGGTAGCGGAAGCGCTCGTTCGTCTCCTCCGCGGAGGCGAAGCCGGCGTACTGGCGGATCGTCCACGGCTTCCCGCGGTACATGTCCCGGTAGGGGCCGCGCGTGAACGGGAATTCGCCGGGGAGGCCGGCCTCGGCTCCCTCGGCGTCCTTCTCCGTGTAGACCGGCTTGACCTCGATCCCCGAGTCGGTCTCGCGGCGATCGTCGGTCGGGGCCATGGCACTAGGCTAACGGCCATGCGAGTCACCGTCAGGCTCTTCGCCGGGCTGCGCGAGCTGGCGGGCACGGAGGCGCTCGACCTCGACCTGCCGGCCGGATCGCGCGTCGCGGACGTCTGGGCCCCGCTCGAGCTCGGCGAAGAGCCCGAAGGCCTCCTCTACGCCGTCAACAAGGACTACGCGGGCAGCGATCGCCGCCTGGCCGAGGGCGACGAGGTCGCGCTGATCCCGCCGGTCTCGGGCGGAGCGTTCCGGCTCACCCCGGATCCGATCGACGTCGACACGGTCATCGCCGAGGTCGCCGACGAGCGCGCCGGTGCCATCGCCACGTTCCTCGGGACGACGCGGGTCGAGTCCCGCGGCCGCACGGTGCACCACCTCGAGTACGAGGCGTACGAGGGGATGGCCGAGAAGGTGATGGCCGAGATCGCCGAAACGCTCTCGACCCGCTACGAGCTCTGCAAGGTGGCGATCACGCACCGCGTCGGGCGGGTCGGGATCGGCGAGACGAGCGTCGCCATCGCCGTCTCCGCGCGCCACCGCGAGCACGCCCTCGCCGCGTGCAAGGAGGCGATCGACATTCTCAAGGTAGACGTCCCCCTCTGGAAGAAGGAGGTCTACGAGGGGGGCGAGGAGTGGATCGGGCGCGGCTCGTGAGCCGCGCCCGATCGAGAACGCGCTAGCCCGTCGGCGCCCGGTAGGCCCAGTTCGCGAACCAGTAGACCTCGCCGGTCGCGGTCGCGTTGATCGAGGCCTGGAAGCCCCATTTGTCGGTGCCGATCCCCCAGATGCTCCCCGCAAAGGCGGTCATGTTGCCGCTCGAGTACGGGTAGATGCAGACGTATCCCGGCGTTGCGGTCGGGTTGGTCGCCGTCCCAGTGCAGAGGGGCGTCGGCTCGTCGACCCCGTTGATGACGACGTGGGCATCGTCGAGGGCAACCGGAGCTGCGCGCGGAAGCTGGGCGTTGAAGCCCCACTCTCCCGTCGCGGACGAGATCACCTGGCCGCCGATCGTGCCGCGAATGTCTCGCCGGGCTCGACGGTGGGTCGGTCGTAGCGCGCATCGGCCTTCGGCTTCAGGTGACCCCAGAGGTGGTTCACCGTGCCGCCGACGTGCGCGCCGGCGGGTGAGCCCGCGAGCACGAGGCCGATCGCCATTCCGGTCGCGAGCAGCGCGACCACCTTCCACCTGCGTTCCTGCATCCTGGACTCCTTTCGCTCCGACGCCGACGACCGCATTAAGGGCGAGACGTCGGCCGGAGTCGCCAACCGATCGGGGGATCCGAGCCGTCTCGAACGGGATCTTTCGGACCGCGGCCTGGAAAGGCCATCGGCGTGGGTGCTTAGATCACCCGGAACGAGAAAGGAGGTGTTTCATGCATTCAGGCCTTCCCTTGAAGCTGGGAGCTCTGCTCGCAGCGGTCATCGCGGTGCTCGTCCTGAGCGCTGCCGTGCTGGCGGCAGGCAAGGCCGGGGACTCGGGACCGTCCTCGAACTACACTGGGCCGCCCCAGGCCGATCTCGGGCCGGTCCAGCCCGTTCAGGGCTCGAACATCCCGGCCTGGGCCGATTCCGGCCCCGCCGCGTCCCGTCCCGCAGGCAACAACCGCCTGACGACACCCTGACCGAAAGGACTTTGGCATGGCACGAACGATTCTGCAGAGCAAGCGACGGGTCTACCTGGCCCTCGCTGGGGTCGCCCTGCTCGCTCTGATCGTGGTCGGGACTGCATACGCGATCACGTCCGGCTCGTTCAAGTACTCGAGCACGAAGACCGCCTACATCTCCGTCAGCCCCATGGACATGGGCCCCGATAGCGACAACACCACCTACTTCAACGACTGGTCCGAGGGTCTGGCCGACTCGGGCGGCGGCTGCTTCAACGCCGGCGTCAACCTCCCGCAGGGCGCGAAGATCAAGTCGATCACCTATGCCTACATCAGCGGAGCCGGCTCCAACTTCTTCGGCCGCTTCGTCCGCATGAATCTGAACAACGGCAACGGCGTCGACATCATCGACCCCGCCGATCCCGTGAACGACGCAGGCACGCCCGCGAAAGTGAAGCGGGACGTCACGGGCTCCCAGCAAAACGTCGACAACAACACGTATGCGTACGGCGTCGGCGTTTGCCCCGGCTCGGACGGCACGTTCCTCGGCGCGAAGATCAAGTACACGTACAAGACCGCGGGCGCCTAGCCCTCTCAATCGACCAGTGAAAGCCTCGCTTCGGCGGGGCTTTCATCTGCCTGGGCACGGCTACGATGAGTCGGTGAGCAGCCTCACCCCGCAGCAGGAGCCGGAAACCCGCGGCTACGAGCTCGATCCGGCCCGCCGAGCAGGCGCGAGCACGGCGTCCGCGACTACGAGCCGATCCAGCCGCGCGGGCCGCTCCACGACCTGCTGCGGAAGCTCTGGGCGCCGATCGCCGCCGTCGGGCTGCTCATCCTCAAGTTCAAGACGGCGATCCTGGCGCTCTTCAAGCTCAAGATCCTCGCCACGTCGGCGTCGATGCTGGTCTCGATCGCCGCCTACGCGTGGATCTGGGGGTGGCGCTTCGCCGTCGGCTTCGTCTTCCTGCTCCTCGTCCACGAGATGGGCCACGTCCTGGAGCTCCGCCGGCAGGGAATCCCGGCCTCCGCGCCGCTCTTCATCCCCTTCCTCGGCGCCGTGGTCGGGATGAAGCAGATGCCGCACAACGTCTGGAAGGAGGCGCAGGTGGCCCTCGCCGGCCCGGTTGTCGGCAGCCTCGCGGCCTTCGGCCTCTGGGCCGCCGGGGAGGCGTACGACTCGGAGCTCCTGATCGCGCTCGCCTTCACCGGCTTCTTCCTGAACCTCTTCAACCTCATCCCCGTCTCGCCGCTCGACGGCGGCCGGGCGGTCGCGGCGCTGCATCCGGCGCTCTGGGCGGTCGGGCTCGTGCTCCTGCTCGGGCTGACGATCATGCGCCCGAACTTCATCCTCATCCTCGTGCTCGTCGTCGGCGGGATGGAGGTGTGGCGCCGCTGGAAGACACGCAACGACCCTGGTGTGGCCGAGTACTACAAGATCGAGAGCTGGCAGCGCGCTGTCGTCGCCGTCACCTACGTGGGCCTCGCAGCCATCCTCGCCTTCTCGATGAGCGCGACGCACATCGAGCGCACGTTCTGATGGCCGAGTCCACGCGGAACGACGACGACAGGCTGCTCCTCGAGAGCACCGAGGGCGCGGAGCTCGGGCACGCGCGCCGAATCGGGGACGAGTTCCTCCGAGGCTTCGACACCGTCGCCGACCTGCCCAAGCCGGCCGTGACGATCTTCGGATCGGCGCGGGTGGTCGAGGAGCATTCCGCCTATCGGCAGGCCCGGGAGGTCGGGCGGCGCTTCGCCCAGGCGGGCTTCACGGTGGTCACGGGGGGTGGCCCCGGCGTCATGGAGGCCGCGAACCGTGGGGCCGAGGAAGGCGGCGGCCTCTCCGTCGGCTTCAACATCGTCCTCCCCCACGAGCAGCACTCGAACCCCTACCTCGACGTCGAGGTCGTCTTCGACCACTTCTACGTCCGCAAGACGATGTTCGTGAAGGCCGCCGAGGGCTTCGTCATCTTCCCCGGCGGCTTCGGCACTCTCGACGAGCTCTTCGAGGCGATGACCCTGATCCAGACCGGGAAGATCTACGACTTCCCGGTCGTCCTCTTCGACTCCGCGTACTGGGCCGGACTCCTCGACTGGATCCGAAAGACACTCCTCGCCGACGGGATGATCTCGCCCGAGGACTGGGACAACCTCTACGTGACCGACGATCCGGACGAGGCCGTGCGCCTCGTCGTCGAGGGCTACGAACGCCACAGCGCCGAGTCCCCGGCCGAGCCCGCGAAGGCGGACGCACAGTAAGACCCGCTATGCGCGGAGGCGCTTGACGAGCCTCCAGGCACCGGGCAGCAGCATGCCCGCGAGGTAGAGCTTGACGAGATCCCCGACCACGAAGGGGTAGAGGCCGGCCTCGAGCGTGCCGCTCAGGTCGAGGTTCGCGACGTGCGCGAGCCACGGGAGCCCGAACAGGTAGATGACGACGCTCCCGGAAAGCATCGCGGCAACCGCCGAGTTGAACCGGCGGTCCCACTGGCGCTGCGCGAGCCAGCCCGTGAGCACGGCGGCGACGATGAAGCCGACGAGGTAGCCGCCCGTGGCGCCCTTGACGATCTCCCAGCCGCTGTCGCCGCCGGAGTAGACCGGCGCCCCGATCAGCCCGACGCAGAAGTACAGGAGCAGGCTGGACGCCCCGAGCAGCGGCCCCAGCGACGCGCCGACGAGGAGCACGGCGAAGGTCTGGCCCGAGATCGGGACCGGCGTGAAGCTGAGGGGGATCTCGATCTGGGCGGCGAGCGAAACGAGCCCGGCTCCCGCAACCACGAGCAGCGAGTCGACGAGGAGCCCGGAGCGTGGAAAGACCGCGAGCTTGAGGGTCGCCGCCTGAGGATTCATCGCGGCGGGACTCTAACCGAGAGCGCTACGCCGAGGAGGGCAGCGTCGTGTACGGGCCCGGCGGGGTCTTCCCCGGACCGTAGATGGCAGTCGGGTTCTCCGGCTGGTAGCGCGTGAAGAAGCTGTCCTCGAGGAGGAGCTCGCCGTGCTGGAAGACCTTGCGATAGACGGTCACGTCGAACCCCGGTCCGCCGGCGGCGGTGCGGGTCACCGAGTTGGGCGGCGCATTCGGGTCGACCGCGTACTGCAGCTTCGGCTGCGTGTAGTTCGTCGGCGAAGTCGTGCTGGACTCGACTCTGCGACCCTGCTTCGTCCCGTAGAACGTGACCGTGAAGGTCGCGTCCGTATAGCTCACCTTCATGAGGATCGCGTGCTTCAGGTCATTTCGAAAGACGAGCTCCGGGCCGCCCCACGAGACGGTCGCGTCGCGCCCCATCGGGTAGTGGCTGATGTAGAAGGCGTGGTTCGTCCGGGCCAGGATCGGCAGACCCGCCTCGAACGCGGTGTTGAAGATGGTCGTGGCCGTCTGGCAGACGCCGCCCCCGATGGACGGAATGAGCACGCCGCCCCAGATCATCTGGCCCTCGCGGAAGCCGCGCTCGACCGTCCGCGGGCCGACCACGTCGTTGTACGAGAACGTCTCGCCCGCCCGGACGATCGTACCGTCGAGGTAGTTGCCGAGCAGGTGCACGTTCCAGATCCGGTTGGCGGACGAATCGCCCATGTCGGTCGTGAACGACGTGATCTTCTCGGTGATCCCGAGGGCCTTGGCCTCCTTCGTCGTCAGATCGGCGGCCAGCGCGGTGAGCCCGACGGTTGCGAGCCTCTTCTCCGGCCGGAGGCCGGCAGCCCGCACCGTTCGCTGCGCTCTCTCGACGTCGATCGTCGTCCCCGACTTCGCAGGCACGACGCGGACGCGCTGCGGGCCGATGCGGAAGTCGGCGTCCACGGGCTCGCGAAGCGTCGTCTTCACCATCGGGAGGAGCGCGGCCTGGAGCCCTTCCTTGTCGAGGTCGAGCTCGTAGGTCCCGCCGCCCGGCCTGAACTGGACGAGACCGGCAAGCGTCTCGGGCGAGAGGGTGCCCACCCGCTCCTTTCTCAGCTGGATGCCGACGGGAGCCGAGACAAGCTCCCGCGTGTCGGCGGCGACGGCTTCGGCCTCGTCGGTCGTGATGATCGGGGCGACCGTGGAGGCGTCGGTCTCCACCGTGTTCGAGCCGGCGAGCGCAGCCGAGCGCACCGACGCGAGCAGCGCGTCCACGTCCACCGACGTTCCGGCCGTTCCGGGACGGACGACGACCTCTTCGCCCTCCATGTGCAGGCGTGCGCTCACCGGCCTGGCGGTCAGCTGGAGCAGCTGCGCGTTGAGCTTGCTGCGCTCACTCGGGAGGACGTCGAGGACCGGGTCGACCTCGCGCGTGAAGGCAAACGGGGCGGCGAGCGCGCCGAGGCGCGAGACCATCGAGTCCCGCCCCGCCTGGTAGGCCCGTTGCTCCGTGGCCGGGACATCGAGCGCGAACGTCTTGCTCGGCATGATGATCAGCTCGTTGGGGCCGATGACGACCCGGACGGGCTGGGAGAGGCGCTCGCTCAACTCGGCCCGAAGCTTCTCCTGGGCCTGGGCCTGGGAGAGACCGCCGACATCGATTCCTGCAACCGAGACGCCCGGCAGCACCGAGGTCCGCACCATCGATGCGCGCGCCAGGAGCGCGGCGCCGGCCGCGAGCACGACGAGCGCAACGACGAGGGCGATCGTCGCCGTCCGGCTGCGGCGTCTTCGGCGCATGGCGCGCGTGGGCCTGGCGGCGATCTCGGCCATGGACTGAGGAGGGTAGCGCGAAAACGTCGTCACTATCATTCGGACCCGTGGCCTCCTCGAACCCGCTGCGAGAGCTGCCGTCGGTCGACGAGCTGACCGGCAGAAGGGAGCTCGAAGCCCTGGTCGCGGCTCACGGGCGCGCGCTCGTGGTCGCGGCCGCGCGCGCTGCGCTGGAGCGCGCCCGCGAGGACGTCCAGGCCGGTTACCCCGCCGGGGATCTCGTCCTCCGCACGGAGAGGGAGCTCGCGGAACGCCTTCGCCCCAGGCTGCGCCGCGTGCTCAACGCGACCGGCGTGATCGTGCACACGAACCTTGGCCGCGCACCGCTGGCCGACGCGGCGCTCGAACGCGTGCACGAGGTCGGCGCGGGCTACTCGAACCTCGAGTACGACCTCGAGGCCGGCGAACGCGGCACGCGACAGGATCACGTCGCCTCCGCGCTTCGCGCGTTGAGCGGAGCCGAGGCGGCGCTGGTGGTCAACAACAACGCCGCCGCCGTGCTGCTTGCCCTGGCCGCCGTTGCCGAGGGCCGGGAGGTGATCGTCTCGCGCGGAGAGCTGATCGAGATCGGCGACGGCTTCCGGATCCCCGACGTCCTCGCGCGGTCGGGCGCCACGCTCGTCGAGGTCGGAACGACCAATCGGACGAGGCTCGCCGACTACGAGCGGGCGATCACGGACAAGACGGCAGCGCTCCTGCGCGTCCACCAGTCGAACTTCCGCATGGTCGGGTTCACCGAGCAGGCGCGCGCACGCGATCTCGTGCGGCTCGCCGAGCGGAGCGGGATCGCGCTCGTCGACGACCTCGGATCCGGAGCCATCGTCGAGGCGGGCGACGAGCCGACGGTGGCCGCCAGCATCGAGGCGGGCGCACACGTCGTCACCTTCTCCGGCGACAAGCTGCTCGGCGGCCCGCAGGCCGGCATCGCCGTCGGGCGGGCGGATCTGGTCGAGCGCATGCGCCGCCACCCGCTCCAGCGCGCGCTCCGCGCCGACAAGCTGACGCTCGCAGCCCTCGAAGGCACCCTGGCTCTTTACCGGGCAGGCGCCCGCGGCATCCCCGTCCTGCGCATGCTCGACGAGCCCGTCGAGATGGTGCGCCAGCGCGCGGAACGCCTGGCCGAGCTCACCGGCGGAGCGGTCGCGGAGACGGTCGGGCGCCCCGGCGGCGGCGCGCTTCCGGTCACGGAGCTCGCAAGCTACGCCTGCGCGCTCCAGCTGGAGCTCGCCGAGCCGCTCCGCCTTGGTGACCCGGCTGTCGTCGGGATCGTGCGCGAGGACAGGCTGCTGCTCGACTGCCGAACGCTGTCGGACGCGGAGATCGAGGAGGTCGCGGAGGCCGTCGCCCGGTGCCGCTGACGGTCGGCACCGCGGGCCACATCGACCACGGCAAGACCTGGCTCGTCAAGGGCCTGACCGGTAAGGACACGGATCGCCTTCCGGAGGAGCAATCACGCGGTATCTCGATCGACCTCGGCTACGCGCCGCTCGAGCTCTCGGACGGGCGGCGCCTCTCGGTCATCGACGTCCCCGGCCACGAGCGCTTCGTCCGCACGATGGTCGCCGGCGCCACGGGCATCGACCTCTTCCTGCTCGTGATCGACGCCGGCGAGGGGGCGCGCCCGCAGACGCACGAGCACCTGGCGATCCTGCGCCTGCTCGGAGTGGAAACAGGCGTCGTGGCCGTCACGAAGGTGGACGCCGTGGACGACGAGACCCGGGAGCTGGCGCTCCTCGAAGCGCGCGAGCTCGTGCCGGACGCGGCCGTCGTGGCGACCAGCGCGCGCACGGGCGAAGGGCTGGACGCTCTCCGAACGGCGCTCGGGGAGGCTGCCAAGCGCGTCGACCAACGCTCGCCGACGCTGCCGACCCGGCTCTTCGTCGACCGGGTCTTCACGCTGCACGGGATCGGCACGGTGGTCACGGGGACGCTCTGGTCCGGCTCCGTCGGCGGGGGCGACCTCTTGCGTGCCGAGCCGGCCGGGCTGGACGTCCGCGTGCGAAGCGTCCAGGTGCACGACCGACCGGTCGAGCGGGCCGAGGCCGGACAGCGGGTGGCGATGGCGCTCCCCGGCGTCGAGCGGAGCGACCTGCGCCGCGGCGATGCGCTCGTCGAGCGCGGCGCCTACCCGCCGAGCTACCGCCTCGACATCGCGCTCGAGCCGCTCGCAGAGATCCCCGACGCCACGCGCGTGCACGTCCACCACGGAACGGCCGAGATCATGGCCCGCGTCGTCACGATCGACGAGCGCCACGCGCAGCTTCGGCTCGCCGCACCCGTCGTGGCCGCCCGAGGCGACCACGTCGTACTCCGGGAGCGGACGACGCTCGGCGGCGGCGTTGTGCTCGACCCGGCTCCCCCTCGCCGCACGTCCGCCGAGCGCCTCGATCTTCTGGAACGCGGCGACCCAGCCTCGATCGTGCTCGCTGCGCTCTCGGCCGCGGGCGAGCCGCTGCGCCGCGAAGAGCTGGCCCGTCGAGCGCTGCTTGCCTCCGAAGAGCTCGACGCCGGGCTCGCGACGGCCATCCGGGCGGGGGACTGGTACCTGACCGAGGAACAGCTCGAGGAGCTCAGCTACGACGTCGTCCGCGCGCTCGACAAGCGGGCTGCGGCCTCGTCGCTCGATCCCGGGATCGCGGTGGCCGAGCTCCTGCCGCAGCGTCCCTGGGCGAACGCGCTCCTCCCTCTCCTGCCCATCGAGCGCAGAGGTGCGAAGGCCTATGCACCCGGAGCGACCGCCGGCCTCGGCGACCGGGCGCAGGCCGCAGACCGGCTCGAGGACGCGCTCGAGGAGGCCGGCTTCACCCCCGTGAAGGTCGAGGACGCCGACCTCGCCCGCTTCCTCGAGGAAGCGGGCCGGCTCGTGCGCCTGGGCGACGGGCTCGCCGTCGGCGGCGAAGCGTACGAGGAGGCGAGGCGCTTGCTCGTGGAGGAGTGCGAGGCGGCCGGGTCCATCACCCTCGCCCGTTTTCGCGACCTCCTCGGCACGGGCCGGAAGCCGGCACAGCTTCTCCTGGAGCGCTTCGACGCCGACGGCGTCACGCGCCGGGTGGGCGACGAGCGGGTCCTGCGGCGCAAGGCCAGGACCGGCTAGGTTCTCCCCGGAGCGGCATGGGCCCGGTGGCCCAGCCGGTCTTCAAAACCGGTGAGGCGGCGCAACCCGTCGCTGGGTAGGTTCGACTCCTGCGCCGCTCCGTTGAGCAGAAACCCGCTTCGCTAGGCGGGTTTCTATGTCTAGGGAGGCCCCGCTAGTCATTCCGCTGGGCACCACTCAAGACCGCTGGAATGGGCACTAAGCGCGTTCTAGTGCCCATTGGCTTGATGCGGACTTCTTCGCCGGGGCGCGGGCAGGGGTAGTCCTAGGAAGTCTTGCGGCCTGCGCCCCGGCTCAGTCAGTTGGCGGCCCGCGCCCCTCGGAAATCCTTGAGGGTGAACACGAGCGAGACGATTCCGTCGACGATCTCGCGGCGAGACTCGCTCCAGCCTTGCTCCTGGCGAATCCCCTCGTCGGTCGCGAAGAACGATTCGAGGACAGCTAAGCGGAGTGGCCGGTGGGATTGCGCTACGTAGACCACGAGGTCCCGGCTTACGCCGCTTATGTTGGGTAGCGCCGCCGGCTCTGGAGCAGGGCGTGGTTGAGCATCGTTGTGTCGTCGTCCTCGCGTGCGACCACGACGACCTTGTTCCAGACACCTCGATAGACGACCCGCTCGCTGTACAGCTGCGTTCGGAATCTTTCCGAGTACAGCACCGGAAGCGTGTCACCGGCGCCGTACATGCGACGCCCTCCGTCGCTCCCGCGGATGACTGCGACGAGCTCGCGGGTCTCCTCGTAGTCGTCTGCGGCGACGAACTCGGCCAGGGGTTGCTGCGGGGATCCACTGCTCAGGAAGGCGACGATGTACTTTCGGTCGCGCCCCCACTTGTTGCTGCGAATCGTCTCGCCCAGTCCAATGTGAACGGCGCCCTCGGCGCGCGTCGTGCCAAGGAACACGCGGTAGCGCGAGTACTGATCGCGCTCTTCCGGCCATTGATACGACTCGCCCTCCCGTTCCCGCACGGGCCGCCAATCCTCCGGGAGATCCGCCCTCCGCCCGCGAGTGCGACCAGCCGCTCGGCTAAATCCACGATCGGCAGCAGCAGGTTTGATGATCGGATTGTGGAAGCCTGCCCGCGCGAGCTGGGTCAGAAGTGGGCCGAGTTCCCGATCCGGAACGTGCTGCAGAGTCACCGAGAATGGGCACACCGCCGCCTCCTAGAGAGATAACGTAGAAAAACGTAGTGACGTAAATTCACGTTGTCAAGAAGTATGCTACACTTTCAGTTGCGCGAGGACAACCACGGAAGCCGTCGAGGCTCCGACTCTTTTCCTCTTCGACTGTCACATCCGGGCCTGCGTGCAGCCAAGGAGAGCTCGCTTGGGTTCTCCACCTTTGAACGAAGAGAGAGTTAGGAGCATCACATGCATGCAACCGTAAGACGCTACGAGGGTGTCGACAAGAGTCGCACCGACGAGTTGTCCAAGAAGGTCGACGAGAGCCTGCTGCCCCGCCTGAGCAAGCTGCCGGGCTTCGGCGGCTACTACCTCATCGAGGCTGGGGACGACGTCGTGAGATCGATCAGCTTCTCCGACACTTCGGCGCAGGCCGACGAATCGACACGCGTCGCAGCCGAATGGGTGCGCGATGAGAAACTGGAGACGGCACTTCCGAATCCGCCCAAGATCTCGGGCGGAGAGGTGATCGTGCACAAGGCGAACGGATTCGTCCGCGCGTAACCGCTCACGGCAGTTCGATGGAGAGAAGGCCCGCGAAAACGCGGGCCTTCTTGGTTCTAGGGAGTCACGACCCCCTAGAGGACACCGCAGGCTCAGCCAAGCTCCATGGGCGCCATCGCGCTTCGCCGGTCGCGGGTTCGTGACCCGGGAGAATGAGCGGCTGCTGCAGTTCGGAACGGCGTCCGTCGTACATGTCGCTCGTCAGCCAGACCGGCTCGTAACAGTCGGCGCGTTCGCATTCGCAAAAGAATGGGATCCGCTCCTCCTCGGCTTGGCCCTGGCGCCCTTCCCGCATCAACTCGTTGACTTGACGCAGGAGCGCGGGACTGCGCTCGACGATGTGGGCGCGCCGGGAGTTTGCCGACGCCGCAGGGTCGGCCCTCGCGGCACGTGCGCCGGATTCGGATACAGCTCCCGTCTCCTCGAGCATCAATGTGTGTTCGGCCACTACTCCTCCCTGCTTGATGCGAACAACACTGTTTCCGACCGAATTCGTGGGGTCGGACTAAGCTGTCCGCCAGGGGCTATGGCCGAACGTGCGCGCCGGCGGGATCTTGGCCGGCGGGCTTCTCAGAGTGTAGCTCGCGGAATCCAGGAGCACTAGATGTTCTTGGGCTGTGCCGGATGCGGGAACGCCGGCCTGCGGGCGCTCGGGAACCCCCGGCCACGAAGCTGCGCTACCAGCTTGCTCAGTCGCTCCCGAGGACACGCTCGGGGAAGCGGCAGAGAGGATGGCCGGCAGAGGCGTCGGCGCCTCTATGGAACGCTGAGCGGTCAGTTCAGCCAGAGGCCGGCCAGCAGGCCGGCCTCTGGCGTGCCGGCTGCCTCTTCATGGTGTTGGTTAGCCGTGTGGATTCCGCTCAGCCGTGCCGCTAGCGGCCGTGCGCGCCACTTTGCGCGCCAGTACGGTCAAGGCAGGCGTGGACGGAGGGTGGCCGATGTAGGCCGTGAGCGCCTCGGTGTTGAGCACGCGGCGCGCCCGGAAGGTGAGAAGAAGCGATCCACCCAGTCCGAGTGCGGCCGCGACGAGCGCCGCACCCGTCAGCAGGAGCCCGGAGGCCAACGCGAAGTTGACCGCCGCGCCCTTCGAGACGCCGAGCGCGAAGAGCACGCCCGCCGTGGTCCCCATGCCTGCGACGGCTCCACCGGCCGTGATCGGAAGGATCGCCGTCGCGGCGCTCATGCAGAGGACGACCACCGCGAGCGTGGGCGAGAACCGGACGCCGAGTGCGCTCAATAGCAGGGTGCTGCCGAGGGCGCGTGACGTCCAGCAGCCCAGGAGCAGCAGACCCGCGACGAGTGTCGGCCGCGAGAACCGTGTGCTATCCGCGACGCGCCGGTAGACGGTGTGGAGGCGGTCAGAGCGTCCGACGAGCGGGAGCCGTGCCACTCGCTGTCCCAGCGTGATGACCCCGAGACAGCCGATGCAAAACAGGACGACAACGATCAACGGCGCGCGGAGGATCGGCCCCGACGTTGCGAGGGCGGCGAGGGCCAACGGAAGCATCGCGACTGCGTCGACCATGCCGAGGGCAACGATCGAGACGGCAATCGTCCCGAGCTCGAGCCTGACGCCGCCCAGCCGGCGCAGAGTGAAGATCTTCACGACGTAGTCGAGCCGGAAGGGCAGGACGACTCCGCTCGCCGCGGACGCCCCGCAGGCGGCGAGACACCGTGCGCCGTCCGGGCGCTCGCGACTTGGGAAGAGCTTGTGCCATCCAAATGCGCGGAAGCCGAAGCTGGCGAGATACGCGCCTCCGGCAAGAAAGACCAGGGGGACGTGTGCGCCTTCCAGGGGCCAGCTCGTGTCGCTCACGTATCGAGCGACGAGGACACACGCGGCCAGCGAGAGAAGAGAGAAGGCGAGTCCACCGAGGAGCCTCCAGCGATCCGCACTGTGGTGGACCCGGCGCCAGCGAACCGCGGGCCGACGCATGCCGACCGGGGGACGAACTGTGACCGTTTCGATCAAGGAACTCGCGATCGGAACGGTCCCGTCGAATGAGATAGACGACCGGTCGAGCGGTGCTGAGAGGCGCGGCAGCAGCTCCTTCGCCCCCGTGGCATCTGCAACTGCAACGCGAATCTCCACCATCAGGTCCTCGCGGGTCGAAGCTTCGTCGCCGACCGAGACGTTGAGGTCGGCCAGATACTGCTCCAACCCGCTTTGCTGAGGGCGGACTCTGCGCGGCGCCGATTGCTATGCCCCGCGGGATAGTTCGCTGCGCCGATTGCTGAGGCGCTCGCGAGATAAGTGTACCGCCCTCGAGCTTCCGCGTAGCGTGGTTGCCGTGAACCACGCCAAGGTCGACCAGAAGCAGTCGACGACGGGGACGAACGAGCCCGGCGAGCCGGTTCGCTAAGCCGGCTGCTCGGAAGGCGTCGCCGGTGGCGGGAGCGTCGGCACCAGCAGGAGATGGCTGTCGACGATCGCTTGGGCGACGTCGACCAGTTTGTGGCCGTTGTGCTGCGAATGGTCGCGCAGCATTTCGAACGCTCGGTCGGCGTCGATTGCGTGCCGGGCCATCAGGATCCCTTTCGCCTGCTCGATGGTGGCCCGGCGCCCGAACGCGCCCTGCAGGGTGTGGTACTCGGCGAAGCGCTGCAGCGTGATGTCGATCGCGCTCTGAAGCTCATCGGGACGGCTGTCGACGATATAGGCGAAGACGCCGCGCTTGGCCGCCTCGTGGACGTAGGCGGGGTCTCTGGCCGACAGTAGCGCGATCACCGGGCAGGAAGCTTCGTGGACGATCTCCGAGATTAGCTCGAGCGCGTGCTCGGAGTGCAGGCCGAGCCCCACCAGAGCGACGTCGGGCCGCTCTCTCGCGGTCACCGCGCCGACCTCCTTGACGTCGATCTCGCGTGCAATCACCTCGTGCCCGAGTCCGGCCACGACTTGGGCAAGGAGCTCGAGCCGCTCCCGTTTCTCGTTCGCAATCAGAACCCGCAGGTGCCGAATCTCCTCCCCAGCCATCGCAACCACCAAATCTAGCGCGATCCGGGCGGCCGGTCGCTACAAGCTTCGGCGAGACTTCTACCTCGATCCCACTCCACAGGAGCAGTGGCCCCTCGCGGCTCGCACCGAGGAACGGGTTCACCAAATCTCCGGTCCCTAGTCTTGTTGGCGCTTGAGCAAGATGGGTGCCCGGGCGCTATCGGCACCAGCTCGAGGGCAGCTGGCCGTGGACGCGCTCTTGCTCGACTCCTACCTGAGCCTGAGCGCCAATGGCGCGCATCCTGGCGCGCAGGCCGAGGAAGCGGCTTCGTTGAGCGAGAACTGATCGGTCTTCAAAACCGGTGAGGCGGCGCAACCCGTCGCTGGGTAGGTTCGACTCCTGCGCCGCTCCGTCCCGCTTCACGACGGATCGTCTTCGACCTCGACGATCGCCTCGATCTCGACGGTGATCCCGAAGGGCAAGCTGCCGACGCCGATCGCCGAGCGAGCATGCTGCTCGCCGAACACCTCGACCAGGAGATCCGAGCAGCCGTTGACGACCTTGGACTGTTCACGGAAGTCGGGCACCGCGTTCACCATGCCGAGCAGCTTGACGACCCGGCGCACCCGGTCGAGATCGCCGAGCTCCTGCTTGAGCACCGCGAGGAGGTTCAGGCCCACGAGACGGGCATGCTCCGCCGCTTCCTCGGTCGTGACGTCGGCCCCGACCTTGCCCTTCGGAATCTCCCCCTCGGCCGTCATCGCCGCCGTGCCGGAGAGAAACACGAGATTCCCGGTCCGCACGGCGTTCACATAGTTGGCGGCGGGTGACGGCACCGCCGGCAGTTCAAGGCCGAGCTCCTTCACACGCTGCTCGATCGACACCGGGCTGCACCTCCTTCGGGTCACTGGGGTACGCGGCAGCAATCTACTCGGCACGCCTCTCGGCCTCGGTCGACTCGGTACGCTCACGGCCGTGGAGGTGCTGGTGATCGGTGGTCACGGCAAGGTGGCGCTCCGCCTGCTACGACTGCTCGCAGGGGAGGGGCACCGCGGCCGCGGCGTGATCCGGAAGCCCGAACAGGCCGCCGACCTCGAGACTGCGGGCGCCGAGCCGGTGCTTTGCGACCTCGAGCGCGGCGACGACCTGCGCCCACACCTCGGCGCTGCCGACGCGGTCGTGTTCGCCGCCGGGGCCGGTCCCGGGAGCGGCGCGGAGCGCAAGCGAACTGTCGACTATGGCGCCGCCGTCGCCTCGATGGAGGCAGCCCGCGACCTCGGCGTCGACCGCTTCGTGATCGTCTCCTCGATCGGAACGCACGACGTCGAGGGCGCGTCGGACGCGATGCGCCCCTACCTGCAGGCCAAGCGCGACGCGGACGACGCGCTCAAGCAGAGCGGCCTCGACTGGACGATCGTCAAGCCGGGTCACCTGACCGACGCCCCTGGCAGCGGCCGCGTCCGAGTGAGTCGCGCGTTCGGCGACCGTGCCGACGTCTCCCGCGACGACGTCGCGCTCGTGCTCCTCGAATGCCTGCAGGCGCCGAACACGATTGGCGTCGAGTTCGAGCTCTTCGAGGGAGACGTCCCGGCGCGGGAAGCCGTTCGTTCTCTCTAGGGGTCTGTCCCCGGCATGGTCAGAGCTCGAGGTCGTGCCCAGAGAGGAGCTCGCACCCGTCATCGGTGACGAGGACGACCTGCTCGACGCGGACGCCCTCGTCGTCCGCGTAGACAGCCGGCTCGAGGGCGACCACCATCCCGGGCTCGAGCTCCGTCGTGCCGCCAGGGACGATGCGCGGCTCCTCGTGCCAGGAGGCGCCGAGGCCGTGGCCCGTGTGGTGCGGATAGCCGAGGTCCGCGCGGACGAGCCCGTCGAGCGCTCCCGCGACCATGCCCGGGCGAATTGCCTCGAGCCCCCTCGCGAGCGCATCGCACGCCCGCACGTGCTTCGCGCGTGCCGTCGCCGTCGGGTGGCCGACCGCCAACGTGGCGCACGAGTCGCCCCAGTAGCCACGTCGTCGCGGGACGAGGTCGCAGAGGACGAGGTCCCCCTCCGCAAGCACGCGCTGGCCGGGCGGGCCGCCCGTCTCGCCCGTGCGCTCGCCGCTCACCAGGTCGGCGAGCATGGGCGTGCGTCGGCCCGCGGCCCGTTCGACCGCCGCGCGAACGAGCCCCCACAGGTCGATCTCCGTCATGCCGGACCCGGCGCGCGCCCGCGCCTCCTGCTGGCCGACGTCGCAGAGGGCAAGAGCGCCGCGCAGGCGCTCGATCTCGTCCGCGTCTTTGACCGCGCGGGCGGATGCGAAGGCGCCGTCCGCGGGCACGAGGTTCAGATCAACGGCCAATGCCGCCGGTAGCGAGCCGAGCTCGGCGGCCAGTCGGCGGCCGTCGGCCACGGCTGCGAGGGCCCGGGCGGCGTTCACGACTGGGTCGAGGGGCGCCGTCGTGAAGCCCTCGTACTCCGTGTGGACACAGCCGGCCGCCTGAACAGCCTCCGCCTCGTCTGCGCTCGCCACGACGATCGGCGGTCCGTCGGAGGTGAGCACGACGAGTGGAGGAAGCGCGAACGGGCTCGGCCCGCTCTCGACGTCGACCTCGAGCCCGGTGAGCCAGGCGACCGTGGCCGCATCGGCGGCGAGAACCCCGTCGGCCCCCAGCCCGCGGGCGACAGCCAACGCCCGCTCCTGCCGCGGGGTCATGAGGGCGTCAGCAGGACCTTGGTGGCGGCCGCCGGCTCCTCCACGAGCACTCTGAAACCCTCGGCTCCATCGTCGAGCTCGAGGACGGTCACCCAGTCCACGGGCGGTGGCGAGGCGGCCAGCAGGGCAAGGGCGTCCTCGAAATCTCTGCGCGTGTAGGCGTAGTGTCCCCGCACCGTCACGCCCCGGCGGACGAGGTCGCCGACGGGCATCGGCCCCTCCGCCTGCCCGAGCCCGACGAGGGCGACCACGCCGCCCGTGCGGACGCCCGCGACCGCCGCCCGCCACGTGGGCTCGATGCCGACGGCGTCGAGCGCGACGTCGGCCGCGCCCGGCGTCGCCTCCTCGGCGTCCGGGAGAACGGTGTGCGCGCCCAGCCGCTCGGCCAGCGCCCGGCGCTCGTCGACGGGCTCGGCGCAGGTGACACGGGCTCCGCGGGCGACGGCCGCGTACACGGCGAGGAGCCCGATCGGACCGCCGCCGAGCACGAGGAGGGAGTCGCCCGCTTCTACGCCGTCGATCCGAAGCGACGAGATCGACGTGGCAAGAGGCTCGACGAGCACGGCGACATATGGGTCGAGCCCGTCGGGCACCTCGACGAGCGCGTCCGCGCGCACCGAAACGCGTTCGGCGAAGACCCCCTGGCGATCCAGGCCGAGAAGGCCGCGGCGCTCGCACAGGTTCTCCTCGCCTCGGCGACAGGCGGGGCATTCGCCGCAGACGACGAGCGGGAAGACGACGAACGTGCCGTCGCGGCCCGGGACGGTCCCGATCGCCTCGTGTCCGAGCACGAGCGGCGGGCGCCGGGGCCCGGGATGGCCACGATACGCATGGAGGTCGGAGCCGCAGATCCCCGCGAGCTCGACCTGAAAGAGAACCTCGTCGTCGCCGGGGCTCGGCTCGGGCAGGGACTCGATCTCGAGCCGATCGTCCCCGAGCCAGACGAGGGCTCTCACGCGAGGAATCCCCCGTCGACCGTCACGGTGGTTCCCGTCGTAAACGACGCCCCGTCGGACGCGAGCCAGACGACGGCCTCGGCGACCTCGTCGGCGAGGCCGAGCCGTCCGAGTGGATGCTTGGCGACGAGCTCCCGACGCTCGCCGGCGTCGACGACCAGGTCCGTCATGCCCGCGTCGATGACGCCCGGCGCGATGCAGTTCGCCCGCACGCCGCGGGCTCCGTACTCGACTGCGATCGTCCGGGTGAGGAGCTCGACGCCTGCCTTCGAGGCGTTGTAGGCGGCGTCCTCGGCCCACGCGCGGACGCCGGCAACCGAGGTGAAGTTGACGATCGCTCCGCCCTCGTCCATGTGCGGGAGCGCCGCGCGGCAGACGTAGAACGTGCCCGACAGGTTGACCGCGATCGCGCGGTCCCACTCCTCGACGGGCAGCTCGCCGACCGGCTTCCAGGACGTGTCGATGGCGGCGGCGTTCACGACCACGTCGAGACCCCCGAGCGCCTCCGCAGCCGCCCCGACGCCGCGCTCGGCCTCCTGCCAGCTGCCAACGTCGGCCGCCACTGTCGTCGCCGTCCCGCCGACCTCTTCCTGCAGCGCTTCGAGCCGTTCGGGATCGCGCGCGAGCAACGCCAGTCCGGCCCCTTCGCGCGAGAACGCGAGCGCAACCGCCCTGCCGAGGCCTCCGGTCGCGCCGGTCACCAGCGCGTTGCGGCCGACGAGCCGCTCGCTCATTCATCCACCACCGCGTAGCGCTCGACGGCCTCGTCCACGAGCTCGACACCCAGGCCCGGCGCGGTCGGAAGCGGGAAGGTCCCGTCCTCGAGCTCGGGCTCCGGCCGGGTCAGCTCGGCGCGCAGTGGCGAGTCGAACACGACGGGCGAAAGCAGCTCGACGTACGGGACGTTCGGAGTCGCCGCCTGGAAGTGCTGTGCCGCCGCGGCGCTGATCCCGGTCTTCCAGTGATGAGGCACGACGATCGCTCCGGCCCACGCGGCCAGCTCCGCGATCCGGCGCAGCTCGGTGAGGCCGCCACAACGGTTCACATCGGGCTGGAGAACATCGACCTGCCCGCGCTCGAGCCATTCGCGACACTCGTCGGCAGTAGCCGCCATCTCCGCCCCACCAATCCGAATCGGCGAGCGGGCGGCGAGCTTGGCGTGGCCGGCGAGGTCGTCGTGCCGGAGCGTCGCCTCGGCGAAGAAGACGTCGCACTCCTCGATCGCGGCAAGCACCCGCAGGGCGTCGCGCCAGTCGCTCCACCGGTAGCCGAAGTCGACCATGAACGCCACCTCGTCGCCGACGAACTTGCGGCCCTCGCGAATGCAGTCGACGAGCCCGCGGTCGGTGACCAGGTCGCCGAAGAAGACCTCCATCTTCACGGCTCGGAACCCCGCGGCGAGTGCGCGCTCGGCGAGCGCGCCGATCGCGTTCATCATCTCGCCGAGGTCTCGCCCGCCGACGGCCCCCGGCCAGAGCGTCGCGTATGGCCGGATCCTGTCCTGACGGGCCCCGCCGAGCAGCTGGTACACCGGCCGCCCGAGCTGCTTTCCGGCGAGGTCGTGCACCGCCACGTCAACGGCGGAAAGCGCGTGCACCCCGAGCCCCCGGCGGCCGTGGTAGATCGTGGCGGCGGCCAGGTCGTGCCAGAGCGCTTCACTCTCGAACGGATCGCGCCCGAGGAGGAGCCCGCGGAGGCCCCGGCTCCATGCGTGGACGTCCTCCATGAGGACGAGCTCGCGAACGGCGAGCGCCGGAGCGTCGGCCTCTCCGATGCCGGTGCGACCCTCCTCGTCGGTGAGCTGGACGACGATCGTCTCGCTCGAGCTGTCAAGGTCCTCGGAATCGCGCGGCGCGCGAAGGACGAGAGCCTCGACGTCTGCGATCGCGCTCATCTCGGCTCTCCGGTCGAGGATCTGACGACGACCTCGGGTTCGGCGCCGACAACCACGTCCGTGGGCTCGCCGCCGAGCAGCTGCTCGACGAGGGCGTCGACGGCCGCGGCTCCAAGCTCGGCGAGGGGCGTCCGAACAGTGGTCAGCGGCGGGCGGAGGTACTCGGCGAGCGGCATGTCGTCGTAGCCGACGAGCGACAGCTCCTCCGGAACGTCGAGCCCGAGCCGCCAGGCGGTGTGGTAGACGCCGACGGCCTGGCTCAGCGTGCTCGTGTAGAGCGCCGTGAGATCGTGCCGTCGCCCGAGGAGCGCGTTGGCGGCCGCTGCTCCTCCGCGCTCGCCGAAGTCACCCTCGGCAACTTCGATCGCGAGCCCGTGCGTCGCCGCAGCGTCGACGAAGCCGCTCGTCCGGCGCCGAGCGGTGTCGAGCGCGTGCGGCCCAGCCACATGCCCGATCCGGCGGTGGCCGAGCCGGACGAGGTGCTCGAGTGCGGCGGCGCTCGCTCGCGCCTCGTCGATGACGACGTTCCTCCCGCTCCTCTCGACCCCCCGGTTGACGAACACGTGGGGAACCCGGTCGCGCCGGACCGACCGGAGCAGCGGATGCCCGGGTTGCGCGGACGCGATCATGAGGCCGTCGATCCGCCCTGACTGGACGAGACGGCTCGCGGTGCGGTCAGCCTGACTCGGATCGACATCCTCCACGAGAAGGACGACGAAGTCGCGCTCGAGTGCGCGCTCGAAGGCACCGCGGATGATCCGCACGTAGATCGGGTTCGTGAGCGGCGGGACCAGCAGCCCGAGGGCGCCGGTCTCCGCGCGCTTGAGACCGCGTGCAGCCGCGTGCGGCCGGTAGCCGAGCTCGCTGGCGGCGCGAAGCACACGTTCGCGCGTCTCCGGCCTCACGAGGAGGGCGGGATCGCCGTTGAGCACCCGGGAGGCGATCGACTTCGAGACGCCCGCTGTCAGCGCGACGTCGACCAGCCGCTTCCGCGGCGCGCGGGTCCCGGAGCGCGCGCTCACCGGCCGCCCCCGATGTCCGGAGCGGGCTCGTAGCGGAAACAGCGTGCCGTCGCGCCGGCGTCGACGTTGACGAGCTCGCCGGAGACGAAGCGCGCATCGTCGGAGAGGAGGAAGGCGATCACGGCGGCGACGTCCTCGGCCTCGCCCACGAGGCCGAGCGGGCTCAGGTCGCGCCACGACTGAAGCATCTCCTCACGGTCTTCCGCGTAGGCCTCGAGGTAGACGTCGGCGAGCGGGGTCATGATCGCCCCGGGGCGCACCCCGTTGCACCGGATCCCTGCGGGCCCGTAGTCGACGGCGACCTGGCGGGTGATGGCATCGATGCCGCCCTTCGACGCCTCGTAGGCGACCGCGTCCGGGAAGGCGACGACGGCCTCGATCGAGGAGACGTTCACGATTGCCCCGCCCTCGCCGCCCGCGAGCATGCGCGCGCACGCGACCGAGCAGCCGAGGATGGTGCCCTTGAGGTTCACGGCGAGGATGCGGTCGAGATCCTCCTCGGCGAAGTCGTGGGCCCGCGTCTTCGCCCAGATGCCGGCGCCGTTCACCCAACCGCGAAGGCGCCCGAGCTCCGCAGCGGCGTCCGCAGCCCGCTCATGCGCCCCCCGCTCGGCCACGTCACCGACCACGAAGCCGACCGAGCCCGGCGCGTTGCCGGCAAGTGTCTCGAGACCCGCCTGGTCGAGGTCGAGGCCGACGACCGTGCGGCCGTCCCGCAGGAGCCGCTCCACGGTGGCCCGGCCGATCCCGGAGGCCGCGCCGGTGACGACGACGACATCGGCGCTCATGCAACCTCCGTAAGCCGCGGCAGGCGCGGCGCGGACTCGACCAGGCGACGCGTGTACTCGTGCTCGGGGTTGCGGAGAAGCGCGGGGACGGGGCCGCCGTCGCAGACGACGCCGTCTTCGAGAACGAGTGCGCGGTCGCCGACCGCTGCGACGACCCCGAGGTCGTGCGTGATGAAGAGGAGCGCGAGGCGAAGCTCGGCCCGAAGCTCGGCGAGGAGCTCCAGCACGGCCGCCTGGACGGACACGTCGAGCGCCGACGTGATCTCGTCGCAGACGACCAGATCGGGCTGGGCAGCCAGGGCCCGCGCGATCGCGACCCGCTGACGCTCGCCGCCCGAGAGCTCTCCAGGGAAACGTTCGGCAATGCGCGCCGGCAAACGCACCCGCTCGAGGAGCCTTGCCGCCTCCTCCTCTGCCTGCTGCGCGGAGAGCTCGCGGAGGACGCGCGCGGGGCGCGCGATCGCATCGCCGACCCGGTGGCGGGGGTTGAGCGAATCGTGTGGGTTCTGGAAGACGATCTGGAGGCGGCGTCGCGCTTCACGCGGGCGGTCGGCCGCCCGCGGGGCCAAGGGCGCTCCGTCCAGGACGACGCGTCCCTCCGCCGGAGAATGGAGGCCGACGACGCAGCGGGCGATCGTCGTCTTGCCGCTCCCCGACTCGCCGACGATGGCGAGGCACTCGCCGCCCGAAACGGAGAAGGAAACGTCACGGGCAGCCACGACGGTGTCCTGGCGCCCGCGGTGCTCGGCACGAAGCCCTTCCACGAGGAGAAGCGGGCGATCCGGCTCGAGAGCCGGCGGAGCCGCGGGCTCCTGCACGATGAGGGGCGCCGTGTGGGCCCACTCGAAGCAGCGGACGCGGTGGCCCCCGCCGGCGTCCTCGAGCGGCGGCATCTCGTGTAGGGCACGCTCGCCGGTCCGCTGGAGACAGCGCGGGGCGAACGCGCACCCGTCAGGCCGCTCGCCGACTCCGACCGCGACGCCCGGAATGCTCTCGAGCCGGCGCGGCTGCCCCGGGTCGGGCACGGAGCCGAGGAGCCCGCGGGTGTACGGGTGCCGCGGCCTGGCGAGGAGCGCGCCGGCGGGACCCTCCTCGACGATCCGGCCCGCGTACATGACGGCGATGCGATCGGCGAGCGAGCCGACGACCGCGAGATCGTGGGAGACGTAGACGACCGCGACGCCACGCTCCCGGCGGAGGCGGTCGATCTCCGCGAGGATGTGCGCCTGCGTGACCACGTCGAGCCCGGTCGTCGGCTCGTCGAGGACGACGAGCCGCGGCTCGCAGACGAGCGCGCTGGCGATCGCGACCCGCTGCTGCTGACCGCCCGAGAGCTGGTGCGGGTACCGCCGCGCGAAGGCATGGTCGGAGGGGAGGTGGACGGAGGCGAGCGCGCGCGCCACCTCGCCGTCGCCGTGCGTCTTTCCATGAGCCTTCACCATGTCGCCGATGAGGGCCTCGACGCGGAGGGCGGGGTTGAGAGCGAGCCCGGGATCCTGGGCGACATAGGAGACGAGCCGGCCGCGCAAGGCACGGACGGCTGCCTCACCGCGGCCCGTGAGTCGCTCGCCGCCGACCTCGACGACGCCGTCGGCGATCCGCGCCCCGGCTCTCGCGAAGCCGAGCAGGGCGAGCGCCGTCGTCGTCTTGCCGCTGCCCGACTCACCGACGAGGCCGAGCACCTCGCCCGCTCGCAGCTCGAGGCCCACGTCCTCGATGATGGGCACACCGGAGTCCAGCACGACGCTGAGGTCCTCGACCCGCAGAAGGGGCGCCGTCACCGCACGAGCCTCCTACGCGCGGTTGAGATGCCCAGACTCCGCGCGATCGCATCTCCGACGAGGTTGACCGAAATCGTCAGGAGGCTGATGAGCGCCGCGGGCACGAGGATGACGTACGGATTGAGGGTGAGACCGCCGCGGTTCTCGCTGATGATCAGCGCCCAATCGGCCGCCGGGGGCTGGAGCCCGAGCCCGAGGAAGTTCACCGAGGCGACCAGGATGATCGCGTACGTGAACCGCAGGCCGACGTCGGCCGTGATCGGGCCGGCGATGTTCGGCAGGATCTCGCGGCGGAGGATCGCGACAGTGCCCTCTCCGCGAGCGACCGCCGCCTCGACGAAGCCGCGCACCGACTGTTCGAGCGTGGCGGCCCGGACGATCCGCGCGATGAGCGGCATCTGGACGAGCGCGACTCCGAGAACGAGGACCGCCTTGCTCGTCCCGGCGCCGGTGACGAGGACGAGGAGAAAGAGCAACGCCGGGAACGAGAGCATGACGTCGGCCGACCGCATGAGCACCGGGTCGATGAGCGAGCGGCTATAGCCGGCGACGAGGCCGATCGTGATCCCGCCGGCGTACGCGAGCAGCGTGGCGAGCCCGGCCAAGGCGAGAACGCTGCGCCCGCCCCAGAGGACGCGCGAGAGGACGTCGCGACCCAGGAAGTCGGTGCCAAACGGCATTCCCTCGGCGGGGCCCGAGAAGGGCACGCCGACCGGCTCGTCGGGCGCATAAGGAGCGACGAGTGGACCGAAGAGGGCCACCGCCACCACGGCAGAGAGCAACACGCACCCCACCAGTCCTGCAGGCGTCCGCACGAACCTGAGCCGGGCGACGTTCACGCCTGCGTCCTCAGCTTCGGGACGAGGAGGACGACGAGGAGGTCGGCGACGATGTTGATCAGGATGTAGAAGGCCGCGATCAGGAGGGCGACGATCTGCACTTCCCGCACGTCGCGGATCCCGACGGCGTCGACCAACTCCTTTCCGAGCCCCGGGTAGTTGAAGAGGTACTCCGTCACGACGATGCCGCCGACGAGGTACTGCACGTTCTGGGCGAAGACCTGGACGCTCGGCCCAAGGGCATTCTTGAGGGCATAGCGGCGGACAACGACGCGCTCCGAGAACCCGTTCAGCCGGGCCATCGTGACGTACTCGGCGTTAAGCGTCTCGATCACGCCGGCCCGGACCATTCTGATCGACGCGGCAAGCGACGCGCCCAGCAGGGTCAGGACCGGCAGGACGAGGGCGTCGGGCTCGGCGAGCGGGCTCGTTCCCGGCGCGATCAGCGACACGGGTGGGAGCACGTCGAGCCACGTGAAGAAGAGGAGGATGAGGAGCGAGCCGATGATGAACTCCGGGAGAGAGATCACCGCGAGCGAGGAGACGGAGACTGCGTGGTCGAGCGGGCGCCCCGCCCGGACGGCCGACACGACGCCGAGGATGAGGGCGATCGGGATCATCAGAAGCGCAGTGATCGTCGCGAGGACGAAGGAGTTGACGACCTTCGGACGGATCTCGTCCCAGATCGGCGACTCGCCCCCCGCCGCATAGCCGGCCGCCGAGTTCCCGAGATCGCCGGTCAGAACGCCGCCCAGCCAGTCGAAATAACGCTCGTAGGCCGGACGGTCGAGTCCCATCGCAGCCCGCATCTCCTCGAGCTGCTCCGGCGACGCCGTCTTGCCGAGGACGGCGCTGGCCGCGTCCCCTGGAAGCACCTCCGTGCCGATGAAGATGAGGATCGAGACGACGAACAGCGTCGCAACGCCCGCCGCGAGGCGACGAAGCACGAAGCGGAGCAGCGGACGGCGCCGCCTGGCGGCAGGGGCCGCCGCACTCGGAGCGGCGAGGTCCGTCACGACGCCGGTCGGATCGACGTGCCGACCCGTGCCGCGCTCACGTCAGGTAGACGTCCCGATAGTTCCAGCCCCCGAGGTTGAAGAACGAGCTCGGGACGATTCCCTGGACGTTCTGGGCAGCGCCGTCGACGAGGCTCTGGTAGGCCCAGACGATGTAGCCGCCCTCGTCGTACTGGATCTCCTGGATCCGATGCCAGAGCTCGGTGGCGGTCGCCTCGTCGGGAGCTCCCTGCGCCTGCCGGATCAGCTTGTCGGTCTCGGGGTCGCGCCAGTGAGTCTCGTTCCAGACCGCATCGGAGAGGAGCGCCTGCTCGTACCAGAGCGGGATGGACGAGTACGTCCAGAACGACTGCGCGAAGTCGAGCTTCGTGTAGAGCAGCGAGGTGTCGAAGTAGGCGTTCGCCGGCTCGCGCTTGACCTCGACGGTGACGCCCGCGCCCTGTGCCTGCTGCGCGAAGAGGGTCGCGGCCTCGACGAAGCCCGGAACGATGCTCGACGTGTGGAGCGTGACCGTCAGGTTCTCCTTCCCCGCCTGGCGCAGAAGTGCGGCAGCCTGCTCGAGATCCTGCTCGCGGGGAACCAGATCCTCGGCGTAGAAAGGCATCCCCAGCCCGGCGAGGTCGTTGCCGATTGCCCCGTAACCGAAGAGCGCGTTGTCGATCAGGGCCTGCCGGTCGGGGATCAACCGGAAGGCCTGGCGGACGAGCGGATCGTCGAAAGGCGCGATGTCGACGGCCATCAGGAACACCTGGAGAGCCGGGCTGTCGGCCACGACGACCTGGATGTCGCCGCGACTTTCCTGCTCCTTCGCCTGGGCGAACGGGACCTGGCTGATCATGTCCACCTCGCCGGCCAGGAGCGCGTTCAGCCGGGCGGCGTCGTCGTCGATCGAGATGTCCTCCCACTCGTCGACGTAGGGCTTTCCTTCCTCCCAGTAGTTCGGGTTCTTCGTACCGAGGCTCCGTTCCCCGACCGTGAACGACTCGAAGACGAAGGGCCCGGTGCCGACCGGGTTCGTGAAGTCCTTCGCGCCGTCCTGGACGATGACCGTGTTCTGCTGGACGAAGGAGTCGAAGAGGCGGGCGTTCGGAGACTTGAGCGGGACCTGGAGCGTGACGTCGTCGACCTTCTTCACGTCACGCAGGTTGATGTTCGTGACGCTCGCGTGGGAGACGTGCTTGGGGTCGGCCATCTCGCCGAACGTGTAGATGACGTCGTCGGCAGTGAACGGCTTCCCGTCGTGCCACGTCACGTCGGGCCGGAGCTTGACCTCCCAGACCGTCGAGTCGTCGTTCGGGTTCCACTCGAGCGCGAGACCCGGCTGCACCTCGAGGTCGGGGCTGACGCGGCTGAGCGGATCGAAGACGTTGAAGTAGCGCGAGGCGTCGATGAACGACGATCCGCGCGCGGGATTGAACGACTCGCCCTTGCCGGCACCGACGTGACCGATGCGAAGGCGCCCACCGGTCGTCGGCCCTTCGGACGCGCCACCGCCGGTCGCGGTGCCGACGGCTGCATCGTCGTCGTCGCCGCCGCAGGCGGCCAGAATCCCTCCGGCGCCCAGCGCGAGACCGGTCGCCGCGGCGCTGCGAAGAAGTCTCCGACGCGTAATCCGTGCCTCGAAGACCTCTGCCCCCCGGATTCCAGGATCGCTGCTTTGACCCCCACTCGACGCCATGGTACGTTGCCTCCTCCGCTAGGAAACCGTTTCCACGGGCCTTATCCCACTCCCGAGACGCGAAGTCAAGGCCGCCAGTGACCGACCTCCCGACCGGCGTCTCGTAGGGTCCCTGAGGTGGCCGCGGGCGCACTCCACCGAGATCTCGAAGGCCTGCTCGGCGCGGACGGCGTGCTCCCGGGCGACACGGCGCCGTACCTGAGCGACGCGACCGAGGGACGGGGGCTGCGGGGCCACGCGGATGCCGTCGCGCTCCCTCAGACGACCGAGCAGGTCGCGGCCGTCTTGCGCTGGTGCGACGTGAACGACGTCCCCGTCGTGCCTCGCGGCGGCGGCACGGGCTTCGCGGCCGGCGCCGTTCCCTTGGACGGCGGCGTCGTCCTCTCGCTCGAGCGACTCGACCGGGTGCGATCGTTCGAGCCCCTCCTCTGGCGCATGTGCGTCGAGGCCGGCGTGCGGACGGCTGCGGTGCGCAGGCTGGCCCGCGAGAACGGGCTCTTCTTCCCGCCCGATCCCGGAGCGGCGGAGCAGTCCCAGATCGGCGGCAACGTCGCGACCAACGCCGGCGGGCCGCACGCGTTCAAGTACGGCGTCACCGGCGCCTGGGTGACCGGGGTCGAGGCGGTCGTCATGCCGGGCGAGGTGGTGTCCGTGGGCGGTGCGGTCCGAAAGGACGTCGCCGGCTACGACCTCCGTGCCCTCCTCGTCGGCTCCGAGGGGACGCTCGGTGTGATCACGGCCGTCTGGCTCCGTCTCCTCCCGGCGCCCGAGGCGTTTCTGCCCCTGGCCTCTTTCTACGCCGACACCGAGGCGGGCTGCGCGGCGATCGAGCGCGTTCTCGGGAGCGGGATCCCCGCGGCCGCTCTCGAGTATCTCGACGGCCGCACCCTCGCCGCTGCGGGCCCATCTTTCCCGGGCGAGGTTCCGCCCGGCGCCGGGTTCCTCGTGCTCGCGGAGGCCGACGGCTCGCGCGCCGAGGCTGAGCGCCTCAAGGGCGAGCTGTCGGAGGCCCTCGCCGAGGGCTCTCTCGGGATGGTCTCGCCCGAAGGTGCTGCGGCGGTCGAGGAGCTCTGGCGGTGGCGCGACGGCGTCTCGATCGCCGTCAGCGCACAGCTCGGCGGAAAGGTCAGCGAGGACATCGTCGTCCCGCTCGACCGCCTGGCCGAGGCCGTCGCCGAGACGGTCGCGATCGGCGCACGCCACGACCTGCAGGCGTGCAGCTGGGGCCACGCCGGCGACGGAAACCTCCATGCCACGTTCCTCGTCGACCCGAGCGACGACGAGACGCTCCGACGTGCCGAGGAGGCGGCCGGAGAGCTGTTCGAGCTCGCCGTGCGCCTCGGCGGCTCCGTCTCCGGAGAGCACGGGACAGGCTGGGTGAAGCGAGGGCGCCTCGCCCTTCAGTGGACGCCCCAGGCGCTCCAGCTGCACCGGGGGATCAAGCAGGTCTTCGACCCGAAGAACCTCCTCAACCCGGGCAAGAAGGGGTAGTCGGGCGCCCTCCGAGGCCGGTCTCGATCTCCATATCGCCGGCTCCGGAGATGTCGTCCGAGGGACCTTGCGCCGGCTGCCGCAAGACCGTAGGCTGACGCTTTCTGCGGACGCTGCGGGAAGGGAACTCACGGCGAAGATCTATGTCGTTCTGATCGCGGTCGCGATCACTCTGGGCGCAACTGAGGCTGCAATCGCACAACCGCAGCCCGACCCGGCGCCCTCGCCTTCGCCACCCTCCAGTCCCCCGCCTGCCACGTCGCCGTCGCCCGCGACGACGCCATCACCCAACCCGAATCCGGCGTCGAGGAAGCCCCACGAGAAGAAGCAGCGACCGCAGCAGACCGCGAAGCCTTCCGGAGCGGTCGTCCCGACAACTTCGGACCCGGCACATCCTCCACGGGTCGAGAACGGTTCACCGTACGCGTTGAGCCTCCTGGATCTCGCCTCCGCCCCGTCGGTCCCGACGGCCGCGACCGCATCCGGTGGCGACTCCGGGCTGTCGTCGGCCGCCGGGGTGGGCTTGCTCCTTCTCCTCGGGGCCGCGCTCCTCGGCCTGGTGTTCGCGACCGTCCCGGCCAGCGTCCTCGCCAGAGTCTCGGCGCCGTTCGCCGAGCACCGGCAGGACATCGGCCTGGCCATGGCTCTGACGATCGCCGCCAGCGCCGCCATCTTCGTCGTCGTCGTGGCGGCAACGTGACGATGCTCAGACGCTTTGCCTTCTTCGCACTGGCTGCCGTGGTCTCGGGAGTGATGCTCGTCTCGGTGTCATCCGGCCAGGTCGCGCCGCCGACCCCGCCGTCGCTGACGGCCGATGTGCTGCCGTGGAGCAAGCAGACGAGCGCGACCTTCCAGTTCTCGAGCCCGGGCGCGACGAGCTATAGCTGCCGCCTCGACGGGGGCGCGGCCGAGACGTGCCCGCCGGCGGCCTACACCGGCCTCTCGCAGGGCTCGCACGTCTTCCAGGTCGTGGCGGTCTCCGCCGACGGTGAGAGCGGGCCGAGCACCTTCGCGTGGACGATCGACACGACGAATCCGGGCCTCCCCAGCAATGTCGTCGCCGAGGCCACGTCGGCGGCGGGGGCCATCGTCTCGTTCACCGCGAGCGACAACCTCGATCCCGCGCCCACGCTCGCCTGCGGCGCGCACCCGTCGGGCTCGACGTTCCCGCTGGGCGACACCACCGTCACCTGCACGGCAACCGATGCCGCCGGCAACACGAACACCGGCTCGTTTACCGTCACGGTGCGGGATACGACGCCCCCCACGCTCGCGCCGCACATCGACGTGATCAGGCAGCAGCAGTCGGCGGCAGGAGCCCTCGTCAAGTATCTGCGCCCCGTCGCCTCCGACGCGGTCGACCCGAGCCCCACGGTCAACTGCAACCCGGACACGGGCACGGTGTTCCCCATCGGGGAGACCGTTGCGACCTGCACGGCGACCGATGACAGCGGCGGAGTGAGCGCACCGACGTCCTTCAAGGTGATCGTGCAGCAGGGAGCTGTCCCTCCCCAGCCCGGGATCACATCGAACGTGCCGTCGCTGACGAAGCGCTCGAGCGTGACGTTCGAGCTCGCCTTCGAGTCGGGCGCCACGCTTGCCTGCCGGCTCGACGGGCCGCTCGGACCGGGCGACTTCACGCCCTGCTCGGGCGGGACTCAGACGTACAGCGGCCTCGTGGACGGGGCCTACCTCTTCACCGTGCAGGTGACGAACCGCGTCGGCAACGTCAGTCAGTCGACGTACGCATGGACGGTCGACCTGACCCGGCCTGCCAGGGTGTCCCGCCTGAGCGCGCGCGCGCGCTTCCGGATGGTGACGCTGTCCTGGACGAAGCCGATCGACGTCGACTACGACCACGTTCGCATCTGGCGGAAGCGGGCCGCGACGAAGGCGTGGAAGCGCCTCGCCGACCGTGTTTCTGCCGTCTCCCTCACCGACCGCACGGTCTCGAACCACCTCCGCTACCTGTATCGAATTCGGAGCTTCGACGATGCGGGAAACGTCTCGGGCTCGATGCAGGTATCCGCCTGGCCCACGTCGATCCTGTGGCCCGCGTACAACGCGACCGTGCACTCTCCGCCGGTCGTCGACTGGCGGCCCGTGCCGAACGCCAGCTACTACAACATGCAGCTCTGGCGCGACGGGCGGAAGATCCTGAGCGTCTGGCCGTTCGGCTCCGGCTATCGCCTCCCCGCGAGCTGGACGTTCCAGGGCAAGCGGCGCATGCTCTCCGGGGACCCGGTCACGGTGTACGTCTGGGCCGGGTACGGGCCGAAGGCCGCCGCGCACTACGGCCCGCTCTGGGGCCACACGAAGTTTGCGGTCGGCTAGCAGGGGGCACCATCCCACCGCAACCGGGTCCGGCGCGGAGGCGATATGCTCCCGCACTTGCGGCCCGACGGCCCATGGGGAGCCGTCGAAACGGGAACCAATGGAAGGGGGAACAATGCTGGGATTGGCAGGAGTCCTTGGGCGAGGAAGTGTCCGAGGCTTGCTGGTCATGGCCGTCGCGTTGGCGGCCTTACTGTCCGCGAATGCGGCGCTTGCGCAGGTCCCGCAGAGCGACTGTGACGAGCGGAACAACAACACGTACGCGAAGGTGCTGGAATGTATGAGGCTGGACCAGGTGCGTGAGCACCAGGCGGCCTTGCAGGAAATCGCCGACGCCAATGGCGGGAACCGCTTCGCCGGCCTCGCAGGGCACAACGCCTCGGTCGACTACGCGGTCGACACGTTCGAGGCCGCAGGCTGGAACGTCAGCCTGCAGGAGTTCGACTACACGGCCTTCCAAATCCTCGGGCCCTCGGCTCTCGAGCAGACGGCGCCCGGTACGGTCAGCTACGTCGAGGACGTCGACTTCGGCGTCATCGACCAGTCCGACCCCGGCGACGTCACCGCCCCGGTCACGGCCGTCGACCTCGATCTCGGGGCCGACAATACGTCGACAAGCGGCTGTGAGCCGGAGGACTTCGACGGGTTCCCGACAGGGAACATCGCGCTGCTCCAGCGCGGTACCTGCACGTTCGAGCTGAAGGCCGAGAACGCCGCGGACGCGGGCGCCGTCGGGATCGTGATCTTCAACCAGGGCAACACGCCCGACCGCGAGGGCATCCCGCCCGTCACGCTCACGGCCAACAACACGAGCGGTATCCCGGTGCTCGGCACGACCTATCCGCTGGGTGTGACACTGGCCGGCCTCGCAGACGCAGGGACGCTGGAGATGCGGGTCTTCGCCAATACCGAGCGTAAGATCCTGCCGACCGCCAACGTGATCGCGGAACGGACCGGCACGAACGACGACAACGTCGTCATGGCCGGCGCGCACCTCGACTCGGTGATCGACGGGCCGGGCATCAACGACAACGGCTCGGGCAGCGCCGCGCTGCTCGAGGCCGCTCAGCAGCTCGCTCACGTGAAGCTGCAGAACACGGTTCGCCTCGCGTTGTGGACCGCGGAGGAGAGCGGACTCGTCGGCTCGACGAACTATGTCGCGAGCCTAAGCGACGATGAGCTGGCGCGGATCGCGCTGTACCTGAACTTCGACATGGTCGGTTCGCCGAACTACATCTTCATGACGCAGGACGCCGACCAGTCGAGCTTCGAGGCCCCGGTCGTCGTTCCGGACGGCTCGGTCGCCATCGAAGACCTCTTCGAGTCCTTCTACACGCTGAAGGACGAGCCGTACGACGATGCAGCGTTCGACGGACGCAGCGACTACCAGGCCTTCATCCTCAACGATATCCCCGCCGGTGGCCTCTTCACCGGTGCCGAGGTGCCCAAGACCGCCGAGCAGCAGGCGATCTGGGGCGGGACCGTGGGCGCACAGTTCGACCCGTGCTACCACCAGGCCTGCGACACGTTCGCCAACAACAACGACCACGCGCTCGACGTCAACGCCGACTCGATCGCGTTCTCGCTGCTGACGTACGCGTACACGACGGAGGCGGTCAACGGCGTGCCGGGCAAGAAGGTGCCCGGCAAGTTCACCATCCCGGATCCGGCCGGCTCCGAGGGCACGTGTCCGGTGCAACCTCCGACCTGCCTGTAAACCCGACGAGCTAACTGAGCCAAGGGGGCGGCCGGAAACGGCCGCCCCCTTACGCTTTAGGCCGCCTCGGCCTCCCGGAGGAACGACTCCACGACCTCGAGATAACGGTCGCCCTCCTCGAGCACGGGCATGTGGGAGCTCTCCTCGAACACGACCTCGCGCGCATTCGGCAGTCCGTTCAGGAGCGTCGCGGCGATCCGCTCCGTGCAGAGGTCGTAGCGGCCGCGGACGACGAGGGCAGGCTCCGTGATCTCACCGAGGCGGCCGCGCACGTCCCAGCCGCGAAGCGCGCCGGTCACCGTCCACTCGTTCGGGCCGACCATCGCGACGTAAACGTACGTACCGAGCTGGGCGTGCATCCGCACGAGCTCCGGGCGATCGCGTGCGCCGCGGTGGACGAATAGGTCGTCGAAGGCGTCGAGGGCACGGCGGTAGTCAGGGTGGTCGTAAGTCCCGTGCCTCCTCGCACCGGTCGAGCACCGCGCGGACCTCGTCCGGGAGCTGCGCACGCAGGCGCCTCGCCTCGGCGGCCCATTCGTCGACGCTCGCAAGGGTCGAGCTGAGCACGAGACCGACGAGGCCTCCGTAGCCGCTGAGCGCGTGCTCGAGGGCGAGCTGGCCGCCCCACGACGTTCCGAGCAGGTGGATCCGCTCGAGCCCGAGCTGGTCCCGCAGCGCCGCCAGCTCGTCGAGGAAGACCCCGACGTTCCACTCGAGGTCGTCAGGCCGGTCGGACTTGCCGCAGCCGACCTGGTCGTAGAGGATCACCGGCCGCCCGTCGGCCGCGAGCCCCTCCAACGGCGCGAAGTAGTGGTGCGTCGAGCCCGGGCCGCCGTGCAGGCAGAGGAGCGGGGTGCGCGTCCCGTTCTCTCCGACAATCCGAAACCACGTGCGATAGCCGCGATTTTCGATGTACCCCTCGCGCGGCGGTGCGATCACGCGAAGTCGATCACGCTTCGGATGCCGTCGCCGGCCTCCATCAACTCGAAGCCGCGATTGACCTCGTCGAGGCCGAGCTTGTGCGAGACGAACGCGTCGACGTCGATCTCGCCGGCGAGGTACCGGCGGACGTAGGCCGGCACGTCGTCACGCCCCTTGCAGCCGCCGAACGACGAGCCGACGACGCGGCGTCCCGTGATCAGGAACCGGGGAGTGACGGCGAGAGACTCGCCCTTCCCGGCGACCCCGCACACCGTAGCCAGGCCCCAGCCCATGCGGGCGGACTCGACCGCCTGGCGCATGACGGCGACGTTTCCCGTCGCCTCGAACGTGTAGTCGGCGCCGAAGCCGTCGGTGAGACTCGAGGATCCTCTCGACCACGTCGTCTCCGCCGACCAGCGTCTCGGTGGCGCCGTGGTGAGGGGTCAGGGCGAGCCTCGAGTCGGCGACGTCGACGGCGATGATCCGTTCGGCGCCGGCGAGCCGGCAGCCGACGACGGCGCCGAGGCCGACCATGCCGGCACCGAAGACGACGCAGGTCGAGCCCCGCTCGACCTTGGCGGTGTTGAGTGCGGCCCCGATCCCGGTCGAGAGCCCGCAGGCGAACAGCGCGGCGCGGTCGAGCGGAGCCTCCCGGTCGACCTTCGCGAGCGCGATCTGCGGCATGACCGTGTACTCCGCGAAGGTCGAGGTGCCCATGAAATGCCGGATGGGCTCGCCGTCGCGGAAGAGGCGCGTCGTGCCGTCGGGAAGGAGGCCCTGGTTCTGCTGGTCACGAATCGCCAGACAGAGGTTCGTGCGCGGGCTGCGGCAGTGGATGCACTCGCCGCACTGCGGCGAGAAGAGCGTGACGACGTGATCGCCGGGCTCGACCAGCGCGACGTCCTCACCCACGGCCTCGACGACTCCGGCACCCTCGTGACCGAGCACCGTCGGCGCGTAGCCGGAGGGGTCGGCGCCGGAGGCCGTGTAGAGATCGGTGTGACAGACGCCACAGGCAACGAGCCTGACGAGCACCTCGCCCGCCTGGGGCTCGGCGAGGTCGAGCTCCTGGACGGACAGCGGCCGGCCGAACTCCTCGAGGACAGCGGCGCGGATCTTCATGCAGCGCGCAGGTCGTCGAGATCGGTCATCGGGGAAACGTAACCGAGATGACCGACTGGAAACCCATGGAAGAAACTCCGCCTGCTCCCGTCTTGTTGGCGAACCCAGACATCGAGGTCTGGCTCGCGGAAAGGGAGAGGAAGATGCGGAAAGAGCGAAGGACACGGATGTTCAGACGCCTCGTTGTCGGGCTCGCGGTTGCGGCTTTCGTCGCTCCGGCGGCACAGGCTCGAGTCGACGGCCCCGGAGCCGGGACGCAGGCAGATCAGTCTGCCCCCGTCATCCAGGGCGACGACAAGGTGCTCGCCCCCGGCGGCGGCTCGGCGGTCCTGATCCACGGCGACGACAAGGTCATCGTCGGACAGCCCGGCGACTCGACCGTCCTCATCCACGGCGACGACAAGGTGTTCGCTCCGTCGCAGACGACCGACTACACGCTGGCCGGCTACCGGCGGGCGCTGCCTCAGGACTACGGCACCCCGGCCGCGGTTCTTGCCGGCGACGACAAGGTCATCGTCGGACAGCCCGGCGACTCGACCGTCCTCATCCACGGCGACGACAAGGTGTTCGCTCCGTCGCAGACGACCGACTACACGCTGGCCGGCTACCGGCGGGCGCTGCCTCAGGACTACGGCACCCCGGCCGCGGTTCCGGTCGCCAGCCCGAGCGTCCCGAGCACGTTCGACTGGCGTGACGCGCTCATCGGCGCAGGCGTCGCGCTCGCGCTCGCGCTCCTGCTGCTTGCCGGAAGCGCTGCGCTGGGCTCGCGGCGGCGCACTCGCCCCGCGGCTGCCTAGCTCATCAGAATCGACGCAGACGGGCCCCGACCGGGGCCCGTCTGTTTCTGGACCCGGTTGGCAATTCGCCTCGGTGTAGTCTCAGGCCCCGACGTTGAGCACGCCGACGCCGACCGCCAGCGGCTATCCGCCACTCCCGCCGAGAACGCGCGCCGCGCTCACGGTCGGGCGCGCCGCGGCAACCGCCTCGCGCCTCGCACGTCGGGGACACGGGGGCGTGGTAGGCGGCACCGTGGCGCTCAGGCTCGACCCCGACGCGCTCAGGCTCCTCGCCCGCGGCCGCACGACCGCGCTCGTGTCCGCGAGCAACGGCAAGAGCACGACGGCGGCGCTTCTCGCGGCGGCGGTGCGGTGCCTGGGATCGACGGCGTACAACGAGAACGGGTCGAACATGTCCTCCGGGCTGGTCGTCGCGCTCGAGGCGGCCCGGGAGGCGCCGTATGCGGTGCTCGAGACCGACGAGTCCTACCTCGGTCCAGTGACCCAGGCGACGCGCCCCCGAGCGATCGCACTCCTGAACCTCAGCCGCGACTACCTCGAGCGCGGCGTGCGCTACAAGCCGCTCGCGCGCCACTGGCGCGAGACCCTGGAGCTGGTCGACTGGCCGATGACCGTGGTCGCCAACGCTGACGACCCGATCGTGACCTGGGCGGCTCGCGGCGCGAGTGACGTCGTGTGGGTAGCCGGTGGCGACGAGTGGTCGGAGGACGGCGCGATCTGTCGCGACTGCGTCGTCAGGCTTCGCCGCGACGGCGAGCGCTGGTGGTGCGATTCCTGCGGACAGGAACGACCCGAGCCGAGCTGGAGGCTCGTGGGAGACACGGCCGAAGGACCTGGCATCTCGGTCCCGCTCACGCTCCAGGTCCCCGGGCGCATGAACCAGCACAACGCCGTGTTCGCCCTCGTCGCCGCCATGGCGCTCGGCGTCGGCCCCTTCCAGGCCGCAGGGGCGATGGCCACCGTGGGGAACGTCGACGGGCGTTACAACCGCCGCGACGTCGACGGACGCCAGGTGCGGCTGATCCTCGCCAAGAACCCCGCGAGCTGGCAGGAATCGATCGCGATCGCGGGCGATTCCGGCGACGCGCTCGTCTTCCACCTCACCGCCCGCGGCGACTTCAACTCGAAGGATGCGAGCCTGGCGTGGGACGCGCCGCTCGAGCGCCTGGCCGGACGCGACGCCGTCGCCACGGGCCATCGCGCCTCCGATATGGCGCTGCGACTCGAGGTGGCGGGCCTGAACGTGAAGCGCGTTCGCGATCCCGTCGAGGCGATCCTGGCGAGCCCGCCCGGCCCGGTCTCCGTGATCGGCAACTATCCGGCGTTCCTCGACCTCCGCGACCGTCTCGACGCTCTCGACGCGACGTGAGCCGGCTGACGGTCGTCGACGTCTATTCGGGAGCGATGTTCCCCCAGGGGGACGGCGGCAATCTGCGCATGCTCGAGTACCGGGCGGCCGCGCGCGAAATCGAGGTGGAGACGCTGGCTGCGCTGATCGGCGACCCTCTTCCCGAAGGCGACCTCTACGTGCTCCAGGGTGCCGAGGACGAAGACCAGGCCGCGGTCGCTCGCGGCCTGGCCGACGACGGAGGCCTCGGCCGCGCGGCCGAGGCCGGCAAGGTCGTCGTAGGGATCGGCGCCGGCTTCGAGATCCTCGGCGAGACCTTCGACCCACCGGACGGCCGCCGGACGGAGGGGCTCGGCCTCCTCGATGTCCGGACGACGCTCGGCGAGCACGTGGACAACCGAGTCGTCACGAAGCCGATTCCGCGGCTCGGCCTGCCGGCCCTCGTCGGCTACGAATGGCATCGCGGCCGCACCACCCTCGGGCCCGAGGCGGAGCCGTTCGCCGAGGTCGAGATCGGCGTCTGCAACGGCGGCGTGCCACCGACAGACGGCGCCGTGCAGGGCCACGTCGTCGGGACGTACCTGCACGGCCCGCTCCTGCCCCGCAATCCCGAGCTCGCCGATCTCCTCATCGGCTGGGCGCTCGGCATCGAGTTGGAGCCGCTCCCGAGCGCGTTCGCGGAGTCTGCCCGGCAGGAGCGCATCGCGGAAGCACGCGACGTCGAGCGCCGGAAGGAAGGCCTGGTCCATCGGCTGCGCCGGGGTAGGAACCGCTAGCCCGAACGCAGGGCGCGAAGCGCTTCGAGCTCGCGCACCTCCAGGAGCCGCGCCGCTCCCAGGTAGACGGCTCCACCCGCCGCGAGGCCGATCGAGAGGGAGACGATCTGTGCCCACAGGTCCCGCCCGGCCACGTCGTCGACGAGCCACCAGGCGCCGTAGGCGACGGCGGCCGCGATCCCGGAGGCCACGAGGATGCGCGCGATCGAGCCGGCGACCAGCCGTGGAGACGACAACCCCGGCCGGCGGCGCATGGCCACGAGCAGGAGCGCGACCCCGACGATGTTCACGAGCGAGGTCGCCAGGGGAATTCCCCAGACACCGACGCGGTAGAGGAACGCGTCGAGCACCGCGTTCAGCCCCACTGTGCCGAGCGCGACCGTCGTGGGCACCCAGTTTCGCTGCAGGCTGTAGAAGCCGCGCGAAAGCATGAGCACCCAGCCATTGAACATGAGCCCGAGCGAGAAGGCGGCGAGACACTCGGCGACCACGACCGTATTGTCTGGGGTGAACGCGCCCCGCTCGTACAGAAGGCGGACGATCGGCTGGGCCAGCACCGTGCCGACGGCTGCGGCCGGGAGGAGGAGGAACGCGATCAGTCGCAGCCCGCTGTCGATCGTCGCCCTGAACGAGGGCAGATTTCCGACGGCCGCGAAGCGCGACAGGGTCGGAAAGAGCACCGTGACGACCGCCACCGAGAACATGCCCTGTGGGAGCATGTAGATGCGAAACGCCTTCTCGATCGCGGTCGGCGCAAGCTCCGGGTCGGAGAGCCGAGACGCGAAGACCATGTCGACGAAGATGTTGATGTTGATCAGCCCGAGCGTGAGCGTCACGGGCAGCATCAGCACGAAGAACCGCTTGACCGCGGGGTCGCGCCAGTCGAAGACTGGCCGCAGCCTGCCGTCGAGGCCGCGGAGCCACGGCACCGGCAGGAGAAGCTGCACGGCCGCCGCCACGAGCGTGGCGATCGCGTACACGATCAGCTGGGTCGACTCGCTCTCGACGAGCGGGACGAAGACGAGAAGCCCGCCGATGATCACGAGGTTCCAGGCGACCGGCGCGAGCGCCGGGACGGTGAACTGGTCGTAGGCGTTCAGGATCCCGACGACGATTCCCGAGATCGTGACGAACGCGACGACGGGCATCATGATCCGCGCCAGCGTCACGGCCAAGTCGGGGTCTCCGCCCGGGTCGCCGAATGGGAGGATCAGAAGCGGCGCGATCAGGATGAGGATCGCCGTCAGCGCGGAGACGCCGATGAGGACAAGCCAGAAGATCGTCGAGGCGACGCGCCAGGCGCGGGCCTTGTCCTCCTTTGCGAGGAGCTCGCTGAAGACAGGGACGAAGGCGCCGGAGAGCGCCGCGTCGCCGACGAAGGCCCGGACGAGGCTCGGGATCTGCGACGCGACCGTGAAGGCGTTGATCTTCCCCGAGACACCGAAGAAGTAGGCTGCGACGATCTCGCGACCGAGGCCGAGGGCGCGCGAGAGGCCGGTTGCGAGGGTGAACGTCGCCGTCGAGCGCGCAAGCCGACGCGCCTGGCCGCCCTCGCTCATCCCGGCGAGTATACGAGGGTGGGCGTACGCCGCACTCATTGCTGGCGGCCGGTCGGAGGCCGCCGATGACGGCGAAGCCTGATCTCCTCTCGATCGCCCTGATCTTCTGCGCCGCGGCCCTCGCTCCGATCCTCAGCCGCGTCACGAGGCGGATCATCGTGCCGGTCGTCGTCGTCGAGATCCTGCTGGGGATTCTCATCGGCCCACAGGTTTTCGACATCGCGAAGCCCGACCCGTACATCCAGTTCCTGTCCGCGTTCGGTCTCGTTGTGCTCTTCTTCCTCGCGGGGATCGAGGTCATCCACAGCAACGTCTCGCGCCAGCTGCTCACGCGCGGCTCGATCGGCTGGGGCATCTCGATATCCATCGGCGCGATCCTCGGCTTCGGGCTCGAGGCCGCCGGTGTGGGCGCCTCCGGGTGGTTGATCGCGGTCGCGATCGCGACGACCGCACTCGGCACGCTCGTGCCGATCCTCTCCGACGCCGGCGTCCTCCGATCGCCGCTCGGGCAAAACACGCTCGGGTCGGCGGTCGCCGGCGAGTTCTGGCCGATCGTCGTCATCTCGCTCTTCCTGACCGGGGCGCACGCGACGGCGGCGAGCATCATCCTGCTGATCGGCTTCGGCCTCGTCGTCCTCGGGACCGCCATCATCGCCGTCAACGTGCGGCCCCCGCGGATGATCACGCTCGCGCGCGAGACGGTGAACAAGAGCGGCCAGTTCGCCGTCCGCCTGGCGGTGGCCACGCTCGCATTGCTCGTCTACCTGGCCGACGAGCTCGACTTCGACTATGTGCTGGGCGCGTTCGCCGCTGGACTGATCATCGGGCTCGTCACACAAGGGGAGACCGGCGAGCAGCTCCTCCCGCGCTTCTGGACGATCGGGTACGGCTTCCTCATCCCGGTCTTCTTCATCGTCACCGGCATGGAATACGACCTCGACGGCCTTCTCACCGCCGAGGGCCTCGCTCTCGGGGCTCTCTTCCTGCTGCTCCTGCTCGTCACACGCGGAACGGCCGCCCTTCTCTCGTACCGCGAGCTCGGAGCGCGTCGGACCGCCTCGCTCGCACTCTTCAGCGCGACCGGGCTCCCCCTGATCGTGGCGGTGATCGAGGTGGGCGAGGAGCGCGGGAATATCGACTCGGACGTCGCCGCCGCCCTCGTCGGCGCCGGCATGATGTCCGTCCTGCTCTACCCGTTGCTCGGGCTGCTCATCGCCCGCTCGCCGCGCCCGAAGGGCGCCTCCGGCACCGAGGCGGTGCCGGAGCCCGAGCCGTCCTAGGTCGGGGTAGTCCTCCTGTCGGGGACGACGGGGACGACGATCAGGGTGATGAGGGACAAGAAGCCGAGGCCACTGCCCGCGCCGACCGCCTGTCGGCGTACTCTCGCCGGAGATGTTTCACGTTCGCGTGATCGCTCCTGCCGAGGAGGCGCGACGCGCGCTCCACCTGTTCGAGGCGGCGCTCGGCGTCACCAACGTCGTCCACCAGCCCGACTACGCGCGCAAGCCCGCCGGAGACCTCGTCGCCGCCGACGTGGCACGCGAAGCGACGAGCGTCCTGCTGACCGACCTGCAGGAGCTCGGAATCGATCGAGACGGAGCCGTAACGGTGCTTCCGATCGAGGTGGCGATCTCGCGCGAGGTCGACGCGATGCACGCGCAGACGTACGGATCGAGCGGTGGCGCGGTCGTCTGGCAGGAGGTGACCGCCCGGACGTCCGAGTGGACGGAGCTCGACGGCGAGTACCTCGTCTTCATGGCACTGGCGGCGATCATCGCCGCGGTCGGGCTCGTGACCGACTCGGTCGTGCTCATCATCGGAGCCATGATCCTCGGGCCCGACTTCGGGCCCATTGCAGGCATCTGCGTCGCCCTCACGTCCCGAGACAAGGCTGCGCTCAGACGGTCGCTGGCAGCCCTCGCGATCGGCTTTGCCGTTGCGGCGGTCACCGCCTGGCTCTTCACCGCGCTCGCGCGCGCCACCGGGCTCGCCCCGGAAACGCTCAGCCATCCGATTCAGACCGCGTTCGTCGCGGATCCGAACCGCTGGTCGATCGTCGTCGCCCTCGCGGCCGGAGTCGCCGGGATGCTATCCCTGACGACGGTGAAATCCGGAGCGCTCGTCGGCGTGCTCGTCTCGATCACGACGATCCCCGCGCTCGCGAACATGGGCGTCGCGACGGCCTACCACGACTGGGGCGAGGTCAGGGGCGCGACGCTCCAGCTCGCCGCGAACGTGGCGAGCATCATTGCCGCCGGCATCGTCACGCTTGTCATTCAGCAAGCGCTCTATCGGCGCAGTGTGCGCAGACACCGATCCGGGCCCGGACGGCGGGCCGCGGGGCTTCCCGGCGCCTAGCTGCGACTCGTACCGGCCGTCGGGCGGGTGGTACGGTCCCGGCGACGGAGGTGGCGGATGGAGTTCCGGATTCTCGGGCCGCTCGAAGCCGAAATCGGGGGTCAGCTCCTTCCGCTTCGCGGGCGGCGACAGCGGGCTCTACTCGCGTTGCTGCTCCTGAACGCGAACGAAGTCGTGCCAGACGACCGTCTGCTCGAGGATCTTTGGGGAGCCGAGCCGCCAAGCAGTGGCCGTGCCGCGCTCCGGGTTCGCGTATCGCAGCTACGCAAGGCACTCGGGGAGGGCGGCAGCTCTCTCCTGACCCGCCCGCCCGGCTACGTTCTCCACGTCGAGCACGACCGGATCGACGCGCGCCTGTTCGAGCGCCTGCTCGGGGCGGGCCGCAAGCAGCTGGCCGAGGGATCCCCCCAGATGGCGGCGTTGACCCTCCGGGAGGCGCTCGCGCTCTGGCGCGGCCCCGCGCTCGCCGACCTCGCCTACGAATCGTTCACCCAGCCGGAGATCGCCCGGCTCGAGGAGCTCCGGCGGGCCGGGCTCGAAGAGCAAATCGAGGCCGACCTCGCACTCGGCCGCCACCCCGAGCTCGTCGGCGAGCTGGAGTCGCTCGTTGCCGCCGAGCCGCTGCGAGAGCGACTCCGCGGCCAGCTCATGCTCGCCCTCTACCGCTCGGGCCGGCAGGCCGATGCGCTCGCCGCCTACCGGGACGGCCGCAGGAAGCTGGTCGACGACCTCGGAATCGAGCCGGGGCGCCCGCTCGCCGAGCTCGAGGCCGCGATCCTCCGCCAGGACCCCGAGCTCGAGCTGCCCGAGCCCGCGCGCGTCCGCGTCGCCGAAAAGCGCCCGGAGTCGACCCAGGAACGCAAGCTCGTCACCGTGATCGCGGCCGACCTCGGGGCCGTCGGCCCGCTGATCGACGATCCCGAGCGGGCCGGCCGCCTGCTCGAGCGCCTTTGGGCGGTGGCGGAGACGGAGATCGACGAAGCCGGCGGACGCCTCGAGGTGAGCGCAGGAGGCGCGCTGACCGCCGTTTTCGGCGCTCCGGTGGCCCAGGAAGACCATGCCGAGCACGCCCTCCATGCAGCGCTCGCCGTGCGCCACCGGGTCGACGAGTTGTTCGGCGGCGCACTCGCTCTGCGCGTCGGCGTGGAATCGGGCGAGATCGTGGTCGGGCGCGCCCCGGACGGGGCCTCCTCCCTCGCAGGCGGTGCCCTCACGACGGCGGCCCGGCTCGGACAGTCCGCAGAAGCAGGCACGATCCTCGTCGGTGAGCGAGCGGCCTCCTCCGCCGCCCGGGCATTCGAGTTCGGCCCCGTCGTGGATCTCGGGGAAGGGGAGCTCCGCTGCCGGCCGCTCGTGAGGGAGCTTGCGCTGATCGACACGGTTGGTGCGGGCGGCCTGCGCTCTGCGTTCGTCGGCCGTCAGGGCGAGGTCGACCTCCTCCACTCCCTTTACCGGCGCACGGCCGAGGAGAGCCGGCAGCGTCTCGTGACGGTCACCGGCGACGCCGGGGTCGGAAAGACGAGGCTGGCGCGGGAGCTCTGGGACTGGCTCGCTGACCAGAGCCCGGAGCCGCTTCGCCGCACCGGCCGCTGCCTCCCATACGGGCGTGGCACGACCTACCGTCCCCTCGCGGACGTCCTCCGGGAACATCTCGGCCTGCGCGAGAGCGACACGGCCGACGCCGTCCGGCGCCGGCTCGCCGGCCGCGAGATCCTCGGTCTGACCCTCGGCCTGGAGGTGGCGCCCGACCTGCACCCGCTCGCGGCGCGCGACGAGCTGCAGAGCGCCTGGATCGAGCTGCTCTCGGAGCTCACCGCCGAGCGGCCCGTCGTCATGCTGGTGGAGGACCTCCACTGGGCCCAGGAACCGCTGCTCGACCTGCTCGAACGGCTTCTGGACGACGTCGACGGGCCCCTGTTCGTCGTCGCGACAGCACGGCCCGAGCTCGCCGCGAAGCATCCGGCCTGGGGACGGCGACGGGACGCGGCGACGATCTGGCTGGAGCCGCTGTCCGCCGAGGAGTCCGAGCGCCTGCTCGACGAGCTGCTCGAAGACGACGCGCCGGCCGAGCTGCGGCGTGCCGCGCTCGTCCGCGCGGAAGGCAACCCCTTCTTTCTCGAGGAGCTCCTCGCAGTCGTCCACGACCGCTCCCTTCCGCTCGAGACCGACGTCCCCGACTCGGTGCAGGCCGTGCTCGCCGCGCGGATCGACCTGCTCCCGCCCCTCGAGAAGGCCGCTCTCCAGGCGGCGTCGGTGATCGGTCGGGTGTTCTGGAGCGGGCCGATCCGAGAACTGCTCGACGGCGAGTCTCCCGACTTCGCCGTCCTCGAGGCCCGCGACTTCATCCGGCGGCAGTCGGGCTCGTCGCTGACCGGCGAGCGCGAGTTCGCCTTCAAGCACGCACTCACACGCGAGGTCGCCTACGCCTCGCTGCCGAAGTTCAGGCGGGCCAGGCTGCACGCGGGCTTCGCCGATTGGCTGGAGCGGACGGCCGAAGGCCGGGACGAAACGGCCGCCTTCCTCGCCCACCACTACGCCGAGGCAGTTCGACCCGAGGAGGCCGACCTTGGGTGGGCCGGAAACGAGGAGGAGCTCGAGCGCCTCCGGGGCAAGGCGATCGTCTGGCTCCGACGGGCGGCAGAGCTCGCGGTTTCCCGCTACGAGCTGGACGAGGCCGTGGCCCTCTACGAGCGGGCGCTGGAGCTCGCAGAGGCGGTCGAGCTGAGGGTCGAGCTGTGGCGGGGCCTGGGCCGCGCCCACGCCCTCAAATACGACGGCGAGGGGCTCTGGGATGCGATGCGAAATGCGATCGAGCTCTGCCCGGACGAGGAGACGAAGGCCGAGCTCTACGGCGAGTTGGCGCACGAGACGGCCACGCGCTCGGGCATGTGGCGGCGAATGCCCGACTACCCGATGGTCGACGAGTGGATCGAGACGGCGTTACGGCTCGCGCCGCCCGACAGCGTGGCGCGGGCACGAGGGCTGATCGCGAAGGGCTTCTGGAACCCCTTCGACGGGTCGGCCTATGCCCAGGAGGCGAGCGCCATCGCCGAGCGGCTGGATGACGTCGAGCTGCGGTCGCAAGCATGGGACGTCAGAGGGATCGCGGAATTCGTCGCCGGTCGCTACGAGCTCGGTCGAGCGTTTGCGGAACGGCGCTTCGAGCTCCTCGACCGGATCTCCGACCCCGACCACCGGGCCGACATCCACTCGGCTCCCATCTCGGGCTGCGTGTGGAGCGGGCGCTTCAACGAGGCGCGGCGGCTCGCAGCGGCGCACGATGAGATCACCAGGCCACTGACGCCCCACCACCGGCTCCACGGCGTTGCGATCCTCGCCGAGGTCGAGGAGCTGGTCGGCGACTGGGAGCGCGTCCGCGAGCTCGGGCCGCGAACCGAGGAGGCGGTCGCCGAGAACGCCGCAACCCCCTGCGTCCGGAACGCCCGCTCGCTGCTCGTGTGTGCCGTGGCGAGCGCGCACCTGGGAGACGACGCCACGGCTGCCCGCCTCGAGCGCGCGGCCGAGGATCTCGGCATCGAGGGCTACGGCGTCGTGCTCGACATCCCGCGAATGCAGCTGGCGCTCGTGCGCGGCGATCTCGACGCTGTCGGGCGCCTCTTGAAGACGCCGCTTCCGGTTCGCGGCTGGTACCGGGGGTGGATGGCCCTCGCGACGATCATCACCCGCCTCGACGGCCTCGCCGCCGTCGGCGACAGGTCGGGCGCCGAGCGGGAAGCGGGATCAAACCTCCGCCCGAACACGTACCTCGAGCCGTTCGCCCTGCGGGCGCTCGGGCTCGTTCGGGAGGAGCCAGAGCTGCTCGAGCGCGCCCTGGCCAGCTTCGAGGCGCTCGGTCTCGAATGGCACGCGGAGCAGACGCGCGCGCTCCTCTAGCCGGCTACTCGCCGTAGAGCGGGTTCCAGCGCGTGAGCGTCCAGGTGCCGGCGGGCAGCTCGGCGCGGGCCGCCGCGATGGCGTCGGGGATGCTCTCGCCGCCGCCGATTCCCGATCGCCGCTCGCCTTCGGGCCCCTCGAACGTGACGTTCAGGAGATGGGCGTTGAAGCGATCGGAAGCGGTCTCTGCACGGGCGCGGAGCGTGAATGCAAGTGCGGTTGCGGGGCTCATGGCGTTCTCCTGAGTCTCGATTGGACTGCACGGATGGTGGCTCACCAGGGGCCGCGGCGCCGCCGAGCCAGCCGGCGTCTTCGCGTGCGGTTAACCCCCTGCGGGCGGCGCCCTGCTCTAGACGGTCAGGAGCTCGTCGAGCACCCGCTCGGCAGGCTGGGCGCGGGAGACGAGAGCCAGGCGCAGTGCGCAGGTCACGCAGGCGGGCGGAAGGACCGTCGACGCGAGGGCGACTCGGCGCAGGAGCGCGCGCCGCCCGGCAGTCTCACGCTCCCGCCGGGCGCAGAACGTCGCAAAACGGCCCTCCGGCGTGTCGAGCCAAGCAGCGAGTCCGTGCTCGAACCGATGCCACCTGAGCTCGCGAAAGCTCGAAGCCGTCTCCACGACGAGAGTGTAAGGGATGCCTGACAAACAACGTCAGGATCTCCTACTGAGATTCAGTGGTCGAGGCGCTACCAGTGCCAGTGCCAGTGCCACGGCCAGCCCTGGCTCCGGATCAGCGTCTGGGGATTGAGGAAGCTGACCCGGTCTGCCTTCGCCTTCACCCACCAGTCGTCCAGCCGGTACACGTTCAGGCCGTCGGTCATGTTGCTCTCGTAGACGAAGCCGTTGTACCAGTAGCTGCCCCACGCGCCCCCCACCGTCAGAGTGTTCGTCCCGCTCGGGGGAGGGTCGTACCAGGCCAGCGTCTTCGGTCGCTCGGGATCGGTGAAGTCGACGACGTACGTCCCGCCCTGGTACGCGGCCACGGTGAGAAGATCACGGTTCCGGGTCGGAATCACGCTGACGCTTCCGATCGCGCAGTTCTCGTGGGCCGACTGAGCCCGGGGCAGCACCCACGAGCCGAGCAGATCGCCGGAAGACGTGTCGTAGAAGAAGACGCTCTTCGAACGGTCGGGATCGCCGGCCTGACACGCGGGTTCGACGCCGTTCCCGGGCTCCCAGCCGAGGGCGGTGACGGACCCGTCCTTCGAAAGCGCGGCCGAGTTCCACTTCGGCACGCCGTCGTGCGTGAACGAGGTCAGGCGCTGCGGCTCGCCGAGGTTGGAGATATCGAAGACGGTCGCCTCCTTGCCCGCGCACACGGCGAGCTTCGCCCGCCAGGTGAGCAGCACGCCGACGTCCTGGCACGAATGGCCCCCGTCGAGCGGGACGTCGGCCAGGATTTCCGCATCCTCCGGGTGGTGCAACGGCACCGAGACGATCTGGAACTTGTCGTGCTCGGAGGAGCACTCCTGCCGCCAGACCGGGTCGTTGTTGTACTCGGGCACGGTCGGGCCGCTCGAGACATAGAGGAGAACACGGTGGTTCCTCGGGTCAGGCACGACGGTGTGGGTCCGGGAGCCGCAGTCGGTCGGCACCGCTGCGACCAGGTCGTCCGCATCGGCGCGCCACGGCTTCCCCACCTCGAAGATCTGGATACCTTCGAAGCCCGAGGCGGCGGGAGGAGCCTCGCAGGTCTCCTCGAGCGTCGTCGCCGCGACCGGGGTGTCGACCGACCGGAAGACGAGGTCGCCGTAGACCCCGATGTCACCCTGCGAGCTGCCGCAATCCACCTCGGCGACCGGCTGGGGCCGCCACGGCCTCGAGATGTCCACGATGCGAAAGCCTCCGTTCCAGGTGCCCTGGTACGCGTAGCGGCCCTGGAAGGCAACGTCCGTGAAGAACGCCTCCTCGAAGGTCTCGACCGGACGGCTGTCGCCGGTCGCGCCGACGAGAGTGAGACCCTGGAAGCTCGCGCCGCTCGGGCCGCCGGGCCGATGCGCGGCAGCGGGGAGAGTGGCGGCGAGCGCGAGCAAGAGCCCGATGGCAAGCGCACGACGAATTGTCACTGTCGCATCCGTCCGTTCACGTTCGAAGCTGGGAAATCTCATGCTGGTTCAGCCCGGACGGAGAGTCAATCACCCTGTCAGGACGGTGTTGTGCGGACTACGACGAGCCGCGGTCGCACGGGTGAGGCTCAGCGAGCGGGCAACCGCGGACGTTCGCTGCCGCTGACCGCGAGGACAGCCGCTACGTCGCGGTCGAGCCCGACCCGCCCTCGACGAGCTCCTTCAGCCGACCGAGGTCTGCCTCGAGTTGCTTCTGGGCATGGCGCGTCACGACCGATGCGAGGAGGCGCGCGGTCAGCGCCGTGTAGGTCGTCGCGATGGCCGCCGTAAGTCGTGTTCCGCGCTCCTCCTTCTCGAGACGCTGCGTGATCGTCGCCTCGAAGGCGTTCGAGACGAGCTCGACGACGAGGGCGTGAGGAGCATCGAACTCGACGAGCTCGGCCTCGAGCTCGATCCGCTGGCCGTGCTCCTCGAAGACGTCGCGGAAACGGGCGCCCTGCCCGGGCGGCCCTTCGGTGAGCGGCTCGCTCTCGACGAGCGCGCCCATCCACTCGCAGCGCCGCTCGGAGTCGGCGAGCCACGGAAAGACCTGCCCAGGCGCCGCCGCGATCACGACCGAGTGCTCGTTCCGGTGGACGGTCAGGGCTTCTCGGGGGAATCGGCCGAGCGGCGCATCTCCTCCGCGGCAGCCTTGCCCTCCTGATGGATGCGGCGCCGCATCGCCTCGAACTCGTCCTGGGGCGGCTCGGACGGCGGGAGGGTCGCGGGCGGCGCAGCCTCCTTCGCCGCGTTCGGCGCCTCTTCAGCCGCCGGCTCCGGGTCGGGTTCCGGCGTCGCCTCGACCTCCGCGTCGCCTTGTGCCTCCTGCGGCTGCTCGGCCTCAGGGCCCTCCGGCGCGGTCTCCGGCTGTTCCGGCTTGCCCGGCTCCGCCGGCGGGGGCTCCTCCACGATCGTCTCGGCGCCCATCCCTGCGGCTTCGAAGTCGTCCTGGTCGGCCGCGGCCGCACGCGCCTCGGCCAGCTTGCGCCGGAGCTCTTCCGTGCGCTCGTCGGACGGCAGGGCGGGCGTCTCGGAAGGTCGCTTGAGTCGTGCCAGCACGGTGCCGACCGCCCCGATGACGAGCGCGACCGCCGCAAGTTTCGTCAGTCGCTTCACTTCCTGCACTCTTTCATGACAACGAGCCGACCGGCAAGCGGATAGGCGCCGCTATACTCGACTCGCTTCTCGCTTCGCCAGGCGCCGCTGATTCCCGAGCGGCGCGCAGAAGGCGAGGCCGTTAGACCGAGGGAAGGAGAAACGGGAACTGTGAACGCATACGAAATCATGCTGTTGCTCGACGCCGAGCTGGCCGAGGATCGTCAGGCGGAGATCCTCACGCGCACCCGCGAGCTGGTCACCCAGCGCGGCGGAGCATGGCAGAGCGAGGATTCGTGGGGGCGGCGCAAGCTCGCCTACGAGATCGACAAGAAGCCCGAGGCCTTCTACTACCTGCTCCAGTTCGACTGCGACGCCGAGACGCTCGACGAGCTCACGCGCGTCCTCAAGATCACCGACGGCGTCCTCCGCCACCTGGCGGTGCGCCGGCTGCCCCCAGGGGCGACGATGCCGGCGCGCGAGCCCTCGTCGGCTCCGTCTCGCGAGCGGGAGACGCCGACGGCGGCAGCGGCTCCGGATCCGGAGCCTGTCCAGACGGCCGACTAGACTAGAACAAACGTTCGACTCGAGGAGTTGAGAACTCATGGCTGGAGACATCAACCGCGTCACGCTCGTCGGCCGCCTCACCCGCGACCCCGAGCTTCGTCACCTTCCGTCGGGGACGCCCGTCCTCCAGCTCGGCCTGGCGGTCAACGGACGCCAGAAGGACGAGGCCGGCAACTGGACGGACAAGCCCAACTTCTTCGACGTGAAAGTCTTCGGGAACCAGGCCGAGATGTTGTCCCAGCATCTGGCCAAGGGCCGCCGCGTCGGGATCGACGGACGGCTCGATTGGTCGTCGTGGGAGGCTCAGGACGGCACGAAGCGCTCCAAGGTCGAGGTCGTCGCCTTCCAGGTGCAGTTCCTGGACAGCCGCGGCGAGGGCGGCGGCGAGAGCCAGTACATCCCGTCGTCCGACGTCGCCCCGGATCGCGCCGACTTCGCGCCGGCTGGGGCCGCGTCGACCGACGACGACATTCCCTTCTAGAAAGGCGAGACCGAAATGGCACGAGAGCAACAAAAGCGGCAGCGCCGCACGTCCCCGACGTCCGGGCCGGTCCGGCGCAAGAGCTGCTACTTCTGCCGCGAGAAGATCGAAGAGGTCGACTACAAGAACTACAACCAGCTCCGGCGCTATGTCTCCGAAAAGGGGAAGATCCGTTCGCGCCGCATCACCGGCGCGTGCCGTCGCCATCAGAGCCAGATCGCCGTCGCCGTCAAGCGGGCGCGCGAGGTGGCCCTCCTGCCCTACGTCGATTCGCACCACGTGAGCAGCCGCTGATGGACGTCATCCTGCTGCAGGACGTCGACAAGCTCGGGCTCCGCGGCGAGGTCGTCTCCGTTTCGCGCGGGTACATGCGCAACTACCTGCAGCCGCGGCGTCTCGCCGAGCTCGCGACGGAAACACGAATCGCCGACCTCGAGCGACGGGAGGCCGAGCGCGCCCGCCACGAGGCGAGGTCGGCCGAGGACGCGGACACGATCGCCGAGACCCTGCGCAAGACGGTGCTCAGCTTCGAGGTGAACGCCGGGCCGCAGGGCACTCTCTTCGGATCGGTCACACCCACGGACATCGTCGACGAGATCTGGCGCACGAGGAAGATCCGCGTCGATCGGCGCAAGATCGAGCTCAAGGATCCGATCAAGCGCATCGGGCGCTACGCCGTGCCGATCGTCGTCTTCGAAGACGTGAGGGTCGAGGTGAAAACCCTCGTCGTGCCCCAGGGCGGCGAGCTTCCTCCCGAAGAGGAGCTCGAGGCGATGGAGGCCGCCGAGGAAGCCGAGGTCGCGGCCGCGGAGGCTGAGGCGGTCGAGTCCCACGCCGAGGCCGAGGCCGCGGTGGCCGAGGCCGTGGAGGCCGAAGAGGAGACGGAGCCCGAGGCCGAGGAGACCGAGCGCGCGCAGGATGACCGCGAGGCTGCCGAGTTCGAGCTCGCGGCCGAGCCCGATCCCCTGGGTGGCCCCGAGGGCGACGCCGAAAAGACCGGCTAGAGCTCCGGCGCGACGGCCACGTCGTAGTGAGCCGAGCGCTCGTCCCAACGTGAAAGCACCGCTCGGGCCGGGTCGGGGACGACCGCGAGCTCGTAGTCCTCGCCGGCGAACGCCTTCACCGACTCGAGCGAGTCCCAGAGCGTGAGCGTCGCGAACTCGACGCCATCCTCGACATCGCGGCGCACCAGGTAGGAGCCGCGGTGTCCGGCGTGGCCGGCGACCCAGGGCAGAATCGTGGTGCGCAGCAGCTGCTCGTACGCTTCGGCGTCCTCCGGCTTCGCCGCCCAGCCCCTCCACCAGCGCGCGATCATGCCTCGGAGAACGTCGCCGGCCTGGCGCGGATTCCCATGGAAGAAATCCGGGCGCTCGGCCGTCTGGTTGCCAGCAGTACCTACCTCAGGCGAGAGCCCTCCTCGCAGAACGGGGCGCCGCTTTTCGCGGCGCCCCGTTCATCAAGAGGCACGGCTACGCGGCCGCCAGGTCGGAGAACTTCGCGTAGCGCTTGAGGAACGAGAGCTTCACGGTGTCCGTGGGTCCGTTCCTGTGCTTGGCGACGATGACCTCCGCGAGCCCCTGCTGGTCGGACTCTTCGGCGTTGTAGTACTCGTCGCGGTAGATGAACATCACGATGTCGGCGTCCTGCTCGATCGACCCGCTCTCGCGCAGGTCGGACAGGATCGGCCGCTTGTCGTGGCGTTGCTCGACGGCGCGCGAGAGCTGCGACAGCGCGACGATGGGCACGTCGAGGTCGCGCGCGAGCACCTTCAGCGAGCGCGAGATCTGCGAAACCTCCTGGACGCGGTTCTCGGCCGTCATCCCGGACGTCATGAGCTGCATGTAGTCGACGATGATGAGTCCGAGATCGGGGTGCTTGCTCTTCAGCCGGCGGGCCTTGGAGCGGATCTCCATCATCGTGATCGACCCGGTGTCGTCGACGTAGATCGGAGCCTTGGCGAGCTTGTCGCAGGCCGCGGTCAGCCGCGGCCAGTCGTCGGCGGAGAGCTTTCCGGTCCGCAGACGCTGCGACTCGACCTTGGCCTCGCTGCACATCAGGCGCTGGGTCACCTCCGATTTCGACATCTCGAGAGTGAAGAGGGCGACCGGAACGCCCTTGCGGACGGCGAGGTTCGCGGCCACGCCGAGGCCGAGCGCGGACTTGCCCATGCTCGGGCGGGCGGCGATGACGACGAGGTTCCCCTCCTGGAAGCCGGACGTGATCCGGTCGAGATCGCGGAAGCCGGACGGGATGCCCGTGACGTCCGCGCCCGACTCGTAGAGCTGCGTGATGCGCTCGAAGCTCTCCTTCAGGAGCGTCTCGATATGGCTGAACTCCGAGGTGGCCTTCTCCTGGGAGAGGTCGAAGAGGATCTGCTCGGCGCGGTCGACCAGGCCCGGCGTCTCCCCGGGGCGCTCCCAGCCGAGCCTGGCGATCTCTCCTCCGACACGGATGAGCCCGCGCAGGGTCGCCGTCTCCTTGACGATCTGCGCGTAGTGGCCGGCGTTGGCGCTCGCCGGCACGAGCGCGGCCAGCTCGTGGACGCGGACCTTGCCGCCGACCTCCTCGAGCTCGCCCCGCTCGTCCAGCTCGTCGACGAGCGTGATCGCGTCGACCGGCTCGCCCTTCGCGTACAGGGCGAGCGCCGCCCGGTAGATCCTCGCGTGGCTCTCCCGGTAGAACTCGCGCCCGTCCGCAGAGAACACCTCGCTCACCGCGGCGATCGCCGACGGCGACAGCATCATCGCGCCGAGGACGGACTCCTCGGCGTCCAGGTTCTGCGGGGGTACCTGCGGTTCCTGGACGGCCGCGGTCCGGGCTCCGTTCGTCGCCATCGGACGCGACTCTATGAGGCCTGGACGGAGCCGTCCGAACCCTGTTGATTGTGAGCGGCGGATATCCACAGCGCAAAAAGGCCGGCTTGTGCAGGCCAAGAACGTATGTTCGCAGACGGATCAGACGAATCGTCCAGAGAAAGACCCACAGCCCCTGTGGACGAAAATCGCGCTCCGCGCGGGAAGTTTCCTCAGACCCTCCACATCCCCCTGTGGACGTAAGCTCACGTCAGTGCCTGCAACCGTGATTGTCGGCGCCCAGTGGGGCGACGAGGGCAAGGGGAAGATCGTCGATCTTCTCGCGCTCGATTCGGACGTGGTCTGCCGCTATCAGGGCGGGCCCAACGCGGGCCACACGATCGTGCGCGACGGGGAGACGTTCGCGCTCCACCACGTCCCCTCGGGAATCCTCTCCGGGAAGCTCTGCGTCGTCGGCGCCGGGTGCGTCGTCGATCCAGGGCTCCTCGTGGCGGAGCTGGACGAGCTGGAGGGACGCGGAATCTCCACCGCTCCAGTAAGGGTCTCCGGAAACGCCCACCTGATCATGCCCTGGCACGTCGCGATCGACTCGGCGAGCGAGCGGCACCTCGGTCGTCTCCAGATCGGGACGACACGCCGCGGCATCGGCCCTGCATACGCAGACAAGGCGGCGCGCATCGGCATCCGCGTCCAGGACATCCTCGACCCGAAGATCCTCCGGCAGAAGTTCGAGACGGCGCTCGCCGAGAAGAACGTCGTCCTCGAGCGTGTCCACCGTGTTCCCCCGCTCGAGGTGGAGGAGCTCGCAGAGCGCATGGAGGCCCACGCCGCGAGGCTTCGGCCGTACGTCGCCGATACGTCGCTGCTGGTCGACGGAGCGCTCCGGGACGGAAAGCGGGTCCTGCTCGAGGGCGCGCAGGGAACCCTGCTCGATCTCGACCACGGCACCTATCCGTTCGTCACCTCGTCGAGCCCGATCGCGGGCGCCGCGACGACAGGTGTCGGGATCGGGCCGACGCGCATCGACGCCGTGCTGGGGGTCGCCAAGGCGTACGTAACCCGCGTCGGCGAGGGCCCGTTCCCAACGGAGATCGAAGGCCCGGAGCAGGCGCGCGTGCGCGAGCTCGGCGCCGAGTACGGCACCACCACGGGCCGCGAGCGCCGTTGCGGCTGGCTCGACCTCGTGGCACTTCGCTTCGCCGTGCGCGTGAACGGGATGACGAGCCTCGCGCTGACCAAGATCGACGTGCTCTCGGCGTTCCGGGAGTTGCCGGTCTGCACCCGCTACCGGCTTCCGGACGGAGCCGAGACCGAGGATTTCCCCGCCCACCAGAGCGACTTTCACCACGCCGAGCCCGTCTACGAGACGCTGCCCGGCTGGGAGGAGCCGCTGGAGGATGCCGAGTCGCTCGACGACCTGCCCGAGGCCGCCCTCGCCTACGTCGCCTTCGTCGAGGAGCGCCTGGGCGTCGAGGTCAGCCTCATCTCCGTCGGCGCCGAGCGGGAACGCGTCGTTGCGCCGCGCGGGCTGGCGCACGCCGCCGGGTGAGAAGCGAAATACTCCCCACATGGAACGCGTGAACCTTTCCTCGGTCGAGGTCGGCCACGACGCGGACGATCCAAAGGGATACGAGGCAGGCTACGTCCGCCTCGGGCCGATCATCGGTGCCGCGGCAATGGGGGCGACGATCTACGAGCTCGGCCCCGGCCAGAGCAACTGCCCGTACCACTACGAGTACGGCTGCGAAGAGTGGCTGCTGGTCGTGGTCGGACGGCCGACCATCCGCCACCCCGGGGGCGAGGACGAGCTCGGCCCCGGCGACCTCGTCTGCTTCCCCGAAGGGGCCGAGGGCGCGCACAAGGTCACCAACCGAACCGACGAACCGGTGCGGGTCATGATCCTCTCGACGAAGAACCCGCTCAACGTGGCCGTCTACCCGGACAGCGACAAGATCGGCATCTGGACAGGCAACGAGAGCGACAAGGTCATGGTGCGACGCGAGAGCGGCGTCGACTACTGGGACCGAGAGGTCTGAAGCTCGCGCTCGATCACGTGGTGATCGCCGTCTCCGACTGGGAACGGTCGAACGCCTTCTACGGAGACGTCCTCGGGGCGGAGGTCGTGGCGCTCGGTGAAGATCGCTTCGCCTATGCGTTCGAGGATTCCCGCCTGAACGTGCACGGGCCCGGAACCGATGTCGGCGACCTCGTTGCTCGCGAGCCCGTGCGCCCGGGGAACAGCGATCTCTGCTTCGTGTGGGACGGCCCGATCGAGACGGCGGTCGAGCACCTGGAGACCCGAGGCGTAGCCGTCGAGGCGGGCCCGGTCGAGCGCTCCGGGGCCGGCGGCCGGGGGTTGAGTGTGTACTTCCGCGATCCCGACGGGTCGCTGCTCGAGCTCATCTCGTACGCGTAGACCGCTAGTGATGAACGGAGGAACCGGCCGGGCCGCCGGCCGGTTTCCTCCAACCACGCCCGGGCAGGGCGGGCGTATCGTGGGCTAGCAGCTCTTGAGCGTGTCGGCGCCGTCTCCGCCGCTGCAGCTGTCGTTGCCGGCTCCGCCGTTCAGGAAGTCGGGGCCTTTCTGCCCGGAGAGCGAGTCGCTCCCGTCCTGGCCGAGCAGGGTGTCGCCGCCGTCCCCTCCGCGAAGGTCGTCGCCGCCTCCACCGCCGCGCGCCTCGTCGGCGCCCGCGCCGCCCAGACCCAGGTCGGCTCCTCCGCCTCCGAGAAGGAGGTCGTTGCCGCCGAGTCCGCGCAACTCGTCGTTGCCGCCGAGACCGCAGATGATGTCGCGGCCGGAAGTCCCGCTCAGGTCGTCCGCTCCTGATGTTCCGACGACATGATTTCCTGGCTCACCCTCGAAGCCCGGGCACTCCGGCTCCTGGACCTTTCCGGTGTCGACGTCGAGGCCGAAGAAGCAGTTGTTCTCGCACGAATCGCCGGCCGCGGTGATGTCCGCGTCACTGTTGAGATCGACGAGGCCGTTGTCCGCGGTGTTCGGAGCCGACACGAAACCGCACTCGTTCGCCCCGGGGTTCCCGAGGATGTCGGCCCCGTCCGTTGCGTCTCCCAGGCCGGCATCCACCGTCTGCCCGATCAGCCCGAAGTGGCAGTCATCTCCGGTGATCGCCTCGTCGCCGTCCGAGTCCACCCGGCCGTCGCGGGCGGACCAGGCGAAGTCCGAGTCGCCGACATCGTCATTGCTGGGCTCTTCGGCATTGAAGACGGTCGGAAGCGGGCCGTTGGCAACCTGGAACTCACCGTCCACAGACGTCGATGGTGACGCCGTCGGGCGTCCCGTCGAACGCCGAGCAGCGAACAGTCGTCGGCCACCGAAATCGCGCCGCTACCCGCCACTCCCGTCGTTCGCGATGGCACCCCAGGCATCGCAGTCGAGCATCCCGTCGATGATGTGCGTGTCGCCGTAGAACGCGTTCGCGTCGTCGCGTCCGTTCACGACACCGTCGCCGTTGAGGTCGGCTCGCTCGCCGATGATCGTCGGCGAGAAGCCCCCCGTCAGCGGGTCGGCGCCCACCGGCGCCCGCCAACACCAACACCAACAAGGAGAGCACCCCCACAAGCGCTGCGCGGCGCCGCGCAGCTCGGCCCCCGGTCCGATGCATCGCACCCCTGGCCGACCTTGCCCCTGGCTTCGTGCCGAACCGGCTCATAGCCAGCCTCCTTTGGATCGCGTCGGGCAGAGCCTCGGCGCTTACGGCCAGGGCTGCCTCGGATCTGCGCAGCCGTCCACGGCTGCTTCCCGACGGCGTGGATTGGAACCCGGCAGAAACCCTAAGCACCTCGGCGACCTAGTGTCAAGTGTCGCCAACTTGCCGAATGCCCGACTCGGGCCGAAATCCCGTCACGCTGAACTAGACTGCGAGTGGCCGGCGGCTTGCCTCCCTGGATTGGAACCCCTGGGTCGTACCGCCGGCCCTTCTTACGCCACCGCCGTCTTGACTCATTCGTCACATGGTGATTGAGTCAATTGCGTCGTTTGGTCATGGGTCGCGACGGCGGGTCACCCGAGCTCGTGCCCGGGCGCTGAGCGACCGGTAGCGAGGAGGAAACCGATGAGCGCAATGGACAGGCGCGCCTTCCTGGTTCGCAGTGCAGCAGTTGCCGGAGGTCTGGCCATCGCGGGACCGCTCGAGGCATTCCGGACGAGAGTCGCCAGCGCGCAGACGGTGACCACGGCCGGCTACGGCCCGCTCGTCGACATGGGCGATCTCTGGCTTCCGGAAGGTTTTCAGTACCGGATCATTTCGCAACGGGGCTGGGACATGACCGACGTCGACCCGGCGACGGGTCTCCCCTTCCCGACCCCGAGCCGGTTCGACGGGATGGCAGCGTTCCTCGACCCCGAGACAGAGGACACCGTCCTGCTTCGCAACCACGAGAACCGCAGCCGGCGCGGGAACTTCATGGCCGAGGAGACGGCCGTCGAGGTGCCCAACCCGTACGACCCGGCGACCCGCCCGAATGGACGACGGATCACCAAGGGCGGAGTGACGAAGCTCGTCGTCCGCGACCGGGCGGTCGTCAGCAACACCGCCCTCCTCGGCGGCACGGTCTTCAACTGCGCCGGCGGAGCGACGCCGTGGAACAGCTGGATCACGTGCGAGGAGGAGGCGAGGGACGGCGGCACCGAAGCCGCTCCCATCCCGCACGGGTACATCTTCGAGATCGATGCCCTTGCGACTTCCCCGGTCGAGCCGATCCCGATCAAGGCGGCAGGCCGCTTCGACCACGAGGCGGTCGTCTGGCATCACGGTCGCCTCTACCTGACCGAAGACCGGAACCTCACCCAGGGTGGCGCGTGCTTCTACCGTTTCGTCCCGGAGCGGAAGCCGAAGGAGGCGGGCGACCTCGCGAGCGCAACGGGGCCGCTCCAGGCGCTGGTCGTCGACGGCCACCCGAACCTCAACACGAGCACTGATTGGCCTGGGCCCCCCGGAGAGCCGTTGTCGGTGAGCTGGGTGACCGTGCCGAACCCGGACCCGCAGGTCGACCCCAACGATCCTCCGAACAGCGTGCGGTCACAGGCTCAGGCGCTGGGTGCGGCCCTCTTCCAGCGCACGGAGGGATGCTGGCTCGGTGACGACAGGATCTACTTCGACTGCACGACGGGAGGAGCGGCGGAGCTCGGCCAGATCTGGGAGCTCGACCCGAAGAAGGACCGGCTGAGGCTGATCTTCGAATCGGACGACGCCGCCGGTCTCTTCCACCCCGACAACCTCACGGTCGCTCCCACGAACGACCTCTTCATCTGCGAGGACGTCGGCGAGACCGTCGCCCCGCACGTCCGCGGCCTCACGCCGGACGGGCTCATCTACGACTTCGCGCGAGCGGGCCGCGGCGGCCTCGTGACGGGCACGAACTGGACGGAGTTCTGCGGCGTGTGCTTCTCGCAGTCCAAGCGGCCCAAGGATCTGAAGACGCTCACGCTCTTCGTCAATCAGCAGGGCGCTGCCGAGGAGCAGGGCGCCCCCGGAGTCACGTATGCAATCTGGGGACCGTGGAGGCGCCGCTAGCGTCTTGGCGTGGCGCACCAGGTCGGCGGGCTCGTTCACGTTGACAAGCCACGCCTCGTCCCACTGGACGACCCTCGGCCCGAGCTCCAGGCACGCGCGGTGGAGCGCGAGATCGCCCGCCGCGATCCGCCGCTCGAGGACGGGGAGCGCGGAGCGACGGTAGGCGCCCGGAAGCGGCCCGGTCTGGGGAATCGCCGCCTCGGCATCCTTGGAGGCATCCGCCAAGGCGACCAGAAGCTCGGTCCCGACGAGCGGCATGTCGGTCGGAAGGACGACCACCCTGTCCGCCTCGGCCAAGCGAAGCGCTGCGGCGACGCCGACGATCGACGCGCGGACCTCGCTTCCGTCGTCGAGCACGGGGAACGGAAGCGCGAGCGCATCGGCGGCCTTACCGATCACAATCACCTCGTCGAACGCCCGGGTCAAAACGCGGTGGGCCCGCTCGGCGAGCGGCTCGCTCTCGTAGAGGGCAAGGGCCTTGGGCGAGCCGAAGCGCGTGCTCGCCCCGCCGACCAGAAGCGCGCCGGCTACGCCTTCCCGGCGGCGAACCATGCCCGCGCGTCGAGCCGGAAGGGCTCGTCGCCAACCGATAGCCGGCGGCGGTACTCCACCCTGAGGGCCTCGCGCCGCTCGTCGTCCAACGAGACTGCGTAGCTGCCCGCAGGCCCCACGCCGGCCGTGAACGGCTGCCACAGGTCGTCGAAGTTCTCGTAGGAGGCGGAAACGACGATCGCTCCTTCGTCGACGTCATCGAAGCCGGTCGCGCGCCAGAGTTCGCCGAGCTCGCCCTCGTGGACGAATCTCGCACGCGCCGCCTCGTCCTCGGCCCGCCCCCGGTCCGGGTCGACGACGGCTGCGGCGTCCCAGTACCGACGCAGGAGCGTCATCTCGCCGGGGGAGTCCCAGACACACGCAGCGACGATCCCGCCCCGCCGCGTGACCCGCAGCATCTCCGCCGCCCCGGCCTCGGGATCGGGGACGAAGTTGAACACGAGCTGGGCGAGCGCCGCGTCGAAGACATCGTCCTCGAAGGGGAGCGACTCGGCCGCGGCGACGCGAACGTCCACAGCGGGCAGCCGCTCCCGGAGCGCCGCCGCGAACGGCTCCGACGGTTCCACGGCCGCCACGCGCTCGGGCCCGACAAGATCGACGAGATACCCCGTCCCGGCGCCTGTGCCGGCCCCGACGTCCAGCACCGACGACTGCGCCGTGAGGCCCGCCGCCCGTGCGAGCGCCTCGCAGAGCGCGTAGCTGTACCGGCCCACAAACCGGTCGTACGCCGCGGCCGCGACAAAGCTCATGTGACCCTCCAGGGTTCCGAGTAGACGTTGAGCCGTCCGTCCCTGACGAAGCCGCAGACCGTGATGCCCCGGTCCTGCGCCAGTTGGACGGCGAGCGTCGAGGGCGCGCCGACGGCGGCTACGAGCGGTGCGCCGGCGACGGCCGCCTTCTGCACGAGCTCGAACGACAGGCGGCCGCTGACGCACACGAGCTTGTCGGAGAGCGGCAGGAGGCCCTCGAGGAAGGCACGCCCGACGACCTTGTCGAACGCGTTGTGGCGGCCGACGTCCTCACGGACGACGATCGGCGCCCCGTCGCCGGTGAAGAGGCCTGTCGCGTGGAGGCCACCGGTCGCAGCGAACGTCGGCTGGGCGCCACGAAGGCGGTCCGGCAGCTCGGAGACGAGCGCCGCCGGAACCGTGAGGCGGCTCTCGATCCGTGGAGCCTCGACGCCGACCGCTTCGAGCGCGCCCTTCCCGCACACGCCGCAGGACGAGGACGTGTAGAAGTTCCGCCGCAGCGGCTCGGGGTCGAAGCCGTCGACCGCAACCTCAACCGTGTTCGCGGCCAGGTCCTCGGGAAGCGATGCATCCACCGGTGTGACCCCCTCGGAGAGAAGAAACCCGAGTGCCAGCTCCTCGTCGTGGCCCGGAGTGCGCATCGTTACGGCGACAGGCTCTCCGTTGACCCGGATCTCGAGCGGTTCCTCGACGGCCAGCTCGTCCCGCTCCGTCGCCCCGCCCGGAAGCCGCAGGACGTCGGTGCGGGCCGCGGAGTACGGCGGCAGGGCGTTCACTATGATCGAACCATAGACGTCCTCAAGCTCACCGAGCTCCTTCCTGACCTCCCCAAGGAGCGGACGAAGCTGCTGGACAACCTCGGACGCGTCCGGCGCGAGGTGGGCCCTGTCACGCCCGAGCTCTCCGACACGGTCGCCGACCACATGAACATCCGCCGCGGCGAGGTCGACGAGGTCGTCTCCTTCTATTCCTTCCTGCGCGTGCCCATGAGCGCCGTGCGTGTCTGCATCGGGCCCGTGTGCGACTGCCTCGGCGCCAAGGATCTCCTCGCGCGCGAGCAGGAGGCGGCGAACGGCGTCCCAGTGCTCGGCGTCGAGTGTCTGGGCCACTGCGACCTCGCGCCCGTTCTCCTGCGCGCGGACTCCGTCGAGCCCGAGGTCGTCTACCGGACGAACGACGGGGCTTCGACCGGCCTCGCCCAGGCGGACGGGACACTGGTCGACTACGAGGCGCGCGGAGGCTTCTCGATCCTTCACGACCTGCCGTCGAACGAGACGATCGTCGCCGAGCTGAAGGCGAGCGGTCTTACCGGGTACGGCGGTGCCGGCTTCCCGACTGGCGTGAAGTGGGAGGCCGTCGCGCGCGAGCCCGGGCCGCGCTACGTCGTCGTCAACGCGGACGAGGGCGAGCCCGGGACGATCAAGGACCGCTACGTGATGGAGCGCCGGCCGCATCTCATGCTCGAAGGGATGCTCATCGCGATGCGCTTCGCCGAGGCGACGGAGGGCTTCATCTACCTGCGCGAGGAGTACGGGACCGCGCGCAGCCGACTCGTCCGGGCCGTCGAGGAGCTTCGCGACGCCGGTCTCCTCGACGGGCTCTCGGTCGAGCTCGTCATCGGCGCCGGCGCGTACATCTGCGGCGAGGAGACTGCGATGCTCGAGTCGATGGAGGGCCGGCGCGGGATGCCGCGGCTCAAGCCTCCATTCCCGAGCGAGGTCGGCTACCTCGGGCGACCGACCCTGATCAACAACGTCGAGACCCTGGCTCACATCCCCGCGATCCTCAGGAGCGGAGGCGAGGCGTGGCCGAAGGTGCGCCTCTGGTCGGTAAGTGGCGCCGTGCGGGAGCCTGGCTGCTACGAGGCCCCCATCGACGTCACGCTCCGGCAGCTGATCGACGACTACGCCGGCGGGGCGAGCGAGGAGATCGGTGCGATCGTGCCGGGCGGGGCCGCGAGCGGGATCCTCCCGCCGAGCGCGCTCGACGTTCCGCTGACGCGCGATGCCTTGCGCGAGTGGGGAGTCGGCGCAGGCTCGGCTGGAGTCCAGGTCTATCCCGCGAGCTATTCGCCCCTACGCCTGCTCGCCGAGACGATGCGCTTCTTCGCCGAGGAGTCGTGCCAGAAGTGCACGCCCTGCAGGATCGGGAACCGGGGGATGCACCACCTGCTCGAAGAGCTCGAGCACGGCCGGGTCGCCATGTCCCGCGACCAGGTGGAGGAGTGGCTCGACGCGATGGCGGCGACGTCGATCTGCGGCCTCGGGCAGGGTGCGCCGTTCCCGATGAGGGCCGCGTTTCGCTATTGGCCGGAGACGTTCGCGCCACTCGGCCAGCCGGTCAACGCGTGACAGCTCGCCGGTAGCGCCAGGCGGACAGCGGGGCGAAGACGCCGACGATCACGGCGCACCACACGACCGCGCCCCAGATCGAGTTCCCCGCGGGGGTGCCGATGAAGAGCGCCCTGACGGCGTCGACCATCGCGGTGACGGGGTTCGCGTTCGCAACCGGCTGCAGCCATGCCGGCATCGATTCGATCGGGACGAACGCGGACGAGATGAACGTGATCGGGAAGATGATCGTGAAGCCGTAGCCGTTGGCCGCCTCCGGCGAGGAGGCGACCAGCCCGATGAACGCGAATACCCACGAGAACGCGTAGCCGATCAGCAGGCAGAGCGCGATGCCGGCCAGAATCTCCGGAATGCTGGTCGCGAATCTGAAGCCCGCCGCGAGGCCCACGCCGATCATGATCGCGAGCTGCGTGGCGTTGCTGGCGACGTCGGCGAGCGTGCGCCCCGTGAGCAGGGCCGAGCCGGCCATCGGGAGCGATCGGAACCGGTCGATGAGCCCCTTCTTCAGGTCCTCGGCGAGTCCGAGCGCCGTGACGAAGCCGCCGAAGGCCATCGACTGGACGATGATCCCAGGGATCAGGAAGTCGACGTAGTCGAAACCGGGCGTCTGGATGGCGCCGCCGAGGACGTAGACGAACAGGAGCACGAACATCACCGGCTGGATCGTGAAACCGACCAGCAGGTCCGGCTGCCGCGGGATGCGGAGGACGCTCCGCTTGGCGATCACGAGCGTGTCCGAGACCATGGCGACGGCCGGGCTCATGCCGCTTTCTCCTGTTCGCGCTGCTCCTCCTCGCCTGGCGCTTCGGCGACACGGCCCGTGAGCTTGAGAAAGACATCGTCGAGCGTCGGCGTCCGCAGCGCGATGTCATCGATCCCGATCCCGCGGTCGTCGAGCCGGCGGACGGCCTCTGCAATGGCGCCGGTGCGGGTTCGGAGGGGGACGCGCAGCGTCGTGTCCTCGAGGGACGGAGATCCGTCCGCCATGGTCACCAGGGCCGACGACGCCGCCTCGCATTGGCTCGAATCCTCGAGACGCACCTCCAGGCGTTCGCCGCCCACGCGCCGCTTCAGCTCGTCGGAGGAGCCTTCCGCGATCAGCAGGCCGTGGTCGATGACGGCGATCCGATCCGCGAGCCGGTCGGCCTCGTCCAGATACTGGGTGGTTAGGAGCACCGTCGTCCCCCCCGTCGCCAGCGCCTCGATCGTCTCCCAGAGCGCGATGCGGCTGGGGAGGTCGAGCCCCGTGGTGGGCTCGTCGAGGAAGAGGACGGGCGGACTCGCGACGAGCGCCGCGGCGAGATCGAGGCGGCGGCGCATGCCGCCCGAGTAGGTGCGGACGAGCCGGCCGCCGGCGTCGGAAAGATCGAAGGTCGCCAGCAGCTCGGCGCTCCGCTCGCGCGAGCGGCGGCGCCCGAGATGGTAGAGGCGTCCGACCATCTCGAGGTTCTCGAAGCCGGTGAGGTTCTCGTCGACGGCGGCGTATTGCCCGGCGAGTCCGATCTGCTCGCGAACCCGGGCCCCGTTGCGCACGACGTCGAGGCCGGCGACGCGCGCGGAGCCGCCGTCGGGAGCAAGCAGCGTCGTCAGGATCCTGACCGCGGTCGTCTTCCCGGCGCCGTTCGGACCCAGGAGCCCGAAGATGATCCCGGCCTCGACGTTCAGGTCGATGCCTCCCAGCGCGACGACGTTCCCGTACGACTTGCGCAGCTCCTGCGTCTCGATGGCGAGGGGCTCGCTCACGGTCAGGGCATACCCCCTAGCTTTCGCTCAAAACTCCAGGCGATGGGCGGCTCGTCCGGAATGTAGGATCGGAGCGTGGTCGAGTTCACGCTCGACGGTCGGTCGGTCAGCGCGCCCGAGGGCGAGCTCCTCGTCCACGCCGCGGTCCGGCACGACGTCTTCATCCCCACCCTCTGCCACGACAACAAGCTCGACCCCTACGGCGGCTGTCGGATGTGCGTCGTCGGCGTCGAGGGCTCGCCGCGACCGCTCCCGGCATGCGCGACGCGCGTGGCTGAGGGAATGGTCGTCTCCACGAACTCCACGGTGCCGCAGTTCCGCAAGACCCTGACGGAGATGCTGCTCGCCGAGCACCTGAACCCGAATCCGGGAGGGCGCCCGAACGAGCTCGTCGACCTGGCGGAGGAGCTGGACGCGGAGGCTCCCTTCATCCTCCCCGACGCCCGGCGCGAGCCCTACGACGACCGCAACAAGTTCATGGGCTACAACCCCGATGCGTGCATCCTCTGCAACCGCTGCGTGCGCTACACACAGGAGGTCATGCAGTGCTCCGCCCTCTCGCTCGAGGGCCGCGGCCCGCATGCGCGGATCGTGCCGACGCACGGCTACTCGTGGCTCGACACCGAGTGCGAGCTCTGCGGCGGCTGCCTTTCCGTCTGCCCGACTGGTGCGATCTACGAGAAGTTCGAGGAGGGGACCGAGCGGCCGGAGCACGCACTCGACAAGGTCAAGACGACCTGCACGTTCTGCGGCGTCGGCTGCCAGCTCGACCTCAACGTCGACCCGAAGACGAAGCGCATCGTGAAGGTCACCTCGGAGCCTCACTACGTCTCGAACGAGGGCAACCTCTGCGTCAAGGGCCGCTTCGCCTTCAACTTCGTCCACCACCCGGACCGGCTGACGGAACCGCTCGTGCGCGGCGAGGACGGCGAACTTCACCCGACCACCTGGGAGCACGCGTACCAGGTTGCGGCGGAGGGCCTCCTGCGCGTGAAAGCCGAGCACGGCCCGCAGGCCATCGGCTTTCTCTCCTCCGCCCGGCTGACGATGGAGGAGAACTTCCTCATCCAGAAGCTCGCGCGGACGGCGATCGGGACGAACAACGTCCACTCCTGCGAAGCCACCTGACACGCTCCGACCCTCTACGGCCTGGTCAGGTCGTTAGGCAGAGGCGCGACGACCAACTCGATCCCGGAGATCGAAAACGCCCGCTTCATCCTCGTGATCGGGTCGAACACGACCGAGGCACACCCGGTGCTCGCGCTCCGGATGAAGAAGGCCGCTCGCAAGGGCGCGACGCTCGTCGTCGCCGACCCGCGCAAGATCTGGCTGACGAAGCTGTCGAAGCGCCATCTCCAGCTCAGGCCGGGCTCGGACGTCTGGCTCGTCAACGCGATGATGCACGTCATCCTCAAGGAGGGCCTCCAGGACGACGCCTACATCGCCGAGCACACCGAGGGCATCGAGGCTGTCGCCGAGGTCGTGGCGCACTACACGCCCGAGGAGGCGGAGAAGGTCACGGGGGTCCCCGCCGCCGACATCGTCGCCACCGCCCGCGAGTATGCCCGCGAGCGGCACGCGGCGATCTTCTACACGCTCGGAATCACCGAGCACGCCTGCGCGGTCGACAACATCTGGTCGCTCTCCAACCTCGTGCTCATGACCGGGCATCTCGGCTACGAGTCGACCGGCCTCAACGCCCTCCGCGGCCAGAACAACGTTCAGGGCTTGAACGACGCCGGCGCCAATCCCGCCTACCTCCCCGGCTACCAGCCCGTCGACGATCCGGAGATCAGGGCGAAGTTCGAGGAGCGCTGGGGCGTCGAGGTGCCCTCCACGACCGGCTACCGGCTCGACCAGATCATGTCCGGGCTCCACGACGGCCGCATCCGCGCGCTCTACATGATCGGCGAGAACCCGGTGCAGACCGAGCCGAACTCACACCATGTCGAGGAGGGCATGTCGCACCTCGATTTCGTGGTCGCCCAGGACATCTTCCTGAACGACTCCAACCGCAAGTTCGCGAACGTGATCTTCCCGGCCTCGAGCTTCGCGGAGAAGGAGGGGACGTTCACGAATACGGAACGCCGCGTAAACCGAGTCCGCAAAGCGGTGCCGTGTCCGGGGAACGCGCGCGAGGACCTCCGCATCGTCGTCGAGATGGCGGAGGCGCTCGGCGCCGACTGGCCCGAGTACGCCTCGTCCGAGGACGCCTGGAACGAGTTCGCCGATCTTTCTCCGCTCTGGTCGGGGATCCGCTACGACCGGTGCGAGGAGGTCGGCCTCCAGTGGCCGTGCACCGACCGCGACCATCCGGGGTCCCCGTACCTGCACGCGCCGAGCCCGTCGCGCCCCAACGGCAAGGGCAAGTTCTACCCGGTCGAGTACCAGCCGCCGATCGAGCAGCCGGACTCCGAGTACCCCTTCGTTCTCTCCACCGGCCGCACCCTCTACCACTACAACTCCGCCACCATGACCATGCGCGAGGAGGGTGTGACGCAGAAGCAGGAGGACCCGTTCGTCGAGATGCACCCGGAGGACGCGCAGGCGCTCGGCGTCACCGACGGAGAATGGGTCCGGCTCGTCTCGCGCCGTGGCGAGCTCGAGGCCCGGGCCAAGCTCGGCGACCGCGTCTATCCCGGCCTCGTGTGGATGGCCCTGCATTTCGCGGAGGCGAAAGTGAACTGGCTCACGCACGACGTCGGCGACCCGCTGATCGGCACGCCCGAGTACAAGACATCGGCCGTTCGCGTGGAGCCGCTCGGCGGCGCGATCAGGCCGGCGGCCCGTTGACGGGGACGTGAGCCGCCAGGCCCGGCAGGCTCCGATCGAGCTCGATGCGGAAGAGTTCCGCCGCCTGGGCCACGGCGTCGTCGACCGGCTTGCCGACTTCCTCCAGTCCCTCGAGGGGCGTCCGGTCGCACCGGGAGAGAGCCTGGAGGAGGTGCGCCACGCACTCGGGGGCGACGGCCTCCCGGAGGCGGGTTCCCGGCCCGAAGACGTGCTCGAAGAGGCAACGCGCCTCCTCTTCGACCACTCCACGCTGAACGGCCACCCGCGGTTCTTCGGGTACATCACCTCCTCGGCGGCGCCGATCGGCGCGCTGGGAGACCTGCTCGCGGCAGGCGTGAACCCCAACGTGGGCGGCTGGCCGCTGGCACCGCTGGCGAGCGAGCTCGAGGCCCAGACGGTTCGCTGGATCGCGGAGCTCCTCGGCTACCCCACGGACTGCGGGGGCTTGCTCGTGAGCGGCGGCAACATGGCCAACTTCGTCGGCTTCCTCGCCGCGCGCCGTGCCCGAACGCCCTGGGACGTCCGGGCGACCGGCATGGGCGGAGAGGAGTGCCTCCCAGTGCACGTGTACGCGTCGGGGGAGACCCACACGTGGATTCAGAAGGCCGCCGACTTGTTCGGGCTGGGCACGGAGTCGATCCGCTGGATCGACACGGACGACGAGCAACGCCTGCTCGTCCCGATTCTTCGCGACCGGATCGCCGCCGACCGGGCGGCGGGGGGCGTGCCCCTGCTGGTCGTGGGCACGGCCGGTTCTGTGAGCACGGGGGCGATCGACCCGCTGGAGGAGATCGCCGAGCTGTGCCGTGAGGAGGGGATCTGGTTCCACGTCGACGGCGCGTACGGCGCGCCGGCGGCGGTCGTCTCGGACGCACCGGCAGAGCTGAGCGCGCTCACGCTCGCCGACTCGGTGGCCGTCGACCCGCACAAGTGGCTCTATGCCCCGCTCGAAGCCGGCTGTGTCCTCGTCCGCGACGAAGCCGCCCTGCGCGAGGCGTTCACCTATCACCCTCCGTACTACACATTCCCCGAGGGCGCACCCGTCAACTACGTCGACTACGGCCCGCAGAACTCGCGCGGCTTCCGCGCGCTGAAGGTCTGGCTGGCGCTTCGCCAGGTCGGGCGGGAGGGCTACGCACAGATGATCTCCGACGACATCGCACTCGCGCGCAGGCTCCACCGTCTGGCGGACGCCGATCCCGAGCTCGAGGCCTGGACGACGAGCCTCAGCATCACGACGTTCCGCTACGTCCCCGAGGGCGTCCAACCCGGCCTCCCGGACACGGAGGACTACCTGAACGAACTGAACCAAGAGCTCCGCAGCCGTCTCGAGCGCGGCGGCGAGGCCTTCCTCTCGAACGCGGTCGTCCGTGGGACCTATCTCCTCCGTGCGTGCATCGTCAACTTCCGCACGGGCAGCCGAGACATCGAGGCGGTTCCTGAGATCGTGAAGCGGGTCGGGCGAGAGCTCGCCGCGTCGGGCCGTTAGGCTCCGAGGTGTCGCAGTGTAAGGTCGCACGCGCCGGTGAGACCTGGCGCGCACCGATCCCAACGAGCAGGAGCGCGTCGTCCTCCGCCCGGACCTCGATCCGCTCGTTGCCCGGCCCTCGTCGCCGACCCGCGCGTGACCCGGCGCGAATTTCGGCTTAACATGCCCGCATAGGCACGCCTGGCACCCATACCGGCGAAAGCCGGTTTCTCTAACCGATCTTGTGGGGTAGCCGAAGCGCCGATCAGCTCAAGAAAACCGGCAAGATGCCCTGCTAACGGGCACTTTCCGCCAAGTACCAAGAGTGACCACTAGAACCCACGTTTGACCGTGAGTTCGGGGGCTATGAGGGGCGCAAGAGGGGCGCGCACCTCTACGAACCAACCTCACTCGCACGAGGGAGGCAGGGCCGCTCCGGTTAGGAAAAGCGGCCCTGCCCTCGGACAGCCAACATCACCACCCGAGGAGGGCAGAGCCGCAACTCAACCAATCCAACGGCCCTGCCCTCCAGACGGGAGGGGATGACAGACAAGGGGTGAGACGCTCGGGTTCACATTCATGGTTCCATTGCAATGCAGCGCCCGATATGACTGGCTGGTCCACGTCCATCCCCTCTTGCCTCGCGGTTGTAGTCAGGAGCACGAGGCAAGCTTTGAGAGCTACCAATTTGAGAAGGCTTCACTTTGGTACCACGGCCTCGGACGGCCGGTGATCGCCGCAAGGTCTTGATGAGCGCAGTCAAGGCGACGGTGATCTAGACCGGCCTCGTGCGCTTCGGCATCGGCCAGCGGAATGTCTCGGCCGCAATCCGGGCAGAACCAACCATCGTGCGACTCGTGCCCGTTGCGCCGTGAGCCGTTCTGACTGTCGATTGCTGCCCCGGCGGCTTGTCGCGCTTGCCCTCTACAATCGCACTTGGAGGAAATATGGCGCGCAAGACCATGCTCGTTTCAGACCAGTCGGGCGACCTAGTGCCGGACGGCAAGGGAGCCGTATTGCGAATCACGTACACGGACGCTCGGCGCGGCGCTCACCAAGCCGACCTCACGGACAGCGAAGCGCAGGCAATCGTCAACAAGACGAACGCAAAGGCCGTCGCCCGGCGCGGACGCAAGCCGAAGGCAGCTGCGTGATGGCAAACTGGTCGCGGAGAAGGATGATCGGATTTCTCTACTCGATCATCTCGACGGTCGGCTCGTCCCTGGACCTCGAGGAGGTCCTCGGTGCCGTCGTCCGACTCTTGACCGACGCGTGCTCCGTCCACGCCTGCTTCGTCTACCTGGTCGAGGACGAACGTCTCGTCCTGCAGGCCGCCTCGGAGCCCTACGATCACCTCGTCGGCGAGATCGCGCTCGAGCGGGGCGAGGGTCTCGCCTGGTGGGCGGCTGAGCACAAGGAGCCCGCGTGGATCCGCGACGAGCTGCTCGACGACCCGCGCGTCAAGTACGTTCCGGAGCTCGAGGAAGAGCGCTTCCAGTCGCTCGTGTCCGTGCCGATCATCGGCAAGGACGGCAATGTCATCGGCGTCATCTCGAGCCACACGGAGGCTCCACGCGAGTTCACGGAGGACGAGGTCGACGTACTCGTCTCGAGCGCCTCCCTGGTCGCCGGTGCGATCGAGAACGCCCGCCTCTACGAGCAGATGCGTGAGCGCGTGGACGAGCTCGAGCACCTGACCGAGCTGGGCGAGACGCTCGCCCGGGCCGAGACGCTCGAAACGGTGCTTCCGGCGGTCGCCTCGCGCGCGCGCAAGCTCGTGCGCGCGGAGTCGTGCCACCTCTATCTCCTCGACCCCGCGTCCGAGGTGCTCCACCTGCGCGCATCCGTGCCAGACGCCGCCGAGGCGCCCGCCGAGATCGGCCTGTCGGACCTCGGCCCTGAGCTTGCGCGCAGCGGCCGCTACGCGTCGGTCGCCGTGCCGCTCGTCGCGAACGACGAGCTGCTCGGCCTCCTTGCCGCACGCGGCACCTCCGAGGTCGACCTCGCCCGCGCGGTCGCCAACCAGACCGCGGTCGCGCTCAAGAAGATCGAGCTGATCGAGCGGCTGACGGAGAAGAACCTGATCAAGGACTTCTTCGAGCAGCTCGCCCGCGGCGAGTCGCTGCCAGGGCTCGAGGGCCGCGCGGCCCGGCTCGGCTGCGACCTCGACCGGCGCCACGTCGTCCTCGCCGCCGAACCGCCGTCCGACGTCCTCGAGCGCGGGCTTGCGGCGGCAATGCCCGGCTCACTGCTCGATCGCCGCGACGACTCGACCCGTGCGCTCCTCCGCGTGCCGCACGACGGTGTGGACCGCTTGCTTGCGACCGTCCGGAAGCTCCAAGAGGGGCTGGAGGTGCCGGTCTCGATCGGCCTCTCGAACGTCTGCTGCGGGGCCGCGACCTTCGCCGCCGGCTTCGAGGAGGCGCGACACGCGCTCCTCGGTACCACCGTCCTGCAGGGGAATCCCGGCGTCATGACCTACGAGGAGCTCGGCCCGTACAAGTACCTGCTCCGCATGCCCTTCGACGGCGGCGTGCGCGACGCGCACCGAGATGCGGTCGCGCGGATCGCCGAGTACGACCGCCAGCGCTCGACCGCCCTGCTCCGGACGCTCGAGGAGTTCCTCCGCCGCCGCGGCTCGATAAGCGCGACGGCCGAGGCGCTCTACGTCCACCCCAACACGCTGCGCCAACGGTTGCGCCGCATCGGCGAGCTCTCCGGCCTCGACCTGCGAAAGGACGACTGGCTCATGGTGGAGATCGCCGTGAAGATGGTGCGCCTGCAGGAGGCGCTGGGGGCGAAGGAGCCGCGCGACCCCTCCTAGGAGGATTGACGGCCCGTGCCGCAGCGCTGACCCCGCTCGGTGCTACAAGACCCAGTCGGCCCACGCGGCGCTCCCGCGCCGCGCTGGTGGGTATCGACATACGCGCGGGCCGGGGCGTGTGCGGCCAAGCCATCGGCGGGCGGGCGAACGACCGTTATCGTCAGGACGTCCCAAAAGGAGGAGTTGCATGGCCTCTGTCAGCGCCGCCGCGCCCACCGTCGAGGACATCCGCAAGGAGACGGAGAAGCGCGGCATCGAGTTCTTCTTCGCGCAGTTCGTCGACATGTATGCGCGGCCGAGCGCCAAGCTCGTGCCCGCGGCCAATCTGGACGACCTCGTGACGGACGGCGCCGGCTTCGCCGGGTTCGCGGCCGGCGAGATCGGACAGGTCCCGAGCGATCCCGACATTGCCGCAATCCCCGACCTGGCCAGCTTCACGCCGGTGCCCTGGGAGCCGACGGTCGCGCGCTTCGCCTGCGACATCACCGTCGACGGCGAGGAGTGGCCGTACGACCCGCGCACGATCCTCCGCCGCCAGATCGCCTCGGCGCGCGAGCAAGGATTCGACTTCAGGATCGGGCTCGAGCTCGAGTACTTCCTCGTCGAGCTCCTGGACGACGGCTCGATCCGCCTCGAGGACGCGCTCGACACGCTGGAGAAGCCCTGCTACGACCTCAACGGGCTCTCGCGCCACTACGACTTCTTGACGACGGTCTCGCGGTACGTGAACGAGCTCGGCTGGGGCAACTACGCGAACGATCACGAGGACGCGAACGGGCAGTTCGAGCAGAACTTCAGGTACGCCGACGCGCTTACGAGCTGCGATCGCGCGATCTTCTTCCGCTACATGGTTCATCAGCTCGCGGAGCGGAAGGGTCGCGAGGAAGGCAAGAACATCCTGGCCACGTTCATGCCGAAGCCGTTCACGAGCCTGACCGGCAACGGCTGTCACTTCCACATGTCGCTCTGGGACGGCGACACGAATCTCTTCCTGGACGAGAACGACCCGCGAGGGCTCGGGCTCTCCGAGACCGCCTATCACTTCATCGGCGGGCTGACCAAGCACGCGCGCGCCTACAGCGCGCTGACGGCGCCGACGGTCAACTCGTACAAACGGCTCAAGGTCGGGACGACGGCGAGCGGTGCCACCTGGTCGCCCGTCTGGATCAGCTACGGCTACAACAACCGCACGCAGATGCTCCGCGTACCGGGGCCCGGGCGCGTCGAGGACCGCACCATCGACGGCGCGTGCAACCCCTATCTGGCGGCGACGGCGATCCTCGCGGCCGGGCTCGACGGGATCGGCCAGAAGCTCGATCCCGGAGAGCCGAACTCCGAAAACCTCTATGCGAGCCCATACGAGGAGCTTCGAAAGCGCGGTCTCGACACACTGCCGGCGAATCTCCTGGACGCGACGAACGAGCTCGAGGCCGACGACGTCCTGCGCGCCGCGCTCGGCCGCGGCCGCGACGAGGACTACGTCGACTACTTCCTTCGCGTGAAGCGGGACGAGTGGAACCGCTACCACGAGCAGGTGACCCCGTGGGAGGTGGCCGAGTATCTAACCCGCTTCTGATCCATATGTAGGAATCATCCATATTGATCGACCCAAAATCGTGAGCAAAGCGCCTTTCCATGCGCTTCTACGTATGTAGATTTCGGACATATGTGCGGCATCGTCGGACTCTTCTCCAAGTCGCCTGAGATCGAGCGCGGGCTCGGCGTGCACCTGGCCGCGATGCTCGAGCAGATGAACGACCGCGGCCCGGACAGCGCCGGCGTGGCCGTCTACCGCGACCCGGCCCCCAGCGGGTCGAGCAAGCTGACGCTCTTCTCCGCCGATCCACTCCAGGACTGGCACGGGCTCGCCGCCGAGCTCGGCCAGGCCTTCGGCGGATCGCCGGCGCCGGAGGTGCGCGCGAGCCACGCGGTGATGACGGTCGAAGCCGACGCGCCGGAGGCGGAGGCCTGGATCCGCAGCGTTCACCCCGAGCTGCGCGTCATGAGCGCCGGCCGGACGATCGAGATCTACAAGGAAGTCGGACGGCCCGAGGGCTTCGTGCGTCAGTTCGACCTCGAGGACTTCGAGGGCTCCCATGCGCTCGGGCACACGCGCATGGCCACGGAGAGCCGCGTGACGACCGAGGGCTCGCACCCGTTCTCGACCGGGCACGACCTGTGCCTCGTCCACAACGGCTCGCTCTCGAACCACAACCGCCTACGGGAGAATCTCCGCCGTGAGGGGATCGCATTCCAGACGGAGAACGACACCGAGGTCGCCGCGGGCTACCTCGCCTGGCGGCTCCGCGAGGGCGCCTCGCTCGAGGAAGCCCTCGAAGGCTGCCTCACCGACCTGGACGGCTTCTACACGTTCCTCGTCGGCACCGAGGACGGCTTCGCCGTCCTGCGCGACCCGATCGCGTGCAAGCCCGCCGTCCTCGCCGAGACAGACGACTGGGTGGCGATGGCCTCCGAGTGGCGGGCGATCGCGACCCTGCCCGGCGCGGCCGCGGCACGCTCGTGGGAGCCGGTCCCGGGCGTCGTCTACGCCTGGGAGCGGGCGAAGGTGTGAGGAGGCCCTGATGGAGGCAGCCGAGGTCGCAGAGACGGTCGAGGTCGTCGACCTCGCCGAAACGCCGCTCCGCGAGCTCAACCAGCGCCTGCACGATCTCGCCGACGGTGCGCCCGGCCCCCGCAACTGGCGCGTGCTGAACCCGAACGGTGCCCACGCCGTCGCGTGCGGCCTCGACGCCGAGATCGCGGTCGAGATCGACGGCCATGTCGGCTACTACTGCGCCGGCATGAACAAGGTCGCGACGGTGCGCGTGCACGGGAACGCGAGCACCGGCCTCGCCGAGAACATGATGTCAGGCACCGTCGTGGTCGAGGGCAACGCCAGCCAGTCCGCAGGCGCGACCGGCCACGGCGGGCTGCTCGTCGTCCACGGCGACGCGGCCGCCCGCTGCGGGATCTCCATGAAGGGGATCGACATCGTCGTCCAGGGGTCCGTCGGCCACCTCAGCGGCTTCATGGCCCAGACGGGCCGACTGGTCGTGTGCGGTGACGCCGGGGAGGCGCTCGGCGACTCGATCTACGAGGCCCGCCTCTACGTTCGCGGCTCCGTCGCCGGCCTCGGCGCCGACTGCGTGGAGAAGGAGCTGCAGGCGGAGCACGAGACCGAGCTCGCGGAGCTTCTCGCGCGCGCCGGCTTTGACGACCTCGACACCGCCGGCTTTCGCCGCTACGGCTCCGCCCGCGAGCTCTACAACTTCAAGGTCGACAACGCGGGCGCCTACTGATGGCCGAACGCGCCTGGAACCTCCGGGAGTCGTACCTCTTCGACAAGCCGATCATCGCCGAGATCCAGCGCGCGGCGCGGGAGGGCATCTACGACATCCGCGGCTTCGGGGCAAAGCGGCGGGTGCCCCACTTCGACGACCTCCTGCTCCTCGGGGCGAGCATCTCGCGCTATCCGCTCGAGGGCTACCGAGAGCGCTGCGACACCAACGTGACCCTCGGAACACGCTTCGCCCGGAAGCCCCTCGAGCTGAAGATCCCGATCACGATCGCCGGCATGAGCTTCGGCGCGCTGTCGGCGCCCGCGAAGGAGGCGCTCGGGCGAGGCGCGTCCGAGATGGGGACGTCGACGACCACGGGCGACGGCGGCATGACCACGGAGGAGCGCCAGCACTCGAGGCTCCTCGTCTACCAGCTCCTCCCCTCCCGCTACGGCATGAATCCCGACGATCTGCGGAAGGCGGACGCGATCGAAGTCGTGGTCGGCCAGGGCGCGAAGCCGGGCGGCGGCGGCATGCTCCTCGGCCACAAGATCTCGGACCGCGTGGCCGAGATGAGAGACCTGCCGAAAGGCATCGACCAGCGGAGCGCGAGCCGGCATCCCGACTGGACCGGGCCGGACGACCTCGAGATCAAGATCGGCGAGCTGCGCGAGATCACGGACTGGGAGAAGCCGATCTTCGTCAAGGTCGGCGCGACGCGCACGTACTACGACGTCCAGCTCGCGGTCAAGGCGGGCGCCGACGTGATCGTGGTCGACGGCATGCAGGGCGGCACGGCGGCGACCCAGGACGTCTTCATCGAGCACGTCGGCATTCCGACGCTTCCTGCGGTGCGGCTGGCAATCGACGCTCTGCAGGAGCTGGGGATGCACCGGCAGGTGCAGCTCGTCGTCTCGGGCGGCATCCGCACGGGCGCCGACGTCGCCAAGACCCTCGCGCTGGGCGCAGACGCGGTCTCGCTCGGGACGGCGGCGCTGATCGCCATGGGCGACAACGCCCCCGAGCACGACGAGGCGTACCGTGCGATCGGGAGCGCGGCCGGCTACTACGACGACTGGCAGGCAGGCCGCGACCCCGTCGGGATCTCCACACAGGAGGACGAGCTGGCCGCGCGCTTCGACGCCGAGCTCGGCGGCCGCCGGATCGCCAACTACCTGCGGGTGCTGACGCTCGAGACGCAGACCCTCGCGCGCGCCTGTGGCAAGTCCCACGTCCACAACCTCGAGCCGGAGGATCTTGTCGCGCTCACGGTGGAGGCCGCCGCCATGGCGCGCGTCCCCCTGGCGGGGACGAGCTGGATCCCCGGGAAGGAGGCCTAGACCAGTGCTGCTGTACGACTCGGACGTCTCGGGCAACTGCTACAAGGTGCGCCTCCTCCTCGCCCACCTGGGGCTCGAGTACGAGCGCTATCCGCTGGACGTTGTCGACCGCTCGAACCGCAAGGACGTCCTCGGCGGGCTGAACCCCGGGCTTCGGGTGCCCACCCTCGTCCTCGACGACGAACGACCGCTGGGCGAGTCGGGCGCGATCCTCTGGTACCTCGGAGACGGGACCGAATACGTCCCGACGGATCCTTACGAGCGCGCGAAGGTCCTGCAGTGGATGTTCTTCGAGCAGTACAGCCACGAGCCGTACGTCGCGGTGCCGCGCTTCTGGCTCACGAAGGGGATCGAAATCGACGAGGAGACGCTCTCGGAGCGTCAGCGGGTGGGCTACCTCGCGCTCGACGCGATGGAAGGCCATCTTGCGGGGCACGAATACCTCGTGTCCGAGCGGTACTCGATCGCCGACATCGCGCTCTACGCCTACACCCACGTCGCCCACGAGGGCGGGTTCGACATGAGCGGCTACCCGGCGATCGGCGCGTGGGTCGCCCGCGTGGCGGCCGAGCCCGGCCACGTCCCGATCGACGCCTGAGCCCGCACGAGTCCGTCGACGCCGGGTCGAAATTGACGTTCTCGCTTCGTCCTGGAATTATTCTTGATCAAAGATCAAAATGACGGCGATCAACCCCACACCGCTCGAGATCTCGTCCGTCGAGGACGGCGTCTACCGGGCGCTCCGCCTGGAGATCGGGCGCCTGGAGCTGGCGCCGGGCGAGCGCCTCCGACTCGAGGAGCTCGCCGGCCGCTTCGGGGTGAGCCTCACGCCCGTGCGGCACGCACTTCGCCGGCTCGAGAGCGAGGGACTCGTCGTCAGCCTTCCTCGTCGAGGCTCCCGAGTCGCGCCGCTCTCGGTCGAGGAGCTCGAAGAGATCCAGGCCCTTCGCCTCGGCCTCGAGACCTTCCTCGCCCGCCTCGGAGCCCAGGCGGTCACCGACGCTGCGCTCGAGGAGATGACGCAGGCCCGCCACCAGATGGAGCGCGCCTTCCGTGCCGGCGATCTCGACGCCTACCTCGCGTCGTTCTGGTCGCTCCGCGACGCGTGCTATCGCTGCGCGGCGCGGCCGCGCCTGGAGCGGACGCTGCAGGACCAGCGCGTGCGCGTGGAGCGCTACGTGCTCACACTCTGTCGCGACCCCGAGGCCTTCGCCGACCTCCGGCGCGGGCCTGACACGCTGCTCGAAGCCTGCCGCGCCCGCGACGGCGAGGCCGCGGAGGCGGCGACCCGCGACGCGTTGCTCTGGGTGCTGGCAGAGCTTCGGCGCATGCTCGAAAATGACCAGGCTTCGACCGCGGAGGCATCCTGATGTCCTTCCTCCTTCCCTGCCCCAACTGTGGCCCCCGGCCGGTCGACGAGTTCACCTGCACCGGTGAGGTGACCGTCAGGCCGAAGGGCTCCCCGACGCTCCGCGAGCTGACCGACTACCTCTATTTCAAGCGGAACGTCGCCGGCATCCAGCAGGAATGGTGGTGCCACCGCCAGGGCTGCGAAGCGTGGTTCACGGCCGAGCGCGACACGCGCACGAACGAGGTCCTCGCCGTCGAGGTTCCCGCCGAGCGATGAGGCTTCCGCAACAGCCCGGAGAGCGTCTCGACCGCGAGCGGCAGGTCGAGTTCACCTTCCACGGGATGACGGTTCGCGGGTTCGAGGGCGACACGGTCGCCTCGGCGCTCTTCGGCGAGGGCCAGCGCATCTTCTCGCGGAGCTTCAAGTACCACCGGCCACGCGGCCTGCTCTGCTGCCAGGGCACCTGTCCGAACTGCATGCTGACGGTCGACGGGACGCCGAACGTGCGCACGTGCGTCACGCCGCTCACGGCTGGCATGCATATCGAGGCGCAGAACGTCCGCGGCTCGCTGGGTCACGACCTGCTGGCGATCACGGACAAGATCGGCGGTCCCTTCACGCCGGTCGGCTTCTACTACCGCACGATGATTCGCCCGCGGCGCCTCTGGCCGCTCTACGAGAAGTTCCTGCGCAGCGTCGCCGGCCTCGGGAAGGTGGACAAGCATCGCGGACGCGAGCAGCGCTACGACGTCGAGCACCGGCGTGCGGAGGTGCTCGTGATCGGGGCGGGCACGGCAGGGCGTGAGGAGGCGCGCCGGCACGCCGCAGGCGGACGTCACGTCGTCGTCGTCGAGACCGACCCCACCCGCCTGGATCCCGAGGACGAGTTCGAGGTCGTGAGCGGCACGGCGCTCGGGATCTTCGAGGGAGGGCTCGTACCCGTCGACGCGAGCTCGGTGCTCCTCCGCTACCGCGCTGATCACATCGTGGTCGCGGCGGGCGCGGTCGAACAGCCGCTGATCTTCCCGGGCAACGACCTCGTCGGCGTCATGCTGCCCGAGGCCGCTCGCCGGCTCGTCGGACGCTGGTCGCTGAAGCCGGGCGACCGTGCCGTCGTGATCGCCGCCGACGAGGGCGCCCTCGATGTCGTCCCGCTCCTCGAGCAGGCCGGGACCGAGGTCGCAGAGGTCGTCGACCTGCGAGAGGAGCAGGTGCGCCAGATCGCCGGGAAGGGCCGGTCCGGCCGCATCGCGGGCGTCGAGCTCGACGGCCGCAAGGTGCCCTGCGACCTGCTCGTCGTGTCGGGCGGACGTCAGCCCGCGTACGCGCTGCTCGCGCATGCCGGCGCCAGGGTCGAGTACGACCACGAGCGCGGAATCTTCACGCCCGTCGACCTCCCCGAAGGAATCGAGGTCGTGGGCGCCGCCGCGGGCGAGGTCGGCGACGCGGCGGTCCCCGCGGCGACGTTCAACGGCGCCGCCAAGAAGGACAAGTGCTTCGTCTGCATCTGCGAGGACGTCACGGACAAGGACGTCAAGCGCGCGATCGCCGAGGGCTTCGACTCGATCGAGCTGGCGAAGCGCTATACGACCGTGACGATGGGCCCCTGTCAGGGCAAGCTCTGCCACGTCCCGTCGATCCGCCTCTACGCGCGCGAGAACGAGACCGACGAGGCGACGATCGGGACGACGACCGCGCGCCCGCCCTGGCAGCCGGTCGAGCTCGGCCTTCTCGCAGGGCGCCCGCACGAGCCGGCGCAGCGGACGTCGATCCACCATCGCCACAAAGAGCTCGGCGCGCGCATGATGTGGACAGGGACCTGGCGCCGCCCCCACTCCTACGGCGACCCTGCCGGCGAGGCGAGGAACGTCCACGAGACGCTCGGGGTGATCGATGTCTCGACGCTCGGGAAGCTGCTCGTGACCGGGCCCGACGCGGCCGCTTTCCTCGAGCGCCTCTACCCGAACCGCTTCGGCGACATGAAGCCCGGACGCATCCGCTACGGCGTCCTCAACTCCGATGCGGGCCGGATCATGGACGACGGCACGATCGCCCGCCTCTCGGACGAGGACTTCTACGTGACGACGACGTCCACCGGTGCCGGAGCGGTCGTCGAGTGGTTCGAGTGGTGGAATGCCATCTGGCAGATGGACGTCCAGATCGTCGACGTCACGGGCGCACTCGCCGCGGTGAACGTGGCCGGGCCGAACGCGCGCGAGCTGATGACGCGCCTGACGGATCTCGACGTCTCGAACGAGGGTTTCACGTATCTGGACGCCAAGCACGCGCACGTTGCGGGCGTCCCCGCACTGCTCCTCCGCATCGGCTTCGTCGGCGAGGTCGGGTACGAGATCCACCTGCCGAGCCCGTACGGCGAGCACCTCTGGGACACGATCCTCGAGCACGGCACCGACCTGGGCGTCAGGCCGTTCGGCCTCGAGCCGCAGCGGATCCTCAGGCTGGAGAAGATGCACATCCTGATCGGGCAGGACACCGACTCCGAGTCGAACGTCCTCGAAGGGTCGATGCCGTGGATCGCCAAGCTCGACAAGGACGACTTCGTCGGCAAGTGGTCGCTCGAGAACGTCCTCGAGCGGGGCTTCCGCGAGCAGCTCGTCGGCTTCGAGATGGAAAACGGCGTGGTCCCGCTCGAGGGCGGGCAGATCGTGATCGACGGCCGCCCCGGCGGTCGCATCACGAGCGCGCGTTGGAGCGACCACCTCGGCCGCTCTATCGGGATGGCCTGGGTCCCGCCCGACCGAGCCGAGGAGGACGCCGAGCTGACGATCAAGGTAAACGGTTCTGTCGAGACAGCCCGCGTACGCTTGCGGCCCTTCTTCGACCCTGACGGAGAGAAGCTGCGCTCGTGAGTCACCTCGACTTCCTCAGCCCCGATCTCGGGACCGCCGACGCGACCTGGCGCTCTCCGCTGGAGCGGGCGCTCGCGCACGCGCCGGCCGGGTTCGAGGATCTCTCGCGCACCGGGGTGCTCGATGTCCGCGGCGAGCTGACCGGGCTCGACGCGGCCGGCACCGAGATCGTCCAGCTCACCCCCGAGCGCGCGTTGATCCTGTGTCCGTTCGCAGACGCGGGTGAGCTTCGCCGCCGCCTCGCAGGCGAGGGGCGCCTTGTCGTCGACGTGTCGGCAGGGTGGGCGGGGCTCGGCATCCCGGGCGACGAAACCCTGCTCAGGCGGGTCACGGACGTCGACCTCGGGCGGCTCCCCGCCGTCGGCTCCCTAGCCCACGTGAGGACGATCCTCATCCGGCCGGACAACGAGACGTTCCGGCTCTACTTCCCGCAGGAGTATGCGGACCACGTCGCCGAGGTCCTGATCGACGCGGCAGAAGGCCTCGTCGCATGAAAGACGTCTTCCGCGTCAAGCGCATGTGGCGGCCCCGGTCGACGCTCAAGGACCGCTACGACGTCGTCATCGTCGGCGGCGGCTCGCACGGACTCGCCACCGCCTACTACCTGGCCAAGAACCACGGCATCACCGATGTCGCCATCCTGGAGAAGAGCTACATCGGCTCGGGAGCCGCCGGCCGCAACACGACGATCATCCGGGCGAACTACCGCACGCCCGAGGGCGCGGAGTTCTACAAGGAGAGCGTCAGGCTCTACGAAGGCCTCGGCGCCGACCTGGACTTCAACCTCCTCTTCTCGCAGCAAGGGCATCTGACGCTCGCGCACTCCGACCGCGGGATCATCACCGCGAACGAGCGCGCCGAGGTCAACCAGCTGCTCGGCATCGACTCCCGCGTCATCTACCCGGACGAGATCGCCAAGCTCTGCCCCGAGATGGACCTCTCGGAGGACGTCACCTGGCCGGTGCAGGCGGCGCTGTACCACCCGCCGGGCGGGATCATCCGCCACGACGCGGTCGTGTGGGGGTACGCGCGCGGCGCCGACCGTCAGGGGATCGAGATCCACCCGTACACCGAGGTGACGGGGATCGAGCGCTCGAACGGCCGCGTCACCGGCGTCGAGACGACCCGTGGGCACGTGAAGACGGACATGGTGGTGAGCGCCACCGCCGGCTGGTCGACGCTGGTGGCCGACCTCGCGGGCGTGCCGCTGCCCATCACCACCAACATCCTCCAGGCCTTCGTCACGGAGCCGATGAAGCCGTTCCTCGACGTGATCATCGTCTCGTCGCAGATGCACGTGTACGTCTCGCAGACCGACCGGGGCGAGTTCCTGATCGGCGCCGAGATCGAGCCGTACACGACCTACAGCGGCAAGGGGACGTTCTCGTTCCTCGAGTATTCGGCGCGCCACGTCCTCGAGCTCTTCCCGCAGCTCGAGCGCATCCGGGTGCTCCGCGCGTGGACCGGCCTTTGCGATCTCTCGCCCGACTACAGCCCCATCCTCGGGTCGACGGAGCTCGGCGGCTTCCTGGTCTCGACCGGCTGGGGAACCTACGGCTTCAAGGCGGCGCCGATCGTGGGCACGACCCTCGCCGAGCTCGTCGCCACGGGCCAGACGCCGAAGCTGATCGAGCCGTTTGCGCTCGAGCGCTTCCACACCGACACTCTCGTGTCCGAGCTGGCCGCCGCGGCCGTCTCGCACTAGACAAGGAGGAGCCAGCAATGGCCACGCAGATGCCGAGCAGCCTGGAGATCGCGCAGGAGGCCGAGCTCCGGCCGATCGCCGAGATCGCGGAGGCTCTCGGACTCTCCGAGGACGAGTACGACCCCTACGGCCGCTACAAGGCGAAGATCTCCCTGTCGGTCCTCGACCGTCTCGCGGACCGCCCCGACGGAAAGCTGATCGACGTCACGGCGATCACGCCGACGAAGGCGGGCGAGGGCAAGACGACGACATCGGTTTCGTTGACGCAGGGGCTCGGCCACATCGGCAAGAACCCCGTGCTCTGCCTCCGCGAGGCGTCCCTCGGCCCGGTGTTCGGGATCAAGGGCGGGGCCGCCGGCGGCGGCTACGCGCAGGTCGTCCCGATGGAGGACATGAACCTTCACTTCACGGGCGACATCCACGCCATCGGCGCGGCGAACAACCTGCTCGCCGCGCTGCTCGAGGCACACCTCCTGCACAGCAACAAGCTCGGGATCGATCCCCTCAGCGTCAGCTGGCGGCGCTGCGTCGACATCAACGACCGCGCCCTCCGGCAGATCGTCGTCGGCCTGGGTGGGCGCGCGAACGGCTATGTCCGGGAGACCGGGTTCGACATCACCGCGGCGTCCGAGGTCATGGCGATCGTTGCGGTCGCGAGGGACCTCTTCGACCTACGCGAGCGGCTCGGGCGCATCACCGTCGGCTACACGTGGGAGGGCGAGCCCGTCACGGCCGAGCAGCTCCAGGCCGCCGGGGCGATGACTGTCCTCCTCAAGGACGCAATCCAGCCGAACCTCGTCCAGACCCTCGAAGGTCAGCCGGCCTTCCTCCACTGCGGGCCGTTCGCAAACATCGCGCACGGCAACAACTCACTCGTCGCCACGCGCACGGCGCTCAAGCTCGGCGACTACGCCGTTACCGAGTCCGGCTTCGGCGCCGACATGGGCATGGAGAAGTTCTTCGACATCGTCTGCCGAGTCGGCGAGCTTCGGCCGAACGCCGTCGTGCTCGTGGCCACCGCGAAGGCGCTCAAGCACCACGGCGACGACCCCGAGGGCGGCCTCGAGGCGATCGAGCGCGGCGCGGCGAACATGCAGCGCCATCTCGGGATCGTCAAGGAGTTCGGGCTGAACGCGGTCGTGGCCATCAACCGCTTCCCGGGTGACACCGACGAGGAGGTCGACACGGTCAAGCGCCTCGCGCTGGAAGGCGGCGCGATGGCGGCCGAGCTGAACGAGGCCTTCGAGCGGGGCGGCGAGGGCGCTGCCGCGCTGGCGGAGGCCGTCGTGGCCGCGGCGGAGGCCCCGTCCGATTTCAAGCCGGTCTACGACCTGGACCAGCCGATCGACGCGAAGATCGAAGCGGTGTGCACCAAGGTCTACGGAGCCGACGGCGTCGTCTTTCTCCCCGCTGCTCAGCAGGCGATAGATCGCTATGCGCAGGTCGGCTTCGACAAGCTTCCGATCTGCATGGCGAAGACGCACCTCTCCCTCTCCCACGACCCGACCCTGCTGAACGCACCGACCGGATTCACGGTCACCGTGCGCGACATCCGGGCCTACACGGGCTCCGGCTGGCTCGTCCCGCTTCTGGGCGACATGCAGACGATGCCGGGCTACGGCGTCTCGCCGGCCGCGTTCAACGTCGACATCGACGAGAGCGGGAAGACGGTCGGGCTGTTCTGAGCCGGGCCGTGACGGCGCGGCCCTGATCGAGGAGAATCGCGCCGTGCCCTACACAAACCTCCCGTTCGAGGAGCTCCTCGACACGATCGCCGCTGAGACGCCCGCTCCCGGCGGAGGCTCCGTTGCCGCCTTCGTGACGGAGATGGCGGCGTCGCTCGCGGCCATGGCCGGCCGCTTCGCGCACGATTGGGACGGCGCGGCCGGCGCCGTCGCGCAGGCCGAGACTCTGCGCCACCGCGCGGCACCGCTCGCAGGCGATGACGCGGTCGCCTACGAGAACGTCCTCACCGCCCTGCGCATGCCGGAGGAGCTCGAGCCCGAGGTACGCGAATGCGCTGATCGGGGAGACCCTGTCGCGGGCGGCCGACGTCCCCCTCGAGATCGCGGAATGCGCCGCGTCGGTGTCCGAGCTCGCCGCCGAGATCGCCGTGTGCGGCAACCCGAACCTACGCGGTGACGCGGCCGCCGCCGCGATCCTGGCCGCAGCCGGAGCCCACGTCGCGGCCAATCTCGTCGAGATCAACCTCACGACCATGGAGGGCGACGAACGGATCGAGCGTGCCCGCGCATTGGTCCGCAGCGCCGAACGCGCGGCGCGTCGCGCGGCGGGCGAGGCGGAGTGACCGCCGCGGTCATCGACGGGGGGCAGATCGCGGAGGAGCTCCGCGGCGACGTCGAGCGGCGCGTCGAGAAGCTGAAGGCCGCCGGAGTGACCCCGGGGCTTGCGACCGTTCTCGTCGGAGACGACTACTCGGCACAGGCCTACGAGCGGCGCGTGCGCAAGCTCGCAGACGAGATGGGTTGCAGGTACGTCTCCGAGCAGCTCGGAGCGGAAGGCGAGGAGGCGGACGCGCTGGCGCTCGTCGGGAAGCTGAACGCCGACCCACGCATCTCGGGGATCCTCATTCTCCGCCCGCTGCCCTCGCAGGTCTCCGAGGAGCACCTGTACCGCCAGCTCGACCCGCTCAAGGACGTCGAGGCGGTCCATCCCGAGAACGCCGGCCTGCTCGCGCTCGGCGAGCCGCGCTACACGCCCTCGACCCCGGCCAGCGTCTTCTACCTCCTCGACCGCTACGTCGAGGAGACCGGCCGCGACCCGGGCACGTTCTACAACGGCCTCGACCTCGTGCTCGTCGGGCGGTCGAACAACGTCGGCAAGCCGTCACTCTGGCTCGGCCTCGCCCGCGGCGCGACCGTCGTCTCGTGCCACCGCCTCACCGCGCAGGCCGGGCGCCTGGAGGAGCACACGGCCCAGGCGGACATCCTCATCGTCGCCGCCGGCGTCCCGCGCTTCGTCACCGGGGCGATGGTGAAAGAGGGCGTGATCGCGGTGGACGTGGGCATCAACCCGGTCAAGGATGAGCAGACGGGGAAGGTTCGGCTCGTCGGCGACCTCGACTTCGAGAGCGTGGCCGAGAAGGCCGAGGCGGTGACGCCTGTGCCGGGCGGAGTCGGTCCGATCACGGACGTCTGGCTGCTCCGCAACACGGCCGAGGCGGCCGAGCTACGGGCGGGTATCGGCCGGCGCTAGACCAGTCCGGTCGCGCTGTCGACCTGGGAGAAGCCGGACACGTCGAGCGCGCTCGGGCTCGCGCCTGCCCGCAGTTTGGTCTCCCAGTCCGAATGCTGCTCCTTGCAGGTTGGACAGGCCCGAAGCGCATTGCCGCGGCCGAGCTCCAGGTGTCCCCAGTATCCCCGCGAGAGAAGACCGTCAGCCTGGGTCCGCCCGCAGAGGCCGCACAGAAGATAGAGATTCGACATGGACTCCTTATACCACCAGAGGACGCGTGCGTGCCTACCAGGGGCCGATGAACTCCCCGCGCGGGTGGGCGAGCAGGATGATGATGACGATGACGATGCAGGCCAGCGAGCCCAGGAGACAGGCCGGCGTCAGCCAGCGGACCGGCGACTGCTCCGGTGGGAACTCGATCTGCTTCTCACGGGCCATCGTGCCTCCTTTCTACGGTCCGGGGTCGGTCGAGGGTCCTGCAAGCGGCGGCTCGGCAAAACCCGGTCCCGGAGCCGTCGGGCTCGCCGGGGGCAGGGGGCCGGCGCCGCGCAGCAGCGCTGCCTGGGCGTTCAGCTTCACGTTCTCGAGCCAGACCCAGTAGACGATCGCCAGCACCATGAAGATGATCCCGAGAGCGGTGAGGATGTAGGTGCCGGTGGAGTTCTCCGGGCCGAAGGTCCAGAACGTCGTGGTGACGTCGTCCCAGCTGTCGAAGGGAAAGCTGTCGATCACGGCGAGCTCCTTTCCGCGGAAGCGCCCGCTCTATGTCCGTTGGTTCGCTCGGCGTACTCCTCGAGCAGGATCGGGCCCGCCTCGACCTCCTGGCCGTCCGGGAGGACGATGACCTCGGGCACGCGCTCGAATTCGGGGAAGAAGTCCTGCTGGAACTCCGCCATGTCGAGGCCTTCCAGCTCGACCTCCGGCGGGACGCGAAGCAGGTTCGCCTTCTTGAGGATCCAGCTGACGATGTAGCCGGGCAGGAAGGCGAGCGGGAAGAAGGCGAGCATGCCGATCAGCTGTCCGCCGAACGAGCTCGGGATGTTGTTGACCCCGGTCGGGAAGCCGCCGGCGAAGATACCGACGAGGAAGACACCGTAGTAGCCGCAGAACCCGTGCACGGCCACCGCCCCGACCGCGTCGTCGACGCGCAACTTCTTCTCGATGTAGCCGCCGACCCACACGGCCAGCATGCCCCCGCTGACGGAGAGCAGGTAGGCGAGCGACGGATGGTAGACGTCGGCGCCCGCGGAGACCGAGATCACGCCCGCGAGACCGCCGGAGAGCGTCCAGAACGGGTCGCCCCGGCTGGCGATCCAGCCGCCGGTGAAGCCGCCGGCGAACCCGAAGGTGATCACCATCGCGATCGTCCCCAGGGTCGTCGGAGAGAGATAGATGTTCAGCCACCCTGGGAAGACGGTCGACTGGATGAAGAGGCACGCAGCGTAGAAGCCGTAGAACCCCGTGAAGATCAGCATCAGGCCCATGATCGTCAGGTGGGTGTTGTGGGGTCTGAAGGTCCTCGCTCTGCCCTCCCGGTCGAACTTCCCGATGCGCGGCCCGAGATTGAGGAGCACGCCGAGCGTGAAGACCCCGGCGACGCCGTGCACGACCATCGAGGCGATCGAGTCGTGGAAGCCGTAGTCGGTGGTGAGCCAACCGCCCGCGCTCCAGCCCCAGGCCGCGTCCATGATCCAGACGCCGGAGCCGAGCACGACCGCGAGGATGAGGTAGGCGGACAGGCGCACGCGCTCGATGAGCGCGCCGGACATGATCGAGGCGGTCGTCCACGAGAAGAGGAGGAAGGCGAGGAAGAAGACGAGGCTCAGGTGACCCGTGAGGCTGGACTCGAGGTTCCCGCCCATGCCCGCGCTCCAGGGCGCCGTCAGGCCGCAGAAACCGGGGAACTCGGCGGGGCCCGCGTGCCCTTCGGCCGGGCCGCCGTGCTCGAAGCAGCCGTAGATGTACCAGCCGAAGTAGTAGAAGCTCGGCGTGACGACGGCGATGGTGAGGATGTTCTTCATCGCCGTCGACATGATGTTCTTGCGCCGCGCGACGCCCGCCTCGTACGCCATGAAGCCGACGTGGATCAGCCACATGATCACGACGGTGAAGAAGTAGAAGACCTCGAGCAGGACCAGGCTGTCGAGGTTGATCTGCTCCTGAAGCTCCTCAGGCGTCGGCGCCTGAGCGAGAAGCGCGGACAGCACGGACGCAAGCGACGAGGTCATCAAGCCCTCCTAGGGACGCACGCCAGAGCGCTGCGACACACCAATCCGCGGAAACCGTACGAAACCGGTCGGACGCAGCCCAGGTGCGTTCAGTCCACCTTTTCGCGCAATCAGTGTGGCTGGCTCACATAGGCGAGCCGCACTAGCAAGGCTCGGTCTGCGGCTCCCCCGTCCCTGCGTCCACGAGCACAGTCGCGCACTCCACCCTCACGCCGGCCGCGTTCTCAGTCGAGAGCGACACCGCCCAGAACAGTTGCGCGTCCAGCCCGCGCTGGACGCCTCGCACGAGGACCTTGGTGGGTTCGAAGTCGACCTGGTCCCTCGCGATCGCCTCGGCCTCCTCGAAGCTGACGTTGTCCTCGTGCGCCGCACACGTCTTGAGGGCGATGAACGCGACGAGGAACACCACGAGGAGCATCGCCACTCGGCCGATGGGACGGTCCCTGAACGGCCGTGGCGCTGGCTCGGGGGCGGCGTCAGGCTCGGGCTTGGGAGCGGCGTCGGTAGGCGGCGTATCCACGGAGGATGAGGTAGCCGACGAAATGCGTGAGGAACACCAGCGACAGCCACCAGCCCCAGTAGGTGAAGTGCGGCCGAGGCTCGAAGTCCCGTAGCTCGATGACGGTCAGATAGAGCGCGATCACCAGCGTCAGAAGGAACATCAGCTGCGGGAAGCCGGCCGGCGCGAAGACGACGAGGAGCACCCGACCATCGTGAGCGAACAGGGCCGCCGACGCAAGCGTCATCGGTGCAGGAGGAGAATCCCAGCCGTGTCGGCACACGACGTCATCGAGACGCTTGCGATCGTGCTTCGGCGGCCGGGCTCGTCTCCGAGTTCGTCGCCGGCCTTCTCCGCATTCCGCGGATGGTCGTGCTCTCGCCGCGGGAGCCTTACTCGGCCCCGACGCGCCGGACGCGGTGGACCTGCCGCTCGACTCGATCAGCCATTCAGATCCTCCTGACGCTCGGCGTCTCGATGATCCTCTTCCACGGCGGGCTCGGGCTCTCGTTCGGCGTCCTGCGTCCGGTCCTGCTCGGCCTCGGGCTCCTGGCATTCCCGGAGTCCTGATTACCGCGTTCGTCACCGGCACCGTCGCAACGGTCGCCTTCGACGTGCCGTTCGAGGCAGGCCTGCTATCGGCGCCGTGCTGGCCCCGACGGATCCCGCGATCCTCATCCCGCTCTTCGAACACATGCGCGTCCGCGTCAAGGTGGCGCAGACGATCATTGCGGAGTCTGCGCTCAACGACGTCACCGGGGCGGTCCTCGCCCTGGCCCTCGCCTCGTTCGTAGATCCAGGGCGAGGGAGTCGCTGACTTCGCCGTTCGGCGAGTTCCTTCTCGACCTCGTCGCTGTCGACCGGTCCTGGGGGCGGCGTTCGGGCGTCGCTCCTCGCGGTGGCCATTTCGACGCGGAAACTCGGGATCTCGCGCGAGTCTCCGATCATCGCCGTCCTCCTCGTCGTGGACGCGGGCTACTTCACGATCGACTACGCGGGCGGGAGCGGCTACCTCGGCGCGTTGCTCGCCGGGCTGATCGCGACAACATGGACGACCTCGGGCTCGTGCATGCACTCCCACCGCGAGGACGAGATGCGGGTGTTCACGTCGGCGCCGTCGCCGACATCATCGTCGTCTTCGTCTTCATCACGCTCGGTGCGAACCTCCCGTTCGGCACGATGGCCGACGAGGCAGTCCCAGCACTCGATCACGCTTGCCGCCCTCATCTTCGTCGCACGCCCGCTGACCGTGCTCGCGAGCCTGCTCCCCGATCGGCGGGGCCGCTGGAGCAGGGAGGAGATCGTCTTTCTCTCCTGGACGCGCGAGACGGGCGTCGTCCCCGCGGCGCTGGTCGGCATCCTCATCGCCGACGGCGTCGCCTACGAATCGGAGCTCACCACGGTCGTCGCGCTTGCGATCGTCGTCACGCTCCTCCTGCAATCGACGACGAAGGCCTGGCTCGCGCGGCGGCTCGAGATCGACGAGCCTAGGGTGAAGCGCTAGCTCCAGGGATACGGCGAGCTCGAGACCGGGTGGAGGTCGCCCGTCACGAAACGCTCGAAGCGGAACGGGTAGAGGAGGCTCGAGTGGTCGCCGAGCAGGACCTTCGCCACCTCACGGCCGACTCCGATCATCTTGTAGCCGTGGTTCGAGTCGAGGATCGCGTACGTATTCGGGCGCATGTAGTCGAAGACGGGAAAGTTGTCGGCGGTGAACGCGCCCACCCCGCCCGACCGCGCGACCTTGTAGAGCGGCCGGCAGCCGTCGAAGCGGCTCATTGCGTGTGACAGCGCGGCACACCACATGTCGGCGAACCTCGGGTCGACGTCGGTCGTCGACGGATACGGGTCGAGTTCGACGTCCCCGTCGACGACGAGCGGGGACGCGCCGCCCTGGACGCCGTGGCGGTCGCGCTTGTAGTAGATGCCCCAGGGCTCGTCCGTGACGAGCTCGCCGTCGTCGGTGTAGAGGGGCGCGTCGGTGTCGAGATGGATGACGGGCGGAGCGCTCCCGTCGGCCGTTGCGAACATCGTCGGGTCGACCGTGATCTCGCCCTCCTGCAGGTTCCAGTAGGTCCACATCGGCCGGTCGTGGACGACCTCGTCCGAAGGCGTGCGCACGTCGATGGTCGCGGGCAGCTCGAGCATCGACCAGAAGCGCTTCGCCCAGGGCCCCGGCGCGATGACCAGTTGCTCTCCGACCTGCATGCGGCCGCGGCTCGTCTCGACGGCACGGGCGGTCCCGTCGGCCTCGAGCTCGATGGCCTTCACCTCGACGCCACACAGGATTTCGACACCCTCCTCCGCGCACTTGCCCGCGAGGCCGAGCACCGAGTCGCGGTTAAAGGCGAAGCCGCCCTGGTGCTCGTGCAGGAGCGCCGTCACACCCTGCGCGCGCCAGTCTGGGAAGCGCTCCTTCATGTAGGCGTCGACCTCGCCCTCCCCCGTGACGAACGTGGAGCGGTAGCCGATCCGCTCCTGCCGCTCGTATGTCGCCGCGAGGTCGGATTCCTGGCCGGCCGGCCCCAGGGCCATGTAGCCGACCGGGTTGTAGGCATACGCCGCGGGATCCGACTCCCACACCTCGACGCACGCCTGCATCAGCTCGCTCATCGCGGGTTGGAAGTAGTTGTTGCGGACGACGCCGCACGCGATGCCCGAGGCGCCCGCGCCGGGCTCCGACTTCTCGAGGACGGCCACGTCGGTCCCCGACCCCGCGCCGCGCAGGCGCAGCTCCTTGGCGAGGTGGTAGGCGGTGGAGAGGCCGTGGATTCCGGCTCCGACAATCACGAAGCGCTTCGAGGCGGGCAGGTCGGGCATGACGTGTGTTGCCTCCTGGGCAATAGTGTTTCAAAAGTGACATACTGACCGTACCATGGCCCGAACGGGAACGCCAGCCACACGGCGCGTCGCCGCGGTCGAGCGCGCGGCGGCCGTACTCGACGCACTCGCGGACGGCGGCGAGCTCGGGACGAACGAGCTCGCGCGGCGGACGAGCCTCCACCCCAGCTCGGTGTCCCGGCTACTGGCGACGCTGGTCGGCGCCCGACTCGCCGAGCACGTTCCGGAGACGGGCCGCTACCGGCTGGGCCTCCGGCTGGTCGAGCTGAGTAACGCCGTGCTCGCGCGCCTCGACCTGCGTGAGGTCGCCCGCCCGCACCTGCGCGCGCTTGCCGAGGAGACGGGCGAGACCGCCACCCTCTCGGCGCCCGGCGACCCGGACGCAATCACCGTCGACTTCGTCCAGAGCGCCTCGTCGGTGCAGGGAGTCGCTCGGGTCGGGCGACCCAGCGTCGCCCACGCGACCGCAACCGGGAAGGTCGCGCTCGCGTTCGGCGAGGTCGCGCTCCCGCCTGGCCGCCTCCATGCGTTCACCGGGCGGACGATCCTCGATCGGACCCGGCTCGACCGCGAGATCGATCACGCCCGCGCGCAAGGGTGGGCACAGGCGGTGGGCGAGCGGGAGGACGACCTCAACGCCGTCGCCGCACCCGTACGCGGGAGCCGCGGCGAGCTGGTTGCCGTCCTCGGTGTGCAGGGCCCGTCAGCGCGCTTCGACGAGACGGCGATGGCCCGTGCGGTCGAGACGCTGCTCGCGCGTGCAGCGGCGGTCTCCGACGCTTTAGGCTGGCGACCAACGGCGAAGGAGGAAGCGTGAGCACAGAGATCATCCGCACGGCCTTCGACGGCGTTCAGCAGGAGCTCGGCGCCGAGTTCATGGAGTGGGAAGGCTGGAACTGGACCACCGACTTCGGCGACGCGATCGGCGAGCACAACGCAGTCCGCCAGGACGTCGGCGTCTGGGACGAATCGCCCCTGCGCAAGTGGGACTTCTCCGGCCCCGACGCGCTCGCGGCGGCCGATCGCATCTTCACGAACGACATGCTCGGGCTCGAGATCGGCCAGGTCCGCTATGCGCCCTTCTGCGACGAGAACGGAAAGATGGTCGGGGACGGCACGGTCTTCAAGTTCACGGATGCGAGCGCCTGGGTGATCACCGCGCTCGACTCCGACCTCGACCACATGAACGAGGTCGTGTCCGGGATGAACGTCTCGATCGAGCCGGTCACCGAGAAGCTCCCGCACGTGCAGCTCCAGGGGCCGCGCTCGAGAGAGGTTCTCGCGGATCTCGTCGACGAGGACGTCGAGAGCCTTCCCTACTTCCGCTTCCTGCCGCATCAGGTACACGTTGGCCGGGTCCCCGTGTGGGTCTCCCGCACCGGCTACTCCGGCGAGCTCGGATATGAGCTCTTCACCGAGCCGGACTACGCCGTCGAGCTCTGGGGCGTCCTGACCGAGGCCGGCGCCAAGCCGTACGGCCTCTCGGCCATCGAGACGCTGCGGATCGAGTCGGGGCTGATCTTCATCGGGTACGACTACTTCCAGCACGAGACCGACCCCTTCGACATGTCCCTCGATAAGGTGATCCGCCTGGACACGGGGGACTTCTGCGGCAAGGCCGCGCTCGCGGAGACGGCGAAGAGCCCGCCGCTTCGCCTGGTCACGCTCCTAGTCGACGGGACGGACGTCCCCGAGTACGGGGCCGCGGTCACGAAGGACGGCGCGCCGGCCGGGACGCTCACGAGCCCCTGCGAGAGCCCGACACTCGGCAAGGTCATCGGCATGGCGGCGCTCGAGACTGGCGTCGCACGGAAGGGCGAGACCGTCGAGGTCGCCCTCGGCGACGGAACGGTCTCGGCGACAGTGGATGACTTCCCGATCTACGACCCGGGCAAGTCCCGCCCGCGGGGCTAACGCCCTGCGCTGCGAGGGCGGGCCGGGCAGCTAGGACATCGGAGAGGCGGGGCCACGTGGCCCCGCCTCTCGGGCATGCTGAGGGCTGTCCGCGGTTCAGACGACGGCCGGCTCGAGGCCGTAGCGTCGGAACGCGTCGCGCTCCATCTCCTCGGAAATGCTGGCTTCCGGGTCGCGGTACTCGGGGGCGCCGCGCACCTGCTCTTTTGTCCACGGGACGCGGATCGCGGTGCCGTCCTTCGTGGCCCCCTCGACGGGAACGAGGTAGTGGTGCTGGCGGAACGTTCCGGCGAAGACGCCGAGCCATTCGGGCTTGCCGGTATCGCGATCGACGAAGAACGTCTCGAGGTTGCCGATCGACTTTCCTTCCTGGTCGATGATGTCGTAGCCCATCAGGTCTCGAAGCTGTGCTTCATCCAACATCGGGGGCCCCCTTTCAGACGGTTGCATGCATCGGGTACCCGAGACCGAGCGTCAGGAAACGAGGCCGAGCAGCACCAGACCGGCGATGACGAGGGCGATGCCGGCCCACTGGGTGGCACGGGGGCGCTCGTGGAGGAGCATCACGCCCGCGACGATCGGGACGACCGAGTAGGGGGCCGCCGCGGTCGCTACCACGGACGTGTCGGCGTGCCGCACGCCGAAGTTGAAGGCGACGTAGCCGAGCGTGTCGACCACCGCGATCAGGGCAATCATCGTCAGCAGCCGTGGCGCACGGTCAGGGAAGCGCCACTCGCCGCCGGGGAGCGACGCCGCCACGAGGAAGAGCGTCGAGAAGCCGCGGGCGAGGAAGATCGGCACGAGCCAGCCGTAGTCGGCGCTGAAGTACGCGACACCGTAGACGAACACGCCGATCAGCACCGCTGTTGCGAGCGCGAGCAGGATCCCGAGGAGCGCGACCCGCTCGAGCCGGCGCATCTGGGCGAGGTCGGACGAGGCGAGGACGACGCCGAGCATGACCACGACGATCGCAACCGTCTCGCCGCCGCCGAGGCGCTCCCCGCCGATCAGCACGGCGCAGACGACCGTGACCGCCGCGTAGGCGGAGACGATCGGGCTGACGATCGAGATCGGGCCGATCGCGAGCGCCTGGTAGAAGGCAAGGTAGGAGAGCCCGCCGAGGATGCCGGCGCCCGCGAGCCAGGCGAGGTCGCTTCGCGTGACGCCGGAAAGCCCCTCGCCGTTCACGAGCATGAGCCCGGCCAGGAGCACCATGGCCACGAGGTGGAAGCCGAGGACGACCCGAAACGCGCCCGCCCGCCGCGACGCGAGCGCCGCGAAGTAGTCCGCCAGGCCCCACGACAGGGCGGCCGTCAGGCCGAGGAGGATCCCCATCTAGCGGGTATCTGAGGCGGCCGAGACGAACTGGGCGAACGGCTCGAGGAAGCGACGGTCGACCCGCCACTCCTCCTGGAGCTCCCACTGAACGGCGAGGACGTAGGACTCGCCATCGAACTCGACGGCCTCGACCACGCCGTCGGGGGCGCGGGCGACGACCTTCAAGTCGGAGGCGACCTGGTCGAGCGCCTGGTGGTGGAAGCTGTCGACCTCGATTTCGTCGGCGCCGAGGGCCGCGTGGAGCCGGCTTCCAGGCTCGATCGTGATCACGTGGCGCGGATGCGGGGGCACCTCGTCAGAACCTTCGAGCGAGCTGCGCTCGACCGCCTTCCAGGCCTTCCAACCGCGGTCGGTCGGATGCTCGGCCCACTCGGGCTTGACCGTCACGTCCTGGACGAGCGTCCCGCCGAGGGCCACGTTCAGGATCTGAATCCCCCGGCACATGCCGAGGATCGGGAGCCCGCGCTCGAGCGTGCGCTCGGTCAGCTCGAGCTCGAACTCGTCACGCAGCGGCTCGGTCGGCGCGAGATGCTCGGACGGCTCCTGTCCGTAGCGGCCCGGATCGATGTCGCGCCCGCCGCCGAGAAGGATGCCGTCGCACACGTCGAGCGCGTCCTCGAGGTGGCCATTCACCCGCGGGAGCGCGAGGCCGACGCCGCCAACGAGCGCTAGAGGCCGCTGGAAGCCGACGCCGGCGTAGTCGCCGAAGTCGTGCAGGCCGAGCGAGAGCCCGATCACCGGTTTGCGGTCGCCGCTCACTACTGGACATTTCTATCGCAGTCGTCCTAGAGTCGGCGCAACCCAGCGAAGGAGGCGAATGGCGACCGAGAAGATCACCGACGCCGGAGGGACGAACGGGCATGCCGCCGAGCTCGTCGAGGAATGGCGAAACGCGGCCTACAACTGCTTCAGCTCGGGCCACAAGTTCTGCCGCGAGGTCTGCCCGGTGATGCAGGTCACGCGCGACGAGCGTCACACGCCGACCGCGTTCCACGCGAACGTCGTGGCGATGGACGAGGGCCATCTGACGATCGAGGACGTCGCCGAGGATTACGTCCATTGCACGATGTGCGGCGCATGCGAGCTGCGCTGCCCGAACACGCTTTTCACGGGCGACTTCTACCGCTTCCGCCAGCGCACGATCGACGTCGTCAGGGCAATGCGGACGCTCGCGGTCGAGGAGGGCATCCACCAGGAGAACTGGAAGCGCTGGGCCGAGCTCACCGACCGCTGGGGCAACGAGCCGGTGCTCGGGTGGCGCACCGAGACGTCGGGTGACAAGGTGCGCGCCTGGGCGGCCGGGCTCGACCTCCCGACCGGCGGCGAGACGATCCTCTTCGCCGACTGCGAGGCGGCCTTCTACCGGCCGTCCGTGCCGCGCGCCGTGGCGCTGCTCCTGGGCGCCGCGGGCATCGAGTTCGGGCTGATGGGCCAGCAGTGGTGCTGCGGCGGCCCGATGTGGGAGACCGGATACGTCGAGATCGCCCACAAGATGGCCGAGCACAACATGATCGACTGGCGCAAGACCGGGACGAAGCGCGTCATCTGCCTCGACCCGCACGACTACATCACGATGATCGAGCACTACCCCACGCTGGACGAGAACTTCGACGAGTTCGAGATCGTGCTCGGGGTCGACCTCGTCGCCGAGCTGATCCGGGACGGGAAGATCGAGCTGACCACGCCGATCGAGCGCACGGTCACGTACCACGATCCATGCCGCCTCAACAAGCGCCTCGGGAAGTGGCAGTCCCCGCGCGAGATCCTGCGGGCGATCCCGGGCCTCACGTTCGTCGACGTCGACCACGTCACGCAGTGGTCGTACTGCTCGGGCGCCGGCTCGAACCTCGCCACGGAGAAGCCGGAGCTGACGGCCGAGATCAGCCGCCGGCGCGTGGAGAAGGCGGCCGCGCTCGACGGCGTGGACACGCTGATCTCCGCTTGTCCATGGTCGGAGCGACCGCTCACCGAGCAGGGAAAGGCGCAGGGCATCGAGGTCTTCGACATCTTCGAGCTGGTGGCCGAGGCGGCCGGATTCGAGGTGTGAGATGGCGGTCGCAGCCCTTCCCGACACCCTGATCGACGAGCTCGTCGCCATCTGCGGCGAAGACCACGTCTTCACGGGCCGCTCGGCGCTCTTCAACCGTGCCCGCGTCCCTTCGCCCTTCCCGAAGCACAAGTGGGCGGACTACATCCCGCAGGCGGTCGTCCTGCCCACGTCGGCGGAACAGATCTCCGAGGTCGTCAAGCTCGCAAACCGCGCGCGGGTCCCGGTGGTGCCGCGCGCGGGTGCCACCGGGCTCACCGATGGCGCCGTCCCGCTCAAGCACGGAATCCTCGTCGACGTGAAGCTCATGGACAAGATCCTCGAGATCGACATCGAGGACCGGACGGTCACGGTTCAGCCGGGCATCAACATGTTGAAGCTCTCGCAGGAACTGCAGCCCCTCGGGTTCATCTACCCGGACAACCCGGCTTCGTACCCCTGCTCGCTCGTCGGCGGGCGCATCGGGACAAGTGGCTGGTCGCTCATCGGCGGCCGCTTCGGCCATACGCGCGACCTCGTCATCAGCTTCGAGATCGTGCTCCCGACGGGGGAGATCATCCGCGTCGGCGACGGCGGCGGCAAGAAGACCCGCAAGTCGTCCTCGGGCTACCAGCTCAAGCACCTCTTCATGGGCCACCAGGGGACGCTTGGCATCGTCACCGAGGCGACGCTCGAGCTGGTCAAGCGCCCCGAGGCGGAGTTCTCGGCCTTCTACGCCTACCGCTCCTATGAGGACGCCTGGCGGGCGACGGGTGAGTTCGCCCGCTCGGGCGCGGCGACCCTCGCCGGTGTCGTCCTCTTCGACGAGTGGAAGGTGAAGTATCTGCGCCGCGACGACGAGGCGTACATCCCGCAGCCCGACTGGGTTCAGGCCGTCGTTGCGGTGGCCATGTACGGCAACGACGACGAGGTACGCGCCTCGGCCAAGCGGATGCTGAAGATCGGCAAGGCCTCCGGTGGCGAGTACCTCGGCGACGAGATCTCCCAGGGCGACTGGGCTTCGCGGCACGACCGTTACGCGACGCCGCAGCACGGGCGCACGCGGGACGGGCAGGTCGCGCTCATGAGCTGGCACTGCGAGGACGCGGCGATCCTCTACTCGCAGCTCCCGGCCGTTCGCGAGAAGTGGCATGCCGTCGCGGCCGACCTGCGCGAGCGCTTCGACATGTTCGACGACTGGGGCATGTTCGCCTACACAAACGGGGCCTTCAAGTCGTGGGGCGACTACCTCACCGAGATCGACATCGGCATCTGGGAGATGAAATGGGACGACGAGAGCTGGGCCGCGTGGGTGGACGCAAAGCGGGAGATCGCCCGCATCGCGATCGAGCACGGTGGCTCCATCTCCGCCTGCCACGGCTCCTGCCGCGAGGGTGAAGTCGACCTCGTCCCCGACGAGCTCGGCGGCGGCTTCGAGGTGATGAAGCAGATCAAGCGGACGCTCGACCCGAACAACATCATGAACCCGGGCAAGTACCTGCTCGACGAGGCCTACGAGGAGGTGGAGTCGTGATCGGCTTCAGGCTCTCCGCGCAGAAGCCGCCTGACGCGAAGCGGATCAAGGAGGACGTGGTCATGAGGTTCGACCACATCTACGAGGTCGACCCGGCGCTCATGACGGAACACACACCCCAGCAGGACATCCCGGCCTGGGACACCCTGCGGATCGTCGAAAGCCGGTGGGAGCACCTGGCATGGATGCACGACCACTTCGCGGACAGCGTCGTCTCCGCTGAGGAGCTCCTGGAGGAAATCGAGGCCGAGGAGGGCAAGGGATGAAGTTCAGCTACGTGACGCTTCCGGACTATCCGATCAAGGACTCCGTCGAGATGATCAAGACGGCCGACGATCTCGGCTACTACGCCGTCTACTCGGTCGACGAGACCTGGCACAAGGACATGTGGGTGCTCTTCGCCCACGCGGCGGACAAGACGAAGAACATCCGCTTCGGCCCCAACCTGACGCCGATCGGGCTGCGCGAGCCGACCCTCGTGGTGCAGGCTCTCGCCACGCTCGACGAAGTGACCGGCGGGCGCACCGAGTGCGTCTTCTCGATCGGGAACTTCGGCCTCCTCAGCCAGTACGGGATGGACTGGTCGAAGATGAAGCCGCTCTCCCGCGTGAAGGAAGCGCACCACGTCATGCGCACGTTCCTCGACGACGGAGCGATCACGTATGACGGCGACTTCTACAAGTACTCGGGCCTCTTCACGTTCGCGCGGCCGGTCCAGGAACGCGTGCCGCTCATCTTCGGCGCCATGCGCGGCCCGAAGTCGTTCCAGGCAGCCGGCGAGCTCTCGGACGGCTGCCACCACGCGCTCAGCTACTCCAAGGAGGCTTACGACTACCTGGTCGAGAACGTGAAGGCCGGGGCGGACAAAGCCGGGCGCAACTGGGAAGACCTCGACATCGGCGCGTGGTGCGTGATCGTGTGCGCCCCGGACTCGGACGAGGCCAAGCGGACGGCGCGGACGATGGTCGCGTTCTACATCTCCGCGATGCCGCACGAGCAGCTCGAACGGCACGGGATCGACCCCGCCGACATGGCGCCGATCATCGAGGCGCTCGGCAAAGGCGAGCTCGACAAGGCGTTCGAGCTGACCTCGCCGGACGTCGCCGACCGCCTCTCGATCGCGGGCAGCCCGGAGGAGTGCGTCGCCAAGATCCAGGAGATCGCCGGCACCGGCGTCAACCACATGATCCTCTGCATCACCGACCCGGCGATCGTGAAGGCCTTCACCGGGAAGGACGTCGACGTGCCCGACGTCAAGGGCCAGCTCACGCTGATCCACGACGAGGTCATGCCGGCGTTCAACTAGCCATGGCGCTGACAGATGCCCAGCGCGAGACGTTCTGGGCGCTCGCGGACGTCCTCATCCCGGAGACGGAGGCGATGCCGGCCGCAAGTCAGGCCGGCTCGGCGGAGAAGTGGCTCGACCGGGCGCTCGCCGCCCGGCCGGACCTCGAGCCCGGGCTCGCCGCGATGCTCGATGCGGCGGCGGGACGCGATCCAGATGCCGAGGCTCGACGGCTGCACGCCGATGATCCCGACGGCTTCTCGGCGCTCGCCCAGATCGCCTCGGGCGGCTACTTCATGAACCTCAAGATCCGGAAGCGGATCGGCTACCCGGGCCAGGGCAAGCGGCCGCCATTCGCCGACGAGGCCGAGTACGACCTGCGTGACGGGCTCCTCGACCCGGTCTTCGCCCGCGGGCCGATCAACACGACCGCGCCGCCGGCGCCCGACCTCCTCGAGCCGGCGGAGCCGCTTTCGTTCTCGATCTCGGGAAACGGCGACAAGGCCGACGTCCTCGTCATCGGCGCCGGCGCCGGAGGCTCGGTGGCGGCACGGCATCTGGCGGAAGCCGGCTTCAAGGTCGTCTGCCTGGAGCAGGGCGGCTGGGAGAACGCCGCCGACTACCCAGGGGACAAGCTCGAGTGGGAGCTCGTCGCCGACGCCCAGTGGAGTCCGAACCCGAACACGAGGCAGCACCCGTCCGACTATCCGCTCGAGGTCTCGCGTTCGCCGATCACGCCGGTCATGTACAACGCGGTCGGCGGAAGCACGGTGCACTTCTGCGCCCAGTGGGTTCGCCTGCGGCCCCAGGACTACAAGCTCCGGACGCTCCACGGGGTCGCCGACGACTGGCCCATCTCCTACGACGAGATGAAGCCCTACTACGAGCAGATCGACCAGGAGATGCAGATCTCCGGAATGAGCGGCGATCCCAACTATCCGTCCGGCCCGCCTCCACTCCTGCCGCCGATCCCGATCGGCCCGATCGGGCGCCGCGCGGCCGAAGGAATGAACGAGCTCAACTGGCACTGGTGGCCGGCGGCGCACGCGATCCGTTCGCAGGAGGTCGACAACCTGGCCGCATGCGAGCGCACCGGCGCCTGCATGTGGGGCTGCCCCAAGGGCGCGAAGAGCTCGACCGACACGACGATGTGGCCGCAGGCGCTGGCGCACGGCGCGAAGCTCGTCACGGGCGCCCGCGTCCGAGAGATCACGACGAACGGAAACGGCCTCGCCACCGGAGCGATCTACATCGATCGCGACGGAAACGAGCAGCGGCAGGAGGCGGATGTCGTGATCGCGGCGGGGAACGGCGTCGGCACCGCTCGAATGCTCCTCCTCTCGGGCGGTGACGACGGGCTCGCGAACTCCTCCGGGCTCGTCGGCAAGCGGCTGATGCTCCACCCGTACATGAGCGTCCTCGGCATCTACGAGGACGATCTCGAGAGCTGGCTCGGCCCCTGGGGCACCCAGCTCCTCTCGCTCGAGTTCGCTGACCACGACGAGTCGAGAGGGTTTCCGCTCGGCGCGCAGTGGGACGTGATGCCGCTCGGGGGCCCCCTCTTCAGCCTCTTCCGCTACGACGACCTGCCCTTCGACGAGCGCTGGGGCGCCGCCGTTCACGACCTCACCGAGAGCACGCTGGGCCACGCCTTCGACTGGGGCGTCGGCATCGAGGACCTCCCGCACGAGTCGAACACGGTCACGCTCGATCCCGAGCTGACCGACGGCGACGGGATCCCGGCGCCGAAGATCACCTTCACGATCGACGACGAGATGCGCGCGAACCTCGACTTCCAGCTCGCCCGCGCAAAGGAGGCCCACGAGGCCGCCGGCGCCGCGAAGACGATCGTGGCCGACTGGTCGCAGTGGGGCTGGCACCTGCTCGGCACGACGAGGATGGGCGACGACCCCGCCACGTCGGTCGTCGACCGCTGGTGTGCGGCCCACGACGTGCCGAACCTCTACGTGCTCGACGGCGCGGTCTTCCCCACGTCCGGCCCGATGGCCCCGACGTCGACGATCTGTGCCAACTCGCTCCGCTGCACCGAGCGCCTGATCGAGCGCGCCCGGCTGCAGCCGGTCCCGGCGTAGCCGATCTCAGTCGCCCAGGTCGAACGTGATCTGCTTCGTCTCCGTCAGCGCGTCCAGGATCCACCCGGCGAGCTCACGGCCCGCTCCCGACTTCTTGGCGCCGCCGAACGGAGCCAGCTGGTCCCAGTAGTTCGTCGTCTCGTTGATGTGGACCGTGCCGTGGCGGAGCTCCTCGGCAGCCTGCCACGCGTCGTGGAGGGAACGGGTGAAGACTGAGGCGGTCAGGCCGTAGTCGGTCTCGTTGGCGATCTCGAGCGCCTCGTCGAGCGACGCGAAGGTCATGATCGGCGCCACGGGCCCGAACGTCTCCTCCTTGGCGATCCGCATCTCGCTCGTCACGCCGTCGACGATGGTGGCCTCGTGGAACTGGCCCTCGTGACCGCCGCCGAGAACGATCCGCGCCCCCTTGTCGACCGCGTCGTCGAGGTGCTCGCGCGTCCGCGCGAGGACCTCGGGCGTGCAGAGCGGGCCCATGTCCGTCTCCTCCTCGAGCGGGTCGCCCACGCGGAGCGCCCTCGTCCGCTCGGAGAGGGCATCGAGGAACGCGTCCTTCACGGACTCGTGGACGAGGATGCGCTCGGCGGCCGTGCAGCACTGACCGGCGAGGTAGAAGCACCCCACGATCGCGGCATCGGCGGCCTTCTCCAGGTTGGCGTCCGCGAGGACGATCTGCGGCCCGTTACCGCCGAGCTCGAGCACGCGGCTCTTGAGCGCCGCGTCGCGGGCGACCTGCTCGCCCGTGTGCGAGGAGCCGGTGAAGACGACCGCCCCGACGTCCGGATGGCGCACCAGCGTCGAACCGACGTCGCCGCGGCCGTGGACGACATTCAACGTCCCGGGCGGGAAGCCGGCGTCGTGGATCACCTCGGCGAACATGTTCGCGCAGAGCGGGGCGTGCTCCGACGGCTTCCAGACGGCCGTGCAACCGATCGCGAGCCCGTAGACGATCGGGATCCCGGCGATATCGACGGGGAAGTTCCACGGGCTGACGGCCGCGACTACGCCGATCGGCTCCTGGACGACGACGATCCGCTTGTCGTTCGTCCGCTCCTGCGTCGAGGGGAGGACCTTCCCGGCGTAGCGGAGGACGTCCTCCGACGCGCGGCGGAAGTGGTCGGCCGTGTACTCGACCATCTCCTCGCGCGACTCCCGGATCGTCTTCCCGACCTCGCGCGTGATCATCTCCGCGATCTCGTCGGAGCGTTCCATGCAGATCGAGAACGCCGCCCGGCAGAACTCGACGCGCTCGAGCAGCGAGACCTTGCGCCAGGTTCGGAACGCCTCCGTGGCCGCGGCGACCGCGGCTTCGACCTGTTCGGGAGAGGAGGCGCCGACCGCCCCCAGGCGCTCGCCCGTCGCGGGGCTCGTGACCTCGATCTCGTCCCCCTCGCCGGGGATCCACTCGCCCCCGATGTAGGCGTCCTGTCGGATCGCAACGGCCATCACACTCTCCTTCGGTCTAGGTCGACCACAGTCTCGCATGCTCCCTTTGACCATTGAAGTCGAAACCGCCGAGTGTTAACGTCGCCCATCCCATGACGGCGAACTGCCGACTGCGGCGATTAACGCATTTGACGGGGCAGTCCGACGCGCTCACTAGAGTCGCGGGCCGGCTGGGGCGTCTCTCGATCCAGAGGAGGGTGCATGGCTGAAGTTGCAGTAGACGAACGACGTCTCCTCAAGACGATTCGCTGGTGGGACGGCTTCGTCATCGGGCTCGCCAATCCGGGCTTTCTGCTGATCGGCCTCTGGGGCTCGATCATCGCGCTCGGCGGCCAGGTGGCGATCATCCTTTGGATCATTTCGGCGTGCATCGGCGCGCTCCAGGCCTACATCTACTGCGAGCCCGCCGCCATGTTCCCCGACAAGCCGGGAGGCCTGTCGGTCTACGCGCGAGAGGGCTGGCGCAAGCACTTCTCCTTCGCGGGCCCGATCGCGGTGTTCGGCTACTGGTTCGCGTGGTCGAGCGTGCTCGCGATCTACGGGAGCCTGATCGGGTACCTGCTGATCGCCGAGTTCGCAGGCGATGGATACTTCGCGACGACGACCTGGAGCCCGCCGATCATCCAGCCGCTCGGGTGGGCGCAGCTGATCGGAGTCATGTGCATCGTGCTCTGCTGGGTCTTCAACATCCGCGGCATGCGACCCGCCGTCGGGCTCAGCTACGTCGTCGGGGCCCTGATGATCATCCCGATCCTCGTGATCGCCATCGGCGGCTTCGTCACCGGCGACTTCGCGAATCACGAGATCAACTCGAACTTCGTCGCCGCGAACGTCGAGTTCTACGGCGATTCCGCGACGTTCTTCAACCAGTTCGTGATGATCATGGTCTGGCTGTACATCCTGGGCTGGTCGACCTACGGGCCCGAGGCCGGGGCGACGTTCGCGCCCGAGTACAAGGACACGGCCAACGACACCCGCAAGGCCCTGGCCTCGGTGGGTGCGCTCAACGTCGTCCTCTCGATCATGCTCCCGATCGTCGTCCTCGGGACGATCGGCTACGGTGGCCTCTTCAACGACCTGACGGGCGTCGTCTGGCTGACCGATGTCGTCAACTCGATCGCGGGCGACACGTTCGGGAAGTTCCTCGTCGTCAGTATCTGCGCGGGCCTGCTGCTCTCGATGAACACGGCGACGATGGACGGATCTCGGGCGCTCTACGCGCTCTCCGAGGAGAAGATGACGATCAAGCAGCTCGGCGTCCTGAACAGGCGCAACGTGCCAGGCCGAGCGATGACGGTCGACATGCTCCTGAACATCTTCCTGCTCCTCTACTTCCAGAACATCTACTTCATCCTCGCAGCGGGCAATCTCGGGTACATGCTTTCGCACGTGATCGCATTGTCCGGGGTGCTGCTGTTGCGCAGGGACCGCCCGAACTGGCCACGCCCGATCAAGCTCGGGAAAGCGTGGATGTGGATGGCGGGCTTGTTCTGCGCCCTGAACTCGTTCTTCATCATCTTCGGGCTGTACGGGCTGAAGTACACCGGGTACGGCTTCGACTATCTGAGCGACGAGTACGCCGCGTTCCTCGCAGGAACGGGGCCGGTGCCCAGCCCGACGGCGAGGGTCCCGGAGATCGTGGCGGTCGGCCTCGGAGTGCTGCTGGCCGGCGTCCTCGGCTACATCATCGCCCAGAAGCAGTGGGGCAAGTCGGTCCACTGGACCGACCCGAGCGACGAGCAGCCGACGCAGGAGGCGCTCGACGGCGCCGCCGCCGCCGGCCGCCCCACGACCGCAGCCCCGGCTACCGCTCGCTAAGAAGTCTCACCAGGCTCGACACGAGGGGCGGGGGCAACCCGCCCCTCGTCGTTTCGGGTCTAGAATCGGGAGGAGAGTCGCGTGGCCATTCCGATCACCGTTCGATGTGAGTGCGGCGAGACCCACTCGGCAAAGCTCGGGGACGTCGTCGAGTGCACGTGCGGGCGCCGCTACGACACCTCGGAGATCCCCGAGAACACCTACCCTCAGATCCGGGAGCACCAGGCGAAAGCGAGGCTCTACGTGCGGGTCGGCGCCGTCTTCATCATCGCCGTCGGCCTGATCGCCTTCTTCCTCTGGGGCATCTACGCGGCGGCAGTCACGGTGCCCATCGCCGGCATGCTCTGGTTCTGGTACATCCGCCGCTGGTTCATGCGCAGGTTCGTGCCCTCGCCCGGGGAGCTCCCCACACTCGAGCTGGAGGCGTCGAAGGAGTGACACAGGGGACGCTCGACCGGGTGGCACCGCCACCTCCGGTCACGGTCGGGCGGCGCGTGCGGCCGGTGATGCTGTTGACGCTGAACGTCGAGCTCGAGGAGCCGGCGATCGTGTTCGCGCTCGAGACGGCGGCCCAGACCGGCGCCGAGCTCTACATCTGCGACGCCATTCCGCTCGAGTACCGAAACTACGTCGGGCACGTGGCACGGCAGTACGCCGAGCAGATGAACCGCAAGCATCTCGACGCCGTCGCGAACAGGGCGCGCAAGCTCGGCGTCACGACGACGCAGCTCGCCTTCCACAATCCGCGGCCTGTGAAGACGGCGCTCGAGGTCGCCCGCACCGAGCAGGTCGGCCTGCTCGTCTTCGGGGCCGACCGGAAGGAGCTCGGAAAGCGCTCCTTCCGCAAGGCCGTCAAGCGGATCCGCGACAACCCACCCTGTCTGGTCTGGGTCGGCGAGGACTGAGGGCCCGCTCGTGACGGGTGCGGCTTGCCGCCTGCCGCGAGCGCTGTGAGAATGCCGGTTCCCAGGTTCTGCCCCTGAAGGAGGTATCGCGAGATGGCGCGCGACCCCAAGCACGACATCCTCTTCGAGCCCATCCAGATCGGCCCGAAGAGGATGAAGAACCGCTTCTACCAGATCCCGCACTGCAACGGCTTCGGCTCGGAGAAGCCCCTGAGCCAGGCGCACTTCCGCGCCATGAAGGCCGAGGGCGGCTATGCGGCCGTCTGCACCGAGTACTGCTCGATCCATCCCGAGAGCGACGACACGCACCGAGTGTCCGCGCGCCTCTGGGACGACGACGACATCAAGAATCTCTCGCTCATGTGTGACATGCTCCACGAGCACGGGGCGCTTGCGGCGGCCGAGCTCTGGTACGGCGGCCCGCACGCGCCGTGCATGGAAACACGCTGCGTCCCGCGTGCCCCGTCGCAGATCCCGAGCGACTTCGAGCACCTGACGTACCCGAAGGAGATGGACAAGGACGACATCCGCACGGTCCAGGGCTTCTACGTCGACGCCGCGAAGCGGGCGCGCGAGGCAGGCTTCGACATCGTCTACGTCTACGGCTCGCACTCCTATCTGCCGCAGCAGTTCCTGACGCCGTACTACAACCGGCGCACGGACGAGTACGGCGGCTCGTTCGAGAACCGTGCGCGTTTCTGGCGCGAGACGATCGAGCAGGTGCGGGAGGCCGTCGGCGACGACTGCGCCATCGCCGTTCGCATGTCCACCGACATGTTCATGGGCGAGGCGGGTACACAGCTCGAACGGGACTGCCTCCCCTTCGTCGAGCTCTGCGACGAGATCGTCGACGTCTGGGACATCAACGTCTCCGGCATCGCCGAGTGGGGCGAGGACGCGACCCCGTCGCGCTTCTACGAGTCGGGCCGCCTGCTGCCGTGGCAGAAGGCGGTCAAGGACGTCGCCAAGAAGCCCGTTCTCGGCGTCGGCCGCTTCACGAACCCCGACCTCATGGTGGAGGCGATCGAGTCCGGCTCGCTCGACATCATCGCCACCTGCCGCCCGTCCATCTCCGACCCCTGGCTCCCGCGCAAGATCGACGAGGGGCGCCTGGACGACATCCGTGAGTGCATCGGCTGCAACATCTGCATCTCGCGGTGGGAAATCGGCGGCCCCCCGCTCATCTGCACCCAGAACGCCACCGCGGGCGAGGAGTACCGCCGCGGCTGGCACCCGGAGAAGTTCGAGGAAGCCAAGAACGCGGACAACGACGTCCTCGTCGTGGGAGCCGGGCCGGCAGGGATGGAGTGCGCGATGGTGCTCGGTAAGCGCGGCATGCGCCGCGTCCACCTGGTCGAGGCCGGCGACGATATGGGCGGCGGGATGCGCTGGATCCCGCAGCTGCCCGGCCTGGGCGAGTGGGCCCGCGTCGTCAACTACCGCAAGATCCAGATCGACAAGCTCAAGAACGTCGAGTTCATCCCCAACACGACGCTCGACGCGGCGGGCGTCCGGGACTACGGCGCCGAGATCGTTGTCATCGCGACCGGCGCGTACTGGGCAACGGACGGCCTCAACGGCTGCACGCACGACACGATTCCAGGCGCTGACGCGAGCCTTCCATGGCAGCTAACGCCCGAGCAGATCATGTTCGAGGGCAAGGAGGTGCCGGGCGAGACCGTCACCATCCTCGACAACGACGGCTACTACATGGGCGTCTCCCTCGCGGAGAAGCTTGCCCGGGACGGCAAGAAAGTCAGGCTGATGACGCATCTCGGCCACATCGCGCCGTACATGCACTTCACCCTCGAGGCACCGAACCAGCACCGAATCCTGCACAAGCTCGGTGTCGAGATCGTCACGTACCACATGCCGACAAAGTTCGAGGAGGGCCGCGTGCTCGCGAGCCACGTCTACGACGACGAAGGCCACGAGCACGAGTTCGCAGCCGACGCGGTCGTGCTCGTGACTCAGCGCCGCTCGAACGAGGCGCTCTACCGCGAGCTGAAGGACTCGGTGGGTATCGACGCCCTCGAGGGCGAAGGCATCACCGGCTTCTACCGGATCGGGGACTGCGAGGCGCCGCGGCTCACGGCCGACGCCGTCTTCTCGGGCCACCGGCTGGCGCGCGAGATCGACACGGACAACCCGGAGGTGCCGCTCCCGTTCAAGCGCGAGCGGCGTGTGGTCGAGCGCGAAGCCGTCCTCGCGTAGCTCATGAAGGTCATCGTCTGCGTCAAGCAGGTCGGGTCGCTGGGAGACGAGGTCGAGTTCACGGACGACGAGCGCGACGTCGACCCCGACTACCTTGACTACGCGCTCAACGAGTGGGACTCGTATGCGACCGAGGAGGCGCTGCGCGTCCGCGACGCGGCGGGCGAGGGCGAGGTGGTGGCCGTCACGGTGGGCAACGAGGACGCCGAGGACGCCATGCGCCGATCGCTCGCCATGGGCGCCGACCGGGGCATCCGCGTCTGGTCGGACGAGCTGAGCGGGGCCGATCCGATCACGGTCGCGCGAGCCCTCGCCGAGGTCGTGCGCGCCGAGAGCCCAGACCTCGTTTTCTGCGGCGTCCAATCGAGCGACGCCGTGCAGGCCGCGACCGGCACCGCTCTCGCGGAGCTGCTCGACCTGCCGCGGGTCGCGGTCGTCACGAAGCTCGAGCTGGGCAACGGGACCGCGACCGCCCACCGTGAGCTCGAAGGCGGGCTCTTGGACGTCGTCGAGGTGGACACGCCGGCCGTGTTGACGATCCAGACGGGGATCAACGAGCCCCGATACGCGACGCTCCGGGCGATCAAGCAGGCCGAGGAGAAGGAGATCGAGGTGCGCGAGCCCGGCGACCTGGGGATGCCCGCCGCCCATGTGCGGCGGATGTTCGTGCCGCCGAAGGGCGAGGGGGCCGAGATCATCTCCGGCGACCCGGCCGCGATCGCGGGCCGGATCAAGGAGATCGTGGACGAACGGATGAAGGCATGAACGTCGCGCGCGTAACGCTCGCTCCCGTGGGGGAAACCTGGTTTCCCCCACGAGCCCCCTTCCTTGATGCAGTGAAGGAACCTCCCGGTTCCCTCACACACCCTCCCCGCCTTCATAGGCTGGTCAGCCTATGAAGGCCCTCGTCGTCGCCGAGCACGTCCGCGGGCAGGTGCGGCCGATCAGCCTCGAGCTGATCACCGCGGCCAAGAGCCTTGGCGGGCCGGTCGAGGTCGCGGTGATCGGCGCCGATCCCTCCTCGTTCACCGACGCGCTCAACGTCGAGAGCGTGGACGAAATCCTCGGCGTGAGGGTCGACCGCGACGAGTTCGAGGGCGACGTCTACCAGCAGGTCGTCGAGCAGCTCGTGGCCGAGCGCGGCCCGCAGGTGATCCTGCTCGGCTTCACGGTCAACTCGATGGGCTACGGGCCGGCGCTCGCCGCCAGGCTCGGGACGGGCTTCGCCTCCGACGTCTTCGCACTGCGCGACGAGGGCGGCGTGCTCGTCGCCGAGCGGTCTTTCTACGGCGCGAAGGTGAACGGCGAGGTCGACTTCCCAGGGCACGAGCGCGTCGTCGTTCTCGCCCGCGCGACGGCGTGGCCACCGGCCGAAGGCGCGGGCTCCGCCGCGGTGACCGAGGTGAGCGTGGAGGCGGCCGCGCCGCGGGCACGCCACACGAGCTGGGTCGAGGTGCAGGCCGGCGACGTCGACATCACGACCTCCGACTTCCTGCTCTCCGTCGGCCGCGGCATCGGCGACAAGGACAATCTCGAGCAGTTCTCGGAGCTTGCAGAGACGATGGGAGCGACGCTCTCGTCCTCCCGTCCGCTCGTCGACGCGGGCTGGGTGCCAAGCGCGCGCCAGGTCGGCCAGTCCGGGAAGACGGTGAAGCCAAAGGTGTACCTCGCTCTCGGGATCTCCGGGGCGGTGCAGCATCTCGCGGGCATGAAGACGAGCGGCACGATCATCGCCGTCAACACCGATCCCGAGGCAGCGATCTTCAACGTCGCGCACTACGGCGCTGTGGCTGACCTCTTCGAGGTCGCAGAGGAGCTCGAGAAGCTGTATTGATGCCCGTCCTGCTGGGCGCCGAAGAGACGCGCGAGACCTTCGCCGGCCTCGAGACCTGGCAGATCGTCCTCTGGTACGTCCTCATCGCCGTCTCGGTGGTGATCTTCCTCTACGGGGTCACGCGCCTCGTCCTCAAGTACCGCCGCGGCCGGACGAAGGCGCCGGTCGGCAACCTCTTCGAGCGCGCCGTCAGCACGACCAAGATCGTCGCCACCCACGCCTGGATCCGCCGGCGCGATCCGTTCTCGGGCCTCGGCCACCTCCTGGTCTTCTACGGGTTCCTCGTCCTCTTCGCGGGGACGGCGATCCTGGCGTTCCAGGACGACTTCGCCGAGCCCGTGCTCGGCTGGGACTTCTGGCACGGGTGGTTCTACCTCGGCTACTCGCTCTTCCTCGACGTCTTCGGCTTCGCCTTGATCGTCGGGCTGAGCGTGTTCGCCGTCAAGCGCGGCGTGCTCCGACCGTTCCGCCTCTCGTACTGGCGCCCCGCGGAGCCCGCTCCGGCGCTGGCGGACGAGGCGCAGCGCTACCGCATCGGCGACTGGATCTTCCTCGGCAGCCTCTTCTTCCTCGCCCTCACCGGCTTCCTGCTCGAGTCGTTTCGCATCGCCGCGGACGATCCGAGCTTCGAGGTATGGGCGCCTTTCGGCTGGCTCGTCGGGCAGACGTTCATCGCAATCGGCTTCGACGACGGCGCGGCGGACTCCGCCCGAGCCGTGATCTGGTGGGTGCACGGCGTGTTCGCCCTCTTCTGGGTCTCGTCGATTCCGTTCACGAAAGCCGTGCACATGCTCGCCGGGCCCGCCGGCGTCGCCCTCAAGGACGACCGCGCCGGGAACGCGCTCCTGCCGATCCCGCCGGCAGCGAAGCCCGAAGAGGTCGGCTACGCGACCATCGACGCCCTTGCACCGAAGCACCTGCTCGACCTGGATGCCTGCACAAAGTGCGGCAAGTGCCATGCCGCCTGCCCGGCGACCGCGAGCGGCTACCCGCTCTCGCCGCGCGATCTCGTCCTCGACCTACGGGAGGTCGCCGAGGGGTCGATGGGCAACCGGGCGGCGCTCGGCGTCGAGCCGCGCTTCCCCCAGCACGCGGAGATCCTCGGGACGATCAAGCCCGACACGCTCTGGTCGTGCATGCAGTGCATGGCCTGCGTCGAGATCTGCCCCGTCGGCATCGAGCACGTTCCGATCATCAACCAGATGCGCCGAGCCCTCGTCGAGCGCGGCGAGATGGACGGGCAGCTCCAGCAGACGCTGGAGACGATCTACACGTCCGGGAACTCCTTCGGCGAGGCCAAGCGCAAGAGGGGGCGCTGGGCGAAAGACCTCGACTTCGACGTGAAGGACGCGCGCAAAGAGCCTGCGCAGCTCCTCTGGTTCGTCGGCGACTACGCCTCGTTCGACCCGCGGAATCAGCGCATCAGCCAGGCTCTGGCACACGTCCTCAAGCACGCAGGGGTCGACTTCGGGATCCTCTACGACGGAGAGCGCACCGCCGGGAACGACGTGCGCCGCGCCGGCGAGGAAGGCCTCTGGTCGTCCCTCGCCGAGGAGAACATGGAGACAATCTCGGGCTGCCGCTTCGACCGCATCCTCACATCCGACCCGCACACGTTCAACACGCTCAAGAACGAGTATCCGCAGCTCGGCGGGGACTGGACGGTCGTCCATCATTCGCAGCTCCTGCTCGAGCTTCTGGAGGCGGGACGGTTGCGCCCACGCAAGGGCCTTGGCTACCGCGTCACGTACCACGACCCGTGCACGCTCGGACGCTACAACGGCGTCTACGACGAGCCGCGGCAGGTGATCACGTCCCTCGGCTGCGAGCTCGTGGAGATGCCCCGGAATCGAGACAACTCGTTCTGCTGCGGCGCCGGCGGGGGCCGCATCTGGATGAAGGAGCTCAAGTCCGACGACGCGCAGCGGCCGAGCGAGAATCGCATCGACGAGGCGATCGGGCTCGACGCGATCGACTACTTCGTGGTCGCCTGTCCGAAGGACGTGACCATGTACGAGGACGCGATCAAGACGTCCGGCCATCAGGGCGAGATCGAGCTGCGCGAGCTGTCCGAGCTCGCGCTCGAGTCTCTCGCGCTCGAGTAGCGACGAGGCTCGACCGCAGCGGCGTAGCACTGTCAGAATCCGCGGGACCGCCGACCCGAGAGGAGCCTCGTGAGCAAGGAGACCGCCTTCTACCCGCGCCTGCAGGAAATGACCGACGAGTGGATGGATCTCTTCGGCTACTGGGCTCCGACCGTGGTGACCGACACCCAGGAGGAGTACCGCGCCGTCCGCGAGAGCGCCGGCCTGATGGACTTCACGATGCTGCGGAAGGTCGACATCGACGGCTCCGGCGCGCTCGAGCTCGTCGACTCGATCGTCACGCGGGACGTCTCGAAGCTGACGCCCGGCCGGATCGCCTACGGCGCGCTCACCGATGACGACGGGAAGATGGTCGACGACTGCACGACCATGATGCGCGCCGCCGACCGCGTCCGCTTCTGCGGGGCAAACGATCGCGACTACGAGATCTTCAGCGCCGCCGCCGAGGGCTCCGACATCCAGGTACGCGAGCACACCGACGCGACGCCGCATCTCTGCCTGCAGGGGCCCGCAAGCCGCGAGATCCTGCAGGGCCTGACGAGCTCCGACCTCTCGAACGCCGCGTTCCCGTACTACACGTTCAGAGAGGACGTCGAGATCGCGGGCATCCCGGTCTACATGACGCGCCTCGGCTATACGGCGGAGCTCGGCTACGAGCTCTGGGTCGACCGCGACCGGGCGTTCGAGCTCTGGGACGCGCTCCTCACCGCCGGCGAGCCGGCGGGCATGAGGATCATCGGCATGGTCGCGCTCGACCTCTTCCGGATCGAGGGCGGGTTCATCATCGGCGGCGTCGAGTACGACGCGACAGTCTCTCCGTACGAGTGCGGGCTCGGCTGGTCGGTGGAGCTCGACAAGGGCGAGTTCCAGGGGCGTGAGGCGCTCGCGCGCGACCAGGACGCCACGCAGCTCCGTCTGACGAGCGTCGTTCTCGAGAGCGGCGGCGACGAGGCGAGCGGAGCCCCGCTCTGGGTCGACGACGAGGAGGTCGGGCTCGTCACCCAGTCGGTCGTGTCGCCCTACCTCGGCGGGCGCACGCTCGGCCTGGCGAAGATCCGCAAGGACCTCAAGCAGCCCGGCCAGAACGTCGTCGCGCAGGTCGGCGCCGAGCAGGTGCCCGGCGAGCTCGTCACCCACCCGGTCTACGACAAAGAGCGCAAGCGCGCGAAAGAGAGCTGACGCCGGTCGTTGGCGTCCGAGACGATCATCGCGCTGGAGCGGGTGTCCAAGCGCTTCGGCTCGACCAAGGCCGTCACTGACGTCACGTTCGACGTCCCCCGCGGCCGCTGTCTCGGCTGGCTCGGGCCGAACGGCTCCGGAAAGACGACGCTCATCCGCTGCATGCTCGGCCTGGCGAGCGTCACCGAGGGGGCGATCCACGTCCGGGGCCGTCGGATGCCCGAACAGAGGCGGCAGGCGCTCGAGCGCGTCGGGGGCATGGTCGAGGAGCCGCGGTTCTACCCGTATCTCTCCGGACGCCGCAACCTCCAGGTCTGGGCGAGCTTCTACGGAGGAGAAGCGCACGACCGGGTCGAGTCCGCCCTCGCACGGGTCAACCTGACCGAGAGGGCGGGAAGCCCGGTCAAGCAGTACTCGCAGGGAATGCGGCAGCGGCTCGGTGTCGCACGCGCGCTTCTGAACGATCCGGAACTCCTCATCCTCGATGAGCCCAGCAACGGCCTCGACCCGGCGGGCATCGTCGAGTTCCGGGACATGATCCGGTCGTTCGTGGACGAGGAGAAACGCACCGTCTTCGTCTCGTCGCACCTCCTCGACGAGGTGCAGAAGCTGGCTGACGACATCGCGATCGTGAATGCGGGACGGCTCGTGACCCACGGAAGCGTCCGCGACCTCGTGGCGGGCGGCGCGCGGCGGATCCGCCTGCGGGTCGATGATGTGGCCCGGGCGGGCGCGCTGCTCGAGGGGCTCGCCTACGTCTTCGCGGTGGAGCGCACCGAGGGAGGCGACCTCCGCGTCGAGCTCGACCGTTTCGAAGACGACCGCGCGATCGAGCTCTCGCGCGCGCTCGTCGAGGCCGGGATCGGCGTCGCCGAGCTGGTCCAGGAACGCGACTCGCTCGAGCGCCGCTTCCTCGACCTCACCGCAGGCTCGACCCCCGGCGGGGAGGCGGCCTCGTGATCGCGGCCACGGCGCGAACGATCGCCGGCCGGAAGGGGACGTTCTTCAGCACGGTCGCTCTCGCGATCCTCGGCGTGATCGCGGTCGCGGTCATCCGGACGATCGTCAACGCCCGCAACCCGGAGATCCACTCGTCGATCGGCGGCGCGATCTTCGTCGACCAGGCCGGCGGGCTGATCTTCTTCGTCGGAGTTCTCGGCGGCGTCCTCATCGGTGCGCTCGCCGGCTCCTACGACGTCGCCCAGGGCACGATGCGCTATCTGGTCATGACCGGCGTGAGCCGCCTGCACATCTACGCCGTGCGCGCGATCGCGCTCGTGGGCGTCGTCTTCGTCGCGCTCGTTCCCGCGGTTCTGCTCATGCTCGTCCTCGCGTTCGCCCTGCCGCAGGAGGACGGCCAGGGCGTCGACGGCCACAAGCTGGCCGGGACTCTCTGGTCGATCGCGCTCTTCGCCGGAACGTACGCGCTCGTGAGCATGGGCATCGGCTCGCTCCTGCGCTCGAACGGGGCGGCGATCACGATCGCCCTCTTGATCAACTTCGCGCTCACCCCCGCCCTCTTCATCATCGCCATCTGGAGCGAGAGGGTCGCAAACCTCGCGCTTCCTGCCGCGCTCGCCACCCTGACCGGCGACGACGACTCCCAGATCGGCTACGGCCTGGCGGCCGTAGCCGTCCTGGCCTGGCTGGCGCTCTTTCTCGGAGGAGGGCTGGCCCGCATCGAACGGGACGAGTACTGAGCACTTGACAAACGTGTCGGTGTTTAGTCAAATGACTAAGTCATCTGACTAAAGGAGCCGGTAATGCCCCACCGAAACTCACTTCACTCCTCGCCGCAGGAGGCAATGCAGGCCCCTGCGGAGGAGTTCCTGTACGTCGCCTGCCTCCACGAGGGGACAGGCGTCGATGCTCCCGACTTCCTCGCCGTCGTCGACGCGGAGGAAGGGCGGATCGTCCACGAGACGCCGATGCCGAACGTCGGCGACGAGCTCCACCACTACGGCTGGAACCGATGCTCGTCCGCGTGCCACGGCCCGGATCGCTCGCACCTGATCATGCCCGGCTTCCGCTCGTCGCGGGTCCACGTCGTCAACGTCGCGGACGACCCGCGCAAGCCGACGATCGAGAAGGTGATCGAGCCGGACGAGCTCATCGGGAAGACCGGACTCAGTCGCCCCCACACGGTCCACTGCATGCCGGGCGACAACGTCGTCCTGAGCATGCTCGGCGATGCGGACGGCAACGCCGCGGGAGGCTTTGCCGTCCTCGACGCGCAGACCTTCGACGTCAAGGGCCGCTGGGAGAACGGCGGACCGCACCCACCGATGAACTACGACTTCTGGTACCAGCCACGCAAGAACGTGCTCGTCTCCTCGGAGTTCGGCGAGCCCAACGCCTTCGAGCCCGGCTTTGATTTGGCGGACGTCCAGGCGGGCCGGTACGGGCAGCGGCTCCACTTCTGGGATCTCGACGGGCGCTCACTCGAGCAGTCCATCGACCTGGGCGAGCAGGGGCTCGTCCCGCTCGAGATCCGCTTCCTGCACGAGCCGGATGCGGGCGAAGGCTTCGTCGGCGTTGCGCTTTCCAGCAACGTCTGGCGCTTTGCCCGTAGCAATGGGTCCTGGTCGGCGGAGCCCGTGATCACGACCGACCCGGTCGAGCTCGAGGGATGGCCCTTCCCGGTCCCTGCGCTCATCACCGACCTCGTCCTCTCGATGGACGACAAGGCCCTGTACTTCTCCGACTGGCTACACGGCGACCTGCGGCGCTACGACGTCTCGGATCCGTCCAACCCGAAGCTCACCGGGAAGCTCTGGCTCGGCGGCGTGCTCGGAACGCCGAGCGACGCCGGCCGCGAGCTGAACGGCGGGCCGCAGATGCTCCAGCTCTCGCTCGACGGAAAGCGTCTCTACGTCACGAACTCGCTCTACTCGACCTGGGACAATCAGTTCTATCCTGAGCTCCGGTCGTGGCTTCTGAAGATCGACATCGCCGAGGACGGCTCGATGGAGGTTGACCGGGACTTCTTCGTCGACTTCCACGATCGCCCCGGAGGCCCGGCCCGCGCGCACGAGGTGCGGCTCCAGGGCGGCGACTGCACGACGGAGATCTTCCAATGATCTTCGCGCATCACATGGGTGAGGACGTCATCCTGGGCTCGCTCGCGGCGGGTGGGACGACCGCCGCGACGGGGCTCCTCCTCGTCGGCCGGGCAAAGCTCGATGCGGTCGTGCGGTGGCTGCGCCGCAGGTAGTCAGGGTCCCGGAGGAGGCGCTGCTCGACGCGGCCGAGCGCCTCCTCCTCGACGTCGGCTATGCAGGCGTCACGACCCGCAAGCTCGCGGCGGAAGCCGGACTCAACCACGGCCTCGTCCACTACTACTTCGGCTCGGTCGAGAACCTGCTCGTCCGGGTCCTCGAGCGCTTCACGGCCCGGCTCACCGCGCGCCAGCGGGCGCTGTACGCCGATCCCGGCGTCCCGTTCCTCGAGAAGTGGAGACAGGCGATGCGCTTCCTGGTCGGCGACGACGTCGAGTACGAGAAGATCTGGCTCGAGCTTCAGGCTCTCGCCTGGAACAACCCCGAGCTGCGAGACCGCGTCGCCCAGGTCGACGAGGAGTGGCGGGCGGTGCTCACCGAGGCCTTCGCCGAGCCGCGCGAACGCTACGGGATCGATATGCCGCTCGATGCGCTGGTCGCGCTCGTGATCACGTTCAACGAGGGGATCATCCTCGAGCGAGCGCAGGGAATCACGACGGGACACCTCGAGCTTCTCGAGTGGATCGACAAGTGGCTCGAGTCAAGGGACGGGGCATGACGGCCGTCTGGGCGCCGTCGCCCGCCCGCGAGCAGAGCCGCGCGCGCTATCCCGACAAGGAGGGCTACGTCGAGCGCGACGGCGTGCGCATCTTCTACGAGGTCTACGGCGACGGCGAGCCGACAGTAGTCCTCCTTCCCACGTGGTCGATCGTCCACTCGCGCCACTGGAAGATGCAGATCCCCTACCTCGCCCGCCACTTTCGGGTGCTCACCTTCGACGGCCGCGGCAACGGGAAGGCAGACCGTCCCGTCGAGCCCGAGGCCTACCACGAGCGCGAGTTCGCGGCCGACGCGATCGCCGTCATGAACGCGACCGACACGGAGCAGGCAGTGATAGTCGGGTTCTCGATGGGTGGGCAGCGCGGCCTCGTCTTGGCGGCCGAGTATCCCGAACGAATCGCCGGAGCTGCGTTCATCGGGCCGTCGTTCCCGGGCGGAGGCGAGCCGTTGCACGAACGGTGGGAATACGAGTTCGACGAGGAGTACGACACCGACGAAGGCTGGGCCAAGTTCAACAAGCACTACTGGTTGCGCAACTACCCCGCGTTCGTTGACTTCTTCATGTCGCGGATCTTCACGGAGCCCCACTCGACGAAGCCGATCGAAGACATGGTCGGCTGGGCGCTTGAGACGGATGCCCGGACGCTCATCGCGACTGTGGAAACTCCAGCCCTCACGCCGGAAGACGCGCGGACGCTCGCCGCCCGGGTTCGCTGTCCCGTGTTCGTCGTGCACGGCCAGGACGATGCGGTCGTTTCCGTGACCCGAGGCATTGCCCTGGCCGAGCAGACCGGCGGCGAACTCGTGACCCTCGAAGGATCTGGTCACGCTCCGCATGTGCGCGACCCCGTCAAGGTCAACCTGCTCCTCCGCGAGTTCCTCAATTCGGTCTCATGAGCATCATCGAAGCCCATCGAGAGCAGACTCGCGCGCGTTACCCCGGCGACGAAGGGTACGTCGAGCGCGACGGGATCCGCGTCTTCTACGAGGTCTACGGCGACGCGGAGCCCACGGTGTTCCTCCTCCCAACCTGGTCGATCATCCACTCACGGCAATGGAAGATGCAGATTCCCTACCTCGCCCGCCACTTTCGGGTGCTCACCTTCGACGGCCGCGGCAATGGGAAGGCAGACCGTCCCAGCGGAGTCGCCGCCTACACCGAGCGCGAGTTCGCGGAGGACTCGCTCGCCGTCATGGACGCGACCGGGACGGAGACGGCACTGATTGTCGGACTCTCTTGCGGCGCGCTGTGGGGCACTCTGCTCGCCGCCGACCACCCGGACCGCATTCTGGGCGCGGTCTTCATCGGTCCCGCGGTGCCCCTTGCGCCCGGGCATCCCGAGCGGAACGTCCACGCGTTCCACGAGAGACTCGACACCGACGAAGGCTGGGCGAAGTACAACCGCCACTACTGGCTGGAGCACTACGAGGAGTTCCTCGAGTACTTCTTCAGCCGGATCTTTAGCGAGCCCCATTCCACGAAGCAGATCGAGGACTGCGTCGGCTGGGGCCTCGAAATGGCCCCCGAGACGCTGATCGACTGCCAGGACGCCCTCGAGCTCTGCGGCCTCGAGCGCTTCCGTGACATCAGTGCGCGGGTCCGCTGCCCAATACTCGTCCTGCACGGGGACGAGGACGCGATCAGGCCGCTCGCACAGGGCGCGGCGCTCGCGGAGGCAACCGGCGGGACGCTCGTGACGCTGGGGGGCTCCGGCCACTGCCCGCACGTCCGCGACCCCGTCAAGGTGAATCTGCTGATCCGCGACTTCGTCGAGTCGCTCGAAAGGAGGACGCCATGAGCGTCGTCACCGAGGCGATTGCGCCCGAACAGACCCGCGCCCGCTACCCGGACGAAGAGGGCTTCATCGAGCGGGACGGTGTCTGCATCTTCTGGGAGCGGTATGGGGAAGGCGAGCGAACGATCTTGCTCCTGCCCACCTGGTCGGTCATCCATTCGCGCCACTGGAAGATGCAGATCCCGTACCTCGCGCGGCACTGCCGGGTGCTGGTGTTCGACGGGCGCGGCAATGGTCGCTCCGACCGACCGGCACAGCCCGAGGCGTACGCCGAGAGCGAGTTCGCGGCCGACGCACTGGCGGTGATGGACGCGACGCAGACCTCTCGGGTGATCATCGTCGGCTTCTCGATGGGTTCGCACCGAGGCCTGCTGCTGGCCGCGAACCATCCCGAGCGTGTGGAGGCAGCCGTCTTCATCGGCCCGAACTACCCCGGTGGCGGGCAGCCGGTACCCGAGCGGACCGTGCACTCCTGGGACGAGGAACTGGACACCGAGGAGGGCTGGGCCAAGCACAACCACCACTACTGGCTGCGCGATTTCGAGGGCTACCTCGAGTTCTTCATGTCGAGGCTGTTCGGCGAGCCGCATTCCACCAAACCGATCGAGGACGGCATCGGCTGGGGCCTGGAAACCACGCCCCAGACGCTGGCGCTCACCTACCTTGCACCGTTCATGGAGCCCGAGGAGGCACGCGAGCTGGCGGGGAAGGTCCGCTGCCCGGTGCTGGTCATCCACGGCGAGGATGACGGGCACAGCTCCGTGACTCGCGGGATCGCCCTGGCCGAGCACACGGGCGGCCGGCTGGCGCTGCTGGAAGGCTCCTTCCACGCGCCGCAGGTGCGCGACCCGGTCAAGGTCAACCTCATGCTGCGCGACTTTGGCGACCTCGCCCCACAGCCTCAGCGTTGGACGCGCGGCCGCTCCCGCAGGCGGCGCGCGCTCTTCGTCTGCTCGCCGATCGGGCTGGGTCACGCACAGCGCGACGTGGCCATCGCGCGCGAGCTGCGGCAGCTCGTGCCGGACCTCGAGATCGACTGGCTCGCGCAGCACCCGGTCACCGCGGTGCTCGAGGGCGAGGGCGAGCGCGTCCATCCGATGAGCGCCGAGCTCGCGAACGAGTCGCACCACATCGAGTCCGAGTCGGCCGAGCACGACCTCCACTGCTTCCAGGCCTGGCGGCGAATGGACGAGATCCTGCTCGCGAACTTCATGGTCTTCCACGACGTCGCCCGGGAGGAGAACTACGACCTCTGGATCGGGGACGAGGCGTGGGAGCTCGACTACTACCTGCACGAGAACCCGGAGGAGAAGCGGGCTGCGTACGTCTGGCTGACCGACTTCGTCGGCTGGCTGCCGATGCCCGACGGCGGCGAGCGCGAGGCGTTCCTCACCGCGGACTACAACGCGGAGATGATCGAGCACATCGCCCGCTTCCCGCGCATCCGCGACCGGGCGCTCTACGTCGGCAACCGCGACGACGTGGTCGCGGACGCCTTCGGGCCCGACCTGCCACTGATCAGCGACTGGACCGAGCAGCACTTCGACTTCGCCGGCTACGTGTCCGGCTTCGACCCGGCCGCCTTCGCCGACCGCGAGAAGCTCCGCGCCGAGCTGGGCTACCGGCCGAACGAGCAGGTCTGCATCGTGACGGTCGGCGGCTCGGGCGTCGGCGGGCACCTGCTGCGGCGCGTCGTCGACTCGTTCGCCGAGGCGAAGGAGCTCGTGCCCGAGCTCCGCATGATCGTCGTCGCGGGCCCACGGATCGACCCGGCCGCGTTCCCCGAGGCCGACGGGCTCGAGGTGCGGGCCTACGTCCACAACCTCTACCGGCACCTGGCCGCCTGCGACCTCGCGGTCGTCCAGGGCGGGCTCACGACTGCGATGGAGCTGACGGCGAACCAGCGGCCATTCCTCTACTTTCCCCTGCGCCATCACTTCGAGCAGAACTTCCACGTCCGCCACCGCCTGGAGCGCTACGGCGCCGGGCGGCCGATGGACTTCGAGACGGCGACGCCGTCCGTGATCGCGCAGGCGATCGCCGAGGAGATCGGGCGCGAGGTCGACTACCAACCAGTCGAGACAGACGGTGCCGCGAAGGCGGCGGCGCGGATCGCCGAGCTGCTGTGACGGCAGCCGAAGAGGCCATCGTCCGCTGCGTGCACGACTACTTCGAGGGGTGGTTCGAGGCGGATCCGGAGCGCATGCGCCGCGCCCTCCATCCTGGTCTGGCCAAGCGCGCGCTCGACGGCGAGCGGCTCGACGAGGACACCGCGACAGGGATGATCGACGCGACAGCCGCCGGCGCCGGCAGAGAGCGCGATCCCGAGGTGCGGCGCATCGACGTCCGGGTCGTCGAGGTCTACGGCGACATCGCAACCGCCGTCGTCGACTCGAACGTCTACCGAGAGTACCTCCACCTCGTCCGCACCGAGCGCGGGTGGGTGATCGTGAACGCCCTCTGGGCGTTCACCTAGTGGGAGAAGGGCGCGGTGAGCGTCGCCTCGCCGAGGATGTGGCCGTCGATCGCGGCGCGCAGGTCGTCGAGGCTCGCCCCTTCGTCGAGCCCGGTCTTCGCGTCGAGGGCGTAGAGCGTGAAGACGTAGTTGTGCGTCTCGTCCCCGGGCGGACACGGCCCCGTCCAGCCGACGCCGCCCGCATCGTTCGCTCCCTCGACCAGGCCTTCCGCGCTCCCGGTCGCGATCTCGGTCGTTCGCGGCGGGATCCCGTACGCGACCCAGTGGACGAAGCTCCCGCCGGGTGCGTCCGGGTCGTCGACCACGAGGGCCTGCTCGACCGTGCCTGCCGGCGGTTCCTCCCAGGCGAGCGCCGGGGAGACGTTGTCGCCGTCGCAGCTGAAGCGCGGGTCGATCGGCTCGCCGTCGGCGACGTCGCCGCCGGTGACCGCGAAGCTCTGCGCGCCCGGTGCCGTCGCCGGCTCGGCATCGTCATCCCCGCCGCAAGCGGGGAGCGCGAGCGCGACGAGTGCGAGCCCGAGAAGCCGGCGCACGCGTGAAAGGGTAGCCCGGCGCCGCTCCTAGCCGGGCACCTGCAGGACGGCGGCACCGCGGATCTCCCCCGCCCGCAGCCGCGCAAGCGCTGCGTTGGCCTGCCCGAGCGGAAACGGCTCCACCTCGGTCCGCACCGGCACCTCCGGAGCGAGCGAGAGGAACTCCTCGCCGTCGAGGCGCGTCAGATTGGCGACCGAGCGCACGACCCGCTCACCCCAGAGGAGCTCGTAGGGGAACGAGGGGATGTCGCTCATGTGGATCCCGGCACAGACGACCACTCCGCCCTTCGCCACCGCGGCGAGCGCCGCGGGAACGAGCTCGCCCGCGGGGGCGAAGATGATCGCCGCATCGAGCTCTTCCGGCGCAGGACCGAGTGCGTCGCCCGCCCACTCGGCCCCCAGCTCGCGGGCGAAGTCCTGGGCCGTCCCGTCGCCGGCCCGGGTGAAGGCGAAAACGCGCCGGCCCTGGTGGCGTGCGACCTGGGCGACGATGTGCGCGCTGGCCCCGAACCCGTAGAGGCCGAGCCGCTCGCCGTCTCCCGCGAGCCTCAGCGAGCGATAGCCGATGAGCCCCGCACAGAGGAGCGGGGCCGCCTGGAGGTCGTCGTACTCGTTGGGCAGCGGAAAGCAGAAGCGCTCGTCGGCCGCAACGAATTCGGCGTACCCCCCGTCCAGCTGGTAGCCGGTGAACCGCGCGCGGTCACAGAGGTTCTCGCGCCCGCTTAGGCAGTAGCGGCACTCGCCGCAGGTCCAGCCGAGCCAGGGAATGCCCACGCGATCCCCGGCGGCGAGACGCCGGCCAGGCTCCACGACCCGCCCGACGACCTGGTGGCCGGGAACGAGCGGGAGCTTCGGGTCGGGTAGCTCGCCGTCGACGACGTGGAGGTCGGTGCGGCAGACGCCGCAGGCGTCGACCGCGACGAGGACCTCGCCGGGGCCGGGCTCGGGCGTGGGCAGCTCGGCCTCCCGGAGGGGCGTCCCCGGGGAGTCGAGCACCTTCGCCCTCATGGAGCTACCTGGGATCTCGTCGAACCGCGCCGTCCCGGTGAGGAGTGGCCGCACCGGAGACCTGCTCCCACGCTTCCGCGAGCACCTCGCCGAGGATCCCGACGATCTCGTCGAACTGCGCCTGCTCGGCGACGAGCGGCGGCGAGATCTGGAGAACGGGATCGCCGCGGTCGTCCGCGCGGCAGATCAGGCCGGCCTCGAAGAGGCGCGGCGAGAGGAAGCCGCGCAGGAGCGTCTCGCACTCCTCCTCGGAGAACGTTTCGCGGGTCTCCTTGTCCTTGACGAGCTCCAGGGCATAGAAGAAGCCCGTCCCGCGGAGGTCGCCCACGATCGGCAGCTCGAGCAGCTGGGACAGGGTCGTCCGGAACGCGTCCTCTTGCGCGGCGACGTGCTCGACGATCTGCTCACGCCGCATGATCTCGATGTTCTTGAGAGCGATCGCCGCCTGCACGGGGTGGCCGCCGAACGTGATGCCGTGCGCGTACATCGCCGTGCCATGGAGAAACGGCTCCATCACGCGGTCGGTGGCGATGACGGCGCCGATGGACGCATGCGCCGATGAGAGTCCCTTCGCGGACGTGATCAGATCCGGCCGGATGTCGTAGCGCTCGGAGCCGAACCAGGCGCCGATCCGACCGAAGCCGGTGATCACCTCGTCGGCGCAGAGCAGGATCCCGTAGCGGTCGCAGATCTCCCGAACGCCGGCCCAGTAGCCCTCGGGCGGGGTGAACGCCCCGCCGGCGTTTTGCACGGGCTCCATGATCACCATCGCGACCGTCTCGGGGCCGGTGTGCTCGATCATGGACTCGAGATCGTCCAGGAGGAACGCGGTGAACTCCGCCTCCGTCTCTTCCGTGGGACGGTGGTACCGGTTCGTGTTGTGGACGTGAAGGGTGTCCGGCACGAGCGGCTCGAACGCCGTCTTCAGCGCCGCGATGCCGTTGATGGAGAGCGCGCCCATCGTCGTCCCGTGATAGGCGATCCGGCGCGCGATCGCCTTCCAGCGCCGCTCGCCGCGCGCGGCGTGGTACTGCCGCGCGAGCTTCCAGGCCGACTCGACCGCCTCGGAGCCGCCGGAGACGAAGAAGACCCGGTTCAGGTCGCCGGGAGCGACCGAGGCGACCTCGGCGGCCAGCTCGATGGCGCGTGGATGGGCGTAGCTCCAGTTGGTGTAGAAGGGCAGCTCCCGCAGCTGTGCAGCGGCCGCCTCCCCGATCTCGTCGCCGAAGCCGTAGCCGATGTTGACCGCGAACAGCCCGGCCAGGGCGTCCAGGTAGCGCTTCCCGTTGATGTCCTCCAGGTAGCAGCCGTCGCCGCGCACGATGATCGGCACCTCGCCCTCGGCGTAGCCGGACATGCGGGTGAAGTGCAGCCAGAGGTGATCTCGCGCCGCCTGCTGCAGCTCGTCGGCGGACAGGCCTGTCGCTGGGAAGCTCATGTAGCTCCTTTCGGGGTTCGGCGGTACTGCCACACGATGTTCGCCAGCATCAGCAGAACCGCCACGCCGAAGATCATCGTGCCGATCACGTTGACCTCGGCCGGCACGCCGCGCTGCGCCTGGCTCCAGACGTAGAGCGGGAACGTCTGCGTCGTGCCCGCGTTGAAGCTCGTGATCACGAAGTCATCGATGGAGAGCGAGAAGGCGAGCAGGGCCCCGGCGAGGATCCCCGGCGCGATCAGCGGCAGCGTGATGCGGTAGAAGGTGACGTACTCGTTCGCGCCGAGGTCCATGGCCGCCTCCTCGACGTGGCGGTCGAAGCCGACAAGCCTCGCGCGAACCGTCACGACCACGAAGCTGATGCAGAACATGATGTGGGCGATCACGATCGTCGTGAATCCAAGCGTGCTACCGAGGTTCAGGAAGAGCGCGAGGAGCGAGGCGCCGAGCACGATCTCGGGCGCGGTCAGCGGCACGAAGATGAGCAGGTTGGTCGCGCCGCGCCCCCGGAAGTGGTAGCGGACGAGCGCCATCGCGATCAGCGTCCCCAGGACCACCGAGATGAGCGTCGCGATGAGGGCGACCTCGAGGCTCGTCTTCACCGAATCGCCGATGAAGGGCGGGCCGAACGGATGCCTCCAGTGGTCGGCCGTGAAGCCCTCCCACGTGTAGTTGAAGCGCCCGGCCGGATCGTTGAACGAGAAAACGATCACCACGATGATCGGCAGCATCAGATAGGCGAGCGCGAGGAGCCCGAAGAGCGTGAGCGTGTGCCGGCGGACGAAGGCCCAGACCCGCGTGAGCAGGCCCACCTTCCGCTTCGGCAGCGGCTGGGTCTCGGCCGCGGCGGTCACCCTGCCATCCTTTCGGTGCCGAGCACGCGGGCGTACAGGGCGATGAGCAGAAGGATGACGGCCATGAGGATGACGGAGAGCGCCGCCGCCTGTCCGTAGTCGGTGATCTCGAGGAACTTCGACTGGATGACGTTGCCGATCATGGCCTGGTTCGGCGTCCCGAGCAGCTCCGCGTTGATGAAGTCGCCGGCGGCCGGGATGAACGTGAGCAGCGTGCCGGCGATCACACCCGGCATCGAGAGCGGGAGCGTCACGCGCAGGAACGCCTTCGTACTCGAGGCGTAGAGGTCCTTGGCTGCCTCGATCAGGCTCTCGTCGATCTGCTCCAGGCTCACGTAGAGCGGGAGCGCCATGAAGGGCAGGAAGTTGTACGTGATCCCCGCGATGACGGCCGTCGAGGTGGCGAGGACGCGGCCGTCGTCGGGGACGAGCCCGACGAACTGCAGCGCGTTCACGACGAAGCTGTCGTCGGCAAGGATGCTCTGCCACGCGAGCGTCCGGATGAGGTAGGTGACGAAGAAGGGCGCGATGATAAAGAGCAGGAGCAGGTTCTTCCAGCGCCCGCCCCGGAAGGCGATCCAGTACGTGAGCGGATACGAGATCAGGAGCGCGAGAACGGTGGAGATTCCCGCGTACTCGAGCGAGCGCCAGAACTGCTCCTGATAGTCGGTGAACGCCTTCGAGTAGTTGTCCCAGGCCCAGGTGAACGTGTAGCCGACCTGGACCGTCCCCTCCTGCAGCGACGTGTAGCCGAGGTAGTAGAGCGGGATGACGAAGAAGACGATGAGGAACGCCAGCCCCGGCGCGAGGAGGAGGTACGGCGTCAGCCAGCGGTGGCGGTGGAGGAAGGCCATGCCGGATGCAGGGAGCGGCTAGACGCCGATCACGGCCTGCCACTTCTCCTGGTAGTCGACGTTTTCGATCGCTGCGGGGTTGAACTCGTAGAGGTTCTCGAGCACCTCGGGCGTCGGGAAGACGAGGGGGTCATCCACGAGCTCGGGCATGATCTTCATGATCTCCTCCTTCGTCCCCTTGACCGGCGAGATGTAGTTCACGTACGCGGTGACCTCCGCCGCGATCTTCGGGTCGTAGAAGAAATTCATGAAGGTGGAGGCCGTGTAGACGTCCCCGCCGGTCGGGATCACCATCGTGTCCACCGACGTCATGCCGCCGGCGTCCGGGATCGTGAACCTGAGGTTCGGGTTGTCCGGCTGGAGGATGACGATGTCGCCCGACCAGGCAATCGACGCCCAGACGTCGCCCTTCGCGAGCGGACCGGTGTAGTCGTTGCCCGTGAACTGGCGGATCTGATCGTCGTCGACCGCTTTCTGAACCTTCGCAACCGCCTCGTCGTAGGCCGCTGGATCGATCTCGCCCGACGGATCCACCCCCATCTCGAGGAGGAAGAGGCCGACCGTGTCCTCCATCGAGTCGAGCATCGTGATCTTTCCTTTCAGCGCCGGGTCGAGCAGGTCTTCGACCGACGTGAGCTCGCCGCCGACCTTGTCGGGGTCGTAGCCGAGACCGGTGATGTACGACTGCCACGGCATGCTGTAGTCGCGGTTGGGATCCCACGAGGGATGCGCGAGCGTGTCCTCGAGGTTGGCCAGGTTCGGGATGGCGCTCTTGTCGAGCTTCTGCAGGTAACCGAGCCTGAGGAGCCGGGCGGCGAGCCAGGCCGTGGGGACGATGATGTCCCGATCGATCGACTGGCCGCGCGAGAGCGGCGCCTGGATCTCGCCGAAGAACTCCTCGTTGGAGTTGATGTCCTCGATGTAGTTGGCCTTGACTCCCGTGGCCTCGGTGAACTGGTCGAGCGTCGGGAACTTGGTCGCGTCGTCGTTCTGGTCGATGTAGTAGGGCCAGTTCGAGACCGTGATCTCGTCGGCAAGCACCTGCTCGACCGTCGTCGCGCCGGTGTTCGGCTGGGCGCCCTCGATGCCGCCCCCGCCGCCGCAGGCCGCCAGGATGCCGGGCAACGACAGGGTCACGCCGCCCACGGCCGCGCGCCGCAGGAGCTGCTGCCGGGTCATCGGGTGGTTCATCCGCTCGAACGGGTCCTTCATCAGTCCTTCTCCTCCTGTGGCTCCACTACGAAGGTCGCATCGGGGCTCCAGCTGAGCGTGACCTGGTCGCCAGGCTGTACCGAGGGCGCCCCTGCCTCGGCGTTTTGGACGTAGAGCGTGATCGCGCCGGCGCGCGTGTCGACGATGTACTGCGTCGAGACGCCGATGTAGGCGCTCTCCCTTACCTCCCCGGACAGATGATTTTCCTCCTGCGTGCCGAGCCGCACCTTCTCCGGCCGGATGCCGATCGAGGTCTCCCCGCTGCGCCCGGCGACGGCGGGCGCGCGGACGAGGGTCCCGTCGGCCAGGCGAACGGCATCGCCGCCCTCGACGGTGCCCTGGAGCAGGTTGGAGATCCCCAGGAAGCCGGCGACGAATGCCGTACGGGGCGTCTCGTAGAGCTCGGTCGGCGTGCCGAGCTGCTCGATCTTCCCCGCGCTCATGACTGCGATCGTGTCGGCCATCGTCATCGCCTCTTCCTGGTCGTGGGTGACGTGGACGAAGGTGATCCCGACCTCGTGCTGGATCCGCTTCAGCTCGAGCTGCATCTGCTTGCGGAGCTTGAGGTCGAGCGCGCCCAGCGGCTCGTCGAGCAGGAGAACGCGGGGCCGGTTGACGAGCGCACGGGCGAGCGCGACGCGCTGCTGCTGGCCTCCTGAGAGCTGCCGCGGCTTCCGCCGCTCGAAGCCCTTGAGTGCGACGAGCTCGAGCGCCTCGGCAACCCGGGTCTCGAGATCGGCACCTTTGACGCCCCGGCGCTTGAGGCCGAAGGCGACGTTGTCGTGGATCGACAGGTGCGGGAACAGCGCATAGCTCTGGAACACCGTGTTGACGTCCCGCTTGTACGGCGGGAGTCCGGTGACGTCGCGGTCGCCGAGGTAGATGACGCCGGCCGTCGGCTCCTCGAAGCCGCCGATCATGCGCAGGCTCGTGGTCTTCCCGCAGCCCGACGGCCCGAGAAGCGCGAAGAAGCTGCCGCGTGGGATCTCGAGCGACACGTCGTCGACGGCGACGGCGTCATCGAAGTGCTTGGTCACACGCTCGAGGCGGACATCGGCGGTCGGGGCGCCGCTTTCCGGCTCTCGCTCGACCTGTTCCTCAACCGCCATCTCTCACCTCCACGCCGATGGGGACGACGAGCACCGGCCGTCCGACATGTGCAGCTCTGAGCCAGCAGCGACAGCCCACGCCGGGAGCCGCTAGTCGATCTTCGCCATGACGTGCTTGACCTGGGTGTACTCCTCGACCGAGTACATCGAGAGGTCCTTGCCGTAGCCCGACTGCTTGTAGCCGCCGTGCGGCATCTCGGACACGAGCGGAATGTGGTCGTTGATCCAGACCGTTCCGAACTGGAGCTTCCGCGCCGCGTTCAAGGCCCGCCCGACGTCGCGCGTCCAGACCGACGACGCGAGCCCGTAGGGGACGTCGTTCGCCCAGGCGATCGCCTGGTCGTCCTCGGTGAAGCGCTGCACGGTCACGACGGGGCCGAACACCTCGCGCTGCACGATCTCGTCGGACTGGTCGACGTCGACGACGATGGTCGGCTGGACGAAGAAGCCGCGGTCGCCGTTCGTCTCGCCACCCACGAGGACGCGGGCCTTCCCACTCGAAGCGCGCTCGAGGAAGCCGAGCACGCGCTCCTGCTGGGACTTGGAGATCACCGGGCCCATCTCGATGTCCTCGCCCTCGGCGGGATCTCCGACCTTGAGCGACTCGACCTTCGGGACGAGCTCGTCGAGGAGCTTGTCGTACACCTTCGGTCCGGCGACGATCCGCGAGGCCGCGGTGCAGTCCTGTCCGGAGTTCCAGTAGCCGGCGATCCTGATGCCGTCGGCGACGGCGGCCGGGTCGGCGTCGTCGAAGACGATCACCGGGGCCTTGCCGCCGAGCTCCAGATGGACGCGCTTCAGCGTCTCGGAGGCGGCCTTGGCGACCTCTTTGCCGGTTGCGACGTCACCGGTCAGCGACACCATGCGGACGTCGGGGTGACGGACGATGCCCGCGCCGACCGGCTCGCCGTCGCCCGTGATGACGTTGACGACGCCGGGCGGAAAGATCTCGGCGATGTACTCGGCCATCATGAGCGTCGAGAGCGGGGTCTGTTCCGAGGGCTTGAGGACGATGACGTTGCCGGCGGCGAGCGCCGGGCCGATCTTCCAGACGCCCATCATGAGCGGGTAGTTCCACGGCGAGATCTGGCCCACGACACCGACAGGCTCGCGGCGGACCATCGACGTGTAGCCGGCCATGTACTCGCCGGCGGCCTTTCCCTCGAGGTTGCGCGCGGCGCCCGCGAAGTACCGCAGGTTGTCCGCCGCGACGGGAACCTCGTCGCCGACGATCCCGATCGGCTTGCCGACGTTCGCCGTCTCGATCTCGCAGAGCTCGTCGGCGTGCGCTTCGAGCGCGTCTGCAAGCTTCAGGAGCATGCCGGCGCGCTCACCGGGCGTGGTCTCGAGCCACTCCGGAAAGGCGTTCTTCGCCGCTTCGACGGCGCGGTCCACATCTGCCTCGGTCCCGTTCGGAACCTCCGCGATCGTCTCACCCGTGGCGGGGTTGATGATCTCCGCTGTCCCGCCTTCGACCGCGTCGACCCACTCGCCCCCCACAAAGTTCTTCTGTTGAGACACGGCAACGCTCATCGAATCCGACCTCCGTTTTTCGACGCTCGGGCCAGCGTAGCCCCCTGTGGGTTCCGCAACAAGCCGGAACGCTACTCGCGCAGGGCGCCGCGGCGCGCCATTGCCTCGACCAACAGGTCGGTGGGGAGCTCATGGACGACCGTCCCGTTGTGGCCGCTCATCGTCTCGGCGGCACAAAGCGCGTTCAGGATCGCCTCCTCGGTCGCCTCGACAACCGCGTAGTAGAGCGGGGTGATCCGATTCTGGGAGAGCATGCGGAGCGGCAAGGTCAGGGGCCCCTCGGCATCGACGTCGCCGGACGGGAGGCCCCGGTTGCCTATGGCGAAGCAGAGAAAGAGATCGCCGCTCGAGTTCTCGCCGGCGCCGCCGACGCGAGCGATACCCAGTCCGGCACGCTGGGCGAGCGCCTCGCACTGGCCCGGGAGGAGCGGGGCGTTCGTGGCCACGAGGACGATGATCGAGCCGCCCGGCTCCGCGCCGGGAACACCCGGCGTTGGGACAACCTCGGCCGGGATGTCCAGCCCCACCGGCACCCCGTCCACGCGGAAGCGGGATCGTGCACCGTAGTTCGCCTGCACGAGCACGCCGACAACGCAGTCCTCGACGGCCTCAACGACACGCGAGGACGTACCGATCCCGCCCTTGAACTCATGGCAGATCATGCCCGTGCCGCCGCCGACGTTCCCCTCGGCGACCGCTCCCTGGGCCGCCGCTGCGAGCGCCGCGCGAGCGTCCTCCCGGCGCACGTGCATGCCGTTGATGTCGTTGAGCGACCCGTCCCACGTCTCGCCGACCACGGGCAGGCTCCAGAAGTCGCCGCTCTCGCCTCGGCGCTCGACTTCTGCGGCGATGAGCGCGTCGTGGACGATGCCGACGGAGTGCGTGTTCGTGAGGCCGATCGGCGAGGTCAGCATTCCGCATTCGCGCACCCATTCGAGGCCGGTGAGCTCGCCGTTGCCGTTCAGCCGGTGCGCGCCCGCGAAAACTGGCTCCTCCCACGGATTGCCCTCGTGCGGCAAGACGACGCTGACTCCGGTGCGGACGGAGTCGCCCTCGATGAGCGTGGCGTGGCCGACCCGAACGCCCGGGACGTCCGTGATCGCGTTCCCCTCTCCGGTGGGTAACGTCCCGATCCGGATTCCGAGGTCACGTGCGCGCGGCCTCGCCACGAGGGGCAGCCTAGACTCCTCGCCGTGGAGGTGCTTCGGTACCCGGATTCCGTCTCGATCGTCGCCGTGGACGGGGGCCAGCTCGTGGTCGTTCGGCAGACGAGGGCCGGAGCAGATGGCCGAACGCTCGAGCTCCCGGCGGGGTCGATCGAGGAGGGAGAGACGCCGGAGGGGTGTGCCGTCCGCGAGCTCGTCGAGGAATGCGGCCTCACGGCCGGCTCCTGGCGGAAGCTTGGTTCGTTCTGGGCGGCTCCGGACTACTCCACCGAGCATGTCCACGCCTTCGAGGCGACGGAGCTCACGGACGTCGGCATCGGCGAGCGCGAGGAGGGCGACGACCTCGTCATGGAGCGGATGCCGCTCAGGGGCGTAATCCAAGAGCTGAGTGACGCCAACTCCCTGGCTGCGCTCGCCCTCTGGCTCCAGGGCTGACGCGGAGTCTTCCGGGCGCCGGGAGCCGCGTTACCATTTTGCGGAAGCGCACGCCCTACCCGCCGTTCGCGGGAGCCGCTCACTTGAGAGACGTGAGGTAGGGAACATGGCCCAGTCCCCCACAGACGTTCACGGTCGCATCTTCATCAGCTACCGGCGAGAGGATGCCGCGTACCCCGCTGGCTGGCTGTTCGATCGTCTCGCCGAGCGGTTCGGAAACGAGCAGATCTTCAAGGACGTCGACTCGATCGAGCTCGGCGACGACTTCGTCGAGGTGATCGGCGAGGCGGTTGGCTCGACCGACGTCCTGCTCGCCCTCATCGGGGATCGGTGGCTGACGGTCGTCGACGAGGAGGGAGACCGTCGGCTCGAAGACCCGGAGGATTTCGTCCGGCTCGAGATCGAGGCGGCCCTGACGCGCAAGGTGCGCGTCATCCCCATCCTCGTGGAGGGAGCGAAGATGCCGCGCGAGGACCAGCTCCCGCCGAGCCTCTCGCCGCTCGCCCGCCGCCAGGCCCTCGAGCTTAGCCCGAGCCGCTTCGCCGCCGACACGGGCAAGCTTCTCGCAGTTCTCGAGAAGACCCTCGCCGAGACGACCGCGCCGGGGAAGGAGGGCTCTGCGGGGCCGGGGATCGAGACCCCCGAGCAGATTGAGCGCAAGGGGCCGCGCACCGAGCCGAAGGTGCCGCCGGAGCCTCCCGAGACGCCCGCCCGGCGAACCGGCCTGCCCGATCGGCGCCGACTCCTGCTCGTGATCGCCGGAGCGGCCCTCCTCGTCGCGCTCCTGGTCGGGGGCATCGTGATCCTCTCCGGTGGAGACGACTCCGCCGAGGAGACCACCGGCCCGGAGAGCCCTCCTACCAAGGACGACGACGGCTCCTCGGACGCGGCGGTGAACGGACGGATCGCCTTCGTCAGCGACGAGGAGATCTGGGATGCCCTCCCGGACGCTTCCGGTCTCCGGCAGCTCACGCGCGGCTTCGCCGCCGTCCGCCGTCCGGAGTGGTCCCCCGACGGGACGAAGGTCGCCTTCGCCTCGAACCGGGGTAATACGGCGAACGATTACGATTTGTGGATCCTGGACACCGCCGACGAGAGCACGACTCGCCTGACCATGGGACCGGCCGAGGACGGGTCGCCGACCTGGTCTCCGGACGGAACCGAGATCGCATTCGGCCGCCAGGAGCTCGGCAGCGACGTGAAGGACCTCTGGATCATCGGCGTCGAGACTGGCGAGCTGCGACAGGTGACCGACGATCCCGAAGACGACGACGCCCCCGACTGGTCGAGCACCGACCGGATCGCGTTCGAGAGCAAGCGAAACGGCGGCTACGAGATCTACACGCTGGACCCGGGGGGCCTCGAGAGCGACGTTCGGCAGGTGACGTTCAACACGTGGGCGGACTTCTCGCCGGACTGGTCGCCCGACGGCAGCCGGATCGCCTACCGCACCATTCGCGACGAGGAGTCGGACATCTACACGATCGATGCACTCGGGCGCGAGCGGCCGAAGCGCCTCACCTTCACGAGCGCGGTCGACCACAGGCCCTCCTGGTCGCCCGACGGCAAGCTCATCGCCTTCGACTCGGAGACCGGCGACGAGATCAGGATCTTCGTCGTGCCCAGGGGCGGGGGCGAGCAGCAGCCGCTGCTCTCCGATGCCGCCAACCAGGACTCTCCGGCCTGGGGAACCGCGCCCTAGTCAGAGGGCGAGTAGTGCGACCCCGAGCGCGACGAGGACGGCGCCCGCGAGCCGTCCCGGTCCAACCTTCTCGTGCAGCACGAGCGCCGCGCCGACGGTGGCGATGACGATGCTCGTCTCCCGCACGGCAGCCACGGGCGCAGCCTCGGCGCGGGCGAGGGCCGCGAGCACGAGCCCGTACGCGACCCACATGCCGAGACCGGCGACGACCGTCGAGGCGCTCAGCTCGGCGCGCAGGGCAGGAGGGCCCTTGAGCCATGCGATACCGAGCGCGTAGCCAACCGCCGGGACGAGGAGCACCAGCTCGAGGTACGTGATCGCGTTTGCGAACCGGACGCCCCTGTCGTCCACAAGCGTGTACGCCGCGATCGAGCAGGCGATCGCCAGGCCGAACAGCACGCCGGTGGAGCCGGCCGGCCGGCGCAGGCCCCGGACAAGGAAGACCCCGACGCCGACGAGGCAGACGCCCAGAGCCTGGAGCGCGGTCGTCTCCGCCCCCAGGGCGAGCACGCCGACGACCAGTACGAGCACCGGCGCCACCCCGCGCGCGAGCGGGTAGACGACCGAGAGCTCCGCGCGCCGGTAGGCGGCGCCGAGGAGAGCGAAGTAGACGAGCTCGAGCACCGAGCTCGCCGCGATGTACGGCCATGCCTCGGACTCGAGCTCCCATGTGAGGGCGACGACCGGTGCGAAGACGACGACCGCGGTCAGGAGAGCGACCGCACCGGCGGCTTCCGGATCACGGGCCCGCGCGAGCAGGAGATTCCACAGCGCGTGCACGAAGGCAGCGCCCAGCGCGAGCAGGAAGGCGGAGACCGGCACCGGCTACGAGCCCGCGCCGTCGCGCGCCCAGAGCACCGGGAAGAGCGGGTGCTCCATCGGCGCCCCGGCGGGCAGCTCGTCGACCAGCCCCGGGAAGTCCGGCGACGTCTTCCACGGCCGCGGGGCATGCGTGGCGTCGTCGCCGAGGAAGCGCACCGAAAACGCACGGCGCCGCGCTCCGCCGGAGACTCCCCCGGCCGAGTGCAGCGTCAGCATGTGGAAGAAGACGGCGTCGCCCGGCTCCAGCGCCCAGGCGACGATGGGAAAGCGGCCCGGGTCGGCGTCGATGTCCGGCAGCTCTTCGAGGCTCCCCTCCGGAAACCACTTCGCCTCCTGGTCCATGAACGTGCGGGGCATCAGCCACGGACCGCGATGGGAGCCCGCCACGAACTCGAGCGTGGCGTCGCGGGCGACTGCATCGACCGGCATCCACATGCTCACCGCCTGGCCGCCCTCGACGTTGTAGTAGGGCTGGTCCTGGTGCCAGGGCGTCCGCTGCGAGGTACCCGGCTCCTTCACGAGCAGGTGGTCGTGGAAGAGCCGCACGCGCTCGCTGCCCATGAGCGCACCGGCATGGGCGGCTGCCGGCGACTCGCGCACGAACATCTCGTACTCGGGAATCGCCTGCCAGTTGCAGAAGTCCTCGACGAAACGGCCCGGGTCCTCGGGCCGGCTTGCGACGATCGCCCGCGGGCTGGGGGCGGCGAGATTCCGCTCGATCCCGCGTTGGACGAGGGCGACCTCCTCGGCCGAGAAGGCGCCGCGCACGCACACCGCACCGTCTCGGCGGAAGGCCTCGATCAGAGCTGGAGCGAGCGCGGGGCGCACCGCGCGAGCCTAGCGGCGGAAGCGCCCCAGGCGACGCCGCTTTCAAGTTCGCTTTACACGGCAATCCGACCGGGCGGCGTGCTCGTATCGGATGACACCGGTTCGAGGGAGAGACCCGCACCGTCGAGGCGCACCGCGCCGCCTCGCCGAGGCGGACGCTCGATTCCGGATTGCGAAGGGGTGGGCCCGCCCGGCGTCCGCCCCTTCGACTGTCAGACTGGCGTCAGTCGCGGCCGCCGGAGAACCGCGTCGTCTTCGTATGGTGTCGGGCTCGGCCGCCCAGACGAGGTCAATGACCCTCCGGAGGCTCCCAGCCTTCGAGGACCGGCGGGTGCCAGTCCGTGCCGACCGTCTTCGAGCCCTCGACCCAGGGGCCGAGCTCAGGCTGCGGAAACTTCGTGTGCTTCTCCTTGAGCTGGATCCCGTACGAGTTGCCCGACTGGAGGTGCTTGACGAGCACCTTGCGCGCGATCTCGTCCTCTCGGCCGTCCGGGATGGAGAAGTAGATCTTGATGAAGGAGTTCGAGTAGCGGTCGAAGACGGCCGGTACACCTTCCTCCTCGAGCAGCTCGACGTCCTCGAGCCAATTCAGGTCCTCGCCCGGGGTCGCGGCGAGCAGGTCGACATCCTCGATCTCGCCGATGTCCTCCTGGTACGGAAAGCGCTTCCCGGACAGGTACTCGGCGTCGATCGACCTGATCTTCTCCGGCTCTCTGGTCATCAATCCTCTGCCCCGGCGTACTCGGCGGGCTGGTCCGGGAGGTAGTCGACCGGGTATTCGAGGTGCTTCTCGAGCAGCCGCTTGATCTCGGCGAGCGCCTGCTCCTCGGTGACGCCCGGGATGTAGTTCGTGCCCGCGAGCGGTACCTTCGCCATGGCGGCCGCCTCGACGGTGAGGGCGCAGAGATCCTCGGGCTCGAGCGAGTGCACGTTCGTCTTGCCGCAGGCCCGCGCGAGCATCTGCAACTCGAGGGTCAGCGTGTGCAGGAAGTTGTAGACGCGCTCCGCAGCCTCGTCGACGACGAGGCGCTTGCGGAGCTCGGGGTCCTGGGTCGTGATCCCGACGGGGCAGCGACCCGTGTGGCAGTGGTAGCACTGGCCGGCGGGGACGCCAATCGTTCCCTCATAGTCGGTGACGCCCGGGATCTCCTTGTTGCAGTTCAGCGCCATCAGCGCCGAGTGGCCGAGCGCGACGGCCTTCGCGCCGAGCGAGAGCGCCTTGGCGACATCGCCGCCGTTTCGGATTCCGCCCGCGACCACGAGATCGATCTCGTCCGCGAGGCCGACGTCCTCGAGCGCGCGCCGCGCCTCGGGGATCGCGGCCATCAGGGGGATGCCGGTCTCCTCCGTGGCGATGTGCGGCCCCGCACCGGTACCGCCCTCGGCGCCGTCCAGGTAGATGATGTCCGGCCCGCATTTGGCGGCCATGCGGACATCGTCGTACACGCGGGCGGCACCCAGCTTCAACTGGATCGGGATCTGGTAGTCCGTGGCCTCGCGAATCTCCTGGATCTTCAGCGAGAGGTCGTCCGGGCCGAGCCAGTCGGGATGGCGGGCGGGCGAACGCTGATCGATCCCCGGCGGCAACGAGCGCATCTCGGCCACCTGTTCGGTGACCTTCTGGCCCATCAGGTGGCCGCCGAGCCCCACCTTGCAGCCCTGGCCGATGAAGAACTCGCAGGCGTCGGCAAGCATCAGATGGTGCGGGTTGAACCCGTACCGGCTCTGGATGCACTGGTAGTACCACTTCGTCGAGAGGTCGCGCTCCGGCGGGATCATCCCGCCCTCGCCTGAGCACGTCGGCCGTCCCGGCCATCGAGGCGCCCTTGGCCAGCGCCATCTTGGCCTCGAGCGAGAGCGCGCCGAAGCTCATGCCCGTGATGTAGACGGGGATGTCGAGCTCGATCGGCTTCTTCGCGAAGCGGGCGCCGAGGACAGTCTTCGTCACGCACTTCTCCCGGTAGCCCTCGATCACGAACCGGGTGAGCGTGCCCGGCATGAACATGAGCTCGTCCCAGTGCGGGATCTTCTTGAACATCGAGAAGCCCCGCATCCGGTAGCGGCCCAGCTCGGACTTCATGTGGATGTCGTTGATGACGTCCGGGGTGAAGATCCCGCTGTGCCCAAGGACGGTGCGTTCGCGTTCGTCAGCCACTACAACACCAGCTTTCGCTCCGAGGGCTCGAGGTTGTCGTAGTTGTAAAGCTTCTTGCCGCAGACGAACTTCTGCAGCTCGGGCGGATCGCCCAGGCCGTAGATCCTGAACTTGCGCTCGATCAGCTCGGTGTCGGCGTCGGTCCACTCGCCCGGCACGCAGTCGATGCCGAGCGACTTGACCTTGCCGCCGACGTAGATCGTCCCGTCGTACATCGAATCGCCCAGGCCCGGGCCGACGTCGCCGCAGATGACCTGGCGGCCGCGCTGCAACATGAAGCCGGTCATCGAGCCGGCGTCTCCCATAACGATGACGGTGCCGCCCTTCTGATCGATCCCGGTGCGGGCGCCGACCTTGCCCTTGACGACCACGTCGCCGCCACGGATCGCCGCCGCCGTGAGCGAGCCGGCGTTGCCGTCGACGATAACGACGCCGGACATCATGTTCTCGAACGCCGACCAGCCCACGCGGCCCGTGACGTGGATCTCGGGGCCGTCGATCAGGCCGCAGCCGAAGTAGCCGAGGCTGCCGCCGAACGTGATCCGGCAACGCGTGAGGATGCCGACGCCGAGCGAATGCTTCGAGCCGGGGTTGAGGACGGTCACGTCGTTGACGCCCTCCTCGTAGAGCAGGCGCCTGAGCTCGAGATTGATCAGGCGCGTGGTCAGATCCTGAGCGTCGAAGGTCGCGCGGGCGTCCTCGATCTCGGCGGTGCGCGGAGCCTCGGCGAAGGGCTCGGCGAGCCCACGCGCGTCGTACGTGATCCTCGACTCGCCTACCGCTGCCACACCATCACCTCGCCCTCGTAGGGGTCGTACGTGTCGATCTCGTGGTCGACGATCGCTCGGATCGCGATCTCCTCGGAGGCGAGCGCCACGACGCCGTCGGCTTCGTAGAGGACGAGCGGCTTGGCTGCCATCTCGTCCTTGCAGACGCCGAGCGCCTCGGCGGTGACGGCGATGTAGGTGAAGACTCCGTCGAGTTCCTCGAGCGAGTCGCGCATCGCGTCCTCGAGGTTGGCGCCCTCGCTCATCTTCTCGGCGAGGTAGACGGCGATGATCTCGGAGTCGCACTCGGACTGGAAGCGATGGCCGCTGCGCTCCAGCCGACGCTTCCACTGGAAGTAGTTCGTCAGCTGGCCGTTGTGGACGACGGCCACGTCCGAGAACGGGTAGGCCCAGTACGGGTGGGCGCCCGAGATGTCGACGTCGGACTCGGTTGCCATGCGGACGTGGCCGATCGCATGGGTGCCCATGAAGTCCTTGAGGTGGTACTGCTCGGCGACCTCCTCGGCGTCACCGAGGTCCTTGATGATCTCGAGCGAGTAGCCCAGCGAGAGCACCTCGGCCTCGGAGATGTCCTCGATGCGATCCGCGAGCTCCTTCAGCGTCCCGTTGGGGAGTGTGAATGCCGCTCGGTAGGCGTACTCAGTCTCCTCCTCGACGTCGTGGATGTCGGCACCCATTGCCTTCAGTCGCCGGACGACCTGATCCTGGTGCCGGTCGAGGCGGTCGGAGAACTCGAAGTCACGAGGCGTGTTCGCGTCGGCGAGCTTGTAGCGCATGACCAGCTGGTCGTCGAGCGGGCGGTAGAGCGCGTAGCCCGTCGAGTCGGGACCGCGGTGCTTCATCGACTGGAGCATCCGCGTCATGTCGCTTCCGACTTCGTGGGTGCCGTCGCGGTAGATGATCCCTGCAATTCCGCACATTTCGCGCTCGCTTTCTAGGGAAGGACGTCGAGGTACTCGGTGACGTCCCAGTCACTGACCTGCGCGCAGTACCGCTCCCACTCGTCGCGCTTGTAGTGCATGAACACACGGTACATATCGCCGGGTAGCGCGGACCTGACGACTTCGTCCTCTTCGAGCGCTTCGAGCGCCGCGCCGAACGTCATCGGCAGGCGCTTGACCTCCTTGCCGGCCTCCATCGCTTCGTAGATGTTGCGCTCCTCCGGCTCGCCCGGATCGAGCTTTTGCTCGATCCCGTCCCGCATCGCCGCGATCAGTCCGGCGAGCGACAGGTAGGGGTTCACGGCCGAGTCCACCGAGCGGTACTCGAAGCGCCCTGGCGCGGAGACGCGAAGTGCGGTCGTCCTGTTCTGATAGCCCCAGTCGGCGAAGACCGGCGCCCAGAAGCCGGTGTCCCAGAGACGGCGGTACGAGTTGACCGTCGAGCAGGTGAGCGCGGTGAGGGCGGGCTGGTGGGCCATGATCCCGCCGATCGCCCAGAGCCCGATCTTGCTCGGCTTCTGCATGTCCTTCGTGTCGGGCATGAAGGCGTTCTCGTCTCCGCGCCAGATCGAGATGTTGTGGTGGCAGCCGTTGGCCGAGACGCCCATGAAGGGCTTCGGCATGAAGCAAGGAAAAGCGTCCAGCTCCCGGCCGACCTGCTTGCAGATCTGGCGGAAGGTCGAGAGGTTGTCCGCCGTCTGCTCGGCGCGGTCGAAGCCGAAGTTCAGCTCGATCTGCCCTGGGGCGTCCTCGTGGTCTCCCTGGATCATGTCGAGCCCCATCTTCTGCCCGTACTCGATCACCTTGTGGATGATCGGCTGCAGCTCGGAGAACTGGTCGATGTGGTAGCAGTAGGGCTTCGTCTTGCCCTCCACGGAGGGCTCGCCTTTCTCGTCCAACTTCAGCCACATCATCTCGGGCTCGGTGCCGGCCCGGAGGTGGAGGCCGGTCGCCTCTTCGAAGTCGGACTGCAGCTGCTTCAGATTCGCGCGAGAGTCCGAGGTGAGGACGGCTCCCGGGTCGTCCCGCTCCTCGCGGTTGCGGAAGCACGTCACCCAGACCCGCGCGACCCGTGAATCCCACGGGAGCGGCATGAAGGTCTCCGGCTCCGGGACACCGACGAGCTCCGCTGCCTCGGGCCCGTAGCCGATGTAGTTGCCGTGCCGGTCGGTGAAGAGGTTTGCCGTCGCGCCGTACACGAGCTGGAAGCCCTTCTCCGCGATCGTCTCCCAGTGCGGGGCCGGGACGCCCTTGCCCATGATCCGGCCCGTGACGGAGGGGAACTGGTAGTAGATGTAGGTGATTCCGAGGTCGTTGATCTTCTTGCGAACCTCGCTGATCTTCGTCTTGCGCCCCCTCGCGCTGACAAAGGCTTCAAGGTCGGTCGGCACGCATTCCCTCCTCTTCTTGCTCAATTTCGGCGCGAGGCGCCGGTACCGGAACGGCAATACTATTGCCCGCCGTGACCCGGCTCTAGCGCCACCTGCAGGCTCCCGATCGATCCCACTTCGAGCCGCGGGAGGGTATCGCGGAGCGCCTCGTCGACGCGCCGGCATCGGATGCCCGACCGCCCGAATAGACTCGCCGCGTGAACGTTCTCATCGTCGGCGGCGGCGGGCGCGAACACGCGCTCGCGTGGAGGATCGGGCACAGCTCCCACCTCGGCGAGTTGCACGCCGCGCCGGGAAATCCCGGGATCGCCGCGCTGGGAACCTGTCACGCCATTCAGGTCGAAGACGGCGAAGCGCTGCTGGGCCTTGCCCGGCGCCTCGGGATCGGGCTCGTCGTGATCGGCCCGGAGGCACCGCTCGTGGCCGGGCTCGCCGACGAGCTCCGAGCCGCCGGGACGGCGGTCTTCGGACCGGGCGCGGGAGCAGCCCGCATCGAGGGCTCGAAGTCCTTCGCCAAGGAGGTTCTGCAAGCCGCCGGGGTGCCGACCGCTGCTGAGCTCGCCGAGCCGCGAGCGCCGTGCGTGGTCAAGGCCGACGGGCTCGCGGCCGGAAAGGGCGTCTTCGTCTGCGAGAGCGAGGAGGAGCTCGCCGCCGCCTTGCCCCGAGCGCGGGCCCTCGGGGGGCGTGTCGTCGTCGAGGAGCTTCTCGTCGGTCGCGAGGTCTCGCTCTTCGCGCTCTGCGACGGCACGGCCGCGCTCCCGCTTGCCCCTGCGCAAGACTTCAAGCGACTGCTCGACGACGACCGGGGCCCGAACACCGGAGGGATGGGGAGCTACTCACCCGTCCCCTGGCTCGAGGAGGAGCCGGAGGCTCTCGTGGAGGCTGTCCACGTGCCAGTGCTCCGCGAGCTGGCCGCCCGGGGGGCTCCCTTCCAGGGCCTCCTCTACGCCGGCCTCATGCTCACCGAAGATGGGCCCAGAGTGCTGGAGTTCAACTGCCGCTTCGGCGATCCCGAGACCCAGGCGATTCTTCCCCGCCTCGAGGGCGACCTGCTCGCGGCGCTCGCCGCGGTCGCCGCGGGCTCCCTCGCGGGAGTCGAGCTCGCCGCCGGGCCGGACGCGGCCGTGAGCCTCGTGCTCGCCTCCGCCGGCTACCCGGACGCGCCGGCGTCCGGCGTCCCGATCGATGGGATCGAAGCGGCGGAGGCCACCGGGGCGCTGGTCTTCCACGCAGGAACGGCGGTCCGGGACGGTTCGCTCGTGACGGCCGGCGGCCGCGTGCTGAACGTGACCGGGGTCGGCAAGTCAGTCGCCTCTGCGCGCGAGCATGCCTATCGAGCGGCCGAGCTGATCGAGCTCCCCGAGGTCCAGTACCGTCACGACATCGCGCTCGCAGCCGTCCACGCCAATGCCTGAGGAACAGCCGCACCCGCTCACCGTGATCGAGGAGTTCGAGGGCGTCGGTCCTCTCGTCGGGATCCTCATCGGCTCGGAGTCCGACCGTGAGGCCATGGAACCGACCTGCGTCGAGCTGGACGAGCGTGGGATCTCCTGGGAGCTCGAGGTCCTCTCCGCCCATCGAGACCCCCGTGGCGTGGCCGAGTACGCCTCGACCGCAGCGCTGCGTGGAACGAGAGTGCTTATCGCCGGGGCAGGAATGGCCGCGGCGCTGCCGGGCGTCGTCGCCTCGTACAGCGACCTCCCCGTGATCGGTGTCCCCCTCACGTCCTCCAAGAGCGTCATGGGCGGGCTCGACGCCCTTCTCTCGATCGTGCAGATGCCGCCGGGCGTCCCGGTCGCGTGCGTCTCCGTCAACGGCGCGCGAAACGCGGCCATCCTGGCGGCCAAGATCCTGGCGCAGGGCGGCGGGTACCCGGGGACGCCGGGCCGGCCCACCGCCGAGCTGTAGCCTGCCCGCTCACTAGACTTGTCGGCGTGATCGACCGCTATTCCCGTCCGGCCATGAAGCACGTCTGGTCGGAGGAGAGCCGGCTTGCCCGCTGGCTCGAGGTCGAGCTGGCGGCACTCGACGCGTGGGCGGAGGTCGGCGCCGTGCCGACGGACGCTGCCGCCGAGGCGCGGCGGCTCGCGGTTCCCCCCACGCCCGACCGGGTCGCCGAGATCGAGGAGCGGACGCAGCACGATCTCGCCGCCTTCGTCGACGCCGTGGCCGAAGGACTGGGCGAGGCGGGTCGCTGGCTCCACTACGGACTGACGTCCTCGGACGTTCTCGACACGGCCACGGCGCTCCAGGTGCGGGAGGCCGGCGTCTTGATCCTCGAGGGCATCGACCGGGCACAGGCGGCGGTCATCCGCCTCGCCGAAAAGCACCGCGAAACCGTCATGGTCGGCCGCACGCACGGTGTCCACGCCGAGCCGATCACCTTCGGGGCCAAGCTCGCCGGGTGGGCGTTCGAGCTCGAGCGCGATCGCGCGCGCCTCGTGGACGCGCTCGAGGGAATGCGGGTCGGGAAGCTGGCCGGGGCTGTCGGCACGTACGGGGGCGGCGATCCGGAGGTCGAGCGGCTGGCCTGCGAGCGGCTCGACCTCGTGCCGGAGTCGGTGGCGACCCAGGTCGTCCCACGCGACCGCTATGCGGAGCTACTCTCCGCGCTCGCCCTGAGCGCGTCCTCGCTCGACCGCTTTGCGACCGAGATCCGCCATCTCGCGCGCACGGAGCTCCGGGAGGTCGAGGAGCCGTTTCGGAAGGGCCAGAAGGGCTCGTCCGCCATGCCCCACAAGCGCAACCCGGTGGTTGCCGAGCGCATCTCCGGGCTTGCGCGCGTCGTACGCGCGGCCGCCGCGGTGGGGCTCGAGAACGTCGCTCTCTGGCACGAGCGCGACATCTCGCACTCGAGCGCGGAACGCATCGTCCTGCCCGACGCGTTCCTGGCCCTCGACTACATGCTCGACCGGACCGGGTGGCTGGTCGAAGGGCTCGTCGTCCACCCCGAACGCATGCGGAGAAACCTCGAGGCGTCCCACGGCCTCGTGTTCAGCCAGCGCGTCCTGCTGGCACTCGTCGCCGCCGGGCTGACGCGGGACGAGGCGTACCGACTCGTCCAGCGAAACGCCCTGACGGCCTGGGACGAGGAGCGCGGCTTCGCCGGGCTCCTGGCTGCCGACTCCGAGGTCACCGCACGACTCGATCCGGATGCACTCGCGCGCGCGTTCGATCTCGACGACGCGCTCCGCCATGTCGACGTCATCTTCGACCGTCTCGGCGGGCTCGCCGAGAAGGCTCGCGAGCGAAAGGAGGAAGCCGTCCATGTCTGAGGCGGTTCATGTCGCCAGCGGCAAAGTCCGCGAGATCTACGAGGTCGACGACGAGACCCTGCTGCTCGTCGCCAGCGACCGAATTTCGACCTTCGATGTCGTACTCCCGACCGAGATCCCCGACAAGGGGCGGGTCCTCACCGGGCTCTCGGGCTTCTGGTTCGCGCGCACGCGTGAGATCGTGCCCAACCACCTCCTCGCCCTTCGACCCGACGGCCGCTCGACGGAGGCACGGCGGCTCGACATGCTGCCGATCGAGTGTGTCGTGCGTGGCTACCTTGCCGGATCGGGCTGGAAGGACTACCTGGGAAGCGGCGAGGTGTGCGGCCACCGACTGCCTGCCGGGCTCCAGGAATCGGAGCGTCTTCCTACTCCTATCTTCACGCCGGCGACGAAGGCCCAGGAAGGACACGACGAGAACATCGACCGGGATCGCGCTGCCGAGCTCGTCGGCGAGGCACTTTTCGCCGAGGTCGAGCGCGTCTCCCTGGATCTCTACGCTTACGCGGCCGCATACGCCCTCGAGCGAGGCATCATCATCGCCGACACGAAGTTCGAGCTCGGGCTCGACGCAGACGGCGTCCTGACGCTCGGAGACGAGGCTCTCACGCCGGACTCGTCCCGGTTCTGGCCGGTAGACGAGTACGAGGCGGGGCGCGGCCAGCCGTCCTTCGACAAGCAGTACGTTCGCGACTACTGCGAATCCCTGGGCTGGGACAAGACCGCCCCGGGGCCCGAGCTTCCCGCCCGAGTCGTCGACGGGACGCGAGCACGCTACGTGGAGGCCTTCGAGCACCTCACCGGTATCGGGTTCGAGGACTATCTCGAGGACCCAAGCGTGGTGATCCGGTGAGGGCAACCGTCCTCGTTCGACCGAAGGGCGGCATCCTCGACCCGCAGGGCGAGGCCGTCGAGCAGTCGCTTCGGCAGCTCGGCTTCCCGGTCGAGGACGCGCGAATCGGCCGCGTGATCGACCTGGAGATCGACGTAGCGACTGTCGAGGAGGCGCGTGACCAGGTCGAAAAGATGTGCGATCGCCTGCTCACGAACCCGCTCATCGAGAGCTACGAGATCGAGCTCGAGGATCGCCAGACATGAGCGAGCCGCGTCCACGCATCGGCATCCTCGTCTTCCCGGGCTCGAACGACGACCGGGACGCGGCCTGGGCCCTCAGCGCGCTCGGCGCCCAGCCGCAGCTCGTCTGGCACGCCGAGCCAGAGCTCCCACCCGTCGAGGCCGTCGTGCTTCCGGGAGGCTTCTCGTACGGGGACTACCTCCGTGCCGGCGCGATCGCCCGCTTCGCACCGGCAATGGCGGCGGTCCAGGCGTTCGCCCGCGACGGCGGCCTCGTGCTCGGGATCTGCAACGGATTCCAGATCCTCTGCGAGGCGGGGCTGCTTCCGGGCGTCCTGCGGCCGAACACTTCGCTCTCGTTCGTCTGCCGTGACGTGCCCGTCGTCGTCGAGCGGAGCGACACGCCATTCACGGCCCGCTGCAAAGTAGGTCAGACGCTGGTGATTCCCGTCAAGCACGGCGACGGCTGCTACCACGCGCCTCCAGACCTTGCGACCGACCAGGTCGTGCTCCGATACGCGCCCGCCGCGAATCCGAACGGGTCGGACGCCGACATTGCGAGTATGACGAACGCGGACGGAAACGTCCTCGGTCTCATGCCCCACCCCGAGCATGCCGTGGACACGCTGCTGGGCTCGGCCGACGGCGGGCTCATCCTCTCCTCGCTCGTGGACGCAGCCCGCGAGCGCTCTTACGCGCGCGTCTGACGGCCTTCGGCGTCTATTCGGTTGTACTGGACGGCTGCCGCGGTATCAGACCGAGAGCCTCGGCCAAGCGAGGACGCGATCCGAGCTCCTCGCGGAGGCGCTCGAGATCCCGTCCGCGCAGGGTGACCGGCCCTCGCCGCGCTGTGCCGCCGGTGGAGTAGGCAAACCGGATCAGATCACCCCCTTTCGCGTCCTCGAGCAGCTGGACGATGGTCTCGAACCGGCGGTCGCCGGCACGCTGCGCGACCCGGACCTCCTCGAGCACGGTGGCCTGCCCCCAGGGCGTCGCGGCCTTCGCCGCCGGGCGTGTCGTGACCGCTTTGCTCATCGCACCGACCGTAGCCCGCAAAGACGCGTGCGTGTGTGCCCGATTCGTGACGGAATCGCCAAGAGTCCGGGACGCCCGCCAAGCGTCGCTAACGTAAACGTGGTCTGCGCGTCATTAGTCGAGGGCTAACATGCGGATCGTCCGCGCCTTCACGGTGGGGTTGCTCGTCGCAGCCGTCGGCTGCGGCGGAAATGGCAGCGACGAGGCGGGGCCGACGACCTCGACATCGGGAACGACCTCGACGACGACAGCGGCGCCGTGCGGCGCCGAGGGCGTGCAAGCCGTCACGCTCACAACGCCGGACGGGGCGGAACTCAACGCCGCGCTCGTCGGCAAGGGAGAACTCGGCGTCGTTCTCGGCCACCAGTTCGGGAGCGACTTCTGTTCCTGGGTTCCCTTCGCTCAGCAGCTCGCTCAGCGCCACATGCGCGCACTGGCAGTCAACTTCGTCAGCACTTCTCTCGACGCCGACATGGTGGCCGGGGCGCGCGAGCTGCTCCGCCGCGGGGCGAAGCGGATCATCCTGGTGGGTGCCTCGATGGGCGGGACCGCTGCGCTCGTCGCCGCGACGAACATCGACTTGGCAGGTGTCGCCGCGGTGTCCGCACCCAGGGAGTTCAGTGGCCTCGATGCTCTCCGCGCCGTCCGCCGACTCGAGATTCCGGCGCTCTTTGTCGCCGGCCGCCGAGACGGCGAATTCGCCCGCGACGCCCGTCGGCTCTACCAGGCGACGAATTCTCGCGCCAAGGCTCTTGTCATGACGGCCGGCGCCGAGCATGGGACCGATCTCCTTCAGGATTCCGAAGCCAGGCGCGCTCTCTTCGCTTTTCTTGCCAGAGGGTGACCGCTTGGTCCAGTCAACGCCTGACGCTCTGTTCCGGACGGCTATTCGTACTTCCCCGCCCGCGGCAGGTCATCGGTGATCTCGCACCAGGGTGCCTTGGAGCCAGCGACGATATGTTCGACCCGTTTGGCCGTTCGGGTACCGGAGATGGTCGAGTTGCTCTGGCGTCGGAGGACGAGGTCGGCCGCGGGGATCTCGACATCGTCAGCGGGCGACGCGACGGCTTCGGTTCCGTTGCTCGCGTGCAAATCGTGGCCGGGCAACAATGCACGTGTGGAGCTGCCGGAAACGCGTTATGCGAGAAGCGGAGACGTCTGGATTGCGTATCAGGTCTTCGGCGAAGGGCCGGTGGATCTCGTGTTCGCCCCCGGCTTCGTCTCGAACATCGAGGTCGGCTGGTTGCTCACTGGCCGCGCCCAGTTCCTCGAAGCGGCGGCGTCCTTTGCTCGGGTGATCCAGTTCGACAAGCGCGGGACGGGGATGTCCGATCCCATTCGGGGATACGCGCCTCTCGAGACGCAGATGGAGGACGTCCGGGCAGTCATGGATGCCGCGCGATCGGAGCGGGCCGCTCTGTTCGGTGTCGATACCGGAGGGATGATGAGCATCGTCTTTGCCGCCACCTACCCGGAGCGCACCGCTGCGCTCCTCCTCACCGGCACCGCCGCGCGAACACTGTGGGCCCCGGACCATCCGTGGGGCCCGACGGAGGCGGAATACCTCCGTGTCGTCGAGGAGGAGGAACATCGCTGGGGAAGCGAGGGGCACGGGCTCGACATGTTGCGGCGGTACTCACCCAGCCTCCCTAACTCGAGCGCGCCGCAATGGAGCGCCTACCTCCGCCAAAGCGCGAGCCCCGGCGCCTACGCGGCGTTTCGAAGGATGAACATGGAGAACGACGTGCGGGACGTGTTGTCGGCAATCCACGTCCCTACCCTCGTGGCGCACAGGTTCGGGGATCAGGTCGTGGACGTGGCCGCGGGTCGGTATCTCGCAGACCGCATTGTCGGGGCGAGATTTGTCGAGCTACCGGGGGCCGATCACTCGCCGTTCACCGGCAGCTCGGTGGAGCTCATCGCCGTGACGCGCGAATTCATCGACGAGGTATCGAGGGAGCCCACGTGGCACGAGCCCAACCGCGTTCTCGCGACCGTCGTCTTCACCGACATCGTCGGCTCGACGGGCAAGGCGGCTGAACTCGGCGACGCACGGTGGAGGGAAGTGCTTCAACAGCACCACTCGGCGATCCGGCGGCAGCTGTCGCGCTATGGGGGCAAGGAGGTGGATACGAGCGGAGACGGCTTCTTTGCGACGTTCGAGGGCCCAGCCCGAGCCATCCGGTGCGCCCAGACGATCAGGGAGGTTGTCGGGGACCTCGGCCTATCGTTGAGAATCGGCCTTCACACCGGCGAGTGCGAGATCGTGGACGGGAAGGTGACCGGGATAGCGGTACATATTGGTGCTCGCATCGCCGAGGCGGCTGAGCCGGACGAGGTTTTGGTCTCCAGCACCGTCAAGGACCTCGTCGCCGGCTCCGGTCTTCAGTTCGAGGCGCGTGGAGCCGCCGCGATGAAGGGGGTCCCCGGAGATTGGCAGCTCTATGCGGTCAAAGACTGATCGGTTCGGAGGTCGAAGACGGCGATCCGTGGTCGTTCCTGCCGACGACGGCCTAACCTCATCGGAGGACGCTCGGCCCATCCGCGACTACGCGTGGGCAATGTCATCGCTGCTCGACTAGCTCCACCCTGTAGTCGTCCAGGAAGCGCCTGGGCGCAAATTCATCCTTCGCTCGATGAGCTCGACCCGGTACCAACACGCTGCATGCTGCGCCGGCGATCTGGGTGGCGACGACAGCGGTGGCCGGTCGAGTGTTGCACTACGTCCAGGAGGCTTGCGACGCGCCCTATGTGGCGACCATGCCTTCGTACAACGAGACGACGCGGGTCGCGGCCGCGTCCCAGGTGTAGGCACTACGGATCTGCTCGTAGGCCGCCTCGCCCCGGGCGCGGCGCTCCTGTGCATCATTGACCACCTCGATGAGAATGGCCGCGAGCGCGGCCTCGTCGTCGGGATTGACGAGCCAGCCGTTCGGACGTCCGGAGACGCTGTTCACGAAGGAGAGCGGGCCGCCCGTGGGCGTCGCGATCACCGGCAGCCCGCAGGCCATCGCTTCGAGATAGACCTGGCCGAAGGGCTCATCGACCGACGGTGCCACGAGCACATCGGCCGCGTTTAGCCCCTCAGGCAGGTCATCGTGTCCCCGCCAGCCGACGAAAAAGATCCCCTCGCTTCCGCCGGAGCGCGCCACCTCGACCGGGTGCTCTCCCTCCCACTCGCCCGGGTACCCACCCCAGATGACGAGCGGCGCTGGGCGCTCGAAGCTCGAGCGTGCTTGCTGATAGGCGCGCACAAGCAGCGGCACGCGCTTGAATGCGAGGAAGCGCCCGACGTACAGCAATACCGGGTTGGCCTCACCCAGCGTCGGATCGGCGAATACGGTCAGGTCGTCTGCTCCGTAGCGAACCGAGCCGGCCACACCCGAGGCGTCCCATCCGCGGGGATCGTCGACGAGCCACGCAGACCATCGCGCCAGTCGCGCGTCTGGGCTGGGGCCATTTCGGTCAAAGCGCTCGACGTCGACGCCGTTCGAGATGACCTCGACTCGTGATGCGTTGACACCGAGCAGACGGACGGCCTCATCGCGATCGTGAGGCGATATCGCGACGAGTTGATTAGCGCGCCGCGCATTGGCTCGCAGGCGAGCCTCCCAGGCGTCGCCGTGTCGCCATGCCTCCCAGCGCGTGCTCTGAAAGAGTTCATGCTCGGCATCGGTGAGCGAGGCGTCGGCCCGCTCACCCGCAGCGGCCGCAACCATCCCGGTGAGATCGGTGCCGAGACGAGCCGCCAACTCGCGGCGGCGGCGAATCCCATCGAGCATCTTCAGCTCGGTGCCGTGCAGATGCGCGACGACGGCCAAGTTGGGTGCGACCCGAGCAAGCGCGTCATGCTGCGGCGTGAGGTGATGAAGGTGCGCGATCGCCGCCTCCGCGGCCCCGCCCTCGGCAAAGAGCCGTTGCCAGGCGGCGACCTGTCGCTCGGCCTCTCGATCGTCGAGCGATGCGAAGAGTCGGTCAGGCGCTCCCACACGATCCTCGAACGACGGATGCAGCGGGATCTCAGCGGCCATCGGGTCCTCGCCCCGATCGAACGCCTCTAGCGCCGGCGTGAATTCGGCTGAGGCAACGGCGAGCCCGGCGAAGAACGTGGCCGCGTTTGTCGCTGCGCCCGGCTCGCCGAATGACCCTGTGAAGAGCCGAACTGGCCAGCCCTTGCGATCGAGGACTGCAGCGAGATAGCGGGCGACCTGCGCCGATCCGCCGCGCGGATAGAAGAGCAGCCCCATCGTCACCGGCTTTCCCACGAAGGAGATCTAGGCTACGCCGACATCGCGGTACTCAAAGAAGAACTCTTGGACAGCGAGTGAGCAAAGACGTCGCCTTTCGAGGCGTACACCTCACGCGCAAGGCGGTTCACTTGGTGAAATTGGTCGTGGAGCATTTCTGAGTGACCTCGACTCCTTGACCTATCCATCCCGGGAAGCGCCTGGGCGCAATTCATCCCTCGATGAGCTCGACCCTGTAGCCGTCCGGGTCTCTTACGAAGCAGATCCGCGAGCCGCCCTCGCGAACGGTGTAGGGGGCGCGCTCCGGCTCGATGCCCTTCTCGGCGAGCGCCGCCAACGTCGCGTCCAATTCGTCCACGGTGAGGGCGACGTGCCCATACCCGGTGCCAAGCTCGTAGCCGCCTTCAGGGGTCTCGAAATTGTAGGTCAGCTCCAGCTCCGGCCCGTCCGTCCCGGGGATCCCGAGGAAGTAGTTGACGGCCTCCTCGCGAATTGGAAGCTCGCGCCGCTTCTCGAGCCCGAGCGCCTCGTAGAACTCGATCGACCGCTCGGGGTCTGTAATTCGGTAGCAGGTGTGAATGAGCTCCACGACGTGAGCGTACTATCGGGACTCGCAAGTTGACGGCGTGGCTGCTCACGTCGCATCGCCGCCACTCCTTCATCGCAACGCCCTCTAGTCAGCTAAGGCTCTCCAGGAGCCGCAAAAGCGGGGCTTTTCGACTCGTCTCGACGCGAGGTGTCATGGGTCCCTTGGGCGCGATCGAGATCCGAGGCGACCGCCGAGGGGCGGCCGATCGACTCGTAGATGAACCCTCCGGCCCGGACCTCGGCCGGGTCGAGCATGTTCCGTCCGTCCACGATGAGCGGCGTTCGCATGGCTCGCTGCACCTCCGGCGAGACGAGCTCATGGAGCTCGGGCCACTCGGTGACAATCAGCGCCGCGTCCGCACCTTCCACCGCCTCCATCAAGGTTTCGGCAAAGTCCACCCCGCCAAGCAGCGTCCGCGCCGCGGGCAGCGCCACCGGGTCCCAGACGCGCACGACCGCGCCCTCGGCGAGGAGACGCGGCGCAAGGACGAGGCTGGGCGCCTCGCGCATGTCGTTTGTGTTGGGCTTGAAGCTCAGGCCTAAGATCGCGATGGTCCGCCCACGCAGGGCCCCGAGGTGGGCCTGGATCTTGTTGACGACTCGACGCTTCTGCAGCTCGTTGACGTCGATCACAGCGCTCAGGAGCTGGAAGTGGTACCCGGAGTTCGCCGCCAGTTGCTTGAGCGCCAAGGCGTCCTTGGGAAAGCATGACCCGCCGTAGCCGATGCCGGCGCGCAGAAAATGCGGCCCCACGCGATGGTCAAGCCCGACGCCACGTGCGACTTGCTCGACGTCGGCGCCGACGAGCTCGCAGACGTTCGCGATCTCGTTGATGAAGCTGATCCTCGTTGCAAGCGCCGCGTTGGACGCGAGCTTGATCATCTCGGCAGATGCCACGTCGGTCCGCACTATGGGCGCGTTGAGCGACTCGTAGACCTCCGCGATCCGATCCCCGTCGTGGTGCGCGAAGGCGCCGACGACGACCCGGTCAGGCTCGTTGAAGTCGGCGAGGGCCGTCCCTTCCGCGAGGAACTCGGGGTTCGCGACATAGCCAATGTGCGCAAGCCCGAGTCCGTCCAGGCGCGCACGAACCTCCTCGCCTGTCCCCACGGGAACCGTGCTTTTCATGACGAGCAGCAGGGGCTCTTCGACATCCCCGAGCTCGTCGACGATGCGCCAGACTGCAGAGAGATCGGCGTCGCCGGAGTACGTAGATGGGGTGCCGACGCAGACGAAGACGATTGCCGTCGCCGTCACGACGTCCTGCGGGTCGGCCGTGAAGTGAATCCGATCGCGGTTTCGCGCGAGCATCGAGGCGAGTCCCGGCTCGTGGATCGGAACCTCCCCCGCCTTCAGCGAGGCCACACGCTCCGGCGCAACGTCCCGGACGACGACGTCATGACCGAGCTCCGCGAAGCAGGCTGCTGTCGTGAGCCCGACCCAGCCTGCGCCGAGCACGCCAAGGGGTTCCCGGTGAGCTTGCGACATCGGTGACTGACCTCGAACACATGTCCTTTCCGGCAGTCCGTCCGCGCAAACACCAGGGACATCGTGGCGTCTCAGCAGCTCTCGCCGAGCTGCCGCCCGAGCGGTTCTTTCCCTGATCGACGAGGCGTTCGAGGGCAGTGCGGCAGCTCCGAGCGCCGGCGCGGCCTCGCGGCCCAGCGGCGCGGCGCGGGCCGTATGGCTACAGTGGCGCTCTCCTGTGAGTGTCGGGTGCGCGAATCCGTACCCGGCCAGAGGAGCCTAGTCGAAAGTTCAGGCTTCGGCTGGAAAAGGCCTGGCCAGGCAGTCCATTCGTTCATTGCTGCCCTGCGCGCGCGAATGTAGCTTGCCGAGAAGCCCGCCGTTCGTTCGGGAGATCGAGCGTCGAGCGTACGACCGGAGCAACTAGGGGAGTGAGATTCGGCACCAGGGTCTCGACCCCAGGGGGGCGACTTACATGAGCACGGTCGAGCCGATGGCCGACCCGCAGGATGCCGTCGAAGTCCCGTCGTCAGTGGACGCGCGAACTCTTCAGATCCTCGAGCGCCGGCGGACGAGTGCGCTGCGCATGCGGCGAGGCTGGCTCGTGGCCCTGTTCGTGCTTGCGGACCTCATCGGGCTCACGCTCGCGTTCCTCGCCTCGACCCTCCTGTTCGAGCGGGCCGCTCGCTCCGACGCCGTCGCCTCGCAGGTCGAGCTGCTCGTCTTCTGCCTGAGCCTCCCGGCCTGGGTGGTCGTCGCCAAGCTCTACGGCCTCTACGACTACGACGAGGAGCGCACCGACCACTCCACCGCCGACGGCCTCGTCGGTGTAGGGCACGTTGGAACGGGACGTTCCAAAGTCTTCCTCATGGGGAACGGGAGTATCTAGTGGTGCAATCAAGAGCGTTGAGCCCTCGGGACGGAAGCTGGCGCGAAGGCAACCCACACTTGGCGATCTTGTGGCGTCGCAAGTGGCTGATCGGGCTGGTTGCCCTCGGATCGGCTTTGTGCGCGCTCGTATTCACTCTCGCGCAAAGGGCGGATTACACAGCAACGGCCGTGGTGCACGTCTCGACACGCTCGAGCATTGCGAGCGATCAGGTCCGTCCCGACGATCTCACGTACGTCGATCGGCTTGAGAACACATACGCCGATCTCGCGACCAGCCGGGGACTCGTCGACGAGCTTATGAGGGATGTGGGCCTTTCGGAGCGTCCGGATGTCGAGGTCCAGGCTGTACCGAATACGGAGCTGATGGACATCGACGTGACGACGAGCGACCGTGACTCGGCCGCGGCAGCCGCAAACCAGCTTGCCGCCCTGCTGATCGAGCGCGTCCGTTCGCTCAGCCAGGCCAACCGCGGAGCCGAGCCCGACCTAGCGTCGCGGATCGAGCAGATCGAGAGCGACCTCGCGCCCAAGCAGAATGAGTACGGGATCCTGGCAGCTACGGTTCCGCGCTTGCCGGAACAAGAGGCACGGCTGCTCGAGCTGAAGCAAGAGATCAACTCGAGCCAGTCCAGGCTCAGGACGCTGCAGGCCAGCCTCGACTCGATCCGGCTCGCGCGCGAGGAGCGGGCGAACTCCCTGTCCGTCGTGGAACCAGCGGTACCTTCGTCGGCGCCTTCGAACCGACATCTCCTCCGGAACGTCGCACTTGGTCTTCTTGTCGGGCTCATCGCAGGAATCGGCCTCGCCTACCTTGCCGAGCGCGTTCGCCCCCGGCTGCATGGAGAGCCGGATGTCGAAGCGGCCGCGGGAGCGCCGATCCTCGCAACGGTGCCGTACGTCAAGGCCGATGACGGCAGCTCGGCGTTCAACGGCGGTTCGGCCGCGGACGAGGCATTTCGTCGACTGCGCCTCGCGATCTTCGCCGGTAAGAGACCGCGGCTGAAGCGGCATGCGTTCGTGATCACGAGCCCTGAGCGAGGGGACGGCAAGACGACCGTGGCCGCCAACTTGGCCCGCACGGTGGCCCAAGCCGGTCGCCGCGTCGTTCTGGTCGACGCAGACCTGAGGCGGCCGGCGTTGCACGCGCACTTCGCCCAGCCGAGCGAGCCGGGGCTCAGAGATGTCCTCGAGGGAAGCCGCACCGCCGACGTAATCCGGCCGACCGACGTCCCAAACCTCTTCCTGATGCCGGCGGGTTCGCCTTCCGACCGCGCCGGGCAGCTCCTCGAGGCGGCCGACTGGCCAGGGCTTCTCAAGAAGCTTCGAGCCGAGTTCGACGTGGTGCTGGTCGACGGGCCGCCCGTCCTCGAAGTCAGCGACCCGCTGATCCTCGCGGCTCCTTCAGACGGCGTGCTCCTGGTACTTGGGAGCTCGGACGTCCCTCGCGACGTCCTGGGTCAAGCTCAACAGCAAATCAATGCAGCTGGCGGGCAGGTCCTCGGGCTCGTCGTCAACCGGAGCGGGGGCCATCGGAAAATCACCTACTCGTGGGGAGGCTCGCACGAATAGGCGCCATGGTTCACGCACGGGACAATCTTGCCAAGGACGTCCCTGCCGGGGGCATTCTTCTCGATCTCCACGGAGCCGAGGGTTTCGACGCCGCTTCGCGGACCTTCTACCCCATCGCAAAGCGCGCGACTGATGTGGTTCTCACGACCGTGCTTCTCACAGTCCTCGCGCCACTCCTCGCCATCACGGCGGCGGCGGTGAAGCTCGATTCGCGTGGACCGATTCTGTTCAGCCAGGAGCGGATCGGGACGAGACGGGTGCGGCAAGACGGAAGGACACGCTGGCGTCTCGAGCGCTTCAAGCTCTACAAGTTTCGTTCGATGATCGCGGACGCGGATCCAGGTGTTCACGAACGGCACATCGCTGCCATCGCAAATCCTGAGGAATCCGGCCCGTCCGGCACGAAGTCGATCAAGCTCGAACGCGACCCGCGCATCACCCGTGTCGGTCGGTACATGCGGGTCACGAGCATCGACGAGCTGCCCCAGCTCATCAACGTTCTCCGCGGCGAGATGAGTCTGGTCGGCCCGCGTCCTGTTCCGCCTTACGAGCTTACGCGGTACGGCACCGAGCACATGCAGCGCTTCACCGTCTTGCCCGGCATCTCCGGCCTGTGGCAGGTCCGCGGCCGGTGTGCGCTCCCGTTCTGGGAGATGGTCTCGTGCGATCTCGAATACGCGGAGAAGCAATCACTCTGGACGGATCTGAAGATCATGGTGCGGACGCTCCCGGCGGTGATCTCGATGCGGGGAGCCGGTTAGGAATCCGGGTATGCGGCAAAAGGGGATCCGATGATCGAAACCAAGCCTAAGGCCACACGAGTCGCCGTCATTGGAGCTGGGTACTGGGGAACGAACTACATTCGCATCTTCGGCGAGTTCGGCGATGCCCGCGTCGTCGTCGTCTGCGACAGCCGAGCGGATCGTCTTGATGAAGTCCGTCGTACTCTTCCGGTCAGAGTCACAGACGATGCTGCGGAGGCGATGACCGGGCCCGAAGTCGACGCGGTGGCGATCGTGACCGACGCTTCCACCCATCGGCGGCTGGCGGGAATGGCGCTCGAGGCGGGCAAGCACGTGCTTGTCGAGAAGCCCGTCACGACGACGAGCAAGGACGCAAGCGAGCTGATCGATCTCGCCGAGAGACGCGGAAGGACCCTCATGGTGGGTCACACGTTCCTCTACAACCCGGGCGTCCGAGCGGTCAAGGAGTACCTGGCCGCCGGCGAAGTCGGCGAGGTTTACTACCTCTACTCGCAGCGGACGAGCCTCGGGCCGATCAGGTCCGACGTGAACGCAATCTGGGATCTCGCGCCGCACGATATTGCGATCCTCAACTACTTGCTCGACCAGACGCCGGCTTGGGTCAGCGCCGTCGGTGCAAACCCTGTTTGCAGCGGCCCGGAAGATGTCGGGTTCATCACACTCGGATATCCGGGCGGCATTGTTGGGCACATTCACGTTAGCTGGGCAGATCCGAACAAGGTCCGCCAGGTCGTCGTCGTGGGCAGTGAAAAACGTGTCGTCTTCAACGACATGGATTCGCTCGAGCCGGTTCGCGTCTTCGAGAAGGGGGTCAAGCGGGTCGATGACTCGAAGTCGGCGAGGTACGGCGAGCACACGTTGCATCTTCGCGACGGCGCGATCATGAGCCCGCCGATTCCTGCACTCGAGCCGCTGAAGAATCAGTGCGGAGCGTTCATCCACGCGATCCGCGGTCGTGAGGCACCGGTCATCGACGGGGCGCAAGGGCGAGAGGTCGTCCGCGTTCTGGAAGCGGTCGACAAGTGGGTTGAGCGACACGGCGGGCCGGTCCCGGTGCTGGGGGATGTTTCCAGTGCCTCTGCCGACCGAGCAGCCGCGGCGGGATGCCAACGAGCTCGAGG
>CAWJFW010000008.1:0-224822 GCA_963842305.1 uncultured Actinomycetes bacterium
TAGCTCTCCTCGTCGAGCGGCGAGTCGACCTCCGGGATCTCCTCCGCCTCGATCGAGCTGCGGCCATCGCCGCCGTTCGTCTCGGCTTCGCCCTCGAACGACATATCGAGAAGGCCGAGGCTCTCGCCGTCGGAGCCGATCTCCTCGAGGGCGGCCAGGAGCTGCTCCTCGGTCTGCGGCCGCGCCAGCGCGGACGCAGGACCTTGTCGCTCGGCTTGATCTCGACGTTGCGGTACCGCTTGAGGCCCGTTGCCGCCGGGATCAGCTTGCCGATGATCACGTTCTCCTTCAATCCGAGGAGACGGTCGACCTTGCCCTCGATGGACGCGTCGGTCAGGACCTTCGTGGTCTCCTGGAAGGAGGCCGCCGAGAGGAACGACTCCGTCGCCAGCGAGGCCTTGGTGATGCCGAGGATCAGCGGCTCGAACGTCGCCTGCTCCTTCTTCTCGCTCTTGACGCGCACGTTCTCGCGCTCGAGCACGGTCTTGTCCACGAGCTGGCCCGGCAGCAGGTTCGTGTCGCCGGCGTTCTCGACGCGGACCTTCTTGAGCATCTGGCGGACGATCAGCTCGATGTGCTTGTCGTGGATGTCGACGCCCTGTGACTTGTAGACGTTCTGCACCTCGCCGACGAGATAGAGCTCCGTCGGCGTCGAGCCCTTGCCCGACTTCGAATGCAGGCCGAGCAGCTCGGCAGGAGCGAGGGAGCCTTCGTGGAGCGGGTCACCGGCCTCGACGACCTGCCCCTTGGCAACGAGCAGGCGGGTGCGCCGGGGCAGCTGGTACTCCTTGGGCTGCAGCGGCTCTCCGTCCTCGCCCACCCCGTCGGGGTGGATCGTCACCTTCGGCCCGCGGTCCGTGTCCTCGATCTCCGCCCGCCCCCCGACCAACGCCAGCGTCGCCGCGCCCTTCGGGTTCCGGGCCTCGAAGATCTCGACGACGCGCGGGAGGCCGTGGGTGATGTCCGCGCCGGCGACTCCACCCGTGTGGAACGTCCGCATCGTCAGCTGCGTGCCGGGCTCGCCGATCGACTGGGCGGCAATGATGCCCACCGCGTCGCCGATCTCGCACATCTGCCCGGTTGCCAGGAAGGTGCCGTAGCACGCCCGGCAAACGCCGTATTCGCTCTTGCACTTGAGGACGCTGCGCACCGGGACTGTGAAGCCCTCGAGGTGCTCCTCGAGCTCGTCCGCGAGGCGGCGGAGCCCGAGCGGGGTGATCTCCTCGCCCTTGGCGACGAGCACGGTCTTGCCCGGCTTGCCGTCCTTGAGCGGCTTTCGGACGTCGGCGGCGGCGACCCGGCCCGAGAGCGAGCGGTTGAGGCCCTCCGGAACGAGGACCGGGAGATCCACTGCCTCCTCGGTACCGCAGTCTTCTGTCCGGATGATGACGTCCTGGGACACGTCGACCAGGCGGCGAGTCAGGTAGCCGGAGTCGGCCGTGCGGAGCGCTGTGTCGGCAAGGCCCTTCCGGGCGCCGTGGGTCGAGATGAAGTACTCGAGCACCGAGAGGCCCTCCATGAAGTTGGCCTTGATCGGCAGCTCCATGATCTCACCCTTCGGATTCGCCATGAGTCCGCGCATGCCCGCGAGCTGGCGGATCTGCTTGAAGGATCCGCGGGCTCCCGAGTTGGCCATCATGTAGATCGGGTTCAGCTCGTAGAGCGTCTTTTCCATCGCGTCGGCGACGGTGTCGGTCGCCTCGGTCCAGATGTTGACGATCGACTCGTGGCGCTCTTCCTCGGTGATGAGGCCGCGCTCGAACTGCGTCTCGATCTTGCCAACCCGATCCTCGTACTCCTCGAGGATCTTCTCCTTGTCCTCGGGGATGACGATGTCGTTCTTCGAGATCGTGATCCCGGCCTGCGTGGCGAAGTGGAAACCGAGCTCCTTGATCGTGTCGAGGAGGACCGAGATGACCGCGGCTCCGTAGACGTCCACGAGGCTGGTGACGAAGTCGTTCGTCTCCTTCTTGCCCAGCGTCCGGTTGATGAACTCGACCGACGTGGGATCGACGTCGGGAAGCGCGGTGCTGACCGCGCGCGCAACCTCCTCGCTGAAGATCACACGCCCGGCCGTCGTGAGCAGGAGCTCGCCGCCTCGGCGGTACTCGATCGGATCCTGGAGCGCGACCTGACGGGCGTCGAGGGCAAGGATGACCTCCTCCTCCGAGCCGAACCGCCTCGGCCTGGGGTCGAGCTCCTCGGCCGTGATCGCCCCGAGGTCGTGGCCGCAGTACGTCAGGTAGTAGCCGCCGAGCACCATGTCTTGCGAGGGGGTGGAGAGCGGCTTCCCGTGTGCCGGCGAGAGGATGTTGTTGGACGACAGCATGAGAATGCGCGCCTCGGCCTGCGCCTCCGCGGAGAGGGGGAGGTGGACGGCCATCTGGTCGCCGTCGAAGTCGGCGTTGAAGGCATGGCAGACGAGCGGGTGGATCTGGATCGCCTTGCCCTCGACGAGGACGGGCTCGAAGGCCTGGATGCCGAGGCGGTGGAGCGTCGGCGCCCGGTTCAGGAGCACCGGGTGCTCGGCGATCACCTCCTCGAGGACGTCCCAGACCTCGGGGACCATCGACTCGACGTACTTCTTGGCCGCCTTGATGTTCTGGACGGACTTCCGCTCGACGAGCCGGCTCATGATGAACGGCTTGAACAGCTCGAGCGCCATCAGCTTGGGCAGGCCGCACTGGTGGAGCTTCAACGTCGGCCCCGACACGATCACGGACCGGCCGGAGTAGTCGACGCGCTTCCCGAGCAGGTTCTGGCGGAACCGCCCCTGCTTGCCCTTGAGCATGTCCGAGAGCGACTTCAGCGGCCGGTTGCCGGGGCCGGTGACCGCGCGGCCGCGGCGCCCGTTGTCGAAGAGGGCGTCGACGGCCTCCTGGAGCATGCGCTTCTCGTTGTTGACGATGATCTCGGGCGCACCGAGGTCGAGCAGCCTCTTCAGCCGGTTGTTGCGGTTGATCACACGCCTGTAGAGGTCGTTGAGGTCACTGGTGGCGAAACGGCCGCCGTCGAGCTGCACCATCGGGCGCAGCTCCGGCGGGATCACCGGGACCGCCTCCAGGACCATCCACTCCGGACGGTTCTCCGAGGTGATGAAGGCGTTGACGACCTTCAGCCGCTTGATCGCGCGCTGCTGCTTCTGGCCCTTCGAGGTGCGGATGGTCTCCCGCAGGGACTTCGCCTCGGCGTCGAGGTCGAGGTCCTTGAGGAGCTCGCGGATCGCCTCCGCGCCCATTCCACCCTTGAAGTAGACGCCGAAGCCATAGGGCGAGCCGAAGCGGTCCTTCAGCTCGCGGAAGAGCATCTCGTCGTTGACGATCAGCTTCGGCTCGAGCTCGCGGAAGAGCTGCCACGTCTGCTCCAGGCGTGCGACCGAGTCGACCGCCGCCTCGCGCGCGTCGGCGCGCCGGGACTCGATGTCCTGGTACATCTCGCGGACCTTCAGAGCCCACTGGGAGAGCGCGTCGAAGTCCTCCTTCTTCGCTCCCTCGCGCAGGCAGAGATCGTAGGCGAGCTCCTTGACCGCGGCGGGATCGCTTCCCGCCTCGGCCTGGTCGAGAACGTCCTTGAGCAGGCCGTTTCCGAGGTCGCGCGCCTTCTCGAGGTTCTTCGTCTCGACGCCGGAGACGAGCTCCGCGTCCTCGCCCTCGAGCACCTCGCCGGCGAGGAGCGCGTCGCGCACCTTGTTCACGTGCTTCGTGATCGCGCCCTTCTTCGAGCCGGTCGCCTTGTCCGCCTGCTTGGCGAGGGGCGCCAGCGCCTCGAGGATCTGGACGGCGGCGTTGCCGACCGCTTCGGTATCGCGCGGAGCCAGCCGCCGGTCGTCGCGGACCGCGGTCGACCGGACGAGCTCCCGGATCTTCTTCGAGTCCTCGGTCGTGACGGTCTGCGCCACCTCGGTGAAGATCCCGCTCGCGAGCGAGCGGGCCTCTTCCACGGTGGGCAGGCCCTGCTCCTCGGCCCAGGCGGTCAGGCCGCGGACCCAGAACTCGTCGTCCTCGTCGAAGTTCCGCTCCTTGCCCTTGGTGAAGTAGTCGCGCCTGCGCGAGAGACGATCCTCGAGCGCGGCCAGGGCCTCGTCGCGGTCGACGTTGATGCGCTCGTACTCGCCGCGCACCTTGTCCTCGAGGTCGTTGAGGTCGGCCGCCCGCTTGTCCACCTCGACCTGGGTGACGATCGAGGCCGCGAAGTAGAGGACCTTCTCGAGCTCCTTCGGAGCGATGTCGAGGAGGTAGCCGATGCGGCTCGGAACTCCCTTGAAGAACCAGATGTGGGAGACGGGCGCGGCCAGGTCGATGTGGCCCATGCGCTCGCGCCGCACCTTCTGGCGCGTCACCTCGACGCCGCAGCGCTCGCAGATGATGCCCTTGTAGCGGACGCGCTTGTACTTGCCGCAGTAGCACTCCCAGTCCTTTGTGGGACCGAAGATGCGCTCGCAGAAGAGGCCGTCCTTCTCGGGCTTGAGCGTGCGGTAGTTGATCGTCTCGGGCTTCGTGACCTCGCCCGACGACCAGTCCCTGATCTGCTTGCTCGACGCGAGCCCGATGCGGATCGCGTCGAAGTTGTTGATGTCGATCAAGTTGGCTCTCCCCTAGCTCAGTCTTCGATTTCCACGTCGGCCAGGTCCGCCGCCGGGGCTTCGCCCTCGGCGACCACCTCGTCGGCCTTGGCCTCGTCGACGTCGCCCAGCTGCTCGTCGGCGGGAAGGTTCAGCTCGCCGTCCGTGTCGACGCGCTCCTGCCCCTCTTCGGCCTCCTCGGCCGTCGGCTGGCGAGCGGCGGCACGAAGCGAGCCGGGCGACAGGTCGATGCCCAGCTCCTCCGCGGCGCGGAGCAGTTCGTCGTCCTCCTCCCGAACCTCCACTTCGGCGCCCTCCTCGGAGATGACGTTGACGTCGAGCGCCAGCGACTGCATCTCCTTGAGGAGCACCTTGAAGGACTCGGGGATCGAGGGCTCGGCGATGTTCTCGCCCTTGACGATGGCCTCGTAGGCCTTGACGCGCCCGACGGTGTCGTCGGACTTGATGGTCAGCATCTCCTGGAGCGTGTAGGCGGCGCCGTAGGCCTCGAGCGCCCAGACCTCCATCTCGCCGAAGCGCTGTCCTCCGAACTGGGCCTTGCCGCCCAGCGGCTGCTGCGTCACCAGCGAGTAGGGCCCCGTCGAGCGCGCGTGGATCTTGTCGTCGACGAGGTGGAGCAGCTTCAAGATGTACATGTAGCCGACGGTGACCTTCTGGTCGAAGGGCTCACCGGTGCGGCCGTTGAAGAGCCGCGCCTTGCCGGAGCAGTGCCTGCCCTGCGGCCGCTTCTCGTCGACCACGAACTTGATCGGTGAATCGGGGTTCTGGCGAGTCCACTCGACGAGAGCCTCGTCCACCTGCTCGGGCGTGGCGCCGTCGAAGACGGAGCTCGCCACGGGCGTGGGGCCGTTCTGTTCGCCTTCCTCGGCGAAGACACCGTGGTGGGCGGCCCACCCGAGGTGCGTCTCGAGAACCTGGCCGATGTTCATCCGGCTCGGCACGCCAAGCGGGTTCAGGACGACGTCGACCGGCGTGCCGTCCTCCAGGAACGGCATGTCCTCTTCGGGGACGATGCGGGCGATGACGCCCTTGTTCCCGTGGCGGCCGGCGAGCTTGTCACCCTCGGCGATCTTGCGCTTCTTGGCAACGTAGACGCGCACGAGCTCGTTCACGCCCGGCGAGAGGTCGTCGCCTCCGTCCCGCGAGAACGTCTTCACGTCGATGACCTTGCCGCCCTCGCCGTGCGGAACCTTGAGGGAGGTGTCGCGGACCTCGCGCGCCTTCTCCTTGAAGATCGCGCGGATCAGCTTCTCCTCGGCGGTCAGCTCCGTCTCGCCCTTCGGCGTCACCTTGCCGACCAGCAGGTCGCCGGAGCCGACCTCGGCGCCGATACGGACGACTCCGCGGTCGTCGAGGTCCTTGAGGGACTCCTCCGAGCGGTTGGGGATGTCGCGCGTGATCTCCTCGTCGCCCAGCTTCGTCGAGCGGGCGTCGATCTCGTACTCGTGGATGTGGATGGAGGAGAGCACCTCGTCCTTGACGAGCCGCTCCGAGATCACGATCGCGTCCTCGAAGTTGTAGCCCTCGAACGGCATGAAAGCGACGAGCAGGTTCTTGCCGAGGGCCAGCTCGCCCTCGGAGGTCGAGCTGCCGTCGGCAAGCACGTCGCCGGCCTTCACCTTGTCGCCCAGGAGCACGGTGGGCTTCTGGTGGATGAGCGTGCCCTGGTTCGAGCGCATGAACTTCTCGAGCTCGTACTCGTCGCGCCCGTCCTTCGTCTCGACGACGATCGTCTCGGCGTCGACGTCGACGATCGTGCCGGAGTCTCGCGCGATCGTGACGTCGCCCGTGTCGATGGCCGCGCGGAACTCGAGGCCCGTGCCGATCAGCGGCGGCTCGGTGATCATGAGCGGTACCGCCTGGCGCTGCATGTTCGAGCCCATAAGGGCGCGGTTCGCGTCGTTGTGCTCCAGGAACGGGATCAGCGCCGTCGCCACGGAGACGATCTGCGCCGGGTTCACGTCCATGTACTGGACGCGCTTGGGCTCGACCTCGACCGGCTGGCCCCCGGGGCCGCGGCAGAGGACGGTCGAGTTGACGAACTTGCCCGTACGCTCGTCGAGCGCCTCGTTCGCCTGCGCGATGGTGAGCTTCTCCTCCTCGGCAGCGTCGAGATAGATGATCTCGTCCGAGACCTTGCCGGCCTTGACGACGCGGTAGGGCGTCTGGACGAAGCCGAACTCGGAGACCGTCGCCATCGACGAGAGCGAGCCGATCAGGCCGATGTTCGGGCCCTCCGGCGTCTCGATCGGGCACATGCGGCCGTAGTGGGTCGGATGGACGTCGCGCACCTCGATTGGGGCGCGCTCGCGCGTGAGACCGCCCGCGCCGAGCGCGGACAGCCGGCGCCGGTGCGTGAGCGCGGCGAGCGAGTTCGTCTGGTCCAGGAACTGCGAGAGCTGCGAGGAGCCGAAAAACTCCTTCAGCGCCGCGACCACCGGGCGGATGTTGATGATCGTCTGCGGGGTGATCGTGTCGACGTCCTCCGTCGTCATCCGCTCGCGGACGACGCGCTCCATGCGGTAGAGACCGACCCGGAACGCTTCCTGGATCAGCTCGCCGACGGTACGGAGGCGGCGGTTGCCGAAGTGCTCGTACTCGTCGAGCTCGCTCCGGATCGGCTCGCGCGAAAGGACGATCGCGTCGGCCGCGAAGTCCTTGGACTCCTCCGGGACGCCCATCGTCTTGGGCAGGCGGACGAGCCGCTGCACGAGCGCGAGGATGTCCTGTGTCGTCAGCACGCGCAGGCTGTCGGGCACGTCGACCTCGAGGCGCTGGTTCAGCTTGTAGCGGCCGACCTTCGTCAGGTCGTAGCGCTTCGGGTCGAAGAAGAGCCCGCGCAGGAGGTTGCGCGCGTTTTCGAGCGTCGGGGGCTCACCCGGACGCTGCTTCTTGAAGACCTCGACGACCGCCTCCTCCTCGCGGGTCGTCGTGTCCTTCTCGAGCGTGTTCGCGATGAAGGGCGAGTTGTCGAAGAGCTCGAGGATCTTCTCGTTGGTGCTGGTGTCCAGGACGAAGCCGGTCGAGGGGTCCTCGGCCGGGAGCGCGCGCAGGAGCGTCGTGATCGGGAGCTTGCGCTTCCGGTCGATGCGGGCGTAGACGACGCCCTTCTTGTCGATCTCGAGCTCGAGCCATGAGCCGCGGCTCGGCATCAGGTTGGCGATGAAGACCTGCTTCGTCGCGTCCTTCGGCTCCATCAGGTAGGCGCCGGGCGAGCGGACGAGCTGGGTGACGATGACGCGCTCGGTGCCGTTGATGATGAACGTGCCCTGGTCGGTCATCATCGGGAAGTCCCCCATGAAGACCGTCTGCTCGCGAATCTCACCCGTCTCCTTGTTCACGAACTGAACGGAGATCGAAAGCGGGACCTGGTACGTGAGGTCCTTTTCGCGACATTCCTTGATCGACACGGGCGGCTCACCGAACTCGTAATCGCGGAATTCGACGGCAAGCGTGCCGGTGTAGTCCTCGATGGGCGAGATGTCGGCGATCGTCTCGCGCAGGCCCTCCTCCAGGAACCAATGGAACGAGGCCTTCTGGATGTCGATCAGGTTCGGTAGGTCGATGACGTGCTTAAGACGAGAAAAACTTTTGCGCGCAGGGCGCGCAGCGACCTTGTTAGCCAAGGACGGAAACCTCCCTCTAGGCAGGGTCTAGCGACAAGAAAACAGGCAGAATCTGCGGTACAGCGGCGCGACCGATAAGAGTAGCACGAACGGCGGTCCCCGCGCAACGCGACGCGCGCGGAAACCGCTTGCTCGGGTAACGATGATAGCGCGAAGTGGGAGCGCGCGCTAGGCGAGGCGAAGCCGCACGAGCGTGCCGCCGCCCTCGGCCGCCTCGGCCGTCACCTCTCCGCCGTGGCTCTCGGCCACCTGGCGTACGATCGCGAGCCCGAGCCCGGAGCCGGAAAGGCCGCGCGCCGAGGGTGCCCGGTAGAACCGATCGAAGATGAAGGGCAGGTCGTCCTCGTCGATCCCGGGCCCGTGGTCTCTGACCGCGACCTCGCCCTCGCGGACGCTGACCTCGACGCCCGCGTCGGGCGGACTCCATTTGGCGGCGTTGTCGAGCAGATTGTCGATCGCCCGCTCGAGCGAGGCCGGCGTCCCGGTGACGACCGACTGCTCGAGATCGGTCGTGAACGTGACTTCCGACCGATTCCGGCGCGCGCGTTCGACCGCCTCCGCCGTGAGCAGGTCCAGGCGAACGTCCTCGCGGGCGTTCGTGTCCTCCTGCGCCTGGTCGAGCTCGACCAGCTCGGCAACGAGCTCGCTCATTTCGGCAAGCTGCTCGACCACGTCTGCAAGCAGGCGCTCGCGCTCGTCGTCCGGCATGGAATCCGCGCGGGCGAGGACCTCGATGTTCGTCCGCAGGCTCGTCAACGGCGTCCGCAGCTCGTGGGACGCGTCGGCGACGAAGCGCCGCTGGCTCCGTGCCGAGTCCTCGAGCGTGGCCAGCATGGTGTTGAAGCTCGCGGCGAGGCGCCCGAGCTCGTCCGTGCCCTCATCCTCCATGCGCCGGGAGAGGTCCCGCGTGGCAGTGACTTCCTCGGTCGCCTCGGTGAGCCGCCGCACCGGGGCGAGCGCCGTGCGCGCGACCAAGAGTCCGAGCGCGGCCGCAAGGCCGATCCCACCGAGCGTCACGAGGATGAGGATCGTCCGCAGCCGGCTCAGCGAGGAGTCCACCTCGGTCAGCGGCCGCGCGATCTGGAGCGCGTAGCCCCGGTCGATCGGCGTGGTCAGGATGCGCACGTGCGTTCCGACCACCTCGGCGTCGCTGTAGTAAGAGCCCTCGGCCGCCGCGGCGGCTCTGCGTGTCCGGTCGTCGACCGGAAGCGCGACGTCGTCGCCGGGCGCACGGACGGCGCCCTGCGGGCCGACGACCTGCACGTAGCCACCGGGTCCCCCCAGCAGGGGGCCCGGTATGCGGAGGAAGAACTGGTCCTCGGCGGTTTGGACGACGCTGATCGGGATGCGTGCGATGACCTGTGCCCGGTCGGCGAGCGCATCGTCCACCTGCCCTCGAAGCTGGCTGCGGACGGCGAGGTAGGCGGCCGCGGAGGCCACCACGACGGCAATGGCGACCGCGACGGCGGCGGCGATGGTGAGGCGCGCGCGGAAGCTCATGGCTCGCGCAGGGCGTAGCCGACACCGCGCACCGTCTGGATCAGCCGCGGCTTGCCGCCCGCCTCGGTCTTGCGCCGCAGGTAGCCGATATAGACGTCCAGGGAGTTGGAGTTCGCGCCGAAGTCGTATCCCCACACCCGCTCGAAGATGAGCGAGCGGGTGAGAACCTGGCGGGGGTTCAGGAGGAAGAGCTGCAGGAGCGCGAACTCGGTCCGAGTCAGCTCGATCTGCTCCCCGCTTCGCCTGACCTCCCGGGTCCTGGGATCGAGCTCGAGGTCTTCGAAGCGTAGAGTCTCGCCGGATCCGTCGGCGGTTCGCCGAAGCAAGGCCCGCAGACGCGCGAGGAGCTCTTCGAGCGCGAACGGCTTCGTGATGTAGTCATCGGCGCCGGCGTCGAGGCCCTCGACGCGATTCTCGACCTCGGCCCGCGCGGTCAGCATCAGCACGGGCAGGCGGCTGCCGGTCCGGCGGAGGCGACGGCAAACCTCGAGCCCGTCGACCTCGGGCATGAGCACGTCGAGCAGGACAGCGTCGGGCTGCTGCCCGTCCGACTCCAGCACGTCGAGCGCCTCCCGACCGTCGGCGGCAAGCTCGACGTCGTAGCCCTCGAGCTCGAGCGCGCGCCGCAGCGACTCGCGCACGGCGCGCTCGTCGTCCACAACGAGGATCTGCATGCGCCCATTTTGCGCACGAAACCTCAGAGCGGGCTACGAACCGTGGGCGGTCTTATCGACTTCTTAGGGCGCTCTCAGACGGGTCTTAGACGGCGTTGCTGCCATGAACGGCGCTCACTTCACCGGAAAGGAACGCGTCATGAGCTCCCGCAGCACCCGCATCGTCATGATCAGCGCAGCGCTCGTTGCCGCCGCAGGAATCGGCGCCGGTGGCGGCGCGGCGACCTACGCAGCGCTGGACTCGGAGGACGGCGGGACCGTCGTTCGCCAGTTCACGGTCGAGCAGCCCGAGCCGGCGGCATCAACCAGCGAGTCGCTGTCCGTCAGCGAGATCTACGAGAAGGCCTACCAGGGCGTCGTCGAGATCACGTCGCTGACCACCCAGTCCTCGCCCATGGGCGGCGAGCAGCAGGGCCAGGCCCAGGGCTCGGGCTTCGTCTTCGACGCCGACGGTCACATCGTCACGAACGACCACGTCGTCGAGGGCTCGGAAGAGCTTTCCGTCCGCTTCTGGGACGGCTCGACCTACGACGCGACCGTCGTCGGCACCGACCCGTCCACCGACCTCGCGGTCATCAAGGTCGATGCACCGTCCTCGGCGCTCAAGCCGCTCGAGCTCGGAGACTCGACCCAGCTCAGCGTCGGTGAGGGAGTGGTCGCTCTCGGCAGTCCGTTCGGGCTCGAGGGCACCGCGACGAGCGGGATCGTCAGCGCCCTCAACAGGGAGATCACGTCCCCGAACAACTTCACCGTTTCGAACGCCATCCAGACCGACGCGGCCATCAACCACGGCAACTCGGGCGGTCCGCTTCTCAATGCAGCCGGCCAGGTCGTCGGCGTCAACACGCAGATCAAGAGCGAGTCGGGCGGTAGCGACGGCATCGGCTTCTCCATCCCCTCGAGCACCGTCGCGTCGATCGCGCCGCAGATCATCTCCAGCGGCTCGGTCGAGCACGCCTACCTCGGCGTCGGCGTGGCCACCCTCTCCCAGTCCGTCGCCGACGAGCTCGGCGTCCCGGACGGCGCGATGGTCACCGAGGTGCGGGAGGGTACGCCCGCGGCCGAAGCCGGCCTGCGCGCGGCGACCGGATCGGCGATGGTCGACGGTCAGAGCCTCCCGACGGGCGGCGACGTCATCACCGCGGTGGATGACACCGCGATCACGGACGGCGCCAGCCTCCAGAGCGCCATCGACGCCAAGCGGCCCGGTGACACGGTCTCGATCACCTTCACGCGCGACGGCGCCAGCAAGACCGTTCAGGTGTCCCTCGGGACCCGGCCTTCCTGACGCGGGAAGACCGGAAGCAACGCCGAAAGGGCCGCCCACGGGCGGCCCTTTCGGTTTCGGCCGGCTTTCCGTCTTAGGAATCTCTTAGAGACCTCTCAGCTTGCCCTTAGGGCGGGTTGGTTCCATCGTGAGAAAGAGCGAGCGAAAGGACTCTGCCCATGCGCAAGCTGACGTCGAAGAAGGTCCTGGCCGCTACGGTTGCCGGCCTCGCGGTCGCGGGCGGCGGAGCGGCGATCGCCGCCTCGCAGTCCGAATCCCCGGCGTCGTCGTTCTTCGACTCGGTCGCCAAGCACCTGGGGATCTCGTCGGAGGAGCTCGAGGACGCCACCAAGGCCGCGGCCGTCGACCAGGTCGACAAGGCGCTCGAGGAAGGCTGGATCACCGAAGAGCGCGCCGAGGAGCTCAAGTCCCGGATCGAGTCCGGTGAGGCGCCCTGGCTCTTCGGGCCTGGAGTCTTCGGCTTTCGCGGCCACGGGCCTGACGCTCCCCGGCCGGATCATCCTTTCTTCTTCCAGGACAAGCTCGCCCCGGCCGCCGACTACCTCGGCCTGACGTCGGCGGAGCTTCTCGAGCAGCTCCGGGAGGGCAACTCTCTCGCGGAGGTCGCCCGGGCGGAGGGCAAGTCCGTCGACGGGCTCGAGCAGGCAATCCTCGACGGCGCCAGGTCGGCGCTCGACGACGCCGTCACCCGCGAGTCGCTCACGCAGCAGCAGGCCGACGCCATTTACGAGCGGCTTCAGTCCTTCATCGGCAATCTCGTCAACGGCAAGCTTCCCCGTCCACCCGGCGGCCGCCTCGAGCAGCCGTTCGGCGGCCCTCCAGGCTTCGCCCCGCACGACGGCGGCGATGACGACGGCGCCGGAGGCGGCGTCTCCGGCGCCCGCATGGACTGGGACACCGCGGCCTAGCGGTTCCTAGCGCATCCCCTCCTCCAGCGGAGAGGCCCGCGGTTGCGGGCCTCTCCGTCGTCTCTGCACCGGGAATGAGCCCCGGCCTCACTGCGGGATCGGCTACTTGACCTCGACGCTGGCGCCGGCCTCTTCGAGCTGGGCCTTGATCGAGTCGGCCTCCTCCTGGGCCACGCCCTCCTTGACGGGGTTCGGTGCTGCGTCGACGAGATCCTTGGCCTCCTTGAGACCGAGGCCCGTGATGGCCCGGACGACCTTGATCACCTGGATCTTCTTGTCGCCGGCGCCCGTAAGGACGACGTCGAACTCGGTCTTCTCCTCGGCGCCCGCGCCGTCGCCGGCGGCCGGAGCGGCTCCCGGAGCGGCGACCGCGACCGGAGCGGCGGCGGTGACGCCCCACTCCTCTTCGATCTTCTTCTTCAGCTCGACGAGGTCGAGGACAGTCATCTTCCCGAGCTCGTCGAACACTTTGTCGACTGCGGTAGCAGCCATTGCTATTCCTCCTCTGTGGTCTCTGCGGCTGCGTCGTCAGCCGTTTCTTCGGATGTCTCTGCGGAGGCTTCAGGCGCCTCCGCAGCTGTCTCTTCGACTGGCCCTTCGGCCTCCGCGGGGCGGGCGGTCCTTCGGGCCCCCCGAGCTGGTCGACGCGGGCGTCGATCAGCCCGACGATGTCCTGGAGCGGGGCGCCGAGCAGCCCGACGATCGACGTCAGCGGCCCGACGATCACCCCGAGCACCTGGCCCTGGAGCACGTCTGCCGGCGGCAGTAACGCCAGCTCCACGACCTGGGCGGCCTCCATGGGCTCGCCCTGCAGGATCCCGCCTTTGATCGAGAGGATCTTCGTGCGCTTGGCCGTCTCGTTGAGCGCCCTCGCCACGCCGACCATGTCGCCGTCGCCGACGAACGCGATCGCGGTCGGCCCGTCGAGGAGAGCGGTCAGCGTGTCCAGCCCGGCCTCCTCGGCGGCGCGTTTCGTCAGTGTGTTCTTGACGACGGTGAGGCGCGCTCCGTGCTCGATGATCTTCGTGCGCACCTCGTCGAGCTCGCTCACCGACAGGCCGCGGTAGTCGGCCAGGATGAGCGTGTCAGAGGCACGCAGCCTGTCGGCCAGCTCCGCGACGACCTGCTCCTTGTTTTTTCTCAGCATCGAATCACCTCCTCGAACGAGTCGTGCCCGCCTTCCGGGCGGGCACGAGCAGAGGCATTCGACTCGCTCGGGCCGCCTCGGCAGGTCTTACGCCCCGAAGGGCTGCCGGCTGTCTTCGGCGACGGGCGTGTTGACGAAACCTACGTGGGCGCCTGCTCCTCCTCGAGCTCCGACGCGATCTCGCGCGTCTTGGCGGGATCGACGTGGATGCCGGGGCCCATGGAGCTCGTGAGTGTGATCGAGCGGATGTAGCGGCCCTTCGCCGCCGCCGGCTTCGCGCGGACGATCTCCTCGACAACGGTCGCGTAGTTCTCGAGCAGCGTGCGCTCGTCGAAGCTCTTGCGCCCGATGACGAGGTGGACCTGCGCGCCGCGGTCGGTCCGGTACTCGAGCTTGCCCGCCTTCGCCTCCTTGATCGCCTTGCCCACGTCGAGGGTGACCGTCCCGGTCTTCGGGTTCGGCATCTTCCCGCGCGGGCCGAGGATGCGGCCGAGCTTGCCGACCGTGCCCATCATGTCGGGTGTCGCGACGGCGAGGTCGAAGTCGTCGAAGCCCTCCTCGATCTTCGTGGCGAGATCCGCGGAGCCGACCACGTCGGCGCCCGCGTCCTCGGCCTCCCGCGCCTTCTCACCCTCGGCGAAGACGGCGATGCGCACGTCCTTGCCCGTGCCGTGCGGGAGCATCAGTGTCCCCCGAAGCTGCTGGTCGGCGTGGCGCACGTTGAGCCCGAGGTTGAAGTGAGCCTCGACCGCCTCGTCGAACTTCGCGGGCGGGGCCTCCTTGAGGAGCCTGACCGCCTCGAGCGGCGTGTACGCATGCTCGCGGTCGACGTTGGTACGCGCCTCCGTGTAGCGCTTGCCATGCCTGGCCATCAGCGGGCCACCTCCACGCCCATCGAACGGGCGGTGCCCTCGATGATCCGCATCGCCTGGTCGATGTCGCGGGCGTTCAAGTCGACGAGCTTGGTCTCCGCGATCTGGCGCACCTGGGCGGAGGAAATCGTCCCCACCTTGTCGCGGTTCGGCTCGGACGAGCCCTTGTCGATGCGGAGCGCCTCCTTGATGAGGACGGCTGCCGGAGGCGTCTTCGTGATGAACGTGAAGGAGCGATCTTCGAAGACCGTGATCTCGACAGGGATGATCCGCCCGTTCTCCTGCTGGGTCTGCGCGTTGAACGCCTTGCAGAACTCCATGATGTTGACGCCGTGCTGTCCGAGCGCAGGGCCGACCGGAGGGGCCGGGTTCGCCTGGCCGCCCGGGATCTGGAGCTTGATGAGTGTGAGGACTTTCTTCGCCATGGCTTCCTAATCCATCTTCTTGACTTGGTCGAAGCTCACCTCGACCGGGGTCTGGCGCTCGAAGATGTTCACGAGCACCTTGAGCTTCTGCTGGTCGGCGTTGACGTCGATCACCTCGCCGTCGAAGTCGGACAGCGACCCGGAGGTGATCTTGACCGTCTCGCCTAGACCGAACTCGACCGCCGTGCGCGGGCGGTCGGCCGCCGCCGTGGCGGTGTGGAGGATGCGGTCGACCTCGGGCTGCGAGAGCGGTACGGGCTTCGTGCCCGAGCCGACGAAACCGGTGACGCCGGGCGTGTTCTTCACGACCGTCCAGGCCTCGTCGTTGAGATCCATGTTCACGAGGACGTATCCCGGCAGGACTCGCTTCTCGGTCTGCACCTTCTGGCCGTCCTTCGTCTCGACGACCTGCTCGGTCGGGACGACGACGCGTCGGAAGCGCGCCTTCTGACCCATCGAGTCGATCCGGTGCTCGAGGTTGGCCTTGACCTTGTTCTCGTGGCCGGAGTAAGTGTTGACGACGTACCAGCGGAACATCTAGTGCTCCTCCGAGTAGTGCGCGGCGTGCATTGCTGGGCGGGGCACTGGCCTACAAGTTCAGCAGGATGTCGCGGACGAACCGCTGGCTGACCCAGTCGGCAAAGAACAGGTAGGCGCCCGTGATGGCCACGGCGATGATGACGACGATCGTCGCCGAGATGAGCTGCTGGCGGCCGGGCCAATCGACCTTGCGGAGCTCGGCCCAGCACTCGGCGATGAATGCGCGCAGGCCGCCGCGGCGCTCGCGCTTCTGGCCGGTCTGGCTCTTGGGCTGGCTGGTCGGCTTGACCTGGCGCTGGCGGGCGCGCGAGCGCTCCGGCTGGGCCGGAGCCTGGTAGTCGCTGCGCTTCCGGCGCGTGCGGGAGGGGCGGGCCACCTAGCGAGTCTCCCTGTGCAGGGTGTGGCGACCGCACCAGCGGCAGTACTTCTTCGCCTCGAAGCGGTCAGGGGTGTTCCGCTTCGATTTCTGCGACTGGTAGTTGCGTCGCTTGCAGTCAGTGCACGCAAGCGTGATCGCGACTCGTACTCCGGTTGCCATCGTCCTTTTGCCTTCTGAGAGGGGTCTCCAGGTAGCGGCGGTAGGACTCGAACCTACGACACACGGATTATGATTCCGCTGCTCTAACCAGCTGAGCTACGCCGCCCTGCGCGGCGGAGTGTAGCAAGAGACGCCCTTTCCTCAGTCCGCCTGCACGAGCTCGATGCCCTCGTCCGCGAGCTCGGCGACGCCGCCTTCTACGACGTGGATGACGTCGTCGATACCGGCACGGCGCAGGAGCGAGACCGCGATCGAGCTGCGGTTGCCGACCGAGCACGCGACCGCGAGCGGCTTGCCACCGTTTCGGAGGTCGTCCGGCACTCCGTTCCTCAGGTCGTAGTAGGGGACGTGTCGCGAGCCTTCGACGTGACCCTCTTCCCACTCGTCCAGGTCGCGGACGTCGAGGAGGCGAACGTCGCCGCGGCGAAGCCTCGCCGCCAGCTCGGGGATGTCGATCGCGGCCGTTGCCTCGAGCGGGAGGCCGGCCGCCCGCCACGCCGGAATCCCGCCGGCCAAGAGGCCGGTGATCCTCCTGAAGCCGACCGCCTCGAGCAGGAGGACGAGCCTCTCGGCCTCGGCGTCCGTCTCGGCCACGACGAGGACCTCGCTCTCCGGATCGACGACCCACGCGGCCCGCGTCCCGACGGCCGCGCGAACCATGGTGACGTTGATGGAGCCTGGAACGTGCTCGCCGTCGTACTCGAGCGTGTCGCGGCCGTCGATCATCGTGGCGCCCGCGTCGAGGCGAGCCTGCACGGCTGCGGGCAGGAGCGCGTCGACCGCCGCTGCCTCCGTGAGCAGCGGGCCCCTGTTGAGCGCGACGATCCGCTCGAAGTTCGGCGGCTGAGGCGCCAGCGTTCCCGTCAGCGAGCGCACGAACGTTTCTTCGTCCTTGCTCGCCAGCAGTCGGTTGAAGCGCCGCTCGAAGCCGATGGTCGTACCCGGCTTCTCGCTCATCCCCGCCCCGCCGCAGAGGGAGCCGCCGATGTGCCCGGGCCAGACCTCGGCGAAGTCGCCCAGGCTCAGCAGGCGCTTCATTGACCCGTAGAGCCCACGCGCCCCCTCCTCCTTGTCGACGGCGAGGTCGGGCCTGGCGACGTCGCCGACGAACAGCGAGTCTCCGGTCACAGCGAGCCACGGCTCATGGCCCCGGCTTTCGTCGGCGATCAGATAGGCGGTGTGCTCGGGCCGGTGCCCGGGCGTCGCGAGCGCGGTGATCGAGACCTCCCCCAGGACGACGCGATCGCCATCGGCGAGCGGCTCGTGCGGGAACTCGACGTCGGCCGTGGCCGGTACGTGGATCGTCGCGCCGGTTGCCTTTGCGAGCCTGCCCTTGCCCGAGACATGGTCGGCGTGGTTGTGCGTTTCGAGGATGTGGGTGACGGCGAGGCCGTGTTCCTCTGCAAGCCGGAGGTAGTCCTCGACGTCCCACTTCGGGTCGATCACGGCGGCCTCGCCGCCGTCGGCCACCACGTACGACGCACAGCCGAGATCTTCGTGCAGCACCTGCCGGAAGAACATCGCGCAGCGATCATACGCACGCGTCTCCGGCCGGCAGCCGCCCGGGCGTTCGTCAGCCTGCCGGGCCGCTACTCGCGGTTGCCGAGGAAGAGCAGGACGAAGTAGAGGAGCTGTGTGAGGGCGGCCAGAGCGCCCGCGACATAGGTGAGCGCGGCGGCCGTCAGGACCTTCTTGACCCCGCCGGTCTCCTGGGTGGTCGTCAGACCGGTGTTCTGGAGCTGCACGGCTGCCCGCCGGGATGCGTCGAACTCGACCGGCAAGGTCACGAGCTGGAAGACGACGGCGAAGGCGTAGAGCAAGATGGCCAGAGCAAAGAGGCCTGCGATGTTGAGCAGCAAGCCTCCCAGCAGGAGCCACATCCAGATGCTCGACGAGAACGCAACGACCGGGAACAGCGCCGAACGGAAGCGGAAAAACGAGTACGCCTCCTTGTGCTGGATCGCATGCCCGACCTCATGGGCCGCGACCGCCGTCGCGCTGATCGAGACCTCGCCGTAGACCGGCTGGGACAGGTGTACCGCGCGCTTGCGCGGGTCGTAGTGATCCGAGAGCGGGCCGCCGGGCGAGACATGGACCGGCACCTCGTGGAGCGCGTTGGCATCGAGGATCGCGCGCGCGACCTGGGCTCCGTTCATGCCGTGCGAGACGCTGACCCGAGCCTGTTCGGCGAACGTTTTCTTCAGCCACCACTGCACCGCAAGACCGATGAGCAGAGGCGGAATGAGGAAAGCGAAATAGAGACCCCAACCGCTCACGTGGTCGGATCGTAGCGTCAGACTGCGACAACAGCGCAGGAGCTCTCGTTACGGTTGGATGATGCCCGGCTCCGTCGTCTCGGTGAACGTCGCCCGGCCACGCGAGATCGAGTGGCTGGGCCGCCGTGCGACGACGTCCATCTGGAAGGAGCCCGTTGCGGGTGAGGTGCACGTCGCACAACACAACCTCGCAGGCGACAAGCAGGCCGACCTCAGGTTCCACGGCGGTGCCGACAAGGCCGTCTACACGTACGCGCGCGAGGACTACGACTGGTGGGGCGAGGAGCTCGGCGGCCCGCTGGCCGACGGGACCTCGGCGAGAACCTCACGCTCGCCGGCGTCCGCGTGACCAGCGCGGTCGTCGGCGAGCGCTGGGAAGTTGGCTCGGCGCTCCTCCAGGTCACGGGGCCGAGGACGCCCTGCTGGAAGCTCGGCGCGCGAATGGAGGACGTCGAGTTCCCCGTGTACTTCGCCGCAGCGGGTCGCCCGGGCGCCTACCTGCGCGTCCTCGCCGAAGGCGACCTCGAGGCCGGATGCGAGATCGACGTCGTCCAGAAGCCCGCACACGGCTTGACTGTCGGCGAGGTCGCCCGCATCTACCACGGCGACCGCGCCAGGTGCGAAGACCTTCTGCGCGCGCCGGAGCTCGGGCGGGAATGGCGGGCCTGGGTGCAGGAGCGTCTCGCCGGGACGCGCGCGGTCCTGCCGGGCTAGCGGGAGGGTTTGGCGGAATGTGGCTCGTCGCCGGGGTGCGATGGTCGTTCCGAGGCAAGGACGCAGGGAGCGCTCGTAGCAGAAGCTACGGGCGCGACTGAGGACGCAGCCCTCGGGGCGAGCAGTGCACCCCGGTGGCACAGCCGTCCATTCCGCCAAACCCTCCTAGCGGCCGCGGACGCGCCGGTAGGCGAAGAGCGTCCCGATGACGGTCAGGACGAGGAGCAGCGCCTTCTTGCCCACAAGCTTGGACTCCCCGCTCGCACGCTCGCGCATGTTCACGGGGATTTCCTCGACGACGAGGCCGGCGTCGCGGAGGCGCAGGAGCCCCTCGACCTCGGGCGCGCCGGTCGTGTAAGGCTCCGCGAGAACGGCCATCGCCTGAGCGTTGACGGCGTACATGCCGCTGGTCGCGTCCGCGAACGGCCGGCCGAGGGCATGCCCCATGCCACGGCGCAGGAGCGAGGTCCCGACGACGCGGGCCGGGCTCGGCTGGTAGCGGCCCGACTCGTAGCCGTTGCCGGACACGAAGCGCGAGCCGACGGCGACGTCGCAGTCGCCCGAGCGGACACGGTCGAGCAACCTGCGCAGTTCGACCGCTGGGTGCTGTCCGTCGGCGTCCACGCGACCGCAGTACGCGTAGCCCTGCTCGGCCGCGTAGGCGTATCCCGCCGCGACGCCGTAGGGGAGGCCCCGGTTCTCGCCGAGGCTCAGTACCTCGGCTCCGTTCTCCCGCGCGACGCGCACCGTCCCGTCGGTGGAGCCGTCGTCGACGACCAGGAGGTCGACGTCCGGAAGATTCTGGGAGACCTCGTCCAGAACAGCCGGCAGATTCAGCTCCTCGTTCCAGGCCGGGATGAAGACGAGGGTGTTCGACCCTTCAGGCACGGGCTGAGCCTAGCCGCCCGTCCGCCCGAATCGCCACAATGACGCCGGGTTTACGACACCGAAAGGAGTCAGCCGTGACCGATCCAAGAACACAGGCGACGCGCACGCAGATGGACACTGGAGGGATCGGCAGGACCGGCGGGACCGGTTGGGCGTTCTTCGCCGGGATCATGCTCTTCATCGTCGGCGTCTTCAACATCATCTGGGGCCTGACAGCACTCTTCAACGACGAGGCCCTGACGGTCGGCGAGAAGGGGCTGATCGTCTGGGACTTCACGACCTGGGGCTGGATCCACCTGATCCTCGGGATCGTGCTGATCCTGACCGGCCTCGGCCTCTTCGCCGCGCGAGGATGGGCGCGCTGGCTCGCGATCTTCTTCGTGATGGTGAACGCGTTCGGACAGATCGCCTGGATGAGCACCTACCCACTCTGGTCGATCCTCATCATCACGCTCGACATCATCATCATCTACCAGCTCACCGTTCGCTGGGAGACGTCCGAATGGTGAGCGCCTAAGGGGTCAGGTCAGCTCGAGCGTCTCGCCGTCCTCGGGAACGAGGGCGTCCGGCGCGACGGCGCGCACTTCGGCACGTGTCTCGAGGCAATGGTTGATCGCCTCGAGGTGGACGACGACGACCGTGGGCACGCGCTCGACCACCTCGCCCACTTGCTCGGCGGTCATGACGAGCGGCCCTCCCGTGAGGAAGCAGGCACCGCCTGCGTTGACCACCGCGACGCGCGGCCGGTGCCGCTCGAGCGCCTCCTCCACCTCCGGGCACCAGACCGTGTCGCCTGCGATGTAGAGGTCGTTGAGAACGAACCCGCTGACCGGGGCGAGCGCCTCGACCGTGGCCTCGTCGGAGCCGTGCCGCCCGCCGGTCCGCGCGATGCGAAGCCCCTCCCACTCGAGCCCTTCGATCACCGGCCGCGTGTCGAGGCCGGCGGCGCGGAGCGTCTCCTCGTCCTCGGGCTGGCAGAACGTCGGGACGTCCCGAGGCGTGAGCCTCGCGCCCGTCTCGTCGAAGTGGTCTTCGTCGAGATGGGTGACGACGACCGCGTCCAGCCCGGCGACGACTTCCTCCGCCGGTACCGGCAGGGGTACGAGGGGATTCGGGCGGGGATTCGGCGTGTCCTCGACCGCCGGCCGGGCCCCGGGCGGATCGAGCATGGGCTCGACCAGGATGCGGTGACCGCCGATCTCGACGATCAGCGTTGCGTGTCGAACAAGCGTCAGGCGCACGCGGGCAAGTTAGAGGAAAGGCCCGCCTGACGACGGGCCTTTCCAGCGGAGGGAGGTGGACCGCCGGCTACCGGCGGCCCGCGGGTCGGATGGAAATCACTCTCCCAGGGCGCCGCGGGCTGCGAAATCCGGCTAGCTGGCTTCTCGCCGTGGGGTCAACCCGAGCGTCCGTTGGCGCCGCATCCAGCCGCGGGATATCGTCCGGCCGTGGCCGCCGCTACCGAGGAAGAACACGTCGTCTGGTCGGGCCGCCCGTCGTGGCGCGGACGGATGGCGATCCTCATTCCCGGCGCCCTGCTCGCGGTGATCGTGCTCGTCGTCGGGCTCTGGGCGGGCCTCTCGGCCGGCATTGCGCTGATCGTCTTCGCCGTCATCGCGGTCGTCGTCCTCGTCTGGACGATCTTGGAGACGATCCGCTGGAAGTACACGATCACGAACCGGCGGGTGTTCGTTCGCCACGGGCTCGTCTCCGTCCACGAGCAGACGGCCCGCCTCGAGCGCGTCCAGGACATCACGCTGCACCAGACGCTCTTCGACCGCATCTTCGGCGTCGGAAAGCTGCTGATCGACACGGCAGGGTCTACCGGAGGGCCGCTCCAGTTCAGGGCCCTGCTCGCGCCGACGGAGGTACGCGAGGTGCTGGAATCGGCGGTCCGCGCCGAGCAGCATGAGCAGCCCGTCTGACCGGATCGCCGTTCCACTAGGGTGTCGCGGGGAGGCACATGGCTCGCGGGATCGCTGAGAGGAGTGCCGGCCGCAAGGGGATGATGTTCGTCCCGGGCGGCACCTTCGCGTTGGGGTCGGAGCGCCACTATCCGGAGGAGGCGCCAGTTCGCGAGGAGACGGTGGAGCCGTTCTGGATCGACGAGCATCCGGTTACGAACCTCGAGTTCCTGCGGTTCGTGAAGGCAACCGGTCACGTCACCTGGGCGGAGCGCGTAACCCTCGTACTCGCACCCAGCTCGTACACGAGCCGAGCCTTGCCCCGCCCGGAAATCGCAGCCTCGATCGCCGGCATCAGCACGTTTTCGTAGTCGGCCGCCTCGACCTTCCCGACCGCCCTGAAGGCGAGGACACCCGCCGGTGCGCCGTCGATTTGCTCGATCACCGCATCCCCCTTTCGCCGCTCCGCCCACGGCTGTGCGCGAACCCTATCCGGGCGTTATCGTGCGTGAGCCGTGCCGGATGATCGATCCGTGACCGGAAGCGTCGAGACGGGGCAGGACGCGCTTCGCGAGGAGATCGACAACCCGATCGAGCGCCTGAAGCTGCTTTCCGGCGACGATGAGGAGATCGCGAAGTACCTCGATGCGATCGAGGTGACGAGCCCGCGCGAGCGCGAGATGCTCCAGGAGATCTCGCGGACGCGGCCGCTCGCCCGCGCGGGCCTGTTTCCCCAGGCGCATCGAAACGTGGTCGAGGCGCTCGAGTCGTTGGCGCGGCACGGGTACAAGGGAACGCATGCCGGTTCGAGCACGGGCCCGCTTCGGGTGGCGGTCAGATGGTTCGTCCAGCTCGTCGCCCGCTACCTGGTCGTCTCGCACATCCGGAATGTCGCCACCCAGATGAGAAACCTCTACACACTGCGAGAGATCCAGGCGGTTCCAGGGACCGAGGAGCGCTACCTCCTTCGCCGTGCCCGCATGGACGCCGAGCGGGGGGTCGACGCGCTCCAGGCGAGAGAGCTGGCGGTGCCGGCGTTCCTTCTGGGCGGCGCCGCCCTTCCGCTCATCGCCGCGTTCGGACGCGTCACGGGCTTGCTCGAGAGCCCCGTTTGGGCAACAGTCCTCGGCGTTTGTGGCTTGCTGGTCTCTCTCGGTGCCTCATGGGTGATCCTTCGCGGCGCGGCTCTCGCGTCGCGCCGGATCCGGCTCGCCACGAGTGCACCGATGCAAACCCTCTGGTCGACGATCGGCTGGTGCGGCAAGCCGCCGAAGGACTCGACGCGAACGTTCGTGTTCGTCTCGATCGGCCTGACCGTCGGCGCCTGGATCATCGTGCCGATCCTGGTCGCGATCGCGCTCGCGACCTGAGCGTCGAGGCCCAGCCGAGGCCGGCGTTACCGTCCCGCCGTGACCGCGTCTCCGGAGGCGCCGCCTCTTCCGCGCGCCGAGTACCTGCGCTTGGTCGCGCTGGGCGCGGTGATCGGCCTCCCGGCGGCGCTGGTGGCCGCGGGGTTCCTCGCGGTCGTGCACACGTCCGAGGATTGGCTCTGGCACGACCTGCCCGACGCGCTCGGCTACTCCTCGCCGCCCTGGTACATGGTCTTGGGCCTGCCCGTCGTGGGTGCCGCTGTCGTTCTGGCCGCGCGCAGGCTTCTGCCCGGCGATGGAGGCCATCTGCCGCTAGACGGCATCGGCGCCAAGCCGACGCCGGTCTCCTACGCGCCGGGCGTCGCGCTGGCTGCTCTCGGGACACTGGCCTTCGGTGCCGTCCTCGGCCCGGAGGCGCCCCTGATCGCGCTCGGCTCGGCCGTCGGCCTCGCCGTGACGCACATCGTGGCCGTCGACCGGAAACAGCACGGCGTGCTCTCCATGGCGGGCTCCTTCTCGGCCATCTCGGCCCTTTTCGGCGGGCCGCTCGTGGCAGGCTTGCTCCTCGTCGAGGCGGGCGTCGGCATGGGCGCGTTGCTGATCCCGGTTCTCCTCCCCGGCCTGGTCGCGGCGGCAGTCGGCTACCTGCTCTTCATCGGGCTGGGCAGCTGGGGCGGCCTGGAGGAGGCAACCCTCACCGTGCCCGGGTTGCCGGTCTACGACTCCACCAGCGTCCGCGACCTGCTGCTCGCCGTCGGCCTCGGGATCGGGATCGCGATCCTGTGCGAGGCCGTGCGCCTATTCGCACGGCGCACGGCCGGAAGCGAGCAGCGGTTCGGAATGACGCCGCTCCTGCTCGGCGGCGGACTCGCGGTCGGCCTGCTGGCTGTGCTGGCGGACGCACTCGGCGCGAACTCGCAGGACGTCCTTTTCTCCGGCCAGGACTCGATCAACGCCGTGGTCTCCGAGGACTCGGCGAGCATCCTCGTCGTCCTGGTCGCGGCCAAGGCGCTGGGCTATCGCGATCTGCCTCGGCTGCGGATATCGCGGGGGCCCCGTCTTCCCGGCGGTCTTCCTCGGAGTCGGACTGGCGACGTTCACGGTGATCGCCTTCGACGTCTCGCCGACGTTCGCGGTCGCAGTCGGCACGGCCGCGGGGATGGCGGCCATGACCAAGCTGCTGTTCGCCCCGCTCCTTTTCTCGGCGCTGCTCGTCGGCTCGGGAAGTGTGGACGCCGTTCCGGCCGCAGTGTTCGCGGCCTCTGCCGCATGGGTTGTGACGCACGGACTGGAGCGGCGCACCGCCCAGGACGCCTAGCGATCATCTCTCGACGATCAGCGTGATCTGGTCGAGGCCGACCACACGGACGGTCTCCCCCACCTCGGCCCCCTCGGCGCAGCGAGCTCCCCAGATCTCCGACTCGCCAGACAGCCGAACCTGGCCGAGAGGCTTGCACGAAGCGATCACGGTCGCCGTCCGTCCGACGAGCGTCTCCGCTCCGGCCTGAACCTTCTTCTTCCGCACGAGGCGCCAGATGGCGAAGACCTCGCCGAGCCAGAGCAGGAGCCCGACCAGGAGCGCGATCACGTTCCACGGCGTCGGCAGCACGAAGAGCAGGACGAGCCCGATGATCAGCAGCATGGCGCGAAGCCTACGGGGCCGGCATGGTGGCCCGGAGCTGTCGCCCGCCGACTGTGCCTACGAGCGAGGCGGTCGCGTGCGGCTCCTTGAGCCACTCGATCCGAAGCGTGCCGGTCGTCCCGCCCGGGCTTCTGACCTCGACGTCCGCGCTCGAGGCACCGCCGTTGTACGCCCAGCGGACGGTTCCACTCACGAACACCCCGGGCACGAGCCGAACGTTCTTCAGGCGGAAGCGGACGTTGGGGTCGCCGGAGTACGACCAGTGGCCGCCGTGGAGGCCGACGCCCGTCCCGTCGTAGTTCACCATCCAGCGTGCGATCACATCGGCCGAGGTGAGGGCGGCCGCCGCTGCCAGGCGCCGATCATCCCGGGTCGAGTCGTCGCCGGTGGCACGAGCGGCAGGCGTCACGTTGTCGACCGAGCTCGAGAACGCCGGGATGAGGTTCCACTCGCCGACCTCGTCGGCGCAGGAGGTGTCGCCTGGGGTCAGGGAGCGGACGAAGCGTGCGTAGATCCGCGAGGCGCAGAGATCCCAGTCGGCGAGCGCGGTCACGTGCACCGAGTTCGCGACCCCGACGAAGGTCGATGTCGGGAAGCGCCGCGCCACCTCCTGCGCCCCGGACGTGGCCGTGATCGTGTCGAGGTCGCCGTTCAGGACGAGCGTCGGGACATCCGGATACACGGCGCCGGGCGGGTCGGGCGGATCGGGGCGGCGCGGTCCTGGCCAGCGTAGGCAGGCGAGGACGCCTTCGTAGTCGGTGTGCGTCCAAGCCTCGGGGCTGAAGGGGGCAAACGTCCCGGGTGGATAGGCAGCGATGGAGGCCTCCGCCTCGGCGCGGCGTGCGGCGATCGGCGTCGAGGGGTCCCAGAGCTGCGGGTAGTCGTGGCAGATCACCGCGAGGTAGAGCCCCTCCGACCAGGTCGGAGGATCGTCCGGTGGGGCGACGACCGTGACAGTCTCGGCGGCGAGGCGGAGGATCGCGGCCGGCCGGCCGTTGTTCGCCGCCAGGATCGCGGCCGGAAGGTCGCGCCAGAGTCCGGGATACCAGTAGCTGGCGGAGACGAGCTGCACGAATGCGTCCTCGTCCAGCTGGACGTCGGTGCGCTTCCCGTCGCCGTCGGGCGCAGCGCCGAGGATCGGCTCCGCGCGCACACGGTTGGCGAATCGCTCGACCAGCGCGACCGGATTTCGAACCGGGCAGGTCACCGAGCGGGAACACGAGAGGTCGAGCCCGATCCGGATCGCCTCGACCAGGTCGGCCCAGGCCGGATCCGTTCCCGGCAGCGGATAGGCGGCATCGAGCGTCAGCGAGCGCAGCCTCTCCGGGAAGCGAAGCGCGTAGGCCTGCGCCGCGTAGGTGCCGTACGAATCCCCGTAGAGGTCGATCTTCCCCGCGTGCAGGGACCGCAGCACCGTCTCGAGGTCCTGCACGGCCTGCGAGGTCGAGTAGAGGTCGCGCTTCGGGCCGATCTGCTTCGCGCAGCGGCCGGCACGGGTCACGTAGTGGCGGGCCGGCCTCGAGAACGCCTCGCAGCCGAGCGGCGCGCTCCCGCCCGTCCCCCGCAGGTCGAAAAGGACGAGGTCGCGTCGGGCCGAGATCGGCCGCCACAGGTCGACCCGGTCTGGAGCGGCCGGGAGTGACCGCATATCCGGGCCCGCCTTCGAGTGAGACGACCGTCGAGATGCGCGGCTGATCGCGGTCCGTTCGCCGGTAGCGCTCGAAGTAGACGCGGATCGACCGTCCGTCCGGGTTCGCCCGGTCGAGGGGTACGCGCATGTAGCCGCACTGCGCCGCCTGGTGGAGGCCCCGCGCCTCTGCCGGACACGTCGTGATGATCGGGGGAGGAGGCGGAGGCAGGGCGAGCGCCACGATCACCCGACTATACGGTCCCCCGACACGGATCAGCTAGCCGAACGAATTGAACGACTTGGCGTTTTCGACAGGATCCTTGCGCCGCTTTAGCGGAACGCCGACCTTCTCGACGCCCGTGCAGCTCCCTCCGTGACCGTCGGAGACCCTGTAGGCGATGCGGTAGACGCGCCCGTTCCTGTCCGGATCGCGCTCGGCCCGAAGCTTGATCTGGTCGGGCTTTCCGGACAGGCGCTCGGCGTCGGGCTTCTTGTCACCCTTGCCGCTGACCTTCTTGACCTTCTCGTCCTGGGTGACACCGGTGATCGTGAATGCGAGCGGATCGCCGTCGGGATCGGTCGCCCCCGAAAGCTTGACCAGAACGAGCTGGTGCTCCGGGGGCCAGATCGTCGTTTCGGACGGCTTGACGTTCGCGCAGGTCGGCGGGACGTTGAGCTCGTCCACGGTGACGGAGACCAGACCCTCGTCCGTCGCCAGCCCGTCGGTAACCCTGTACGTGAAGCTGTCCGGGCCGACGTACCCGATATCCGGCGAGTACATGCAGAGCCCGGTCGTCTCGTTGCAGCCGACAGAGCCGTGCTGGGGATCACTCCAGGAGCCGGCCTCGATGACGAGCGTGTCCCCATCGACGTCGAGGTCACCCGCCAGCACGTTGACGCCTGCCGGCGTGTCCATCTGCGTCGTCAGGACGTCGTCGTCGGCGACCGGCGCATCGTTCTCTGGACCCACGGTGACTGAGACGGTGCCGGTGTCCGTGCCACCGGCGCCGTCAGAGACCGTGTAGGCAAAGCTGTCGGCGCCCGCGTAACCGGCGACCGGGACATAAGTGCACGTCCCGTCCGGCAGGCAGGAGACGGCCCCATGGGCGCCGTTCGTCGAGCCCGTAACGGAAAGGACATTGCCCTCCGCGTCCGAGTCGTTGAGCAGCACGTTGAGCTGGGCCTGTGCGTCCTCGGCGAGGGTCAGGGTGTCGTCGAAGGCGGACGGCGCGTCGTTCACGGGCGTGACGGTGACCGTAACCGTTCCGGTGTCGGTCCCACCGCGCCCGTCCGCGACTGTGTAGGCAAAGGAGTCGTCGCCGTGCCAATTCGCGCCCGGGGTGTACGTGCAGCTGCCGCCGGCTGTGCAGGAGACTGCCCCGTTGGTCGCGGCCGGCGCCGCCGTCGTGACGCTCAGCGCGTCGCCGTCGGCGTCCGTGTCGCCAACGAGCACGTTGACCGACCCTGCCGTGTCTTCTGCGGTGGTCAGCGTCTCGTCGTCCGCGACGGGCGGGATGTTCTCGGGCGCGACGGTCACGCCTACCGTAGCCCAGTCCCAGCCACCGTGCCCGTCCGTGACCTGGTACTGGAAGCTGTCAGTGCCCTTGAAGTCGGACTCGGGCGTGTACGTGCAGAGCCCGGCGGCCTGGCAGGAGACGATGCCGTGTGTCGCCGCGGGCGCCGCCGTCGAGACGGTGAGCGTGTCGCCATCGATATCGGTGTCGTTTCCCAGCACGTTCAGCGAGCCCTGCCCGTCTTCCGTGACGACGAACGAGTCCGCGACTGCGTTCGGATCGTCGTTGACCGGCGTGACGGTGACGGTCACTTCGCCCGTGTCGTCGCTTCCGGCCCCGTCCTCGATGATGTACGTGAAGCTGTCGGAGCCGTTGAAGTTCAGGCTCGGCGTGTATGTGCACAGCCCCTCGAGCGTGCAGGAGACGGTTCCGTGGTCGGCTTCGGGAGTCTCGGTCACGACGAGGAGCTGGTCGCCGTCTTCGTCCTCGTCATTGGCGAGCACGTCCACCTGGCCGGCCTCGTCTTCGTCGGTCGTGAGGAAGTCGTCGCCCGCGACCGCCTGCGAGTTCGTGTACGTCACGTTGACCACGACGAGGCCGACGTCGGTCCCGCCGTTCCCGTCCGCGACGATGTACGTGAAAGAGTCGACGCCGATGAAGCTCGGGTTGGCGGGCGTGTACGAGCAGACGGAGCCCGAGCACACGACCGTGCCCTCGACGCCCTGCGTCCAGGTCGAGATGGAGAGCGGGTCGCCGTCCGGGTCCGAGTCGTTGGCGAGGACGTCGACGTCGCCCCCTGTCCCCCTGGCCGTGTCCAGCTCGTCGTCCACTGCGACCGGCGGCCCGCCTCCGTCGAGTGACGGCGCGGCTGCGGGCGCGAACGCCGCGACGCCCGCGACGAGAACGGCGAGCAGCCCAAGCCGGAGATGTGGAGCGGCCGCGTGCATGGTGACGTCGCACTGAGTGTCGGAAGGCGCGACCGATCCCATGAGCGCCGTTCGAGGGTCTTCGCAGGTTGACTACGTCGCCGGCGGCGTCCCTGTCCGCTGAACGCGCGCCCCCCTAAGCAGATGAACGACGCCCCACCCCGCCAGGACGCCGAGCCCGACTGCGAGAGTCACGATCACGATGCCGTTCGCATACGGCACGTCGAGGAGCTTGATACCGCTGAGGGCGAGACATGTTGCCAGGGCGATCCGAAGTGCGGTCTCCGGAAGGCCGACGCTGATCCGGCTGCCGATCAGCACGCCGGGGATCGAGCCGACGAGCAGCCAGCCGACCGCGGTGAGGTCGACGTTGCCCGCCACGAGATGGCCGATCCCCGCGACCCACAGCAGCGCGGCCGCATGGGCGATGTCCGTGCCGACGACGTACTTGGCGGCGAGCGGGTAGGCGAGCAGCATCGCGAGCGCGAAAAGCGTGCCGCTCCCCACCGACGTGAGCCCGACGATGAAGCCGCCGACGATGCCGATCGAGACCGCAACGATCCGATCTCGCGTGCTGAGCCGTCCTAGGGTGGAGGCCGATCCGCCGCGGTGCGTGAGGGCCTTGGCGACGAAGGCGACGGCCCCGAACAGGAGCGTGTAGCCGAGCACCTGCCCCTGGACCGAATCGACGCTGTCTCCGTAGCGGTCGGTCAAGTACGTCGCGACCCACACCCCCACCAGTGAGGCGGGAGCACTCCCGAGGAGCATCCATGCGGCGAGCCGGGCCCGCACCGTGCCGAGTCGCCGGTGCTGGACGCCGCCGAAGGACTTGAAGACCGCTCCGTGGAAGATGTCCGTCCCGATCGCGGCCGCGGGGTTGAAGTTGAAGAAGAAGATCAGGATCGGCGTCATGAGCGCGCCGCCGCCCATTCCCGTCATCCCGACGAGCAGGCCGGTGATGAGACCGGCGATGATCAGGCGCGGATCGTTCACGGAGTCAGTGCACGGCGAGGACGTCGCACGTCGCCCGACGCATGACGTTCTGCGCGACGCTCCCCTCGACGAGCCGCTCGAAGAAGCCCTTCTTGCGCATGCCGACGACGATGATGTCGGCGTTCCGTTCTTCGGCCAGCGCCACGATCGCGTCAGCGGGTTGGCCGGACGACTGGACGAGCTCGACTTCGAGCCCGCGCTCGGCGAGATAGGCCCGGGCCTGGTCGAGGCGCTCGCGCCCGTAGCGTCCTGCGCCCTCGGTCTCTTCATGGTCGTCCGGCGCGACGTTCGTGACGATCAGGGTCGCCTTCAACCCTTCGGCCAGGTCCGCGGCTCGCGCGAGCGTGTTGCTCTCCGGGTCGTCGAAGGCGACGAGGATGGTCTTGGCGACCGACATGACCTCATAGGGTAGGCGCTCGCCCTGACGCAGGCGTCGGTCGGGCCGCGCCTGACTCCAGCCCTCCAGCTTCACCGTGCCTGCGAAGGGAGAGGTCGCCCCCGGTGGCCGTAGTCCGGGGGCGACTCTTGAGAGCTGGGCCCGTGGTCGGACGCACGCCCGACCACGAGCCTCTGCCGCAGGCCGTCCCGGGTTAGAACACCAATCCTGTAAGCGCGTTGAAGAACGCCCGCAGCGCGGCGAACGCATCGGCGGCCACGGACTCCTCGCCGCCGACAACGGGCTGATCTGACGGGTCCCCTACCTCCGGCTCCGCCGCAGGCGGTGCCTCACCGTCGGCAGCCGTAGGCCCGTCCCGGTCGTGCGCCTCGGTCGAGACGCACTTGCCGAAGGCATTCGCCTTCGTCTCGTTCGTGCCGTACCGAGTGGTAAAGGCCTCGACGCCCATCTGCTCACGCTCGAACTTGCACACCCAGGCCGGGTTGTCGTGCTTCGGTGCATCCGCTGTCGGTTCGTCAGCAGTGGCGCGGGCGGCTCGCCGCGCCTCCCTCTGGGCAGCCTTCTCCGCCTTCTTCTCCTGGCCCTTGCCGGCCGAGGCAGGCTTGCCGTGGGCTTTCGCACCGCCGCTGCCACCGCTGGCCCACGCGGGCGGGCCCTGGCCGTGGCCGTTGCCGTTGCCGTTGCCGTTGCCAGGCTTCGCAGCAGCTGCGGGAACCAGGAGCGCGGCTGCAACGAGGCTCGCAAAAAAAACGTGGAGTCCGATCTTCATGTCGATTGCCTTTCGGAGCTGGGACTGGGCGCTACGTCCACAGACGCCGCAGGCCACGAAAACATGCGCCGGGGGCGCATCGACTTGAAGCTCGGCGCAGATTCGCGAGAATGTGCGTGCATGGCAGTTGCGCCGGAAGCGAGCCGAACCCAGCTTGCCGCTGAGGAGTCCGAGACCGCCGAGCAGCTCTTCGAGGAGCATGCGGGCTGGATCTACGGTTACTGCCTGCGCGTCCTCCGCTCGCCAGAGGAGGCGGAGGACGCACTCCAGACGACATATCTGAACGCGTGCAGGAGCCTCAATCGGGGCACGCGCCCGAAACAGGGGTCGGCGTGGCTCCTCCGAATCGCCCAGAACGTCTGCTTCAGCAGGCTGCGCTCCTCTGGCCGCCGGAGCACGTTCGAGCACGCGCAGGACACTGCCGTCCTCGAGGCGACTGCCCCCGCTCCCGACCATGAGTCCGACGAGCTGGTCGGACTGACGGACGCCCTCCAGGGCATGCCCGAGCAGCAGCGCAAAGCGATTCTCCTGCGCGAGTGGAAGGGGCTTTCCTACAGCGAGATCGCGACCGAGCTCGGGATCACCCAGTCGGCTGTGGAAACCCTGATCTTCCGTGCGCGGCGCTCACTAGCTGCCGGGCTCGAGAGCCCGCCGAAGCGCTCGCGGCTCCGGTCCCTGTACGCATTCGACCTGGGCGGGCTCGCGGCCGCGATCAAGGGGCTCTTCGCCGGCGGCGCGGGGGTCGGGGTCAAGACCGTCGCCGCGCTCACCGTAGCGGCCGCGACGACGACCACGATCGTCGCCACCGATCCGGGCGGCATGTTCTCCGACCGGCACTCCGTGCGACAGGCGCGGGTGCAAGCGGCAGACTCGAACGGCGGCTTCGCAGGGGCGACCGATCGCCGCCACGCCGATCGTCGGGGGCAACGTGCTCACGGCCACCTCCGAGCCGCGGACGGCCCCTGGCCAGGACGGCGTCCGACCGAGCGACGAGAAGGCACCCGGCCCGGCCGATGGACAGGGAAAGGCACAAGGCCAACGGGCACGACACGGACCACGGGAACGGCAAGGGCAGGGCCGGGGCCCCGGGCCAGGTCAAGAAGGCCGAGAATGCCCCGAACGAGCCGAGCAGACACGGATCTGCTCAGGGCGGCAAGCCTGACCATGCCGGTCAGAGCGGTCCGCCGCCACATGCCCAGGCCAACGGGCACGAGAAAAGCGAGAAGGTCAAGAAGGCCAAGAAGTAGTGGAGGCCCGTTTCCGGGCCCCCACTACTAGCGCACCGTCTTGCCAGATCTGATCTAGTCCGAGCAGTGCCCGGGGCCGATGTCGCCCTCGTTGTAGTCGGCGAGCGTGCCGGCGTAGGCGATTGCCTGCGCCCGGACGGCCTTGGAGAGCGTCGACGTGGGCGTGTAGGTGGTGAAGAACGCATCCGCGCCGGACAGGGCCGCATTGACCGCTGCCGTCGAGCTCGTCCCCGCGAGGAGATTGAGCTTCGCGGCGATGTACTGGTGGGCGAGGATGTAGTAGGCGTTCCCGCCCGCAGAGGACGTGTTGATCACCTGGTACCACGTCTTCCCGCTCGAGAAGAACGCGGTGTCCTCCCCGATCAGCGCCCAGGTCGCGTCGTACTTCGCAGGGCCGTACTTCGAGTGGTTCTTCCAGTAGCCCTGCGTCAGGGTGCAACCCGGCGAAGGCGGCGGCTTGCACGTGACGGTCACGCGCGCGTCGTCGCTCTCGCCGGTCTCGCGGATGGTCGCGGTGTTGTCGTGCGTCCCCGCGTCCTCGTTGCACCGGAACGTCCGGGTGTAGGTCTCCGTCCCGGAGTCGGTGAAGAGCCACGAGAGACCGTTGGTGTCGTCCACGTGCACGGAGCCGTTCACGACCGTCGGCTCGGGAAGCGTGAAGTCGACCTTCTCGTTCGGCCCCATCTCCTCACCGGGATTCCGTGGGTCGTTCGTCACGGTGACCCGCGCGTTGTTGCGCAGGGTCCCTCCCACTGGCTCGAACGGAATCGAGTACGGGTAGCACTGCGACTCGCCCGGATCGAGCACCGGGTTCAGGCTCATGTCCAGCGGGACGGACGCCAACGTGATGACCTCGCCTTCGAGGAGCGCCTGCAGGCGGTCGACGATCTTCAGGTTCTCCGTTGGCGCCGCGCTGACGTTCTCCACGCAGACCTCGCCGTCGACCCAGAACTCGTCGATGCCCGAGCTCTTGGTCACTTCGACGGTGTACGTGCTCGTCCCCGATTCACCGGTCTCCAGGTTCCAGGAATCCGGCGAGACGGATTTCTCGATCGTCCAGTCGTAGGTCGTCGTCCAGTGGCCCTCCGCCGTCTTGTACGCCTGAATCGGCGACGTCGCGCTCGCGACCGGCGCGATCACGCCGGCCACGACGGCCGTACACACGGCAAGCCACAGCTTTGTGGCAAACCTCATTCGAACCCCTTTCCCGTTTCTCGCTGTCAGGGCTCCGAGTCGAGCGAGGGTACGGCCGCATCCTCGCGCGTCTCCCTTGTGAGTTAGCCCCCTCCCTCGTCCATAGTGCGCGGCAGGCGGAGAGTCAAGCCGGACTAGCCGGACGGGGAGGTTCCGGCGTTCGCCACAAGAACGTGAGCCTCGTCGGCGCCACCCTCTGGCTCACCCACGCCGGCGCGGGCTACTGAACGAGGGTCGCCACAAGCCCGACGGCGGCGCAGGTCGCCACCGTCAGGACGACGCCGGCGCGGAAGCGCCACACTGCCAGGAACGCCGCGACCGCGAGCACGATCACGAGCCAGTCCGGCTCACCCTCGCTGAAGGCGGCGTGCCGGGCGACGAAGACGGCCAGCGCGGCGATCACGCCGACGACGCCGATCGTGATGCCGTTCAACGAGGCTGCGAACGCGCCCGTCGTGCGGATCCGATCGATGATCGGAGCGCCGCTGAGAATGAACACGAACGAAGGAACGAACGTGCACAGCGTGGCGATCGTCGCCCCCGCCAGGCCCCAGGCCAGCCCTCCCTCCACGTTGTAGCCGGCGAGGAAGCCGACGAATGTGTTGACCATGATCAGCGGCCCAGGCGTCGACTCCCCGAGCGCCAGACCCGCGACCATGTCGTCCGGCGTGAGCCAGCCGAAGCGGTCGACCGCCGCCGTCGCGACGAAGGGGAGCACCGCGTAGGCCCCGCCGAACGTGACGAGCGCGGCGACCGTGAAGAAGCCGGCCAGTTCTGCCACGAGCCCGCCGGCGGCAAGAAGAACGGCGAGAGGGACGAGCCAGACGAGGAGCGTCTTAACGAAGCGGCGGCGCAGACCCTTCTCGGGCGGCGAGACTTCGCGCTCCTCCTCGCCCCCCGGTTCGGAGGATGCCCCGAGCAGGAGCGGCCGTCTCGTGCCGGCCAGATACCCGGCCAGGGCCGCTATGGCGACGATGATCGGAAACGGAACGCCCGCTACGATCAGCCCGAACGCGACGGCCGCGAGCGCCAGCGCCGCCGGTGTGTGGATCACGCGTCCGCCGACCCGGATCACCGCGGCAGCGACGAGCGCGATCACTGCGGCCCCAAGCCCGCGGACGATGCCCGCGACTTCGGCAACCTCGCCGTACTCGACATAGATCGCGCTCATGATGCAAAGGAGCACGAACGAGGGGAGCACGAAGAGGCCGCCGGCGGTGATCGCGCCGCGCACGCCGTACATCGAGTAGCCGATGTAAGAGGCAAGCTGCTGCGCCTCCGGGCCCGGGAGCGCCATGCAGAAGTTGAGCGCGTGCAGGAAGCGGCGCTCCGAGATCCAGCGACGCCGTTCGACGAGCTCGTCGTGCATGATCGCGATCTGCCCGGCAGGCCCACCGAAGCTGATCATCCCCAACCTCAGCCAGAAGCGGAACGCCTGGGCTTCGCTCGGCTTCGCCGTGGCCGGCTGACTCCGCGGCGAGCCCGCGGCCGCCTCGGTGGACATGCAGCCAGCCTGTCACGCCAGGCGGGGACGGCCAAGTCTGACTTGTTCTCACTTTCGATCGCTGAACTCGCCACCACGAGCCTGGATTCGGACGTATTCGGGTGGTACGTCAGGAGCATGCCCGGCACGGATCGGTTCGGACCCGCGACACCAGCAGCCGCGGAGTGACCGGTTCCGCCATACCGAAGATCAGCTGGCTGACGACGTCTGGGTTAGCCCGCGCAGTGCGCCAGCGTCACACGCTAAGCTCGACAGCCAGCTCCCCAGTCCTGCCGGCGATCTCGTCACGGATGCGCCGCACGTCCTCGAGCGGTAGGCCCTTCGGATCGGTCAGCTCCCAGTCGATGTAGCGCTTGCCCGGGATGGAGGGGCAGGCGTCGCCGCAGCCCATAGTCACGACCACATCCGCCCACTCGGCATCGGTCTGCTCCAGCCGATGCGGCACGCGCTCGCTGAGGTCGACGTCGAGCTCTTGCATCACCTGGACGACCTCAGGGTGGACGTTCGCGGCTGGTGCCGTCCCGGCCGAGCGCGCCTCGTGGTGACCGTCGGAGGCCGCGGTGAACAGCTCTTCGGCCATCTGTGAGCGACCCGCATTCTGCACGCACACGAAAAGGACGCGGCTCATCGCGCCTCCTCAGTTTCGCGCCCGTTCATCAGTTCACCCGGGCGGGTCGGCTCCCCGCGCACGAACTGGTAGGCAAGCCCGCCGATCGCGGCGCCGAGGACGGGCGCGACGATGTAGAGCCAGAGGGCGTGAAAGTTGCCCGAGGCGATCGCGGGCCCGATCGAGCGCATCGGGTTCATCGACGCACCCGAGATCGGCCCGCCGAACGCTGCGTCGAGCCCGATCGTGCCGCCGATCGCGATCGCGGCTGCCTCCCCCACTGCGCGCGTGTCGGTGGCGACCGCCAGGATTACGAACATGAGGAGAGCGGTCATGACGAGCTCGAAGAAGAACGACTGCGCCTGCGATCCGGAGGGGAGTGTCGCGCCGACATCAGCGATGTCGCCGAGCGAGGCGCGCAAAAGGAACGCTGCGAGGATGGCGCCCGTGAGTTGGGCCCCCCAGTAGCCGAGGGCGCGCGGCCAGGAGAAATGGCGCGTGAGGGCGAAGGCAAAGGTGACGGCGCCGTTGAAGTGCGCGCCGGAGATGTGCCCGACCGCGTAGATCATCACCATGATCACGAGCCCGAAGGTGATCGCGATGCCGACCTGGCCCAGCGCGCCGGTCTTCGCGTCGACCATGACCGCGCCCGCGCCGGCGAAGACGAGGGCGAAGGTCCCGATCGCTTCAGCAACCAGGATGCGCGCCGTTCGCAGCTCCATCAGTTGACGCTCTCGCTGCGCCGCTCGAGCAGGATCACGTCGCGCCAAACGCCGTCGAGCTTGCCGAGCCGCTTTCGTCGGCCGACGACCTCGAAGCCGACTCGCTCGTGCAGGCGGATGCTGCCGTCGTTCTCGGGGAACATTCCGGCTTCGATCGTCCAGATACCTGCAGCTTCGGTGGAGGCGATCAGCTCTTCGAGCAGGCGCCGGCCGACACCCTGGCCGCGAGCGGACTCGGCGACGTAGACACTGTTCTCGACCACGCCGCCGTAGCAGCAGCGGTCGGAGACGGGACTGACCGCAGCCCAGCCGATGACGTCGCCGCCACGGAGCGCGACGACGCGATGCTCGGGCAGGTGCGACGAATCCCAGGCTTCCCAGGTCGGAGCTTCGGTCTCGAAGGTCGCGTTCCTGGTCGCGATCCCGTCCTCGAAGACGCGGGCGACGCCGGGCCAGTGCTCCGGGCGAAGCTCCCTGATCGTGAGCTCTTCGGTGTCGAGCACCATCAGCAGCAGCCTGCGCTCGTCGCCGGCTGGATCACCGGCAGGCCTCTGTCGGCGGGATTGGAGGTCTTCACCGCCTTCACGATCGCACCGTGGATGCCGTCCTCGACCTCGTGCGTGAACTCGACCGAGACCTGCTCGAACCCCGCGGCCTCGAGCCCGGCCTCGTACTCACCCTTCGCAAGCGCACCCGCGATGCAGCCGACGTACGACCCGCGCTCGGCGCGCTCCCCCGGCGAGAGGCGGTCCTCTGCGACGAGGTCGGAGACACCTAGTCGGCCACCCGGCTTCAAGACGCGTGCGATCTCGGCGAGCACGGCGGCCTTTTCGGTGGAGAGGTTGATCACGCAGTTGGAGATGACCACGTCGATCGAGTCCGCCGGCAGCGGTACCTGCTCGATGAACCCCTTGAGGAAGATCGCGTTCTCAATGCCAGCATCGGCGGCGTTCTTGCGCGCGAGCGCGAGCATCTCGTCGGTCATGTCCAGCCCATAGGCAAGACCTGCCGGACCGACGCGCTTGGCGGAGAGGATGACGTCGATGCCGCCGCCGGAGCCGAGATCGAGCACCGTCTCGCCCTCCTTCAGCTCGGCGACCGCAGTGGGGTTGCCACAGCCGAGCGAGGCAAGGGCAGCGGCGTCCGGCAGCTCACCCCGCTGCTCGAGCGTATAGAGCGATTCGCCGAAGTCGGCGCTCGCCGTCTCGCCCTCGCAGCACGCGCCGCTTCCACAACCGCAGCTCGATTCTTCGGTCACGGCCTGGGCGACCTCCGCGTACTTGCGTCGCACGTCCTCACGCAAGGAATCAGACGTCGTCGTCATCGAGTAAGAGCCTCCTCGGGATCGCGAGTCAAGTCGACCAGGCCAGCCAGCCGCGTGCTTGCTTCGGGCGTGAGTGAAAAGTAGGCCCACTTGCCTCGCTGCTCACGCTGTAGCAGACCGGCGGCGACGAGCCGCTTCAAGTGATGGGAAACCGTCGGCTGGGAGAGCCCCAGCGGCTCGATCAGGTGACAGGCGCATACCGGCACGTCGCTCGTCGCGACCCGATTGATGATGCGAACGCGTGCCGGATCGGCAAGGGCAGCGAAGAGCGCCGCACTCGCCTTCGCCTCCTCAACCGACAGAGCCGGGGCGGCGAGCGGTGCGCAGAAGTCGAGTGGAACTGCGGGTTCGACGACGGCCAGCTCTCGCATTGACGCTCGTCAATATATCGACCTTGGTCGATGTGTCAAGCCACCCGATCTGGACAGCCTCCACCACCCGGCAGCGGCCGGCCGGCCGGCTACTGGATGAGCGTCAGCAGCTTGAACATCGGGAGGTACATCGCGATGATGATCACCCCGACGACGACGCCGACGGCGATCATCATCAGCGGCTCGATGATCGACGTCAGGTTGGCGATCGCGGCGTCGACCTCGTCCTCGTAGAAGTCCGCGATCTTCGTGAGCATCTTTTCGAGCTCTCCCGTTTCCTCGCCGACCCGCACCATGTGCGAGACCATCGGCGGGAAGATTGCCGCCTCGCTCAGCGGGACGGCGATCGGCACACCCTGTGTGACGCGCTCCCGGACGAGTGTGGTCGCGTCCTCGATCAGGCTGTTGCCCGCGGTCGCGCCCGTGATCTCGAGCGAGCGGATGATGTCGACGCCGGCGGCGACCAGGGTCGAGAGCGTGCGCGAGAAGCGGGCCATCCCGACCTTGATGATCACCTTGCCGATGCCCATCGGCGCGCGGATGCGGATGGCGTCCCAGACGCGCCGGCCCTTCTCCGTCTTCTTGGCACGCCTGAGGACGTAGAAGGCGAGCGCGACGAGCGGGAAGACGATCCACCACTTGGCGCGCAGGAAGTCCGAGGCGGTAACGACGATCTGCGTGAGCATCGGTAGGTCGCCGCCGAGCTGCTCGAAGATCCCGACGAAGACCGGGACGAGGAAGAGGAGCATGCCGATCAGGACGAGCGTCGCGAACGACAGCACCATGATCGGATACATCATCGCGCCGCGTACCCGGCGCTTGATCTTGGTCTCCTTCTCGATCTGGTAGGCGACACGGTCAAGCACGACGTCCAGGATTCCTGCGGCTTCGCCGGCCTCCACCATGGCGATGAAGAGCCGGGAGAAGACCCTCGGGTGCCGGGACATGGCCTCGGACAGGAGCAGGCCGCTCTCGACGTCCGCACGCAGCTCGCCGATCACCACGCCGAGCTTCCGATCCTCCGTCTGCTCCTCGAGGATGACCAGCGCCGTGACGACGTTCAGCCCTGCCTCGATCATCGTCGCGAACTGGCGCGAGAAGATCTGAAGCGACTTCGCCTTGACCTTCTTGATCGCGATGCCTTGGCTCTTCCCGGCCGCGTCCCGTGAGGACAGCTCCGTGGCGAGCAGCCCGCGGACACGCAGCTGCTCGCGCGCGGCCGGAAGATCGGGGGCGCTGATCTCCCCCGTGAGCTCTGCGCCGGAGGCGTTGATCGCCGTGTATGCGTACGAGGCCATCCGCTCCGAAATCGGCATCCCCGCGCCCCGGCTTGAGCGCCTGAGGCGACCCGCTCGAGCGTTGCTTCCTCAGCCGGTCGACTGGTCGAACGTCGACGCGACGCGCGCCCAGACCTTGTACGGCGATGCCTGGTCGCGAACGACGATCGTGATCAGCTTGACGGAGCGCCCCGTGGCGCCGCTCGAGTTCCGGACCTCGCTCCAGGTCGCGTACAGATCCACGCGATAGTTCCGTCCGTCCGCGCCGGTGACGTTGGTCGTCGGAATTAGCGTCGTACACGGCGCCGTCCCGCAGGCGTTCACGTCCACCCTCTGGACGATCGGCGTCGGGACGCCCGCACTGTGTGCGACCGCGGCGGTCCCGTCGATCCCTCGCGTGACCGTCCAGCTGTTTCCACCGGCACCGGCGGTCACCCTGACGATCTCGTAATCGACCTTGACCCGGAAGCCGTTCGTCGACGGGAAGCTCGAGCCGTTGGCGACCTGCATCGACGTCGTGGATGCCGTCATGGCGCTTGCAAGGCTCGACGTCGCCGAGCCGCCCACCGAGTAGGCGAGGTCGCCCTTGTAGACAGCGTCGGCCGCGTTCACGGCCGTGTTGGCGAGCCCGATCGACTCGTACTTCGCGGCTCGGAGCTTCTCCATCTGCGAGTTGGCGAGCACGGCCGCCGTCGTCTGGTAGCCGGCGTTGCGGATGGAGACGATGCCGGACTGGAACATCGTGAAGACGGCGAGCAGGCCGACGACCATGACACTCATCGCCGCCAGGAGCTCGATCATGCCGAAGCCGCCCTCGCTTCGGGCAGACACAGACCGGGGCCGCCGCTGGAAAGACACCGCAGACTCGTATCGGCAGTCCGGATCCCCCGCTCAAGCACAGAGAGGGGATCAGTTCATGACGTCGACGAGCTTGACCTCGAACTGCGTCGTGTCTGGTGCGGCGATGAGCGTGACCTCCTCGCCCACCCGGATCTCGATCGTCTCCTCGCCGCCCTCGAACATGCCCTGGACGACGCCGATCGTTGCCCCTTCGAGCGTAAGCCCGACGAGCGTGAACGTCGGATCGGAGGCCGGAAACTCCTCTCCGACGGAAACCGTGTCGGAGACGCCGTTGATCTCCATCACCGCGGTCAGCTCGACGTCGCCGTCATCTCCGCCTCCGGTCGTGCTGCCGCCGCCGCCAGTAGTCGGTGTCGGGGTGGTCGGCGTGGGAGTGGTCGGCGTGGAGTCGATCGGCGGATAGGGCGAGAGGAACGGGTCGCGGCCCCTGAAAAGACTGAAGGAGATGAGCTTGGCGGGGCCCGCCTCGGGAGGAACGTCCGTGTCCGCCAGGGCGCCTGCGGGAGTCGCGGGAGCTGCGCCCGCCGGAGCCGGAACGGCTCCTGCCGGGGCCGTCGTCGTCACGGGCGCCGCCTCGGACGCCTTCGCGCCGCCGAAGAGCGTCCCGAACATCTTCGGCCCCTGCCAGACAGCGAGGCCGAGGAAAATCGGGACGAGCACGAAGAGCAGCTTCTTCTGCTTGGCCTCCTTGGCCTTGAGCCGTGCCTGTGCGTTGCGCTTCGCGGATGCCATGGCTACGGGGTCTGCAGAGTGGGGTCTGCCGCGGGCGCGGTCGTCGTTGCCGACGTATCGGTGCTCGCGGGTGCGACGGGCGCGGCCGGAGCCACCGGCACCGCGGCCGCGGCCGGGGGCGCAGTCGAGTAGTAGTAGGCCGTCAGGGTCAGGGAAGCGGCGATCTGCGGAAAGCCTCCGGCGCCTTCCTTCATGCTGAGCGAGTCCAGGGTGAAGAGCCGGCCCTCAGCCTCGAGCTCGCCGTCGCGCACGCTCACGAGGTTGCGCGTCCGGAAGAGGAAGTCGGTCAGGTCGTAGTAGTTCCCCTCGAACGAGAGGTTGATCGGGAGGGCGCTATAGCCCGTGCGGACCGCGCCCGCCTGCGGCGCGATCGACAGGAAGTCGATGCCGGATGCGGCCGCGACGGCGTTGAGCTCGAGGATGATCCCCGGCATGTCGTCGTCGTCGGGCATCGCCTTCGTGACTCGGAAGACGTCGGCCACCTGGATGGCCGACTCGTCGCCACCCTGGGGCTGCCGCTCGGCGGCCATTGCCACTTCCAGCTGGGTCTCGAGCGTCGCGATCTCGCCGCTCAGCCGGCCGGCCGCGTCCTGCTTCGGCTTGATGAGCAGGAAGTAGCCGACGGCGGCCAGGATCAGGAGCGCCGGAAGGACGATGACGGCGACCGGGATCTGCTTCTTCATTCCGCAGGCACCCCCTCCGGAACGATCGTCGCGACGATCGAGAAGCTGAAGTCGCTGGGACTGCCGCTGGCCCCGCCCTCGGTCGTCGAGTCCGCACCGCGCGAGCTCGATTGCAGCGTCACACTCGAGAACTCCGGGACCACCTCGAGGCGCGAGAGGAGGACCGCCACGTCCGCCTGGGTGTGAGCCTGGCCGTTGATGGTGAACGTTCCTTCCCCGGCGACGGAGGGAACGGCCCCCGGCGTCGTCGTGGCGGCTCCCGTAGTCGAAGCGATCGAAGTCATCCAGACGTCCTCCGGAAGCACGAGGGAGAACTCGCGCAGGATGCGATCCCAGGCGACGCGAGCGGCGAGAGCCTCGGAGAGCGCGGCGGTACGGGCCTGGCCCTCGCCAGCGATTGCGCCGGCGCCCTGGTCGACGTCCGGAGTCGCCTGCGCCGTGAGCTCCGCGAGCTGGGCGCGCAGGTCGTCCGCCTGGGCCTGGCGGTCGTTCGCTCGCGCGCTCATGAGCATGAAGGCGCCCGCAAGCGCGGCGAGCACGAGGAGCGCCACGAGGGCGACGACGATCTTGAGGAAGGCGGGAGACGCCGCCGTCTTCTCACGCTCGCTCTCGTTCGGCATGAGGTCGAATGACCGCATGAGCGGGACGGCCGGCGGCGGCGGCGAGGACTTGGGCGAGACGTTCTGCTCCTTGGGAGCCTTGGGCTCCTTCTTCGCGCGCGAGAACGAGAAGCTCGTGCGCGACTTTTTCTCCTTCGCCGGCTTCTCCTCGATCGCCACATCCTCTTCGACCGGGCCCTTTCCGCGCCGGAAGAGGTCGGAGAGCTTGATCTCCTTCTTCAGATCCATCGCTAGCTCGCCATCCCGAGGCCGATAGGCACTGCGAAGGCCGGGCTCGGCTCGGCGCCCTTGAGGCGCTTGCCGACGGAGACGCCTGCCAGCGGGTCGCCGACGCGGACCGGGACGCCGACGAGCTGCTGGAGCTCGGAGGCCAGGCCGGCAAGCTGCGCCGTGCCGCCTGCGAGGACGAGCTCGCGGATCCCGAGAGAATCGGGCTGGCCCTGGTAGAACTGGAGCGAGGAAACAAGCTCGCGACCGAAGCCCTGCAGGCCCGCCTTCAGCGCCTCGCGCGCGCGAACGGCCTGCTCGGGGCCGACGCCCTCGGGAACCCGGTCGCCCTGGAGGCCTAGCTCGACCTTGATGCGCTCGGCCTCGTTGGCCTCGAGCTCGAGCCCGCGGGCGAGCGCGTCGGTCAGCGCGTTGCCGCCCCAGTCGAGGACGCGCGTGTACTCGCAACTGAAGCCGTCTGAGACGCCGAGGACGCTGCGCTCGGAACCGATTGAGATCGCGACGAGCGCGCTTCGCTCGGACCCACCGCCGGGCTCGGTTGCAAAGGCAGGGGTCAGAGCGCGCAGGAGCGCGAAGGCCTCCAGATCGACGCCGAGGAGGCGAATGCCGGCGAGGCGGCAGGCCTCGACGTAGGCCGCGACCAGGTCGCGGTAGGCGACGACGAGGAGGACGCGCTTCGACGGCGAGCCGTCGGCGGCGGTGCCCTCGCTCAGGATCTGGAAGTCGAGGACCGCCTCGTCGATCGGGATCGGAAGCGCCTCCTGGGCGCGGAAGCGCACGGCGTTGGCGAGCTGCTTCGGATCGTCGATGCCGGAGACCTCGATCGTCCGGACGCCGATGCGGTTGTTGGCGAGGCCGATGCGGACGTTGCGCTTGGGCAGCTTGTTCTTCCCGAAGAACTCCTTGAGCGCCTCGGCGAGCGCCTCGACCTCGCGCAGCTCGCCGCCGGCGATGACGCCTGGAGGTAGCGGGCCTCCCGCGAGCTGCACGACCTCGGCGGAGCCGTTCACGGCGACGCACGCAGCGTTGAGCCGCGAGGCGCCGAGCTTCAGACCGACAACCTTCTTCGCCACAGCGTTGGCTCCCTAGCCTCCGGCCACCCGCAGGTTTCCGGTCGGGTCGGGGGCGACGAGCCCGTTTCGCTGAAGCAGGCTCCTGAGCTGTTCCGGCCGGCTCGAGCGCTGCAGCGCCAGGTCGGCGGTGATCTTGCCGAAGCGGACGAGCTCCAGCATCGCCTGCTCGAGCGTCTGCATCCCGCGGCTCGTATTGGTTTGCATGACCGAGTAGATCTGCTCCACCTTCGCCTGGCGGATGAGGTTGCGGACCGCGTCGTCCGGAAGCAGGACCTCGAGTGCCGCGACGCGGCCGCGCCCGTCGGCGGTGGGAAGGAGGGTCTGCGTGACGATCCCCTGGAGCGTCGAGGCGATCTGCACCCGGATCTGCTCCTGCTGGGCGGCGGGAAAGACGTCGATGAGGCGGTCGACTGTGGAGGGCGCGTCCTGCGTGTGCAAGGTGGCGAAGACGAGATGCCCGGTCTCTGCGGCAGTCAGCGCGGTCCCGATCGTCTCGAGATCGCGCATCTCGCCGAGCAGGATCACGTCGGGGTCCTGGCGGAGCGCGCCGCGGAGCGCGTCGGCGAAGCTGGTCGCATCGGGCCCGATCTCGCGCTGGTTGACGATGCAGCGCTTGTGCCGGTGGAGGAACTCGATCGGGTCCTCGATGGTCATGATGTGGTCCTCGCGCGTCCGATTGATCTCGTCGATCACCGCGGCGAGCGTCGTCGATTTGCCCGAGCCCGTCGGGCCGGTCACGAGGACGAGGCCGCGGGGCCTGGTCGTGAAGTCCTTGAGCACGGTCGGAAGGCCGAGCTGCTCGATCGTCTTCAGCTCCGCAGGGATGAGGCGGAAGGCCGCGCCGAGGCTCTCGCGCTGGAAGTAGACGTTCACGCGAAAGCGCGCGAGACCTGGGATCGAGTACGAGATGTCGATCTGGCGCCTCGTCTCGAAGATCTTCTGCTGCTCGGTCGAGAGGATCCGGTACAGCATCCGCTGGGTGTCGTCCGGACTCAGACGCGCGAAGTCGGCGAGCCGCTCGAGCGATCCGTTGACGCGGATGACCGGCTCGGAACCGACGGTGACGTGGAGGTCCGACGCGCCTCGAACGACCACCTGCTCGAGCAGGTCGTCGACCGACCCGGCGGTTCGGCGCTCGGGTGGCGCGGGCGCAGCGGCCTCGGGGGCAGGCTGCGCAGAAGGTTCGTGGGTCGGCTGCAGCATCGGTTCCATGGATCGTCCCGACCGGTGCTATCGGCACGGAATCCGCTTCACTTGATGAGGTGCGGAAAATCCCCCGATCGAGGGCACGCCGGGCCGTTCGAGACTGTCGATACATCCCCCTGAGCCACTGCACGCCCTATCGCTTGTTCCAAGGAAGGAGTTCCGCTCATGATTCAGAGGCTCAGGAACCGGATTTCGCGCTCGGAGACCGACGGGGGTTTCACCCTCATCGAGCTCCTTGTCGTGATCATCATCATCGGCATCCTGCTCGCGATTGCGATCCCGTCGTACCTCAGCTTCCGCGCCCGCGCGGAGCGCTCGGCATCGCAGGCGAACGTTCGCGCTTCGATCCCCGGCGTCGAGGCCTTCTACGCCGACCACACGGCGACCGGCTATTCCGGTCTCACGTCGGCGGTCCTGAAGGCGTCGTACGACGCAGGTATCAAGAACGTGAACGTCGTTCGCGCGACTGCTGCTTCGTACTGCATCCAGAGCGTCGTCGGCCAGGCCACGTACAAGAAGGCCGGCCCGGCTGCGGACATCACCTCCGGCGCCTGCTAGAAGGTCTCGGAGCACGATTCGGGAAGGGCGCGGGAGACCGCGCCCTTTCTTCTTAAGACACGCATCGTCACTGCCGATAGGGAACGTGGAATGCGGCAGCAACTACGACTCCGCGTACTCGTCCCCGTCGCAGTGCTGGGCCTCCTCGGCGCCGGCTTCGGCGCGTTCGCCATGGGCGGGCCGTCCGAGCCCGAGTCGATCCCGGTGCTGCCGGCGACCAGCTCTGGCGCGGTGGACACCGGCGCGATCGACACTGGCGCGACGGACACGGGCACGACGGACACCGGGCCGGCCCCCAGCCCACCCCCGCTTCCCACCGCCGGCGAGGTAGACCCCGCCACCTGGGCGCAGCAGGCGAACGCCCTCTGCGCCCAGCTGAACAACGACGTGGAACCGCTGACCCACTTCGAGTCGCCCAAGGAGGCCGAGGAGTCCGTCGCCGCCATCCTGAAGCTGGCGCAGCAGTTCGAAACGGACTTCGTCGCCATCGGTTGGCCCAGCGGGGAAAAGGCCGCCGTGCTCGAGCTGCACGCGACCTTCCCGACCGTCATCGATTTCCTCGAGCAGGTTCAATCGGCGCTCGAGGTCGAGGACGTCGATCAGCTGATCGCCCTCACCAGGCCGAAGCCGGGAGTCCAGGCCGCGGCCAAGGAGTTCGACGCCGAGCTGCGCCGGCTCGGTGCCGACACGTGCGCGAAGAACTCGCCCGTCGACACCGCGCCGATCCGGGCGTCCGGCGCCCTCCAGTGGCAACTCCTGAAGTACCGCGTCGTGGTCGTCGTCTTCTACTCGCCCGAGTCCGACGTCGACGGGGCTGCCGTCGCGGAGGCGCGCGCCGCGGCGCTCGACATGAACGCCGGGTTCGTTCCAGTCGACGTCACCGACGAGAAGCAGGTGGCCGCCATCGCGATCGGCTACGAGGTCACCGGCTCTCCGACGGTACTGGTGATCAGCCGGGGGCCGGAGCTCCGTTCCGAGTTCACCGGGATCGTGGATCGCGAGACCGTCGCCCAGGCGGTCCGAAACGCGCGCCAGTGAGCGACGCGGCCCTCGAGCCGCAGGAGCTCGCGCTCCGGTTGGTCCGCAAGGAGGGCCGCGAGCTCGTGCGCCTGCGCTACGTCGAGGAGCAAGACGCCTTTCTCGTCGAGTGCGAGGTCTATCCCGTCGGCGGCCTGCGCGTCGAGCCGCTGCGACCCGGGCCCTACCGCTTCGGGACGCAGGACGAGGCGGACACCTTCATCCGGGAGGCGATCACGATCTTCGAGTACCTCGGGTGCGATGTCACGTGAATCGGTCGAATCCCCTCATCGGGGGCTTCCCAAGGCCGCGTCTCCACCCAGAGTGCGACGGGTAAGCAGTTCTACCCCAGTAAGCCCACGAACGGGAATCGGAGCGCAAATGCCGACAATGAGGACGCTCCTGCCGCGGAACGACGAACGCGGCCAGGTCTTTGTTTTCCTGGCCGTCATGCTCATCGTCCTCCTGGGCTGCGCGGCCCTCGTGGTCGACGTCGGGCGGGCTTACCTCGCCAAGCGCCACCTTCAGGCTTCGGCCGACGCCGCCGCAACGGCCGGCGCGCTGGAGCTTCCCGATCCGATCGCCGCTCAGACATTTGCGGCGAACTACAGCGGGCAGGACGGCGCCAAGAACGACAACAACAAGCTTCCCTCGGTCGCCACGACCGTGGAGACAAAGTGCCTCTCGTTCGCACCGTGCAGCCCTGTGAATACGGTCGTCGTGAAGCAGACCACCGTCGTCCCGACCATCTTCGCCAAGGTGCTCGGCATCGACCACTTCACGATCAAGGCGACTGCGACAGCGTGCTCACCGTGCTCGTCGAAACCGCTCGACATCATGCTGGTCCTGGACCGCACCGGGTCGATGTGCCAGACCTCGAGCGGCCAGAACGACCCAGCCTGTACGGACCTGAACAACGCCCGAAACGGCCTCCTCGAGTTCGTCCAGTACATGGACCCGGCGATCCACAAGATCGGCCTGGCCGTCTTCCCGCCGGCGACGAGCAGCGGCACGCGCTGCAACACGCCCGCGTCGGGCAACTACAACTCGACCTCGGCCGTGTATACGGTGGCGCCGCTCGCGAACGACTACAAGGTCGGGAACAACCTCAACAACTCCTCCCGGCTGGTCTCGACGATCCGCTGCCAGCTGGGCGGCGGGAGCACGGCCTACGCGGACGCCCTCGAGAAGGCGCAGGCGGAGCTGAACAGCTCCCGTGGCCGCCCAGGTGTCCAGAACGTGATCGTCTTCTTCTCAGACGGCGCGGCGAACACCGGGCCGACCTTCTACTCCTCGTCGTCGCCCTACCGCCGGCAGCCGTGCCACCAGGGTGTCAGCTCCTCCAGCGTCATCAAGGGCACCGGCACGCTGGTCTACTCGATCGGCTACGACCTCGACGCCCTGAACGGCGGCGCGAACATCTGCGAGAACGGCGTCACCGGCGCCAACGAGTCACCGGCCATCACCGCCTACGACGCGATTCGCCTGATCGCGACGAACGGCGACACGTTCTTCAACCGTCCGAACCCCGGCGACCTGACGCGCGTCTACACACAGATCGCCGCGGAGATCGGCGGCACCCGCATCATCCCGAACGAAGACGGTTCGTAGCCGTCGGCCACGGGCGCAACGAGGACGCAGTCTTCGGGACGAGCACGCGGCCCGGCGGCACAGACTGCGTTTCGTCCAGCCCCTCCTACTAGACGAGGACGCGGGCGAGCTCCTCGAGGGAGGTCAGCCCGGAGACGACCTTGGAGAGTCCGTCGTCCCAGAGGGTCTGCATGCCCGTCTCGAGAGCGGCCCGCTCGAGCTCCTCACGGCTCGCATGCTGCGCCGCGAGCCGGCTGACCTCTTCGTTCATCACCATCAGCTGGTAGATGCCGATCCGGCCCTTGTAGCCGGTCTGGTTGCAGCGCGGGCAGCCGCGCTTGCGATAGAGGGCAACCCCGTCGGCCGAGGCCGCTTGCTCGGCGCTGAAGCGCGCCTCGAGCATCTCCTCCCGCGTGGCCATGTACATCTCACAGCAGTGGGTGCAGAGCTTCCGCGCGAGCCGCTGGGCGAGGACCGCCGTCACGGCCGACCCGGTCAGGAACGGCTCGACGCCCATCTCGTTCAGTCGGGTGAGCGCGCTGGGAGCATCGTTCGTGTGCAGGGTCGAGAGGACGAAGTGACCGGTGAGGGCCGCCTCGATCGCCATCTTCGCCGTCTCGGCGTCGCGGATCTCTCCCACCATCACCACATCGGGGTCCGACCGCAGGATCGAGCGCAGCGCGGCCGAGAAGGTCATGCCGGCACGGAGGTTGACCTGCACCTGGTTGAGGCCGGCGAGCCGGTACTCGACCGGATCCTCGACCGTGATGATGTTGATCTCGGGGCGGTTGATCTCGTTGAGCGACGCGTAGAGGGTCGTCGACTTACCGGAGCCGGTCGGCCCCGTGACGAGCAGCGCCCCGGTCGGCTTGACGACGATCTCCTCGAAGACCTCCTGCATCTCGTCGGAGAGGCCGAGCTCGGCGAGGGTCGGCGGCCGCTTCGACTTGTCGAGGAGGCGCATGACGACCCCCTCGCCCTCGACCGTGGGCAGGACGGCGACGCGGATGTCGAGCAGGCGACCCGCTGCCTTCGCGTTCAGCGAGATGCGGCCGTCCTGCGGCTTGCGCCGCTCGGCGATGTCGAGCTTGGCGAGCACCTTCAAGCGGGTGGTCACGCCGGGCGCGAGCCGCTTCGGGATGCGCTGCAGCTCGTGGAGGACGCCGTCGACGCGGGAACGCACGACCAGCGCGTCGTCCTGGGGGTCGAAGTGGATGTCGCTCGCCCCGTCCTCGGCGGCCTGGAGGATGATCGAGTTGACGAGCCGGACGAGTGGAGCGTCGGAGACGCCGTCCTCTGCCTCGAGGTCGTCGCCCTCCCCCTCGTCATCGGCGCCGAGGTCGAACTCCTCCTCGACGAGCGCCGCACGCTCCCAGGCTTCCGAGGCGCGCTCGAGGCGCTTGAGCTCGAGCTCGATCTCCTCCCTGGGCGCGACGCCGATATCGAGCGCATAGCGCGTGGCGAGCCGCAGCTCGTCGATCGCCTGGACGTTCGTCGGGTCGGCGATCGCGATGCGGAGCCGGTCGCCCGCGATCTGGTAGGGGATCGCCTCGGCGCGCTTGAGCACGTGCGCCGGAATCGACTCGGCGGCGAGCTTCTGGACGCCGGTCGAGAGGTCGACATACGGGAGGTGGTGGCGCTCGGCGAGCTCCATTGCGTCGTTCGTCTCCACCTGGGCACCGGTGCGCGCGCCGGGCAAGAGGAGCTCCGAGCTCGCCGTCAGGCCCTCGTCCATGATCGCCTGCGCAAGCGACCCCGACCCGGCGCGCGAACGGGCCATGGCCAGCCGGTCAAGCGGGACCAATCCGGTGGTCTCGATCAGGTCCGCGACGAGCTGCGCGAGCGCGCTCCCGGAGATGCCCGCGCCCGGCGGATACTCCGGCTGCACGTCCGGAGGCGTCTGCTCGTCCTCGTTCGCCCCGCTCCGTCGCAGCGGCTGAAGGTCGTCGAACTCCATGTGACAGGGTTATCGGCCGCGCGAGCTTGATCCCCAAGAGGGGGGATCGGCTCGAGCGCTACAAGCCGCTGCCGCTGAGGTACGCGTCGAGGAGCGCGTCGCCGTAGAAGAGCGCGACGACGGCGCCGAACGCGAGAAAGGGGCCGAACGGGATGGCCATCTTGCGGGCGGCCGAGCCGTGGCGGGCCAGGAGCACGACAGCCGGCACGAGAGCCGCGAGCATCCCGATCATGAGGCCGACGAGCACGAGCTTGCCGAGCATGGCGCCGAGCAGGAGGCAGAGCTTGACGTCCCCCATCCCCATCCCCTTCGGATAGGCGAGCAGCGCGGCGAAGAGAAAGAGGGCCGCGCCGAGCGGCGCCAGAATCCACTCGAGCCACTGGTCCGGGTGAAGGACGAGCTGCGCTGCGAAGACGATTGCCGCCGAGGGTAGGACGATCTTGTCCGGGAGGATGTGCCGTTCGAAGTCGATGGCGGAGAGGACGACGAGCGTCGCGCAGAAGAAGGCCGCGAGGAACGCGTCAGGGGTCAGACCGAACGACAGGAAGCTCGCGACGACGAGGAATGCGGTGAGGAGCTCGACTGCGAGATAGCGGAGGCCGATGCGCGCGCCGCAGGTCCGGCAGCGGCCGCGAAGCAGGAGGTACGAGACGACCGGGACGTTGTCCCGCCAGGCGATCTGCGTCCCGCAAGAGCCGCAGGACGAGGGCGGCCTGACCAGAGAGCGACCCTCCGGCAGCCGCGCAGCCACGACGTTCAGGAAGCTCCCCAGCGCGAGCGCGGGCGGCAGCAGCACGAAGGCGAGGGCGACGTTCATCTCACCACCGGTATCGGCGGCCCGGGCCGGACGCTTTACAGAACCGGCGGGCGGGCGAGCTTCAGGTCGCCGCCGGAGACGTCGTGGTAGCTGACGACGGGCAGTCCGTCCGCGCCGAGCGCGATCGACGTGTGCCGGCCGACGTTGCCCGGTGCGTCCAGCGTCACAACCTCGTTCCCTGCCGTGCAGGCGGCATTGCCGCAGCGGACGAACTTGAGGTCGTTCCCCGAGCCGTCGAAGTAGCTCACCACGGGGAAGCCGTCCGCGCCGATCGCGATCGAGGTGTCGTAACCGAGCGGGTCCGCGGTCGTGTCGACCGGCGTGAGGGTGTTCCCCGACGTGCACGCCACGTCGCCGCAGTGGAGAACTTTCAGGTCGCCGATCGTGCCGTCCCGGTAGCTGACGACCGGGAAGCCGTCGGTTCCGATCGCGAGGGAGCTGAAGTCTCCCACCCAGCCGTCCGAGTCGAGGGTGGCGGACGTGTTCCCGGAGCTGCAAGCGGCGTTCCCGCAGTGGAGGATCATGAGGTTGCCGTCGTCGAGGTCGAAGTAGCTGATGACCGGGCGATCGTCGGTGCCGACGGCGATCGACGTGTCCGTGTCGGCGCCGACCGGGCCGGGATCGGCCACGACGGCCGTGTTTCCCGAGGTGCAGGCCACATTGCCGCAGTGCAGGACCTTGAGATCGCCGTTCGTGACATCGGAATAGCTGACGACAGGGCGGCCGTCGGCGCCGATCGCCAGCGACGTGTCCGAGCCGACGTTCGCGGGACCGGTGTCGACGGACGTCGCCTGGTTCCCGGAGGTGCACGCGACGTTCCCGCAATGGAGGATCTTCAGGTCGAAGTTGACCGTGTCCTTGTAGCTCACCACCGGGAGGCCGTCGGCGCCGATCGCGAGCGACGTGTCCGTGCCGACGCCGCCGGGGGTGTCCACTGACGTCGCCTGGTTCCCGGACGTGCACGATTCGTTGCCGCAGTGGAGGATCTTCAGGTCGGCGTTGAGGTCGCCGCTCGTTGCATCCCGGTAGGCGACGACCGGCAGCCCGTCGACGCCGATCGCCACGGACGTGTGGTCCCCGACGACGCCCGTCGAGTCCAGCGTGACGGACAGGGGCGCCCCGCAAGCCTCAGCGGGGAAGGAGCGCGGACTCGCGCTCGCCCGGGAGCAGTAGGCCTGGAGCCCGCTCTCCCCGGTCTCGCCCTTGAGCGCGAACAGCGAGTCTGCCGCGGAGGTCGTGTAGTAGCGGGCGTCCGAATCCGCCTTCGTGTAGTAGCGCGCGTCGGACTGCTTCTTGGTGTAGAAGAGCTTCACCGCGAGGGGCCTCAGGTGCTTCCCCCAGAGGTGGCCGACGCTGGTGCCCACGTGTGCGCCCGCGGGGGTGCTCACCATCGCGACGAGCACGAGCCCCAGGCAGAAAAGCGCGACACCACGCCGGCTGCGCATGACGGATCCGCGCCTAGCCGGACTGCAGCCCCGCCACGACGACGAAATCGCCGGCCGTATCGGGGTTCGAGTACATCTGCCCCTCGACGAGCGAGCCGAGCGGCGGCCAGTCGTAGTACGTCGGCCAGCCGTTCGACGAGTCGGGGAGCAGAATGGAGTTGCACACGATCGGGCCGCTCGTGTGGAAGTTCTCGTGCACGGTGCAGTCGCCGTTCGCATAGATGAGCCCCTGGAAGCCGGAGGGAACCGGCTGCGACTGCGTGCTGCCCTGGTCGTACTCGGCGTCGCCGCCGGCGAGCACGATCATCATGTTCTGGGTCGGGTCCCAGTTCTGCATGCCCGTCGTCACGCAGGACGACGTCCCCGAGCCGCCGGCGCAGACGAGCTCGTCGAACTCGAGGTCGTCCGTCGCGTAGATGATTCCGCGGCCCTGGTAGTGCGAGACGGCGCCGTCGTCGTCGAAGCGGAAGTCGCCGTCGATGTAGATCGTGCCCTTGATCTTGAGCACATGCGTGACGTGGTTCCAGGAGAGCTCGCCGACGAGGTTGCCGAGCGCGTCGTTCACCTGGCACGTGTAGCTCGAGTTGTTCGGGGTCACCTCGGCGGAGCCGGGGACGCTGTTGTCGAGCACCGAGTTCGTGTCGAAGCCCCCGGGGAAGCTGCCGGTCGTGCAGTTGTGGTTCGGTCCGGGCTTCGCATTCTCGTACCAGTACGCGAGGTCGACGGCCGGCTTGGAGAGGTTCTGAGGCGCCGTGCCGATCGTGTTTGCCCAGACCTTGTCGGTCGAGGTGCAGGGCGAGTGCGCGGTCTGGGAGAAGTACTGGCAGGTGCCGGCGACCTGGACGCTCGCGAGCGGCGTCCCGACCGTCCCGATCGTGGTCGTCGGCGGCGGGTTGTAGTAGATCCTGATCGTCACCTGGTCGACCGAGGCCGTGCGGGACGACGTGGTCAGGTTCAGCGCCTTGAGGCGGATCCCGAAGTTCGACGCCTCGACCTGCGCCTCCGTCCAGGTCGTGCCCCAGAGGTCGGTGCCCGCGCCATAGGTGCGGGTCGAGTCGGTCGTCGTCCAGTCCGTCGTCGAAGCCTTGTCGCTCCCCGACGGTGCGCCGGCCTTCAGGAGGAAGACGTCATAGTCCTCGATCGAGTTCGAGTTGCTCGCCTTGCGCTCGATGGTCGCCTCGATGCCGACGACGGTCGAGCCGGTGGGGAGGTTGACGCCCAAGCCCGTGACGTCGAGGTTCGCGCTCTGCGCGCTGGCCGCCAGGGTCGCGGTCGCGTACGCGTTGTCGCTCGCGTAGACGTTGGACGAGGTCGTCCACCCGGTCGCCGCACTCGGGTTGCGCAGCGTCGAGGTTCCGGTTGCCGTCATCGTGACGTCGTCGCCCACCTCGAGGGTCGTGTTCGCCCCTGACACCGAGGCGCTTCCCTTCAAGCAGAGGTCACCCCGTGTCGCGATCGGCATCGTGATGTTCACGTCTTCGATCGTCAGGCAGGTCGTGGTCGAATCCGAGTACCACCGGCTCCACGCCGCCACGTTCGCGCCGCTGTTCAGACCGTAGACCTGCGCGCTGCGCGTGAGGGTGCGGGTGATGTCGGAAGACCCGGTCGGGTTCTTGACCGTGCCGGTGGCGGTAATCGTCCAGGTCTCGTCGGTGAGCGTCCCGGAATACGTGACGCTGCCGCCCTCGAGTTGGATGGTCGTCGAGCTCAGGAGCGACCCGGTGAGCGGGTTCAGGGCGCTGTTGAGGACGGAGAGAGCCTGGGCGACTCCGGCCTCGGCAAGCGTGTAGGCGGTCTCACGCCCCTTGGAGGCGCTGGCGCTCCTGGCGTTCGAGGTCGAGTAGTAGATGAGGGTCGCCCCGGTGAGCGAGAGCACGCCGAGGATGCCGATCGCCATGATCAGCGTGATGCCCTCCTGGGCCCTGAGATGACGTCGAAGAAGCCGCATAGAAACTAAGCGCGCGTCGAGTTTCTGAGAACAATGTCGGCAACGAGGCGCCAACTCTTCCATGCCTCGTTCGGGTAGACGTTCACCGGCATGTCGACGGTCAGACGGCCGAGTGCCGAGGTCGAAGGAGCCGTGTAGGCGAAGATGTTCCCGGACGTGACGTAGTCAGCGATCGCGACGGCTGCCGCGCTCCCCTTCTTACGGCGGAGCTTGAAGCGGTTCGTCCCGGCGGAGGCGGTGTCGTACACGACGGTCGTCGTCGCACCCCCGGCGCTCGGACAGCCAGGAGGCAGGGTGATCGTGACCGATGCGGCGCTCGTGAAGGTCAGCGAGCTCGCGCAGTGGATCTCACGCCGCATCAGGTCGAAGGCGACGCGGGCGCTCAGCTGGGCCTGGAAGCGCCGGTTCGCGTCCAGCTCCGCCTTGGCGCCGGAGACGAAGAGCGTCGTCAGCGCCGTGACGACGACCATGAAGATGGTCAGGACCGCGAGCAGCTCGATGAGCGTGTAGCCGCCCCGGCCGCGGAGCGTCCTACGCAGGCTCTTCACGGATCAGCCCTTCTGGCTCTCGACCCAGGCGAGCGTGCTGCGTGCGACCTGCTCGCTCTTGGCGCCGAAGCCGAATCGGACGTACAGGCTGCGGTCGACCTGAACGAGGGTGCTGGAGTGCGTCGTCGCCGTCGGCCCAGCCGAAGCGCGCGCCGGTGACGATCCAGGCGTGCTGGTAGAGCCAGTGCCCCACGAACTTCTCGCCGGGCTCCGACCTGAGCGCGGCCACGCGGTGCTGGAGGTTCTTCGCACGCTTCGGCAGCGGGATCTCGTTGCTGGGCTCACCCGGGGCGCCCGGTACGGCGAAGTCCGGCGTTCGGTAGCCGTCCTTGGTTGGCTGCGGGGCGGGCGCCGGCGCGGGTGCCGGGGCCGCAGCCTCAGTAGTCGTCGGGGCCGGAGCGGTTGTGGTCGCGGGCGGAGGCGGAGCGGTGGTGGTCGCGGGGGCGGGAGCCGTCTCGGCCGGGGCCTGCTCGGCGTTCCAGTCGCTCAGGAGCACGACCGAGGTGCCGTCGTACGGGGAGACGTTCTCGGGCACGCCGCGCTCGGCGTACTCCGTGCTGCGTTGCAGCGTGACGACGACCACAGGCGCGCCGTTGTCGACGACCTCGGCGCCCGGCGCCGGCGACTGCGTCGCCACCGTGTTGGCGGCGAAGCCCTTCACGGCTCCCTTGACCCGCCAGGCGAACCCGGCGTCCTGGAGGATGCCCTTGGCGAAGACGTATGCCTGGCCCTTGACGTCGGGGACAACCAAGACGTCGGGCTTGGCGGGCTCGCCGGCGCCCGGAGCGGTCGTTGCCGCCTCGGGGTCCTGAGGACCTCCGGCCGCGAGCGTCCAGCTGGCAGCCGCGAGCAGCCAGATCACCACAAGAGCGATCAGGCGCGGAGCGAGCGTAGCCAGACGGGCCGCCATGCAGTCCCAATCGGCAGCGAAGGCCGAAAGGTCAAGCCCCTTCCCGGTAGGGCGAACCTAACCGTTGGTGGTGAAGTGGATGACCCGCTTGCGGATGACCTTCACGATCCGCTGGCCCGGCGCCGCGGCGGCCTGCTTCAGGCCGTTCATCGCCACAGCCTCGGAGCGGTCGGGGGTCGGCCCGTCCTGCCACCGGAACGCGATGCCGGCGAACGCCTGGAACCAGGGCTCGGTCTGCGGATAGCGGGTCGCGGGCATGAAGCTGAGATGCAGGTGCGGGCCGGTGGCGTTTCCGGTGGCGCCGACCCGGCCGACGGGCTGTCCGGCGCGCAAGGCCCTGCCCGCGACGACTCCCGGATCGAGCGAAGACATGTGGCAGTACAGAAACGTCTCGCCGGTCGTGGCACGCAGGATGAGTCCGATCCCGCACTTGCCCGAGTCGGTCGTGAAGGTCTGCGTGACGACGGCGTCGTGCAGTGCGTACAGAGGCGCGCCCAGCGGGGCCGCGATGTCCGCGGCCGGATAGTCGTGATGGGTGTGCGCGGTCGAGACGTTTGCCGCTCCGCCGCCGACCGGGAAGACCCATCCGTCGAAGGACTGCTGGCCGCCGGCGGCCGCTCCGGCGCGCCAGGCGACCAGGTACGGGTAGGGGTTGACGACGCCGTCGTACCCCATCGCCAGGAGCTCCGGCGGGTGGATCTCGAAGTGGAGGTGCGAGGGAGTTCCCGCCGCGTCGCCGGTATCCCCGACGAAGCCGATCACGTCGCCCGCGCGGACGACTGCGCCGTCATGGGCAAGCGGCGAGAAGCCGGAGAGGTGCGCGTAGTAGAACTCGTTCCCGGCGGAGTCGCGGACCCACAGGCGATTACCGCCGACGTCGTTCCAGCCGACGTTGAAGAGCGTCCCGTCGGCAACCGCGACGAGGGGTGTCCCGATCGCCGCGAAGATGTCGATGCCGTGATGCCAGGTGGTCGTCCGCGGCAGACGAAAGCTGTCGGAGAACGACGCCTCCCCGGCGACCGGAAAGACGTAGCCGGCCCCAGCGAGTCCCGTCCCCAGCGCCGCCGCCTCCTGCGCCGTCTTCACCTTCTTCAGCGCCTCGACGGCGGCAGCGAAGCGGCCGCGGAGGCGGTCGATCGTCGTCTGCGAGGAACTCTCCGCCTTTCCGAGCTCGGAGAGCCGGGCGTCGAGCCGGACAAACTCCCGATCGCTGAGGTTCGGGTTGCCGAGGCGCCGCTCGAGCTCGAGCCGCTGCCAGCCTCGTCCATCGACCCGTCCGAGCGCGCGGTCGAGCGCGTTCGAGAGCTGCAGGACGTGCTTGCGGGCACGCTCGAGCTTCGCCCCGAGATCCGGGCCCGACGGAACCGTGAGCGCCGTCGGCGGACCCGGCGTGAAGGGCGCGTTGCCGAGCGCGCCGGCCAGCGCGAGCACCTCGTCGACGTACCACTGCGCGTGGTTGTAGGCGAAGATCGCCCGCTCGATGCTCGTGTGAGCCCCGGCCGCAGCCAGGTAGCGTGCCGCGGCGAAAACGGCATCCTCGGGGTCCCATGGGTTCGCGAGCCCGTCGCCGTCCGCGTCCATGCCCCAGCGCATCCACGTCGAGGGCATGAACTGCATCCAGCCAACGGCGCCGGCCGAGCTCGGGCCCATGTTCTGACCGTAGCCGGACTCGATCTTGTTGATCGCACCCAGAACCTGCCACGGAACGCCGTACCCCTCACCCGCCTGCTTCCAGAGGGTGACGAGCTGCTCGTAGGACCGAACCTCGGGGCGTGCCGGCGCCCGGGAGAGCGACGGGGTGCGGATCGAGCCGGGCGCGTTGGGGACCGTCGCGCTCGGGAGGTTCCGCGGCACGGCTGCGAGCTGGCCGGCGGCCGCGGGAATCGCCGCCAGTGCGAGCACGGCGACCACGACGCAGAAAAGGCGCTTCACTGGTCCGACGCCGCCAGCCGCAGACCGGACGCCGGCAGCTCCTCCGGTTCGGGCTCCGGCTCGGCCTCGTCCTCCGTAAGGCTTGCAAAGTCGACCGCCACGGTCTTGCCCTCCTCAGCGACGCGCTTCGCGCGGAGCGCCTGCTCGACCGCGATCTCGAAGTCGTGGCGGTTCGTGGCCGCCGCCGCAGCGACCTCGAGCTCGACGACGTCGTCGACGACGAGCTGGACGAGGTGCTGAGAAAAGCTCTGCATCTTGTGGTACCCGCCGTCCTCGATCGCCTCGTTGAGGCCGTGGGTCTTCTCCGGCTCGCGGATCAGTTCGGCGATGCGCGCCGTGTTGACCATTACCTCGATGGCCGCGACGCGGCCCCCGACCTTCCGCGGGAGGAGCCGCTGGCTGACGACGCCGCGCAGGACACCGGCGAGGATCTCGCGCACCATCATCTGCTTCTGGGGCGGGTAGAACTCGACGAGCCGACCGATCGTCTCGGCGGCGTCGAGCGTGTGCAACGTCGAGAAGACGAGGTGGCCGGACTCCGCCGCCTGCAGGGCCGTCTGCGTCGTCTCCTCGTCGCGCAGCTCGCCGATGAGGATGACGTCGGGGTCCTGCCGCAGGACACGCCGCAGCGCTTGCTTGAAGGACTCCGTGTCGAGACCGACCTCGCGCTGGTTCACGATCGAGGCCCAGTCGTCGTGGATGAACTCGATCGGATCCTCGATCGTGACGATGTGCTGCTTGCGATTGCGGTTGATCCAGTTGAGCATCGCCGCGAGCGTCGTCGACTTCCCCGAACCGGTCGCGCCCGTGACGAGAACGAGTCCGCGATGCTCCTGGGCCAGGCCGGCCACGCCCTCTGGCAGGCCGAGGCGCTCGAAGCTCGGGATCTCCTTGGGCACGAAGCGGAAGGCGAACGAGATGGCTCCGCGCTGCCGGAATCCGTTGACGCGGAAACGGCCGATCCCGTCCGCGAGGTACGAGGTGTCGAGGTCGCCGGACTCGAGGAAGAGCTCGCGCTTGGCGGGCGAGCGGTCGGTGACGAGCAGGAGGACGGTCTCGAGATCCGAGTCCGTGAGCAGCCGCTGCTCCAGCGGCTGGAGGTCGCCGTCGACCCGGACCATGGCAGGAGAGCTCACCTTCAGGTGCATGTCGCTTCCTCCAGCGTCGATGACGCGTGCCAGCAGTTCGTCCAGGTTCATGACGACGTGGACGGCATCGGCGGGCCTTCAGAGGCCGCTTTAGCTCAAAGGAGGGATGGAGCGCGAAGCGTCGGCGCAGCCGCGTTCGTGTTGTCGAAGACGTCGCCGGCGATCGCCGCCGGATCCACCTCGTCGGCATACAGGCGCTGCCCCAACACGTACCGGTTTCGATCGCAGCGAAGCGCCCCGTCGGACGAGCTGAACAATGCTCACCATCCTGGCTACACTACGCCGGCCGCGGGGGAGTACCCGAGTGGCCAAAGGGGACGGGCTGTAAACCCGTTGGCTCAGCCTTCGTAGGTTCGAATCCTACCTCCCCCACCTGGATCCCTTTAGCTTCGCGAGAACCGCTCTGTTGAGCGGTTCACACGTCCCGGAAGCGTCGGGAAAGCTCACGGACCGCTCCCCCAGGGCTCCCCTCGGAATCGCTCCCGGAAGCGTCATGATCGCGTCCACGAATGAACGGCGACCGCTGGCACTTTCGACTGCGTGGCAATGTTCGGCTGGCCTGCCTCGATCATGGCGGTTCGGGGCCGTGCGTCCTCTTGCTGCACGGACTCGCCGGACACGCCCACGAGTGGGACGAGACGGCCTCGTCGCTCTCGGCCGAATACAGAGTTGTAGCTCCGGACCAGCGGGGGCACGGGCGCAGCGAGCGCTCGCCCGAAGATGTCTCGCCCGAGGCATTCGTAGCCGATGTGGAGAACTGGGTCGAGGAACTCGGTCTCGCGCCCACCGTGCTCGTCGGTCAATCGCTCGGCGCCCAGACAGCGTTCCTGCTCGCCGAAAAGAGGTCCGAACTCGTGCGAGGGCTGGTCGTGATCGAAGCCACGCCTGACGCGGATCCTTCCGCAGCGGCGCAGGTACGGACATGGCTCGAGTCATGGCCCGTTCCGTTTAGCTCTCGTCGGGAAGCGGCGGACTTCTTCGGCGGACAGGGCGTGAGGCCGAAGGCATGGGCCGCTGGTCTGGAACAGCGACCTGACGGATTTGGCCCGAGCTTCAACCCGAACGTACTCGTCGCAGCCCTTGCAGAGGCGAGCCAGCGAGACTACTGGCAGGAGTGGGCCAGGATCACGTGCCCGGTGCTCGTCGTCCGCGGTAGGCGCGGATGGATGCCCGAAGACGAGGCGCGGCGCATGATCGAGTTGCTTCCCACGGCTCGACTCGCCGAGATCGAGGACGCGGGCCACGATCTTCACCTCGAACAATCCGAGCGCTGGCAAGCGGCGCTCGGCGAGTTCCTCGCAACTCTCTAAGGGCGGGACGTTAATCGGTGATCGTGTCTGGCGGAGGCTGGGCCAGGTCAGTGGTTCGCACGATCTCCTTGCCAAATGGAACCAGAGCGGCGCCCGCCATCTTGAAATCGGCATTTCCCTTCCGTGTGCAGTCGTTCGCGTTGGCGGCGGCCGCCGACCTCGAAGTCTTCGACCTCCTCGACGTCAGCGAGGTCCAGCTGCCGTACTACGGCCAGGCCAGGTCGCGGCCAGCTGGGCGCCCAAGAGGAAGATCGCGGCGCACAGGTAAACGAGGAAGAGGAAGCCGATCGCTGCGCCGAGCGAGCCGTAGACCAGGTTGTAGTCGGCGAAGCGCGAGAGGTAGAAACCGTATCCGAGCTGCGTTAGCTGGACTGCGACCGCGACGAGGAGCGCCGGCAGCCACAGGCGCCGGAAGCTGGGACGCTCAGGGGGCACGTAGCGGTAGAGGAGCAGGACCGTCGCGAAGATCACTCCGAATGAGGCGAGGGCCTGCGCCAGGTCGCCGGCGGTGGACCCGAGCTGCTCGAGACCGAGCGCCGAGCCCACCTTCGTGCCCATGTCTTCGACGAGCCGGACGAGCAGCGTCAGGCCGAAGGCGACGAGAAGGAGGACTCCCGCGAGGAGGACAAGCACCACGTCGAATGTCTTGCCACGCCACGCCTGCCGGCGTTCGGCGGCCCAGACGTTCGTCAGCGCGATGCGGATCGCGGCCATCATGCCGCTCGCGGCCCACAGGAAGCCCAGGACGGCGATCAGCCCGAGGGCCGACGTCGGGCTCGTAAGTCCCGCGACGGCCTCGTCGAGCCGCACGCTCCCGGCGGTGGAGAGCCGAAAGTTGTCGACAAGGAAGGTGACGACCTCCTTGCGTCGCTCGTCGTTCTCGATCAGCAGCCCGAAGATCGAGACGAGGAAGATCGCGAGCGGGAAGAGCGAGAAGAGGGCGCGGTAGGCGATCGCCGACGCGAGCTGGGGGCAGAGGTTCCGGCTGTAGGCCTCCGCGACCTCCCGGCCTGTGTGCCAGAGGCGGGAGAGGCGGGCACGCATGGCCCGCCCTCGTTCTCCTCGCGATTGCCTGTTCCTGCCGGAACGGATCGGGATCTCGGCGACCCCGGTCCCGCGCCGCCGCGCCCTCGACGCCGGCAACCCGACGATCGCCCTCGCAGCGGCCGCCGATCTCGACTTCGTCCGCCTGCCAAAGGCCCTCGAGCTAGTTCTTTTCTCGTCGACGAGGAGCCGAACCACGGCGGCATCGGGGGCGAATAGGTCGTGTCCCGTCATCCCGCTCGAAAGGATCAACCTTCGATGCGCTTCATCCCAACCCGCTTGCACGCGCCGCTCGATTACATCGTCGGCGCTGTCCTGGTCGCCGCACCCTGGATCTTCCAGTTCTCCGGGGACGCCGCCGCGACCGCAGTCTCCATCGTGCTCGGTCTTGGGCTCATCGCCTACAGCTTGTTTACGAACTACGAGCTCGGCGTCTGGAAGGTCGCGCCCATGGCCGTCCACAACCTGATCGACGTCGTCGCCGGCGCGCTGCTGGCTGCCTCGCCGTGGATCTTCGGCTTCGCCGACGAGGGGACGAACTATTGGCTGCCGTTCGTCGTCATCGGTGTCGCAGCGATCTTCCTCGGCCTCACGACCAAGCAGCAGGGCGGATACAGCTACGGCGCGAGCCGGACCGCTTCCGGTTAAGCGACCGAACATGCGCGGCGGGCATCTGCCCGCCGCGCCGGACCGTCGATCCGTCGCCTGGTCAGTCAGTCACGTCCGCGACGCCTGCGGCACGTTCGTGACGGGCGCGGCCGAGTGACCCTTGAAGTCCCATCCGGAGAACTACATCCAGCATTCGACGTCACGCCAGTAGGTGGGCGACCAGAGGTTGACGGTCTTGAGGATCGACCCGGGTTGCCAGCACCAGCGGATGGTCAGGATGTATTTCCAGTAGAAGTCATCCACCTAGCCTTGCGTGGTGGTTTTCGGTCAACCAAGCTGGTTGCCAAGGCCGTAGTTGCCGCGAAATGCGTCCCCCGTGTGGTCTCGGTGTGGTCTCGCGGCGGCTACTTCTACTGGTTCTATCGAGTCCATGACGGCACGTGACAGCCGGTCCTGCCCAGTGTCGCATTTGCAAGACTTTCCGTCGTGGCCGTCGGTGTCCAGTGCCGACCCGTATCGGCCCGTGCTAACGCTCCCGTTAGCAAACCGTTAGCAGCGTCCGACAGCACGCTCGCGCATGACAGATCCACCGAGGCGGCGGCGTGAGTCGAAAGAGGGAGGGTCTCCAGGCCGACCGGTCGCCCGGGGTTCAGAGCGGGCCGTTCAGACACCCGCACGGCTGAACGTCACGTGCGTGACTCCGCTGGGCGAGGAGGTCGCCTCGACCTCGTAGTCCTGTTCGAGGCCCTCCAGTCCGTCCCAGAGGCGTTCGCCTCGGCCGAGCAGGATCGGGACCACCACGACGTGCATGTGGTCGACGAGCCCGGCGGCAAGGAAGTCGCGGATCGTAGTAGGACCTCCGCCGATGCGTACGTCCTGGCCGTCCGCAGCCTTGCGGGCTATCTCGAGCGCCTCGGCAGGCGAAGCGTCGATGAAGTGGAACGTCGTGCCGCCCTCCATCTCGATCGACGCGCGCGGGTGGTGGGTGAGGACGAAGACTGGTGTGTGGAACGGCGGGTTGGGACCCCACCAGCCCTTCCACTCCGAGTCCTCGTGCGATCCCGGCGGGCCGAACTTCCTGGCGCCCATGATCTCGGCGCCGATCCCGACATCGTGCCGTCGCGCGAAGGCGTCGTCGATGCCGGCGGTGCCACCGGGCTGGCCGGCCATCTCGTTCCACCACCGGGTGGTGAACAGCCATTCGTGCAGCCGTTCACCGGCGTGGCCGAACGGTGCGTCGAGGCTCTGACCTTCGCCGGTGGCGAAACCGTCGAGCGAGATCGAGAAGAATTGAACGCGGGTGAGGGACATCGTTCGACTCCTTCTGTTGGTCGAGCTCAAAGCGTGGTGAGAAGACTCACGTGTCGTATCGGAACGACAGCCCCTGGTCGGCTAGGGCCTGGCGAAGAATCTTGATCGCCCTGGGTCCCATGCCGTGGAGCTTGAGCAGTTCCTCGGCGCGGTGGTCGGTGAGTTGCGAAAGGCGAGTGATTCCGACCGACGTGAGGGCTCGGGTCGCGGGGGCTCCGATGCGGGGCAGTACGTCGGGCTGACTCATGGCTTCACTGACCTACGTTTCGTCGGCTCACAGGTAGACCGAGACCCGGGACCAAACTCATCGGTGAAGACCCGACGTCGGAGCGGTGACTAGGGAGTAGCGCGATAACCCCCGCCCGGCTCATGATGAACCGGAGCATCAAGCGAGCTCGGATTGAAGGATTTCCGCCACAGGGCGGCGGGGGCTGATGCGGGCTGGTATGACGGTGAGGCCGGCCACCACGATGACCGTGACCGGCACCACGGCAAGCAGCTGCCAGAGCGGCGGGCTCACCCCGTCGCCGCCGCCGCCTAGGGCGGCGAAGAGTGCGAGGCCTCCGGGGATGCCGAGGGCGGCGCCGACGAGCGCGGGCAGCACCTGCGCTGCTGAGAGTCCTGTGCTGACCTGCTGTGGGGTCGCGCCCAGGGCCCGTGCCAGCGCCGAGGAGTGCCTGGCGTCGAGCGCGGTTGCCCAGGTGACGACGATGGCGTTGATGGCGGCGAGGGCGACCAGCGAGACCGTGAGCACCAGCATCACCTGGTTGAATCGGTCGGTCGTAGGGTCGGTCCCACCGACCAGCTCAGCATCGTGGCCGAACTGGGCGCGCGCCGCAAGCACGGCGACGATCCCGGTGACCGCGACGAAGATACTGGCCGCGCTCAGCACGAGGCGGCGCGGCCGTCGCGCGGCCACCCGCAACCCGAGGAGCAGGGGGACGGGCAGGCGCGCCGAGATCGCGATCAGCCAGGGCGTGCGCCGGGGCGGGCGGGCTGCGTCGGCCAGGGCTTGGACTGTGCTGGAGCGGGCCGCGCGGACGGCGGGTACGAAAGTCGCGACTGCCGCGACCCCGAGTGCCACGGCCGTGACCACGCCGACCGTGGACAGGGTGAGGGAGGGGGAGCCTGCGCTGCCGAGGAGGCTGGCACCGGGATCGGCCAGAAGGGGGGCGGTCAGCCATCCGACCGCCAGTCCGACCGCCGCCGCGAGCAGGGCCAGGGCCATGTACTCGGCGAGCAGCACGACAGCGACGAGGCGCGGTGTGCCGCCGACCGCTTTGAGCAGTCCGACACGTCGGGTCTGGTCGGCCATCCGGCCGCCGACGAGAACCGCGACGCCGGCGACGGCGAGCAATCCAAGCAGCCAGCTGCCTGTCCGCAGGACTTCCGCCGTGTCCTTCACCACTTGGTCGTGCTCGTCGCGGATGTCCTGCCACGACTGCAGGACTGGTGCGGTCCAGCTCGTCGGGAAGCGATCGTTGACGAACGCCGGCGCGTCGGTCGGGTCGGCCAGCTTCAGGTTCACGACGTAGGAGAGACCTGCCTCCGTGGGGGCGAGACCGCGGGCGTCCGCCTCGGTGAGCCAGACCAGGCCGGGCTCGACTGGCTCCTCGGGCGCCTCGGCATCGGCGGCACGCGGCTCTTCCCCTGGCGGGTCATCCAGCGGCTAGCCCTCAATGGCCTCGGCGATCGCGGGGCAGTCGCGGCCGAAGCACACACCCGGATATGGCCTCGCGGCGGCGGTGACCGCCACGCCGGCAACCTCGAACGAGCGGCGGATCGCCACACGACAATCTGGCTGCTCGCCGCGGATCATGAGCCCACATACACGGGTCCGCAGGGTGATCTCGTCCCCTACGCCGAGGTCGAGCGCGTCGGCGAAGCCGGCCTCGACGACCACTCCACCGTCGCGTACCCAGCCGCCTTGAGTCAGCTCGGGCTGGTCGACCGCGGCCGCTGCGGGGTCGCGGCCTTGTGCCCACACCCCCGCTCCACCGAGGTCCTCACCGCGCAGGTCTCGAGCGGTGACGCCGTCCGCCTCGAGCTCCACCCCGATGAGCGGGTATGGGCCGCTGTTGTCGATGACGCCGGGAGCGTCGGTCAGCGCCTTGAGCGCGGCGAGGTCGGCGGGCTGACCGAGGAACGGGTCCCCGCTCACACTGGCCACGACGTCGGGCCCGGCTGTGGCGTCCCGGGTGCTCTCGTAGGGCTTGTCGGTGACCCCGTGCAGGACGAGCCCGAGGGTCAGCGTGGTCGTGGCGGCGATGATCGCCAGCAGAAGGAGTGCGGCTTCTGCGGGGCGCCGGCGCAGGTTGCGCGCGGCAAGGCGGCAGATGAGCAGGATGCGGCCCATGGTTCAGCCCTCGAGTCCGGCGAGTTCGGCGAGCCGGCCGGTGGTGCCATGGGTCAGCCTGGTCTCCTCGACGAAGGCGCCGTCGCGCATCGAGATCAGCCGGTCGGCGGTTGCAGCGATCCGGGAGTCATGGGTGACGATCAGCAGCGTCTGCCCGGACGAGCGCAGGCTGTCGAGGAGCCGGAGCACGTCCAGAGTGGCGGCGCTGTCGAGGTTGCCGGTCGGTTCGTCGGCGAGGACGACGAGCGGCTCGTTGCTGAGCGCGCGCGCGATCGCGACCCGCTGCCGCTCGCCGCCCGAGAGCGCCGAGGGGAGATGCGTGGTCCGGTCGGTGAGCCCGACCCGTTCCAGCAGCTCGCCGGCCCGGCGTCGTGCCGCGCGCGGCGAGCGCCCGGCCAGCAGCGCAGGCAGCTCGACGTTCTCCACGGCGGTGAGCTCGTCCATCAGGTGAAAGGCCTGGAAGACGAAGCCGATCGCGTGGCGGCGCAGCCGCGCCAGCGCCTTCTCACTCAGCTGGTCGATGCGCCGCCCCGCCAGCCACACCTCCCCGGCCGAAGGGCGCTCCAGGCCGCCCAGCAGGTGCAGCAGCGTCGACTTGCCGCAGCCGCTCGGCCCCATCACCGCCAGCGTCTCACCCGAGGCCACCTCAAGCTCGACCGCGTCCAGCGCGCGCACGAGGCCCTCGCCCTGGCCGTAGTCTTTCTCCAACCCGCGGGTGCGCAAGACCGGCCCCACGCGCGACAGCGACTCGTTGGCGTTCATGATCATCCCTTCGTTGCGTTCCAGTAGCGCGCGCAGGCCTCGAGCCAGCGCAGGTCCGCTTGCAGCCTCAGCACCACGCCCTCGAGCAAGAGCCCCGCGACCGAACCGTCCGGCTCCGCCAACTCGGCGCGCTGCGCAGCTGCCAACCCGGCCAAGAGCTCGTGCCGCTGCGCGTCCACGAGCCGCACGGGGTCGGCCAGTCCTGCCGCCGCGGCGGCAACCAGCTTCAGATGGAACTCTGCCGGCGCAGGCTTCGGCCAGCTCGTATCGTCCAGCCACTCCATCACCCGCGCGCGCCCCGCTGCAGTCAACTCGTACACCTTGCGGTCCGGACGATCGGTCTGGCCGACCCGCTCCGAGGCAACCAGGCGTGCCTTCTCGAGCCGAGTCAGCGTCACATACACCTGGCCTGCGTTCAGCGCCTCCGCCAGCGGGCCAAGCGCAAGCTGAAGCCGGGCGCGCAACTGATAGCCGTGAGACGCCTCCTTGGCCAGCAGCGCGAGCAAGACCTCCTGCACGACCCGCAGCTGGTAGCCGTGAGACGGTTCCTTGATCGGCACGTCAGCGGCTTCTGGCACCACCAGCAAGACCTCCCTAACAGTTATCTACGCCAAGATAACCGTTATCTACTCTCCGTCAAGTCACCAGTTCTTGCGCCCAACAGCGGCTCCTTGCTGCACGGTCGAGCTCGAGGAGTTGGCCGCGTGAGATCGCCGCGATTCAGCACCCGCCATGGCGGTTTAGCGGTCTCCTTCTGGATTGAAGGCGACAGCCGCTCTTTCCGCGAACTCTCCATCATTCCGACTAACCCGAACGGATCACTTCTTGGCGCTGAAGGGGGACTTGCCCTTTGCCGGGGCGGGACCAAAGGTAACCCTAGGACTACCCTGACCCGCGCCCCGGCGAGGACAGGCTACGACGCGGCGGCGCGGCTGCCTGGATGGCCGAATAGGACAGGTCGGGAAGCCTGGGTGTCCGGTTTACATGGCGCGGGGAGGGGTAGCTCGAGAGTAGATCCCGATGACCTCGATCGCTGACGCCAGGCGTGTGGGTCTTTTAGAGGTTCTGGTGCTCGCCGCGCCGCTGCTCTGGGTTGTGCTCACTCTCCTCCATCCGGGGGGCGTAGGCAACGACCCGGCGCCCTATGAGGGGATCGCCAACGACGCGAACAAGTGGATCTTCGTCCACTTCGCTCAGCTCGTCCTCACGCCTTTCGTCGCCGTCGGGGTATGGATGCTGCTGGACGGGATTCATTCGATCGCCGCCACGATCGCCCGCGCATCTCTTCTCGTCTGGATGGTGTTCTTCAGTGCCTTCGACGCGATCGCGGGAATCGCAGTCGGTGTGCTCACCCGGTACGCCAACAGCCTCGCCGGAGAGGAGCAGGACGCTGTGATCGGCGCGATTAATTTTCTCTTCCAAGACAGCAAGTTCGTGGGCGGCAGTAACTACTCGGTGCTAGCAGGCTTTGGCCAGCTCAGCTGGGTCGTCCTCGTTTTCGCTGCGACCGTGGCGCTCTGGCGGGCGGGCGCCTCTCGCCTTGTGGTCGGAGCCACCCTTCTCTCGTTCCTCTTCGCTACTCACGCCGGGTACCCGGCAGCAGTCGGGATGATCGCTCTCTTCGTCGCCGAGCTTCTGATGTTCCGAGCCCGTCGGGCTGAGCCCACTGCGGCCCCGCATCCCGCCTGAAGCCGGAGCCGGACCGAAAGGTGACCCTAGGACGACCCTGACCCACGCCCCGGCGAGGTCAGGCTACGGCGAGCAGGCGGAGCTGCCTAGGTGGCCGTTTCGGACACTGAGAAGGCGGCGGCCGTGCTGGCCGAGCTCGTTAGTTCGGCGCGGGCTCGAGCGGGCAGGCAAGGCGCTACATGGTCAGCACCGCGCCACCCGTGAAGGCGAGCACGATGGCGATCGTCCGGGGCGAGGCGGTGTCAAGCGCGACGTAGCCCAGAAGGGAGGCGAGGCCGAAGCCGAGCGCGACCAAGACCCAGAAGCGCATCATCCGGCCAAGAACTCAGGCGGGTGTGGCGGGCACGCGCACGGTTCGGAGGAGCTGCTCGCCGACTTTCGCGAAAGTCTTCAAGTCCGGACCTTTGTCCGGATAGATCACCGCGACGAACAAGTGCTTCACGCCGCCATACTCGACGTCGGACAGGTAGAACCGCTGCACCTGGGTGTACGCGATTCCCCAGTCGCCGGTCCACTGAGGGAAGCCCAAGAACAAGACACACGCACGGGTGGGGCAGTTCGGATCCTCGTTCTTCGCCTTGTCGCTGACGCTGACGTCGACGAGGGTGGCCGGCAGCTGCCCGATCCGACCTTTGCTCGGCGCCGAAGTCGTCAACGCCGGCGTCGACTGGAGCCATTGCAGCAGTCCTGCGGCCGTCAGCGGAACCCCCTCCACGCGGTTGCCGTGTCGGACGGGATACACGTCCTCCCAGAAGAAGACGGCGTTCTGCGTCGTCGCCCTGGGCATCGCCTTGAACTCTCCCGTGCTGTCCTCGCTGCTCGTCCAGGCCCCGGTGAACGTGACGCGCATCCGTCCACCGAAGAAATACAGGGTCTTGTAGGGACCGGGGCCAACGTCTCCCGGAGACGTCAGGCCGCCGACGCAGGCGGGGACGCAGCCCTGGAGTTCGCCGCTCTCGGATGTAGAGCTCGACGTCGTCGACGGCGGCGATGCTTCAGTGGGTGAGGACGCGGCTGGTGAGGAGGAACCTCCCGAACTGCAACCGGCAAAGAGGAGGGCAACCGCGAGCAGGGCGCTCGTTGCCACCCTCGTCGAGCGGGTCCCTTTTCTGTCCATCGGTCTCCATTCTCCTCGTTCCGCGACTGGCTCACAACTGGTCGGCGTCAGGAACGCAAGAACCACAACTCCCGGGGTGCCCTGATCTCGCGGAGTCCTGGGAGAAGGCTAGAAAGCACCGCCTATCACAAGGACTCTGCGCCTGCTTCGACTCACCCGTCCACCGCATTGGCGCCTCACTCGCCCGCTCGAGCCCGCGCCTGTGGCGAGTTCGGCCAGCCCGGCCGCGGCAGGCTTCGGTCGGCGGCCTGCCAGGCCGGCCAGGTAGGCGAGCACCGCATGAGCTTCCTCGAACCCCATGTCGGGAACCTCGGCGCAGTAGCGGGCGTGCCAGCGAAGGGCCGCCCTGCGGAACCTCCCAGGGTCGTCGACCAGGAGCAGGACGAGCTCGAGGGCGACGGTGCAAACCCTTCAATGAGTTGCCGGAGCCGGGCCGGCGCCGCAGACCTCGGGAAGGTCGGCACCTCAAATGGGCCAAGCTGCCCGGCTCCGCAAGGCCACGTTTACCCACCCGACGCTCTTCTGACTCGTCAGCCCGCACGGACTTGGCGCAAGTATTGGCGCCCGATTGCGTCTCCTTCATTGAAGGATGCGGCGGGTCGGGCGACTCGCAGCGACAGGGGGTTGCCGGCGTCCGACACCGGGCCGCGGGTCCGCCTAAGCCGCAGGGCGGAGGCCCGCCTCGATCGAGGAAGCAAGGAGCCCATTCTCCCTTTGGGCTCCTTAGCGTGGCGTCAAAGGTCAGAAGGGGTTAAGCGTGACTACCAGCCCAAAGGCGAAGATGCGTTGGTGTCGCCGGAAGTCGTCCTTCTCGTGAACTTCTTGGTCGGGGCTGTCCTGCTTGTGGTCGCGACCAGTGGCCGCCTCGGGCGCTGGCTGTCACGCCACTCTGTGGCCCTCGTGGCGCTCGCCGCCCTTCCGCTCCTGACTGCGGTCCTGCTCACCGTCTACGTCTTTGGCGAAGACAGCTACCGGCGGAACAACATCAGCCGCTGGGACGCGTATCGCTCCCCAGGCGGGGCGCTCGGCTGGATGTTCGTGCTCTCGGTCGCCCTCATGGCCCTATGCGCTGCTGCTCTGTTCTACGCCGGTCTGCGCGGGCGAGATGGTCTGTTGCGGGTGACCGCGTTCTCTGGTGGACTGGTCTCGCTGGGTCTCCTGACGGCGACGATTCTCGGTTTCAACGTGAACTAGGTTCGCACCTCACCGGCACGAAACGAGCGTTGGGCCGTCCCCTCTCCTTACCGTGGATCAATAGGGCGGGGCGTCGGCGTTCGCGCGAGGCTTCCAGTCGCCGAAGCTCTCTGTATGTAACTTGACGGGTACGTACCCAATATGGTACATATAGGCCATGGATACGGTGCTGCAGGCGCTGTCGGACGCAAGCCGCCGAACCGTGCTGGAGGCGCTCAGCGACGGTCCCGCAACCGTGGGTGAGCTGGCCGCACTGCTGCCGATCGCTCGTCCGGGCGTCTCGCGACACCTGCGAGTCCTGCGTGAGGCCGGCCTCGTCGACGTGCGCAAGGAAGCGCAGTTTCGGGTGTACAACCTGCGTCCCGAACCGCTCGCAGAAGTCGACGAATGGCTGAGCCCCTACCGATCTCTGTGGGAGTCGCGCATGAACGCCCTGCACACCGAAATCGCCCGAGGAAAGAGGAGGAGGGTGACATGACCGAAGAGACCCGAGCGAACACCCGCATCACGGGAACGCTGCGATCCGTTGACGGTAGGGGCGTCGTCCGCATGGAGGGCAGCTACGACACCGGCATCGACGACCTGTGGTCGGCACTCACCGACGCGCAGCGCCTGGCTCGCTGGATCGCCGAGGTCGAGGGCGACCTACGTCTCGGTGGCGCCTTCCGAGCGACCTTCACGAGCGGATGGGAAGGTCCCGGCCGAGTTGACGCGTGCGAACCTCCGCGCTACCTGCTCGTGACCATGACCCCAGGACGGGAGGAAGAGACCGTCATTGAGGCCGTGCTCGTCGCCGACGGCGACCAGACGAGACTCGTGGTCGAAGAGCGTGGAATTCCCCTGGAAGAACTCGCCGCACACGGAGCCGGCTGGCAGGCGCACCTCGAGGACCTCGCTGCCCATGCCGCGGGGCGAGAGCGCACTGACTGGCGCACTCGATGGACCGAGCTCACACCCTCGTATCGGGAGCAGACCGTCCGCCCCGCGTGACCGCTGGGTGTGGGGACGCTCGCACGTCAGCCGTCGGCTGCAGCCCCCGCGCGCGAAGCGACGTCCCTAGTGCCCTGAACCCCGCGTGTGCCAGCGTGCTGTCGCCTGACATCGCTCGTCGGGCCTGCCGCGCTGCTTGCTGTTTCAGGTCAAGCTCAAATCCGGGCGATCCAGCCGCCCTGGCCGAGTTCGTTCAACGGTGCGGGCTCGAGCGGGATTGGGTGGGCGGCAGGTTACGCCCTCGTGACGCGGTGCCGATGCACCCCGGCGGAGCCTGGCGCTCCCGGCTTAGAGAGGCAGCTTGCGACGAGCGTAACGCTTGGTCGCCTTCCAGGCCACCCAGCCGAAGAGCGCATACCGCCATTTGTTCATGCTCCACAAGTTCCCGCAGTCGCCCTGACGGAAACGTCCCCGGGGCCCCTTCGGTCGCGGGGGCGCAACCCCGCTAGCCCGGGTCGGCGGGTTCGAGCGCCCTCAGGTTGGCCGGTTCGAGCGCCAGCGTGTCCGGCTCTTCTAGGCCGCCGTCTTCGATTGCGAACACCAGCCAGTCGCCGTGCTCGAACTGCCCGGCCGGCCCGAACTGGTCGCCGGCGTCGTAGACCTTCACGCTGCGGAAGTCGTCGCTGTCTAGGTCGCTGCGGCCTGCGAAGCGCAGCCGATAGTGGACGTGTCCGCCCGTGTCCGTCTTCACGTGGGGCAGGTTAGCCGCGCTGCGTCCGGCACGGCGGACACGATGCGGACACCGCCGCCTAGGGGCGGGCGGGCGAGGCCTTGTTCGGTGGGTGACTTGACGCCTGCCGCCACTTTGTCTCCGCTCAAGACTCGGGAACTCGACGCGCTCGATGCGCGTGTAGTCGATCGGCGTGTCGTTCGTGAGCTGCGACGGCTGAGACCCTGGAGAGCAGATTGCGGTGGAACCTCGCGCCCTGTCGTAAGCCCGAGGTTTACGACTATGCGTAGTGGGAACGATTGGCGTCGGCGTCAGGCTCCCCTCAGCGGCTCTGGGGAGCCTGACGCTGTCAGTCGGGTTTGGCGACAAACCGACGCAGGCCGAGCTCGCCTCCCAGGGCGGTGCCGGGACAAGCGACAAGTGAAGGAGGAAGACGTGTACATCGGCATCGGGACTGTGTTGGCGATCATCGTGATCATTCTGTTGCTCATCTGGATCTTCTGAGGAAAGGAAAGGGGTCTTTGCACATGACTGGTACTGACATCTGGACTTACAGGGAGCAGGGCGCCTCCGTGGCCGACGTCGGCCGCCCCATGGACGTGACCGGCTACAGCGTCGAGGCTCTCGACGGCGCAATGGGGAAGGTCGACGAAGCTACGTACGACGTCGGGTCGAGCTACATCGTCGTCGATACCGGACCGTGGATCTTCGGCAAGAAGGTGCTTCTTCCGGCCGGAGTCATCGATCGGATCGACATGGAGGACGAGACCATCCTCGTCAGGCGCACGAAGGACCAGATCAAGGATGCGCCCGAATTGGACGAGTCGAGCTATCGCGACGAGGCTTACCGCTCGGAAGTGGGGAGCTACTACGGGCCGGGGGGTCGCGGGTTCAACGAATAGACACGCGAGCTCCGGGCTCTGTCGAAGGAACCGGCAGGGCCACCTGGCCTGGCAAACCCAGGTTGGCCACCCCCGTACTGGGTTCCGACACCCAGTACGGGGGTGTGGATCCGAGGAAGGCATCGAAACGGAAGGACTGCATCACATGGCCGATATCCGCAAATTCTCTGATCAGGTAATCGATCTCGCAGAGCGGCTCGCGAACGTGGCGGACGCGGCGAAGGGGAAGGACACGAAAACGACGGGGCTGAGGGCGCGCTGGCTGCTTCTTCCGGCTGCTGGGGCCGGGATCTACGCCCTTACGACGAGCGGCGCGTTCACGCGCCAGGCCAAGACTGTTGTAAATGAGGCGAAGACACGGGCGTCAGACTTGCCCGATGAGCTGGTCAGCCGAGTGCATGAGGCGACGGGCTCAGCGAACGGGCGAAGCAAACGTTCGACAAACTCGAGAAGCACCACCAACCGAAGTCAGGGTCAGCGTCGCCGCAAGGCGAGTGCTAGTCGCTGAGAGACGAATCCAAGGCGCTCCCCTCGGCCGGAAGGGTCGCCTGCTCCTGTTAGGCAGGGTCAGGCTCGTCTGACCGAGGGTCCGTCTCTTTTACGGCGTCGACGGCGACGGTCTTCTCAACGAGGAAGAAGTGCTCGTGCTCCTCGATCACTCTCTCGAGCTCGAGCCTCTCGTGTCCAGGCACGACGAAGAAGACAGTGGAACGTGAGCGGGCGTGCTCGTACTGCTTCTCGTCGAGCTCGATCGTCTCGATGCACGATGTGTCGCTGCATTCGCAGAGGTAGTCGGTCGTCCTTGACCACGAGGTTGCGGCGCCGAGGTCATCAAGACGCTCGTTCACTGCGCGAAACAGAATCTCGTTCCTGGCGAGGCGTTCGTCAGATGGAGACACGGCGCGCTCCATTCTCCCCGGTTTAGATGCGCTTTGCCTCGTATTCCTTTATCAACGACTCAATCGCCCTGAGAGCGCCACGAGGCTGCTCTTCCTGCCTGATCAGGTTCGCGCGAAGGCGGTATAGGGTTCTAAGTGCTTCGTCACGCACCTGTGGGTCTTGATCGGTCGGAGCCATCTGGACGGGGTGCCCCCCTTCCAAGTACTCATTGGCGATGAGCTTCCCGACAACCGCCTACCCGTCGCCGAGCGAACTAACCCTCTGATCTGAGGAAATTCGCGACCTCTTGATCATCCGCCGGCGACGAACTGGGTGAGGGTCATGTTTTGCGTGACGGACGAGTTGGGGAAGAAGGGACGGACAAACTCGAGGAGGTACTTACGTGTCTGCGGTTCTCATTGTCCTGCTCCTTCTCCTTCTTGTGGCTGCGGTCGGTGGAGGAATCTTGGTTAGCAAGCTTCTATGGGTGCTCCTTCTCGTCGCCCTGGTCGTCCTCGTGGTGGGGCTGCACAGGCCGAACCACTTGAATCTCCCCGGAGGGCACGGAGGATCGTTTCGGGCATTGCGAAAAAGCGGCCAGTGCTCCCATTCAGGCTTCTAACGGACTGACGCCGAGGATCATCCACGTTGTCGTGTTGGCTCGCCTCTGCCCGGCGATCAGGCGCCGCCAGTTAGCGCGCCTCAGTCGGGAGAGCGAACGGTGAAGATCACCGTGCTGGGAGCGAGCGGCGTCGTCGGCCGGGCGCTCCTGCCGGAGCTCTCCCGCGATCATGACGTGGTCGCCGTCTCGCGGCATCCGCCCAAAGAGACTCGCGACCGAATTCGTTGGCTTACGGCCGACGCTACACGGCCCCCCGAGCTCGCCGAAGCGTTGCGAGGGGCGGAGGTCGTTTACCACCTCGTCCATTCGCTCGGCGCCAGAGACTTCGCGGAGCGGGACCGGCTGGCGGCCGACGGCGTCGCCGCCGCTGCCGAACGGGCGGGTGCGCGCCAGATCGTCTTCCTCGGCGGACTCGGAGACGAGCGGCAAGACCTGTCGGTGCACCTTCGCAGCCGAGCAGAGACCGCCCGGCGCCTTGCCGCTCGGTCGGTTCCCGTGACCACCATCCGCTCGGCAATGGTCGTTGGGAGGGATAGCGCCGCCTTCGAAACGATCGTCTCGCTCGTTGACCGGCTGCCTGCGATGATCTGCCCTCGCTGGGTCGCGACGAGGACGCAGCCGATCGCCCTCGCCGACGTCATTCGTTACCTGGCGAACGTGGCCGACCGACCGGAGGCTTTCGGTCAGTCCTTCGACGCGGCCGGGCCCGAGGTCATGACCTATCGGGACATGATCGAGCGGATCGCGGCACTTCGCGGTCGCCGACCGTTGATCATCGAGATCCCAGTGCTGACGCCTCGGCTCTCATCGCTCTGGCTTCACCTCGTCACACCCGTGAAGGCGAGTCTTGCCCGGCCTTTGATCGAGGGCCTTCGCAACGAGACGGTAGCCTGCGACGACCGGCTCGAGACCCTTGTCCCTTTCGAGCTTACGAACTTCGATGAGGCGGCCCGGACCGCCCTCACGGGAGGCGGGCAAATGGGATGTTGACGATCCACGAGACGAGCTCGGAGGCAGCTCGAGAATGGCTGCCAGCGCACACTGCGGCGCCGCATCCCGTCTGAGGCGAGGCGCGGGACCGAAAGGTGACCCTAGGACTACCCTGACCCACGCCCCGGCGAGTTCAGGGTACGGCTCGGCGGCGCGTCTGCCTAGATGGCCGTTTGGGACAGGGCTCAAGTAACCGCGTTGGCGGAGCTCGTCGGTCGGCGTGGGTTCGAGCGGGCCAGCGAGGTGCTTGTCAGGTGGGGAACCTAAGTCGGCCGCTCATCCTTTTGACACGTTCGACACGATGTGGGAGGCTTACTTGTCTTTTTTGCCACGAGGGAGGGGACCATGCGCAGATCCGCGCTCGTCCTGTTTCTTTCGATCCTGTCACTCACTTTCGCACCCGCAGCAGGGACTGCCCCGCCGACGGTCGAGAAGTTCCATTTCGAGCTTTCGTTCGACATCGACTGCAGCACCTTCCTGCTCCACGAAGATCTCAGCGTCGACGAGAGAGCCACGGTCTTCTTCGATCGTGCGGGAAACCCGACCCGCCAGGAAAGTCACATTCAGACCGTCGGAGTCATCACGAATCCCGACGGCGAGACATTCAGCGACCCGGGCCATGGCACCATCTTCGTCGACTTCGCGGGCACCCCTGATGACGGAAGCGACGACACGGTAAGAATCGCCGGCCTCAGCTTCGCCATCACCGTCCCCGGCATCGGCATCGTGGCCCACGAAACAGGTCTGATCACGTTCAACCCGGACGGCAGCGTCGTCTTCCACGGCCCGCACGAGGTCTTCGTGCAAGGACTCGAGCCGCTGATCTGCCCGGTGCTCGGGTAAACCGGCCGAGCTCATCCATAGGCGCGGGGCTCGAGCGGGCGAGCGGGGTGCTGAACTGCTGGACGTCTTGATGTGAGCTCGCGGCTTGTGCAACCGTCGGTCATGGCAAAGAGGCTTTCCGTTCGGCAAGGATGGCTTGCGCGTCTAGTCGTCATCCACCTTGCCATCGCGGTTTTTCTGGTGGCAGCTGAGACTGGGTCTGCCCAGGTGCTTCGTCAGCGGATCGTGTCGACGTCGGGCGTGCCACATGGCGACGTGGCGAATTACCGTCTTTCCCCGTACTGGCGCCCAGGCATGCCCACCGGTCTGAACCCATCCTGGGTGGGATTTCTGCGGGCGGAAATTGCCGACATTACGAGCGGTGCCGATGTCGTGCTTCACCAAGGCGACCAGGTGGCGGGACGCTGGGGCCGTGACTGCGACGGTCGAGGCGTTTTCGGGCCGGTCGGGACATGGGCAGAGCAGGTACGGGCGCTCACGCTGGCAGGGAACATCTACTACTCGGATCTCAAGCGATTTTGGGGCGACCGCGACGTTCTTTTTGGGATGGGAGACCACGAGATCGGTGATATTCGCGGGAGCGGAATCGTCCCTCCGGGAACGTTCACGTATCGGGCGCACAGCTACTGGAACCGTGTTTGGCAACGCAATTACGGCGTCAGCCGCTACGCAAGTCGACGAGGTCGGGTCGGGATCATCACCTTTCATCCGTTTTTGAAGACACCGAGCGGCATCGTCGCCCGGATCCGCCGCACCGACCTGGACTGGGCACGGGACAGGATCGCTGACTGGCGAACCGACGGCGTCAGGTGGTTCCTCGTCCAATCGGAAATCCCAGCCATCGGCCCGAACCGCGGGAGAGGAAGCTCAGGCCTACTACTGAGGAACGGCAACGAGGTCTGGCGCCGATTCGCATCCATGGGCGTCGACCTCTTCTTAGCAGCTGAGTTCCACAGGGACACGACGCACACGCGAGAAGGGATGACGCCGGTACAGATCGTCCACGGCGGCTATCACCTTCGAGCGTCCTGGCTTGTCATCGACGAGTACGAAGACGCCCTCCAGCTCACACTCATGGAGTCACGCGGTTCGCGGGTGGGCGACGAAACCATCTGGGCGCCTGGATGTAGAAAGCGGCTACCAAGCCATCCTGTCGCCGGCACGCCGGAGGTCATCGGAACAATGACGATCCGTGCCGACGGGACGACCAGAGATCGCACCGGCCACCTCCAAGAAGGCATCGAGTAGACGCGTGCGGCTGGCGCTATCGGGCTCTGAACAAGCGCGGCTTGCACGCTGTGAGCGCCGTGCTACCTCCGGCCGCGTTTCTGGCCCTCTCCTCGAGCTAAACCCCCAACCACCTCGGCAACACAAGAACAGCCGGGACGCGGGGCCGAAAGGTGACCCTAGGACTACCCTGACCTGCGCCCCGGCCAGGTCAGGCTAGCGCTATGGGGTGCGGCTACCAGATGGCCGATTGGCTACTCGACGAGCTGGATCACGCGGACACCGAAGTCCGGAACGGAGCCGGTCTCGTCAGCGAGGCCCTGCCAGATCACCTGCCTGAAATAGCCCTGGATCGTGCCGCTGTTGCCGCTTGCGTGAAACGCCGTGGGGACGAAGCCGACCCAGCCGATGATGTTGTATTCGGCGCCCGAGCCCGAGCCGACGATCGGGGAGCGGTAAACCGGGAAGAGAAGCTCTGTGCCGAGCCGGTCGCGGATGGCGTCTCTGATGCCCGACGAGTTGAAGTTGGCAGACGGCGCAGAGTCGTACATGCCCAGCGGCAAGGCGTCCTGATATCCGTCGCGGATCCAGCTTGCGAGCGTGCCGGAGCCGATGTTGCCGCCGCTGCCGTTTTGGCTGTCGAGGTTGAGAAGGCCGAAGGCGCCCGCTGCATCGCCGCCACCTGAGCTGTGCAGGTTGATGAGGACGACCTGCGTCGGGTCGTTGAAGCACCGGCACTGCAGCATCGGGTGCTGTTCATTGACGGTGATCGGAGCGACATAGCGGGCCTTGGAGGGGACGCCTGCCCGCGCGGTCGCGCGCGCGTTCACCTGGACTGAGTCCACCCCGAAGAGCTTGGTGAAGAACGCGGGTGCCGGCCGAGCCAGGGTCACGGTGATGAGGTCGTTCGGCGCCACCCTCCGCCCGAACGTGATCGTGGCGGTTCCGCCGCCGTTCTTGACGGCGTACTGCTGGGCGAGCGCGGTTGCCTCGCTCGTTCCCACGACGAGATCCTGTGCGCCTGCGAGCGCAGCCGCGTCGGCGGTTGCTTGGGCGGCGCGATCGGCCCGGTACCACGAGCCGACGTCGAGCACGAGCCCGGCCGCGCCGACGATCACGATCATGAAGACGGCCGTGAGGACGACGACCTGGCCGTCCGAGCGGTGTAGGTGCGCCCTGGCGCAAAGGGCAGCTCGTAGATGTTGCATGCGGCGACTCCGATGCGTCGGTGCTGAGACTGAGACTGGCCTCTATGCGTACGGACGCTTGGTCCGCGCGAAGCATGCGGCGCTGCGCGAAAGATCAACCTTTCGGGGTACTTCGGGGTGCTTCGAACGGGTGAGGGCGACGGCCGAAGCCTGCGGCGGCCGCGCTTGGCCGAGCCCGTTCGTCGGCGCGGGCTCGACCGGACGAGCGAGGCCTTGCTCCGAAGGGCTGGCGGGAGGGGCGCTGATTCGGTGGTGGACGATCTAGCCGTCTCGCTCTACGCCGTGCCGGCCTCGTCGGAGCGTGGATCCTGCTCGATGATCTCGTCGACTGCGACGATCTTCTCGACAAGCAGAAAGCGTTCGTTCTCCTCGATCACTCGCTCTATTTCGAGCCGTTGGTGGCCAGGAATCAGCATGAACATTGTTGGCCGAGAACGCGCCCGCTCGTACTCGCCCTTCGTGAGCTCGATCGTCTTGAAACACGCCGTGTCGCTGCACTCGCACAGGTAGTCGGTCGTCTTTGACCACGGGGCTGCTTCGCCGAGTTCGTCGATACGCTCGTTCACCCCGCGAAAGAGACTCTCGTTCTCGGCCAGTCGTTCGTCAGAGAGAGCCAAACGGGTGCGCGGCACACAGCTGCCTCTTCACGCCCGATGTAGTCCGCAGGTTTACGACTGGGCGTGGCGGGAACCACCTGGCGTCGGCGTCAGGCTCCTCTTGCGGCTCCGGGGAGCTTGTCGCCCTTCGTGTGACCGGCGACTACCGACACAGGGCTCCGCTCGCCTTGCCCGAGGCGGTGCCGGACAACCAAGCAAGTCAGGAGGGAGGAGAGGTGTACATCGGCATAGGGACTGTGTTGGCGATCATCGTGATCATTCTGTTGCTCATCTGGATCTTCTAAGGGGTTCGTTACATGACTGGTTCTGACATCTGGAGCCATCGGGGAGCGAGGCGCCGAGGGCGAGCGTCTCGCGATTGAGGAGGGTTAGGCTAGAGCGGATGCGCCGTAACGTCCGGCGAGTGCTGAGGGCAGGGCCGCTGCGTCCCGTGATGCGGCCGCTCGTGCGTCGGATCGTGAGCCGCCGCCCGCGGATCCGAGTGGACATCGCCGGACCCCCAGAGTGGGAGCGGCAGGTTCGGGAGGAGGTGCGGCGGCGGTGAGGTTCTATGGAGTCGTCGACTCGGGGCTCGAGGAGGCAATCGAGCTCTTCCTGCGGCGTGAGGATGCCGAGTGAGTCGTGCGCGACTGGGACCGCGAGGAGCCCCAGCAGGCGGGGCTGCTTCACGTCGAAGTCATCGAGTTCGAGATGTCAGCGAACTAGCATCCCCGCTCAACTCGCCGGCAGGATCCAGAGGCGTGGGCCGGGCTGCGTAGCAAGCGCGTGGCGTTCGGCTAGCCGCCCGGCCCCCTAGCGTCCTTTGCGAGGGAGGGAGGAAGTTCCCTGCCTACGACCCGGTGAAGAATCCCGTCACGACGGCCAGTCTCCCGCTCGGGACGACGACCATGCAGGTGATGATCGCCTTCTCGGCGGTCTTCGGTCCCCAGATGACGCTCTCGCCCGTGTCGACGAAGGTGAGCGATGTTCGCTTGAAGAGGAAGGTCTCACCGACCACATGGGCGGCGACGCCGGGGTTGGGCTCCTTCTGAATGTCGAACGACGAAGGCGTCCCTGCCGGGCCTGAACAGTTGTAGAGCGTAACCGTGATGGCATTACCACCCGTTGGCTCGGCATTTGCTGTGCCGGTGAGTGCACCGGCGATCGCCAGGCATCCGACCACAACGACGAACCGCAGCATTCGCACCGTTCTCCCCAAGGTTGTCATTCCTTGCCTCCTGTCATGGGATTCTCAGCGCAAGTATCTCGCGCTGCAAGCTGAAACAGAACGGCTCATTCGTCTAGGCGGAGCGTGGGACAGAAATGCGCCCCTGTGCTACCTCTCGGCATACCAACCCCCTTTGCTGTCGCTGTTGAAACTCGACCAAGCATCACGCCGGAGCGTGTGAGGGCGCGTGTGACGGCGGGCTCGAGCGGGTGCGGACGGGCTCGGCCTAGCCGGAACGCGGGACCGAATGGTGACCCTAGGACTACCCTGACCCACGGCCCGGCTAGGTCAGGCTACGGCAAGTGGGCGCAGCTCCCTGGATGGCCGTTTCGGACAGGGCTGCAGCCGCGCTGGCATGCCCGCTTCTGCCGGCGAGGTTTCTGATGCTGGGTTCCGGAAGCGGAGGCATTTGACGCGGCAACGAGATGGAAATAGCTTCGGAGGCGCAACAAAGAACTGACTGAGGGGGTCAGCGTGCGGCGGATGGCGATTCTCATCATGGTGCTGGTGGCTGTGTCGGCCTCGACCGCGCCGGCCGCGATCAGGTTCGCGAGTATTCACTACAACTCGCCCGGTGCCGACGGCGGCAGCAACAAGAGCCTCAAGGGCGAGTGGTTCACGATCACGAACACGACGGGCAAGAAGAAGTCCCTAAAAAACTGGAAGGTTCACGACAAGGCCGGGCACATCTACAAGTTCGGGAACTTCACCCTGCGCGGGCATCAGACCGTGAAGGTGCACACCGGACGGGGGAACAACTCCGGCCTACAGCGATATTGGGGCCTGGATGGGTACGTCTGGGACAACGACGCAGACATGGCAACGCTCAAACAGCCGAACGGCGACGTGGTCGACAGGTGCTCGTACAATGCACCGTCCAAGAGCGAGAAGGTCTGCACGTCGAGGTCGGCTGGGAGCGGCGCCGATCGCCTCCCCGACCAAGCGATGACGAACCTGCGGAGCTTCCATGTCGACACGACGACGATTCCGGGCCATACCTTGCTCCGCTTCACGGCCGAGTCGGTCAACATCGGCGCGGGCCCGCTCGAGCTGCGCGGATCGCGTCCGAACACGAGCAGACCGACGATGTCGGTCGTCCAGCGAATCTACCGCGACGGCGGCGGGTTTCGTTCCCGCTCCGTGCCGTCGTTCATGTTCTGGGCGGGTGACGGCCACAACCACTGGCACGTGAGCGACTTCGTCTCCACCGAGCTCGAGAGAGCGGACAACGGGGACAACGTCGGCAGGGGCGCCAAGCAGGGCTTCTGCCTGACCGACAGCAACGCGTTCAAGGTGTCCCTTCCGGGCGCGCCCAACAGCAAGGTGTACAAGGGCTGCGTCCAGGGAGGACAAACCTCGCTGGCTGTCAACATGGGCATCTCGGTCGGCTGGGGTGACCGCTACGGATACACCCTCCCCTTTCAGTGGATCGACATCACCGGCCTGACCCCGGGCCGATACAAGCTCACCGGAACCGTCGATGCACAGAACTACTACCGCGAGTCGAAAGAGGCGAACAACACAACCTGGACGATCCTGCAGCTCAACGGCGACAACACCGTGACGGTGATCGAGCAAGGCCCTCAGGTCGAGCGAAAGCAGTCATGGAGCGACTACGCGGCCTGGTCGCGATCGAGGCGGCCAGGTCGCCCTAACAAGGAAGCTCCGGAACCCGTCGAGCTCTTACTCGCAGACGTATCGGCCCTGCCGAGTTGGCAGCGCGCCTACCTACATGGCCCTTGGGGACATGCGTTGTGCGTTCTAGTCGCCCCTGAGGATGACGACGCCAGGCGGTGGGGGATCGGGCGCGTTCCAGTTCTGTGACCAGCGACGCTTCGCGCTGTGCTGGGCGTGTAACACCGCCGCGCCCGTCCTCGCTCCCGCGAGCTGGTTGCACTTCCTGTGCTCGGGGCCGCTGTAGCCGGTGCGATCGTCGGTATGCCCCAAGTCCCAGGCGGCTCCGGGCGCAATCGAAAGCCCGCAGCGAGCGCAGACCGCGAGCCCGCTGGCGACGAGGGCGGCGTAGCGTTCCCGCATCGCCTTGTGCACGGCGCCGTAGCCCCTCGATGCGCGATCCTTCGCCGGCCAGCCTCCCCGGAGGGGCTCCAGCTCGTCCTCCTCCTTGTCGACGACCCGAGGAGATCAGACGCGCGGCGCTCGCTGGCATGCCGCTACTGCGGGAGCGGCACAGCGTTGAGGATTCCCCGCAGCACGATGCTCGACCTAACCCGGCGGTGAAACGCGCGTCACCAGGAGACAAGGTCGTGCCGCGACAACCTGGAGTTCCCCGGTACGGGCTCAGGTGGTGAATCTCGACTCGATGCTCTCAAGACGCTTGTCCAGCTCGCTGACTGCATGTCGGGTCTGGGTTAGCGCGTCGACGATCATCTGGCTCTCCCGCTCTCTCTGAGCACGGTCAGCCTCCCGCGTCCGTGCCCCCCCCCGCGCTGGATCACGGTGCTTGTCACCCCGGCGGTGAGGAACGCGATGAAGGAAACGCCGATCACCATCTCGAGGCTACCGACGACTCGCCCGGCGTTCGTGGTGGGCACGACATCGCCGTAACCGACCGTGTACCTGCCCGAGTGGCTCATGGGCGCGATCGAGGAGACCTGCCCGCTCGAGGATCGCACCCCCGAGCGCAAGGTGTTCCAAGGGATCACCGAGGCCGCCGCCTACGGCGCCATGACCCGCGCCTGCAAGCTGGCGAAGGTGCCGCACTACCACCCGCACGACCTCCGCCACCGCCGCATCACGATCTGGCACCAGTCGGGGGTCCCCGCCCGTGAGCTCGCCGAGCGTGCCGGACACGCGCGGCCATCAATGAGCCTCGACGTCTACAGCCACGTCATGCCCGCGGACGAGGTTCCGGAGGGGCGGGTTCTGGCGCTTATCGGACGCTAGAGGTCGGGGCGGTGTGGTCTCGGTGTGGTCTCGCGACTCAGAACGGGCCGCAAACTCGCATGGCTGCGTCAGGGGTGTATTTCCAGTAGAAGTCGTCGGCGCCGTTCAGTGAAACGATTTTCGCTCAACCATCCCGTTCGCCAAAGCCGTTGGAGTCGGCGAACGCGGCCCTGGTGTGGTCTCGTCATCTCCCTCGAGGTCGCGAGAGCAAGGGCGGCGGGAATCGAACCCGCGTTCGCAGCCCGGCGCAAACCTAAGAGGGAAGCGCTCCAGGAGAGCACCGGACAGGACAATGCACACGCCCACGAGGATGACGAAGCCATCCGCAGGCGCGCCTGTTTTTCGCAGAGTCGGCGGAGGGGTGGTCAGTGACGCGTACAGCGAACGAGCTCACGAAGCACGGGCTCGAAGCGCTTGCCACGGTGCGTCAGGCGGTACTCGACGCCCGGCGGTCGCGTATCGAGCACCCGCCGCTCCAGAAGACCGGCGGCGACGAGCTCCGTCAGCCGCGCCGTGAGGGTCGTCGGAGGTACCCGACCGAGCGCGGCTCGGTACTCGTTGAAGCGCTCGGCGCCTTCGAACGAGGCAAAGAGGATCGAGAGCGTCCAGCGACGTTCGAGGAGGTCCGCCGTACGGCGGACCTCCTCGGGAATCGGTTCACGCCGCCTGCAGCGCATGATCCGGCGCCGGTTCGAGCGCGAGCTCGAGCACTTCGCCCACGCTCAGCACGGGACGGAAGGTCATCGCGTTGCGCACGTCTTCGGGCACGTCCTCGAGGTCAGCGCGGTTCCGTTCAGGGATGATCACCTCGGTGAGGCCCGCGGCATGGGCAGCCAGGACCTTCTGCTTGAGGCCCCCGATCGGAAGGACGCGTCCCTGCAACGTCACCTCGCCGGTCATTCCCACCGTGTGCTTCACGGGCCGCTTCGTCAGGAGCGATGCAAGCGCCGTCGTCATCGTGATTCCCGCGCTCGGGCCGTCCTTCGGGATCGCCCCGGCGGGGACGTGCACGTGGAACGACTTGCCTTGCACCTCGTCCGGACGGGATCTCGAGCTCCTCGCCGTGCGCACGCACCCACGAGAGCGCGATCTGTGCCGACTCCTTCATGACGTCGCCGAGCTGGCCGGTGAGCACGAGACCTCCGTCGCCCTCCATCCGCGTCGCCTCGACGAAGAGGACGTCACCACCGGTGCCGGTCACCGCAAGGCCCGTGGCGACGCCGGGGACGGCGGTTCGTTCCGCCGCCTCCTGCCAGAACCGCTGTCGGCCGAGCGCGTCGCGTACCTGCGCGACATCGATTGCGACCGGCGCTTCTGCATCGCCTGAGACGATTCGGGTTGCGGTCTTCCTCAGCACCTTGCCGAGCTCGCGCTCGAGCTGACGGACCCCCGCCTCCCGCGTGTATTCGTTGATGACCGTCTCGACGACGTCGTCGGTGATCTCGACCTCGTCCTCGCGGAGACCGTTCCGCTCTCGCTGGCGAGGCCACAGGTAGCCGCGCGCGATTGCGACCTTCTCGTCGACGGTGTAGCCGTCGAAGCGGATCACTTCCATGCGGTCGAGCAGCGGCCCCGGAATGGTCTCCGCGACGTTCCCCGTCGCGATGAAGACGACCTGGGAGAGGTCGAGCTCGACATCGAGGTAGTGGTCTCTGAACGAATGGTTCTGCGCCGGGTCGAGCACCTCGAGGAGCGCGGCCGACGGGTCGCCGCGCCAGTCGGCGCCGACCTTGTCGACCTCGTCGAGCATGATCACCGGGTTCATCGTCCCGGCGTCGCGCAGGGCACGGACGAGCCGGCCTGGGAGAGCGCCGATGTAGGTGCGGCGATGGCCGCGAATCTCGGCCTCGTCGCGAATGCCGCCGAGCGACATGCGCACGAACTCGCGGTTGAGCGCGCGAGCGATCGACTCGCCGATCGAGGTCTTGCCCGTTCCGGGCGGCCCGATCAGGGTGAGGATGGCGCCGGAGCGCTTGTCTTCGGCGATTCCTCGCTCCTGCCGGAGCTTGCGGACGGCCAGATACTCGACGATCCGCTCCTTCACGTCCTCGAGCCCCGCGTGGTCGGCGTCGAGGATCTCGCGCGCGATCTTCGGATCGAGGCGCTCGTCGGACGTCTGTGCCCCACGGCACCGCGAGGAGCCAGTCGAGGTACGTGCGGATCATCGACGCCTCACCCGAGGCATCGCCCATCCGCTCGAGCCGCCCGAGCTCGCGCTCGGCCTGCTCGCGCACCTCGTCGGGCATGGAAGCCTCTTCGATCTTCCGGCGATATTCGTCGACGACGTTGGCATCGTCCTCGCCGAGCTCCTTTCGGATCGATTCGAGCTGCTTGCGCAGGAAGTACTCCCGCTGCTGGGCCTGAGCGCCCGACTCGACGTCGTCGCGAATGCGCCGGCGCACCTGGAGCTCGGCAAGGCGCTCACGCTGGAGCGACAAGGCGAGCTCGAGGCGATCGACCACGTCGGTGGTCTCGAGCAACCGGACGCGCTGCTCGAAGGTGAGGTCGGGCGAATAGGCACAGGTGTCAGCGAGCGCCCCGGGCTCGACGACCGAGCGGAGGAACTCACCGATCCGCGCGTCGGCCTCGCGGAGCTCGAGAATCTCTTGCACGACTGCGCGGTACTCCGTCTCGAGCTCGCGCGTCTTGACCGGCGGCGGGGTCTCGTCGGGCCGTTCCTCGACCTCGACGTAGAGGCGACCGCCACTCCCGGTCTCGGCGGCGTGCACGAGGGCACGGTGAAGCCCTGTCAAGGTGACGACGGGAGCACCCCCGGGAGGCGCGCCGTCTCGACGACTTCGACGACGGTTCCGACCTTCGCGTAGGCGCCTTCGTGCCGCGGGACCAGGAGCAGGTGCGACTCGTCCGCGGTGTCCAGCGGGATCGTGACTGTCATGTTGGGAAAGACGACGGTGTCGTCCAGGGGGACGAGCAGGTACTTCTCCAAGGCTGGCTCACACTCCTGAGTTGGTCTTGAAGATAGAGTAGCTACAGCTTTCATAGTGACGCTTGACTCATCGTCGCCGGCGCCGGATTAGGCCTGAGCAGCCGTCTCGAGCAGGGTCTGCCGGCGCTCGCGCGCGACGACGTGCAGGATGACGACGTCGGGCGGCGGGGGATCAGGGGCGTTCCAGTTCTGGGACCAGCGGCGCTTGGACGTCAACTTAGTGGCGTGACGGGCGTGCATCAGGGCCGTGATCGAGGTCCCATGGCTCGCCGGGGAGGATCCGCCGGCGGCAGCGAGCGCAGAGCACGACCGACCCACTGTCGATGAGCACGCGGAAACCCTCGCGCAGCGCCTTGTGCGCGGCGCCGTAGCCATGTCGCTCGCGGCTCTTCGCGGCCCAGCGCGCCCAGTAGACTCGCCCGCGTCGTAGGTTGTGACGGCCTCCGACACTGAACGCGCCTCACCATGGGGCGCGTTCACTTCATCGCGAAGCGGAGGGAGGCACTCGATGAACTGGTTCCGGGCTCATCGCAGCTGGACGATGGTGATCGCCGTCGTCCTCGTGGTCCTGATCGCCTTCTTCTGGATCTGGACGTAGAGCTTCGCCCAGCAAAGCCGGATCCTCGCCGCCATGGACGGAGGGGGAGAGCCTCCCCACCCCCGTCCTCGAGATCCCCGGAGGGGACTGAGGCCGTGAAGAAAAGTCGGAGCGCGTTCAGCCTCCAGAAACCCGGAAACCGGTAGCGGCGGCTCGTGGAGTGGTAGTCGATCCGCCCGCTACGCGGCAGCCGCCGCCCGCTCCTGCTCGCGCAACTCCTTGACGCGATCGAGCGCCCGCTCGAGGGTGTTCGCCAGCTCTTCGAGGGCCATGACCGGCCCCACAGTTGCTTCCTGCTCTGGCTCGCGCCGCTCCGGTAGGTGCCGCGCGACGGTCGACGTACCTCTTGCCCCTGCGCGCATTTCGTGCCTCCTTCATCTCGTCCGCTTTCACTCATGACGGGCGGACTACTCCGTTGCTTCCCTTTCCTCGTTGCACCAGGAACAATGGACGGCAGCGCTGTCTCGGCACTTGCATGCCGCTGTCGACGAGGGGAGCTTGGAGTTTCGGATCTTCGGGCCTGTAGAGGCGCTCGACCGTGAAGGTCGCCCACTCGCGGCCTCGGAGGGAACGCGTACGCCGGATCAGCGAAGACGAAGTCATCCGCTGTTGCGAGGTCGCGGGCTATTCGGCGGGGACTGATCCTAAGAAAGGTCTCCGCGCGTCAAGGAGTCTGGAAATCCAGAAACGCGGCGACATGGCGCGCGCTTATCCAAACGAAGCCAGGCGCGCTGAGCGCTACGCTCTCGGCATGACTGGGAAGAAGGCAGCGAGCGCGAAGCCGAAGCCAAGCCGAAGCCGAAAGCCGAGACGGCGGGGACGCCGGAGCATCGCCCGAACACAGGCTGCGGTGATCCTCGACGCTGGCAGCAGCGCCGCCGCGACCGCTGAGCTTTCCCGCTCGCCTACGATGGACGCGTGGCCCGTCCCTCGGCCCTGACCCCGGAGCTTCGCGAGCGGATCGAGCTTGAGCTTTCGGACGGGAGCCCGGTCGCGATCGTCGCGCAGAACGCGCGCGTCTCCCGCTCGACGCTCCGCTCCTGGATCAGCGCGGGACGCGTTGTCCGTCGTCGTCCTCCTGATCCGCTCAGGCTCGTCCAGGAGATCCCCGTACGTCTCCTCGACGTTGTGTTTCATCATGTCGCAGCAGTAGCCCATCGCGTGGGCGACGCTCAGCAACTACGCGCGGAGACCGCGTACATCCCTACGTACACCGAACGGAGAAATCGTCTATTTCCAGGGGCGTTCGAGTTCTACCTCCCCCACCTTCTGCTTCTAAGCCACGCGAGAACCGCTCTGCCGAGCGGTTCGTACGTTGTCAGGGCAGCCGGCAGACGATCGTGCCGTGGTCGGCGCCGGGCGGAAGCTCCGCCTCGACCACGAGGCAGGTTCCGAACTTCGTCTCGATCGTGTCACCCTCGTCGGGTGGCTTGCTGAGCTCGACATCATCGACCTCCGTCCAGCCAGGCCCTTCGATCGTGACGACGAACCGGTGCACCGAGGCCATGATGTCAGGCGTACTCGGGCATTGCATCGCCCATGCATCTCCGGGCACGGACGAAGCGACGGCCGTTCTGTGTTACTCGAGCGGCTCGGGCGGACGCATTCCGGCCAGCTCGCCAGGCTCCAGATCTCGATCGTCGGCCGGACGCACGGGAAGGCCCGCCGCCTTCCACGCCTCGAACCCTCCGATCATGTCCGTGGCCTTCACGCACCCGAGCTCGCGGAGGTCCGCGGCCGCGAAGCTCGAGGCGAACCCCTCGGCACAAAAGAGGACGAGGTGACAGTCGAGACCCGTGACGTGGGGGTTCGCATGGCCGGAGTCCGGATCGACGCGCCACTCGAGCACGAGGCGGGGAATGTGCAGCGATCCGGGGACGACTCCAGCTCGCCGCCGCTCGTCGTCCGAGCGTAGGTCGACGAGGACCGCACCGGAGGCGAGCGCGCGACTGGCCTCGGCCGGATCGAGGCGAGGCGCGATCCGCTCACGTGCCTCGTCGAGAAGCTCGTCCAGCGACCGCCGGTTCGGGGGCGGAGAGCCCGTGTCTCTGCCTTCATGCATCAGGGCTCCGTGTGCACGATCACGTCGACGATCTCGGGGTGGTCGCGGCGGATGCGCTCCTCGATCTCGCTCGCCCGCGCATGCGCTTCGGCGAGCGCGCGCTCCGGTGCCATGGCCAGAGTCAGGAAGGCGACGAGGCCGCGATCGGTGGCGAGGAATCGGAGCTCACGCGGATCGTCGCCCGTCGTGTCACGGACGATGCCGCGGACGGCCTCGGACTCCGACTCGAGGATGCCGGCCGGCACCGGGCTGACGGCAGCCGGCCCGCCGAGAGGCTCGATATGAGTCTGGACGGCGTCGACGACGGGGACAGCAGCGAGGATTTCCCGCTCGACGACCTCGGCGACGTCGTGCGCCTCGGCGAGGGTGAGGGATCCGGGAAGCTTCAGGTGGAGCGAGACTTCGGTGCGGTCGTCGGAGTCGAGGACAGAGACATTGTGCACCTCGCGTACGCCCGGCACGCGGAGAGCGGCCGCCGTAGCCCTCTCGCCGAGCTCCTCTGCCTCGGCCGGCTCGACGTGGACGACGACGTCAGCGCCTGGCACCGCACGCTCGACCGCAGCCTCGACGGCATCGGCGGCTGCGTGGCCCTGCCCAACGGCGGCGCCGGGGGGAACGCCGATGACGACGTCGGCGAAGTGACGCCCGGCTGCGCGCCGCATTCGCAGACGCTGGAGCGTGACGCCGTGCCCGAGCCCCTCGATGGCGCCGCGGGCTGCCTCGACCTCGTTCGCCGGTGCCCTGTCCATGAGGACGTCCACGTTTCGGCTGATGAGCCGCCCGGCCGCGGCAAGGACGAGGACGGCTACGAAGAGCGCCGCGATGGCGTCGCCTCCCGGGTACCCGGCCCGGGCGGCGAGGAGCCCCAGCAGGACAGCGGTCGACCCCGCCAGGTCGCCGCCGAAGTGAAGCGCGCTCGCGGCAAACGCCGGGCTCGCGAACTGGCGGGCGGCGCGGTGGGAAACGACGGCGCGGCCCGCGTCGATCAGGATCACCACGCAGATCACGAGAAAGGCGTACCAGGCCGCATCGACATCCGCCGTTCCCTGCACGAGCCGGCGGATTGCCATGGCGGCGATCAGCAGGGAGACCAGCACGAGGAACGTCGCCTCGGCGAGCGCAGCGAGGTGCTCGGCCTTGCCGTGCCCGTACGGATGGCCGCGGTCGGCCGGCCGGACGGCGACGCCCACGGCGAAAAGCGTCAGGAGCGCGGCAACGAGGTCGGTCCCGGAATGCGCCGCCTCGGAGAGGAGCCCCAGGCTCCCGGTCGCAAGTCCCGTCACGAGCTTGACGGCGATGAGGACGGCCGCAGCCGCGACCGAGACGAGGGCGATCCTGCGCTGGGGACTCACGGCAACAGGCTAACCTTGGCTGCGGGTGCCGACACCTCCCGCCACCGGCGATTCGTTCACGGTCGACTGCCCGCACTGCGGCAAGTCGTTCGCCGCCGAGCTGCTCGGCGAGTCCGAGCGGAACCTCGGCTTCAAGTGCCCGCACTGCCGCCTCTTCGTCGCCTATCAGGCGGCGGAGGAGCAGCACCGCGTCGAGCCCACCGGCTAACGCTTCACGGGCGGCCGCCGATAGAGAGAGCGTGTCCGTCGCGGCCCGCCCAGCAGCCGACCGCATGCCGGCGGCCCGAGCCGCCCTCGCGCGCGCGGGGACCCGTACCGCCCCGCTCCTCGCCGCCCTCGTGGGCGCGAGCGTGCTGTTTCGCCTCGTCATCGGCTGGCTGAGGGCGACCCCCACCTTCTTCGCGGACGAATACATCTACGCCGAGCTGGGCCGATCGCTGGCCGAGACCGGCCGGCCGCTCATCCGCGGCGCCTCGGCCAGCTTCCCGGCGCTCCTGCAGCCGCTCCTCACCGCACCGGCCTGGCTGGTCGACGACGTCGAGACCTCATTCCGCCTCATCCAGGCGCTCGGGGCGCTCGCGATGTCACTGGCCGCCGTCCCGGTCTTCCTGCTCGCACGGCGGCTCCGTCTGGGAGTCGGCATCTCGTTTGCCCTCGCCACACTCGCTCTCGTCGTACCCGACATGAGCTACGCCGGATGGGTGCTCGCGGAGCCGTTCGCGTACCCACTGGCCCTCGGCACCGTCGCTGTCGGGACCGTCGCGCTCGCCCGGCCGAGCCTGCGTCTACAGCTTGCGTTTCTGGCCCTGGCCGCACTCGCCACGTTCGCCCGGGTGCAGTTCGCGGTGCTCCCGCTCTGTTTCCTCGCAGGCATCCTGATCCTCGGCCTTCGGGATCGGAGGCTGCGCGCCACCCTGCGTGAGCAGGTACTCGTGGTCGCCGCCATTCTGATCCCGGTCGTCGCCTTCGTCGCGGTGGGCCCGAGCCGGGCGCTCGGTTTCTACCAGGGGATCCTCGATCTCCAGCTCGGGTCACCCGAGCTGGCCAAGTGGTTCGGGGCCGATGCGATGCTGCTCGCCTTCGCCGCCGGCATCGTGCTCGCACCGGGCGCCGCCCTCGGCCTCTGGCTCGCGGTGCAGCGGCCGCGCTCCCGCGAGGAGCTCGCCTTCGGTGCACTCGCCGCCCCCTTTGTCGCCGCCTTGCTTCTCGAGGCGGCCGCGTACGGCATCGGGGGTGACCGGATCCAGGAGCGCTACTTCTTCTACGCGGTTCCGCTCGTCGGGATCCTCTTCGCGCTCTACGCTTCTCGCGGCTGGCCCCACCGACTCGTCCACGGTGTGCTCGCGGCGGGGCTCATCCTTCTCGCCGCACGCGTGCCCCTCTCCGGCTTCTCGGCCGCCGACGGCAAGACGAACTCGCCGACCCTGTACGCGACCGCACGGCTCGAGCAGATCGTCGGCGACGTGGGAACAGCCTCCCTCGTGCTCGCCCTTGGTATCGCGGCCCTGGCCGGCGTGCTCGTGCTCGCGAGCCGGCGCCCCCGACTGGCAACGCCGCTGGCACTGGGCCTCGCCCTCGTCGTGTGTGCGACCACGTACGCCGGCGCTGTTTCCTTCAACCTCGCCAATGCGGCCTGGACGAGGGCGCACTTGCTCGAACCGAAGCCCTCGTTCGTCGACGCCGCCGGCGTCGAACGACGCCGCGATGCTCCTCACGTGGTCGAGCGAGCGCGGGGTCGCCTCCGAGTACCTGTTCTGGAACCGCTCCGTGAACGACGTCTACCTCCTCCCCGGAGCGGAGCCTCCCGACTCCTTCGCCGTGACGCGGGTGACGATCACTCCCGACGGCACCCTTCTCGCAGCCGGCGAGCCGGTCACCAGGCCGCTCGTCGTCGACGGCTTCAGCGATACCGTTCGCTTCCGCGACTCCGAGGAGATCGCCACGTCGCCCGTGTTCGACCTCGTCGACTCCCGCGCTCCGCAACAGCTAGCGCTCTACGCTCCCGGCCGCTTCGAGAGCGGCTGGCTTGGCCTCTCGGGCAGCTTCCAGCTCTGGCCCACCCCGGGCGAACAGAGCCTCGCAGGGATGCTGGTGTTCGAACTGACCGCGCCGGCGGGCGGGCCGCCCGTGGCCGTCGAGTTCGAGCCCCCCGGCAAGCCGAAGGAAGAGGTCATCCTGCAGCCGGGCGCGACCCGCCGGGTCTCCTGGCCCGTTTGCGCAGACGGTCACTGGGCGATGGACTTCGACGCACCGTCGACGGGAGCGATCGGTGCACGCTTCGTCAGCGTCCAGGCGTCGGAGCCGACGTATCGGCCCGATCCGGCGGCCTGTGCGTAGAAGCTAGACGCAGTCCTTGAGCCCCTGCGCCTCTGGCAGGGACTCGAGCTTCTTCAGCGTGTTGTTCTCGATCTGGCGAATGCGCTCGCGCGTGACGCCGAACGCCCGCCCGACTTCCTCGAGCGTGCGCGGCTGCTCACCCTTGAGCCCGAAGCGGAGCTCGATCACCTTGCGCTCGCGAATCGGGAGCGAGTCGAGCGCTCTGTCGATGTCCTCGCGCCTGAGGTTCAGTGAGGCCGAGTCGAACGGCGACTCGGCGGCGTCGTCCTGCACGAAGTCGCCGAGCTCGGACTCCTCCTCCTCGCCGATCGGCTTCTCCAGCGACACCGGGAGCTGCGCCATGCGCAGGATCTCGCGAACCTCCTCGGTCGTCATCTCCAGCTCCTCGGCGATCTCGTCGGGAAGCGGCTCGCGACCGAGGCGCTGCACGAGCTGGCGCTCGATGTGCACGACCTTGTTCAGCTTCTCGACCATGTGCACGGGGATCCGGATCGTCCGCGCCTTGTCGGCGATGGCCCGGGTCACCGCCTGGCGAATCCACCAGGTCGCGTACGTCGAGAACTTGAAACCCTTGCGGTAGTCGAACTTCTCCACCGCCCTGATGAGCCCGAGCGAGCCCTCCTGGATCAGGTCGAGGAAAGACAGGCCGCGGCCGAGGTAGCCCTTCGCGATCGAGACGACGAGGCGAAGGTTGGCCTCGATCATCTCGGTCTTGGCGCCCATGTCCCCGCGCTCGATGCGTTTGGCGAGCGTGACCTCCTGGTCGGCGGTGAGCAGCGGGACCTTGCCGATCTCGCGCAGGTACAGACGCAGCGAGTCGAGGGACGGCTCGACCGTCAGATCGAGCTTCGGCACCTTCTGCTCCTCTGCCAGCGCCGGCTCCTCGTGGGGCGGCGTCTTGTGCTCCACGCCTTCCACGAGCTCGATTCCGTGGTCGATCAGATAGGTGTAGAAGTCCTCGACCTGCTCCTTCGTGAGGTCGACTTCCTCGAGCCCGGAGACGATCTCGTCATAGGTGAGGAACCCCTTGTCCTGGCCGTCGGCGACGAGCTTCTGCAGCTCCTCGATCTCGGGCGGGGAGATTTCGACCTGGAGCATTGACCCGCCTTTCTCGTTACCCGTGCAACGTTGTCGGCTGGAACGAAAAGGAGCCGGCGACATCTGCCGTTCGCCGGCCCTACAGGCACATCGGCTGCGGATTCTACAACGCCGATGAAAAACTGGTAGGCGAATTTCTCAGAGCGCCGCCGAAACCGTCCCGACCGCATCGCCGCGGCTGGAGTGGACAGGCCGTACGGCGAGCTCGTCGATCCCGAGGACGGCACCGGCAACGGCATACGTTGCTCGGTATCCCCCGTCCTCGACTTTCAGGGCCATGCCGGTTCCGTCCGGAAGCCCGACGCAGAGGACGCCTTCGGCTCCTCGCTTGGCGACGGAGCCGGGGAGCGCGCGCATGACCAGCGTGTCCACAGACTGTGGCCCTCCCACAAGTTCGGGGTGAGCGGTCATCGACGCGACGACCGTCTCCATTCCGCGCGGCGATCCCTTGGCGAAGCCCGCGAACATGCGGGCGAGCTCCGCGAGCGAAAGGGCGAAGGTCGGGACGCCGCAGCCGTCGGTCGCGGTCGCAATCTCGTCCGCGGGTCGGCCAACGGTCTCGGCGACGAGCCCGAGAAGCTCGACCTGGAGCGGATGATCCGGCAGCCGATAGCCCTCCGTCTCCCAGCCCCGGGACCGGCACAGGAAGAGAAACCCAGCGTGCTTGCCCGAGCAGTTGTGGCGAAGGCGCGAGCCGTGCTCCGCGCCGCACTCGAGGTCGTCCGTTTCGGCGCCGGCCCGCCCGAGAAGAGCCCGAACGGCGACGAGCTGGTCGGGGCGCGCCTCGTGCGAGGCGCAGGCGATCGCCAGCTCCTCCGACGGCAGCGCGTAGCGAACCAGCGGGAGTGCCTGCAGCGGCTTCGCCGACGAGCGTACGTAGACGACGAGGTCAGGGTCACCCCAGGCCGTCACGACGGCGTCGTCTTTCACCACGACGGCGTGCGCCCGATGGCGGGACTCCACGAGATCCCCTCTGGTCACGGATACATTGAGCGCGTCCACGCGGAGGAAGACTATTCCCGAGTTTCCGGAAGTGGAGGCGGCGAGGCAGACGCTCGACGAGCCGATCGCCCGCGCGCCGGTCGCCAAGGCCGGGCCCGCCCACATCGCCACGCTGAAGACGTTCGATCCGCCGCTCTCCGACCTCGATGGCCGGCGCTTCTCCGGCGCACGGCGTCGCGGCAAACACCTGCTCTTCCCGACCGACGACGGCGAGCGCGTGCTGCACGTCCACCTGATGAGCGCGGGCCGGATCCGCTTTCTCGAGCCCGGGGCGAAGGGTCCGAAGACGCCGGCGTTCCGGCTGCGACTGGACGACGGCGGCGAGCTCGTCCTCACCGAAGGCGGTCCGAAGAAGCGGGCGCGGGTCGGCGTCTACCGTCCTGACGAGCTGGAGGCCGAGCTGGGTCATCTCGGCCCGGAGGCAGACCGCATCGGGGCCGCCGAGCTCGGCGAGATCGCACACCGCGAGGCGCGCCGGATGCATCCCTTCCTGCGCGATCAGCGGGCGCTCGCCGGCATCGGCCGTGCCTGGTCGAACGAGATCCTGAACCGCGCGAAGCTCTCCCCGTACGCACTCACCACCGAGCTCTCGGACGAGGAGGTGGAGCGCCTGGCCGGCGTGGTCCGCGAGCTGCTTGCATACGGGTTGGAGCAGCGCCTCGCCGGGGCGGCCGACAAGAAGGTCTACAAGGTGCACAACCGTCTCGGCGAGCCGTGTCCGAACTGCGGCACCCCCATAGCCCGCGTCGACTTCGAGGAGCACACGATCTTCTACTGCCCCGAGTGCCAGACCGGCGGACGGATCCTCAAGGACCGGCGGCTCTCGCGGCTGCTGCGCTAGGAGGGTTCTCCGCCAAACCCTCCTAGGAGCCAGGCGGAAGCGAGATCAGGAGGCGGTCGTCGCGCGCCTCGAGCTCCCCGCCGATGGCACGGATGAGGAGCGAGGCGGCCGGAGCGGCGAGCTCCCTCGCTTCCTCGCCCAGGACGACCGGGCGGGCGGCGCGGGAGAGCGGCGAGATGGTGAGGCTCGCTCCGTCGACGTCCAGCGTGACGCTCTCGTGCCCGCCGAAGCGTGCCACCGCACGCGCAAGCTGCGAGAGCGCGCGAGCGGTCGGCTCCGAATCGACACGCACCGGCGCGCCGCGGCCGCTGACCGTCACCCTGCCCTCCTCCAGCAGGGCCGAGGCCTCGCGGGCGAGCTCGAGCGAGTCGCGCTCCGCGAGGACGGGCTCGTACTTGCCCGACTCGATCCTGGCGACGAGCCGGAGCTGGTCGACCAGCTCGTCGATCTGGGCCGAGGCGGCTCCGATCATCTCCACGTAGCGCGGTGCAGGCGCCTCCAGGGGGAGCTGCTCGAGCGTCCGTGCGAAGCCGTAGACGGTGGCCAGCGGCGTCAGGATGTCGTGGCAGGCGACCGAGACGAGCTCGGCGAAGTGGCGGTCGTTCGTCATGGACTGGGCTGCTACGTTCTCCGGGTGGAGCGGAGACTAACGGGGACGGCGGGCACGGTTGACATGCAGGCCTCCGTGCCGGAGGTCCAGCTCGGCCTCTCCCGAGCCGGCGTCACCGGCGTGCAGAAGGCCGTGCGCATGCAACACCGCGGCCGCGACGCACTCGTCTCGGCCGAGATCGACTGTTTCGTCGACCTCGACCCGGCGCGCAAGGGCGTGCACATGTCGCGCTTCCCCGAGCTCTTCGAGGAGGCGATCGACGAGCTCGTGATCGGCGAGATGCTCCTCGTCGAACGGCTGGCCGAACACATCGCCCGCCACATCGTCGAACGGCAGGGCGCGCTTCGGGCCGAGGTCAAGATCGCGGCCCGCTATCCGGTGGAGCGTACGACTCCCGTCACCGGGCTCCGCACGCAGGAGCTCGTCACGCTGATCGGGCTCGCGGCGGCTTCCCGTGTTGCCGCGCGGAGGATCGTCGGCGTCGAGGCGACGGGGATCAACGCCTGTCCATGCGCGCAGGGCCTGGTCCGCGACCAGGCGGCGGAGCGCCTCGGCGAGGCCGGCTTCGAAGACGCGGACGTGGAACGGATCCTCGAGCTCGTGCCCATCGCCACGCACAACCAGCGCGGGCGCGGCACGCTCTACCTCGGCACCAACCTCCGGCTGGACGCCGAGGATCTCGTCGACCTGGTCGAGCGGTCGATGAGCTCCCCCGTCTACGAGCTCCTCAAGCGCCCGGACGAGCTCTTCGTCGTCGAGCACGCGCACCTCTCGCCGCGCTTCGTCGAGGACTCCGTGCGACTCATGGTGAAGGGCGCGCTCGAGGACTACGAGGAGCTCGGCAACGACGACTTCGTGCTCGCACGCCAGGTGAACTTCGAGACGATCCACAACCACGACGTCCTCGCCGAGCGGTTCGGCACCGTCGGCGAGCTGCGCGGCGAGCTGGCGAACGGCGGCCACTCCGCGCGCCATACCGAGCTGGGAGACTGGCTCCGCGCTGTCTAGCCGAGCTCCGCGCCGGAGCCCCCGAGGCGCGGGCGGTGGAGGTCGATCTTGTTCTCTTCTCCGGCCAGGAGGCGGCGGATGTTCCCCCGGTGGAGGAGGACGATCGCCAGGGCCGCTCCGGCGGTGAAGGCGACCACCGGCCAGGAAGCGCCGAAGAGCAGCGCCCATAGGGGTAGCGAGATGGCCGCAACGATCGACGCAACAGAGGCGTAGCGCGTCAGGAAGAAGACGACGAGCCAGACGCCGGCGGCAGCGAGCGCCGCGAGCGGCGCGACGGCGAGGGCGACGCCGCCGGTCGTGGCCACCATCTTCCCTCCGCGCGCGAAGCCGAGGAAGAGCGGGCGCCAGTGGCCGACCATGGCCGCGACGCCCGCGAGCACACCTACGAGGTCGCCTCCGAACGTGAGGCCGAGCAGTGCCGCGGCCGCACCCTTGGCGATGTCGAGGAGCGCGACCGCCATCCCGAGCTTGAAGCCGAACGTCCGCCAGACGTTCGTCGCGCCCGGGTTGCCGCTCCCGACCGTCCGTATGTCGACACCTCGCAGGAGCCGCGGGAGCCAGTACGCCCACGGCATGCTGCCGAGGAGGTAGCCAACGGCGATGAGAAGAGCGTCGGTTATGACTCAGGGCACCTAGATAGCGTAGGCCTCGACCCAGCCGTTCACGACGTCCCAGTCGAGGTTCTCGAGGAAGGCATCGATGTAGGACGCGCGGTCGGTCTGGTAGTCGAGGAAGTACGCGTGCTCGTAGACGTCGAGCGCGACCAGCGGCGCCGTGTTCCAGATCGGGAAGGTGTTCTGAGCGTCGCCGACGTAGTTGAAGAGGCGCTGCTCGTCGAAGTCGTACGCCGTCCAGGCCCAGCCTCGGCCGGCCATGCCGGTCGCCTTCAGGTCGGCCCGCCAGTCGTCGACGCTGCCGAAGTCACGAGCGATCAGCTCGCCGACCGCACCGTCGGGGTTCCCGCCCCCGCCGCCGAGATGTTCGAAGTAGATCTCGTGGTTCTTGACGCCGCCGATCGCGAACGTGAGGTCGACTTTGAGCGCGCGGATCTCCGAGTACACCTGGTTCGCCGCGGCGAGATCGACCTCGCCGAGCTTCCCGAGGATCTCGTTTCGCTTCGCCACGTAGCCCTGATAGAGCTTGTAGTGCGCCTCGACCGACGCTCGGGAGATCCCGTCCATCTCGAGGAGCTCGGGCTTGAGCTCGCGCGCCGCGATCTCCGCCCGATTGAAAGCCAAGGTCGCCATACCAGCCTTTCGTCGACTCGTCTACGCGCGCGGGAGCTTATCGTTCCGCGCGTGACCGACTTCGCGGCTGCACTCGTCACCGGCGGGACCGGGCGGATCGGCAGCGCGATCTCGGCGCGCCTCGAGGCCGACGGGTTCCGCGTCCTGGCCGCCGGACGCGCCGACGGCGACGTGTCCGATCCACGGGCGGCCGCCGCACTCGTCGAGCGGGCTGCCGGCGAGCTCGGCGGGCTCGACCTGGTCGTGCACGCGGCGTCGGACGGCTTCGCTCCCAAGCCCGTCGACGAGATCGAGGAGGCGGACTGGGACGCCGCATTCGGCGCCACGGCGAAAGGCAGCTTCTTCATCGCCCAGGCGGCCGGGCCCCATCTCCGCACCTCCGACCTCGGCCTCCTGGTCCTGATCGAGGACGTCGCCGCCTACCAACCCTGGCCGTCCTTTGCGCCTCACTGCGCCGCCAAGGCCGCGCAGGCGATGCTGACCCGCGTGCTCGCGCGAGCGCTCGCGCCCGACGTACGCGTTTGTGGGATCGCGCCGGGGCCCGTCGCCGTCGAGCCGGGTCAGGAGGAACGCCGCGCGGCCGAGACCCTGCTGGGCGCGATCGGCTCGCCGGACGACGTCGCCGAGGCCGTCGCGTATCTCGTCAGAGCCGAGTTCGTCACCGGAACCTCGCTCGTCGTCGACGGCGGCCGGCTCCTTCGCTAGGAGGGGTTGGCGGAGCATCGCTCGGCACAGCCGGTGTTTTCGTCAAACCCTCCTGGGGACCCCTGCACGAAACCGGATCGAGCTTGAGTTTCGTATATGCCTGGGTATATGTCTGTCGCCGTGGCAACTGCCGAGAGCGATTCCCGGCTGCTCGAACGCATCGCCGGCGGGGATCGCGATGCGTTCACCGAGCTCTACCAGCGCTTTGCGCGCCCCGTGTTCGCCATGGCCGTCCGGCAGCTCGGCGACAACGGCCGCGCCGAGGAAGCGGCACAGGAGACGTTCGCGGCGGTGTGGCGCTCGGCTCGGAGCTACCGCCCCGAGCGCGGCTCGGCCTCCGCCTGGCTGTATGCCGTCGCCCGCCACGCCATCATCGACCGCGCCAGGCAGCGACGTGAGCCGGTCGTCGAGGTCCCCGAGGAGGCGAGCACCGAGGCCGGCCCGGCCGAGCAGGCCGAGGGCTCCTGGCTCGCCTGGCGGGTGCACAGCGCGCTCGAGCAGGTCCCCGAGCGCGAGCGCGCGGTGCTCGAGCTGGCCTACTGGAGCGGCCTCTCGCAGGCCGAGATCGCCAGCTATCTCGACGTGCCGCTCGGAACGGTCAAGACGAGGACGCGCACCGGGTTGGCCCGTCTGGCCGGGCTGCTAGACGAGGTACGAGCATGAGAGAACCCCCGGACCTCCACGAGCTCGTCGGCAGCAACCTCCCGCCCGAGCAGCTCGAACGGCTGCGGGACGTGGACGAGGTGCTGCGCCGCGTTCCGGCGCCGCCGCACGACGTGCCGGCAAGCCTGACCGCGGCCGTCGCCGGAGTTCCGCTCGCGCGCGGCCGCCGTCGAGGGCCGCGCGTCGCGCTTGCGCTCGCCTTCGCGGCGATCGTCGCCGCAGCCGCCTTCGGGATCGGCCACTGGACAGCGAGTGGGTTCGACGCCGCGTACACCGTCGACATGAAGCCGACGGCGAGCGCGCCGGGCTCCGAGGCGCTCGTGCAGGTCGGCGACCGAGACGAAGCGTCCGGCAACGTGGAACTCCTGGTCGACGTCTCCGGACTCCCCCGGCTCGAGCCGGGTGACTACTACGCGCTCTGGCTCGAGCGGGACGGGAAGTGGGCGGCGACCTGCGGCTACTTTGCGGTCGGCGAGGGGCAGACCTCGGTGCGCATGACGGTCTCGTACGACTTCGGCGACTACGACGCCTGGATCATCTCGACGGGCGATCGCCGGGGCGACCCGCCGCGGCTCCTGACGGCCGACATCCCTGACGTTTAGCGGCTAGGGCGCGACGCGGCCGGCGTCCACGAAGGCTTCGTACGTGAGAGGCATCTCGTCGGCAAGAAACCGCTCGCACGCGTCCGCATAGCGCCGGATCTCCCGCTGCGCGGTCTCGGATGCCCGCAGCGAGACGAAGTTCATGAGCGAGCGCGCGTTCACGGTCCAGTAGAACTCCGTGTAGGCGCCGACCGGCATGACCGCCCGGGCCAGCTCCCGGGCGACGCCCTGCTCGACGAGCCGCTCGTACGCTGCGTAGGCCGCCTCATAGACGGCCTCGAGCTCCTCCCTGGTGCTCTCGGCGACGTCGGGCTCGACCGGCTCGAACGAGTAGGCGCCGGGCTTGCCCACCTGCGTCCGCACGTCCTCCGCGGCAGGCACGTAGAAGTCGTCGGTCGCCTTCGCATAGCGCATGCTGAACTCGTTGAAGGAACCGACGCGATGGCGCATCCATTCGCGGACGACGAAGATCGGGGCGCGGATGTGGAAGCGGAAGGCGTTGTGCTCGAAGGGGGTGCCGTGCCGTTCGCGGAGGAGGAAACGGATGAGGCCCTTGTCGCCCTCGTCCATCTCCTCCTTGCGGCGCGCGAAGCTGACGCGGGCGGCGTTGACGACCGAGAGGTCGCTCGCCATCGCCTCGTCGAGCCTGACGAAACCGTGGTCGAGGACCTCGATCGTGCGGTCTGTCGGCAGGGAAGGCGACGCGATGCTCACCACGATCGAGTCTAACGAGGGGTCCCGTCGATGCCGAAGGTTTCAGTAGAGTTTTGGCGGCGCTATGCGGCAACCAGGTTCATTGATGCGAGGTCTCGGCCTGACGGGCTGCGTCGTCGCAATCCTGCTCGCAACCGCGCCTTCTGCTTGGGCCCAGGAGGCGAATCGGCCGCCGCCGCCTCCCGTGCCCGTCGCCGACGATGCCCTCGTCGATGCGCTCGAGTCGGGGCAGCTCACGGAGGCCGAGTACGCCCTCGAGCGCGCCCGTAGCGTCTTCCAGCTCGCGCGCGTGCGAACCGAGTTCGGCGCGGTCGCGAGGCCTGCTCCGGAGGACGCCACCCTGATCCTGCGCGACCTCGCCCTGCGGCTCGACCAGCTCTCCGGCGCCGACCGCGACCTGGCAGAGGCGATTCTCGCGCGCCCAACCCACGGGGGCGTCCCGGTCGGCCACTCGTACACGGCTCCCTCGGACTACAGGTGCGGGCCGGACATGTGCTTCCACTGGGTCGAGACGACCAGGGACGCGGCGACTCCGGGTTGGGTGGACGACGTGCAGGAGACCTGGGAAGACGTCTGGAACGCAGAGATCGACGTCCTTGGGTATCGGCCGCCCCGCTTCGACGGAGCGTCGAATCAGCACGACGGCCCCACCGGCGTGAACGGCCGCAAGCTCGACGTCTACATCCTCGACCTGGGCGAGGACTCGGTGTTCGGCTACTGCGCCGAGCTGACGCACGCCCTGACCACCCCGGTTTACTGCGCCGTCGATAACAACTATGCGCCGAACCAGTTTGGGACGAGCCAGACTCCGGAGGGCTTTCTCCAGGTCACGAGCGCCCACGAGTTCCACCACAGCTCCCAGGCGGCTTACGACTTCGGGGAGGACTACTGGCTGCTCGAGGGCACCGCATCCAACATGGAAGAGACCGTCTACCCGGCGATCGACGACAACGTCAACTTCCTCTCCTTCTGGAGCCCCCTCTCCCGCCCGAGCTCTCCGCTCGACCGGGGCGGCTTCGGCAACTCCGAGTACGGGTCGTGGATCTTCTGGCGCTACCTCCAGGAGAAGATCGGCGGCGATCCCGCCATCCTGCGCGACATCTGGGAGCGGGCGGATGTCGCAGGGGCCAACCCGCCCGACGACTACTCCCTCGAGGCGGTCCGGCACGAGCTCACCGCACGCGGGCTCGGCTTCGCCGACGTGTTCGCGCGCTTCGCGACGGCGAACCGTCGGCGCGACTACGTGGACGCCGAGGACGCCGGCTACCCGACTCCGCCGCTGGCGAGGACCTTCGCCGTCGGCCGCGAGTCGCCCGACACCGGCTGGCGTTCGTGGAAGATCAGCCACCTGGCGGCGCGTTTCGTTGCGTTCAAGCCGGGAGCACGGGTGCCGGCCAACGCGCGGCTGAAGGTCGTCGCCCGTCTCCCCAGGAGCGACTCCGCCGCGACGCTGATCATCGTCGAGTCCGACGGCTCGAGCACCACGCGCCGGCTCAGGCGAACCGCGCAGGGAGAGGCCAGCGGGAGCACGCCGTTCGGGAACGGCGCCGTCAAGCGCATCGAGGTCGTCCTCACGAACGGGAGCACCCGAATTGGGTCCTGTTGGAGATTCATCTCGCCGCCCACCTTCTCGTGCTTCGGGCACGCGCTCGACGACGGCCAGCGCTTCGAGCTCCGCGGGAAATTGCTTCCCTAGGAAGCACCCTTCCTAGAGCCGCCCGGCAGCGACGATCCGCTGCAGGAACTGCTGCGTCCGCTCCTCACGGGGCGCGGTGAAGATCTCCTCGGGATTGCCCTGCTCGAGGATCACGCCCTCGTCGAGGAAACAGACGCGGCCGGCGATGTCGCGCGCGAACGACATCTCGTGCGTCGCGATCAGCATCGTCATCCCGCCCTCGGCCAGTTCCCGGATCACGCTCAGGACCTCGGCGACGAGCTCGGGGTCGAGCGCGCTGGTGACCTCGTCGAGGAGCATGAGCTCGGGCTGCATCGCGAGCGCGCGCACGATCGCCACGCGCTGCTGCTGGCCGCCGGAAAGCCGGTCCGGGTAGTCGGCCGCCCGGTCGGCGAGCCCGAAGCGGCCGAGGAGCGCGAGGGCCTCCTCTTCCGCCTCCTGCCTCGGCCTTCCCAGCGCTTGCGTCGGCCCGAGCGTGACGTTCCTGAGCACGGACATGTGCGGGAAGAGGTTGAACGCCTGGAAGACGATCCCGATCCGGCGCCGGACACGGTCGGCGTGGACGGCCGGCGCAGTGACATCGTCGCCACCGAGGACGATGCGGCCCTCGTCGATCGGCTCGAGGAGGTTGACGCAGCGCAGGAGCGTGGACTTGCCGGAGCCCGACGCACCGATCAGGCAGACGACCTCGTGCGGGGCCAGCTGGAGGTCGATCCCCTTCAGAACCTCGTGCCTGCCGAAGGACTTGCGCACGCCTTCGAGTGCGAGCGCCGGCGCCGCGTTCACAGCGGGTCTCCGCCGGCAAGCTGGCGGCGCCGGTCGCGGGCGACGAGCCAGTCGGTGAGCCGCGTGAGCGGGATCGTGAGCAAGACGAAGAGGATCGCGGCGACGAGGTACGGCGTGAAGTTGAAGGTCGCCGAAGATTCGATGCCGGCCTGGCGGAATGCCTCGACGACACCTAGAAGGCCAACGAGGGCCGTGTCCTTCTGCAGGCCTATGAAGTCGTTGAGCAGCGGTGGGATGACCCGGCGCACCGCCTGCGGGACAACGACGAAGCGCATGGCCTTGATGTGCGAGAGTCCGAGCGAGCGCGCAGCTGCCATTTGGCTCGGGTGCACGGACTCGATGCCCGCGCGGTAGACCTCGGAGACGTATGCGGAATAGACGAGCACGAGCGCGACGCCTGCCCAGAAGAGCTCGCTCTCGATGCCGAACGGGTCGAGCGGAAGCCACGTGAGCCCGAGGGCCGGTATCCCGAATCCGAGGATGTAGACGAGGAGGATCGTCGGGATCCCGCGGAACAGGTCGGCGTAGACGACCGCGAACGCGCGGAGCGGGAAGAACACCGGCCCCGGCAGGCTACGAAGGACGGCGATCAGGAGCGCGAGCGGGAGGATGAGCAGCTCGGCGACCAGGAAGATCTTGATGTTCAGGAGGAACGCCTTCGGGATGACTTCAAGCGACTCCCGGAAGACCTCGCCGTTGAAGAAAAGCCGCTTGACCTCCGGCCATCCCGGCGCCGTCGAGACGACGAGAACGACGACCACGCCGAACACGACGGTGCTCGCCAGCGCGATCAGCGTACTTCGCCGTCCGGAGGCGCCGGAGGCTCTCAAACGGGCGCTACTCGAGGACCGGCGGAGCGGACGCGTTGATCCACTCGTCCTGGAGCTGTTCGATCGTGCCGTCGGCCTGCAGCGTCGCGATCGCCTGGTTGACGCAGTCCCTCAGGGGGTTCCCCTCCTCGAAGACGTAGCCGAGATACTCCTCGCCGGCCGGGAGCCGACCGACGATCTTCCCGTTCGGGACCTGGACGGCCGTGATGTAGAGCGATGACGGGAAGTCGACGACGATCCCGTCGATCTGCCCGTTCTTCAGGGCGGTGATCGCGTCGATGTTCTTGTCGAACACCGCCGGGTCCTGGTCGGGCTGGACCACGTTCACGATCGCGTCGTAGCTCGTGGTCCCGATCTGGGCTCCGAGCTTCGCTCCCTTCAGGTCGGCCAGCGAGGCCGCGTTCGCGAACTCCGAGTCCTTCAGCGTGACCACGGCCTGTTCGACGTCGTAGTAGGAGTCGCTGAAGTCGACGGACTCATCGCGCTTGGGCGTGTACGACACCTGGTTGACGTAGAAGTCGAAGTCCTTCGGTCCCGGCTTGTAGGAGTTGTTGAACGGCACGACGACCCATTGCACCTCGGCGGGGCTGAACCCCATCTGCTCGACGACGGCGGCGGTCACGGCCGCCTCGTAGCCCTGGTCGGTGGGCGGGCCGGTCGGATCCCACGGATTGCCCTTGGCGTCCTGGAACCAGGGCGGGAAGGACGGGTTGTCCGCACCGATCGAGAGCGAGCCGTCGACGACGGTCTGGAGCTGGTCCTTGGCGCACGGATCCGCCTCCGCGGCCGCCCCTGTGTCGGTTCCGCCCGTCGCTGCAGGCTCTGCCGTCGTGTCGTCGTCGTCGCTTCCGCACGCGGCGGTCACTCCGAGGAGTGCCACGAGCAGGAGGAGCAGGAGAGACTTGCGCATGTGTGTGCCCCGACGCCGGGCCTGGGGGATGCCGAGACTACCACGAACAGTCGGCAGCGCCCGTCGGGTAAACCCGCCCCTCGTCCGGTCGCCTATCTGCGATCGAAGAGCCCGCCGAAGAGGTCGGCGAGCGAGGAGCCACCCTGGATCAGCCAGTCGAGCGGGGCACGCTCGACCACCTCGCGCATGATGCGGGCCTCGAGCCCGCCGATGCTGCCGCGCGCCTCCGCGTCGTCGATCGCCTCGAGGAGACCGGAGCGCACGGCGCGCTCGAGCGTGTCTCGATCCCATTCGACATCCCGCCCGAGCTCCGGGTCGATGGAGAGCACGAGCTCCTCGCGCGTCGTGTTCAGCTCACACGCCGCGCCGTCGAGCCCGTCGAGAACGATGCGCTGAAGCGACGCCTGGAGCCCCTCGCCGGGGAAGGGCTCCCGCTGCTCGCACGGATCGGCGACCTTCGACTCCCCGTACGTCAGCGCGCCCTTGGCGAGCTCGATGCCGATCAGGACCGCCGCGGCCAACCCGAGCAGTCCGAGGGCGAGCAAACCTTGCGCTCGGCGGCTCATGCCACCGCTCTTCTCCCGAGCGCGAGCCCGGCGACCCCGGCGAGAACCGCGAAGAACGCCGAGAGCGCGAAGGACGACCTGAACGCCCGGGTGAGGACGGCCTGGACCGCCTCGAGCAACGAGTCGCGAGCGTCGGCGACCGACGGATCGTCCGCGGCGCCGTTCTCCTCGAAGGGCCGCGAAAGGTCCGGGATCTCCCCCTCCGGGACGCGCTGGAACTCGCGGTAGAGGTCGAGCGTGATCGGGATCTTGGTGGTCAGCGGAAGCTCCGCGTCGAGGATGACGGAGGTCGCGTTCAGGGTCGCCGTCTCCTCGGCGTCGTCCAACTCGGAGGCGAGGAGTGGCGCGATGGCCAGGAGGCCGATCACCAGGCCGATGTGCCGGAATCCGACCGAGGTCGCGCCGCTCCGTGTGAGGTCTCCGTCCGGGGCGAGCGACGCGCGCGAGAGCGGCGGCAGGGCGAGCCCGAGTCCGACGCCCGCGAGCGCGAGGGCGGGCACCGCGTAGACGGGGTCGCTCGCCGGCAGAAGCGCCAGTGCCACAAGTCCGGCGGCCAGGAGCGCCGAGCCCCCGACGACGTCGGCCACCCCCGAGAGCCGGGCCGAGAGCGGTCGCGCGCACAGGGCCGCCACCGGCAGCGCGCTGACGATCCCCGCTCCCGCCAGAGGGCCGTAGTCCCAGACGGTGACGATGAGTAAGACGGCGAGGAAGAGCGCGCCGACCAGCGCGGCATAGGTGAAGACGAGACCGAGAGCCGACCCGAGCGGCGTGCGGCCCTTCGCCGTCGGCAATTGCAGCGCCCGGGCGGCGGGATGGAGCGCCGCCGCAATGGCAGCCGCTGCGAGCGGGGCCTGGACGGCGAAGATCGCACGCCAGTCGAACGCCTCCGTGAGGATGCCGCCCAGCGCCGGGCCCACTGCGGTTCCGATCGTCCCGGCGCCGACCCACACGGCAACGGCGCGCCGGCGATCCCCTGTCAGGACGACGAGAAGCGGAAGCGAGGCACCAAGGAGGAGCGCCGCGCCGATCCCCTGGGCGACCCGTCCCGCCACGAGCGTCTCCAGAGTGTTCGAAACGGCGCACCCGACGGATGCGGCCAGGAAGATCGCGAGGCCCGCGAGCGCGAGCCGCGCGGGACGCACATGGCGCGCGAGGGGCAGGAGCGCGAAGGCCCCGACGACCACGGCGAGGTTGTAGGCCGTCACCACCCACGAGATGCGCGGGATCGTCGTCTGCAGGTCGACAAAGAGCTCGGGCAGGGCCAGGACGACGATCGACGAGTCGGCAAAGGCAACCGCAACCGACATCGCGAGCGCGATCTCGAGGGCGCGTCGGCGCGGTGGGTTGACGGGCTCGGGCTCGATGGCGGCAGCCTACGCGCGAAGCTTGAACCGGACGCCCGATTGGTGTTGGGTAGCCGAAGCACCTACGGGAGAAAGGGGCTCACTGTGGCCAAAAGTCGCATCACGTTCGCCGTGATCGCGGCGCTGTTCGTTGCGCTCGCGGCGTTTGTTGCGCCGGCGATGGCCCGTCCAGATCCGGGCGGCGTCGTCGTCGAAGGGCTCACCGACCCACGCGGAATCTCCGTGGCCGGGGGCCGGACGTTGCTCGTCGCTGAATCGGGCAACGGCAAGATCACACGCGTTCAGCCGCGTCGGCACGGCGCGCCGATCGTCACCACCTTCGCGGAGTTTCCGTTCGATCCCGACCTGGGCCCGTCCCCGGTCGAGGTCGCCTACCAGGGCCCGAACCACGTCTGGGTCACGCTGGCCGGAGATCCTTCGGCGGGCGGCGGAAGGGTCGTGCGGCTCAACCGCAAGGGTAAGGTGACGGTCTCGGTCGACATCGCCGCCTACCAGGTAACCGACCCGGATCCTGACGACCAGGACGACTTCCCCGAGGAGTCGAACCCATTCGGGCTCGCGATCCTGGGCGGTGGGGGAGTCCTCCTCGCCGACTCGGCGAACAACGACCTCCTGAAGATCACCCCGAGCAAGAAGATCAAGACGGTCGCACGCTTCCTGCGCGAGGAGGTCCCGTGGCCGGACGGCCTGGACGAGGGCCCGCCGGCCGGTACGCCGACGCCGGCCGAGTCCGTCCCGACCGCCGTGGCGATCGGACCCGACGGCGCCTGGTACGTCTCGGAGCTCAAGGGCTTCCCGTTCGCCCTGGGCACGTCCCGGATCTGGCGGATCGAGCCGGGGACGAAGAACGCGACCTGCGACCCCGAGCATCCCGACACGGGCCCGTGCACGACCTTCGCGACCGGGTTCACGTCCGTGATCGATCTGGCCTTCGGGCCCGACGGGACGATGTACGTCCTCGAGATCGTGAAGGACGGTCTGCTCGGCGTGGAGGTCTTCGGCGCACCGCCCATCGGCGCGCTCTGGGCCGTCAACGGCGGCACGAAGACGGAGCTGGCCCCTGGAACGCTGCTCGCACCGGGCGGGGTTGCGGTCGGCCACAACGGCACGCTCTCGGTCACCACGGGCACGGTCTTCGGCCCGGGCGGCGGAGCGGTCGTCCGAATCAACCCATAGTCGAAATGAGCGAGGCGGCTCGGCACCGGCCGGGCCGCCTCGCGGCTTTCAGGCGACCAGCAGCGCGATCGCCGCGAACTGGCACGACGCCGCGGCGACGGTGAGCACGTGGAAGAGCTCGTGGTAGCCGAAAACGGTCGGAAACGGGTCGGGCCTCCCCACGGCGTAGACGATGGCGCCGACCGTGTAGAGAACCCCGCCCGCGGCGATGAGCGCGGTCCCGGAGCCGCCGGCGGCGTCGACAATCTGAGGGAGCGCCACGATGGCGACCCAGCCGAGTGTGATTCCTGCGCCCACGGGCACCCAGCGCGGGGCATCGAGCCAGAACAGGCACTGGACGATTGCCAGAGCGGCGCCGATCCAGACCACTCCCAGGATCGAGAACTGCCATGCGCCGCTCAGCACGAGCAGCCCGTAGGGCGTGTAGGTACCGGCGATCAGCAGGTAGATGGACGCGTGGTCGAGCCGGCGCATCACCCGGCGCGCCGTCGGTCTCCAAGTCACCCGGTGGTAGAGCGCACTGACCCCGAAGGTGAGCACGAGGCAGCCGCAGAACACGGCCGCCGCGACCCGCTCGCGACCCCCTGAGACCGTGGCCACGAGCACCGCGCCGAGCAAAGAGAAGACGACGAACGCGTAGAGGTGGAAGGCCCCGCGGAGGCGAGGCCGCGTCTGCGCGAGCGTCGGAGGACTACCGGTAGCGGTAGACGATTCGGCCACGGGTGAGATCGTACGGCGACAGCTCGACCTTCACGCGGTCTCCGAGGAAGATCCTGATTCGGTAGCGCCGCATCTTCCCTGCGGTGTAGCCGAGCGTCTCGTGGCCGTTGTCGAGCTGGATGCGGAACATCCGGTTCCGGAGGGCCTCGACGACCTCGCCCTCCATCTCGATCTTCTCTTCCTTGTCGGCGATAGCTCCTCCCTTGACTCCTCGTGACGCACCTGGTGCCAGAGCCGCCCGCGGCTGCCGGGCAGCCGCGGGCGCTCCAGCAACGTCCTACTGGGCTACCGTCGCGACGTTCGTCGCCTCCGGGCCCTTTGCACCTTCGCGCGCCTCGTACTCGACGCGCGCGCCCTCGGCGAGGGTCTTGAAGCCCTCACCGGCGATGTTCGAATGATGGACGAAGAGATCCTTCGTACCCTCATCAGGGGTGATGAATCCGTACCCCTTGCTGTCGTTGAACCACTTGACAGTTCCGCTAGCCAAAAAAAACACCTCCCTCACCATGCACAAGAACGGGTAAGGAAAGCGCCTCGCGCGAACCGGACTCGCTCTGTTATCGCCCCGAGAATAGCAGGGCACCTGCCCGTCCCGGCATGCTGCAGCGGTGGCTCTGGAGACGCATGGATCGTGCGACGAGGAGTTCGCCCCCGTACGCGACGCCTTCATCGAGGGCTTCGCAGAACGCGGCGAGCTCGGCGGGGCGGTCGCCGTCCACCTGAACGGCAGGCTCGTCGTCGATCTATGGGCCGGTCTCGCCGATCCCGTCGCCGGCGACCCCTGGGGCAGAAACACGATCGCCCATGCCTACTCGGTCTCGAAGCCCCTCGTAGCCACGTGTGCCCTCCTGCTCGCCGAGCGCGGAGAGCTCGACCTCGACGCGCCCGTCTCCGACTACTGGCCGGAATACGCACAGGCGGGCAAGGAGCGCACGCTCGTGCGTCACCTGATCACGCACCAGAGCGGACTGCTCGTCCTCGAGGAGCCACAGTCGGCGGAGACACTCCTCGACTGGGACCGCCTCGTCGCCCTGCTCGCCGAGGAGCCTCCGCTCTGGGAGCCCGGGACGCGTCACGGCGAATGCGCAGGCTTCTACGGCCATCTCGTCGGCGAGGTCGTGCGGCGAGTGGACGGGCGCACACTCGGCCGGTTCCTCGCCGATGAGATCGCGGCGCCGTGGGGGCTCGACTTCCACGTCGGGCTGACGTCCTCGGAGCAGGAACGGGCCGCCCGGCTCGTAGACCCGGACGGCGCCTGGCGCCGTTCGATCCGAGATGACCCGAGGCGCTGGGTCGAGCGCTCCCTCGACAACCCGCCCGGGATGCTCGACCTCGACGTCGTCAACTCCGCCGCGTACCGCGCGGCCGAGGTGCCCGCCGTCAACGGCCACGGAACGGCGCGGTCGATTGCCCGCTTCTACGGCGGGCTGGCCGCCGGAGGCGAGCTCCACGGCATCCGGCTTCTGCGACCCGAGACCGTCGAGAGCGCCCTCCAGCCCCTCGCGGTCGGGCGCGACGAGCTGCTGGAAGACGACGTCGCGTGGGGACTCGGCTTCCGGGTCGACGGAGACGACGGGGGATTCGGCCTCGGCGGCATCGGCGGGTTCGGAGGCTTCGGCCTCCGTCGCCCGGCCATCGCGCTCGGGTTCGGCTACATCACGTGCGCGCTGGACTCCGGCCACGCGCGGACACAATCGTGCGAAGACGGGCTCGAAGCGGCGCTCAGTGCGCTCTGAGCGGCTGCGGCCGTCACGGGCAGGTCAGCTCGGCGCACGCGGCGTCCTCGGGAAGAAAACTCCCAGGAGCTCAGCTGCGCCCCCGCCGAGCTCCTCCCACGCGGTCGTGAACGTGATGCTGGCGAGCGCTCCCGTCGGAAACCGCTCGAGCAGGTCGCCACGATTCGTGAGCGTGAGCGCGAGTCCGTGCAGGGTCGGGTTGTGCGCGACGACGAGCACCGAGCCGATCGTGTCGTCGACGGCGCGCAGACGGCCGAGCAGCTCGTCGACACTCGCCCCGTAGAGGCCTTCCTCGACGCGGACGTCGACGTCGCCGCCGAGAACGGGCAAGAGCCCGTCCAGCGTCTGCCGCGCCCGCAACGCGGTCGAGCAGAGAACGAGGTCGGGCGCGATTCCTTCGACGCGAACGTAGTCGGCAATCCGCCGGATGGCTTTCTTCCCGCGGGGCGCTAGCGGCCGCTCGTGGTCGGGCAGATCCGGGTCGTCCCAGCTCGACTTCGCATGACGGAGGAGGTGCAAATGCTTCATAAAAGGCGTATTCTCACTGGAATTCCGGGCAATCGCGGGGAGGAGACCAGCCCTCGAGGGCCGAAGTTCCGACCCGTGCCAAACTTGGCCACTTTGAAGGGGGCAGCCGTCCGCCCTTCCATTCGCGTTCGCCGCTCAGTCTCCATCGTCCTCGGGGTCCTGCTCGAGGCGCTGGTCATGCTGCCCGGAAACTGGCACGACGACTATCCGGGCGTGGCCGTCGCAGCGGGGCTCATCATCGCCGCGCTCGCCGGCTCGGTGGGCGGAATCTGGAGTGGCCTCGCGGTCGCCGCCGCGGGCTGGGCGCTCCACTTCTTCTTCGTCGTCGACCGGGACTGGCTCGCACTAATCGGGCTCCCGGCCTGGCTCGCCGTCGGCGGCCTTGCCGGCTGGCTGGCGATGGCCCGGCGCCGCACGTCGCTCGAGCAGAGCATCCTCGCCGGCGAGCTCTCGGCGGTACGGGACTCCGCCGCCGAGGCGATCATCAGCATCGACCTCGACGGGACGATCATGAGCTGGAACGCAGGTGCCGAAGCGATCTACGGCTACGCGGCCGACGCGGCGATCGGCGAGCCGATCGCGCTCCTGGCGCCCGACGCCCTCGCCGAGGAGTCGATGCGCCCCGCCGTCGCCGCGCAGATCGGCGAGCGCCTCGACGTTCCCAGCATCGTCCATTCCCGCGCGGACGGGGTCGAGCTCGCGATCTCGATGACCGTGGCGCCGATCTCGAACGCCGCCGGCGAGCCGTCGGGCGCCGTGGTCGTCACCCGCGATGTCGGAGAGCCCCAGCGGGCCGAAGCCCGCCAGCGGGAGAGCGAAGCGAAATACCGGGCCCTCACCGAGCATCTGCCGACGGTCACCTACCTGCACCCGCTGGGCGAGCGCGACACGCCGCTGTACGTCAGTCCTCAGGTCGGTGTGATCCTCGGCTATACGGCCGACGAATGGCTCGCCAAGCCCAGCCTGTTCTTCCAGCTCGTGCACCAGGACGACCGCGAGCGCGTCTCGGCCGAGATCGCGGCCGCGGCCGCGGGCGCCAGACCGCTGCGCTGCGAGTACCGGATGCTCTCGCGAGACGGTCGGGTCGTTTGGGTGCACGACGAAGCGGTGACGGTGCGCGACGACGACGGCCGGCCGCTCTACGTCCAGGGCTACTTCCTCGACGTGAGTGAGCGCCGGCACGCCGGGGAGGAGCGGGAGCGGCTCCTGGCCGCCGAGCGCGCCGCCGCGGCCGACGCTCTCGACCGCCAGCGGAAGCTCGACGTCCTCGCGCGGGCGGGGGAGATTCTTGCGTCTTCGCCGAACTACCAGGCGACGCTCCGGCGGGTGGCCGAGCTCGCCGTACGCGATCTGGCGGACTGGTGCGTGGTCGACCTGATCGACGACGACGGCACGGCGACTCGGCTCGCCGCGGCTCATGCGGCCCCTGGCGTGCCGCCCGGGGACGCGCCGGGCCCGTCGCCGGAGCCCGAGATCCTCGAGGCGGCGCATCACGGCAAGCCAGAGCTCTCGGAGTCGCGCATGTGCATCCCCTTGCGCGCTCGAGGCCGGACCCTCGGGGCGCTCACGCTGCTCACGCGGGTCCCGGGCCGCACCTACGGCGCCGACGACCTCGCAGCCGCGCAGGACCTCGCGGGCATGATCGCGTTGGCCATCGACAACGCCCGCCTCACGCGCGAAGTGGAGGAGTCCGCAGACGCTGCGCGCGTACTCACCTACGTCGCTGACGGCGTCGGTCTCGTCGATCAGACGGGAACGATCCGCCTCTGGAACCCGGCCGCCGAGGCGATCACCGGCCTCACGCCCGAGGAGGTCCTGGGCAGGCCCGCCGGAGAGGCGATCGCAGGCTGGAAGGGGCTTGCCGACCACATCCCCGTCGGCACGGCTGCCGAGTCGGTCCAGCCCGAGACCTTCCCGCTGGAGACCGCGCGAGGCGAGCGCTGGATCTCCATCTCCGGCGTCGATTTCTTCGGCGGCATCGTGTACGCGTTCCGCGACGTCACCGACGCCCGCCGGCTCGAGGAGCTGAAGGCGGACTTCGTTGCCACGGCCTCGCACGAGCTCCGAACGCCGCTCGCGGCTGTGTACGGCGCGGCCCAGACGCTCCGCCGCCACGACTTCGCGCTCGACGAAGCGGGACGGAATCGCTTCGTATCCCTCATCGTGGACGAGTCCGAGCGGTTGAACCGCATCGTCAACGAGATCCTTCTCGCCAACCAGCTCGACGCAGGTCGCCTCGACCTCGTTGACGAGCCGTTCGACGGCGCCGATCTCGCCCACCGCGTTGTCGAGTCCGCCCGGGAGCACGGACCGCCCGGCATCCGCTTCGAGACGATCGTGGCCGAGTCGACGCCCGCGGTCGCCGCCGACCGCGACCGCGTCCGCCAGGTGCTGACCAACCTCGTCGAAAACGCGATCAAGTACTCGCCCGACGGCGGCCTCATTCAGGTGGGCCTCCAGCAGACCGAAGGCTCCGTCTGCTTCTACGTCCGCGACGAGGGGCTCGGCATCCCCCCGGACGAGCAGGCGCGGATCTTCGAGAAGTTCTACCGCCTGGACCCGGAGATGACCCGCGGGATCGGCGGCACCGGGCTCGGCCTCTACATCTGCAGCGAGCTGCTGGAACGCATGGACGGGCGCATCTGGGTCGAGTCAAAGGAAGGCGTCGGCTCGACGTTCTCCTTCGAGCTCCCGGCTGCCGAGGCTACCGCGCAGCGACCCGCTGTGGTCGGCGAGCCGCGCGACCTCACCGAGGTTCTCCGCCCGCCCGCACCGGACCTTCCCGAGGTCAGCTAGGGCTTACTCACGGGCGCGGAGCCGGCGAAGCTCCTCGAGCTCGCGGGCCGTCGGCGGCTCGGTCGTTCGGAGCGGTTCGCGGACGCGGAGCGGCCACCCGGTCGCCTCGACCGCCTGCTCCACCTGGACGCCGCTGTGGACGGCCGTCAGCTCGAGCTCGCCGTCCTGACCCGGCTCGAGCACGCCGAGATCGGTGATCACGGTGAAGGCGTTGCCGCCGCGGCCGAGTGAGGTGACGAAGTCGAGGCGCTCGACGAACGCGCGTGGCGAGTGCCTCAGAAGCACGATCACCTTCCGGACCGCGGCCGCGATCTCCGGCGCGCCGCCGGCACCCGGCAGGCGCACCTTGGGGTGGTCGTAGGAACCGATCACCGTCGTGTTGATGTTTCCGCGCCTGTCGATCTGGGCCGCGCCGAGGAAGCCGACGTCCATGCGTCCGGCACCGATCCAGTAGCTGAACATCTCTGGCACCGACACGAGCTCGTCGGCGGTAGCCGCGAGGTCGTCGTCCCCGATCGAGAGCGGCAGGTTCACCGGTTTTGCGCCGATAGCTCCGGACTCGTAGACGAGTACGCAATCGGGCGCGTGCAGTCGTCGCGCCAGGTTCGCGGCCGCGTTCGGCGGCCCCACTCCGACGAGGCAGACCTCCCCGTTCTCCAGCGCGCGCGAGGCGTGGATCGTCATGACCTCCTCGGGCGTGGGGCTCATCCCGCCTCCAACACGTTCTCGCGCATCCAGGCGGTGAAGCGCTCGCGGTCGCGCGAGATGTCGTCCCACTCGGAGTAGAACGCGTTGTCGCGAACCGAATAGCCGGCAGCGTAGGACGGCCAGGCGCCGCCGGGCCGCTCGACCACCGCGTCGAGCACCCAGGCGGGCAAGAAGACTGCGTGCGGCCGCGGCTCGAGCTCTTCGACCACGTCCTCGACCGTCACGATCACCCGTTTCGCCGCGAGGACGGCCTCCTTCTGGACCCCGGCGAGGCCCCAGAGCATGACGTTCCCGACGCGATCGGCCTGCTGCGCGTGGATGATCGCCGCGTCCGGGTTGATCGCCTTGACAGCGCTCACTCGCTCGCCGGTGAAAGGGCTCTCGATGGGCGCCACCGAGTCGTTCTCGGCCAGGAGGTCGGTCCCCTCGTATCCGCGCAGCACGCCGAAGGGCAGACGGGCGGCCCCGGCCGCGTAGGCGGCCGCAAGCCCGGCATGCGAGTGCTCGACGACCTCAAGCGGGCGCGGCCACTCGTGCTCGACGGCGTCCCGGAACCGGTGCAACGAGCCGACCCCGGGGTTTCCGCCGTATGAGAACGTGAGGCGGCGGGCGCACCCCATCCCGATCAGCTGGTCGTAGATCACGTCGGGGGTCATGCGGACGAGCGCAAGCTCCTTTCTCCCCTGCCGGATGACCTCGTGCGCTGCCGCGAAGGGGACAAGATGCGTGAAGCCTTCGAGCGCGAGCTCGTCCCCGTCGTTGACGTGCTCGGCCACCGCGTCCGCGAGCGGCTGGAACGTCGCAGCCTTGCGATTCACGAGGCCTAGGTCGTTCCGGGCTCGCCTGGCGACATCGACAACGTTTGTTCAGGCCTCGACGCCGTAGGCCTCGGTGAAGGCCTCCTGCGCGTACGCGAGCGAGGCGTAACCGAAGCCGCCGTCGCCCCAGTCGTCGCCCCAGCTGTTACGGACGATGAAGCGTCCCGACGTGTAGCCGACGAGGGCGACCGCGTGCCCACCTCTGGTCGTGTCGGGGAGGTAGGCGTCGAGGTTGCCGCCGTTGGCGGTGGCCGCGTACCACGTGTCGTCGACGTTCAGCCGCGTGAGGATCGGGCCCTTCGTTGCCAGCCAGATACGCCAGTTCGTCTGGCTCGTCCCCAGGTTGAAGTAGGCGGTGATCTTGAGCTGGGCGGCGACCGCATAGAACGTGTTCGCCGAGCCCGCGTAGAGCTTGCCCGTGCCGAACGGCAGGGTCAGGTCGCGGACGACGCCGAACTTGCGCGCGACGTCGAGAGCGGTCTTGACGCTCGTCCCCTCGGTCTCGATGAAGGTGGTCGGCCGGGTGACGAACGGGTCCGTCTCCTTGGAGGCCATCCAGACGAACCGCGGCGACAGGAGGGTCGTCTGCGCGAGGCGTCCGCTCGAGACGAAGTGCCAGCGCAGGACCGAGTCGGCGCAGGCCCAGCCGACGCAGGAGCCGGTCGAGCCCTGGTCTCCGACCTTCCACCACGTCGCGCGCAGGTCCTTGGACGCTGGGATCGGCGGCGCGGCCATGATCATGTCGGCCTCCGCCGCCGTCTCGAACGTCCAGTCCTCCTCGGTCTTCGGGGAGGGCTTGGCGTTGAGGATTCGCTTCGGCTGCCGCTTGCGCGCCGCCTTCCGCCTCGTGGTCTTCCGTGGTCGAGCCACCGGGCACCTCCTCGGGCGGGGAACGTAAAAGCGCGGTCGAGTCTACGCTCCCGCGGCCGTACCTGTCGCGTAGCCTCTGGCCGTGCGACGCCTGCTCGTCTACGCCGGCGTTTTCGTGCTCGGGGCGCTCGTGCTCCGGGTCGCCGTGGTGCCCGCCGAGGTTTGCCCTCCGCTTACGGCCGCGCAGGCACGAGCCGCCGTGGCCGAGGCGGCCGGCTGGCTCGAGCGAGGCGTCCAGCCCGGCGGGAGGTACACGTACGGCTACGACCGGAACGCCGACCTCGTCTCGACGGACTACAACATCACGCGGCACGCCGGCGTGATGATGGGTCTGTACCGGCTCGCGGCCGAAACGGGAGACGCGAACGCACTCGCGGCAGCCGAGCACGGCCTGTCGTTCCTCCACGCGAATCTCCTTCGGCACGACGACTGGACCGCGTTCGCGGAGCCGGGCCAGGATGCCCGCCTTGGTGCCAGCGCGCTGGTCGCGGCGGCGCTCGTCCAGCGGCGGCTGGCCACCGGAGACACGAGCGAGGACGCGCTCCTGCACGAGCTGTCGCGCTTCCTGCTCGCACAACAGCAGGCTGACGGAAGCGTCCTCGGAGCCTGGAGCCGGGCGACGGAGCGGCCGGTTCCGGGCGAGTACGGCACCTACGGCACCGGCCAGACTCTCTGGACGTTCGCGCTCATGGACAAGCTCTTCCCGGAGGAGGGGTGGAGCGAGCCGGCACGCCGCCTGGCGCGCTACGTGGCGACGCGGCGCGACGACGTCGAGGGCTACTACCTGACGTTCCCGGACCACTGGGCCGCCTACGGCTTCGCCGAGTTGGGGCCCGCGGGCCTCGGCGAGCCCGAGATCGCCTACGTGCGGCGCCTGGCCGGCATCTTCGGACTCAACTCCCGCCTCGAGTCGCAGAGCGGTGAGTCCGGCCTACGGCGGCTCATGCGAGGCGAACCCGCGTCGGGGGCCGGCCTCGGGACCGTGACCGAGGGACTGGCGCAGCTCTCGCGACTCAGCCTCGCCGACCCGCGCCTCGGCGACCTGACCGAAGATCTAGAGACGCGCCTGCGCTGCACCGCCGCCCGCACCGTCGACCGCCAGGTCGACGGCGTCGAGTCCCGGGCGTTCCCGCGTCCGCTCCTGACCCGCGGCGCCTGGTTCACCGAGGGCGGCTACACCCAGATGGACCATCAGCGGCACCCGCTTTCAGGTCTCCTCGCGACGCTGCCCCTGCTGGAGAGCCAATCCGCGAGATGACCTTCGCCTTCCTCCTCTTCGCGTTCGTGGCGACGGTGAACCCGAGTCGGCAGCGCCTGGTCATGCCGGAGCGACTGGCCGTGGTCGCGCTCGGATGCCTCCTTTCGCTGGGCGCGGTCGCCTGCATCGCCGCGCTCGGCGGCGCCCTCCTCGAAGGGCTCGACATCAGCCCCGAGAGCTTCCGGCTGGGAGCGGCGCTCGTGCTTGCGCTCGAGGGAGCCAGGTTCCTCCTCTTCGCCCGGCCGGGCGCCGAGCCCGAGTTTGCCGGTCTCAAGGCGGCGCTCGTTCCGGTCGCCTTCCCGCTCCTCCTGACCCCAGGGGTCGTGGCGCTCGCAATCGCAGCCGGCGGGGACGACGTCGAGCCGCAAGCGGTCGGAGCGCTTGCCATCGCCCTCGCGCTCGTCCTGGGCGTGGGACTGGTACCCCGCGGTCCGCGGGCGGATCCGCTCTTGCTGGCCGCGGGGCGCCTCTTCGGCGCCTTCGAGATCGCCGCTGGCGTGGCGCTCGCGGTCGGCGCGGTTCGGGATGTCTAGCGCGTCAACCGGAGGCGGGCGGCAGCGCTCGGGAATACTAGGGCCGACGAAGGGAGCGCAATGGGATACGAAGAGCTGAAGGAGAAGCAGAGCGTCGTCTGGGGGACCGGGCCCTACCAACGGATCACCGAGACCATCACCGACATCCACGACGTCGTGGTCGATCGCCTCGCCCCCGGCCCGGGCGACGAGTGGCTCGACCTCGCCTGCGGGACCGGCGCGGTCGCCGAGCTCGCCGCGGCCGCCGGGGCACGCGTCACCGGGATCGATCTCGCGCCGAACCTCATCGAGACGGCGAAGGAGCGGGCCGGCGAGCTCGGGCTCGACTGCGACTACCGGGTCGGCGACGCAGAGCAGCTCGACCTGCCCGACGCGGGCTTCGACAAGGTCTCCTCGACCTGCGGGATCATGTTCACGCCGGATCACGAGGCGACCGCCGGCGAGCTCGCACGCGTCACAAAGCCCGGCGGGAAGATCGCTCTGGCCAACTGGACGCCCACCGGCGGCCTGGCCAAGATGTTCGCGGTCATGGCCCGCTACCAGCCGGCGCCGCCGCCGAGCAGCCCGTTCGCGTGGGGTGACGAGGAGCACGTTCGCGACCTCCTCGGCGACGCATTCGAGCTCGACCTGAGCGAGCACGTGTCCACGCTCCGGACGGCTTCCGCCGAGGAGTACTGGGAGCTCTTCTCCACGAGCTACGGGCCGACGAAGACCCTCGCGGACTCGCTCGGCGACCGGCGCGAGGAGCTCCACCGCGACTGGGTCCAGTTCTTCGACGAGAACTACGGCGTCGACGGGGAGATCGTGCACACGCGCGAGTACCTGCTCGTGCTCGGAGCTCGGCGGTAGACCTCAGGGAAGAAAGCGGCCGCGAATGCCGTCCATCTGATGAGATCAGATGGCGGCACTGGACACGATCGCACACGAGCTCGACACGCTCCAGACCGAGGAGGAGCGGGTGCTCGCCTGGCGTCAGGAGAGCCTGCTCGCGGCCGGCTACGACCTTCGGCACGCCTTCAAGCTGGCGCTCCGCCCCGAGATCGACCTCCACCTGGCCATTCGCCTCGGTCGCGCCGGGTGCCCGCCCGAGACGGCAGCCAGGATCCTGCTCTAGCCCTCCTCGTCGGGCTCCCAGGCGAACTCGACGACGAACCCGTCGGGATCGCGGCACTTCACACTGACGTAGTCGGGCTCCTCCCATTCCTCCACGATGGGGACGCCGTCTCGGCGGAGCCGATCCCGGAGGACCCGGACCTCGTCGACGTCCGCGGCGCTTCGAAACGCGAAGTGGAGGAAGCCGGGCACGGTGATCTGCTCGTCGGTCTCCTTCAGCGCGAGGGAGAACCCAGCGCCGTCGAAGAGCATGAGGACGCCGTCCGACATCCGCTCCGGAGGCACGGTGTCGAACCCGAAGTACGTCTCGTAGAAACGCCGCGAGCGGGCCTCGTCGCGCACTGGCAGTGCGAGATGCACGGATCGGGATGATACGAGCGCCCGGGATGCGAGAGAATCCTCTTCTCTTCCCCAAGCGCGACGAGGAGCGGCAGCTGCTCGCCGCCTACCACGCAGAAGACTCGGCGGCCCCGCGCTCTTAACCCGCGAGGTTTTCCTCCTCGTGGCGAATGTATACATTCGTCCGATGGGTCGCGTGCGCATCGAGGTCGAAGGTGCCGGAGTCTGGGGTACGCCGGAGGGCGAGGTCATCCTGCTCGAGGACGGGTCGACGGTCGCGGCGGACGAGGCGCGCTATCTCGCGCCGGTCGCACCGTCCAAGATCGTTGCCACGCACCTCACGTATCGCAGCCGAGCCGTCGAGTACCGGATGGCGCGCCTGCCGGTCGAGCCCTCCTACTTCCTCAAGCCGCCGAGCTCCGTCTCCGCGCACGGGGCCACGGTTGCGCGCCCGCCCGGGTGTCGCTTCCTGAACTACGAGGGCGAGATCGCGGTCGTCATCGGCAAGCGGTGTCTCGGCGCGTCGGTCCGTGATGCACTCGACTACGTGGGCGGTTACACGATCGCGAATGACTGGGGCGTCCACGACTTCCGCCACGCGGACAGGGGCTCCATGCTGCGCGTCAAAGGGCAGGACGGCTTCTGCCCGCTCGGACCCGTCCTCGTGGACGCCGATGAGGTCGATCCGGATGACCTGACCATCCGCACCTATGTCAACGGCAACCTCGCCCAGGAGGGCCATACGGGCAGCGACCTCCTCTTCTCGTTCGCCTACCAGATCGCGGATGTTTCCCGTCTGATCACGCTGCAGCCGGGGGACGTGCTCCTCACGGGAACGCCAGCCAACTCGCGACCGGTGGAGCCCGGGGACCTCGTGGCGGTCGAGGTGGACGGAATCGGGCGTCTCGAAAACGAGGTCGTGGAGCTCGACCGTGCGCTGGAGCCCGTCGGCGAGCAGCCGGCGGTGACGGCGAACACGCTCCACGTCGCCCTCGCGATCCCGGAGGACGAGGCGGAGCAGCGAGCGGGTGCACTGTGAAGGACGCAGGGCAGCTCGAGATCAGGAGCGTCGTCGACCAGGTGCACGAAGAGCTGCTCCAGCGGATCGTCGCCGGCGAGCTTCCGCCGGGCTCCAGGCTGCGGCAGGAGGCGCTCGCCGAGGAGCTCGGCGTCTCCAGAACGCCGCTCCGGGAAGCGCTGGCCCGTCTCGTCAGCGAGGGGCTCGTCGACTTCGCGCCGAACCGGGGAGCGACCGTCGCACGGCGGGAGTTCGGCGACATGGAGCAGGCGTGGAAGGCCCGCCTCGTCCTCGAGCCGGGAGCCGCCCGCCTGGCCGCCGAACGCCGCGATCCCGCGGACATCGAGCGCCTGCGGGAGATCGTTGGCCGGCAGCGCGACGTCGCCGACGACGTCACCGCCAGCTTCGCCCTCAACCGTGAGTTCCACCTCGTCCTGGTCGGCGCCGGCGGAAACCCTCACCTCTCGCAGTTCGCGGAGCTCCTCTGGCTCTCGAGGATCGGCGTGCCGATCTTCGCCCGCCAGGCGCGCGACCGGGCGCAGATCCTCTCCTGGGCCGACGAGCACGAGGCGATCGTCGACGCGGTGGCAGCCGGCAGCGCAGCCCGGGCCGAGCGCCTGACGCGCGAGCACATCGCCGCGTATCCGCCGGAGCCCTAGCGCCGGGTCACCGAGCATGGACCGAGCTTTCCTAGTCCCGCCGGTGCCATGCGCTTTCTGGCCAGGCGGGCCAACGGCCGGCGATTCGCAAACGCGACGCCTGTTCACTCCTCCCGCGTCGAGCTAGCCCGTCAAGAACTCCTCCCGGAATGGAACGTCGGGCGCGGGTCTCGTGAAGCGCGCGTAGGCCTCCTTCGGGTGCGGCGTATCCTGCTCGACCCCTGCCTCGTGCTTCAGCGCCGTCTCGTCTCGCGGGTAAACGCTAACGTCGGGGCCGAGCCGGTTCCCAACGGCCAGTACGAGGGATGGTCGCGTGCCCGCTCCGACGATTGCGTGCGCGACGTCGGGCGGACAATGGAAGTAATCCCACTGCTGTAGCTGCATCTCCTGGCCTTCGACGATCAGCAGACACTCGCCGCGCAGCACGAGGAATCCCTCTTGGTAGTGCTCCCGGTGATACATGGTCATGGGCTGTCCGGGCGCAAGGACGGTCAGATTGATGCCGAATTCGGCGAAGCGTTCGCGGTGCTTGTCGAACTCGCAGGTTGCACCTAGCTCGTTCTCCTGCCACCGCAACTGGCGGACGTTTGCGACGAAGTAGGAGCGGTTCTGATCGTCGATAGTCATCGGGCGCAATCCTACGAATCGCCGGCGGCGTACTCGATAGGCACCTGCCGGCAAGCATTAGAGCAGTACCGCGCCGAAGGGTGCACCGGGCAAAACTCGGCCCCACACACCTCGCAAGCTCGCGGCTTCCAAGCCTCGGCTCGCGCCCGCGCTTAGCGCTCGAGCCGAACCGTATTTCGCAGCGTCCCGACCCCGTCGATCGAGATCTCGACCACGTCGCCCTCTTCGAGGTAGCGCGGCGGGGTCCGCGAGTCCCCGACGCCCCCCGGTGTTCCCGTTGCGATCACGTCTCCGGCCTCCAGGGTCATGCCCTTCGAGAGGTAGACGATCAGATCGACGAAGCCGAAGACCAGATCGCTCGTCGAGGCGTCCTGCATGACCTCGCCGGAGACGGTCGTCGTAAGGTGGACGTCTTCGAAGTCGAGGCTGTCGGTCGAGGCGATGCACGGACCGAGCGGCGCGAACGTGTCGAAGCTCTTGCCGAGCGTGAACTGACGGAGCGGCGTCTCGAGCTGCGCACGGCGGCCGGAGACGTCGTGGATGGCCGTGATTCCTCCAATCGCCCGCCGGGCCTGGTCCTCGTCCGCCCTGAAGACTCGCTCCCCCAGCACGACGGCGACCTCGCCCTCATAGTCCGGCCGGGTCTCCTCGCGCGGCACGACGATGTCCTCGTCGGGACCGACGAGTGCCGAGGCCCATTTGGCGAAGACGACCGGGACCTCGGGCACGTCCAGCTCCGATTCGTCCGCATGGGAGCGGTAGTTGACCCCGATCGCGAGGATCTTGTCCGGGACGACCGGATGAAGGAGCCGGACGTCGCCGAGTGCGTGCTCGGGCCCGTCGGCGTCGGCGAGCGCCTGCCAGGCTTCCGGCGTCGGGACGAAGCCGCGGGGCCCGGCCGGCCCAGCGTCGCGGACGCGGTCGTCGTCGAGCGCGCCGACGCGAGCGTCACCGCCGGGGCCTACGAATCGCACGGCCTTCATGCCATCACCTCCAGGTCGCCCATCTCAAGCGGTCTCCTTGCGGTGCGAGACGGAGACGGGATATTGTATGCAACTCGCGGTGGAGCGTGATCAGCGCCCTGCCGGAGGCTCCAATCGTGGCTCGAGCTCCTAGCCTTCGCCGAATCGACCACGTCGCCCTGCGCGTGGCCTCGCTCGACGAGGCGGTGCCGCGCTGGAGCGTCCAGTTCGGCCTGACGGAGAGCGGACGAGAGGACGGCCGGGCGTTCCTCCGCTGCGCCTATGAGCCGTACTCGCTCGAGCTCATCGAGGGCAGCAGGCCCGGCTTCGACCACCACGCGTTCGAGCTCGCCGCCGGTCTCTCGCTGGACGACACAGCGTCTCAGCTGGATCAGGCCGGCGTGGCTTACGAGCGCCTCGACGACGGGCTTCACCTCGCCGACCCGGAAGGGAACGGTGTTCAGCTCGTCCCCTACCGGCCCCCGGATGGGATCTGGCCCGATGTCGCGCGGTCGACCGATCTCTTGCCGGGCTTTCGGCCGCGCAAGCTCGGCCACACGAACTTCCTGACCGCCGACCTCGAGGGCCAGACAGCCTTCTACACGCACGTGCTCGGAATGCGGATCACCGACCTGCTCGGAGATGCAGGCGTTTGGTTCCATGTCAACGCCGATCATCACGCACTCGCGTTCGTGCACAAGGGCTATCCGCACCTGCACCACCTCGCCTTCGAGATGGTCGACTGGGGCGAGCTTCGGGTCGCGTTCGACCACCTCGCGCAGCACGGCCGCTGGCTTGCGTGGGGGCCGCTCCGTCACGGACTCGGCCGCAACCTCAGCGGCTACGTGCGCGTGCCGGAAGAAGACCTCTTCGTCGAGGTCTTCTGCGATGTCGAGCAGCTCGAGCCGGACCACGAGCCGCGTCAATGGCCGGACGACCCGCACGCGTCAAACGTCTGGGGCATCCTTCCCCCACGCTCGTACTTCCGCTTCGACGCCGAGGCGATCGAGTCCGAGCGACAGGGACTCGAGGCACTGGGAATCCCGCTGAAGGAGAAGGGAGCCTGATGGCAACTCGCACCCAGGAGAAGGCAGGGGCGCAGCCCGAGGCGGCCGCTCGAACAGGGGAGCAGTTCCTCGAGGGCCTGCGACGCGGCGAGCGCGAGGTCTGGCTCAACGGTGAGCGCGTGACGCATCCGCTGGAGCGTGAGGAGCTGCGCGCCGCGGCCGAGTCGATGGCGCGCGTCTTCGACCTCCAGCACGAGCACGCGGACGAGATGCTCGCCCCGTCGCCCGACGACGGGCGCCTCGTCAACGTCACCCATCTGATCCCGCGCTCGCGCGAGGACCTGGAGCGACGCCGCCGCGCGATCGAGCTCACGGCCTCGCTCTCCGCCGGAATGATGGGGAGGACGCCCGACTACCTGAACGTCACGTTCGCCTGCTTCGCCGGGCGCACGGACGTCTGGGCGCGGCGGGGCAACGAGGAGGGCGCGGAGAACCTCGCCGCCTACCAGAAGCGCATGCGCGACGAGGACCTGTCGACGACGCACGCGCTCATGAATCCGCAGGTCGACCGCACGAAGCCGGAGGCCGAGCAGGCCGCCGGCCAGATCGCGCTACACAAGATCTCCGAGACCGACGACACGATCGTCGTTCGAGGCGCCCGGATGCTCGCGACGCTGGCTCCGTTCGCCGACGAGCTGCTGATCTACCCCGGTTCCGACATCCGCCCCCAGGACGGGCGCTACGCGCTCTCGTTCGCCATCCCGATCGCAACGCCCGGCCTCAAGCTGATCTGCCGCGACAGCTACTCGAAGCAGCGGCCCGCCTACGACTACCCGCTCTCGTCGCGCTTCGACGAGATGGACTGCGTGGTCATCTTCGACGAGGTCGAGGTGCCGAAGGAACGCGTCTTCCTGGACGGCGACACCGTCGGCTACTCGGAGGTCATCACCGAGACGGGCTGGCGCGGCCACATCATGCACCAGGCCTTCACGCGCGCCTACGTGAAGCTCTGCTTCGCCTTCGGCCTCGGGCACCTGATCGCCAACACGATCGGGGTCGTCCGCTTCGACCACATCCAGGAGAAGCTCGGACAGATCTGGAACATGTGCGAGCTGACCCGCTCCGCGCTCGTGGCCGGCGAGGCGGGCTCGAGCCTGGATGAGGGCGGAGTCTGGTACCCCGACGACCGACCCTTCCTGGCCCTCCGCGGCGAGATGCCCAAGTGGCTACCGCGCGCGAACGAGCTCCTTCAGCTGATCGGGGGCGGCGGCTTCATGGCCACCCCGTCCCGGGCCGACCTGGACGGGCCGCTACGCCCGCTCATCGACACCTTCTACCAGGCGGCTGGGGCCGACGCGGAGCGACGGATCCGGCTCTTCCGGCTCGCCTGGGACTACATCGGCTCCGACCTCGGCGGCCGCGGCGAGCTGTACGAGCGCTTCTACCTCTCGGACTCCTGGCGGATGACGGCGCTCGCCTACTCGATCGCGGACAAGTCCTTCGCCGAGTCCCTCGTCGAGCAGTTCCTCCACGACTGATGCTGCGCGGCTACTCGCTCCCACGCTCGCCCGAAGGCCGCTCTTCCCTCGTCCCTACGCCCCCGTGGCACTACGTCGGTGACTTCCTCGTGATCGAGTACTGGGCGGCGCCCGAGGCGGCCGCGGCGGTGCTGCCTCCAGGGCTCGAGCCGCATCCCGACCCGGGCCGAAGCGCGGCGCTCTTCATCGACTGGCAGTCGTGCTCGGACTCCGGTGTGGAGCTCGAGGATCCGATCCGGAGCCAGTACAAGGAGTTCTTCGTCGTCGTCAACGCCCTCCTGGACGGGGAGCCCGTGACGACGTGTCCCTACATCTGGGTCGACAAAGATTTCGCCCTCGCTCGCGGCTGGGTGCAGGGGTTCCCGAAGAAGCTGGGCTCCATCCACATGACCCGGCACTTCGCGCTCGGCTCGAAGGCGGGGCCGGACCTGGCGGCCGGAGGTCGCTTCGCCGGGACGCTGGCCGCCAACGACCGCCGCCTCGCGTTCGGAGCGGTGACCCTCGAGCGCGAGAGCGCCGAGGGCCCGACGCACAACGATCCGCCGCTCGTGAACGTGCGCCACTTCCCGCGCCTCGCCGCGGGTCGCCACGACGTTCCCGCAGTGCACGAGCTCGTCAGAGCCCAAAGCCGCGACCGGTCGATTTCGCCGATCTGGGAGGGCTCGGCCGAGCTCGAACTTCACGAGGCTCCGGCCGAGGAGCTCGCCGCCCTGGCGCCGGTGCGCGTCGGCAAGGGCTTCCACTTCACGTTCGCCTACACGGTCGACGACCTCGAGACCGTGCGCGACTACACGCGCTCCGAGGTTCCCGCCGGCGTCGAGGTCTGATGCGGGCGGCGCTCGTCACCGGAGGCGGGACCGGCATCGGCGCGGCAATCGCGCGCCGCCTGGCAGCAGATGGGTACGGCATCTGCATCACCGGGCGCCGCCGCGAGCCGCTCGAGGCGATCGCTAACGAGACCGGCGCGCTTGCGGTCGTGGCCGACACGGGCGACCCGGCCGACGCCGAGCAGGCTGTCGCCGCGGCCAAGGAGGCATTCGGCCGGCTCGACGTCCTCGTCTGCAACGCGGGCATCGGGCTGGGCGGGGCCGTGGGAGAGCAGTCGCCGGAAGGGTGGGACGCGGTCATGCGCACGAACCTGACCGGGGCGTTCCTGGCCAGCCGGGCGGCGATGCCGGAGCTCGTGCGGACCAAAGGCTCGCTCGTGACCATCTCCTCCGACTCGGGGCTGCGTGCCGCTCCGCGCTCAGCCGCCTACTGTGCGGCCAAGGCGGGGCTGATCATGCTCACGCAATGCATCGCGCTCGACTACGGGCCGCTCGGGGTGCGCGCCAACTGCATTTGCCCCGGCTGGGTGCGGACACCGATGGCCGACGAGGAGATGGACGAGCTCGCGGAGCTGCGGGGCACCGACCGCGAGGGGGCCTACGCGCTCGTCGCCTCGCCGGTGCCGCTGCGACGCCCCGGCACTCCGGAGGAGATCGCTTCGGCGGTCGCCTGGCTCGCGTCCGACGAGGCGGGCTTCACGACCGGCGCGGTGGTGGCGATCGACGGGGGCAACACCGTCGTCGACCCGAGCGCCACGGTGTTCACGCAATGACGACCGTCGCCGGCGTTGCCGTCTCCCCCGATCACTTCATCGCCGGGAAGCGCGTCGCGAGCGACGATCGCTTCGAGGACCGCTCCCCGATCGACGAGCAGGTGCTCGCCGAGATCGCCCGCGGGAGCGAGCGAGAGGTCGAGCTTGCGGTCGAGGCCGCCGTCGCCGCCTTTCCGGCATGGGCGGCGCTCGGGGTCTCCGGGCGGGCCGAGCGCCTGCGCCGGCTCGCCGACCTGATCGACGAGAACGTGGATCGGATCGCAGCCGTCGAGTGCCTCGACATGGCGATGCTCGAGCGGTCCCTACGGGCCCGCGTCATCCCGCGCGGAGCGCGGAACTTCCGCGCGTACGCGGATCTGGCGGAGGGCCACCAGGAGCGCGCGTGGAGCTCGAACGGGACCGCGAACCGCGTCGTCCGCATGCCCGCGGGGCCGGTCGGCGTGATCACGCCCTGGAACGCGCCCTTCATGCTGTCGACCTGGAAGACCGCCCCGGCACTCGCTGCGGGCTGCGCGGTCGTCCTCAAGCCGCCGGAGTGGGCGCCGCTCACGTGCTCGCTGCTGGCCGACCTGACGGCGGAGGCCGAGATCCCGCCCGGCGTCTTCAACGTCGTCCAGGGAATCGGCGAAGAGGCGGGTGCTGCGCTGGTCTCGAACCCGCGCCTGCGCCGCGTGAGCTTCACGGGCTCGTCGGACACCGGCCGGCTCGTCGCGACGGCGGCCGCCCAGAACCTCGTGCCGTTCACGGCGGAGCTCGGGGGAAAGGGCCCACTCGTCGTCTTCGCCGACGCCGACCTCGACGCGGCCGCGCAGAAAGCCGCCCTGCAGTACGACGACTCGGGCCAGAACTGCATGGCGGGCACGCGGCTCCTCGCCGACAACGCGGTGGCCGGAGAGTTCCTCGAGCGCTTCCACCGCGCCGTCGACGCCCACGTCCTCGGCGACCCACGTGAGGAGACGACGACGATCTCGCCGCTCATCCACCGCGATCACCTTGCGCGCGTCGAGGGTTTCGTCGAGCGGGCGCGCGCGGGCGGAGACCGCATCGTGCGCGGCGGCCAAGTCGCGGAGATCGGCGGGCTCTGGTACGAGCCGACCCTCGTCGAGCCGCGCTCGAACGATTCCGAGATCGTCCAGCGGGAGGTGTTCGGCCCGGTGCTGACGTTCCAGACCTTCACGAGCGAGGACGAGGCCGTCGCTTTGGCGAATTCGACCGAGTACGGGCTCGCGGCGACCGTCTTCACTTCGTCGAGCGAACGCGCCGAGCGCGTGGGCCGGTCGGTCCGCGCAGGAACGGTCTGGGTCAACGCCTTCCTCGTCCGCGACCTGACCGCGCCCTTCGGCGGGGTCGGCGTCTCGGGCATCGGGCGCGAGGGCGGCGACTACGCGCTCGATTTCTACTCCGACCTGAAGACGCTCCAGATCCTGGAGGACTCGACCCGATGACCGTGCTCGACCCCGGGCTCGGCCTCGACGACGTCAACCTCGAGAACGACGTCTTCGCCGAGCGCTTTCCGCACGAGACGTTCGCGCTCCTACGCCGCGAGGCGCCGGTGTGGTGGTACGACTGGCCGCTAGGGCGCGGCTACTGGTGCGTGACCAAGCACGCCGACGTCGTCGCGGTCTCACGGGACACGAAGACGTTCACCTCCGAGCAGGGGGCGAACCTCGAGGATCTCGACGAGGAGCAGCAGGTCGTGCGCCAGTCGATGCTGGAGACGGATCCGCCGAGGCACACGCGCCTGCGCGGGCTCGTCGGGCCGCCGTTTACGCCCCGGGCCATCAAGGCCTACGAGCTCGCCCTTCGCGAGCTCACTGTGGACGTCCTCGACCGGGCCCTGCCGCTCGGCGAGTTCGACTTCATCGAGGAAATCGCGAAGCAGCTGCCGATTCGCGTCCTCGCCAGGCTGCTGGGCGCACCGGACACGGACAACGACCGGCTGATCGACTGGGGCGACCGCATGATCGGCAACACCGACCCCGAGCTGGCCGACGTGCTCCACGACAGCCCCGACAGCGACCGCTACCGGCTGCTGCCCTTCCGGAGCCCCGCCGCGCTCGAGCTCTTCGACTACGGCCACCAGCTGGCCGCCGAGCGGCGCCGGGCACCGACCGACGACCTCGTGAGCAAGCTCGTCCACACCGAAATCGACGGGGAGCGTCTGACGGAGCGGGAGTTCGACACGATGTTCCTACTCCTCGTCGTCGCCGGCAACGAGACGACACGCCAGGCGATCGCCCACGGGATGCTGGCGCTGACAGAGCACCGCGACCAGTGGCAGCGCCTGCGTGACGAGCCGGAGCTCGCCTGGAACGCGGGCGCGGACGAGATCCTGCGCTGGTCGTCGCCCGTGCTGCACTTCCGTCGAACTGCGACGCAGGACGTCGAGCTTCGTGGGCAGACGATCAGAGCCGGCGACAAGGTCGTCATCTGGTACGGGTCGGCGAACTTCGACGAGGAGATCTTCCCGGAGCCGCTTCGGTTCGACGTCGGGCGAAAGCCGAACCCGCACGTCACCTTCGGGGGCGGCGGCCCACACTTCTGCCTCGGCGCCCACCTGGCGAGGCTGGAGGTCCAGGTGATGTTCGACCTGCTGCTCCCGCGACTCGCCGACCTCGAGCTGACGGGACCGCCGGAGCGGATGCGCACGAACTTCACCAACGCGCTCAAGCGCATGCCGGTGCGCGTGACGGCGAAGGCGGCGGCCGATGTCTGAGGGCGGAGGGCCGTCCGAGGCTCTCGTCAGCGCGTTCCGCGGCTGCGTCGGCGAGTTCGCCACCGGCGTCGCCGTCGTCACTGCCGAGCACGAGGACGTTCCGGCCGGGATGACGCTGAACGCCTTCACGTCCGTCTCGCTCGATCCGCTCCTCGTGCTGATCTCGCTCGGTAACGAGTCCCGCACGCTGTACGCCACGAGCGTGAGTGGGCGCTTCGCCGTGAGCATCCTCAGGCGTGGACAGCACGAGGTCGCGCTCGACTTCTCGGCGCCCGGGGCGCCGTTCCCACTCGGGCACGTGGAGCGTGATCGCGAGGGCTTTCTGATGGTTTCCGGGGCGACGGCCGTGCTGCGCTGCAACGTCGAGCGCATCGAGGCGGCCGGGGACCATTCGCTCGTGCTCGGCGAGGTCGTCTCGATCGCGCATGGAGGCGGCGAGCCGCTCCTGTTCCATCGAGGCCGCTTCGGCGGGCTCGAGCTGGACAGCGTCGTGCCGGCCGGGCACCCTATCGCCATCGACGACGGAGCCGGCTGGTGAGCTTCGAGACCGACATCCGCCCGCTGTTTCGCCCGGAGGACGCGGGCGCGATGTCGTGGGCGTTCGACCTGGCCTCCTACGAGGACGTGAAAGAACACGCCGAGAACATCTACGAGCGCCTCGCCGACGGCTCGATGCCGTGTGACGACCCCTGGCCGGACGAGCAGGTACAGCGCTTCAGGGAGTGGATCGACGCGGGGACGCCGCCCTAGCGGAGAAGATCCGCGCGGGCCGTGATCACACGATCGACGACCGCGCCCTCGTAGCCGCCCCCGAAGCCCCGGTGGCCCTTGCCGACGACGCGGAAGATCGTCACCGGCCCCTCTACGAGGTCGCCGTACTCGTCGAAGCGGATGTCGCCGAGAATGCCGTCCTCGACCGTCGTCAGGCGAAGCTCTTGTCCGACAGACGAGCGCGTGCCGTCGGAGCGGGCGATCGCGTCGAGCAGGATCTCCGCCGCCTGGGCGGCGTACGCGGCGGAGTACGACGGGCTCGGCTCGCCTGCTCGCGTCGCTTCGAACTCCTCGAGAAACCGCTTGCCCGGGGGCGGGAGCTCGCCGTTCGGCACGCCATAGACGCTGAGGTACATCCCTCGTGCCGCCGGCCCCGCGGCCTCGATCAGATCCGGGACGGGGAAGAACCGATCGGGGGCGACGAGCGCCACGTCGGGACCGAGGCGGGCGCGGAGATCACGAACCAGGGTGCCGCCGTTCGGATAGAGGAAGCCGCCGAGGAAGACCGCGTCGGCGCGAGTCCGAGCGATGCGCCGGGCGAGGCGCTCGAAGTTCCGCGCTTTGTCGCTCCACTTGGTGGAGCCGACGATCTCGAGCCCGAGGTTCCGGGCCGCCGTCGCCACGTCGGTACCAAGGTAGGGGTCCGGGTCCGTGAGTACGAACAGGCGCCGCGCGCCCAGCTCCTCGACGAGCTGGGCGCCGGCCACCGCCTGCAGGTGGTCGGCGGCCGCGATGCGGACGAAGTTCCGCTCGCCCGACGGGTACAAATCCTCGAGCTCGCCGGGGTGCATCCCCGGGTACGGACGCGTGAGCCCGGTCCACGTGTTCGAGGGGCTGATCATGGCCAAGGCCCCGCCCGGAGCCGCGTTCGCAATCGGGATCTGCGCGTGCGAGCAGGCTGAGTTGTGCGTCCCGATGACACCGATGACCGCAAGGTTACGGGCATAGGCCTTCGCGTTCGAGAGGCACTTGTAGGGGTCGTAGTTTCCGGCCTGGGCCGTCGAGTCGTCGCACGACTGGTAGCCGACGGTGTATGGCCCCGCCCTGAAGTCGCGCTCCTCCAGGACGAAGCGGATCGCCTCCGTCATGGGCAGGGTGGCCGCTCGGGGCTGGCCCTGCAGCGGGAGGTCGGACGCGAGAAGGAGGCGCGGGCTGCCCGCTCCGCCGTAGAAGAGCTTGCTGCAGAATGAAGCTGGGAGGGTCTGCTCGACGGAGGGCGGGCCAGCCGAGGTCACCCACACGGCACCTTCGCCCACGGCGATTCCGCGCGGTGCCATCCGGCTGACAACCCGCGCTTCGTTCGTGTCCGGGTCGATGCGGTAGACCTCGTCGGAAATCTCGTTGGTCGCCCAGACCGCTCCCTCGCCGAAGGCGACCCCGCGAACGCCGACATCGAGCGGGATGCTGCGCAGGATAGGCTCCGGGTCGGGGTCGATTCGCCAGACGCTGCCGCCGACGGGATCGGCGACCCAGACCGCGCCGGCGCCGACAGCCAGCCCAGCCACGCTCTCGGTGGCGAGGGGGATCCTCTGCGAGGCGGCGCCCGTCCGAGGATCGATCTCGATGACCTCCCCTCGGTCGCTGACGATCCACACCTCGCCCTCGCCCGCAGCGATGCTCAGCGCCAGGAGGCCGGCAACGCCCGACACGACTCGGTTCGTCCCCGGGTCGATCCGCGAGACGCTCAAGTCGGGATTGATCACCCAGACGGCGGCATCCGTCGCCGCGATGTTCGGCAGCAGACTGTCCTGCGAGACCCGGATGAGAGCCGCGGCGTCTGCCCGGGACAGGGGGATCGTCTCCTCGACGACGGCCGACTCCGGACCGAGTCGAGACACGCTCTGCGGGAGCGCAGTCCGTGCCTGGGGCGCGCCGTTTCCGATCCAGATCGCGCCCGCACCGGCAGCGAGGTCGGTCGGTGTCGAGCCCGTGCTGAAGGTCCGCACGACGGCGCGCTCCTTCGGATCGATCTGCGAAACGGTCCTGTCGTCGGCGTCGAGCACCCAAACGCTCCCTTCCCCGACGGCGATGCTCGTGGGCGCCGTTCCGAGGGGGATGGTCGCCAGGAGCTCGCCCGTCCTCGGATCCAGCACGCCCACGTTGCCGCCCGCGATCGTCTCCTCGCTGCCTCCATCGCGGACGAGCAGGACGGCGACTGCACCAACGGCCATGGCGAGGAGGAGGGTGCCGGCCAGGACGAGCACTCGCGCGCGGCGGCGGGCGGGCCTCGGCCCCGGCATCCGCGCCGGCGCCGCGAGCTCCGGGTCCTGCTCCAGAATCTGGCGCTCGAGCCGCTGCAGCCCCTGGCTCGGCTCCAAACCGAGCTCCTCGGCGAGGGCCAGACGGAGCTCCTGGTAGACGTGTAGTGCCTCGGCCTGGCGGTCCGAGCGATAGAGGGCGAGCATGAGCTGGCCACGCAGGCGCTCACGCAGCGGGTGGCGCGCGACGAGCGCCTCCAGCTCGCCGATCAACTCAGTGTGGCGGCCAAGCGCGAGGTCGGCCTCGAACCGCTCTTCGAGCGCAGTCAGCTGCAGCTCGTCGAGCCGCGCGATCTCCGTCTGTGCGAACGCCTCGAAGGCGAAGTCCGCCAAGGCGGGGCCCCGCCAGAGGGCGAGCGCCCGGCGCAACTCCTCGGCGGCCTCCTCAGGCTTCCCGTCGGCTCGAGCCCGTCGCGCGTCCTCGAGCATGCCCTGGAAGCGGTCTGCGTCGACCTGGCCGGGCTCGACCGTGAGGACGTAGCCGTGGCCGCGGGTCTGGAGCGGCCCCACCATGTGCGCCCCGGGATCCTCGTCCCCGTTGAGCGACCGGCGCAGACGCGAGACCTGAGCCTGAAGCGTCTTCGCCGCCGACGGCGGGGGCGTCTCGCCCCAGAGCTCGTCGATCAGCCGGTCGAGCGAGACGACCTCGTTTGCGTGCAGGAGGAGGGAAGCGAGGAGGGCACGCTGCTTGTGACCCCCGATCTCGACCCGCCGACCCTCGTCGGAGACCTCGAGCGGACCAAGGATCCGGAACTCCATTGCGCTCCTTCCTGCAGCCGAGTGTGGCCAGTTTGCAGCCGAGACGCAACCGCTCTCCCGCACCCTCGCCAGAATCGACCACCCGAGGTTCATCGCTCTCGCGCTCCTTGTCGCCGACAGGCGACGTGTGCGGGATCACTTCTTCGAGAGCAGCGTCATTTCGAAGCTCCCGCCGAAACAACGGCGCGCAAGAGGCGAGCCTCGAGCGCGCCCGCGGGTCTTGGCTGCCCCAGCCGAGCAGGCAGCCTCACGACGCGTCTGAAACAGTTCTGTAACGCCGGTTCGTTACAAGGACCGCCGAGTCGTCTTATCGTTCCTGCAAGCCTCCGAAAGCGAGGATGCGCACGTGCACGTGAGCGACGACCCGCGGGTCGGCACCGAGCTCGCCGGCTATCGGATCGAGTCGCTGCTGGGCTGGGGCGGCATGAGCGTCGTTTACCTGGCCGAGGATCTGCGCCTCAAGCGGAGCGTTGCACTCAAGCTGCTGGCTGCGAGCCTCGCCGAGGATGAATCGTTCCGTGACCGCTTCCTGCGCGAGTCGGAGCTGGCCGCGTCGATCGACCATCCGAACATCATCCCGATCTACGAGGCCGGGACGACCGAGGACCTCCTCTTCATCGCCATGCGTTACGTGAAGGGGCGTGACCTGAAAGAGCGCCTCCAAGGCGGCCGCCTGGACCCAGCGGACGCGATCGGCATCCTCGGGCAGGTGGCGAGCGCCCTGGATGCGGCCCACGCACGCGGTCTCGTGCATCGCGACGTGAAACCCTCCAACGTACTGCTCGACTCAGGGGCCCGTCCCGACGGCTCCGACCACGTCTACCTGGCGGACTTCGGAATCACCAAGCGGGTCTCCGAGGAAACCAGTGTCGGCGACGACGGACGCCTAATGGGCACCATCGACTACGTTGCCCCCGAGCAGATCGCCGGTGAGGAGATCGACGGGCGGGCGGACGTCTACTCGCTCGGCTGCGTGCTCTACGAATGTCTCGTCGGGCAGCCGCCGTTTCGGCGCGACTCGGACGTCGCGGTGGTGTTCGCCCACCTCGAAGCGGACCCGCCGGCGCCGAGCGCACAGCGGCCGGAGTTGTTAGCCGAACTCGATGCCGTGATCGCCAGGGCGCTGGCGAAGAACGCGGAGCAGCGTTACCCAAGCTGTCGCGAATTCGCCCGAGCGGCGCTCGCCGTCGCGCTCGACGAGTCGAGCCGCCTGCTCGTCGACGTCGCCTCCCGTGCCGCTGCAGGCCGAAGCGAGCTGAGCGAGGTCGAGGCTGAGCTGGCCGGCAAGGTGATCGACCTTCAGCTCGTGCGCGAGCGGGCGCGTGTCCTCTCGGGCCCGGCCACCCCGGCCCGTGTGGCCGCTGAGGGGATATGCCCGTTCAAGGGTTTGGCGAGCTTCGAGCCGGTCGATGCCGAGTACTTCTTCGGCCGCGAGCGGCTTGTCGCCGAGCTTGTCGCCCGTCTCGTCGGTGCCGGTTTCCTCGGCATCGTCGGCCCTTCGGGCAGCGGCAAGTCGTCGGTCCTCCGCGCCGGTCTCCTCCCGGCCCTCGCTGGAGGAGTCCTGCCGGGCAGCGGTGGCTGGCGGCGTCTGCTGCTCCGGCCCGGCGAGCGGCCGCTGGACGAGCTTCGCCGCATGCTCGTCTCGGGAGCGAAGGATCCTGTTGCCGAGGCCCTCGACGCGCTGCCTGCCAACGGACGCCTCCTCCTCGCCGTCGACCAGCTCGAGGAGCTGTTCACCGCCTGCCGCTCCGACGCCGAGCGGGCCGCCTTCGCCGACACGCTTGCCCGCGCAGCCGCTGATCCGGAGCGTCGCGCGGTCGTCGTGGTCGCGCTGCGCGCCGACTTCTATGGGCGCGTCGCCGCCTACCGGGGACTTGCCGAGCTGCTGGGTGCGAACCACGTGCTGGTCGGGCCCATGCAGGCCTCGGAGTTGCGGCGTGTCGTCGAGCTGCCCGCCGGACGGGTGGGGCTGCGGGTGGAGCCGGAGCTGGCTGACGCGTTGGTCGACGACGTGGAGGGCGAGCCGGGCGCGCTGCCGTTGCTGTCCACCGCCCTGCTCGAGCTCTGGCAGAAGCGGCAAGACAACGCGCTCACCCTGGCCGCCTCCCGCGAGTCCGGTGGCGTTCACGGCGCCGTGGCGCGGCTGGCTGAGGACACCTACGCCCGTATCCCGGATGAGCGCAAGCCGATTGTGCGCGCCATCATGTTGCGCCTGGTCGGCGAGGGCCAGGGCGACGCGCCGGTGCGCCGTCGCGCTCCACTCGCCGAGCTGGACCTGCAGCGCAACGCGGATGTGGCCGACGTGCTCGCGACGCTGGCCGAGAGCCGTCTCGTCACCGTCGGCGACGGCTCCGTAGAGGTCGCCCATGAGGCGCTGCTGCGCGAATGGCCACGCCTGCGCGAATGGATCGAAGAGGACACCGAAGGACGCCGGCTTCGCCGTCACATTACCCAGGCGGCGACCGAGTGGGATGCGGCCGGGCGCGACTCGGGCGAGCTCTACCGCGGCGCCCGCCTTGCTACCGCGCTCGACTGGACCGCCGATCATACGCTCGACCTCAACGAGCTCGAGCGTGAGTTCGTCACCGACAGCCGCGAGGTCTCCGAGCAGGAGACGAAGCGGGCCCGACGCACGAACCGGCGCCTTCGCGCGCTGCTCGCCGGGGTCGCAGTCTTGCTCGTCGCGGCCGCCGCGGGTGCGATGTTCGCGGTCATCCAGCGCGGCGAGGCGCGCGACGCGGCCGGCGCGGCGCGCGAAGCGGAGACGGCCCAGCTCGCCCAGCGCCTCGGCGCCCAGGCGCTCGTCGAGGAGGACCTCGATCATTCCCTCCTGCTTGCGCGCCAGGCGGTCGCGATCGACGATTCACCGCAGACCCGCGGCTACCTACTCGCCGCGCTCCGGCGCAGCCCCGCTGCAATCACAATCATGCACGGTCACGGCGACGTGCTCAGGGCAATCGCGATCAGTCCCGATGGAAAGACGCTGGCGTTGGGCGATTTCTACACCGGGGTTCTCTTCTTCGATTCCCGAACCTACGAGCAGATCGGGGACCCGCTGCCGGTAGCGGATTTCGTCGAGAGCCTTGCGTATAGCCCTGACGGGCGAACCCTCGCGGTCGGAGGCGATCACTACGTTCGCCTCATCGACGCGCGAACGCGTCAGCAACTGGCCGAGACGACGGTCGGCGGAGTGGCCACGCGCATGGCCTTCACGAAAGACGGGTCGCAGCTCGTCGTCCTCTTCCCGCCGGGCAAGGCAGCAGACAGCCTCGGCGGAGCCAACGCGCGGATCACAATACGAGACGCCGCCACGCTGGAGCCGATCGGTCTCTCGATCGAGCCGGAAGCCTTCGTCGGCGCATACGTCGGTTTCTATTACGCGTCACCTCACTTTGCCCTCACGGCGGGCGATCGCTCCCTCATAACCGCGTCCGAGGACGGTGAGCTGGCCTGGTGGGATGTCCGGAGCCGCAAGAGAACGCGGACGCTGAAGATCGAGACCGGCCTGCATGCGCTTGCCCTCAGCCCGGACGGTCTCACTGCGGCGATCGGCGTCGACCGTGGCATCCAGCTGATCGACACGCGCAGCGGAGCCGTGCGGACGGCAGCCGAGACTCTCAGCGGGAGCCCGAACTGGGTGCTGTTCAGCCCAGACGGCGGGACGCTCGTGTCGACGAGCCTCGACGGAAATGTGACCCTTTGGGACGTCGAGTCGGCGACACCCCTCGAGACTCTGCGCGGCCACTCGAACTCCGTCCAGCAGCCCGTCTTCAGCCCCGGCGGGGAGACCCTGTACACGGTGAGTCACGACGGAACGGCGATCGCATGGGACCTCACTGGCGCGCGCAGGCTCGGGCGGCCTTTCACGTTCACGAACGACCGTGTGTTCTCCGCGTCTGGCTATGACGGCCACCCGGGGGAGTTCAGCCCCGACGGGCGGCTGATCGCGGTTGGCCTGAAGGAGCAGGGAATCGCGCTCTGGGACGCGCGCGAGCTCACGCAGGTCGGGGCACCTCTTCTCGAAACAGAGGGTGAGGTCAAAAGTCTCGCCTTCTCACCGGATGGGCGAACGCTTGCGGCCGTGACCGGGGGCGGCTCTCTCACGGTCTGGGATGTCGGTTCGCGATCGCTGCTCCATGGGCCGCTCATGGCTGGCGGTGGCTTTCTTCTGGTCGGCGTCAGCTTCAGTCCGGACGGGGCGACGCTCGCCACGGCGAGCAAACTCGGCGTGACACTCTGGGACGTGGCAACTGGAGACAATCTCGGTCAGATCGGATACGTGGCCGCGCACGACCTCGCTTTCAGCGCTGATGGGGCGATGATCGCGTTCGCCCGCCCAAGCGAGGGAGGCGCGGAGGTTTGGGATGTGGCCTCACGAACCTCGATTGCCACCGTGGACGGCACGCCCGCCACTGAGCTATCCGTCGCGCTCAGCCCCGACGGGCACATCCTGGCGGTGGGTGGCTTCGGCAGAGTCGTACGCGTCTGGGACGTCCGCACCCGGAAGCTCGTTCGCGAGCTCGACCAGGGCGGGAACGGAGCGTTTACCCTCGAGTTCAGCCCGGATGGCCTGACCCTCGCCGTCTCCGGCTTCGAGCCCGTCGCGTCCCTCTGGGACGTTGGCACCGGAACCCAGATCGGCCCACAGCTCACCGCCGGAGACCGCAGGACGATGATTGATCTTTCCGCCGATGGACGCCACCTGTTGGAGACCCACGGCAACGGCCAAGGGGCTGTCTGGGACGTCGACCCCGAGTCCTGGGAGCGCCGGGCCTGCGACCTCGCCAACCGCACGCTGACCCGCGAGGAGTGGGAGGAGTTCCTCCCCGGCCGGCCCTACAACCCGGCCTGCTGATAGCACACCAGCCGGACTAAGGGCGGATCGACCAAGTGAAGCGGGTCAGGCTCGCCGGTGGCGCGAGGCCGCCGGGGCGTAGACCCCGACGGACGAGCAGCGTGGGCGGGGTGGCCTCTCTGGCGAGTCTGAGGCGGGCAGGGCCAAGGCCCTCGCGATGCCACCTCGTCGACAGCCCGACGACGAGCAGACCGGCGTCGCGGCTCGCTTCCAGCATGCCCTCCTCACCCGGCGGAGTCAGTAGCGGCTCGGCCGAGATGCCCAGGACCCGTTGGACCGCGAGCGCGCCGTGCGAAAGCAGGCGGCTCGCATCGCGCCTGCCTTGCTCCGGCACTGCTGCGGCACCTGCGAGCCGGAGCGGCGCATTATCGGCGTGCGCGAACCACGCGCCGAGCTCGACCGCCGCCCAGTCGTGCTCAGCCCCTCCGAACGGGACGAGCACGGGGCCCTCGGGCATCGCGTGCCGAGGAGCGAGCAGCGCCACGTCGCAGGGCGTCTCCGCAAGTACGGCAGTGAGCTGCTCGTCGGGAGTTCCCTCGGCCAGGAGCTCGTCGGGGGCGTCGGCGAGCAGGAGGTCCACGTTGAGCTCGGTGGCGAGCCGAGCCAGCTCCTCCCCCGGCGCCGTCGACGTGAACGAGGTCGCCCGGGCCACGACACCGCGCGCTTCGAGTGCAGACCGGAGCTCTTCGAGCCAGGCTGACGCGGACCGAAGCTCGGCTGCGTCCGACACGAGCCTCGCCAGGACCACGACGCGAGGCGGGTGTCGCACGAGCGGCTCGGCCACCGCGAGCAGCGCGTCGACGCGCGTCTCGTGCGTCATAGCGACGAGAATCGACCGCTCCGCGGCCTCCCGAATACCAGCGGGCGCCGACCCTTCGACAGCCAGCGACGGGTCTTGCCGAAGGATCGCCCGCTCCAGCTCCTGGAGCGCTGGGCTCGGATCGATCCCGAGCGCGTCGACGAGGGCCCGGCGCGCATCCTTGAAGGCGTCCAGGGCCTCCGCCTGCCGACCCGACCGGTACAACGCGGTCATCAGATACATCCGGAGGTGCTCGCGGAGCGGGTGCGCGGCGACCAGTGCTTCGAGCTCTCCGACCAGCTCGTCGTGGCGCCCGAGGACGAGGTCGGCGCCGATCCGGAGCTCGACTGCTGTCAGCCTGATCTCCTCGAGCCGGGCAATTGGGGCCTGGGCGAAGCTCTCGTAGGCGAAGTCCGCGAGCGCCGGGCCCCTCCACAGCGACAGCGCGTCGCCTAGCCGCCCCGATGCGTCGGCCGTCAGGCCGCGAGCGAGCAAGCTCCTCCCCTCGTCCACCAGGCGCTCGAATCGGTGGAGATCGAACTCGTCGGGCTCGACCCGGACGACGTAGCCGGGCGATCTGGTCGTCAGCACCTCCTGCGGAAGCGTCTTGCGGAGTCGCGAGACGTTGACCCGCAATGCGGCGGCGGCGCGCTCGGGCGAGTCCTCGCCCCAGAGCTCGTCGATCAGCCGGTCAGCGGCAATGACCTCGTTGGGGTGGAGGAGGAGCAGGGCGAGAAGCGCACGCGGTTTGCGCCCGCCCAGGGAAACCTCGCAGCCTCCGTCCCACACCTCGAGCGGTCCCAGGATCCGGAACTCCATCTGGCTGGCCTCCCGGCCGGGACGCTAACAGCTGTTGCTCATCTGAAACGGGTCTGAAACCGACCGCGCCGATCATCGAGTTACGCAAGCGACGGTACTAGGGAGGAAGAAATGAGACTCTCCAAGCGTCATCGGTGGCTCAGGCGGCTCGCCCTCGGGCTGGCGGTCGCAGCGGTTGCCGCACCGTCGGCCCAGGCGATCACGCCAATCGGCGCACCCGAGTTCCCGACCTGGACCGTGAACTGGGCCGAGCCCGCACCTCAGGCTCCCCCCGAGTTCCCGACCTGGACCGTGGGCTGGGCTCAGCCCAAGGCTCCGGAGTCGCCCGCGGCCACGCCGACCGGCTTCGACTACGACGACGCGGGCATCGTCGCCGCGATCGCCTTCGGCGTTGCACTGCTCGCCGCGGCCGGCTTCCTGGGTCTGCGCAGGAGCCGCCGCCCGGCCAGCCCCGTTTGAGCTTCCAGGAACAGCCCCGTTGCACGATCCGCGCCCCCTCCGGCGCGGATTGTTTCAACACGTCGCTGCCGAGGACCTCGTTCGCATGCGAGAGGAGCACCGCCAGGAGAGCCCGTCGCTTCGACCCGCCGAGCGAACGCCGACGCCCCCTCACCCGAACCTCGACAGGTCCGAGGATCCGCAACTCCATCCGCCTGCCTCCCGGCCGGGAGGCTAGCAGCTGTTACTCGTCTGAAACGGACCTGAAACGGACCGGGTCGAGCATCGGATTCGACAGAGAAGCAGAACCGATGCGGAAAGGGGATGAGCGAGATGCGCAGGAGTCGAACCCCACGAGGCGGTCTCGTCCCGGAGAGGAGTAGCCCCATGCAAACACCATTCGCGCGGATTGGAACGATCAGGTTCATCGCTCTCGCACTGCTCGTCGCCGCAGTCGTTGCGGTCGGGGGAGCCGCCAAGAGCAGCGCGCACGGCCCGCCTGCAGGACCACCGGACACGTACATCACAGACTGGGATGCCGTCGGAAGCCAGGCGTTCACCGCAGCAGCGCTGTCGCCCGCCGAAGGCCACGTGATCTTCGCGTACGTGGCGATCGCGGTCTACGACTCGGTGATGGCGGTCGAGGGCGGGTATCGACCCTTCGCGGTCAAGGTCGACGCGCCCGACGGCGCCTCGGCCGAAGCAGCGGTTGCAGCAGCGGCCCACCGCATCCTCGTTCACTATCTGCCGGCTCAGGGGACAACGATCCTCGATCCGGCGTACGCGGCATCGCTGGCCACCATCCCCGACGGCCAGGCGAAGACGGACGGCGTCGCAACGGGTGAAGAGGTTGCCGCCCTTCTCATCGCCGAGCGCGCCGGCGACGGCTTCCGGGTGCCGGTGACGTACACGCCGCCGAGCCCGCCGATCCCCGGCGTTTGGCTCCCGACGGCGCCGACGCCGCCGATCGGCACGTACCTCGGGCTCATGGAGCCGTTCAGCCTCAAGTCGGCCGACCAGTTCCGACCGGGCGGGCCGCCGGCGCTCTCGAGCAAGCGGTGGGCGCGCGAGTACAACGAGGTCAAGGAGATCGGCTCGAGCACGAGCACGACGCGGAGCGCCGAGCAAACGCTGGCGGCGCGGTTCTGGGCGGAGCCTCCGGTGCAGCAGGCACGCGCCTCCCTCCGCAAGTTCGTCCTCGACCACGATCTCGACGTCGTCCAGGCGGCGCGATTCATGGCGATGACCTCCGTGGTCTACGCCGACGCGCTGATCGCGTGTTTCGAGGCCAAGTACCACTACGCGTTCTGGCGGCCGATCACCGCCATCCGTGCCGGCGAGACGGACGGCAACGCGGCGACCGTGGGCGATCCCGCGTGGTCTCCCCTGCTGCCGGCCACGCCGAACCACCCGGAGTATCCGAGCGCACACTCCTGCGTCACGCCGGCGGGGGGACGTGTCATCGCCCGATTCCTGGGGACGCAGCAGATCGACTTCACCGTCCCCAGCCTGACTGGGCTGGGAGACCGCCACTACGCCCGGGTCGAGCGACCTGCAGTACGAGGTCGGCAACGCCCGCATCTGGGGCGGCATCCACTACCGCTCCGCCGTCGAGGACGGAATCGCAATCGGCAAGCAGACCGTGCACCAGGTGCTCGCTCACAACTTCAAGAGGTCGACGCGCTAGAGAAGCACGAACGTTCCCCGAAGGCGAGAAGGCCCGCACCTCGCGGGCCTTCTCCATGTCTCAGCCATTTGCAGTGGGCGTCGCTAGGTGCATTGCGCCCCCTTCTGCAGCCGAGATGTGGCCAGCTTGCAGCCCGGATGCAACCGCTCTCCCGCACCCTCGCCCGAATCGACCACCGAGGAGAGTGATGATCATGATTCGCATCTGGCCCGCACTGGCTGTCGTCCTTGTCATGGGTCTAGCGGGAGCAGGGCCGGCATTCGGCGCCTTCCCGGGCGAGAACGGGAAGATCGCCTTCGACAGCGACCGCCGTGGCGGCGACGAGGACATCTGGACGATGGACCCGGACGGGCGGAACCTCGTCAACCTGACCGCCAAGTCCAAGGCCAACGACTTCGCTCCAAACTGGCGGGCGGACGGGCGGAGGATCGCGTTCATGAGCGATCGCGTCACCGCCACGAATCCCGAAGGCGACTCCGAGATCTTCATCATGAAGGCCGACGGGTCGCACCTGAGGCAGATCACCTTCAACGCCCTCGACGACGAGGAGCCGGCGTGGTCGCCGGACGGTCGGAGGATCGTCTTTGCCAGAGACTTCGACCCGATCCAGGGTCAGATCGACTGCGACCTCTTCACGATGAACGCCGACGGCACCGACCAGCGGAACCTCACGAGCTCGCCGGGCGTCCTGGATCAGGAGCCGAACTGGTCGGCGGACGGCAGGAGGATCGCCTTCATGAGCGACCGCGACGGCGCCGACTTCGAGGTCTACACGATGAGGCCCAACGGCTCGAACGTCCGGCAGCTCACGTCCAACGACGCGGGCGAGTTCCATCCGAACTGGTCACCGGACAGCGGGCAGATCACCTTCACCAGCATACGGGACGGCGGCTGTCCGAGGTCTACGTCGATGGACGCCGACGGCACGCGACCAGACGAACGTGACCGCCAACCCCGCCGGAGGCGACGGCGTCAGCGCCTGGTCGCCGGACGGCGAGAAGATCGTCTACATCAGCGGCGACCACGACATCCACACGATGAACGCCGACGGCAGCGGCAAGGTGCGCCTGACCAGGGGCCCGGCGTTCGACTTCGAGTCTGACTGGCAGCCGCTCCCCGACGGCCACAGCCACGACCGACACCGGTGAAATCGGCGAGGGGCCGTTGCGCGAGCAGCGGCCCCTCCCTACCCGCGACCAGGCGGCAGCGAACGCGTCCAGGGCCGCGAGCGTCGCCTCGACCTGCTCCGGCACGAGAGGCACCCGCTTCACGAGGGGCGGGAAGAGGACCCAGACGACCGAGCCGCCCATGTGACGGATGACCGGCCGGCCGTCGGGCTCGACGCGGATGCGCTCGAAGTGGACCCGGCTCAGCAGCTCGCCGAGGCGCGCGTCCGAGCCGAGCCGCTCCGCCAGCTGCTCGCCCGCCGCGTCCCCTCGCTTCGCCCGAAACCGCACGCCTTGCATCTTCACCACGCCCTTGCCGCGGGCCGACAGTCCGCGGGTCGCGGGGAGCACCGGCTCCTCGGTCGAGAGCTCGAGGCCGTAGTTGCCGCCGAAGATCCGTGCCGTCCCGCGTCACTTGGAGGCGCACGGGCGGCCTGCCGGCCGGCGAGCGAGAGGCGCGCCCAAAGCGGGCTCAGCCGCTCGACCTCCGTGTAGCCGGCCCGCCCGAGGCTCTCGATCGCGTCGTCGAGCGCGAGGACGGCCCGCGTTGCGCGCAGGGCCTTCGACGCGGAAGGAGCCTAGAGAGCGTCGGCGTACTCGCGCAGCTCCCAGTCGGTCACGGCGAGCTGGAAGCGCCGCCACTCGTTTCGCTTGATCGTCGTGAACGCCTGCATGAACTGCTCCCCGAACGCGGAGCGCGTGAACTCGTCGGCCTCGAGGGCGTCGAGCGCCTCTCCGAGCGAGAGCGGCACCGTCTCCCGCTCGACCGGAGGCTCGTAGACGCGCTCCGTTCGGCGGCCCGGGGTCGAGCTGGCGCTCGACGCCGTCCACGCCCGCGAAGATGTGGACGGCCGAGGCGAGGTACGCGCTGGCGCTGCCGTCGGCGAGACGCGACTCCAGCCGCGCCGCCTTGCCCCGCTCGGCGGGGATGCGGACGCAGACCGACCGGTTGTCCGTGCCCCAGTCGACGAAGTAGGGGCCGAGCTCCTGCGCGACGAAGCGCTTGTAGGCGTTGACTGTCGGCGCGCACACGGCCGTCATCCCGCGCGCGTGCGCGAGGACGCCGCCCATGAACCACCGGGCCGGCTCGGAGAGCCCGAGCTCGCCGTCCGGATCGTCGAAGGCGTTCCTGTCGCCGTCCCAGGCCGAGAAGTGGAGGTGGTAGCCGGACGTCCCTCCGCCCTCGGTCGGCCTGCCGATGAAGGTGGCGACGAGGCCGTGGAGTCGCGGCGGTCTCCTTGATCGCGAGCTTGAGGAGGTGCGCCTCGTCGGCCGCCGTGAGGGCGTCCGCGAAGCGCGTGTTGATCTCCCACTGCGAGGGGTCGTACTCGTGGTTCACGCAGACGAAGGGAAGGCCGAGCCCGCGGACGTTGTCCTCCATCTCGCGAACGACGCCGCCCGGATCGGTGCGCGCGTCCATCCGGTAGACAAGCCCGGGCGTCGGCTGGTACGGCTCGAGCCGGCCCTCCGGGGTCCAGCGCAGGAGGAAGAACTCGAGCTCGTGGCCCGACGGAGATCTGCAGGCCCTTCGCCTCGGCGGCGGCGATCGCCCGGCGGAGGATGTTGCGCGGATCCGTCTCGAGCGGCTCGTCGTCGAGGCGGCAGTCGGCGAGGCAGATCGCCGTCTCGCGCTCCCACGGGACGATGCGGAGAGTCTCGAGGTCGGGAACGACCTGCATGTCGCGGAAGTTGACCTCGTCCCGGATCCCGGTCCCGTCGGGCATGACCCCGGTGTGGTCGATGGCGAAGACCGAAACGCAGAAGTTGAGGCCGTCCTCGCAGGCCTCTTCGAGCACCTCCAGCGGAATCGCCTTGGCCCTGGTCGTGCCGATCAGGTCTGTGTAATGAACGCGGACGCGCGTGACGCCCGCTTTCGCGAGCTCGCCAAGCTTGTCGTCCGCCATCAGCGCTCGTCGTCGTGGGGCAGGTGGGGCCCGCCGGGCTCGACCGGCGGCGGCAGCTCCTCCTCGATCAGTCTCGGTCTCACGATAGACCTCCGCGAGCGGCACAGGCCTCATGATCGCGTTCAGGCTCTTGTACGTGTAGAGGTTGTAGACAGCGAGAACGCCGCGGCGATCAGCAGGAAGATGAACCAGCGCCAGTAGATCGAGCTGGCCTCGATGCCGGGCGGAGCGATCTTGTAAGCGGCCAGGCCGAGCAGGCCGATGCCGAGGATCTGCGGGATCGGCACGAGCGGCGAGCGGTACGGGCGCTCCGCGTTCGGCTCACGCCGGCGCAGCATGAGCACCGAGACGTGGATGATGACGTAGGCGGTCGCCCAGCCGAGCACGCCGGCGAGGATGAGCTGGATGAAGCCGGCGCCCTCGGCCTGGCCCCGAAAGGTTCATGCCGACCGGGATGGCCGCGATGACCAGGATCCCCACCCACGGGGCGCGGGTCGCCGGGATGAGCCACGCGAAGGGCGAAGGGAGCTGCCTCGTCAGAGCCATGCCGTAGAGGATGCGGGGAACGCCCGCCACAACCGCGTTGAGCGTTCCGATCGAGGCGAGGATGACGATGATGCCCATCCACCACTTGCCCGCGTCGCCGAAAATGGCGACGCCCACGTCGACCGGGAATCGTCGGCGCGAGCGTCCCGAGCACGTCGCGCGGCACGTAGCGCGCCGCGCGCGAGGCCGTAGAGAACGACGGGAATCGGCGATCAGCGCCAGCCCGAGGAAGATTCCCGACGTGGGATGTCCCGCGACGGGCGCTTCAGCTCCTCGGCAAGCGGGCACGTGTACTCGACGCCGACGAACGTGAAGATGGCAAGGCCGAGCAGCGCCGAGAGAAGGCTCCAGGTGAGGTCGATGTCGGGCAGCGCGCTTCCGATCGGATCGTTCGTGCCGGCGCCGGCGAGGCCGACGACGCCGACGACGAGCAGCGAGCCGGCGACCGCGAAGGTCAGGAAGATCTCGAGCACGGCGAACGGCCGGATCCCCAGCAGGTTGATCACGGCGATGAACGCCATGTAGACGAACGCCCAGAACTTGTAGTCGCCCGGCGCGCCGAGGACGTCCGCCGTGATGAGGCTGGAGACGAAGTTCTCGGCCGTGCCTGGGAAGAGCTGGACGGCGATGTAGCCGACGCCGACCGTGATCGTCGCGAAGAAGGGCCCGAGCCCCGCCCGGACGTACTCGTTCATCGAGCCCGCCTTCGGGATCATCGTCGCGAGCTCCGAGAAGCTCATGGCCGCGAAGATCATCGTGACGAAGCCGATCGCGAGCGCGATCAGCCACACCCAGCTGGCGAAGAACCCGCCTGCAACCGTGGCGAGCACACTCGAGGCGACGATCAGGCTGAACGTCGTGCCGATCGCCGTCGGCAGCCCGACCGACTCGTCGTTCGAGCCCGACCCAGGTGGCCTGTGCCGATTGCCCAGCAGCCGCCATGTGCCCTCCCTCGGTTTGCGCCTCGGAGCGGTTTTGTATTCAGAATGCGATCGCCAGTATGAGTCCACAGGCCGGGGTTTTGCAAGGCCAGACGGCTCTGGTCACGGGTGCGGCCAGGGGTCTCGGCTACGCGGCCGCCCGCCGGCTCGGAGCAGACGGCGCCCGCGTCGCCCTGCTCGACCGCGACGGCGACGCGCTCGCGGACGCGGCCGAGCAGCTCGCGGGCGAGGGGATCGAGGCGACCCCGTTCGTTGCCGACGTGACCGTCGAGGACGAGGTTCGCGGCGCCGTCGCGACCGTGCTGGCGCGCCGACGGCCGGATCGACATCCTCGTCAACAACGCTGGCATCTATCCCCACTTCCCGTTCGAGGAGCTGACCTTCGCCGACTGGCGCCGCGTCCTGTCCGTGAACCTCGACGGCGTCTACCTTTGCTCGCACGCGGTCTTCCCCTCGATGCGAGAGCGCGGCTACGGCCGCATCGTCAACGTCTCCTCGGCGACGTTCCACATCGGCTATCCCGGCCTGACCGCATACGTCGCCAGCAAGGGCGGCATCATCGGCTTCACGCGCGCGCTCGCGAGCGAGGCGGGCCCGCACGGGATCACGGTCAACGCCGTCACACCGGGCCTCGTGGCCACCGAGGGCGTACTCGAGGGCGAGGAGGCCGGCCTCTTCGACGAGATCGTCCCGGAGCAAGCCGTCCCGCGCCGCGGCGAACCCGAGGACATCGCCGAGTGCATCGCCTACCTCGCCAGCCCGGCCGCCGGCTTCATCACGGGGCAGGCAGTCAACGTCGACGGAGGCCACCGCTACCACTAAGGAGTCATGTGACCGATAACGATCAGCCAGTCGCCCCCTATCTCGCCGTCGGGCTCTCGACGGTCGTCCACGGGGTCGGCGAGCGCAAGCACATCGCGCGAAACCTGGCCATCGTCGAGGACGGGATTCACGCGGCCATGTCCGTGATCGGCATCAACATGCCGGTGCGGGTGATCGCCCTTCCCGAGGGTGCGCTCACGGGTTTCACCGACGAGGCGTTCGACGTCCCCCACGTCACCGCCGCCCGCGACCTGTTCATCGACGTACCCGGCGAGGAGACCGAGCGGCTCTCTGCGCTCGCCCGCCACTACGACGTCTACCTGATGGTTCAGTGCAAGGCCCGCTGGCCCGAGGTGATCGCGGACCGCTACTTCAACATGCTCTTCGTGATCTCGCCCGAGGGCGAGGTCGTCCACCGCGCGGCGAAGAACCACCTCTGGTGCCGCGAGCGGTCCTGTACCCCGCACGACGTCTACGACCGCTGGGTCGAGCTCTTCGGCGACGGGATCGATGCCTTTTACCCCGTCCTGCGGACCGAGGACATCGGCAACATCGGGACGATCTGCTGCTCGGACGGCGAGTACCCGGAGGCCGTCCGCGCGCTCGCCATGAACGGCGCCGAGGTCGTCTACCGGCCGAGCGAGGCGGTGCCGATGACCGGCGTCGGCTATCCCGGCGGCGGCACCTGGATGCTGCAGAATCGCGCTCACGCGCACTTCAACAGCGTCTACATGCTCTGCCCGAACGTCGGCCCCGTCTACCTCCATCCGCGGATGGAGCACCCGTACGACATCGGCGGCGGCAACTCCCACATCGTCGACTACATGGGGAACGTCGTCGCCTACAGCGCCTCCGGCTACAACACGTTCGTCTCCGGGATCGTCGACGTCGAGGCGCTGCGGCAGTTCCGGGTGATGAACCTGAACTCGAACTGGCTCAAGGACCTCCGCACCGAGGTCTTCCGGCGCATGTACGAGGAGCCGATCCACCCCGCGAATCTCTGGCTCGAGCAGGAGCCGTCCTCGCACGCCGAGGTGGACGAGGTCTACAGAGCCAACATCGGGCGCCTGGTCGAGCGCGGCACGTACACCCTCCCGGCGCGGACGTTCCCGGGCGCCCGCTATATCCCGCCGGGCGACGAGCCGCCCGCCGAGGCCTGGGAGGACGCCAAGCACCTCTGGGACGACGAGGACTGATGGCGGAGAGCTACGACGTCGTGGTGGTCGGCGGCGGCCACAACGGGCTCGCTTGCGCCGGCTACCTCGCCAAGGCGGGGAAGCGGGTCCTCGTGCTCGAGGCTCGCTCCGTCGCGGGCGGCGGATGCGCCACCGAGGAGGTGGCCGCGCCTGGCTTCCGGCACAACTTCCACTCCAACTTCCACGGGATCATTCACATGGGCCCCGTCTACCGCGACCTCGAGCTCGAGCGCTACGGGGCCCGGTACGTCTTTCCCGAGAACCAGTTCGCCCACGTCTTCCCCGACGGCCGGGCGATCGTCTGCAGCCGAAGCGTCGAGCGCACCGCCGCGAGCATTGCGCGGTTCTCGAAGGCGGATGCAGAGACCTTCCGCGAGCTCGCGCACGCCTATCGCGACGTGCTCGAGCAGGGGTTCATCCCGGCGATGTTCTCGCCGCCGGTGCCGCCCTCGCAAGAGGCCGGCCCGCTCGAGGAGACGGTCGAGGGGCTCACGATGCTCCGCCACTTCCTCTCGACCCCGAATCACGTTGCGCGCGATCTCTTCGAGTCACCGGAGGCGCAGACGTGGCTCGGCTTCTGGGTCGCACAGCTCGCCGGCACCGGCGACGTCTTCGGCCTCGGCGCCAACTACCCGGTCATGCTCGCCGGCTCGCTCGAGCCGTACGGCTGGGGGATCTGCGTCGGCGGCTCGAACGTCCTCGCCCAGGCGATGGTGCGCTTCCTCGAGGATCACGGCGGCGAGGTTCGGCTCGACTCGCCCGTCGCCCGGATCGAGGTCGGCGGCGGCATCGCCCGCGCGGTCGAGCTCGCCGACGGCGAGCGCATTCCCGTAGCGGGGATCCTCGTCTCCAACCTGGACCCGAAGATGACGTTCCTCGAGCTGGTCGGCGAGGGGGAGCTCGAAGGCGACTTCGCCCACGCATGCCGGCGCTGGCGCTACGACACCATGTCGATGTTCTGCGTCTACCTCGCGCTCGACGCGCCGGTCCGCTGGAAGGCCGCCGACTGGGACAAAGGACGTCGAGAGCTGCTTCGCCGTCTCGCTCTGCGAGTCGCTCGACGTCCTCGACGACAACGCCTCCGATTGCCGCCTGGGTCTGCCGCCGCGGCAGCCCGGCCTCTTCACGGTTCATCCCTCGCTCTTCGAGCCGAGCCTCTGCCCGCCGGGCAAGGAGGCGACCTTCTGCGAGCAGATCGCTCCGTGGGAGCTGCGGCAGGGCGGCCACGAGGCGTGGGAAGACGTGAAGGACGACTACGCCGAGACGGTGCTCGACCGGTGGCGCGAGGCGCTCGTCTCGGGGCTCGAGCCCGAGCAGGTCGTCGGCCGCTACGTCGCGAGCCCGCTCGACATCGAGCTGCGCATGCCCAGCATGCGCCACGGCGACTGGAACCACGGCGAGATGACGCAGGACCAGCTCGGGATCTTCAGGCCCTTCCACGAGTATCCGCCCTACCGAACTGCCTTCGAGAACGTCTACCTGTGCGGCTCCTCGACGCATCCCGGCGGCTCGATCGGCGGCGCGTGCGGATACAACGCCGCCGGTGTGATCGCAAACGAGCTCGGGGTCGACGCGTGGTGGCGCCCGGCCGAGGCCGCAGTTGGCTGAGGCCGGCCTCGTCCCGCAGGTGGAGCTCACCGAGGCGCAGGAGGCGGAGCGGCGCCGGCGCTTCCCCGTCGGCGCCGCGATCGAGTTCGCGGATCTCGAGGAGCACGACCGCGCACCAGCCCTCGACCGCTTGCGCGAGGCGGAGCCGGTCTCCTGGGTGCCGGCGCTTGGCGGCTGGCTGGTCACGTCCCACCCGCTTGCCCGCGGCGTGCTCGCGCGGACGGGCGACTTCACGGTCTGGGCGGAGCCGAACCTCGTCCGTGCGTCGCTGGGCGTGATGATGCTGACGAGCGATCCGCCCGAACACGAGCGCCAGCGCCAGCCGTTCGACGAGCCGTTCCGCATGCGCTCGGTTCGAGACAGGTTCGAGGGCCGGGTCGCTGCGAGGGTCGACGAGCTCCTGGACGAGCTCGTGCCGCGCGGGTCGTGCGAGCTCGTCGTCGAGTTCGCGGCGCCCTTCGCCATCGGAGTCGCCGGCGACATCCTCGGCCTCCCCCTCGACGACGTGCCGAAGATCCAGGGCTTCTACGAGGCCTTCGCCGGAGCCATGACCTACGACGGCGACCCCGAGCCGCAGCGCCGCGCCGACGCCGCACGCGCGGCCTTCGACGAGATCCTCCTCGCGGAGCTGGCGCGCACCCGCGAGCAGCCGGACGGCTCGATCACGTCAGCGGTCGTCAACGAGCCGGCGACGGAGCTGACCGACGACGAGATCGCCGCTCAGCTGCGCGTGATCCTCTTCGGCGCCATCGAGACGATCGAGTCGATGGTGACCAACGCGGTGCTGCTCCTGCTCCTGCACCCCGACCAGCTGGAGGCCGTGCAGGCCGAGCCCGAGCTCGTCGGCAACGCCGTCGAGGAGGCGATGCGGCTGATCCCGCCCGTTGCCTTCATCGAGCGTTGGACGGCTGCGCCGACCATGATCGCCGACGTCGAGCTCGGCCGCGGCGAGTTCGTCGGCATCTCCACGCTCGCGGCCGGCCGCGATCCGGAGGCGTTCGAGGACCCGCTCCGCTTCGACGTCCGCCGCGAGAACGCCAGGCACCACCTCGCGTTCAGCTTCGGCGTGCACCACTGCCTCGGCTTCAACATGGCCCGCCTGCAGGGGCCGCTCGCGGTCCAGGGCATCTTCGAGCGCCTGCCCGGGCTCGAGCTCATCAAGCCTCCCGAGCCGCACGGCTTCGCGTTCCGGCGCCCCCCGGAGCTCCGCCTGCGCTGGGAGGCCTAGTCACCGGGCCAAACGCGGTCGGCCACGCGCGCGACGAGCTCGAGCTTCCGCCACTGGGTCTCCTCGTCGATCTCGTTCCCGGCGATGACCGACGCGAATCCGCACTGGGTGGAAAGGGCGAGCTGGTCGACCGGCAGGTGCCGAGCCGCCTCGTCGAGCCGCCGCACAATGTCGTCTTCGCTCTCCAGCTCCGGCCGCTTCGTGCTGACGAGGCCCATGGCTACGACACGGCCTTCGGAGGCGAAGCGGATCGGCTCGTACCCGCCGTCTCGGCCGACGTCGTCCCACTCGACGAGGAAGACGTCGTACGGGAGCTCGAAGAGGCGCTCTGCAACCCGTTCCAACGAGCCCTCGCAGAGCCAACGCGAGCGGTAGTTCCCGCGACAGATGTGGAGGCCCGCCGTCACGTCGGCCGGCAGTCCCGCCAGGACGGCCCGGTCGGCGGCGAGCGCCTTGTCGAGTAGAACAGAGACAGAAAAGCCGGCGGCCTCGAAGCGTGCGCTCCAGTCGGAGTCGACGAGGTAGGGGTAGAGCGGGAAGTCGAGCTGGACGTACCGGCAGCCGGCCGCAACTGCGTCCGCGATCAGCCCACGCTCGATCTCGACCGCATGCTCGACGAACGAGTCCTGCGTCTCGTACGCGTCCGGCGCCACCCCGAACGGGTGCACGAAGATCGACGCCGCGGGAAACGCCACCTTGAACGGATGGTCGGTGAGACCGGCCAGGAAAGCGGCCTCACGCGCCGCTGGGCTGTCCACGCGCCGCAGGCGGGCCTCGATCGAGGGCACCATCAGAACGACGGCCTCGCCGCGCTCGTTCCGGAACTCGACGGCGCTTCGGTCGGTCGCCACCCCCTCCACCGCGTCGTAGAACGAATTCAGGAACATCCAGCGACGGAACTCGCCGTCGGAGACGACATCGAGGCCGATGTCGAGCTGACGCTGCACGACGTGCTGGACCGCAGCGTCCGCGATGTCCCCTAGGTGAACGGGGTCGGAGCGCGAGTCGACCGCCGCCATGAGCTCAGGCGGCCGGAGCAGGCTGCCGACGACCTCGGCACGAGCGGGCGCCCGGGCGGTCATTGCGGGGATGCTACGAGCTGACGTCGATGAGGACCTTCCCCACTGCCCCGCCTTCGACGGCGGCGTGGGCCTCGGCGGTCTCTTCGAGCGAGAAGCGGTGCACCGGCAGCCCGGCCTCGGCTCCGACGGGCAGCGCTCCGTCCGCGACGGCAGCCGTGACGTCGGCGACCGCCTGATCCTTGACGGCCGCGGGCACGGTGTAGACGAGGACGAACTGGTAGCGAGCGTTCCGATCCATGAGCTCGCCGATGGGCAACTCGAGCTGATCGCCGTCGTCGGTCGCATACACGGCGACCGTGCCTCCCGGCGCCAGCACGGCTTCATCGAGCGCCGCGTTCGCCGCCGGAGCGACCTCGACGACGACGTCGACGCCGGCACTCGCAGTGCCCCGGATCTCCTCGGCGGCATCCTCGCTTCGGTAGTTGACCACGTGGTCGGCCCCGGCCGCCCGCGCGAGTTTTGCCTTCTCCTCGGAGCTGACGGTCGTGATCACGCGGGCTCCCGCCCAGCGGGCCAGCTGGATTGCTGCGTGACCGACCGCCCCTGCGCCGCCGGCCACCAGGACCGTTCGGTTCCTGAGAGAGCCCGGCGTGAGCCGAGTGGGTCCCGGCTCCGACACGGTGAGGCAGCGGTGGGCCGTCAGCGCCGGTATTCCGAGGCTGGCCCCGACGTCCATCGAGACGCCATCCGGGAGAGGAACGGCCTGGCGTTCCGGCAGGACGACGTACTCCTGCGCCGTCCCGTCCGCGCGCAGCCACGCAGCCTCCCACAGCCAGACCGGCTCTCCGACGCGCGCCGCCGACACGCCTTCGCCGACCGAATCGATGACGCCGGCCCCGTCCTGGTTCGGCACGTACTCGGGAAACGCGACGCGTCCGCCGCCGGCACGGCGCGCCTTCCAGTCGGTCGGATTCACCCCCGAGACGCGCACCCGGACCCGAACCTCGCCCGACGCCGGATCGGCAACGGGGCGCTCCACCAGGCGAAGCACCTCCGGATCACCTGCTTCCGAATACACAACCGCCTTCATCGCGTCACCCGGCGGTCATCACTAGATCGACAAGCGCGGGATTGTCGATCTGCGCTGCAAGCAACCGGGCGGCATCGAGCGCGCCAGGCTCGCCGATCCGGGCCCGATAGACGGTCGCGTGCAGGAGGAGCTCCCGCATGCCGCGCCGCGCAGAGATCGCCTCGAGCTCGTCGATCCAGCGCGGAGCGGCCTCGACGCGATGCTCGACCGCGACGGCGCAGAGGGCATCGAGGCCGTACGCCTCGATCCAGAGGTACGTGTCGGGCAAGCGCCGGCACAGCTTGGGCGCATGGACGAGTAGGTCGAGTGCGCGCGGGATGTCGTCGCGCGCAGCAGCGACCAGGCCGAGCCCCCGCAGCCCGATGCTCTCCCAGCACGCATCGCCGACCTGGCAGCCGAGGGCGTAGGAGTGCTCGAAGCGGGCCTCGGCAGCATCCAGGTCGCCGAGGACGAGGTCCAGCTCGCCCCGAAACGACTCGGGCCAGGAGATGAACGCCGTCATGCCCCGCGCCTCGACCTCGTCGAGCGCCTGGTCGAGGACGTGCAGCGAATCCTCGATCTCGCCTCGGAGCAGGTGGTAGCGGCCGAGCATGGTCAACGCCATGGCCAGCGGTTGGCCCGACGACACATGCTTCGCGCGCTCGACGCCCAGGCGAAGGAGCTCTCCGGCCGCCGCGTGGTCGCCGGTGTCGTGCCGGGCGGCGCCGCGGGTCACGTCCACCCAGGCGAGCTCCTCGGCGCGTCCTTCGGCGAGCTCGGCGGTGTGGGTCAGCGACATCTCGGCCCGCTCGTACTCGGCCCGGAGGAACTGGACCCAGCTGATCTCGCGCCACCCAACCGCCGCGACGTCCTCGCGGCCGAGCGCCTCGGCGAGAGTCGTCCCTTCGTGCAGGGCCGCCGCCCCTTCCTCGTCGGTACCTCGAGCGGAGTGGACGAGCGCGCCGCCCAGCGAGACGAGCGCCGCCGCGAGCGGCTCGCGGTCGTCGATCCTCCGTGCAGCGGCGACGGCGCTACGCATGCGCTGGAGGCCGGTCTCGATCGCGCCTGCGGCGAGCGCCGCCTTCCCCGCCTCGAGCTGGGCGAGGACCTCCGCCCGACCCGAGATCCGCGCATCCGACAGCTCAACGGTCTCGGCAGCAGCCTGGAGAGCCGGGCTCGGCTCGACGCCGAGCTCCCGCCGGAAGGTCTCCGCGCAGACGTCGATCCGGCGCGCGGCGGCCTCGTGGTCGCCGGCCGCGCTGAGGCAGCGGACGAGCAGGACGTGGGCGTTCTCCTCGTACGGGTTGAGGCGGACGAGCTCCGAGGCGTAGCGGGCGGCGTCCTCGGCCTCGCCCCGCGCGAGGAGCGCCAGTGCCGCCTGATGAAGAACCGCGCCCGTGGTGCCTGCGACCTGGCGCCGCTCGCTCTCGAGCCACATCTCGAAGCCTGGACTGGAGCGGAAGACCAGGCCCTCCAGGAGCTCGCGCCCGAGCCCGGGCAGTTCAACGGCCTCCAGCCAGGAGCCTCTGCTGAGGACGTCGACGTCAACGAGCGTTCCCGCCCCCAGGGTCAGGCGGAGCGGATCGCCGCCGACCTCGGCGTCCTCGCCGAGGCTCCGGCGAAGCGCCGAAAGCGTCCAGCGAAGCGTCCCCAGGGGATCATCTGCCTCGGGAAAGAGCAGGGCTGCGAGCGCCTCCCGCGACGGGGGCAGTCGCGTCCGCACGAGGTAGGCAAGCAGTCCCCAGGCCTTGTGGCCCCGGGGCGGCTCGACGGGAGTCTCACCACGCTCCATCCTCGGCGAGCCCAGGAGGTGGATGCTCAGCCCGATTTCGGGCCTCCGTTCGTCACACGTGCCGTCACACGCTTCACTGTGACTGTCCCGCCAGTCGAGTTCAACACGTGAATCGAAGGGAGTTGGCATGCGCGTGAGAACAAGCCTGGCGCTTCTGGGAGCCCTGATGGTCGCGGCGTTCGCTGCGGTCGCGGCCCAGGCCGGCGGCGGAGGCCTGCCGTCATGGTCGCTGGCCCAGAAGATCGACGACATCCCGGGGAACAGCTCGGAGCTGAACACGCCGTTCATGGACGGGTGCCCGATCCAGTCCCCCGACGGCCTCAGCCTGTACATGGCCTCGACCCGTCCGGGCGGCCTCGGCCTGCTCGACATCTGGGTCGCCCATCGGCCGAGCAAGCACGCCCCGTGGGGCGCGCCGGAGAACCTCGGCGAGCCGGTCAACTCGGCCGCCGACGATTTCTGCCCGACGCCGATCGCGGGAGGCGGCCTCTTCTTCGTGAGCAGAGAAGCGCTCCCGGGGAGCTGCGGGCTCGGCGACATCTACTTCACGAGCTACACGCGGAGGCGTGGGTGGAGCGAGCCGCAGCACCTGGGCTGCGCGCCCGATGGCCCGAACAGCGCGCTCGACGAGCAGGGCCCGTCGTACGTGAGGGCCGAAGGGGAGGCTCGACTGTACTTCTCGAGCAGCTCCGCAACCGTCCCCGGCGAGATCTTCGTGAGCGAAGGATTCGCCGGAGGGGAGTTCGGGCCGGCGACGCCGGTCTCCGAGCTGAATGACGCCGCGGCCAACGACATCCAGCCGAACGTGCGCAAGAACGGACTCGAGATCGTGCTCTCCTCGAACCGGACTGGGACACTCGGCGCTCAGGACATCTGGATCGCCACGCGGCCGACCATCTACGACGCGTGGTCGACGCCCGTCAACCTGGGCGACAGGGTCAACACCGCGGCGGCCGAGTCGCGGCCCTCGCTCTCGAAGAACGGACGCCAGCTCCTCTTCGGCCGCACGCCGGGCCCCGAGGGCATGTCCGACATCTACCTGTCGATCCGCGGCTAGTTTCGACCGCGACCGGCGCACATGGGGAGGGCCCGCAACCGCGGGCCCTCCCCATGTCGAGAACCACACTGACGCTGGGCGCCTCATCACCACTTCATCTGCGCCTCATGGCCACCTCATCCGCGCGGCCTACGTTTGCCCTTCGAACCAACGAAAGGAGGCAGCAATGAGACGGCGACCAAAGCTCATCGCCCTCTGCGCGGGCACGCTCGCGCTGATCGCCCTCACGGGAACGGCCCTCGCGGGCGATCGAGCGACCACGACGACGTCGAAGCCGATGCAGCTCGACGCGGCGACGCTGATCATCGAGGTCAACGGGACCGACGGTGACGCCGGCCTGCAGTTCTTCCTCGACGGCGAACCCTGGAACTCGATGACGATCTCCGATCCGAACGGACGGGTGGTCGTCGACGTCGACGCGCGGGGCCGGTTGCGAAATTGGGGGCTGACCGAGCTCTTCTCCGAGAGCAACGAGCCGCCGTTCAGCGAGGTGCCCTTGGCCGAGTTCAAGGCGCGCTTTCCGGAGGGCACTTACACCTTCGCCGGAGAGACGATCGAGGGCAAGAAGCTCGTGGGGACCGCGACGCTCTCCCACGACATCCCGGAGGGTCCCGACATCACGGCGCCGGACGACGGTGCTTCGGTGAGTCGCCGGGGCGTTGTCGCACGGTGGGAGGGGCCGCCCGAGCCCCCGGGCATCGACATCGTCGGCTACCGGGTCATCGCCACTCGGGACGACGAGCAGCGTATCTACACCGTCGAGCTCCCGGCCTCGGTCAAGCACGTGCCCATTCCGGCCGTCTTCCTCGAGTCGGGGCACGAGTACGAGCTCGAGATCCAGGCGATCGAGGAGAGCGGAAACTGGACGTTCAGCACGAGCGCGTTCAGCGTGAACTAGCACGGGCAGCGCGAAGTACGGAGGAGAGCCGCTTCGGCGGCTCCCCTCCGTATGAGTTCTCACCAAACTCCTACGCCAGGATCCGATCATTCGCCGGGTCGACGAGCGCGTCGGCGACGACGACCGCGCCCACACGCGCTCCCAGCCCCGGGGTGGGTTACCGTCGCAGGGTGGCGAACGAGGCATCTCCTGGGCAGGAACGCGTGCGTACTGCAGAGGTCGCGGCGACGCTCTGCCTGGCCACCGACCTGGGGATGGGCTTCCCGTTTGAGCAGGGCCTTCACGGCACCTTGGTGGCGATGCGGCTCGCGGACAGCCTCGGAGTCGACCGCACGACGGCCTCGCAGACCTTCTACGCCTGCCTGTTGATGTATTCCGGCTGCACGACGGATAGCGACGTGACCACGGAGACCTTCGGCGGCTCGCTGACGACGCACGTCGTCCCGGCGATGTTCGGGTCGCAACGCGAGGTGCTGACGGGGATCGTGCGCGCGCTTCCGACACCGGGAAGCTCTTCACCGACCCGCGCGCTGCAGATCGCCCGCCGATTGCCCAAGGCTCGGAGGGAGCGGGATCCTCACCTGGCCGCGATCTGCGAGGTCGCGCAAATGCTGGCCGAGCGCCTTGCGCTCCCTCCTTCGATCCACGGTCTCTTCATCCATCTCACCGAACGCTGGGACGGCAAGGGCCCGCTCGGCCGGGCCGAGGCGGATGAGATCCCCCTGGCGCTCCGGATCGTTCACGTCGCCCGCGACGCGGCGCTCCAGCGCATGCTGGGCGGCGAGGAGTACGCCGTCCGCCTCGTCCGCGAGCGGGCTGGCCACGGGTTCGACCCCGCGGTCGCGGCCTGCCTGGCAGACGGCGCTCACCAGATCCTCTCCCTCGAGCGCGAGCCGTCGGCCTGGGAGGAGACGCTTGACTGTGAGCCCGATCCGCGGTTGACGCTCGATGGCGAGGCGATCGACGGGGCGCTGAGGGCGCTCGGGCATTTCGCCGACCTGATCTCCCCGTACCTGTCCGGCCATTCGACGGGCGTGGCCGGGCTGGCGCGGGCGGCAGCGAAGAGATCGCGCCTGGGCGAGACGGATGCCGCCGCGATCTGGCGTGCAGCACTCGTTCACGATCTGGGACGGGCGGCGGTAAACCCTCGGATCTGGCAGAAGCCGGCCGCGCTCACCCCGGACGAGTGGGAGCACGTGCGGCTTCACCCCTACCAGACCGAGCGCGTTCTCTCCCGTTCGGAGTTCCTCACGGCGCTTGCGCCGACCGCGGGCGCCCACCACGAGCGACTCGACCGTTCCGGCTACCACCGGGGATCTGCCGGCGCGGAGCTCACCCCGCCGGCCCGCCTCCTGGCCGCCGCCGACGCCTATCACGCGATGACCGAGACGCGGCCGTACCGCGACGCGCTCTCCGCTGAAGAGGCCGCCGACGAGCTCGCCCGGGAAGCGAGCGCCGGCAGGCTCGACCCCGATGCAGTGACCGCGGTGATCGAGGCGGGCGGGCACCAGGCACCGCGATTGGAGCGGCCGGCCGGCCTCACCGAGCGCGAGGCCGAGGTCATCGCCATGCTGGCACGCGGCCTGCAGACCAAACAGGTCGCGCGCGCGCTCGGCATCTCGGTCAAGACCGCGGACCACCACATCCAGAGCTCCTACCGGAAGATCGGCGTCTCGACCCGTGCGGGGGCGACCCTGTTCGCGATGGAGCACGGGCTTCTGGCATGGGGAGAACTCCCGATTGCCCAGCGGGAGGCCCACTCCTAGCGTCCTCCTTGACTCTGCACGCAGCCCAAGGAGGAGACGATGACGACCGAGACGCCAGCCGCCTTCCTGACGGACAACTACGAGATCGCGGAGGCGATCGCGCCGTCGTGGGAGCGCCGGCGAGAGGACATCGAGAACGTTTGCACGCCCATCCGTGACTGGATGGTCACGGAGGTTCGGCCAAGCGAGGGGGACACGGTGCTGGAGCTCGCCGCCGGCGTGGGCGAGACGGGCTTCCAGGCGGCTGCGACCATCGGCGAGCGTGGCCGGCTGATCACGACCGACTTCTCGCCGGCGATGGTCGACGCCGCCCGCCGTCGCGGCACCGAGCTCGGTGTGAAGAACGTCGAGTACAAGGTCACGGACGCCGAACGCATCGATCTCGACGCCGACTCGGTCGACGGGGTGCTGTGCCGGTTCGGATACATGCTCATGGCGGATCCGGCCACAGCGCTCGCCGAGACCCGCCGCGTCCTGCGCTCGGGCGGGCGGCTGGCGCTTGCAAGCTGGGGAGCCCCCGAGCGCAACCCCTTCTTCGGACTCATCGGGATGAGCCTCGGCCTGCGCGGTCACATCCCGCCGCTCGAGCCCCCGCCCGCCCCGGGGCCCTTCAGCATGGCGAGCCCGGAACGCACCACCGCGCTCCTCGAAGGTGCCGGCTTCAGCGAAGTTCGCACCGAGGAGGTCCCAGTTCGCTTCGTCCTGCCGGACGTGGACGGGTATCTCAGCCTGATCGCGGACACCGCCGGTCCGGTCGCGCTCGTGATGCGGGCGCTGTCCGAAGCCGAGCGTGCCGCAGTCAAAAATGACGTCGAGGACGCCCTTCCGCGCTTCGCGGTCGAAGATCGCTACGAGCTGCCCGGCGTGGCTCTCTGCGCGGCGGCGAGCTAGGCCAGAATGCGTTCGTTCGCCGGATCGACGAGGGCGTCGTCAGCGACGACGGCGCCCACCGGCTCTCCGAGCACCTCGACCTCGAGCTCCGCGCCGGGCTCGACGTCCGCGGGAAGGTATGCCAACCCGATGTTGCGGGCGACCGTGAAGCCATAGCCCGCGCTCCGTAGCCGGCCGACGACCTCGCCCGTCGCGCGCACCGCTTCGCCCCCGTAGACCGGCAGGTACTCGGCCCCTCCGACGAGCAGCGTGCGCAGCCGCCGCGACGGGCGCTCGCCCGCCTCCGCGAGCGCGCGGCGACCGTTGAACTCACCCTTGTCGAGCGCGACGCAGAAGCCAAGCCCGGCCTCGTAGGGCGTGTCCCCGGCGGTCAAGTCGGTGCCGAAGTAGCGGTAGCCCTTTTCCAGCCGGAGCGAATCGAGCACGCGATAGCCGCCGGGCTCGATCCCGTGTGGCTCGCCGGCCGCGAGCAGCCGGTCCCACACCTGAACGGCCCAGTCCGGCGGGACGTAGAGCTCGAACCCGAGCTCGCCCACGTACGTGATCCGCTGTGCGAGCACCTCGGACCCGCCGATCCGGATCGTCCGCGCGGCGCGAAACGGCAACGCCCGGCCGCCGACGTCGTCCTCGGCGACTGCTGCGAGCACGTCCCGGGCGTGCGGGCCCCAGAGCCCGATGACCGCGAGCTGCTCCGAGACGTCGCGGAGCTCGACCTCGCCGTCATCCTCGCGAAGGTTGAGCCGGAGCCAGCCCAGGTCCGAATCGATCGTTCCGGCGCCGGTGACGACACGGAAGCGCGAGTCGTCGAGCCGCGTGACGGTCAGATCCGATGCGATCCCGCCCCGCTCGTTCAGGAACTGCGTGTAAACCACGCTGCCCACCGGCCGGTCGATGCGGTTGTCGGCAACCCGCTCGAGCAAGGCCAGCGCGCCCGGGCCGCAGACCTCGATCTTCCCGAACGAGGTCATGTCGATGATCCCGACGCGCTCACGGAAGGCCTCGTGCTCGACCCGGAGCCGATCGAACCAGGGCGGCTTCGTGAATCCGAATGCCCGCTGGTCGGCGCCGGCCCTCCTGCTCTTCCCCGGCTCGAAGAGATCCGCACGCTCCCACCCGTTCTTCGTCCCGAAGACCGCCCCGAGGTCCTGAAGCCGGCCGTGGAGGGGAGAGAGCCGCTTCGGCCGGCCCCACTCGTCGACATCGAAGGGGTAGCGAAGGCGGTAGTAGTAGCGGTAGACCTCGCGGGCAGTCTCCTGGGCGAAGCGCGGATCGCGGTACGGAGCGCCGAAGCGCCACGCCCGGTAGCCGGTCACGTCGAGCTCGGTCTCGCCGTCGCTGATCCACTCGGCAACCGTCTTGCCGATGCCGCCGGCCCCGCCGAAGCCGTTGAGGGAGAGACCGGCGGCCGTCCAGAACCCCGGCACCCCGGGCATCGGCCCGAGGAGCGGATTCCCGTCCGGGGTCATGGCGTCGGGATGACAGATGAGGGCGACGACGCCCGCGTCGCGAAGAAAGGGGAAGCGCCGTACCGCGCCGTCCATGAGCTGCGCGAAGCGCTCGTGATCCGGTGGAACCGTCGCGGCGGCGTGATCCCAAGGGACTCCGTCCGCCCAACGCGCAACCGGGTTCGGCTCGTAGCCGCCGAAGAGGATCCCTCCGGCTTCGGACTTGCCGTAGACGAGGTTGTCGAGATCCCGGAAGCACGGCATCTCGCGCGGCAGCTCGTGCCCATCCACTGCGGCGAGAGCGACATGCTGGTGGTCGACCGGCACCGAGGGCGTGAACGCTCCGACCATCGCCGCGACCTGCGGTGCCCAGATCCCGCAGGCGTTGACGACCAGCTCCGTCTCGATCGGGCCGATGTCGGTCTCGACGGCCGTCACCTCGTGCGACGGCCCGAGGCGGATCCCGGTGACTCGACGTCCGGTCTCGATCCGGACGCCGAGCTCCCGCGCGGCGCTCGCAAGCGCGTGTGTCGCGATGTGGGGGTCGACCGAACCGTCGCCTTCGATCCAGACCGCCCCGTAGAGGGACTCGCGCGTCGCCGCCGGCAGCAGGCGGACAACCTCGTCCGGCGAGAGCACATGGACGTCGAGCCCGATCCCGCGGGCCCGGCTCGCACCGCGCTCGAGCTCCTCGAGGCTCTCGGGGCTCGATGCGATGCGGAGGCTTCCGACGCTGTCGAAGACGCCGAGCTCGTGGTAGAGCTCGACGCTGTACCGGCGGAACCGCATCATCGTTGGCGACGGGTTGAACTGGGTGACGAGGCCGGCCGCATGGCAGGTCGAGCCGCTGGTCAGCTCGTCCTTCTCGACCAGGAGCACGTCGTGCGCCCCGGCCTTCGCGAGGTGGTACGCGACGCTGCACCCGGTGATTCCACCGCCGATCACGACGTTCGCGGCACGCTCGCTCGTCACACGCGGCTCCCCTCTGTGCGATAGAAACTCGGACGCATGAGCGTAGACGGAACTCTCGAACGCGTCCTCGCCAAGGTGCCCGAGCTCTCCGACCCCACCGAAGTGGCGGAACTCCCGGGCGGCCTCACGAACACGAACTACAAGATCACGACTGGATCCGGCGCCTACGTCGTCAGGGTTTCCGCCAAGGACGCCGGCCTGCTCGCGATCGACCGGGAGAACGAGTACCTGAACACCGTGGCGGCCGCGGACGCCGGCGTAGGCGCTCCGGTGACCGCATACCTCCCCGAGGAGAACGTGCTCGTCCTCGAGTTCATCGTCGGGCAGACGCAGAGCCCCGAGGACCTTCGCCGCGGCGACAAGCTGGAACAAATCGCCGCTGCATGCCGGCGGCTCCACGGCGCCCGTCGTTTCCGCGACGACTTCAACATGTTCCGGATCCAGGCGCGTTACCTGGAGATCGTCCGAGAGCGGGGGTTCCGGCTACCCGACCGCTACCTCGAGTTCGAGCCGCAGGTACACGCGATCGAGGCGGCCATGGCCGTCCGCAACGAGGGAACGGTTCCGTGCAACAACGACCTCCTGGCCGAGAACTTCATCGACGTCGGCAGCGAGTTCATGCTCATCGACTACGAGTACTCGGGCAACAACGACGCCTGTTTCGAGCTCGGCAATGTCTGGAGCGAGTCGAACCTCGCCCTCGCGCAGCTCGACGAGCTCGTCGACCACTACTACGGCCGGCCGCTCCGCAACAAGGTCGCTCGTGCCCGGCTGTGGGGCCTCATGTCGAAGTACGGCTGGACGCTCTGGGCATCGATCCAGGACGGCGTCTCCGAGATCGACTTCGATTTCTGGGAATGGGGCATGGAGAAGTACGACCGGGCCGTCCTCGAGTTCGACGGCCCCGACTTCGCGCGCCTGCTCGAGGACGTCACGCGCGAAGACTGAGCCGGACGGAACTGCGGCTCAAGGTGGCCGCCGTACCTGCCGATGCCTCCCCGCGATGGGGAAGTCGGGGCTGGGCTGTTGCGGGAGTCGATCCGATTTCCAATGTTCTGGGTCGACAAAGGAGATGGAATGACGATGAAGAGGCGACTCGCCGTTGCCGCAGCAGGCATCTCGCTCCTCGCAGTGAGCGCAAGTGCCTTCGCGATGGGCAGCTGGTTCGACGTGCGGGCGGGAGAGTTCGACCCGCTGAGGACGCACCTGGTGAAGGGGACCTGGGTCAACGGAATCGGGTGCCCCACGGATGCTCGCACGGCAACCTTCGCCGGCGACGACCTCGTGGAAGGGCCGCACTACACCGACCCCGCCTGCCCGACCGGCGACACCGGTGACCGGCAGGTGCGCGGCCTCCTGCTCGCCAAGACCGGGCCGACGTCGAACGTCGCCGCTGCGGTCGCAGAGATCAAGGGCGTGCGCGGAAAGACGCTGTCCGAGCTCGGATACGACATCCGCAAGCCCGCCGGCGCCTCCGACAATCGTGGCTCCCACTGCGGCGCCGGCGCCCCGCGCTTCAACGTCGAGACCGCCGACGGCAGCCTTTACTTCGTCGGCTGCAACTCGCCGTCTGCGGACGTGGCGACCGTCGGCGACGGCTGGATCCGGCTCCGCTGGGGTGGGTCTTCGCCGCTGATGGCCTTCGGCAGCAGCGGCCTCGTCGACATCAAGGGGATGAGCGTGAAGTCGATCTCCATCGTGTTCGACGAGGGCCAGGACACCGGCCCGGACAACTTCGGCCTGGCTGTGCTCGACAACATCGACGTGAACGGTCGCCTTCTCGGAACCGGTCGCGTCGCCGCCGGAAAGTAGTCCGGCACCTCCTCGCAGGGCGGCCGGCTCCTCGCGGAGCCGGCCGCCCTCACCCCCTCATCGCGAGAAGGCTGCTCGGCCGGCGGCCTCCACAGGCGGCGAGGCCGCTCGGCGGCGGTGGGCGATGACCGCAGCGATGCCGCCGTTCGCGACGGCGAAGTACGCCGGGTAGAGGAGGAGGCTCGCGTCCAATGCTCCCACCGCAACCGCGCTGAGGAGGCCGGCGACACTCGCGAGCACGAACGTGGAAAGCGTTTCGGACCACGGGTGGCGCCAGGTCTTGGGGAGCATGAGCGCGACGCCGGCCGCGTCCGCGGCGACCACGAAGGTCGTCGCCACGACAGGTTCGTCGGAGAGCGCCCAGCCGAGGATGCCGAGGGCGGCGACGCCGATGAGCGAGAGGTCGACGATGCCCACGCCGCCGGTCCCGAACGGCAGGGAGAGTACAAGGATGAGTGTCATCGAGAGCGTCTGCACTCCGACCATGGCCAGGCTCCAGCTCGCGCCATCGGCGAGTTGCGATGCGAACGCCGTGGCGCCGAGGGCGCTCCAGATCAACCACGTGCCTCGGTGCGGTCGGGTGCGGCCGCGCAGGATGTCCCGCACGTACGGAACGGGATCGATGAGCGAGAGGAACCCGGCGGCGATGCCCGGCAGGGCGAGCAGGGTCATGTGGCCGCCGCTTCGTTCCAGACCGAGCCGAGCCCGATCCTGCTGCTGGAAAATACGTACGGCACGTACGTAACTACGTACCGTACGTATCTCCGGGCTTGCGGTCAACTAGACTCGGTCCATGGCGCCTCGCCGGTCGCGACGCTCGACGCTCTCCAGACAGGACGCGCGCCGGCGCTACGTGGAGATGGGCGAACTCGCCGCCTTGGAGCAGATTCGGCGGGACGCCGAGCGGCCAGACCAGGCGTTGCCGGCCGTGGGTCCGTTCGCGCGGCTCGAAGCCGGTGCAGTCGCCGCCGAGGACGGCAAGACGCGCGGCGCGATCACGAACCTCTTCGGCAGCCAGGCGGCGTTTCAGGCCGAGACGATGGCCCGGACTCTCGACTCGGGGGACTGGATCGAGAGGGTCGAGCCCCCCGCTCCCGAACACTTTGCCTCCCCCGACAAGTGGCTGGACGCGTTGATGACCGGAGAGTCGGACCGCGGACCGAAACACGGCGCCCGCCCGGCAGTCCGCTACGGGTCGATCTGGGCGCTGTGGCTCAGCACCGTCCCGTACGGCCTCTGGAACAAGCGGATCGCCGCTAACAGCATGGACGAGTACGCGCACTCGCTCGCCCGCCTCGAGGCCGTGCTCCAGCGAGCGCTCGACCACTTCGGCCTGACCCTCCGGGAGGGAACCACCGTGGGCGACCTCGCCTTCGCGTTCGCGTGCGTGGTCGAGGGTGTGTGGCTCAACCAGTGCTTGACGACGCGGCACCCCGCCGAGCGATCGGAGCCGATTGCAACGGGCCTCCGTCGGTCGGGGCGACTCCTGTGGCTCGGAGCAACCGAACCCCGCATCAGGTGAGCTTGCTCAGGACCAGAACTCGGCGCTGAAGGCCGGCAGCGCCTCGACCATCCACAACTCTTTGACCCGCCCGTCCTGGATCCGCGCCAGGAAGGCCGCAAAGTTGTGTAGGTCGAGACCCTTGCGACTGGCGTGGATCTCGACCATCGTCAAGACGCGCTCGGAGTCGATCTCGAGAACCTGCGTGACGTCGAGCCGTCCGTTTGCGGCCCGAAGGTCGGGCAGTCGCTCCAGGTAGCCGGCGCGGCCCTCAACCACGTCGACACCGCCGTCCCGAGAGGTGACGTAGGCGACGAGATCGTCCGCCAACACCGAGCCGACCGCATCGAGATCCCCCTGTCCGTACGCCTCGAAAAACTGCCTGGCCAGCGGCCCCGGACGGGCGGACATGAGGCGAATCCTATTCGGGGCCCCGGAACCGAGCGAGTCGGCGCATCCCACGACATCCGTGAAGCCGACGCTCGGACTCGAACCGAGGACCCCTTCATTACGGTGGAGTCTCACGCGCCTACCGACAGCGGCTCCTCCAGGATCCCGACGCCGAGCCGTCTTCCTCTCCAGACGCGCGGAGAAGGAGTGTGAACGGCGCGCGCGTCTGAGCCCGCAGGAGCGGACGGCTCAGAGTTGCGCCGCCGTCGAGCGGAAGGGAGGAGGGTGTCGACGGCTCCGCGATCCGTCAGGCATACACTTTGGGAGACATGACGGCCGAGGAGGACATAGCGACGGTCGCTGAGCAGCTGGCCGCTCTCACTCACACGGTGGAAGAGATGGCGGGTGAGCTTAAAGAGGTTCGCGAGCGCGCTCAGAGCGAGCGAGACCGCGGGGACACGCAGCAAGAGCGCATCGACCTCGCCGCGCGAGAACTAGCCGATGTCAGTGAGCGTCTGCAGGCCGCTGCGATCGCGCTCCGAGAGTCAATCTGACGGGCCCGTACGCGAGGCTCCAGCAGCATCGGCCAGAACGGCGAGCGAGGCGACCGCATGCAACATCTGTTCGTTACCTCGCAGGCCCCGTCGACGGTCGCCGCCGACACGCGAGTCCGGTGGCCGGGCTCGAGGCAACGGCGAGGAACCTCGAGCTCATCGAATGGAAGATCGAGGTCGACAAGGAAAGGCTGGGACGAACATGAAGCGGCGCAAGCTTCGAGATTTGGACGTATCCGCCATCGGTCTGGGGTGCATGGGGATGTCCGCCTTCTACGGCCCCACCGACGAGGACGAGGGTGTCAAGACGATCCAGCGCGCCCTCGAGCTGGGCGTCAACTTCATCGATACGGCGCAGCTCTACGGCCCGCTTACGAACGAGATCCTGGTCGGGCGCGCGATCAAGGGCCAGCGCGACGAGTACGTGATCGCAACGAAGTTCAGTCGCCGAATGGACGACGTCGTCCCGGGTGACATGACCGGCGTCGGGCCGCAAGACGGCTCCGCCGCGCACGTGCGCAAGTCGATCGAGGGTTCACTCGAGCGGCTCAGGACCGACTACATCGACCTCTACTACCAGCACCGCGTCGATCCCAAGGTGCCCATCGAGGAAACCGTGGGAGCGATGGCGGAGCTGGTCACGGAGGGCAAGGTCCGCCACGTCGGCCTGAGCGAGGCGGCGCCGGAGACGATCCGCCGGGCGAACGCCGTCCACCCGATCACTGCGGTGCAGACGGAGTACTCGCTGTGGACCCGCGACCCGGAGGCCGAGGTGCTGCCGACCTGCCGCGAGCTCGGAATCGGATTCGTCCCGTACTCGCCGCTTGGACGCGGGTTCCTCGCCGGCCGGTTCACGTCGCCCGACGAGCTCGACGAGGACGACTTCCGCCGTCGCGGTCCGCGCTTCACCGGCGAGAACCTCGAGGCGAACCTCAAGCTCGCCGCGAAGGTCAAGGACATCGCCGCCGAGAAAGGGATAACGCCGGCGCAGCTTGCAATCGCGTGGGTGTTGGCACGAGGCGAGGACCTGGTCCCGATCCCAGGCACGAAGCGCCGCCTGTACCTCGAGCAGAACGCGGGCGCGACCGACGTCGAGCTGACGCGGGACGAGCTGACGCGCATCGATGCCGACCTTCCGAAGCCCGCCGGCGAGCGCTACGACGAGGCCGGGATGGCGAACGTGAACCTCTAGGTCATTCAGCGGCTCCTCGCCCGGGGATCACTTCACCAACTGAGAAGGAGTCCCTGATGTACCCGTTTGGTACCCGAAAGGCGGCCAGAGAGGTGCCAGAGCGGGTTGCGGAGGCTGCCCGATCCGACAAAACCCCCTGCAAATATGCAAGAAAGCCGACGCTCGGACTCGAACCGAGGACCCCTTCATTACGAGTGAAGTGCTCTACCAGCTGAGCTACGTCGGCAGGGCTTGGGAGCCGGATCCGAGTATAGCCCGGTCTCGCCGGAGTCCAGATCGTCCGCCTCCGTCCAGGGGTTTGTTCCAACGGCGTTCTCGTGACTCGTTCCGGCGCCGAGAACACCGGCCGGACTCGCGCCTGGTTAACTGGCTGCGGTGGGGAGCCAGCGCCAGAACCGAACCTGCGGTTCTGGCGCTGGGTCTGTGCGAAGGAACTCTTCCGGACTCAAGGTGTGCGGACGTCCCCGATGAGTCGGCTCAGGTCGGCCTGGGGAAGCACGCGGGTCTCCCCGCCGAGGTCAAGCACGGTCTCGCCGTTGACGACCGAGATGTGACTGGCCAGCCACTCTCGGTCGGCGGACTTGGCCGAAGTGACCCTGTCGCTGCCGACGAGCTGAATCTCGATGTCGTCGCCCTCGCCGCCGTCAATAACGTCGATGCCGGGCCCGCCGATCAGCACGTCGTCACCCGGACCGCCGAACAGGATGTCGTCGCCGTCGCCGCCGATGAGCACGTCGTCACGCTCGCCGCCGTCGGCGCTAAGTTGGATCGCCGCGGCCGCGACGCCGGAAGCGTCCATCACGTCGTCGCCGGCCAGCAGGTTGACACTCAGCCGGTCGTTGGCGGCCTCTGCGCCGGCGATGTTCACCCGGGCGGCCAGTCCGAAGACCGAGACGCCTGTGGCATCGCCGGACACAGCGGCGACGTCGTCACCGTTGGTTCCGTTGACGACAACCGTGTCGGCCTGACCGTCGCCCGCCGGCCCGCCGAGCACCCCGGCCAGGTCGATCTCGAACTCGGTGGCGTCGGTCCCGGACAGGTCGTTCACGACGGCCGTGTCGGTGCCGCCCAGAGCATTGACGTCGATCCTCTCGACGTCGTCGAGGTCCATGACAATGTTGGCCAGGTTGCGCGTGAAGAGGACGCGCCCGCCGTTCGCCGAGGCCGCGAAGAGCTCGGCGCCGCCGGAGCCGTTGAACAGCATCGTGTCGGTTCCGTCCTGCCCCTCGAGGGTGTCGCTTCCGTCGCCCGGATCCCACTGGAAATCGTCGTTGCCGGCACCGAGGAACGCGACGTCGTTGCCCGGCTGGCCGTCGGCGAAGTCGTCGCCGTCGCCGCCGAGCAGCACATCGACCCCGTTGCTGCCGACGATGTTGTCGTTGCCGGAACCGGCGTCGACCGTGATCGCGATGAGGGCAGCGAGGTTCCCGGTGGCGGAGAAGCTGTCGTCGCCGCCGTTGGCATTGAGAACCAGCCTTTCGGAGGTGCCGATGTCGATGGCGAAAGGCGCCGGATTGAGGCGGTCGAACCGGACGCGCGTGCCGTTGGCCGTGGTGGTGAACTGCTCGGCGCCTCCACCTCCGTTGACCTCCACGGTGTCAGCGCCGGCCCCACCTTCGTTGAGGTCGGTGTCGTCGCCAGGGTTCCAGATCATCCGGTCGTCGCGGCCCTGACCGAAGACCTGGTCATCGGCATCGCCGCCGGTAAGGGTGTCGTTCCCGCCGCCGCCGATAAGGATGTCGAAGCCGCCACGGCCGAGGAGAGTGTCGGTCCCAGCCTGCCCGAAGAGCTGGTCGCCCCCTGATCCGCCGGTGAGAGTGTCGTTGTCGGCGTCGCCGAACAGGTTCGCCCGCGGCAGCGCGCCGCTTGCCTCGTCGAGGCTGATCGGATCGTTGCCGGCCCGACCGAAGACCTGGATCAGCGAGGTGTCGGCCACCGTGGGCGAGCCACCGGCCACGGCGATGGCGCCGTTGTTCACCAGGATTCGTCCTGCCGCATCCCGGCTGACGACGATCGAGTTGTCGGCGGCGTCACCGAGGACGGTGAGCACGCCGTTCGAAAACGTCGCGGTGGTTGCCGCGCTCGCCGGTGGGCTCGCCGCCAGGATCGCAGCGATACCGAGCACCACAACGGCTAGCAGCCGGCGAGCGGCGCGTCGCCGGTCGTTCCTACGTCTCGGATTCATCGTGAACTCCTTCGAGTTGCGCGGACGCGCAAAGAAAGGCAGGTGGCTGCCGTCTTGGCGCACGGTTATCCGCACGACGGCGCGCCGGCGCGGGATCTTCCCTACCACCTGCACCCGGGCAAACGAGCCCCGACCGTTCCACCGCGTTCCAGTGGATAGCCCCAACTCCCATATCCACGTCGATTCGGCAGGAGCGCCACGGTTCTACGAGTGAACTGCTCTACCGGCTGAGCTACGTCGGCAGGGCTTGGGAGCCACGCATGGCCGCGCCGCTCAGGAATCCCGGCTCGCCGCTGCGGGTGCGACGTTGCGGTTCCGGCGGAACAGATTGTCGGGATTCCCCGTTTGGCAACTCGCTCTTCTTCATCCTCCTGCTGACGCTGATCGTCACGCTCTACGACCACTTCGAGCCGGTCCACGGCGTGCGCTTTCAGAACGTCGGGCGCACCAGGCTGGGCGCTCTGCGGCTCGCGTTAGGACGCCCCGGGGCGTGACGGCCTAGTATGCGACCCGACGCGGGTCGTCCTGCCGCTCAGGAGACAGCCCGAGACATGACCGCCGCAGACAGCCCCACGACGACGCCGCCGCAGCAGCCGGCCGGGACCAACTGGACCGTCGGCCGCATCCTCCTCGTCATCCTCGGATGCATCGTGGCGCTGCTCGCGGCCGGCTTGCTCGCCGCAGGCGGAACGCTTCTCTGGGCCGATCTGACCCAGCGCGACGACGACGGCTTCCTGACCACGCCGACCGAGCGCTTCACGAGCGACTCGTTCGCGATCACCTCGGACAGCATCGACCTGTTCGAGGCGGACACGCACGGCGACTGGGTGCTCTCAGAGGGCGTGCTCGGAGAGGTGCGGATCACCGGCGAAAACGCCCAGGGAGATGTCTTCATCGGAATCGCCGACACGGACGACGTCGATGCCTATCTCGACGGCGTTGCGCACGACGAGGTACGCGACCTCGACTTCGACCCGTTCTCGGTGGACTACCGGCGCTTCCCGGGCGGCGAGCCGCCTGGGCCACCGGCCGACCAGAGCTTCTGGGCCGCCTCGGCCACCGGCTCCGGAACGCAGAACGCAACGTGGGAGGCCGAGTCCGGCAACTGGACGATCGTGGTCATGAACGCCGACGCCTCGCAGGGAGTGGCGGCCGACGTAAGCATGGGCGCCGAGGCGAACTTCCTGATCTGGCTCGCGATCGGCCTCCTGATCGCCGGCATCCTCCTGCTCGCCGGCGGCGTGGCCCTGATCGTGGTCGGAGCCAGGGGCGCCACGGCGACCGTCCCGGCGACCGCCGCTGCACCCGGGCTCGCAGGTGCAGGCGCCGCGGCGGCCGGCGCACAGCCGGGGCCCACCGTCTACCCGGTGGCCCTCAACGGCGACCTCGACCCGCAGCTCGGCCGCTGGCTCTGGCTCGTGAAGTGGCTCCTCGCCATCCCGCACTACATCGTGCTCATCTTCCTCTGGATCGCCTTCTCGGTGCTGACTGTGGTCGCCTTCTTCGCGATCCTCTTTACGGGCCGCTACCCGCGCGGGATCTTCGACTTCAACGTCGGCGTGCTGCGCTGGACCTGGCGCGTCGGCTTCTACTCGTACTGGGCGCTCGGAACCGACCGCTATCCGCCGTTCTCACTCGGAGAGGAGCCCCGCTACCCGGCCAGGCTCGAGGTCGCCTACCCGGAGCGGCTGTCACATTGGCTGCCGCTCGTGAAGTGGCTGCTGGCCATCCCACACCTGATCCTCGTCGGGATCTTCGTCGGCGGCTGGGGCTGGAGCGGGGGGTGGAACAACGACTTTTGGGGGTTCGGCATCGCGGGCCTCGTCGGGATCCTCGTCGTGATCGCCGCCGTCGTCCTCCTCTTCACCGGCCGCTACCCGCGCTCGCTCTTCGACTTCACGCTCGGCCTCGACCGCTGGGTCTTCAGGGTCGCCGCCTACGTCAGCCTGATGCGAGACGAGTACCCGCCCTTCAGGCTCGACCAGGGCCCGGGCGAGCCGGCGGAGCCGCAGCAAGCACCTCCGCCGGCCGCCGAGTCCTAGCGATCCGCAGTGCAGTTCGTCGGAAGCGCGTAGCATCTTCGCCATGCTGACCGCCGCGGGCTCGGGAGCGCCGTGAGCCGCCTCGTCGTGGTCGTGCCGCTCAGAGAGGGCACGCGGGACCGGGCTCGCGAGCTCCTCGAGGAGGGGCCGCCGTTCGAGCTCGAGGAGACACAGCTCGAGCGGCACGAGGTGTTCCTGACCGATCACGAGGCCATCTTCGTGTTCGAGGCGCCCGGAGACGAGCCGCCGCTGCAGCTGCGGGCGGGAAATCCCCTCTTGCGCACCGCCGCGACCGCCTGGAAGGAATACATGGCCGGCCGGCCGAGAAAGGCGGAGACGGCGTTCCTCTGGAGCCGCGGCGATTGACTGTTCTCAGGTGGTAGGCGCCTAGCCTCGCCCCCGGGCCCAGTCGGCCGGGACGTCGCTCCCGCCTTCCTCGCTGACGCGCGCGCCGAAGCGCAGGAGGACCGGGTGCGGTGAGATCTTCCCGGCAGCGAGCGCCTCCCCCTGGCGGAACGTCGTCGCCTGTCCAAGCAGGCTCCGGGGCACGAACGAGAAGACGTCGCCGACGAAGCCGACGTCAGCCGCCGAGTTCATGCGCATCAGGAGCAGGTTGTCGCACTGGCTGAGCACGTTTTCGTGCACCTTCTGCGGCCGCTGCGTCGAGACGAGCAGGTAGAGACCGAACTTCCTGCCCTCGCCGGCGATCCGTACGGCGTGCTCCGTGGCGAGGGACATCAGCGGGTCGTCGGAATCGGCCGGGCAGACGTTGTGGGCCTCGTCGATCACGATCAGCACCGGGGAACGATCCGCCCGCCACTCCCAGAGCCGGCCGAGTACGGCTTCGGCGACGAGCGCCTGCTCTTCGCGCGTCCCGAGTGAGCCGAGGTCGACGACGAGGCAACGCACGTTCCGATCGGTGGCGTCCCGGAGGATCGAGCCGACGGCGCCGCGCGCCCAGACGCCCCAGTCGAGGACGCCCAGATTCTTCGCCCTGGCGAGGAGGCGCCGCTCGGCCTCCCCGCCCGACTCCGCGAGGTCCATCAACGTCTCGGGCTTCCATTCCTCCAGCGCGGTGGTCAGCGCGCTGTATTCCTCGCGGTCTGCGATCGGGTCGAGCCGAAGGACAGCCGCCTGGGTCGCCGGGTCGAGCTCGGGGAAGGCGAGCTGAAGTGGTTCGCCCGCCTCTCCCTGCGATCGGACCGACACCGCTGCAGACACGTCGCCGTAGCGCGAGGCGAGCTCTGCGTCCGCCCCGCCGCGCACGGTTCCCAGCCGGACGAAGTCGGAGTTGGGATCGAGGATGACGACCCGCAGGTCGGTCTCGAGGAGAAGGCGCTCGAGGACGAGGCCGAGGGAGTACGTCTTCCCCGACCCTGACTGCCCGCAGAGGAACGTGTGCCGGTCAAAGCCGCCGGCGTCGAGCGCGAAGGGAACGCCCTGGGCGAGCACGAGCTCGCCCACCTCCAGAGACGCTCGCTCGGGACGTGTCTTCTCCAGCCAGGCAGCGACCTCGTCCTGTGCGGCCGGCCGCACCGCGGCGTCGTGGAAGGGCGCGCCCTCCCCGACGAGCAGCACGCCCTCACCCTCCGCGTGTCGGAGGATGATCTGGCTGTGGGTCGAGAGGTCGTCGGCCAGGTCCATAGCGAGCTCGGGGCCCTCATGGATTGCCGACTCGAGCGTGATCACCTGGCCGAGCCGAGGTTCGCCCCCGTCCTCGAGAACGACGTAGCCACCGGCCTGGAAAACGAGCTCGTGTAGGGAGGCCTGGAAGGTGAAGCGCCGCCCGTCCACAGACGTGGCGAGCGGGAGAATCACCCGCTCGAGCTGCCCGCGCAGATTCCGGTACGCCTCGAGCCTGCCCTCGATCCCGTCGGTGCCCGAGCTCACGTCGCGGCGACCTCGCGGCACTCGTCGATGAGGACGTCGAAGCCCGTTTCACCCTCCTGGAGCTCCACCGTGCAGGTGTCCTCGAGGACGTTGTAGCCGGTGACGAGCCCTTCACCCTGCGGCGTCGTGACGCGCCGGCCGACCCGCGGAGCACGGTCGCGGAAGCTCTTGTAGAGCGGGTGCTCGAAGGCGAGGCAGCAGCGCAGTCGACCGCAGAGTCCGGTGATCCGGCCCGAGCTCATCGGCAGATCTTGTTCCTTTGCCATCCGCAAGGTGATCGGCTGCTCGTGCGTGGGAAACCGGCGCGAGCACTGCCCCCCGCCGCAGAGTCCGTGGTCGCCGCAGAGACGGGCGCACTCGCGCGGTCCGACGGGGCGCAGCTCGACCCGGCGATGCAGCTTTTCCCGCAGCGCAGCCTGGAGCTTCGTCGCATCCGGCCGATTCTCGGCTTCGTACGAGAACACGAGCCGCGAGCCGTCGAAGACCAGCTCGGCGGCCACCGGCTTCAGTTCCACCCCCTGCGACTTCACGACCTCCCTGAAGACGCGCATCGCACGCCGCGCCTCTTCACGGTTGGCTTGGGCGGTCTCATGATCGACCTCGGTCGCCCGGCGAACGACCTTCTTCAGCGGGGCGCTCGGCTCGTCGGCGAGGTCGTGGTTTCCCTTGACGACGCGGCCCAGCTCCTGGCCCCGCGAGGTCTGACAGATGACCTTCTCGTTCCACGCGAGCTCGAGCCCGCCCGGATCGAACGAGTAGACCTTCCCGCCGGGCGAGAAGACGACGCCCACCGCAACCGTCATGGAGAAAGTGTGCCTCCCAGCTCCCGCCGGAGCCGGACGAAGAGCGCCTCGAGCGCAAGACCGGGCTGGACATTGAACTCGAAGGACCGCCAGACGTCGCGCACCGTGGCGGCAGCGCGCTCCGCGCCGGGGCCACGCTCCGGCTGTCCGTCGGTGGAGAGCTCGGCGAGCTTGTCGGAGTTCAGGACGGCGCCTTCGGCTCCGGCGGTCACGACCAGGAGGTCCCGGTACCAGCCCGTGAGAAGCTCGAGCGCGTCGAGGACTTCCTCGCGCTCGGCACCACGGCCCGCACGCCTGGCGCGCTGCTCCGTCTCGCGCGGACTCTCCGAAGGCAGTGGCTCCTTCTCGGCCTCGGCCCGCACCCGGCCGGCTCGCTCCTGGGCGAGATCGGTGACCGTCCGTGACGCTTTCCCCGGATCGAATGCCGGATCGAGGTACACCGAGCGCGCCAACTCGATGAGGCCCTCCCGGCGTTCCCCGGCGTCGGGGTCGAGGAGGCGCTCGGCGCGGTCGAGTCTGCCGGCGGCCACACGCGCGAGGGCATCCAGCGGCTCACCCTGGAGCCCGCGCGAGGAGAGGAAGGCCTTGATCGCCCGTTGCGAGAGCCGGCGGAAGGGCACGAGCTGGCACCGCGACCTGATCGTCGGCGGCAGCAGGCCGAGCTCGTCGGCGACCAAGACGATCACCGCGTACGGAGGCGGCTCCTCGAGGTCCTTGAGGAGGGCGTCGGCCGCGTCCTCGTTCATGAGGTGCGCGCGCAGGACGAGGTAGACGCGCCGATCCGCCTCGAATGGCCGCATGTGCAGGTCGCGCCGAAGGTCGCGGATCGGGTCGATCCTGATCTGGTCGCCGAGCGGCTCGAGCACGTAGAGATCCGGATGGACACCGCGACCGACCCTGTCCGGGTCTCCAAGGAGCTCGGACGCGAAGGCGAGTGCCGCGCGCCGCTTGCCCACGCCCCGGGGGCCGTGAAAGAGGTAGGCGTGCGCGGGCCCCTCGACGAGCGCGGCGCGGAGGAGGCGCTTCGCCTCGTCCTGCTCAGGGAAGGTCTCGAAGCTGTCCATGGACGATCTCGGCGATATCTTCGGGGTTGAGCGTCCCGTCGACCACGACAACCCGCTGGGCGAAGACACGGGCGATCTCCCGGTAGGCGCGGTCGACCTCTTCTGCAAAGACGGTGCCCTCGCGCTCGATACGGTCCGGCTCCTCGCTGCGGCGTGTGGCTGCCTCGTTCGGCGGCAGGAGCAGGAGGAACGTCCGGTCGGGCAATAGCCCGCTCGTGGCCAGAAGGTTGAGCTCGAGGACCCGCTCGACGCCGAGCCCGCGCGCGAGGCCCTGGTAGGCGAGCGACGAGTCGAGGTAGCGGTCCGAGATGACGTCGGCGCCGCGAGCGAGCGCGGGCCTGATCACCTCGTCGACGAGCTGTGCCCGTGCGGCGGCGAAGAGCGACGCCTCGGCCCACGGGGCGAGGCCGTCGCCGTGAAGGAGGATCTCCCGCACCCGTTCGCCTGCGGCCGTCCCGCCCGGCTCGCGGGTGAGCACGACCTCTCGGCCCTCCGACCGGAGCCGCTCCGCGAGCATCCCGGCCTGCGTCGACTTCCCGGAGCCGTCCACTCCTTCGAAGGTCACGAACATGCGAGCGCCGTAGGATACGCGCGTGCGGGCGATCGTCACAGGGGGCGCGGGCTTCATCGGCTCGCACGTCGTCGACATGCTGGTCGCCCGCGGCGACGAGGTTGTCGTGGTCGACGATCTCTCCCACGGAAAGCCGGAAAATGTCAATCCGGACGCCGAGCTGGTCGTCGCCGACATCCGCGACCGCGACGCCGTTGGAGCGGTGTTCGGCGAGGCGCGTCCCGAGGCCTGTCTACACCTGGCCGCCCAGGCCGACGTGCGGGTGTCGATCGCGCGTCCGGACTTCGACGGCGAGGTCAACGTCCTCGGGACGATCCGGCTGCTCGAGGCGGCCCGCGAGCACGGCACGAGAATCGTCTTCGCCTCGACGGGCGGCGCAATCTACGGGGAGTGTGCCGAGCCCGCGACCGAGAGCGCCCCGCGAGAGCCCGTCTCGCCGTACGGGACATCGAAGCTCGCGGGCGAGGAGTACCTGGCCACGTACAACCGCCTGTACGGAACCGCGCACACGGCGCTTCGCTTCGGCAACGTTTTCGGCCCCCGGCAGGACCCGCACGGGGAGGCCGGCGTCGTCGCCATCTTTCTCGGGCTCCTGACACGCGGAGAGGCACCGCACATCTTCGGGGACGGCACGCAGCAGCGGGACTACGTCGACGTGGCGGACGTCGCGGCGGCGACCGTTACGGCGCTGGAGCGACCGGTGGGAGTCTTCAACATCGGGACCGGCGTCCCGACGTCCGTGCTCGAGCTCTTCGAGGCCTGCCGGCGCGCCTCGGGCGTCGACGTCGAGCCGATCTTCGATCCCCCCCGGCTCGGCGAGCTGCAGCGGAGCGTCCTCGACCCCGGTCTCGCAACGCGCGAACTCGGCTTCACCGCGGAGACGTCGTTCGAGGACGGAATCGCGGCCACCTGCGAGTTCATCAGGTCGCAGAACTCCTGACAAGAAGCTTGGAAGGAGAGGGCCGCGACGGGGCGAACTAGACCGGCCCGTGGAGAATCGCGCAGACCTTCCAGCAACTCCGCCCTGGCGCTCGGCCGCGTTCATCGCTGCGTCGGTGGCGACGGTCGAGCTCATCATCCTGCTCGTCGTCGGCATCTGGCTCTTCGGCAAGTTCTTCTCCGACGAGGTCAGCAAGGCGACCGACCCGACGACCGTCGCGCGGGCGGCCGTCGAGCGCCAGCTCGACGCGCAAGGGCAGCCGGCCGAGACGGCGCCGCAGACGTCGGGCGCCAAGCCGTTGCTCTCGCGCCGGGAGACGTCCGTGCTCGTGCTGAACGGAAACGGCATCAGCGGCGCCGCCCTGGACGCCACCCAGAAGGTACGCAAGAAGGGGTACCTGGTCGCCGGAACCGGGAACGCCGCGAGCACCGACTACCCGCGGTCGATCGTCATGTTCCGGCCGGGCTTCGAGCGTGAGGCGGATCGGCTCGCGAAGGACGTCGACATCCGTCGTGCCGTGCCGCTCGACGGCATGCGCCGGGGCGAGCTCCAAGGCGCGCACGTCGCCTTGATCATCGGCGGATAGACCGCACCGAGCTAGATTTAGGGGCGTGGTCGATCCTCTTCTCGTCCGCGCTGCGCGGCGCGAGCACGTCGAGCGTACGCCGGTCTGGTTCATGCGCCAGGCGGGCCGGTCGCTACCCGAGTACCGCCAGATCCGCGAGCGGCACACACTGTTCGAGGTCTGCCGGCAGCCCGAGCTCTGCGCCGAGGTAACCCTGCAGCCCGTCCGGCGGCACGGCGTGGACGCGGCGGTGATGTTCGCCGACATCATGCTCCCGGTGATCGGGATGGGGGTCGACGTCGAGCTCGTCGACGGCGTCGGCCCCGTCGTGGCCGAGCCCATTACCGACCTCGGAGAGGTCGAGCGGCTCAACGTGCCGGAGCCGGAGGAGGCGGTGCCGTTCGTGCTGGAAGCGGTGCGCCTCGTCAGAGACGAGCTTTCCGAAGAGCAGGCGGTTGTCGGCTTCTCGGGCGGCCCGTTCACGGTCGCCGGCTACCTGATCGAAGGCAAGCCGACACGCGACTTCGTGAGGACGAAGACTTGCATGTACGGCTCGCCGGAGATCTGGCATGCGCTCATGGACAAGCTCACCGACACCTTCACCGCGTACCTGCAGGCGAAGGTGCGGGCGGGTGCAGACGTGATCCAGCTCTTCGATTCCTGGGTGGGCGCCCTGTCGGAAGCCGACTACCGCGAGTTCGTCGCTCCCTACTCGGCCCGGATCCTCGGTGCCGTGACCGCGCCCACGATCCACTTCGGCACGGGCACGACGCATCTCCTCCGCGAGATGAAGTCGACCGGAGGCGACGTCATCGGTCTCGACTGGCGGGTGCCGATCGACCGCTGCTGGGAGTCGCTCGGCTCGGGCCGCGGCGTGCAGGGCAACCTCGACCCGGCCGTTCTGCTCGGGCCCTGGGAGCGTGTCGAGGCCGCGGCGGTCCGCATCCTGGACGCCGTCGCCGGCCGCCGCGGCCACATCTTCAACCTCGGCCACGGAGTCCTCCCGGACACCGACCCCGACGACCTCGGCCGTCTCGTCGAGCTCGTCCGCGAACGCACCTCAGTCGAAGTAACCGCTTGACCACCGAAGACACACGAACGGCGGTCATCCTCATGGCCTACGGAAGCCCTGAGCGCCCCGAGGACATCCCCGCGTACTTCTCCGACATCCGGGGCGGCCGCCCCGTGCGGCAGGAGGCGGTCGACGAGCTGACCGAGCGCTACCGGCGCATCGGCGGCATGTCACCGCTGAACCGGATCACGGAGCAGCAGCGTGCCGGCCTGGAGCAGGTGACCGGACTCCGCGTCTACGTCGGCATGAAGCACTGGCACCCGCGGATCCCGGAGGGCGTCGACCAGGCGCTCGCCGACGGCGCCGACCGGCTCGTCGGGATCGTCCTCGCACCGCATTACTCGCGCATCTCGATCGGCGGCTATCGCGACCGGCTCGAGCAGGGCCTCGCCGGCCGAGCCGAACTGGTCTTCGTCGAAGGCTGGCACGACCACGAGCCGTACGTCGCGCTCCTCGCCGAGCGGGTGCGGGGCACCCACGCGCACGTGGTCTTCACCGCCCACAGCCTTCCCGAGCGGATCCTCGCCGAGGGCGATCCCTACCGCGACCAGCTGCTCGAGACGTCGCGCCTCGTCGCTGAGCGAGCGGGCGTAACCGACTGGTCGTTCGCCTTCCAGAGCGAGAGCCCGACCGTGGAGCCCTGGCTCGGGCCCGACATCCTCGTCGAGCTCGACACCCTCTACGCGCGCGGTGTCCGCACGGTCCTTGTCGCGCCGGTCGGCTTCGTCAGCGACCACCTCGAGATCCTTTGGGACCTCGACATCGAGGCCCGCGAGAAAGCCGCCGAGCTCGGCCTCGAGCTCGACCGCATCGAATCCCTCAACGCCGACCCGGCCTTCATCCGCGCGCTCGCGGAGCTCGTGGAGGAGGCCTCCGGCGCCAAAAGCCGAATCGGAGTCCGATGAGTAGCACTTCCCGTAGCTGTCCCGACTGGCCGGTCCTCCTCGAGGTCGCGCCCGATCTCCACTTCAAGCACTACACGCTCGGCGAGGCCCGCCTCCCATCAGAGGTGATCGTCAACCTCCCGGACATCCCCATGGAGGCGGTTGCGCTCTGTGCCGACCTCGAGCACAACGTCTTCAATCCCAACCACACCGATCCCCGGGTCGGCGCAGCCCTGCAGGACACGTACTGGTACTCGCTGACGGAGTGGTCCCGGCAGGCGCCGCAGACATAAGCTGAGGACGTGGGCAAGGGATACGCCGAAGGGCCGGCCGCCGAGGAGCGGTTCGCCGATCTGGAGCGGGCCGAGCGCAGCGAGGACAGAGAGGAGACGCCGGAGCGTCCGGCCGTGTACGGCTCGACCGACGAGGAGCCCGACCGGCATTTCCTCGGCTGGCTCGACGAGGTCGACCCGGACGAGCTCTTCCAGAGCGGCCGCGCCTGGGGCCTGAAGGTCGTCAGACGCCGCGAGCCTTAGGCGCGCTTGGTCCAGTACACATCCGTCCGGTACGGAAGCTCGATCTCTGCTCGGCCGCGGGTGTCGAGATCGGTGGCGAGCAGCTCCTTCACCTCGCCCAGCACGCGCTCCCGCTCGAGCTCGGGGAGCGTCGCGACGAAGCTGACCGACGCCACCCGGGCGACGACGCCCTCCGGAGACAATCGGTGGACGTGTCGGTACTCGGCGTGGGCCAGCCGGCCGAAGAGGGTCGTCCGCTCGAATGCCACTCGCCATGAGCTTTCGCGGTAGCCGGGTGTGTCGCCGCTATAGGGCTCCATGATCTCGGTGAGCCGCCCCACCCAGCCGACGCTCGTGTCGCGGTCGTTCCAGAGGAGCGCGAGGCCGCCACCTGGCCGCAGGACACGGTGAATCTCCGCGAGCGCCTCGTCGCCGCGGAACCAGTGGAATGCCTGGGCGACGGTGACGTCGTCCACCGAGCCGGCGGGGAGTGGAATCGCCTCGGCCGTGCCCGAAAGCGCCGTCACGCCGGGAAGTGCGCGTTCCAGGATCGCCCGCATTTCGGCGACGGGCTCGACCGCGACCACCCGTGCCCCGGTGCCCACGAGGAGCGCGGTCAGCTTGCCTGTTCCGGCGGCGAGGTCGAGGACGACGCTGCGCGTACCGAGGTCGAGCTCCCGCACGAGCATCGCGACCGCCGCGGGCGGATACGTCGGCCGCCCGGTCTCGTACGAGGCGGCCGCGGTGGAGAACCCGTTCGCGGCCGTCTCATGCAGCTCGGAGGTCATCCGAGCCGAGGGTACTTCTCGTGCGTGCGCGGGGCTAGCTAGAGCGCGGGTGGCGAACTTCGCACTGCACCGGATGATCCTTGGCACGGTCGAAGTAGGCCGTGTCGCGGCCCGCGTCCCCGTCCACCCGGTGATCGGAGGTCTGGTCGACCGCCAGCAGGACGTCCTTGCCGGGACCGCCCCAGGAATAGTCTGCCCCCTGGCCGCCGGACAGGCGATCGCGCCCCCGCCCCCCACGCAGCAGATCAACGCCGGCGCCGCCCCACAGCTTGTCGTTGGCGGGCCCACCCCGGATGACGTCGTCCGAGTCGCCGCCGCGGAGCTCTGCGACGCCGCCGAAGGGGCCTCCCGCGCCGAAGCCGCCGACGGCGATCAGCCGGTCGGCCCCAAGGCCGCCCGTGAGCGCGATCATGATCGGAGTCGGCGTCACTGTCACGTCGACGTCGTCGTCGTTGTTGAGCAGGATTCCGTTTGAGCCGACGGCGAGGAATGCGCCCGAATCGGAGCCGACCACCCGGACGACGTCCGTGACGTCGTGGAGGCTCACGGTCGTCTCGATCTCCGCGTCCCCGGTTCCCTCCGCCGTCGCCCCAGGGCCGAGCGGTCCGCCGCGGAGGTCGATGACGAGCGTCTCGTTCGTGTCGGTCGCACCCTCGACGACGATCTCGTCCGTGTTCGACGTCGTCGCCCCGCCGCACGCAACTGCAGGCTCTCCGAAGAAGATCTGGCCGCCGTTCACCTCGAGGGTCGCCTGCTCGCCCGGCGCGATCGTCGCCGTAGCGATTCCCCCGCCGAAACTACATTCAGTGACCGGATCGGGATCCGGAGGAGGCGGCGGCGGGGGATCCAGGGGGAAGCGGTTCTCGACGGCGAGCGGGAACGGGTCCAGACCGCGGTCGTAGGCCGCGCTGTCCACCCCAGGACCGCCGCTCAGCTGTGCATCCGCCACACCGTCGTGGGCATCGAGCGTGTCGTCACCGAAGCTGCCCGAGAAGACGTCGACACCAATGCCGCCGGACAGGGAGTCGTTTCCGTCGGCCCCTCGAAGCCTGTCGTTTCCGTTGCCGCCGCTGATCACGTCGTCGCCGGCCGAGCCGTGGAGGAGGTCCGCCCCGCTGCCGCCGAACAGAAGATCGCCGAAATCGCTGCCCGTAAGCGAGTCGTCCTGGTTGCCACCACGCAGCGTGACCGGGCCGGGAAAGAGGTGTCCAGAGCCGAACCCGCCGCGGGCTGTGAGGACGTGAGGCTCTCCATCAGCGGCGACGAGCTCGATCGAGCCCGGGAGCGGCGTGAAGGTGATGTCGACGTCGCCGTCCGAGTCAAATCCGACGCCCTTCGTCCCGACTGCGAGCGGCTCCTGACCGGGGCTCCCGTTCACGACGACCTCGTCGGAGGCATCGCCCAGGTCGACCTCGACCTCGATCTCGGAGATCCCGCTGCCCTCGACAACGACGCCCGGCGCGAGCGCGCCCGCCGACTGGTCGATGACGAGATGCTCGGTCGACCCCGCGGGACCAGAGACGACGATCTTGTCGGTGTTCGTGTTCGTCGCAACCCCGCACGGAGCAGCGGGGGCGCCGAAGGTGATCTGGCCCGACGCGTCGACCGCGAGCGTCGCCGAGTCACCGGCGCCGAGCATCGCGTTCACCGTGCTCGAGGCGCCGTCGTATGCGCATGACGGGGCCGCGACCGCGTTACCGACCAGGCCTATTCCGGCCAGTACGGCGACAGCGAGCGCCACGATGAATCTGCGTCGGTTCCTACTCATAACGTGTCCGAGGCCTAAAGGCCGCACGCCCGGGCCAAGGGGGTCAGGACTGAGCGTAGCGAAAATCTGCGGCGATTCGGCGCAGTGCGTACAAGAGGATTCCGCCGTGGCGCAGGTAGTCCCGCTCGCGGGGAGTGTCCAGTCGCACGCGGGCCGTGAAGGCCACGGTTCCACCGCCGTCGGACGTCGCCTTGACCTGCGCCTCGCTCGCCTCGCCGTTCTCGAGGCCCTCCACCGCGAACTGCTCGCGTCCCGTGAGGCCGAGCGATTCGGCGCTCTCGCCGTCGGGGTACTGGAGTGGAACGATCCCCATCCCGATCAGGTTCGAGCGGTGGATGCGCTCGTAGCTTTCGGCGAGCACTGCCCGAACGCCAAGGAGGTTGGGCCCCTTCGCCGCCCAGTCGCGGGACGAGCCGGAGCCGTACTCCTTGCCGGCGAGGACGATCGTCGGAACGCCGTCGGCCTTGTACCGTACGGCCGCATCGAAGATCGTCGTCTCCTCGCCGTCGGGCAGATGCACGGTCCACGTACCCTCGCTCCCGGGAACGAGGAGGTTGCGAAGCCGGACGTTCGCGAAGGTCCCGCGCACCATCACCTCGTGGTTCCCGCGCCGGGAGCCGTATGAGTTGAAGTCCTTTCGCTCGACCCCGTGCTCCTGCAGGTAGTGGCCGGCGGGGCTGTCGAGCTTGATCGCGCCCGCGGGCGAGATGTGGTCGGTCGTCACGCTGTCGCCGATCATGACGAGGCACCGGGCGCCCTCGATGTCCTCCACGGCACCGGGCTCCGCCACCATGCCCTCGAAGTAGGGAGGATGGCGAACGTACGTGGAGTCGGGATCCCAGGAGAAGAGGTCGCCTTCGGGGGCCGGCAGCGCGGCCCAGTTCTCGTCGCCGGTGAAGACGTCCTCGTAGGTGCGGCGGTACATCTCCTCGGAGAGGGCACCGGCAATCGTGTCGCGGACCTCCTCGGGGCTCGGCCACAGGTCGCTGAGGAAGACGTCGGCGCCGCTCAAGTCCTGCCCGATCGCCTCCGTCGTCAGGTCGAGGTCGATGCGTCCGGCGAGCGCGTAGGCGACGACGAGCGGCGGCGACGCGAGATAGTTCGCCTTCACCTCCGGATGAATCCGCGCCTCGAAGTTGCGGTTTCCGGAGAGGACGGAGCAGACGACGAGCTCGCCCTCGTCGATGGCCTGCGAGATCTCGGCTGAGAGCGGGCCCGAGTTGCCGATGCAAGTCGTGCAGCCATAGCCGACCGTGTGGAAGCCGAGTGCCTCGAGGAAAGGCGTCAGCCCCGCCTTGTCGTAGTACTCGGTCACGACCTTCGAGCCGGGCGCCAGGCTCGACTTGACCCACGGCTTCCGGGCGAGCCCACGCTCGACGGCGTTCTTCGCGAGCAGACCTGCTGCGACCATCACCGAGGGATTGGACGTGTTCGTGCAGCTCGTAATCGCCGCGATCACGACGGAGCCGTGCTCGAGATCGAAGGATTCGTCGCCCATGGAGACGGGGACGGAGGTCGGCTCCACGGCCACGGCGGCGGGCACGTCGTACTCCTCCTCGAGGATCGGTGCATGCCCGGGCTCGGTGAAGTCGGGTGGGTCGCTGGCCGGGAACGAGTCGGCGATCGCCTTGTCCTCGGAGCCGTTCCGATACGGGACGCCGAAGCTCGAGAGCGAGTCGAGGAAGGAGGACTTCGCCTCGGTGAGCGGGACGCGATCCTGGGGCCGGCGCGGGCCGGCGAGGCTCGGCTCGACGTCGCCGAGGTCGAGCTCGACCACCTGCGAGTACTCGGGCGTCGAGTCGGGGTCGTGGAAGAGGCCCTGCACGCGGCAGTACGCCTCTACCAGCTCGACCTGGCCGGCATCGCGGCCCGTAAGGCGCAGGTAGCGGAGCGTCTCCTCGTCGACGGGGAAGAACCCGCACGTCGCCCCGTACTCGGGAGACATGTTCCCGATGGTCGCGCGATCGGCGAGCGGGAGCCCGACCAGGCCGTGCCCGAAGTACTCGACGAACTTCCCGACCACGCCGTGGTTGCGCAGGATCTGGGTGACCGCGAGGACGAGGTCGGTCGCGGTCGCGCCCTCGGGGAGCTTGCCCGAGAGGCGGAAGCCCACGACCTGCGGCACGAGCATCGAGACCGGCTCACCGAGCAGCACGGCCTCCGCCTCGATCCCGCCGACGCCCCATCCCAGGACGCCCAGGCCGTTGATCATGGTCGTGTGGGAGTCGGTCCCGATCAGCGTGTCCGGAAACGCGAACGGTCGACCGCCCTGCGCCCGCGTCTCGACGACTCGGGCCAGGTACTCGAGGTTGACCTGGTGGACGATCCCGGTATTCGGCGGGACGACGCTGAAGTTGTCGAAGGCGTTCTGTCCCCAGCGCAGGAACGCATAGCGTTCGCGGTTTCGCTCGAACTCGCGCTCCGTGTTCTTGAAGATGGCCAGCCGGGATCCGAACTCGTCGACCTGCACGGAGTGGTCGATGACCAGCTCGGCAGGGATCTGGGGGTTGATCGCCGCCGCATCGCCGCCCAGGGCGACCATCGCCTCACGCATGGCGGCGAGGTCGACGATCGCGGGAACGCCGGTGAAGTCCTGGAGGAGGACGCGCGCCGGGCGGAACGAGATCTCGTGACGAGGCTCGGCCTTGGCGTCCCACTCGGCAACGGCACGCACCTCCTCGGCGCTGCCATAGCCCAGCGCCTCCGCGCGGAGGACGTTCTCGAGCAGGACGCGAAGCGTGTACGGAAGTCGCGAGACATCGGCCTCGGCGCCGAGGGCGCCGAGCCGCGCGAACGCATGCGCCGAGCCACCGGCGACGAGTTGCTCCAGGACCGGGTGACTCGCCTCCATGCCTCGATTCTAGTTTGCGGCCTCGGCGCAGCCGGACTGCGGCCGGGGACCGACGCGCCTCCCGCACCCTCGCCGACACAATGAGCCCGTGGCCAAGAAGAAAAAGCCGGGTCGTGTCCCGGTCGCGCCCCGACCGGCGAAGCGGGAGACCGGCCTGCTCACCCGCCGGCGAGTGATCGTTGTCCTCGTGGCGGCTGCCGCGCTGGCTGCGGTGCTCGTCGGCGCAAGCCTGCTCAGCGCCCGAGACGACGGTGGCGACGGCGGGCCGGGGACCACGATCGCCGGAGGGGCCGACGTCGAGGCGCTGCTCGATGGGATCCCGCAGAGCGGAACGGTCATCGGGAGGAACGATGCTCCGGTCACGCTCGTCGAGTACGCCGACCTGCAATGCCCCTTCTGCGCGGAGTGGTCACGGCAGACGTTCCCGAAGCTGGTGACCGACTATGTCCGCGACGGGCGCCTGCGAATCGAGTTCCGCGGCCTGACGTTCATCGGCCCCGAGTCCGAGGACGCCCTCCGTTCAGCTCTCGGCGCCGGCGAGCAGAAGAAGCTCTGGAACGTCGTCGACCTGATCTACATGAACCAGGGCGCCGAGAACAGCGGCTGGGTGACCGAGGATTTTCTCCGTTCCGTGGCAGCCGCCGTTCCCGGCCTGGACGCCGACCGGATGCTCGAGGACGCCGACTCCAGCCAGGTGACGGCCGCCGTCGACGAGTCCGCGGTGGCAGCGCAGCGCGACGCCGTCTCGAGCACGCCCTCGTTCCTCATCGGCACGACCGGCGGTCAGCCCGCGCCGCTCGAATTCAGCGCTCTCGGCCCGGAGGAGTTCCGGCAGGCGATCGACCGGCTACTCGGCCAGTGAGCGATCGGGCGCTTCGGGTCGCCGTCGCGATCCTTGCGCTCGCCGGCGCCGGCATCGCGGCGTACCTGACGTATGCGAAGTACGCCGACGCGACCATCGCGTGCTCCACAGGAGGCTGTGAGACCGTGCAGAGCTCGGACTACGCGGAGATCCTCGGCCTGCCTGTCCCCGTGCTCGGCCTCGTCGGATACCTGGCCATCTTCGCTTCCGCCCTCGCGGCCGGCGAGACCGCGCGGCTGGTCGGCGCCTCGCTGGCGCTCGGCGGCCTCGCCTTCAGCGCATACCTCCTGGTCGTCCAGATCGTGGCCATCGGCGCCTTCTGCCAGTGGTGTCTGGCCAGCGACGTGGTGATGCTGCTGCTCGCGGCGGCGACCGTCGCGCGACTGCGCGGTCGTCAGCCCGCGCCGGGGTAGGGCTCGAGGGGCAGTCCCTCCCGCTGCCAGGCCTCGACTCCACCGATGACGTCCGTCGCCCGGGGGAACCCGATCGCGCGGAGAAGCGCGGCCGCCAGGCTCGACGAATACCCCTCGCGGCAGAGCAGGATCACGTGCGCCTGCAACGGCAGCTTCGGGTTGTGCGTCGCGACGTCCGGATCGAGCCGCCAGTGGACGACCGAGAGCGGGTGGTGCACGGCACCGGGGACGACGACCCCCTGACGGCGCCGCTCGTCCTCGGAGCGGACGTCGACGAGCACGGCGCCGTCCCGCGCCGCCGCGTGGGCTTCGGCAGGCGTGACCCGGCGCAGGTCGCGGCGCGCCTCGGCGAGGAGCTCGTCGATCGTGCGGCGGTCGGGCAGTGGCCTAGTCCGGCTTCGCGGCCATCGCCCAGACCGTGACGACGTAGGCGATCAGCGCGAGCGCCGTCAGAACCGTGGCGATCCGAACGAGGGTGCTCCCCGTCGCCCCGCTCTGCCGCAGGCGGCGGGCACCGAGACCGGCCAGGATCGTCGCGACGAGGATCAGAAGGCCGCCGAGATCGCTCGTGATCCAGCCGATTCCGAGCCAACCCGGCTCCGAGTCGACGTCGTCCCAGCCTTCCTTGGTGAAGATCCACTGCGCGCCGATGCGCATCAGGAACCATCCGGGCACCGCGACGCAGAGGAGAGTGAAAAAGCCGATGCGCGCGAGCTGGAGAGTGCCCGCCGCCGTGTCCCGCGTCCAGCCCACGGCCTGGGCCCCGAGGGCGGTCACGAGGCCGCCGACGAGGATCGACGCCCCCAGGACGTGGAGGAGGAGCGGGAGGTTTCCGCTGTCAGGTTGGAGGACGGCCAGCATTGTCAGGCCCCCGGCTTGTAGATCATGACGACGAGCAGGGCGAGCACGACCACGATCATGAGCAGGTGGAGCACGAGGCCGCGCTGCGTGCGGAGCATGGCGTTCAGCTCCGGGTTCGAGACGTCGCGACCTTCACCGACCAGCTCCCTCGCCCGGTCGCGCGCGGCGTTGTAGATCTTTCCGATCCGTCCGCCGACGGCGCCCGCGACCAGCCAGAGGACGAGGGCGGCGATGATCCATCCGTCCCAGATCTCGTACTTGTCGAACGCCAGCCAGACCCCGAAGACGATCGTCCCGATCATCCCGACGGCGATGAGGACGTCGCCGGCCCGCGAGACCTTGAACAGGCGCAGGACGTCGCTCGGGACGGTCAGCCCCCGGCCGGCGACGACGACGACCGTGAAGACCACGAGCGCCGCGATCCAGGCGAATGCAGACAGGACGTGCAGTGCCAGCAGCCAGTCGTAGAGCCATCCGCGCACCATCCGCGGGCGGCCCAACCTGAGGAGGTCGGCGGAACGCACCCCGCGGATGCAGGGTCTGGAAGGTGCTTCGAGCGTCGCTCGGATCAGTGGTGGCAGGTGACGGTCGCCGAATAGTCCAGCGCGGTCGGGTTGCCGTAGTCGCGCACACGGAAGCCGATCTTGTTCCACCTCCTGTGGAACGGCCCGTCGGTCGTGAAGTGTTCGGGCGGGCCCTGGAAGTTCGGCTCTAGCGCCCCGGCGGGCTGGGCGCCGAAGACAACGTCGTTCAGCGAGAGCGTCACGTCGTTGTCCGCGTGCACGTCGATCTCGAGCGTCGCGTCCCTGCACCGTGGCGAGAACTTGAACTTGCGGCGGTAGAGCGACGTCGCCGGGCCGGACTTGTCAGGGTTGACCGCGATCCACTTCGTGCCCGGGATCGGATCCGACCAGAGCAAGCAGGCCGAAAGGTCCCACGGGCCTGGGGCTCCGCACTTCGGGACGATGTACGCCTCCTCCCAGGTCGCCCCTTGGTCGAGCGAGAACTTTGTGAATGGGTCGCGCCCCGGTGCCGGACCGTTGCCGCTCACGAGCGTGAGCACCCTCGAGCCGTGGCCGTTCGCCAGCGCAGGGGGCGCCAGGGCCACGAACACGACGAGGAGCAACCCGAGTAGGTAGAGACTCGACTTCGGCATGGTGTCGCCTCCTATCGGGAGCCCCGAGCCTACGACTCAAATGCCACAAGGTCAACCCGGCGCTCCGGGGCCCGAGCCTACGGCGATTCGGTGATCTGGAAGACCTTGCGGAGCGTCTCGTGAATGCGCCAGACGGCTCGGTCACCCGCCCGCAGCACCCCGACGACTCCGGGCGCCAGCTCGAGGGTCGCGCCGCCCTGGACGTCCACGGTCGCGCGGCCGGAGACGACGACGAAGAGCTCGTCGGCCTCGACGTCCTCGATGACGCCGGGCGTGATCTGCCAAACGCCGCGGACGACGCGGCCGTCCGGCGAGGTGGCGAGCACGAGCTCCGAGACCTCCGGCGAGCCCTCGAGGACGGTCTCGGGGTCGAGCGGTGCCGGCTCGAGCTCGAGATCGGCGACGCGGTTGACGAAAGAGCCCTCGGTCATCAACTGTCGAAGCCTAGGCCCACTCGGTCGAGCGTGCGGAGCCAGATGCCGCGGCGCCCGGCCTTGCGATCGGCGGCGTCAAGCCGGTTGCGCGTGAGCTGGATCACGCCGGACCGCAGCGGCTCCGGCGGGAAGGGCACCGGCTTCGAGCGGACATAACGGAGGCGCGTCGCTTCGGTCTCCCGCCCGTCGAGCAGGTCGAGCCCGACCCGCGCTCCGAAGCGCGTCGAGACGACGCCGAGGCCCGTGTAGCCGATCGCGTATGCGACCCGCCCGCCGTGCGCCGTCCCGAAGAAGACGGAGAAGCGGCTGCACGTGTCGATCGCTCCGCCCCATCGGTGGGAGAAGCGGACGCCCTCGAGCTGCGGGAACGTCGTGAAGAAGTGCTGCGAGAGCTTGGCGAAGGTCTCGGGGTCGTCGTCGAGGTCGGCGCGGACGGGGCCGCCGTAGCGGTAGACGGCGTCGTAGCCGCCCCAGAGGATCCGGTCGTCCCTCGTCAGGCGGTAGTAATGGAACTGGTTCGCGCAGTCGCCGATCCCCTGCCTGCGCTTCCAGCCGATCGACTCCCGCTGCGCGGACGAGAGCGGCTCCGTCATCAGCGCGTAGTCGTAGACCGGTGCGATGTAGCGGCGCATCGCCCGCAGGAGCGGCGGATAGGCACTCGTCGCCAGGAGCATCCGCCCAGCGCGAACATGACCCGTCGGCGAAAGAACGCGAACGCCGGCGTCGTCGTCCTCGATCTTGGTCGCCGGCGAGTGCTCGTGGATGCGGACGCCGGCGGCAAGCGCCGCCTCCGCCAGGCCGGCAACGAGCTTCCCCGGGTCGACGAGAGCCGCGTCGGTCTTGTCCCAGAGGCCCGCGAGGTAGGTCGGGGAGTCGATCTCCGCGCGAATCGCGTCGGCGTCGAAGAGCTCGTGCTCGTGGCCGTGCTGCTCGAACAGCACCGCGCCCTCCTCGAGCCACCGGACTTCGTGCGGCTCCAGCGCGACGGAGAGGTCGCCGGTGAGCTCGAGGTCGCAGCCGATCCCGAGTCGCTCGATGTCCGCCACGAACCCCTGGAAGTTCTCCTGGCCGAGGCGCTCCAGCTGCGGCATCTCCTCGGCGAAGCGCGCGAGACCGTTCTCGATCCCGTGCGTCAGCGAGCCGAGCGCGAAGCCGCCGTTTCGCCCGCTGGCGCCGAACCCGATCCGCTCGCCTCGAGGACGACGACCTCGCGGCCCGGATCATCGGCCTTCGCGTGCAGAGCCGCCCAGAGCCCCGTGAACCCGCCGCCGACGATGCAGAGGTCGGCCTCGCTCGATCCCTCGAGCGGCGGTTCCGGCTCTCGCGGCGGCAGTGCGTCCAGCCAGTAGGGACTCACCGTCGCGCCGGCGAACGCGGCGCGGTGCGCCGCAGTTGGCGGGCTCGACGGCCAGGGAAATGCCACGGCGGCGAGTCTACGGAGGACCGGAGGCGCTGAGCCTCGACTTCGTCGCCGCGCTAAGGGAGAAGGCCGCCGCCGCCGCCGCCGCCGCCGCCGCCAACGACGTCCTCGACCACGTCGAGTACGGGCGGCAGTACCTGGGGCACGGTCTCGTCGACGGTCTCCTTCACGCCCTGAACCGTCTCGTTGACCACGCCCGCCACACCGTTGACGGTCTCGGCCAGCTTCTGGCCCGCCGCTGGAACCTGGCCTGTCTCGGCGGGCTGCGATGCCTTCCGTTTCTCGTCCCCATGCCGCTGCTGCTTGGCCGCGGGCCGCCGATCCTTCTTCGCCTTCGTCGGCGCCTGCCCGGCGTCCGGCTGCGTCACACGGTCGGCGACGACCGGGGCGGCGACCGGCGCCCATACCTGTGCAGGAGACGCAACCTTCGGCGGCCCGAGCGCCGGCCGCTCGGGCGTGTCGGGGATCGAGCCCGCGAGCACCGCCGCGCCGATGAGGCCCGCGGCGAGCTTGGCGCTGCCGCCCAGGCCGAGCGCCGACTTGAGCGTTGAGAGGAGCCAGCCCACGTCGAGGCAGCGTGCAAGCGTGCCGGGCCGACCGACGTCCTGGCGGTCGAGGCTCTGGGCGAGCGTGCGACGCGCGCGAAAGATCAGGGTCTCGACCGCCGACTGGCTGAGCTCGAGCTCCTCGGCGATCTCACGGTAGGAGAGGCCGCGCCATTCGCGCAGGAGGATTGCGCTTCGCTGCAGGTTCGTCAGGTCGCCGAGCGCGGACTCGAGAGCGATGACGGTCTCGGGCTCGGACGGGACGGCGGGCGTGAGCTCCTCCAGCAGGGCGGGCGCCTGCACGAGCTCGAGCCGCCGTCGGCGGCGATCCGAGTCCCAGGTGGAGAGGCAGACGTTGTGCGCGATCTTCAGAAGCCAGGCGATCTCGATGTCGGGGACGACCCCCCGCTGGAGCCCGCGACAGGCGTAGAGGAAGGTCGTCTGGAGAGCGTCCTCAGCCTCCTCCTGGGAGTGGAGCCGGCGCCGGCAGTAAGCCTGCACCCGCGCGCCGTGGCGCTCGTACAGCCCCTGCACTGCGGTCTGTACGGCTGCGACGTGGAGGTCAGCCTGGGCGGTTTGGTTCACGGCGTCACAGGGCTTGAGACAGCTGGTTCAAGCTTAGTCCTTCCCAGGCCGCGCGTCGCCCAATCTCACTCGAACGAGTGAGCCCACCGTCGACCCGCAAGTTTTCGCCTCCTCGGCCTTCTAACTCGGGGACCCAACGCCCCATGACGGGAGGCCGACGATGATCCGCTTGCTCATCTGCGAGGACTCGGAGTCCCTCCGAACCGTGCTTCGTACGATGCTCGAAGAGCGGTCGGAGATCTCCGTCGTGGGCGAGGCGGGCGACGGCCAGGAGGCGGTCGACCTCGCACTTGCCCTCTCGCCGGATGTGATCCTCATGGACGTCCGCATGCCGGTCCTCGACGGCGTCGAGGCAACACGTCAGATCACGGCCGCCCTCCCGACCGTTCGCGTCGTCGCGCTCGCCGGCTCCGACGACCGAGCCGTGGTCTCGGCGATGCTCGAGGCAGGTGCGATCTCGTATTGCGTCAAGGGATCGCCCTTCTCGGAGTTGGAGCGCGCCGTCATCGGGGCCGCGGAGCCGCTCGTCCGGCCGGCGTCCTCGCTCGGGGGTGTCGAGGTCGGCGGCGACCGAATTGCGCGAGCAGGCAATCCAACCCGGTCTTCCCCGCCGGCGCAGGAGGTCGCTCCCGCCTCTGCCGCGCCGACCAGGCCGAGCCGCGGCAGGCCGCAGCCGCGGCTCGGCAGTCAACGGCCCATACGCATCCTCGTGGTCGACGACGACGAGCGCCTCCGCATCCTGCTCCGGACGACGCTCGAAGTCATCGACATCGAGATAGACGAGGCGGCCGGCGTTCCTGCAGCGCGGGCACGGATCGCGTCGAGCAGGCCCGACATCGTCGTGCTCGACCTCGGCCTGCCCGGCCCGGGCGGCCTCACCCTCTGCGAGGAGCTGAAGCGCGACCCGTGGACTCGCAACATCGGCATCATCGTCCTCACCGGCAGCGACGAGGGGACCGGCCCGGCGGCGAGGGCCGCTGGGGCCGACGCGTACCTGCGCAAGCCGTTCAGCCCCCTCGACCTGCTCACGGTCGTGGAGCAGCTCGCGGGCGGGCTGTACGAGGGACCGTTTCTGGTCTCCGACTCTCGACCGCCCCAGGAGCAGCTCATCCGCTACGCGGAGGACCTCAGGCGGCTGCTCGAGCTCGAACAGGGCCAGCGGGCTCTCATCCAGGCCGCGTATCGTGAGACGGTCGGTGCGCTGACGACTGCCCTCGAAGCCAAGGACCTGGGCACGAACGAGCACTCGCACCGCGTGCAGCGCTACGCGATGGACCTGGCCTGGGCGGTCGAACCGCAGCTCGTCGAGGAGCCGAGCATCGAGAACGGCTTCCTCCTCCATGACGTCGGCAAGATCGGGATCCCCGACCGGATCCTGAGCAAGGCGGGGCCGCTGACCGAGCCGGAACGGCGCATCCTCGAGACGCACGTGATCCTGGGCGAGCAAATGCTGAGCGGCGTCGCGCTCCTTCAAGGCGGCGGCCTCGAGGTCGTCCGCCACCATCACGAGCGCTGGGACGGACACGGGTATCCCGACAAGCTGAGCGGCAAGGACATCCCGCTCCCGGCCCGGATCTTCTCCGTCGCCGACGCGCTCGACGCAATGACGAGCGACCGTCCGTACCGCCCCGCGATCTCGTGGGACGAGGCAGTGGTCGAGCTCCTCGCCCAGTCAGGGCAGCAGTTCGACCCCCACGTCGTCGATGCCCTACTGGAGCGCGAGCCCCGCCTTCGCCTCGTCCACGCCGAGCTCGAGGACGGTACGGCGCGGCACCCGTTCAGCTGAGCGAGGCGACCAAGAGGTCGCACGTACGCTCCGTGAGGAGCCCGCCGGGATCTTTCTCCGGGTTGAGACAGCCGACACTCAGCCCGATTGCAGCGGGCGAAGCGCCGAAGGGGGCAAGCAGCTCGGCCAGCTCCTCCCACTCGAGCCCACCTGGCATGAGGTAGTCGGTGGCTGGCATCGCGCTGTTCGTCGAGGACGTCGACGTCGAGGTGGATCCAGAAGCGTCCGAGTCTCACAGCGGCCAGCTCCCCAGCCTCGCGGAGACCTTGCGCACGCAGATCGTCGGGCGAGAGGACGACCAGATCGGTCAGCTCACCGTCGAGAAGGGGTGCGACGTCGACGGCCTCGTCGGGGTCCCGCGCTCCCAGGACAACGCTTTGAGCAGGCGTCGTCGAGGCACCCCCGGCCGCGCCGACCCACGCCGCCGGACCGAAGCCGAGAGCGACGGCGAGCGGCATGTCGGCAGCCTCGCCCGTGGGCGACGTGGTCCCGTCGTAGACGTCCACATGCCCGTCGACGTTGACGATACCGACCGAGCCCGCAGTGTCCCGGACGCCGGCAAGAGCTCCGGGGACGAGAGAGCAGCATCCCCCGAGAACGAGCGGGCGCTCGCCCACGGCCACCATGTCGCGGATCGCAGTTCGCACCTGGCCCGTCATCGCGAGGACGTCGGCCGAGCCGACGATCCCGGTTTGCGGATCGCGCACCTCACCGCGAATGCGGACGTCGAGGTCGCCGCGATCTACGCAGCCGAGGCGCTCGACGAGTCCAGTCTCGCGGAGCGCGGCCGGCGCGAGCTCGGTCCCGCCGGCCCTGCCGACCGAGTCGATGGGAACCCCGAGCGCAGTCCATTCGGCCATGGACTCGACGCTAGCATCGGGGAGCGGCTCAACGAGCGGTCATTCGACGGCCGCAAGCCGGCGCGAGCGGCGGTCCGGCTTCGAGGTCTTCCGCTCGTACAACCGTTTGTCGGCAGCATGCACGAGCGAGGTGCCGTCGGTCGCCTCGTCCGGGAATTGCGCCCACCCGAGGGTGATTCCAAGCCCGGCCTCGGCATGGATCTGCTCGAGGCGTCGTGCGAGCTCACCGGCTTCGGCGTGCGAACTTGTCTCGACGAGCGCCGCAAACTCGTCGCCGCCGACGCGCGCGACTACGTCGCCCACGCGAACCGATGCCGCGAGGAGCCCAGCGACGCGCGTGATCAGCCGGTCGCCCTCTGCGTGGCCGTGCTCATCGTTGACCCGCTTGAGGGCGTCGATGTCGCCGTACAGGAGCCCGAACGGCTTCCCACGCGCGATACGTCGTGTGAGCTCGTCGTCCAATCCGCGGGAGTTCAGGAGCTGGGTCAGGTGGTCCCGCTCCGCGAGGGCCCTCAGCTGGGCGAGGGCCGTTCGGTTCCCGCGGGCGAAGATGCCGACCACTGTGCCGACGACGACGAAGGCCACCAGCCTGATCCCTGTCCCGAACGTAAGGAGCGAGGCCGAGGGAATGCTGGAGTTGAGGATGACGGCCGCCGTGAAAAGCGCGGCGGCAAAGACACCTCCGGCGGCTCCCAACCAGGGCCCACCTGCCATCGCCAGAAGGAGGATCGCGAGGTAGAAGAGGTGTGCCGTGCCCAGACCCGGCAGCTCCACGACCAGCACGAGGACGAAAACAGCCGCATAGACCAGGACAGAGGCGGCGAGGAGGAGCCGACGGGACCGGAGACTTGCGAACACACTCCCGCAAACGGCGCGGGAGACGATGTTCGCGATCCCTCCTCCGGGTAGACGCGGCTTCGCCGCCCAGCGGCACGGACTCGGGGAGCGGCCGTTCGCACGGCCGCTCCCCGGTTGTGGTCTAGCCGGCGGGAACGGGCTCGGGCTCGGTGCCGACCGCCGGCAGGTCGTCCTGGCGGAGGACGACGAGCGTCGTGATCAGCGAAACGAACGCGAAGCCGGCTGCAACCCAGAAGCCCCAGCTGAAGCCGGAGGTGAGAGCGTCGGCCTGCGACGTCCCGCTCTCGAGCAGCGTCGTCGTGTGCGTCGTGGCGACGGTGGTCAGGAGCGCGAGCCCCAGCGCGCCGCCAATCTGCTGGCTCGTGTTGATGAGCCCCGATGCGAGGCCGGCCTCGGGCCCCTGCACGCCCGCGAGCGCGGCGATCGAGATCGGCACGAACGAGAAGCCCATGCCGACGCCGATGGTCAGGAAGCCGGGGAACAGGTCGGCCCAGTAGGAACCGTCGGGCGAGACCTGGGTGAAGTAGACCATCCCGGCCGTCAGGAGGGCCATCCCCGTCACGAGCACCGGCTTGACGCCGAGCTTCGTTACGAGGCCCTGCGAGATCGTGGCCGCAACGATGACCGTCAGCGCGACGGCGAGATAGCCGACGCCGGTCTGCATCGCCGAGAAGCCCAGCACCTGCTGCATGTAGAGCGAGAGCAGGAAGAAGATCCCGAAGATGACCGTCCCCAGGCCGAAGCCGATCACGTTGGCGCCCGTCAGCGTGCGCCGCTTGAAGATGCTGAGCGGGACGAGTGGCGAGCGCGAGCGGCTCTCGTTCCGGAGGAAGAACGCCATCAGGATCGCCGAGCCGACGAAGACGCCGATCGTCTGCGCCGAGGCCCAGCCGACACGGTTCGCCTGAGTCAGGCCGAAGACGAGCAGCATGAGACTCGCCGTCACGCTGACCGCGCCGAGCGCGTCGAAGTGCTTCGCGAGCCCGTCGGCCTTGCTCTCGCGCACGTAGCGCGGGACGAGGGCGAGGGCCAGTGCGGCGATCGGGATGTTGACGAAGAAGATCCACTGCCAGCCGACGTACTCGGTGAACACACCGCCCATGAGCACCCCGATGGCGGCGCCCGAGCCGGCGATACCGCCGAGGATGCCGAGCGCCTTGTTCCGCTCGGCGCCCTCGGCGAAGGTGACGAGCGTGATCGAAAAGACGGACGGCGAGAGGATCGCGCCCGCAGCGCCCTGCAGGAGCCGCGCGACGATGAGCATCTCGGACGACTGCGAGAGCCCCGCCATCAGCGAGGTCACGAGGAAGAGACCGAGACCCACCATGAAGACTGAGCGTCTCCCGAGCAGGTCGCCCGCGCGCCCTCCGAGCAGGAGAAAGCCGCCGAACGTGAGCGCATAGCCGGAGACCACCCACTGGAGGTCCTCGGTCGAGAAGCCGAGATCGGTCTGGATGGACGGCAGCGCGACGTTCACGATCGAGATGTCGAGCACGACCATGAGGTACGCGATGCCCAGTACTGCGAGCGCTTTCCAGCGCAAGGGGTCTGGATGGGTTTCAGACATAAGTCCTCCCTGGGCCTGCTCTGGCTTGTGAGTAGTCACTCAGGCATGAACGATGCCGCCGCCCGTCCTCTTCCGGCAGGGTGGGAGCGCGAGACTGATGGTGCGGTTAACCCCACCATCGGGAGGGTTAGGAAACGTAGGTCGTCAAGCGGTCGGCGAGCTCGCCTGGACGGCTGAGCGTGACGTAGTGGCCGCCGTCGATCTCGTCCGCCTCGATCCCGAGCCGTTCGCGCGCGTGGCGTCGCGCCCAGGCGGCCGGGAACATACGGTCGTCGCGGCAGAGGACATAGCGCGTGGGCACCGCCGGGAGTGCTGTCGAGCGGCCAGGGCTCCTCGAGCGCCGACGACGATTCGTCCCGCTCCCTTGTCTGGGCCTCGGCAGCGAGCTCCGGCGGAACATCGTGGTAGAAGACGTCCTCGCGCCCGCTCGGTTCGTAGCCAGTGTTCGTCCACCAGTCCGAGAAGAGCTCGCCAGGGGCCGGCACCATCCCCGCGAGGAAGACGAGGAGTTCGACGGGGATCCGCGCGGCAACGAGCGGCGCGGTGAAGCCGCCGAGCGAGTGCCCGACGACGATCACACCGGTACGGTCGCCTATCGCCTCGACCACCGTGTCGGCGTAGTCCGACCAGCCGGCGGACGCGTCCTCGCTCGGGAGATCCACGGCAACCGGGTCGTGCCCGCGCGCACTCAGCTCCGGCTCGACCAGATGCCAGTCCCAGGCGCTCCCGCCGCCGCCGTGGACGAGCGCGAAGGTGCTCATCCGCCCGCGTCGATCCGGTACCGGACGTACACGAAGCCGCCGCCGAAGCGGCGCTCATCGAGGAGTTCGAGCCGCGCGCGAACACCGTCGGGCAGGGCTCGCTTCCCGCCGCCCACGAGCACGGGCGCGAGGAAGAGGTGGAGCTCGTCGACGAGCCCCGCCGCGAGCGCCTGTGCGGCGAGTCTCGGGCCCGCTGACGCTGAGGTCGCTGTCCACGTCCGCCTTGAGCTGCCGGATCGCCTCGGGGTCGAAGTCGCGCTCGATCTGTGTCCTGGCGCTCGAAGCCGCCTCCAGCGTCTTCGAGTAGACGACCTTGTCGGCCGCCTGCCAGATCTCCGCGTAGTCCAGGATGTGCGGCGGCTGGCCGGCGACGGTGTGCGCGGTCTCCCAGTAGACCATCGTCTCGTACATCCGCCGCCCGTAAAGGTGCGTGCCGAACGGCCGCTCGAGGTCGTTGACGAAGGCGTGGACCTCTTCGTCCGGCGCGGCCCAGTCGAAACGGCCGGACTCGTCCTCGACGTATCCGTCGAGCGAGGCGAGCATGGAGTAGGTGAGCTTGGCCACAGACGCCTTCCGCCCTACGGGACAAGGTCGGCGAGCGCTTCTGTCGAGATCCCGGTCATCGGCGCGACTCTAACGATCCACTGCCGGACCGAGCGCGGCGTTGCATGGGCCCGGCACGGCGTGCTTATCCTTTGTAAGGTGATCCTTACGCCTAGTGGGAGGAAGGGCGAACGGAGATGTCGACCGGCCAGATATTCGCTCTCGGGGCAATCGCGGGACTCACGATCTTCCTGGGGCTGCCGCTCGGCCGGCTCGACAATCCCGCACCGAGGCTCCACGCAGGTCTGAGCGCGCTGGCGGCCGGCATTCTCATCTTCCTTCTCTGGGACGTCCTCGAGCACGGGGTCGGGCCCGTGGAGGAGGCGCTGGAGGAGGCGGTCGAGGGAGACGGCTCCTGGAGCAGCTTCGTCGGCCTGGCCGCCCTGCTCGCAGGCGGTCTCGTCGCCGGGCTCATGGGCCTCGTCTACTACGAAAGCTGGGTCAAGCGCCGGCGCGCCTCGGATTTCGTCGGGCCGGGCGCGGCCGCGGTCGACGAGTACGCGTCGGCCACCGCGCTCGAGCGACTCGGCCCGGGGCACCGGCTGGCGCTTCTGATCGCGGTCGGCATCGGGCTGCATAACTTCGCCGAAGGGCTCGCGATCGGACAGGCGGGCGCAGCCGGAGAGATCAGCCTCGCCCTGGCGCTGATCATCGGCTTCGGGCTCCACAACGCCACCGAAGGCTTCGCGGTTGTCGGGCCGATGTCGGCCGAGAACGAGCGGCCGAGCTGGGCCTTCCTCGGGCTCCTTGGGCTGATCGGCGGCGGACCGACCTTCCTCGGCACGATCGTCGGGAACGCCTGGGTGAGCGAAGCCGTCTCGGTCGTATTCCTCGCCCTCGCGGCCGGCTCGATCCTCTACGTCCTCCAGCAGGTCCTGGGCGTCACGCGGAAGCTCGGATTCCCGGTTTTGGTCGCCTGGATGCTGCTGCTCGGCCTCCTGCTCGGCTTCGCGACGGACTTCGTCCTCGAAGCCGCAGAGATCGCGAGCTAGGCTCCGGCCCAGGGCTCACGTCACGTCGCGGCGGCGGAGAAGCCAGCCTGCGACGAGGACGAACGCCGCGAGATACGCAGCGAGGACGAAGAGCGCCTGCCCGCCTCCGACGAACGGGCCGGAGAACGAACCCGGGCCGGAGTCCGAGACGTCGTCCGCGGACACGCCGAGCACGGCGACGAGCGAATAGCCGTTCGCCCGGACGAAGAACTCGACCAGACCATCCAGGAGGCTGACCTCGCGGGCGAGCGCGCTCAGCAGGCCTTCGACAACAAAGGCGTAAAGGATGCCGATGCCGGTCGCGAGTGCGGTGCCGCGCGTGACGACGGCGAGCATGATGCCGAGCGCCGCCCACACGGCGAAGACGAGCCATCCGCCTGCGAGGCCACGAACGAGGAGCCACGCGCCCGGCCAGGTGACCTCCGCCCCCTCGTTCGCGGCGATCGCCCAGCTCGCCACGGCACCCAGCACGAACGCGACGAGGACGAAGACCAGGAGGACAGCGGAAACGACGATCAGCTTCGCGCCGAAGACCCGCAGACGGCCCGGGCCCTGCGTGAACAGCGTCTTGAGCGTGCCCCAGCCGTATTCGCTCCCGACGGTGAGGACACCTAGCATCAGCGCCAGCACCCCTCCGAAGAACGGGAAGCCGGCCAGGAGCGTCCCGACCAGGTTCTCCGGCAGCAGCTCGGCGAGAGGCGAGCGCTCCGGGTTGTTCGAGTACTGGATGTACGGGACGACGTAGGCGAATGTGAGCGCGAGCGCCGTCCAGATCGCGAGCAGGATCCAGGTGCTCGCTCGCTTCCGAATCAAGAGCAGCTCGGCGTTGACGAGCCTGGTCATGCTGCCTCCTCTTCCTGGGTGAGCTCGAGAAAGACCTTCTCCAGAGACGCGCGCTCGGGACGGAGTTCGCTGACGGCGATCCCGGCCTCGACCAGCGCGCGGTTGATCGTCGAAGCCGCGGCGGGCTCGGCGGCGATGCGGAGGCCGCCGTCGGCGTGTGCGACGTCCTCGACACCCCGCAGGGAGCGGAGAATCCGTTCGGCCTGCCCGGCTGGGTCGGCCCGAAGCCACAGACCCTCCCGGCCGCGGAGCTCGTCCACGGTGCCCTCACCCACGAGCTTGCCCCGGCTGATGACACCTACACGGTCGCAGACCTGCTCGACCTCGCTCATCAGGTGGCTCGAGAGAAGGACGGTGCGCTTGCCCCGGCCGAGGCTCCGAAGGAACGGGCGCATCTCGGCCATGCCGGCTGGGTCCATCCCATTCGTCGGCTCGTCGAAGATGAGGAGCTCGGGGTCCTTGAGCAGCACCGCTGCAATGCCGAGGCGCTGCTTCATGCCGAGCGAGTAGGTCCTGAAGCGATCGCCGGCCCGGGAGGCCAGGTCGACCTCCTCGAGCACCGGTGCGATCCGCGCCTCGGGAACGCCCGCGTAGCCGGCGAGAACGCCCAGGTTGTCGCGACCTGAGAGATAGGGGTAGAAGGTCGGCGACTCGATCAGCGCGCCGAGGCGGCCGAGCCCCTCCGGCGTCCCCGGCGCGGCGCCGAGGACGAGCGCGCTCCCCGTCGTAGGCCGGATCAGCCCCAGGAGCATTCGCAACGTGGTTGTCTTGCCGGCGCCGTTGGGGCCGAGGAATCCGTAGACCTCGCCCCGCCGCACGCTGAGGTCGAGCCCGTCCACGGCGACGATGCGCTCGCCGTAGCGCTTGCCGAGCCCGTGCGTCTCCACAACGAGATTCATGTTTTCGGTCATGTCCGTCACGGTACGGACGCGATACGCGCCACCGAAACGCCCCCAGGGAGGAACTTCGGCGTACCACCTGAGGAGGACTCGGATCCTCCCGCGGGGCGACTCGGTCGCGGCGCTCCGTCGCTACCGTCCAAGGACCGTGAAAGCCCTGGCGAGCAGAAGGCTTCTCGTCGACGCACTCATCGCCGTCGCGGTGCTCGCCTTCTCGCTCGCCGCGATTGCGAACGGCAGGTTCGACGACAGTGACCAGGGCCTGGACGCGATCAGCGGCGTGCTCGTCGTGCTGACCGCATTACCACTAGTCCTGCGGCGGCTTGCGCCGCTCCCGGTGTTCGCCGTCGTCACCGCCGCGACGGCGACCCTGTACGGACTCCGCTACGGGCTCGGGCCGCCAGTCGGCTTCGCCGTCGCCCTCTACACGGTGGCAGAAGCGAGGAACGAAGCCCACGAGCGCCTGCGCAGGGTCCTTGTCGCGACCAGCGCCTTGGCTCTTCTCGGACCTCACCTCGTTCGGGACGGCCTTGCCCCAGAGGTCTTCCTCGGCGCCGGGGTATGGGCGGCCGCCTGGTTCGCCGGAGACCGGTCGCGGCTCCGTCGGGAGCGGATCGCCGAGCTCGAGGAGCGCGCTCGGAACGCCGAGCGCGAGGCCGAACGGGAGCGGCGGCTCGCCGCGGCGGAGGAGCGCATGCGCATCGCCCGCGACCTGCACGACTCTGCCGGGCACGCGATCAACGTGATCCTCGTCCAGGCGGGTGCCGCCCGCCTGCTGCAGGAACGAGATCCCGCAGGAGCCCGGGCCGCGCTCCGGACCGTCGAGGAGGTCGCGCGCGACACGCTCGGCGAGATCGACCAGCTCGTCCGCGCGCTCCGCGAGGACGTCCCGGTGGGCGAGGTCGAGCCGCCTCCGGGTCTCGCCGCGCTCGACGCACTCGCCAAACGCCATGGGGTCTCCGGTCTCTCCGTGAGCATCACTGTCGACGGACCGCGCCGCCAGCTCACCCCGGCGGTCGACCAGGGCGCATACCGGATCCTTCAGGAGGCACTCACCAATGCGGCGTGGCACGGCCGCGGAACCGCCGAGGTAGCGATCGAGTTCGCGCCGAGGACGCTCGAGATCGCGGTGACCAATCCCGCGGCGCCGAGCCCGCCCGAGCGAGACGGCGGCGGGCACGGAATCGTGGGCATGCGCGAGCGCGCGCAGCTGCTTGGAGGCACGCTCGAGGCCGGCGCGGGCAACGGCTCCTTTCGCGTTCGCGCTCAGCTGCCCTACGAAGAGGCGGGATCGTGAACGACGCACCGGTCCGCGTCCTCCTCGTAGACGACGACGACCTCATGCGCGCCGGACTCAAGGCCGTGCTCTCGAGCGACGAGACGATCGAGGTCGTCGGCGAGGCCTCCGACGGGCGCGCCGCACTCGAGCAGGTGCGCTCCTCGGCCCCGGCCGTCGTCCTTATGGACGTGCGCATGCCCGATCTCGACGGCATCTCGGCGACGCGCGACGTGCTTTCGACCTCTCCCGAGGTCAAGGTGTTGATCCTGACGACCTTCGAACGGGACGACTACATCTTCGGCGCCCTCAACGCCGGCGCCTCGGGCTTCCTCCTCAAGCGGACGAGCCCCGAAGAGCTGATCGACGGGATCCACGCCGTCGCCGTCGGCGACTCGCTCCTCTCACCGTCGGTCACCCGGCGGGTGATCGACCGCATGGCGACGCAGCCGGGGGCAGACACGCCGTACGACGAGCGACTCGCCGAGCTGACCCCGCGCGAGCGGGAGGTTCTAGGCCAGGTCGCGCGCGGGCTCTCGAACAGCGAGATCGCGGCCGAGCTCGTGATCGAGGAGTCGACGGTCAAGACCCACGTCAAGCGGATCCTCATGAAGCTTCGCCTGCGGGACCGCGTGCAGGCGGTGATCTTCGCCTACGAGAGCGGGCTCACGCGGGCCGGGGCCGGGTGAGGCCGGCCGGGGCAAGGCGATCGAGCGAAGCCCCGCGGGCGCCGGCGCGCGTTCGCTTCAGCGGCCCGGTCCTAGATCGGTTTCGCCGGATTCCAGCCAGGGCTTGCTACGGTTGCCGAAGATTAGAGCGAGTTCGGTTTGCGTATCGACGCCTTCCTCACCCGTTCGTAACGCGTAGAGGGAGGTGTTTTTCTATGGCAGACGGAACCGTCAAGTGGTTCAACGACAGCAAGGGCTACGGCTTCATCACTCCTGATGAAGGCTCGAAGGACCTCTTCGTGCACCACAGTTCCATCGCCGGCGAGGGCTACAAGTCGCTCGCCGAGGGCGCGCGGGTCTCGTTCGAGCAGCAGGAGGGCTCGAAGGGCCCCGAGGCGGCCAACGTGACTCTGGTCGCGTAAGGGCAGGATTGAGGGCCGGGGCCTCCGTGCCGCGGCCCTCACCCCAAAGGGCGGAGGCTCGCTGATGGGAAGTCCCGACCGCCACGCCCGCCGAGTGCCGCCTTCGCGCCGGTTGCGCTGTTCCGAGTCGTGCGCGGGGCCGTTCGAACAGCTTAGGCGAACGAAGCGCATCCATGGGCGGCCCCAGCACGGCCAACCCGTGCCCCGGGGCTAGACGGAGTCGAGGTTGAGCTGAGCGAGTCGCGCACGAGCGTCCTTCGCCCGGAGAACGTTGCCCTTTCGGTCGCTCAGGCCTCGGCGGCCTCTTCGAGGGCAGCCTTCGCCTCATTTTCGCGGCCGGCGAGGTGGAGAACCTCGGCAACGGACATCAGAACGTAGGCGCGCATGTCGAGGTCATCGGCGTCGCTCGAGTGCTCGACAGCCTCACGCGCGACGCGTTCGGCACCGTCGAAGTCCCGCTTCACGGCGAGAAGCTTTGCCTTCACGGCGCACGCATGCGCCTGCGTCGCGACGTCATCGGTCGACGCCCGAGCGATGGCCTTTTCGACGAACCGTTCCGCTTCCTCGTGGCGGTGAAGCTGATACAGCGCCTCCGCGAGAGTGGTCGCCATCGTCGAGCCGCGTCCCTTATCCCCCATCGCTTCGAGCCGCTCGTACGCCCGCTCGCGCCTCGCGCTCTACGAACTCGGCGTCCCGAAGAGGAGACAGACTCCTCGGAGAAGAATGGCGCGACTGCGAGCAAGAGTCCGATGCCCATCTCCTCCGCGATGGCCTTTGCGCGCAGGTAGAGCAGTCTCGATTCCTGCGCCTCGCCGCTCATAGCCTGCACGGCGGCCAGGGTGAGTAGGGCGAGTGCAGCGAAGCGCGGGTGTCCCTCCGCTCGAGCCAGCATCGCTTCCGCCTCGGCGCGAACGACGCTGACATGAGCACTACCGGACAGACAGAGCCAGAAGGAGGTAATCGTGGATGACGAGCATCTCCCGCTCGTCCCCGGTCCGCTCTGCATGCACGAGCGCGTGGCGGTAGTGGCCGGCCGCCTCGTCGTACCGACACTGACCGAACGGAGGGTCGGCCATCAGCACCCAGGCGTGGGCGAGACCCAGATCATCGTTTAGCGCCTGAAAGACCTCGAGAGCGCGAGTGGCGGTCTCTGTGATTCGCTCGCTGGTCCACCGCTGTGGGTCAACCCTGACGCCGAGGTTGGCGCGTTGTACCGTGGCCAGCCATTCGATTCGACGGTCGCCCGACTTCCTTGCCTCGTCGACGGGCCTTTCCCAGAAGCGAGTACGGCCGTTCGAGCTCGCCGGAGAGGTCGAGTGCCTCGGCGAGCTTCACCGCCAGGCCTGGGCTTGCTGGCTGGTCGGCGAGGAGGACGAGGGCGCGCTCGAGGAGGTTCACAGCAGCGGGGGCGTCTTCGCGATCCAATGCGCGTTGGCCCGCCGCTTCGAGCCGATCCCCCAGCCCGCTCGCCCAGGGAACGCAGCCCGCCATCGGCCGGTCCCAGCTCCGACCGGTAGCGGTGTGCCTGTTCGAGGTGATACCCGATGACCTGATCCTTGTCGACGCTCAGGCCGGACGGACTGCGCTCGAGCCAGGCCGCGACGCTCTCATGGAACTCGGCCCGCCGTCCCTTGGGCAGCGAACGATAGGCAGGCCTCCTGGATGAGGACGTGCCGGAATCGGAAGGCTTGCTCGAAGGGCGCCGGCGAGCCACCAGCCTCGGTGAGCCCCTTGCGGGCGAGCGCCTGCGAGATGCCGCTGTAAGTGTGGCGCGCCCCCGGGGCGGCAGGAGATCGGCCACCGCGCCCGCCCAGAACTCGCGCCCGACCACGGCCGCCCGCTCGAGGACCGCACGCTCGCCCGGGCCGAGCCCGTCGAGGCGGGCCGCGAGAAGCGATTGCAGGGTGGAGGAGGCACACCGGCCGCGCTCAGGGCTTTCGCGCTCGGCGGCGAAGGCGGCGAGCTGCTCGAGGAAGAGCGGGTTGCCCGAGGCGGTGGCGACGATCTGATCGCGGTCCGCCCTCTCCGCGCGGCGGGCGAGCAGCACGAGCAGCTCGACGCTCTCCTCCGGACTCAGGGCCTCGAGGGCGACCGACTCGCCCGCCCAGTCCGGCCGGCTCTCGAGGAACTCGGGTCGCGCGAGGCAGAGCACGAGCACCGGCGCCTCACCCTGTCCGCCGCGACGACATGCTCGATCAGGTCGACGAGGGTCGGCTCGGCCCAGTGAACGTCGTCGATCACCACCAGCAGCGGCCGTTCCCGTGAGAGGCCGGCGAGCAGGCGCTGGGTTGCCCAGCGGATCTCCTCCACCGGGTAGTCGCTCTCGGAGTCGCCGAGCACGCTCGCGATTCGATCGGCGATCACCTCCGCCTCATCCTCACCCGCGAGCAGCGCCGAGGACCGCGGCGCGGCCCTCGCTCCCGGCCGCCTGGCGGACGATCTCCCGAAGCGGCCAGTACGTCATGCCTTCGCCGTACGCCAAACAGCGACCCTGGAGGACGTGCGCCTCGCCGGCGAGGCTCTCGCCGAGCTCGCGCGCGAGGCGGGTCTTGCCGATCCCCGGCTCGCCCGCGACGGTGACGAGTTGTGGCTTGCGCTCGCCGACCGCACGCGCGAAGAGAGCACGAAGGTCGGCCAGCTCGCGGGCTCGTCCGACGAGATGGCGCATCGAGACGCAGCGGCCGGGCGGGCGCATTCGGCACCACCTCCAGCAGGCGCAGGCCCTGATCCTCTCCTGCGCGAAGGGGCTCCAGCCTGACCGCGGCCGCCGACGAGCTGTCCCGTCGACTGGCCGAGAGCGATCTCGCCGGGTTCCGCCGCCTCCTTGAGGCGCGCCGCCGTGCGGACGGCCGTGCCGCGGATGGCCGCGTTCGGAGCCGCGAGGACTTCGCCGGTCTCGATCCCGGCCCGCAAGACAACGCCCTCCGCCCGGAGCTCAGCGGCCGCCCGGACGGCTCGGACGCAGTCGTCCTCGTGGGCCACCGGGCTGCCGAAGACGGCCAGGACTGCACCATCGGGCAATTCGCCCGCCGACCCGCCGTGGCGCGCAACGGTCTCGCACACCTGCTCGAGCTCGGCCCGGCCGGCCGACCTCTCCGGATCTCGGCGCGGGCCGCTGAATCGAGGAGCTCCGCGACCACGACGGTCACCGTTCTTCGGGATCGGGGCACGGCCGGCGACGAAGAAGGCCCGGGCTCGAGCAGCCCTTCGTCCTGCTCGAGGATCCTCCGCTCGAGCTCGCGCAGTTCCGGTCCCGGCTCGATTCCCAGCTCATCCACGAAGGCTCGCCTCGCCTCTTGGTATGCGGAGAGGGCATCTACCTGTCGGCCGGAGCGGTAGAGCGCGAGCATGTGCTGTGCACGCCGGCGTTCGCGTAGCGGCGCCATGGCTACGAGCGTCTCGAGCTCTGCGACGAGCTCGGCACCGTTCCCCAGCGTTAGCTCGGCTTCGATCCGCTCCTCCTCCGCTTGCAGCCGGAGCTCCTCGAGGCGGGCGATCTCCGCCTGCGCGAAGGGCTCGTAGGCGAAGTCGGCGAGCGCCGGCCCGCGCCAGAGGGCAAGCGCCTCGCCCAGGCGAGCAACGGCCGAGTCGGCGTCCCCGTCGCCGAGCGCTTTCCTTCCCTCCGCGAGCAGGTGCTCGAAGCGAGTGGCGTCTACTTGATCCGATCCGACCTGGAGGAGGTAGCCGGGGCGCCGTGTGACGACGATGTCCTCCCCCAAGGTCTTCCGCAGTCTCGACACATACACCGCGACCATGTGGCGGGCTGTGGCCGGCGACTCGTCGCCCCAAAGCTCGTCGACGATCAGATCCAGCGAGACGACCGAGCCGCGGTGCAAGGCAAGCAATGCAAGCAGCGCCCGCGGGCGCGCGCCCCCCAGCTCGAGCGGCTCGCCCACTTGACGCGCCTCAAGTGGACCCAGGAACGCCAACTCGAGCAAGGCCGGACTGCCGTCAGGCGCTTCCGTTGATCGGATGTTGAGCCTCCCTCTCTAGCCTCGCAACGGTTCATACAAAGGAGAAGGAGGATAGCGATGCGCAAGAAGCTCACAACTCTGACGGTCGGCCTCGCCGTGCTGCTTGTGGCGGCGCCCGCGCAGGCCGCTCTCGACGAAGGCAGCGGTGCAGCTCCGACGCCCGTTGTCTCCGCCACGGCGGAAGGGTTCGACTGGGCGGACGCCGGGATCGGCGCCGGCATCGGCGCAGCCGTGGTCGCGACCCTGGGCGCCGGGGTGGCCGTCCGCCGCCACCAGGGCCACACCCGGAGGATCACGCGGCCTGTGGCGCAATGAACGGGCCCGGGCGGCCTGATGTCGACACTCGCTGTGCGAGCCGGGCGCAGAGATGCGCCCGGCTCGTTCGCGCTCACGTTGACCGGATGTTGACCCTTGCTGCCTAGCCTCGCAACGGTTCAAACAAGGAGAAGGAGGTCAAGCATGCACACACTCGCGCCACTAACCTCGATTCATCGAGGTGGGCGAAAGCTCTTGTGGTTGGCAGCGGCGCTAATCGGGATGATCACGCCGTTCGCAGCGAGCGCCGCGCCTCCGTGCGGGGGGCCTCACGCCACCCAGCTGCTCGCCGGTCTGGAGGGTGGCTCGGGCAGCACCGTCGGCCCCGGTGGCGCGCTGTACGTCACTGAGGCCGCGGCCGGCAGGATCTCGCGCGTCGATCCGAAGACCGGGGACATCACGACGTTCGCCAGTGGTCTGCCGAAGTCGATCATCGGTCTCGGTGGGGCGATGGACGTCGCGTTCATCGGCAAGACCGCGTACGCACTGGTCACCCTCGTCGGCCCCGACGTCGGCGGCAGCGACATTGACGGCATCTACCGGGTAGACAGTCCAGAGAGCTTCACCGTCGTCGCGGACATCGGCGCGTTCGCCTTGAGCAATCCGCCGACCACTCCGTTCGACGTCCCAACCGGACTCCAGTACGCGCTCGAAACCTACCGGGGTGGGTTCCTGGTCACCGACGGGCACCACAACCGGGTGCTGCGGGTGACGCTCGAAAGGCGAGGTCACGGAGCTCATCGCGTTCGGCAACATCGTCCCGACCGGGCTGGAGGTAAAGGGCAAGAAGGTGTACATGGCCGAGGCCGGCCCTGTCCCCCACGAGCCCGAGGACGGGAAAGTGGTGTCGTTCCGGCCGAAGTCGCCCAGCGCCAGGGAGGTGGCCGCCGGCGCCAGCCTCCTCGTCGACGTGGAGTTTGGCCGCGGTCGCAATCTCTACGCCCTCTCGCAGGGCGTCTTCGGTGGCGGCCCTGCGGGTTCTCCGGCGGAGCCGGACACCGGCAGCCTCGTGAAGGTGAACGGGAACGGCACTTTCACTGTCGTCGCGAACGGCCTGGACCGGCCGACCTCGCTCGAGTTCATCCGGAACACCGCGTACATCGTCACCCTCGGGGGCGAGATCTGGAAGATCGGACACGTGTCGCGTTGAGGGTCGGCAAGCCACATCGCAAGCTTCTCCCAAACCGCGGCGGAGAACGAACCTCGCTCGTCCTCGTTTGGCTCCACTTCCGCAAAGCCGTGGATGAAGGGATCGAGCACAGACGCAAGATCGGCAACCGCGCCGTCGACCGCTTCCTGCGGCTCACGCACTAACCGCTCAAACACGCTGCCCGTGAGGCCCCGCTCGGCGGGGCCTCACTCGTTGTGGCGCAATTCCTAGCGCTCGACCGGCCTGGTTCGCCAGAACTGCAAGCTGTAGAGCGTCAGTCGAGTGACAGTGAAAACGACGAGGACCTGTCAGCGCCTGATGATCCTCGCGCAAGGAGCCGCTGAATGACGCCACAGCGGACGGAGCCGTAGACTCGACCTCACCAGGCCTCATACCCCGAGCTATGACACTGCCCGGTATGAGACGCGGGCCAAGGCTCGGGCCAGCGCGCCCGACGCGCTCACGCCACGATCAACGCCCCCTCCGACCGAGTTTCATCGACGAGCCAGCGGGAAGGCATGGGGAGATGAGCCAGGCAGCAAACGAGCTCGAACCACGTGCGCAGCACGCCAGCAATCATGAGGTCGCCGTCATCGGAGGGGGCCAGGCGGGGATGGCAATGGGCTACTACCTTGCCCGCCAGGGGCGTCGCTTCGTCATTCTTGAACGTGGAGATTCGATTGCGCAGGCGTGGCGCGAGCGCTGGGACTCGCTACAACTCTTCACGCCGCGGGGCTACAGCAGCTTGCCGGGGCTTCCCTTCCCCGGCGAGCCGGCCGACTACCCGACTCGCGATGAGGTGATCGCCTATCTCGAGCACTATGCGGAGACGTTCGAGCTCCCGATCGAGCTCAATAGCGGCGTGCGCAGGCTCTCAACAGAGGATGGGCGCTTCGTCCTCCAGGTTGAAGGGCGAACGATCACTCCCGATCAGGTCGTGATCGCGACAGGCCCATTCCAGATGCAGTTCGTCCCCAAGCTCGCTGAGAACCTTGAGGCCGACGTATGGCAGGCGCACAGCACGGGCTACCGACGGCCTAGCGACCTGCCCGAGGGAACCGCGCTCGTCGTCGGGGGCGGAAACACCGGCTTTCAGATCGCCAAGGAGCTCTCGAGCACGCACAAGGTGATCCTCTCGGTCGGCTCTCGTCAGAAGCCGCTGCCGCAGCGAGTGGCCGGCCGCGACCTCTTCTGGTGGCTGACGAAGACGGGTCTGATCCACAAAACGGTCGAGTCGCGCCTCGGGCAAAGGCTGAAAGACCGGGACACGCTGATCGGATCGAGCCCCCGCGAGCTCAAGCACCGCTACGGCGTCGAACTGAAGCCCCGCGCGATGCGTGCCTCAGAACGCACCGTCACCTTCGAGGACGGAAGCGAGGTCGAAGTGGACGCAGTCATCTGGTCGACCGGCTACCGGCCCGACTACTCCTGGATCGACCTTCCGATCCTTGACTCGAACGGGCGGTTGCGACACCGTCGCGGGGTGACCGACATCCCGGGTCTCTCCTTCCTCGGTCTCACTTGGCAACACACGCGCGGCTCGGCTCTAATCGGCTGGGTGAAGGATGACGCGCAGTTCATCGCCGAGCGAATCGCGGCCTTGCAGAAGGCGACGACACGAGCCGTGCAGGAGCCCGCGCACGAAGCGCCGGCGCCCGGGCAGGAGCACCTGCCCGAGAAGGGTAGGTAGCCATGCACGACCACAGCTCACACGGGCACGCGAACATCGAGTTTCCGAGCGCGACCGAGGGGCTGCCGGAGGCGCGCCGCCCCGAGGTCGTCGAACTCACGGATGGGGACGAGTTCGAGCTCGAGATCGCGTCGGTGAAGAAGCAGATCGGAGATGCGACCGTGCGCATGCTCGCCTACAACGGCTCGGTTCCGGGCCCGACGTTGAAAGTCCCCCAGGACGCGACGATCACGGTGCACGTCACCAACAGGAGCGACATGGAAGCGACCGTGCACTGGCACGGGCTGCGCTTGGAGAACCGCTACGACGGGACGCACGAGACGCAGGCGCCGATTCCGGTCGGCCAGACCTTCACCTACCAGGTGAGCGTGCCCGATCCGGGCGCGTATTGGTACCACCCGCATATCCGTGAGGACTACGGCCAGGAGCTGGGCCTCTACGGGAACATCCTCGTCGTCCCGAGCGAGGATGATCACTGGCCGCCCGCCCACCGCGAGCTTCTCGTGACGCTCGACGACGTGCTGATCGAGGAGGGTCGGATTGCACACTTCAGCGAGTCGGAAACGACACATGTCGCCATGGGCCGCTTTGGAAACACGATGCTGGTCGCGGGCGAACCCGAGCTCTCGCTCGAGGCCAAGCGCGGCGAGGTCGTGCGCTTCTACTTCACGAACACGGCCAACACGCGCGTCTTCAACGTCACGCTGCCGGGGGCGCGGATGAAGCTCGTCGGGGCCGACAGCGGCCACTACGAGATGGAGGAGCCGGTCGAGGAGGTTCTGCTCGCCCCCTCCGAGCGCGTCGTGATCGATGTCCTCTTCGAGGAGCCGGGAGAGCTCGCGCTCGAGCATCGAACGCCTGAGAAGTCCTACCGGCTTGCTGCGATCGAGGTCGCGAATGATCAGGCCGAACCCGATCTGACGGAGTACTTCGAAGACTTGCGAACGAACGAAGACATGAGGGCGCTGCGCGAACGGATCGAGCCGTTCATCGAGGCTCCGCCTGACAAGACGATCTCCTTCGTGGCCGAGATGGACGAGGTCGGCCCTGAGGGTGGGGTCGACACCGGTATCTACGCCTGCCCGATGCATCCGGAGATCGTGGCGTCCTGGGCCGACAAGTGCCCGAAGTGCGGCATGAAGCTCATGCCTGGGGCGGCGGAGACCCAGGCACCGACCGCTTTCGCTTGCCCCATGCATGCGGAGATCACGGCCACATGGGCGACGACCTGCCCGAAATGCGCCATGACGCTGCGCGCGACGGGGATTGGCGAAGCGGCCGACGTCGACGACGCTGACGCTGCCTCGGACGCCGACGAGCAGCATCACGGCCATCACGAAGAAGATCACGGGCACCACGAACACCACGGTGGAGGCCATGCGCACGGCGCGGCACAAGGGATCGAGTGGGAAGACGACATGGTCGAGGTCAACCGCATGACGACGCCGGCCAACACGCGCTGGAAGCTCGTCGATCGCGACACCGGGGCCGAAAACGCGCAGATCGACTGGACCTTCCGGGTGGGCGATCAGGTGAAGCTGCGCCTCATCAACGAGATGGACTCAGACCACCCGATGCCACACCCCTTTCACGTCCACGGAGCGGGCCGCTTCCTCATCCTCGCCAGGGACGGAGTCGGCGAGCCCAACCTGGCCTGGAAAGACACGGTGCTCGTCCGCACCGGCGAGACGGTCGACATCCTGCTCGACGTCACCAACCCCGGGCGCTGGATGGCGCACTGTCACATCGCCGAGCACCACGAGAGCGGGATGATGTTCAGCTTCAACGTCGCTCCGGAGGCCCGATCGCGGTGAGCGTCATCAACGGTCTGACCGACCAGGTCATCGTCGCCGACGTTCATTTTCACCACTAGAGGCCTGGAGTGGCTCGCTCAGCCGAAGAGCGTCAGTCGACTGAGTGAAATGGATACGGTGCCGGCGACGCAGACCGACTCCGAGTACTTCTGGGACGGCGTCGGATACGCCTTGACCGCGTGACCAAGAGCTCGATCCACGAGTCAGGGAGCAGAAGGTCGTCAGTCAGCTCGCGCCGAGGCTCTGACACCTTCTGGCGTAACGCACTGACAGCCGGCCGTCGCTCCACTGACACGAACCCGTCGTTTCCACCGACGGAACAGCGCCGCTCTACAGCCAGCTAGCTACAACCGGTGTTCTGGCCGCAGTCGCGGCACGTGTAGCACGAGCCCGTCCTCACCATCCGGCCGCCGCACTTGGCGCACTCGACGGCGTCCTCGAAGGCGTTGAAGAGGGCGGTCTGGCCGGGGGGCGGGGCCGGCGCGGCCTCCCCATCGGCACCCGCGGCACCGTTCTCCAGGATGTCGTGGGCCTCCGCCAGGCGCTTGCGAACCTCGGGGCTGAGGATGCCGAGCTCCTGCTGTGTGTCCGTGTCGAGGAACTTCTTGCCCATCCAGCGGAAGATGTAGTCGACGAGCGACTTGGCGGCGCGGATGTCCGCGTCGTTCGTCAGGCCGCTCGGCTCGAAGCGCATGTGCGCGAACTTCGAGACGTAGACCTCGAGCGGGACGCCGTACTGAAGCCCGAGCGAGACGGAAATCATGAACGAGTTCATGAGGCCGGCAAGAGTCGTGCCCTCCTTGGCGATGTCCACGAAGATGTCGCCGGGGGTGCCGTCGTCGTAGAGCCCGACGTGGATGTAGCCCTCGTAGTCGCCGACGCGGAACTTGCGGCCGATCTCGGTGCGGTCGTCGGGGAGTCGGCGCCGGTCCTCCTTCTGGACGGGCGCCGGCGCAGAGGCGTCCGACTTCTTCGAGAGCGGCTGCGCGACCTTGCAGTTGTCGCGATAGATGGCGATCGCCTTGACGCCGAGCTTCCACGAGTCGAGGAGGAGCTGCGAGATCTCGTCGACGGTGGACTCCTCGGGCAGGTTGACCGTCTTCGAGATGGCGCCCGAGATGAAAGGCTGGACCGCGCCCATCATCTTCACGTGGCCCATGTAGTGGATGGCGCGCTCGCCGATCGCGCAGTCGAAGACCGGATAGTGCTCGGTCTTCAGGAACGGCGCGCCGACGACCGTGTTGCGGTCGTCGATGAAGGCGACGACCTGGTCGCGCTCCTCGGGCGCGTAGCCCATGCGGTCGAGCGCCATCGGGACGGTCTTGTTCACGATCGTGAGATCGCCACCGCCGACGAGCTTCTTCATCTTCACGAGCGAGAAGTCCGGCTCGACCCCGGTCGTATCGCAATCCATCATGAAGCTGATCGTCCCCGTCGGCGCGAGCACGGTTGCCTGTGCGTTCCGGTAGCCGGCGACCTCGCCCAGGTCGAGCGCGTCGTCCCACGCGCGGCGGGCGGCGGAGAGCAGGTCGTCGGGCACGGCGTGGGGATGCTCGATGTTCCCGACCGCGGCGCGGTGCTTGGCGATGACGCCGATCATGGCGCCGGCGTTCGGCTGATAGCCGGCGAACGGGCCCATCCGACCCGCGATCTCGGCCGACTTGCGGTACGCACGTCCGGTCATGAGCGCGGTGATCGCGGCGGCGAAGGCGCGGCCCTCGTCGGAGTCGTACGGGAGCCCGCGCGACATGAGGAGCGCGCCCAGGTTCGCATAGCCGAGGCCGAGCTGGCGGTAGGCCTTCGCGTTTCGGTCGATCTCCGGGGTCGGGTAGCTCGAGTAGCCGACGAGGATCTCCTGCGCGAGGAAGACCGTGTCGACCGTGTGCTCGAAGGCCTCGACGTCGAGGTCGCCGTCTTCGCGCCGGAACTTCATCAGGTTGATGGAGGCGAGGTTGCAGGCGCTGTCGTCGATCGACATGTACTCCGAGCACGGGTTCGACGCGTTGATCCGGCTCGTGTTCGGGAGCGTGTGCCAGCTGTTGATCGTCGTGTCGTACTGGACGCCCGGGTCCGCGCAGCGCCAGGCCGCGTCGGCGGCCTGGCGGAGCAGGTCGCGCGCGGGGACCGTGGTGACCACGCTGCCGTCGGTGCGCGCCGTGAGGTTCCAGTCGTCGTTCGCCTCGACCGCCTCCATGAAGGCGTCGGTCACACGCACGGAGTTGTTCGCGTTTTGGTACTGGATCGAGGCCCAGTCGGGCGAGTCGAGCGACATGTCGTAGCCGTTCGCCTCGAGGACGCGCGCCTTCTCCTCCTCGTGGGCCTTGCACCAGATGAACTCCTCGACGTCGGGGTGGTCGATGTCGAGGACGACCATCTTGGCCGCCCGCCGCGTCTTGCCGCCCGACTTGATCGTGCCGGCGGAGGCATCGGCGCCGCGCATGAAGCTGACGGGCCCCGAGGCGTAGCCGCCCTTGGAGAGCTGCTCCTTCGAGGAGCGCAGGTGCGAGAGGTTGACGCCCGAGCCGGAGCCGCCGCGGAAGATGACCCCCTCGCGCCGAATCCAATCGAGGATCGATTCCATCGAGTCTTCGATGGAGAGGATGAAGCACGCCGACGCCTGCGGGCGCTCCTCGAAGCCGACGTTGAACCAGACCGGTGAGTTGAAGGAGGCGAGCTGGTTGACGAGGATCGCCTTCAGCTCGGCCTCGAACGCCTCGGCCTGCTCGTCGTCCTCGAAATAGCCGCCCTCGCGCCCCCAGCCGCCGATCGTGTCGACGACGCGGCCGATCATCTGCTTGACGCTCGACTCGCGCTCGGGCGAGGACATGCGGCCGCGGAAGTACTTCTGCGCGACGATGTTCGTCGCCGTCTGCGACCAGAACTTCGGGAACTCGACGCCCTTCTGCTCGAAGACCGGGCCGTCCTTGCCGGGGATGAACGCGTCGCGGAGCTCCCACTCGATCTCGTCGAACGGGTCGCGCCCGGGGATGGTGAAGTAGCGCTTGACGCCGCAGGCTCGCGCTGCATCGGCGACGCTGTTTCTCAGCGCCTCGTCCTCGATGACGGGTGCGTTTCCGGTGCGCGCTGCGGACGCCATGTCTCCCTCCAAGGGTATCGGTCGGACGTAGGTTGAAAGCTGGCCCGCCGGGGCGGGGACCAGTGAGAGTAGAGCGGGTACCGGACGGATCGGCCTGCGCCGTCGGCGGACGTCCGACCGACCGGCATGGCAGCGCTTGACAGCGTTGTGAGTGAGTGCTAACTTCCTCGCCATGGCAACGCAGGCGACCGAGCGAAAGAGCGCCGAAGTCCGTCGCGAGGAGATCCTCGAGGCGGCCATGAAGGAGTTCGCCTACGGCGGGCTCCACGGCACGTCGACCGAGAAGATCGCCGCTCGGGCGGGCATCTCCCAGCCGTACCTCTTTCGCCTCTTCGGCACGAAGAAGGAACTGTTCATCGCCAGCTCGACGCGCTGTTTCGGGCGCGTGCTCGCCGCCTTCCAGGAGGCGGCCGCCGGCAAGACGGGGTACGAGGCCAAGAAGGCGATGGGACGTGCCTACGACCAGCTCCTCGCCGACCGCGAGATGCTTCTCGGCCAGATGCAGATGTATGCGGCCTGCTCCGACCCGGAGATCCGCGATGCGACGCGCCACGGCTTCGCCGATCTCTTTCGCTTCGTCGAGCAGGCGACGGGCCTCTCGACGGAGGAGATTCGCGACTTCTTCGCGCTGGGGATGCTGATGAACGTGGCCGCCACCATGGACCTTCCCCAGATCTGCGGCGACGACCACTCGTGGGCGGAGGAGCTGCGCTCGGCGTAGGGCTGGAGCGCCTCTTTTTTTTGGAGTCGAAGTTAGTGAGTACTCAGTATCAGAAAGGAGCGAGGTGAGCCGGACGACGACCATCTGGACGTTCGTGATCACGTCGGTAGCGCTCTTCATGGTCACCCTCGACAACCTCGTGGTCACGACCTCCCTGCCGGTGATCCGCGGCGATCTCGGCGCCTCGATCGAGGATCTCGAGTGGACCGTGAACGCGTACACGCTGACCTTTGCGGTCTTTCTCCTCACAGGTGCTGCCCTGGGCGACCGTTTCGGCCGCAGGCGAATGTTCGTGTTCGGGCTCGGCATCTTCACGGCGGCATCCGTGGCGGCCGCGCTCGCGCCGTCGGTGGAAGCGCTCATTGCCGCGCGCGCCGTGCAGGGGCTCGGCGGGGCGATCGTGACTCCGCTGACCCTGACCATTCTGAGCGCCGCGGTCCCGCCGGAGAAGCGCGGCGTCGCTCTCGGCGCCTGGGGCGGGATCGGCGGCCTCGCCGTGGCGAGCGGGCCGCTCATCGGCGGCGCCGTCGTCGAGGGCATCTCCTGGCAGTGGATCTTCTGGCTGAACGTGCCGATCGGGCTCGTCCTGATCCCCCTCGCGTACTTCCGGCTGAAGGAGACCTACGGGCCGGCGACCCGGCTCGACCTTCCCGGCCTCGCCCTTGCGAGCACCGGGCTCCTCGGCATCGTCTGGGGCGTCGTCCGCGGGAACTCGGTCGGCTGGTCGAGCCCGGAGATCATCGGCGCCCTGGCGATCGGCTCGGTGCTGACGCTGGCGTTCGTCCTCTGGGAGCTCCGGGCACCGGCGCCGATGCTGCCGATGCGCTTCTTCCGCAACAGGGCGTTCTCGGCGGCGAACGCGGCCTCGCTCTTCATGTTCTTCGGGATGTTCGGCTCGATCTTCCTGCTGGCCCAGTTCCTGCAGACCGTGCAGGGCTACAGCCCGCTGGATGCCGGACTTCGGATCCTCCCGTGGACGGCGATGCCGATCTTCATCGCCCCGCTCGCCGGTGCCCTCTCGGATCGCATCGGCGGGCGGCCGCTCATGGCGACCGGGCTTGCCCTACAGGCGATCGGCCTCGGCTGGCTGGCGGCGATATCCACGCCGACCGTCCCGTACGCGGAGCTCGTTCCGGCGTTCGTGGTCTCCGGCATCGGGATGGCGCTCTTCTTCGCCCCGGTGGCCAACGTCGTCCTCTCGGCGGTGCTCCCGCGCGAGGAGGGCCAGGCCTCTGGCGCCAACAACGCGATCCGCGAGCTGGGCGGCGTCTTCGGCGTCGCCGTCCTCGCCTCGGTCTTCTCGAGCTACGGCGGCTACGAGTCCGGCCAGGCTTACGTCGACGGGCTCGTCCCGGCGGTCTGGGTCGGAGCCGTCGTCGTTGCGCTTGGCGCCGTCGCGGCGCTCTTCATCCCCCGCAAGCGCAGGCCGGCCGAGGGGACAGTCGAGGCGGAGACGACCGAGCCCGAGCTGGTGGCCGAGGCGGCCTAGGAGGCTTTCTCGCCGGCGGCGACGGCTCCGGCCGTCGTCGCCGGGGGAACCTCGAGGGCTTCCTGGCTGCCCTCGTAGACGACGACCACGCGGGTGCCGGCTGGAATCTCCAGCCGCCCCGCGCCTGTACCGGGGGTGAGGCTTCGGTTCGACTCCATGTCGAACCACATCGCGAAGAGGAGGAGCTGGAGCCCGGAGACGACGAGTAGGGCAACGAGCACGATGGTCGCCACCGGGATCGGGTTGCCCATGAGACGCAGGACGACCTCGAGCATGCCGAGCGCGAAGCCGGCGCCGGAGAGCGCCAGGCCCAGAAGGTAGAAGAGGACGAGCGGATGGAAGTCGCGGATCACGTACTTCTCCTTCATCCGCCAGAAGAAGCCCTTGAGGAGAAGCCACGAGATCGTGGGGACGACCTTGCGGAGGCGGATGCCGCTCTGCTCCCCCACCCCGTAGATCGGACGCGACGGATAGTCGCGGACGCGCCGGTTCCAGACGTTCAGGTGGACGAGGAGGTCGTTGGGGAAGCCGTAGCGCGCGTACAGGCGGTCGAGATCGAGCAGGCGCAGGGTCTCGAGCGAGATGGCGGTGTAGCCCGACTGCGAGTCGGCCACCTGCCAGTAGCCGGAAGCGATCTTCGTGAAAAAGGAGAGGCCGGCGTTGCCGAGATAGCGGTAGCGGGGGATGAGCTGCCAGGCCTGGCCGGTGAAGAGCCGGTTCGCCTTCGCGTAGTCGCATTCGCCGGAGACGACGCCGCCGACGAGGGTGGCGAGGTCGGCCGGGTCCATCTGGTTGTCGGCCGCCATGACGCAGGTGACGTCGACCTCGAGGTCGCGCGCCCGCTTGTAGCCGGTGACGATGGCCGCTCCGACGCCGGCGTTCTGCTCGTGGCGGATCACCTCGACGCGGGGGTCGGCCGCAGCCGCCCGCTCGGCGGTCGCATCGCGCGAGCAGTCGTCGACGACGAGGATCCGGTCGACGAACGCGGGGATTCCGCGCACGGTTTCGGTGACGAGGCTCTCCTCGTTGTAGGCAGGGACGACGACCGCGACGCTCTTCCCCTCGTACATGCCCTTCGTATCGGCGGGCGCAAGGGGCCGCTTGAGCTACTGGAGGGCGTCCTCGTAGGCCTGGGTTGTCCGGTCGAGTACCCGGTCCCAGTCGCAGAGCTCGGCGATCCGCTCGCGCGCCGCGGCCCCGAGGCGGCGGCGCAGCTCGGCATCGGCGAGCAGGCGGTCGACGGCGGCGCGGAGCGCGGCCGGATCGCGCGGAGGGACGAGCAGGCCGGTCTCACCGTCCCGGACCATGTCGGGGAGGCCGCCGACGGCGCTCGCCACGACCGGGCGGGCGTGGGCCATCGCCTCGGCGCACACCACGGGCAGGCCGTCGCGCCTCGACGGGCAAACCACGACCGAGGCACGCTCCATCAGCCCGAACAGCTCGGCCCGGGGAACCATGCCGCGCGCCTGAGGAAAGAGCGGGCGAAGCGGCCCGTCCCCCGCGACGACGAGGTTGAGCCCGTCGGCCGCGGCCGCCAGCTCCTCGACACCCTTCTCCTCGGAGAGGCGGCCCGCGTAGAGAACCTCGGGCGGGTCGGCCGGCTCTCCTGGCTCGGGCGGAAGGTCGAGGCCGGTCGGGACAACGCGCACGTCACGGGCGCCGAGCTGCCGTGCCTGCTCGGCGAACGCCTCGGCGACCGCGAGGGAGACGCGAACGCGCCGGAAAACCCAGCCGGCGGGCTTCGGGGCCCGGCGGGCCAGTTCCATATCGGTTCCCGGGAGCGTGACGACGACCGGCTTCCGTGCCGCCAACGCGGCGACAGCATTCGGGAGCCAGAACGCGTGGACGAGGTCGGCGTCTGCGGCCGCCCGGTGCACCGCACGCGCCATCGAGCCGAGCATGGGCGGAAGGGCCCACGGGCGCCGGCGGACGTTGGCTGTGACGCCGGCGCCGTAGGCGAGCCCGTAGTCGCGGAACGTCCCGGGAGCCACCACGTCGACATCGACGCCGCGGCCGCGGAGCCGATCGGCGAGATCGGCCGCGAACCTGCCGGCGAAGTCGTCCTCTCCACGGGGGTAGGACGTCGTCAGGAAGACGACCTTCACTGCGGCGCCGGGGCTGACGGGCGGACGCTCTTCCAGAGGAGGATGAAGCCGCCGGGAAGGCACGTGGCGATGGTGACGGTGTAGAAGAGGAACCCGGCGGCGAACGCGACGTCCTCGGGAACGTCGAAGCGGCCGAGAAAGAGGACGAAGAACGCCTCGCGCACGCCCAGGCCGTTGAGCGTGAACGGGATCATCTGCACGAGGAAGAGGAGCGGGCCGAGGATGATGTAGACGACCGGCGACACATCCGCCCCGACCGCCTCGCCGCAGAGCCAGATTGCGGTGACGCGCAGAAGCTGCGAGACAAGCGTCACCCCGAGCACGCTGAGAAGCGCGACAGGGGTCGTGCGGTACTCGTGCATCGCCCAGTACAGGCTCTGGAGGGGCTTCTCCAGCCGGACCTTTCGGCCCAGCGGGAAGAGTCGGCGCTCGAGCGCGAGCCCAAGGCGTCGCGAGAAGAGCAGGAGCCCGAGCACGACCATCGCGGCGACGAAGGCGAGCTCGAGGACGATCAAGAAGCTCACGTCGTCGTAGCGCCCCGCGGCGACGGCGAGGCCTACGGCCATGAGTACCAGCGTCCCCGCCGATCCGACCACCCGCTCCATGACCACCGCCCCGGCGGCCGTCGCGGTGACCCCGTCGCGCCGCCGTGAGTGCTCGATGATCCGAACGGCGTCGCCCCCCACCGCGGTCGGAAGGACCTGCCCCGCCGCGTAGCTGACGAAGTACATGCGTAGGAGCCAGGAGAACGGCTCGTGCACGCCCTTGGCCGCGAGCAGCATGCCCCAGCGCCACGCCATGAGCCATGTCGTCCCGAGGAAGATGAGGAACGCGATGAGCACGTAGCCCCAGTGACTCGAGCGAATGATGTCGACCGTCTGCTGCAGGTCGATCTGCCACAGCAGAAACGCGATCACGGCTCCGCTGACGAGGAGCTGGACAGCGAGCCTTGCACCTCGCTTGGCCGGACGTCGCACGGCCGCTACCGGCCGGTGAAGCGGCTGTGGACGCGCCGGAGCGCGTCGATCGCGTCCTCCACGTCGGAGTCGGAGTGCGCGGGTGAGAGCGGCAGGGAGAGAACCTCGTCCCCGGCGCGCTCGGCGACGGGCAGGCGCGGCTGGTCCGGGAACCGCTCGCGGTAGTACGTCAGGCGGTGCACCGGAAGGAAGTGGATGCTCGTTCCGATGTTCTCGTCGCGGAGAGCGCGCTGGTAGGCGTCCCGGTCCGCGCCTGCTTCGCCCGCGTCGATCCTGACGACGTAGAGGTGGAGGGCGTGGCCGTCGCGTGCGTCGCGGGCGAGCGGCTCGATCCCGGCCAGCTCGGCGACGGCGGCGTCGTACGCGGCGACGTGGCGCCGGCGGATCTCGGCGTGCTCCTCGATCTTGTCCAGCTGACAGAGCGCGATCGCTGCGAGGACGTCCGAGAGGTTGGCCTTGAAGCCGGCGACGGTGACGTCGTAGAGGGAGCCCTCGCCCCGGCGCATGAGGCGGAGGTTGCGGAGCGCTTCGGCGATCTCGTCGACGTCGGTCGTCACCATCCCCCCCTCGCCGGCGGCCACGTTCTTCGTCGCATAGAGCGAGAAGCACGTAGCGAGCGAGATCGCCCCCACCTTGCGACCGCGGTAAACGGACTCGGTGGCGTGCGCGGCGTCCTCGATCACGGGCAGGCCGAGCGCGAGCAGCGGGTCGAGGTCGGCCGGCTGGCCGGCGAGGTGGACGGGAAGGATGGCCCTCGTCCGCTCCGTGACCGCGGCGGCGACGGCGTCGGGATCGATGTTGAGGTCGGCGTCGCGGACGTCGACGAACACCGGCCGCGCGCCGCTGTGGACGATCACGTTCGCGGTCGCCGGCCAGGTGATCGGCGTCGTGATCACCTCGTCGCCCTCGCCCACCCCAGCCGCGAGCAGCGAGAGGTGCATGGCCGCCGTGCCCGAGGCGAGCGCGACGCCGTGCGCGGCGCCGACATAGTCCGCGAAGCGACGCTCGAGCTCCTCCGTCCGCGGGCCGCTCGTGAGCCAGCCGCTCCGGAGCGTCTCCGAAACGGCTTCGACCTCCTCGTCGCCGATCGCCGGCGGCTGGAACGAGAGGAAGGTCTTACGTTTGGAGGAGAGCTTCTGCATCGGCGGTTCTGAAGCGGATGAGCTCGGCGGCGCGGTCGGCGCGCGCGAGCGCGTCGTCGCGGCTCTCGCCGTGGGCGAGCACGAACCCGGCCCTGTCACTCCCTCGCCGGAACGCCCCGAACGTCCAGCCGGGAGAGCGGTAGACACGCGCGTCGAGGACGCCCTCGGCCCGCCGCGCCTCGTCCAGGCCACTCACGTCCTCGAGCACGCCCTCGGGCGGGACGAGGAAGCGGACGGCCGCGCCGCCGCTCGGCTTCTGCTCGGGAATCTCCAGCGACTCACCGAGGGCCGCGGCGAGCGCCAGGCCATTGAGGTCCACACCGAGCGCGGCACGGCAGAGCTCGGCGTCGTGACCGCCGCCGAGGCGGGCTGCGAGCTCCATCACCCTCGGGCCGTCGGGTCCGAGCACGAGCTGTGTGTACGTGGGGCCGTCGGTCACCCCAAGAGCATCGGCCGCAAGACGTGCAGCCTCGACCGCCTCGTCGACGTGATGGGCACTCGGCCAGACGTGCGCGAGCGCGACGCCGAACGCCTCGCCGCCCGCGGTGAGCCGATCCGTGACGGTCAGCGGATGGAAGTCGCCGCCGAGAGAGAAAGCGTTGACGGTCACCTCCGGGCCGGGGACGAGCTCCTCGATCAACGCCAGCCCACTCCGCGAGGCCTCTACGGCGCCGTCGATCGCGGCGGCGAACTCGTCCGCGTCCTCGACCACCGCCAGCCCCTTCTGGCCCTGGCGGTCGACGGGTTTCACGACGGCGGGGAGCGGGAGCCCGTCCGCGGGAGCGGTGGCGACCTCCCAGCGCGGCTGCCGCACGCCGCACTCGTCGAAGCGCTTGCGCTGCCGGTGCTTCAGGACGGTGAGCGCCGCGGTCTCCGGCAACAGCGGATGCCGAAGGCCCGCGTGGGCTGCGATCCGAGCGGCGATGGCGACCGGCCAGTCGATTCCGGGCGCGATGATCCCGTCGACCTGCTCGGCGCGAGCGAGCTGGCTGACCGCCGATTCGTCCTCGACGGAGACGACCGCGCGGCGGTCCGCGTACTCGAAGCCGAGGGCGGTCGGGTCCCTGTCGCAGCCGACGACGTAGAGGCCGCGCTCCCGTGCCGCCCGGTACAGCCCAAGCTGACCGGGACCGGCGCCGAGGACTAGGAGGCGCTTCCGCTCGCCGTCTGTTCCGCTCGCAGCGCTGGTTCCCACCAGAGACGATTCTGCTCGTACCAGGCGATGGTGCGCTCGAGCCCGGCCTCGAAGGACGTTCTCGCGCGCCAGCCGACCAGACGCTCGGTCTTCTCCGTCGAGCCGATGTGCCGGTCGACCTGGCCGGGCCGCTCGAGAACGTGGGCCTTCAGGCTCGCCGGCTTGCCGAGCTGCTCGAGGACGAGGTCGGCGATGCGTTCGACCGAGATGTCGACGCCCGTGGCGATGTTCAGGACCTCGCCCGCGACATCGGAGACGTCGGCGGCGAGAACGGCATCGATCGCCTCGGCGTGGTCCTCGACGTACAGCCAGTCCCGCGAGGCATGGCCGTCGCCGTGCACCGTCAGCGGGCGATCGGCGAGAGCCTGCGTGATGAAGCGCGGCACGACCTTCTCCGGATGCTGGTACGCGCCGTAGTTGTTGAACGGGCGGAGGATCACGATCGGAAGCCCGTACGTGACGTAGTACGAGTAGGCGAGCCGGTCGGCGCCCGCCTTCGTCGCCGCGTAGGGGCTGCGCGGGTTGAGCGGGTGCTCCTCGTCCATGGGCGCACGCTCAGCGGTTCCGTACACCTCGCTCGACGAGATGAGGATGAAGCGATCGACCGGGTCTTCCCGAATGGCGTCGAGGAGGATCTGCGTGCCTTCGACGTTCGTCGTCACGAACTCCCGCGCTCCCTCGAGGATCGACTTCTCGACGTGCGACTCGGCGGCCGCGTTCACGATCACGTCGACGTTGCGCACGATCTCGCCGACGAGCGATCGGTCCCTGATGTCCCCGTGCACGAACGAGAGCCGCTCGTGGCCCAGGAGGTCGGAGAGATTGTCGACGTTTCCCGCGTACGTCAGCGCGTCGAGGGACACGACGTCGTACGGCGTCGCCGTCAGCAGGTGGCGAATGAAGTTCGACGGAATGAACCCCGCGCCGCCGGTCACGAGGATGCGCTTGCGCACGGGCGCCGATTCTACCGGCGCGGCAGCTCCGCACCTTCCAGAAGGCTCGGCTCCTCGGGAAGCTCGCGCGCGATCGTGTACAGAGGCCGTCCCTCGACGTCGCGTTGGATCCGGCCGAGATACTCGCCGACGAGCGCGAGGATGAACCCCTGCACGGCAAGCACGCCGAGCACGAGCCCGCCCAGGAAGAGCAGGCCGGGGAAGTCGCCCCTTACGACCCAGACGACGATCCCCCAGATGGCGACGGCGGCGGTCAGAAACCCGCAGACCGCGCCGATCGTGACCCCGGCCCACTGGATCGGCTGCGGCCAGAAGCCCGCCATCACGTGCAGCGCGAGCCTGATGAGGCGGAACGGCGAATAGCGGGAATCGTCGGCGCGCGCCTGGTGGGAAAGGTCAACCTCGACGACGCTCGCGCCCGCCGAGAGGACGAGCGCCTTCGTGAACTTCTGCTTGCCGATGACACCGAGCACGGGCTCGAGCGCGGAGCGGGAGTAGGCGTTGAAGGCACAGCCGAAGTCGGAGACGTCGGCGCCCGTGAAGCGGCGCAACATCCCGTTG